>CAVYPO010000001.1:0-308986 GCA_963770405.1 uncultured Solirubrobacterales bacterium
TAGCGCACGGCCGGCGCCGGATGGCGCAGCAACTCGACGAACTCCTCGACCGTCCGAGCCGGATCGCCTTCCAGCCACGCGTGCGCGCCGAAGCCACCGCTCGGCGAGGTGACGCCGATGACCAGCTCGCGCGGCTGGCCATGCGCGGCGTCCCACGCCTGCCGCACCAAGGCCTGCTCCAGGCACGTGTAACCACCGCGGCGCAGAACCGCGTACACGCCGCGACGGGCGGACGCGTCGACGCCGGGCACCGGCGGCAGCGACACGGCGGGCACTCCCCCCGCGCGCAGTCGGCGTCGCGCGCGTCGCGCCGCGCGAAACGTCCACAGCGCCGCGCGCAGGCTGGCGACGTCGGCCCGCCGCAGCGCGCGCAGCGTGTCCCGGTGCCGCGGCGCGGCCGCCACGGCTAGCCGTCCCCGTCGCTGGGCTCGTCGAGCAGCCGCTGCGTGCGCAGGGCGGTCAGGAACGCATCGACGTCTCGCTGGGCGACATCCGCCGCCAGGTCGAAGCGCTCGGTGAGCAGCGCCACGAGAGCCGGCTGCGTGGTGCCGTTGCTGAGCGCATCCCAGAGCAACGCGCCCGACCCGTTGACGCTCAGATACTCCGAGCTGCTCATGTCGAGAGCGACGATCTCGCCCTCCACGGCCCGCCAGTGCAGATCCTTCTCGCGCAGGCGCAGCGGCGGCGGCTCGGGCAGCGTGCTGGTGGGATCGCTCATCTGGTGTTCTCCGGCGTCACCATCGGCCCATCGCCGGCAGCTCCGTCGGCATCCGTGACCGGCGTCTCGCCCCTTGGCGCGCCCCCCGGATTCTCGCAGGCGGTCTGCTGCGTCGCAAGCCACGCCGCCTGCAGCAGCATCGCCGAACCGAAGTGTGGATTGGGCGAGAGCCACACCTCGCGCAGTACGTCGCCGTCGACCAGCTCGGGGTCGATACCGGTGCGGCCGTCCCACGCGGCGGCAAAGCGCCGCGTGGTGGCGGCCATGAACGCGTCGGTGAAGGTCGCCTTGCCCCGGCGTGCGAGGGTCTCCTCAGGCAGCAGGTCGCCGAACAGCGCGCGCATGGTCGTCGTGCGGTTCCCCCAGCCCCAGCGCCCGCCCGCCCGTGCGAGGGCGGTGAGGAAGCTCGCGTCGACGAACGGCGAGCCGACGAGCACGTCGTGGTCGGCGCCGACCACCGCCGCAGACCACGCGCACCCCTGTGAGGAACGCACGCGCGCAAAGTGCGTGACGCGCCGGTCCCAGGTGCGCGGAATGCGGCCGCGCTCGCGGGCCAGCTGGCGGGCCAGCGCTGATCGGTGCGGCTCGCGCAACCAGGGCAGGCGCAACGGCTCGCGGCGGATGAGGATCTCGGCGTCCAGCCAGGCCGGAGCGAGCGCGCGAGCCAGGCGGCGGGCGTGAGCCGGGCGCGGCACGACTCGTCCAGCGAGCACGCCGGCCAGCTCGTGCCACGGCCATGTCCCGAAGATGAAGTCCGCCTCGAGGCCCGTGAGCAGCGAACCGCCACGAGCGTGCGCGGCCAGCGCGGCGATGATGTGGACGTTCGCCGGGAACAGCACGCCGTGACGGTGCAGCACGCCGGCCGCCAGCGGACCGACGCAGTCCAGTTCGTCGACCAGCGGCTCGCGCACCCAGTCCTCGACACGCAGATGGGAGATCACCAGCTCCTGCCAGGAGCTCTCGTGGGTCTGCGGGTAGGGGAAGCGCAGCGTCACCGCCACCGGGGCGGCAAGGCCCTCGCGTGCCGCGAGGTCGCAGGCGCATGCCAGCAGGGCCGAGGAGTCACGGCCGCCGGAGAACGCCACGACGCACGGCGGGCGCTGCAGCATCGGGCGGATGGCCGCGTGCAACGCAGCTCGCGGAGAGGCCGTGCTGCGGACCGGCTGTTCCGCGACGTCGCCGAACAGCCAGCCGGAGGCGAGCTCCCGGCGAGTGGGGCGGAAGACCTCCCGCTCCCACTCGTCGTTGCCGAGGCCGCTCACGGCCGGCGGTCAGAGCGCGGCCGTGAGCGCGTGAGGCCGATCAGGTCAGGAGTGGCTCGAGCCGGCGCCGCCGGAGTTGACCCCATCCGATCCCGTCTCGAAGGCGGTGAGCGTCAGCTGGGCCACCGACCCGAGCGACGTCAGCGTCGGCGGGCGGTAATCGTTCGTTGCGGCCGCACGGGCGTCCGTGCTCATCGGTGCGTCAGTGTGCTGATCTCGTTCCATGCTCATGTCCTTTGTGCGGGCGGGGGCTAGACGGACGGGGTCGGCACGGTCGCGTACGCCGTGCAGACGAAGCTGAACGTGCCATCGCTGTTGAGCGTGAGCACGCCACCTTCCTTGGCGTAGTACCCGCTGTGCGTGACGCAGCTCGTGTAGTAGGTGAACGTGGAGGTGGCGGGGCCGGGAGCGGCGTAGAAGCCGGCCGGTGCCGTCCCCCGGCAGGTCGTCTGGTTGAACAGGAACTGCGGCCCGCTGGGCGCGTTGTTCACGACCTGCTGGCTGATCGCCACGATGTCGAGCGTCGCGGGCTTGGTCTCCACGGGGACCCCGGTCGACCCGGACTGGTCGGTGGGGATGTACACGCTGCAGCCGAAGCCCTGCGTCTCACCGGCCGGTGGCGTGGGCGGCACGGCCACGATGGCCGCGCTCGCCTGGATGCCGTTCACGGTGACCACGCCCCGCGGCCCGGCGGCGATCATCCCGAGCTCCGGCCCGAGCTTGAGATTGAGGGTCTTGTGCGTCGTGCCCTTGTGCTTCTTGGCGCCATGGCCCTTGCTGGCCAGCGCGGGAGTAGCCGGGATTGCGATCAGCGCGCTTGCCGCGACGACGGCGAGTGTTGCGAGACGAGGCACGTGGAGCCCCTCCTTGGATACGTGTTTGGGCCGGTGGGATCGGTGCCGTTGGGGCGGCGACCGGCCGACAGATGGTCGCTCTCAGCGCGGAAGTCAATCAGAGCTCTCCATAAGAAGTCAACTCTTGAACTATCGCTTCAGACCTGGCGATCACGCGATCAGCGGCGGGAGTCGCCGCCGATCGCCTCCAGCTCGGCCAGCAGGCGGCGGCACGCCGGCGCCGCGGCCGCCCAGCTGCGCGGCCGGCGCAGCTGCACCGCCGGCAGACGGCTCAGCTCGAGCAGGTCGACGGGATCGATGCCGAGGGCGACGACGCGGCGATGGTGAGCCAGGCGGCGCAGGCGTTCGGCCGGTGCAACCGCGTCGACGCCGATCTCATCTCCCCACTGCAGGTGCACGAAGCCGCGCAGTGGCACGCGACCGGCGATCGCGGGCAGGGCGAGGCGCCGCCGGCTGGTGGCGCGCACGAGCGTGGTGGCGTCCTGCACGCCGAGCGCGGTGGCGGCGTCGGGGTGCAGGTCGAGGCACCGCGGACCGGCGAAGCAATCGCCACCGTCGATGACCAGGAGGTCGTCCACGAGCACGGGCCGGCCGGCGAGGCCCAGGGCGGCGAGCAGCGAGCTCTTGCCGTCGCCGCTGTCGCCGAGCACCGCCCACGCGGCGCCGTCGTCGTCCAGGAATCCGCCGGCGTGCAGCGTCTCACGACCGAGCCAGCGCGCGAACACGCCGGCCGCCGGCCACAGGCAGGGATGCACCAGATCACCCGGCGGCACCGGGTCGCCGGCGAGAAAGGTCGCCGACGCCGCGACGCGGTCGAGCACCGCGGTCGCGTTGGCCACGCGCAGCGTCGCCGTGTCCTCGAAGACGCCGAAGGTCTCGCCATCGGTGTCCCCGCGCTCCTGGCGCAGATGAAGTGTCGGCCACTCAACGCCGACGCCGAGCGCGGCCAGCGCGCCGTCGGGGGGCAGGCCGTCGATGCGAAATCCGTAGGCGGCGGCCTGCGAGACGGTGTCCACCCGCACGCTCACTCAGTACTGGTTGAGCGTGCCGCGCCGCGCTGTCAGGCGCAGCGCGAACGTGAACAGGTACAACGCGAGGCTCAGTGCCACCACGGAGAAGCCGATGAGGATGAGCGAGGGCGTCACCCAGCTGGTGGCGCCGAACTGCGCCCCGCGCAGGGCCTGGAAGGCATAGCGCGTCGGCACCACGTAGGAGAGCGCGCTCAGCCAGCCGGGCAGCACCTGGGTGGGGAACACGGCGCCGCCGAGGAGCGTCAGCGCCGTCACGACGACCGGGCCGAGCACGTCGCCGCGCTTGAACACCAGGATGACCGAGGCGATCGTGATGCCGATGGCGCTGAACGCGACGCCGGAGCTCAGCAGCGCGACGATCAGTCCGACCCAGCTGGTGTGCGCGAAGCTGAGGCCGAGGAACAGGCCGGCGAGCAGCAGATAGGCGAACGCACGCCCGATGGCGAACAGGAACGGAAACCCGGCCAGGCCGATGGCGAGCTCCGACGGGGCGATCGGCTGCACGACGAGCATCTCCAGGGTGCCGGTGAGCTGCTCCTCGCGCACCCGCCGGGAGAGCACGATCGTGCCGGCCTGCAGCACCAGCGCGAGCACGATGCCGCCGGTGGCGAACGCGAAGTAGGAGGGGGCGCCGTCCAGGCTGACGCCGATCCTCGGGTGCAGCGCGCGGGCGATGAAGTAGTACATGAGCAAGTTGAGGAACCCGAACACCAGGTCGGTCACCAGCGAGGTGCGGTACGAGCGCGTGACCAGCCAGTCGCGCCGCACGAGCGCCCGCAGCGCGTGCAGGCGCGCGCTGAGCTCGGAGACCGGCGCGGCCTCAGGCCGCGGCGAAGTCGACGACACGGTCACAGCGCGCGACGTCCTCTTCTCGGTGGGTGGCGAACAGGACGGCGGCGTCGGGGCGTCGCTCGATGGCGGCCCACAGGCGCTCCACGGCGGCACTGTCGAGCGAGCGGGTGGGCTCGTCGAGCAGCAGGAGCGCCGGTGCGCCGAGGAGCGCGCGGGCCAGTGCGAGCTGCTGCACCATGCCCGAGGAGCACCGATCGACCCGCTGGGCGGCGACGTCGCCGATGTCCAGCTCCTCGATGAGGCCGGCGACGTCCTCCCGGGCGCGGTCGATCGGCTCGCGCAGCTGCGCGAACACGAGCAGGTTCGCCTGGCCGGTCAGGCGCCGGTAGAACGAACGCTCCTGCGACAGCGAGGCGCCGATCAGCCGCCGCGCGGCTCGGCTGCCGGCCACATGCCCGCCGACGCGCACCTCGCCGTCGCTCGGCGTGAGCGTTCCCGCGACACAGCGCAGGAAGCTCGACTTGCCCGACCCGTTGGGCCCGACGAGCGCGATCTGCTCGCCGCGGCGCACGTCGAGGTCCAGCGGACCGACGACCGTGCGCTCGTCGAACTTGCGCGTGAACCCGCGCGCGTAGAGAACCGGCTCGCTCACGGTCGCATTATCCGCCCCCACCCGGTGTGCATCGGTTTCGAGCGGTCGCTCGACCCGGCGGGTGGCTGGGCGCGGCGAGCCACCGCTAAGCTCTGTCGCGGACCGTGCTAGGCGGGGAGGTAGCGGTGCCCTGCACCCGCAATCCGCTCTAGCGGGGCTGAATCCCCTTCCGAGGGGCGACGGCCCCGGGTCGCTCCGATGATCGGGGCGGTGATGGTCCGGGTCTCGAGCGGTGTCGACCCGCGAACCAGGTCAGGTCCGGAAGGAAGCAGCCTTAAGCGGTCATCGGCAGGCGCGACGGGAGCTCCCGGGCCGGAGTCGCGATCGTCGTCCAGGCGCCCGGGATCTCGCCACGACGCAGGGTGCACGGTCCACTTGCTCGTCGCCTGCGTGGCATGGCGGCCCGTCGCGCGCGGTCAGGGCGCCGCCGCGCAGCGCCGGTACACCCGCCACGAGCGGTTGGCGCCGGCGAACGTGAAGCCGCTCGGCAGCGGCCGCGCGAGCGCGAGCGTGGCCGGGTCGTTCTTGTCGAGGATGTAGCTGCGGGCCAGCTTGTCGGCCGGCTGCACATACGTGCCGCGCACGATCGCGGCCGGTCCGCCGAACGCGGCGCTGTCCCCGCTGACGATGTTCGCCGGGCTGGTGATCAGCTCGAGCGCGAGCTGTGGCACCGGGGCGTGATTGGGCACGCCCACGGGCAGGCAGCGGGCGCTGATCGCCCCGTTGTGGACGAGCGCGCTCAGGTCGCGGATCACCGTCTGCTGGCCGGACAGGGTGCTCAGCTGCGAGCGCAGGTCGCGCACCTGTGAGGGCAGGAACGCCACGATGCCGAGCGCGATGATCGCGCTGGCCGCCATCCACCAGCGCCGGCGCGGATCGCCGGGCTCGAGCGCTCGCCAGCCGACCAGACCCGTGCCGCAGAAGATGCACAGGATCGCTGCGGCGAAGAACGCGTAGCGCGTGTTGATCGGCAGTCCGGCGGTGGCGAACAGGGCGAACACCGCGACGGCGATGACGCCGACGACGGCGAGCAGGCGTGCCCGGTCGCGCAGGCACCACAGCGCCATCCCGCCGCCGAGCGCGGCCGCCGCCAGCTCTGGCGCGCCCAGGATCTCCCCGATGCGTCGCGGGATGTACTCGGGCACGTTGGCGATCCCGCTCACCCGTCCGAGCGTGGTCGCGTCGTCGCGCGTGTGGGTGAGCGACCACAGCGGATTGCCGGTCACGAGCAGATCGCTGCCGAGCCACAGCACCGGCGCCAGCGCCGCCAGCGCGGCCAGGCGCACCATCTCGCTGCGCGAGCGCGACGGCCACAGGTACAGCCAGTACAGGCCCGAGAACACCCACGCCTCGGGGCGCAGTAATCCGGCGATGACAAGGAGGCCGAGCACCGGCGCCCCCGCGTGACGGCGGCGGCTCTCCACGAGCAGCGCCCCCAGCACGCAGAGCAGGTAGGGCACGTCGACGTAGGCGCGCACGCCGTAGGACACGACCGGTACCCGCGTGAGCAAGAGCACCGCCGCGATCAGCCCCGCGGCGCGGCCGAACCACAGGGCGCCGAGGCGGTAGACGACGATGCCGCAGCCGCCCAGCGCGAGGAACCCGAGCGCGACCGTGATGCTCTGCATCGCGCTCGGACCGAACGGCGTGAGCACGAACCCGACCACCTCCACCAGCGGATGGGGGGTTGGCGCGATCGGGACGTCGTAGGTCGGCGTGTGCCCGTGCGCGGCCTGCTGGCCCCAGACCAGCCCGTACAGCGTGTCGTAGTTGGCGAACCCGACGCCCGCGATCAGCCACAGCGCCAGCGCCAGCAGCGCGACGCCGGCGGCGTCGCCCACCCGGACAGCCCACGCCGGCAGGGACGGTGTTCGGGGGCGCTCGGCGACGGCCATCTGCCCGCAGACGCTACCCCGCCGGCGGCGGCTGGCGCGTCGACGATCGCGGGGAGGGCCGCGGCTACACTCAGCCCTCGGTGTCCAGCGCCCCCTCCCTGTACCGTCGTCATCGCCCCCGCTCGTTCGCCGACGTCGTGGGACAGGAGCCCGTCGTGCGCACGCTGCGCCACGCGGTGGAGCGGGGCAGCGTCCACCACGCGTACCTGTTCGTCGGCTCCCGCGGCACCGGCAAGACCTCGATGGCAAAGATCCTCGCCGCCTGCCTGAACTGCGAGCAGGGTCCCACGGTGTCGCCCTGCGGCGTCTGCGACTCGTGCCGCTCGATCGCCGCCGCGACCTCGCTCGACGTCATCGAGATGGACGCCGCCTCCAACAACTCGGTTGACGACATCCGCGACCTGCGCGAGAGCGTCGCCTACGCGCCGGTGTCCGGCCGCCACAAGGTCTACATCCTCGACGAGGCCCACATGCTCTCCTCGGCGGCCTGGAACGCGTTCCTCAAGACGCTCGAGGAGCCGCCCCCGCACACGGTGTTCGTGCTGGCCACCACCGAGGCGCAGAAGGTGCCGGCCACGGTCGTCGACCGCTGTCACCGCTTCGACTTCCAGCGCCCGACGGTCGAGCAGATCTCCAGCGTCGTGCGCCGGGCCGCCGAGGCCGAGTCGATCGTGCTGCCTCCCGAGGCGGCGGCGGCGATCGCCCGCTCGGCTACGGGCAGCTTCCGCGACGCCCTCGGCACCCTCGAGCAGCTCGTCACCTACAGCGGGCAGGAGATCGCGCTGGCCGACGTGCTGGCGGTGCTCGGTGTCGTCGACGCGGAGCTGCTGGCCGAGACGTTCGGGGCCGTCGCCGCCGGCGACGCGCGCCGAGCGATGCTGGCCGTGCAGCGTTGCGTGGAGGGCGGGCGCGACGCCGGCTCGTTCATGGGCGACCTCGAGACGCACGCCCGGGAGCTGCTTGTCGTCCAGACGCTCGGCACCGTGCCGGCTGAGCTGTCGGTCACCCCCGAGCTGGACACCGCGCTGGCCGAGCAGGCCGCCGGCATCGCCGCCGCCGCGATCGTGCGCCTGCTCGATCTGCTTGCCGAGGCCTACGAGGCTGTCAAGGCCGGCTCCGAGCCCCGCACCCAGCTCGAGCTGGCGCTGGTGAAGGCGGCGACCCCGCAGGTGGACGCCTCGACGCGGGCGCTGCTGGCGCGCATCGAGCGCCTCGAGGTGGCCTTGTCCCGGTCGCCGGACCAGGGGACCCCCGGCGCGGCGGCGCCCCCGCGCGCGGCGGCCGCGGCCACGCCGGCCTCGGCGCCCGCCGCGCCGGCCGCGAGCGCCGAGGCGCCTCCGCCCGCCGGCGCTCCCGACACGCCGCCGCCCGCCGCGACCGCCGCAACTCCGCCCGCCGGCGCCGAGACGCCGCCCGCCCCCGCGGCGCCGCTGACCGCTGACGCCGCGCCGCCGCTGGGCGCCGAGACGCCGCCCGCCCCCGCGGCGCCGCTGACCGCTGACGCCGCGCCGCCGCTGGGCGCCGAGACGCCGCCCGCCCCCGCGGCGCCGCTGACCGCTGACGTCGCGCCGCCGCCGGGCGCCGACCCGGCACGAGTTGCGACCTCACCGCCGGTGCCCGCCAACGGCGCGCCGCCGGTCGCGACCGCAGCGCCTGCCACCGGCGCGACGGCCCCGGCGCGCGTCCCGGAGCCTGTCCCCGCCGCGGGCGCCTCGTCGCCAGTCGCGGCGGCCGCGCCGGTCGAGCAAGCCATCACGCCGGCACCCGCCCCGCCCTCGCCACCGCCGCCCGGCGCGGCCGACGCCGTCGCCGTGCCCGACACTCCGGCCCCGGCCGGTGAGGCGTCCGACGTGGACGAGCTGCGTTCGCTGTGGCCCGCGGTGCTCGACCTCGTGCGCGGCGAGAACGCGCTGCTGGCCGCGGTGATCGCCGACGCCCGCCCCGTCGCGGTGGCTGGCGAGGAGCTCACGGTGGCGTTCGCGCCGGGGGCGGACTTTCTCAAAAAGAAGGCCGAGGATCACGCCAACCGGACGGCCGTGGCCGAGGCGCTCCGTCAGGTCACCGGGCGGCGGCTGCGTCCGTCCTACGAGCTGCGCGCGCTGCCGGCCGACGATGGCGGCACGACGGTGGTGCTCACCCCCGACGAGGTGTTCGAGCGCTTCGTCGCGGAGTTCGATGCCGAGGAACTGCCCAACGACGAGCCCGGCGAGGCATCATGAGCAGGCCGTCCCGCTGCGTCCGCCCCTCCCCGCGATAGGAGTCAGGTCCATGCCCCAGCCCAAGATGCCCAACATGCAGCAGATGCTCGCCCAGGTCCAGAAGATGCAGCAGGACATGGCCGCCGCGCAGGAGGCGCTCAAGAGCGAGGTCGTCGAGGCATCGGCCGGCGGCGGCATGGTCACCGTGAAGGTGACCGGCGACCTGCAGGTCCAGTCGGTCCGCATCGACCCCGAGGCGGTCGACCCGGACGACGTCGACATCCTCTCCGACATGGTGCTGGCGGCCACCAACGAGGCCCTGCGCGCGGCCCAGGAGCTCGCGGCCACCAAGCTCAGCGGGGTCACCGGTGGGCTGGACGCCGGGGCGCTCGGCGGCCTGGGACTGCCCGGGTTCTGAGTGAGCACGTTCGCGCCCCCGGTTCAGCGCCTCGTCACCGAGCTGTCGAAGCTGCCCGGCATCGGCAATCGCACGGCGCAGCGGCTGGCCTTCCACATCCTGCGCGCATCCGATGACGATGCCACCGCGCTCGCGGCGGCGATCCGCGAGGTCAAGGAGCGCATCGTGCTGTGCGAGGTCTGCTTCAACCTGGCCGACGAGCCGCGCTGCCGGGTGTGCACCGACGAGCGCCGCGACCGCAGCGTGATCTGCGTCGTGGAGGAGCCGAGCGACGTCATCCCGATGGAGCGCACCCACGAGTACCACGGCGTCTACCACGTGCTCGGCGGGGCGCTGTCCCCGATCGACGGCATCGACCCCGAGGACCTGCGCATCGAGGAGTTGTTCGCGCGCGTCACGGCGACGCCCGACGGCGTTCGCGAGGTCGTGCTGGCCACGAACCCGACCACGACCGGCGAGGCGACCGCGCTGCACGTCGCGCAGGGCCTGCGCGAGCGCGCACCGTCGGTGACGGTGTCCCGTCTGGCCAGTGGCCTGCCGGTGGGCGCCGACCTGGAGTACGCGGACGAGGTCACCCTGGGCAAGGCCTTCTCGGGCCGCCGCACGCTCTGAGCGCCGGGTCGGGTCGTCGCTGAGACGCGGCCCCGTCGATTTGGGGCGCGGGAGGGGACGGTCGATAACCGGGGCGTGACGGTTGCGCGCGACAGACGCGGGGCCTGGGGCACCCGGATACGGATCGGATTGCTGATCGGCTGCCTGGCCGCCTGCGCGGCGTACGCCGTCGAGGATCACCCGGGCGCGCTGTCGGCCGTGGCCGCGGCCGGCGACCGGGCCCCCGGCGCCTGCAAGTCGTTCCTGGCCGCACGCGAGGCACCGGTGCAGCAGCCGTTCGCCGACGTCCGCGCGGCGTTGCTCGCCCCGCTGCCGACCGGCGCCTACCACCTGTATGGCGGCGTCGTGGTGCCGGCCACGCTGTGGACCGGTGCCATCCGCCGGGTGCCGCTGCGCCAGGCGCCGCCGCCCCGGGACTACGCGGGTTATCAGTTGTGGTGGTGGACCCGCGACGGACTGGGCGAGACCGACGCCGAGGTGGCCTTCCTCACCTCGCAGGACGCGCAGCGCTTCGTCGCCGAGGAGGCGAGCGCGCGCTGCCGCCACGCGGCGGCGACGCCGCACGCCCCGCCGCCCGGGGACGCCCCGCCCGGGTCGCAGGAGGTGCGCCTGGGCTATCCCGACGGGGCATCGGAGACGTTCGTCTTCTTCGCCCGCGGTCGCGATGGCTATGAGGCATCGGCCTCGGCGTGGGTCCCGCAGGCCGAGGACGAGCAGGTCGCGGCCAACCGGGTCGCCTGCGCGCTGCCGGGCGCCGGCTGCTGACTCAGGCTGAGGCCGGCCGCTCGATCACCAGCTTGGTCCAGCCGCGCTCGAGCAGGCCGTCGGCGGCGTCCTGCCACGCCAGCACCCGCGTGGTCACTCGCTCGGGGTGCAGGCGGCCCGCCGCCGACAACCCGAGCACGTGCGGCATCGCCTCGCGAACGTGGGCTCGTCCGGTCCTGAACGTGATCCCCTTGGTGTACATCTCCAGCAGTGGCAGCGCCGGCTGCTCGCCGAAGTAGATCGCCGTGCTCGTGCAGACGCCGTCGGGCGCGGTTGACCGCAGCGCGAGGGCAAGGCCGTCCGCCTCGCCGCACGAGTCGACCGTGATCGCGAACGGCCCGAGGCGCTTGGGCGGGTCGTCGACCGTGTCGGCGCCGAGCGCCCGCGCTACGCGGCGGCGGTCGGCGTCGGTGTCGGTGTCCACATAGCAAACCGACTGCGCGCCGAGCGCCACGGCCAGCCCGGCGGCGTACAGCCCGATCGATCCCGCCGCGGCGCCACCGACCACGAGCACCGACGCACCGGGCTCGTCGGCCAGTGGCGGGCCGACCGCGCGCCAGGCGTCGCTGATGTTGTCCGAGGCGCTGGCGACCGCCGCGGGCGCCACGCCCTCCGGAAGCGGCACGAGCATGTGCTCGGCGTAGGGCACCAGCACGAGGTCGGACAGGAAGCCGCCCCAGCGCTCGACGGCCGGGCCGAAGCCGTAGGTGGACATGAACGCCTCGGTCTGGCAATTGGCGGTGCGCCCGCGACGGCACGCCGCGCACTCGCCGCAGGAGATCTGGAAGGGCACGCTGACGAGTTGGCCCGGCACGAGCGTCGTCACCGCGTCACCGACGTCGACAACCTCGGCCACGCACTCGTGGCCGAGTGCGAACGGCGGCGGGAACGGCGACCGGCCGGCGATGATCAGCGCGTCGAGGTCACACGTGGCCACGGCGATCGGCCGCACCAGTGCGCCGCGGTCCGATTGCAGGCGCGGCTCGGGCGCCTCGGTCCAGGCGAGCTCGTTCGGGGCCCGGTAGGTGAGCTGCTGCACGCCGTGCTCCTTCGTCCGATTCAGTAGACCGATCGTCATATTACGACAAGGGCCGTCGCCGCGCGCGGCGGACCGGCGGAATCGGCGCTCGGCCGCGTGTCCCGGAGGGTCACGCCGCAGCGGCGCGCATGCTGCTCGACGCGCTGTCCGGAGATCAGGCGGCCGACGCCAGCGGGCCGCTCGACGCATCGCCGAGGGCGGGCGGGTCACCGGCGCCGCGCACACGGTTGCGTCCCGCCGCCTTCGCGGCGTACAGGGCTCTGTCAGCGGCCGCGAGGAGCGTCTTGAACTCGAATTCGGCCTCGCCGCAGCTGCTCACCCCGAACGACATCGTGACCTTGACCCCGTCGGACGGTGCCTCCTCGATCGCCCGGCGCAGCGTCTGGGCGATCTCGAGCGCGCCGGCGAGGTCCGCTCCCGGCAGCACGATGAGGAACTCCTCGCCGCCGAAGCGGTAGGCGAGGTCGTAGGCGCGCAACTGGGCGCGGATGCGAGAAGCGGCGTCAGCCAGGACGGCGTCGCCCTGGGCGTGCCCGAACTGGTCGTTGATCGACTTGAAGTGGTCGAGATCGGCGAGGATCAGGGCGATCGGCTGGCGGCTCACGTGGGCCTGTTCGGCGAGCTCGGTCACGCGATTGTCCAGGGCGTGGCGGTTGAGCATGCCGGTCAGCGGGTCGATCACGGCCTCGCCGCGGTGCTGCAGGTCGGACCGCAGCAGCGTCAGGGTGTAGCCGAGGTTGGCCGCCAGGAGCGCGAACACCACGCCGAGTGGGACCACGAGGGGGTAGTGCGTGGTCACCGGGCCGCCGTCGAGCAACGCGAGCGCGAGGATCACGACCACGGTGAGCAGGCCGCCGGCGAGCACGCCGCGCAGCCGGAACCGCACCGCGAGCGCCACGGCGGGAATGGCCAGCCAGGGCGTCGCCGGACCGCGGAAGCCGCCGGTCTCGACACATCCGACCGCGATCACCGCGACGGACAGCAGCCACGCCGCCGCGGCACGGTATTCCGGGCGTCGCGCGTGCGCCGCGCCGCGGCCGGCCACCAGGAAGCCGACGAGCGCCACGAGCATCAGCGGCAGGGGCCACCAGCCGATCCAGGGGACGACGATCAGCAGGGCGAGCGCGATGGGGCCGAAGGTGGCGAGTCGCATCGGCTTGAGCCGGCGCTCCATGTCGACCAGGCGCTCACGGTCCTCCGGCTGCGGGCAGAGCCAGCTCTTGTCGTACGTGGCCGGCGTCGTCATCGCTAGCTGTTTCGGCTGCCGCGGCACACCACGTCAATCCTTGGAGGCCTGTTTTGGACGAACCATTCCGGCCGTACGACGCGCCAGGGCCGCTTCCGACCCCTCCTTTGCTAGCTTGCTAGCATCTCATGTCCGAGCAGAGCGAGGCAGAGGGCAAGCGCCAGTTCAACGTCTACCTGCCCCCGGCGCTGATCCGGCGCGTCAAGCACGCCGCGGTCGACGAGGCCAGGTCGCTGTCGAAGATCGTCGAGGACGCGCTCGAGGCCTACGTGGAGCAACGCCAGGAGGGTCGGCAGCGATGAGGGTGAGGCCAGTCCATTTCGTCCCCGACGTGGTGCAGGCGCGGCGCTTCTACGAGGCGCTCGGCCTCGAGACGGAGGCCCGTTCGCGCTCCGGGCACTGGATTGAGCTGGCGGCCGCGGGAGGCGAGCTCGGGCTTCACGACGCGGCGGTCGCCGACGACGGCAGGGGTCGCCAGGGCGTGGCGCTCAACTTCCTGGCCGACGAGCCGCTCGAGGCGGTCGAGGCGCGCCTGCGCGCGGCCGGCTTCGCGCCCGAGGGCACGATCGTCGACCACGAGTGGGGCCGGGCGCTGCGGGTGCCCGCGCCGGACGGGACGGTCGTGCAGATCGACGAGCGCGACCGCGAGCTGTACACCTGACACCGATGGGGAAGCGAGGTACGACATGGCCACCGTGAGCGTCCGCTACATCGTCGACGACGTCGACAGGGCGATCCCCTTCTACACCGAGCAGCTCGGCTTCCGGCTGGACATGCACCCGGCCCCGCCATTCGCGATGCTCTCGCGCGGCGACCTGCGCCTGTTGCTCAGCGCCCCCAGCGGAGCGGGCGGCGGGGGACAGGCCATGCCCGACGGCACACGGCCGGAGCCGGGCGGCTGGAACCGCTTCACGCTCCAGGTGGTCGACCTCGACGCCGAGGTCCGGGCGCTGCGCGAGCACGGGGCACGCTTCCGCAACGAGATCGTCACCGGGTTCGGCGGCCGGCAGATCCTGCTCGAGGACCCGTCCGGCAACCCGGTCGAGCTGTTCGAGCCGACCCGGCCCGAAGCCGCGCTGTCACCGGGCGCGTGACGCTGTCAGCGGGCACGTGAGTGACCCGAGCGCGGCCTCGACCTGGTCGAGGCCTCCTCGCGAGACGGAGCAAGGTGCGATCGCCGGGCGGCCGGACCGGCGTCAGCCCGGCGTGCCGGCGCCGGCCGGCGTGCGCTGCGCGCCGTCCTCGCCGCCGGCGGCGGCCTGCGTGGCGGTGAGGCCGTCGAGCGCCTTGCCGATGAGGTGGCCGAGCTGGCGGCGCTCGTCGGCGCTCAGTCCGACCAGCACCGTGTCCTCGATGCTCTCGCGGCCCCGCTGGGCTCGCGTGTAGGCCTCGCGACCGGCCGGGGTGAGCTCGATGATGTGGCGGCGGCGATCGGCCGGATCGCGTCGGCGCGTGATGTACTCCTCGTCCTCGAGCTCGTGCAGCAGCAGGACGATGCTGTTGGCGTCGAGGCACATGGCGTCGCCGAGCTCCTGCTGGGGCACCGCGTCGCGTTCATGCAGGTAGCTGAGCACCACGAAGCCGCGCAGGCTCATCCCCAGGATCTGCTCGCTGCTGTGGCGATGGATCGTCTTGCTCAGACGGATCGTCAGGCCGATCAGGCCTTCGTCGCTGTGGGGGCTCATGAGGCGATGATCATACCAGACATGATGATCTTGAAATTAGGATGATCCTTGTTAGAGTGATGATCCGGCGAGGGACGAGGCCCCTCCACCGCAGGCCGCGGGGAGGTGCCTCCCGTCGTCGAGTGCCCGTGGACCCGTCCGACCAGGAAGGACGACGATGAACTCGATCGCGAACCTCACCTCGCCCAGTCACGATCGCCGGCGCTGGATCGCCCTTGTCATCGTGTGCCTCGGTCAGCTGATGATCGTGCTCGATACGACGATCGTGAACGTCGCGCTGCCGCTCATCAAGCACGACCTGCACTTCACCCAGGCCAACCTCACGTGGGTCATCAACGCCTACCTGATCACGTACGGCAGCTTCCTGCTGCTGGCCGGGCGCCTGGGCGACCTCGTCGGGCGCAAGCGCATCTTCCTGTCCGGCCTCGTCCTGTTCACCGCCTCCTCGGCGGCCTGCGCGCTGGCCGACAGCTCGTCGGTGCTGATCGTGTCGCGGGCCATCCAGGGGCTCGGCGGCGCCCTCACGGCATCGGTGATCGTGGCGATCATCGTCACCGAGTTCCCCGAGGCCGCTGAGCGGGCCAAGGCCATGAGCGTCTTCACGTTCGTCGCCGTGGCCGGCGGTTCGATCGGCCTGCTGGCCGGCGGCGCGATCACCGAGTCGATCAACTGGCACTGGATCTTCTTCATCAACCTGCCGATCGGCCTGATCGCGTTCCTGGCCGGCCGGCGCCTGATCGACGACAATCCGGGGCTCGGCCTGGACCGCGGCGTGGACGTGCTCGGCTCGGTGCTCATCACCACGTCGATGATGTCGCTGGTGTACGGGATCGTGAAGGCGGGCAGCGACGGCTGGACGTCGACCGCCACGCTCGGCTTCGGCGGCGTCGCGGTGGCGCTGCTCGTCGGCTTCGTCGTCTACGAGGGGCGCATCAGCAACCCGATCTTCCCCCTGCGCGTCCTGCGCCTGCGCGGCCTGATGGGTTCCAGCGCCGTGCGCGGCTGCCTGGTCACCGGGATGTTCTCGACCTTCTTCCTCGGCGCGATCTACCTCGAGGCCGTGCACGGCTTCAGCTCGTTGCAGACCGGGCTGGCGTTCCTGCCGATGACGCTCGTCGTGGCCGCGATGTCGCTCGGGATCACCGCTCGCCTGATGGCCCGCTTCGGCGCGCTGCGGCTGCTGTCGGTGGGCATGGTGATGCCGATCATCGGCCTGCTCCTGCTCACCACCGCGGGCCCGCACACCAGCTACTTCCCGACCGTGTTCGCGGCCTACGTGCTCGTCGGGCTGGGCATGGGCACCTCCTTCATGCCGCTGCTGACGATCGCCATGGCCGACGTGCCGATGGCCGATGCCGGATTGGCCTCCGGGATCATCAACGTGTCGATGCAGATGGCGGCCGCGCTGGGGCTTGCCGTGCTCGGGACCGTCGCCGCCAACCACACGAGCGCGCTGCTGCACGCCGGTGCCTCGCCCAAGTCGGCCCTCACCGGCGGATTCCATCTCGCCTTCGAGATCGCTGCGGTCCTGGTCGCGATCGGCATCGTGATCGCCCAGACGGTGCTGCGCAGGGTCGGCGGCGCCGGGGTGGCCACCCAGGGCGCGCCCGGCGGCGCGCCCGTGCAGCGCTCGGTGCCCGAGGGCGCGCCCGAGCCACAGGCCGTCGGCGGCCGTGACGGGGGCGCCGAGAGCACGGACGACGCCGACGCCCACGGCGACGTCGAGTGGGCTCCCCAGCCGGCCTGATCGCGGGCTGAGCGCCCCGGGCAGCCGGGGCGCGGTCGTCGCTGCGCAGCCCAAACGGGCGCGCCACCGCGACGCCTCACCGACGTGCCGGCTGGGCGGCCAAGGAGCCACTGCGACGCTGTCGATCGCGGCGAGAAACACTCGTGGCCACAAACCGGATTGGCGGTGCTACACTTTGCCGCGAAAAGGGGTCTGGCAGTGCTACAGATTCGCTCGTCGGGGTTCCGGGTTAACCGCTTGGGTCAAGCGCGGTCGGGGCTCCGTGCGGCCACGCGTGCCGTCTGCTGACGGGCGGCACGGTCGCGCGGGCGGACGGGGTGGAACTCGACGACCCATGGCAACCAGTGGAGGGTTCGCGGTAGCAAATGGGGCAGAGATTCGTCGCAGATGTTGAGGCGATGACGGACGTGCGGGCGGTTGCCGCGCGTCGCCCTGGCGCGCGCGGCCACATCGTTCATCCGTTCTCACTTCATGGAGGAGACATGACGCATCGACTGACAAACGTCGCTACGACGTTCGGGGTCGCGCTTGGTGCGTGCTTCGCAGCCCTGCTGCTGTGGACCGCGAGCGCCGGAGCGGCCACGTGCTTTTTCTTCTGCCCACCGACGCACACGACCACGACCACGACGACGTCCTCGTCGCGGTCCACATCCACCGTGACGTCCACGACCGTGACGAGCACGACGGCGACGACGACGACGCCGGCGCCGACCGGTCTGCCGTCGGTCACGCTCATCCCCGCGACCAGCGGGACGCACGGCTTCCCGTACGACGCCGTCCCGCCGCCGAGCGGCGTGCCGGGCGCGCCGTATCTCGACACCTCGACGATGGCCGCCGCCGGGTACGTGGAGCAGGAGTACGAGATGTCTGGCAACGCGAAGGTGTACCAGCAGAGCGGCTCGTGGTCGTCGAACGGCGACTGGAGCGTGGCGTCGTCACAGAGCCTGCCGTACACCACCCGCCTGCTGATCCGCTACCCGACCAACCCGGCGAAGTTCAACGGCACGGTCGTGTTCGAGTGGCTGAACGACACCACCGGCGGTGACCAGGATCCGGTCTGGGCGCAGGTCAACTCAGAGCTCATCAACAACGGATTCGCCTACGTCGGCGTGACCGCGCAGACGGCGGGCATGAGCGACCTCGCCACCTGGGATCCGGCGCGTTACGGGGCGCTGGGCGACAGCAACGATGGTCAGTCCTATGACATCTTCACCCAGGCGGCCGAGGTGGTGAAGGCCGACAGCGCGACGCTGCTGGGCGGCCTGACGCCGAAGGTGGAGATCGGCACGGGCGACTCGCAGTCGGCCTTCCGCATCGACACCTATGTCAATGCCATCCAGCCGGTCACGCACGCGTTCAGCGCGTTCCTGGGCGTCGGGCGGGCCGTCGCGGCCGCACCGATCGGCAACGGCTTGATCTCGCTGACCCCGTGGCCGGCGCTGATCCGTACCAACAACACGGCTCCGTTCATCGAGCTGAACACCCAGGGCGACGTTCTGGAGCTGCAGTCGGGGCTCGCCCGACAGCCCGATAACAGCGACCTGCGCACGTGGGAAGTCGCGGGCGCCGGGCACATCGATGCGCACGAGGGCGCCTACGAGACCGAGACGATCGCCCGTGAGGAGCCGACCGCCGCGATTCCGATGTGCGTGGCTGGCACCCCGATCGAGGGGACCGGCACGGCGCTTGACGGCATCAACCAGCCCGACAACATGCCGCTGTGGGAGGTCGAGGAGGCGGCGATCGCGGACCTGCAGAACTGGGTCGCTAACGGCGTACCGGCTCCGCACGAGGCGTCGTACCTGTCCACCACATCGCTGTTCGGGCTGCTCGACCTCCCGAACACCAACCAGTACGGGATCGCGTCAGGCGGCATCCAGCTGCCCGAGGCACAGGTCCCGACGGAGGACTACTCGCCGATCAACCTGTCGACAGCGGACGCCAGCGAGTTCCAGCTGGGCAACCTGCTCAGCGAGGCTGAGGCTGCGCTGCAGGCGTTCGAGACCGGCAGCATCAGCAATGCCACCCTCCGCAGCGCCGGGCTGTGCCTGCTGTCGGGGTACTTCACCGACCTGGGGAACTCCACCCTGCAGTCGCTGTACCCGACGCCGGCGGCCTATGAGAACAAGTACACCACCGCGGCCAACGCCGAGGAGCTAGCCGGGTTCATGACCCCGGCCGACACCGCTGCGGCGATCGCCAACGCGGACGCCGATCTGGGCAACTTCCAGCAGCCGGAGGTGTCGATCCCGTAAGCGAGGAGCCACAGTTCGAATCGACCTGTCACCGGTAGTGCGCGCCTTCCCCTCCTCATCGGGCGTGCGCGTCAACCCGGCCGGTGGCTGGCGCAACGGCCGCGGCATCTGCCGCGGCCGTTGCGCGCCGTAACCCGGGTGCCCGCGGTCGCGGCGCGCCGCCGCGGCGTCCCCGTCGCCGGGCCACGGGCCCGGATATCCTGCCCCGTGTGTCCGGTCTGATCGTCATGAAGTTCGGCGGCACCTCGGTCGCCGACGCCGAGCGCATCAAGCGCGCGGCGAAGCGGATCGTCGACAAGTGCGAGTCCGGCTATCAGGTCGTCGCCGTCCTGTCCGCTCGCGGCAAGACGACCGACGAGCTCATCGCCGCCGCTGAGGAGGTCTCCAGCACCCCGGATCCACGCGAGATGGACATGCTGCTGTCCACCGGGGAGCGCATCTCATGTGCGCTGTGCGCGATGGCCATCAACGACCGTGGCCACCACGCGATATCGCTCACCGGGTCCCAGGCCGGCATCGTCACCGACACCTCGCACACCAAGGCGCGCATCCTCGACGTGCGCGCGGACCGCATCCGCACCGCGCTCCAGGAGGGCGCGATCGTGCTGGTGGCCGGCTTCCAGGGCGTGTCCACCGCCCACGACGTGACGACGCTCGGCCGGGGCGGGTCGGACACCACGGCCGTGGCGCTGGCCGCCGCCGTCGGCGCGGAGGAGTGTGAGATCTACACCGACGTCGACGGCGTGTTCAGCGCCGACCCGCGGATCGTGCCCGACGCGCGCAAGCTGCCGGTCGTCTCGTTCGAGGAGATGCTCGAGATGTCGGCGTCCGGGGCCGGGGTGCTGCAGCTGCGCTCGGTGGAGTACGCCCGCAATCACGGTGTCCGGATTCACTGTCGCTCCTCCTCCAGCGACGCTCCCGGTACCGTTGTCGTCGGAGAGGACGAGACCGTGGAACAGCCACTCATCACCGCCGTGACCCATTCGACCGACGAGGCGCGCGTGACGCTCATCGGCATCCCCGACGAGCCGGGCGCCGCCGGGCGCGTGTTCACCGCGCTGGCCGACGCGAACGTCAACGTCGACATGATCGTGCAGAACGACCCCGACACCCCGGGGCGCAGCGCCGAGATCTCCTTCACGGTGCCCAAGGACGATCTGCGCATCGCCCGCGATGCGCTGACCGCCCTGGTCGAGGAGGTCGGCGCGACGCTCGTCGAGCACCCCGAGATGGGCAAGGTGTCGATCGTCGGCGCCGGTATGCGCTCGCACCCGGGCGTGGCCGCCAAGGTCTTCGCCGTGCTCGGCGAGGACGGCATCAACATCGACATGATCTCCACCTCGCCGATCAAGATCTCCTGCGTCATCGACCGCGATCGCGTCGTCGACGCCGTGCGCTCGCTGCACGATGCCTTCGAGCTGTCGGGTCCCGGCACGAGCGGGTCCGAGGACGTGTTCGCCCCGAAGGGCGCGGCGTGAGCCATCGCGTGGCCGTGGTCGGCGCGACGGGCGCCGTCGGGCGCAACCTGCTCGCGCTGCTGGACGAGCGTGCGTTCCCGGCCTCGGAGATCGTGCCGTTCGCATCGGAGCGCTCGGCCGGCCTGACGCTCGAGGAGGGTCCGGGCGCCGGCCTGGTGGTGCAGGCACTGAGCGAGGAGGCAATCGCCGGCTTCGACGTCGCCCTGTTCTCGGCCGGCTCGGCCACCTCGAAGGAGTGGGCGCCGCGCTTCGCCGATGCCGGCGCCGTGGTCATCGACAACTCGTCGCAATGGCGCATGGACCCCCAGGTGCCGCTCGTTGTCTCGGAGGTCAACCCCGACGCGATCGAGCAGCACAAGGGGATCGTGGCCAACCCCAACTGCACGACCATGCAGATGGTCGTGGCGCTGAAGCCGCTGCACGACGCGGCCGGCATCGAGCGCATCGTGGTGTCCACCTACCAGTCGACCTCGGGCACGGGCATGAAGGCGATCCGCGAGCTGATGGCCCAGGCCCACGCGATCCTGCACGACTCCGAGCCGCCGCCGCCCGCCGTGTACCCGCACCAGATCGCCTTCAACGTGCTGCCGCAGGTGGAGACGTTCAAGGACGGCGACGACTACACCACCGAGGAGCGCAAGGTGATGGCCGAGACGCGCAAGATCCTCGGCGAGCCCGAGCTGCGCATCAGCGCCACCTGCGCGCGCGTGCCGGTCGTCATCGGACACTCCGAGTCCGTCAACCTGCAGACCCGCGAGGAGCTGTCGCCCGATCGGGCCCGCGAGCTGCTCGCCGCCGCGCCGGGCGTGCAGGTGCTCGACGACCCGGCCGCGGGCCGCTATCCGCTGGCCGTCGACGTCGCCGGCCAGGACGACGTGTTCGTCGGGCGCATCCGCCGCGATCCGTCGGCCGAGCGCACGCTGAACCTGTGGATCGTCGGCGACAACCTGCGCAAGGGCGCCGCGCTGAACGCCGTCCAGCTGGCCGAGCTGCTGCACGAGCGCGGCCTGCTCGGCGCCGGCGCCAGCCGCGCCGCCTGACCGGCGCGGGCCCGGCCCGGCCCGGCGCGCTGCCGCGCCGCCCGACCGGCGCGGGCCCGGCCCGGCCCGGCGCGCTGCCGCGCCGCCCGCTTGCAGCGCCGGGGGGTGTGATGACTTACGCACGCCCCAGCGATAGAAATCGACCACACCCCCGGGCGACGCGCGCCGCTGCATCGGGGGTGTGGTGACTGACGCACGCCCCAGCGATAAGAATCGACCACACCCCCGGGCGACGCGCGCGGCTGCACCGGGGGTGTGGTGACTGACGCACGCCCCAGCGATAAGAATCGACCACACCCCGGGCGATCCGGCCGCCTCCGCCGCCGATCGCACCGCGCGGCGAGCCCTGACCGCGCCGATACACCCCCGCCGGAACGCTCCACGCGCCGCGCGGCGTCGGTGGAAATGGCTGCAAATTCGCGTTTATCTTGCGGCTGCGGCGCTAAACCCCCCGCGCGCGTTCGCCGATTACTCACGGACCACCGTGCATTTGCCCCGGTCGGGCGATCCCGACGGGCATTCCACAAGAGGAGGTCCGCCCCATGCGCGGACACACGCTCACGCCGGTCACTCTCCCGACGAGGACCCCTGCGCTCCGTCGCGGTCGTCTCGCGGCGGCGCTCGGCGCGGCCGCGCTCGCCCTCGTGCTGCCCGCTTCCGCGGGCGCCGCGGCCTGCTCGCCGACGACCGGCGCGGCCTCGTGCACGATCTCCGGCACGGCGACGATCACCGGCGGATCGCTGACGGTCGAGGCTCCCGCCACCATGAGCTGGGCGGCGACGCTGACCGGCTTCACGGTCTACGCCGATCAGGCGGCCACGCTCGAGCCGATCGACGCCACCGGGTCCAGCAGCGGCTGGGATGCCACCGTGACCTCGACGACCTTCACCACGGGAGCCAAGACGCTGCCGACGACGGCCCTGAGCGTCAACGGATCCGGCGCCGCGCAGAGCGCGACATCGGCTCCGACGGCCAGCTGCGCGGCCGGCTCCAGCTGCGTCCTGCCGACCCAGACGACGTCCCCGGTGACCTACCCGCTCACGGTGCCGGCGGGCGCGAGCGCGCCCACGGCCGTGCCGCTGTACACCGCGGACGCGAGCAGCGGCGAGGGCGCGGTCGACCTGGACAGCGACTGGTGGCTGACGGTCCCGTCCGCGGCCGCCACCGGCAGCTACACGAACACGATCACGCTGGCCATCAACTCCGGCCCCTAGGCCGCGGTGTCGCGGGCCCGCTGGTGCACCTCGGCCGCCGTGCTCGGCGCCGTCGCCCTGTGCGGCTGGCCGGCGAGCGCGGCGGCTTCGACCTGGACGCTGAAGGCGCCGGCCACGGCGCCGTCGGCGCGCTTTGGCATGGCGTTCGCCTACGATGCCGCCGCCGGGGTGAACGTCGCCTTCGGTGGCGCGGCGTACGGGGCATCGAGCTGGGGGTCGGCGAGCAGCATCGATCCGGGTGACAGTCCCCAGGGCGTCGCGTGCCCGACGGACTCGTTCTGCATGCTCGTTGACGGCTCGGGCGATGCGCTCACCTACAACGGCAGCAGCTGGTCGGCGCCGCAGAGCGTCGACGCCGGCGGGGACCTGTATGCCGTCTCCTGCCCGACCGCCTCCTTCTGCGCCGCCTCCGACGGCAACGGCAGCCTGTTCACCTACAACGGCACCACCTGGTCGGGCCCCTCGCACGTCGACGGCACCAATGCCGTGCGCGGCGTGTCGTGCGCGTCGGCGTCGTTCTGCGTCGCCGTCGACAACGCCGGTAACGCCATCACCTACAACGGCAGCACCTGGGGCGGCCCGGTGTCGATCGACGGCACCAATCCGCTGTACGGCGTGTCGTGCCCCACGACCTCGTTCTGCGAGGCAGTCGGTCTCAACGGCCACGCGATCGCCTACACCGGGACATGGGGGGCCGCAAGCAACATCGACGCCGGCGGCACGCTGTCCGGCGTGTCCTGCCCGACGGCCACGCTGTGCGAGGCCGTCGACGAGTCCGGCTACGCGACGGCCTACAACGGCACCACCTGGTCGGCACCCTCCCAGATCGACTCGTCCGCCGGCCTGTACGGGGTGTCGTGCCCGGCCACGACGATGTGCGTCGCCGTCGACGGCGCCGGGCACGACCTCACCTTCAACGGCAGCAGCTGGTCGGGCACGACCACGATCGACGGTACGAACGCGCTCAGCGCGGTGGCCTGCGCATCGGCCACCTTCTGCGCCGCCGTCGACGACAGCGGCGACGCTGTGCTGTTCGCGGCGACGATCAGCTACGACGCGGACACGTGGACCTACAAGACGACCGGCGACGCCTGGACCAAGAAGGCGCCGGCCAGCGCGCCCTCGGCCCGCGCCGGAGCGGCGATGGCCTACGACAGCGCCACCTCCCAGATCGTGCTGTTCGGCGGGTCCAACGGCTCCACCACCGACTCCGACACCTGGCTCTACAGCGAGGCCTCCGACACCTGGACGCTGCAGGCCCCGTCGACCGCCCCGTCGGCGCGCACCGGGGCGTCGATGGCCTACGACAGCGCCACCGGGCAGATCGTCCTGTTCGGCGGGATGAGCGGCTCCACCTACGACAGCGACACCTGGCTCTACAACCCGGCCACCGACACCTGGACGGCCGAGTCGCCGTCCACCCATCCCTCAGCACGGGCCGGGGCCGCGCTCGGCTACGGCACCGCGGCCGGTCGGGTGGTGCTGTTCGGCGGCGCCAGCGGCTCGGGCTACGACGCCGACACCTGGTTGTACGACCCCTCCAGCGACACCTGGACGGCGCAGTCGCCCGCCACCTCGCCGTCGGCGCGCGGCTACGCGGCCAGCGCCACCGACGCCACCGAGATGGTGCTGTTCGGCGGCGCGAGCGCCGGCGGCGACCTGTCCGATACCTGGGCCTACCGCGGGGGCGACTGGGTGGCGCAGGCGCCGACCACGTCGCCCAGCGCCCGCGAAGGCGCCGCCCTGGTCTACGACGCCACCGCCAGCAAGCTCGCGCTATTCGGCGGCCGGGACGGGTCCACCGACACCGATACCGGCGATACCTGGACGGCGACGTTCACCACGCTCGTCCTGCAGACCCCGGGCACGCTCGCGTGGTCACCGACGCTCACCGGACTCGACCTCACCAGTGACGCCCCGGCCTCGCTCACCGTCACCGACAGCGCCGGGCTGGGCTGGAACCTGCAGGTGGTCGAGACGACGCTGACCTCGGGCGCGTACACGCTCCCGGACCTGATCCTCAACGGCTCGGCCGCCGCCGCCTCGTCCACCGCCGCCCCTGCGGTCAGCTGCGCCGGCGCCACTGGCACGTGCACGACCCCCACCGGCAACCTGGCCAGCTACCCGATGACCGTCCCCACCGGGACCGCGGCCGTCTTCTACAGCGCCGCCAGCGGCACGGGCACCGACGGCGTGTCGCTCGCGCTCGACTGGTGGCTAACGGTTCCCGGCTCCGCCCACCGGGGCACGTACACCAACAAGCTGACGCTCACGCTGGGGTCCGGACCATGACCGGCGCGTGGGCGAAGATGGCGCGGCGAGGCAGCGGCCGGATGCGGACGCCGGGATCGACAGCGCGACTGGGAAGACGGGCGGACCGCGCGCGCCGCGCCCTCTCCGTCCTGCTGCTGGCGCTGCTGGCGGCGCCGGCCGGCGCCGCCGCGGCGGGCCCGACAGCCACCGCCACGTTCGCCGGCGGCTTCGCCGCCGGACCGGTGAACGCCGGCGCGTACGACTACTACTCCTGGGCGCTGTCGCCCGGCGCCGCGCGCGCGGGTGCCGTGCGCGTGACCAATCTGGCGTCGGGCAGCCAGGCCGTCGTGCTCTACGCCGCCGCCGGCGTCACCTCGCCGCTGTCGGGCGATGCCTACGTCGGCCAGCCCGGGACCTGCGCGAGCGCCGGCTGCTGGCTGAGCGGGCTGCCGCGCACGGTGACGCTCGCGCGCGGGCAATCAGAGACGGTCGCCTTCACGGCGCGGGTCCCCCGGGGCACCCGCCCCGGGCAGTACCTCGCCGGGATCGCCGTGCGCCCGGCCAACCCACCGCGCCTGGCCCCCAGCCGCAGGGCCGGGGCGCGCTCGCTCATCCTGCACCAGGTGACCGTCGGCGTGGCGGTCACGGTCGGCTCGGGCTACGCCTCGCAGCTCGACATCCCGGCCGTCACCGGCACCGTGATCGGCGATCAGCCGGGCATCGCGCTGACCGAGCGCAACCTCGGGGCGAGCTTCGAGCATCCCGCCGGCGCAGCGATGATCTCCGTGGCCTCGGCGGGGTCGCGCGCCTTCACCGTGCGCTCGGGCACGGTGCTGCCGGGCGGTCTGGCCACACTGCGCGTGATCACGTCCGGGCTCGGTCCGGGCGCCTACCCGGCGCGCGTGGCGCTGCACTACGACAACGGCGCCAAGACCGCCTACTGGGGCGGCGTCGTCACGATTCCCCGCGTGGCGTCCGTGGCCACGGCGCCCGTCGGACCGGGCGGGCGGCTGCTCGTGGCGCTGCCGGACCGCTCCTCGACCTCGACGCTGTCCTACGTCCTGGCCGGCGCCGGCGCCCTGGCGCTCGCGGCGCTGCTGTTCTTCCTCGTGCTCGGCTGGCGCCGGCGCCGCTGGGAGCGCCAGCGCGTGGTCGCCGTCGCCGGGCCCCAGCGCGAGCGTGCGCCGGCCGGCGAGCGGGCCGCCTGACCGGCGCCACGACGCCCGCGCCGGGCGCCACGACGCCGACGCCGGGCGCCACGGCGCCGGCGCCGGCTCCACGGTGCCGGCTCCACGACGACGGGTGCCGGCGCCACGACGACGGGTGCCGGCGCCACGACGCCGGCGCCGGCTCCACGCGTTGCCGCTCAGAGCCGGCGCCGGACGCGCCCCTCCCGGTTGCTGGCCGGCGTCAGGCCAGTGAGGCGGTCCGGAGCGGTGGGCGGTCGACCGCCTCGGCCCGCCGGGGGGAGAGCACCAGCAGCTGCGCCGCGATCAGGATCATCAGCGGACCGGTCCCGACGTCGGTCGCCTGCCCGCTGAAGGCGCCGCCCAGCCCCTCGGCCAGCAGCCAGAAGGCCAGCGAGATCGCCATGGCGGCGTACAGCGCCACCCGCGTGCCGCGCACCCACAGGACGCTCAGGCCGATCGCCGCCGAGGCGAGCGCGAGCGTCACCGCGATCGCCGTGCCCGAGCCGGCCACGGCGCTGGCGGCGGTGGAGTGCAGGCTCGACAGCCAGCCCGCGCCGGACGGCGCGCCGGAGAACGCGTCGCTCAGGGCGTTGGCGCTGGCGTTGGACGGCAGCAGCCAGAACACCGCCGCGCCGACCCATAGCGCCGCCCACACCAGCCGCGCGCCGCGGTCGCCCAGCAGCCCGAGGCGTGCCTGCGAGTGGCTCGAGCGTGGCTCACGCGGCCACACCAGCAGCCCGGCCAGGATGTACAGCGGCGCCGTGCCCAGGATCCCGGTCAGCGGGCTCGGCGTGGCGCCGGCGAACAGCCCGCCGAGTCCCTCGCCGGTGTACCACACGCCCAGCGCCCACCCGAACGACACGAGCAGCGCCGGCTTGACGGTGCGCGGGACCAGCAGGCCGATCCCGATCGACGTCTCCGCGAGCACGGTGAACAGGCTGAACAGCCCCTGGTGCGGTGCGATCAGGCTGCCGATCCAGGTGATCGGATCGCCGAGCACCGCCGGCTGCCCGGTGGCGCTCGGATCGATCACGCCGCTGACGAAGTGATGGAAGAAGAACGGCTGGAGCTTGAGCAGGCCGTCGACGATCCAGAACAGACCGAGCACGATCTGGCCGACGCGGGTCGGTGAGCGCAGCTGTGCGCCTGGCTGTGAGCGCAGCAGGGTGCGCGGCGTCCGCACCGTCGCTGGGGCGGCGGCGCCGTTGGGCGAGTGAGGCATTCGGAGGTCCTTTCTTCGAGGGTGGGTGCCCCCACCGAGATCGACTCCGGTCCTCGGCGATCCTTTCCGCCCATTCCGGGCTGTTTACGGCCCCCCGATTCGTTCGCAATGTGCGGCGTGATCTCTGGCGTCACGCAGGAACCGTCTGCGCCGCCTAGTAGACAAGTGTTCGATAAAGCCGGCGCAACGCTGCGGTTTCCGGTCTGAGGGGGCCGAGAGAGTCGACAGGATGATGCTGCTGCTGGGAGTGATCATGGGGGCCTGGATGGCATTGAGCGTGCTCGCGGCCACGTGCTACGGCATGGCCGCGCGCAACCGCCGCCGCGCCTGGGAGGCCGAGCGCCGCGTGCTCGGCATCGGGCGCTCCAGCGACGAGCGCACCGCTCACTACGGCCTGCCCTACGGGCGACGCGTCTCGCTGGGCGCGCGCACGCTTCCCTCGCGCCGCGTCACGCCGTTCAAGCACAGCGCGGCCACCAGCCGCATGCCGATCCACATCGGGCGCCGTCGCTCGCACGAGGGCGTCGACGACCGCGAGCCGGTCCGCCGGCTTCCCTCCACCGGCTATTGAGATGCGCGCCGGCCGGTGCCGGCCCGCTCAGTCGCCGTTCGCGCCGTCGCGCGATCCACGCACGGTCTCCTCGTGCAGGATCTGCCAGCCGGCGATGAAGTGCTCGCGCGCGTGCGGTGAGAGCCGGGCCAGCGTGGCGTGCAGTGGCGCCAGCGTGCGGTGGGCCCACTCGCTGATCGGCCGGGCGTGGTCGGCGTGCACGCGCACGATCGTGCGGCGGCGGTCGTGGTCGTCCTCGTGGCGGTCGAGCAGGCCGGCGCGGCTGAGCTCGCCGACGATCGTGCTCGTCGTTGGCAGCGTGTGGCCGAGCTGCCGGGCCAGGTCGCTGACGCTGAGCGGCCCGCTGAGGGTGACCGCCATCAGGGCGGGGACGTGGCGGGGCCCGAGGGCGAACTGCTCGAACGTGCCCTGCAGCTCGGGGGGCGGCGGGCCCGAATGCTTCAAGCCTGCGAGCGTTTCGCCGATAAGCCTGGCGAGGTCGGCGAACTGATCCGCGGCGTCGCCGGTCGGTTTGTCAGTCCGTATGCGTTCGCGTGCCTCGGCCACGACTTTATTTCCCTTTTACAATGGTTTCCGGATTGAAACCGTTATCCTTTAGCAAGCATACCGCGACCGGAGGAGTGCGCAGGTGAGTTCCAGCGAGCAGGTAACGCAGCGACCGGGGTCGGTGGCCCGCGTCGCTCGCTGGTCGGGCACGCACCGCCGGATCGTGATCGTCGGCTGGATCGTGCTGCTCATCGGCTCGCTGGGCCTCTCGGGCGTCATCGGCACCCGGTACAGCGACAACTTCTCGCTTCCGGGCACCGACAGCCAGCGCGCCGCCGACCTGCTCACGCGCGATTTCCCGGCCCAGGCCGGTGACGTCGACCAGATCGTCTTCGGCGCGGTGCGCGGGTCCGTCACCAGCGTTGCCGCGCGCGCTCGCATCGCGCCCGCGCTGGCGGCGATCGCCCGCCTGCCCCACGTCGCCGCCGTGGCCAGCCCGTATGCCATCGCGGGCGCCCGCCAGATCTCCCGCGACGGCGCGGTCGCCTTCGCCACCGTGACCTTCGCCGAGGGCGCGCCGAGCGCCACGGTCAAGCGCGTTGTCAGCCTCGCCGAGCACGCCGCCACGCCGCGACTGCAGGTCGCGCTCGGGGGCCCGGCCATCGAGGGGGTCGAGCGCCAGTCGGTCGGCACGGCCACCGCGGTGGGCCTGCTGGCCGCGATCGTCGTGCTGCTCATCACCTTCGGGTCGGCCATCGCCATGGGGCTGCCGATCCTCACCGCGCTGCTCGGGCTCGGCACCGGCATCGGACTGGCCGGCCTGGGCTCGCAGCTGATGACGATGCCGAACTTCGCCACCGAGCTCGCCGCCATGATCGGCCTCGGGGTCGGGATCGACTACGCGCTGTTCATCGTCACGCGCTTCCGCGAAAACTACGCCCGCGGACTCGACGTGCCCGCGGCCACCATTGCGGCGATGGACACCGCCGGACGCGCCGTGGTGTTCGCCGGCGCGACGGTGATCATCGCCCTGCTCGGCCAGCTCCTGCTTGGCGTCGGCTTCCTGTACGGGCTCGCCGTCGCCTCGGCCCTGGCCGTGCTGATGACGATGCTCGCCGCCCTCACCGTGCTGCCGGCGCTGCTGTTCCGCTTCGGTGACCGCATCGGCCACCGCTGGCGCGCGAGCGCCGCCGCCTCGCGGCCGAGCTTCTGGGCGCGCTGGGCGCGCGTCATCGAGGGCCATCCGTGGCTCGGCCTGGCGGCCGGCCTGGCGATCATGCTCACCCTCACCGCGCCCGTCCTGGCGCTGCGACTCGGCACCAGCGACGCGGGCAACGACCCGTCCGGGCAGACCACCCGCCAGGCCTACGACCTGCTGGCCAAGGGGTTCGGACCGGGCTTCAACGGTCCCCTGCAGGTGGTGGCCAAGCTGCCCCACAGCGGCGACACGGCGGCGCTGAGCGCGATCGCCGCCACGCTGCGCGCCACCCCCGGCGTCACCTCGGTGTCGGCCCCGCGGGTGAGCCCGGCCGGCGTCACCGCGGTGTTCAACGTCTACCCGCAGGCCGCGCCGGAGTCGCTGGCCAGCAGCCGCCTCGTCACCGGCCTGCGCACCAACGTGCTGCCCGCCGTCGCGCGCGCCACCGCGACAAGCCTCTACGTCGGCGGCGCCAGCGCCACCGGCGTGGACTTCACGACCGTGCTGTCCAGCCAGCTGCCGCTGTTCATCGGCATCGTCGTGCTGCTCTCCTCCATCCTGCTGTTCGTCGTGTTCCGCTCGGCGGTGGTCCCGTTGCAGGCGGCGTTCATGAACCTGCTGTCGATCGGGGCGTCGCTCGGTGTCGCGGTGGCCATCTTCCAATGGGGGTGGCTGGGCGACCTGTTCAACGTCAAGCCCGGCCCGATCGACCCGTTCGTCCCGGTGATGCTGTTCGCGATCGTGTTCGGGCTGTCGATGGACTACGAGGTGTTCCTCATCTCGCGCATACACGAGGAATGGACGCGCTCGCGCAACGCGGCGGCCGCCGTGCGCGTCGGTCTCGGCTCCACCAGCCGCGTGATCACCGCGGCGGCGACGATCATGATCTGCGTGTTCCTGTCGTTCATGATCGGCAGCAGCCGCGTGATCGAGCTGTTCGGCCTCAGCCTGACCGCCGCCGTGTTCCTCGATGCGTTCGTGGTGCGCTGCCTGCTGTTGCCGTCGGTGCTGTTCCTGCTCGGGGAGCGCACCTGGGCCTTGCCCCGCTGGCTCGGGGCCCGGCTGCCGCATATCGCGGTCGAGCGCCCCTCGCTGGAGCCGGTGCGCAAGCCGCGCAAGCCGGCGCTCGACGCGCGGGTGTAGACGCCACAGAGGTGTGGTCGAAAACCAACGCCAGGGGGGCCAAAATCGACCACACCCCCCACCGGCCCGACGCCACCCGACAGAGCAGGCCACCCGACAGAGCAGAGGTGTGGTCGAAAACCAACGCCAGGGGGGCCAAAATCGACCACACCCCCCACCGGCGCCCGGACACCCGCCGGGCTCAGGGCCGCCGCACGGTCCGGTCAGCCGCCGACCGGACGGGGTCAGCCGCCGCACGGACGGGTCAGCCGCCGCACGGACGGGTCAGCCGCCGCACGGACGGGGTCAGCCGCCGCACGGACGGGTCAGCCGCCGACCGGACGGGTCAGCCGCCGCACGGGTGGGTCAGCCGCCGAGCGGGTGGGCGGCGAAGAACGACCAGATCGTCTCGCTGGCGTCGATCTGCCGGCTCGTCGGCCCGATGATCACCGCCGGCAGGTACTGCCAGCCGCCCGGCCAGGTGTGCCCGCCACCGACGATCGTGTCCAGCTGCACGGCCACGCCGGGCGGGCAGCCGCCCTCGCGCGTGACCGTCACGCTCGTGCCGTCCTGCACCCGCGGCGGCCGGGCGCGCGACGACGAGGGCCCGGTGCAGCCGTCCAGCGCGCTCCAGCGAGCGAAGGTGGCCGGGGCCGAGAGGACGGTGCCGACGTCGCTGCGCAGCTCACCGCCGTCGTAGGGGACGAACGGGTCGCTCGTGCCTCCGAACAGCAGCACCGGCAGCGGCGCCCGGGGTGAGCAGCTCGCGGCCACGGGCGTGGGCAGCGACCCGGCGACCGGCGCGATGGCGGCGAGCGTGCCCGCGAGCTCGCAGCCGAGCAGCTCGGTGAACATCGCCCCGTTGGACAGCCCGGTGGCGTAGATGCGGCGGGCGTCGATGCTGTAGCGGCCCTCCAGGCTGGCGATGAGCGTGCGCACGAACGCCACGTCGTCGACCCCGGCCTGCGCGGCCGGCGTGGGCAGACCGTCGTTCCACGAGCGGTCGACGCCGTCGGGGTACACGACGATGAAGCCGTGCCGGTCGGACGTGGCGTCGAGGTCGGTGAGCCGGGCCATCCCCTGTCCGGTGCCGAGCCGGCCGTGGAAGGCGAGCACGAGGGCCACCGGCCGGCCGGGACGGTAGCTCGCCGGCACGTGGATCCGGTAGGTGCGCACCCGCCCGCCGGAGATGAGGGCCCCGGCCGGGTCGTTCGGCGCCGCGCCGAGGGCGCTGTGACGGATGGCCCCGAGCACCACGACGAAGGCGAGAATCGCCCCGACCCCCAGCAACCATCGGCGGCCCCGCCGCCGTGCCCCCACGTGCGTCATCGGTTGTGCAAACCCCGCCGGACGCCGGAGGTTGCGCGGGTCGCGGCGATTCGCGCCGCGGCGGCGCCATACTGACCGCGGTGGCCGATCGCAACGTCCTGGGCGGCGAGCTCGAGCCGTGTGGCACGGACCCCGTGACGGGCTTCTTCCGTGACGGGTGCTGTCGCACGAGCGCCGAGGACCTCGGCAGCCACACGATCTGCGCCGTCGTCACCGCCGAGTTTCTCGAGCATCAGCGCCAGATCGGCAACGACCTCGTCACGCCGGCGCCCCATTACCAGTTCGCCGGACTCGTCCCCGGGGATCGCTGGTGCGTCACGGCCGCGAACTGGCTGCGCGCCCACCTCGACGGCGCGGCCGCCTACGTGGTGCTGCGCTCCACCCACGAGCGCGCGCTGGACGTCGTCCCGCTGGCGGCGCTGCGCGAGCACGCGGTTGACGTGCCGCCCGACGCCGCGGCGCTCGACGACCGCTGAAGGGTGCACTAGCATCCCGAACGTGCTCCTCTACACCTGCCCGGCACGCACCCACGGCGCCAGCGCCCCGATCGTCAAGCATCCGTGCGGCGTCGCCGCCAAGGCCCTCGACGACGCCGGGTACGAGTACGAGGTGAAGGTCGTGGGGGGCTTCAGGTCGGTGCCGTTCAGTCGCCGCGGCAAGCGCGATGAGATCCGCGAGCTCACCGGTCAGGACGACGTTCCGGTGCTCGTCACCGACCACGACGAGGTCGTGACCGGTACCGCGCAGATCGTGGCGTGGGCCAAGGCGCACGCCCGCGCCGACGCGCCATCGGTCTGAGCGAGCCGACGCGGCCGGCAGGCCGGCAGGCCGCCCGCCGCGCGCCGACGACCGCGCACGGACGGCCAGGGCCGGTCCGCGACCGACCGGCCCGCCGCCGCTCAGGCGGTGGCGGAGGCGACGACCGAGGTCGACCAGTCGATGACCGACGTGGGGCGCACCGCGTGGCGGTTGAGACCCAGATCCTTGGCATCGAGGCCAAGCGCCAGCCCCACGAGCTGGGGCAGATGGAGCACCGGCATGTCCAGGCTCGTGCGCCCGGGCGGCGGGACGGCCACCGGCTGCTGGAGGTCGAGGTTGAGGTGGCAGAGCGGACACGGCGTCACGAGGCAGTCGGCCTCGGCGTCCATCGCGTCCCCGAGGTGGCGGCCGGCCTGCGTGAGCGAGGCCTCCTTGTTCATCGTGATGATCGGGAAGCCGCAGCACTTGCGCATGCCGGCGTACTCGACGACGGTGCCGCCGAGGACGTCGATGACCTGCTCGAGGTAGTGGTCGCGCGGGCGGTCGGCGTCGATGCCGAGGCGCTTGCGCGGGCGCACGATGTAGCAGCCGTAGAACGGCCCCACGCGCAGGTTGGTCAGCGGTCGCTTGACCCGTGACCGCAGCTCCTCCAGGCCGATCTCCTCGACGAGCAGCCAGAGGAAGTTCTTGTTCGTCAGTCCCTTCTCGTAGGACAGGCCCTCGTCGGCGAGGTTGCCGTTGATGACGTCGCGGTACTCGGCGCTCGCGTCCAGGCGCTCCTGGCACTCGCTCTGCGCGCCCTGGCAGGTCGAGCAGATGTTCATCATCATCGCGCCATCGGTCTGCTGGGCGAGCGCGAACGTGCGCGCGTTGAGCGTGTCGGCGAGCTCCTGGTTGTGCTCGGCGATCACGCCGGCGCCGGTGCAGCAGGCGCGGTCGAGCTCGATCAGCTCGATGTCGAGCAGCGGGGCGACCTTCGCCATGCTGCCGTGCAGCTCGGGGGTGAAGCCGCGGCTCACGCAGCCGGGCCAGTAGGCAACCTTCATGACTGCGTGACTCCTTGGGGCTCGTTGTCCTCGTCCGTGCCGCTGATGTACAGGTTGAGCTCGTAGCGCTCGGGCCGGCTGTCGACCTTCTCGTAGATCCTCTGGACGGCCTTGAGGTCCTGGCTGGGGATCTTGTGGCCGAACAGGACCTTGCGCAGCGTCATCTTGCGGCGCAGCGAAGCCCCTGATGGCGACCGGTATCGACTCGATCATCTCCTTGCCGGCGGCCGGGGCGAACTTGCCGAACCACGAGTTGCCGCCGTAGGAGCGCGGGAGCAGCTCGGCCTCGTGCAGCAGTCCGTAGTCCTTGATGAGCGTGACAAAGGCCTCTTCGTGGCGGTGGCCGTTGTTGACGTCGTTGATGTGCTCGTCGGCGCCGGCGATCCGGCGCAGGCGCATGATCTGGCCCATCGGGTTGACGTCCTTGGGGCACGCCTCCACGCACTTGAAGCAGTGCGTGCAGTCATAGATCCCCTGCGGGTCCTGCGACAGGTCGAGCAGCCGATCGTGGCGCTCGGCATCGCGCGGGTCGCCGACGAAGCGGTAGGCCTTGGCCAGCGCGGCCGGCCCGATGAAGCCGGGGTCGACCTCCATGGCCAGGCAGTCGGACACGCACGCGCCACACTGGATGCAGCCCGCCGTCTGGGTGATGTCGACCATGCTCTCGCGCGGGACGATGTACTCGCGCTCGGGGATCGGCAGCTTGTTGATCAGCCACGGCGTGACGCGCTGGATCTTCTTCCAGTGCACGGCGTCCATGTCGACGATCAGGTCCTTGATCACCGGCATGTTGCCCATCGGCTCGATCTCGATCACCCCATCGGTCGCGCTCTCCAGGGCGGCGTCGAGGTGGGTGTGACAGGCAAGCGCCGGCTCACCGTTGACCCGCACCCCGCACGATCCGCAGATCGCCTGGCGACAGGAGCAGCGGATGCCGATCGACCCGTCGAACTTGTCCTTGGCCTGCAGGATCCCCTCGAGCACCGAGCGATGCGGCTCGAGCTCGACGGTGTGCTCGTCCCAGTAGGGGGCGTCGCCGGACTCGGGGTTGTAACGGCGCAGCCGCAGGGTGAACGGCTGCGGCGGCTTCTGGGTCTCGGCCACTAGTACTTCCTTTCCTCAGGCTGCCACTGGGTGATCGTGACCGGCGAGAAGCTCACCTCGGGGCCCGCGCCGTTGAGCGAGATGTCGATGTGCTTGAGCCATTCGTCGTCGTTGCGCTCGGGGTAGTCGGTGCGGAACTGCGCGCCGCGTGACTCCTTGCGCTCGATCGCCGCCACGACCGTCGCCTCGGCGCAGTCGAGCATGTAGCCGAGCTCGAGCGCGCCGAGCACGTCCTGGTTGAACACCGTGCCGCGATCGTCGATCCAGGCGCTCTGCGCCTCCTCCTTGAGGCGGTTGACGATGCCCAGGCAGGTCTGCAGACCCTCCTCGTCGCGGAACACGGCGGCGTAGTCGTTCATGGCCACGCCGAGCTCCTCCTTGATCTCCGACACGCGACGACCGCCGTGCTCGCGGGCGATGATCGAGTCGATCTCGCCGATGTCCGCGGTCAGCTGCGCCAGCGCGTCGACCTTCGGCATCGGCAGCGACTTGGAGCGCGCGGCCGCGTGCTCGCCCGCGCGGCGTCCGAAGATGAGCGTGTCAAGGAGGGAGTTCGCGCCGAGCCGGTTTCCACCGTGCACCGAGACGCAGGCGACCTCGCCGGCGGCGTAAAGGCCCTCGATCGAGGTCTGTCCTCAGATGTCGGTCTTGACTCCGCCCATGATGTAGTGCTGGCCGGGCCGGATCATGATCGGCTCGCGCGTGATGTCCACGCCGGCGAAGTCGCGTCCCAGGTTGACGATCTCGCGCAGCGCCTCCAGCGTGCGCTTGCGCGGCACGACGGTGACGTCGAGGTAGATGCCCTGGCCGTCGGGGCCGACGCCGCGACCCTCGTTGATCTCGATCTGCTCGGCGCGGGAGACGACGTCGCGCGAGGCGAGCTCCATCTTGTTGGGCGCGGTCTTCTCCATGAAGCGCTCGCCCTCGCTTGTTGAGCAGATGCGCACCCTCGCCGCGCGCGCCCTCGGTGATGAGGATCCCGTTGCCGAGCAGCGTCGTCGGGTGGTACTGGACCATCTCCATGTCCATCAGCGGCGCGCCGGCGCGGTAGGCCAGGGAGATGCCGTCGCCGGTGACGATCAGGCCGTTGGTGGTCGGCTTGTAGCACTGCCCGGCGCCGCCGCAGGCCAGGATCACGTTCTTGGCCTTGAACGCCTCCATCCGGCCGCTGCGCACGTCGCGGGCGATCGACGCCCACGCAGGCGCCCGACGTCGTCGCGGATCAGCGAGGTGGTGAACCACTCCTCGTAGCGCGTCGACCGTCTCGTGGTGCTTCATCAGCTGCTCGTAGAGGACGTGCAGCAGCGCCTGGCCGGTGATGTCGGCCACGTAGGCGGTGCGCTTCATCGAGGCGCCGCCGAACGCGCGCAGGTCCATCTCGCCGTCGTCGTTGCGGTGGAACGTGACGCCGATGTGCTCGAGGTGCATGACCTCGGCCGGGGCCTCGCTGCACATGATCTCGATGGCGTCCTGGTCGCCGAGGAAGTCCGAGCCCTTGACCGTGTCGTAGGCGTGCGAGTGCCAGTCGTCGGCCAGGCTGATGGCGGCGTTGATGCCGCCGGCGGCGGCGACCGAGTGCGAGCGGACGGGATGGACCTTGCTCATGATGGCCACGCTCGCGCCGCCCTCGGCGGCGGCCAGGGCGGCCCGCTGGCCCGCGAGGCCGGCCCCGATGATCAAGACGTCGTGTGCTGGCATGGCTCCCTTGCTGACGAGAGGTGGTGAAGGGGACGGGACTCTATCGGAGCGGCCGTTTGGGCCCCCGGCGCGGGCCGAGACGGCGGGTCGCGGCGCGCGCCGGCGGGCCCCAGGCGCAGCGGTCCGGCGGCGCGAGTGCGGCGGGCGCCCGTCGGCCGCGCGCGGGCGGCCGAAGTCGCGCCGCAGGCCGTAGAACGAGGGCGCCGAGCGCGAGGACGATCACCGCGAGCAGGGCCAGCTCGGTCGGGCTCGTCCAGGACAGCCCGCTCGAGCGTGGCCGTCGCCGCGGGCGGCGCGGGCGCGGCTGGGTGGCCTGGAAGGACTTCACGCGCCCGTGGCGGCGGGCGCCGCCGGATCGCAGCGCCCGGCGCGGTGGGCGATCTCGAGGCGGCGCACGGCGCGGAGCTCGGCCGCCGAGAACGCGGCGGGGGAGAGGTGCAGCTGGGCGGCGGCCGTGGCGGCGGACACCCCGCGGCTGTCCGGCGCGTGCCGAAGCGCAGCAGCAGCAGTTCGCGGTCGCCGGCGTCCAGCACCTCGCGGCGCAGGCCTGGTCGCGCGTGCACGACCACGGCCAGCGGCCGCGGCGTCGTGGAGGCCGGCCGGCGCCGTGGCGGCGGCCGCAGACCCGCCGAGCGCCAGGACGGCGAGCGGCGTGGCGAGCGCGGAGCCCAGGGGCGACTCGTGCAGCGAGCGCGAGTCCGCGAGCGCCAATCCAGCATCAGTCGGCGAAAGCTACCGCCCCGCGCCGACCGGCTACGGCTGGACTCAGCGCCCGGGAGCGAGCGCTTGGCGCGGTACATCGCGGCGTCGGCGTGATGCATGAGCTCCTCGAGCTCGTCCGCGTCGTGGGGCCACAGGGCCCGGCCGACGCTCGCGCGCACCGCGAGCGAGTGCTCGCCGAGCTGGAACGGGTTGTCGAAGGCGTGCATGACGCGCGCCGCGGCGGCGTCGACCTCGGTCAGTCGCGTCGCCTGGCTGAGGACGATCGCGAACTCGTCGCCGCCCGAGGCGGGCGACGGTGTCGAGCGAGCGCACGGTCCCGAGCAGGCGCGCGGAGACCTGGCGCAGCAGCTCGTCGCCGGTGGCGTGCCCGTACTCGTCGTTGATGTGCTTGAAGTTGTCGAGGTCGACGAAGAACAGGCCGAGCGGGCGGCCGTCCTCACGGGCGTCGTCGAGCGCGCGGCGGAAGCGCTCGGCGAAGTGGGTGCGGTTGGCCAGGCCGGTGAGGGCGTCGTGGCGGGCCTGGTGGGAGATGCGGTCGATGAGCGCGCCGTTCTCGAGCCCGACGGCCGCCTGCGCCACGATGCCCGACAGGCGGTCGTTGCAGCTCGCGCGTCTCGCGCAGGCGCGCCGCGCTGGGTGGTGACCGACACGCTGAGCACGCCGAGCGACGTTGTCGCGGGCGATGATCGGCACGTAGACGATCGCCTGCGAGCCGAACGTGCGCATCATCTCCTGCACGAACGGCGACTCGAGTCTGCGGCCCGAAGAACAGGGCACGCGCCGTGCGTCGCGTGGAACAGCTCCTCGGCCATCTCCGGGTCGGTGTCGCCGCGCGAGAGGCGCAGCCCGCGCATCTGCGCGTCGAGGGCGGGCGGGTAGCCGTGGGTGGCCTTACACAGCAGGCGGTCGGTGCCCTCCTGGCGCAGGAAGACCGCGACGCGGTCGCAGTCGACGAGCTGCGGGGCCGCCTCGGCCAGGCGGCGCGCCACCTCGTTGCTCGAGTCCGCGCCGGCCAGCGAGCGGGCGAAGTCCAGCAGCGCCGTGTGTCTCGGCATGGCCGCGGCGGGCCTCGGCGAGCGCGATCGAGCGGTCGAGCGCGTTGGCGGCGTAGCGGGCGTAGTGCTCGAGGGCCTGGCGCTCCTGGGGGAAGACCTGCTGCTCGCGCGTCGAACAGGGCGAGCAGGCGCCCGTAGTCGTGGCGGTGCGAGCTGATGTCGGCCAGCAGCCAGCGTGCCGGGCGCGGCGCCGGGGTCGGCGGTGAGCACCTCCTCGGCCATCGTCCGCGCCTCGGCCTCGGCGAAGCCGCGGTGGTGGATCTGCAGGTCGGCGTCCGGCTCGGGCCGCACGACGAGCAGGTAGCGCTGGGCGCGCACGGCCGTCGGCGGAGCGCTCGGTGATCTTCTCCAGCGTCGAGGCGAGGTCGTCGTCGGCGATCAGGTCGCCGGCCGCCTGGTACATGCGTCTCGAAGCGGTCGTTGAGCGCGACGAGCTGCGCCTCGAGCGCGGTGATGTGCTCCTCGGGATTGGCCACCCGCGCGGCGATCGCGTCGTCCCAGGCGACCTCGATGACGCAGGCGTCGTCGCCGCGGGCCTGGCAGCGCAGTCTCGCGCACGGTGGCCGGCGGCACGCCGTAGAGCATCGTGGCGGCGCTCAGCAGCCCGCAGGCCCACTCGCACAGGACGAGCGCGCTCGGGTGCGGCGGGTCGGGTGACACGCCGGTCAACGGTGCCCGGCCCGGCGCCAGCTCGACGATCTCCATGTCGACTGACGGTGGAGAACTTGCCCGCCACGACGGTGATCTGGCGCAGCAGCTCCTCGGGCGAGCCGAGCGAGCGCAGCACGGTGGCCACCTGCGTGCCGGCGTACTGGCGGGCGGCGTCCTCGCCGACGTGGCGCGCGATCGGCGGGTCGCCGCGTCACCTGCGCGGCGGCTGTCGAACAGCGCGACGGACTCGTCGACGGGAGACCCAGTTGCTGTTGTCCTCGAGGAACTCGAGCGTGCGCGTGCTGCCGGCCAGCTCGAGCAGCGTCCGGAAGCGCCCGCTCGCCGGCGACGGCGCGCACGCGCCGCACGATGCCGGCCGTCAGCGTGCAGGCGAGATGCCGGCCGGGGTCGGTCTCGGCGGTCTCGCTCATACGAGACCCGATCGGCTGCGAACCGTCCGGCGCTTGAACGAGCCGCGGCCCGAGTCGCTCAATCGCACGCAAACGCACCGTTACTGACGCCGAACCTGTCGTTTACTCACGCGGTTTGAGGAGGCTCGGGCGCGCGGGGCGGTGTGCGCGTCGCGTCGCGGTGGTGGGGCGGTGCGCGGGGCGGCCGGTGCGCGTTGGTCGCGGTGGTGGGGCGGCGCGCGGGGCGGCCGGTGCGCGTTGGCGGCGGTCGCGGGGCGGTGCGCGCGCCGCTACCGCGCGGCGGACGTCATCGCCTGGCGCAGCGCGGCGGCGGTCACCACGCCGCGCAGCACGCCGTCGGCGTCGACGGCGACGACGCCGCCAAGGCGGCGCAGGGCGTCGCTGCGCAGCAGCGCCTCGAGTGGCTGGTCCTCGTCGATGCGCAGCTGCTGTCCCTCGTCCTCGAGCGCCTCGCCGACCTCCAGCGCGGGGCGGCCCGCGCTGATCTCGCTCTCCACGCGCGGCTGCGTCACGACGCCGAGGAAGTGCCGGCCCTCGTCGACGACCGCGAACCACGGCCAGTGGTAGCGGTCGAAGTACTGCTCGCGGGCGTCGAGCATCGTCGTCGCCGGAGCCATCGTCACCGGTTCGCGATCCATGATGTCGGACACGCGCACGCTGGCGATGCGCCGGCCGACCGAGCCCTGCGCGACGATCGCCCCGGCGCCCTGATAGACGAACCAGGCCATCAGCAGCAGCCAGATGCCGATCGAGTCGCCGTTGGCCAGCAGCACGAGTCCGCCGGCTCCGACGAGCAGTGCGGCGCCCTGCCCGAGACGGCCGGTGACCTGCGTGGCCCGGTTGCGATCGCCGGTCAGGCGCCACACGATCGCGTGGGCCATCTGACCGCCGTCTAGGGGCACTGCGGGCACGAGGTTCACCACGAGCACCAGCAGATTGAGGGTGGCCAGCCACGTCAGCCAGACGAGCAGCGCCGAGGCGTGACCGTTCCCCGCCGGCACCTCAGCCAGGTCGTGTGGTGAGGTCGATCAGGACGCCGGCGAGCAGGCTTGCCACGATCACCCGCAGCGTCACCGCGGGGCCGGCGGCAGCGACTCGGAACTCGGGCCCGGGCGTGCTTGACGTCGCCCGAGGTCCGCGTCAGCCCGCCGAGCATCCACAGCTCGATTCCGAGCACCTGCAACCCGTTGCGCCGCGCGACGAAGGCGTGCCCGAGCTCGTGCAGCACGATCGAGACGAAGAACGACAGCACGCTCGACACCGTGACCACGTAGGCGGAGGTCTCGGATCCTCCCAGCACGGAGTGAAACGACGGCGTGAACCAGAAGATGTAGAGGAAGAGCACCAGGAACCAGCTGATGCCCACGCTCACGCGGATCCCGAAGATCCGCATCAGCGTAAACGGACGCCAGGCGATCATGGTGTACCTATCCTAGTCGCGCCGACCAAGGATCCGCTGAGATTTGGGCCCCGGCCGCGGACGCTCCGCGCGCTCGATCGCCGGCGTTCAGCTGCGGACGAGCGACGCCAGACGGGCCATCTCGCGCTCGGGCTGCTCGCGCAGCCTCCGCCAGGTGACGCGAACGACGCGAAACCCCGCGTCCGTGAGCTCGGCGTCTCGCTCGCGGTCGTGCTCGAAGGTCTGGGAGCGATCGTGTGCCGCGCGACCGTCCAGCTCGACGATCAGCCGCTCGGCCCGCCACAGCATGTCGACCTCGTAACCGGCGATCCGCCCGTTGACCTCTGGTCGCGGTAGCCGCGCACGTTGCACCAGCGCCAGGAACGCGTCTTCCAATACCGAGCGTGTCGGTGCGTCCGCGACCTCGACGAACGGCTTCAAGCGCGTCGCGGCCTGCCGCCCCATCGCCCGGGCCTGCGCGTTCGCCAGGTCGTCGCGGCCGACGAGCCGAAGCAGCAGCGCCTCGTTCACCGCGCGGGCGAGCGTGCGGTCGTCGACCACGTCGGCGAGGTCGACCAGCGTGCGCAGCGGCGTGGTCACGGGGATGGCCGAGCGCTTGGTGACGTCGCCCGGCCCAAGCGTGCGCGAGCGGTGGGCGATGACGCCGCGGCGCCGTCGCTTGCCGACGGCGGTGACGTCGACGGGGCCGCCGGGCGCCGGCACGAGCTCCCACAAGGCGGCGGCGGAGCGATGGCTCAGCACCGCGTTGGGCCCGCACGCGAGCACGGCGGCCATCGCCCGGCTGTGCGTGGTCATGACAAGGCAGCCGACGGCGTACACGCCGCCGTGAACGCGGTGCAGCCGGACACGGGCACAGCGATGCTGGATGCCGCGCGCAGTGAGTCCCATCGCGAGCAGCTGCTCGCGGGTGACTAGTCCGTGCTGGCCGGCCGCGACGCGAGCGATGGCCGAATCGGCCGCGGCGCTCGGGTCGGTCCTCGAGGCGGGTTGCGATCGCACGACAACAGCGTGCCGAACGCTTGGGCTGGTTCGCTCGCGCGGGGCGGGGGGCGCCGGGCGCGGGCGCGCCGGGCGCGGCGTTGGGGGTGTGGTCGATTCGTATCGCCCTGGCGTTGGTTTTTGACCACACCCCCGGTTGTCGCCGGGCGCGGCGTTGGGGGTGTGGTCGATTCGTATCGCCCTGGCGTTGGTTTTTGACCACACCCCCGGAGCGCTCCGCCCGCCCGCGCCCGCCCGCGCCCGCCCGCGCCCGCCCGCGCCCGCCCGCGCCCGCCCGCGCCCGCCGCACCGCACCGCACCGCCGCGCGCCGGTCCCGCCCTCCTGCCCGCCCGAAACTTGTAGCCAACCAGCGACTCCCCTTGACGCGCCCGCCCCGATGCGCTCAGAATGACCACCGACGTGGGGCAGGTGCGTGGCTGGGCGCCGCAGGGAGCGTCCGCCGGCCACGGCTCGGCAACGCCCCGGATGAACAGAGGAGGGTGAGGTGTTCGGTTCCCGGAAGCTGTCGCGCGTGGGCGGGAGCGCCGTCGCGCTCGGCGCCGTCACCGCGCTCGCGACAGGCGCTGCCACCGTGACCAGCGCCGCCGCCCAGACCAGCGCCACGCCCGCGGCGCCGCACATCGTGGCGCGGCCCGACAGCGTGATGGTGAACGGGACCACGACGCTGACCGGCACGGGCTTCCCAGCCAAGAGCAAGGTGCTATTGCAGGAGTGCGGCGAGGCGTCCTGGATCGCCCCGAAGAACCCGTGCATCAGCACGAACGAGGTCACCGTGACCACCGGCGCCGGCGGTGGCTTCACGACGCCCTTCAAGGTGCAGCTGTGCCCCCGCACCCTGCCGCCGACGCCGCCCGTGACCGAGGAGACGTGCTACATCGGCGAGCTGCGCCCGACGGGCATCGATACCCTGGCGCTGCTCGGCGCGGCGAAGATCACCGTCACCTACCCGTGAGACAGACAGAGACTGCCGACGGAGGGGAATCACCACGGGTCAGATGAGCTGCGGCGCGGTCAAGCGGACCGCGCCGCAGTTTCATCACACCGGGATCCGCGCCCGCTCGATGATCGCCTCGAAGTCGCTGCCGCCCGGCAGCGTCCCGTACTCGCGCCCGCCCTGGCCGCCCAGCCGCGCCGCGCAGAACGCGTCGGACACGGCCGCCGGCGCAAAGCGCACGAGCAGCGAGCCCTGCAGCGCCAGCGCCATGTCCTCGACGATGCGCCTGGCCCGGGCCTGCAGGTCCTCCGGGCGCGACGAGCTCGCGACGCAAGCCGCTCGACGTGCCCGTCGAGATCCCCGTTGGCTCCCTGCGGCGAGCGCGACCTCGTCGAGGAAGACCTCGAGCGCTCGCGGTGAGCGGGCCAGGGCGCGCAGCACGTCGAGGCTCATGACGTTGCCCGAGCCCTCCCAGATCGAGGCCAGCGGCGCCTCGCGGTACAGCCGCGGCATGCCCGACTCCTCGACGTAGCCGCTGCCGCCGAGGCACTCGAGCGCCTCGAAGGCGTGGTGGGGGACGCGCTTGCAGCACCCAGTACTTGCCGACGGCGGTGGCCAGCCGCTTGAACAGCTGGGCGTCGCTCTCGTCCGCGCCCGCGACCGCGTCGGCGTGCGCCTCGTCGTAGGCGCGGGCCAGGCGCATGGCCAGCGCCGTGGCCGCCTCGGCCTCCAGCGCGAGGTCGGCGAGCACGTTGCGCATCAGGGGCTGGTCGATCAGCGGGCGCCGAACGCCGAGCGGTGCGGCGGCGTGGTGGATCGCCTGCGCGGTCGCCCAGCGCATCCCGCCCGCGGCGCCGATCGTGCAGTCCAGGCGGGTGTGTCCGACCATCTCGATGATCGTCGGCACGCCGCGTCCGGGCTCGCCGACCATCCGCGCCCACGCGCCGTGGTACTCGACCTCGCTCGACGCGTTGGAGTGGTTGCCGAGCTTGTCCTTCAGCCGCTGCAGGTGCATCGCGTTGCGCGAGCCGTCGGGCAGCACGCTTCGGCAGCAGGAAGCAGGACAACCCCTCGTCGGTCTGGGCGAGCACGAGGAAGAGGTCGCTCATCGGAGCCGAGCAGAACCACTTGTGCCCGGTGATCTCATATTCGCCTCCGTTGCCGCGGAGCGCCCAGTGCGCGCGCGACGGTGGTATTCGCACGCACATCGGAGCCGCCTTGTTTCTCGGTCATCGCCATTCCGCTGACGGCGCTGCCCTTCTCGCTCGCCGGCCGCAGCTCGGGGTCGTACGTGCTGGCCGTGACCAGCGGCTCCCATTCGGCGGCCAGCTCGGGGCAGGCGCGCAGGGCCGGCACCACGGCGAAGGTCATCGTCATCGGGCAGGCCACGCCGGCCTCGGCGTGGATCGCGGTCATGTACAGCGCGGCGCGCGCGACGTGCGGCGCTGGGCTGGTCGCTGGTCCAGGGCAGCGAGTGCAGCTCGTTGCGCGTCCACAGGCGCATCAGGTCGTGCCAGGCCGGGTGGAACTCGACCTCGTCGATCCGGTTGCCGTAGCGGTCGTGGGTGTGCAGGACCGGCCGGTTCTCGTTGGCCAGGCGACCCCACTCCAGTGGCTCGCCGCCGACCTCGCGCCCGAGCTGCGGCGCCGCGCGCCAGGACCCACTCGGCGCCCTCGCGCCGCGTCGGCCTCCACGAGCGGCACGTTGGTCGAGAACAGGTCGACGTCACGCAGCGGCGGCGGCTGGTTGGTGACGTCGTGCGTCTTCCAGGGAGCGGCGTCGGAATCGGTGGGCGTGACAGTGGCCATGGCGATCCTCCTGAGCGGGCCGGCGGCGGGGACGCCGCTTCTCGTGCCCGCAAGTCAAGCAGACCGATGCGGTTGTCGATCGAGCCCGGTCGCAATCGTCGTACCGTTGAAGCGGCCCCGGCGCACCGCGTGCCTGTCCCCGGGGCCGGGCCCTGACCGCCGCACGGGAGGCGACATGAGCGCAACGTCTGAGCAACTGACCGCACCGCCCGCCGGGGACGCGCCGCCGCTGTACACGGCGCGCGGCAAGAACCTGGCCCTGCTGCTGCTGGCGATGACCCAGTTCGTGGTCGTCATCGACGCGTCGATCGTCAACGTGGCGCTGCCCGTCGATCGGCATCGCCCTGCGCTTCTCGCGCGACGACCTGTCGTGGGTGGTCAACGCCTACACGCTGACGTTCGGCGGCTTCCTGCTGCTCGGCGGGCGCCTGGCCGACCTGCTCGGGCGCCGGCGCATGTTCATGATCGGCCTCGTCGCTGTTCTCGCTCGCCTCGCTGGCCGGCGGGCTGGCCCAGTCGGAGGGCTGGCTGATCGCCGCGCGCGCCGTGCAGGGCCTCGGCGCGGCGATCGTCTCCCCGGCGGCGCTGTCGATCATCGCCACCACCTTCAGCGAGGGCGCAGAGCGCAACCGCGCCCTGGGCATCTGGGGCGCCGTGGCCGGCGCCGGCGGCGCCGCCGGCGTGCTGCTCGGCGGCCTGCTGACCAGCGGACTGAGCTGGCGCTGGGTGCTGTTCGTCAACGTGCCGATCGGCATCCTCGCCGCCGCCGCCGCCCCGCGGGTGCTGCACGAGAGTCGCGCCGAGCACGGGTCGATGCAGGGATTCGACCTGCCCGGCGCGTTCACCGCCACGGCCGGTCTGGCCCTGCTCGTCTACGCGGTGGTGGACGCGGTCAATGTCGGCTGGGGCTCCACGGCGACCATCCTGCGCCTGGCCGGCGCGGCGCTGCTGCTCGCCGCGTTCGTCGCGATCGAGCTGCGGACGCGCCATCCGCTGCTGCCGTTCTCGATCTTCCGCCTACGCACGCTGCGGGGCGCGGACATCGTCGGGCTGCTCATCGGCATGTCGCTGTTCTCGATGTTCTTCTTCATCTCGCTGTACCTGCAGGACGTGCTGCACTTCTCGCCGATCCGGACCGGCGTGGCGTACCTGCCGCTCGCGCTGACGATCATCTTCTCGGCCGGCGCCGCCTCGCAGCTGGTCACCCGGATCGGCTTCAAGCCGACGCTGATCGGCGGGCTGCTGCTCATCGCCGGCGGGCTGCTGTGGTTCTCGCGCGTGCGGGCGCCGGGCGGGGCGTACGCCACCGACGTGCTCGGACCGTCGATCATCGCCGGCGCCGGCCTCGGGTTCTCCTTCGTGCCGGTGACGATCGCCGCGCTGACGGGCACCGAGCCGCACGAGGCCGGCCTGGCCTCGGGCCTGATCAACACGTCGCAGCAGATCGGCGGCGCGCTCGGCCTGGCCATCCTGGCCACGGTCGCCAACAGCACCACCAAGAATGCATTCGCCTCCGGCATGCTCAACACCTCGGTGGCTTTGACAAGGGGGTTCGAACGTGCGTTCCTGATCGGCGCCGGCTTCGCGATCGTGGGCGCGATCCTCGCCGCCGTCCTGATCTCCTCGCGTGACAGCCGCGAGCATGCGGAGTCGGCGCGCCGGGGCGACGCGCCGCTGCCCGAAGCGGCGGTCGGCTGACCGGGGGACGGGGGTGTGGGTGGGTTGTTGGCCTGTGGGGCGGTCAAGCGACCACACCTTCCGACGCCGACGCTCGGTTCGATCGCCGCGGCTGGACGCGCAGGGACGTCCAACCGGCGTCGGCGTCGTTGACGTGCGCTATACCGAAGCGCGTGCGGGCATTCACCTGCGACAACTGCGGGCAGCTGCTCTTCTTCGAGAACAGCGTGTGCCTGCGCTGCTCGGCGCCGCAGATGTTCGTCCCCTCGCGCCTGGACATCGTGGCGATGCTCGGCGGGCCCGAGACCGTCGGTCTGCGCCAGTGCGCGAACCTCACGCTGGCCGAGTGCAACTGGGCGGTCGAGGAGCAGCAGGCCGGGCCGCTCTGTCGCAGCTGCGCCCTGACCCGCACGCGGCCCGATAACGGCGACCCCGACGGTCTGGCCGCGTTCGCCACGGCGGAGACGGCCAAGCGACGCCTGCTGTTCGAGCTGCTCGACCTCGGCCTGCCGCTGCGCGAGGAGCGTCTGCGCTTCGATCTGCTGTCCAGCCGTCACGGGCCCGTGGTGACCGGCCACGATGACGGGCTCATCACCATCGACCTGGCCGAGTCAAACGATGTGCGCCGCGAGCAGCGCCGCGCCGAGCTGGATGAGCCCTACCGCACCGTGCTCGGTCACTTCCGCCACGAGATCGGGCACTACTACGAGCCGATTCTCGTCGACGAGCCCGGACAGCGCGACGCCTTCCGGGCCGTCTTCGGCGACGAGCGCGCCGACTACGACGCGGCGCTGGAGCAGCACTACGCCGACGGGCCGCCCGGCGACTGGCAGGACCGCCACGTCAGCGCGTACGCATCGATGCACCCGTGGGAGGACTGGGCCGAGACCTTCGCCCACTACCTGCACATCCGCGACACGCTGCAGACGGCGGCGTCGTTCGGCCTGCTCGTCACCGGGCCACAGCAGACGGTGGACCCGGGGCTGGTGGCGATCCCCCCGCTGGACGCGGACGCGGAGCGCTTCGAGAGCCTCATCGACGCCTGGCTGCCCCTGACCTACGCGCTCAACGCGGTCAATCGCAGCATGGGGCGGGAGGACCTGTACCCGTTCACGCTCGCGCCGACCGTGATCCAGAAGCTCAGCTTCGTGCACGACCGCGTGCTCGGCGCGGTCACGGTCGGCTGAGCGCCTCGGGCCGGTCGACCGGGCGGGGCGGTGACGGTCGCCGTGGCGCGCGGGTGCCGCCGGGCCCGCCCGTCGCGTGTCCCTAGGACGCCGGCGGCGCGCAGGCGGCGAGGTCGCGGGCCACCGCCTGATCACTGAGCGCGGAGGGCGGGTGACTCGCCGTCGCAAACCAATGGCGCAGGTCGCGGTTCAGGCGGGCGGACCCGACCCGCCCACGCAGGTCGCGGGCCAGCGGCCGGCCCGCGGCCGCGACGGCGGCGCTCGCGCGCTTGCCGTAGGAGAAGAACCGCCGGCAGCCGCCGCTGCCCAGCCGAGCGGCGAACCAGCCCGCGCTCGCGGACAGCGCCGACTCGCCGCGGTCCGTGCCGACGACGGCCCGCCGGCAGGCGGATTCCGAGGTCGGCTGCGATGACAGGCCCAGACAGCGATCCACGAAGCGCCCGGTCCAGTGCACGATCGCGACGACGGCCAGGCAGAGCCGGTTCACGGCGCGAACCTCGGGATGGGCGGACCGGGGGTCGGCGCGCGACCGGCAGGCGCGGGCGGAGCTGGGCGGTGGCACGCGGCGCAGGCCGTGCAGCGCCTGCCAGGCGGGGGCGCTGAGGTACGGGCTGGCCGCGATGGCGGACGACGCCAGGACGAGCAGCAGCGTGACGGCGGTGAGCGCCAGCGGCGCGGCGCGGCGCGGGGTGCGAGGACAGGAGAACATCGCCAGCGCATGCATCGGACGCCCGCCGGCGGCGGGCGAGCCGTGCACGGGCGCTTCCGCGGAATGTCCAGCCCCGGGCGGCATGGCCGCAGCGTTTGACGCGAACGGGCGCCGGAAATGGCGTGCCGCGGTGCCGCGCGCCGGGGGTGTGGTCGATTGACCCCCCCAGAGGGCAACAACCCACCACACCCCACCGCCGCCCCGGGCCGCGCGCCGGGGGTGTGGTCGATTGACCCCCCCAGAGGGCAACAACCCACCACACCCCACCGCCGCCCCGGGCCGCGCGCCGGGGGTGTGGTCGATTGACCCCCCCCAGAGGGCAACAACCCACCACACCCCACGCCGCCCAGCGGTCCGCGACCCCAGACGCCCCGGCGCACGCCCCCGCGGCGCTCGTCAGCGCCCCTCGACCGCCACCACGTCGACCGTCACCTTCAGGCTGCGCGTCTTGCCGCGGGTGTGGATGACGCCCTTCAGGGGCGGCACGTCGGAGTAGTCGCGTCCGTAGGCGGTGACGATGTAGCGCTCGTTGACAAGCTGATCGTTGGTCGGATCCACGTCCACCCAGTCCGCCTCCCCGAGCAGCACCGACAGCCAGGCGTGCGACACGTCGGCGCCCTTGAGCTTCGGGCGCCCGGGCGGCGGATCGGTCTCCAGGTAGCCGCTGACGTAGCGGGCCGGCAGCCCGATCGCGCGCAGGCAGGCGATGCCGAGGTGCGCGAAGTCCTGGCACACGCCCTCGCGCTGCGCGAACACCTCGGCCACCGGGGTGTTGACCGTCGTCGATCCCGGCTTGTACTGAAAGTCGGCGTGGATGCGCGAGCACAGCTCGCTGACCGCGTCGAGCAGCGGCCGCTCGGGCGTGAACGACTGCCGCGCGTAGTCGGCGAACTCGCCCGAGCCGTGCACCAGGGGCGAGTCCAGGGCGAACTGCGCCGCCTCCAGCCGGTCCCCGTTCACCGACGTCTGCGCCTCGTCGCGCGCCTGCTCCCACGGGCGCTCGCCGAGCAGCGACGGCGTGTCGATGCGGTCGGCGATCTCCACCACGCTGTCGGCGGTGACGATCAGGCGCCGGTGCGGCTGCTGGATCGCCGCGTAGGCCACGCGGTTGCCGAAGTAGTCGATGCGCTCGTTGAAGTACTCCGGCTCGGGGTCGATGGTCACCGTGGCCGAGCGCAGGCGCTGCCCGGGCAGCTCGCGCGGCACCAGGTGCAGCTGGCTGTAGCTCGGCACCACCTCGGACTCGTAGCGGTACTCGGTGCGGTGGGTCACGCGGTAGGTGACGCTCATGCCTCGTCCCCGCCTTCGATCAGCTCGCCGTCGACCTCGCCCGGCAGGCCCGCGTCGGCCGGGCCGACGAGCGCGGCGCGCGGGAGCAGATGGACGAAGTGCGTGGCCTCGACCGCGTTGGCCGAGCGCAGCAGCCGGTCCAGCAGCTCGCCGAGGAACGCGTACAGCTCGGGACGGGCGCCCTTCGTCATCCTCATGCACGAGCGCCTCGGTGTCGGCCAGCCGCAGCGTGGTGGACGCCTCGAGCAGCAGCCGCTGCTCCTCGCGCAGGCGCCCGTCGCCGTGGCGGGGCAGCGTCTCGAAGTCCTCGGCCAGGCGGTCGAGCTGGTAGGCCAGCGAGCGCGGGTTGTCGGCGTCGAGCAGCAGCAGGTCGAGCGCCGTCGGCAGCTGGCCGTGCGAGCGGTAGCGCCGGCGGTAGGTGATGATGCTCTCGGCGCGTCAGCAGCACCGACTCGAGCACGAGGCTGTCGGTCGCGGTGTCCCGCGCGTCGGTGACCGTGGCGCGCAGCAGCGACAGCAGCTGCACGGCCCGCTCGATGCGCCGCCCGCCGTCGAGGAAGTGCCAGCCGACGTCGCGGACCATCGACTCCCCGGTCAGGCCGTGCAGCGCGAGCAGGCCTTGCATGACCCGCTGCAGCGCGCTCTGCATCACCGCCTGGGAGTCGCCGGCGGGGCCGCGCAGGTCGTCGATCTCGCTGTCGAGTGCGCCGACCACCAACCAGGTGTCGCCCGACAGCTGGTCGCGCACCGACTGCGCCGCGTCGAGCAGCCCGCGCACGGCGTGGGCGACGCTGCCGGCGCGCTGCTCGTCGACGACCAGGCGGCGCAGCTCGGGCCCGGGCGAGAGCAGCCGCCGCTCGGTCGCCTCGTCGGCGCCGAGGAAGCCCTCCTCGGTCGCGGTGATGCGTGTCAGCGCCACCAGCAGGGCCCGCAGGGCGGCGACGCCGGCCGGGTTGTCGCTGCCCTGGAAGTCGTTGCGCCGGTCGCTGACCTCGCGCAGCAGGCGCGTCACCGCCTCGGCGCGCTCGGCGTAGCGCCCCAGCCACCACAGATTCTCCGCCGCGCGGGCGGGGATCGAGGCCATCGGGTCCACGCTCTCGACCGGCGCGCCGGACTGCAGCCAGAAGCCGGTCAGGTGCTCGGGCTCGGAGGCGAGCACCCAGGTGTCCTTGCTGATGGCGCCGGCCTGGTTGGAGATGCGCGCGTCGCCGTCGCCGGGGGCCACGCGGGTCAGCCCGCCGGGCATCACCACGTAGCTGTCCTTGCGCGCGACCGCGAACGCGCGCAGGACGCTGCGCCGCGGCTGCAGCCCCTCCTGCGTGAAGATCGGCGCCCGCGCGAGCTGCAGCGACTGCTGCCCGACCCAGGCGAGCGGCTCGGCCTGCACCCGCCGGCGCAGCTCGCCCAGCTGCTCGGCGCTGCACTCCCAGCCGAGCACCGTCGTCTCGCTGTGCAGCGAGCGCAGCACCAGCTCGCCCAGGTGCGCGAGCACGTGGCGCGCGGCCGTGCTCCTCCCCGCACCACCACGTGGGCACGCTGGGCAGGCGCAGCGGGCGTCCGAGCAGGTGCTCGGACAGCCGTGGCAGGAACGCCGGCAGGGCGGGGTTCTCCAGCGCCGCGCTGCCGAGCGTGTTGACCACCGACACCGCGCCGTTGCGCGCCGCCTCGACCAGGCCGGGCGTGCCGAGCTGCGAGTCGCCCTTCAGCTCGAGCGGATCGCAGTAGCCCGCGTCGACGCGGCGCAGGATGACGTGCACCGGCTCGAGCTCGCCGAGCGCGCGCATGCGCACCTGCGCCGCCGCGCACGGTGAGGTCGGACCCCTCGACGAGCGGGTACCCCAGGCGCGACGCAAGGAAGGCGTGCTCGAACGCCGTCTCGTTCCACGGCCCCGGCGTGAGCACCACGATCCGCGGGTCGTCGATCCCGGGCGGCGCGGCCTCCTGCAGCGCCACGCGCAGCGAGCGCAGGAACGGCGCCAGGCGATGGACGTGCGCGTCGCGGTACAGGCTCGGGAACACGCGCGAGATGACCTCGCGGTTCTCGAGCGCGTAGCCGAACCCGGACGGCGCCTGCGCGCGGTCGGACAGCACCAGCCAGCGTCCCTCGGCGTCGCGCCCGAGGTCGGCCGCATAGGCGAACAGCTGCTGGGCGGTGGGCAGGCGGATCCCGTCGCACTCGCGCAGGAAGCCGCCGTGGCTGAACACGACCTCGGGCGGCAGCAGCCGCCGGCGCAGCAGCGTGCGCGGCCCGTAGAGATCCTCGAGCACCAGGCTGAGCAGCTCGGCCCGCTCGATCACGCCGGTCTCGATGTCCTCCCACTCGGCGCTCGAGACCACGGTCGGCATCGGGTCCAGCTGCCAGCGCTGCGCCGTGCGCGGCGGCTCGTGCCGGGCCGGCGGCTCGCCGTAGGCGTTGTAGACGACGCCGTCCTGGTCGAGCAGGCGGTCGGCCAGCGCGCGGCGGCGCAGCAGCTCGTCGATGCCGAGGTCGCCGAACACGTCGGCCAGCTGCGTCCAGTGCGGGCCGCGCGGCGCCCGACGGGTCGAGCATCTCGTCGTAGGCCCCCGGGCGCGGGTGGTAACGCGCCGGGCCCCCGTCGCGGGGTCCGGGCGGTGTCGGTGCGGTCGTGCTCATCGCGGCGTTCCTGGGTTGCTTCCGTGCGGCCCTTCCACCTCAGCGGCGACCCGTGCGCCGCAAATCGAGCGTGCGAGGATATTCGCCGCTCGGACGTGGATCGGCAAGCGCGTCGACGTCGATGTGCCCCGGCGTGTGCCCGAGGGCCTCGAAGCGGCTGGCCCGCCGCGCCTCCGCCTCGTTGGCGTTCGCCGGCACGACGTCGTAGTGGCGGCCGCCCGGATGGGTGACGTGGTAGACGCATCCACCCAGGGAACGTTCGCTGAAGCGGTCGACGACATCGAAGCGCAGCGGCGCGTGCACCTTGATCGTCGGGTGTAGCGCGGTGGGCGGTTGCCAGGCGCGGTAGCGCACCCCGGCCACGAACGTGCCCGGCGTCTCGGTGGCGTGCAACGGGACGGCCACGCCGTTACACGTGACCGCGTGACGCGCCGGCGTCAGCCCGTCGACCCGCACCTGCAGGCGCTCCAGTGAGGAGTCGACATAGCGCGACGTCGCCGCGCCCTGCTCCTCGGCCAGCACGTTCCACGGCTCGATCGCCATCCGCAGCTCGAGCTCGACCCCGTCGACGACCACGCCGCCGAGGCGGGGGAAGCGGAACTCGAGGAACGGCGCCAGCCACTCGGCGGCGAACGGGAGGTCGTGGCGCTGCAGGTCGGCGGCCACCTCGGCGATGTCGGCGGCCACCCACCACGGCAGCAGGAAGCGGTCGTGCAGCTCGGTGCCCCAGCGGACGAGGGGCCCGGCGTAGGGGTCCTGCCAGAAGCGTGCGACGAGCGCCCGCACCAGGAGTGCCTGAACAAGGGCCATGCGAGGGTGCGGCGGCATCTCGAACCCGCGCAGCTCGACGACGCCCAGGCGGCCTGTCTCCGACAGCGGGTCGAACAGCTTGTCCACGCAGAACTCCGCGCGGTGGGTGTTCCCGGTGATGTCGACGAGCAGGTTGCGCAGCAGGCGGTCGACCTGCCAGGGGGGCGGCGGGCCGACCGCGGCCAGGCGCTCGAGCTCGGCAAAGGCGATCTCCAGCTCGTACAGGTTCTCGTGGCGGGCCTCGTCCACCCGCGGCGCCTGGCTGGTCGGACCGATGAACCGGCCGGCGAACAGGTAGGACAGGGAGGGGTGGTGCTGCCAGAAGGTGACGAGGCTGCGCAGCAGGTCGGGCCGGCGCAGCAGCGGGCTGTCCGCCGGCGTGGGGCCGCCGAGCGTCAGGTGCGAGCCGCCGCCGGTGCCGGTGTGGGTGCCGTCCAGGGTGAACTTCTCCGTGCCGAGGCGAACCTCCCTTGCCGCCTCGTAGAGCCCCGTGGTGCGCTGCACGAGCTCGTGCCACGAGCGCGAGGGATGGATGTTGACCTCGATCACGCCCGGGTCGGGCGTGACGCTGAAGTGCGACAGCCCCGGGTCGGACGGCGGCGGATAGCCCTCGACCACCACCGGCACGCCGCTGGCCGCCGCCGCGCGCTCCACGGCGGCGATCAGCTCGACCGCGTGCGCGCCCTCCGACAGCGGCGGCAGGAACACGCACGCGTGGCCGTCGCGCAGCTCGACGCACAGGGCGGTGATGGGGGTCGGCTCGTCGTCGGCCTCGTCCGCGTCGGGGTCGTGGGTGCGATCGGTGGCGGTGCCGGTGCCGGTGTCGGTGGCGGCGGCATCGGCGTCGCGGGCGCGGTCGTCGCCGGGCGTGCCGTCGCCCTGGGCGCGGTCGTCGGCGGGCGCGTTGTCGCCGTCGCCGGACGTGTCGTCGCCGGACGGCCGGCGGTCGAGCGCGTCGTCGTCGGTCACCCCGACCGCGGACGCGCCGGACGGCCGGCGGTCGAGCGCGTCGTCGTCGGTCACCCCGACCGCGGACGCGCCGGACGGCCGGCGGTCGAGCGCGTCGTCGTCGGTCACCCCGACCGCGGACGCGTCCTCGGTCGCGCTCGCCGCCACGCGCCCGCTGTAGCGCGGGCGCCCCGCGATCGGCGCGGCCTTGGCCGCCGTCACGGGCAGTGGGGCGTCCGCGGGCGCCTCGACCGCGGCGGCGGCTGCGCCGTCGGCGGCGCCGGTGCTGTCGTCGCCGTCGCCGGCGGTTGGCAGCGGCGTGGCCGGCGCGAACGGCGAGCGCTCCGGGTCGGGTGGCGGCGGGACCCAGGCGATCGAGCGCAGCGGCAGGCGCAGGCCCATCGGCGAGTCGCCGGCGACCAGATACAGCGCGCGACGGCGCAGCGTCCAGTGCCCCGTCGTCCACTGCTCGTCGCCGGCGGCCCGGTACAGGGGGATGGCGAAGCCGACGGGCTCGCCACGCTCGGCGTCGAGCTCGTCGATCACCGCGGCGCGCTCGGCGGCGTCGGACAGCGTCACCGAGTCGAGCGCGTCCACCTCGGCGCAGGGAGGCTCGCCGGCGGGCAGCCTCGCCTCGGCCTCGATCCGATCCAGGGGGTCCTCGTGCGCCGGCACCGCGACGTCCGCCGGGCAGGCCGAGCGCCGCGGTCAGCGCGTCCACGAGGCGGGCGACCTCGCGCACGGTGGTGTCACCGGACGTGGCGGGGTCACCGAGCAGCCGCCGGTCGTGCCACAGCGGCTGGCCGTCGTCTCGCCAGTGCACCCCGATGGCCCAGCGAGGCAGCACCTCGCCGGGGTACCACTTGCCCTGGCCGTGCTGGATCAGTCCGCCCGGGGCGAAGCGCTCGGTGAGCCGGTCGGCCAGCTGCCGGGCGAGTGCGTGCTTGGTCGGGCCAAGCGCGGCGACCGTCCACTCGGGCTCCTCCATGTCGTCGATCGACACGAACGTCGGCTCGCCGCCCATGGTCAGGCGCACGTCGTCGTCCTGCAGCGCCGCGTCGACAAGGTCACCGAGCGCGTCGATCTCCGCCCACTGGCGATCCTGGTAGGGGCGGGTGACCCGGGGCGGCTCGTGGAGCCGGCGCACCTCGTTGGTGAAGGTGAGCGTCGTCGCCGGCACCTCGGCGGTCCCGGTGATCGGCGCCGCCGACTCCGGCCGTGACGTGCAGGCGAGCGGGATGTGGCCCTCGCCGGCCAGCAGCCCCGAGGTGGCGTCGAGACCGACCCAGCCGGCCCCGGGGATGTAGGTCTCCGCCCAGGCGTGCAGATCGGTGAAGTCCTCCGTCGGGCCGGGCGGGCCGTCGAGCGGCTGTGCGTCGGGGTCGGGGGCGAGCTGGATCAGGTAGCCCGAGGCGAAACGGGCGGCCAGGCCGAGCCGGCGCAGCGTGTCCACGAGCAGCCAGGCGCTGTCGCGGCACGAGCCGATGCCGGCCGCCAGCGTCTCCTCGGGGGACTGCACGCCGGTCTCCATGCGTACCGCGTAGTCGACGTCGGCGAACACCCGCTGATTGAGCGCGACGAGGAAGTCGATGACCGGCGCGGGGTCCGGTGCCACCTCGGCCAGCCACTCGCGTTGCCGCGGACCGGCCTCGTCGACCTCCAGGTACGGCGCCAGATCGCGCCCCAGCGTGGCCTCATAGGCGAACGGCCAGGTCTGCGCGCTGTCCTCGACGAAGAAGTCGAACGGGTTGATCACCGTCATGTCGGCCACGAGGTCGACGGTGACGCTCAGCTCGCTCGCCCGCTCGGGGAACACGAGCCGCGCGAGGTGGTTGCCGAAGGGATCCTGCTGCCAGTTGAGGAAGTGCTGCGCCGGCGTCACCTGCAGCGAATAGGCCAGGATCGGCGTGCGGCAGTGCGGCGCTGGGCGCAGGCGCACGACGTGCGGCCCGAGTCCCACCGCACGGTCATAGCGGTAGTCCGTACGGTGCTCGATGGCGACACGAATGCTCACGGTGCGCCGCGGAGTATGGCGGGTGGTGGCGGTTGCAGACGGTGCCTATTTGCAGCGGTAACGGGTTGCTCTCCACACATTACCGCCGCTGATGTGAGGCTCTCGTGGCCGCCGGCGCCGGGTGCATGGTGGCGCCAACGACGACGAGGTCAGGTTCGATCGGGTGTGGCGCAATCACGCGGGGTGTGGGAGCTGACCTTCACGGCCAGGCGAGGCTGCCCGGCGCGGGACGAGAAACCGCTCGCCGGCGGGGCGCCCCGGCGGCCGTCGCCGGCCCGGACCACGGAGCCGCGATAGCATCGCCAGCCCGCCCGTCGCAGTGCAGCGGCGAGACGTCGAGCGGCTGCGAGCCGGTCGACCAACCATTTTCGACCCCACAGGAGCGTCATCACGTGAGCAATCCCGTACGCGTTACCGTCACCGGCGCCGCCGGGCAGATCGGCTACGCCATCGTCTTTCGCATCGCCAGCGGCCAGCTGCTCGGCCCCGACACCCCCGTCGACCTGCGTCTGCTGGAGATCCCGCAGGCGATGCCGGCGCTCGAGGGCGTGGCCATGGAGCTCACCGACTGTGCGTTTCCGCTGCTGAAGAGCCTCGACCTGCACGACAATGCCGATGACGCCTTCGACGGCGTCAACATCGCCCTGCTGGTGGGTTCGCGTCCGCGTACGAAGGGGATGGAGCGGGCGGAGCTGCTGGGTGAGAATGGCAAGATCTTCACTACTCAGGGCAAGTCACTGAACTCGCAGGCGGCCAGTGACGTCAAGATCCTCGTGGTCGGCAATCCGGCGAACACCAACTGCCTGATCGCGATGAACAACGCGCCCGACATCCCGCGCGAGCGTTTCACCGCGATGCTCCGCCTCGACCACAACCGCGCGGTCGCCCAGCTGGCCAACAAGCTCGCGGTGCCGGTGACCGATATCACCCAGATGGGCGTGTGGGGCAACCACTCGCCGACCATGTACCCGGACCTGTTCCATGCCAAGGTGGGCGGCGAGATTGCCGCCAAGGTGGTCGATGACCAGGCGTGGATCGAGCAGGAGTTCCTCCCCCGCGTCGGCAAGCGTGGCGCCGCGATCATCGAGGCGCGCGGTGCCTCGAGCGCGGCCTCCGCGGCCAACGCGGCGATCGACCACGTCCATGACTGGGTCAACGGATCCGATGACTGGGTGTCGATGGGTGTGCCCTCCGACGGTTCCTATGGCGTGCCGGAGGGACTGATCAGCGGGTTCCCCGTCACCGTCTCCGGCGGCGAGTGGAAGATCGTGGAGGGGCTGGCGATGGATGCGTTCTCACGCGAGAAGATCGACCTGTCGGTGGCCGAGCTCGTCGAGGAGCGCGACACCGTGTCCGGTCTCGGCCTCGTCTGATCTCGATGCGGGCGCGTGGGCCGGCGACGCTGCGCCGGCCCACTCGTGACCGCGTGTCAGCCCGAGGTCGTCGTGGGGGCGGGCGAAGTGCCGGTCGCCGTCCCGGTACTGCCGCCCGTCGGGCCGCCCTGTCCGCCGCCGGCGCCACAGCTGCCGCCCGGGGTGAACGAAAGCGTGATCGTGTCGCGCCCCAGCGGGACCGTGACCGACCACGCCTGGGTACCGTCGGGTACGTCGACCGGCAGGCAGAACAGGGTGACTGCCGTGGTGGTACTCCCCTGCTGGCCTATGCTGATTCCCTTGACGACGCCCTTCGCCGCCAGTGCCGCCGCGGGCAACAGCATGATGAGCGCGATGCTCGCCAGTGTTGCCAGCGCAGCCCGGCCGCGCCGTTTTGACCCTCTCATGTTCCCTCCGATCCGAGTAGGTGGGCGCACCCTACCGGGGCGCAGTCACCCGGTCCAGACCGGGAAGCGGCCAGGAACGACGAGGGGCCGCGTCAGTGCGGCCCCAGCGGTCGTTGCGGTGTGAGCCCGGGCCGCCGCGGAGGGCGGCGGCGCCGAGCGGTCGGTCAGGCCTTGCTCGTGGCGTGCCAGCCACGGCCTTCGCGCTTTACCTTTCCGTCCTGCTCGAGTCCGGGGAGCACTCGGTAGAGGTAGTTCTGCTTGATGCCCATCTTCTCCGCCAACTCCGGGATGGCAATCCCGGGGTTACCCTGCACGAGGGAGAGCGCCTGGGCGGCACGGGTACCGGATCCACGCCGCCGTCCGGGGCGGCGCGCCGTCGAACCGGCACGGCGGCTGCGGGTGCTCTTCGCCCGAGCCGGCGCCTTCGCTGCGGCGGCGGCGGGAGCCGTGGCCGGGGCGGAGGCCTTGCGCGTACCGTTGCCGTTGCCGCTCACCGTGGCGAGCGCCGCGGCAGCGGCCTCCAACTGCTGATACTCGTCGACCATCGGACGCAGCTCGTTGAGCCGCGCAGTGATCTCACGCCGTTTGACATCGAGGAAATCTGACACGTGCCTCCTGTCGTTTTTTCGGGGCGACCGCGATTACGGACCTCAGGTCACCGTTACTCCTTTCACGGAGTGTAGACCTTTGTCGTCGCCGCCAACTCCACTGGCCGGCGGCGGGCGGGCCAGATGGGTGATTGACACACGTTGTGTGTGTGTTTCCTGGGCAGGACACGACAGTCTGCACGCCGCGAGCCGGCGGGTGGCGGTGGCTAGAGGCGGACGACGTGTGGGGCGCTGATGCCCCGTGTGGCGCCGCGGAAGTCGACGATCAAGGGGGCGCCGGCCACGATCGCGTCGACGTCCAGGCCCGGGTGGCGGGTGACGATGACGGCGGCGTCGGCGCCTTCCAGCGCGGCGGGCAGCGACTCCGAGCGCAGGTCGAATTCGCTCAGCTCGGGCACGAACGGATCGTGGTAGACAAGGTCCGCTCCGAGTGAGCGCAGGATGGTGATGATGCGCAGCGCCGGCGACTCGCGCAGATCGGCCACGCCACCCTTGTAGGCGACGCCGATGATGGCGATACGTGAGTTGCGCACCGGCTTGGCGTGATCGTTCAGGGCCCGGGTGATCTTCTCCACGCAGAAGAACGGCATCTTCTGATTGACCTCGCCGGCGAGCTCGATGAACTCGGTGGGGACGTCATACTCACGCGCCTTCCAGGCCAGGTAGAACGGATCGACGGGCAGGCAGTGCCCGCCCAGTCCCGGGCCCGGCTCGAAGCGCATGAATCCGTAGGGCTTGGTGGAGGCGGCGTCGACCACCTCCCAGATGTCGATGCCCATCCGATCGCCGAGCATCGCCAACTCGTTGACCAGCGCGATGTTCACCGAGCGGAACACGTTCTCCAGCAGCTTGGCCAGCTCGGCCGCCTCCGGCGTGGTCACCGTCACCACCTCGTCGCAGATCTGACCGTAGAACGCGACCGCGCGATCGCGGCAGCAGTCCGTCAATCCGCCGACGATCTTCGGGGTATTGCGCATCGTGTAATCGGTGCGGCCGGGATCGATGCGCTCGGGGGAGAAGGCGAGGCAGAAGTCTCGTCCGGCGGCCAGGCCCGACTCCTCCAGCAGCGGTGCGAGCTGCTCGCGCGTCGTGCCGGGATAGGTGGTGGACTCCAGCACGATCAGCTGTCCGCGCTGCAGCACCGCCGACAGCGCCCGACCGCTGGCGAGCAGCGGCCCGAGATCCGGCTCGCGATTGCGATTCAGCGGCGTCGGCACGGCGATCACCACCGTGCCCGCGCCCGACAGGTCGGCGTAGCGCTTGCTGGCCGACAGGCGCCCCGCCACGCCGCGCAGGCGCTCCGAGGAGATGTCCTCGATGTAGCTCTCCCCGGCGCTGATCGCGTCCACCTTGCGCTGGTCGACATCCACCCCGATGACCGTCAGCCCGGCCTCCGCCAGCGCCACCGCCAGCGGCAGCCCGACGTACCCGAGCCCGACGACCCCGACAACGCCGTCCTGGCCGTCGCCCGGCTGCTGGGGGGAGGATGCGGGTGTGCTCGTCACGGGCGGCTGCGGTGCTCTGGCGGTGAGCGCCAGTCGATCCGGCGCTCGCGGCTCACCGACGCGGTCATGGTAGCCGCTGGCTCACACGGCACTGGGCGGCGCACGGCGCGGGGCGAACCTCAGGCGATGACGACCGCGCCGCCGGTCACGCGCACACCGGTCTGCAGGCCGGGGGGCACCTCCACCAGCAGGATGCTCGGACGGCCGAGGTCGTCACCCTGGTGGAGCACGAGCCGCGCCGGCGGCTGGATCAGCTCGAGCGCGCGCAGGTAGGCGCCGAGTGCCGCGGCGGCGGCACCGGTGGCGGGATCCTCCAGGATCCCGATGGCGGGCGCGGGGTTGCGCGTGTCATAGGTGGCGGCATCGCGGCGGTGAACGAGGGCCACGGTGGTCCACTCGCGCGCCCGCATCACCGCGCGCAGGCGCTCGAAGTCGTAGTCGAGGTCGGCCAGTCGTCCGCGCGACTGGACGCCGAGGATGAGGTGGCGGGCCCCGGCGTAGGCGACGCGCGGGGGCAGCGCGTCGTCGAGATCGGCGGGCACCCAGCTGAGCGCGGCGAGCGTCTCGGCGACGTCCGCCTCGGCCACCGGGTCGACGTAGGGCTCGACGCTGGTCAGCGTGGCCTGCAGTCCCGACGGCTCCGACCGGGTGAGCACGTCCACGCGCCCGGCGCGGGTGTCCAGCGCGAGCGCACCGGCGCCGCGGCGCTCGGCGAGCGCGACGCCGAGGGCGATGGTCGCGTGGCCGCAGAAGGTGACCTCGGTCTTGGGGGTGAAATAGCGCACCGCCAGCGCGCCGTCGCCGGTCTCGGTGAGGAACGCCGTCTCGGAGTAGCCGACCTCGGCCGCGATCGTCTGCATGGCGGCGTCGTCGAGGCCGCGGGCGTCGAGCACGATGCCGGCGGGGTTACCGCCGTCGGCGCGATCGGTGAACGCCGCGTAGCGCAGGATCTCGGGCATCGCGCGCCGAGTATGGCATCCGCCCAGTCGCCGTCCGCCATCCGCTCAGTCGCCGGCCGCGAACAGCGCCCGCAGCCGCTCGAGCGAGCGGTTGGCCTCACGCTGGGGTATGCCGCCGACGAGGGCGCGGCTGGCCATCGCGCCGAGCGGGCCGAGCGGCGCGCGAAACTCGTTCTCATACTCAAAGCGCGTGCCGTCGCCCTCCGCGCGCAGGCGGTACTGAGTGTGTGCGTGTGAGCGGGCCGGTCCGCGGCCCTCCCACACGGCGAGCGCTCCCGGCTGGCACTCCACGAGCGTCCAGTGCACGGTGAAGCTCACACCCCGCAGATGGATGTGCTGCTCCATCTCATAGCCGGTGCGCGGCGAGCCGGAGTCCGTCTCGCCCAGGCGCCGGTGGATCGTCACCCAATCGCCGAGCCGTCGCGGATCCATCACCACGTCCCAGACCTGCTCGGGCTGGGCGGGCAGCGAAATCGTGGCGGTCACCTTGCTCATCGACGGGGACACGCTATCCGACCGCCGGCCGCGCGCCGGCGGGGCGATCGTCGCGGCGCGGGCCTCAGCGCGCCCGCAGTGGCTCGTGCGCCTCCCACTCGCGCAGGGCGGCCTCGACGGCGGCGTCGAAGCCATGCAGGCGCACCCCGAGTAGCTCGGCGGCCGCGTTGTCACGCGGCAGCAGGTCGGTCTGCAGGCCCTCCATCAGCGGCGCGATCAGCTCCGGGACCTCGCCCGCCAGCGCGGCGGCCACGGGGGCGGCGATCGGGGTGGCGCTCACCGGCAGGCGCAGCACCGGCCGCGCGACGAGCATCAGCGCGGCGATGCGCTCGATCATCTCGCCGAAGCTGAGCACCTCGGGTCCGCCGATGTCCAGCGAGCGGCCGCCCACCGCCGCCGAGGTGGCCGCGCCGGCGAGCAGCTCGGTGACGTCTCGGGCGTCGATGGGCGCCGTGCGGTGGTCGCGCCACGGGGGCAGTGCGAGCACCGGCAGGCGCTCGATCAGCCGGACCAGGAAGCGAAACGATCGCGAGCGCGCGCCGATGACGATCGACGCCCGCAGCGCGACGGCGTCGGGCAGCGCGGCGCGCAGCGTCTCCTCGACCACCAGCCGGCTGGCCAGGTGGGTGGAGGGCAGTCCCTCGCCCGGCACCAGCCCGCCGAGGTACACCGCGCGGCGCAGGCCGGCCTCGCGGGCCAGGTCGGCGAAGCGCTGCGCCGCTCGCCACTCGCGCGCCGGGAAGGCGCCGTCGGCCGACGGCTCCATCCCGTGAATGAGGAAGTACGCGACCTCGGCGCCGTCGAGCGCGCGGGCCAGCCCGTCGCCGCGCAGCGCGTCGCCGGTGACCAGGCGCACGTCGCCCGGCGGGGCCCCGGCGTAGGCGAGCGCCGAGCGCATCCGCTGCTCGTCGCGGCCGAAGGCGACGACCTCGTGGCCGTCGCGGGTCAGGCGGGGGATGAGCGTCGCGCCGACGGAGCCACTCGCGCCGGTGACGAGAATCCGCATGAACACAGATGATGACGCGTCGCCTTCGCCGCCCGGCGCGTCGCTCCCCACCGGCCCGGGCGGGATTTACAACATCGTCCGTCGCGCGAAACCCGCGCAATTTGCGCAAAGGCCTGCTCAAGCGGTCACACGAACGTGACGATTGCACCGCGCGGGGGCTCTCAGAATCATTTTGCTGCGATTTGCGGAATGGGCCGGCGGGCGGGTCTTGAGGGGCCCGGACGGTGGTGGTTTGATGCGCGCTGTCCACCAGCCGTTCACACCCGAAGGGGGCCCGTTGCACCGCACGTCGAGCAAGCGCTCTGCGCCCAAGGTCAGTTGTGACGATTGCTTCTTCCGTTGCAATCTTCTCTGTGCTCTCGACCTGGACGAGCCCTGTGCGACGTTCCGCCCCAATGAGGCGCAGCTGCGCCCGCCGCCGCAGCTTCGCTTCGTGTTCCGCCAGGAGCGCCGCGCCAGCGCCGCGTGGGCGTTCCCGACCGCACAGGAGCAGGCCGCACTGCACGCCTGAGGACCCCAGTCGTCGCCGGTGCGAGCGACCGTCTGACCCGCGGTCGCAATCCCATTCGCCGGCGCTTGGTGGGGCCGCTCCTCGGAGCGGAGCGGCCCCACCCGACGACTGTCGCGGCGCCGGGCGAGGCGGACCGGCTCGGCGTCAGGCGGCCTGTGAGACCGGAGCGCTCGTGCGGCCGCTCTCGCGCTCCAGCAGCGCGACGAAGGCCTGCACCACGCTCGGGTCGAATTGCGAGCCGGCGCACCGCAGCAGCTCGGCCCGGGCGGCCTCCTGGCCGATCGAGCCGCGGTAGGCGCGGTCGCTGGTCATCGCCTCGTAGGCGTCGGCGACGGCGATGATCTGGGCCTCGACGGCGATCTCGTCAGACGCCAGGCCCCGGGGGTAGCCGCGGCCGTCGGGGCGCTCGTGATGGGTGGCAACCCATTCGCTGACGTCGGCGAGGCTCGGGTGCTCGATGATCTGCGCGCCGAGCTCGGGGTGGCGCTTGATCGTGGTGAACTCGTCGTCGCTCAGCTTCGCCGGCTTGTGGAGGATGCTGTCGGGCACGGCGACCTTGCCGACGTCGTGCAGCATGCCGGCGAGCCGCACGCGCTCGACGCGCGGCTCGGGCAGGCCGAGCTCGCGGGCCATCATCTCGGCGTAGCGCCCGACGGTCTCGGAGTGGCGCGCCGTGCCGCTGAAGCGCAGGTCAACGGTCTCGGCCAGGTCGAGCATGACCGCGATGTAGCGCTCGGCCTCGATGTCGGTGCCGTCGCGCTTGCGGTGCAGCCCGCGCAGCTCGGGGCTGTGCAGCACGACGCGGTCGCCGCCGTCGTGCTTCGCCGAGGACACCGCCTCGTCGCAGGCCCGGATCAGCGACGCGGCCGTCTGGCCGTGGCGCGGCTGGCTGGCCACCCCGAAGCTGAGGGTCGCCGGCATCTCGTCGGCCGCGAACTCGGCCGCGATCGCCTTGCGCACCCGCTCAACGAATCCGAGCGCGCCGTCGCAGTCGGTGTCGGCCAGCACGAGCGCGAACTCGCCCCCGCCCACCCGCGCCGCGATGTCGCTCTGGCGCTTGACCGCGGACAGGACCCGGCCGATCCGACGCAGAGTCGCGTCGCCCGCGTGATGGCCGGCGCGGTCGTTCAGTTCCTTCAACCCGTCGACGTCCGCCGTCACGATCGCCAGGCGCCCGGCACCCCGCCGGGCGCGCTCGACCTCCAGATCCAGCGCCTCGCGAAAGCCGTAGCGGTTGTGCAGGCCGGTCAGCGGGTCGGTGCGCGCGGCGTCGCACAGGCGCTCGATCAGGCTCTCCACCCGCGCGCGCATCATGAGGGTGAACGCCGCGCCGATGATCAGCGTGCCGACGCCGGTCGCCCACCAGGTCGCGGCGCTCCCCGACAGCGGCGGGCGCGCCAGCAGCAGCCCACCGTAGCCGAGCGCGATGTAGGTGATCTGGCCGGCCACGTCGCGGCGGCTGAAGAACACGCCGGCGTAGAGGACGACCCACAGATAGAAGAAGACGACGGGGCTCGGGCGGTCGGCCGAGAAGTAGGCCATGGCGGTGACGAGCGTGCTGCCCCAGGCCAGGAAGAAGCGCAGCGCCAGCGGGCTGAAGCGCGACGCCTGCCAGGCCAGCAGCGCGGCCACGACGTACGCGTTCAGCACGACGGCGAACAGCCACACGTGGCTGGCGGCCGCCGGGTGGGGCAGCAGCGCGACGAGCAGCCCCAGCGTCGCACCGGCCACGTAGAGCGCGGCCAGCACCATCACCGAGAGGCGCAGGTCGGTGGTCGGACCCGCGGCCCCCGGCGGCGCGCCGGAACGCGATGCACCTGTGCGGAGCGTCATGGGTACGCATATCGGCGTACTTCTGCGCGGGGCATGAGCGACCGTACGGGTCTTTAGGCGAGGAACCGATTCGCGAGCGATGGGGCGGCATGCGCGGGCTCGCCCAGGTGTGCGCCGGTTTGTCCACCGGCGGCCGCGAGGGGGATCTCGCCCCAGTGCGCGCTTTCCGCGCGGGTCTGCGCGAGTGGTAGCGTTCGTGGCATAGCGGTTCCATGCGAGGTCCCCGACAGCGCTGGGAGCTGCACCTTCAAGAGCGGAGCGGGTGAGGGGTCACACGATGGCTCGCCGCCCGGGGCCGCGACCCGCGAGCAGTCTGGGGGTCAGGTGCCCCGACGATCTCCACCGAAGGGGGGAGCTGCGACGCCCGTTTCAGGACCCGCCGATGCCGTGCCCGTCCCGACGCCCGCGTCGCGCGCGACCCGTCACCAGGTCGCCCGCGCCCAGACGCTCGGGTGGGCCCAGGACGCGGCCGATCGGGGCGATCACCGGGATGCCCTCGAGTGGCTCTACCTCGTCGAGTTCGTCGACGGCGTGCTGCCGGTGGACTGGGAGAGCACGCGCACCGTCTGGCGTGAGCTGGCCGCCGAGCAACGACTGGCGGCGCCCCCGCCGCTGCGCCGGGCGGCTAGTCCGCCGCGGTGAGCTCGAAGGCGCCGAAGCCGGGCAGGGGACCGTCGATGAAGAAGATCTCGATCGTGATGTCGGGCTCGACGTGGGCCTGGGAGAGAAACGCCACCACGTTGCGCCCGGTCAGCTCCTCGATAGTCTCCTTGTAGCGGGTGGCCATGACGCGCTGGAAGTCCTCTCGCATCGCCACCACCCGGTTGGGCTCGCCGCTCTCCATGATCGTCTTCTCGAGTGGCGTGAATCCGCTGCCGCGCATCACCACGACGATGATGTCGTCGAGCGCGTAGGTCTTCGCCTTCATCGGCCCGCGCCCGTAGTGCTCGCGCAGGATGGCCACGATGCTCGTCGAGATCGCGGCGAGCAGATGCCCGCCCTCCAAGCCCTGTGCGCTCTCTTCGCCCTGCGCGTCCATCCGTTCCAGCCCCCACATGTCCGTCGGTGCCTGCGAGGCACCGGTCGTCCTCTGTTGCCGTCGGCGGCCCCGCTCGACGCGCCCGCGTGGCGACGCGCCCACCGCGACCAAACTGGAGGCTAACGCGGCTTCGCGGCGAGGTCAATCGGCCGGTTTTCCCGAGTCATTCGGCCGCTTGGGACGGCGGCGCGCCGGGCTCCGGATCGAGCACGAACACCTCCACGGAGGACTCCGCCAGCGTGCTGATCCCGCTCAGGAAGCTGCGGACCCGGCGGCCCGTGAGCCGCTGCACCACTGCGATGAGCTCGTCCTCCATGGCCCGCTGCAGCGCGTCGCGCTGATGGCGCACCAGCTCGGCCCGGCCGGCGGCGACGAGGCTGACCTCGGCCTTTGTCGCGCCGTTCTCGAGCAAACAGACGACGACGTCGTCGTGCACGAACGCCCGCGAGCGGGTGGCCCCCCGGCCGGTGAACTCGGCGACCAGGCGCACGATCTCGTTCGCCAGCGCGGCGTTCAGCGGCCCGCCCGTGAGCTGTCCTTCGGAGCCCTTCATGGCAGCCTCCCGTCCCCCGTCTCGTGATCTGGGAGCGGGCACCACCGGCAGAGAGAGGAGAGCGCCGGCGGACGGCTCAGTTCCGTGAATCTAGCGGCTCGGCGCGGGTGCCGGGTCGGGGGTTATCCGCACACCGCGGGTTAGCCGCAAACCGCTCAGCGGAACTTGTCGAGTCGGGGCGGGCGCGTTACCATCGCCCTTGCGGTTCGTGACGGGCGGTCATCGATCGGCGTCGCGGACTGCGTAAGCACAGCGGAACGAAGTCGCGGTCACACGCTTGGCCGCGTTTCCCGGGCCGTCGATACGGATGGCCCATGGCCCGGAGTCGCTCGTGCAAGAACCCCCGCACCTCCGCGCGGATCAGAACCCACTCCCGCCACTAGCGGTACCGGACGGCCGCCCGCTCCACCTGGCCCGCGTCGGTGCTGGCGCCAGCCGCCCCCCGGTTGGCGAGCTCGGCCTGATCACCCGCAGCCTGGCCCTCAGGGCGGGGGCGGAGATCGGCGTGCTCGCCGCTCTCAACCCCGCCGCCCGATGCGTCGAGGTGCTCTGCTCGTGGGGTGCTTCGCCGGGGCCCAACGATCTGCCTCCCCTCCCGGCAGACGGTTTCGTCGGCCGCGTGCTCGAGTTCGGGCGCGTGGCCGTCGAGCCGCTCGACGTTGGCGATGCGAGCTTCGGCCCGGCCGCGTCCGGGGCGCGGCTCACGCACGCCGTCGGCGTGGCGGTCCGTCCGCCGGGCGGCCCTCCCGGCGCGCTGTGCCTGGGCTTCGCGTCGCCTCCCCCCCGCGATCCCGGGGTGACGCTGTGGATGGTGGAGGGTTACGCGCGGATGGCCGGGTTGTGCCTGCACGATGCCGGCATGCTCGACGGCCTGCTCACCGCCGCGCGCCTGGACGGGCTCACGGGGTGCCTCAACTACACCGCGATCCACGCGGAGCTCGAGCACGAGATCGGTCGCTGCCGGCGCCAGCCGCGGAGCCTGTCGTGCTGTTTCGTCGATCTCGACGACTTCAAGGCGCTCAACGACCGCCACGGTCACACCTTCGGCAGCCGCGTGCTCGCCGAGGTGGCCGTGCTGCTGCGGCGCGGGGTCCGCCTCGCCGACAGCGTGGGCCGCTACGGCGGCGACGAGTTCATCGCGGTGCTCCCGGACACCGACGAGCGCACCGCGCATCTGCTGGCCGACCGGCTGCGCCACGCGCTCTCGACCCTCGAGCTCGACGGCGAGCAGGTGCCCCTCGGTGCATCGGCCGGCGTCGCGGAGTGGCGCGTCGGCTGGACCGCACACGAGCTGCTCGAGACGGCCGATGCCGCGCTGCTGCGCGCGAAGGACGCCGGCGGCGGGCTCGTGCTGGGGGCAAGCGACGTCGACCCGCGTGTCGGCTCGCGCTTCGGCCGCCGGCGGGCCGCGGCCTTCGCGCCCAATCCGCCGCCGGCGGACCTGGCCGGCTGACCTGCCGGGCGCCGCGATCGCGGCGTCATCCTGCGCCGCCCGCCAGGCGCGCGCGAGGCGGGCGCGAGCTCGGCGGGCGCGAGCGCGGCGGGTGCGAGCGCGGCGCCCACGGCCCCCGTGCCGTGCGCCGGAGGTCGGCACGGCACGGGGCGCCAGGGCACCCGCCGGCCCGGGAACCCGGTGGCGGCTCCGCTCCGCCACCGGGTCCGGGAGCAGAGCTACTGACCCTGGCTCTGCGGGGCCGTTTGCTGCTGCGGGAGCTGCGCCGGCGACACCGCCGTGACGGTGACCGGGAACGTCTGCGAGTTGGCACCGCCGTTGAGCGGGCCGCCGGGGATCTCCACCCGGAACGTGTGCGTGCCCACCTCGAAGATCTGGTGGACGATGGTGAACGTCGACCCGGTGAGAACCGGCGCCGTCTGCACCGTGTGGAACCCGGTCCTGGCCGCGTTCTCCTCCTGCAGCCAGATCACGTGGCCGGTGGCGTCGGGGGCGACGGTGCCACTGAAGTTCACCGTGCCGCCCTGGGGGATCGCCGTGGCCGACGCGCCGGCCGTCAGGACGTCGGTGACACCGACGAACACGATGCGCGAGTGCGTGCCGTCACCGGCACGCACCTGGTAATAGGTGCTGTGCACCGGCGACTGGGCCGGGAACGTGTAACTCCCGCCGGTGCCCGTCGTCACCTGCGCCACGGTCATGAACGTGCCGTCCGCCTCGTGGGCGAACAGCGTGACCGGCTGTCCGGCCCCGGCCGCCAGCGTCCCGGAGATCGTGACCGGGCTTCCGTAGGGGATCGGATCCGCCGAGGCGGTCGCGGTCAGCGCCGGGTTCTGCGCCTGCGAGATGTCATAGGTCAACGCGGGCGAGCCGCTGGCCAGGTGGCGGTTGGTGCCCTGCACGAGCGCGCGGATGTTCGCGTCACCCGGGACCACGAACACGTGGCTGAAGGTGAACGCACCGCCCGCAACGACGACGCCGCGCTGGATCGTCCCCCAGTTCAGGCCGTTACCGGTGGCGCTCTGACGCTGGAGCAGCACGCTGTCGCCGACGTCGGCCGGGGCGACGGTTCCGGTGAACACGGTGGCCGGCCGGCCGGTGGTCAGCGACGTCCCGCTGGCGGGGCCGCTGAGCGTGACGACGTCCACGACACGCTCGCGCACCGTGTGGCTGCGCGCGCCGAGTGACGTGACGTAGTACTCGCGGTTCGAGTCGACCACATCGGCCAGTCGCTGGTAGGCGTAGAAGCCGTTGGCGTCGGTGGTGGTCGCCTGAATTGGTGTGAATACCGGCGACACGCCATTGACGCGATGCCACAGTTCGACGGGCTGGTTGCCGGCGTTGGGGCCCGTCAGGCGCCCGTAGAGCACCAGCGGATCACCGAACGTGATCGGGTTCTCAGAGCTCAGCAGGGAGATGGTGTTGCGCCCGTTCGGGCTCGAGTGGCGCGCCGCCAGCGCGCTGGCGGGAACCAGCAGCGCGGCGGCCAGCAGCGCCGCGGCGACGGGGACGCGTACGTTGCGAAGCATATGAGTGACGCTCCTAGGGGTGGTGGAGTGGCGTTACCTGTGACAACAGCCGAGCAAGGCCAGAGTCGCGGCGATATGCGTTACGACGCGACGAGCTCGCGCCCGGCCGCCGCACGCGCACGAATGTCAGCCGGTCGCACGACGCGCGTAGGCGCGGCTTCGGCGCCGGGGCGGTGCTGCAAGGCCGCCCCGCGCACCTCTGAGTAGACATGACCGGTATCGTGTTTCGCCGTCATGCACACGGAACGTGCCTTGACGCTGAGGGCGGCGGGAGTGACGGGGCGGGGAGAGCACCGGCCGTGATCGGGCTGCCGCCCATGGCCTGGACGGCGCGCTTGTGCGCGCTGGGTGCGGTGGTCTGCTGCGCCGTCCTGTTCATCGGCGCGGGGCGTGCGGGCGCGTCGGGAATCTCGTGCCCGGCCGGTTCGACGACCTGGACGAATGGGGGGAGCGACGGGAACTGGTTCGACCCGGCGAACTGGTCCGGCGATGCCGTGCCCACGGCGGCGACGACCGCGTGCATCGACACCACGGTCACCGGCGGGACGGTGCTGATCGAGAGTGGCGCCGATGCTTCGGCGGCGAGCGTGACGAGCGCGGAGCCAGTTCTGCTGACCGGGGACTCGACCCTCACGCTCAGCGGCAGCGATCACAACACGTCGATCTTCTCGACGTTGACGATCGACCACGGCGCCACGCTGACGGGCGCCGCCAGTGCGCAGATCGCGTCAAGCCTGGTGTGGGACGGCGAGGCGACGATCCAGCTCGGCGGCACCCTCACGATCGCCACGTCGGCGAGCGCGACGATCGACAGCGGGAGCGATGCGGGTGTCAAGACCCTCAACACGAACGTCGACCTGGCCGGAGCCGTCACGTACTCGGGTTCCGGCGAGCTGTTCCTCGGTGGAACGCTCGACGTGCAGTTGGGCGGACTGTTCACCTTCGATACCACCACGGCGCTCGGCTACAACGCGGTCAACGGCGGTGCCGCGATCCATGTCGAGAGTGGCGGAAAGCTGGCGTGCGACGCCAGCGGCGCGGAAGCCGTGGTGGCGGGCGTGCTCAACCAGGGGGACGTGGCGCTCGACAGCGGCTGCGAGCTCGATCTCGACCTCGGCAGCGACGGCGGCACCGATACCGGGAGCTTCAGCGTCCCGTCCGGGGCCCGGCTCGCCTTCGGGAGCTTCGGCGAGGCGTCGCCGCAGTCGACGTTCGATCCGCTGCAGGCGACCGGCGGCGGGACCGTCGAGTTCCGCGCCGGCTTCACCACCAACACCCTCGAGGGCACGACCACGATCCCGGCCGGCATGACGCTGCAGATGGACGACACCACGCTCAACGGCAGCGGCACGCTGGACATCGACGGGACGTTGCACTGGGACGCCGGCGGCACGCTCGGGGGAACGCCCGCGGGTCCGACGGTGAACATCGCCAAGAACGCCGCATTCGACCTCGACTCGACCGTGGACACCGCCACGAAGTCCCTTGAGACGAACGTCAGCCTGCTCGGAAGCGCCGCCAACTCCGGCGGGGCGATCAACAACAGCGGCACGTTCGACGTCGAGTCGGGAGCCAAGCTGACGCTCGGCACGACGGGCGGCTTCAACGGAGGGACGATCACCATCGACTCCGCCGGCACGCTCGAGTGCGCCGCCGGCGGGACCGAGACCACCGAGGCCAGCGTGCTCAACCACGGAACGGTGACGCTCGACAGGGGCTGCAGCCTGGACATCGACAACGGCAGCGCCGGTGGCGAGGACACCGGGGTGTTCAACGTCCCGACGGGATCGACGCTCGCGTTCGGCGTCTGCTGTGACGAGTCCCCCCAGACGACCTTCGCCCCGCTCGACGTCGCCGGCGGCGGCACGCTGCAGTTCGCCGGCGCCTTCACCACCGACTCGATCGACGCGCCGAGCACGCTTCCGGCGAACATCACGCTGCAACTGGACGGCGGCAGCACGCTCAACGGCACCAGCACGCTGACGGTCGACGGCTCGATGCGGTGGGACGGCGAGTCGACCTATGGCGGCGATCTCGACACGACCGTCGCGACCGCGGGCAGCCTGACCATCGACTCCGGCGCCGACACCAGCGGAGCCGAGCACGCACTGAGCGGCGGGACGATCACCGTCGACGGCGCCGGGACGCTGTCCGGCGCCGACCCGCTGGCCATCGGCGCGGGCGGTGAGCTCGACGTGGCGCACGGCGCCACCTTCACCATCGACAACTTCCAGCAGTTGAGCTCCAGCCCCCAGGGTCTCCTGCTCAACGACGGCGTGCTCGACATCCCGAGCGGTGACGGCGGGACGCTCGGGTCGGTGACCAACGCCGCCGATGGCACGATCGAGAATGGCGGAGAGCTGATCAGCACGGGCACGTTCACCGAAGCCGGCAGCGCGAGCGGCAACCCGATCGTGATGCACAACGGCACGCTGGCCTTCACCGGCGGCGGGTCGTCGAACTTCTACATGAGCGGCGACGACGATCTCAGCGGCACCATCGCTGGCGATCAGGCGCTCACCCTGCTCTCCGATTCGACCTACGGCGATGCGTCGGTGTCCACCACCGGCAACGTCTCCAATGCCGGGACGATCACCTTCTCGGCCGCGACCAGCGCGGCCCAGACGGACCTGCTCCAGCTCGCCAGCGGCTCGACGCTGACGAACACCGGCGCCATCGAGGTGCCCGCTCAGCCGAACGGCTCGCCGCAGATCAACCTCGTGGGGGGCACGCTCGACAACCGCGGCTCGATGACGCTCGACCAGGACACGACGATCCACTCGGGCACGGTCACCAACGAGGGAACGCTCGACCTGGCGGCGCGCCTGATGCTGGACGGCAACTTCTCGCAGAGCTCCGCGGGCACCCTCACGGTCGCCCTGCTCGGTGCGTCGGACTCGGGCGCGCTCGCGCTGAGCTTCGGCGGCGACACGGCGTCGCTTGCCGGCACCCTCGCTCCCGCTCCCGACCCCGACTACGAGCCGGTCGCCACCCAGACGTTCCCGATCATCACCAGCGCCCCGGGCGAGACGACCGGCACGTTTGCCCATGTCTCGCCCGCGAGCACGGCGAACGGCTTGCGCTACGTCCCCGCCTACGTCACCAATGGCAGTGGAGTCACCCTCGGCTACAGCGGCACCGCGATCGAGGCCAGCGGCACGGCGCAGATCGCGCAGCTCGGCGCGCCGTTCGCCGCCCGGCTCGTCGCCCAGGTCGTGAGCCCGAGCGGTCCCGTCTCCGGTGCGCCGGTCACCTTCACGGCCCCCTCCGGCGGCGCGAGCGGGACGTTCGCCGGCGGCGCCACGACCGCGACTGTCGCGACCGACGGGAGCGGGGACGCGACCGCGCCACCGTTCACGGCCAACGCCACCGCGGGCGCCTACTCGGTCACCGCGTCGACCCCCGCGGCGGCTGTCGATGCGAGCTTCGCGCTGCAGAACGTGGCCGCCGTGCTGACCTGGTCGAGCGTGAGCACCGACGCGCTGAGCTTCGGCGGGGTGGTCAGCGGCGCAAGCGCCCCGGCGCAGACGGTGAGCGTGACCAATGACGGAGGCGGCCCCCTGTTCGTGTCCGGGACGGCGCTGCTCGGCCCACAGGCCGCCGACTTTGCGATCACCCATGACGGCTGCTCGAGGGTCAGCCTGCCGCCCGGAGGGACGTGCACGATCGCCGTGAGCTTCGACCCGGCATCGGTGGGCGCCAGCAGCGCGCAGCTGTCGATCATCAGCGATGCGCCGGGCAGTCCCCAGCTGATCAGCCTGAGCGGCACGGGTACCACCGGCGCCTCGGTGGTGCAGGCCGCTTCCTCGACCACCACGATCACCGCCGCGGCGACCACCGTGACCCAGACGTCCGCGGTAACCGTTGCCTCCGCCGCCGCTCCGTCGACGGTTACGACGACGACCTCGACGAGCGCCTCGACGACGCGTTCGGCGGTCACGGGCTCGAGCGTGACGACGACGCTGGCCAGCGAGCTCGGCCTGCCGGCGGCCACCGCGTGCGTGCGGTCCCTTTCGATCGATCTCCACGCGCCGCCGGGCGCCACCCTCGCCCAGGTGAAGATCCTCCTTGACGGTCGCGTCGTGCGGACGCTCAGTTTCACCGCGCGTCGCCCCGCGAGCCCGGACGTCACGCTCGGCGTGCTCCCGGCCGGCAGCTTCACCGTCAAGCTCCAGGCCCGCCTCAAGGGCGGCAGGACGGTGGCGGCCAGCCGTACGTACCGGCGCTGCACCGCAGGGGGCGCCAAGCATGCGTAGCCGACATGGCGCCTCGCTGGTGATCGCGCTCACCGCGCTGGCCGCATGGTCCCCCGGGGCGGCGCAGGCACGGGCCGGCGACGTGCGCCTGCCCGGCGAGGTCTCGCCCGCCCTGGCTCGCGCCGTACCGGTCGACCGAGCCGCCGACCCCGGCGAGCGGACCGTGACGTTTGTGCTGCGTCGCAGCGACCAGGCCGGCTTCGACCGCTTCCTGGCGGCGGTGACCGATCGCCGCTCGCGCCAGTTCCGCCGCTTCCTGACGCAGCGGCAGGTCACCGAGCGCTTCGGCCCCAGCGCGAGCGCCTATGACACGGTGCTGCGCTTCCTGCGGAGCGCCGGCCTGCGCGTACAGGCGGGCTCGGCCAACCGGCTGACCATCACCGTCCGCGCAAGGCGCGCCCAGCTGGAGCGCGCGCTGCAGGTGAGGATCGGCGACTACGAGATCGGCGGCCGCGACTTCAGCGCCAACGCCTCGGCACCCGCGCTCCCGCCGGCCGTCGCCGCCCGCCTGGCTGCGGTCGTCGGGCTGTCGAGCCTCGAGCAACCGGCGATGCCCCAGATCGCCGCCGTGTCGACGCCGCCGCCGAAGCTCGCCCCGGGCACGCTCGCGCCGATCTGCGAGCTGGCGGAGAAGCTCGAAGACGCGACGGGGACGTTCTCCGACGCCCTTGGCGGGCTCGGCGGCATCGAGGGCGGGGCAGAGGCGTTCGACATCGCCAACCAGGCCTACAAGGACGTGATCAACTTCCGCTGCGCCGCCGACGAGCTGAATCTCGTCGCGGCATACGCCGCCAACCCGAACGGTGCGTCCTCGGCCGCGGTGCGCGGCCCAGAGGAGCCGGCGGCCGGGCCCGCTCCGGCCGCCGGCGCGGCGCATCCGGCGGCCACCGCGCGACCGGCCGCCACGATCGGCGACGGCCAGAAGATCGGCCTGCTCGAGTACGCCAACTTCAACCGCAGTGACGTGAGCGACTTCCTCACCCTCGACGACTTCGATCCGAATGAGATCAACGACCTCAGCGAGCACGACGTGGCCGGCGGAGCGGGGCCGGCACCGGGCCCGGGCGAGTCCGAGGCGCTGCTCGACATCGACGCCACGCTGTCGCTCGCCCCCGGGGCACAGGTGGTGGTGTACGACAGCGCGTTCAGCGGCGGCGCGAGCTTCCAGGCGATGTTCAACGCGATGATCAACGACGGGGACACGGTGATCTCCAACAGCTGGAGCGAGTGCGAGGACCAGGTCAGCCTGGCCGATGCGCAGAGCATCGACGAGGTGCTCGCCAACGCCGCCGCCTCCGGGATCACCGTCCTCAACGGCAGCGGCGACAGCGGGAGCAGGTGCCTGGATGGCAGCCCGGACACCATCGGCGTGCCGGCCGACTCCCCGCACGCGACGGCGGTCGGCGGCAGCAGCCTCACGCCCGGCCCGCTGGGCACCTACGGCTCGGAGAGCTGGTGGGACGGGAGCACGTCCACGCCCGTCACCGGGCAGGGTGGTTACGGCGTCAGTCGCTTCTTCGCCGCACCGGCATACCAGGCCGCGTACAGCGGCTCGCCGGCGCGGTCGATTCCCGATCTCGTGGTCAACGCCGACCCGGCGCAGGGCTATGTCATCTGCCAGGCCGACGCCGGTGGCTGCCCCAGCGGCCTGGAGTACGGCGGCACCAGCGCGGCAGCGCCGATCGTGGCCGCGTTCGTGGCGGACATCAACAGCGAGCTCGGCCACGACGTCGGCGAGCTCAACCCGCTGGTCTACCCGCTCGGCGCCACGTCGGCGTTCCACCCCGCGGCGGCGCTCGGCAGCGACTTCGCGCACGTCGGACTCGGCAGCCCGAACCTCGACGCGCTGTACCTCGCACTGGCCGGCACCTCCGCCGCAGCGGTCGACCCGACGACCTCCTCGCTCATCGGCGAGCCACTGGGCAACATCGCCGATGGGAGTGGTCGCACCGTTGTCGCGCTGCTGCTTGACAAGTCGGGCAACAGCGTGGCCGGCCAGCACGTCACGCTCGCCGCCGGCGCGGGCAGTCACGCCACGATCAGCGCGCCCAGTGGCCCCTCGACCGTCGACAACGGCGCCGTCAGCTGGCAGGTCAGCGACACCGTGCCCGAGGACGTCACGTTCACCGCCACCGACACCGACACCGGCATGACGCTCGCGCCGCTGACGGTCGACTTCGCGTCGCCGCCGGCCGCTGGCGGCGCGATCGCCGCCAGCCCGAGCACTGTGACCGCCGACGGCACCAGTACGGCTCAGATCGAGGTCAAGCTCCAGGACGGGCAGGGCAACCCGGCGGTGGGCAAGGTGGTCGCACTCGTCCCGCAGGCGAACACCCATTCCCAGGTCGCCGGCCCGGCCCCGCTCACGACGGGCGCGAACGGGATCGTCGACTTCCAGGTCAGCGACACGACCGCAGAGACCGTCAGCTACACGGCGGTCGACGTCACGGACGGGAACGTCCCGGTGCCCGGCCAGGCGAGCGTGACCTTCAGCAACGTGCCACAGGGTCAGCCGCAGTGCGACCCCGGGCCACCTTCGCCGACTGGCGGCTACGCGCTGTCGCCGTTCGCGACCGCGTTCACCACCTCCACGCTGTTCGTCGGCTTCGTCACCACCGGGCCGTGCGCGTCGGACTTCGGACTGGCGTTCAGCCCGGCCGGGCAGCTGTACGTGACGTCGCAGATCACCGGCGACATCTACCGTTTCGGCCCCACCGGCGGGCTGGCCGACGCCGCCACGCAGATCACCCCCACGGGCAACGGGCCCACCGGCGGCCTCGCCTTCGGCCCGGACGGCACCCTGTTCGCCGTGCAGCCCGAGACGCAGGGCGACTACACCAAGGGCGACGTCGTCGAGCTCGACCCGGCCACCGGCGCGATCACCGCCACGATCGCCAGCGGGTTGACCTGCCCGGACTGGCTCGCGGTCGATCCCCTGAGCGGGGACCTGTTCGTCTCCAATGGCTGCAGCGGCTTCGTGCACAGCGATGACATCGTCCGCATCCACGACCCCCTCGGCCAGAGTCCGACGGCGAGCGACTACACGACGAGCGCCGGCTCGGGCCAGATCGCCTTCGCCCCCGACGGCACGCTCTACCAGGCGTCGTACCTGTCCAGCTCCTCGCACACCGGCCTGCTGGCCATCAGCGGCACCAACGGTCCCGCGACGCCCACGGTGACCGAGATCGGCAGCCTCGGCACGATCGCCGCCGGCATCGCGATCGGCGCCACCGACCCACAGGGTCACGCGCAGTACGTCTACACCGTGAACAACCCGAGCGGCAACGAGTCGGTCGACGAGGTCGACCTGGCGACCGGACAGGCGCAGGTCGTCGCCAGCGTGTCCGGCGGCGCCGGCGTCACCGCGACGGTCGGGCCCGACGGCTGCCTGTACACGACCGGGATCGGCGAGGTGTACCGGCTCACGAACGCTGACGGCTCGTGCTCGCTGACGCCGAATCCGGCCACCCCTCAGCTGACACTGGCTCCGGCCGCGACGTCGCCTGAGCAGGGAGGCGAGCAGACGGTGACGGCGACGGTGCGCGGCGCGGCAACCGACGCCGGGATCCCGGTCCGGTTCGTCGTGACCGGCGCGAACCCGCACCTGGCCGTCGCGGACACCGACACTTCCGGGCAGGCGACGTTCACCTACCAGGGCGTCGCCGCCGGGCTCGACCAGGTGACGGCGAACGCGACGGCCTCCGGCACGGCGCTGACCTCCAACCAGGCCAGCGTCGACTGGACACCGGGCGCCCACGCCACCGCGATCGACCTCGGCCTGGCGCCGACCGGCGGACCCGTCGGCAGTCCGACGACGCTGGTCGCCGTGCTCTATGACCTGAGCGGGAGCGCGGAGCTGCCGATCGCCGGCCAGCCGGTCACGCTGTCGCTGTCCGGGCAGAGCTGCGTCGCGGCCACCGATTCAAGCGGGCAGGCCTCCTGCACCGTCACGCCGACCGCGAGCGCCGGCATCACGACGTTCGACACGAGCTACAAGGGGGTCAGCGGGCAGTACTCGCCCAGCTCGGCCGACGATGAGTTCGTGCTCACTCCGCTGCAGGGAACGGCGCTGGCCTACACGGGCGTGGGATCCGTGGCCCAGGGCGCCGGTGCCGCCGTGGCGGCGCGGCTGACCGTCGGCGGCAGCGCCGCGCCACTGGCCGGCGAACCCGTCGTGTTCACGCTCGGCAGCGGCGCCGGCGCGCAGGGCTGCACCGGTACGACCGATGGGACCGGGACCGCAAGCTGCACAATCGCCGCCGTCGACCAGCCCACCGGTACCCAGCCGCTGCAGGCGCGGTTCGCCGGTGACGCCGCCCACGCCGCCGCGCTCGCACCGGCGACGCTGCAGGTGAATGCCGCCCCCGTCGTCACGCTCGTGCCGGGCCAGGTCATCACCACGAGCACCACGAGCACCACCGTCACCGCGAACACGACAATCACCACGACCACGCGGACGGCCACCCCCACCGGCGGGGTCAGCGCGAATACGGTGACGACGGCTGCGCAGCCGGCCAGCCTGTGTGGAGCGGTGGAAGTCGACCTCGTCGACGTCTACGTACAGGGTGGACACGTCGCCCTGCTGGGCTACGCCAACCCGCGACTGGCCGGCACCGCCGTGCGGATCGTCTCGGCCTGGAACGGCAAGGTGGTCGCGCACTCGACCGTCGCCACCAGCGGATACTTCTCCGCCCAGGCGCCGGAGCCGTCGGCGGCGCTGTTGACGAGCGATCGCACGCGCTATGTGGCCCACGCCGGCAGCTACACCTCGCCCGCCCTGAAGCTCTCGCGTCGCATGTACGTGTTCTCCGTGCGCGCGGCTGGCGGCAACCAGGTCGAGATCAGCGGCCGCGTGGTGGGCCCGCTGGCCAGCCCGCCCGCCGCCATCGTCGTCACGCGGCGCAACTCCTGCGCGCAACGCACTTACGTCACGGTCAAGGCGAAGGTCAGCCTGAACCGCAAGACGGGTGACTTCACCGCCACCGCCCCCGCCCCGCCCGCCACCGCGCCCGGTGCCACCTACGTGCTACGGACCAAGGTGCGAGAGAACACGCACAGCAAGCAGACCTTCGACACATTCACCCTGCCGCGGGTCGTGGGCGACTGACCGCCGCCGCGGCGGTCGCTGCCGCCGTTGAGCGGCGGGGGTTACACGTTCTGACCGCCGCAGCCCTGATGGCGGTGTGGCCGGGGCGGCCTAGCTGGGGGGTGTGGTCGCTTAGGTACGCCAGGGCGATCGGAATCGACCACACCCCGGTGGCCGTCGGGTGGGGGAGTCCGCACCCCGCGCACCCCGATGACGCGGGCCCAGTCGAGCCTTCCCGGAGCGCTGCGCACCGGCGCATGCCTCCCCTCGACACCGCGCAAACGTATACTCGCCCCGTGGAGTTCTGGGAGCTGAACCGGCTGACGGTCGCCCCGCGCCGGCCGGAGATATTGCGCTCCGACGACGAGGCCAATCGCGTCATCGTGCTCGTCCTCGGCGAGGGCGATTCGCTGCACGAGCACCAGGTCCATGAGCATGCGCTCGTGTTCCTGGTCGAGGGCCGGCTGCGCGTCAGCGCGGGCGACGAGACCCACCAGCTCGATGCTCCCAGCCTCGTCTACTTCGATCCCGCCGAGCGCCACGAGGTGACCGCGATCAGCGGCTGCCGGCTGGTGCTGTGCCTCGCGCCCTGGCCGGGCGTCGGGCACCCCAGCCGCGTCGCGAGCTGAGCGCGAGGGCGTCGCCGGGCGGTCGGCGAGCCCGGCAGCAGCGTCGGCACCTGAGCGCGAGGGCGTCGCCGCGCGGTCGGCGAGCCAGGGCGACCGGCCACGTGCGCGGTCGGTGGCGGCGGGCGGTGATTCCGCCCGCCGCTCGGCTCACGCCCCGTCGGCCACGGCGCCCTCCACGTTGGCCTTCAGCCGCCCGAGGCGATCGTCCCAGCGCGCCTCGGCGTCGCGCATCCACGCGGCGGCGGGATCGAGCGCCCCCGGCCGCAGCCGGTAGTGCACCTCGCGTCCGTGTCCGCGCCCGCCCGCGTGGACGGGCGCGCGCTCGAGCAGGCCGGCCTCGTCGAGGGCCAGCACGTGCTTGGCCACCGCCTGGCGGCTGATCGGCAGGGCGGCGGTGAGCGCGGGGACGCTTGTCATTCCCTCGCGCAGCAGCGCCTGGACCATCCAGCGCCGCGTCGGGTCGGCGAGGGCGGCGAAGACCAGGCCGACGTCGTCGCTCAAGCGCTTGCCCCGGCGAGGGCCCGAGTGTCGCTCGCGGCGACCGCCCGTCCGCTTGCCCTGGCGAGGGCCCGAGTGTCGCTCGCGGCGACCGCCCGTCCGCTTGCCCTGGCAAGGGCCCGAGTGTCGCTCGCGGCGACCGCCCGTCCGCCCGCTCCGACGAACGCACCGGCGAGCGAGCGCGCGCCCATCGCCCCGAACGACGCCGCGAGCGCCGGCAGCGGGAAGGCCGGGATGCTCTCGGTCACCACCACGCGCGTTCCCCGGGGCACGGCGACGATCGAGAACTCGACGCGCGTGGGCGGGTCGTCACCGTCCGACCACCACCAGACAAGTCGATGCGGGGCCTGGACCTCCTCGATGTCGATGTCGCGACCCGGCTCGTCGAGCCAGTCGTCCCGGCGATCGGCGTCCACGAGGGCCTCCCAGACCTCCTCGGGCGACGCCTCGACCTCGATCTCTCTGCGTACGGGCATCCCGGCGCCTCCTTTTGACAACCAGTTGGTTGCTATCGTCTCGACATAGCGACAACCAGCCGGTTGTCACAAGGGAAAGGATAGCGATGCCACTCGTCCCCATGGTCGTCGAGCAGAGCGCGCGCGGCGAGCGCTCGTTCGATATCTACTCACGCCTGCTCAACGAACGGATCGTGTTCGTCGGCACACCGATCGACGATCAGATCGCCAACCTCGTCGTCGCGCAGCTGCTGCACCTGGAGAGTGAGGATCCCGACAAGGACGTCTCCCTCTACATCAACTCACCCGGCGGCGTCGTGTATTCGGGGCTCGCCATCTACGACACCATGCAGTTCATCCGGCCGGACGTGCAGACGATCTGCTTCGGGGTGGCCATGAGCATGGGCTCGCTGCTGCTGACCGGCGGGGCGCCCGGCAAACGCATGGCGCTGCCCAACAGCCGCATCCTCATCCATCAGCCGTCGGGCGGATTCGAAGGCCAGGCCGCGGACATCGAGATCCACGCCCGCGAGACCCTGCAGCTGCGCGGACGGGTCGACGAGATCTACGCGCATCACACCGGCCAGTCGGTCGGGCAGGTCCACGACGACATGGACCGCGACCGCTACTTCACGGCCGAGCAGGCCCGCGAGTACGGGCTCATCGACCGCGTCATCGCCTCGCACGAGCTCTCGCGCGCGGCCACCGGCTTCGCCGCGCGCAACGGCGAAGGCGCCGCGAAGGCGGGGTGAACGGGTCCGCGGGCGAACACGGGTCCTTGTCCTTCCTGATTGGCAGCCTTGCACAGGCTTTGCCCGGATCGCGTTTCGTGATCCGGCCATTTGCAGGTATAAGGGGGTGGGGCCATGCAACGAGGGGAATTGGACCAACGGACGACTGAGCGTCCGCGGCCGGCGCCGCCTGCGCTCGAAACCGGCGCGAACGGATGGGGCGCCCGGCTGCGCCGCTGCGTGCCGCTGCTCGCCGCCGTCGCGGTGATCGGCATCTGCGTCGCCGCGGTGGTCGATCTGCACGGCAGCGCGTCGGCGTTCACGCTCGCGTCGATCGCCATGCTGGCGACGGTGCTACTCGTTACCGCCCAGCGGCTGCGGCGCCGTGACCAGGAGGTCCGGCGCCTGGCCGCCGTGGTCGAGTTCAGCGGTGACGCGATCATGAGCAGCGACGAGCGGGGCCACTTCGTCAGCTGGAACCCGAGCGCGACCGCGCTGCTGGGCTACACGCGCGAGGAGGCGATCGGGCAGTCGCTGGTGATGATCGTGCCCGACGACGGGCGCGACGAGCTGATGCGCACCGTGGAGACGGTCCAGAGCGGGGAGTCGGTCCTCGGCTGGGAGACGAAGCGGCTGCACAAGGACGGGAGCCTGGTCGAGGTCGAGATCACGGTCACCCCGCTGCGGAACAGCAAGGGCCGCGTCACCGGCGCCGCGGCCATCATGCGCGACGTCCGCGCGCGCAACGAGGCCGAGCGCAGCGCGGCCCGGGCCCTGGCCGAGTCCGAGGAGCGCTTCCGGCGGTCCTTCGAGGACAGCGGCGTCGGCATGGCGCTCGTGCTGCCGGACGGCTATACCGACCGGCTGCTCGAGGCCAACGAGGCGCTGGCCACGATCACCGGCTACACCACCGCCGAGCTGCGGGCGCTCGGTCCGCTGCGGATCATCCATCCCGACGACATCCCCGGGCTGCGGGCGGAGTTCCGCGACCTGGGCTCCGGGCGGGTCGGGGTGGTACGCCGCGAGGTCCGTCTCCTCAAGTCCGACGGGGAGCAGGTGTGGGCGGCGATGACCGTGTCGCTGGTCCGCGACGAGTTCGGCGAGCCGGTGCACGCCGTGGTGCAGATCCAGGATATGAGCGAGCGCAAGCATTTCGAGGTGCAGCTGCAGTACCTGGCCGACCACGACACGATCACCGGCCTGTTCAATCGCCGGCGGTTCGAGCAGGAGCTGGAGCGCGAGGTCATCGCGGCCCGGCGCTACCGCACCGGTGGCGCGGTGCTCGTGCTCGACCTCGACTACTTCAAGCTGGTCAACGACTCCCTCGGGCATCCCGCCGGCGACGAGCTGATCGGCATCATCGGCGAGCTCCTGCGGCGGCGGCTGCGCCACAGCGACATCGTCGGGCGCATGGGCGGGGACGAGTTCGCCGTCATCCTGCCGCGGGCGGACGAGGCGGAGGCGCGCCGGACCGGCGAGAGTCTGCTGCGCGAGGTCCGCAGCGATATGCGGGCGGCCAGCGTCAGCGGCGTACAGCACGTGACCGCGAGCATCGGCGTCGCGCTGTTCGGGCCGCCGCGCGGCGAGCTGAGCGCCGAGGAGCTGCTGGCCGAGGCGGACATCGCCATGTACGACGCCAAGGAGGCCGGGCGCGACCGGCTGGCGGTCTACGACGCGCTGGCCCCGCGCCACGAGCGGATGCGCGCCAGTCTGAGCCTGGGTCCAGCGATCGAGTCGGCGCTGGAGACCGACCGCTTCGCGCTCTACGCGCAGCCGATCCTGTCGGTGGGCGAGGGGGCCGGGCGCCGCTTCGAGCTGCTGCTGCGGATGCGCGGGGAGGACGACGAGCTGATCCCGCCGGCCACCTTCCTGAACGTGGCCGAGCGGCACGGGCTGGCCGGGCGCATCGACCAGTGGGTCGTCTCGCACGCGGTCGAGCTGCTGGCCGAGCGGCACCGTCGCGGCCGCGACGTCAGCTTCGAGGTCAACCTGTCGGCGACTTCGGTGACCGATCCGCTGATGCTCGAGTTCATCGCCAAGACCGTGTCCGACTCGGGGGTGGACCCGCCAAGCTGATCTTCGAGATCACCGAGACGGCCGCGATCGTCAACGTCGGGCAGGCCAAGACGTTCGTGCTCGGCCTGCGCGACATCGGCTGCGAGTTCGCGATCGACGACTTCGGCGCCGGGTTCGCTCCTTCTACTACCTGAAGCACCTTGACTTCGACTATCTGAAGATCGACGGTGAGTTCATCAAGGGTCTCGCTACCAGCAACACCAATCAGCTCGTGGTCGCGCTCGGTGGCCGACATCGCGCGAGGGCTCGGGCAGCGCACGATCGCCGAGTTCGTCGACGAGCCGTCGACGCTGGCGCTGCTGGGCGAGTACGGCGTCGACTACGCGCAGGGCTTCTTCACCGGGCGTCCGGTGCCGATCGAGGACATCGACTTCGCGCTCGAGGACGCCGCGCTCGACGACGCCGAATCGGCTCCGGCCGCGCCCCCCGGCCCACCGGCGAACTGAGCCTCGCCGCCCCTGCGTAGTTTCCACGGGTCTTTCGATTCGGCCGGCGATTGCCGGTATACCAACGAAGGGCAGATGGAGGTTGGGCAGAAAGAGCGCCCCATGTCGGCGGCCTCGAATCTCAGCGCCTTGGCGTCGCGTCGTGCCGCTTGGCTCCGATCCGGAGCGACGCTCCTGGGGGTCGCTGCGCTCATCGGAGCCGGCGTGTGCGCGCTGTTCGATCGGCCGGTCGGTGTCGTCATTTGCGCCCTGGTGGCGGTCGTGGGCCTGGCCGGCGTGCTGCTGGCCATGGGCCGCCGCCTGCGCGAGCACGAGCGCGAGATACGACGCCTGGCGGCGGCCGTGGAGTCCTCCGGCGACGCGATCGTCACCATCGACGAGCGTCACTGCTTCAGCAGCTGGAACCCGAGCGCGACCGCCCTGCTTGGCTACACGGCCGAGCAGGCGATCGGCCAACCGCTGGCGATGATCATTCCCGAGGATCGCCGCGACGAGCTCGCACAGCGCCTGGAGTGCATTGGCCGCGGCGAGTCGGTGCGCGGCTGGGAGACGTCGCGCCGGCGCGACGACGGGGAGCTCGTTGACGTGGAGCTCACCGTGTCGGCGTTGCACGACGCCGGCGGTCGCGCCGCCGGCGTCACCGCGATCATGCGCGACATCAGCGAGCGCCGCCGCGCCGAGCGCGCGCTGGCTGAGTCCGAGGAGCGCTTCCGCCGATCATTCGCCGACAGCGACGTGGGCATGGCGATCGTGCGGCCCAACGGCGACTCGGGCGACGTGCTGGAGATGAACGACGCGCTGGCGCAGATCCTCGGTTACCCGGTCGACGAGCTGCGAGCCCGCGGTCCGATGTCGCTCGTGCACCCCGATGACCTGGATGCACTGCGCGAGGAGATCGTTGCCATCAACAGCGGGCAGGTCGGGGTGCTGCGCCGCGAGGTCCGGCTCACCACCGCCGCCGGGACGCTCATCTGGGCGGCGATCACGATGTCGCTCGTACGCGACGAATCCGGCGAGCCGCTGCACCTCGTCGTGCAGGTGCAGGACGTGAGCGAGCGCCGGTCCTTTGAGGGCCAGCTGCAGCAGCTGGCCGACCACGACCCGGTCACCGGCCTGTTCAACCGCCGCCGCTTCGAGCAGGAGCTCGGGCGCGAGGTGGCCACCGCCCGGCGCTACGGACAGGGCGGCGCGGTGCTGGCCCTCGATCTCGACCACTTCAAGTTCGTCAACGACTCGCTCGGTCACGCCGCCGGCGACGAGTTGATCCGGGTCATCGGCGAGCTGCTGCTGCGCCGCCTGCGCCACAGCGACGTCATCGCGCGCACCGGGGGCGACGAGTTCGTGGTCATCCTGCCGCGCGCCGACGAGGAGGAGGCGCGACGCACCGGTGAGAGCCTGCTGCGCGAGCTGCGCACCGATGCGCGGGCCGCCCGGATCGTCGGCGAGCGACGCGTGACGGCGAGCATCGGCATCGCCCTGTTCGGGCACCGCACGCCCAACGTCAGCGCCGAGGCGCTGCTGGCCGAGGCGGACATCGCGATGTACGACGCCAAGGAGGCCGGGCGCGACCGGCTCGCGGTCTACGACGCGAAGGGGTCGCGCCACGAGCGCATGCAGGCGAGCCTGGCCTGGGTGCAGCGGATCGAGGCGGCGCTGGAGAGCGACCGCTTCGTCCTCTACGCCCAGCCGATCGTGCCCGTCGCCGACGCCGGCGACCATCGCTACGAGCTGCTGCTGCGGATGCTTTCCGAGGCCGGTGAGGTGATCCCGCCCGCCACCTTCCTCGACGTGGCCGAGCGGCACGGCCTCGCCGGGCGGATCGACCGCTGGGTGGTGTCCCACGCGGTGGGCCAGCTGGCCGAGCAGCAGCGCCGCGGTTGCCAGGTCAGCTTCGAGGTCAACCTGTCGGCCGCCTCGGTCAGCGATCCGGACATGCTCGACTTCATCTCCCGGCTGATCGCCACCGCGGGCCTGGACCCGGGCAGGCTCATCTTCGAGGTCACCGAGACGGCCGCGATCGTGAACGTCGCCCAGGCCACGTCGTTCGTTCAGGGCCTGCGCGACATCGGCTGCGAGTTCGCCATCGACGACTTCGGCGCCGGCTTCGCATCGTTCTACTACCTCAAACACCTGCCCTTCGACTACCTGAAGATCGACGGCGAGTTCATCAAGGGCCTGGCCGAGAGTCACACCAATCAGCTCGTCGTGCGCTCGGTGGCCGACATCGCGCGCGGGCTCGGGCGCCGGACGATCGCCGAGTTCGTCGAGGAGGCATCGACGCTCGAGCTGTTGCGCGAGTACGGGGTCGACTACGCGCAGGGCTACTTCACCGGCCGCCCGATGCCGCTGCAGGACATCGATTTCGCGGTCGAGCACGTCCCGGCGGGCGGTTCGGCGCAGTCCGGGCGCGCCGCGCCGGCCTAGCCACGGGCGCGCTCGCGCCGCTATGGCCTGGCGCGGCCGCCGTTGTCAATGGCGCTGAATGGCACCCGGGAGCCGACCGGCGGCTCGCTACGTTTGGTTACCCCGAGGTGAGGAGAACACCCATGTTGTCGCGTCGATCCGGCGTCCTGGCGCTGGGCCTGTTGATGCTGCTGGCCATCGCGCCCGGCGCCTCGGCCGCCCATCCGGCCACGGCCACGGCCACGGCCAAGCCCAAGCTGGTCAAGCAGTACTACGTGTCGCTCGGCGATTCCTATTCCGTCGGCACCACCGACCCGGAGCACACGACAACGAACGGGTATCCGAACATGCTCGTCAAGCTGGCGCGCAAGCGCGGCTACGACTTCACGCTGGTGAACTTCGGCTGCGGTGGCGCGACGACGACCTCGATGCTCAACCCGACCCCGGCGCAGCGGGCAATCGGCTGCGTCCCCGCCGCCCTCATGCCCGGTGCCGCCAACTACCCCGGCCAGAGCCAGATGCAGGCCGCGCTCGCATTCATCAAGGCTCACAAGGGCAAAGTCGGGCTGGTCACCATCTCGATCGGCGGCAACGACGTCGACGGCTGCATCGCGAACCCGACGACGGCGTCGGCGTGCGTGATCGCCAACATGCCGCGCGCGGTGTCCAACCTGACCACGATGGTCAAGCAGCTGCGCGCCGCCGGCGGCAAGAAGATGCGCATCGTCGGCTCGACCTACCCCGACGTCGTGCTCGGGGCGTGGGTGCGTCAGGACGTCTTCGGCCCGATCGCCCCCAACCTGGCCGCCCAGTCGCTGACCTCGTTCGCCACGGTCATCAACCCCGGCCTGCGCAAGGCCTACGCCACCGGGGGCGCCTCGTTCGTCGACGTGACCACCGCGACCGGCGCCTTCGGCCCGTTCGTGACCACGACGATCCCGACGTACGGCGACGTACCCGTGCCGGTGGCCAAGGTCTGCCAGCTGACGTACTTCTGCAAGGACCTCAACATCCACATGCAGCCGGCGGGGTACGAGATCATCGCGAAGCTCGAGGCGGCGACGCTGCCCAAGCTGGGGTAGGGGCGCGGCGGGAGGCGCGCCCCGCGGTTCGCGGGGCGCCGGACGCGCGCGGGCGGGCGGGCCGGGTGTGGTCGATTTCTATCGCTGGGGCGGTGGTAAACGACCACACCCCGGCTGGGGCGGCGTGGTCGCGGGTGGGGTGTGGTCGATTTCTATCGCTGGGGCGGGGGTAAACGACCACACCCCGGCTGGGGCGGCGTGGTCGCGGGTGGGGCGTGGTCGATTTCTATCGCTGGGGCGGTGGTAAACGACCACACCCTCGGGCGGGGCCGGGCGGGGCGGGCGGAGCGGCGCCGGCGGGGCGACGCGGCGCACCAGCGGCCGCGCCCCGGCGGCCGGCGCCCGGGCGGGGCGACGTCGCGCCTGGCCCCGCGCCCCGCGCCCACGCAACGCACCGGCGTCCGACCGGACGAAGCGCGGCGCCCGACCGGCCGAAGCGCGGTGCCCGACCGGCCGAAGCGCGGCGCCCGACCGGCCGAGGCGCGGCGCCCGACCGGCTCGCCCCTCCGCGCCCGGTCAGCCCCCGCCTTGACCCACGGTCAATAAGCCACTACCCTCCTTGTCGACCCCAAGTCAACAAGCCAGGAGGAAGTCAGGATGACACCCCCCGCAGCCGCCGCCACGCCGCCCCCCACACCCGCCCCCACGCCCCCGTCACCGCGCAGCCCTCAGACCGCGCGCTACCCCTTCCGCTCGCGCGCGAGCCTCCTGCACGCCGCGCCCTACGTCGCGCTCACCGCCCTCGTGGTCGTCCTGCTGCAGCCCGGCGTCGTCCCTCAGGGCAGCTGCGACGTGGCGTCGAGCCCGGCGGTCAACGCGTTCATCGCCTGGAGCGCGCTGGCATTCGCCGGGGTGGCGCTGCTGTTCATGGCCAGCGCGGTACTGGCCAGCGCGCAGCGGCGGGGCACGGGACTCGCCGGCCCCGGCGCCTGGATCGCGGGCGCCTTCGCCGCCTACGCCATCCTCGCCGGCCTGTTCCCGCAGAGCCCGCTGGCGGTGCCCGCCGAGCTGCTGATGGTCGGCCTCGTCCTCGCCATCGTTCTCCTCTGGACGCAGCCATGGGCCGCCGTGATCGTGCTTGCACTCGCGATCGCGGCGCTCCCCACGATCTTCTGCGCGCTCGGTGGCCGCCGACCGGTCCGCGCGATCCAGCTCGCCGACTGGCTGCTTGCGCTCACCGTCCTGCCGCTGATCATGAGCGTCGCCTACCTCACCGCGACGCCGCTGTGCTTCGACTGACCATCCGCTCGCACGCTGCCGCCCGCGCGAGCAGCAACCCCCGCTCGGCCTCGTTGTCGGTCAGCTCCGCGGCCCGCGCCAGCTCGGCCCGGGCCTCCTCGAAGCGCCCGACACTGGCGAGCAGCTCCGCCCGCACGCTCGGCAGCAGGTGGTAGCCGGCCAGCGCCGGCTCGTCGAGCAACGCATCGACCACCCCCAGTCCCGCCTCGGCCCCGAACGCCATCCCGTAGGCGACGCCCCGGTTGAGCTCCACGACCGGCGACGGCGCGAGCTCGGCCAGCGCGTCGTAGAGCGCGGCGATCCGCGCCCAGTCGGTGTCGCCGGCGACCCGCGCCCGCGCGTGGCAGGCCGCGATCGCCGCCTGCAGCGCGTACGGCCCCCGCGCGCCGCCGAGCCGCTCGGCGCGCTGCAGCGCGGCGAGGCCGCGACGCACGAGCAGCCGGTCCCAGCGCGAGCGGTCCTGCTCGAGCAGCAGCACCGGCTCGCCGCCCGGCCCGCGGCGCGCCGCGGCGCGCGAGGCCTGGATCTCCATCAGCGCCACGAGGCCGTGGACCTCGGGCTCGCGGGGCGCCAGGCCGGCCAGGATGCGGCCGAGGCGCAGCGCGTCCTCGCACAGGGCCGGCCGCATCCAGTCGTCGCCGGCGGTGGCCGCGTAGCCCTCGTTGAAGATCAGGTAGACGACCTCGAGCACCGAGTCCAGGCGCGCGTGCAGCTCGTCGCCGGCGGGCACCTCGAACGGGACCCGCGCCTGCGCAAGCGTTCGCTTGGCGCGCACGATCCGCTGGGCGAGGGTGGCCTCGGGGACAAGGAAGGCGCGCGCGATCTCCCGCGTCGTCAGCCCGCCGAGCAGGCGCAGGGTCAGCGCGACGCGCGCCTCGGTCGGCAGCACCGGATGGCAGCAGGTGAAGATCAGGCTGAGCAGGTCGTCGCCGACCTCGTCGTCGAGCTCGGCGTCGAGGTCGGAGGCGTCCATCGCCAGCTGCAGGGCGAGGTCGCGCGCCAGCTCCTCCTGCTTGCGCTCGAGGCGCCGGTGACGGCGGAACAGGTCGATCGCGCGGAACTTCGCGGCGGCCATCAGCCAGGCGCCCGGATTGTCCGGGACGCCCGACTGCGGCCACTGCTCCAGCGCCGCCACGAGCGCGTCCTGGGCCAGGTCCTCGGCCAGGCCGACGTCGCGCACCAACCGCGCCAGGCCGGCGATCAGCCTGGCGACTCGATCCGCCAGACCGCCTCGATGGCGCGGTGCGTCGGCGCGTCGCTCATCGGCCGGGCCCGAGACCGCTACGCGGCGGTCGTCTGCTCGGGCGGCGCCTGCGACAGCTCGGCGGCCTCGCGGACGTCGTCGGGGAAGTCCGACATCTCGAACACGCGCCGGACCTCGACCATGGCGTCGCCCCCGGCAGGGATGCGCGAGGCCCACTCGACCGCCTCCTCCTTGGACTTCACCTGGATGAGCCAGTAGCCGCCGACGACCTCCTTGGCCTCGGTGAACGGCCCGTCGGTGACGGTCGCCTTCCCGCCCGGGAAGGCGACGCGCGCGCCCTCGGACGTGGGGTGCAGCCCGTCGAGCGCCAGCAGCACGCCGGCCTTGGTCAGCTCCTCGTTGTACCGGGACATCGCCGCCACGGCCTCGGCCGAAGGCGTCCAGTCGCTCTCCTCGATCCCCGGGTACATGAACATCATGAATCGCATCGTGTCGCTCCTCTTGTCGGTCGTCGCGTTGGTGGCTCGGCCGTCACCCGGCGTTGGCCGAGTTTGACGCCTCGCTTCATCGGGTGCGTCGAACGACCGACGGCGAAATCGACACGCGCGGCGAAATACCGCGATCTACGCCTCGGCGTGCGGCTGATAGGTGCCGAACGACCACGCGTTGCCCTCGGGGTCGCGGACGCTGAACTCCCGCGCGCCGTAGTCGGTGTCCACCAGCTCGCGCACCAGCTGCGCGCCCGCGGCGCTGGCCCGCGCGTGCAGCGCGTCGGGGTCGTCCACGACGATGTACACGCTGACGGTGCAGGCAAGCGGGTCGGGCGGATGACCGCCAAGGAAGCCGTCGGCCTGGTACTGCCCGAGCATGATCAGCTCGCGGCCGAGCGCCAGCTCGGCGTGGTGCACGGTCCCGTCGTCGCCGCGGTGGATCACCTTCTCGGTGAAGCCGAAGGCGCGCCCGAGCCACTCGATCGCCGCGTCGGCGTCGCGGTAGCGCAGGGCCGGGAACATCCGCTGGTAGGTGTCGTCGCTCATCGCGTCCTCCCTTTCGACGTGGTCGGCGGCACCGTAGAGCGAGACGGGCGTGCCTGTCTTGAATAAATGTGATCCCCGCCCGCGGTCCGGATGACGCCCGAACCGCTACTCGGGCGTCGTCCGGCCGTTGCAGTGGTATCCGCGCGGGCGGGGGCAACGGTCGTCGAGAGGGGGAGAGCCATGAACCGGTCAGGGTCGCCGCGCAGGATGGCGGGATGGGTGCTGGCCGTGGCGGCGCTGGCGGGCGCGATCGCGTGTGCCGGGCTCGCCGCCACCGCGTCGGCGTCGTCGCTGGCCTGGTCATCGCCCCAGCCGGTGGATGACCTCGGCCCCTACGGGCATGCGCCGGATGTGTCGGCGGTGAGCTGTCCGACCGCGAGCCTGTGCGTCGCGCTGACCCAGCTCGCCCCGCCCGGGCAGGTGCTCACGTCGACCGACCCCACCGCGAGCAACGCCCCCTGGAAGGTGACCCAGGTCGACACGGCGACCCTGGATGAGATCTCGTGCCCGTCGGCGTCGCTGTGCGCCGCGGTCGACGAGTACGGCCGCCTGGTGACGTCGACCGATCCCAGCGGCGGGGCCGGCGCCTGGTCGACGCCGGTGACGATCGGCTCCCGGCTGCAAGCCGTCTCGTGCCCGTCGGCCACGCTGTGCGTCGCACTCGATGCCAGCGGAGACGCGTTCGTCTCGCCCAACCCGACGGGCGGCGCGAGCGCGTGGACCGCGGACGGCACGGTACCGGGGGGCGTGGGCATCTTCACCTACCTGTCGTGCCCGTCGGTGTCGCTGTGCGTCGACGTGGACGACGACAACCCGGCCGTCGTCGACACGGTTCTGGCTGCCACCACCGATCCGATGACCGGCAGCGCGTGGACCGTGACGGCCATCGCGTCCGGCCATGCGAACGGACCGGGGCTCGGCACCACGGCCGGCGGTCTCTCGTGCCCGTCGGTGAACCTGTGCGTCGCGGTCGACGGCGCCGGTGACGCGATCGTGTCCACCGATCCGGCCGGCCCGCAGCCCACCTGGACGGTGAGCTCGATCGACTCGCAGCCGCTGACGGGCATCAGCTGCCCCGCGGTCACGCTGTGCGTCGCGGTCGACCGTGAGGGCGGGGCGCTGACCTCCGCGAATCCCGCCAGCAGCTGGACGCCGGCCGCGAACATCGATCCCGACGGCGGTCGGCTGCCGGGCGGGGCCTCGATCATCTCGCCCGGCATCGACGCCGGCGACGTCCTGCAACCCGTGGCGGGCTCCCCCGAGCTGGCGGGGGTGTCGTGCCCGGCGGTGACGCTGTGCGTCGCCGTCGACGCCTTCGGCCATGCCCTCAGCACGAGCAACCCGACCGGCGGCCCGCCGGGCTGGGCCGTGGACGTCGCGGCCTCCCCGGCCGACGCCCTGGCGGCGATGTCGTGCCCGTCGGCGTCGCTGTGCGCCGCGCTGGACGACGTCGGGCGCGTGGTGGTCTCGCCCGATCCCGCGGCCGCGCAACCGAGCTGGAGCGTGACCGCGCTGCCCGAGCTCGCCGCCGGCAACGACTACCGGATCGCGTGCACCGCGCGGCCGCTGTGCCTGGCTCTCGACATCAGCTACACGGCGTCCGACTTTCAGCCCGTGCCGGCCTACGTGTCAACCGACCCGGCCGGCGGCGTCGCCGCCTGGAAGAGCCTCGGATCGCTCGCCCGCCTGACCCCCGGGCCGGAATGTCCCGAGGCCGGACTGTGCCTCGACAGCGGCGGCATCATGGCCGTCGCGCCCCCCGAGAGCGCTCCCCGGCGGTCGCCGGCGATCGTGCCGCTGGATCCGTCGACGTCCTGCCCGTCGTTCTGCATCGAGCCGTACACCGGCGGCGCGGCGACCCCGGACATCTCGATCCAGTCGCACCCGCCCAACGGGGCCTGGCGGTCGCTGCGGATCGACGATGTGGCCTTGATCTCCGGCGTCGCCTGCCCGACCAGCGCGCTGTGCGTCGCTTACGACCAGGGCGGGAACATCCTTTACTCCACCGATCCAACCGGCGCCGCGAGCTCCTGGACGTCGATCCATCCCAATCTCCCGGCCCCGCTCACCCGGCTGGACTGCCCGTCGGCGTCGCTGTGCGTCGGCGCCGACGACCTCGGGGACCTCGTCACCGCCAGCGACCCGCAGGACCCGGCGGCGTGGTCGGCGACCCTCCTCGATCCCGGCAGCGTCATCACCTCGCTCGCCTGCCCGTCGGCGGCCCGCTGCATCGCGGGCGACGACAGCGGCGACGTGCTGATCGGCACCGGCCCGTTGCCGCCGGCGCCGGCGGGCGTGTCGCGGGCGGCGGCGCTCGGCGCGCTGGCCGGCGCCCTGCGCGACTCGTGCGAGCACCGGCGCATCGCCCGCATCCTCGCCGCGCGCGGGTGCGCGACGCCGTTTGACGCGCCGGGCCCCGGCACGCTCGTCCTCGCCTGGCGCACCGCGTCCGGGAGCCTCATCGCCACCGGCCGCGCACGCGCCGCGGGCGGCCGCGTGACGGTGCAGGTGCGGCTGAGCCGCGCAGGGACGCGGCTGCTGCGCCGCTCACGCCGCATCCGCGTTCACGTCAGCGCCGGCTTCACGGACGCCGCCGGGCACTTGTACACCGAGACGCGCGTCGTCACGCTGGTGCGCTGAGCGCACGGCGCGCGTCCGGACTCGCCGGCGGCGGTCGCGGCGGCCCCGTGGGCAGGTGGACATATGCCCTGCGACACCCGTCCAGTGCTCAATCGGCCTCGTTTGGGCCTTGGTAGCCTCGCGATATGGGCAATCCCCAGCCCGATGCGGTGACCCGATGAGACTGCTTCCGACCAGGCGCCTGGTCGCGGACGCGATCCTGGCCGCCGACGTTCATGCCGGCGGGGCGGACATGACGCCGCTGCTGCGCAGCGGCACGAAGGTCACCCCGGACTACGCCCAGCGGCTGATCGGCGCCGGGATCAACGCGGTGTGGGTCGAGGACATTGCCAGCGCGGGGATCCGCGCGACGCCGCTGATCAGCGACAGCGAGCGCAGCCAGGCGACCAAGGGTGTCCGCGAGGCGATGGTCAGCCTGCGCGACGGCAGCCAGGGTGCGCAGATCTCCGAGCGACAGCTCGCCTGCCTGCAGCAGGTGACGGTGCGGCTGGCCGAGCAGCTGCGTGACGCCAGCGAGGCGGGGATCGCGCTCGCCGACCTCTCGAGCGCCGACAACTACGCCTACCGCCATGCCGTCAACACCACCGCGCTGGGGCTGCTGATCGGCGAGCACCTCATCCGCCGGCACGGCTATCTGGACTGGGAGCGCAAGCGCCAGTACCGCAACCTCGACACCCGGCTGCTGAAGCTCGGACTCGGGCTGCTCCTGCACGACGTGGGCATGCTCTCGGTGCCCGACGCGATCATCCACAAGCAGGGTCCGCTCACCCGCGAGGAGATGGCGATCATGCGCGAGCATCCCGCGGTCGGGGCCAAGATGTTCAGCAGCTGGACGGTCAGTCCGCTCGTGCAGGCGGTCATCCGCCGCCACCACGAGCGCTGGGACGGCGGCGGCTATCCGTACGGACTGGCCGGCGAGGACATTCACCAGCTCGGGCGGGTCGCCGCGGTGGTCGACGTCTACTGCGCGATGACGAGCAACCGCCCGCATGCCCCGGCGAGGCCGCCGGAAGTGGCCTGGCAGACGATCATCGACGGGGCCGACAGTGCGTTCGACCCGCTCGTGGTCGAGGTGTTCCGCTCTCACGTGCCGCCCTACCCGGTGGGCACGGAGGTGCTCCTCAACACCGGTGCCCGCGCGCTGGTGGCCAGCGTCAGCTCCGACGGCGGCCTCGAGCGCCCGGCCGTGCGCACGATCGAGACCGTCAACGGCCAGGACAGCCCCGGGAGCGAGATCGACCTGCACACCAGCCCGGACGTGAGCATCATGCGGTCGGTGCCGGTCGCCCAGGATGCGGAGCCCGCGGCCGTCGAGGCGCCGTTCGCACCCGCGGCGCCCGCGCTGCTGGCCGCCTGATCAGCGGTGGGCTACGCGGCGTCGGACGCCCGGCCCGCCGCGTGCGCCGACAGCGGCTGACCCGCCTCGATCCGTGGATCGAGGTAGCTCCCGCCGACCGCCGCTCGGCGGATGGCCAGTGGCAGCGCCGGATCGGCCGAGTCCGTCAGCACGCACGCGCTGGCGCCGGCGGCGATCGCCTCGTGTGCCAGGCGCGGGTCGTCGATCATCGTCGTGAGGACGATCGCGGTCTCGGGCGCTTGCCCGCGCAGCCGCCGGATCGCGTTCAGCATCGAGCCGTCGGGGACGTTTGCCGCCAGGACGAGCACCTGCGGGCGATCACTGCGCACGTGGCGCATGACGCCCGCGAGGTCCGCGGCCTCGGCGACGACGTCGACGTCGGCGTCTTCATCGAGCAGCGATCGCAGGCTCCGCCGCACGAAGCCGTGATTGATGGCCAAGACCACCCGGATCGAGGTGTGCGTGGCGGGGGGGACGGAGCGATCGCGGTCAGTGACGGGGGCCGGACTCATCCGGCTTGGCCCGAGGGCGAGGGGGGAGCGAACAGCATGCCTGGACCCTAGGCTCCCGCCCGGCGGGCTCCATCCGGCGTTACCCGCGGCTGCGCGGGCGTGCACTACCGACCCGGTTCGCGGAGGAGTGCGCGCCGATAGCGCACCTCGACCGAGCGCGCGGCGCCGCCGAGCATCGCGATCGGCCGCCGCGCCCCGTCCGGGGTCCAGCCGCGCCGCTCGTAGAAGCGGCGGCCGCGCTCATTGTCCTCGAGCACCCACACCAGCGCATCGGCGAACTGCCCGCCGTGCAGCCGCCGCACGGTCTCGGCCATCAATTGCGAGCCCACGCCGCGGTCCCACTGCGCCGGCGCGACGTACAGCGCGTACAGCTCGCCGGCCGTTGCGGCGTCGTCGTCTCGGCTCGGACCGCCGCTGGCGAAGCCGACGATCTCCGCCCCCGCCGCCGCGGCGATCGTCCACTCCGGCGCCTGCGCCGACTGCTCCGCGGCGAGCTGATGGGCGAAGGCCGCCTGGCGCTTTGGCACCGACAGCTGCGCCAGCACCTCCTGCGGAAAGATCGCGGCGTAGGCGGCCCGCCAGGCGTCGACGTGCATGCGGGCCAGTCCCGCCGCGTCGTCGGGGGTGGCGTCGCGCAGGACGATCACGCGCCGCCCGTCGGGGTGAGACCCCGCGCTGCGCGGCGCCGTCTCACCCCTTCTTCGCGGGCTTCTTGCCGATCGAGACGACGGTGCTCGGGGCGCCGGACGCCTTGGCCAGGAAGGCCTGGCCGGCACTCACCACCACGTTGCGGTGGCGGCGGAAGTAGTCGACGACCACCGAGCCGCGCGTCACCGTGGTGATCGTGCCCGCGCAGGTGTCCTCCACGCTGTACTGCGTCCCGCGGACCGTCGCGGCGCTGTAGTCCCCGCGCGTGCTGAACCTGCCGTGGTCGGTGCTCTTGAGCAGGCCGAGCACCTTGCTGCTGACGTTGCGCGCGACGGAGGCCTTCTTGCCGACCGAGGCGCACGCCTTGTTGCGGTTGAGCGTGTCCATCAGCGTGATGTCGCTGAGGCCCTGCTGGCCCCGCTCCTGCAGCAGCTCGAAGATGCCCGCGGTGAAGTTCCCCGTGTAGTACTGACCGCGCTTGGTGCTCGCCGCGGTCACCGCGACCGTTCCACCGAGTGTGTCGAGGACCGAGCCGACGGGAATCTGACGCGCCTGGGTCAGCGGGATGAAGTGCGTGCCCTTACTGAGGCTCTCGCCGGCCAGGGGCCCGCCGGCCGTCGCCGCGCGACTGAGCGTGGCGCCGGGCGGGAGCGCGATGTACACCTTGCCGCTGACCGGGGCGACGTTCTCGGCCTTGTAGAGGACCGGCGGCGGCGGAGGCGCCACGGTGGTGGTGGTCGAGGTGGTGGTCGAGCTCGTGGTGGTTACCGCGCTGGCGGTGGTGGTCGTGCTCGCGCTCGTGCTCACCGCCGTCGGCGTCCCGACCGCGGTCGTGGTGCTCGACGTCGACTGGTTGGGCGATATCGACGTCGGCGGGTTGACGACCTCGTTCAGGGGCGTCGCCGTCGCGCTGCGGTAGTTGGGGTCGCCGCTATAGGACGCCGTGATCGAGTGCGGCCCGGCGGCGAGCGTGGGCACCGTGAGCGTTGCGGTGGCGGCGCCGGTGTCCGTCATCGACAGCGTGCCGGTGCCGAGCGTCGTGGTGCCGTCGGTGAGGGTGACCGTGCCGGTGGGCGCGCTGGCTCCCGCCGGACCCGCCACCGTCGCCGTGAAGGTGACCGGCTGGCCTGAGGTGATCGAGCTGCTCGAGAGCGTGACCGCGGCGGAGGGGGTCGCCTGCTTGATGACCTGGGTCAGCGTGCTGCTCGTGCTGCTCGCGCTGTAGTCGGCGCTGCCGGCGTAGGACGCTGTGATCGGGTGCGATCTCGCGGCCAGGGCGGACACGTTCAGCGTCGCGCTGGTCACGCCGGCGGTCGTGGTGAGCGTGCCGGTGCCGAGCGTCGCGCTGCCGTCGACGAAGGTGACGCTGCCGGTCGGGGCGGGGGCTCCGGCCGGCCCGGCGACGGTGGCGGTGAGGGTGATGGGCTGCCCGAACGTGGCCGGGTTGAGCGAGCTCTTCAGTGTGGTGGTGGTGTTCGCCGGGTTCACCGTGACCGGCGCCGGGGTGGTGGAGGCGGCCGAGGTGTAGTCGGTGTTCCCGGTGTAGGTGGCGGTGATCGAATGCAGGCCGCCGGCGAGCGTTGACGTCGACAGCGACACGCTGGTCACGCCGTTCACGGTGGTCAGCGTGACCGGCCCGAGCTGCGTGCTGCCGTCCTTGAAGGTGACCGTGCCGGTCGGGGCGGCGGCTCCGACCGGGCCGCTGACGAGCGCCTTGAAGGTGACCGTCTGACCATAGGTGACCGTCCCGCTGGACGACGAGACGGTGGTCGTCGGGATGGCCTTGTTGATGACCTGGCTCAGGGCGGTGGTCGTGGTGCTCGCGTTGTAGTCGGCGTTGCCGGTGTAGGACGCGGTGATCGAGTGCGTCGCGACGGCGAGCGTTGACACGTTCAGCGTGGCCGTGGTCACGCCGGCGGTGGTCGTGAGCGTGCCGGTGCCGAGTGTCGTGCTGCCGTCGGTGAAGGTGACCGCCCCGGTCGGGGCGGTGGCTCCCGCCGGGCCGGCGACGGTGGCGGTGAGGGTCACGAGCTGTCCGAACGTCGCCGGGTTGGCCGAGCTCTTGAGCGTGGTGGTGGTGCCCGCCGGCGACACCGTGACCGGCGCCGGGGTGGCGGAGGCGGAGGACGAGTAGTTGTCGCTGCCGCCGTACGTCGCGGTGATCGAGTGCGTCTCGACGGCGAGCGTCGACACGTTCAGTGTTGCCGTGGTGACGCCGGCGGTCGTCGACGGTGTGGCCGTCCCGAGGAGGACGTTGCCGGCGTCATGGAAGCTGACCGTGCCCGTCGGGTTGCCGACGCCGCCGGGGCCGGTCGAGATCGTCGCCTTGAGGGTGACGGTGCTCCCGTACGCCGTCGCGGGCGGGGAGGCGGAAACCGTGGTGGCGGTGCTGTCGGGGTCGCGCACGAGCCCGACCGAGTTCGCGCTGTTGTAGTCGGCGCTGAAGTTGTTGTCGACCGCCGTGAACGCGCCCGAGCCGGCGCCGCTGATCACGTCGAACTCGGTCCCCACGGGCGGCGCGTAACCGCCGATCAGGATCGGGTCGGCGGCGCCGGCCAGGGTGAACGTGGTGCCCGAGCTGAGGCTCAGGGCTCCGAAGCTGCTGGCGCTTGCGATGTCGAACGCCAGCGTGCCATCCGAATCGTTGGTGAAGGCCGACTCGTTCGTGAGGTCGAACGCCGCGGCCGCCGACGCGGTCGCGTCCACGGCGAGGATGCCGTCGTTGGTCGTCGTGGTGCCGTCGTCCTGGGAGAGCGTTCCGCTCAGCACCTCGATCCTGCCGGTGGTGGTGTTGTCGAGATCGACCTCGAGGTAGTTGCTGCCGCCGTTAGCGGGTGGCAGCTCGGACTCCAGCGTGCCGTTGTTGGTGAACGTCGGGGGGTCGACGTAGGCCTGGAGGTCGGCGTAGGCGTCGCCGCCGCCGCTGTCGAGGATCAGCGTGCCGTCGTTGATGACGTTGTCACTGATCACCGCGAAGGAATCCGTGCTCGTGCCGTCGACGGTGACGGTCTGGCCCGCCGGGATCGTGCCGTAGAGGTAGCAGGACCCCACCAGCTGGAACTGGCCGGGGCCGGCGGAGTCGTCGAGCGTGCTGTCGGTGAGGACGATCGCATTGCCGGACGTCCGCGCGCCGGAGGCGGTGACCGACTGCGTCCATGTGCTCGCGTCGAGCGTCAGCGAGCCGCTGTTGGCCACCGAGGCGTCGTTGGTGAACGACGCCTCGTTCGACAGCGCGAACGCATCGCCGCTGCCGATCGTGAACGACCCGTCGTTGATCGTCGGGGTCGTCGTGTTCTGCGTCGCGTCGGGGGTGTCGACGTTGACGACGCCGTCCGCGGCGTTGTCCAATTGCACCTGCAGCTCGTCGGGGTCGTTCCCCTCGAACTCCACCGTGCCGTCGTTGGTGAGTATCGGGAGCGACGGTGCCGCTCGACGAGGGGGGTGGGGGCGCCAGAGCGGCGGAGCCGCCGGCGGTTCCGTCGAAGGTGAGCTCACCGCCCGTTTGCACGGTGCTGTTCGCGTACAGCGTGAGCGTGGCGGTGCCGACGGCCCCGACGGTTCCCATGCCCTGGATGAGCAGCGTCTGGGTGCTGCCCGTCGACCCGGCGCCGACGGTGATGGAATTCGCCGACTCCGCGCCGTTGAGCGTCACCGTGTAGGTGCCGGGGTTCGTGATGCAGACGTCGTCGCTCGCGGTCGGCACGGCGTGCGTATTCGCCTCGGTGGTCCAGTCCGCCGCCGTGCTCCACGAGCCGCCCGCCGTCGCCGTCCAGGTGTCGGTGCAGGGGGGCTGGCCGGTGGCCAGGTCGGCGGACAGGCCGAGCCCGGCAGCGGTCAGCGCGGCGATGATCGCCACGGCCGCGAGCGCACCAGGGCGCGGCCGGCGGCGCCGTCGCCGGCCTGGTTCTCGCTCGTCGCCCGCTGACCCGGGCGCCGCCTGGTCTGCTGTCTCTGCCGGAATCTCCGCGCCCCCTTGCCGACGAGAAGATGCGTCGCTGCACATGGCAATGTACATCCGCCACGGGCATCGATGTGTTACGCGACGTTGGCCTGCCCCGCGATTGCGTCCAGCGGATCGAGGGAGCTGGGGAGATCACCCGGGTGAGGCAAGGGCCGCCGCGCGCTCGGACGCCCGCTGCGCCGCGGCCGCGCGTCCCTCGCCGCGGTAGGCGGCCGCCAAGCCGCGCCAGGGCGCCGGGTTGCGCGGCTCGACCGCTGCGGCCTCGGCCAAGTACCCGATCGCCACCGCGTACCGCCGCTGAGCAAGGGCGTTCTCACCCGCATCGACGCGTACGTCCGGGTTGGCCGGCTCGAGGCGCAGCGCGCGAACGAGCAGTGCCGACGACGCCGACAGCTGCCCGGCGGCGAAGTCGATCGCCGCCCCGTCCTCGAGTGCCTGGATCGACCGCGGGTAGGCGCTCAGCTCGTCGGCCACCCAGCTTGCGCCGGGACCCGCGGCGCTGGCGATACCGTCGCTGGCCAGCGTCGCGTACGCGTGCGCCGCGGTCGCGGCAACGCCGGCGTCCCACGGGCGCAACGAGCGCGCCAGGTCGAAGTCCCGGTCCGCCGCCGCAAAGCGGCCCGAGGCGGCGGCCTCGATGCCCGACCGCAGCGGCAGCTCGGCCAGCGCCGCCGCGACGAACACGACCACGAGCGCGCCCAGGACGGCGATCGTTGCCACGCGCGCAGGCCGGCGCAGCGCCTCGAGGGCCCGGGCCGGCGCGGTCGTCTGCGCGAGCCCACCGGCCGGCCAGGCGACCGGCGCAGCGAGCAGCATCCCCGCGAACAGTGCCGCCAGTGGGGTCGTCCCCGGCGAGGTGAGGTGAAACAGCAACGCCGTCGCGTACCCGGCCAGCCCACCGAGCACGCCGACGACGGCCGCCGCCTCGCCTCCGCTGACCTGCGCCTGGGTGGCGCGATAGCCGCGCACGAGCGTCAGTCCGGCCAGGGCGATGGCGAGCAGCGCCAGCAGCACTCCACCCGCCACGGCCGCCTGCAGGATCCAGTCGTGCGGGCTGTCCGGCGGGTCGGCGGTGCCGACGTCGGTCTCATAGCGCGCGCTGTGGTACGCGGGGATCGCATCGACGTAGCCGCTCGGGCCGGCGCCGAGGAGCGGGTGGCCACCGAGCAGCGAGACGGTCTCGCTCCACAGCTGCTCGCGCCCGCTCACCGTGTGCCCGGCCAGCGGGCTTGACCCGGTCACTCGCGAGCGCGTCGCCGGGAGTGCCAGTGCGCCGGCCGCTACGACGACCAGCCCGGCGCCCAGCAGCGCGCGCAGCTCGCGACCCGGCGCGAGCGCCGCGAGCACCGCCACCACCACGACGGCGCCGAGCAGCGCGCCCCGCGAGCCGGAGGCGACCAGCGCGGAGGCGGCAGCCAGAGTGCCGGCAAGGTGCAGCCGCCCGCCCACGCGCAGCGTCACGTTGGCCAGCGGGCCGAGCACCAGCACCGCCCACGCGCCCTCGTCGCTGGCGTTGCCCAGCAGCGAGCCGGGCCGGCTGACGTTACTCGCGAGCGGGCGCAGCCCGGCCGCCTCCAGCGCCGCCTCGATGCCCACCGCCAGGGCCGCGATGGCCAGGAACTGCAGCAGCCATGCCGTCGACCCGCGAGCGCGATTGGGCCCGAGCAGCCGGGCACCGGCGACGAGCGCCGCGAGGTACACCGGCAGCACGAACACGCCCTCGTAGCGCGGCGCGCGCCCAACGAACTGGGCGACCGGCGCGGCCCCTGCCAGTGCGCCCGCGAGGAGCACCCCGGCGCTCGCTGCCAGTAGCCCGACGGCCAGCGGCGGTAGCCGTCCCCGCGGCGGAACGGTCAACGCCAGGAGCGCGCCCGCGGCGATCACCCCGAGCTTGGGGAACACGAAGCGGTTCAGCGCCTCGGGCAAGAAGCAGGCGGTTCCCAGTGCCAGCAGGGCGATCGCCCAGCGCTCGCGCGTGAGCATCCGCTGCGGCCGATCGTCCTCGCCGGGGATCGCCGCCACCACAGTCGCGTCCGTACGGGTGTGCGCGAATCCGCTGATCAGAGGGCCGGGCCGGTTTGACAGTGAGTCGGCCGCGACACTACCATCGGCGCCCACGCGGTTCGCGCGAAGTCGATCAAGCACAGGGGGCGGCTGGGGCACGGATGACGAAACGCCGACGCACTCCACGCGAGTCGTTGCTGCACGAGCTGCCGCGAGCCGCCGATGGCGTCGCGCCTGGCGCGGCGGCGCGTGCGCGCCCAGGCCGGCGCGCGATCGCCCTGCTGGGGCTCCTCCTGGCCCTCGCGGCGGGCGTCGCCGCCGAGCGGATCGGCACGAACGCACTGGCTGCCTCCACCGGGCCGCTGAGCTGGACGGCGCCGGTGCTCGTGGACCACCAGTACCCGTATGACGCCGGATCGACGCCGTCGTTTGACACGCTCTCCTGCACCGCGACCTCCGTTTGCCTGGGCGACACCGGCAGCTCTGGAGACCTCGTGGGCTCGACCGACCCGAGCGGCGCCTCGCCGAGCGACTGGTCGGTGCTGCCCACCACGCTGCTGACGCAGTCCGCCAGCGGCTACTCGCTCGACGGTACGTCGTGCGTGACCGATGCCTCGGGTCCGTTCTGCATCGCCGGTGGCTTCGATCCGGCGGCTTCCAGCGGCGCGATCCTGACCACCACGAGCCCGACCGGCGGGTTGTCGGCGTTCACACCCGAGCTGTTCCCCGCCGGGGAGCTCGATGATCCGGCCTGCGCGCCGGGGGCCACGGTGTGCATCGGCGCCGCCTTCCCGACGTCGAGCGCGACCGAGTCCCTGTACGTGTCAGCCACGCCGACCAGCGTTCCTTGGACGGCGATCCCGGTGTCCGGGACCAGCAACACGGCGTCGCCGAACGTCGAAGTCAAGGGGATCGCCTGCCCGACGGGGAAGGGCTGCATCGCAGTGCTGTCCAACGGTAAGTGGCTCGGCTCGGCGACCCCGACTAGCGCGACGTCGTGGAGCGCGCCGGCGGCAACCGGGCTGACGAGCATCTTCAGTCTCACCTGTGCCTCGCAGACCTTCTGCCTCGCCTACGGCACCAACGCCAACGACGCGCCCGCGATCGCCACCACCGCCACCGAGCCGGGGGCCCGCTGGACGCTCCCCACCACGACCGGCTTTGGTGGCGTCGTCAGCTCGCAGATCTCGTGCTTCGCCGACGACTCCGCCGGCAGCGGCGTGCTCTGCATCGCCGGCACGGCTGGTTCCAGCGGCGACGGCGTCCCGGGCGGCCTGCTCGTCTCGGTCGACAAGGGCGTGACCTGGACGGCCGAGACGCTCACCGGGTACACCGGTCTTCCTCAGGCGTTCAACTGCCCATCCAGCGGTGCCCAGTGCTTCATCGGCACCGACACGGGTGCCGTGATCACCGGCACCGACGTCGACAACGTCGGCCACGCCGCGAGCTTCTCCGCGCCGGTCGGGGCGCTCCCGGGCACGAACGAGTTGTTCTCGCTCGCCTGCCCGTCGACCTCGCTGTGCGTCGGCGCCGACCTGGCCGGCAACCTCGTGTCCGAGACCAACGGCAACCCCGGCGCCGCCGTCTCGTGGTCGGCAGCGAACATCGACTCGCCGCTCAACGTGCTCTACGCGGTTGCCTGTGCGCCCTCGACGTCACTGTGCGTGGGCGCCGACAGTCAGGGCAACATCCTCACGAGCACCAACCCCGCCGGTGGTGCGTCGGCCTGGTCCAAGCCGGAGAGCGTGGACCCGGGCAACGGGATCAGCGGGGTGGCCTGCCCGTCGAGCTCGCTGTGCGTGGCCGTCGACAGTTCGGGCAACGCGCTCACCTCCACCGCCCCCGCGACCGGCACGTGGTCGAAGCCGGCCAGCACCGGTGTCGCGGACGACTTGGGGGCGGTGTCGTGTGCGCCCGGCACCACGCTGTGCGTTGCAAAGGGGGCCAACGGCGGCCTCATCGTCTCGCCCGACCCCGCGACGTCGTCGTGGTCGGCGGTCGACCCCGCCAACGACACCTATCTCCTCGACGGGATCAGCTGCCCGGCGGCCTCCCTGTGTGTCGCCGTCGACGATCGCGGCGACGTCCTCACGTCGACCAATCCGACCGGCGGTGCGTCGGCCTGGGTCGAGACGACGCCGATCGATCCCGACGGGCTTGACAACCTGACCTGCCCGTCGGTCTCGCTCTGCGTGGCCGACGACTACATCGGCGATGTGGTCGCATCGACGAATCCCACCGGCGGTGCGGGGGCCTGGTCGGCGCCGACGATCGTCGACCCCCAGTCGCCGCTGTTCTCGCTGGCCTGTACACCCGATGGAACGCAGTGTCTGGGCGGCGACCTCCGGGGCGGTGTCGCGGCCGCCACGCTGAACCCGGTCAGCCCGCCGCCGGTGACCAGCGCCGCCGCCACCGGCGGCGGCGGCGGCGCGCCCCGGCGGGCACCGCCGCGACGTCGAGCGCAACGAGCACCACGACCAGCAGCACCAGCACGTCCTCGACCTCGTCGTCGGCACCGCCACCGCTGCCCCCGCCGGTGCTCGGCAAGGCGGTCAACGTCACCCCGGTCAGTGGCACCGTGCTGATCAAGCTGCCGCCCGGCGCCAAGCTCAGCCGCGCGAACTCGGCTCGCGACCCGCTCGCCTCGGCGAGCCTGTCGAAGGGCACCGGCTTCATCCCGCTCACGCAGGCGCGTCAGATCCCGGTGGGCTCGATCCTCGACACCACCCGCGGTGTCGTCGGCATCACCGCCGCGACCTCCAAGAAGAACGCCCTGTTCACCGGCACCTTCGCGGCTGGCATCTTCGAGCTGTTGCAGTCGCGCAAGCAGAAGGGCCTGACCGAGCTCAACCTCATGGACTCGCATCCGCGTAAGGAGGTGTGCGTCAGCGCCGGCAAGAAGGCGAGCGCGGCCAAGTCAGTCAGCAGCAAGGTGCTTGGGGAGCTGAAGAGCACCGTGCACGGCAGCTTCACGACCCGCGGCAGCTACAGCGCCGCCACCGCGCGCGGCACCCAGTGGAGCATCACCGACGAGTGCGCCGGCACCCTCACCCGGGTCACCCGGGACGTCGTGTCCGTCCAGGTGTTCGCCACCCGCAAGACAATCCTGGTCCACGCCGGGCATTCCTACCTCGCGCGGGCGACGCTCGGAAAGCGGTAGCCCGGGGCGGCGGGCGCCGCTGGGGCGCCAGCCACCTACCCCCGCGGGTTCCAGATGATCTCCCAGAGGTGTCCGTCGAGGTCGCGGAAATACCCCGAGTAGATCCCCCACGGCCGGTCATGCGCTGGCCCGGTGAGCGTGGCGCCGGCCGCCTCGGCCTGGGCCAGCAGCGCGTCGACGTCCTGCCTCGTGGCGACGAGATGCCCGAGACTGAACTCGCCCGACTGCGGCGTCCCGAGCGGTATCTCCGCGTCCTTGGCCAACTCCGTGCGCGGATACAGAGCGAGAATGACGTTCCCGTCGAGGTGGAACATCACGACGTCTCCGGCGGGACGCTCGCCGTCGCCGGCGAACTCGGTCCCGACGACCCCCGCCGTTGCCAGCCCGAGCCCCTCGCGGTAGAACGCCAGCGCACGCTCGAGATCGGCCACCGCCAGCGTGATGACGTGGACTTGCGGCTTCATGGTCGCGCAGTGTCGCATCCGCGTGCAGCGGCCGCGCCGGTCGGGGCGCGCGGCCGTTCTCGCGTGCCGGTCCGCCCCTCTCCAGGCGCAAACGCCTTAGGGTTCACCCGATGAAGGACCTTGCGGGGCAGGTGGCTGTCGTCACCGGGTCAGACCGGGGGATCGGGCGGGCGATCGCGGCCGAGCTGGCCGCGCACGGGTGCAGGGTCGTCGGGCTCGACCGCGACCCGGGCTCGGCGCCCCCGGACGGCGTGACGGCGCTGCAGGGCGACCTCGCGCGGGACGACGCGCAGTCGCTGGCCGAACGCGTTTGCGCGGTGCACGGGCAACCGACGCTCGTCGTCAACAACGTCGGCGTCGACCTGGCCGGCACCTTTCTGGGTGCCGATCCGGCGACGGTCGATCTCACGTTCGCCACGAACCTGGTCGGTCCGTGGCGGTTCACCCGCGCGCTGCTCGAGCCGCTCGTCGCCGGAGGGCAGGCCGCCAGCGTGGTGTTCGTGTCCTCGCTGCACAGTCACCGGCCGCGCACGCACCCGCACTACAGCGCCTCAAAGGCGGCCGTCGCGATGCTCGTGCGCGAGCTTGCGCACGAGCTCGGCCCCCACGGCATCCGGGTCAACGCCGTCTCCCCGGGAGTGATCGCCACCGGCTCGGTGCCCGACCCGGTGACCGAGGAGGAGCTCGCGCGGACTCGGCGGCTCGTACCCCTCGGGCGCATCGGCCGTCCCGAGGACGTCGCACACATCGTGGCGGTCCTCCTGAGCGACGACCTGTCGGCGTACGTCACCGGCAGCGACGTCGCCGTCGATGGAGGGCTCGGGACCTTTACCTGGTCTGACCAGCCGTGAGCCGGGCGGCCCGGGCCGGCGCTCACCTGCGCGTCCGCTCGCGCCTGCTGCGTCAATACGCGATCTGGTGCCTGCTGGCCGGCGCCGGGATCGTCGCGCTGATCTACGCCGTGCCCCCGCGCACGGCCTGCTCGACGGTCGGCTGCAGCGTGCTGACCGGGCTGTTCTCGACGCTCGCATCGCTGCTCATCGGTGCCGCGGCGTTCGTGCTGCTGGTCCGCGCGCGCCTGCTGTCCGCCTACCTGCGCATCGCCCGCGCCCACCCCGGTCGCCTCCTGACCGGCGTGGCCGAGCCGGACGCCGACGTCGTGTTGGACCGCCCCGCGCTGTACGCGGCGCTGGAATCCGAGCTGCGCAGCCCGGCGAGCGGCGTGATCGTGGTGGCCGGCGACGCCGGCGCCGGCAAGTCGACGCTCGTTCGCGGGTTCACGCGCGAGCTGGCCCGTCGCGGGTGGGTCCCCGTCCCGATCGCCGTCCGCGGCGAGACGCTGCCGCTCGATTTCGACGCCCTCGCCCGCAGGCGGTTTCTGATGACCATCGATCGCAAGCTCGGCGTGGAGAGCCAGGGTGATCGCGTATGGCGTCAGCTGGTCCGTCATCGGATGATCGTGGTGCTGGCCGACGGTCTCGACGAGCTGCTGACACGCGGCGGCGTGCTCGACGAGGCCGAGCTCGGCAGCGCCTCGCTTCCCGTGGTCGCGACGAGTCGGCCCGACGTGCTGTCCGGCCGGCTGCGGCGCGGCGCCTACGAGCTGCCGCCACTGGCCAACGATCCGCTGGTCGACTACATCGGCGGCGCGACGCTCGACGGCGGGACCCTGCGCGAGCTGGCCCAACCGCTGGTTCTGTGCGCCGACATCGCCAGCGAGCCGTTCTACCTCAGCTTCGCGCGTGCGCTGCTGCGGACCCGTGATCAGGGCACGCGGATGCGGCTGGCTGGGATCTGCGGCCCGGGCGCCGAGACCGGCTCCGTCGATGAGGTGCGCGCGGGATTGCTGGAAGCCTGGTTTGACGCCCTGAAGCGCGGGCTGGTCGAGCGGCAGTCCGACGTCGCCGAGGACGAACGCGCCGATGCGCTGGATCTGGCCTCCTACGCCGCCGCGGTGTCGTACCGGGCGGCCGCCCGCGATGGGGATGTCGACTGCGTCCTCACGTGCGTGGCCGAGCTGCCGGGAGCCTCCGATCCGCGCGAGCTGGACTACCGGCGGACGCTGCTCAGCGCGGGGCGGCTGAAGCTGGTCAGCGAGACGGCGGACGGGCGGCTGCAGTTCCCCCATCCGATCATGCGCGCCGCGCTGGCCGCGCGCGTGCTCGCGCTGCCGGCCGAGGACGGCACCACCCCGATGTGGCGATGCGTCGCCGAGGACCTGCTCAACAGCGAGTCGCTGCGGGCGCTGCGGATCGCGGTTGCCGCCGGGTACATCGACGCCAGCGCGGTCGCCATCAAGCTGCTCGCCCGCGCGCGGGCGCACCGCCGTCCCGGCGCGCGACTCGACATCGCCGGCACGGCAGCCGAGATTGCGGTTCGCGCCCCGCCACCGGTTGGGCAGGCGGCGATCGCCGGCGTGTGCCGCGGCTACGCGGCCGCGCGCGTGCCGTCTCGGCTGCGCGCGCTCGATGCGCTGGCCACGCTGGGCAGCCCGGCTGCGTTCCGAGCGCTGTGGGATCTCGGTCGCGAAGGCGCCTATGCCGAGACGTGGCGCGTGGTGGAGCGGGTGACGGAGCGGCCGCGCGAGAGCTACGAGGCGGTCCGCTCCAAGCTCGACGGGATGATGGGCGACGCCGAGGCGTGGGAGCCGCCCGAGACTGAGTTTCCCGAGCTTCCCCCCGCGCTGAAGAAGCCGTGCAGCGCGATGGCCAAGTTCCTGCCCGCGCTCACCGAGCAGCTGCTGGCCGACGACTCACCCCACGCCGACGAGGCGAGCCAGCTGCTCGGCCGGCTGGCCCGGCTGGTCGAGCAGTGGCGCCCGCGCAACATCGGCCTTGGCCTGGAGGCATCGCTCGCCCAGGGCTTCAAGCATGCTTCCTGGCAACACACGCGCGGCGATCACGATGACGATGTCGCGTCGCTGTCGACGCATGGAACCTTCTGGTATGCGCGGGCGATGGCGGTCCAGGCACTGGGCCTGCGGGCGGCACGGGTCGGCGTCGACAGTCCTCGCCACGCGCCGTTGCACGCCGCGCTGGATGGCGCCATGGCCGACGAGCACCGCTTCGTCGCCGTCGCCGCGCGCCTGTGCGCGAGGGGCGTCGACCGGGGGGCCATCGGGGAGTTCGTGTGGGAGGACGAGTCGACCGTGATCGCCCGCTCGGGCCACGAGCTCGACCCGCAGGCCGCGCGACTGCTCGGCGAGATCGTGCTCGTGCTCAACATGAACGAGCAGCTCGATCCAGCCGACCCCACGCGGCTGCAGAAGACGCAGCTGCTCGTCGGTACGAGCGATCGCCTTCCCGCCTGCCTGACCGATGGGCGCGCGCATGATCGCCTGCTGGCGGACGAGCGCGACCCGTGTGACGACACCGTCTGCGGCTTCCACCTGTGTCCGTACAGGCCCGAGCTCACCGACCATCGCGCGACCGCGTTCCGCGGCAATCCCAGTGCAGCCTTCTGCCGCCGGCAGCAGTACTCGCTGGCCGGCTCCGCCGTCCTACGGCGCTTCGGTCGCGTCCCGCTCAGCGCGGTGTGGCGCGAGCTCGAGCAGCGCTACGGCTGAGGCGGCCGCCGCGTCGTCGCACGGCGGCGCCTACCGGCGCGGCGACGGCGCGTTCCGTGGCTGCGGCCACCCCTGACGGGGCAACTCGGCGGCAGGAAGCGGGCAGGAGATGTAGTAGCCCTGGGCGTAGTCGATGCCGTATCCGGCGAGCCGGTCGAGTGTCGGCCTGTCACCGACCCATTCGGCGACCGTCTGCTTCCCGAGCCCGCGCGCGGTCTGCACCATGGCCTTGACCATCACCTGGTCGGCGGGGTCGCGGCACAGCTCGCGAACGAACCCGCCGTCGATCTTCAGGATGTCCACCGGCAGGTGCTTGAGGTAATAGAAGGACCCGAAGCCGGCGCCGAAGTCGTCCAGCGCCAGCGCGCAGCCGAGCGCGTGCAGGCGCCCCGCGAACTCCGTGGCCTGCGGCAGGTTGGCGATGGCGTCCGTCTCGGTGATCTCGAACATGACGCGAGACGGATCGACGTTCCTGCTGGCCGCTTGAGCGGCGATGAAATCCGCCAGGTCGGGATCGGTGACGGAGTCGGCGGACACGTTGATGGCCAGGTGAACGGACTCGTCGCAGTCCGCTGCGAGCTGCATCGCCATCGTGATGACCTCACGATCGAGGCGGCGCATCAAGCCGAAGCTGCGGGCCACCGGCAGAAACTCGGCCGGCTCGTGCACGGTGCCGTCCGGGTCCTCGATTCGTACCAGCAGCTCGTAGCGCGGCAGCTGGTCCCTGCCCTGCAGTGACACGACGGGCTGGGCGTAGAGCGCCAGGCCGTCGCTGCGCAGGGCCGCGCGCAAGCGCTCCGACCAGGCGAGGGTCTCGTGCATGCGCGCCCGGCCGTGCGTGTGGTCGCCGTGCATCACCGCCTGGTTGCGTCCGGATTCCTTGGCGGCGTAAAGGGCGATGTCGGCCTCGGCCACGAGGTGCTCCCATGACACCAGGCAGGCGTCGCGGTCGATCGCTCTCACCCCGATGGACACCGTCATCTGCCCGGCGCCCCCGGTCTGCTCACTCGCTCGTGCGCCTTCGAACAGCGCGCCCAGGTGGCGTGCGGTGGTCCGTGCCGTGTCGGCGTCGGCATCCGGCAGCAGCACGACGAACTCGTCACCGCCGAAGCGCGCGACGGTGTCCGAGGCGCGCAGATGGGAGCGCAGCAGCCCCGCCGCGTCGCGGATGAGTTGGTCGCCGACGCTGTGGCCGAGGGTGTCGTTGACGTACTTGAAGTTGTCCAGGTCGATGAGCAGCACCGCGCCGGTTGGCTCGTGACGACCGGCCAGCTGCAGGTGGCGGGTGAGCTCCTCCCCGAAGCGCCGCCGGTTGAACAGGCCGGTGAGCGAGTCGTGGTCGGCGAGGTACTGCAGTTGTTCCTCGAAGGCGCGGCGTTCGGAGATGTCCAGGACATGCTTGATGACGTAGGGAGACCGTCCGTGCGCTGTGACGGCGGACAGCCGGATCGAGACATCCCGGGTCTGCCCGTCCGGCGTGACCAGGCGGGCATCGAGATGACCGCTGCTCTGCTCGCCGGTGGCGACGGCGGCGAGCTGCTCGGCCTCGCGGGCGCGGTCGTCTGGGTGGGTCAGCGTCGACAGCCCGGCATCGAGCAGTGCGTCGCGCGTGCAGGGCGGTGATCTCGCACAGGGTCTGATTGACCTGCAGCACCCGTCCGTAGTCCGTCCTCGGCCGCGCTCAACAGCGCCATCCCGGCCGGTGCGCGCTCGAACGCCGTCCGGAAGCGCTCCTCGGCGTCGCGCAGCGCCTGTTCGGAGCGCTTGCGCTCGGTCACATCACGGACGATGGCCGTCGTGCTCGCGCCCGGCTCGGAGGAGAGCGGCGCCAAAGACACTTCGACCGGGAACCGGGACCCGTCCTTGCGCACCGCGAGCAACTCCATCGTGTCCGGCGACGCCGCGGCGTCGCCCGACCGGCGCGCACCGGGATCAGCGGCGTGGGCGCCGCGGTGGAAGACATGCTTGTCACCGACCGGGGCCGGGATGAGCAGCTCGACCGGCTTGCCGATCAGCTCGGCTCGCTCATAGCCGAACAGCCGCTCGGTCTGCTGGTTGACCACCTCGACGCGCCCATCGGAGCCGACGCTGAGAATGGCATCGGGCGCCGCCTGCAGCAACGCCCGAAAGCGCTCCTCGGCGGCGACGCGCTTGGTCACGTCGCGCCAGGTGATGGTGATGCCGTCTCCGAGTCGCACGAGCCGGTAGTCGAAGACGCGCGCCCTCGTGTCGCCTTTGCCGCGTGGGTCTTCCAGGACGGCGGCATTGACGTCCAGCGGCTTACCGGTCTCGACGACCGCCACGCACTGCGCGAGGACCCCGGCCTCGGCGTACCCGGGCAGGACGTCCAGCGCACGCCGCCCGACGGTCTCCTCCCGGGTGCGCTGGTACTCCCGGCAGGCGGCGTCGTTGACGTACTCGTACTCGAAATCGACGATGCGCCCGCCCTCGTCGCGAACCGCATGGGCGATGGCGAACGCATCCAGCATGCTGCCGACCGCCGCGGCGAACATCTCCTGACGCTGGATGAGCTCGCGATCGGTGCGCCGGCGCTCGGTGATGTCGTGCTGGTGGATCACGCGGTATCGCTCGCGACCGTCGTCGCCCGTGGTGACGGCCACGTTGACCTCCACCGGGAACGTGGTCCCGTCCTTGCGGACGTGCTCGGACTCGAAGGTGCGCGTGCCGTCGCGCAGGATGCTGGCGTGGCGCTCGGGAAAGTCGGCGAGCGTCTCCTCGGACAGCAGGCTGGGCAGGGGCGCTCCCTCGAGCTCCTCCACCGTGTAGCCGTGCATCGCCGCGTACGCCGGATTGACGGTCTGCAGGCGTCCGTCGGCGATGACCGCGACGCCCCAACCGGCCCCGTCGAAGATGTCCGACCACTGCCTGAGTCGTTCGCCGGTGCGCCCCGGCAGCGCAGTGTCGCGCCAGCTGGCCGTCACCCGGTCCCCGCCGACGCCACGCGTCTTCAGCGTGATCCATATGAGGTTGTCGTGGCCGCCGCTGTAGTGCATCCGCGCGGTGACCGGATCCCCACCGGTGAGCGCGCTCGTGTACGTGTTGAGGACCTCGTCGAACAGCTCGGCGGGCACAGCTTCGCTTACGCGGTGGCCGGCGATGCCGCCCGGCACCCGGAGATTGGCCGCCGTGTTCGAGTACACGTAGAGGAAGTCCACGACCGCGCCGTCCTCGTCGCGAACGGCCTCTGCGACCGCGAACGGGTCCAGCAGCGTCTCGCCGATCCGAGCAAACGCCTGGGCCTGCACGTCTGCGTCAGGCACGTCGAACGACATCGGCTGGATTCTCCCCCTCGTCTCGCGTTCGGGATGCGCGCGCCGACGGCGCCACCGTCAGCGGAGCGAGGCACGGCCTCACCGGCACGGTACCGCGCACGGCCGGATCCCGCGAGCGGGGAGACGGTGCGGTCGACCCACCAAACCTGCAGCGCTGGCCGAGCGGCGAGCCGATCGCCGGCCACGAAGACGAGCTCGTCTGACAGCGGCGTTCGCCCGGCGGTGGCCCGGGTCGGCACAAGCCAGGCTTGACCGATCGGTGGCGCCCGGCGGCGCGCCGGCGACTAGGCTTCCCCGGTGACCAAGATCGGGCGCTACGCCAAGCTGACGGCCAAGGCCGGCCATGGTGAGGCGCTGACCGGCTACCTGCTCGAGGCGGCCAGGCAGCTCGACGGCACGCCGGGCTGTGAGCTGTACATCGTCAACCGCGACGCCGCCGATCCGGATGTCGTTTGGGTGACCGAGATCTGGCGCAGCCAGGCCGACCTCGACGCCTCGCTCGAAGTCGAGGGCGCCCGGGAACGGATCGCCGAGGTGATGCCGCTGCTCGACGGCCGCCCCGAGATCATCGCCACGACGCCGGTCGCCGGCGTGGGTTACGTCGACGCGGGCAGCGGCGTCGCGCCGTACACCGTCGTGTCACTCCCGGCCGTCGAGGACATGGCGGCCAAGCACGGCTTCGGCGAGATGGGGGAGGCCCGGTTCCCGAACGTCCCGCTATCGACCCGCGCCACCGGACTCAGCCTGCAGCGATTGCGTCCCGGCAAGCGCCAGCAGTTCGGTCATCGCCACGATCGGGCCGAGGAGGTGTACGTCGTCACCGAGGGCAGCGGCCGGGTCAAGCTCGACGACGACATCGTCGAGCTCTCGCGCTTCGACGCGGTGCGGGTCGCGCCCGGCGTGGCCCGCGCGTTCGAGGCCGGCCCCGACGGACTCGAGGTGCTCGCCTTCGGCCCGCGCCATCCCGGCGACGGCGAGATCCTCACGGACTGGTGGCCGCAGTAGGTCGCGGCCCGGGCCGGCGCGGCCGCCCCGCAGGTCCCCCGGCGCTTGGAGCCGACCCTGCGGGGGCCGCGCCCGCGCCGCGCCGCGCCGCGCCCGCCCGGCGTCCCGGCCCCTCAGTCGTCGCCCAGCGCCCGCTCGTACACGCGGTAGCGCTTGACCACGCGGCCGTTCATGCGCTCCATGGCGCGGTTCATGGGGCGGTTGGTCTCCAGGATCCAGCCCATCTCGCCGTGCTTGCGGGGGGTGCGCTCGGCCACGTTGAAGTGCTCGACGTAGAGGCCGGCGGCCACGCCGGTGTGCTCGTACTCGGGGCGGACGCCGAGGAAGCCGACGCGCACGCGGTCCATGATCTGGCGCCGGCGCAGGAAGTACCACCAGCCGAGCGGCAGCAGGCGTCCGTTCATGCGTCGCCAGCACCTGGTTGATGTCGGGGATGGTGATGGCCATCGCGACGGTCTCGCGGTCGTTCTCGGCGATCATGAACCAGTCGCGGTCGTAGACCAGTTGCAGTTCCTGGGCCAGGGCGTCGAGGTCCTCCTTGCCGTAGGGGGAGAAGCCCCAGTTGCGTGACCAGGCCGAGTTGTAGACCTTGGCGAACTCGTCCATCTCGCGGCGCAGGTGGCGGCGGCTCATCTTGCGGATGCGGATGCCGTGCTTCTCCTCCAGCTGCTCGGCCAGCTTGAACATGATCGGGCGCATGCTTTCGCGGTCGGCGAGCTCGAGCTCCCACATGAGCAGGTCCATCGCCTTGGTCAGCCCCGCCGCCTCCAGGCGCTCCTGGTAATAGGGCGGATGCCAGGGCTGCTTGATCCACGGCTCGCGGTCGAAGCCCTCGATGACCACGCCGCTCTCCTCGTTCATGGTGAAGTCCATCGGGCCGAGCATGCGATCGCGGCCGCGCTCGCGCAGCCATGCCGCGGCGACGTCGAGCAGGGCCGTGACCACCTCGGGATCGTCCTCGAACTCCAGGAATCCGAACATCCCGGTCGCGTCGCCATGGAACTCGTTGTAGGCGCGGTCGATCTGCGCGGTGATGCGACCGACGACGCGCCCGTCGCGGCGGGCGAGGAAGTACTGCGCCTCGCCGTGCTTGAAGAACGCGTTCAGCCGGCGGCTGAGAAAGATGTAGCGCTCGAGCTTCAGCGGCGGTACCCACGGCGTGCCGGCGTGTAACCGGTACGGCAGATCGACGAATGCGCGCAGGTCGCTGAAGCCGCTGACCGGGGTCACTGTCACCGACATGGGCCGGCACGGTACACGCTCGGCCGCTGCGACTATGTTCCGCGGATGTCGAGCGAGTGGTCCAGCCCGGAACGGGTCGCCGATTACCTGAAACGCGAGATCCCGCACCGCGACGTAGCGGAGGGACTGCTGCTGGCGGCGCTGCCCGACCCGGTCGAGCGGGTGATCGATCTCGGCACCGGCGACGGACGGCTGCTGGCGCTGATCGCCGGCGAACACCCAGATGTGCGCGGCGTGGGAGTGGACAACTCAGAGGAGATGCTGACCCGCGCGCGCGCTCGCGCCCGCGCCCGCGACGCCCGCGAGCAGGAAGGCGACCAGCGCCTTGAGGTGCGCTTCGGCGATCTCGCACAGCCGCTCGACATCCCCGGCGCAGACGCTGTGGACGCCGTCGTGTCCGGCCTTGCCGTGCATCACCTGGAGGACGAGCGCAAGCGCGCGCTGTTCGCCGCGGTCTTCGCGCTGCTGCGCCCCGGCGGGGTGTTCGCGAACCTCGACCTCGTCGCCCCGCCGAGCGAGCGCGCGCACGTCCGCTTCCGCGAGCTGATCGGACGCGTCGAGGACGACCCGACGGATCGGCTTGCCGACCTGGGAGATCAGCTGCACTGGCTGCGCGAGACGGGCTTCGAGGAGGTCGACTGCCCGTTCAAGTGGCTCGAGCTGGCGCTGATGGTGGGCCGCCGCCCGGCCTGACGCCCGCCCGCCCGGCCCCGAGCCGCCGCCGCGGCGCCGGCCGAGCCTAGCCGCCGGCCGATCCTTAGCCGCCGGCCGAGCCTAGCCGCCGGCCGAGCCCAGCCGCCCCTCAGCGCGCCTGGCTGAGTGCGATCAGCCCGTGCCGCGCGTCGTAGCTGATGGTGAACGCGTAGAACGCCTGGACGGCGGCGTTGACCGTGCCGTTGCCGGAGGGGTGCACGTGCACGGTGTTCAGTGACGTCGTCCGGCCGGCGCTGAAGCTCCAGAACGGCAAGGAGGAGATCGCCCCGGCGGCCGTGATCGGCGTGCCGGCCACCACCTCGCCGCCCGACCCGGCGGGCGCGCCGCCGGGCGCGCCGCCGAAGAACTGCATTCCCACGTCGCCGGAGTCGAACAAGGTGTATTCACAGCTCGCCGCCGCCGACCCGACCGTCCAGCACACCACCGCATGCTTGTCGGCGAACGTCGGGGTGCCGTTGGCCCGCCTGCCGTCCCCGGGCAGCGCGAAGCGCGCGTCCGTCTCGATGGGCACCGGTGCGCCGAGCGTCAGCTGCCCGTTCGAGCCGGCCAGGCCGATGTTCCACGAATCCGAGTACGGCGCCGCCAGGTGCACCAGCGGGTTGTCGACCGGCCCGGGACCGAGTCCGATGCCCATGGTTCCGTACAGGCCCCGCTGCTCGGCGGCCGCGAGTCCCCCTTGTCCCGGACAGTTCGGCACCGAGGTCGTGCAGCTCACCTTGCGCACCAGTCCGAAGGCGACGGGCGTCGTGGTCTTCAGGCCGCCGATGGTGATCGTGGCCCGGGCGACCACGCCGCTCTGAACCGTGCCGTCGATGTAGGTGATCGAGTTCCTGGTCCTGGTGGCCGTCACGCCGCCGCCCGCGCCGGTCGGGACAGCGCCCGCGTACAGGTGCAGGCCGACCGAGCCCGTGTCGAGCAGCACCGGCACCGCGCGGCCGTTGCCGACGCGGACGTCGACGATGGGGTGGGCGCCGCCACTGGTGCCTTGTCCGCCGCGGATGGCGATCGAAACCGCCACGGGACCGCCGGCCGCCGACGCGGCTCCGCCCGGCGATGGCCAGCCCGCCGCCACGCCGGCGGCACCCAGCAGCAGCACCGCTACCGCGACCGAACCTCGTCTGTCACGCCATCGTCGCATCGCTCCCCAATCGGCAGGCAGGTGCACGCGCTGTAGCGGGATCGACCCTCGCGGCCCTCAGTAGTTCTGCTCCTGACCGCTCGTGGAAGGGCTGATGGCGGGCGCGCCCGCCGGACGTACCTTGCAAGTATGTTCTCTTCAAATCTAAATAAGACATTGGCGCTGCGGATCGGCGGCGCCCTGCTGGCCCTGGCCGCCGTACTGGTGCTGGTGCTCCCCAGTGCGGTGGACGCGCACACGGCGCACGCCACGGCCACCTGCGGCTCGGTGTCCATCACCTGGGCCAACTTCACTCCCGCCGGCCCCGGCAACGAGGGGAACGGCGGAAAGAACAGCCCATCCTGGACGGTGACGTTCACGCCGGCGTCGGGTGGCGCTCCGGTCACGCTGACCAATCAGCCGCCGGTCTCCTTCTCCGGCAGCGGCACCACGCTGGTCGTGCCGATTCCCGCCGTCGACGGATCGGTCACCGGTTCGACCTCGTGGACGTCCGCGCAGACCACCAACGGCGTCTCCGGTTCGATGACCCTGACCTCGCCGATCGTGATCGACGATTGTCCGACCACGACCACGACGACGACGACTCGGTCGAGCTCGTCCACCACCAGCAGCACCGTCACGACGACGGCGAGCACCTCGACCTCGGCGACGAGCACGAGCTCCACCGTGTCGACGCCGACCACCTCGGTCAGCACGACGCCGACCACCGCGACGAGCTCGAGCTCGACCGTCTCGGCCAACACCACGACGGCGGCCACCACGGCGGCGGGCGCCGTACTCGGGGCCAACACCACGATCCCGTGCGTCGACACCGCCAAGACCGTTGTCTTCTCGCGGTCGAAGGCGGGCAACGTGATGGCCACCGTGACCGGCACCAAGATCAAGCGCGTCGCCTTCTACGTCGACGGCCGCTGGGTCAAGACGCTGAGCACGGCCAACGTCGGCTCGCACGGGTACCGCTACACGGTCACCGTGTCGAAGCTGCGCTACGGCCTGCACCGGGTGTCGGTGACCTATGTCGGCGCGTGTGCCTCACACACGGCATCGACGCGATTCGCCCACAACCTGCCGGCGCGGCTGATCCTGCCGCGGTTCACCGGCTGAGAGTGAACGCCGGCGCGCGCAGCCCCCACGCTGCGCGCGCCGCGTTTGCGCTGCACGTCCGCTCAGCCGGTGCGGTGCGCGGTCCAGCTGACGCCGTCGTCGGTGCAGTTCGTGCCGAACGCCGTCGGGCCGCTCCGGGACAGCTGCCCGGAGGCATTGGCGCCCGACACCTGACCGGACACCGACGCCTGGCCGCCGGTGTTCAGGACGCCGGCCGTCGCGAAGGCTCCGGAATCCAGTGAAGCACTGCCAAGGGTGATCGAGTTCGTGTGCGTCCTTCCGTCCGCGCACACGGCCTGCCAGCCGAAGGTGATGTCCGAGACGCCGCCGGACGTGGTGCTGAAGGTGATCGGCAGGCCCTGGCTCGTGCTGCCGACGTAGCTCGCACCCGCGCCGGGGGCGCCGCCGAGGACACCGAGGCGCCAGACGACGAGCACCAGCGACGCGATGAGGAGGATGGGGCTGCGTCGCATCAACATGTGAAAAAGCGGTGCCTTTCGGAATGGGGGCCGGTGCCGATCCGGCCCTCTTTGCGCACGTATCGGCCGGCGATCAGGTTGTCTTGAGCGGGGCGAATCCGCGTCAGGGCCCGTCCTGCTTGTCGGGCACGAACGCCTGGCAGGCCCGCTGGGCGGCCTGGAACTGAGGCGAGTTGGGGTCGACGCCCGATCCGGCCTGGATGGTCAGCCGGGCCGTGTCGCCGGAGAACGTCGGGTCGGGGAAGCTGGGCTCGCCGTGGGAGCGCATGCAGGCGGAGAACTTCAGGGCGGTCGCCTGCAGCTGGGCGGCCTGGGCCGGGCTGGGCTGCGGCCGCAGCGGCGCGCACACCTTCTGCGCGGCCTGGAACTGCGGCGAGTTCGGGTCGATCGCGCTGCCCGGGCCGACGCGGACGTGCAGGCTGGTGCGGTCGCCGGAGACGGTGGGGTCGGGGAAGCTCGGCACGCCGTGCGAGCGCATGCAGGCGGAGAACGCGATCAGCTTGCCGCCGTTCAGCGCCGCGCCCGATCCCGCCTGGGCGACGGCCGCGGCGCTGGCGCTCGTCGATGCGGTCTGCGAGCCCAGGCGCGCCACGCTGGCGCTCGGGGAGCTGCTGCCGCACGCGGCCAGCAGCCCGGCCAGGGCAACCAGCCCGCTCGCCAGCGCCGGCGCGCGCGGCCCGCCGCGCTTGGATCTCAGGCGTCGCCTCGTCGGCAGCGCGGGGGGCATCGGCGTCACGTCGTCCATTGCTCACCTCGTTCGATTCGGTTCGAGCGAGTGGTACGCGACGGGCGGTTGCATCGCGGTGACAGCGACCCGCCAGCGCGCATTACCTTGGTGGTGGACGTCGGCCCGCGGTGTAACCGCGGTGCAACCGGGGCCTCTCCACCATCGGAAGGCGACAGTGCGTGTGCTTGTGATCGAGGATGACCGGGAGCTCGCCGAGGCGATCGGCGTCGGCCTGCGGCGCGCGCAGATGGCGGTCGACGTTGCCTTCGACGGGGCGTCCGGGCTGACGCGGGCCCGCGTCACCGACTACGACGTGATCGTGCTCGACCGCGACCTGCCGGGCGTGCACGGCGATGCGGTGTGCGCCGAGCTGGCCGGCGGCGGCTACCGCAGCCGCGTGCTGATGCTCACCGCGGCGGCCACGATCGAGGATCGCGTCGACGGCCTCGGCCGCGGCGCGGACGACTATCTGCCCAAGCCGTTCGCGTTCGCCGAGCTGGTCGCGCGGGTGCGAGCGCTGCTGCGCCGGGCCCAGCCGGCCGTTCCGCCCGTGCTCGTGCGCGGCGACCTGGCGCTCGACGCCGCGCAGCGGCGGGTGCGCCGTCGCGGGCGTGAGCTCGAGCTCGGCCCGAAGGAGTTCGGCGTGCTCGAGCTGCTGCTGGCCGCGCAGGGCCGCGTCGTGCCGGCGGAGGAGCTGCTCGAGCGGGTGTGGGACGAGGCGGCCGACCCGTTCAGCACGGCCGTGAAGGTGACCGTCAGCCGCCTGCGGCGCAAGCTCGGCGATCCTCCGGTCATCGAGACCGTGCCCCAGGCGGGGTACCGGATCTGAGGTCCCGGATGGGCGTACCGAGATCCCTGGCCACGCTGCCATCGCGCCTGCCCGCGCCCCGGCGCACCCTGCGCCTGCGGCTCACGCTGCTCTATGGAGGCCTGTTCCTCGCGTCCGGGGCCGGCCTGCTGGCGACCACCTACGTGCTCGTTCATCGTGCCACCGAAAGCGTCGCCGTCGTCCACCGCAGCAGCGGAACGGTCTCGACGCTGGACGGGGGAACCGCGAGCGCGCCCCCGTCCGCCGCGGGGCCGTTTCAGGTCACCGCCGCCGGCATCTCCGTGGCCCCGCCCACGCCCCAGCAGGCCGCGTCGCAGATTCACCAGCTGCAGGTGGCGGCGACCGCCCAGCACGCGATCGAGCTGCACCAGCTGCTCGTCCAGTCCGCCATCGCCCTGGCCATCATGGCGGTGGTCTCGATGGGGCTGGGGTGGCTGGTGGCCGGACGGGCGCTGCGTCCGCTGCGGGCCATCACCACGCGGCGAACGACATCTCGGCCACCAGCCTGCACGAGCGGCTCGTGCTCGACGGCCCCAACGACGAGCTCGCCCAGCTCGGCCGCACGTTCAACGGGCTGCTCGCGCGCCTGGAGGCGTCCTTCGACGCGCAGCGCCAGTTCGTGGCCAACGCGTCGCACGAGCTGCGCACGCCATTGGCCCGCCAGCGGACGCTCATCGAGGTCGCCCTCGGCGACCCCGACGCGACCGTGCAGTCGCTGCGGGCCACCCACGCGCGGGTCCTGGCGGCCGGCGAGGAGCAGGAGCGCCTGATCGAGGCGCTGCTCACGCTCGCGCGCAGCGAGCGCGGGCTGGACCATCGTCAGCGCGTCGACCTCGCCGGCGTGACCGCGGACGTCCTCGCCGCCCGTCGCGCGGCGGCGGAGGCCGCGGGCCTGCGCCTGGAGGCAACGGTCGAGCCGGCCGTGGTGGCCGGCGACCCGCGGCTCGTCGAACGGCTGGCGGCCAACCTCGTCGACAACGCGATCAAGCACAACGTCCCCGGCGGCCACCTGCACGTCGCCACCGCCACCATCGCCGGGCACCCGACCCTGTCGGTTCAGAACGCCGGACCGGTCATCGAGCCCGCCGAGGTCGAGCGGCTCCTGCAGCCCTTCCAACGACTCGACAGCGCCCGAGCGGCCCAGCGCGACGGCCTCGGCCTCGGCCTGTCGATCGCCCAGGCCATCGCCACCACCCACGCCGCCCGGCTCGTCGCGACGGCCCCGCGCAGCGGCGGCCTGCGGGTGGAGGTGCGCTTTCCGCCCGCCGGGGTCGGCCGCGACCGCGGCGACCGCGGCGATCGCGCCGGCGCGCGCTCGCGCAACGGCGAGGCCGCGGCCCCGATGCCGCCGAACGCCCGGGCGGCGAGAGCCGACCTGCCGACGGCCGGCTGAGCGTCCCGGCGGCCGCGGTTGCGACTGTGGCGCCGGGAGCCGTGCGGTCACGGCCCCGGGGGCGGCCACGGCCATGGGGCCGGGGGCGGCCAGCGGGGCCGGGGCGCGGGGCGCGGGGTGTGGTCGTTTTGATGGTCTGTGAGGGGGTTAATGCACCACACCCCCGGGGCGGCGCGCGGGGTGTGGTCGTTTGATGGTCTCTGAGGGGGGTTAATGCACCACACCCCCGGGCGCGGCGCGTGGTTCGCGGGGTGGTCCGGCCGCGCTGGCCCCCGAGGCTGTGCATTTGCACAGGGCGCGCGGGATACTTCGGCCACATGGAATCGGTGGCCAGACGTGAGCAGCTCATCGAGGCGGTGGCGCAGATCGACATGACGCGGCTCGTCGATCGCGTGCTCGAGAGCTTCTGGAACCGGCCGGGCTTCGAGGGGGCGCGTCCATCCCAGTCCGAGCTGCGCGCGTTCGTGCAGTGGAACATCGACCTCGTGGCCCGCTGGGCGGTGGACGGGCAGCCGCCGACCGATGCCGAGCTCGAGCGGATCCGGTCGCTCGGGCGCGACCTCGCGATCGCCGGCGTGCCGGCCGACACCGTCCCGGCCAACTACCGCCTGGCCACGACGCTGGCCTGGCGAGAGCTGGGGGCGATGATGCGCGCCGGCGAACGGGAGGCGCTGCTCGAGCGTTCCCATGTCCTGCTCGAGTACGTGGATCGAGTCTCGAGCGTGTTCGCGGAGGGCTACGAGGACGGCGCCCGCCGCGCCCTCAGCTCGACCACGGATCGCGGCGTGCAGGCGCTGCTCACGCGGTTGCGCCAGGGCGAGCGTCCGGTGGCCGACGACCATCAGCTGGCGGACGCGGTCGGGTTCGATCTCGGCGCTCAGGCCTACGCGTTCGCGTTGGCGTGTCCTCGTCTGTCGGTGCAGCAGCACGTGGCGCTCGCGCGCCAGTTGCAGATGCGGCGTGCGCTGGCCGTCGCGGAGGGGCGGCGGATCATCGGCCTCGCACCCGGGGCGACGGCGTGGTCGGGCCTCGAGGTCGGCGGCGACGCGATCATGTGCCAGACCGTCGTGGTGTCGCCCCCGAACTCGGGACGAGCCCTGGTGGAGATGGCCACGGTGGTCGAGCTGGCGCGCGAGCGCGGCCAGCGCGGCGTCGTGACCGCGGATCAGTTCCTCATCGAGCTGATGCTGTCCCACTCGCCGGGGCTCGCTGCGCGGATCGTGGATCGCGTGTACGGCCCGCTGTCGGACGAGCTCGTGCGCACGCTCGACGTCCTGGCCGAATGCGACTTCGATCGAGGCGAGGCGGCCACCGCGCTGCCGACGCACCGCAACACGCTGCGCAACCGCCTCGTCAGGGTGCGTGAGCTGACCGGGGTCGACGTCGACACCGTCGACGGGCGGGCGCTGACGACGCTCGCCTGGCTCAGCCGCAGCGGGACGCCCGGAGTGGCTCCCGCCGCCAAGGATCGTTGAGACGCCGCCCCAAGTCAGGCGGCGGCGCGCTGCGCGAGCGACGGCGGGCTCGACAGGACTCGGTCGCGGCCACTCGCCTTGGCGGCCAGCAGCGCCGCGTCGGCCGCCGCGAACAGTTGCGTGTAGTCGAACGGCGTGTCGGCCGGCAGGGCCGCCACGCCCACCGACAGCGTCACCGGCACTCCGGCGACCGGGTGCTCGCGCACGGCGACGCGGATGCGCTCGGCCGCCGTCACCGCGGCGGGCTCGTCTCCGTCGACGAGCAGCACCACGAACTCCTCGCCACCGATCCGATACACCGAATCGAACACTCGGATGCAGCCGCGCAGGCGCGCCGCCACCTCGGCCAGCACGCGGTCGCCCACCGGATGCCCGTGCTCGTCGTTGATGGCCTTGAAATGATCGAGGTCGGCGAGGAGCATCGCCACCGGTACGCCGGTGCCGCCGCGATGCGTCAGCTCGGCTACGCGTGATCGGAGCGCCGTGCGGGTGAGCGTCCCCGTGAGCGGATCGATCGTGGCCGCCGCGCGATGATCGACGGTGGACTGTCCGACGGCATGGCCGAAGACGGCGATCGCGCCCAGCAGCGCCAACGGAAACACGAGGATCGACGGGTTCTCGAGCACCTGATGCGAACCGACGAGCAGCGCCGCGGCGGTCATCACGGCACCGGTCAGCACCGCGACCCCGGCCGCCGCGGGGGCGGGCAGGGAGGCGGCGTGACCGAACATCAGAATGGTCAGCAACGGGAGCATGAAGAGCGGCTGCCGCTGCGCGAGCACCAGCCCGAGTCCGCTCCCGAGCAGCACGGCGATCACGCCCACCATCCCGGGGTACTCGGGAAGCTCGAAGTAGGGCAGGAGCACGAGGTTGATCACGAGCAGCACGGCCACGCCGGCGATGATTGGGATCAGCGGCGTCCAGCCGAGCCACGGCGTCGAGACGAGCAGGGCGGCGAGCATGAGCGGGTTCGCCGTCTTGGCGATCTCGGTGATGCGCGTCGTCATGTCGAGCAGGTGCTCGCGCTCGGCCGGGGTGCGGATGAAGGAGCGACGTGCTCCCGGCGGTCGACGTGCCCGCGGATCATCAGTGCTCACGGCTGCGCCGGCCGGCGAGCTGGCGTCGCGCAGGCGGGCGCCGGCTCCCGGACCGTCGGATCGCAGCCGGCGATCGGCGACGAGGTCTGCATCCGCGTCGTCCTGCCGGGAGGTCAGCGGATCTGGATGGCCGCTTGCGTCGGCGAGGCGAACGCGATCGCGCCCAGCGGCCTTCGCCTGGTAGAGGGCGCGATCCGCTCTGGCCAGCAGGTCGGCGTAGTCATTCGTGAGGCCGGTGGCCAGTGCGACGCCCGCCGACAGCGTGAGCGGGTGACCCGCCACGACGTCGCGGCGAACGGCCGCTCGCATGTGCTCGGCGAGGTCCAACGCCCGGGAGGCACCGTCGCCCTCCACCAGCACGACGAACTCCTCACCGCCAAAGCGGTACAGCGACCCGCTGTGCCCCACCACCGCCGTCAGGCGGCGGGCGATCTCCACGAGCACCGCGTCGCCAGCGGCGTGTCCGTGCTCGTCGTTGATCGCCTTGAAGTGGTCGACATCGCACAGCACGAGCGCCACCTGCGCGGTGCCCACGCCCCCGAAGTGCTGCGTCAGCTCCGCCGCACGCGCCTGCAGCGCTGCGCGATTGAGCAGTCCGGTGAGCTGATCGACGATCACCGAATGGCGCGAGTCTTCGTCGGCGCCGGTGAGCAGGGCGGCGAGGAGCGAGATCACCAGCACCAGCACGACCGGGAAGATCACGACCGGGGGCATGGCCGCAACCGCCGCGGGCATGAAGGCGAACGCCGCGCCCACCATCAGCGCCACGGTGACGGCCGTTCCCGCCGCCACCACGCGACGCGGGAACACGGCGGCCGCGACGAGCATCGGGAATACCAGGATCGACAGGGTGTAGATCCGCGGACCGGAAGACAGCGAAATCGCCACGACGATCGCCAGCTGCGCGAACAGCCAGCTGATGGCCAGCGCGTATTCGGGACGACGCAGACGGTCGATGCGCATCTGCGCCCAGGCAAAGCCCGCCGCCGCGAAGAGGAACGGCACCTGCATGGCCCAGCCGTAGACCGGTATCGACACCAGCGCGGCCACCGCGATGAGCGCGAGCGATCGACGCTTGGCCGGCCGCAGGCGGCGGCTCATGTCCAACAGCCGCTCCCGCTCGCCGGCGTCTCGGCACAGCAAGCTCGCGGCGTTCATATCGATTACGGCATCGGCGGTTGCCACTGGCCGCGCGCAGCCGCGATGGCGTTACTGGACGCATGGCCGTCCCGGTCGTGACCGTCCGCACGAGCCCCGCCGTGGCGGGCGCAGGCCCAGGATCGCCGGCCACGCTGACGCTCGGAACCGACTCATCCGGGTACGTGCTGACATCATGCCCCTGTGATCAGACTGACGAACATCAGTGTTCGTCAGTCTGTTAGGATCGCCCCGCCGACGCCGAGGGGCGGCGGCCACGGGCTTCGTCGAGAGGGAGACATGACACGACGCGCGCGCCGCGCCTGCCGCGGCCTCGTCACCGCCGTCCTCATGCTGCTCGCCGGGCCGCCGGCGCTGGCGCTGGCGCTGGCCGGGCCGCCGCCGCATGCCGGGCCGCCGGCGCTGGCGCTGGCGCTGGCCGGGCCGCCGCCGCATGCCGGGCCGCCGGCGCTGGCGCTGGCGCTGGCCGGGCCGCCGCCGCATGCCGGGCCGCCGGCGCTGGCGCTGGCCCGCGCCGCCACCCCGTCGCTCCCCGCCACCCCGCCCGTCACGTTCAGCGACGGCGACGGGCTGCACGTCGTCTCGGAGACCCAGCTCGACCCGCGGCTGCTGGCCGTGACCGTCACCACGCCGGCCCTGGCGGGGCCCACCAACATCCGCGTGCTGTTGCCCGCCGGCTACGCGGCCGACCCGACGCGTCGTTATCCGGTGCTGTACCTGCTGGACGGCACGTCGGGCGCGGCGTCGGACTGGACGACGCTCGGCGGCGCCGAGCAGACGACGAGCGGGCTGCCGCTGATCGTGGTCATGCCCGACATCGATCTCAACGGAACCGGCGGGGGATGGTGCACGGACTCCGTCAACGGGGGCGCCGGCGGTCCCCCGGAGTGGGAGACCTACCACGTCGACGAGCTCGTCCCCTGGATCGACGCGAACCTGCGCACGATCGGCAGTCGCGGCGGTCGCGCGATCGTCGGGCTGTCGCAGGGCGGTTTCTGCTCGATGAGCTACGCCGCGCGCCATCCCGACCTGTTCGCCATCGCCGGCGCCTTCTCCGGGGCCGACGACATCGCCTACGACGCCGCCGCGCGGGCGATCATCGAGCCCGTCATCGCCACCACCGCGCTGGCCCTGGATGGCGTGGCGCCGTGGGCGTTCTTCGGCGACCCGACCGCCGACGAGATCAACTGGGCCGGCCACGATCCCACCACGCTGGCGCCGAACCTGCGCGACAGCGACCTGCTCATGTACACCGGCAACGGCCAGCCGGGGCCGCTGGATCCGCCGCCCGCCAGCCTGCCCGCGGCGGCCTCGCTGCTGGAAGGGGAGGCGCTCGAGGCCGGGGTGCAGCAGCTGACCACGCTGTTTCACGCCCGGCTGCTGTCGCTCGGCATCCCCAGCGACCTCGACGACTACGGCCCCGGCACGCACAGCTGGCCGTACTGGGCGCGCGACCTGCAGCAGAGCATCCCCACGATCATGGCCGACTTCGCGCATCCGCCCGCCCCGCCGGCCAGCGTCACCTACACGAGCGCCGACGCCACCTACTCGGTGTACGGCTGGACGGTGAGCATGCACCGCACGGCGCAGGAGTTCAGCACGCTCCAGGGCGCCAGCGCGTGCGGGTTCGCGCTGGCGGGCAGCGGCTCGGCTACGGTGACCACGCCGGCGTCGCTGATCCCGGACGGGCGCTACGCCGTCACCGTGCACCCCGGGTCCGGCGGGCGCGCGTTGACGAGCACTCAGACGGCCGACGCGGGCGGACGGCTCGTGCTCGGCGTGCCGCTCGGCCCGCCCAACCCCTTCGACGAGGACTCGCCCGCCGCCGCGCAGACCGGCACGCGCGTGTTCAGCGCGACCGTCTCGATCGCCCCGACGGGGGGCCTCACACGACGGTCGCTCAGCGCCCGCCGCGCCGCGGCGAGCTGCCGGCAAGCAGCGCGTCGAACGTCGCGCGGATCGGCGCGTGCAGCGACATCACCTCCTGCCCGTCGATCAGCCGCGCGGTGACCAGCGCCGACACGGCGCCGACGAACGCCTCCGACGCGAAGCGCACGTCCGGCAGCGCGCCGAGCCGCTCCTGCCCGGCCAGGACGTCGACCAGAAGCGCGGCGAACCGCCGCTGCACCGCCACGCGGCGGCGCATCGCGTCCGGGCCGGCGGCGAACACGTCGATCAGCAGCGTGCGGGCGAGCGCGGGCTCCTCGTCGAGCGTCTGCAGGTAGGTGAGCACGAGGCGGTCGAAGCGCTCCACCGCCGTGCCGCCCCCGGCCTCCACCGCGGCCGCGACCGTCTCGATCAGCAGCTTCGCCCCCTCGTCGGCCGCCTCGAGGAAGCAGTCCTGCTTGTTGGCGAACTGCTGGTAGAAGGTCTCGCGCGAGGTCCCCGCTCGCGCGATGACGTCGGCGACCGTCGTGTCGGCGTAGCCCTTCTCCGCCACCGCCTCGGTCATGGCCAGCAGCATGCGCCCGCGCTGGGTGGCCGCCACCTGCTCGCGAGTGAGGTGATGTCGTCCGCGCGGCAGCTGGCCGACGTTGGCGATCTCGGTCACGGGCGGAGGCTACCAGCGCCCCGTTCGCCGCCGGCCGGGCCCGCCGGCTCAGCCTTCGCGGCGCCGGGAGGTGACCGCGCCCACGTACGCGTTGGCCGCGCGCATCGCCAGCTCGTACGGCAGCGCCCACTTGCGCTGGATGAAGTGGCCGACACGGATGTCGTTCGACGTGTAGACGAGATAACGCCGGCGGCGCACTCCCTCGAGGATCGCCGCGGCCGCCCGCTCGGGGCTGACGGCGTGGCGCTGGAAGCGGGCCACGAGCCGCTGCACGGCCGGGTCGGCGCGGTCCACGCCGGCGATGTCGACGGTGCCGACCAGCGGCGTGTCGACCCCGCCCGGGCACACGAGGGTCACGCAGATGCGATGCCGGCGCAGGTCGAAGCGCAGCACCTCGGAAATTCCCCGCAGGCCGAACTTGGTGGCGCTGTAGGGGGCGTGCAGGGGCAGTCCGAACAGCCCCGCCGCCGAGGACACGTTGACCAGGTGGCCGCCGCGACCCGCGGCGATCATCGGCGGCAGGAAGCACTCGATGACGTGGATCGGGCCCATCAGGTTGACCTCGACGGTGCGCCGCCACTGCTCGTGCCGCAGGCGGTCCACCGCACCCCAGGTGGCGATCCCGGCGATGTTCATGAGCACGTCGAGTGAGCCATGGCGCCGTTCGATGTCCAGCGCCATCGTCCGCACCGACTCGTAGTCGGAGATGTCGAGCGCGCGCTGATCCAGGACGACGCCGCCGGCGCCGGTGATCTCCTCGCCGACCGCGGCGAGCGCCGTGGCGTCGATGTCGGTCAGCACGAGCGCCGCGCCGGCGCGGGCGGCGGCGAGGGCGGTGGCGCGCCCGATGCCGCTTGCCGCGCCGGTGATGAGCACCCGCTTGCCGGCCAGCGTCTCCTCCAGCGAGCGGTGGCGACGCGGCATTTCAAGAACAATACTGTTCGTGGACGCCACAGGCGTCCACGGCCCCTCGGCGATCGGGTACGTTGCCAGCGGGCCGGCGTCCGGCCCGCCGTCCCGTGTGCGGGGCGGCCGCTCAGCGGTGGAAAGGGGAACGCGGATGGGCTTTCTCGACAAGGTGAAGGGCACGGCCAAGCAGGCGCTCAACCCGGCCGCCCAGGCCGGCCAGCGCGACAAGATCATGCGCATCAACCAGGCCGGCGTGCAGACGCCCGCGACCGTGGACTCGATGCGCGAGGTGGGTACGCAGCTCGGCGGGGGACATCAGATCGAGTTCGACCTGACCGTCCATCCCGAGGGCGGCGAGGACTACCAGGTGCACGTGTCGCAGTCGCTGCACGACGTGACGCTGCAGGGCGTCAGCGACGGCGCGAAGATCATCGTCAAGGTCGATCCCGACGATCCGCAGTCGCTGCTGGTGTGGGGCGCCGCCCCCGGCTGACGCCCCACCGCCGCCTGAACGTAAAAAGGTCGTATCGATGAGCGACGTCTCATCGAAATCCCGCGTAGCCCGCGCTACCTTTGGGTAACTCCTTCGGGAGAGGGTCCGCGAACGGAGGCCGCGGGCAACAGGGGTCCGCGCGGGAGGGCACGGACGAAGAAAGGTGAGTCCGTCATGCCGCCTGAACGGCTGTCGGCGCTCGACGCGTCGTTCCTGACCGCCGAGACGCCATCCGCCCATATGCACGTCGGCTGGGCGGCGATGTTCGACCCGCCGGTCGACGCGCCCGCCCCGACCTTCGAAGAGCTGCGCGAGCACATCGCGGCCCGCATGTGTCGTGCCTCCCGCTATCGACAACGCCTCGCGCCGGTGCCGTTCGGCGTCCACGACCCGGTGTGGGTCGACGACGAGGACTTCGACATCGACCATCACGTCCTGCACGCCGACTCGCCGGACTTCGGCGCGGTGGCCGACGCGGCGATGTCCTCGTCGCTCGAGCGGTCCCGGCCGCTGTGGGAGATATGGGTGGCCGACCGGTTGTCCGACGGGCGCATCGGCATCGTCGGCAAGGCGCACCACTGCATGGTCGACGGACTGGCGGCGGTCGAGTTGGCGGCGTTGCTGCTGGATCCGACCCCCCAAGCGCCGGCCGCGGGCGGCGACAGCTGGCGCCCGGCCCGCGCACCGAGCGCGGCCGAGCTGCTGGCGCACGGACTGGCCGACCGCGTCCGCGGCCAGCTCGATCTCCTGCGGCTGCCGGGCCGCGTGCTGGCCTCACCGCGGCGACGGCTCGGCGCGACGGCCACCGATGCGCGCCGCGCCGCGCTGGCGCTGACGCACTCGCTCGGCACGCCGGCGCCGCCCAGCCGCCTGGACGCGCCGAGCTCTCCGCTGCGTCGCCTGGGCACGTTCAGCCGGCCGCTGGACGACCTGCGCGCGATCAAGGAGCGGCACGGCACCACGATCAACGACGTGGTGCTGGCGGCGTGCGCCGGCGGGATGCGCCGCTATCTGGAGCGCCACGGTGACCAGCCGCAGCGGCTGAAGGCAATGGTGCCCGTCACCATGCGTGCGTCTGATGCGGTGTCCGAGTTGGGCAATGGGATCTCCTTCATCTTCCTCGGTCTCCCGTGCGACGAGCCGGATCCGCTGCGGCGGCTGCGGATCGTCAACAAGGTCACCGTCGAGCGCAAGCGCAGCGGCGAGCCGATCGGCGCCGACACGGTGCTCAAGCTGGTCGCCCGCACGCCGCACTTCGTGCAGTCGGCCACCGCCCGTCTGGTCGCCAGCCCGCGCACGTTCAACCTGGTGATCTCGAACATCCCGGGCCCGGCGGAGCCGCTGTACATGCGCGGCTGCCGCCTGCGCGAGGCCTACCCGGTGGTACCGCTGGCCGAGCGCCACGCGGTCTCGATCGGCGTGACGTCGATCGCCGGCCGCGCGTGCTTCGGGCTGTACGCCGACCGCAAGGCGCTGCCGGACGTGGACGTGCTGACCCGCGACGTCGAGGACGCGCTCGACGAGCTGGGCGCGTGTCGCCCCCAGCGCCACGGCTCCCGGCACTGGCTGGCCACGCCGCCGCGGTCGCAACCGCCGCGGCCGCAGCCCCAGCCGGTCTGACGCGATGCTCGCGCCGCGGCTCCACGCCGAAGGGGGGACCGGCGTGGAGCCGTGGGGCGCCAGCGCGACGCGGTGTCATCTGCGAGGACGTTTATGTAACCGCGCCGCGCCCAGGTCATCGGCGGCGCGGGCGCAGTCTTGAGGCGCACACGCGCCCCCGGGGGTCAGGCGACCGCCCGGCGGAACACCCTGGTGGCCCAGGCGAGCACCACCACGCACAGCGGCGTCAACACCGCGAAGGCCTGCCATACCTGGTGGGCGCCCAGGTCGCCGGCGGCGAGCACCCGTGCGGCCGCGACGAGGTAGTACAGCGGGTTGAAGTGGGCCAGCACGCGCATCCACAGGGGCCCGAGCGAGATCGGCAGCAGGACCCCGGCCAGCAGCAGTATCGGCAGGTTGATCCCGTTGACGATCGCCGCGAAGCTCGAGATGTCCTTCGTCAGCAGCGCGGTGGCGATCGAGAACGCGCCCATGATCGTCATCAGCAGCGCGAGCAGCACCGTCAGCAGGGCCAGACCGCCCCAGTGCACGTGAAACCCGAACGCCACCCCGACGACGACGACGACCGCGTCGAACACGAACATCAGCCCGGCGGCGGCGAGGATCGGTCCGACGAGGATCGCGAAGCGGCTGGCCGGGGTGACGCGCAGGCGCTCGATGACCCCGATGCGCAGCTCGAAGATCGTGCTGAACCCGAGGCTGACGCCGCTGGAGAACGCCAGCAGCGCGAGGATGCCGGGCAGGAACTCGTTGATCACGTTGCCGTGCGGGATGCCCGGCGCGGAGGTCAGGCCGTTGAGCAGCGGGGTGAACAGCGCCAGGTACAGGATCGGCGTGGAGAACGCGACGCCCAGCCAGATGGGGTTGCGCAGCAGCTGCATGGCGTAGCGCTGCGAGAGCAGGCCGACGTCGCGCGTGGTCTTCATCGCGTTGCCTCCACGCTCGCCTCGCCGGCGGCGTCGACGGCGGTGCCGGCGTCGCGCAGCGAGCGGCCGGTCTGGCGCAGGAAGACGTCGTCGAGGCTGGCCTCGGACAGGCTCATCGACTTCAGCGAGACCTCCTCCTGGTCGAGCAGCCGCAGCAGCAGGGGCAGCGCCGCCGCGCCGTCGTCGACGTACAGCCGGACCTCCCCGCCGTCGGCGCTGAGGTCGCGCACGTAGGGCTCGGCGCGCAGTCGCGGCAGCGCCCGCTCGACCGCGCCGGCGTCGTCACGCAGGCTGAGCAGCACGCTCTCCCCGGCCACCTCGCGCTTCAGCTCGTGCGGTGAGCCCTCGGCCACGATCTCACCGTGGTCGATGATCATCAGCCGGTCGCACAGCTCGTCGGCCTCCTCGAGGTAGTGCGTGGTCAGGAAGACCGTGGTGCCGCGGTCGCGCAGCGTGCGGATGTGGTCCCACAGGTTGGCGCGGTTCTGCGGGTCCAGCCCGGTGCTCGGCTCGTCGAGGAACAGCACCGTGGGTTCGTGCATGATCCCCAGCGCGACGTCGAGCCGGCGTCGCTGCCCGCCCGAGTAGGTGCTCACCAGGCGCCCGGCGAACGCGGACAGGTCCAGCAGCTCGATCAGCTCGGCGGCCCGGCGCTTGACCGCGCTGCTCTCGCCGCCGTACAGCCGCCCCTGCAGGACGAGGTTCTCGCGGCCGGTGGCCAGCTCGTCCGAGCCCCCGAGCTGGCTGACGTAGCCGATGCGCGCGCGCACGCGGTCGGGCTCGCGCCGCACGTCGAACCCGGCCACGGTGGCGCTGCCGGCGTCGATCGGCAGCAGCGTGGTCAGCATCCGCAGCGTGGTCGTCTTGCCGGCGCCGTTGGGACCGAGGAAGCCGAACACCTCGCCGCGGGCCACCTCGATGCTCACGCCCCGCACGGCGTCCACGAGCGAGCCGCGCCGGCCCCGAAAGCTCTTGCGCAGGTCGTGCGTGGAGATGACGCTGTCGGTCATCCCGCCGCCGGGTTGCGCGTCTGCGGCTCGCGCCCGGGTGGCGGGGAGGGCGGCGTGTCCGCGGGGATCTCGGGAATCGCCAGGTTGAGCGTCTCCCCGGTGGTGATCGTGATCGCGTCCCCGTGGTGGGTGGTGTCCAGCGGGTCGCCCTCCAGGAGCACGTAGGAGGCCTGACTGCCGCTCACCTCCACGCTGATCCGCCGCCCGCGATACCAGAGGCGGAAGGCGAGCCGCGTCAGCGGTGCGGGCAGTCGGGGAGCGAAGCTCAGCCCGCCGTCGTAGTCGCGCATGCCGCCCAGGCCGCCGACGAGCGCGATCCAGGTGCCGGCGAGCGTGGCGATGTGCAGCCCGTCGGCGGTGTTGTGCTCCAGGTCGGCGAGGTCGAGCAGCGCGGCCTCGCGCAGATAGTCGTAGGCCAGGGGCAGATAGCCCACCTCGGCGGCCATCACCGACTGGATCGAGGACGACAGCGACGAGTCGCGCACGGTGAGCGGCTCGTAGTAGTCGAAGTCGCGGCGCTTCTCCTCGGCCGTGAAGGCGTCGCCGCAGAAGAGCAGCGCGAGCACGAGGTCGGCCTGCTTGCACACCTGCTTGCGGTAGAGATCGAAGTACGCGAAGTGCAGCAGCAGCGGGTATTGCTCGGGAGCGCACTCGTCGAATTCCCAGCGCGCATGGCGGGTGTACCCACTGGACTGCTCATGCACGCCCAGGCGCTCGTCGTAGGGGACGACCACCGCACCGGCCGCCCGTCGCCAGCGCGCGATCTCGTCGGCGTCGACGCCCAGCCCGGTCGCGGCGTCGGGGAACCGTTCGGCGGCGTCGGCCGCCGTGCCCAGGTTGCGAGCGGCCATGAGATTGGTGTAGACGTTGTTGTCGGCCAGCGCGCTGTACTCGTCGGGGCCGGTCACCCCGTCGATGGCGAAGCCCCCGTTCGGGTCCTCGTGGCCGAGCGAGCACCACAGCCGGGCGGTGTACACGAGCAGCTCGAGGCCGACGGTGCGCTCGAAATCCTCGTCGGGCGCCACGTTCTGCAGGAGCCGGACCGCGTTCGCGATGTCGGCGTTGATGTGAAACGCGGCCGTGCCGGCGGGCCAGTAGCCCGAGCACTCCTCACCGTGGATGGTGCGCCACGGGAAGGCCGCCCCGGCCAGCCCGAGCTGGCGCGCGCGCTCGAGGGCCAGGCCGAGCGTCGTGTGGCGCCAGCGCAACGCATCGCCGGCGGCGTGGGGCATCGTGTAGGACAGGACCGGCAGGACGTAGCTCTCCATGTCCCAGAACACGTGACCGTCATAGCCGGCGCCGGTGAGACCCTTGGCCGGGATCGCCCGGCGCTCGGCGCGCCACGCGGACTGGGCCACGTGGAACTGGGCGACCCGGGCGGCGAGCTGCAGCTCGTCGTCGCCCTCGACCTCGATGTCGGCCCGCTCCCAGAACTCGTCGAGGGTCTCGCGCTGGGCCTGGCACAGCCCGTCCCAGCCGGTGTGGCGGGCCTCGCTCACCGCGGCGAAGACCTGGTCGACCAGCGCCGCGCGCGAGCGGTGCCGCGACCAGCCGTAGCCGAGCAGCTTGACCACCCGCAGGCGCTCGCCAAGCGCCACGTCGGCGGTCACGGTCAGCCGGGCAAGGTCCTCGAGCGTGACGCCCTCGGTGTCGACGTTGGCCGGACCGTCGACCAGGTGATCGGCGGCCACCGCGATGCGTAGCCCGCTGCCCCGAGTGGCGTGGGCCAGGACCATGCGCTCCCCGAACGCGCGCGACAACTCGCTGGTCAGCGGCTGCTGCGAGCGCCGCCTGCACGCGCGGATCGGACCCGTCGTGCGTCGGGCCGGGCTCGTTGGCCACCAGCTCGGACTGGATCGACGAACCGCGCCGGGTCGCCCAGCGGCTCCACCTCGTAGCTGATGGCCGCCACCGCGCGCTGGGCCAGCGAGACGAGCCGCACCGAGGTGACGCGCACGCCCTGCCCGGCGGGCGAGACCCACTCGACCGTGCGGCGCAGGACGCCGGCGCGCAGGTCGAGCGTCGCGCTCGTGGCTGCGCAGCTCGCCGTAGCGGACGTCGAACGGCTCGTCGTCGACGAGCAGCCGCATGATCTTCCCGTTGGTGACGTTGACGATCGTCTGCCCGGCCTCCGGGTTGCCGTACGCGGGCTCGGCGTACGGAAGCGGGCGCACCTCGAAGAAGCCGTTGAGGTAGGTGCCGGGGATGCCGTAGGGCTCGCCCTCGTCGAGGTTCCCGCGCATGCCGAGGTGGCCGTTGGCAGAGCGCGAACACCGACTCGGTCTGGGCGAGCACGTTGAGATCCAGCGACGTCTCGCGCAGCGACCACGGCTCGATCTGGAACGCCGGGTGGGTGATCACGGCCGCTTCAGCAGATCGGTGAGGTCGGAGACGACGATGTCGGCGCCGTGCTCGCGCAGCGCGTCGGCCTGGCCGGCGCGGTCGACGCCCACGACGCAGCCGAAGTGCCCGGCGCGGCCGGCCGCCACGCCGGCCTCGGCGTCCTCGAACACCGCGGCGGCGGCCGGCTCGGCGTCGAGCGCGCGGGCGCCGGCCAGGTACGTGTCGGGTGCGGGCTTGCCCTGCAGGTGCTCGCGGGCCGCCACGACGCCGTCGATCACCACGTCGAAGCGGCCGGCCAGGCCGGCGGCCTGCAGCACGTCGTGGGTGTTCGCCGACGAGGACACCACCGCGCAGGCCAGGCCGTGCTGCTGCACGGCGTCCAGGTAGCGGACCGTGTCCTCGTAGACCTGCACCCCGCGCTCGCGGATCAGGCGCAGCAGGATCTCGTTCTTGCGCTCGCCGAGCGCGTGCACGGTCTCGGCGTCCGGCGGGTCGTCGGGCCCGCCCTCGGGCAGCTCGATGCCGCGCGAGGCCAGGAAGGCGCGTACGCCCTCCTCGCGCGGGCGGCCGTCGACGTAGTCGTCGTAGTCGCGCGCTCGTCGAAGGGGACGAACGGCTCGCCGGTGCGCTGCGAGCGCGCGCTGCAGGAAGTCATCGAACATCTCCTTCCACGCGGCGGCGTGGATGCGTCTCGGTCCGGGTGAGCACGCCGTCCATGTCGAACAGGCAGGCGCGGATCGCGTCGGGCAGGCCGAGGGTCAACCGCCCACCGCCAGCCGCGGAGTGCCCGAAGGCGGGTCGGTCGTAGCGTTGGGCTCGAGCACCTGTTCAGGCATGGCGTCCCCGGCCGGTTGTCGTAGGGAGGGCGCCGCGGGCACAGCCTAACCGGGTGAGGGGGCCGGGGGGCACGCGTGCGCCGCGCCCTACCCCCGACGTCCCGCCCCAGTCCTCCGGCGCTACGTCGGCGATCGACTGCGAGAACGTCCACTGCCGTCCGGCCGGATCCGCGGCCGTGTACTGGCGCTCCCCGTAGGGATGGTCGGCGGGCGGCTGCACGACCTGCGCCCCGCGCAGGACCGCCTGCTCGTGGTGGCGATCGACGTCCGGCACCCGCACCATCACGCTGTCCTCGCCCGCGCGCGGCGGGCGCAGTCCGGCGCCGAGCTCGCCGAGCATCACGGCCCCGTCCCCGAACGCCAGCTGGGCGCGGTGGTTGCCGGCGATCCAGCGCAGCGAGAAGCCGAACACGTCGCACAGCCACCGGGACGCCTCGGCGACGTCCTCGTACACGAGGACGGGGAAGATCGTGCTGGGCGGCATCGTGCGGTCGTTCGGCATCTCGCTCCTCGGGTCTCGGTCCGCGTCGCGCGAGTCCGTCATTTTCGATCACTATGAACCAAAATGACGGAGTCACTCCGTGACCCGCCGCCGGGCGAGCACTTCGCACGAAGCGAGCGCCAAGCCTAAGGACTCGCGGTGGTCGAACCGATCTTCGGCGCATGGATGTCCCAGCCCAGGTGATGGACCCTGCCGCCCAGGGGTTCATCGACGAGATGGTCAGTCGGGGCCACGCGGTGGCGGAGTCCGACTACAGCCCGCGGATCTTCGGCAACTGGTACTTCGACCTCGAGGGGGGTCGAGGCCGCCGTCGACGGCCTGAGCGATGAGCGCTACCAGCAGCTCGTCGACGTCAACGTCGACCGGCTGGCGCGAAGTCGACGGTTGAGGGGCGTGTGAGCCGGTTCGGCTGAGGCCGCTCGACGGATCATGCGAGACTGGCAACGGCGCGCCGACCGAGCAGCGGTCGTGGCGGCAGCCACCCACCGGCCTACACCCAACCCGCGGCGTACCGCCGCCCCCGGCGGGTAGCCCTCGCCCCATGACCGACCGCCTGCACACCTACCGGGCCAAGCGCCGCGCCGCCAGCACCCCCGAGCCCGGCCTGGACGACGCCGCCGCCGCGCCGAAGCCCGCGCGCCGCCGCGCGAAGCCCCGCTTCGTCATCCAGAAGCACCGCGCCCGCAGCCTGCACTACGACCTGCGCCTCGAGGTCGACGGCACGCTGCGCTCGTGGGCGGTGCCGAAGGGCCCCTCGACCGATCCGCGCGAGAAGCGCCTGGCCGTCGAGGTCGAGGACCACCCCCTGGAGTACGCGGACTTCGAGGGCGTGATCGACCGCGGCAACTACGGCGCGGGCGCGGTGATCGTGTGGGACACCGGCACGTACCGCAACCTCGACGAGGAGCGCACGATGGCGCAGGCGCTGCAGGCCGGCCACGCGAAATTCTGGCTGGAGGGCGAGAAGCTGCGCGGCGGCTGGACGCTGCAGCGCACCCACGCCGGCGCCAAGCCGCAGTGGCTGCTGCTCAAGCGCCGCGACGAGCACGCCGACGCGCGGCGCAACCCCGAAAGCACCGAGCCGCAGTCGGTGAAGAGCGGCCGGACGATCGAGCAGGTGGCCCAACAGGAACAAGGAGACCCCCGGTGACCACCCCGCTGGACGCCCTGAACGAAGTCGAGCGCACGGGCCTGCCGGCGGCCGGCCCGCCGAAGGGCGCGGACACGATGAAGGCCACGCTGACCGACGCGCGCTTTGACGATCCGGACTGGATCTTCGAGCGCAAGCTCGACGGCATCCGCTGCCTGGCCGTCCGCGACGCGGGTCGCGTGCGCCTGATGTCGCGCAACGAGCTGTCGCTGAACGAGCGCTACCCCGAGCTGGCCGGCGCCCTGGGGCAGCAGCCGACCGAGCGCTTCGCCGTCGACGGCGAGGTCGTCGCCTTCGCGGGCAGCGAGACGAGCTTCGCCCGGCTGGCCCAGCGCGGCCAGCATCCCGTGCCGGTGTTCATGTACGTGTTCGACGTCCTGTGGCTGGACGGGTACGACGTACGCCGGCTGCCGCTGCTGACCCGCAAGCGGCTGCTGCGCCGGACCCTCACCTTCACCGGCCCCCTGCGCTGGACGGCGTACCGGCGCGAGCACGGCCGGGCGTTCTATCAGCACGCCTGCCGCGCGGGCTGGGAGGGGCTGATCGCCAAGCGCGCCGCGAGCATCTACACCGACCGGCGCTCGCGCGACTGGCTGAAGTTCAAGTGCGAGCACGGCCAGGAGCTCGTCGTCGGTCGGTTACACCGACCCGCACGGCTCACGCCAGGAGTTCGGCGCGCTGCTGCTCGGCTACTACGACGCCGCCGGCGCGCTGCACTACGCGGGCAAGGTGGGCACCGGCTTCGACGCCGTCCTGCTGCGCGAGCATCGGCCGGCGTCTGCGCGCCCTCGAGCTGCCCGCGCCGCCGCTTGCCGGCTCGGAGGCGATACGCGAGCGGGGTGTGCACTGGGTGGCGCCGGAGCTGGTCGCGCAGGTCGCCTTCACCCAATGGACGAGCGCCGGCCGGCTGCGCCACCCCCGCTTCCTCGGCCTGCGTGACGACAAGCCGGCCCGCGAGGTGGTGCGCGAGCAGTGACCGAGACGATCCGCGTGGGGCGGCGGCGCATCGAGCTGACCCATCCCGACAAGGCGCTGTTCACCGATCCGACGGTGACCAAGCGCGACCTGGCCCGCTACTACGAGCGCATCGCCCCGGCGATGCTGCCGTTGGCGCGCGGGCGCCCGCTGGCGCTGCAGGTCTTCCCGGCCGGCATCGGGCGCAAGGGCTTCTTCCAGAAGGCGGTGCCCGCCTCCTACCCGGACTGGATCGCCCGCGTGACCGTGCCCAAGCGCGGCGGGTCGCTGACGCAGGCCCTGGCCGAGAACGCCGCCACGCTCGTCTACCTGGCCGGGCAGAACGTGGTCACGCTGCACGTGTGGCTGTCGCGGGCCGACGCGCTGGCCCAGCCCGACCGGCTGATCCTCGACTTCGACCCGAACCCGGGGGCGACGTTCGCCGACGTGCGCGCGGCGGCGCGCGCCGCGGGCGAGCGCCTGCGCGACTGCCGGCCTGTCCCCCCACGCGATGGTCACCGGCTCACGCGGCGTGCACGTCCTGTGTCCGCTGCGCCGCGGGCCGAGCTTCGAGCAGGTGCACGCGTATGCGCGCTCGGTGGCCGAGGCGATGGTGCGCGACGATCCCCGGCACCTGACGCTGGAGTGGAAGCGCAGCGATCGCGGCCCGCGAATCTACGTGGACGTCAACCGGATCAACTACGCGCAGCACGCCGTTGCCCCATACGCCGTGCGCCCGAGGCCCGGCGCTCCGGTGGCGATGCCGATCCACTGGGAGGAGCTGTCCGACCCGCGCCTGCGCCCGGACCGCTGGACGATCCGCGACGGCGCCGAGCGCGTGGATGCCGAGGGCGACGCGTGGGCGGGGCTGGCGCGCCACGCGCGGAAGCTGCCCGGCTGAGCGGCCAGTCGCAGCACCGCGGCGCTCGAGCCATCGCGCCGACGCCGCAACGATGGCCTAATGGTCAGGGGCATTCGCGCCGATTCCTTCGCCTATGGGCGTCGACCCCAGCATGGGCGGCCGGATGCAGCTCGCGCCAGCGCGACGGCGCTCGCTGCCGGTTCGTCTCGGTGTCGCGTTGGCCGTCGTGCTGATGGTGGGAATCTGCGCACCGGCGGCCTTCGCCACCGTCACCGGCCCGCTGTCGTGGGCGCCTCCGGTGTCGGTCGACCCGGACAACGCTCTCGAGGCCGTTTCGTGCCCGGCAGCGTGGATGTGCGTCGCCGTCGACAACGGCGGCAACGTCGTGACCTCGACGGATCCCGGCGGCGGAGCGGACAGGTGGAACGTCGCCCATATCGACAGCGACACGGTCGCTGACGCCTCCGCCACGCTGACCGACGTGTCGTGTCCGTCGGTGTCGCTGTGTGTCGCGGTCGACAACGTGGGAGCGCTGTTCTCCTCGACGGATCCGACCGCCGGCGCGTCGAGCTGGACCCTCGCCGACCGGATACCCGTCACCGGCTTCCTGGCGGTGTCGTGTCCGTCGGTCGCCCTGTGCGTGGCGGTCGACCAGTCGGGCGATGCGGTGACCAGCACCGATCCCGGCGCCGGTGCCGGGGCCTGGCACACCGCGCAGCTCATCCCGCCGGGTTGCGTGGCCAGAGTGTGCGGTGAGTCGCTGACGGCGGTGTCGTGCCCGTCGGTGTCGTTTTGCGTGGCCAGCGCCTGGAACGGGGACGTGTTGACGTCGACCGATCCCACCGGCGGCGCCGGCGCGTGGACCGCTGCGCACGTCGACACCAGCGTCCTCGACATTCCGCCGCCCAGCGGCTCGCCGGCCAGCATCAGCTTCATCTCGTGTCCGTCGACGTCCCTGTGCGTGGCGACCGATCAGGCGGGGAACGTGCTCGCCTCGCAGGATCCCGCCGGCGGTCCGGCGGCCTGGAGCGTGACCGTTCCGCCGAGCGCCGCACCGGCGGGGTCGGGCATCGCCGCGAGGATGCCGCTGGCCTGCCCGTCAGTCTCCTTTTGCGTCGTGCTGGGCGATCCGGGCAACGTGCTGGAGGCCACGCCCGGCGAGCTGGCCACGACCGCCACGCCGCTCGGTGGCGCCCCGTGGTCCGTGGTCAACGTGGGGAGCCCCGGGCTGATCGGCGTGTCGTGTCCGTCGGCCATGTTCTGCGCCGTCGTCGGTGCGGCCGGCGACGTCACCATCGGGCGCGTACAGCTGTTGAGTCCCGCCGCGATCGCGGGGCTCCTGCAGCGCGCGCTCGCGGCGTCCGGCGCGCCGTCGCTCGGCTATCTGCGGCGAGTCCGGGGATTCACGCTGCCGTTCAAGGCGCCCTCGGCGGGCACCGTGCTGCTGCGCTGGCTCGTGGCGCCGGCGACGGGGCACGCACACGGCGCAACCGAGCTGCTCGCCGAGGGTCAGGCGCACTACGCCACCGCCGCCACGGCCACGGTCGACCTCTCCCTCACCGGCGTCGCTGGGCCATTGCTTCGTCACGCCGGTCACCTGCCGGTGACGGCTGAGGTCGTCTTCACACCGGTTGACGGGCCGCCCGTCGAAGCGACGTGCGTGTTCACGCTCCGGCGTTGACAGCCGGGGCGCTGGCTTCACCCCGCCGGCGTTCAAGTCCGCGTCCGGGCTGACCGATCACGCTAGGGATGCGCAGACCGGTACGGGGGTGGAGGACATCGCGATGAGCGGTGCGGACGCGCGGAGCAACGCCGCCGCGGAGGTCGCCGTCAGTTCGGCGATGGTGCGGGCGGAGTCCGATCACCTGGACGCGACCCTGAACGCGCTCGTCACGCGGCTGGCCTCGGTTCCCGGGCTGGCGATGACGGTGTCCTACCGGCACGGGCAGGCTCAGGCGGCTGATCGGCGACCTGCCGTACATCAACGATCTGCATCGCAGTGGCGACCCGGTCCGCGAGGTCGTCGTCGCGGTCGGTCCCTGCTCCTACTGGCTGCACTCAGACCACGGCGCGATCCGGTGCGGGACTGAGGTCACCTCGCTCGAGCGAGGGCAGGTGAAGGAGGAGCTGGCGTTCTCGGCGTGGGCGACCGCGCTGTTCGACGAGATCGCCCGGCAGAACCTCGTCAATCACGAGTCGCTGGTGGCGCTGCGCCGCCTGGTCGAGCAAGACCGGGTCGACTGACCCGCGCGCAAAGGAGAAGGCATGCCGCTCTTCGAGGGCCATCCGGACAAGGGCATTCAGCGGCTGTTCATCGAGATGCCCGACGACGCCAAGAGCAAGATCGCCTGGAAGTGGCCGGACCAGCAGATCATCCAGCACTCCCAGCTGAACGTCGACCTCGACTACCAGGCGGTGTTCACCAACCTGGGGAAGGTGATCGGGGTCATGGGCCCCGGCCGTCACTCGCTCGACGAAGGCGCCTCGCTGGCCCTCGGCTGGCTCGTCGACCGCCTGACCGGCGATGCCTACTACGACGCCGAGGTCTACTTCGTGGCCACCCGGGACATTCCGAACGTGGAGTTCGGCGGTCCGGTGGACAATCTCACGGACGGTCCGACGGGGCTGGTCGTCACGCTGAGGGTGTTCGGTGAGCTCGCCTTCCGGGTGACCGATCCGTCGGTCATGCTGGCCAAGCTGATCGGCACCGGCGCCGAGGGGGACTTCACGGCCGAGGTCTCCACCTGGGTGACGGACCAGACGCTGGCCGCCATCCGGGCGGTGCTGCCCGACATCGTCGCGCAGCACGGCGTGCTGGCCATGGGCCAGCTGCAGGACGCCACCTCCACCGCCGCCCTGTCGAAGGCCAACGAGAAGCTCTCCCAGTAGGGGCTCAGCCTCACGGCGTTCGGCGAGCTCAACGTGAACCTGCCCGACGCCGACGCGCAGCAGCTGAAGCAGCTGGCGGCCGCCAAGGCGTATACCGGCGTCGCCGGCTCGTTCGACAGCGGCGTGCGCGGCGAGGCGGCGCTCGAGATCGCCCAGGGGATCGCCAACGGGAACGTCGGCGCTCAGCCCGGGATCATCGCGGGGATGATGATGGGCGTTCCCACGGCGCCGGGGGCACCGGCCATGGCGGCGCCGGCAGCGGCGGCGGCGCCCGCAGCCGTGCCCGCGGCCGGGCCGTCGCCCGCGGTGGCACCCGCAGCAGGCGTGCCCGCGGCCGGGTCGTCGCCCGCGGTGGCGCCCGCAGCCAGCGTGCCCGCCGCGTCGGCGCAGCCCGCCGGCGAGCCGAGCGCGCACTTCTGCGCCCAGTGCGGAACCGCGCTCGCGCCCGGTACCCACTTCTGCCCGAACTGCGGCGCGGCGATCGGAGCGCCGGCATGACGACGACCGGGCAGCTGCAGGCATCGCCGATCCCCGCCACGATCGACAACGCCGGGGAGTGGGATGCGTTCGCCCAGCAGGTCGCGTCGCTGTCCGGCCTGCCCACGCAGGTGACGCCCGAGATGCTCGCGGGGATGATCGGCAGCGGCGTGGCGCTGCTGTTTGAGGCCGACGCCAGGAAAGACATGAATCTGTTGCGGGGGACCTTCGCGGATCTGGTCATTGCCCAATGTCAACGCAACGCCGGCTGCCTGCTCGGCGCCCAGCCGGCCTCCGCCGCCGTCAAGCTGGTCGGCGTCCACCTGACGGACGGTCATCCGGTCCTGCGCGTGCATGTCGCCATCCAGGTGCAGGGCGGTGGCGACGGCGCCGCCGTGAACAGCCAGTTCTGGGACGTGCAGCTCGGGGCCCAGGTGACCGTGGGCCAGGCGCAATGCCCCAACTGCGGCGCCCCGATCGGGACCGGCGAGCTGATCTGCGAGCACTGCCACACCGACGTGAGCAGCGTGGTGCAGGTCCCGCTGGTGGTGAGCCGGCTCGAGCTGTACTGACCGGCGCGCCCCGCGATGCGCGGCCCCGGCTGGGTGGGCGTAGGCTTCGCGGCATGAGTGAGCGGGCCCACTTCACCGCCGCGGACGCCCGCGCCGCCGGTGAGCGCATCGGCATCGACTGGACGACCTCCCCGTTCGACGTCGAGCAGTTCCGCATGGGCATGGACGTCGAGCTCGAGCACGGCACGCAGGACCTCGAGACCAACGTGACCGACGACGACGTCACCGTGACGGCGAAGATCGCCCGGGCGCACCTCAACGAGTTCCCGGACTACTACACCCGCCTGGCCGTGATGGAGGCCGAGGCGGAGGCGTACTGGGACGCGCAGGGCGGCTAGCACCGCGGAAAAGATCGTGGTCGGCCCACGACGACTCCGTCGCCGGCACGTGAGAGGCTGCGCGGCATGATCCCCCGTGGGCCCGGGCGTGTCGTCGCGCTCGCAGCGGCGGTGGCGGCCGTCGCGGCCGTCGCGCTGGGCGCGCAGGCCAGCCCGGCCGACGCCGATTCGATCGCGCTGTCGGTCTCGCCCGCGCCACAGACCGCGCAGCTGCCCCTGACCGTCACCGCCAGCGGCGTGGAGTCGAGCATGCTCGACCAGGACTTCGTCACCTACAAGCCGGCCGGCGGCACGTGCGCGGCGACGCCGACCCAGGACAGCGGCACCGGCGTGCTCGTCTCGACGGACACCTCGGCGGACCCCAACTACGCCAGCGTCAACGGCCCGTGGGACTTCACCTCTGACGAGCCCGAGGATGCCAACGGGCACGTGCTGGCGCTGCCCGCCGGCAGCTACCTGCTGTGCGGCTGGCTCACCGACGAGAACGCGAACGTCGTCGCCAGCACCCAGCTCACGTTCACCGTCGCCCCGGCGCAGGCGTCGCTGACGCAGACGGGCCCGCCGAGCACCGTCGCCACCGTGAGCGAGTCGAAGTGGACGGTGGACTGGTCGGCCAACTCCCCCAGCTGGCTCGCGGTGGTGCTGGCCTCGCCGGGCAGGCCCAGCGGCTTCACCTGCCCCGCCCGGCCGAGCGACATCCCCAGCGAGGACTACACGCGCTGGGCCTACAGCCCGACCGGCGACGGGAACGACGGCGTGCCGTCAGAGGTCATCGGCCCCGGGACGGTGGGCGACGCCACCACCGGCACCATCGCCATCGACGCCAACGTCTCCGCGGCTGGCCAGCTGGTGCTCTTCGGGCCGTACGTGGAGTGCGCGTGGATATATGCGTCCACGCAGCAGAACGACCTCGACGCCTCCCAGCAGGACGACAGCCGGATCCTGGTGGGGCCGATCACCACCCACTTCACCGTCGTCCCACCGGGCACACCCACCGCTCCCGCCGCCAGCCACGCGTGGACCCACGCCCGCTGCCGCAGCACGTACACGGCGTGGACCCGGCAGCACAAGCACGCCACGCGCGCGCAGCGGAAGGCCGAGGCCGCCAAGCTGCGCTCCCAGCACGGCTGCCCGGCGTCGAGCCTGTAGCGGCGCGGCGCCCGCGGATCAGCGCTCGGCGGGCTGGATCATGCCCGCCCCCCGGCCGGCGACTCTCGACCGTGAGACCGGCGCCGGCGCGTCAGCTCATCGTTGCCGCTGCCGGGGCGCGTCGCCGGACGGCTCCACGGCCTCGCCATGGCCCGGGCGGTCGAGCGGAAGGTCGTGCCAGTCGATCTCGTCCTCGGCCTCGGGGGCGTCGGCCTCGCGGCCGCCGGGGGTCGGGCTCGGGGCGGTGTCGTGCGCCGTCCCGGTGGGCGCCAACGCCCGGGCGAGCGCAACGGCGCCGGCGACGATCACGAGCAGCGCGCCGAGCGCCGCCGGGATGATCCATTCGCCGGTCACGATGGCGACGTTGAAGCCGGCGAGCACGGCAACTGCGACGATGGCCGCGACCACCGGGCGGATCCGCGTCGGCGTCGGTCCCTCCGAGGGGCGCCCGCGTGGGTCGGTCCCGGCCATCGCTGTTCGCCTACCCGGTCGTCCCGGCGCTAACCATTGGCCCGACGCCCCGCGGCGGTCAGGCGGCGAGGCCGACGTTGTAGCCGTCGGTGCGTGACTGGATCAGCGTGCAGAAGGCGTCGACGATCGGCGGGTCGAACTGTGTGCCGCGGCAGCGGCGCAGCTCGTTGAGCGCCTCGGTGACCGTGACCGGCTCACGGTACGGCCGCGGTGAGATCATCGCGTCGAAGGCGTCACACACCGCGATGATGCGCGCCCCCAGCGGAATGGCGTCGCCGCCCAGCCCATCGGGATAGCCGTTGGCATCGACGCGCTCGTGGCTCGAGCGGACGAGCCCCGCGACGTCGGCCAGCGAGGGGGCGGCGCGGATGATGCGCTCGCCGATCACGGTGTGCGCGCGGATCAGGTCCCACTCGGACCCGTCGAGCGCGGCCGGCTTGTTGAGGATCTCGTCCGGGATCGCGCTCTTGCCCACGTCATGCAGCTCGGCGGCCAGGCGCACCCGGCGCACGTCCGGCTCCGGGAGGCCGAGGTGCTGGGCGGTCGCCTGGGCCAGGATCGCGACGTCGCCGATGTGGTTACCGAGATCGCCATCCTTTTCATTGAGCACCTTCAGCAGCACGTCGGCGCTCTGGCGGCTGGCCGAGGTGCGACCCGTCGCCTTCTGCTGGTACATCCGGTGATCGGCGAGCAACAGCGCCGCGTCGGCGGTGTCGGCCTCGGCGGGGATGAGCACGGTGCCGCACGAGCAGCCGACGTCGAAGGCCTCGCCGGATTCCTGCAGCGCCGCGGTGGCTCGCTCGCGCAGCTCCTCCACCTGGCCGGGCCCGTGGACGCTCTGCAGCGTGCAGAACTCGTCGCCGCCCATGCGGTAGGCGCGGCCGCCCGCGAGCATGGCGGCGTCGAGGCGCTGGGCGGCGCGGGCGAGGAGCGCGTCGCCGGCGAGATGGCCGAAGGTGTCGTTGTAGGCCTTGAAGCCGTCGAGGTCGTAGAGCGCGAGCACCAGCGGCCGCTCGGTGGTGGCGTGGGCGAACCGGGCTTCGACGTCGGCGATCAGCGCCCGGCGGTTGGCCAACCCGGTCAGCGCATCGGTCAGCGCGTCGTGCGCGAGCGCCGCGCGCGCCTTCCACCAGCGGCGGTAGAACACGAAGAACACGGCGAGCAGGCCGATGATGGCCAGTGCCGACCCGAGCAGCGACTGGTTCTCGGCCGCGCTGAGCTGGCTGTTGTACTGGTCCTTCGTGCGCGTGACGGCCCGCGTGGCGGCCGTCCCCGCCTGCTCGGCCGTCTGCCCGAGATGGATCGAGGTCAGCAGGCTCGTCGGCGAGCTGAGCTGCGGGTCGGCGGTCAGCAGCGCCAGGATCTGGTTGACAGCCGCGAAGTCGGTGCGAACCGGGCCGACGAGCTGGGCGAGGCCCGGCGTCGGCTGGTTGCGGCGCAGCTGCGCCAGCCCGCCGTTGACGAAGGCCTCGTCGGTGTGCATCTCGCCGGGCCACCGCCGCGGGCGACGCCAGTCCGTCCACCAGCTGCAGCGGGCTCACGCCGACGAGCTCGAACCGCGCGCCGATGTCGTCGATGCGGACCTGCGCCTGCCGATAGGCGTCGGCGCGGTGCTGCAGCAGCGCGACGGCAGCGAGCGACGCGAGCGCGAGCAACGTCGCCACCGCAGGCGTGAGCCAGCGTTTGATCATTGTCGCTCCGTGCCTTGAGCCACGGAACACCAATCGGCCGGCGCCCGCACGGGCGTGACTGCTCTCGACGGATGTTGTGGCGGGGCGGCCTCAGCCGCGCCGGGCGAACGCCGCGCTCTCGCTGTGCACGATCGCGATCAGGTTGCCGAGCGCCACGTTGGCGTCGACCAGGTGCAGCCCCCAGCTCGGGTCGGGGCTCGGGGTCGGCGTCTGCGCGCCGTTGCGCGGGCTGATCTCGAGCACGTTGGCGCCGCCCGCCGACGAGCAGGTGGCGCTGTAGGCGCCCGGTTCGGTGCCCCACACGGTCGACGGCGTCGGCTGGGTGAGGCCCAGACCCGCGATGCCGTCGGCGATCAGGGTGCCGGGGGCGAACGGTGCGCTCGGGAAGATCGGATCAAGGAGGCCCGACCCGCCGGCCAGCGCCGCCGGGTTGGTGCACAGCACCGCGTCGCCCGGGGTCGTGCTGCGCCCGAACAGGCTCGTGGCCGGAGGCGTGCTGTCGAAGGTGGAGAACGCGATCACGCAGTGCAGCTGGGAGGCGGAGCGGCAGGCGGGGATGTGCTTGAAGTCCCCCCCGACGTCCGAGCCCGCCTTCACCTGCACGTTGCCGCCCATCAGGATGGCCGACAGCAGCCGCTTGCGCACGGCGGGCTTGGGGTCGATCTTCTGCGCGACCAGTTCGCGCAGCAGGAACGAGCCCTGCGAGTGGCCGATGAGCACGAAGCCGCGGCCGTGGTTGTAGCTGCGCAGGTAGTTGGCGAACGCGTCCTCGACGTCCTGCAGCGGGATCTTCAGCTGCGCGGCGGTCTCGGTGCCCGTCGACTCCAACGCGGGAACGGTGACCTGCCGGTACATGGGCGCGTACACGCGGCAGTACTGCGAGTAGCGGGCGGCCTGATACAGCGCGATCGAGCGCTCCTCGGGATCGATCTGCAGGTTCGCCAGGGGGCCCTTCTGGTCGCTGACCGTCGGGTAGACGTAGAAGCAGTCGATCTTCGGGTTCTTGACCGCCGTCGGATGCTGGACCGCCACCTGCTGCAGCGTGGGCGTGTAAACGGTCGTCGACAGCCCGGGCGTGCACGGATCGGGGCTGCCTCCCGGGCGGCACAGCCACACGGTGGGTGCGCGCTGGCGCTGGCGCTGGCCGCGCCGACGAGCAGCAGGCCGGCGGCGGACAGGCAGGCGATGAGCAGGCGGGTCGCGCGGATCATGACGATCGATACTAACCCGGGGTGCGGAGCGTCGATGCGGTGTGCGCGCCCGCCGCTCCCGCGTAGGATCTGCGGGCGATGGACCCCGACGCGCAGGCGCCGCTGCCGCCCGGTTTCACCGTCGGTCACTGGACCGACCCGGTCGGGCTCACCGGCTGCACCGTCGTGCTCGCGCCACAGGGCGCCGTGGCCGGCGTCGACGTGCGCGGCGGGGCCCCGGCCACGCTGTGCACCGAGGCGCTGGCGCCCGGGCGGGTCGTCCACGAGGCGCACGCCGTGCTGCTCACCGGCGGCAGCGCCTTCGGGCTCGCCGCGGCCGACGGGATCATGCGCTTCCTCGAACAGCGCGACATCGGATTCCAGCTCGGCCCGGTCAAGGTGCCGTCGGTTGCCGGGGCGGTGGTGTTCGATCTGCTGGCCGGCGACCCGGGGGCGCGGCCGGACAGCCAGGCCGGCTACGCGGCCTGCGAGGCGGCGACGAGCGCGCCGGCGATCGGCGCGGTCGGGGCGGGCACCGGCGCGACCGTGGCCAAGGGCGGCGGCAGCGAGCCCCGGCCGGGCGGCGTGGGGATCGCTTCGGCGCGCGTGGGGGAGGCGACCGTCGCCGCGGTGACCGTGGCCAACAGCGTCGGCGGGATCTGGGATGACGAGCGCCACGAATGGGTGGCGCCGCTGACGGCCTGGGACCGCAGCTCCAACCTGATCGCCGGCGCGAACACGACCATCGGCGCCATCCTCACCGATGCAGCGCTGAGCAAGGAACAGGTCAACCGCGTCGCCACCGTGGCCCAGGGCGGCCTGGCTCGGGCCGTGCGTCCGGCGCACACCATGTACGACGGCGACACGCTGTTCTGCCTGGCCACCGGCGCTGTCCCGGTGCCCTACGACGCCATCGAGGTGCTCGCCGCCGACCTCGTCGCCCGTGCCATCGCCGTGGGCGTGCGGGCGGCGGCGTCCTGACCGCTCGACGGGGGGACGCGCGGCCGTCAGCGACCGCGCAGCAGCGAGAGGAACTCGACGAGCGCCCTGAACTTGGCCGGTGGCAGGTTCTTGAACGAGGGCATCGGTAGCTGCGGGTCGTCGAGGACGCGTGCGAGCTGCCGTTTCGACAGGAGCGAGCCGACGTGGTCGAGATGCGGGCCGGGGCCCGCGTTGCCCTGACCGTCGAGCTCGTGGCAGCCCTCGCAGCCGGATTGCGCGAACACGCTGCTCCCCTGCTGGAACTGCTGCAGCTCCCGGCCGCCGGCCCGCTGCACCGCCGCGGGGACGGGAATCGCCGGGCCGTACACCCGTCCCGACCCGGTGGTCATGAGCGTCCCCATGGTGAACAGCAGCTGGCGTGAACTCGGCGGGCAGGTCGTCACCCCCGGGGGCGCGACGCACGCCGCGAACACCTCGAGGCGTGCCCGAGTGGCGATGCGCCACCGGGTGCCGATCAGGCGGAGCGCGATCGCAGCGCTGCCCACGTCACCAATGCTGAGCACCGCGGTGGCGTTGTCACCGCTGTGCGTGACCTGGTTGACGCCCCATCCGCCCGGTGACATCGCCGTCGGAGACTCCGCGTCGTCCGGCGTGTCGGCGAAGGCCCGCGCCACCTCCCCGGCGCAGCCCAAGCGTGGGCTCGCCTGGCTGACGAGGCTGGCCGCCGCCGCGGGCGTGAAGTCGCCGCACAGCGCCGCCGCGTCGCGCCCGGCCAGCGCCTGGTACGGCGCGCGCGCCGCCAGCGCGATCTGCACGTTGTCGTTCGTCGCGGCCCCGGTGGCGGTGGCCCACGCGGCGAGGGCGATCAACGGCACGGCCAGGAGGGCTCGAAGCATCCTGGCGCGCGAGCGTATCCATTGTGGGCGACGAGGGCCACCCCCGGCGCGCAGCGGTGCGCGCGGCGCGTTCGACGCCGGCCGGGACGACCTCACAAATCTGACAACACGCTCGGGGGCACTGGTGTATATGATCGCGCCGGACGGACCTTGATCGCGCCGGGCGGACCGCATGGAGGCGGAAACACGCCGGCTGGTACCCAAGCGGGAGGGGAGCAGCGTGATAGGTGCGCGCAGCGCGGAACTGCAGCAGCGGGCGTTGGGGCGGGCGCGGTTGCACCGCGAGGCAACGCGGCGAACGGCCACGGCCGGTCGGGTCGGGCGACTCGCTGCGGGCGGCGCCGCTCTCACGGTCACGATGCTGCTCGCAACCATGCTGTGCGGCGGCGTCGCCGTCGCCGCCGCGGCTGCGCCCGTGGTCGCCGGTGTGGCGCCCGCCAACGGCCTGACGTCCGGCGGCGAGACCGTCAAGGTCTACGGCCAGGGCTTTGTCACCGGGGCGACGACCGTGCAGGTGGGCGGGGCGGCGGCGACGTCGGTGAGCGTCATCTCGCCGTATGAGCTCACCGCGGTCACGCCGGCGGGGACGGCGGGCGCGCCGGTCAACGTGACGGCCACGACGTCGGCGGGGACCAGCACCACCACCAACGTCGATCTGTTCCAGTATCGACTGGCGACCCCGGCCGTGCACGCGAACGCGGTCGGCCCGACGTCTGTCGCGCTGTCGTGGACGGCTCCGGCCGGACCGTACAACGGCGTCCTCTACTACACCGTCGAGCGCAGCACCAACGGCGGTACTCCCGTCGCGCTGTGCACGGTCGGTCATGTCGCGACGAGCACGGGCTGTTCAGTGGGAGCGGGCGGCGCGGTCGAGTCGACCGACGGGTACACCACGAGCTTCCTCGACAACAGCACGAGCCTGACGGCGAGCACGAACTACAGCTACACCGTCATCGCCCAGACCGCCGCCGCAGGGGCGCAGGCGAGCACCGCGCTGCCGGTCTCGACGCCGTCGACCTCCACCGAGGTCGACATCGCAGGACCCGGGTGCCCGACGTTCCAGCTGCAGAGCAACACGGCGTACGTTCTGACCGGCAACCTGAGCACGACGAGCGGCACCTGCCTGACCCCCGCGCCGAACGCCACGAACGTGGTGGTGGAATGCAAGTCGGGCGGCACCGATCACTCGATCTCCACGTCGGACACCAGCAACCCCGAGATGAACCTCAACAACGCGAGCGGCTTCCTCATCGAGGACTGCGACTTCAGCGCGAGCTGGCCGGCGGGCACACAGGAGCCCCAGCTGGTGGACAACGGCGGGAGCAACGTCACGATCGAGAACGATCAGTTCACGGCCGCGCCCAACAGCGGCGGCCTGAACCTGTACAACGGGTCCGGCTTCGACGTCGTCGACAACACGGCCACGGACAGCGAGACCTACCAGCAGGGCGACACGAACGACAACTTCGTGGGGAACACCATCACCCTGTCCTCGAGCTCCAACGCCGACTCGGAGCCGCTGGACGCCGTCAACGGCTGGGGCGGCGTGGAGGCGGACAACGTCGTGAATGGCGGCAGCGCGTCGGCCGGCGCGGACGACGACATGTACCTCGAGAGTGAGGGGGCCTACGTCCTCGCCGACAACACTCTCAGCAACGACTACGACTGCGGCATCGAGGCGAACAGTGAGATCTCCGACACCGCCTTCGTCGGCAACACGATCTCATCCTCGGGGAACAGCGCCATCTGCGGCTTCGGCCAGCACGGCGCATCGTGGTCGGCCGACACCGTGAGCGGCAACGACGTCAGCCACGTACAGGAGACGTTCATCGTCGACGCGATCAACCCCGTGGGCGATGGCGTGCCGCTGACGGTCATCGACGACATCGATGACTCGTTCACGAACAACGTCGGCTCGTCGCTGGCGCCGACGGGTGCGAATACTTCGACCTCGGCATTCAACATCGTCCCCGGCGACACCACGCCGGTGGAGGGCGGCGGCAACGTGATCGCCGGCAACACGTTCGACACATCGCAGCCGCCGCCGATCGTCTCGACGCAGCTCGGCGTGACGAGCGCCAACAACGTCTGCCGCGAGCCGTCGTCGACGGCGAATCCGCCGTGGCTGGCCTGTCCGTCGATCGCCGGCGTGACGCCCACGACGTGGACCGGCGGCTCGACCAAGATCACCGTGACCGGCACCGGGTTCAGCGCCTACGGGACTCCGTCGCTGTTTGCCGGCGGCATTCAGGCGACTGGCCTGAGCGTCGCGTCGGACACGTCGCTGTCGGCCACGGCGCCCAGCGGCACGAGCGGTATCTCGGCGGGCGTCTCCGTCCAGGTTCCGGGCGTCAGCGGCACGTCGGCGCCGGCGACGGCGTCGCTGCCCGTGGTGACGGGAGTGTCGCCGTCCACCGGGGGGATCGCAGGCGGTACGACCGTGACCGTCTCCGGTTCGGGCCTCACCGGGGCGAACCAGGTTGACTTCGTCACCCCGGCCGGCAGTTCCACGCCGGCGGCCTGGTTCGCGGTCAATTCGGACGGCTCGATCACCGCCGTGAGTCCCGCCGGCAGCGACTCGACGGGCTACGACAACGTCCGTGTCGTCACCCCGATGGGCGAGTCGGCGACGAGCACGTCCGATCAGTTCGTATACGGCCCGACGGTGTCGAGCATCACACCGAGCTCGGGACCGGTGACCGGCGGCACGACCGTGACGGTCACCGGCTCGGGCTTCGACGCGGACGGCGGTGTCACGACGGTCGAGCCCGACTTCGGCGTGGCGAAGGCGTCGTTCACGATCAACTCGGATAGCCAGATGACGGTGACGATGCCCCCCGCCTACCTGGGCGAACCCGCATCGACGCAGTTGCTGCTGGCGACGGCCGGCGTCAGCGGTCAGTACCTGCAGGACGACTATGTCACCTCGCAGTTCTTCACGTACACCCCTGTGTCGCCGACGGTGACGAGCCTGTCCCCCGACTTCGGCGGGATCGCCGGTGGCACCACGGTCACCGTCAACGGCTCGGGGTTCTTCTCCGGCGCGACGACGGTGAGCTTCGGGTCTGCCGGCGCGGGGACGAACGTGACCGTCGTATCGCCGACGCAGCTGACGGTGACCAGTCCGCCGGGGTCCGACTCGACCGGCTGGGTGAACCTGACGGTCACCACCGACAGCGGCACGTCCGCCATCACGACCGCGGACCAGTTCGTGTACTGCGCCACGGTGACCGGGGTCTCGCCGTCGCCGGTGCCGCACGGCACGAATGAGACGCTAACCGTGACGGGCACCGGCTTCGACAGTGACGGTGGTGTGTCCGGGGTCGAGTTCAGTCCCGGAGGCAGCGGGACGAACGTCGTCGTCAAGTCCGACACGACGCTGACCGTCACGACGCCGCGCCTCACCCACGGTACGGCGATCATCGTGGTCTCCAACAAGGGCGTGACCGAGAACGGCGTGGCGCAGGTGCCAAGCGTCGGCGGAGTGCAACAGATCCAGGTCTCCTGAGCCTGAATCCAGTGCGGGGTAGCGGCGATCCGCGCCGGGCCCGGCGTGGCTGGTCGTGTGAGCGAGCGCAAGCGCCGAGCCGGCGGCGGCGGGAAGTGCTCGTGATCGGGCGAGCGCGTCGGTGCGGTCGTCCCGCCAGGGCCAGCGGCCCGGCAGGGTCGACCGTCCGGGCGGCGTGAGGAGGCGTCGGCGGATGGTGTGAGCGGCGCGGGTCACGTCGTGGGGGGTGCCCCACGATCGGCCTGAGCCGCACCTCGGTTGGGGTGCGTTGGTGGTGCGGGCCACCTATCCTCCGGAACAAGGCCACCCCGCCCCCCGACCCACCCCCGGCGGACCACGAGCCGGCGCCGCCCACCCATCACGCCCCGATGAGCGTCACCGCACCTCCCGCCCCCCCGAGCGCCGCCACGCGCGAGCGACGGCCCGCGCGCGCCCCGCGCCGGCGCCTTGTCGTGATCCGCAGGCTGCTGCTGCTCGGCCTGGCCTTCGCCGCCGCGGCGATCGCCATGCGGCTGCTGTCCCACGAGCTGACCGACGACAGCTACGCGTTCCTGGACTGGGGCCGCGACCTGCGCCACGGCTACTTCCCGCCGCCGCTGGAGGACCGCACGTTCCATCCGATCCCGATCCTCACCGGGGCGCTGCTGTCGCTGCTCGGCTCCGCGGCGCCGTCGGCGGCGATCCTGTGCGCGGTGGCCGGCCTGGTGCTGCTGGCCGTCGGCGCCTGGCAGCTGTGCCGCCTGCTCGGCCTGCCCCAGCCGGCGCCGGCGCTGGCCGCGCTGCTGATCGTGACGAGCCCGATGCTCGTGGCCATCTCCTTCGGCGCCTACATCAACCTGCCCTTCGCGGTGCTCGTCACCTGGGCACTGGTGTGGGAGCTGCGCGGCCGCACGCGGATGACCTGGACGCTGCTGATCATCGCCGGCCTGGTGCGCCCGGAGGGGTGGGCGTTCCTGCTCTCCTACGGGGCGCTGGAGTGGTGGCGCGCCGGCCGCCCGCTGCGCGATCGGCGGCTGCTGCGGATCGCTGTGCTGGCCGCCGGGCCGATGGCGTTGTGGCTGTTCCTGGAATGGCGGTTCTTCGGCAGCCCGCTGTACTCGTTCACCAACACGCGCGCGCCGGCGGGAACCGTGCAGGCGAGCTCGTCGCTGAGCGGCCTGTGGACGACGCTCGAATTCTGCCTGGCGCTGCCGGTGCTGATCGCCAGCGTGGTCGGTGCGGTCGCCGTGTGGCGCTGGTCGCCGCGACGCCAGGCGATGACGATGCTCGGCGCCACGCTGGTCGCGGCGCTGACGGTGGCGTTCCTGGCCAGCTCGAAGTTCAACGTCCCCGACCGGCACTTCTCGGCCTTCGTGTCGCTGCTGTGCGTGCTCGCCGCCGCCGGCGCGACGGCGCCCGCGCAATGGCTGGCCCGCCGGCGACCGCGCGCGCACATCCCCGTGCTCGCGCTCGGCCTCGCCGGCGCGCTGCTCGTCGTCGGCCTGGCCGCGTCCACCGAGCACCAGAAGCTGACGTTCGACTTCGACGTCTTCCGCCTGCAGGCGATCACCGGCCACCAGCTGGACGCCACGATCGATCGCATCCGCCCGCGCGTGGACGTCAGCGGCGCGCGGACGGGCTCGGTGGCCGACATCGGCGCCGTCGTGGATTCGGAGCTCGTGTGGGACCTGCGCGTCCCCTACAGCACGGTCGCCGACACCTATGACGCAAGGACCCAGCTGCTCGTGCAGCCGTCGCTGAAGACCTGGTCGCGGCTGCAGCACCGCGGTCTCACCGACCGGGCGCTCGTGATCGTGCCGCCGGCGTGGACCAACGTGACCGGCGGCACCTGGAGCGTGTGGTCACCGCAGGCCACCCGCCCCGTGCGCCTGAACGTGGCGACCGCGCCGGGCTAGCGCCGGCCGCTCGCATATGTGCATTCTCACGCGCCGCTGACCGCGAATCGAGCGCCGCCGAGGCACAATCAGAGCACCGGGACCGACCGGGGACCGTACGATCGGAGCGTCTGCAATGGATCGCCGCGCCACCACCGCCCGCGACGCGGGGATGGAGAGGATCAAGGAGATCGACCGCTGGCTGGTGGCCGGCGCGGTCGGGCTGACCCTGGCCTTCTCGGCCGTTGCGGCCCACGCGTTCAAGGGCCACGCCCTGCACTCGCCCGCCGCGAGCGCCCCGAGCTCCGCCTCCGCCCCGGCGCCGAGCGGCGGCTCCGGAGATCCGAGCGGCTCCGGTGCCGGTGACCCCAACGCGGATCCGAACGCCGGCTCGGGCGGCGGTGACCCGAACGCGCAGCAGGCGCCCGCCCCGGTCCCCAGCCCGGTGGTGACGGCGTCGTCGTGAGGGCGGCCGCGGCCCGCCCGACGTCGGGGCGGCGCCGACCGTGCGACGAAGCGGGTCCGTGATGATCCTTGCCACCTCCACGCAGACCGCGCTGTGGTACCTGACGCGCTCGACCGGCGCGGTCTGCCTGATCCTGCTGACCATCAGCCTGGCGCTTGGCATCGCCGACGTGCGTCGCGTGCAGACGGCGACCCTGCCGCGCTTCGTGGTGGACCGCATCCACCGCGACGCCGCGCTGCTGGCGCTGGCGCTGCTGGCGGTGCACATCCTCACGTCGCTGATCGACGGCTTCGCGCCGATCACCATCGTCGACGTCTTCATTCCCTTCACGTCCGCCTATCGCCCGATCTGGCTGGGCCTCGGCGCGTTCGCGTCGGACCTGATCATCGCCCTGATCGTGACCAGCCTGGTCCGCGAGCGGATCGGCTACCGCACCTGGCGCACCGTGCACTGGGCCGCCTACGCGTGCTGGCCGATCGCCGTGGTGCACGGGCTGGGGACCGGCAGCGACACCAAGAGCGCGTGGATGCTGCTGGTCACGGCCGCGTGCACGATCGTCGTGGTGGCCGCGGTGTGGATCCGCGCCAGCGCCGGCTGGCCCGACCACCGCGGCCTGCGGGTGGGCGCCCTCAGCGCCGTGGTCCTGTTCCCGGTGGGGATCCTGGCCTGGCTGCCCGGCGGGCCGCTGGGCGCCGACTGGGCGCGGCGGGCGGGCACGCCGGCGTCGCTCATCGCCCGGCCGGCGGGCGGCTCCACGGCCAGCCCTGGCTCCAGCAGCCCGGGACCCAGCACCGCGACCGGCGCGTTTCAGGCCCAGGCCAGCGGGACCGTCCACCAGGGCCAGACGGCCAGCGGGCTGGCGGAGGTCGAGGTGAGCCTGGCCCTGCAGGGCACGCCGCTGAGCACCCTGGACATCCGCCTGTTCGGCACGGCACAGCCGGGCGGGGGCCTGTCGATGAGCTCCAGCCGGGTGACCCTCGGCCCGCCCTCAGACCCGGCGCAGTACCGCGGCACGATCACCGCGCTGCAGGGCACGAACCTGGCCGCGACCGTCTCGCGCAGCGACGGCAGCGCGCTGGCGCTGACGGTGCAGCTGCAGCTCGACCAGTCGGGCGGCACCGCGACCGGCACCGTGTCCGCGCAGCCGGTCGGCGGGTAGCCGGCGGCCGGCTGCCGACTGCGGATGCGGGCGCCGGGCGCCGTCACCCGGGCCGCGCGAGCCGCACGTCGTGGCCGCCGCGGTCGGCGGCGGCGAGCGCCAGCAGGCGCATCCCCAGTGCGCGGGGGCCGAGGACCTCGCTGCCGTGCGGGCTCAGAACGGCAGGCTCCGCAGCCGCACCTCGCCCGGCGGCCACCGGGCGCCGTCGTGCAGCGCCCGCCACATGGCCAGCTGCGGCATGGCCATGATGCCGTCGCGCTGCTGCACGAGTACCGGCGGCGGGAGGGTGTGGAAGCCGAGCTTGGCGTACAGCCCGCTCACCCGCTCGTGGCAGAACAGCAGCGCGAACGCCGGGCCGAGCGTGGCCGCCCGCTCGAGCGCCGCGCCCAGGACCACGCGGGCGAGGCCCTGCCCGCGGTGGTCGGCGACGACGATCACGCCGCCGATCCCCACCACGTCGAAGCGCTCGGCGCCGTCGACCTCGACCTCGGCGATCAGCAGGCCGGTGGAGGCCACGAGCCGCCCGTCGGCGCGGAGCACGACGTGCTCGTCCTTGCGGCGCGAGTCGATCGGCCCCAACCGGGCGACGTCGAAGGGGTCCGCCTCGTCGCCCTCCAGTTGCAGGCGCTGCGCCAGCGTCAGCGGACCGATCTCGGCGACCTCCATGCGCCCACTATGGCGAAGCCCCGGACGCATGCGTCCCGCGCGGTCCGCGCCGGCGAGCAAAGCGCGTTAAAGCTCGTCGCTTGGCGAACCGATGAGTGCTGTGCCCGCGGATAACCGCGGAAGGGGTGGTGATCAACACAGTGTCGGCCTCGGCCAGACGTCGTATCCCAGTCTTGGCCCCATACGGGGTCTTCCTCGCCGTGGTCTGGGGCCTGATCGGTCTGGAGCCCCATCTGGATGCCCGAGAGATGGCCGGCGTGGTGGCGCTGCAGCTGCTCGTCGGCGCACTCATCGCCCTGCCCCAGCGGGTGTACCGCCAGCAATGGGTGGGGTATGCCGTCGTGATCGCGTTCCTCGCTTCGGTGGCGCTGCTGCGCGACGGCGCCGGCAGCACGCCCGGGTACGGCGCGCTCGTGATCCCGCCGGTCATCTTCGCTGCGCTGCGCACCCACCGCGGCGAGTTGCTGGCCGCACTCGCCGGGACGGCACTCGTGCTGTTCGTGCCGCTGGCCATCGGCGGCGCGCACTACCCAGCCAGCGGCTGGCCCTCCGGGGTGATGATGTTCGTGGTCGTGACGGTGCTCGGCGTGACGCTGATCGGCCTCGTCGAGCGGCTGCGTGCCAACGAGGAGCGGTATCGCCTGCTGGCCGAGAACGCGACCGATCTCGTCGCCCGCTTTCTGCTCGACGGCACGATCGTCTACGCGTCGCCGGCGTCGCGCCCGCTGCTGGGCTACGAGCCCGACGAGCTCGTCGGTCGCAACATCTCCGAGTTCACGGAGCCGGGCTGGCTGGAGGGTCGCGAGGGTCGGGTGGCCCGCGTCGACGCGGCGCCCAACGCGACGCTGCTCGAGTCTCGCCTGCGCCACCGTGATGGCCACTGGCTGTGGTTCGAGTCCACCGTGCGCTCGGTGCGCGACCGCAGCGGCGTGATCCGCGAGCGCCAGGCGGCGATACGGCTGGTGGAGGAGCGCAAGCGCCTGCAGCAGACCGTCGAGCGCCAGCGCGACGACGCCAGCGAGCTGCTGGCCCTGCTCGACGACGGGGTGATCCTGTTCAGTGATGACGTCGAGGTGCTCGAGGTCAACGACCGGCTGCTGACCATGCTGGGGCGCACGCGCGAGCAGGTGATCGGCGCGCGGCCACCGTTCCCCTGGTGGCCGCCCGATCGTGCCGCCGAGTACCAGCGGCGCATGCCCGGCGGACAGGACCACGCGCTGGCCGTGCGCGAACGTGTCGATCGAACCCACCTCGACCGCGAGTGGCTGCACGCCGACGGGACGCGCGTCCCGGTGTGGTTGACCCTGCGCGACCTGCCCGGCGGGCGCGGAACACTCGTGACGGTCAGGGACGTCAGCGAGCGCGAGCAGCTGCAGCACGAGCTCCAGCAGAGCGTCGACCAGTTCCGGACGCTAGCGGCCAACCTCCCGCAGGGCGCGGTGGCGCTGTTCGGCACCGACCTGCGCTACCTGATCGCGGACGGGTCTGCACTGCGGGACCTGGGTCTGGCTCGGGCCGACTTCGAGGGAAGGACAGTCAGCGAGGTATTCCCACCTGAGACGGCCGAGCCACTCGCGGCCCGCTTCCGGGCAGCGCTGGCGGGCGAGCAGCAGCGCTGGGAGACCCACACCGATGACGGGCGGGCCTTCGAGACGACCGTCATGCCCGTCCGCGACGCCGAGGGGACGGTGTTCGCCGGCGCGGCCGTGACCGTCGACGTCAGCGAGCGGACCACGCACCACGCCGAGCAGCGCGCCCTGCGCGAGATCGCCACGCTGGTCGCCTCGGGTGCCAAGCCGGAAGCGATCTTCGACGCCGTCGCCGCCCAGATGGCGGCGCTGTTCAACGCGACGGTCGGCGGCATCGTGCGCTTCGACCCCGCCGCCGGCGTGGGCGAGTTCGTGGGCGGCTGGAGCGCCGGCGACACCGTGATCATCGGGCAGCGGTTCGATCTTGCCGGCAGCAGTGCGGCGGCACGGGTCTACCAGACCGGCGCGACCTACGTCGGCGGCTACGCCGACCCAGCGTCCGCGCCGCTGTATCCGCGCATCGTGCTCGCGAAGGCTGCGGTCGCGCCAATCGTCGTTCGGGGCACGGTATGGGGGGGCGCCGGCGTCGCTTTCGACGAAGCGGCGGTCATGGGGACCGACGCGGAGGAGCGACTGGGCCGGTTCGCCGAGCTCGTGGCCGTGGCGATCGCCAATGCCGAGGCGAGGGAGCTCCTTGCTCATCAGGCGTCCACCGACGCGCTCACGGGCCTGGGCAATCACCGCACGTTCCACGAGCGCCTGCGCTCGGAGGTCGAGCGCTCCCGCCGCTACTCGCGCGAGCTGAGCATCGCGGTGCTCGACGTCGATCACTTCAAGCAGGTCAACGACAGCCACGGTCACCAGGTGGGCGACAGCGTGCTGGTCGAGGTGGCCCGCCGCATCTCGGCCGTGGCGCGCGCCGGTGACGTCGTGGCCCGTATCGGCGGCGACGAGTTCGCGTGGATCATGCCCGAGACCCACCAGGACGCCGCGTTCACCGTCGCGGACGGCATCCGCCGCGCGATCGAGGCGACGCCGTTCGACGTCGCCGGGACCCTGACGCTGTCCGCCGGCGTCTGCTCCAACGAGCACGGCCGCACCGCCGAGGAGATCCTGCGCTTCGCCGACCAGGCGCTCTATTGGGCCAAGGAGGGCGGGCGCAACACCACCTTCATCTACACCGACGACGCCGGTCAGGTGCTCGCGTTTCCCACGCGCGAGCCGCCGCGCTACCCGCGCGCCTGAGGGCGCGGGCGCTGGCGTGCCGCGGGGCTCACCGCGACGCACGGCCGCCGAGCGCCTGGGATGCTGTCGAGCATGGGCACCGGGGGGAGTCCCAGAGCTCGGGGCCGGACGCGAGGCTGAGGATGTCTGTGGCCCTGACGTCGCGAGATCGGCTGCTGCGCTGGGGTGCCGCAACGTTGGTGGGCGGTTCGCTGGTCGGCGCCGTCGCCGGCGTCCTGGGGTTCATCTACGTCGAGTGGTCCGTGCCCGGGTCGCGGCAGGAGCAGGTGGCAAGTGCCCTTGGCCTGCTGGCCTGGCTGCTGCTCATTGCGGCGTTTGCCTGCGCCAGCGTGGCGTTCTCTCGCACGGGCCGCGCCAGGTTCGGCGGGCTACGCGTCGGAGCGCTGCTCGTGGCTGGCGCGTATCTCGCCGACGTGGGCGGCTACGCGGTGCTGGCAACTCGGTCGCGAATCTCCTCGGCGGATCGACTCGTCTACGCGGGCTACGCGCTGCCGACCCTCGTGCTCGCCGCCGGTGCGCTGATCGCCGCGACCGCGTTCAGCCCGGCTGTGGGGATCTCGGATCGGCGGCTGCGCGTTGGGCGGCTGCGCTGGGCGGCTGCCACCACGGGGCTGGGATCTGCGCTGCTGGCGATCACGACGGTTCTGCAGCCGCGGGTGATCAAGGTGGTCGTGGGCGAGTCCTACACCCGCTTCTACGTCACGGCGGCCGGCCAGGCGATCAAGGCCGCCGGCGCCGTGGTGGCCGCGCGCGCCTTGCGGCTCACGGGCGGCACCCAGCCTGAGCCAGTCGCCGCCGCGTGGCAAGCCCGCGACGGCGGGCTGGCGGTCGCGGCCGCCCTGCTTGCCGGGGGGTTCCTCGTCACCACGATCGGCGGCGCGCTGGAGGCCACCGAGTCGGCCGCCGGTGACAACGCGACCTACCTCGCCTCGCTCTGGCTGGCCGCCGCCAGCACGCTGGTGTTCGCGCTGGGCGTCGGGATCGTGTCGGCCGGCTTTCGGGTCTCGAGCCGGACGAGTGTGGCGTAGTCGATCTCGATCGCCTGCATCCCGAGCATCAGGCGGTCGCCGGGCCGGATCTGATTAGCGAGGCGAGCCGCGGCGTATCCTCGAACGTTGAGCATGTCCCGCGCGCTCGTCACGGGAGCCTCCGGTTACATCGGCAGCCGACTGGTGCGCGAGCTGTGCGCGCTCGGCGAGCCGGTCGGGTGCGTGGCGCGCGATCCGGCCCGGGTCAGCTTCGACCCTGGCGTCACGGTGCATCGCGCCGACCTGCTCGATCCGGCGTCCCTGGATGCGATCGGCGACGGATACGCGACCGCGTACTACCTCGTGCACTCGATGGGGCGCGGGAGCGACGCCAACTACGAGCAGCGCGACGCCACGGCGGCCTCCAACTTCGCCCGCTTCGCCACCGCCAGCGGCATCGAGCGGGTCGTCTACCTCGGCGGTCTCGGCGATCGACCGGCATCGCCGCATCTGCGATCGCGCCTGCGCGTCGGGGAGATCCTGCGCGACGAGGGGCCGCCGCTGACCTGGTTTCGTGCCGGCATGGTCGTCGGTGCGGGCTCGGAGAGCTATCGCACGCTTCGCTCGCTGGTCGAGCGCCTGCCGGTGATGCTCGCGCCGTCGTGGCTGGGCACGCCCACCCAGGCCATCGGCATCGCCGACGTGCTGCGCTACCTGGTCGACGCGCCGGGGATCGCCGAGGCGCGCTCGCGCGAGATCCAGATCGGCTCGGCCGAGATCCTCACCTATGGCCGGATGCTCGACCAGATGGCCGACGCGCTGGGACTGCGCCGGCGCCCGCGCATCCCGGTTCCGTTGCTCACGCCATGGCTTTCCTCGCATTGGATCGGCCTGATCACGCCGGTTGACGCGGGGGTGGCGAGGCCCCTTATCGAGGGGCTGTCCACCGACACGACGGTGACCGATCCGTCGGGGATGGCGCTGTTCGACTTCCGGCCGCGGTCCTTCGGGCAGGCGCTGCGGGAGGCCATCGCCGAGGAGGAGGCGACCGCTGGGCGATAATGCCCGCCATGTCCGATGAGGGCGGGCTCCCGCGCTTTGAGGGGCCCGCGCCACACACCACTGCGCGCTCGCCGTGGCCGGCGAGCGGGCGCCGGTCCGGTCCGTGATGGCGGTGCGTCGGCGTGGCGCCGGGCGACACCCCGAGCGCTCGCGGGCAGCGGGGTGGGCCGCCGGGCGTGCGGTGGCGGCCCTCGGCGTCCTTGCCCTCGGTGCGGCGATGCCCGCGCCGGGGGCGTGGGCACGATCGGCCGAGGCGCTGACGATCTGCGCACAGCCGCGCGTGCGCGTGCTCGCCGGGCACGGACCGGCGCGCGTCGTCGAGTCCGAGGCGCCGACCCCGTACAGCTCCGGGTTGCGGGAGGTGTGGGGGTGTTGGGGTCGGCATCGTCTGGCGATGGGGCTGGGGCAGTCCTCCTACGGCCCGAACGACGTCAGCGCCGGCCCGGTCGGCTCCGTCGGACCCTTCGCGTTCGTCGGTGATCTCCTCGCCTACGACCACGACAGAACGTTCGACGAGCAGGGGGAGAATCCGGAGGACCGCGTCTCGATCGTCGACCTGCGCACGCGCACGGTGCTGGCGAGCGCCCGAGATGGGATCGCGCCGGCCCAGCCGGGGATCTTCTCGAAGCCGACATCGGTGAGCATCGGCCCGGTGACGAGCATCGTGCTGAGCCCCGACGGCGCGGCGGCGTGGATCGCCGAGTCTCCCAACGCCGCCGGCGAACTGCCCGTCAGCGCCGAGGTGCTCGCGCTGGACCGATCGGGGCCCCGGCTCCTGGCCGACTCCGCCACGATCGCCCTGAAGTCGCTGCGACTGTCGGGCTCGACCGTGTCGTGGCAGCAGGACGGACAGCCGGCCTCGGCGGCGCTCTGACCTGGGCGCGCCGGGCGCCCGATGGCGCCCAGATCCGATCCCGCGGCTCGCGGCTCGCGCGCGCCGAACCCGCCGGGGTCTGGCCAAGCCCAACACGGCGGCATGGCACGAGGCGGGAGCCGACCTCGACCGCGACTACCGCGTCGGCGAGAACGCCGCGGTGCCCGACGAGACCTGGACCGCCGGCAGCTGGCTGATCGGTCCCGCGGCCACGACGCCGTTGCTGGTCACCCACACGCCGTCGTTGCAGGTCTGCGTCTGCGTCGTGCCGTTGGCGTTGTTGCGAGTGATCACCGTCCCGTCGGGCACCGTGTAGGTGACCCCGGACGCCTTCGAGTAGATCGTGCAGCCCTTCCTCGCGCCGGTCTGGACGGGCTTGGCGCTCGCCGGGCCGGCGGCGAACAGGGCGAGGCCGGCCGCGCCCAGCGCGACGAGGGTCACGGCGCGGCGGCGGGCGGCGAGGGCGGCGGTGGCGATCCTGGAAGCGCTCATTTGGTCTGGCTCCTTCGTGGGGGGTGGCAGGTGCCCCTCGATGGTGCGAGACCGCGGCACGGGCGCGAAGGCACCCTAGGGGTGGACCCGTCCAACCCTGCGCCGCCCCCCGGCCGCTACAGATCGCGCTCGGACACAGCGCCGGTCTGGAAGGCGCGCTCGACGAGCCTGGCCCGCTTGGCGTTCTGAGCAAGGCTCTCGACCTCGAACTTCGCGAACAGCGCGCGCAGATGGGTCTTGGTCGCCTCCACGCTCAGGAACAGCTCGGCGGCGATCTCCTGGTTGGTCGCCGGCGTGGTGAACTGATTGGCGTCCTTGTAGGGGCGGCACAGCGCGACGAGCACCCGTGCCTGCGCCTCCGAGAGCTTCGGCGCGGGCTGCACGGTGCCCGTCTTGGTCTTCGTCAGGTCGTCGCTCGCCGGGTCGCGAAACAGGATCACGGTCATCCCGATGGTCAGCACGTCGCGATCGCGCAGCCGCCGGCGGCTGCCGATGCGCTCGCCGTTGACCAGCGTGCCGTTGCTCGACAGCCCGTCGTCGACGACCGTCCACACGCCGCCGAGCCGCTCGAGCTCGGCGTGCACGCGCGAGACCTCCTGGTCCCAGTGCAGGTGCACGTCGCAGCCGTCGCCGCGCCCGAGCGTCGCCCGCTGCTGCTCGGCGGGCAGCTCGACGATCACCTGCGCCTCGTGCTCGTCGCGCAGGACGAGGTGGGGAATCCCGCGACGCTCGGCCGCCAGGCGGTCGCGGAGCTCGGTGGGGGACGATTGGCCCAGTGCGAAGTCGGTCATCGGCGCGCTCGGTGGGTGGCGGCCAGCGCTGCGCCCGCCCAGCGTACCGGTCGGGGCGCCAACCGTTCACCTCGCCGTGGGGGGCTGGGCGATACCACCCCTAGGGTGGCTTCCGGCGGGACGGGGGCGGAGCGAGGCTGTCCTTGTTCAAATGATCAGCATCCGAAGCAAGGAGAAGCCCTCATGACCGCTCATCGCATTCGCATCGCCGCCCGTACGTTCCGCACCCGCATGACCGCCCTGGCCGCCGTGGGCGCGGCGGTGCTCGGTCTCGGCCTCGTGGCCACCAGCGCCGCGCAGGCGCAGCCCAAGGGAGGCCCCGGAGGGGGTTCCGGCGCGGGCGCGACCTGCCCGATCGAGATCGACGGCAAGATGACCACCGTGCCCGAGGGCACGCGCGTCGGGATCTTCGTGTGCGGCCATGACGGCATCTGGCATCTCGGCTGGCTCATCAACGACATCGCGTCGCCGAAGGCGCCCGGCGCGCCGGTGATCACCGTCGCCAACGCCACCCAGGTGCGCCTGGCCCGCGCGGCGGGCTGACGCCGACGCCCCCATCCACGCCGTGGCGGCCCCGCCCTCTGCGGGGCCGCTCGGCGTTCGCGCCGCCCCGCGCTGGCGACCAGGCCGCCCGGTAGCGTGAGCGCCCCCGTGAGCATGTACTCCCCCGAGGAGCAGCTGGACCAGCTCGCCGAGTTCGCCGACTCGGGCGTGCGTCAGCTGGCGCGTCAGGGCTCGCTCGTCGGCATCCCGGGCGCGTACGGCTTCAAGCGCTGGCTGTACCGCCGCTGGGGGAACAGCGGCAACGCCGTCTACACCTTCGTCTGCTCACTGCTGGCGATCGGGCTGAGCGCCACCTGGGCCTGGCTGTTGGAGCGGCCGCTGATCTTTCCGAGCCTGGGCGCGACGGCGTTCCTCATCTTCGAGACGCCGATGGCCGAGGTGGGCTCGCCGCGCAACACGATGATCGGCCACACGATCGCCGTGGCGGCGGGCGCGCTGTCGCTGGCCTTGTTCGGGCTGCTGCACGCCCCGTCGGTCTACGTGCACGGCGTGACGCCGGCCCGCATCGGGGCGATCGCCCTGGCCGTCGCCCTGACCGGCGGCGTGCTGCGCCTGCTGCGCTCCGCCCATCCGCCCGCCGGCGCCACGACGATCATCGTCGCCTCCGGTCTGCTGGCCACGGCGCAGGACCTGCTGTTCATCATCATCGGCGTGCTGCTGCTGACGGTCGCCGGCTGGTGCCTCAACCGCCTGCTGGGCGTTCCCGCCCCGCGCTGGGCCGCGCGCTGAGCGGCCCGGGCGCGAGGGTTACGGGATAAGGGACCTGCCCCTCGATCAGGGCGTCGGCGCCGTGGTGGGGTCGTCCAGGTGGGTGGGGATCCCGGGCGGCAGCGGCTGGGGGTTCAGCCCGCCCACCACGCCGTCCGCCTGCTCGTCCTGCAGCGCCAGGTCCTGCACGTCGTCGGGGTCCAGGCGCGGGTCGGTCTGATCGCTCATGTTGCCTCCTGATGGTGGGAGTGATCGGCCGAGTCTGGCTCGGTGGCGGGCCGGCGTCGTCGCCCGGCAGGTGGGAATCGCGCGGGCCGGCCTCCTCCTTGCGGCGGAGGCGCGGGCGCGGCGAGCGTTACTCTTCGATGCCCTCGAGCTCGGCCAGGAAGGCGTCGACCACCCTTGTGTCGAGCTGGCTGCCGGCCACGCGGCGCAGCTCCACGGTGGCCTCCTCGATCGAGAGGGCCGCCCGGTAGGGGCGGTCGGTGGTCATGGCGTCGAAGGTGTCGCAGGCGGCGATGATGCGCGCGGCGAGCGGGATGTCCTCACCGGCCAGCCCGTCGGGGTAGCCCGCCCCGTCGATGCGCTCGTGGTGGTGGCGCACGGCGTCGGACAGGTGGGCGAAGGGGGCGATGCGCGCGACGAGGTCGGCGCCGATCGTCGCGTGGGCGCGCATCACCTTCCACTCGGCGTCGGTGAGCGCGCCCGGCTTGAGCAGGATCTCGCTCGGGACGGCGATCTTGCCTATGTCGTGCAGCAGCGCGGCGTAGCGCACGTCGCGTGACTCCGCGGCGGAGAGGCCGAGGCGGTGCGCGACGCGCTCGGCCAGGCGGGCCACCTCGTCGCCGTGGACGGCGGTCTCGTCATCCTTTGTCTCCACGGCCGCGGTGAGCGCGGCAAGGGTGGTCGTGAAGGACTGGTGCAGCTCCTCGACCAGGCGCGCCCGGTGTATCGCGGCGCCGAGGTTGGCGGCGATCGTCTCGGCCAGGACGGCGTGCGCCTCGCCGAACGCGCCCGGCTCGACCGCCTCGAGGTTGAGCACGCCCCACACCCGGCCGTCGCTCATGATCGGCACGGCCAGCTCCGAGTGCGGGTCGGTGTCGGGGTCGCGCACGACGTAGTCGCCGTCGCTGCGGGTATCGAGCACAAGGGCCGTCGTGGCCGTGCGCGCGACCCGTCCGGTGACGCCCTCGTGCAGCGACTGCTCGACGAGCAGGAACTCCTCGAGGACCCCGGCGAGGGCGCCGCGGCAGGCCGCCAGGCGCAGCGTCCCGTCGTCGTCGACGCGATGGATCGACGCGAGGAAGAACGCGAACGTCTCGTGCAGCTCGCCCGCGACCGCCTCGACCATGTCCGCGACGTCGTCGGTGGCCGCGAGGCGCCCGGTCAACCGCGCGGCGACCTGCAGCTCGGAGCGCAGCTGGGCCAGCTCGTCGCGGCTGGTGGCGGCGCGGGTGCGCGGATCGGCCTGGTGGTCACGCAGCGCCTCGGCGCGGCGGCGACGCTCCTGCTCGGTGGGCGGGGCGAGGCCGGAGACGCGGACGTTAAACATGCTCCACCGTCGGGGATGGCATGCCCTTGCATCGAGCAACGGCCGCCGCCGCTTGACGGGCGGCGAGGCGCGGTAGGCGGATGTCGCCGGTGCGATCCGAACTATGCGCCGGCCGTGGTGGCTACGCGTACTCCCGCCGCCAGTCCCCCGAGGCGTAGCGCTGCAGGCCGGTCATCGTCTCGCCCGTCTGCAGCGTGGCCATGCCGTGGTGGTACTCGCCGGCCAGCGCGTCGCCCAGCCCGAGCGACCACTGCTCATAGGCGGACAGGCGGTCGCTGCGCAGCGCCGCCTGCGGGAGGGCGGCCAGCTCGTGCGCGAGCCGCTTCGCCTCGGCCAGCGCCTGGCCGTGGCCCACGATGCGGTTGGCCAGGCCCATGCGCAGCGCCTCCTCGCCGGCCACGCCGCGACCGGTGAGGATCAGGTCCAGGGCCTGGCTGTGGCCGATCAGCCGCGGCAGCCGCACGGTCCCGCCGTCCATCAGCGGGATCCCCCAGCGACGGCAGTACACGCCGAAGACGGCGTCCTCGGCCGCGACCCGCAGGTCACACCAGAGCGCCAGCTCCAGGCCACCGGCCACGGCGTGGTGCTCGACGGCGGCGATCACCGGCTTGGACAGCAGCATCCGGGTGGGGCCGACCGGGCCGTCCCCATCGGGGCTCACCCGCGTGACGCGGGACGCGTCGCCGCTCTGCATCGCCTTCAGGTCGGCGCCGGCGCAGAACTTCCCGCCCGCGCCGGTGAGCACGGCGACGGCCAGGGCGTCGTCGGCGTCGAAGCGGGTGAAGGCGGCGACCAGCGCGTCCGCCGTCGGGCGATCGATCGCATTGGCGACGTCCGGGCGGTCGATCGTGACCACCGCCACGGGCCCGTCGCATTCGAAGTGAACGGCCTCGCTCATGGGGATCTGCGCCTCCTGCTGTCGGGGGTCGTTTCGGGGTCGATGTGAACGGCGGCGGCGATCTGGCGCCAGAGCACGTCGACCACCTCGGCCTCGGCTGGGGGCGGCGTGCGGGAGAGCGCCTGGACCATCACGCGCCGCATGGCGCCGAACATGGCGGCGCCGGCCAGCTCGGCATCGACGTCGGCCGGCAGCTCGCCGCGCGCCTGTCCGCGCCGGATGCTCGCCGCGGCGCGCTGGACGACGGCGCCGATGCGCCGCTCGTCGGTGAGCGCCACCTCGGGCTCGCGAGTCAGCGGGCCGTACAGCACCGCGGCGAACGGGTCGGCGAAGTGGAAGCGCACGCCTCGCTCCAGCCGCAGCCGCTCGTGTGCCGCCCAGTCGCCGTGCTCGTCCAGGTCGACGTCGAGCACTTCGCGATGCAGGCGGTCGAAGAAGTCGTCGATCAGTGCGCTGACCATCCCCGCCTTCGACGTGAAGTAGCGGTAGATCACGCTCGGCACGACGCCGGCGGTGCGCGCCACCGCCGCGACCTCGAGGTGCCCGCCGGTCCGAATCGCCTCGTCCCGCGCGCACTCGAGCAGGCGTCTGCGCGTGTCGCGGCCCTTCGGGGTGGCGGGGGTGGTGGCCAGGGGCATGGGGGTGCGGGGGTTCGGGGGTTCGGGGGTGCGGGGGTTCGGGGGTTCGGGGGTTCGGGGGTTCGGGGGTTCGGGGTGACGATACCGGAGAAGTGAAGTCAGTTCGGTTTATCGGCGGGCGATCTCGCGCGCCCCACGGTTTGGGGAGAGCGGGCCGCCGGGGGCGCGGGCGCCGGGGGCGGTGGTCGCCGGGGGGCGGGCGCCGGGGGCGCGGGCGCCGGGGGGTGTGGTCGATTTGCATCGCCAGGGTGTTAGTTAGTGACCACACCCCCGGGGCGGGCCGGGTGTGGTCGGCGGGGGCGGTGGGCGCCGGGGGCGCGGGCGCCGGGGGATGTGGTCGCGGGGGGCGGTGGGCGCCGGGGGCGCGGGCGCCGGGGGGTGTGGTCGATTTGCATCGCCAGGGTGTTGGTTAGTGACCACACCCCCGGGGCGGGCCGGGTGTGGTCGGCGGGGTATGGTGACTTGTCGGTCTGGTGGGAGGGTCAACTCACCACACCCCCGCGCCCGCCGAGCGGCAGCCCGCGAACCGCCCACCAACCGCCGCGCCCGCCACCCCGGCGCCAGCGCCGCCCCGCTCAGCCGCCGCCGCCCCCCGTCGCGTACCAAACGAACGCGTCCTCCAGGGTCGGCGCCCCGACCCGCATCCCGCGCGTGACCAGCCCACCAAGGAGCCCCGCCGCGACCGCCTCGACGTCCTCCTCCCCCCGAAACGGGACGTGCGTGTGCCGGCCATACAGGGACGCCCCCGACCAGCGGGCCTTCAGCCGCGCATAGGCGGTCTGCCACGGCTCGGCGTCCACCTCCAGGATCCGCAGGCCCGTGCCGGCGGTCAGCTCGGCCGGCGTTCCGACGGCGATCAGCCGTCCGGCGATCATCAGCCCGACGCGCCCGCACAGCTCGGCCTCGGCCATGGCGTGCGTGGTCACGAGCACGGTCGTGCCGCCGCGCGCGAGCGCGCCGATCAGCCCCCAGAAGCTGCGCCGCGCGCGCGGATCCACGCCGCTGGTGGGCTCGTCGAGGAAGACCAGCCGCGGCTCGTGCAGCACCGCCGCGGCCAGCGCCGCCCGCTGGCGCAGCCCGGTCGGCAGGTCGGCCACCCGCGTGTGTCGCGTCTGCGCGGTCAGCTCGAGCTGGTCGCACACCGCCGTCACCCGCCCGGGTCCCGCGCCGCCGCCGTACACGTCGATGTAGAAGCGCAGGTTCTCATCCACCGTCAGCTCGCTGTACAGCGAGAAGGCCTGCGACATGTAGCCGATCTGCGGACGGATGCGCTCGCGCTCGCTGGCCAGGTCGAGCCCGAGCACGGTGGCCGCGCCGGCGCTCGGGGCGTACAGCCCGCAGAGCAGGCGGATGAGCGTCGTCTTGCCGGCCCCGTTGGGCCCGAGCAACCCGAAGATCTCGCCGGTGGCCACGTCGAGGTCGACGCCGTCGACGGCGGTGAAGGCGCCGAAGCGGCGCGTCAGCCCGTGCGTGGCGATCGCGCTCATGCCGTCACGGCGATGAACGCCTCCTCCAGGCTTGAGTGCTCGCCGCGCAGCTCGTCGGGGGTCCCTTCGGCGATCACCCGGCCGCCGTCCAGGTAGACGACCCGCTCGCAGCGCACGACCTCGTCGAAGTAGGCGCTGGCCAGCAGGATCGTCGAGCCGTCGAGGTGCAGCTGCTCGATCAGCTCCCAGAACTCCCGCCGCGACACCGGGTCAACGCCGGTGGTGGGCTCGTCCAGCAGCAGGATGGGCGGGCGGTGCAGCAGCGAGCAGACAAGGGTCAGCTTCTGCTGCATCCCCCCCGACAGCGCCCCGGCTCGGCGGGAGCGATGATCGCTCAGCCCGGCGAACGCCAGCAGCTCGTCGGCGCGCTCGGCCAGCAGCGCGCGCCCCAGCCCGTACACCGCCCCGATGAAGTCGACGTTCTCCTGCACGGTCAGCTCGCCGTAGAGGTGAAAGCCCTGCTGGGCGAAGCCGAGGCGCAGCTGCCCGGCCACGCCGGGCGCCACGCTGCCGCCGTCGGGCCGGTACAGCCCGGCGATGCAGCGCAGCAGCGTCGTCTTGCCCGCCCCGTCGGGCCCGACCAGCCCCACGAGGCCGCCGGCATCCACCGCCAGGTCGACGCCGCGCAGCACCTCGGCGCCGCCGAGCCGCTTGTGCAGGTCGCTGGCGACGATCTCGGCCACGCCGCTCAGCCCAGCTGCTTGGAGAAGCGGCTGGTGGCCAGCCCGACGAACAGCACGGCCATCCCGAGCAGCACGAGCGCCTGCGGCCACAGGTCGGCCATCGTGCTCCCCTTCAGGAAGATCCCGCGCGCGATGGGCAGGAAGTAGGTCAGCGGCAGCAGGTAGCTGATCCAGCGCACGCCCCACGGGATCGAGGCCAGCGGGAACACGAACCCGGCCAGCAGGATCTGGGGGATGATGATGAACATCGCGGTCTGGAGCGCCTGCTGCTGGTTCTGCGCGACCGTCGACACCAGCAGCCCGATGGCCAGCGTGCAGGCGAGAAACACACCGGTGAGCAACAGGAGTAAGACCACGCTCCCGCGCAGCGGCACATCGAACACCAGCTCCCCGATCGTCAGGATCAGCACCAGGTCCACGAAGCCGATCGCCAGGTAGGGAATGATCTTGCCGAGCATCAGCTCCAGCCGCGACAGCGGCGTGATCATCAGCTGCTCGAGCGTCCCGCGCTCGCGCTCGCGCACCACCCCCAGCGCGGTGATCATCACCCCGACCTGCACGAGCAGGAAGCCGATCAGCCCCGGCACCATGTAGTCCGCCGAGCGCAGCGTCGGGTTGTAGAGCGTCACCACCGGCAGCGTCGGCGCGCCGCGCGCGCCCGCCGCCAGGCGCTGGAGCTCGCGCAGCGCCGTCGACGCGGCCAGCAGCTGGCTGCCGTCGATCAGCGCCCCGGTGGGGCGCCCCAGGGCGTCGACGTCGATCGCCACCACCACGCTGCCGCGCTTGAGGTCCTGACGGGCCACCGTCGCGTTCGATGCCACCTTCTCCTTCACGCCGAACGCCCCGCCGGCGGTAAGCGCCCGCCGCAGCAGCGGCGAGTCGTGCCCGACCAGCTCGGTCTGGATGTGCTTGACGTCGAACGAGGCGGCGTAGCCGAACACGAGCAGCAGCAGGACCGGCATGCCCACGATCAGGCCCAGCGTTCGCCGGTCACGCCACAGCTGGACGAACTCCTTGCGCACGAGCGCGCGCAGCCGCAATCGCGACGCCCGCCATCGCACGCGCAGCCCCGGCGCTGCGGTCTGTCCCGGTCCCGGCGAGGCGTTCACAGGGAGAGCCCTTCGCCGGGGAAGGCGCTAAGTCCTCTGCCCCCCGCCTACGCGACGCACCGCGCCAGGTGCGGGCCGAGGCGGGGTGTGGTCGATTTGCATCGCTGGGGGGTTGATAAGTGACCACACCCCCGGCGCGGTGTCGCTGGTCACCCGGGGGTGTGGTCGATGTGCATCGCTGGGGGGTTGATAAGTCGCCACACCCCCCAGCGCCGGCCGCCCCCAGCGCGCCGTGAGCGGCGCCCCCCGTGCCGTCGCGCCCCCCCCTCAGCCCCCAGCCGCCGCCGGGTGCCGCCCCGCCCACGGCCGCGCCGCCTCCAGCTGCGCGGCCAGCCGCAGCAGCAACCCCTCGCTGCCCAGGCGCCCGACGAACTGCACGCCCAGCGGCAGGCCGGAGGCGGTCCAGTACAGCGGCAGGCTGGCCGCGGGGCGGCCGGTGATGTTGGCCAGCTGCGTGTAGGGCACCCAGCCGAGGTTGCGCCGGACGATCTGGTCGGCGACGCCGACGTGGCGCACCACGCGATCGGTCCGGGTGCGCCGCAGCAGGCCGGCCGCGGCCGTCAGCGGCGCCGGCGTGTCGAGCTCGCCGACCCGCAGCGGCGGCCGCGCCAGCGTCGGCGTGAGCAGCAGGTCATGCGACTCGTGGAAGGTGGCCAGCCCGCGGATGTAGTCGTGCCGGCGGTCGATCGAGCTCGACAGCGCCGGTCCGCTGACGCCGCGCCCGAGCGCCGCCATCACCAGCGTGTCGCTCTCGAAGCCCTCGTCACCCATGCCGGACAAAGCCTTGGCGTGCGCGACCTCCGCGGCCACGTACGCGAACCACGAGGTGAGGAAGTCCTGGGCCAGCGCCGCATCGTCAACGGGCGGCTCGACCGCCTCCACCTCGTGCCCCAGCTCGGCCAGCAGCGCGGCGGCCTCGCCGACCGCCGCCACCGCGTCGGGATGCGGCTGCGGGTTGATGGCCGACGCGCTGGTGAAGCCGATGCGCAGCCGTCCCGGATCGCGACCCACCTCGGCGAGGAACGGCCCGTGCGGCACGGCCGGCAGATAGGGGGCGGTCTCGTCGGGACCGGCCAGCACGTCGAGCATGGCCGCGGTGTCGCGCACCGTGCGCGAGATGACGCCATTGGTCGCGGTGCCCTGCAGCCCCTCGCCGGCCAGCGGCCCGAACGGCACCAGGCCGCGCCCGGGCTTCAGGCCGAACAGCCCGCAGCAGGCGGCGGGGATGCGGATCGACCCGCCGCCGTCGCTGGCCCCGGCCACCGGCACGATGCCCGCGGCGACGGCCGCCGCCGCGCCGCCGGAGGACCCGCCGGGCGTGCGCGCGAGGTCGAACGGGTTGCGCGCCGGGCCGAACAGCTCGGGCTCGGTGATGCCCTTGGCCCCGAACTCCGGCGTGTTGGTCTTGCCGAAGACGACCAGCCCGGCGCCCAGCCAGCGCCGCACGACCGTGGAGTGCTCGGGCGCGCGCACGCCGGCCAGCGCCCGGCAGCCCCACGAGGACGGCAGCCCCGCATATTCCTGCCCGAGATCCTTGATGAGGAAGGGCACTCCCGCGAACGGCCCCTCCAACCCCTCCTCCAGGCGGCCCGTCGCCTCGGCCTCCATTGGGCGCACGATCGCGTTGATCCGCGGATTGACCACGGCGGCCCGCCGCCGGGCGGCCGCCAGCAGCTCGGCGGCGGTGGTCTGGCGGGTGGCGACCAGCTCGGCCAGGCCGAGCCCATCCTGCTCGGCGTATTCGGCGTCGTTCATGGGCTGGTGGCGCGGAGCCTATTGGGTCGAGAACGCCGTCCCCTCGCCGGCGCCGGTGGACGGGTGGCGGCGCACGGTCAGCCAGGCGATCACCGCGGCCGCGAGCGCGACCGCCACCGCGAGGTAGGGGAAGGCGCTGTAGGGCGCGGGCTGGCCGGGCTTGAACAACTCGATGAACGGCACGATCAGGGTCAGCGACCCGAGCAGCGGGATGAGCACGTGGCGAAGCGCCGAGAAGGACTGGCGGTGGCGGCGCCACATGAACACCGGCAGCGACAGCAGGGTCAGCAGGTACACGAACAGGATCACGATCGTGCCCATCGTCGAGCACTCGGCGTACAGGGCGACCGGGTCGTTGGATCCGCTGTCCACGCCGACGAGGTGGATCAGCCACCAGATCGCGATGATGCCCAGCCCGATCCCGGCCATCGTCAGCAGGGCGTTCACCGGCGCGTCACCCGGCGGGCGGACGCGGCCGAGCCGTTTCGGCAGCAGCCCGGAGCGCCCGCCGTCGAACAGCATCCGCGCCTGCGAGTTGGCGGCCGACACCAGCGTGGCCAGCACCGAGACGATGCCGGCCAGCCAGGCCAGGATGGCCGCCGCGCCGAGGTAGTGGTCGGCCACCGCCAGGAACGGCACCGATGCGCGCCCGATCGAGGAGACGTCGTAGTGAAAGCCCGTGACGGTGGCGTAGGCGAAGCAGACGAACAGCGCGGTGCCGATGGCCACCGACAGGAACAGCGCGCGCGGGATCGTCCGCCGCGGATCGCGGGCCTCCTCGGCCAGGGCGGGGCCGTTCTCCCAGCCGATGAACATGTACAGCGCCAGCGGGAAGCCCGCCGACAGGCCGGCCAGGCCGCCGGTCAGGTGCGACCAGGAGAACGGGATGGTCGACAGCTGGCCGCGCTGGTCGACGAGCACCACGGCGCAGACGAGCAGCATGATCCCCACCTGCATCGAGCACGGCCAGGCCGACCGCCGTGGTGGACAGCCGCACGCCGCGCGCCGTCAGCCAGATGGCGCCGACCGTCAGCACGAGCGTCAGCGGCTCCCAGGCCGGATCCCACGGCGTGTAGTGCGCGAGCGTCAGCGCCACCATGCCGCCCGACATGGTGAACACGCCGGCGATGGCCACCGTGTACCCCACCGCGACCAGCAGCGCGGTGGCCACGCCGGCCCGGGGGCCGAGCGCCGTCTCCACGTAGGTGATGAAGCTCCCCGCCGAGGGCTCCGCGCGCGTGAACTCGGCCACGGTGAAGGCCAGGAACACGACGGCCACCCCGGCGGCGATGATCGTCAGCGGGGCGGCGACGCCGGCGGTGACGGCGATCACCCCGAAGGCGAAGTAGAAGTCGATCCCCGGCCCGATGTTGGCGACCGTCGAGGCGGTCACGTCCGCCGTGCCCAGCTGGCCGGACTTCAGGTGCTCCTGGCGCCGCGCTCACCGCGGGGCCACCGGCCGGACCGTGACGCTCATCGCCCCGCCGCGATCGAGTCCCCACAGCGGCCCCCGATCATCACGCGCCGGAGGATAGCGGCGCCCGCTCGTCGCTCGGCAATGCGACACTGGCGCTGTCATGGCCGATTCACCCGTCGACGCCGCGGCCACCGAGCTGATGCACGCGAGCATGCCGTTCGCCGCCGTCCTCGGCATCGAGACGATCGAGTTCACCCCGCAGGCCGTGCGCGCGCGACTGGCCTGGGATGAGAGCCGCTGCACCTCCGGAGGCCTGCTGCACGGCGGCGTCGTGATGGCCCTGGCCGACACCTGCGGGGGCGCGTGCGCGTTCGCGAATCTCCCCGAGGGCGCGACCGGCACGGCCACGATCGAGTCGAAGACCAACTTCCTGCGCGGCCTGCGCGACGGCTGGCTGACCGCCACGAGCACCCCGCTGCACGTCGGCCGCCGCACGATCGTGGTGGAGACCGAGCTGCGCGACGACGCCGGGCGCCTGGTGGCCAAGGTCACTCAGACCCAGGCCGTGCTGACGCCGTAGCGCGCCGCGGCGCGGTGCGGCGCGGCGCGGCGAGGGGAGGCGAGGCGAGGCGAGGCGTGGTCTGGCGGGCGCGCGCCCGGCTTGGGGGGTGTGGTCGATTTTCATCGCCCCGGTGTGTGAAATCGACCACACCGCCGGTGAGCGGTCGGCGCCCGGTGGGGGGTGTGGTCGGTTTTCATCGCCCCGGTGTGTGAAATCGACCGCACCGCCGGTGAGCGGTCGGCGCCCGGTGGGGGGTGTGGTCGGTTTTCATCGCCCCGGCGTGTGAAATCGACCGCACCGCCGGTGAGCGGTCGGCGCCCGGTGGGGGGTGTGGTCGGTTTTCATCGCCCCGGCGTGTGAAATCGACCGCACCGCCGGTGAGCGGTCGGCGCCCGGTGGGGGGTGTGGTCGATTTTCATCGCCTCGGCGTGCCAAATCGACCACACCCCCGCGGGTTGCCGTCGGGTGGGACTGGGGTGTGGTGGGTTGCTCGGTCTGTGCGGGGCTCGATCGACCACACCCCCACGACGACCGGCACGCGGTGCGGAGCGGATGTGGACGATCCCGTCGTGGGGCGGCGGGTGGCAATCCGCGCGCGGGTGGTGTGCCTCTCGCGTCCACGTCGCTGGTTCGCTCCGAACGTGCGGGGGTACACGCCCGGCACGGCAGAGGCGCCCGGTCGGGCGACCACGTGGCCGCCCGACCGGAAGCTCGCGTTCGCCGCCGGCGGCGGCGCTAGGACGTGTACTGGAACAGCCCGGGGTCGACCATCTCCCCGAGCGTCTCCTGGCCGGTCACGCCGCTGGTGGTCAGCACGATCTGTACCGGGGCGCTGCAGCCCTTGCCACACGGTTCGGTGACGGCCTGGATCTCGGTGTCCGACACGACCGTGAACGAGGTGGCGCCGCCCTGGTTGAATCCCACGCCGTAGACGCCGCCGTCGCTGTCGAAGCCGGTGCCGGTGATCGTCACCAGCGTCCCACCGGCCTTGGGACCGGAGGTCGGCGATATCGAGGTGATGCTCGGGCCCCACACGAACTGGTCGGCCGTCGATATCGCCGAGGTGCCGCTCGGTGTCGTGACCGTGATGTCCCCGTAGCCGATCTGGTCCGAGCCCGGCGGCGAGACCGCCGTGATCGACGTGTTGGAGTTGACCGTGAACGACGCGCCGGCGTTGTGGAAATGCACCGCCGTGGCGCCGGTGAACCCCGATCCGGTGATCGTCACGCTCGTACCGCCGCCCACCGGGCCCTCAGCCGGGAACTGGTTGGGCACCGTGACGCTGGAGACCACCGGCACGTAGGAGAACACTCCCGGGTCGACCATCTCGCCGAGCGTCTCCTGGCCGCTCACGCCGCTGGTGGTCAGCACGATCTGTACCGGGCCGCTGCAGCCCCTGGCACACGGTTCGGTGACGGCCTGGATCTCGGTGTCCGACACGACCGTGAACGAGGTGGCGCCGCCCTGGTTGAATCCCACGCCGTAGATGCCGCCGTCGCTCTCGAAGCCGGTGCCGGTGATCGTCACCAGCGTCCCACCGGTCACCGGGCCGGAGCTCGGCGATACCGAGCTGATGCTCGGACCCCAGACGAACTGATCCGCCGTGGTGATCGCGGACGTTCCGCTCGGGCCCGTCACCGTGATGTCCCCGTAGCCGATCTGATCTGAGCCCGGCGGCGATATCGCGGTGATCGAGGTATCGGAGTTGACCGTGAACGACGCGCCGGCGTTGTGGAAATGCACCGCCGTGGCGCCGGTGAAGCCCGATCCGGTGATCGTCACGCTCGTACCGCCGCCCACCGGACCCTCAGCCGGGAACTGACCGGGAACCGACACGCCGGTCACCACCGGTGTCTTCGTGTAGGCGAACTGCGTCGACGGCGAGGCCAACGCGGGGAGCACCTCGCCGGTGGTCCCGCGCGTTGTCACGACGATGCTGGCCAGTCCGCTTGCGCCCCCCGCGGCGGCGGGGACCGTCGCGGTCAGCGAGGTATCCGAGGTGACCGTCACGTTCGTCGCCGCGATGCCGCCCACCGTCACGCTGACGACGGGCCCGTCCGTCTTGAAGCCCGAGCCGGTGATCGTGATCGTCGTGCCACCGGCCACCGGTCCGTTCGCGGGCGAGAAGCCGGTCACCGCCGGGCAGCCCAGGATCTCCGTACCCGAGGCGGCAGCTGTCTCCTGGCAGACGTTGTTGGACGCCGTGCCGACGAAGCTGAGCGTCGGATCGAACTGCGGCGCCGAGAGCGTGGTGCCGAAGTTGTTATTGCTCAGCACGTTGCCACCCGCCACCACCGCCGCCGGCGGTGGCGTGGTCCAGGGCGCCTCGTCGGCCGCCGGGATGGTACCCCGACTCGAGTTGGGCTGGCTGAGGACATTCCCCGAGATGACGTTGTCCAGGAGATACTGGGTCGGCGTCGGGCCCGGTTCGAATAGGGCCGTGTACAGCTGGAACAGGTCGGGTGACTGGGTGATCGTGTTGTTGGCGATGGTGTCGTCGACGAGGCTCGTGTTGTAGTACTCGCCGAACCCGGTGTAGTACGCCGACTTGATCGTGTTGTTGCTGATCGTCGTATTGGCGATCATGCCCAGGGCTTCGATGCCGGCGTCATACACGTTCTGGATGCTGTTGTTGGCCACCACGTCGTCGTTCTCGGCGCCGCTGCTCGTGCCGAGCTCCATCCCGTCGTCGGCGCCGAGCTCGTTGGCGCTGGTGGCGTCCCCGTTGATGTTGTTGTCCACCACCATGTTGTCCGCGCCGAGGATGCTGGCCAGCGGCTCTGACTCCGTCGCTGACGTGGACGACTGCGAGAACGTGTTGGCGCCGACGTAGCCGTTGGTGACGGACGCCTGTTCGAATCCGCCGTTTGTGAACGTATTGCCCGCCACGACCAGATTCGACCCGCCCGAGATGTTCAGATTGAGGTCCTCAGGCGTCGAGGAGCTGGTGCCGAGTTGGTTGTTGGCGACGGTGCCAAAGCTCGTGTTCTGGAAGTACCACTGGTACACGTTGTTCGACGGTGCGGTGAGCTTGCAGTTGACGATCAGGAAGTGGGACACGTTTTCGAGGGACAGCGCATTGGTCGCCGCGCTGGTCGCGATGCTGTGCCCCTGACAGTCGATCGTCACGTTGCTGGTGCTGCCGGTGGTCGACGAGGCCAGGCATGATCCCGAGGACGTCGCGAGGTTCCCGGTCAAGATGTACGTGCCACCACTGCTGAGCGGGGTGGTGGGGCACTGCGGACCGGCGAGCGTCGTCTCGCTGGCCGCGGCGGCGGTCGTGATCGGCAGCGCGGCGCTGGCCGCCGTGCTGCCACTGGCCGTCTGCGCGGTCACGGTGTAGCTGTACGGGGCGCCAGGCGAAAGCCCGGTGTCGAGGTAGTTCGGGGTGTAGCGGTCGGTGGTGGCGATCTGCGTGCCGTTGCGGTACACCGTGTAGCCGGTGACGCCGGCGATCGCCGGCGGCGTCCAGCTCAGGGCCACCTGTGTGGCGCCGACGGCATTGGCCTGAAGACCGGACGGCGTCCCCGGTCCGAACGTAAACCGGTCTGCGCTGCTGGTCGTGCTCGTGCCGCCCGACGTCGTGACCGTGGCGTCGACGGCCCCGGCCGCGCCGGCCGGCGTAACCGCGGTCAACTGCGAGCTCGAGCTCACCGTCACGCTGGTGGCCGCTGTGGACCCGAACGCCACCGTGGTGGCGCCGGCGACAAACCCCTGCCCGTAGATCGTGACCGTCGTGCCACCGGCGGTCGAGCCATCCAGCGGGGACAACCCGAGTACCGTCGGCGCCGCCGCGAGCGCGCTCGCGGCGCTGCCGGCGAGACCGAGGCCAACGAGGACGCCCGTGACGGCCAGGATCCGCGCGGCCGCCGCTGCCGCCACACGCACGTGGCCAGCTCCTGCTCGCTGCCGGGTGCATTTCTTGCCACGCACAGTTCCCTCCCTGTCGGATGACGTTGTCCCCTGCCCGCCGACCCGCGGAGGGTCGCGTGCGTCGTCCGCACCACGGCCCTCTTGACGGCCCCTGCCCATCGCTGCCAAACCGTCGCTGCGAACAGCGGCGGCGAGCCTAGTCGACCCGGCCCGAGCGCGTCAACCCAAGCCACACGAAGAACACAAATCGATCGAACGAGATCTCTCGATCATGCGCGGCGACCCGGTCGGGTGACGCGGCGCCGTGACGGATGGTCGGCGCGTGGCGCGTGGCGCGTGGCGCGTGGCGCGTGGCGCGTGGCGCGTGGCGCATGGCGGCGCGTTGCGCATGGCGGCGCGCCCCGCCGGGTCTGGCGCGTTCGTCGAGCCGGAAGGCGCGTGGCTCAACGCCGCCCGCCGGCCGGCCGATACCGCAGTCACCCCATCAGCCGCCGTCCCCACCGGTCTGGATCGATGCCCCCGCATTCCCCGCACATGCGCCCCCGCCGCACCCGCGTCCTCGTGGCGCTGGCCACGGCCGCCGGCCTGATGGCGCTCCCGGCGCAGGCCCTCGCCGGTCCCGTCGGGGCCCTGTACCGCGTGACGGGCGCGACGGTGAGCGTCCACTGGGCGAATACCTTCAACGCCACCGACGACGACGGAACGCCGTACACCACGACCAATAACGAGGCCGCGGCACTGACGCTGTCCGCGCCGCTGCTGCCCAGCCTCGATGCCGACGGCATCTACACCGCCGGCCTGAAGGGCACGCTCAACGGCACCTACACCGTGACGTCGTCCACCGGCAACACCGCGTGCTCGTACACGCTGACCCCGGGGGCCCTGCAGGAGGAACTGCAGCTGAACGTCGTGCCCCTGTCTGGCCGCCGGCTGGAGGTCAACGCCGGACTGGGCCTCGGCACCACCCCCGCCGCCCAGCAGGCGTTCCAGCAGGAGTTCGCCCAGACGCAGACCGACTGCGGCGGTTACGGCCCCACCAACTTCGGCTGGGCGCTCTCGTTCACCCCGGCGCCAAACAACGTCCACACGCCGCAGTGCGACGGCATCTCCGACGGCTGTGAGATCTTCCCGGCCAGCCGCTTCCGCTCGCGGACGGTCACGGTGGCGATCGCCGGGGCCTGGCCGGTGGCCGCGAGCAAGGCCGGGGACGCGCCCGGCGCCAGCGGTCAGGCCACCGACACCGTCAGCATCGACGTGACGCTGACCAGGGCCTAGCCTCAGCCGGCGCCGAGCGTCACCCGGAACACCGGGTGATCGGGTGCGATCCGGCGCAGCTCGTCCTCGGGAGAGTCGGGCCCGACGCCGGCGAAGAACGCCCCGACCTCGAACTTCCACTTCTTCAGGTACGCGCGCAGCAGCGCCGGCCGGTCGTCCTCGGCCAGCTCCACGGCGGTGAACGACTCGGTGCGCCGGCCGACCCGCAGGCGGCCCTCGCCGCTGGCCCGCAGGTTCTTCACCCACTGGGTCTGACCGCGCGGCGAGACGAGGTAGTCGGCGCCGTCGTGATGGAGCAGGTTGACCGGGGTCTGGCGCCACTGGCCGGACTTGCGGCCCTGGACCTCCAGCACCCGCGAGCCGTAGACGCTGACGCCCGCGCGCGTCAGCGCCGCCACCAGACGGTTGAACACGTTGGTGGTGAACCACCCCGGCCGCTGATAATGCTCGGGCACCGCGACGCATTGTCGCGCACCGCCGCGCCGGGCGCGCCGGCGGGTGGTCAGGCGCTAGCCGGAGCGGCCCGACGGGAACGCGATCAGCGACCCGGGCGTGCAGGCGCGCGATCCCGGCAGCCGCACGTCGAGCACGCTGCGGGCCCCGGCGGTCACCGTGACCTCGGTGAGCACGCCGGGCAGGGCGGCGTAGGCGAGCGCGCCACCGGCGTGCAGGGCGGCGGGGATTGCCACCACGCGCGCCGTCGCGGTCCCGTCGCTGCTGCGCACGAGCACGCGGTCGTGCGGGGCCCGCAGCAGACCGAACAGCAGCGTGTCGCCGCGGCCGCGGCAGAGCTGATGGTCGCTGTAGGCGAGCGGGCCCGGCTGCTGGTAGGGCGTGAAGTCGCTGCCGCCTCCGCTGAGGGGGATCGGCAGGCCGGGCTGCTGGATGTCCACGCCGAGATCGAAGTACACGCAGCCCTCGAAGCGGTAGCGCTCGCCGTGAATGCGGTAGCTCCAGCCGCTGGACGGCAGCGTGCCCACGGCGAGCTGGCGAATGCCCCCGGGCAGGAACACCACCGGCGGGTTGCCCGGTTGGGAACGCGGATGACACGCGGCCGCGCGCGCCGGCGAGCCGGCCGCCGCGCCGGCGGCCAGCGCGCCGACGATGGCCACGGCGGCGAGCGTCACGGCGAGGGTGCCGAGCAGCGCACGCCACGTCCCCGCGCGTGATCGCCCCGTCGTCATCCCAAAGCTCGGTCGCCGCGTCATCGCGGCGGCGAGCCTACCGGTCGGGGAAGCGCGCGTGGCGAGCGCTCCGGCCCGTGCGCTCGCACACCATCTCGCCCGAACGCGGTGCGCGTGCACACCATTCGCGCCACCGGAGGCGACGTAGAATCGCCCCGCGGTCGGTGCGGCCCAGCTGCGGGTCCCCCGGCCCAACCACTACTCGAGGAGGAGTCGATGGTGCGGCGTGTGCTCCCGTTGCGGGCGATGGTCGCCCTGGCCTGCTGCGTGGCGCCGGCCGGCATCCTGGCCGCCCGCCCGCTGGACGCGCTGGCGGCGCCGGCGGCCTACATCGAGACGCCGGTCGCGTCCACGGCCCCGGACGCCTCGCAGGTGAGCGAGAGCTACGTGAGCCTGTACGCGCCGCTGCCGGCGGCCGACGGGCCGCACCCGGCCGCCTGTGACCGCATCGGCTACCTGCGCTTCCGCGCCGCCGGCGGGCCGTCCGATCCGGCGCAGGCCGACGCGATCTACGTCGCCCAGCCGGGGTTCTACGAGGGGGCCGGAGCGCTGGACCAGGTGGCCCGCAACACCGTGCGAGCCGCGGCGGCGCGGGGCTATCACGTCGAGTTCTGGGCGCTCGATCGCCGCTCGCAGTGCCTGGTCGACGACTTCGGCGTGCAGGCGGCCGCGGCGGCGAAGAATCCGCAGCTGGCGATGGACTACTACTACGACGGGCAGACCGTCGAGGGGCACAAGTTCGCGGGCTTCGTCGATCCGCGCGACGCCGAGTGGCTGGCGCACGTCGGGCTCGCCCAGACGGTGCAGGACGAGTACACCGTGATCAGCCAGCTGCCGCCCGCGGTGCGCCGCACGAAGGTGCTGTGCGGGGGACACTCCCTCGGCGGGATCATCACCGGCGTATTCGCCAACTGGGACTTCTCGGGCATCGGCGACCCCGCCGACGCCGGGTTCAACCAGTGCGCGGGGTTCTTCGCGCTCGACACGCGATTCACCAGCACGCTGACCAGCCAGATCATCCCCGACACGGCCGGCACGCTGCTCAGCAACGTTCTGCAGCTGGCCAGCGACGACGCCCCGTACGTCAACACCGCGCCGTTCACGCCCGAGACCTCCGAGATCGTCCCGATCCTCGGAATGGCCTCCTACCTGTCGCCCGATCAGAAGTCGTCGATCCTGGGCGAGATTCCCAACGACCTCAACTTCGACATCACGCTGCGGGCGCTGTTCTCGAACAGCTGGACGGACTTCATCACCGACGACCCGGACATCCGCCAGTTCAATGTCACCAACGAGGCGGCCGTCGGCTTCGTGTTCGGCGACGTCTCCGAGCCGGTCGGCATCCTGCGCTCGAGCGTCGGCGTCCCGACGGGCGGACCGGTGGTGGAGAAGAGCTTCCCGGTGGCCTACGGCTCACCACCGATCGCCGCCGGGATGTTCGGCGGCAACGACCTGATCTCGCCGGCGCCGGAGTCGGCCACGCCGAACGGCCCGCTGTACGGGTGGCTGAACTACAACCAGGTGCCCACGCCGGCGCCGTCCCCCGAGGACGACCCGGGGCAGCCGTACACCTCCGCGGCCAGCCAGGTCAGCGACATCACCCAGCTGTCACGCACGCTGTTCCAGGCGCCGGCGCAGTTCACCGAGGACTACTTCCCGACGCAGATGGTCGTCGACCTGCTCGAGGAGGCGCTCGGCGACCGCTCGGGGAGCCTGGCCGACCTGCGCTACGCCAACGCCTACGCCCAGCGCCCGACCGCCTACATCGACGCCAGCGAGGGCATCACCCCCAACCTCGGCTCGCTCGGGGACACGCTGCCGAGCGCGCCGCCCGAGGTGCACGTGCTCGCGCCGGGCTACAACCACCTCGACGTGGTCACGGCGGCCTACCAGCAGAACAACGGCCAGCCGGAGATCACCAGCAGCACGCTGGCGAGCTGGATGAGCCAGATCGTCGGGCCGCCCGCCTCCGGGCGACCCTGACGGTCAGCGGTGCCGGCGCGACGGCGTCAGCGCGAGACAGAGGGCGAACCATGGCGGCGCGACCGCGTCAGCGCGAGACAGAGGCCGAGCCGCGGCGGCGCGACGGCGGCGGGGCCAGGTGCCCGACGACGCCGGTCCGCGCGCCCGGGCAGGCGACGGTGTAGGCGCACTGGAACGCCGCCCACGGCTCGCCGGTGGGCGCGAAGGTGTCGGTGGTGAAGAACAGCCGGTCGCCGAAGGTGGTCGGGTCGGTGGTGTCGATCAGCGGCAGCGTCGGGTCGTTCAGCGCGGCGGCCCACCACAGCGGGCTGGGAGCGAGCGCGTCGGCGGTCTGCGACAGCCACCCGTCAAGCAGCGAGCTGCCGTCGGTGTTGGCCAGGTAGGAGATGGCGATCTGGCCGGGGGCGGCGGCGGTGACGGCGATCAGCTGGGCGTCCGTGACGCCCGGCGGGCCGACCGCCACAGGGCTCGACCAGCTCGCGCCGCGGTCGCGCGAGATCGACAGCATCGGCTCGCCGGCGCCGAGGATCCCGTCCGCCGACGCGGTGCCCGGTCCGGCGATCCAGGCCAGGTAGAGGTTGCCGGCGGCGTCGGCCGCGACCGACGTCGTGTACAGGTCCTGCACGTCGCTGGCGGCCACGGGCACGAGCTGCCAGCTCGCGCCCTCGTCGCGGCTGATCGCCATCGACAGCTCGCCGCACTGATACACCGGGAAGTACAGGTCGCCGTCGGGGCCGACGGCCCCCGGTCGCGCCGCGTGAGCGGTGGCACAGCCCGCCTGCGGCGGCGGGTCGGGGAAGCCGCCGGCGAAGGCGAAGCTCAGCCCGCCGTTCAGCGAGCGCCAGCACCACAGGTTGCTGAGCGAGAAGTCGGTGAGGTTGGCGCAGTAGTAGACGACATGGGGGTAGCCCGACGGTTGCGCGCCGCCCGCCGGCGCCGGCCCCTCGAGCACCCGCTCGGAGCCCATCGCCGGGCAGCCCACCGCCGGGTTGGTGGTCCAGGTGCTCCCGCCGTCATTGCTCCAGGACAGGCTCCCGCCGCACAGATCGGGCAGCACCGAGGCCAGCCAGATGCGATGCGTCTGCGGGTCGGCGTCCATCCATGGCGGCACGAACAGCACGTGGCTGGTGCCCACCGGCGCCAGCGCCCGCCAGCTCGCGCCGCCGGTGTCCGACGCGCCGACGAGCGCCGGCCCGAGATCGTCGACCGGCGCGGCGTAGTTGTTGTCGACCAGGGGCGCGTAGAGGATCCGCCCCGACGGCAGCACGGCCACGTTCGCCGACTCGCCGGCGCGGCCGCTCACGAAGGCCAGACACGGGATCGGCGCCCCGGGTGGCTGCGGCGACAGCGCGCCCCCGCCGGCGCGGTAGGCCAGCGCCGGGCGCGCGCCCGGACGTCACCGGACCCGACCCGCGCGCCGCTGGCCGCGTGCCGCTCCAGGCCGCGGCCACGGGCGGTGCCGCGCCGCCGGCCACGGCCGGGCCGGCGGGTGGGTGGGAGCGGCGGCTGCCGCCAGGGCGACGCCCGACGCGAGCGCCACGAGGGCGGACAGGCGTGGTAGAAGTCGCGTACGGCAGCTCACTGTGAGGTCGACCCGGACGGCGCGTGCTCATCCTATGAAGGGGACTCGGACGGCGCACGATGCAACTGCACAGCGCGGGGTGCAATGACGGTGCAGGCTGCCCTTGTCCCGTGTTCGGTGCAGCTGAGACGGTGTGCGCGGCAACGCGCATCCGCGTGCCGTGGCGCGTCGCGCCGGACGGCTTCGGATCAACAGAGGGAGGAAGCATGCGGTCACAAATGACTCGCCGTCGCACGGCGGTCGCGCTGACACTGGCGCTGGGGACGGTCGGCCTGTTCGCCGTCAACGCGCCGGTGGTGCTCGCCCAGCCGGCGGGGCAGGCGGCGTACATCGAGACGCCGATCAACTCGACGGCGCCCGACGCCTCGCAGGTGACCGAGAGCTACGTCAGCCTGTACGCGCCGCTGCCGCCCGGCGACGGCACGCACCCGGCGGCCTGTGACCGCATCGGCTATCTGCGGTTCCGCTCGGCCAGCGGCCCGAGCGATCCGACGAAGGCCGACGCCATCTTCGTCGCGCAGCCCGGCGTGTTCGAGGGCGCGGGCGCGTTTGACCAGGTGGCCCGCAACACGATCGAGGACGCGGCGGCCAAGGGCTACCACGTCGAGTTCTGGGCGATCAGCCGCCGTTCGAACTGTCTCATCGACGCGACCGGCATCCAGGCGGCCGAGGCGGCCCACAACCCGCAGGTGGCGCTCAACTACTACTTCGGCGGTCAGGCCGTCAACGGGCACACGTTCGCGGGCTTTGTCCCCCAGCAGGACGCCGAGTGGCTGTCACACGTCGGCCTCGCGCAGACGGTGCAGGACGAGTACACGGTGATCAGCCAGATCCCGGCGGCGCTGCGCACCAAGAAGGTGTTCTGCGGCGGTCACTCGCTCGGCGGCTTCATCACCGGCGCGTTCGCCAACTGGGACTTCTCGGGGGGCCTGGGCAACCCGGCCGATGCGGGCTACAACCAGTGCGCCGGCTACTTCGCGCTGGAGACGCGCCTGCAGCTGACCTCCGGCGCGCAGCTGCTGGACTCGATGGGCGACCTGCTCAACGGCGTGCTGTCGAGCGTGAGCAGCTGGGCGCCGTACGTATACCTCACGCCGATCACGCCCGAGACCGAGTACGCGCTGCCGATCCTCGGCATGGCGTCCTACATGTCGCCGAACGCCCGCAGCACGCTGCTGTCGGAGTTCCCCAACGATCAGGACTTCGCCGGCACGTACAACGTGCTGCTGGGCGACAGCTGGCTTGACGTCCTGCTCGGCGTGCCCGCCAACGTGGTGCCACAGGCCAACGTGACCAACCAGGCGGTGGTCGGCTTCGTGTTCGGCGACGACAGCCAGCCGTTCGGGTTCCTGCGGGCCAGCCTCGGCGCGCCGACCGGCGGTCCGTTGCTGGAGAAGAACTTCCCGGTGCCCTACGGCACCCCGGAGAACGCGCTGGACGGCGGCAACGACCAGGTGGCCGTGGATCCGTCGGCGGCCAACGCCAGCGGCCCGCTGTACTCCTGGCTGAACTACAACCAGATCCCCACGCCGGGACCGTCGCCCACCGACGATCCGGGCCAGCCGTTCACGTCCGCGGGCAGCGAGGTCAGCGACATCACCCAGTTCTCGCGCACGCTGTTCGAGGGCTCCCCGGCGCTGTTCACCGAGCCGTACTTCCCGACGCAGCTGCTGCTGGACACCTTCGCGGTGGGGGCCGGCGACCGCTCGGGCAACCTGGCGGACCTGCGCTACACCGACGGGATCGTCCAGCACCCGTCCGTGTACGTCGACGGCGGCGAGGGCCTGGCCTCCCAGGTCGGCGGGACGATCCCGAACGGCCCCTCACCGCAGGTGCACGTGGTGGCGGCCGGGTACAACCACCTGGACGTCCTCACCGCGGCGCGGGTCCAGAACAACGGTCAGCCCGAGCTGAGCAGCAGCACCCTGGCCAGCTGGGCGGGCCAGGTGCTCGGCCCGCCGGCCGGCTGAGACCGGCGCCGCGACGCGCGCACCACCCCTCACACCACCTCCGCCGGCCGGGACAAAGGCCGGCGGAAGTGTGGTGAGAGGAAGCGAGGTGAGAGGAAGTGAGGAGAGGGGACGCTGCGGGCGGCCCGCTCGCGCCGGATGAGCCCGGCGCGCGGGCCCGCCGGGGCCGGCCTGCACCCGCCGGATGAGCCCGGCAGGCGCCTGCTGGACCAGCCCGGCGGGCGGGGCCCGCCGGGTCTGCCCGCCGGCCGGCTGACCGGGGCTGCGACGTGCGCACCGCCCCCCCCGCGGGGGTCGGCCCGCCGGATGAGCCAGGCGGGCTGCGACGCGCGCACCGCCCCTCACACCACCTCCGCCGGCCGGGTCAGTGGTCGGCGGAAGTGTGGTGAGGGGGGGTGCTGCGGATGGTCTGCTGACCAGCTGGGGTCACAACTTGGTCGGCACGACCAGAATCGCCGATCGAGACCGGGTGCGCATCGGCCCGGCGCACCCACTTGACGCCGCCAGATGTGCAGCTGCACACCGCCCGGCGAGCGTCGCCGCTACCCCTGCGAGGCGACCCGCCGGCCGGCCGCGGCGGGGGAGCGCTCCGGGGCGCTCAGCCAGGCCAGCCAGGCCAGCCCGCACCCCTCGGCGGTGTCGAGATCCACGCCGGTGAGCGTGCTGATGCGCTCGAGGCGCTTGGTGAGCGTGTTGCGGTGCACCGGCAGCGACGCCGCCGTCTCGCCACGGTCGAAGTCGTGCTCGATCAGGCTGTCCAGCGTGCGTGCGAGCTCCGCGTGCTCGTGCCCCAGCGGCGCGTACACGCGCGCATGCACCAGGCGGGCCAGCTCGCGGAAGCGCTCGAGCTCGGCGTCGGTGGGCGGCTGCCCGTCGAACCACCGCAGCATCAGCTCGAGGTTCCAGCTCACCCACGCGTGCAGCTCATCGCGGGGCGCGCGCAGCGGCTGGAACTCCGGCCGCTCGGCGAAGCTCGCCAGCACCGCGTCGGTGATCACGTCCAGCCCCGTGCGAGCCAGGATGCGGTGCATCACCTCGCGCGGTTGCTGCTGACCGTGCTCACGGCGCCATTATGGCGCCGGCCGGTCAGTCGCGCACGAAGCGCCCGGGGCGCGCCACGGGCGCGTCCTCGGGGGCGCACGGCGGCGCATCGAGCGCCGCTTCGGCGGCCAGCAGCGCCGCCCCGGGGGAGGGCTGCTCGCCGTCGGGGCGCCAGCGCACGCGCGGCTCGATGGCCCGCGTGATCACCCGGTCACGGTGGTCCTGGATGACCGTGAGCATCGACTGCACGAGCTCGTCGCCGAGCAGGTGCGGCTGCAGGCCGAGGTCGAGCAGGTTGCGGTTGGCGGCGTTGTAGTAGTGGTGCTCGGCCTCCACGCGCGGGTTGGCGTAGCTCTCGATGCTGACGTCGATGTCCAGCGAGGCGGCCGCGCCCTGCACCAGCTCGGCCAGCTCGCGCACGCTGAACTGCTCGGTGAACTGGTTGAAGACGCGAAACTCGCCGGCCTCGGCCGGCACGACGGTGGCCAGCTCGACGCACTGCAGCGTGTCGCGGATGTTCAGGAAGCCGCGCGTCTGCGTGCCCGACCCGTACACGGTCAGCGGGTGGCCGATGACCGCCTGCACGCAGAAGCGGTTCAGCGCGGTGCCGAACAGCTCGTCGTAGTCAAAGCGGGTGGCCAGGCGCTCGTCCAGCGCCGTCTCGGCGGTCTGGATCCCGTACACCACGCCCTGGTTGAGGTCGGTGGCGCGCAGGCCCCACACCCGGCAGGCGAAGTGGATGTTGTGCGAGTCGTGGACCTTGGACAGGTGATAGAGGGAGCCGGGGAGCTTGGGGAAGGGGAGACGGTCCTTGCGGCCCTTATGCTCGATGTCGATGTAGCCCTCTTCGATGTCGATGTTCGGCGTGCCGTACTCGCCCATCGTGCCGAGCTTGACCAGGTGGCAGGCGGGCACGTACTCGCGCAGCGCGAACAGCAGGTTCAGCGTGCCGACCACGTTGTTGGTCTGCGTCTCCACCGCGTGGCGGCGGTCGATCATCGAGTAGGGCGCCGAGGAGTGCTCGCCGTAGTGGATGACGGTCTCGGGCAGCACGCGGGCCACCACGCGGTCCAGGAACTCGGGATCCTGGATGTCGCCGACCTCGGCGGCGATGCGCCGGCCGCTGACCTGCTCCCAGGCGTCGAGGCGATCGGCCAGCGAGGCGATCGGCGTCAGCGAGTCGGTTCCCTGCTCGAGATGCCAGCGCCGGCGGGCGAAGTTGTCCACGACCGTGACGTCGTGTCCGCGCGCGGAGAAGTGCATGGCGGTGGGCCAGCCGAGGTAGCCGTCCCCGCCAAGGATCAGGATGCGCACATGCCAATTATCCCCAAACGGGCCGGACGATGCGTCGAAGGATTGGCTAAACGCCGCAATCTCCGCCCCGACGGGTATTCTCTCGGGCGCGAGCATCGCCCTCCCGCGCCGTCACGGTGACGCGATGTCCGACCGCCTTCCGATGGACGCCCTCCCCGCACACGACTGCCTCGGCGCGCACGAACGGCCCCTGAGCGACGCCGACCTGGCGCGGCGCTTCGCCGGCCGCGTGCTCGTGGTGATCCCCGCCTACGGCGAGGGCGAGACGCTCCCGGAGGTGCTGCCGCGCATCCCCGACAGCGTCGCCGGCACGCCGATCGCCGTGCTCGTCGTCGACGACGGCTCCGCCGATGACACCACCAGCGCGGCGCTGGCCCACGGCGCCACCGTGGCGCGCCTGCACCACAACTGCGGCGGGGGCGCGGCGCTGCACGTCGGCTACGCGATCGCCCTGGCCGCCGGCGCGCAGATCGTGGTGACAATGGACGCCGACGGCCAGCACCGCCCCGAGGAGCTCGAGCGCGTCGTGGAGCCGGTGCTCAGCGGGCGCGTGCAGTTCGCCGCCGGGTCGCGCGTGCTCGGGAGCGCCGAGCCGGGCAAGCTGGCCAGAGAGCTGGGCATCGCCTTCTTCAACTGGGTCGTGCGGATGCTCACCCGCACACCGGTGACCGACTGCTCAAACGGCTTTCGGGCCATCCGCACCGACGTGCTGCCGACGCTGGACCTGCGCGAGCAGCAGTTCCACGCCGCCGAGTTCCTGGTCGAGGCGATCACCCGTGGCGTCAGCTACGAGGAGGTGCCGATCACCGTCCTGCGCCGCGCCCACGGCGAGTCCAAGAAGCCGCCCACGCTGCGCTACGGGTGGGGCTTCACCGGGGCGATCGTGCACTCGTGGCGGCGCTCGGTGGCCCGGCGCTCGCGCGGCGCCGCGCGGGTTGGTCAGACGCCCGCGCCCGTCGCGACGCGCCGGCCGGCGCCGGCGCTGGCCTTCGACGACGGTGTGGCGCACGTCGAGGATCGCGCTCGCGACCGCGCGCCGGCGGGTGCCGGCGCCGGGCGGGCGGCGGTCGCGCAGCGGCGCTCGCGGTAAGCGGTCAGCGCACGGGCTGCCCACCGCCGGGGCCTTGGTACCCCGTCGGTCGGGCGGTTACGACGGCGGCGCCGACGGCGTCGGCCATTCGATCCGATCGGCCAGCTCGGCCGGCGCCGCGTCCAGGCCGGCCGCGCGCGCCGGTCCGTCGAGCAGGACCGCGAGCTGTTGCGCCACACGGGCGTGCTCGAAGCTCGGCGCGGGGATCATGTGCAGCACACCGCCCCACATCTCGTCGAGACGATCGAGCCCGGAGCGGCGCCGACGTTCGAGGACGTCGTCCAGCCCAGCCGAGTCCGAATCGAGGATCACGGTGCGCACGATGTGAACGGTACCGACGACGCCGCACCCGGCCGACCCGCACCCCGCCCGAACGAATGTGTCCACCACCACGCACGCCCGTTGCCCCTATGCGGGTATATTGCGACGACGACCTGTAAGCGGAGCCGAGGTGGTCTTTCAATGGCAGCGAAGAGAACTAACAAGGCGGGTGACGTGGCTCGGCAGATTCGCGAGAACCCGATCATCGGACGGCTGCTCGACGACGCCGAACTGCGCGACAGCATTCGCAGTGCGTACGAGTCCAGTCACAAGGCGTACTCGCGGCTGAGCTCGAGCAAGGGGCCGGCGGCCCTGCTGGACGACAAGAAGCTGCAAAAGGATCTGCGCGCGCCGCGGACTCGCTGCGCGAGGCCAGCGAGGCGATCCGCAAGCCGAAGAAGCGCCGTCGTGGCGGCTTCGGCAAGCTGATCGTGATCACCTTCGTCGGCGGCGTCGCCGCCATCGCCCTGAGTGAGGGCCTGCGCTCCAAGCTGCTGGACCTGCTCTTCGGCGCCGAGGAGGAGTTCGACTACAGCGCGACGGCGACCGCCCCGGGGACGCCGCCGCCGGCGCCCGCCCCCGAGCCGCCCGCGGCTCAGACGGTCGAGGCCCCGGTGCCCGACGCCGCCGCCGCCGAGAGCAGCGATGGCGACGAGGTCGAGGCCGACTCCGAGGCGACGGCGACCTCCAGCTGAGCGCTCGCGGCTTCGCCAGCAGCGTCTTCGTGCTCCGGGCCCCGTTGGGGCCCGGAGTCGTTAAGGCCACGGTCGGGCGGACCGTGGCGGGCGGCGCGACCTCGAGCGGGTGCTGACCGTCCCCGGCGAACACAGCCGTACACAACCCCCCGCCCGGGCAGGTACGATTCCGTATATGGAAGCCACGGCCTCGCGCCCATTGTCCGGCGACCGCGCGCAGCGGATCGTCGATGCGATGCGCCACAGCATCGCCCTGCGCGGCACCGCCGGCTCCACCTTCGACCACGTCGCCCGCGAGGCCGGCGTGTCGCGCGGCCTGCTGCACTACTACTTCGGCACCAAGGAGCAGCTGCTCGTCGAGGTGGTGCGCCGCGACGCCGAGGTGCGCATCGACCTGCTCGAGCGCCAGCTGGCCCAGGCGCAGACCGCCGACGACTTCGTGCACGTGCTGCTGGTCGCGCTGCGCGAGGTGATCGCCGAGGAGCCCGACATCGTCGCCCTGGGCTTCGAGCTGTTCACGCTCTCGCGCCGCAACGCGGACATCGCCACCGAGTACACCTCGCTGCTGCGGCGCATGCGCGCCCACCTGGCGGCGGTGCTGGCCGAGAAGCAGGGCGAGGGCGTGCTGCGACCTGCGCGCCGAGCCCGACGCGATCGCCGAGGTGCTGTTCTCGCTGGCCGACGGGCTGTCGATCCGCATGCTGGCCGACAACGAGCGCGACGCACGCGCCGACCATCGACGCCGCCGTGCTCGCGGTGCGCGCGCTGCTCGGGGCCGAGTAGCACCCGGCGCCGGCTGCTCAGCCGAGCGGCTGGACCAGACCCGCAGGAAACCGCGAGAGGTCGTCGCCGAGGCACTGCGGCGCCGGCGTCTCGAATACGGACCGCAGCGCGGGTCCGCTGACCCAGGAGCGCCGGGCGGCGGGGCCAAGCGCGGCGACCGGTCGGCCGGCGACGGTGATCACGAAGTGCTCGCCGACGCTCTGCCCCGACGCCGGCGCAGTCGCTTGATCGTCTCGAGCTCCTCGACATCCGCCACGTCCTTGGCTCGACCGGCGGCACGCTTCATGGCGATCAGGTCGTCGATGCCCGCCACGCTGACCACGACGCCGCCGATGTCGAAGCGTTCCGCGCGGCGGCGCAGCTGCGCGTAGTTCGGCGCCCCGGCTGGCCGGGCGAGCACGTCCAGCTCGCCCAGGGTCGTGACGAGGGTGAGCACCTCGACCTGGCGCAGCGTGCGTTCGTCGGCGACAAAGGGGACGTCGTCATCCACACCACGTAACCGCGCCTGCAGCTCGCCGAGCACGGCAGCGAGCGCCTTCAGGTTCGCCGCTTCGACGGCAACGCAGATGTCGAGATCGAACGTGTTGCGCGCCGAGCCGTGCAGCACGGACGCGATGCCGCCGATGACGACGAAGTCGACGCCGCGGCGCACGAGGGCGGCAGAGCAAAGATGATGTTGAGCTTGCGCCGTCGTGCGGCGCGCGCCGCAACCGAGGGGCTCGCTCAAGCGCCACACGGGAGCGCAATGAGCTGCCAAATGGTAGGGTAGAGCGGTGCCAACTAGTAGCGTAGACACCGTCTCCGCGGATGCCTACGAGCACCGGGTCCTCGACGGCGAACTGGATGAGCTTGCCCTCGCGTTGCCGGCGTTGGCCCTGGAGGGGGCGAAGGCCGTGGGCAAGACCGCGACCGCGTCGCGACGCGCCCGGACCATCCACCGCCTCGACGATCCCGATCAGCGTGCCATCGCCGAGGCGGATCTCGACCGCCTGCTCCTGGCGGTCCCGCCGATTCTCATCGACGAGTGGCAGTACGTGCCGGCGGTGTGGGACAAGGTGCGGCGGGCGGTCGACGATGGAGCGGCGCCCGGATCGTTTCTGCTCACCGGCTCGGCATCGCCGAAAGGCACGGGCACCCACTCGGGAGCCGGGCGCATCGTCAGCCTTCGGATGCGGCCGCTCTCATTGGCCGAGCGGCGGCCGGGCCGGGCGACCGTGAGCCTGGCGGAACTGCTGAGCGGCTCGCGTCCGGCGATCAGCGGCGCCGGTGGCCTGACGCTCGAGGACTACACCGCCGAGATCCTCCGCTCCGGCTTCCCCGGGATCCGCCGCTTCGACGGGCGGGCGCTGCGCGCGCAACTGGACGGCTACCTGCAGCGGGTGGTCGACCGCGACTTCGCCGAACTTGGGCACACGCTGCGCAACCCGGGTGCGCTTCGGCGCTGGATGTCCGCATATGCGGCCGCAACCGCCACGACCACGTCGTTTGAGCGCATTCGCGACGCCACGGCCGCCGGGAACGAGCGGGCGCCGGCGAAGACCACGGTGCTGCCCTACCGCGATGTGCTCGAGCGGCTGTTCATCCTCGACGAGGTGCCCGCGTGGGCGCCGTCGCGCAACCACATCAGTCGCCTGTCGCTGCCGCCCAAGCACCATCTCGCTGACCCCGCCCTCGCGGCACGGCTGCTCGATGCCACGGCGGAAGACCTGCTGGCCGGTCGAGCGACAGGCCCGCCCATACCTCGAGACGGCACGCTGCTCGGCGCCCTGTTTGAGTCGCTCGTGACGCTCTCGGTTCGCGTCTACGCACAGGCGGCCGAGGCATCGGTCGGGCACTTCCGCACCCGTGGCGGAGGCCACGAGGTCGACCTCGTCGTCGAGCGCAGCGACGGTCGCATCCTCGCGATCGAGGTGAAGCTCGGCGCCGTGGTCCGAAGCGAAGCCCTACGGCATCTGCACTGGCTCAAGCAGCAACTCGGCGAGAACCTGCTTGACGCCGTGATCGTCACCACCGGCCCGGAGGCCTACCGCCGTACCGACGGCATCGCCGTCGTCCCCGCCGCGCTTCTCGGGCCGTAGCCAAACCGGCGGCCCTGCAGCCCGCCCCGATACGCCGCCAGCGGAGGCGGCGCAAACCGACCGGCCCTCAGCCCGCCCCCCCTACGCCGCCAGCGAAGCCGCCTCAAACCGAGCCGCCCCGGCCCCTGCCAGCGCGTCGGTGCGCAGCATCAGCGACCGCGCGGCCGTCAGCACGAGCTCACGCTCGTGCACAAGGGCAAAGCGAAACCGCCGCTGCAGCTCGGGCCCGCTGTCGCCCAGGTCCCGCGCCACCAGCGCGCCGGTGTAGTGCGGCCCGACCACCAGCACGCTCCACTCCCCGGTCAGCCGGTCGTCGTCGGGCAGCACGGCCCCGCGCACCCCGGGCGCGGGCTCGCCCGACAGCCCGGCGCCGAACACGCACACGAACGAGGAGCGCTCGGCCAGCTGGGCGTACAGCCGCGCCGTGTCCGGCGCGAAGCGCGCGGCGCTCTGCACGGCGGCCAGCACCACGCAGGGCTCGGTCTCCTCGGCGGCGTGGCGCTCCAGCGCCCGCGACATCGCCACCAGGTCGCCCTTGCGCCCGATCTCCAGCGGCACCCGCGATTGCACGATCTCCAGCGGCGTCTCGGACCCGATCGGCTGCTGGGGGATGACGATCACGTTGCGCTCGCGGGACACGGTGTCCTGCACGTCGCGCAGCTCCTCGGGGCGCCCGAACAGCCAGCCCTGCCCGAGCGTGGCGCCCATGGCGATCGCGCGCTCGGCGTGCTCCTCGGTCTCGATGCCCTCGGCCAGGATCTGCGCCCCGGAGCGCTCGGCGTAGGCGCGCACCGCGGAGGCGATCAGCGCCGACTCGACGCTGCGGGGCGATTGCACGAGCGTGAGATCGAGCTTGACGACGTCGGGCCGGATGAACGGCATCAGCGCCAGCGAGCGCCAGTCGGCGCCGACGTCGTCCAGCGCCACCCCGGCGCCGCGCGCGCGACCGTCCTCCAGGCGCTTGAGCATCGCGGCCGGATGGTGCGCCAGGGCGCGCTCGGTGATCTCGGTGACCACCCGCAGCTCGCTCAGCGCGCGCGTCAGCAGCGCCATGTGCTCGGGCGGGCAGCAGGCGTGCACGGCCTCGGGCTCGATGTTGATGAACAGCAGCGCCGGCGGGCGCAGCCCGGCCCGCAGCGCCTCGCTCATCGCCGACAGGCGGCACTGCCAGTCAAGCTCGACCAGCAGCCCCTCCTGGCGCGCCGCCTCGAACAGCAGGTCGGGGCGCTCCAGCGGGCTGCCCTCGGGCCCCCGCGTCAGCGCCTCGTACCCGATGACCTCGCGCTCGGCGAGGGTGACGACGGGCTGGAAGACCGAGCGGACGCCGTCGGTCAGGATGCGGCGGAGGGCGGAGGACATGGTGGGTGCGCAGGAAAGGCTCGCGGGGCCCGTCAGGTGTGGCGCGGGCCCCGCTCGCTTCATGTATCGACGCCATGCGGCGGCGCTTGAACATTCGCGCTCAAGCCTCGAACGCCTTGTGCAGCTCTGACGGGAGCCCACGCCGGGGCGGGCGGGGTGTAAGGCCGCGCGCCCCGGCGTGACTGACGAGCGCAGGCCGCGAAACCGCCGCCGCCGATCCCCGACCCCGAGGAGCCCGCCCGCATGCCGATCCCCGAGCCGATCCAGGCCTTCATCGACCGCCAGGCCGACGCGGCGCCCGGACGCTACGACGACCTGCGCGCGGTCGTGTTCAACGGCACCACCAAGCGCTCGCCGCGAGACGAGCCACACCGACGGCCTGCTGGCCATCGTGCTGGGCCTGCTGCGCCGCCTCGGCGTCGACACCCAGGAGATCCGCACCGTCGACCACGAGATCCCGCCGGGCCTGTGGCCGGACATGCGCGAGCACGGCTACGAGGTCGACGACTTCCCCGACCTGTACCGCCGCCTGGTCGCGCCGGCCGACATCCTCCTGATCGCCGGCCCGATCTGGCTGGGCGACCAGAGCTCCCAGACGCGCAAGATCATCGAGCGCCTGTACGCCTACTCCAGCGACGTCAACGCCGCCGGGCAGTGGTCCTACTACGGCAAGGTCGGCGGCGTGCTGACCACCGGCAACGAGGACGGCGGCAAGCACGTCAGCGCCCAGGTGCTCTACGCCCTGCAGCACATCGGCCTGACCATCCCGCCCCAGTCGGACACCTACTGGGTGGGGGAGGCCGGCCCGGGCCCCTCCTACCTGGACGATCCGGGCGGCGGGCAGGCCAACGCCTGGACCACGCGCAACACGGTGTTCATGACCTGGAACCTGCTGCACCTGGCGCGGATGCTCAAGGACGCCGGCGGGATCCCGGCGTACGGCAACTCGACCGCCGACTGGGACCTGTCGCAGCCGGGGCATCCCAACCCGGAGTACCGCTGAAACGCCAGCGTGACCCACGCCTTTACCAATGAGTAAAGGGATGCCCCGCATCTCGAGCAAGAACCAGGTCACCATCCCGGTGGCCGCGCTGGAAGAGGTCGGCCTGCGCCCGGGCGAGCAGATCACCATCGTGCCGGTCGGCGACGGCGAATTGCGCCTGCGCCGCTCGACGCTCACCTTCGAGGACGCGTTTGGCGCGCTCACCGGCACCTACCCACCCGACTACCTGGCCCGGCTCGACGCCGAAGACGAACAGCGGTGAGGGTCCTCCTCGACGCCGGCGTGCTGATCGGCGCGCTCGACGGCGACGATCCGCACCACGGTCGGGCCCGCGAGCTGTTCACCGACTGGCGCCGAAAGCACGACGAGCCGCTGATCAGCGTGGTCAATCTCACCGAGGTGCTGGTGGCCCCGGCCGGCGACGCCGCGAAGCTGGCTGCCGCCCGAGAGGCGATCGCCATGCTCGGAGTCGCCGTCCATGCCCCCAACGAGGCGATCGGCGTCGAGGCCGCCAGGCTGCGTCAGCGTCACCCGATCAGCCTCCCCGACGCCTACTGCCTGGTGACGGCGAGGCACACGGGAGCGACGCTGGTCTCCTTTGACCGGAGGGTCCTGCGCACCGCCAAGCAGGAACGCATCGCGGTGTCCTGAGCGGCGGTGAGATCCGCTCGATCACCGACCGCGCGTCGCCGCCTCGGCGCGCGGCCCGACCTCCAGCCCCCTGTACGAGTGTCCACTGAGCCCGCATCCGCGCGCGGAGCGCCGCGCCGCGTGCCGACGCTTGTCGTGTGTGCCGCCCACGCCTCCTGCCCGTCCCCCGGGTCGGGCATCGACTGCACGCCGGCCTGCTCGCCGCGCTGGCGGCCGTGCTGCTGTGCGCCGCCCCGGCCGAGGCCCAGCGCCCCGAGGCCGTGGTGTCGGTCGACGGCCGCAGCGCGATCGCCTTCCTCAACCAGCAGCGGGTGGCCAACGGCATCCCCGCCATCGCGCACCGTCAAGCAGTCCTTCGCCAGCCCGTGGTGCCCCAACGAGGACAGCGGCACGTGGCTGCCCGGCGAGATGGCCCGCGACTGGTCCTCGCTGACCGGCTGGTCGCCGAACGCCAGCCCCTGGGATGACGCGCCGATGCACCAGTTCTCGATGTATGACCCCCTGTTCACGGCGGCCGGCGACGTCAACGCCGGCGGCGCCTGCATGGGCCTCGGCAACCCCGCCCCGCAGCCGGCCAGCCCGACCTTCTACGCGTTCCTGTCCGACGCCGGTCCCGGCGCGGTGCCCGCCCAGGAGACCGTCGAGGGCGAGGGCCCGTTCGCGCCCCAGAACGCGGTGGGCATCCCCGAGGGCACGCCCACCGGCCCGCAGCCGCTGCTCTACGCGCTCGGCTTCCCCGGCGAGCAGCTGAACCCGGGCGACTCCGTGCACGCCCAGTCCTGGTCGCTGAGCACGGCCGCCGGCGCGCGCGTGCCCGGTGTCAAGATGGCCGACGAGAAGGCCGTCGCGGCCTACGGCTACCCCGGCTACATGGCGGTGGGCGGCGTGATGGTGCCCCCGCCGCTGCAACCGGCCACCACCTACAGGGGCCGCGTGGTCTGGCAGGGCCCGAGCGGGCACACGGCGACGCAGAGCTTCTCGTTCACGACGGCGCCGGCGGCGGTCGTGCCGCCGCTGCCGAGCGTCGGCGGCTGAAGCGGGCGCCGCCGCGCGGCGCGGGCGTGGGGGCGAGGTCCCGGGTCGATTTATCTGCGATCGCAGATAGATGCAGATAGAAAGGGTCGCTCGGGCGCCGTCGCCGTCCTCGGCGACAGATGCGACCGGCTCAAATGACCCCGCGCGGCAACGCTGCGCGCGGCGCGGCGGCGGCGCGGCGCCGGCGCCCGATCAGCCCAGGGCCGCGACCGCGTCCGGCACGCCCTCGCGGGCGGTGGCGAAGCGCGGGCTCCAGCCCAGCTCTCGCTTGAGCTTGGCGTTACTGGAGCGCGCCGAGCGGGTCGCCGCGCTGACCGCGTTGGGGCCCGGCGACGAGCCGAGCCACGGCCGCCGGCACGCGCCGTGGGCGCCCGACGCCCAGCGCCTGCGCCGCCAGCGCGACGAAGTCGTAGCAGGTGATCGGCTCGTCGTCGACGACGTGGAAGATCGCGCCGGGCTCGGCGCGCTCGGCGGCGTCGGCCAGGGCGCTGGCGACGTCCTCGACCCGCACGACGTCCCACCAGTTGTCCCCGCGCCCGATCACCGCGAAGCGGCCGGGCTGGCGCAGCCGGGCGACGATCTCGTGGGCAAACCAGCCGCCGGCGCCGTAGACGTGCGAGGGGCGCACCACCACCGCCGGCAGCCCGCACTCGAGCAGCAGCCGTTCGCCCGCCTGCTTGGAGCGGCCGTAGGGCGTCTCGATCGGCAGCCGGGTGCTCTCGTCCAGCAGCGCGCCGTGGGCCTCGCCGGTGACCACGGTTGAGGCGAACACGATCCGTGGTGTCTCGCCGCTCTCGGCGGCCAGCTGGTGGCACGCCTCGATCAGCCGGCGGGTGCCGCCGACGTTGACCGCCTGGACCTTGGCCTCGTCGCGCTGGGTGGCGATCTCGGCGGCGAGATGGATGACGCACTGCGGTTGGGCTTGCGCGATCGCCGCCGCCAGCACGTCGGAGGCGATGTCGCCGGGGACGGGCGTGGTGCCGGGCGGCTGGCTGCCCGGGCGGCGCACGAGGGCCTGGACCTCGTGGCCGCGCTGCTGCAGCTCGGCGCAGGTGACGTGACCGATGAAGCCGCTGGCGCCGGTGACGAGGATCCGCATGGAGGCGCGAGACTAACGGACGGAACGAGATCCGCTCGGCGCCTATATTCCCTGGCTCAGTGTCGACGATTTCAGACAGGTGCCCGCGTGATGCCGGTCGCGTCGCGCGCGGGGACGCCAACACGGACGGGCGGGCCACGCCGTGAGACGACCGGGGCTGCTCATCGGTTTCGTCGTGCTGGTCGGGATCGCCGGCACGATCGTCGCGCTCATCTCACGTCAGAGCGATACGCAGCTCATCGCCCAGCAGCAGGACCTGGTGCCGGTGAGCACGACGGCGCTGGAGAGTCTGGTCATGACGACTCATGATCCTCGGCCCCTGTCCAGTCATGGCGTCGCGCGCGCTGCGACCTGCGTCTCGGCGGGCGCGGGCGAGTTTCGCAACCCGTGGACGTGCGTGGTCACGTACCCGACGCCGCCGCGGGTGCGCTACCGGGTGATCGTGCACTCCGATCGCTCGATCCAGGGCACGAGTGTGTACCGCGTGGCGGGGCGCCCGGCGGGGGCGCTGGTGGTTCGCGGCTGCTGTGTGGCGCTGGGTCCGTGACGCGAGGGACGCCCTCGGTAGCGGACGGGTGACGCGCGTCCGTCGACGCACGTCTGCTTCGAGGGATCTCAGCCGAGCTGTTCTCGCAGCTTGCGCAGCCCGCGATAGATACGGGCCTCGGTGGCGCTTTCGCCCTCGCCGAGCAGCTTGGCCACCTCGCGCAGCTTGAGGTCGGCGCCGAAGCGCAGGGCGATCGCCTCCTGCTCCTCATCGCTGAGCGTGGCAAGTGCGGTGGCGAGCTCGTCGCGCGCCTCGACGGACTCCAGGGCGGCGTCGGTGCCTGCCGCGGGCGCCCCGGCGGTCACGCGCTCGAACGCACGGTGTTCGGTGGCCTGGCGCCGCGCGTGATCGCGCAGCAGGTTGAGCGCGATGGTGTAGAGCCATTGCTTCTCGGACCCGCGGCGCGGGTCGAAGCGATGCTTGGTGCGCAGCACGCGCTCGAACGTATCGGCGAGGAGGTCCTCGGCCAGCGCCCGGTTGCCGGTGCGATAGGCCAGGAACGAGAAGAGCTGCTCGGCGTGCTCCTCGAAGAGCCGCTCAAACGTGTGTGGCCGCATACGCCCGCCCATTGTGACGCGGCGCGAGGCCGGGCGCCACTGCGCGGATGAAGTTGCGTTGCTCGTGGGCATGTTTCGGGTGGGGAAGGGAAGAGCCCCGGGAAACGCTGGTTTCCCGGGGCTCGGTCCCGTTCAGCTCATCCGCCTGGCGATCAGGCGCCGGGGCCCGGGACGCACAGACGATAGGTGCGCGTCGTGTGGTAGGTCTTGCCGCCGGCGGTCGTGGCCGTGATCTTCACGACCTGCGTGCCGTTGGTCGGGCACGGGAGACCAGCGAAGTTGATGTTGACCGGCAGCTTGCCGTTCTCCTTGAACTTGTAGGTCTTGCCGTTGATCGTGACCAGCAGCGTCTTGTACTTGACGTTCGTCGGGAAGCCGATGTGGCTGATCGTCAGGAAGCGCCTGCTGACGCGGGCCGTGGTCTTCGCCGGGACCGTCGTCGAGTTGGCGCTCACGCCGCCGGCGGCGGTCGACGTCACCGACGTGCTCGCGGCCAGCACCGCGCTGGACGCGGTCACCGTCGACACCGTCACCGTCGAGGGCGAGTTGTTGCCGTTGCCGATGACGTTGCCGTTGCCAATGATGCAGGTGATGGTGTTGCCGTTGCCGACGACCACGCACGTGTTGTTGTTGCCGATCGTCACGCCACCGGGCGACGTCGAGGTCACGGTGACCGTCGTCGTGGCCGTGGAGTACTGCGCGGACGCAGCGTTGCCCGTCGAGCCACCGGTGGCGCCGGCGGCGATGACGCCGCCCGTCCCGGCGGCCATCAGGCCGACCACGAGGGAGGCGCCGACGAGGCGGCGACTCGTCGAGGCACTGCGCACCCTGGCGCCGGCCCGCGACATCGCGGTCGTCTTGATCTGATCGAGCTCAAGCGGGGTGGCCTGCGGCCGCTCGTCGCGAAGGCGCTGGATGGTGCTCTCAACGTCTTCGGGGAGGTTCTGCTTCTTACGCCACATGCGCGCGTTCCTTGATGTCGGGGGCGGGGCAGCGCCGCGGTGGGCGCCCTCTGACCCCTTTCTACGAATGGGGCGCGGCGGTTTCCTACAGCGCTGAGTCGGATTGCCGTCGTGCGCCCGCTGTGAGGCCGGGCCGATTGGTCACAGGGCGGACACGGCGAAGAGGCCGGAGTTCATGGCTGCTACCCGCAGCCCGGGCGCTGCGGCCTTCCACACTTCGGGATCTATTCGACGCGAGTGCGCGCACGAGTCGCCGCGCGAGCGGTTCGAGAGGATTGAGCTGCAGAGCCCGGAGGGCAGCCGTATGCGGGTTCTGTCCTGCTGCCCCGCGGGCCACGGCGAGCCAGTACGCCTCCTGCCAATTCTGCGGGTCGAGACTGACGGCCTTGGCCATGGCCGGCACTGCGGCCGCTGCGAAGCCCTGCTCGAGGTCGCACACGCCGATGAGCGAGTAGGCGTCGGGCCGCACTGCTTCCCACGAGATTGAGCTCAAGGCGCTCTGTTTGGCAGCGGCGCAGTTGCCGGCCCGCACGTCGGCTGCCGCGGTATGCAGCCGCGCATATGATGTCGCGACCAGCAATGGCGCGACTGCGACGAGGAGCCAGCCGACCGCCACGACCACTCGATAGCGCGGGATGTCGCGCAAATCGTCGCCGCTGTGGGCGTCGAGCGAGCGCAAGCCCGCGAGGCATGAACGAGCCAGATCGTTGTCGCCGGCATCTGCCAGTCCCAGTCGACGGCGCTGTGGATGGCCCAAGCGAGAGCGGCCGCGAAGAGCGCCGCAAACATCGCTCGGTCGCGGCCGCGGATCCGAGTGGCCAGTCCGATGAGCAGTCCGAGCACCGCCACGAGGATCAGGCGAAGCCGACGAGCCCAAGCTCGCGCGAGGCTCTGCATGTACAGGTTGTGGGCGTCCGTGACGTAGTAGTTGCCCTGCTGGGTGCGCTCCTGCGTCCAGTAGACCTGGAAAGTGTCGGCGCCTAGGCCATGCAGCGGCTGCATGTCGATACATGTGCACGGCGGCTTTCCAGAGCACGATGCGACCGTCATTTGCCGGGTCGGTTAGTCGGTCGCGAATGAGTGCGACGCGGGGGCCCGACATTCCCGTTGACGAACCGCTGGTACTCGCGGCTCGCGTATCCGGGCAGGCCGAGAGCGATCGCGACAGTCACGACGGCCACGACTCCGACCCCCAGCAGTGCTGCCCGGGCAGCCAACGTGCGCGTGATCGCCGGCGCACGCGTACGTGCCAACAGCCGGTCAAGGGGCAGCAGCCCGAGTCGGGCTGCTGCCGCCACGAACATGCAGACCGCGACAACTTTGGCGACGTGGTGGCCCTGAGCCAATCGCTGCGGGGCTGGTGATGTCGTTCGTGCCAAGAAGCTGGGCGTCCCAGGCGACGCGGAAGGCGACGGCTGTGGTCGGGGCGACCGCGAGCAGCGCCGCGGGCAGGCCGCGCGGACGAGCGGCCACGACGTAGACCACCAGCCCGAGCACGGCGACGCCCAGAGCGCCGCGCGAGAACGTGAGCAGGAGCGCGACGGCCACTGGCGGCGCGAGAGCGGCGGCGGCGATGCGCACGGATCGCGGCGGGCTCCTCGGTATCAGCAGTGAGATGAAACAAAAGGATCAGGCACCCCGCTGCCAGCATTCCTTCGGCATTCCAGTAAGTGAGCGGATAATCGAGGCGGTTGCCACCGAAGCTCGGCGACGTCGGCCAGACGCCGGGGAGCGTCCGCGTCGACGAGACCCACTAGGCAGACGCCTGCCACGGCAAACACCGACCGCCCGAACGAGCCATCAAGTCGCTCGCGGCTATTCGCCAGCGATCCAAACAGCGCGAGCGCGAGCAGGTAGAGGAGCGTGCGATCGAAGTCGTCGAGCGACCGGGCTGCGGTATGCGACCAGAGTGCCGACGCCAGCTCCCAGGCGGCGTATGCGGTCAGCGCGCCGAGTGGGATCGCCAAACGCCAACCCGATCCCCTCAAACGGACGCTCGGCCAGCGTCGTGCGCAGTACGAGTGCCTGTGCGAAGAGGATCGCCGCGAAGCCGGTGGCGCTCGGGTAATAGCCACCTGAGCTCGAATGACAGGTAGACGAGCACGCCCGCGGCGAGGACAAGCAGCGCCGCCACGCCCAGACGCGCAGGAAGGCCATCGAGGGGGCGGCTTTGGCCCTCAGCTGCCGACGATCGTCCGGGGGCAAAGGCTTGCTCGGTCGCCACGTCGACAGCGTAGCCCAGCGCGCTCGCGCCGTTCTCAGCCCCGGACTTCAGCGCCTGAATGGTAGGGTCGGCTTTGTCCGTCCGTACGCTCTAATGACCGAAATCAGGTATGCCCCGCGCGAGGACTTCGAGGTCATCCTCGAGTGGGCCGTGATCCCTACGTTTGATCTCGTGCTCTCCTACGGGGATAACGGCGTCATCGTCGTGCGTCGCCGAATCGCACCCTACAGGGGCGTTTGGGCGCTTCCGGGGCTACGGATGCACAAACCCGAGTCGATCGATGCCGCGATTCGGCGCATCGCGCGGTGCGAACTCGGCCTCGACATAGATCCCTCCAGCCGGCGGTTTCTGGGTCAGTACGTGGGCCGGTTTAGGACCGAGCGAAGACGCCAGGACTTGTCGACGGGCTACCACCTGCATGTGGATGGCTCCCAGACCGTCACCCTCAACGACGATCATTTCACCGCATGGAATGTCGTTCGGGAAGTACCGTCGCCCGTGGGGGCCATGTACCGCTTCTATCTCGAACGGTACTTTTCGCTCGCGTGATAAACCGTCGTCGATGGTGAATCACCGGCGCGACTGTCGCCGGAGGCGTCGCCACAGCCGTATATTCGGGCCAGACGCGGCCAGGAAGTTCATCCAGCGCAAGGGGTATGCGAGGGCTACGCGGGCGGGCGAACGACCCGAAAGTCCGTAGCGATAGCGCATGAATGCTCGCGTTGGGAAGAGCTTACGTGCGACGTAGGAGAGCCGGGGCACGAACCCAACCTGCTCGGTGATGCCTTCGAGCGTAAGGACGTGGCTTGGTGCGGTTTGAGTCCGAAGGAGCAGAGCCGTGGAGGCGGTCGCGGGAAGGCCCAGGTCTGCCGCGATCGTTCTGCCGCTGCTCACCAAGCGCAATCCTGCGCTCATTGCCTCAGCCGCATTGAGTGTGCGGGCAATCGCTGCGGCCTGCGACCACGTCGCGTGGTAGACCCGTTCGCACGCCCGCCGCAGATCCTCGAGCGGCGTAGCGACGTCCTTCCCGTGTTGGGCGGCGTGCAGGCTCACGAGCAGACACCGCCCTGCGATGCTGGGTGCCTCGATGAGCTGCCCAGCAACTTCGAGCTCAACGGTCGAGGAGGAGAATTCCCGCCACGTATCGAGGTCTGACGCCTCGATCCCAAAGAAGCTGTGATGCAGTTCGACCAGCACGCCCAGGGGGCTCGTCCAGGCGTCGTGAACCGTGTGCGCTTCAATGCGCGCGGTGCCGTCCAGTGCACGTCGGAAGCCGGCTCTCGACAGTAGTTGGCCGGCCAGGGCCAACTGGGGGGCGGCAAGCAGGAGGTCCACGTCACGATAGTCGCGGGAGCCTCCCGGTTCGTACAGCCAGCGGGCGATGCTTGGGCCCTTGAGCAGCACGGTGCGGATTCCACCTCGCTTGAGACGCTCCGCGACGTCGGCCGTTGTCGAATCCACCGCCAAACTCAGCAGCGCGGCATTGCGCGCGGTACCCGCCGACGACAGATCAGGCATGGGTAGGCAGTCCTAAGCACATATCTCTGCTCTGCGACGGTACGTTCGCGCTCGCGCCCGCCGACACCAACGCGCAACGTCCACCTCGCGTGCCAGTAGCGACCTGTCGCGAGTGCACGTCCTCAACAAGTTCCGGCCGCCGGCCGGGGACGATGCGCCCACGCCGGTCGCAACGATGCCCATATCGCTAGGCGCGCGCGCCAAGCCAGCCTTGCCGTGACGCGACCTCCACGCCGAGCGTCCGACGTTCATTGTTTGGCAGATAGCGGGAGCCGATGGGACGCTGCTGGCCCTGGCGCCGGTGGACCCCACACAGGCGTCATTCTCCAAGCTCCGACGCGCTTGTTTGCGTAGCTTTGGCCAATGATCGCGGGCGCATACCAACTGACATGGCCCGGGGGCCGAGGCGGGCTCTCGAGACGGGCTAATATTCGGCGCCTGCATCGCTATATCCGTGCGTCCGCCCTCCTTCTTCACCTCAAGCGTGATTCCAAAGAGTACCGCGCTCGCGGGCGCCGCCCGCGGCACACGCAACTCTCGCCGGGGTTGCGTCCCTCTCGTCGTTCTGCAGACCGTTGCTCCGGACTATAGGTTGCCAGTCTGGCAGGCGCTGCAGGAGTTGGCGCCACGCAGAGTGGCGATTGTCGCCGGCTCTCAGTACTTCGACCCGTCGGTTGTCACTGATCCGCGCACCCCACACTTAGTGCTGGTCTCGAACTGGTTTCTGGCGGGTCGGCGGTTGCTGATCCAACGCCTGCCGCTGTGCGCCGTTCTCGCGCCCGAAACGGTCATCGCGGAGATGAATCCGCGCATCGTCACGACCTGGGCCGTCCTGGTCCTCCGCCGTGCAATACGGCGTCGAACGGTGCTCTGGGGGCACGCGTACTCGCATTGGCGGCCCGCGGGCTCCCCGTCGACGGGTCGGCGTCTGATGCGGAGACTGGCCAATGCGGTGGTGGTCTATACGGAGTCCGAGGCCAAGGAACTGAGAGCGGCCGAGCCATACACGAGTGTGATCGTCGCGTCGAATGCGAGTCTTCGCCGGAGCGAGATGGGCGCACGAGATGCCACGTCGGACGTCACAGACTTCGTCTATGTCGGCCGCCTGGTGGAAGCCAAGAAGCCGGCGCTACTCGTGCGTGCGTTTGTGGACGCGCTGCCGCGGCTCCCCGTTGCCGCCAAACTCGTCATCGTCGGCGACGGTCCCGAACGCCCGGGTCTTGAGCGCCTAGCGCGTCAGCATGGCGTCGAGAGTCGTGTGCGCTTTCTTGGCCACGTCAGCGATCTTGAGGCGCTGCGCGACGTATACCGCGGCGCGTTGGCCAGCGTCTCTCCTGGCTACGTCGGGTTATCTCTCATCCAGAGCCTCTCATTTGGCGTTCCGATGATCATTGCCGATGACGAACCGCACTCGCCCGAGGTTGAGGCGGCCATCCCAGGAGAGAACATGGTGTGGTTCAGGGCAGACACGGTGAGCGACCTTGCTGCGACACTTGTGGACATGTCCAACTCGGCGGCGCGATGGCTTGCAGGTGCCGAGGGCATCTCGGCACGCTGCCGACAGCGCTACTCTGTGGATGCGGTTGCCGAGCGACTGCTTGAAGCAGCTGAACTGGCTTCAGTTGTCGATGAGCCCGTTGCGCCCGGTGTCGCCGGGGGGGCCAACGTATGCTCGGATTAAGCTTCCGCTACCCCCGCCGTATCACACACGCCTGACGATCCGATGTCCCCGTCCCACGACAAATCACACGCGACCCGACGCCGGCTCGCGGCATTCACCGGCGCTGGCTACGATCACGGGCGCCCGCTGGTCGTTCAAGCGCTGTGGTTCGCGGCGATGAGCCTGGTCTTCAGCCGATGGTGGTGCCCGGCACGCCTTCGGCCCGCTCTCTTGCGCTGGTTTGGTGCGGACGTTGGGCAGAACGTGCTGATCCGGCATCGCGTACGCGTTTTGTGGCCGTGGAAGCTCGCAGTTGGCGATGACGTCTGGATCGGCGAGGGCGTCTGGATCCTTAACCTTGAGCCGGTCACACTGGGGCACGACGTCTGTTTGTCGCAGGAAGCGTTCCTCTGCACCGGGAGCCACGATGTCAAATCGCCCTCTTTTGAATTTGACAACGCACCGATTACCGTCGACGCCCACGCGTGGGTGGCCACTCAGGCGCTTGTACTGCGCGGGGTGCGAGTCGGCGAAGGCGCCGTGGTCGGGGCAAGAGCAATTGTCCGCCGTGGGGTAGCCCCGGACAGCCTCATCGCCGCCGGAAGTGTGTGGTGAAGATCGCCCAGGTCGTGACGCTGATCAGCGCAGACGGGGCATTTGGTGGGCCCGTCGAGCGTAGCCACCGATCAGTCTGCGGCGTTGGCGCGCCGTGGTCACGACGTGACGTTACTAGCAGGTTGGGACGGCGTGTGCGCGCCGCCCGAGATTCCCGGGGTGCGCGTCGTGCTGGCACCTGTTCGGCGATTGGTGCCGGTAACGCGCTTCGGTGGCCTCGTCGCCGCCGGCTTACTCCGGACGATACGCGAGCGCGCGACGCGGTGGGACGCCATGCACGTGCACCTAGGACGCGATCTTGTAGGGATCTCATGCGCGTCAGCCGCCGCCAGTGCGGGGCTGCCGTACGTGGCGCAGCCGCATGGAATGATCGGCCCTGATGCCCGTTTCATCGCACGCTTGCTCGACGCCGTCGGGACCCGGAGGGTCCTACGCGGGGCGTCGGCGGTGTTGTGCCTGACGGATCGAGAGGAGACCGCGATCCGTGCCGTAGCCGGTCCGCACACGACGGTTGTTCGCGTGGGGAACGGCATTGACGTAGGCGGCCGCCGGAGCCAGATGAATCGGGAAGCCAACGAGGTCTTGTTCTGCGCGCGCTTGCACCCTCGGAAGCGGGTGCTCGCGTTTCTGGATATGGCAGAGGAGTTGCACCAGCGCGGGGTGGCCGCTCGAATTCAGACATCGTTGGACCTGATGAAGGTGACCTGGAACCGCTGCTAGCGCGGATCGATGAGCGTGGCCTGACGGAGCACGTGCGATACGAGGCGCGCACTTGATCGCGCCGCCGCCCAAGAGCGAATCGGGCGCGCCGCCATATATGTCTGCCGAGTGTTCGTGAGCCGTTTCCGATGTCGGTGCTTGAAGCGATGGCATATGGGACGCCAACGGTCATCACTGACTCGTGCGACATTGCCGAGGATTTAGCAACCGCCGGCGCATCGATGTGCACAGACGGCAGTCCCCGTGCGCTGGCGGACGCTGTCCAGACTCTACTGTCCGACGCTGGCGAGCGCGAGCGTCTCGCACAGCGCGCCCTCGCGCTGGCCGGGACCCGCTACGGGATGGATGCTGTAGCGGCGACCCTCGAGGAGACGTACGCGACCGCGATGGCAACTCGTCGCCGAGACCGACTTGCGGCGACTGGTCAAGCCGGCACTTGCTCAGCCTGAGTCTCGAACAGTCGCTGGAATGCGTCTCGGTAGCGCGCCCACGTGAATTCACCCGCGGTCACAGCGCCGGCGGCTCCGATCCGGCGAGCGGCCGCCGGGTTTGCGGCCAGAACTCGTAAGGCGTCTGCGACCGCGCCGGCATCGCCGGCCGGAACGATGAGGCCGTTCTCGCCGTCGCGCACCACGTCACCGCCGTAACAGTTGTCCGTGAGAATCACCGGCAGCCCAGATGCCATGGCCTCAAGCGGAGTCATCGGAAAGCCCTCCACGAGATGAAGGAAACACAAATGCGTCGGCTCGCCGGTAAACGGCAGCCAACTCCGACCGCGGCATGGCCGGCTGGTACTCAAAGTCGGGAAGGATGTCGCGCCATACCCGCATCGGGCCAACCTGTCGCCCGACGACGTGCATCGACCACCCGGCGTCGCGAGCCTGCGCAAACCCGGCAAGCGCCTCAGCGAGCCCCTTACGCTGGGTGAGTTGGCCGACAAACAGAACGCGGAATGCAGTTGCGTCGCGCTCGCACGCGTCTGTCTGCCGGAAGACGCTCGTGTCCACGCCCAGTGGTATCACCACGAGCTTGTCGGCATTCACGCCAGCGTCCACAAACGTCCTGTGTTGAAACGAGCTGAGGACTTGCACGCGGTCGGCCAACTCGATCTCTCGCGCGAGCCGCTCAACCCGCCAAGGTGGAAGCAGAGCGTGCGGCATTGTGTCCGCAAGGGCCGGATGACGCTTCGCCTGCTCAGTCAGCGTGGCGGTAAGGAAGTCGTGATGCGCGATCGGCGAGTGCAGAACGGTGGCGATGCCGAGTCGCTTGGCCTCGGCAAACGTGTCGAGGCACGAGCCCTGGCAGCCGACTACCACGTTCGGCGCCCAATGTCGAAGCCGGCGCGCGACTAGCCGGTCGAAAAGTCTGTCCCTCGTCCAGACGATGTTGTTGGTGATCTGCGAGCTAGAAGTCAGCCGACCGACCGAAAGGGTCACCAACTCGGCGGCAGTCCCGACCGGCATGGCATGAGACGACAGTTCGTCCGGCAGGCGCTTCCGAGCAAGTTGGCGCGACAGCCGCGGGCCCACCCCGGGCACCGCCTCGATCAATCGCTCTGCACGCGGGTGTGACCAAAACGGCGTGGCGTAGACCAATGGGCTCGCGCTCTCGGCGACCGCAGACCCAATCTCTCTCATCTGGGGAACCGAACCGGGGTTCATGACTAGGATCGTCATTTGCTCGCCACCTGTGTCATTGCGGGCATTGTACCGGCGGCAGGCGGCTCGGTTCGGTGAGGTGGCATAGACCGGGCGAAGCGACGCCCGCAAAGCAAACCTTTTCAAGGATCGGAGACTCGAGGCTTGCCACAGCCAATAGCAAGAGTAGCCTGGAGTAGCTGAGATGCCGCGCAGGCGCCCGACCGGTATCGTTCGGATAATGGGCACCCAACCGACGCTTGGGCAGCATTACGCGGGTGACGCCGGCAGCGAGTATTTCGCGTGGCAAAACGCGACGAGCGGCGATGTGGGCGGGCGCCTGAACGCCCGCAAGTTTGCCCGGCACGTACCGGCGGATGCCACCGTTGTCGACTTCGGCTGCGGGGCCGGATACATGCTTCAGCATCTGCCGGGTCGCAGCCAGCGGATTGGCATCGAGCCCGCGCCGGCGGCCAGGGAAGATGCCCTGTCGCGCGGATTGCGCGTGGTCGCATCGGCCGCGGACGTTCTGCCCGGCTCGGTGGACATTGTGGTCTCGAACCACGCGCTTGAGCACGCGGTCGAGCCGGTCGGAGAGCTGGTAGCCCTTCGAGAGTTGCTGAAGCCCAGCGGAACGCTCCGTGTCTGGGTACCGATCGACGACTGGGCGAGCACCAGACGGATCCTCTCATGGCGGACACCAATCACCACCTCTTACACGTCGACCCACTGCTGCTGAAGAACCTCTTGAATGAGGCCGGCTTTGAGGTGTCGTCTGCTCGTGTGGTCACCCATGCGTGGCCGCCGCACATCGAGCGCTTCGCGAGGCTACCGGAGCGCCAGTTCGACCGGGTCTGCGGCATCTGGGCGAGGCTTCGCCGCAGGCGCCAGATAGAGGCAGTCGCGACGGTTCGCCCAGCGTGACGGTTCGGCGAGCCGGCCCTAGCTCAAGCGGTCCGATCGGGGACGCCGGAATCAACGCAGGGTCCTACGACTCCCGTAGGGATGACGGCTCGTCAAGCGATCGGCGTCCAGTGGTTCCCTGACCTGGCGTTGATGTACCACCGCGGCTTGCGGGTCTCCGGTTCGTCCGTGCGTCGGTATTGGTCGCCTGCAGTCGCGGCAAAATCCGGTGCGCCAGAGCCGACCCAAACGGCGTCGCCCAGGCCAATCGAGCCGCTGGCAATGTAGGGACCACCGTCGTTGGTCACGTTGATCCCGTTCGCGCTAAACGACTGCGGCAACAACACGGTGTTGGCGACGGTGGGAGCGATCGAGATGCCCACCGCTTCGTTGTGGATGGTGTTCGGGCCTATCAAGGTGTGCAGCGCCCTCTCGCTCAGGGTAAGTCCGGCAACTCGGTTATTGTGAAGCGTGGTTCCCGTCACCTGGCTCCGGTCGGTCCCCGCGAGGGATACGCCGCTATCCAAGTTATCGAAGAATGCGCCACCGGTGACGGCGACCTCGACGGACCCGCCCGACGCCGTCCCATCGGCCCTGACGCCTGAGCCGGTTAGGTTGCCGCGCGCAGTGCAGTTGACGAGATGGACGTCGGTGACGACCTGATCCGGCTTCGCGTCAATAGCAAAGCCGTGAGCGACAGCCCCGGTAGCATATTGGCCACTCGCCTGTGCGGCGCACCCCAACAATGTCCAATGGCTGCCCTGGACGGAAAAGCCATGCAGGCTGGCTCCGTCCACCGTAACGCCAATCGCGCGGCCGCTACTCGGCTGGCTCCCAACGTGAAAGCCGGGCGCCACGGTCGCGTTGTGGACACCGCCCGAGTCGATCAGGATGTCGCCCTCGGACACGCAGTCAAAGCCGCTGCTCCACCCGATGCCGCCGAACACTAGGCTCGAGTCCTGAGCGCCTTGGACGCAGTTGCGGTACAAGCGGTTCCCGCGCGTGGCGTTCCCACGGTTGGCTGGCGAGCGCCCGAGCTGCATGTAGACGCCAAGCCCAGTGTTCTCAAAGATCCAGTTGGACGATACGACATTTAGCGACATATTCTCGAAGCCGGCGGCCGTGTTGTAGAACCCAATCCCGTAGCCACCGAGGCAGTCGCTGGTGATCGTTTGAGTGTTAGGGTTGGCAAATGGCAGGCCGCTGGTGTTGTAATAGAGATAGCCGTCGCCAAAGCCCCAAGGCCCGGTTGCGGAGTGCTGGTCGAGTTGTACGGGCCGCGCGAGGCTGACTGGGCGATCTCCGCGCCATTGAGGCGGAGCACGCGCGTTGTGCCGTCCGGGCGGTCGGTGGCGGGGCCGGTAACACCCGGTGTTCCGGTCGCGAGCCGGGCCCGCCAGACGCTACCGCCCACGAGCGTCCAGAGGGCAATGCTGCCGGGACCGGCTCCACCGCCGTTGCTGACGGTGAGCGTAGGCGGACGACGGCACCCCAAACAGAGCAGTTCATGACGGCGGAACGAAGGGAGTCGAAGATCATTATGCCGTTTGTGCTGCCGCCGCTGTGCGTGACGCCATCAACCACGATGTCTTCGTTGCCTGCTGGGCCTGGGGCGGCGGTAATTCCGGCGCCGTCTTGGACGAGGCTCGCCAGCGTGGTCGAGCCCCCCAGAAGCCTCGTGCGGTTGCCGCGGGCGTGATTGATCGTGACGCATGCCAAATAGCCACCGGTGTAATGGCAATCGCGAGACACGAATCCCTCCGCGTCGACGGTGAGCGCGCACAAGGCGCCGGGAGCGCACCAGTTTGGGCCGGCCGCGTTAGTGGCGACGAGATGAACGCGGTCGTGGGTGACGTTCGGCGCGAGAATCTGCACTGCAGACTGCCCGGGCGCGCCGCTGATGATCGTGCCAAGCCTCCAAGATTGACCGGGCACCGCTTCGCTGAGGGTGCCATCGATCATGTAGGTGCGGCCACCCAGGTCCACCGAGCCGCCGGGAGGGCACGCCTGGGAGCAACGGAAGAGCGCCGCCTGGTCATCAGTCCCGTAATAGACAGTCGCGTCGCGAACCGCGGTCGCCGCGGGGAGCGCAAGGGTGACGCGCCCTCCTGAGTGGCAGCGCGCGATCGTCGTCCACAGAGGCGTCGCCTGTCCGTTCGGGTTTGGCGCGCCGGCGTCGGCGACCCAGACCCACTTGCCGACATCATCTGGGGTCCATCGCGCGGTCGCCGAGCTGAGTACAGCAGGTCCGGTGGCGGACGCGATCGTGCCGTCCCGAAGGTGGACGACGTCAGCCTTGGCGCCGTACTGAGGGTCACAGGGGTCGTATGCGTGTGGGTCCTTCCAGACCGCCGCGCCGTGCGCGGCGCTATAGACCGGCACCTGGCGATCCAAGGCTGACCGGCTTGTCACGACGCCGGGCGGCGACGTCAACACCCACGTCTTCGCGGATCGCGGTCGACCGCGAGCGGCGACGCGGTCCGAAGCAGCCAGGTGCAAGGCGACCACGTCCGCCGTGCACGATGGAGACCGTCACGGCGCTGGTGTGGCGCCCCGATGCAAACGCTGGAGGGCGCGTCCAGGTCCCCGGCGAAACGGACCACAGGCCGTTGGAGGCGGCGTCAGCCTGGGCGGTCAGGAGCACGACGTCGCCATTCGCAACGCTGTAGTGATCGAAAGTCGGCAGTCCACGCAATGACGAGACTGTGCGCGCCGCAACGCAGACGGCAAGAGCGACTTGTGCGGAGTCGGCAGCGGCCGGCTGCGGTGTGGACGCAGCGGTCGCGGCCGTGGCTGCGGCCCCGACCAACAGGGCGCTCCGGCGAGTGACCGGACGCGGGCTAACGAGGGGGTCGCGCGAATCCATGAGTTCCGGTGCGTGCGGGTCCTGCGACGCCGTAGCTGGGGGCCGCCGGGAAACTCAAGCTAGCAAAGCGTGCGCAAGCCTTTGGTCCCCTTGTCAAAGAAGGAACCGGGCCCTGCGACCAGGCGGCGCGCGCTAGCGAGCAACGACGTAGAGCCTCGTCGCCCAGAGGCTCGGAGCAGCGCGGACGAGGGCGCTGTAGGCCCGCGAGGGACGCCGACCAGTGGCGAAGCGCCGGAGGCCGGGAACAGAGACAAGGAACGGCTCCTCAGCCGAGCTCTCGACAGCCGCGTCGGCGAATCCGGCCTGCTGGACCATCGCGCGCAGCGACGAGCACCCAAAGAACCGAATATGTGGCGATCTCCAGGGCTCGGTCCGGCCCCGGTCATCGCCCCGCGGCTGCCACTTGCCAACCAGCATGTCGAGACGATCCCGATAATGCGCAGCGTTGGGCACCGACGCAATGAACGTGCCGCCGGGCTTCAGGACACGGCGGATCTCCCCCACTGCTATTTCGGGGTGCAAGACGCTCCAGCACCTCTATGCAAACGACGGAGTCGAACGAGTCGTCGGGAAACGGAAGGCTCGGCTGAATCGATCACCCGCGCGTCAAACCCGGCTTGCTGCGCGCGCTCAACGGCGGTGACTGACACGTCGACGCCAGCGTAGGAGCCCCCGTGTGAAGTGACCCACGAGCCAGTCTTGAGTCCGTCGCCGCAGCCCACGTCGAGAACATGGCCGCCAAGGTGCCTCTCGTAAAGCTGGGCGAGAAAGGGCGGCAACCTTGGCGCCGGGTTATAACCGGCCTCCGTCCAATATTCGGCGTAGTAGTCGCTTATAGACATTGGAAACTCCTCCTGTATCCGGTCAGAATGGGCGAGGCCAAATCAATGCAGACAAGGCAGCGGCACGCTAGTAGCGGATGGCAGTCTGCCATGAAGCATCAGCCGTCGCCGGCGCCAACCCATCCGCGGGCCTGACGACAAATGTCGCCCCCGCCCAGACCGACGTTGAGCGCGTGCGCAATGGCCCGCCGTCACGCCGTGTTCCGGCGGAGCCATCACGCGCTCGTAGGCATCTTCAGAAGAGGCTGGAGCAACGCGAGACTTCCAACCCTGAGGGCCAGTGCGCACAACAAGAAGAACCCGGCCGCTAGCGGCAGCGCAACAAGAAGCGGCAGCGCACTAAACACGAGCGTCCCGACAGCGACCGAAAGGAGGCACGCAACGCTCGCCCGCGAAAGGAGAGCCGCCGGAAAGGCCAGAGCTGGGCTGAGCTTGCCCGCACGGCGAAGTCCGGCAAGCGCCACGTAGCCCTGCGTGAGCCCGGCCGCGAGCGCGGCGCCCCGATAGCTGAGCACCGGACATACTCACGTTAAGCACGACGTTAAGCACCAGGCCGTACACCGAGCGCCGAAACAGCCAGCGTTGAGCGCCCTGCGGCGATCAGCCCCTGCGTGGCGAGATAAGTGAGGCACAGGAAGGGATAACCCGCCATCAGGAGCACAAGGGCTGACGCGGCAGGCGTGTACGCAGCACCGAAAAGGAGACGAACAAGCCCCGCCGGATCGCCAGCGATGCACGCCAAAGCGAGGCCGCCGACAAGAACATGACGCTCACTGAGCTGGACCAGATGCGGCGAGTGCGGGCGTCATCACCATCCCGCCGAGCAACCGACAGCAGCGGAAGAAGAGTTGTGCCGACCGCCTGTGGGAAAAGCTGGCTCTGATCAAACACGCGGAACACGGCCCCGTACAAGCTCGCGGCCGTCGGACCGCCAATGGCAAAGAGCAAGATCTGGTCCAGGCGCGCGTAGGCAATGGTGATCATCGTGCTGAGGCCGAGCGGCGTCGACGTGCGAAGGAGGCGAAGCGGAAGAGCCAGTGATCGCGGAGCCACCGGTCGCACGTACCGCAAGGCAACCACAACCTGGGCCACCGTGGTTATCACGTACGTAATGAGAAAACCGAACGCGAGAAAGGTAAGGGAGCCATGGGTGGCCACTGTGGCGATGATGGCCCCGGCCCACAAGATGCTGTTCAGCGTTAGGAACGCCATCGTGAGGTGATTCATGACGCGTACCGCAAAGGCTACGGCGAGGACCTGCGGCACCGCGAAGAGCGGGCATGTCGACAGCACCAAGCCCGCTACACGCATGTCGGCGTTGTCTGAGAGCGCGAGACAGCAGGCTGCGGTGAATACGCAGGCCACTGGGGCTAGGGCAGCCCTCGCGAGCAATGCTGCGCCGAGGAGCTCGCCCTCGCGGGCGGGCACGCGGGCGGCTTCGCGAGTGACAAGTTGGCGGAGACCGAGGTCGGTTACCTGGGTTGTGATTTGGGTTATTGCCAGCAACGCGGACCAACGACCGAAGTTGGTGAGACCGAGGCCACGGGTCAAGATCGCTGTGGTCACGACTGAGAAGGCGATGTTGACCAGCTGTACCGCGTTCTGAACGGCGATGTCGCGAGCGGCATGGCGAGCTGAAACGCGAGTGGAGGTCGGTGCGTGGGCCACGGTAGGCAACTAAGGTGACGACAGTGATGGAAGCCGCAGGCAGACGAGCCGTTAGCAGCCGCGAGGGAGCTGTCGGCTCAGGTGGTATTGGGCGGGTGCGGGGGATTTGGCAAGGCGGCGCACGGCGACCGTGGCTACCCTCCGGCTAGTAAGCCATCGCGCGATGGCTAGTGGGCCGCCAGCGCAGCCGGGGCACGCTGTGACCGAGATCGCGATTCCGAGCGGATGTACCAAAGAGCGGCGGCGATCGGCAGCACGAACTCGAGCCACCACTGGAAGGCTGGCATGAACCCGGCACGAATGAGAATGGGGAGCGACACCGTCCACGAGGCAGCCGCAATGAGTCGGAAGGGGTCACCGGGCTGCTCGCGATGCCGCTCCCAGAGTGCCGAAGAGAAGATACCCAATGCGGCCATGCCCACCACGGCGCCGATATACCAGAAGTCCTGATAGAACGTCCCTACGGCGGAGAAGTCCGGACACAACCCGCCAGTGGCCTCGCACGGGGTGCCGAAGATACGGACAAGAATGCTATTGCGGGCAGACAGCGGCTTCCCCGGTATCACCGCGGATGGCACGGGTGAAAGCAGAAGGTCGCCAACTGTGGCGCGCCCAAAGTAGTAGTCACCGGGCTTCTGGAGGGTTTGGACCTCAAGCGCCAAAGCCGGGAGCATTTCGGTGTCGTTTTGCGTAAAGAACGTGGCGACACCTTGGAAGGGCTGCTGAAACGCGCGCTCGAAGATGCCGAATGCGCCGCCTTGTGAATACTCACGCGCGCCGAGTGACCGTTCCAGCGGTATCGTCGCCAAGATGAGAAACGCGATCGGCAGCACCAGTACTATCGAGCGCCATGCGGGGCGGCGCCGGGTTACGAGGTAGTTCGCGATGAGCGGAGTAAAGACGCTCGGCAAGATAAGGCGCCTGTTTCCTTCGAGATAAAATGCTGCGACCGGAACGACCACGAGGACAATGATGCGCCAGAACGCCGACCGTGTCAGTGGGCGCCGTGCGAACACGATCTCGAGCGTTGCGGCGCATGCGAACAGGAGGGGGCCGTCGCTGAGATACGCGGACTGGCCAGTGTCGTTCGCGGCGATTGAGGAGCGGCCGGAAGCCAGTGTCCGGAGGGTGGCGAGCGGACTCCCGGCTATCGCCAGGCGGGCCAAGTACAGCGAGCCGCCGACGATGATCAGGGCGGTGGACGCGCGCCGCACGGTGCTAGCTGCGGGCGCGAGGGAGTGGTCCGTTGCGGTCAGGCGTGGGATGCGAATGCGGGGCCACACCTCGTACGCCGCAACAAAGGCAGCCGTACCGAGAAGCCCGAGCAAGACCGCCCGCCCGAAGCCTCGACTGACGTCGAACGAAACGAGCGGTCCCTCGTTGAGCGAGATATCTCCGCTCGAGAGCATCACGAGAGCCCGAACCCCGAACAACGCCGCGAGCATCGCGCACGCCCAGAGGATGGGTTCGAAGATGTCGAGCGTGCCCGCCGCCAGACGCCGGAGAATGGGAAGTGCGGCAACGAGGAGGACCCCGAGCGCGCAGAGACCGGGCGCACTGAACAGCCATGGTGCCGGTTGGAAAGCCGCGACAGCGGCGCCAGCGGCGACGCACGAAGCCGGCACCCAGACCCAACCGAGCCCGCGGCCCACTGCGCGGCTGTGAGTGGCGTGTCTGCGGCAGACTCATTCAGCGGCTGTCGCGCGTGTGTCGTCGACACCACTGCTGCTGACAGCCGAGAGGGCAGCTCGCGAGTCGGACGCAGGCTCCACGTGCGGTGGAGTCGTGGAGTACGCGTATCCCGTCTCGTATGCGGAGTACGCGCCCCGACCGACGTCGCCATTGGCGACGATGCCCAACACGGGCGCATTGAGGCGATGAAGCAGCGAACTGAACTCGGACGATTGGTCTCGCCGGCTTCGGCCAGGCCTACGATCACAATGAGTCCGTCGACGTACTGGGAACAGATGTAGCGCATCGGATACCACCGTGGCTGGCGGCGTGTCGACGATGACCAGGTCATAGGGTTCGCTGGCCTGCTCCAGTAGTTGGCGCATGCGGGCTGACTCGATGAGATCGGACGGGTTCGGTGGAAGCGCGCCCGCAACGATGACGTCCAACGTAGGTTGCACGGCGCCGGTGCGTCTGGCGCGGCCCAGTCGATGCTTACGGTGTCCACGCATTCCTCAAAGGTCACCTGACCCGCTGAAGTAATCGGCGAGTCCTACGTGGGTAGCCGGGCTGTCGCCACCAGTCGCGAAACCTGAAAACACGGGTCGGCGGAGATCGGCTTCAATCAGGAGGGCGCGCTGGCCGGACGCGGCAGCGGCGCTCGCGAGGTTCCACGACACCGTCGACTTGCCTTCCCCTGGCACTGCCGACGTCGCCACCCCACAACCGTCCGTATGTTCTTGTCGATGTTGAAATAACGCAGGTTCGCTCGGAGAGTGCGAAACGCCTCGCGGTCGGATGCGCTGAGGCGGTCGGGACGGTGCCTGCGCTGGGCGGCAATGCCGCGGCTTGTAGCGATGGTCCCGAGAATCGGCCGTTCGAATATTCGGCTGAACTCGTCGACGTCCCGAACGCGTCGGTCGAGATCGGCAAGGAGGGAGAGGGCGATGCTCGAGGATCAGGCCTACGAAGACGCCGAGCAGAAGGGCGCGTGTGGGGCGCGGCGAAGATGGCGTCGTGGGCACGGTCGCGGGCTGATAAAGCTGCGCGTTCCCTGTCTGTAGCGACGCGAAGATATCGAGGTCCTGCCTGGCGAGTCGCGAGCTCTTGTGCCGCGGAAGAGTTTCGCGCTGCGCCTTGGAGAGCGTTGAGCTTCGCGCCGATCTGGTTCGCGGCCGCAATTACCGCGGCGGAGTCCTGCCCAGCCATATACTGGATGAACTGCTGCGCATAGGTGTTGGCCATCTTGGCAGCGATCGCTGGGGACACGTTGTCGCGGTGACCGTGACGAGATCCGATTGTCCGGCGGCGGCCGCCGCGGTATCGCCTGCGACCTCGCCGCTCGTGAACCCGCTGCCGAGTGCCTTTGCGGTGAGCTGAGAAATCACGCGTGTGTACGAGGAGAAGATCCGTCGCCGCTTCCATGGTCGGGTCCGAAGCCGACTGAGTTGGCGTGAAGTTTGCGCTAGTTCCAACCAGGCCTTGCGCGTAGTTCTGGTTCTGAAACAGCCAGCACCGCGCTCGCTGAGTATTTCTTGGTCTCTCGAAGCGTGAAGGCAAGCACGACGACCGGGACCGACCACGCATGCGACGAAGATCACGCGCCGGCGTCGAATCGCGAAGCACACCCACGTGCGCTGTTGAGGTTCCTTCCATACAGCGATCAGCCTCCCCCGTAGTCTCCGTACCGGACATGGCGCCCGGAACGAGCGTTTAGCCTTATCCAAAGCGGCATCATCTGCCGAAGACGCAGCGGGACATCACGTGGCAGTAGCGTGGACCGGAGCAGTGGAGGCGCTGGATAGACGTCCGTCAGAACTCGACAGAGTACAGCACTCGGGACGCTCCGCCAAGGCGTGCGTTGGGTGAGGGCACGATGCGCGGGTCGCTGGGCCTGGCAACGGCCGGCGAGACCGGGGACCGGCGAATGCGTGTGGTCGGACCGCGCGGCGGGCCCGATCATCAGGCTGATCGGGCCGAGTGTCCGGGGCTCAGCGGCGCGATCGCGCCTTGAGCCCCGGGCCGCTGCGGGTTCGCGGGCCAGGCGACTCTGAGCGCCGCCAGGTTGCCGGAGCCGAGGAGCACGGCGGCGCGCCATCCCACGGTAGGAGGACCAGGCTATCCCCTGAGGTGACCGAAGGATTGCTACGGTTTTTCCATCGAGCGGGAGCCGGTCCCGCGGCGCCGTGCGCCGAGGTGTCGGTTGTAGGCGTAGTGCACGCGCCTATTCGGTCGCACGAGTGGTGGTGTTTCGGGTGCGTATCCAACTGTGGAGCTACAACTACGATCCTGAGCCGACCGGCATCGGTCCGGTCAGCAAGACGCTGGCGGAGGGTCTGGCAGCGACCGGGGCCACGACGTCGTCGTAGTGGCGGCTCATCCACATTATCCCGCGCCCTTTTGGGGCAAGCGGGTGCGGCCGTACCGCGAACGGCGCGACGGGATCCAGGTGATTCGCCTGCCGCTGTGGATCGGTCGCGAGAGCGCCGCGGAGCGGTACCGGCAAGAGATCAGCTTCATGCCGGCGCAAGCGCTGGCGACGCCGCTGCTCCCGTCAGCTGACGTCGTCATCTCTGCCTCCCCGAGCTTTCCGGCGCTACTGCCGGCGATGGGCTACGTGCGCGCGCGACGACTCCCATGGGTCTTATGGCTGCACGACATCCTTCCTGACGGGGCGGCAGCCACGGGACTCGTAGATGAAGGTCGCGTGCTGGCGGCTGCACGCTGGCTTGAACGCAGCGCTTACGCCCGGGCAGATCGGATCGTCGTCTTATCCAGGGCGTTCACATCGAATCTCGTCGGCAAGGGCGTATCGGAGGAGAAGATCCGGCTGATCTATGATCCAGCGACGCGAACCCCGAGCATGTCGCAAGCGCCGAGCGAAACGGGACACTCCGGATCCTGAGCATGGGCAACATCGGCTACTCGCAGGGGCTCGCCCCGCTGGTCCTGCCTTCGAGGACGACGAGACCATGGGTGACATCGGGGCGCGGCTCGTGATCACGGGCAACGGGATGGCGGCGGGAGTGACGTGCCGGGACGCCGTGCGGTCTGGTCGCGTGAAGATGCGAGGCGTCGTCGAGGATGCCGAGTTGGAGCTGGAGCTGCAATCGGCCCGCATCGGCTTCGTCAGTCAGCTGTACGAGGGCGCCGAGTTCAACATCCCATCGAAGCTCATGAACTTCATGGCTACGGACTTCCGGTGCTGGCTGCGGTCAATCCTGACGGCGAGGTCGCACGCATCGTGAGGAGCAAAAGCTGGGTGGGTGGTCAACAGCGCCGACCCGCAGAGCTTCCCGACCAAGCTTCGCGAGATCGCCAACGCGCCCGACGAGATGCGGTCCGCGCCGCGAATGCTCTTGCCTACGCAGAACGCCGGTTCAGCCAGAGTGGCTTCGCGATGGAGTTCGAGGCCGAACTCAGTAGCCTTGTCTCGCCCGCGAGGGCTGGCTGGAACAATGGCTAGGTTTGGCGAGGATCCGCGTTCGATCCGAGTTCTCGGTCTGGTTAAATGCCGCAGAGCCCGCGCGGAGTCGTCCGTCAAAACGTGCGACCCAGAGGAAGCGTATGTCACAAGACGTGATCCTCGTCGCTGGCGGGGGCGGATTCATCGGCGGCCACCTCGTTGCGCGGCTCTTGAGCGAGGGCGCCGAAGTCCGCTCGGTTGATGTCAAACCACGCGACGAGTGGTATCAGGTTCATGACGATGCGGAGAACCTCGTGCTGGATCTCCGCCGTGAGGACGACTGTCGAGCCGCGGTGTCCGGGGCGCGTCTCGTCTACAACCTGGCCGCCGACATGGGCGGCATGGGCTTCATCGAGAACAACAAGGCGCTGTGCATGCTCTCGGTGCTCATCAACACGCACATGCTCGAGGCGGCGCGAGAAGACGGCGTCGAGCGGTTCTTCTACTCCTCCTCGGCCTGCGTCTACACCGCCGACAAGCAGAGTCGACCCCGACGTCCCGCGCTCAAGGAGGCCGACGCCTATCCGGCCATGCCGGAAGACGGCTACGGCTGGGAAAAGCTGTTCAGCGAGCGCATGTGCCGCCACTTCCGCGAGGACTTCGGCCTCGAGACGCGCGTCGCCCGCTACCACAACGTCTACGGTCCGCACGGCACCTGGGACGGCGGCCGCGAGAAGGCGCCGGCCGCGATCTGCCGCAAGGTGACCGAGGCCAAGTCTCGGGCAGCACGAGATCGAGATCTGGGGCGACGGCGAGCAGACCCGCAGCTTCATGTACATCGACGACTGCGTCGAGGGCACCTACGGCTGATCATGGAGCGACGATCCTCGAGCCGCATCAATCTCGGCTCGCAGCGAGATGGTGACGATCAACGAGCTGGTGGACATCGTGGAGGAGCATCGCCGGCATCAAGCTCAAGCGCAGCTACAACCTCGACGCGCCCAAGGGCGTGAGCGGCCGCAACAGCGACAACACGCTGATCCTCGAGCGGCTCGGCTGGGAGCCAGGCATCTCGTTGCGCAGACGGTTTGGAGAAGACCTATGCCTGGGTGTTCGACCAGGTACGAGCGCAGGCTCCGGTCTAGTAAGCACACGCGCGGGCACCTCCGACTTGGGCTCGGCGAGACGATTGCGCGCGTAGGCGTTGAAGTTCACCTATTGCCCGCTCTGCGGCGATCGGCTCGGCCTCGTTGCCAGCGGGCCTGATGAGGGTCACCCCATCTGTGTTGGGTGCGAAGTCGTGCACTACGACAATCCGAGCATCACGGCCTTTGCGGTCGTCGAGCGTCACGACGAGCGCCTGCTGATACTTCGGCGCAACCAAGAGCCTCATCTTGGGGCCTGGGATCGACCCGGGCGGCTTTGTCGAGAGCGGCGAGACGCCCGCCGAAGCCGTCCTCAGGGAACTCCACGAGGAGACCGGTCTACGGGTAGAGACGGTTGATTTGCTCGGGATACAAGAGCAGGTATGGGCCTGAACCGCTGGACGCGGTGGACGTGGCCTTCCACTGCACCGGGCCTTGCGGCGTCGTGTCGTTGTCGCAAGAGAAGAGCGCCCATCGCTGGGTCACTCTGGAGCAGGCACCACCCTTGGCGTTTGACGGGGTGCGTGCTGCACTAGCGGACTATGCGTGCCGTCGCGCAGAGGACGATCAGAGGTCTGTGATGTGCGCTGAGCGGTGAGCGGCACCGCGTGCGCGGTGTTGTCGCCGTTGGATCGCGACAATTCGAAGGTTGGGCACCACGAGCCTTGGTGACTCTTGATGTCCGGCGACCGAGGACTGAGCCCACGGGCTGAGGGCTTGTGCTCGAGGCGCCATGAGTCGGCTGGCGCCTCGGAAATGGCCTACTGCCCTCGCCGCTCGAGCACCATCGGAATCGTCCGCAGCAAGATCTTGACGTCGCTCCACAGCGACCAGTTCGCGATGTAGAGATAGTCGAGCTTGACCATCTCGGCGAGCGGCACGCGCGACGGATCCGAGGATCTGCCAGGGCCCGGTCATCCCGGGCGTGAGGTGCAGGCGGTTGCGGTCCAGCCCCTTGATGCGCTCGTCCTCGTTGACGACCAGCGGCCGGGGCCCGACGAGGCTCATCTCGCCGCGCAGCACGTTGAACAGCTGCGGCAGCTCGTCCAGGCAGCTCCTGCGCAGCCACTTGCCGACGCGCGTGATGCGCGGGTCGTCGGCGATCTTGAACAGGCCGTCGGCCTCGTTGTGCTCGGCCAGCTCGTGCTTCATCGCGTCGGCGCCGTCGACCATCGTGCGGAACTTGAAGATCGAGAAGTGGTCGCCGCCGCGGCCGACGCGGGTCTGGCGGAAGAACACCGGGCCGCGGCTGTCGAGCTTGATCAGCAGCGCCGCGAGAGCCATCACCGGCGCGAAGAGGATCGTCAGCGGGATCGCCCCGGCGAGGTCGAACGCACGCTTGAGCGCGCTCGAGGATCGCGACAGGCCGTAGTGCGGCACGCCGAGCACGGTGACGCCCCACAGGTCGTCGAACACGACCGAGCTGCCGACGGCGCCGAGGATGCCCGGCAGGATGCTCACGCGAAGGCCGGTGGCCTTCGCCTCGCGGACGAGGTTGAGCGTCGCGTCGTTCTCGCCGGCGTGGCTGGCGGCGATGATGATGCGGTGCACGTTGTGGCTGGCTGGCGAGCGCGTGCAGGCTCGGGCCGCGGTGCTTGATGCGCCTCGTCGAGCGTGACGTGGTCGACGAGCTTGGCGTGCTTGGTGTGCGTTGAGCTTCGCCCCGAGGTGGTGGAACGTGTTCGCGTCGCCGAGGAGCAGGCATCGCTCGACCTCGGACATGCGGGCGGCGACGCTGCGCGCGAGGATCCGGAAGCAGCACGTGGTCGCGGCGAGGAGCATCCACAGGGCCAGGAGCGACGATCGTGTGCGGCTGGCCGACGACGACGTAGCGCCGCCCCAGCCACAGGAGCAGCGTCACCGTCGTCGCGAGGTTGATCAGCTGCGGCAGCTCGTCGGTGGTCGACTTGCGGATGACGAGCTCATCTCGCTCGTACAGGCCGAGGACCTTGGCGACGACGACGATCAGCGGCAGCGCGATGAGGTAGTCGGGCCGTAGCCCGCGACCCCCGATGACGCCGACGGCGAGCACCGCGGACAGCGACACCGCGGCCATGTCGGCGAGGGCCAGCGCGTAACGGTAGTTGCGTTCGCGAATCGCGACGACGCGGGCGGCGTCGCCCTCCTCGAGTGCCCGCAGCGTCGGGCGATAGCGTGGCCAGGCGCGGGCCGCCGTGCGGGTGCGCGGGGGCGCTTCGGTCTGCTGCGATGCGCGGTGGAAGCGGGCTCGACTGCTGTCCGATCCCCCCTGGGTCGTATTCGGTGGTACTGCAGTCGAGTCGGTGCTGTTCACGGGCTAAGGGTTCTCCAGCGGCGATTGACGTCGTCAGGAAAAGAGCCTGCGGCCTTGAGCGCTTCGGCGACCGTCAGGGCATCCATGCTGGTACTGCGACCGAGTGCATCGCTGCACGGTCCCGGACTCTACCGGCGAATTGCCGTTTCGCCACCAATATTTGTCCAAATCGAGGGTCGATCGTTTATGCCGTCGGTCGAGTGCGGGCCGAAGCGTTGCAGCCCGGCGGGCGCCGGATGTTGCCCGCGTGTGGCCTCGAGAGTCCGTCCCGGGACATGCTGGCGGACGAGCGGGAGCCGTGCGCTGGCACTCCTATACTGCGACTGCCAATGCCGATCTACGAGTACCTCTGCGAGAAGGGCCATACGTTCGACGCGATGCAGCGCATCGCCGACGAGCCCGCTGACCGAGTGCGAGGTGTGCGGGCGCCCGGTGCGCCGCGTGATGCAGCCGGTCGCCGTCCACTTCAAGGGCAGCGGCTTCTACAACACCGACTACGGCACGCGCAAGCGCCAGCGCGAGAAGGCGGCCGCGGAGTCCTCGTCGAAGTCCAACGCCGCCGGGTCCTCGGACGGCGCGTCGTCCTCGACGTCGAGCGATAACGGCTCCTCGTCGGCCGGCAAGGACGCGCCCAAGGCGGACAAGCCGGCCGGCAAGGCGAAGCCCACCCCGGCCAAGGGGTCTAAGTAACGCCGACCTGATCGCGTTGCGCGCCGCGGCGGTCGGGGCCCTCGATCGGCAGCGCGTGGCGGCGACGATCCTCGCGAACCACCGGTCCGAAGCGGTTGCCGATGCCCCGCAGGACGTAGGCGTCGCGCGTCAGGCTGTGGCGCAGGAAGGGGCGAAGGGCCGCCAGCGTTCCTCGTCGCAGATATCGACGCTGTCTGGGGAGTTCGCGCACGAACAGCTCTCTTCCGGCCCCTGGGCCAAGTCGAAACGCCAGTCGCTCCCTTCTACGAGTGGGGCCACCAAAGTTCCGCAGGCCGACCGTCGAGCCGCCGGATGCGGCGCCTGCCGGAGTCGGTGCGCGGCGCCGAACCATCACCGCGACGACGGCCGCGAGCGCCAGCAGCGCGACGATGATCACGGCCATCAGCAATCCGCGATGCGAGGAGGATGCGTGTGGCGCGCCGGCGGCAGGCGCTCCGGCGGCGGGTCGGGCCGCTGCCGCGGCCGGCGTGGCCGGGTTCGCGGGCTGCGCGCTGGCGGCGGGCGTCGTGGCGGCGGGCTTGGTCGTAGCCGGCAGCGCGCTGTCGAGCTGGCACTGGCCGCGGTGGCGCGAGGCCTCCAGCTTGCGCATCGCGTAGATCACCGCGGCGTACTCGGCGCTCGGGGTCTCGTGCAGGCGTGCGGCGACGGCGGCGATCGTCGGGGCTGCCGCGCGGCCGATGCCGAACTGGAGGGCGATCAGACGCTGGCGGGCGGGGCTGAGCAGGTGCAGGCAGGGCCGCAGCTCGTGCACCGCGTTTCGCTGCGTGAACGTGACCGTCGTGCGGGACGCTGGACTGCGCCCGAGCCGCCGGCGCGGCGGCGAGCAGCAACGGCAGGGCGGCGAGAGCAAGCCGCTGTGGCCAGATGCGCCTGCGCGCGCGTCCGCCAACAAGACGCCCGGCGGTCTAGGGACCGGGGCGGATTGCGTGGCGTGTGGCTCGTCGGGGTACGCGTCCGTGTCATGGGCGGGACCCTCTCCGTCCCGTCTCGCTCCTACGCAAACCTCATACGAATGACGCCCCCAGAATCCGACCGGCGCCCAGATATCACCTGGGCTACCCGCCGCCGGCTCCGACGCCCATCTCGACGACCGGCGACCGGGCCGGATCTAGCCACCGCAGCACGTCAAGCAGCTGCCCCAGCGGCAGCGTCACGCAGCCCGCGGTCGCGCTGCCGATGTTGACGTGCAGGAAGATCGCGCTGCCCAGCCCCGGGGTGCGGGCCGTGTTGTAGGCGATCACCGCCCCGTAGGCGTACGCCGGCGTCTGGTCCATCGGCTCGGGGGAGCGGCCCGGATCGCCCGTGCGATCGTCGACCCACTCGTTGTACAGCGGGCTGGAGGGGTCGTCATCCCACACGTCGTCGGGCAGCGCGCGCCGGTACGGGAAGCGCACGCCGGGGTTGGCGTCGGCGCCGAACATGAACTGAAAGCCGTAGGTGCCGCTCGGCGTGCGCCCGTCGCCCTCGCGCTTCCGGCCGGGGGGCGCAAAGCCGTTGGAACCGATCCGCGCCGTCCAGGGGCCGAACACCGCGACACGCCGCCGGCCGGCGACGTCGTAGGCGGTCAGCGTCGCGTAGGTGTCGCCGTAGGCGGCCGCGCTGACGACGATGATCTGGTCGGTGGTCTGGCGCGCCGGCGCCACGGCGGCGGTGGTCGGTCGCGGGCCGGCCGCGGGCGACGGGGCGGCCGCGGCGAGGCCGAGCCCTGCGGGCAGGCCGAGCGCGATCACCGCTGCCAGCAGCTGCTTCTGCATGCTCACACCGTAGTGGCGGATTCCGGCGGCCAACGCTGGGAGCTTGCTGCGCGGCCTCGATCTGGGCCGGCTCCCGGCCGAGGCGAACGACTCGCGCCGGGTGCCCGGCGACTGCCCTACCGCCTGCCGGCCAGCGCCAACCCGACCCGGACGAGCCCGCCCACGCCGACCAGGCGGCGAAACCAGTTGGCCCCGTCCGTCGTCTCCTGCCAGGCCCATACGCCCAGGCCCAGGGTGGCCATCCAGCGGCCGGCGTCCCGGGCGCGGCCGTCGCTGACCGCGGCCACGCCCCGCCCGGCGAAGACCACCAGCAGCGGCGGATTGGGAAACTGGGCGATCGGGAACCGGCGCGGCCATCCCGCCTGGCCGCGCCGCCACAGCTCGGCGGCGGTCATGCCGCCAATGCTGGCAGATGGCGCGTGCTGCGCGGGCGGATCGGCTCGGCCCGACCCGCGTCTGGCCCCGGGGCGTTACGCGGGGCCGTCGGGCGGGTAGGACGACGCCGCCGCCGCAGCGGCGGTTCCGGTACGGTCCGCCTGTCCAGGTCAGGAGAACGGAATGTCCGCCACGACCACGCCCGAAGTCCAGAGCCGCGCACGGAGTGGCGCCCCGCCGGCGCTGATCGGCCTGCCGCGCCGGGTGGAGGTGCAGACCCGCGAGATCGTGCTGCACGGCCACCGGGTCAGCTACCGGATCGCCGGCGAGGGGCCGGTCATCCTGTTCGTGCACGGCATCGCCGGCAACGCCCAGACCTGGACGGCGGTGCAGGAGCGACTGGGCGCGCACTTCACGACGATCGCCCCCGATCTGCCCGGGCACGGCGTGTCGGACAAGCCGGTCGGGGACTACTCGCTGGGCAGCCTGGCCAGCACGCTGCGCGACCTGCTGATCGCCCTGGGCCACGAGCGGGCCACCGTGGTCGGGCATTCGCTGGGCGGCGGCGTGGCGATGCAGTTCGCCTATCAGTTCCCCGAGCGCATCGAGCGCCTGATCCTGGTGTCAAGCGGCGGCCTGGGCCAGGACGTCAACCTGCTGCTGCGCGCGGCCTGCCTGCCCGGCGCGGATCTGTTCCTGGCCACCGTCGCCGGGCCGCTCGCCGCGGCCGGGTCCGGCGTCTCGCGCGTCCTGGGCAGACTGGGCTGGCGCGCGGCCCCCGACCTGCAGGAGGTGGCCGGCGGGTTCGGCTCGCTGGCCGACACCGCGACGCGGATGGCGTTCCTGAACACGCTGCGCAGCGTCGTGGCGACGAGCGGCCAGCGCGTTGACGCCACCAACCGCCTGTACCTGGCCGCCGACATACCGACGCTGCTGCTGTGGGGCGAGAAGGACCCGATCATTCCCGTCCGCCATGCCGCGGAGGCCCACGAGCTCATGCCCGGCAGCCGCATCGTGACCTTCCCGCAGGCCGGGCACATGCCCCATCTCGACGAGCCAGTGCGCTTCACCGACGCGCTGCTGGAGTTCGTGGCGCACACGCAACCGGCCGAGTTCTCGCCCGAGCGGCTGCTCGAACTGCTGCGCCGCGGCGACGCGCCGACCCCCTGACGGCGGGGCGCGTCGAGCCCGTGGACGGATATTTACACTGATCTTCTGTGTCCAGGGCGTGAGCCGGCCGAATACCCTGGGGGACTCGTCAAGGAAGATAGGAGCGTCCCGCCATGTCCGTCGGCCCCGTCGACAGCAGCAGCAACTGGCAGTACATGCAGCCGCCCTCCGGCGCGCAGAGCCAGTGGCAGAGCATCCTGAGCGCCGCCTCGTCGGCCCTCGGTGAGAGGACCAGCAGCGTGCAGCAGCAGCTGCAGTCGGGGTCGAGCCTCAGCTCGATCGCGTCCGCGCAGGGCGTCTCCCAGCAGACGCTGGTCAGCGCGATCACCAGCGCCCTGCAGCAGAACCAGCAGGGCTCCGGCTCCGGCTCGAGCTCCAGCGCACCGAGCAGCACTCAGCTGCAGCAGATCGCCACCAACATCGCCAACGGCACCGGCTTTCGTCACCACCATCACCGTCACGGCGGCGGGGTGGCGGTATCGGGTCAAGCACCGACGGCGACGGCGATTCGACGTCCGCGATGACGCCGCCAGCGGCTCCTCCTCGGACACCGAGTCGTTCCTGGCCGCGCTCACCGGCGCCAGCTCGTCGTCGAGCAGCGGCTCCTCCTCGGATACCGAGGCCCTGCTGGTGGCGCTCAGCGGCACCAGCTCCTCCTCGGCCAACGGCTCGTCCTCGAGCGTCGAGGCCCTGCTGGCGGAGTTCAGCTCGAGCAGCGGCTCGTCGTCGGATCTCGGCTCGGTGCTGTCGGGTCTGCTCGGCAGCCCGGCGTCGAGCAGCTACTCGGCCTCGGGCACCCTGAACCCCACGCAGGCCGAAACGTCGAACCTGTTCAGCGAGCTCGCGTAGGGCAGGTCGCGTCAGCCGGTCCCGCTGGGCGCAAACAGCAGCGTGTCAGGTCGACGAACTGGGGCCGTGGCGCTATCAGCGCCGAGGGCCGGACGCGCGCCGCCATTGCCTGCGGCGCGCGTACAAGTCAGGGGTCATGCGCCTTCGCTGACCACGCTGAGCACTGCTGGCCACCACGGCTTCGAGCAGCACCCCGGCGAGCCGTCAGAAGCACGACTGGTTCTCACTGCCATCGGAGGGAATCGTCTGGCAATCGCCGGAAGCCACGTTGCCATCTCCTCCGAGGATCGACGAGTAGGGGTATGCGGTGCTGCCATCCCACGTGCGGTTGTAGATCCCGCCGACCACTGTCTCGCCCTGGGCCGTCTGCGAACAGGTTTGCGGTCCAATGCCGAGACTGCCGGCCCCGTTCGTGCACCCGCCGACGACAACCGAGAACGGATCGGTCGCGGAATTGAACGAACCGCCGGTGACGCTCTCATCCGCGCCCGTGCAGCCGTAGGAGCCGTCGACCTCGCCCGTGGCGTTGTCACAACCACCGCTGATCACGGACTCCTGGCTGGTCGAATTGTTGCCCTCGCCGCCGAGCACACTCGCCGCCGCGCCGCTGGCGGTGTTGCTGTAACCGCCGGCCACCGTCGACTGTACATCGCTGGCGGTGTTGGTCGAGCCGCCGAGGATCGCCTCGGCGCCGCTGCCGGCGCAGGCCGCCGAGAGTGCGGTGCCGGGTCCGGCGAGGTTGTCGCAGCCGCCGGTGATGCTCGCGAACTGGTCGCTGGGCGAGGTTGTACTCGCCGCCGGAGACCGTGCTGTTCTCGGCTTCCGCCTGGTTGTCGACCCCGCCGTTGACCGTGGAGTAGTCCCCCGGGTCGGCGCACGTCGGCGTGTAGCGGGGGGTACCGCTGCCAACCAGGTTGGCGCACCCGCCGTTGACATCGGAGTAGGAGGCGGTGGCGCGGTTGTAGTAGCCGCCGGCGATTGTGCTGAGCTCACCGGTGATCGTGTTCAGGCGCCCGCCCAGCGCGGATGCGTAGGGGCCCGACACCGTGTTTGCATACCCGGCCACGATGCCGGCATAGCTCGTGTCGGATTGCGCACCGCCGAGCAGCAGGTTGTGCGAGCCAGTCTGAGTGCCAGGGCGTCGCGTCATAGCCGACGATCAGGTTTCCCTCGCCATTGACGGTCGCTCTCAGATCCCGACCCGTTGATCACCTGCACGTTTACCGTCGAGAACTCCACCGTCGGCTTACCGCCCACGCCCGAGCTCACGTAGGTTGGCGCCAACACCGCCGTGCCGGATGCGCAGCTCGGCGACGCCCCCGTTCCGCCCGATGTCACCGCCTGGCCGGCCGTCGTCGGCACGCACTCCCAACCCGGCGTCACCGCCGCCTGGGCCGTAGCGGCAAGCCCCCCCGAGGACATCAAGACCAACAACGCGAGTACCGGCCGGCGAAACCGCATGTCTGCCACCCCTTGTCAGGACACGCGCCCGCCCATCGCGGGCGACACCGCGACCGAGCATATGGAACCCGAGGCGCTGAGCCACCCTTAGCCGGCCCTTGAGATGGCACGACCGGCGCAACTCCCGCCGCGGCTGCGTAGCGGCCGCTACGCGTTGACGATGGTGACGCGCTGCTGGCGGGCGCGGGCTGACGCTGGTGGCGCCGATGCGCTGCCCCGCTCTGGTCGAGTCACGCGCAAGACAAGCGTGTACCGCGACGAAAAGCAGGCCGAGCGCCTTGCTCCCCGTGTCCGCCAGGAGGGCCTTTCGCAAGCGGAAATCCTGCGCGAAGCGGTCGCTGCCTGAACTGCGAGCACTACGCCATCGTGGTTGGTCTGTAGGCCGGCTTCGCCGACCTACAGGTCCGTTCGCCGATCGCGCGCTCGTCGTGCTGCCCGATCGCGACGGGACCGACCGTATCGCGAGCTTCGACGGCGCCACTTCCGCGCCGTGACCGCGCTGCGCGACCATGCCGTCACCCTGCTATCCGCCGACACTTGAGTCGAACCGCGCGCGCTGTCCGCCGCCGGCGTGTCCCGCCGGCGGGATCACCACACCGGCCGCAGCGGACCCGCCCGCCCGTACAGCGCCACCAGCGCGTCCAGCGCCTCGGCCGTCTCGGCCACGCGCCGGGGCCCGGCGGCCGTGACCCACTCCTCGCGCAGCGCCTCGAACACGGCCACGGTGCGCACGAGCGCGTCCTCGCCGCGGGCGGTCAGCCGCAGCGGCCGGCGGCGCGCGTCGGCGTCGTCGCGGCCGGCGCGCACGTAGCCGAGGCGGATGAGCTCGCGGGCCATCTGGCCGGCCGCCTGCTTGGTGATGCCCAGGCGCTCGCCCAGCTGGGTGGCGGTCGCGCCGTGGGCGCCGATCGCCTGGAAGGCGTAGCCGTGCGCGGGCCGCAGCTCGGGGTGCCCCTGCTCGGCCAGGCGGGCGTGCAGCTCGGCGAAGAGGGCGCTGGCGGCGGCGAGCAGGCCGATCCCCAGCTCCCAGCCGGGGCGATCGGCGTGAGGGGTCCTTGACATGATGGTAAAGCAACCTTACTATCTCGGCCGGTTGGACAAGTGACTTTCCTATCTGGAGGCCGCCCGATGATCATCACGCCCGAGCAGGTCGTTGCGCACGAGACGCCCAACGCGCGCATGCGCACGCTCGCCGCGCCCTCTCTGGGCACGCGGGAGCTGTCGGTGTGGGAGGTGACGATGGCCGCCGGCCAGGCCGGGCCCGAGCACAGCGTCGATCACGAGCAGGTCTGGGTGCTGCTCGAGGGCGCGCTGCGGGTGGAGCTGGATGGGCGGGAGCTGAGGGGGCGGGCGGGGGACACCCTTGTGCTGGGGGCGGGGGCGGCTCGGCGGGTCCAGGCCGAGGGTGCGCTGCGCGCGGTGGTGGCCAGCCCGGCTGCGCCGCTGGTCACCACGGCGGGGCAGGGGACGCGGGCGCTGCCCTGGGGGCGCTGAGGGGCGGGGCGGGGGCTCTTGCCCCGGGGTTGGCTGGGAGGTCGTCGGCGCGCTCTCTTGTGGCCCGACGGCGGCACTACAGTGGCGTTTCGTGCCGGTGGCGTCCCACACGATCGAGGTCGCCGGGGCGCGACGCCAGCTGCTGGTGGCGGTGCCGACCGGCGCGCCGACGGCCATTCTGCTGAGCATGCACGGCAGCGGCTCGACGCCCGAGCGCCAGGTGCGTCTGAGCCGCATGGCTCCGCTGGCCGAGCAGGGTGCCCTGGTGGCGTTCCCGCAGGGCTCCCTTCCGCGGCGGGCGGGATGGGAGTGGGACCTGGACGGCGACGTCGCCTTCCTCGATGCCGCCGTCGACTACCTCGCGTGAGGTGTTCGGCGCCAGCGCGGCGCCGCTGTGTGTCAGCGGCATGTCCGGCGGGGCGCGCATGGCCAGCCGGTTCTGCTCGTCGGGCCGCACACCCGGTTCGCGTCCTCGGCGCGGTGGCGGGGCTGCGCAAGCCCGCGGTGGAACGGCTGAAGCATCCGGTGCGCGTCGTCGCCTTTCACGGGACGCGGGACAGGGTCAACCCGTATGGCGGCGGGCCCACGGCACGGTGGAGCGAGAGCGTGCTCGACGCGGCGTCCGCCTGGGCCCGGGCCAACGGCCATTCCCCCGAGCCCGAGCGCACCGAGGTCACGCGGTCGCTGACCCGGCTCTCCTACGGACCGCGGGACGATCCGGGCGCGGTGACGGTTTGGGTGTGCGACGCGGCGGGGCACACGTGGCCGGGGACGCGCCTCCCGTTCTGGATCCGGCTCATCCTGGGCAGGGTGTCCTACGACGTGGACGCCACGGCAGAGATCTGGCGCGCGCTTGGCGGCGCGTGACCGGCGGCGCCTGGCCGGCGGCTGTCTGTCAGCGCACGCGTGCGCCCGCGCCTGCGCGGCATCAGCGATGCCGTCCGTCGGTCGGAGTGTACGCACTCGCAGACGACGACCAGACAGTCCGCGTCGTGGCGATCCGTCACCGCTCGATCGCCTATCGCACTGACCCACGCTGATGGCGGTTGGGTCGCTCAGACGGGGATGACCCGCAGGGCCGGGTGCGCGCGGGCGATCTGCGCGTAGCCGTCGTCCTGGGTCACGACGGCCAGGCCGTGCTCGACCGCGGTGGCGGCGATCAGTGCGTCGGTGAGCTTGACGGTGCGATGCACGCCGGCGCTGCGGCAGTCGGTGACCAGCCGGGCCCATGCGCTCATGACCGCTTCGGTGATGGCGATCGGGTCCGCGGTCCTGGCCAGCGCGAGCGTGTCGGCCCGACGAGCCCTGCGGTCGCGTCATCATCGGTGGCCAGAACACCGAGCTGCAGCTCCCCCAGGGTGATCACCGAGACGGCAACCTGGTCGGGGAGCTCGCCGAGCGGTCGTCCGGTCTCGCGGGCGATGAACACCGAGGTGTCCAGGAGGCCCGCTGCCGGCATGCGCTAGAGCTGGTCCAGGGTCTGGCCGGCGATGGCGTCCAGCTCGCCGGTCAGCTGCGAGTCGGCGGCGCGCTGCTGAAGCTGTTCGTGCAGCCGAGCGCCCGAGAGCCATCGGGTGCGCTGTCCGTGGGGAACGATGTCGGCGATCGGCTCGCCGTGCACGGTGAGGGTGACGCGCTCGCCCGCCTTCACGGCGTCGATGACCAATGCGGTGCGATTGCGTAGATCTCTGACCCCGATCTCCATGTGCGACACCGTAGCACAGCGATCCGCTAGGCTGACACCATGCCGATGCCCAAGCGATCGAGCGTCGATGACTTCTTCGCGCAACTGAGCGAGGTGCAGCGGCCGCACCTCGAGGCACTGAGGCAGCTGAGCCGCGATGCCGACCCGCAGGCGCGGGAGGAGCTGAAGTGGAACCTGCCGGTGTACGTCCGCGGCAAGAACACGAGCCTGTGGATGCTGCAGAGCTTCAAGCATCATTGTTCGCTGCGGTTCCCGCCGCCGTTCTTCGCCACCCAGAAGGCTGCGGTCGAGGCGGCTGGCTTTGAGGCTGGTGAGGGCTTCATCAAGCTCCCCTACCAGCGCGAGCTGCCGACCGAGCTGCTCAAGGCGCTGATGCGGGAACGGGTCGAGGAGTACGAAGCGACCGGAGCCGGCTGGAACGACCGCTGAGGGCCATGTCCGGTGGGGGTCGCGATGCTGGGGCGACGTGGAGGATCGTGATGACTGAGAACGCCAACCTCAGCGGAGCGTCCGGGCGCGCGTCGCGACAACCGCCGCAGCCGGACGCAGGCAAGATACTTGTGCTGGCAGCGAAGCAGGACTCTGGGAGAGGAGTTGGGGGCGATCTCACCCGGGCAGTCGTTCGTAGACTGTGGGCCAATGTCGGCCGAGGAAGTTGACGATTACCTGCTGGGTGTCGATGAGCCGAAGCGCAGCACGCTTCAGGCGCTGCGCCGCACCATCCTTGAGATCGTCCCGGACGCTGAGCAGGGGATCTCCTACCGTGTTCCCGCCTTCCGCGTGAGCGGGAAGACCGTCGCCGGCTTTGCCGCGTTCAAGGATCACGTGAGCTACTTGCCTTTCAGCGGCTCGGTCCTCGGGCAGCTCGCCGATGAGCTCACGGGCTACACGATGACCAAGAGCTCTCTGCACTTCCCCGTCGACCGTCCGCTACCGAAGAAAGTCGTGCGAAAGCTGGTCGCGGTGCGTCTCGCGGAGCTCCGCGAAGCCTCCCGGTAGTCACCGCGCCTACCTTCCGCGCAGGGGAAGGCAGTGCGCCAGCCTCTCTTACAACCCTGTCGCAGCCGCGCAGCAGGTCTTCCGGAGAGGATGGCGCCTACCGATCACCGACACGGCAGCGGCGTCGACGACGACGGCGTGGTCGCTCGCGTGCTTGTTGCCGCTCGCCTTCTGGCTGACGCGCTTTGGTTTGCGCCTGACACGGCTGCGCCATCCCGGCGCGGCCGTGTCGGTCCGATTCGTCGATCTATCCGGGCGAGGTCTAGGCGGGCGCGCCCGCGGCGAGCGCTTTGACGTCCTCGGTGTGCAGCGGCTTGCCGCCGATGCCCCAGTCGCCGCTGCGGACCTCTTCGACCACGACCCAGGTCACGCCGCGCATGTTCTCGCCCTCGATGGAGACCATCGCGTCTGTCAGGCGCTCCACCATCTGGCTCTTCTGCTCGGGCGTGAAGACGTCCTCGATTAGCTTTACGTTGATGAGCGGCATCGCGCTTCTCCTTTGGTTGGGGTGGTTGTCTGCTTGCGATTCGACGGCCATCGGTTCCCGCGTCAGGGTCGTCGGTTTCCTGGCTTTGCTGACAACGGTTCCGGGGCGAGACGGCTCGTCTCGCCTGCCAGGTGGGTCAGTCGGTCGATCGCGGTCGCGACGTGGGTGAGGTACCGCTTGACGGCGGCCTGCACCGGCGGCTCGGCCGCGTGGTCGGGGAGCGCACGCACGAGGTTCAGCCGGCTGTTGGCGACCCATGCCGAGAGGTCGGGATCGCTCAGCCACCTCCCTTCGGTACGCCAGGTCCGGCTGATCATCCGTGGCCAGTCCGCGATGGTGGTTGGGTAAGGGTTTGGAGGACAAAGCCTGTTCTTGTCGGCGTCATCGTCTCGGTGGGCCTCGACGAATCCGATCAGGGCGGCGTTGAAGCACGGCGAGAGGTGCCGCACTTGCTGGAGCACGATCCGGTCGGGCTGGAAGATCGGCTTGGCGGGGGCGTTGTTCAGGCCGACCGCCGTGCAGTCCACGTGGAGCACATCGGTGCTTGTGGCAGCTTCGCCGCGCTCGAGAACGATCCGGTCGGTCTCGATGCGCCGCACCCGGCCGAGCCTGACGACGTCCTCGATCTGCTGCAGGGCGTCGAGCTCGCGGGCACTCAGCATCGTTCCGCGGTACATCCTGGCCGGCCACGACGGGTCGATGCGCACCAGCCGCCCCGAGGCCTCGAGCCGGTCGAAGAGGTCATCGATGCTTTCCGCCTCGGCGCCGGCTTCCGCGTCGAGAGCGATCCCGTCCATGATCGCCCCGACCTGATCGAGCGGCTGAAAGTGGCGGCGGTCGTAGAACCACGCGTCGCGGGGCCGGATCCAACGAAGCCGATCCGGCTCAACACCGTTGTCCAGCAGCCAGACGCATGCGTCGACCGCCGTCTTTCCTGACCCGAGCACGGTATAAGTCCGAGCCGACCCGGCGGCCGCGGGCAAGTCGTTGACCGGGACCACTCGCGCGCCCGAAGCCACGTCGAACGGGACGACGTGCGTGGCCGGGATCGACGCCTCCAGGTAGCGCGCGTCCACGACCTTGCGACGAACGGCGAGATCGTGGACCTGTCCGCTGCCGAGGTCTCTGATCCGCTCGCCCTCAGTGCCGGGACCCAGGTGCTCGTGGCCGGCGAGCACGCGGACCCGGCCTGTGTCGATCAGTCGTGTGGCCGCCTCAGCGAAGTAATCGCGGACTTCGTCGCCGGTCGCTCGCTCATAGCATCCGGCGTTCTCGCCGCTCTGATCGATGCGGTCCCGACCGAGCGACAGCGAGTTCACGCCGTAGTACGCGGACGGGGTGTGCAGACGGACGAACGGATACGCCTGCAGCCAGTGACCTCCCGCCGTTGGGCGTCGGTCGACGAGCGTCACGTCGACGTCGGCCGCGGCCGTCAGCGCATCCGCGAACGCCAAACCGGTCGCGCCCGCTCCAACAACGAGATAGTCGGTCTTCAGCTGCACGTTCCGCTCCGATCTCCGAGCTGAAAAGCACGAGTCGTGCTATTCGATCGGGCGAGAATAGCACACTCGTGCGTTTATGCTTCAAACATGGCGACCTCGACCGGAACCCCGAGGAAGGGCGAACGAACCCGCGCAGCGATCCTCGACCAAGCGGCAGCGCTGGCGACGATCGACGGGCTCGAAGGCCTCTCGATCGGCCGCCTCGCGGTCGCGACCGGCATGAGCAAGAGCGGCCTGTATGCCCATTTCGGATCCAAGCTCGAGCTGCAGCTCGCAACAATCGAGGCCGCCCGCGAGACGTTCGTCGCCGAGGTGCTGCGCCCGGCACTCGACGCGCCCAAGGGCATCCAGCGCCTGCTCGCGGCCTGCGACGCCTACCTCTCACACATCGAACGCCGCGTCTTCCCCGGCGGCTGCTTCTTCTCCGCCGCCGCCGCCGATGTCGGAACCCGCCCCGGCCCGGTGCGCAACGCGATCGCCACACAACTCCGCGAATGGCTCGCACTGCTCGAGCGGCTCGCCCGGGAAGCCGCCGAACTCGGCGAGCTCAACCCCAAAGCACCCGACCCCCACCAACTGGCCTTCGAACTCAGGGCGCTGCTCGTCGCGGCCAACACCTCATTCATCCTCCTCGACGATCCCAGCGCGATGACACAAGCCCGACGGGCGATCCACGAGCGACTCGAGACGCCCGCCCAGCAGCCGAGCGGCTCGAGCCGATAACTCGAGCGCTCCTCGCAGGCGTCCGGAACTCTGGAAGCGGGACACTTCCGCTACCACCCGCGCTCGCGTCCGATGCGGGCCATGTGGCGTGTCACCCAACGCCCTGCCTGCGAAAACTGGCGGGGAGCGCCCTGATTCCCTGCAGGGTGTTGTTGATCAGGCGCTCCGGCCGGCCGACCTCGATGTTGTCCACCCGATCGATCAGCGCGCTGAGCAGAGCCTGCATTTCGAGCTTGGCGAGGTGCGTGCCGGCGCATGTGTGCGGCCCGTTGCCCCAGCCAACGTGGACGCCGTCCTCGCGGTGGAGGTCGAATCGCTCCGGCTGGGGGAAGTGCGTCTCGTCGAGGTTGGCGGCGCCGAACAGGACTGCGACGCGCGCGCCTGCGGGCAATGCTGCGCCGCCGATCTCGTAGGGTCTCGCCAGCTGTCGGGTGAAGCCGCGCACCGGCGACGCGAGCCGCACGTTTTCCACGACTGCGGCGGGCACGAGATCGGGGTCGGCTCGGATTTGCTGCCACGCTTCGGGGTGACGGGCCAGCACCCAGAGCAGGTGGGTGGAGGCGAGGATCGTGGTGTCCAGCGCCGGGGCGACGTAGTCGATGATCAGCGCCTTGGCCTCGGCGTTCGTGATCTCGCCGCGGTCGCGAGCGGCAAACACTGATGCGCCCCAGCCCCCGGCGCGGAGCGAGGCCGGCGTGAGGCCGCGCGAGTAGCGCAACAGGCCCAGTGACGTCGCCGTTGCGCGGATGCCGCGCCGGTTGAGCGGTCCCAGGACGTCGAAGGTGGCGGCGGCCCAGCGGAGCATGGCCTGCCCGTCGTGCTCGATTCCGACGAGGTCGGCGACGATCGAGAGCGGCAGGTGGCTGGCGAAGTCGGCGGCCGCGTCGAACCGCTCGCGCGCGAGCAGCCCGCCGACGAGCTCGCGCGCGCGTTGCTCGAAGCGATCGCGAAGGTCGGTCAGCGCCGACGCGCCGAGTGAGCGCATCAGCACGCGCCGCCTGGCCTTATGCGTGTCGCCGTCGCTGAACAGCGTCGTCCCTCGGCCGAGCCGGTTGCTGAGCGGGTTGGCGGCCACGCCGTGGCCGCTGCGGAACACCTCGTCGTTGCGGAGCGCCGCCTTCACGTCATCGAAGCGGGCGATCGCATACATCCGGTGCCGTGGAAGCCATACGGCCGGACCCGCCTCGCGGATGCGCGCGAACGCCTCCCGGGAGTCCCGCAGGGTCTCCTCCGCATAGAGGTCGAGGTCTATGAGCGGGATCCCCTCTGCGTGCCCGCGCCGCCCAGGCGGTCGCAGTCGCACGCCGTTCACGTCGCGCCCGCCGCGTCTGGGTTGGTGCGGGTGATCAGCAGCGCGCCGGCGCCGCTGGAGTGCTCCTCCGCGCACGGCGCATCGCTCCGGCCGGCGAGCGCGAACTTGCTGGCCGAATATGCCCCCGCGCCGGGCCTGGCGGTGCGGCTGGCGGTGCTGGCGACGTCGACGATCGCGACCAGCCTCACGTGGCAGCAGCGGTAGCGCCGGCGCGGTCGATCGCGTACGACGGCCGTCCTTCGCCCGGCGCGACCGGCGGCACACCGGTGAGGATGAACCGCAGCGGCGGCGGCCCGCCCCACAGGTTGAGTGTCTTGGGGCCGACCGGCCACGCGCCGGGCGCGTAGTCGTGCATCCGCGCCATGTCGGCGCAGAGCTCGATCATCGCGCCGTCGTTGTCGTGGAAGTACGTGAAGATGTTGTTCCCCGGCCCGTGACGCGAGGGGCCCCAGACGAGGCGCCGGTCGCGGTATTGCTTGAGGCGGTCCGCCACCCGACCGATCGCGTTCAGATCCGGCATCGTCCAGGCGTAGTGGTGCAGCTCGCTGCGAGGGCCGAAGGTGATCGCCATTCCGTGATGGTCGTCGTCGCAGTGCCACCAGCTCGCGACCGGCCCCATCCGGTCGCTGAAGCGGAAGCCGAGTCCGTCCCGCAGGAAGCGCTCAAGGCGCGCGGGGCGCGTGACCTTGACCGAAGCGTGCTCGAACTTCACGGGACGGTCTCCCGGCTCGGGCGCTTCGGCTGTCTGCATGCCGCAGAACAGCTTGAACACGTGCCCGCCCGGCGCCAGCACGCGCAGGGCGCGGTCGATGCCGGGCTCGCCGTCGTAGACACCGCCGAGCAGCTTCGCGCCCGCCCCCTCGGCCTTCCGTGCGGCGCGCTCGAGCGCGGCGGCATCCTCGACCTCGAGTCCGATGTGGTCATACCCGCGGCGGTGGGGGTCCTCGATCAGCATCAGCTCGTGATGGCGCTCGTTGCAGGTGAGGTAGCTGACGCCGGCAGTCCGCTCCGTTTCGAGCAGGCCAAGCGTCTGGCGCAGGAACCCGGCGGCCGCGTCGAGGTCGGGGACGCGGAAGGCCATATGGCCGATTCGGGTGATCATCGGGTTAGCCGCCTTTCCAGAGTGCTGATGGTTTTCAGAAGCGGCCAGCGGCGCCCGGCGAACGCCTCCGCGTGCTCGGCGAGGAAGGCCTCGACGGTCCTCGCCGGGTGCCCGGCGAGCAGCGGCACGGCGACGGTGACGACGCTCTCGGCGCCCGACGCGTAGTGCGCTCCCATCCGCAGAACGTGCTCGATCTCGAAGTCCGATTCACCGCGCGCCCGCAGGACCCGCGCGGCAAGGTACGCCGACGGCTCAAGGTACGGGACGTCGAGAAGCTCGGCGAGTTGTGGAAAGCTCACGCCGCGCGGTCCCGTGAGCTGCCAGGCGCGGTCGGGCCCGTCGTGATCGGCGAGTGCGGCAATAGCGCAGTCGGCGACGTCTCGAGCGTCGACCATCGCGATCGGCCCGCTGCCCATCGGCGCCGCGAGGATTCCAGCGGCCGCGACCGTCGGCGCGACCGTCGCGAGCAGGTTCTGCGTCAGGAATGAAGGCCGCAGGAAGCAGAACCGCAGGCCGCTGGCCTCGATCCGGCGCTCGCTGCGCCAATGCGCGACGGCGGTGCTGGTCGGGCCGTTGGGCCCGAGTGTCGTGGCGGCCCCTGAGATCTTGACGATCCGCTCCACCCCCGAGGTGAGTGCGGCCTCGAGCGCTGCAGACTCGAGGAGGTCCTGGCCGGGTCCGTGCGGCGTGAGCAGGAACAGCTGTTCGGCGCCGCTCAGCGCCGAGCGAAGCGAGGCCGGGTCGCGCAGATCGGCGGCGACGGTGGGTACCGGAACGTCAACGCGCTCGGGATCGCGCACAAGCGCAAGTGTTTCGACGCGACCGTCGGCGAGGCGTTCGGCAACGCGGCGACCGACCGTGCCGGTCGCTCCGAGCAGCGCGATCATGCCGGCAGCAGCTCGCGTGCTCGGACGCCCAGCGCGCCGCCCATCGTCTCGCGCAGTCGCCGCAGCGCCTGCGGGAGCTCGTCGGTGCGACCGCAGGCGAAGACGAAGCGATCGGGTCGCAGCACCGCCCAGTCGGCGCCGTGCCGGCCAAGCCATGCGCACTCATCGAGCGGCACGGCGTTCAGGTCGGCGGCACGCAGCGCGGCCGCCGCGTCCCGGTCCAGGGTCACGGAGCTCCAGCCGCCACCGAGCAGATCGTCGAGCCGCCGGCCCTCGACCTGCGGCTGGGGGAACAGCGAGCCGACCGAGCGAAGGAACGCCAGCCGCGACGGACTGGTCGCGAAGGCTCCGGCGCCGTAGGTCGGCAGCGGCTTCAGATGTTCCCGGATGCGGGCCAGGGCGCCGGAGCGGTCGAGCATCGCGAGCGCAGCGTCGCGGACGACTCCCACGCGCGGGTCGGCCGTCTGGACGACGCCGCCCCAGCGCACCGCGAGGCGCTGCATCTTGGTGACGTGCGGGCGCCGCTCAACCTCATAGGTGTCCAGCAACCGCTCGGGTGCACCGCGCAACACGGCGTCCAGCTTCCACGCGAGATTCCCCGCGTCGCGTGCGCCCGAGGAGAAGCCCTGCCCGGCGAACGGGGGTGTGACGTGGGCCGCGTCGCCGGCGAGCAGCACGCGGCCGGCGCGCCAGCGCTCCGCCGTGCGCGCATGGAACGTGTACACGACGGCGCGCTCGACGTCCACGTGCTCGTCGGTGATCCACGGCTGCAGCAGTTCCCGGATCCGCTCCGGCTCGAGGAACGGCGCCTCGTTCTCCCCGGGGTGGATCATCCACTCCCAGCGGTGGCGTCCCGGTGACATCGGCAGGCAGACGGTGGGGCGGTGCGTGTCGCCGATGAAGTGCGGGTGGGGGATCCTCGCGAGCGGGCGATCGACAACCGTGTCGACGACCAGCCAGCGCTGCATGAACGTGAAGCCGCCGAACGGGACCCCGAGCAGTCGGCGGACCATGCTGGTCGCGCCGTCGCAGCCGACCAGATATCGCGCCTGCACGGGCTGTGCCTTTCCGCCGACGCTCGGGCGGACCCACGCGGTCACACGCTCGCAGGTGCGGTCGATCGCGTCCAGCCGCTGCTCCCAGCGCACGTCTACCGCGGCGCGTTCGCTCAGCGCGGCGACCATCGTCCGCTCCATCGAGGGCTGGTGGATCGTTACGAGCGGGGGATGCCCGAGCTCGCCGCGCTCCGTATTCAGCACCTCGATCCTCCGCCCTCGCGCGTCGATGAAGCTGACCGCCGGCTGCGCCTGGGCTTCGGCCATCACCTGCTCATCCAGGCCCGCCGCCTGGAAGATCCGCAGCACCTCGTCATCGATTGCCGCGGCGCGCGGGAGGTCATACGGACCATCCGACTCGTCGAAGGCGATCATCGCGGACGCCGAGGTCGCCAAGCAGCAGCGCGAGGAGTTGCCCGACCGGGCCCAGGCCGCAGATCAGCACATCGCAGTCGGTCATCACGGCACGGCTGTGGTGGGACCTGCGGTGGCGGATATCGGGTTGCTCAGCGTGCCGATCCCGTCGATCTGAAGCTCGACGGTCTGCCCCGGGCGGATCCACCGATCGAGCTCGAGACCGCAGCAGCCGGGCATCGTGCCCGTGGAGATCACGTCCCCCGCGTCGAGGCGCTCGCCGCTCGAGGCGTAGGCGAGCATCGCGCCGATGTCGTGCTGCCGGTCTCGCCGTCGCACCCTCGCACCACAGCTCGACCGTCGACGCGAACGCGGCCCGTCGCCTGCTTCCAGTCGCCGAACTGCCTCGGCGGTGACGACGTCGCAGCCGATCGAGTTGGCGAACGTCTTGGACTTGACCACCGGGCCGAACACGTTGCGTCGTGCGTCGTCGGCCTGCACGTCGCGCGCACTCCAGTCGTTGAGCACGAACCAGCCGCCGACAGCGCGGATTGCCTCCTCGGGAGTGGCGTCAACGAGCGGGCTGCGCAGCACGCACGCCAGCTCCAGCTCGAAATCCAGGAACTCGGTGTGCGAGGGCCACCACATCTCCTGACCGTCGGCGAGCACCATCGTGTGATTGGCGACATAGAAGGTCGGTGCCTCCCAGAACCTGGCGTTCGGCTTCAGCTTCGGGAACGTCCGCCCCGTCGCGCGCTCGAATCCCGCGACCGCCGTTCGCGCCGGGCGCGGGAAGAACCGCTTGACGAGGATCCGGCTGGACTGGATGACGTGCGCCTCCCAGAGCATGAAGGCGCGCATCGACCGCGGGACGAACGGAACTCCCGCCGTCTGCGGGTCCGCGGCCACAGCAGGATCGTCTGCGACACGGTCGAGCAAATCGGTGGCACGCGCCCGCACCTCCGCACCCGCTCGTAGGAAAGCCAGCACATCGTCGCTGGCCGCTGTGAGAGCGCCGTCAGCAGACTCGGTCGCGTGCAGCGCCGCCTTCAGGCTCACCCACCCCGAGCCGGCCTCGACGAGCAGCCCCTTGGGCGACGTCCGCAATCGCATACCCACACCGTAGCCACAAACTGATGAAGTTGTCAACTATGATGGTATCATCGGTGTCATGCTCCCGGGAGCCGTCAGCAGCGAACCGCACACCGACCGGCGCGCCCGCCGCCGAACGCAGACGCGTGCCAAGCTGGTCGAGGCGGCGCGCACGCTCTTTGCGCAGAAGGGCGTCGACAACACCCGGATCAACGAGATCACCGACGAGGCCGACGTCGGCTTCGGCTCGTTCTACAACCACTTCGACTCCAAGGAAGCGATCGCCGAAGCCGTGTTCGCAGAAACGATCGCCGCACAGGGCGCCACCGTCGAAGCGATGACCCGCGACCTCGACGACCCGGCCGAGGTGGTCTCCGTCGCCCACCGCTACTTCGTCCGCCTCGCCAGGACGGACCCCAACTGGGGCTGGCTGCTCGTCCGCCTCGACCTCTCGCACAACATCACAACCGCCGCGCTCGGCCCCTTCGCCCAACGAGACCTCGAGCGAGGCATACGGGCCGGCCGCTTCGATGTGCCCCACCAGGGCGTCGCGCTGCTCGCCGCAGGCGGCGCCCTCGTCGCCGTCATGCGCGCCGTGCTCGACGGCCAAGCTCCGCGCGACGCCGACCGCCACCACGCGATCGGCGTCCTGCGACTCCTCGGCCTGACACCGCAGGACGCCGCCGACGTCGCCGCACGGCCGATGCCCCAGCCCGCGGCACTACACCGGGGTGCGTCAGCCGACGCAGCCTGACGCCGCGCTGGAGAAAGAGGGTCTCGAGCCGGTCCTCCGCGTTCGGTGGCCTGCGGAACGCCGGGCGAGCGCTGCACCGGCGTTCCGCCGGACTGCGTTGGGGTCAGGTGGCGGTTGTGTTCCCGGCGAGTGTCCAGCCGACGAGGGCGTTTGCGTGACCGTGTCCCATTTCGTGCTCGGCCTTGAGGTATTCGACGATCGCCATGTGTTTCTCGAGGCCAGATTCGGCGATGATCTTCTGCCACTCGGCGATCGAGCGACCGTAGTTCTTCTCGATGGAAGGGAAGTACGACGCCGGTCCTTGCCTGGGCCACGGCGCAGCTTGGTTGGTCATGACTCCGTCCTCCTCGCGGCTCGGTGGTTTCGTTCGGTGGGTGTGAGGCCGGTCTGGTCAGGTGGCCGAGATATTGACCTGCCAGCCGATGCCGAACTTGTCGATGAGGCCGCCGAAGGTGTCGCCCCAGAACATCTTCTCGAGCGGAGTCTTGACCGTGCCGTCCTCACTCAGCCGGTCGAAGATCCTGCGCAGATCGGCCTCTTCGGTGCCGACGATGGTCAGCTCGATCCGGGTCTGGACGTCGTTCGTCGCGTCGGAGCGGTCACTCGCGCGCAGGGTGAACGCTGCGTTGTCGAGTGCTGCGTTGATGACGAGATCCTTCTCGCTCGCGGGTGCCGTCGGGTCGACGTCGCCACGACGGGTGATCGAGAGGTCGCCGCCGAAGACGCCCTGATAGAAGGACATCGCTTCGTCGGTGTTGCCTGGGTAGAAGAGGTATGCCTGCAGCTTCATCTGAGCTCCTAGGGTCGGTGGCGAATGGGAACTAGACCGTATAGTACTGACTGAGAACTGGTCTGTCTAGTACTCTCGGTGCGGTGGCAACGATGACGCCTCCCGAACAGCCGGAACGAAGCTCGGATCGACGCCACCGCGAGATCCGCGAGGCGGCCATCGGGATCTTTCTCGCCAGCGGTTACGACGGCGCGACGATGGAAGACATCGCCGTGCATGCCGGCGTCTCGAAACAGACCGTGTACAAGCATTTCACCGACAAGCAGCACCTGTTTGCGGACATCGTCTTGTCGACCACGGATGACATGGACGCGCTCGTCGGTCACATCGCCGGCGGACTGGCCGAGACCACCGACCTCGCCGAGGGCCTCGAGCAGCTTGCCCAGACGTTCCTCCGCGCGCTCATGGAACCCCGCGTGCTGCAGCTGCGTCGTCTCGTCATCTCGTCTGCGGACCGCTTCCCCGAGATCGCCACGGCGTGGTACGAGCGAGGCTTCGAGCGGGCCCTAGGAGCACTCTCGACGAGCTTCCAATCCCTCGCAGACCGAAAGCTCCTCGCTGTCGATGACGCGGCAACGGCAGCGGAACACTTCGTCGGCATGCTGTTCTGGATCCCCGTCAACAAGGCCATGTTCACCGGCGACGACAACTACGCCGCGACTCACGATCTCTCCCCCGTAGCTCAAGCAGCGGCAAAGGCGTTCATGAACGCCTACGGTGCTCGTCGTTCGCAGCGACGCGGAAAACGATGACCGAACGGCGCTCGGGCGCGACGTCCTCGTATCCGCGCAACTCAGGTGCATGGTCGGCGCGGCATTGAGGCGCGGCGTGGCACAAAAGCAAGTCTGCGCTCCGTGTCCCGGGCAGCGACTCGCTCGCGACAGCTCTTCCGCATCGATAGAGCGGGGGTAATGTCGTTCGACGACGTTCCAAAGACGGTCCAGCACGCGTCGTGGTCGCCACGATCGCTGCGGTCCGATGGCATCGAATGCGACTGGCGCCGGCGGTCGCTACACCGACCTCGGTCGGTGTAGCTTGGATCAAGGCGCGATTCGTGTGGTCGATAACGCGGGCCATGACCCGTCTGCCGAAGTTCTCCCCGTTTGCTGGCGGCGTGGTTTCGAGCGGCGCGGAGAGCGCGTCTCTTTGCCGCCGAGCGGAGAAGCGCTTGGCGGTCGCGCTCGCGGGCTGCGCGGTCGCTGTTCTCGCGAGCTCCGCGCCGGCGCTGGCGTCCGGGTCGAATCTCATCACTCAGTACGCGGGGACCGGCAGCACGGGTGTGCCGACTGCCGGAGCGGCGACCAGCTCTGACCTGAACGATCCTCTCGGGGTGGCTGTCGACGCGAACGGGAACCTCTACATCGCCGACTGACGTCAACAGTACGGTCGAGAAGGTGACGTCGGACGGGACGCTGTCGATCATCGGCTCTGGGCTGAGCGATCCGCGTGGTGTGGCTGTCGACGCGAACGGGAACGTCTACATCGCCGACACGTACCACAACGAGGTGAAGAAGCTGACGCCCGGCGGGACCCTGTCGATCATCGCCGGCAACGGCAACTCTGGTCCCCCGACGGCCGGGCCGGCCACCAGCTCTGACCTGAACAACCCGGCTGGCGTGGCTGTCGACGCGAACGGAAACGTCTACATCGCCGACAGCTGGAACAACGAGGTGGAGAAGGTGACGCCGGGCGGGACACTGTCGATCATCGCCGGGACTGGCGCCAGCGGTCCGCCGACGGCCGGGCCGGCGACCAGCTCTGACCTGAACGATCCGCTCGGTCTGGCTTCCGATGCAAACGGGAACGTCTATATCGCCGATTCGCTGAGTGACGATGTGGTCAAGGTCACGTCGGGCGGGACGCTGTCGATCATCGCCGGGACCGGCAGCAGCGGTCCGCCGACGGCCGGGCAGGCCACCAGCTCTGACCTCGACACTCCGTTTGATGTGGGGGTCGACGCGAACGGGAACGTATATATCGCCGACACCCACAACAACGAGTTGGAGAGGGTGACGCCGGGCGGGACACTGTCGATCATCACTGGGACCGGCACCGGAGCCGCCCCGTCCTACGGCGCCGCCGCGACCACCTCGGCCGTAGATGGTCCTGGCGGGGTCGCCGTCGACACGAGCGGTGTGCTGTACATCGCCGACAGCGACAACAACACGATCGACAGGGTCGGTCCGGCCGCGCCAGCCGCGCCGACGATCCTGACCGCCACGCCGGGGCAGGGCAATGCGGCGCTCGTCTTCGACCCCCCGGTCAGCCTGGGCACCAGCCCCATCAGCGGCTATGAGGCCAGCAGCGACGACGGGGCAACCTGGCAGAGCATTACCACCACCAGCGGCTCGGCCGGCAGCCTGCAGGCGACGCTGAGCGGTCTGAGCCCGGCCAGCACCTACACCATCCTGCTGCGCGCCGACAACAGCTCCGGAGCCGGCCCCGCCAGTAACGCCGAGTCGGTCACGCTCCCCCCGGCCAGCACCACCACGACGACCACGGCAACGACGAACGCGACCAGCGCAACGATGACTACCACCGCAGCGAGCACCGCTGCCACGACGACCACGACAAGCGCAACGACCACCAGCACGAGCCGTGCGGTCGCATCGTTGCCGCCGCGCCCGCTCACGGTGACCATCAAGACCGCGACGTCGGGAAAGCTCCGCCTCCGTGTGCACGTCCCCGCCCCAGGCACGATCGAAGTGATCGCCACTGGAGCGGACCCGGCCGACGACACATCGTTCCCGGCATCCCCCTCGGGCACAACCCTGAAACCCGGCAAGCGCCGCTTCATCTACGCTCGCGCCTCAGTCGCGGCCACCAAGAGCGGCCCGACGACCATCAAGCTCCACCTCACGGCCGCCGGACGCGCCATCATCGCACGCCACCTCGCCCACGGATGGGGGCTGCACGTGCGCGTCGTTGTCGCCTACATCCCCAGCGGCGGCCAGCAGGTCTCAACCGTCAAGAAGATCAAGATCGTCCTCGCTCACATGGCGAGCACCAAGCGCCGCTGAGCGACGCACGCCGAGCTTGATCAACGACCGCGCATCGTTACGGCTTCGAGACGGACGACGCACCAAGAAGCCGAGAGCCAGCCACCTCGACCGGCACCTGTGCGAGCACGAAGGCAGGCCTCGGTCAGCCGAGGCCCACAGTCCGCGCTCATCGCCAATCTCGAGCCTCAGGACGGCGATGCGCGCGAGGGCGAGCCCGAGCGCCCTCGTGTCCGCGCTCAGCAGGAGCGGGCGAGCCACCCGGCGATGCTCGTGCCCCCCGCAGAGCAGGACTGGCGGACACGATCACGCTGCGTCGGTCACGCTGAGCGGTAACGACGAGGCGCTCGGCATCGGTGGCGGCTGTTCGTCCGCAGCAGGCGCAGTCGGCGTCGCGAGGACCGGTTATGTGTGGGATCGCTTCGGTGCGCCGAGTCGGGCTGGCTGGTTGTTCTCGCGCGGCATGACGGCGGCCGCGACCGTGTGCTCTGGGACGCCCCTCGTCCGAAGCGGCACGCCAGTGCGGCTGGCCGGGCCGCGCGTGCGTATCGGGGAATTGGTTAGACGGCGGCGTCTGCTGGTTTCTGCGGCGGCGGCGCGGCGGGCGAGGAGTGTTGTGCCGGTGAGGGCGATGGCTGCGGCGGTGACGATGTAGAGGGAGAGGATCAGGAGGTTGTCGGTGATGTTGTAGGAGCCGAAGTAGACGATGCGCCGGAGGGCTTCGACGCCGGCGCCGTTGGGGAGGGCGGGGCTGATCGCGCGCCAGAAGCCGGGTAGGAGGGGTGCTGGGTAGGCGCCGCCGGCGCTGGGGTTGCCGAGGACGACGAAGAGGATCAGTGTGAGCGCCGACGCCGATCGTGCCGAGCAAGACTTGGAAGGCCATAGTGACGACCGCGGCGCAGTAGACGATGAGCGCTCCGAGCGCGGCGATCGCTAGGAGGTGGCCGGTGAGCGCGCCGAGGACGGGGCCGACGATGATGGCGCCGCCGAGTCCTGAGAGGATGGCGTAGGGGACGAGCACGATGAGGCGGATGATCGCGCGGCGGGTGGTGGCGGGTCGTGGGCGCGTGGCGATGCCGAGCAGGGCAGCGACGAGGTAGCCGCCGATCGAGCCAGCCGACGACGAGGTAGAAGTCGGTCAGGCCCCTGGCGTCACCGGGTTGGGCGGGTACGGCGTCGGTGACCGTCGCGCTGCGGTGTTGGGCGGCCTTCGGCCTGCGCGATGACGTCCTCCACGGCGGTCGCGGTCGCTGCGCCGCCGCCGCCGGCGACAAGCAGCGCGTCGGTCTTGCCGGCTGGGGTTGACGATCAGCACGCCGCTGGTCGAGCCGTGCCGCAGGAGGGTCCGGCCGATCGTCTCATCGGCGACGGCGGTGGCGTGGAGCGGGTGGCCGTGGATCGCGTTGAGCTCGCCGACGAGCTGGCCGGAGATCTGTGCCGGCGCGACGACGGCGATCGGCACTCCGTGGGGCGTGGGGTGGTGGAACGCGCCGACGTAGGAGAACACGAAGCCCAACTGGATCAGCAGCACCGCGATCACCAGGGCGAACGTTCGTCCTGGCGCGACGGCGTCCCACAGCTCGCCGAGAAAGCCTTGCCTCGTTGCTGGCGGCGCCTGGGCCGCAGGGGGTGGAGTGTTAGGCGTCTCGTTCATCGCGGCTCCTCTTGGTGTCGGCCGACGTTGTTGTCCGCTGACACCTGATACGATACATCAATGTATCCGATACGTCAACGTATTGAAAGTGCGGTGAGCGTGATGACGCCTGAACGCACACGGAAGCGAACACCCGATCCGCCAGGCCCCTCAGGCCCTGGCTCGAGCCGAGGGGACGACCAGCGCGGGTGACCCGCCGTCGAGCCGAAACCCGGGCCCGGCTCCTCGACGCCGCTTTCGGTGTCTTCGCTGCGCGAGGGTTCGGACGGGCGAGCATCGAGGAGGTGTGCGAGGCGGCCGGCTACACCCGCGGCGCGTTCTACTCAAACTTCGACACGCTCGACGAGCTGTTCTTCGCCCTCTATACACAGCGCAGCGAACTGATCGCCGACCGCGTCGCCGCCGGCCTGGCACACCCACCCGCCGACCTGCCCGAGCTCGTCGCCCAAGTGGTCGGGGCGCTCACGGTCGATCGCGACTGGGTGCTCGTGAGCACAGACTTTCGGCTCTACGCCGCCCGCAATCCCGACGTCGCCGCCGCGCTCGTCGCCCATCGCAACAAGCTTCGCGACGCGCTCGCCGCCTCGCTGGCCCCCGCGATCGATCGCTCCGACCTACCAGCGTCCCTGCGAAGCGCCGAAGGACTCGCCCGAGCCGTGATGGCCATCCACGACGGCGCCGCCACCGAACTGCTCCTCGACAACGACCCAGCCCGGTTTCGGTCCTGGCTCGCCGATCTGCTCACCGCGCTGCTCGACCACGCCCGACCAAGACGCACGCAACCCGCCACCGCCACCACCGCCGCCCGCGCCGCTCAGACCGTCAGACCCTCGGAGGGATGCGCTTGAGAGCGTGGAGCACATTCGCCGAAGTCTGCGGGACGGCCTCCGCCTCACTGATCGGGCTGCTCTTCGTCGCAGTCTCGATCAGGATCGACCTCATCGCTCCTTCACAGGAGCTCCGCAATCGCGCCGCACAGACGCTCAGCCTGTTCGGGACAGTTCTCATCATCGCGATCTTGACCGCCGTTCCAGGGCAGCCCATACGAGGCCCTCGGCGCCGAACTGGCCGCACTCGCCATAATCACCGCGGGCGGCCTGATCGTTCTCGATCGACGCGCGAAAGCCCGCGCGAGCACCCAAGCGATCGCGAGGGCTCTCGAGCTGCTCGCGCCGACCAAGATCGTGTCGATCACGCTACTCGTCTCCGGCGCGCTCCTCGCATTCGGCGTACACGACGGACTGTACGTGCTGATCATCCCGGTACTGGTCGCGCTCACCGGCGGCGTCGCCAGCGCCTGGCTATTCCTCACCAAGATCACCACCGAGCAGAACCCACCAAACGCGGAACACACCGAAACGTGACGAAACGGTCGTCGGCGACAGCCCAAGACCCAGGCGGACGAGAACCAGCCGCCAATCTCCTCGTCCACCGTGCTGCCGCTCCTGGTGCGAAGCAGCGAGAGGTTATCCCGGGCTGCTCTCTTGAGACCGAGAGAGCCATGACGACAGCGCTGGCACGAAGTGCACGTGCCGACACGAAGGCAGGTCTCGGCACCGTAGACGGCACGCGCCCCGCCGCTCGCCAATCTCGAGCCTCAGGACGGCGATGCGCGAGGGCGAGCCCGAGCGCCCTCGTGTCCGCGCGGAGCAGGTCTGGGCCCGGCGCGGGGGCGGCATGCTCGCCGCGACTACGAAGCAGGACTGCCGCGACTCGTCCAGTCCACTAGCCCGGCCATTGATCGCGGTCGGAAGGTTGCTCTTGACGCCTGGAGCGGCAGTCAAGGTGTCGACGCCGTGTGAGCGCTCAGGTGCTCGCAGGCTTCCCGACCTGCGCGGCAAGAGCCGCGGCTACGGCGGTCAATGTTGAAATATGTCCAGGTCTGCGACCACGCTTCCAAACGCTGGTGTTGTTGGACGGGCTCGCGTCAGCGGTGGTCATGGCGAAGTCCTGAGGATTGGATTAGTCAACGCCCTCAACGGTCGGCGTGGAGACCCCGTCAGAGAGGGCGGGGTCTCCACTGCGGCTTCGAGCGGGTGTCAAGCGGACGAGACGACGACGTGCTTCACATCGGCCATGTAGCGCCCGGCGGCCTCGGAGGCGTCCTCCGGGGTGTTCCCGCGCTCGCGCGCGTCCATGTATGCCGCGTACCAGTCCCACCAGGCGTGTGGTGGGGCCACCGCCTCGAACGAGCCGTGGTGCTCGGCCGTCTCATGGAGTAGGTCTGCGAGGGACGCGATGTCCACCGTCAGTCCGCCCACAGCCGACCCGGAAGTCGTGTCGTGACTTCCTGAAGTAGCCACGAGTTGCCGTCCGGATCGCTGAACGAGGCATAGCTGAGGTAGGAACGGCGTTCGGGGTCCAGGCCCGGGACAAGCTTTTCACCGTCGCGGTGGAACGGCTCGCTGACCTCGACGCCGCGGCTGATGAGGTCATCACGCGCCGCCTCGATGTCGGACACGACCAGCTCCAAGCGCTGAACCGACCCAGGCTCGGCTGTGGTGAGGCCCTTCCCGAACGAGATCGAAGTGTTCGAGTGAGGAGGCGTCAGCTGGACCGCGCGGACGTCGTCGCCGAACCTGAAGTCGGCGTCCAACCGCCATCCAAGGCCCTGGTAGAAGCTCTTGGCGCGATCGACGTCGGAGACGGGCAACGTCACGACCTCGAGCGTCATGTCGACGATCCCGAGGCTCGAACCCTGCGGCGTGTTTTCGCTGGTTACTTCGGTGGTGCTCATGTCGACCTCCGTAGGTTGCGTTGTGGCATCAAGGTTGCGGTGTTGGTCGGCCGTCGCGCCCGGGGGACTCCCTAGTCGATCCCCGGTGGCCGTTAGGCGTCGCATGACCGTCTCGACGCGCCCTCGTTTACGCTGTGCGGATCTATGGCTGTCGAGCGCCCGTCGGGGTTGCGGGGCCGGTCGAGTGAGCGCGCGCGGCTGCATCGGCTGCTCGAGGACGCGCGTCGGGGGCAGAGCGGAGTGCTCGTCATCCGTGGCGAAGCGGGCGTCGGCAAGACCGCGCTTCTGCACTATGCGATCGAGCAGGCTTCGGGTTTTCGCGTCGATCAGGTCGCCGGCGTCGAGTCAGAGATGGAGTTGGCGTATGCGGGACTGCACCAGTTCTGCACGCCGATGCTCGACCAGCTGGATGCGCTCCCCGAGCCTCAGCAGGTGGCGTTCAGGGTCGCGTTGGGTCTTTCATCCGGAGATCCTCCTGACCGTTTCCTCGTGGCGTTGGCCGTGCTTGGCCTGATGTCTGCGGTTGCCGAGGAGCGGCCGCTGTTGTGGGTCGTGGACGATCTCCAGTGGCTCGATGATGCGTCTGCCCGAGTGCTCGGATTTGTCGCGCGCAGACTCCTGGCGGAGCCGGTGGCGCTCGTGTTCGCCGTACGGGAGCCGACCGGTGAGTACCAACTGGTGGGCCTGCCAGAGCTGCCGTTGCGGGGACTCGACGACGTCGACGCACGCGCTTTGCTGGAGACGGTCATTCCGGGGCGAATCGACGAGCGCGTTCGTGCCCGGATCGTCGCGGAGACAGCAGGCAATCCGCTTGCGCTGCTGGAGCTGCCGCGCGGCATGAGCGCCGCCGAGCTGGCCGGCGGCTTTGCCGCGCCTGCTGCGGTCGGGCTGTCGAGCAGCATCGAGGACGGCTTTCGGCGACGGCTGGATGAACTTCCGCCCGACACGCGGCGGCTGTTGCAGCTCGCGGCGGCCGATCCGGTCGGCGAGCCGTTGCTCGTGTGGCGGGCAGCCGAGCAGCTCGGGATTCATCCGGAGGCCGCGACGCCGGCGGTCGATGCGGACCTATTCGAGGTCGGTCCTCAGGTTCGGTTCCGTCACCCGCTGGTGCGCTCCGCGGCGTATCGCTCGGCGTCACCTGCTGAGCGGTATGTGCTTCACGCGGCGCTTGCCGAGGCCACCGATCCAGAGATCGATCCCGACCGGCGCGCATGGCACCGCGCCCAGGCCGCAGCAGGACCCAACGAGAAGGTCGCCGAGGAACTGGAACGCTCAGCCGCCCGCGCGCAGGCACGCGGAGGGATCGCTGCAGCCGCTGCCTTTCTCCAGAGCGCGGCGACACTCACGCCCGACCCCGCCCAGCGGGTGCGGCGCCTGCTCGCGGCGGCTCGAGCAAAGCGCGACGCCGGCGCGCTCGACGCGGCACTGCAATTGCTCAGCGCCGCCGAGGCCGGGCCGATGGCGGCTTTGGAGACCGCAGAGGTAGAGCACCTGCAGGGACAAATCGCTTTTGATCAACGCCGCGTCGGCGACGCCGCGCGGCTGCTCGTCAGCGCGGCCAAGCGATTGGAGCCGCTGGACCCCGAGCTGGCGCGCGCGACGCACCTCGAGGCGCTCGGCGCGGCGATCTGGGCCGGAGATCTGGACAGCCCGGGCGCTCTGCTCGAGGCAGCCGAAGCCGCTCGCTCGGCACCACCTGCGCCCGACCCGCCCGGCGCGGTGGATGTCGTGCTCGACGCATTCGCGGTTCGGCTGACGGAGGGGTACGCTGCGGCCGCGCCGCAGCTCAATCAGGCGCTGGAGACCGTGCTGGCGCTGAAGGTCCCCGACGGGGACCTTGGCCGCTGGCTATGGTTGACGGGCGCGAGGGCGACCGGACTGATCGCGATCGAGCTGTGGGACGCCGATTCCTGGCATGAGCTGGCCTCGCGTCAGGTGCAGGCCGCCCGCGATTCCGGCGCGCTTGTGCAACTGCAGTTCGCGCTCAACTTCTTCGCCAGAAGCCAGCTCGCCTCCGGGGAGCTGACCGATGCAGCGGTGCTCGTCGAGGAGGAGCGCGTGATCGCGCAGGCGATGGGGAACACGGCGGTGGGTTATGAGGAGATGATGCTCGCGGCGTGGCGCGGCCAGGAATCGCTTGCGTCCGAGCTGACCGAGCGGATGGTGCAAGCAGCGAGCGCGCGCGGGCTCGGCAGAATGGTCGACGTCGCGACCTACGCGAAGGCGGTGCTCTACAACGGGATCGGTCGCTACGAGGCGGCTCGCGACGCCGCGCAGACTGCGTTTGAGCACCGCGACCACGTGGGAATCGGCCCGTTCGTCGTCGCCGAGCTGGCCGAGGCGGCATCGAGAACCGGCGATCAGGCGCTCGTCCAGGCCGCGCTCGATTGGCTGTCGGAACGCACACACGTGACCCGCACCGACTGGGTGCTGGGCATCGAAGGCCGCGTCCGCGCGCTGCTGAGCGAGGCGGACACCGCCGAGCGCGAGTACGGCGAGTCGATCGTGCGCCTCGGACGCACACGCCTGCGCGTGGAACTCGCGCGCGGGCATCTGCTCTATGGGGAGTGGCTGCGCCGCGAGGGCCGCCGAGTGGACGCGCGAGAGCAACTGCGCACCGCGTATGACCGATTCGGCGCGATCGGCGCGGACGGTTTCGCCGAGCGCGCGCGAAACGAACTCCTCGCGACCGGCGAGACGGTCCGCAAGCGCCGAGACGACACCCGCGATGAGCTCACCCCGCAGGAGGAGCACATCGCGCGACTCGCCATCGCCGGCCGGACGAACCCGGAAATCGGGACGGAGCTCTTCATCAGCCCCAAGACCGTCGAATGGCATCTGAAGAAGGTGTTCATGAAGCTCGGGATCAGCTCGCGCAAGGACCTCCGCGACGCCCTCCCGACGCGGGGACATGCCGTTGCGGCGGGCTGATGCGGCGGTTGCTGCGCGTGTGCACACGGTGCCCAACTAGGGGGTGAATTAGGGTCTGCCCCGGGTGCGATCGGGTTGCCCAGGGCGCACGCTCTGTCTCCTCAGGACACGAGAGAGGAGACACACAATGCAACTTCAGCACACCTTCACCGCTCCACGGCTCGGAGCATCGGTCCCCGCCCTTCCGCGGCTGTCTCGACACGCGGGCTTCTGGGCAGTCGCCTTCTCGTTCCTCGCCGTGACGGCGTTCTCGACAGCTCCGAGCGCCCTCTACGGTCTCTACGAGCGGCAGCTGCACCTTTCGTCGCTCACGATCACGCTCGTCTACGCGGTCTACGCGCTCGGCGTGGTAGCGAGCTTGCTGTTCGTCGGGCACCTGTCCGACTGGTACGGACGACGCGCGGTGCTGATCCCGGCAGTCGCCCTCGCCGCGGTCGCGGCATTGGTCTTCATCTCGTGGAAGTCGCTCCCCGCCCTATTTGTCGCGCGCATCCTCAGCGGCATGGCACTCGGTGGCAGCGCGGCCGCCGCCACCGCGTACATCACGGATCTCGACTCTGGCACAGACGGCGTGCCGACGCGCCGGGCGGGAACCGTCGCCACGACCGCCAACGTCGGCGGCCTGGCGTTGGGGCCGCTCGTCAGCGGGTTGCTCGCACGCTACGTGCCCGATGGCCTCACCCTGCCGTACCTGGTCACGCTCGCGGCTCTCGTGATCGCGCTGTTCGCGCTGGCCATTGCGCCTGAGGGGCACGCGCCAGTGCAGCCGCGCCCGCGCTATCGCCCACAGCGGCTCAGCGCACCGGAGAGTGCGCGCAGCCTCTTCTTCGCCGCCGTTGCGGCGGTGTTCGTCACCTTCTCCGCCGACGGACTGCTCGCCGGCCTGAGCGGGACCTTCCTGGCCGGACCGCTGCACCACCCGTCGCCCGCGCTGACCGGGCTGGCGATCTTCCTCACCTTCGGGAGCGGCGTCGTGGTGCAGACGACGACCACCAGCTGGTCCATCCGACGTCTGGTGGCCACCGCGATCGTGATGATCACAGTTGGTCTGGGCGTGTTCGTCGCCTCGGCCTGGACCGCGCCGCCAAGCCTCGCCCTGTTCCTGATCGGCGCGACGCTCGTGGGCGGAGGCGTTGGCGGGATCTTCCGCGGCAGCCTCGGCGTGGTCCTGTCCACCTCCGGCCCTGAGGATCGCGCCGGAGCCCTGGCCACCTTCTTCATGGCGGGATACGTGGGCGTTTCGCTACCGGTCCTGGGCGTTGGCGTCGCGCTCCAATACCTGAGCCCGAAGGTGACGCTGCTCATCTTCGGCCTCGCCGTCGGCCTCGGCACCCTGGCCGCGGCCCCCACCCTCCTCCGCCACCCCGACAGCGGCCACTGAGCAACCGCTCAGGCCGACCGGACACGCACTCACGCCCGTGCAATTGCGCCTTGCACGGGCGCGGCGCGTCTCCCACAAGACCGAACGCGACGCGCCGCAACCCTCACCGGGTTCTGGCCAGACCCGCTCGCACAGTGGGCGCTGGCATTGCCACCTCCGCGCCCACTTCCCCGGTCCGCGCGGACAACGGCGCACGGGCTCCCGAGCACTCGACGGCCGAGCTCGTCCCGCCCGGCGCCAGCCAGCCCGGTTGATGCAAGCACCAGAGCGGCAGCCGCGCCGACGGCGGCCGCGCTGGCGGTATCGGACACAGGCGGTTACGAAGCCACATCAACTTGCGATGCCCGCCCGCATGAATGCGGGTCTCACCCGTGCGGGGCGTCGCACCTGCTGATCGCCACACACAGGGCGCTGGGCCGACGCAATTCGGCGCCCGGTGCCTGTGCAGCAGCGACCCTAGGTTTCTGCGGTCTCGCGTCTGAGTGGATCTACGCGTCGGAAACGTCGCGGCGCCTTTGCTTGCCCGCGCCCTTCGCCGTCGCGCTCGCCACCGATGACTTTCCGAAGTCGGCAGAGTCCATGGCGGTACCTCATCGATCCTGGAAGGAAGCAGCGCATGACTTCACTGATCCTGAAGATGTCCGTCTCGCTCGACGGGTACGTCGCACCGGCCGACGGGAGCTCCGGCTGGGAGGCCGCGGGACGCTCTCCCGACGGTGCCGAGTGGGTCCTCGACACTCTGAGCAATGCCGGCGCGCACCTCGTGGGCGCCGAGACCTACGCGCGCTGGGCCGGCTTCTGGCCGGGTGCAGCCGGACCGTTCGCGGCGCCGATGAACGAGATCCCCAAGGTGGTGTTCTCAAAATCGCTCACGTCCGCCGACTGGGGCGAGACGACGATCGCGACCGGAGACCTGGCCGACGCCGTCTCGCGTCTAAAGCAGGAGCGCTCAGGCGGATACCTGCTCGCGCAGGGCGGCGTCCGGTTCGCTCGATCGCTCGTCGAGACCGGGCTGATCGACGAGTACCGTCTCGTCGTCCACCCGGTCGTTCTCGGAGCGGGCGAGCGGCTGTTCACAGCACCCCTCACCATCGAGCCCGTGAGCATCACCGCCTTCAGCGCCGGAGCCGTCGCCCACGTCTTCACCGCGCACCCGTGATCGAGCCCGACCGGCAGCCGGAGAGCGGACGCTGCCACCTCGCGCCAGCGTGATTCAACTAAAGCCCCTGGTCGCCGAAGCGGTGGCGCACTCCCAGTCGCCTCATGGGCGAAGGCCTCCCCGTGATGCCAGCTGTCCGCGCAAAGGGAGGGAGACGCTGACCAAAGTGCCGTGCTCGTCGAATCACGAAAGCAGGCTTGCCCGACCCCGCGCGGACGCGCGAATCGCAAACTGGGGAGTCTCGCCGCCGCTCGTCGAAGAGCCGTGATGAAGGTCTCTGCCTGGATGCCACCAAACGCCAGCCCACCCGTTCGTAGCCCTCTACCTGCGGGCTATCGACGAGGTCACGATCAAGCGACAGTCACGTCGCCTGCTCGTGCGTCGTGATCGAGGCTAGCCACTGGGAGCCTGTCCCAAGGAGGACGCTGGGTCGCAGAGGCGCTGACCTCATGGGCCGCCCGTGCTCGAGGTCGGAGGCGAGGATGGCGGGCCGTGTGTTTCGCTGTGGCGGTGCTCGGCATGCCTGGCCACCAACCCGTGCTCCGATCGGGTCTTGACGTACCAGATGCCGATCTGGCGGGCGGTCTCAACGAGGACCCCGAGCCCGATCAACAAGTAGAAGGCGGTGAAGGTCCGGATCGGCTCGCTGGTCAGCACCAGGTGGGGATCGGAAACGTTGGACGTGGTTAGCGTGCAGACCGCGAAGTAAAAGCTGTCGAACACGCTCCACCCTTCGCTCACCGAGTAGACGATCGTGCCTAGCGCGATCAGCGATATCGCTGCCCCGAAGACCACCCGGAACCCCTGCTCGCGTGCGGCATGTCGGATCGCGGTCACCAGGCTGATGTCGCGTCGACGAAGCCGATCACGGCGAGATCGTCGCATCGTGCTCGGATGTGCCCGGTGCGCCAAGCATCACCCGCAGCGTCACCGACGCGTCGCACCGTCGGGGCGGTCGCGACCGGATAGGTTGTTGCGGATCGGGGCCGCGGTGGCGTCCCGCCGAGCATCCACCGCCACCCGCTCCCAGGCGTCCGCTGAGGCATCCCCCGCCGGCGCCGGCGCGATCACGCCGACCGTGCCGCCGTGCACGAGTCAGCACGAATCCTGGACAAGCGCCGGCTCCGACGCGAGACCCCGCTCGGCAGGACCGGTCTGGATGCAGATCCTCCCCGACCTCAAGCCGCACTGGGGCCAGGACATCCGTTCGCGTGTGTCGGCGGGCTTAAGGTCTCTCTACACCCCGGAGCGGTGCGCCAGCGCGGCTAGTGAGGGCCGCGTCAGCTTTTTCGATCGGGCTGGTGTCGTCGGTCAGCGCGCAGTCGGCGACGCTCGGCCAGCGGGGGCCGCAGCGTCAGCGGCTGGTGCCTGGTGCGCCGTAGGACGAGGAACGCGGCCGTGCCCCACATCGCGGGGATCCATAGCGCGATCGCGTGGTAGACGAGGGTCGCTGCGGCTGCTGGTGTCGCGGCGACTCCGTAGAGCACCAGCATTCCGATCATGCTGCCGTCCAGCACGCCGATGCCGCCGGGGATCGGGATCACGTTGGACAGGTATCCGATCTGGTAGGCGAGCACGATCGCGGCGAGCGGTGGGCTGTGACCGGTGGCGGCGAAGCACACCACGAGTACGGCGATGTCACACCAGAGGTAGGCGAACGCGCCAACGATCCGCCAGTCGGGTTTGAGCAGTAGGTCTCTGGTGTCGCGGACGCTCTCGGCCGTCGTCGTGAGTAGCTTCTGGATACGTCCGGGCGCTCGATGGGCGGCACCGAGCTCGGACAGACGCGGAAGCGCCAGAAAGAACGCGAGTATGGTGATTCCGACGGCGGCGGGCACGGCGCTCAGGAGTGGGTTGTGCGGGCCGGGAACGATGCCGAGGAAGAGGGCAAGCCCGACGAGGGTCATCGTGATCACGTTCACGGCGCTTGTGATTAGGAACAGGACCGCGGAGCGCTCGGCGACCCGCGCCGGCGGCGACCCGCGCTCGATCAGCAGCCAGGCACCGACCGCGACGCTCCCGGCGCCGCCGAGCGACACGGCGGTGCCGAACGCAAGCTCGCTCAGCGCGACGCGCCCGCCGAAGCGGAGCGGCGCTGTTTCGAAGACTTGCAGGAAGGCGAGCACATAGCCCAGGCAGGAGAGGATCTCGAGCGCGATCGCGGCCGCGATCCAGCCGAGCTGCATGTGCGCCAGCGTGTGCCCGACACCATGCAACCCCGGTACTGCGAGGACCAGACCACCGGCGAGCGCGACGAGGATCGCGAGCGAGATGAGCCCGCGCCGCAGACTTCGGCTCGCCTTCTCCGCGTCGAGCACAGCCGCCGTCTCGACGTCTGTGGCCTGCGCCAGGGAGTTGTCGTTGGTTGCTGGCATCAGGGCATCCAGCCACTGGCACGCTCGCGCACCACACCAATCCCGTGAGGACCGTCGAATCGAAGCCTAGGCGTTGCCGCTCGCCTGACTCGCCCGCCGGGCGATCACAGGGGGGCGACAACCGTGGGCAGCTTCGCGACGGGTGGCAGCTCGACCGCCTTCACGGCGTTCACTTTGGGTAGGAAGACGACGGTGAGCGCGACGCCGACGAGCGCGATCGCGCCCGACACGACCAGCGCGAGGTCCATCCCGCTCACGAACGCTGAGTGGGCGGACGCTAGCAGTGCCGGCGAGTGGATCTGATCCGCGACCGCGACGGCGCCGAAGATGCTCTGCCGTGCGGCGGTCGCGGCCGCGGCCGGGAGCCCGGCCGTGACGAGGCGGGCGAGGTAGGCGGTGCTGAGCACGCTGCCCAGGATTGCGATGCCGAGCGGACCGCCGAGCTTGTTGATCGCCTGTAGAGCCGCCGATCCCACCCCGCTGCGATCCGCGGACAGCTCACAGAGCGCGGCCGACATCGAGGTCGCCAGCGCGAGACCCATCCCCAAGCCCACGACCGCCGTCCACGCCGCGAGGAACATACCGCTGGAGCCCACGCTGGTGCGCGACCCGATCAGCAACCCGGCGGCGAGGATCGCGAACCCGACGGCAACCGCGACCTTCGCCCCAACCAGCCGCACGATCCGGTCCGCGGGCACCGCCCCGACCAGGAGCCCGCTGATCAGCGGCAACAGCCGAAGGCCCGACCCCATCGGACTTGTGCCCAGCACTCCCTGGAAGTACTGGGGCATCGTGAACAGCACCCCGAACATCGCGAAGATCGCGACCGCGGCGAGGATCACCCCCCACGTGTACGACGGCAGGCGGAACAGCGCTAAATCGAGCAACGGCTGACCACCCGGCCTGTGGCTGAGCCGCCGCTCCCAGAAGAAGAACCCAACCAGCACCGCCACACCGCAGACCATCTCGAGCACCGCGCCCCTGTTGCTCCAGCCGTGCTGACCAGCCTGGATCAGACCGTAGATCAACGCGACCAAGCCGAGGATCGACAGGGCCACCCCGACGGGGTCAAGACCCGGCCGCTCGCGCGCGCGGGATTCCGGGACGAGCACGAAGATGGCAACCACGCCGGCCAGGCAGACGGGCACATTGATCAAGAACACCCACCCCCACCAATAATGCGTCAACAGCCAGCCCCCGAGGATCGGGCCGAGCGGCAACGACACAAACGTCGCCGCCGCCATGATCCCGACCGCTCGCGGGCGCTCCTCCTCCTCGAACAGCACCGGCAGCGTCGCGAACCCCATCACGGTCACCCCCGCCCCAGCCAGCCCGAGCAGCACCCGCGCAGCGATGAACGCGCCGCTCGACGGCGCCGCCGCGCACGCCGTCGAGCCGACCGCGAACAGCACAAAAGAACCGAGCAGCACCTTCTTACGGCCATACCGATCGCCGAGCAAACCACACGGCAACATCGCCGCCGCCAACACCAGCAGGTACCCCGACGAGAACCACTGCAGATCTGACTCCGACGCATGCAGCTTTCGCGCGAGTGTCGGCAGCGCGACACTGAGGACCGTCGCGTCCAAGCCCACAGCCACGCCACCCATCACCAACGCGCCCAGCGCCCACCACCGCCGAGCACCCACGCCCCGCCGATCAACCGCAGAACCGACCGAGTCAGGGACATCTGGCGCGTCGGGCACGGAAACCTCCGGCATCAAGGGACTGGTCCTGACGGGGGAACGGCCATGTCGATCGGCACGCACTTGGGCCAGGCACCAGGCGTGACGGCTCGACGGTAAAGGCCGCAGCCGCCAACGGCATCGGAACTAAACCCCACCGCCCTGCGGCAAAGCACCTGTCCCCGCCGCAAGCCGGGCATCCTGCGCCGACTCTCCAGCTGATCACGCCGACCACGATCGTCTCGATCTTGCTGCTCGTCTCCGGCATCCTGCTCGTACTCGGAGTACATGACGGACTGTACGTGCTGGTGGTCCCCGTGATCGTCGCGCTGACCGGCGGCGTGGCCAGCGCCTGGCTGTTTCTCACCAAGATCACCGCATAGGGGAAACCGCGCCGACGCCCGGCCGGGCTCCGCCGGGGGTCGACATAACGCGGTGCGGCCTGCATCTGCGGTCCCTTGAGGCCCCGTCTCCACCCGAGCCGCAGCTGGACAGCACTTACTCTGGGCGCCTCTGCGAGAGACCCGTCTTCAACTACAGCATCGCCGGACGCGACCGCTGTGCCCTCCTGAGTCCAGAATGCGGAACTCGCGCACGCACCACGTCGGGTGTTCGCAGGATCCCGGCTAGCGCTCGCGGCCGAAGCTGAGTCGGACGCCCGGCCACGAGAGCCCCGCGTCTCGGTCAGGCGAGCAGCAGATCTGGTCTTGGAGCACCCGACCGGACGGATGCCCGCGTGGGCACGAATGCGGGTCTCGCCTACAACGACAGCGCCCGACCCGCTCGTCGCCAATCTCGCGCCTCACGAGGGCGAACCGCGCGAGCACGAGCATGAGCCCCTTCCCGACCCCGCAAACGAGGACCGGCAGCCTCCGGGCTGACGGGCGCGCATCCGGGCATCAGACGGGTCCGACGCGGACGATCCTCGCGTGGCGGAGCGCTCGCCCGGCGCCGGCGATTGGCGTGATGTTGCAGACGTCGCCAATCCACAGTCGCGTGTTCGGGCTCGCCCGATCGACGACAGCGCTCGTCAGGCAGAGCGTTGCTTGTAGCCCGATCCGCGCGCGGAGCCGGCGGAGGTAGGAGGCCTCCGGGTTCGTGGCGGAGCAATCGCGTCGGTAGCGGCCGCCCGCGTCATCACTCGGTCGGGATTGGTTCGACTGGGCGTCATCCTCAGGCGGTACCCCCTGAGGATCAGCAGACAGACCAACTGCGCGACGCGTAGACCAAGCTTAGGCGTAGGCGTCGCGTGTTAGGTGACGGTCTCGGTTCGCGGGTTGTGTGTGTTGAAGCGGCGACCAGTTCGTCGGCGTATGCCTGGGTCAGTGGTTCGTGTCGGAGCAGCAGCCGGTAGTAGAGCGGTCCGAAGATAGTGTCCACGACCAGTTCCGGGTCGACGTCGCCGGGGAGCTCGCCGGCCGCTCGGGCGCGTTCAACGTTGGCGACGGTCGCTGCTCGGCAGTTCGCATGTGCCGGGTGTACAGCGTTTCTAGGACGGCTGGTACGCCTTGGCCTTGGGGATGAGTTCGGCCATGACCTTGCCGAACAGCCCGTTGAACCGTTTCACCAGCTGGCGAACCGTGAACCTGACGGCGTCCTGTCCGGATATCGGCTCCACGCCTTGGAGGCGGCGCTTGGCTATCGAGGCGTTCCTGGAACATCGCCAGGACGAGATCGGCTTTGGTCGGCCACCACTTGTGGATCGTTGCTTGCTGACCCCGGCCCGCTTTGCGATGGCCTCGATGGTGAGGTCGCGGACGGACCGCTCCTGCAGCAGCTCATAGACGGCGTCGAGGATCAGCGTGTGCGATTCCGCGCTCGCGGCCGGGGGACGTCCGCGTGATCGGTGGCAGGGGGCGGGGGCTTCATCTCGATTAACATAGCGCTACGGAAAGAAAAAACAATTGACATGGCCGGCCGAGTGTTCTATTGTCTATCCGGAAAGTAAATTTTAATAGCACCGTCTAGCGACCGAGGCCTTCATGTCAAAACGCATTCTGCTTATCACCGGCGCCACCGGGAACCAAGGTGGCGCTGTCGGTCCCTGCTCGACCCACGGAAAGACGACGATTGGGAGGTTCGGGCCTTCGTTCGCGATCCGGCGTCTGCTCGTGCTCAGGCCCTGGAGGCGAGAGGCGTGACGCTGGTCAAGGGCGACCTCGACGACGAGCGTTCGGTCGCTGAGGCTGTGCGAGACGCGTACGGCGTCTTCAGCGTGCAGAGCTTCCAGCCCCAGGGGTCGTCGCCGAGGAGCGGCAGGGGAAGCGCTTGGCAACCGCAGCAGCCGAGGCCGGGGTGAGCCACTTTGTCTACTCGTCCACTTCCGGTGTTGACACGGACTCGGGCGTCCTCACTACGAGAGCAAATGGCAGATCGAGGAGCACGTTCGCTCCGCTCGAGCTCCGGCCACGATTCTGCGACCCGTCATGTTCATGGAGAACCTGGAACGGGCCGCGTTCCGAGCGATGGTCATGTCGCTCTGGAAGACCTACGTTCCAGACACCAAGCCGCTGCAGTTGATCGATGTCAACGACATCGGCGGGTCCGTGTCCGCAGCCTTCGCCGATCCGGAGAGATTCGTCGGCCAGACCATCTCGTTGGCGGGCGATTCTCTGACGAGGCCGCTTGCGATCGCGGCGCTGAAGCGAAGCGGCCGCCCACCGCTGTTCTGGTTCGGCTGCCGCGACTGATGCGCAAACGGATCCCAGCGGAGATCACGACGATGTTCACCTGGATGGGAGAGGTCGGCTTTGACGCCAACATTCCCGCACACGGCAGATGGGCCCCGAGCTGAACACCCTCGAACAGTGGGCGTCGCTGAAGGCCGAACGCACGCGGCGGGTACCACCGCGCAGAAGTTCCCCCACGAACCACCACCACTAGGAGACGCCATGCACGTACTAATGATCGGACAGCTGACCGGCAAGGAACACACCGAGCTGCTGCCGGCGGAAGGGGCCTTCATCGGTAAGGCGGAGCCGAAGGCCTCGTCCAAGACGTCTTCCTCAAAGCAGACCAGACAGGCCCCGTGTTGATCCTTGCTGACGTGACCGCAGACCAAGCCCGGGAGCGGATGGCCGAACTGCCGTTCATCGTCCATGACATCGCGACGTTCGACTACATCGAGATGATCCTCCCGCCCGCGGGCCTCACAGACAACCAGTAATCGCGACCGGCCGCCCCAGATACCCCGCGTGATCCGGGGCGGTCGGTCACGTAACGCGGCGCCCGACGCGAGACCTCTGCGGCAAGCCGGCCAACTCTGACCGGCTGGGGAAGTGGCCGTCATCGGCCCCAACCTCCCCCCCCACAAGAACTCGCGCGGCTCCGCGCCTCTCTGCTCCCCCCTAGGCGGCGCGCCCCCCCGCCACATGGCCCGCCCGACGCGTTCCCCGCCCTTCCCCCCACCCCACCCACCCTTTATCCGTTGGCCTGCCGCATGCGGTAGCCCGACACAAAAGGAGAAGTCCATGCCTGATCAACCAATCATGTCCGTAACACAACCCGGGCCGGCGGACCGTAGATCGGGCGGTCCTCGCGCTCCTCGGCGTTGCGCAGCTGATGGTCGTACTTGACGCAACGATCGTGAACGTCGGCGCTGCCTTCCGCTCAACGGGCGCTCGGCTTTTCGACCGATGTCGGCAATGGATCGTGACGGCCTACGCGCTGGCGTTCGGAAGCCTGCTGCTGCTCGGCGCAGGCGAAGAAGCCCAAGGCCAAGGCGAAGACGGCGAAGAAGAAGAAGAAGAAGAAGCCGAAGGCCGGCAAGCACCCCAGGACCGGCTCACACGCCAACGCCAAGAAGACCAAGAAGCCAGCGGTTCGCTCTGCCGAGCGCGGTTCGGCGCGCGCGCGGCGCAATGGCAAGGGGTCGTGAGCGTGATTGCGTGCCAAGGAACGAGCCGAAGCGGAGCAAGCCGCTCATGACAGAGATCCCTTCACGGTCCGACGGTCCCACGCCTGCTGGCCCGCCGGAGCAGGACGGGCCGAGTTGCACGGGGTATCAGCGGCCTCGCCTGACGGTCCTGGGAACCGTCAGCGAAGTCACGCAGGGCGGCAACGTGAGCGGCAACTCTGACGGCTATGGGTTCGCCGGCGCATCTGGAGTAATCTCCTGACGCGCGAATGAGACGACAGGCGTCGCGCCCCAGCACGGCGGCACGTTCGTCTGCGCCGGCCTCCCACATGCCTTGTACTCAGTGTCCTGAGTACCGCGACACTCACGCGCGAGCGGGCGGCGAAGGTTGCGCGCTGCGCCCGGGCCTTGAAGGCGACTCTTCTCGCGCGTAATCGAGTCCTGCGAGGTGGAGGAGCTCCGTGATCTCGTCGAGCTTCGTTAGGGGAATGGCGCCCGCTGGTTCGAGGAGATCTGAACGGGACAGGGTTGTCAGCCAGGTGCACGGGACGAGACCTGGACGCGGAAGCGCGACGCGCACGACGCCTGCGAAAGGCAGTCCGTCGACGTTGCCTACGGCGACCTCCAACGCGACGCCGGTGATGTCGGTCGGGGCGGCAGCGACCACTTGTATTGCCCGAAAGCCCGAGGGTTCCTCATCGCCGAGCAATAGAACGGGGCGGCGCTCGTCGAACTCGACCCACGAGACTTCACCGCGATGCATTGGGCCTCCTGGCCTGGGGCTGTTGGCTTTGGCGAGGATTTGGTCGGTGGTTTGGTCCGGACGAAGGGTGGGGGTGGAACCATTGCCTCGCACCACCAGCCAACTACACACTAACGACGCGCATCGCTAGCTGTGACCACCAGCCAAGTTGCCGACGCGGTACTTGACTGGTGCCGACGCGCGCTCGCCGGGGATGCGCCCGCGCGCGAGTTGCAGGAGTAAAGCAGAGCGATCGACCCGCTTTGATGCAGCGACGCGCTGGCGAGGCACAAATCGCCGGACGCGCTTTGCGCGGACCTCAGGTGATCGGCGTTATCGGGAGCGTCGGAGGGTGGCGTCGATCTCGGCGGTCAGGAGGTAGAGGTCGAGTTCGTCGGGGTGTTGCGGATCGAACGGGTGAAAGCCGAGCCGTTCCCACCAGGTCCGAGCAGTTTGGCTGAGGGCGGTCGCGACGACCGCTCGGCATGCGGCCTTCTCGTTTAGTTCGACGGTCGTCGCGAGGACGTGGAATGCCAGCGTGGTGCCTATGCCGAGCCCGGTGTAGCGATGATCGACGGCGAGCCGGCCGAGTAGGAGCGCGGGGACGGGGTCGGGCGCGCCTTTTGCCAGGACGTCGGGTGCGGCCGACCGGTCGATCCCGGTCATTGAGATGCTCGCGTATGCGACTACCGCGTGTTGGGCGTCAGCGATGACCCAGGTGGCGGCTGTGTCGCGTCGTCGGTTCTGCCCGGCGTAGCGGCGCAACCAATCATCGAGCACCGGCTCGCCGCTCTCAAACTGGTCGCGGTCGTGTCGGCGCGGGTCAAGGGGTGCCGGGCGGCGCAGCTCAGTCAAGCCAGCTGAACTTGCGCTTGCGGCGCATCGCGCTCGCGAGTCGTTCGTTGAGCTCGGCTGGGCGCTCGAGCGCTTCGGTGAAAGCGGTCGCAGCTTCGCCTGAGAGGCGGATGCTGGAGCGCTCGGCCAGAACCTCTTCCGCTCTGGACGCCGCGGCCTGAACAACGAACGCGGAGACGTTCAGGTGCGAGGCGGCAGCCGCCCGTTCCAGCAGCGCCTTGTCTGACGGGCCGACCCGGATCTGGAGGCGGTCTTCCTTGATCGTGGACACGTACTCACGATGGCAGTACAGCCCTGGGTTGTCAAGCCATCCACCACAAGGGAGGAAGCCATGCAGTCCATGTTGCTCGACGCCGCCGGCCATCGCCGCTCGCCAGCGACGATGCCCGGGTACCACCGAGGGCGTCCCCCGCGAAAGAAGGGCGAGCAATACCCGGCTGATCCGCCTACCGTCGAAGAGATCGTGACGGTGATGCGAGCCGTCGGCGACAGCGCCAACGGACATCGACTCGGCACGCTCATCGTGCTCCTGTGGCGCGCCGGCCTCCGGATCAGCGAGGCGCTCGCGCTCCAAGAAAGCGACCTCGACCGATCCCGAGGGCATCGCGGCGTACGCGCGGGCGCGGGCGAGCGGGGTCAGGTCGCTGCGCAGGTCGTTCTCGATCACGGCCTCGGCCAGCAGCTCGTTCTCCTCGTCCTCGTCGCCGGCGCCGGCCGGGCGCACGATCGCGGGCAGTTCGGTCAGCGCGGCCCTGAGCGCGGCGCGGTAGCGTCGCTCGCCGGCGATCAGAACGTAGTCGCCGCTGCCGTCGGGTCGCACGCGGATCGGCTGCAGGCAGCCGACCTGCCGCATCGACTCGGCGAGCGCGTCGAGCTCCGGGTCCTCCCCGACCGGCCCGCGCGGATTGAAGCCGTCGGGGATGACGATCCGCGACAGCGCGATCGTGCGCTGCTCGGCGGTCGCGGTGTGGGTGTCGGTGATCGTGGCCACGTCGTTCTCCTTGCTTGCGGTGGTTTCGCCTGGTGCGGAACCGATCCCCGCCACAGGGCGCGCCCCGCAGGGGTGTGCCAACCTGGCGGGGCTCGGGGCCGCACCAGGCGTTGCGATCCCACCCCACCCCCGTATGCGAACATCCGTTCGTATGGGCCGGGTTCGACCGTGACCAGCCAGGGCAACGCCTACGCGCGCTTCACCCGCGCGCTCAGCAGCGGATCGCCGCAGGGGATCCGTGTGGCGGCCGGAGAGTTGGCGCAGGTCAATCTCGAGGACGCCTTGGCGATCTGCCTGTGCTTCCTCGATCGCGAACCCGCATCGTTCCCGCGAGCGGCCGTGCGGTGGGCCGGGCGGCTGCTGCTCGAACGGCCGTTGACGCTGCCTGACGCGCAGCTGACGCTCGCGGCTCTCGCGGCGTTGCAGAGCGACGCGCCGCGCGCCGCGGGCGAGGCGCTCATCGCCCTGTGCGAGCGCTTTCAGGTTCGCCGCGGCGATGTCGTCCTCGCCGATTGGCTACAGCGCCGCGGCCTTGACGTCTGACCCCTGCTCCGCCCCGCCCACCAGTCCCGCGGCCTCCCCGAACCGCGTCCGTCAAGGGGTCCTCTTGGCCGTCGAACAGAACTCGGGGGTTTCAATTAGCGGACGTCAAGACCTCGACGCTCCTCGGGGATCCGGCGGCAACGTTACGGCCCATCTGCGCAGCCCTGCTGGTGGCGACTGGGAGGTCCGCGGCGACACGCGGGCTGACGCTCGCTTTACGTCCGTGGTGCGCGGGACACGGGGCTGCGGGCCGTCGGCTGACGGCCCGCAGATTTCCGTACGGCTGATCGGGCGGTGTATCGCGAAACGCTGAGATCACTCGCGGCCGCCATGCGTGAGGTGTTTGGTGGTTGGTTGGGTCAGTTGGCGCCGGCGAGCGCGGGCTGCGGCTCGGAGATCGTGGTCTTGGCAACGGCGTCGGACAGCTCGTCGCGGCGGATGAGGAGGAACGTGAGGGGGATTCCACACAGGGCGATCACGGCGGAAACCAACAGAGCGGCATGGAAGCCACCGGTCAGGGCTACGCGAACGGTGTCGCCGCCACGGGTCAGCGTGTTGAAATGGCTGGCGGCGACGCTTGAGGCGATCGCGATGCCGAGCGCACCTCCGAGCTCCGTGGCCGTGTAGTTCAGCCCCGAAGCGAGCCCGGCGTCGTGATCCTCCACGCCCGCGAGGGCCGCGATCGCGATCGGAATGAACCCGAACGAGGTGCCCAGCCCGACGGCTAGCAGGAACGGGCCGAAGAGGTCTGCCATGTAGGAGCCGTGGACGGGCGCCTGGGCGGTCCAGAGGATCCCTGCACCGAGCACGGTCATGCCGAATGCCATGACCAGCTTCGCCGAGCCCTTCGTCACCAGCATCTGCGAGATGCCGGCGAGCAGCATCGACGCAACGCCCGAGACGGCCCACGCGAACCCTCCCTGCAGCGCTGAATAGCCGAGCACTTGCTGCATGTAGAGGGTGCCGATGAAGATGAACGAGTAGAAGCTCGCTCCCAGGAGAAACCCGACCGCGTTAGCTCCAGCAAGCGTTTGCAGGCGGAAGATTCGCAGCGGCATCAGTGGCGCCTTGCTTCGGCTCTCGATCACGAGGAACACTCCAAGCAGCGCGACGCCGGCGGTCAGTTCCGCGATCGTGCGTCCGTTGCCCCAGCCGACCTGCGGCGCCTGGGCGACCGCATAGACCAGCAGTACCAGCGCCCCGGTGACCGATACAGCCCCGAGCGGGTCGAAGCGTCGGTTTGCGGCATCCGCGTGGCTCTCAGGCACGACGCGCGGGATCAGCATCAGAGCGCCGACGCCGACCGGGACGTTCAACAGGAATATGTACTGCCAGCCGGCGAACCTCGTCAACAGACCGCCGAACACCAGCCCGGCGGTCGCGCCGAAGGCAGAAAGCGCTCCCCAAATACCGATCGCCTTGTTGCGCTCGGCGCCCTCCGCGAACATGTTCCGCACGGTCGACAACGCAGCCGGAAGGAACGTCGCGGCGCCGAGCCCCTGGATCGCGCGCGCGGCGATTAGGACGGCCTCGCTTCCGGCCAGCGACGCTCCGAGCGAGGCTGTAGTGAAGACTGACAGGCCAATCATGATCATGCGGCGGCGCCCCAACAGGTCGGCGGCGCGGCCGCCCAGCAGCAGAAAGCCGCCGTAGGCCAACCCGTAGGCAGTCACGACCCACAGCAGGCTCGTCCGCGAGAAGTTGAGATCGCGGCCGATCGACGGCAGGGCCGTGTTCACGATCGTCAGGTCCATCACGGTCATGAACGCGGCAACGGCGAGTACCGAGAACGCTCGCCAGCGGTTGATATTTGCGGATGTGGATGTCATTGGACCTCCAGGGACAGTAGGTTTGCTGTGGGTGTGATGCATTCGTCTCTAGGACGAATGGGAGACCGTGATGGGGACACGCCGATGCCGTGGCCGTGCGGCGTAGGCGTAAGGGTGGTGGAACACCTCGAGCGCGCGCTCGCCCTCGCGTACCGGAACCTCGAACGCCTCACCGGTCTTGGTGTCGGTGACCGCCACCGTCACGCGACCGTCGTTCTGACACCACAGCAGCCGGACATCGATCCCGTCGCCCGTGCGCATGTCGAGCTCGCGTGTGGTGTGGATTCGTGGCTGAGTCATTTTGCTGCCCTCCCGGGTCGTGTGGTCGCTACGTGCTGACGACGAACGGGCGGGCGCCGAGGGGACAGCCGCGGCGCCTCGGCCGGCCACTGCCCTGAGCGGTCTAAAGCTCGGCGATTCGGCGCGCGAGGAAGCGACGCTCGGGCTCTGAGCTGGCGAGCTTCAGCGCCCGTTCGTACGCCGCGCGTGCTTCGACGGTCCGGCCGAGGCGACGCAGCAACTCGCCGCGGGTGGAGTGCACGTACTGGTAGTCGTCGAGGTCGAGGCCGTCGACGATCTCGAGCGCCTGCTCGGTTGCCCCGGCCTGGGCGACTGCGACCGCGCGGTTCAGCTCGACCACCGGCGAGTGCGTGATCTGCGCGAGCTGGCCGTATAGCGCAGCGACCTCGTTCCAGTCGATCCGCTCCTCGCTCTGGAGCGAGGCGATCGCGGCTTGGAGCACGTACGGCCCGCGGCCGCGCAGGGCGAGCGCGCGCTCGAGCGCGGTGCGCCCGGCGGCGATCTTCACCGCGTCCCACAGCGACCGGTCCTGGTCCTCGAGCAACACCAGTTCGTCGCCGGAGAACCGCGCCTCCCGTCGCGCGTGGTGGATCTGCATAAGCGCCAGCAGTCCATGCACCTCCGGCTCGTCGGGCATCAGCGCGGCGAGCACACGGCCCAGCCTGATCGCCTCGCCGGCCAGGTCGATGCGGCCCGAGTAGCCCTCGTTGTAGATCAGGTACACGACCGCCAGCACCGCCTCCACGCGGTCGGGTAGCAGGTGCTCGGCCGGGACGGCGAACGGGATCCCGGTCGCCTTGATCTTTGCCTTCGCACGCGATAGGCGCCGCTTCATCGCCTCCTCGGAGACCAAGAACGCGCGCGCGATCTCCTCTGTCGTCAGCCCACCGAGCGCGCGCAGTGTGAGCGAGACCTGCGTCTCGAGCGCCAGCGCGGGATGGCAGCAGGCGAAGATCAGCTCGAGCCGCTCGTCCTCGATCACGGTGTCGTCAAGTTCGTCCATCGTGGCTTCAGGCACCTCCAGCTGACGGGCCTTCTCGGCCAGCGTCCGCTCACGTCGGATCCGGTCGATCGCACGGTTGCGCGCGGTGACCGTCAGCCAAGCGCCGGGGTTGGCCGGGACTCCATCGCGGGGCCAGCGCTCCGCGGCGACCGCGAACGCCTCCTGGGCGGCCTCCTCCGCGAGATCGAAATCGCGAAGGAAACCGACCAGCGAGGCCAGGACCCGCCCCCACTCGTCCCGGAAAACCTCGTCCAACAGGGCTAGCGCTCCACCACCGGCCTGACCTCGACCGCGCCGCCGAAACGGGCCGCCGGGATCCGCGCCGCCAGCTCGATCGCCTCATCGAGGTTGTCCGCCTCGAACACGAAGTAGCCCGCGAGCGCCTCCTTGGTGTCGGTGTGCGGACCGTCGCTGGTTCGCGTCTCGCCGTTTTGCACACGCACGGTGGTCGCGGTCTCGATCGGCTGGAGCTGCTCACCGCCCCGGGCACGCGGGTCCTGGGCCAGCGCCATGTATTCGCCGAACACGGCGTTTCGCTCGTCCTCGGCCAGACCCCCGATGTAGCCGGGCTTTTCGTGAATCAACATCGCGTACTTCATCTGTCGCCTCCTGAGCGAGAATGGATTGTCGCCCTAAAGACGAACGGGCGCACGCTCAGGGGACAGCTTTCAAACGAGCCGTCACACCCGGGCGTTCCAGGAGGAAACGCTCGGACGCGCACCACACCGGCGACGTCGCGCGCCCGGCTTGGCGGGCTGAGTAGAAGAGAGCGCCAGCCAAGCGCGCGTCGATCCCCGTCATGGTGCGTGCCGTCTGACCCGCTCGTGGCGAGGTGCGGCGACCGGCTGGTGCCGCTTCGTTGATCGAAGCAGAATCGGCCGAGCGGCGTCACGACGCGGTGTGGACTGCGTTGCTCGGCGAGACAGCGGCAACAGCTCGACGCCATCGCGTGCCCGCGCATCCAGTCAAACTCGAGCGTGCGGGTTCCGCTCGGATCGCGTCAGCTTGCCATCGAAACGTGGTCCCGCAGGCGTAGCCGTGGAGGTTTGTCCCCTCCGGCGATGTTCGTTCGTCGTACGGTTGATACCGACCTTCAAGGAGGGCATATGCAGTTCGCGGTGTTGGTCTATGAGAAGCCAGGTACCTATGAGGCGCTGAGCGCCGCAGAGCAGGAACAGATGTCCGCAGAGTATTTCGCGATCGCAGAGCTCCCGGGTTACATCGGGGGTGCTCAGCTGCAGTCGATCGAGACCGCGACTGCGGTGCGCGTCGAGGGCGGCAACACGTTGATCACCGACGGCCCCTTTGCGAACACCAAGGAGGTCTTTGGCGGCTTCTACCTGTTCGAGGCGGAGAGCCTCGACTCGGTACTCGAGATTGCTGCTCGCTGCCCGGCGGCTAGGCTCGGCGGGGTGGTAGAGGTCCGTCCCTTGGTACATGTCCAAGGCTTGGAGGGCACTGTTTGACCGAGCGTGTCTATCGCCACCCAGGACGACCGCGACGATCAGCGGATGGGTTTTCTCGGTGGCCCAGGTCACGATCGGGACGTCGCACGCCCGCTCCGACACGGACACCGGCACCAATATGCCGACCCACCGCATGCCCGCCCGAGGACGAGTTGCCATACCAGCCGACCCCGGCCGCGTGCACCCGCGTTGCGCGGGTAGGAGGGCCCAGAGTTGGCGAGCCGCGGTCAGACCTTGATCGCGTGCAGCGGTGGGTGGGCTGGCGCGATCCGGTTGTAATCGGAAGTCCGCGACGGGCCGGCTGCCTGAGCGGCAGAGTGGGGGTCGGGTTCCGGCAGCGTGCTGGCACCGCAAGTTGTCCTGTGGCACATTGGCGCGGGATCGCTCGGCGCGGCGTCCGACGCCGACTGCGTGGTTCGCGCGGCCGGCGCCGGGGTTGGTTTGGCTTGGGTTGAGTGGTCGTCGTTGGTGTTCAGGGGGTGTCGGCTGCGGGGGTGGGGTGGTGGACGGAGATGACGTTGCACAGGATGGGTGCTGGTGTTCCGATCTGCGCTAGTTGTCTGAGGTGGGCGCTGGCCCGGGGGTTTTGGCGCATTGCGTTGAATGCGTCGGTGTCTTCCCATTGGGCGTAGTTGACGACTTTGGTGCCGTCGGGACTGGCGTGGATGTTGGCTGAGATGAAGCCTGGGAGGTGGCGGATGATGTCGTCGGTTGTCTGCTGCCAGAGCGTGATAAGGCGCTGCTGGTCCTCTGGGGCCACGGTGAAGACGTTGATCAGGGTCACCAGTGGGGTGTCGGGATTGATGGTGGTCTGCGACATGGTTGTGCTCCCGTGTAGTGGGCGTTTGTGTGGGTCAGGCGGTGGCCGCGGCGGGCTGCTCGGGGGTGTCGAGTACCTGCCGGGCGGGGTTCGTGACCGGGGCCGGGCCGGGGAGGCAGCGGGCCGCGAGGATCGCTCCGATCAGGGTGAGGGCGGCCGCGATCAGGAGGCCGTGGTCGGCGGCGTGCACGAATGCGCGGTGCGCGCCGGTGATCAGTTGCCGTCCGATGCTGGCGGGGATGTGCTTGCCGATCTCGCTCGCGAGTCCGACCGACTCGCTGGCGAGCGCTTGCAGGTGCCGGCCGACGTGGGTCGTGGCGGGCGCGAGGCCGGTCCTGTACGCGGAAGCGACGATGCTGCCGACGATCGCGACGCCGAGGACGCCTCCCAGGTTGCGGGTGGTGTCGTTGATCGCGGAGCCGACGCCTGCCTTGGCGGGTGGGACGGAGCTCATGATCGAGTGGGTCGCGGGTGCCATCGAGAGACCGATGCCGAGGCCGACGAACGTCATCGCGATCATGTAGTGCAGGTAGCTTGAGCCTGGGCTGGCGGTGGCGAACAGGCACAGGCCGCCGGTCGCGAGGATCAGGCCGGCGGTGATCGGGAGTCGGGGTCCCTTGCTGGCCGCGATCTTTGCGCCGATCGGTGCGGCGATCGCGACCATCAATGCTGGCGGAGCGCGCGCAGGCCGGCGGCCAGCGGTGAGTAGCCGAGCACGAACTGGTAGATCTGGGTCAGCACGAACGTGGCGGCGGTGAGGGCGAAGAACAGCACCATCACCGCACCGGAGGTGGCGGAGAACCGCGGGTTTGAGAACAGCCGCACATCGATCAGCGGGTCGGCGCGGCGGACCTGCCCGATCACGAACACGACGAGCAGGCCGGCGGCTGCCAGGCCGGTCGCGATCGTGCTGGTGGACGTCCAGCCGTTGGCGGGCGCCTGGATGAGGGTGTAGGTCAGCGCGGACAGGCCGGCGACGGACAGGGTCGCTCCGGCGATGTCGATCCGCGGCGGCCTGGGTGAACGGGAGGCGGGCACCAGTCGCCGGCCGCAGATAAGAGCGACGATGACGACCGGGATGTTGATCAGAAAGATTGAGCTCCAGGCGAAGTGCTCGAGCAGAAGCCCGCCGAGCGTCGGACCGATGGCGACGCCGAGGCCGGAGACGGCGGACCAGATGCCGATTGCCTTCGCGCGCTCGGTCGGGTCGGTGAACACGCCGGTGAGGATCGATAGGGTGGCGGGCATCACGAGCGCGGCGCCGGCGCCCATCACCGCGCGCGCGACGATCAACTGATCGACGCTGCCGGCCAGCGCTGCGATCACCGAGCCGGCGCCGAAGATGAGCAGGCCGGTCGGTAGGGCTCGGTGGCGGCCGTAGCGGTCGCCGAGCGCGCCGCCGAGCATCAGCAGCCCGGCGAACACGAGCGTGTAGGCGTCGACGATCCATTCCAGGCCGCTCCAGGTCGCGTGCAGCGTGCGGTCGAGCGTCGGCAGCGCGACGTTGACGGCGGTCGTGTCGAGCACCGTGATCAGCAGGCTCAGGCACAGCACCGCGAGCGTCATCCAACGACGCCGTTCGGCGGCCGCTCGCGGATCGTCCGGGTTGGTGCGGGTGGTGGTGGAGGACATGGCGTGACTCCTCGGGTTCGCGGCGGCGGACTGGACGTTGATCGATTCGGTGGCTGACATCGGTGATCTCCTCGCTGGCACTTGGCTGTGCGCAGCACCTTATCGTCAAGATCGATGATCGTCAAGCATGTTGATGATTCTTCTTCTTCATCCTCAGGCCCCTTCGGCTATAGTTGCCCGGACGATGAATCCCGCGATGAACGGACACTCCGACCTCGACCGGAGCCGAACCGCCCCGCCGGAGCGGTCGATTGTCGGACCAGCCACGAAGGAGACGGGTCTCCTGCTGCGACTTGCGCACGTGCGGGCCACCGAGCAGCTGGCGGCCGAGTTCCCGGCCGGTCTCCTCCCGCGCTACTACGAGGTTCTCGCGGCGCTGGTCGAGCTCGGCCCCCGCTCCCAGCAACAGCTTGCCGAGCGGCTTCAGATCAACCGCACGATCATGGTCTCCCTGATCGACGCGATGGAGCAGACCGGGCTGGTCGAGCGCAACCGCGATCCAGCCGACCGCCGCTCCTACGCTCTGGTGCCAACCGCCGACGGCCGCAGCGCCCTGGCGGACATGGAGCTCGCCGCCGACAGAGCCAACGCGCGGCTCACCGCGACGCTGACCGACCGTGAGCAGCGCCAGCTCGAACGGCTACTGCGCAGGATCGTCGACGCCGACAGCGACTCCGATCAACGTCCCGCTGCACTCACGCGGCGCGCCGTCCAGCTGCTCTCGCTGGCCCATCACGCCGTCAGCCAGACCTTCGCTGAACGCCTCCGAGCACTCGGCCTCACCCCGCCGTTGTATGGAACGCTCAGGACCCTCGGCGCCGGCGGCCCAACCTCACAGCAGGCGATTGCCGAGCAGCTCGGACTCAGCGGCACCGCCATCCTGCAGACCGTCGACCGCCTCGAAGCCGAGCAACTCGTCAAGCGCCGCCGCAATCCCAACGACCGCCGCTCCTACGCACTCGAACTCACCCCACGCGGACGCAACGCCCTGCGCAAAGTCAAGGCCGTCCTCGACGCGCTCAGCGTACAGCTCGACAAGACCCTCGGCGACCCACATCGACAGCAACAGCTCCAACGCCTCCTGCTCAAGCTACTCGCCTCCGCACCCACCCCCGCCGAAGCGCCCGGCGCTCAACGACAGGACGCCGTCACCCGCGACGCCGTGAGCGCGCCACCAAATCGCTAACGCGAAGCGGACTCACGACGCGCCCGACACGGCCATGTCGGGCGCGAGCCCCGGAGGCTCGCCCAGATCACTAACCGGACTGCCGGAGACCCTTTTCAACACGGCACGAGCCTCACGTTCGCGCCGGTCGGCTCCCCTCCTCCGCGCGGACACCAGGGCCGGGACGGCCATGCCCACAGTCGCCGACCTCGCGAACGCCCCATCGGTCTCGTTGCTGGCGATTTGCGCGTCTCTCGCAAATCCGGTGGCGAGACCTGCCCTTGTGTTCGCCCACGTATGCCGCGAGCGTGCTCGGGATGGCTGCCTCTGTCCGATAGCAGTCGCGGTTCCGAGCCACGACAGGTCCGAGACGTGGCCCCCCAGCGTCGAGAGCAGTCATGAGGGCGGGCACCGGGGGCGAGTCTGCATTGCCTTGCCGCGCATTGCAGAACTACCGCTGGAAGAGCGCGATGAACGGCCGGATGGCCGACCTCGTTGCTCTCCGCGAATCGGCCAAGACGTTTCGCTGCGTCGCGTCGGTGTCTCGGCGACCAGTGCTGAGCGAACACGTTCCGACTGATCGATCCTCAAGGTCGGCCGAACTCGGTGGGGTGCGCGGCGATGGCCTAGGGCAGGAGCGGGCGGAGCGACGGCGGTAGGGATCTTGGGCGGGGTGCTTTGCAACACACGCGGGCGGGCGGCGACGACCCGTTGCGGCTCAGTTATGCGAAAGATTCTGGTTGACCCGCGTAATCGCCCGCCGATGGGAGTAGTGTCGCTTGTGGTACTGGCCCTGCGGCCAGAATTCTCAGCCTACGCAGGCATGCCACCAACGGTGCGATACGCGCCACGAGGCGGGAACCGTGGGTTCACTGGTTTTGACTGCGGGCCGGTAGCTACCTTTACCGGCTCAACCCACCGGCCCGGTGCATACCGTCCCGAAACAGCGAGCGTGGCGAAGGGAGTCATGATGAATCCCCAGGCCCTACCGGTCGAAGCGGCGGTGGTGCCGCCACGCGTGCTGCACGCTCCGCATTGGGCGGCGCTGGCGGTGCTATGCGCCGCGGCGCTGATCATCAACGTCGATGCCACGATCCTCAACGTGGCTCTTCCCACCCTGGTGCGCAACCTACACGCGACCTCGAGCGGACTGCAGTGGGTCGTCGATTCCTACGCGCTCGTGTTTGCGGGATTGTTGCTCGTTGGTGGCAGCCTGGCCGACCGGTTCGGGCGCAAGCGCTTCTTCCTGATCGGCCTGACGGTGTTCGCCGCCGGATCGATCGGTGCTGCCCTCTCAGGGTCGGTCGACTTGCTGATCGCATGGCGGGCGGTCATGGGGGCCGGCGCGGCGCTGACGATCCCCGCGTCGTTGTCGATTATCAACGACATCTTCCGCGACCCGGCACAGCGGGCCAGGGCGATCGGGGCCTGGGCCGCGATGATCGGGCTCGGGATCGCCATCGGCCCGATCGCCGGCGGCCTGCTGCTGGCAAGGTTCTCGTGGGGCTCGATCTTCCTCGTCAACGTCCCGATCGTGATCGCCGCGTTCGCGGGAGCGATTGCGCTGCTGCCGGACTCGAAGAACCCGGTCACCGATCGTCCCGACCCTGTTGGTGCCGCACTCTCGATCGCGGGCCTGGGCCTGTTGCTCTGGGCGATCATCGAAGGTCCGACCAAGGGCTGGGGCTCCGTGAGCGTCGTTGGCGTCGGAGCCCTCAGCGTTGCCGCGATCGCCGGCTTCATCGCCTGGGAAGCGCACACTGATCACCCGATGCTGAACCTGGCGTTCTTTCGTGATCGCAGATTCTCCATCGCTGCGGCGAGCGAGAGCCTCGGGATCTTTGGGCTGATGGGGGCCCTGTTTCTGCAGACGCAATTCCTGCAGTTCGTCCTCGGCTATTCGCCCCTGCAGGCCGGATTACGGATACTGCCCACCGCCGCCATGATCTGCATCAGCGCGCCGCTCTCGCCGATCATCGCTCGGCGCGTCGGGGTCAAGCTCGTCGTCGCCGCCAGCCTCGCGGCGATCGCGGGCGGTCTGTGGCAGATCTCAGCAGTCTCCACCCCTACTGCCACTTACGGTTCGATCGTCGCCGGCATGCTGCTGCTCGGCTTGGGAGCCGGACTGCTGCTGCCCACAGCGACCAACTCGGTCGTCGGCTCGGTCCCCCAAGGCGACTCCGGGATCGGCTCGGCGACCAACACCGTCGCCCTTCAGGTCGGCGGCGCCCTCGGCGTGGCCGTGATCGGCAGCGCAATGTTGACCCGCTACCAGAGCCACATGACTGCGGCGCTCAGCGGCCGACACCTCCCGAGCGCCGCGACCCATACCATCGTCGGCTCGCTGGGCGGTGCCCTCGCCGTCGCCGGTAGCGTCGGTGGCGCCGCCGGCGTGCAACTGGCGCGCGTCGCGCGTGCCGCGTTCATGAACGGCATGCAGATATCGCTGGCAGTCGGCGCGCTGGTCGCCCTCGCCGGCGCCCTGCTCGTACTCACCCGTCTGCCATCGCGATCCCCGCAACAATCACGCGATCCCAGCGCCGGCGAACCAGCACGCACCGCGACCGGTCCGCTCGTCGGATCAGCACCCGCTGACCTAGCGCCGCACTCGAGCCGACGCAACCCGTCCAGCGGAGCGATCGGCAACATGAAGACTCCGCTGGAACTAGTGGGCCGCCCCCCTGGGCAGCCGTACGAGCGGGACTTTCCCATTGTGGTCAAGGAGCAACAGTGCCGACCGAACGGACGCTGCTCCGGCGCGCTCATCGACGAATAAGCCCACTTCTCCTCTGCGCCCGATTGCAGAAGCGCCAGCCCTGCTGACCGCGGTGTCTTCGTGGCTGCTTTTGGCGAGGAGCGCGCCTGTGGCTAATCCGGCGATCAAGACCTGTCTTCGTGCCGGGACAGGCATTTGGGCGGGGACTGGGCCGACTCTGTCGATCGGGCGCGCGTTCGTCCGAACTACGTGTCGAGGAAGTCCCACTCGCTTCCGAGCACCCAGCGGAGAGCGGAGAGCTTTCCATTCAGCATGCCGAGTTCAAAGTCTGAGTATGGGCCGAGCTCGCCCGGTTCGGGGTACGTCTCCTCTACGCGCGCTCGCCCAGGTCCAGCAATGGCCCTGAGGTTCTTGATGGCCGCTCGATCGTGGGCATCCTCAAGGCGGTACTCGTGCTGCAGCGACCTGTGGTACCAAATGCGATCAAAGAATCGCTCCTCAGCGTCCTGGATCTCGTCTAGGCGCCGAGGATCCTCCGCGAAGTCGTTCTCGGCGAAGAGATCTCGAAGCTCCTCACCGAACTGCTCGAGCAGGACGCCATTCAGGCCGTCAACCCCGAGCGCGTAGGTCGACTCGGTCGCTGCGAACGCTGCCTCAACGTCCGGATGCGGGAGTCGCTTATCGCCGTTCGGGAGCGAGAAGTCCTCGCTGTTTGACGTGACGAACGCGTGAGGGTCTCGCGGCAGGTCGGCGCCTTTCGCTGCCGTGGCATATACCTCGATCAGAAGGGCGTCGGCGACGCTGTTTCGCGAGCGATGAAAGGGCGCTTGTTTCGCCAGGCCGCGCTCGACGACCGCGCGACGGTCCTCCTCGGTCGGCTCGACGCTCCGTCCAGCCCGGAGGAGTTCGAGAATTTCGTCGAAGTTGCGGGTCGTCATCGCTCCGATCAGAGGGGCGTGGCGGGCGAGGTCCTCGATTGTCTGTAACGCAGATTCGGTGTCGGTTCCGCCGTAGTCGTCGAGGTCTCGCCGGATGAGCTTGAACCTCTGCGCCACGCTGGCGGTCATCGACGCTTGGACGCGCTCACGGTTCCGCTCGTATTCATCGATCACGAGTGGGGGCACGAGGAGCTCGATTTCGCGCTGGTGGATGAGGACGCGGAGCGCGACGATCCATCGTTGGCCGTCGCGCCGCTTTGACAGGTCGAGCCACGTCGAGGTGTCGACCAACAGATGGAGCACGCCATCAACGGTACCGGCGCTGCTAGGCCCGGGCTGGTCCACTGAGCAGGACCGGGTTTCAGCAGCGCGGCCCGTCGGCGCAGATGCGCGGGACCGGGTATTGATCGTTCCGAGCCCACGCGGCGTCAGTTTGGGTTGACAAACGTCTGGTGTCAGTTTAGACTGACGACCATGAATGCCGAAGACATCGCCTCCGCGATCGCGTCCAACGACCCGTCGCTGGGGCTCCGCGCCTCGTTGGCGCTCCATCGCCTGGCTGAGAGGGTCGAAGCGAACCACGTCGCGGCGGCCCGGGAAACGGGCTGGTCGTGGCAGCAGATCGGAGACGCCTTGGGTGTCACCCGCCAATCCGTGCACACCAAATACAACAAGGAGTCGTCATGACCACCGACCCCGCTGTGCCAGAGGTGCTTCACGCCTGGGCCATCTATCTGCGGGCCACTGAGGAGGCTCGTCGCCGAGGTGATCGCCGAACGGGCACCGATCACGTCTTGCTCGCCTTGTTGGAGGATCCCTCGATCGAAGTCGTGTTGGGCGTGAGCCTCCAGCAAGCTCGCGAGGCCCTTGAGTCGCTCGATCGCGAAGCCCTGAGCGCCCTGGGCCTGGGGTCCGGCACCGACGCTCCCCCACTGCCGATGCGCGCCGTGCCGAAGAAGCCGACGATCAGAGACATCATGAGAAAAGATCGCCTCCGCATGACCCCCGCGGCCAAGAAAGTGCTTGAGGAAGCATCTAAGCCCAACCGTCGGAGGCTCCAGATCACGGCCCAGCAGGTGCTGGCCCAGATCCTCACTCTCCAACCGCCAGATCCTGCGGCGGTGCTGCTGGGCGCTCTCGGCGTCGATCGCGTGGTCGCGCGGCAACGTCTCGGCGTAGGACGCGCTGCAGCGTAGGCAAACCGGTACCGAGCAGCGAACGGCGGAAGCGAGTCGCTGAGGCAGCCATCCGGTGCGGCCGGAGACCACTCTCGCTTGCGCCGTGTGGAGCAGAAACGCGTGACCGACGGAGACCTGCATCCATGGCGACGCGGACCCCTACGGAGCCGGAGCGACCAGTCTCGCAACGCGCGGATGCGGGAGCCGCTTGCACAGCACCCCAGCGAGCAGCGGCCTTAGACGTGAGCTTGGCGACAAGCGCGACTGTGGGCCACGGCTGACTGAGACCTGCCTTCGTGTTTCCGCAGGTGCCCGCGGCTGGGGCGACTCGCGTGGCCCTATCTTCTCAGGGAGCAGCCGCGTCGCGACGGCGGGCGAGACGGTCGCTCAATCACGGATGGTTGGTCCGCGCGCTCCGGCCCGCGGCCGGAGCGCCAGCTCGTGCGCGATGTGGCCGTTGTTCTTCGCGCCTATCCGCGACTGCGGCGACGGCGGATCAGCGCGGCCGCCGCGGCGACGATGACCACGGCATAGATACCGGCCGCAACACCGCCTGCCACCTGGTACACAAACCCGGCGAGGACGAGAGCGACGATCAATGCGACATACGCCGTTCCGGCTCCCAGCGCCCACCTCATACACACAAGCTACGCCCCAGACGTCTGCGCTCGGCATGCCGTGTCCCTGTCTCAATGCCGCATGTGCTTCGTGCGACGATCCGCCCGTGCGGACGGCGCTGCCGGCATCTGGTTCTGGCGGCTGGAGGTGGAGCGCGCACCGGCATCGGCGCCAGCTCGGCTGACGCCGGACCTACGTCGCGACGAGGTAGTCCAGGTAGAGGGACATCAACTCGTCTCCGGCGCTGATCGGTCCGAACGGGTCCGCGGGCCCCGTCGTGAATGGATTCTCGTTGGAGTCGAGCACTCCCGGTTCGGGGTCGTATGAGATAAGGGCGACGTCCGTCTGTCCGCCGGTGATCAGACCGATCCAGTAGCCGCCCGGAGGCAGCCGCAGGTTCGGGCTGAAGGTCAGCGTCGCCATGCCGGGGCCGTCCGCGCGCGTGTACGGGAAGATGTCGGTCGCGCCGAGCAGTGCACCGGGCGCCCCGTCGGAGTCGGCGTACACGACGCCGCGGATCAGCTCGGTTCCCGCGTTGCCGGTGGCGCCTAGGAACACGTACTCGAAGCCCACCTGGGCCGGCGTGGGCAGCGAGTAGCGGTTCACCTGTTTGACGTTGGCGGCCAGCGGCGCGGTTGTGCTGCCAGGGTCGGGCTTGCCGAGCCACGCCTCGCAGGTCGGCGCGACAGGCGAGGCGGCCGGCGAGTTGTAGATCAGCGGTGCTCCGAGTGGGACGCCGCCGAGACGGTAGGTGATCTCGTAGTTCCCAGGCTCGCTTGTGTAGCAGCCCACAGTGGAGGACATGTAGCCAGCGGGATCCGGCGGAGCGAGCGGGTAGTCGGTGCACGTCGACTGCCCCGACGGTGTCGTGATGCAGAGCTCCGTCGGCTCGCCGACAGGGCTCTTGGTCGCCAGCGCCGCGACGTACTTGTACAGGGTCACCAGCCGCCCGTCGAGCACCGTGTGCTGCACGAACCCCTCGACCGCCACGCAGTACGAGCTCGAGACGGGCGCCAGCCCACCATTCGCGCACCGGTAGACGCTCGTCTCGCCGGAGCTCAGCGTCGGCGACGACACCGCACCGTTGTTGGTCTCGGTATCGATCTTGCCGCTGTTGTCGGCGAGCAGCGTCCCGTCGCAGCGGTCGGTCGTGGTCCAGTCGGTCCCGCGTACCGCCGCGGCTGCGTAGTTGCCCACGGTCCTGAATTGCCCGTGAGAGTGGCCGTGAAGCAGGCGTAGGACCGTTGGGCTGAGCTTCCTCGCGGCGGCGCTCGCCGCCACGCAACGGGTTGTGCGCCGGCCTCCGGTTAACGTCAGGTTGGCGAGCCCCGACCGCTCCTGCGTGACGACGAACGAGCCCCCGTCGAACAGGCCGAACTGGGTCCCGCCGCGGGTCCTGGCGGTCGTGAGTTGCACCTTGCCGTTCGTCGTGTCGATCGTCGAGCCGACGGGGACCAGGCTCCGGGCGGCGAGCCGTACGGCGACCGTCGCCCGCGGCCTGCGCACCAGCACCGTGCCGGAGACACGCTGGACCGCGACCGTCCGCCCGAGGACGGGCGCGCTCGCCGCGAGCGCGCGCGCCGGTATGAAGGCAAGGCCCACCAGCAGCGCAGCCAGGAGTCTTGTCACGACATCGCCACGGTGTCCGCCCCTTCGACGATCGGAGCGTACCGCCTGAAGCGGAGCTGAGGGAGCGCGGCCCCTCAGGCCTTGTGCTGCGGGAAGGTGGTGGGAGACTATCCCGGTATGACGCTGGTGATGCCCGAGACGCGGTACGCGAGGACGTTCGATGGTGTTCACATCGCCTATCAGGAGGTTGGGTCCGGGCCGTTTGACCTGATCTTTGCGAACTCGTGGGCGTCGCACATCGAGTTCTCGTGGAGCAGACCTGCGGTTGTGCGGTTTTACGAGCATCTGTCGTCGTTCTGTCGGCTGATCTTGTTCGACAAGCGCGGTACCGGGCTGTCTGATCCGGTCTTGAATGTCCCGACGATCGAGAATCGGATGGACGACATGCGAGCGGTGATGGATGCGGTCGGTTCGGAGAGCGTTGCGCTGCTGGGGACCTCGGAAGGCGCGGCGACCTCCGTCGTTTTCGCCGCGACGCATCCCGAGCGCACGACGGCCATGGTGCTGTTCAGCCCGTTCATCATCGGCTTGGCGGACGAGGAGTGCCCTTGGGCGTGGACGGCGGACTTCTGGGAGCTGATGGGCACGGCGATGGAGAACACCTGGGGCACCCCTGACGGTAGTGGCGTGGAGTTCTGCACCCCGAGCCTGATCGGCGACGAGTCGGCCAGGGAGTGGTATGCGCACTATTGGCGCTCGGCAGCCAGCCCAGCGTCTGCCCTGGCTCTGCTGCGGGTCAACACGCAGATCGACATACGACCGGTACTCGGCACGGTTCGGGTCCCGACGCTGGTGCTCCAGCGGACCGACGAAACGTGGGTCAACATCAATTACGGCCGGTACACCGCCGAAAAGATCCCCGGCGCGACGCTGATCGAGCTGCCAGGCACCGACCACTATCCATGGGAGCAGAACGCCGACGCAGTGGTTGGGGAGATCGAGGAGTTCCTGACCGGCGCCCGGACCGAGCGGGAGAGCGATCGCGTGCTCGCCACGGTGATGTTCACCGACATCGTCCAGTCAACCGAGCAGGCCAGCGCGCTCGGCGATCAAGCATGGCGAGAGCTACTGGACGCTCACGACGAGATGGTCAGACGCCAGCTCGCGCGCTACGGAGGGCGTGAGGTAAAGACGACCGGAGACGGCTTCCTGGCCACCTTTGACGGCCCAGCCCGTGGCATCCGTTGCGCTCTCGCGATCCGCGACGGGGCCCATCGGCTCGCGATCGAAGTGCGGGCCGGACTGCATACCGGGGAGTTGGAGCTGCGAGGCGGGGATGTCGGCGGCATCGCGGTGCACGTCGGCAACAGGGTCGCGTCCTCCGCGGAAGCCGACGAGGTGCTCGTGTCCTCCACGGTCAAGGATCTCGTCGCCGGCTCCGGTATCCAATTCGCGGATCGAGGCGAGCAACGACTCAAGGGCGTACCCGACACCTGGCGCCTGTTCCACGTCGTGGCCTAACACGATCCAGCCAGGGCTGAGACGGCCGTCGCCGTCGCCGTCGACGTTGTGATGGCCGGCTCGGTCTCACCGCTGGCGAGGAGGAGGGCCCCGTACGAGAGCAGCGAGAAACCTGCTCTGTGGTCGGCGCGCAATTCGCGAGGGAGGAGAAGGTGTGCCCTCGGGCAGGCTACAAGGGCACAGATCGGCGTCGCCGCTGGCTAGACGCGGAATGTCGATCGCGCGGCGGGTGCCAGTGCCTCAGCCGATGAGGACCGCAATGATCGCGATCACGACGCAATGGCACGTGGGCGTCTTGGGGTCGCTCACGGGCACCTTGGGGTCGTCCGCGTCCAGGATGGGACTTCCGAGGTCTGTCGAGCCCGACAGGATCTCGCCCCGCTGTTGGCCGTCGGGCAGGATGATCCAGCCGCCGACGACGGTCTTGCCATCGATGGTCTTCGAGCCGCGCCACAGCCCGGCTGGGCTCGCGGCGCTGGCCGCGGTGAAGTGATGCAGAGCCCCCGCCTTGCCTGGGAAGCGGAGGGAGCCGGTCGCTCGTCCGTGGCCGAAGGTGACCTGGAGCACGTAGCCACCGCTCGAGGTGATTTTCGACCTCCCCGCGCTGACCGCTCCCTCAAACCACTGGGCGATCCTCCCCGAGTCACATACATAGGCGGTGACACGCGAGCCGCGCTCGACAACTGCGACAAACGCCCGCGTGCCGCTGACCGTGCCCACGTAGCCGGTGTGGCCGGCGATATGGGCCTGTCGCGACGCGGCCGCACTGCCGGGCACACCAATCAACAAGACAAGGAGCGCCACTGCAGGCGCGCTGCGGCTGATCCTCCTTCGCATGATCCTCCTCGTCCGACGATCGACCCCGGCGCACGCGACCGGCGAGGTACGGACGCTACCGGTATCCGAGCGGAGCCGCAATGGCCTGCCGCGCCGCCAGCTTGGGAATTGCTTGAGGACGTAAATGCGCGGTATAGCCCGTCAGGCCGGTTGCGGGACCGGCGCCGCCGCGGCCGCGATCGGACGCTCGTCATGGGCCCCTGCGGCGTCCCAGGCGAAACCGTCCGGGTCGCTGAATGAGCCGGCATCGCCGGTGATGAGAATCCGGTGCGATCCGCTGCCGTCCGGGGACACGTTGGCATCCCTGGCCAGCGCGCGGCGTCCGTAGAGCACGTCGGACCCCAAATGCTGGCGAATGTCGGGGCTCGGACGCGAGTGCGGCGGGCACCTGCATTGTCAAGGACGCGCAATTCCCCCAGCGGTGCCGGCGAGGTCGTCGATCGCGGTCGTCTACCAGCCCTCGGTGACTCCGATGATCGTCTTCCCGGACACACGCGGAGCGTCGGGGCCGAACGCGGCGGGAGCGTCGCTCAACGGCCGCACGGCCCCCACGTTCGACGTCAGCCGTCCGTCGCGCAGTTGCTGGGCCAGCTCGGCGAGCTGGGAGCGATCGGCCTCAACGACGAAGAAGATCGCCCGCCCGTTCTCAGGCTGGATCGTCGGCGGTTCGGCAATGGTGACGAGCGTGCCGCCGGCGCGCACAAGCGCGGTCGAACGCTGCAGGATCTCTCCCCCGATCACGTCGAACACCACATCGACCTCGCCGGCGTCCTCCACGCGGTCCGTCTCCAAGTCCATGAACTCATCGACGCCGAGACCGAGCGCACGGTCTCTGTCGGCCGCCCGGCCGGTTCCGATCACCCGCGAGCCGACCTGACGGGCAAGCTGCACAGCGATCGAGCCGACGCCGCCCGCGGCGCCATGGATCAGCACGGTCTGCCCGGCGAGGAGGTGGGCGTGGTCGAACAGCGCCTGCCATGCCGTCAGTCCGGAGATCACAGCACCAGCGGCGGCGGCATGCTCGACGCCCGCTGGCAGCGGCGCAAGATTGCGCGCCTCCACCGCCACGTACTCCGCCAGCGTGCCGTTGCGCGTCCAATCGGCCAGCCCGAACACTCGCTGCCCGACGGTCAGGCCGGTGGTCCCGTAGCCCAGCTCGGCGACGACACCCGACACCTCATGCCCGGGCACACTCGGCGTCCGGTCCCGGCCGCCACGATCAGTCCACGTCCCCGGCCAAGCCAGCTCCCCACGGGTAAACCCAGCGGCATACACGCGCACGATCACATCGTTCTCGGCAGCCTGCGGACACGGCAACTCCGTCAGGGACAACCCAGCCGGACCAGCGTCACGGTCGCGGACGGCGATAGCTTGCACAGCACCTCCCTCTCTGATCGCAGGGCTTCCGTGCCGATAGGTCCAGTACTCGCGCAGCGCTCCGCGCAGTGTGACGCTCCCGAGACGAAGACGTCGACGAGCGCCACCGCCGTCCGCGAGCATCCCGAGCGCTGCCCATGCCAACCCGCCGGCGCATCCCTCCGAAGCCACTGCGTCAGCGACGACCAGCAGCTCGGCGGGCGGTTTCTGCACGCACCCCGCCACCAGAACGCACAACGATGGTTCCGCGCTCACAGCCGGCCTCTGGCGTTGATGGGCATGTCTCTACGCGCCCCCGTACTCGTCGTGGCGGCGCCACCACGGGCCGGTCTCGTTGCGGCCGAGCGGTGCGCGGTCGAGCCACGCGTACATGCCCCACAGCGCGTCCACCCCGCGCCGGAGCGTCGAGTAGGTGTGGTGGACGACTCCGTTCTGGAGCGCGAACGCGCTCATGCCCGGCGCCTCCTGCAGATACGTCGCCCAGCCGACCCCGGAGACCGTCGCCAGCGCTTCGACCCACGGGCTGTCGTCTGCTGGCGCCAACGACGAACGCATATCGATCGTGCGGAAGTTGTCCTCAACCGCTCCCGAGCGCAGGTCCTCGGCGGTATGCGTCACGTGAAAGTCGTAGTTGAAATCGCCGTCGCCCGATGACGCCCATGGAAAGCCCCACCCCATCCGCTGCTTGTACGCCTGCAGCTTCGCCAAGGGAGCCCGCGACACCGCGTAGAACGAGACGTCGTGAGCGGCCAGGTGCGCGACCGAGCCGTTGAACCCGTCCGCGATCGCCGAACAGGACGGGCACCCGGCCGTGAACTCGGGACCGAACATGAAGTGATAGATCAGCAGCTGCGAGCGTCCCGCGAACAGGTCCGCCAACGACGCCGTCCCCTGGTCGGTCTGGAACTGGTACCGCTTGTCGACCGCGACCCACGGTAGCTCGCGGCGCTGGCGCGCCAGTTCATCGCCACGGCGCGTCAGCTCCTTCTCGGCCTCGAGCAGCTCCAGCCGTGCGGCCAGCCATTCCTCGCGCGTCCCCAACTGGTGATCAGTCATTGGTGTCACTCCTCTCGTTCGTTGATCTCGTCGCCGGTGCCCGGCGTCCCGCCACTCGCCTCAGGCCGTCGGCCACGTCGAATCGGCCTGTCGACATCGTCCGTCTGCACGCCTCCGTGGCGCTGCACCCAGGCGCAGGCTCGGCCGCCGGCTCTCACATGGGCCTGCTCTCGTGCTCGATCGATGGGGCCCGCAACCGGCCGGGAGACGGCGCCTCACCCGACCGCTCGCAGGCCTCTGGGCCGGCGCCGTGTCCTCTCGTGTCTCACGCGGCGAGCTCCGCCGGCACGAGCGTGGCGTTCTGGCGCTCGAGCTCCTTGGCCGCGCCCGCGCGCCAGCTCTCGGCCTGCATCTCCGAGAACGGGTCGGGGAAGATCTCCTCGTCCTCGTTCTCCACCCCGTCGAGGATGGCTCGCGCGACCGACTCCGGCGGGGTCTTCGGGATCGGGAGATCCCGGACCATGTCGGTGTCGATCGGACCCGGCAGCACGGCATGAACGCTCACGCCGCGTCCGGCCAGGAGGGCGCGCAGCGACTGCGTCACCGAGAACGCTGCCGCCTTCGAGGCCGAATAGGCCGGAAGGACCGGCACCGCGGCGAACGCCCCGATCGAGACGACGTTGACGATCCGTCCTCTGCTCTGGGTCAGCGACGGCAGCAACGCCTGGGTCACCATCAACGGGCCGTAGACGTTGACGTCGAAGTGCTGTTCGAACGCGGCGCGGTCGCTGAGGTCATCGGGCAGCGACACGCCGGCGTTGTTGATCAGGATGTCGAGCGATTCGACGCTCTCGACAGCCCGCTGGATTTGCGCCCAGTCGGTCACGTCCATAGTCAGCGGCGTGACGCGCGGATCGGGGTGGGCGAACGGCTGCCGCGACGTGGCGTACACGCGCTGCGCGCCGCGGCTCAGCGCCTCGTCGACGAGCGCCTGGCCAAGACCACGATTGGCGCCGGTGACCAGAATTGTCTTGTCGGTGATTGTCATGTGTCGCTCCTTAGATCTCGCGTCCTCGACGATCTGGGGATCGCCCTTTGAGAACACAGATACGAGCGCACACGCAAATCCATCGCTCGTCGCCAGGACTTGGCCGCCCCACGGACGTGCTCGCCCTCCAGCACTCCACGGCGCACGCGCGACCGCGAGCGATGGATTTCCGCTCCTCCTCGTATCTCAGTTCAAAACGGTCTAACCGGACGACGACAGGAGAACCGAGATGGGAACGATCGTCATCAGCGAGAACGTCTCGCTCGACGGAGTGATCGAGGACCCGGCCGGTAGCGAGGGCTTTGCACGCGGCGGCTGGGTTGGTCGCGTCGGGGACCGGGGTCGCGACGAGGCGGCCAAGATCCTGCTCGACGAGGCGCTGGGCGCCGAGGCCGTGCTGCTCGGGCGGCACAGCTACGAGTTCTTCGCCGGCCGGTGGCCCTCCCGGAGTGGCGAGTTGGCGGACAGGTTGAACCGCATGCCCAAGTACGTCGTGTCGGCGACCCTCGAGGATCCCGACTGGAGCAACTCGACGGTACTGAACGGCGACGTGGTGAACGAAGTCTCGAGGCTGAAGGACGGTCTGGATGGGGAAATCCTCGTGTACGCGAGCTTCCGGCTGGTGCGCATGCTGCTCGAGCACGACCTCATCGACGAGCTGCGGCTGATGGTGTACCCGGTGGTTCTCGGGGCCGGCGAACGCCTCTTCGGCGAGACCAGTGACAAGAAACCGATGCGCCTGCTCGACGCGCGGGCCGTGGGTGACGACCTCGCGCTCCTCTCCTACGAGCCCGTCCGCGAATGAGGGACACACACGATCATCAACCAGGCAGGCTCGTGCATCTCGAGCTGCACACCCACGACCGGTCAAGCGCCGGCACGTTCTATCGCGACCTGCTTGGGTGGCGGACCGAGCGCCTGCATTGTCGGTCGGGCACCTACCACGGGCTGGCGCTCGGCGGCGCGCTCGATGGCGGGATCGTCGAATGCGGTGCGCAGCGGCCGATCTGGCTTCCGTACGTGGAGGTGCAGGAGATCGAGGCGATCACCGAGCGCGGGCGAGCGCTTGGAGCGGCGGTGTTGCTCGAGCCACGCGAGGGGCCGGCGGGATGGCGCAGCGTGCTGGCTACGAGCGATGGTGGCGAGATCGCGCTCTGGCAGCCGAAGGGTACCCTCGTGCGAAGGATCAAATGACCGACTCTCAGCTAATCGAGGCAGCTATCGCGGGGGATCAGGCAGCGTTCGCCGAGCTGGTGGGGCCGCACCGGCGCCCGGTCCACGCGCACTGCTATCGAATGCTGGGCTCCCTGCAGGATGCCGAGGATGCAGTGCAGGAGACGCTGCTGCGTGCGTGGCGGAGTCTGTCGTCCTTCCAGGGGCGAAGCTCGCTGCGAAGCTGGCTGTATTCGATCGCCACGAACGTCTCCTTGCGCGCGATCGAGCGCAGACCTTCGCGTGTGCTGCCCGTCGACTATGGCCCGCCCGCGGATCCACACAAGCCGATCCAAGCGCCGCTGCTCGAGTCCGTCTGGATGGACCCATATCCCGACGAGCAGCTCGGCCTCGACGATGGCCTCGCCGGACCGGAGGCCCGCTACGAGCATCGAGAGACCGTCGAGCTCGCGTTTGTCGCCGCGCTCCAGCTTCTACCGCCACGCCAGAGGGCGGTGCTCATCCTCCGCGACGTTCTCGGCTTCTCTGGCGCGGAGGTCGCCGAGGCCCTCGAGACGACGCCGGCCTCGGTCTACAGCGCCCTGCAACGCGCGCACGCAACGCTAGACGAGCGACGGCCGGACCGCAGCCAGCAGGCGACGCTCCGCTCGCTGGGCGATGAGCAGCTGAAGGAGATCGTCGCCCGCTATGTCGAAGCCTGGGCCCGCAACGACGTGGACACCATCGTCGGGATGCTCACCGACACCGCGACACTCGCGATGCCCCCGATCCCGAGCTGGTATCACGGACGCGACGCGATCGAGCGGGTGCTGCGCAGCGCGGTGTTCGACGGCGCGCGCCGTTGGCGCATGCTGCCCACCGCAGCCAACGGTCAGCTGGCAGTCGGCGCCTACGAACTCGACAGCTCCGGCGTCTACGCCCCACACGGCGTGACAGTCCTAACCCTCGAGGCTGAGCGAATCGACGAGATCATCCACTTCCGCACGCCGTCGATGGTCGAGTCGTTCGGGCTGCCTGCGCACGCATGACCCCGCGGCTGGATATCCCGCCGTAGGTGCCACGTCCACCTGCATCCAGCCCGATAAGGTCTCCGTCACGAGCGGGGCCAGACCGGCGAGGTGCTGGCTGGCCCAACTGCAGACCCGAGGGCATCGATGGCTTCGATTCGCAAGGAGATCGTGATCGACGCGAGCGCGCAGCGCGTCTGGGACGCACTGCGCGATTGGGGAGCACTGCATGTGCGGCTCGTGCCCGGTTTCGCGACCGATGCCCGACTGGACGGTGAGGACCGCATCGTCACGTTCTCCAACGGCAACGTGCTGCGCGAGCGACTGGTTGACCTCGACGATGACGCGCGCCGCCTCGTGTGGTCGATCGTCGACCCGCCATACACCCATCACAACGCATCGGCCCAGGTGCTCGCCAACGGAGCAGACAGCAGCCGGTTCGTATGGATCGCCGATCTGCTTCCCAACGAGCTCGCCGGTCGCGCCGCACCCCTGATGGAGCACGCGTTGAGCATCATCAAGCGCACGCTCGAGCCCCAGCGACCAGACCAATGATCAACAGCGGAGCGCGCGCGGGGCGTTGAACGCGGCGCCGCCCACCCGCAGGGTGGCGATGCGCGACACGGCGACGCTCGTTCACAGCGCTCCGCGAGCCCTCGCTCAGCGGCACAGCTCGTTCAAGGCGTCGACACCCTCCGGGCAGACGCCGGGCGCGGACACGTGTCCAGCGGCTCCACCGACGGCGTGCGGGCCTCGCTTTCATTCGCGCACAAGCATCTCGGTGACCCCGAGGCCGCACCCCCTATGCGGGCTAGCGGGGCGCTCGCCCGCAGCTCGCGGCGCTCAAGACCGTCGGCCGGCGCGCCACAGCATCACGATCAGCGCACATAGCCGTGCTCCGTCCGCGCCGTCACCGGCGGCGCGCATAACGGCGACGATCTCCTCGATCGTGGGCGGATCGGCCGGGTAACGGAGGCCTTTGTGCCGCGGTGCTCGTCCTTGGTGATAGCCGGGCATCGTGGCCGGCGAGTGGCGGTGACCGGCAGCGTCCAGCAATACCGATTCCATGTCCTCTCCTCCTTGGGTCGTTTGAGCGGACATGCCGATCGTCGCGCTCGACTCCAGGCGCATCAGCTAGCGGGCAGGACAACCGGTCTGGCGTCTTTTCGTACTACAATAAGTACGTGGAGATTCACGACTCGGCGCGCAAGCACGGCGTCGCCGACGAGGACATCGTCCAGGCAATCGACTATGCGCTCGCGATCGAAGACGCCGGAGAAGACCCCGACCGTTGGCTGCTCATCGGCCCGGACACCGCTGGCAACCTGCTCGAGGTGGTCGTGCTGATAACTGCGGAAGGCACGCAGATCGCGATCCACGCCATGCCGATGCGTGACAAGTACGCGAGGCTGCTCGAACAATGACCGAACCACCGATCCACGGACACACGGAATCCGGACGTCCGATCGCCGATCAGGACGTCGACATTCTGGCGGCCGAAGCGGAGGCCGGCTACGACGTTGAGACGCTGATTGCCCGCCGCAACAAGCGCGGCCGTCCCACACTCGGCAACGCCCCTGCCAGCGTGGAGTCAGTCCGGCTGGACCCTGAACTCCGCCGCCAACTGCTCGACCGTGCCGAGGCCGAGGGAACTACCACCTCCGAGCTGATCCGCGAAGCGCTCCGCCGGTACCTCCGAGCGGCCTGACCGCACAGACCCTCGGCTGGCGAGAAGGAGGGCTGGCATCCGTTCCGGGGTCGCGTCCTGCGTTCGTGCTGGCGGAGGCGTCGGGCTCGTTGCTTCTCCCGGGGGGCCGCGAGGCCGTCGACCCGGGCGCACTGCTCCTCGGCGCTGTCCAAATCGGCTGGCGTGTTGCGACGTAGGGGTAGTGGCTGCGTATCGTGCGGCCGTACCGATAGGAGGCGATCGTGCCGGAGTACATGTTGTTGCTGTATGGGTCCGAGTCTGCTGATGAGGCTGAGCGGGCGCGGCGGTGGGCGGAGATGCCGTTGTGGGATCAGGTGAACGCGAGTCTGCGGGACGCGGGTGTGTTGATCGCGCACGCGCCGCTTCATTCGGTCGAAAGCGCCACGACGGTGCGCGTCCGGGGTGATGAGACCGAGTTGACCGATGGTCCGTTCGCGGTGACCAAGGAGGTGCTGGCCGGCTATTACGTGCTGGATTGCGCCGATCTGGATGAGGCGATCAGGCACGCCGCGAGGCTGCCGTGGGCGCGCTACGCGTCGGTCGAGGTGCGGCCGATCGTGGCCGATGAGGAGATCCCGCGGCCCGATCGGAGCGCCAGCGCGTCTTGAGCTCTGCGGAACCGCCACGTCGCGAGAGCCTGGATCCGGTTGGGGCCGCGATCGCGGCGGCGTTCCGCGCGGAGCGCGCGGCGGTGCTGGCGACGTTGATCCGACATGTGGGCGACTTTCAGCTGGCGGAGGATGCCGTGCAGGACGCGTTCGCCGACGCGGTCAGCGCGTGGCGGCGCGACGGCGTCGCCGCCCAGCCGGGCGCGTGGCTCACGGTCGCCGCGCGGCGGCGCGCGATCGATCGGATACGCCGCAACCGGTCGGTCGCGGATCGAGCGGATCGGCTGGCGGAGCTGATGCGACTCGATCGCCAGGAGCACCCCGACGAGGACGAGGACGGCGCGATCGTCGATGACCGCCTACGGCTGATCTTCACGTGCTGCCATCCGGCGCTCGACCTCCCGGCGCGGGTGGGGTTGACGCTGCGCGCCCTCGGCGGGCTCACCACCGGCGAGATCGCGCGCGCGTTCCTGGTGGCGGAGCCGACGATGGGCAAACGGATCGTCCGCGCCAAGCGCAAGATCGCCGACGCGCGGATCCCGTATCGGGTGCCTGAGGACGAGGAGCTGCCCGACCGGCTGCGCGGCGTTCTTCGGGTGCTGTATCTGATCTTCAACGAGGGCTACTCGGCGACCGAGGGTGAGCGGCTGGTGCGGGCCGAGCTGTGCGGCGAGGCGATCCGCCTCGCGCGGCTGCTGTGCGAGCTGATGCCCGACGAGGCCGACGTTTGGGGGCTACTCGCGCTGATGCTCCTGCACGACGCTCGTCGCGATGCGCGCGTGGCGCCTGACGGGCGCTACCTCGCGCTTGACGAGCAGGACCGCTCGCGGTGGGATCGCGAGCGGCTCGACGAGGGCCTCGAGGCCCTCGAGCGGGCGATGCGGTTCCGACACCTGGGCCAGTACCAGCTGCAAGCCGCGATCACAGCGGTGCACGTCCGCGGGGCGGACACGGGCACAACGGACTGGGAGCAGATCGCGGAGCTGTACCGCGCGCTCGGCGAGATCGCACCCTCGCCGGTCGTCGAGCTGAACCGCGCGGCGGCGGTCGGATTCGCCGTCGGACCGCACGCCGGGCTCGAGCTGCTCGAGCCACTGCTGGCCGACCCTGCACTCGGGCGCTACCAGCCGCTACATGCAGCACACGCCGACCTGCTCCGGCGAGCCGGCGACCCGGTGGCCGCTGGGCGCGCGTACGAACGAGCGATCGCGCTCAGCACCAACGCGGTCGAGCGGGCCGAGCTGCACCGGCGCCTGTCGACGCTCCACGCCGACTGACGGCTGCGGCTCGCGACCGACCGGTCGCGGCTCTCTGATCGATAGGGGTCGCGCTCCTCGCGAACGGACCGTTCCCGGTTTCTCGCCGCGGCTGTCCAAATCGGGCGCGGCGTTGCGACGTCCTTGTGAAGCCGCCAAACGGGCGGCGAACCGGAGACCACTGGAGGTCTAATGACGGCCCAATCACCCCATATCAATCGCTGGCGCGCGTTCGCGCTGTTGGCAGTGGCGTTCTTCATGGCGGTTATCGATCTGACGATCGTCAACGTGTCGCTGCCGACGATCGGCCGCGACCTGCACTTCTCGCAGACCAACCTTCAATGGGTGGTCACCGCGTATGCGCTGACTTACGGCGGGATGCTGCTGCTCGGTGGCCGCGCGGCCGACCTGCTCGGGCGCCGGCGTGTGCTGATGGCGGGCCTCGCGATCTTCAGCACGGCTTCGCTCTTGTGCGGGCTGGCCGGGAGCGCCACGTTCTTGATCGTGACCCGCGCGGTCCAGGGTCTCGGCGCAGCGGTGATGCTGCCGTCGGCGCTCTCGACGGTGATGAACATGTTCCAGGAGGGCGCCGAGCGCAACAAGGCGCTGGGGATCTGGGGCGGCCTCGGCGCTGGCGGCGCCACAGTCGGCGTGATCCTCGGCGGACTTCTAACCCGCTACGTCGGCTGGCAGTACATCTTCTTCCTCAACGTCCCGATCGGTCTTGCGGCGCTCGCGCTCGCTCCGAGGATCGTGCCCGAGAGCCGTCTGGCGTCGGTCGGCCGGCGCTTTGACGTGAGCGGCGGGATCACCGGGACTGCCGGGCTCGTGCTGCTCGTCGATGCGATCTCGCAGGCGCCGCAGTACGGTTGGAGCGCAACACGCACGATCGCTGTTCTCGCGGCGTCGATCGTCCTGCTCGCCGCTTTCGTCCTGATCGAGCGTCGTGTCAAGGACCCGCTGCTGCCTCTCGGGATCTTCCGGCTGCGCACGCTCGCCGGAGCGAATGCCGCCGGGCTGCTGTTGGGCGGCAGCTTCTTCGCGTTCATTTTCGTCGGCACTCTCTACATGCAGCAGGTGCTGCACTACAGCGCGCTGCAGTGCGGGCTCGCCTGGCTGGCCGCGTCGCTGACCTCGATCGCGCTCGCCGGCGTCTCCCAGGCACTCGTGACCCGCGTCGGGACCAAGCTCGTGATGGCGGCCGGGATGAGCATGATCGGCGTCGGCGTGATCTGGGCCACTCAGGTGCCCGTCCACGGGCACTTCCTGGCCAACCTCGCTGGCCCGATGGTCGTAGCCGGCGCGGGAACCGCGTTCGCGTTCATCCCGATCTCGATCGCCGCGCTCGCCGGCGTCAAAGAGCACCAGGCCGGGCTCGCGTCGGGGCTACTGAACACCAGCCAGCAGCTCGGCGGCGCGATCGGAATCGCGACCGCCTCAAGCGTCGCCGCCAGCCACACCCAAGCACTGCTTCACGCCGGCCAGGCCGCTCCCGCGGCACTCACCGGCGGGTTCCAGCAGGCGCTCTGGATGCTTGGCGCGATCGGCCTGCTCGCCATTCCGGCGATCTTCGCGCTCGTCCGCCACGAAGCAGTCTCGACCGCCGCGGTCGAGACGACCGTCCGCGACTCCCAGCCCGGGCTCGCCGCCGCCAGCTGACCAACCTTGCACCAACCAACGCAAAGGAGACACAACGATCAGCGAACTGTCAGACGAGACCACGATCGTGGTCGGCGGATCCCGCGGCCTGGTCGCGGGATCCGCCACCGCGAGACGCCGAGCGATGCACAGACACCACTACCCAACACCGAATCAGGAGTCAACAATGCGCCACACGATGGTCACCTACACCGTCAACCCCGGACGTGAAGAGGAGAACGCCGCGCTCGTGCGCGCCGTCTTCGAGGAGCTCGCAGAGACACGACCGGCCGGATTGCGCTACGCGGTCTTCTATCTCCCGGACTCGCGCCAGTTCATTCATCTGTACACCGATGAGGGCAGCACATCGGGCTTGCAGGGGCTGGACTCGTTCAAAGCATTCGTAGCCGGCGCGGAGAATCGGCACGAACAGCCGGCCACCTTCACCCAGCCCGAACTAATCGGCGACTACCGCACATTCGACGAGTGACCGTCCATCGTCCGCCGGCGGGCCTGCACGTCCAGCGTCCGCCGGCGGATCTGCGCGGCACACGCCGGTACGACGGACGACACCGGCGGTGCCCGGACCGACGCCGCTACACGACACAGGAGGACAGAAGTCATGCGTAAGCTCATTGAATCCACACTCGTCTCTCTCGACGGTGTCATCGGTTCCCCGGACCGCTGGTCCCCGTTCGACGAGGAATCCCGAGGATTGGCCAACGACGAACTCGAGAAGTACGACGCTTTAGTCCTGGGCCGCGTCACCTACGAGTTCTTCCGGGCGAACTGGGGTGCACCCACCGGCGACCCCTACATCGACCAGATCAACGCGATACCCAAATACGTCGCCTCCGGGACGCTGAGCGAAGCGACGTGGAACGCCACCCTCCTCGGACCCGACATCGTCGGCGCCATCGAGCAGCTGAAGGCCCAGCCCGGGAAGGACCTGTTCAAGATGGGCACCGGCCGCGTCGATGACACGCTCCTGCGCGCCCGCCTCGTCGACGAACTCCGCCTGTGGGTCATGCCCGTCGTGGCCGGCACCGGCCAGCGCCTGTTCGAAGACGTCGACACCTCGTCACTGAAGCTCACGCTCACCGACGTCCGCAAGCTCGCCAACAGCTCGGTCATCCTCACCTACGTCCCCAGCCTGACAATCAGGCCCGTATGTGACGGGTCATGAACCGGCGGCCAGTCGGAGGCGCCTACGATCAGGTCAACGTCGATGCGCTGACTGCTAGTGCTCCACCGGTCCCGGGGCGTCTGAGTCGAAGCTGACCGGCGCAGACGCGGCCCGGTCCCAGGCAGACTGTTGGCGGCGCATCATTACGGCGAGCGCAGCGGGCGCCACCAGGCCGCCCGCGACAAGCGCGGCGGCGAGCGAGTGCCCCGAAGCGACGGCGGCGAGCAGCCCGACAGCGGAACCCGCGAGCACAGCCGTGATCACCGCCACCATGGCAGCGACGCTTCGAAACGCCTGCCAGCGCCCCGCTCCCAATCCGAGCACGCGAAGGCGCTCCGGCGCCGGGACGCTCATCAGATACGAAGTGAGCTCCGGCGCCTCATCGAAGTAGTAGTCGCGCAACAGGTCGACCCGACGCGCGTACCCGAGATCCTCGATTCCGGACTGCAGCGCGCGCTCGAACGTCACCAACCCGACAAACGTAAGCGTCGGAAGGAGGACGAGTCCGAAGGCGAAGAAGGCGGTGCCGACACGGCTAGCGGTCGCGATCAATCCCAGCGCCACCAGGCCGCCAGAGACGGCGCTAAGAAACATGCTCGCGCGGCCAGTCGACTCGGCGATCGTGGCCGCACGCGCGCCTTGGAGGGTGAAGTGTTCAGTCGTTGCGAACGTGACAGCCGCCGGCCGCGGATCGCCGCCTGGCCGATGGACAGCCATGCTCGGGTCGATGTCCGTCGTGTCTTCGCCTTCCTCGCCTCTAATGTCTTCCGGCATCAGCCGGGTCCCCTCCGTTTCCGGCGCCGCTCGGGGCGCGATCGTAGCGTGCCCAAGCAGGACGCTCCCCACCGCCGCCAGTTCGCGACAGCGCTAGTTCGAAACGATCCCGACGAGGAGGATCGGCACGGACTCTCGCATCGACGCAGTAAGCCCGCCTGACCGGGCCGTCGCGGTCGAGCGTTCTGGTGCGCGGATTTCGCGCCCTGTCTGACGCTCTGTAACCACCGTTCTGGAACTGATTGACACGCGGCGGCGACGGACGTTGGGTTGGCCGATGTCGGCGGTTCCTGGTTCTGGCGAGTCTCAGGTGCGGACTGAGAAGTAGTTCGAGACGCTTTCGCGCGGTCGAGATGCTTCGTCCGAACCCGGCAGCGGTGCGCATAGAGCCTCTCTCGCCACGGCGAAGACTGCACGTAGCCAGACCGGGCCCGCGTGGCCGATGCTTACCTGCGGGCGTGCTCGCCGCGTGGCGCCCCCGGGCCGGGGGGGAGCTCGATCTCCCCGCGCGCTGCGTGTTTGCCGCAGCGGTCGCAGCGGAGGTCTGGGCCGATGTTGCCTCCACACCCGGTGTGGAGGGTGAGTCGGGGTGGGCCGCCGGGGGTTGGGTAGTGGCGGTCGCCCCATTTCATGAGCACGATCAGGGCGGGCGCGAGCTCGCGTCCCTTGTCGGTGAGGACATACTTCGGCCGGCCGGGCCGCTCCTGGTCGGGAACGCGTTCGAGCAGTTCCTCGTCGCACAGCCGCTTGAGCCGGTTGGTGAGGACGTTTGAGGCGATCCCGAGGTTCGCCTGGAATTCCTCGAAGCGCGTCAGGCCGACGACGGCGTCGCGGAGGATCAGCAGCGTCCAGCGCTCCCCGATGACCTCCAGTGATCGGGCGATCGAGCAGACCTGGTCTGGATAGTCGCGCTGAAGCACACGCTGATCCTAGCTGACTTGCTTGACAAAAGCTAGACTCCCTCCTAGTCTGCCTTGCGTGACGCAAGGCAGCTACCCAGAGGAGCAGTCATGAATCGCAAGCCCCTGATCCTGATCTCGCTGCTCCTGGCGGCGTTTCTGATCAATCTCGACACGACGATCGTCAATGTCGCGTTGCCGTCGCTCGTGCGCCAGCTGCACGCCTCCAACTCGCAGCTCCAATGGGTCGTGGACGCGTTCAACCTGCTCTTCGCCGGATCGGTGCTCGCCTTCGGCAGCCTCTCGGACCGGGCTGGGCGAAAGGGGATGCTGCTCGCCGGGCTGTCGGTCTTCGGTCTTGCGAGCCTCGCGGGCGGGCTGATGGACAGTCCCGGCCAGCTGATCGCCGCGCGCTCGGTGATGGGCGTCGGCGCGGCGATGGTATTCCCGTCGACGCTGTCGCTGATCACGAACGTGTTCACCGAGCGCGGCGAGCGCGCCCGGGCGATCGGCCTGTGGGGCGCGATCACGGGCGTGGCAATCGCGCTCGGACCGATCGTCGGCGGCTGGCTGCTCGAGCTCTCCGACTGGCGCAGCATTTTCTTCGCGATGGTGCCGATCGCCGCCGGCGCCGGTGTCCTGGTCGCCCGCTACGTTCCGACCTCGCGGGACCCGCACGCACCCCGGACCGACCGGGGCGGATTCGCGCTGTCGACCGCGACAATCGGGCTGCTCGTCTACACGATCATCGAGGCCCCGAACTACGGTTGGGGCAGCGCCCGGACGCTCGGCAGCTTCGCGCTGACCGCAGTGCTGGCGGCGGCGTTCGTGGCCTGGGAGCGGCGCACGAAGCAGCCGATGCTCGACGTGAGCCTGTTCCGCAACCCGCGGTTCACCGCCGCGAGCGCCTCGGTCGCGATCTCGTTCTTCGCGCTGTCCGGGTTCATCTTCCTGGCCAGCCAGATGTTCCAGTTCCTCAAGGGCTACGGCCCGCTGTCGACCGGCGTGCGCCTGCTGCCAGTCGCCTCATTCGTCGCGATCTCCTCGATCCTCGGCACCAAGCTGGCCGTCCGGTTCGGCACGAAGCTGATCGTTGCCTCCGGACTGTTCTCGATGGCCGCGTTCTACCTATGGGTTTCGACCTCATCAGTCACGACCGGCTACGGGACGATCGCCGCCCAGATGGTCGTGCTCGGGACAGGGATGGGCCTCACCAGCGCGCCCGCGACCGAGGCGATCATGGGCGTCGTGCCGAAGGCGAAGGCCGGTGTCGGGTCGGCGGTCAACGACGCCACGCGCCTGTTGGGCGGCACCCTCGGCGTCGCCGTGATCGGCAGCGTTTACGCCTCGCTGTACGCCAGCCGGCTCACCGGCGCGCTCCCCGGGGGGTTGCCTGCCAGTGTCGCGCGGACCGCGCACGCATCCGTCGGTGCCGCGCTCACGATCGCAGGCAAGCTGACCCACGCCGGCCATCCGCTGCTCGCGTCGGCCGTGCACAACGCCGCTGACTCGGCCTTCTTTCAGGGCTTCCACGCGGCCAACTACGTCGCCGCGGGGATCGCCGCCGCAGGCGCCGTGATGGCGCTGGCGCTGCTGCCCGCCCAACCGGCGACCAGCCGCGACGACACGCCAGAGGTGCCCCCACTCGGTACGCCCGCCGCAGCCGCAGCGCACAGCTGACCCCACCCCCAAGCGACAGGAGACAGGACACCATGAGCGCCCAGCAACTCACACCCCTCGAGACCGGTGCCGACTCCGAGATCGGCCGGGCGACCGGATTTGAGCTGGCCCGCCCCGGTCAGCCGGGCGCCGCCAACGTCGAGGCCGCGCTGGAGCGCAACCGCGCCTTCGCGGCCGCCGGCGGGCATGAAGGCGCTGTCGTCTTCCCCAACCTGCGCCTGTTCGTGGTCACCTGCCTCGACCCGCGCACCGACCCCGCGCACTTCCTCGGCCTCGGCGTCAGCGACGCGATGGTCGTCCGCAACGTCGGCGGGCGCGTTACCCCGGAGGTCATCAACGATGTCGCCTTCATCAGCCAGCTGGCCGAGAACGCGCTGCCCGACGGCCCGCTGTTCGAGGTTGCCGTGATCCACCACACCCAGTGCGGAACCGGCGCGCTCGCCGACGACACCTTCCGTCGCCGCTATGCCGAGCGCATCGGCGCCGACGAGACGGCCCTGCGCAACCAGGCGGTACTCGACCCCGCCGCGACCGTCACACATGACGTGGGGCACCTCGGCGCCGCACCTGCAATCTCCCCGCGCGTCACAGTGTCCGGGCACGTCTATGACGTCACTACCGGCCTGGTCCATACGATTCTGCCGGCCGCCCATTGAGCGTCTCGGCTCCAACGCAAGTAGTCAATTCACCCCAAAAAGAGGACAACATGAATCATCTACCTGCATATCTGTGGACTCTCACGTACGCAGAGGCATCGCCGCGGCGACCGCATACGTGCTAGATCGCGGCGCTCGCGCGGCCGGTCTCGGCAATCGAGTCTCGACGAGGATGGGGTCGGGCGCCGCCCTTCTGTTCGGCGGCTGGTTGCCGTAAGTAGTCTGGTCGCAGGCCCCGGTTCTGCATTCGTGGCGCGACGGGCATCTCCGCGCTACCCACGATGCGCCCGGCTTTGCGCGGGCTGCAGGGGACCTCGCCAGGGCAGCCGCCGAGCAGCCCCGTGAGTCGCGTGCGTGGCGAGGAGCGGTACCAACCAGCGCTTGGATTCTGCGTCCTGGTTTGATGTCGGCACGGGCGTCCGGGCTCGAGGCCTCCTTTGGCAGTTGGCGGATCGGAAGCGGCCGTTCTTGATGAGCTCCGCAGCGGCGGCGATGCGGCCGTCTTGGCAGCGAGCGCAGGGGACCGACCGGTAGCGGTTCGCGCCTCGTCCGGCCGCGGGTGGCGGCAGCGCCGTGCGTGCGCCAGTGGTGCGCAGTGTGGGCGTCGTCCGCGAGCGTGTCGGCGCCGTTACGCCGAAGCGTCGCCGGCGCGGCGTCGTCGCCAGGCTGCCGGTTCCGAGGTGGGTAGTACTTGAGAGGGATCCCGGGTGTGACCTTGTGGGAGGCGGTCCGCGAGCTGGTGGAGTACGTTCGATGCGTGAGCCGAATCGAACATCTGGCCCGCACGTACTGGTTCGATCTGCTGATCGCGCTGCTGGCGATCGTGGCGATGCTTGACGTGGTGCTCGGACGCGGCTCGCCCGGAGCTCCGACGACGACGCTGTGGTTCTGCCTTCCCGCGCTCGCGATCCTGGTGCTACCCGTGTTCGCGCGGCGATGGTTTCCGTTTGCCGGGCCGGCGGCGTACTGGCTGTTGGCCGCGGGAATCTCGTTCGTCGACCCGCTGCTGATCCCGTACCCCGAGTCCCTCTTCCTGATCGGGCTAGCGACCGCATTCCTGCTCGGGAACCTTCGGGACATCCGGCGGGCCGGCCTCGGACTGGCGATCGTGGTCGGCGCTGCGGCGACCCTCGTCTACAACATCCCCGGGCACTCGGTCGACCAGCTCGTCTTCATTCCGGTCGACTTCGCCGTCGCCTGGGTTGCAGGCCTTGCCGTCCGCGCGCGGGCCGAGCGGGCCGAGGTGGCGGAGTCACGTGCGACACAGGCCGAGCACGCCGTGTTCGAGGAGCGGGTGCGGATCGCGCGGGAGCTGCATGACGTCGTCGCCCACCACGTGAGCATGATGGGCGTCCAGGCCGGCGCTGCCCGGGTCGTGATCGACAGTGACCGTGTCAAGGCGAAGGGGGCGTTGACCGCGATCGAGGTCTCGAGCCGACAGGCGGTGGGGGAGTTGCACCGCCTGCTCGGATTCCTGCGGCAGGCCGGCGACCAGGACGATCTGGCTCCGCGCCCTGGCCTGAGCCAGCTTCCGCGGCTGGCGGCGAGCATGGGTGAGTCCGAGCTCGCTGTCTCGGTCAGCATCGAAGGGGAGGAACGCTCGTTGCCGCCGATGATCGGCGTGTCGGCGTACCGCATCGTGCAGGAGGCGCTGACTAACACCCTCAAGCACGCGGCGGCGTCGCGCGCCGACGTGCGCGTGCGGTACTGGCCCGACGAGCTCGAGGTCGAGATCATCGACGACGGCCGCGGCGCGACGGCGCTATCGGGGACGAGCCCGGGCGGCCTGGGGTTGATCGGCATGCGCGAGCGTGCCGCCTTGCATGGCGGCCAACTGACGGCGGGGCCGGTATCCGGCGGCGGGTTCGCCGTGCGCGTCAAGCTGCCCACCTCGGACGGTGCGCTGTGAGCATCCGTGTGCTGCTGGCCGATGACCAGGCGATGGTTCGCGCCGGCTTCCGGATGATCCTCGAGTCCGATCCCGAGATCGAGGTGGTCGGCGAGGCGGCGAACGGCGAGCAGGCCATGGCCAGCACCCGGCGCCTGCGGCCCGACATCGTGTTGATGGACATCCAGATGCCTGACGGTGACGGACTCGAGGCCACGCGGCGGATTACCGAAGACGGCGGGCTGCACAGTCGCGTGGTGATCCTGACCACGTTCGAGCGTGATGAGTACGTGTTCGAGGCGCTGCGGTCGGGCGCGAGCGGCTTCCTGCTCAAGAACGCCCTACCCGAGGAGCTCCTGCACGCGGTGCATGTCGTGACTGCCGGCGAGGCGCTGCTCGCCCCGTCGGTCACGCGGCGCATCGTCGAGCAGTTCGCACGCCGGCCGGTCAGGCCGGAGCTCGGCACGCGGCTGGACGCCTTGACGGCGCGCGAGCGCGAGGTGCTGACGATGCTGGCGCACGGTAAGAGCAACGCCGAGCTGGCCGCCGAGCTGTTCGTCAGCGAGGGCACGATCAAGACCCACGTCTCCAGCCTGCTCGCCAAGCTGGGGCTCCGTGACCGCGTTCAGGCCGTCGTCCTGGCGTACGAGAGCGGGCTGGTCACGCCCGGTGCGTAGACGCGCCTCTGTCTTTTGACAGAGGCGCCAGCGGCAAAGATCTGCGCTGAGGAGGAGCGCAGACGCGCCCTGCGGGCGATGACAGGCACAGGCGGCGGTCCCAGACTGATCCCCAGGCAGCTACCACCCACCTGAGGAGCAGTGATGACCGCACCACCCATGTTCAACTTCTCCGCACTTCCGAGGCGGTCACCTCGACTCAGGCAGTTGCCTTCGCCGCCCGCGAGAACGACGGCATCCACGTCCTGCCGCTCGGGCACTCCCGCCAGGACGCAGTGACCGTCTCGGCCGACGACACGCGGGATGGCCACCGCTTCGACCTTGCTGTCGCCCGCGACCGCGCGCTAGAGGCCTTCCATCACCCATTCGCCTACGCCGTTGCCAACTCGGACGGTGCGCTGTGAGCATCGGTGTGCTGCTGGCCGATGATCAGGCGATGGTTCGCGCCGGCTTTCGGATGATCCTCGAGTCCGATCCCGAGATCGAGGTGGTCGGCGAGGCGGCGAGCGGCGAGCATGCCTTGGCCAGCGCCCGGCGTCTGCGGCCCGACATCGTGTTGATGGACATCCAGATGCCTGACGGTGACGGACTCGAGGCCACGCGGCGGATTACCGAAGACGGCGAGCTGCACAGTCGTGTGGTGATCCTGACCACGTTCGAGCGTGACGAGTACATGTTCGAGGCGCTGCGGTCGGGCGCCAGCGGCTTCCTGCTCAAGAACGCCCCACCCGAGGAGCTCCTGCACGCGGTGCACGTCGTGTGTGCCGGCGAGGCGCTGCTCGCCCCGTCGGTCACGCGGCGCATCGTCGAGCAGTTCGCACGCCGGCCGGTCAGGCCGGAGCTCGGCACGCGGCTGGACGCCTTGACGGCGCGCGAGCGCGAGGTGCTGACGATGCTGGCGCACGGTAAGAGCAACGCCGAGCTGGCCGCCGAGCTGTTCGTCAGCGAGGGCACGATCAAGACCCACGTCTCCAGCCTGCTCGCCAAGCTGGGGCTCCGTGACCGCGTTCAGGCCGTCGTCCTGGCGTACGAGAGCGGGCTGGTCACGCCCGGTGCGTAGACGCGCCTCTGTCTTTTGACAGAGGCGCCAGCGGCAAAGATCTGCGCTGAGGAGGAGCGCAGACGCGCCCTGCGGGCGATGACAGGCACAGCCGGCGGTCCCAGACTGATCCCCAGGCAACCACCACCCACCTGAGGAGCAGTGATGACCGCACCACACGCCGTACTGAAGAACTCGATCTTGCCGGCCGTCGCCGTCGGATCGAAGGGCTGACCGATGCGCGATCTCTCCACTAACGGCAAGAAGACCGTCGCAAACCGCTTCGGGCGAGGCCGGATCACGGGCCTCGCGCTGATCGCCCTCCTCACGCTCGCGCTCGGCTACCTCCACTTCGCCGGCGGCTCGAAGTCGGTCTCGGTGCCGTCGGGCGCGCATGCCGGCCAGTTGACGCTCAAGAGCTGTACCTACACCACCGAAAAGGGCGCCTACGCCGCGGACTGCGGGACGCTCGTCGTGCCCGAGAACCGCCATGATCCGAACTCGCGCCTGATCGCACTTCCGGTCACAGTGATTCGTGCCCATTCGGCCCATCCGGGTGTCCCGATCTTCCGCCTGCAAGGCGGCCCCGGCATCACCAACATGGTCTTCCCGGACGCGAGCCGTTTCACCGCCAACCACGACGTCGTGCTCGTCGGCTACCGCGGCGTCGACGGCTCCGTCCGGCTTGACTGCCCGGAGGTGAGCTCGGCAATGGAGGACTCGGGTGACCTCCTCAGCGAGCAGTCGTACCGCGCCGTCGCCGCGGGGTACCGGTCGTGCGCCGATCGGCTCCGCAGCAATGGTGTCGATCTCGCCGGCTATTCGATCCCCGAAGAAGTCGACGACCTCGAGGCGGCCCGCCGCGCCCTCGGCTACCACCAGATCGACCTGGTGAGCGAAAGCGCGGGCACCCGGGTCGCGATGATCTATGCGTGGCGTTACCCGAAGAGCATCGATCGCTCGGTGATGATCGGCGTCAATCCACCCGGCAACTTCCTCTGGGACGCAAAGACGACCGGCGAGCAGATTGACCGCTATTCCGCGCTCTGCGCCCAGGCGGCGAGCTGTCGTAGCCGGACGCCGGATCTCGCCGCGTCGGTGAAGTCCGTGTTCGCTCACGTTCCCAGTCACTGGGGGTTGCTGCCGATCGAGAAGGGCGACTTCAAAGCCGCCGCGTTCTTCGGCCTGATCAACGAGACCTCCGCCGGCGGCGGCCCGATCGCCTCGCCACTGACGATCGACTCACTCCTCTCCGCCGGCGAGGGCGACGCAAGCGGTGCGTGGTTCCTGTCGCTGATGGCACGGCTCACCTTTCCGAGCTCGTTCGTCTGGGGCGACTTGGCGGCGATCGGCCGCAGCGACGCGACCTACGCGAAGCACTTCTTCGCGTCGGGAGCAGGCCGTGGATCGCTGATCGGTTCTCCCGGCAACGACCTGATCTGGGCCGGCGGCAGCCTCCTCGACGCCTGGCCGGCGAACCCGGACGAGAACGAGTACACCCACGTGCAGGACTCGAACGTTCCGACGTTGCTGATCGGCGGCAACCTCGACTTCGCAACGCCGCCCCAGAATGCGACCAGCGAGCTCCTGCCCCACCTCGCGAACGGCCGTCAGGTGGTGCTCTCGAGACCTCGGCCACTCCGACGACTTCTGGCCCTACGAACCGGCAGCCGGCACCCGTCTGATCAACACCTACCTCGACACCGGCAGGGTCGACACGTCCCTCTACACCCACAACAAGGTCGACTTCAGCCCAAGCTCGAGCCAAGGCGCCTACGCCGAAGACGCCCTCGGCGCGATGATCGGCTTCGGACTCCTCATGATCCTGTCACTGCTACTGATGTGGCGCCGGGCGCATAAGCGCGGCGGCTTCGGGCGCAAGGCGAGCGCGATGCTGCGCTCCGTCTACCTGCTGGTGCTCGGCCTCGGCGGATGGTTCACCGGCCTGATCATCGTGCTGGTGGCTTTGCCGACAGTGCCCCTCGACAGCGAACTCATGGCTGTTCTCTCCATCGGCACGCCGATCGGCCTCGGCACCTACTTGGCCTGGGTCAACCGCGACCGGCCGGCCAGGGCCACGAGGATCGGCATCTGGGTCGCGCTGACGGGCGCCCTCGTCGGCGCGCTGCTGGGGTTCAGCGCAACAGCCGGGCTCATGGCGGTCATCACCACGATCGTCGGAGCGGCTGCCGGTGCGAACCTCGGCCTGATCACCCTCGACGTCGCACGAATCGGCGAGCGGCCGCAGACCGATCCGCCCATCGCACCGGAGACCGATCCGCCCATCGCACCGGAGACCGATCCGCCCATCGCACTTCCAGCGGTCGCACACTGACCCCCGGAATCCGTTCGCGCAGAGCATGTGGCGGTGTGCTGGTTGCCGCCACATGCTCTGCTGACGT
>CAVYPO010000002.1:0-504422 GCA_963770405.1 uncultured Solirubrobacterales bacterium
GGGGACTGCATCCGATCATCACCCTGTCGGGCACGCTCGTGTCCTCCGGCGAGGGCCTCAAGCTCGTCCTGTTCGCCTATCTGGTGTACCTGATCCCGATGCTGACGGTCGCGTCGATCGCCTTGCTGCTGTCCGCCACCACCCGCAACAGCGCCGCGTCGGTCGTCGGGGCACTCGTCTTCACGCTCCTGGAGGACCTCACGCAGATCATCCCCGGACTCGGCGGGTTGCAGCCGTACCTGCTGCCCAACCAGTTTCAGGCCTGGCAGGGCTTCCTGCGCGTGCCGACCGACTGGGGGCCGATCGGCCACTCCGCTGGGTGTGCGCGCTGTACGCGGTCCCTTCGTGCTTCATCGCCTACCTCGTGTTCCTGCGCCGCGACGTCACCGGCGGCTGAGCGCGGCCGGGCGCGGCCGGGCGCGTCCGGGCGGGAAGCGGACGGCGGGGCATAGAAAAGCCCCGCCGGGGCGGGGCTTTTCCGTAGCAGGCCGATAAGCCGGATTCTGTCGTTGAGCAGCCATCTATCTGAGCGGCCTACCTGGACCTCGGCGGGCAGCCTGCGAACGGTCCTGTTTGGCCTTGCATCAGGTGGGGTTTACCCAGCCGCCGCGTCGCCGCGACGCTGGTGCGCTCTTACCGCACCGTTTCACCCTTGCCCGCCTCGCCGCTCACGTGGGGCGGCGCGACGGGCGGTTTCGTTTCTGTGGCACTTTCCCGCGGGTTTCCCCGGGTCGGTCCCCCGACCACCTCGCCCTGTGATGTCCGGACTTTCCTCGAGGCGCCCGCGACGCGGCGCCCCGCGGCTGCCTGGCCTGCACCGTCACCGTACCGCGCACGACGCGCGTGTGAAGCGGCGCGCGGCCGCAGCCGCCACCGCCGCTCAGCTGAGCGCGCTGCCGCAGTCGCCGCAGGCCGCCGGCGACCCGCCGCGGCCCGGGCTCGCCGACGGGCGCCATCGCCCCGCCGCAAGCCGGGCAGCGAACGGTCAGGCGCGCGGAGAGGCCCTCCCATACGCCGGTGATGAGATCATCCAGCGTCAGGCCTCCTCGTGTCGGCGCCGAAGTGCGCTGCGCACGTGCCGGCCACGTCGGCCCGGCGCACGGTGCGGCTGCCGCCCGCTCGGCGGATGCTCCAGCAGCAGCGCGGTCATGGGACGCTCCGGAACACTCCGACGACGCGGCCCATCAGCCGCACCTCACGGCTGCGGATCGGCTCCATCGTCTCGTTCTCGGGCTGCAGGCGGATGTGGTCGGACTCGCGGAAGAAGCGCTTGACCGTCGCCTCCTCGCCGACGAGCGCGACGACGATCTCGCCGTCGTTGGCGGTCTCCTGGCGGCGCACCACGACGAAGTCGCCCTCCAGGATGCCGGCGTTCTTCATCGAGTCGCCGCGGACGCGCAGGATGTACTCGCCGTCAATGCCACCGGCGACCTCGGGCACGGCGATGTAGTCCTCGATGTTCTCCTCGGCCAGCACCGGCTGGCCGGCGGCGACCGAGCCCACGAGCGGAAGCCCACCTGGGTGACGATGTTGCGCACGCTGTCGACGGCGTTGCCCACCGCGCGGTCGAGCAGCTCGATCGCGCGCGGCTTGGACGGATCCCGCCGCAGCAGCCCGATCTTCTCGAGGTTGGCCAGGTGGGCATGCACCGTCGAGGACGACGCGAGGCCGACCGCCTTGCCGATGTCGCGCACCGTCGGCGGATAGCCATACCGCGCCGAGTACTTGCGGATGAAGTCGAAGATCTCCTGCTGGCGCTTCGTCAGAGTCGATTTCCACAGCACTCCCCGTTGCTTCGACGCGGTCGACTGAGACGAACAATGTTCGTACAGTAGCGCCGCCATCCGACGGAATCAAGGACACGCACCGTGCGAGCCCCGTGGCTATACTCGGCGCCTCGCGCCTGTGGCGGAATTGGTAGACGCGCAAGGTTGAGGGCCTTGTGGGCTAATAGCCCGTGATGGTTCGAGTCCATTCAGGCGCATCGAACGAAAGGCCCCGTTTAGCGGGGCCTTTCGCTTTTCGCGGGCCACCTAGCGCCGGCTTCGATTGGACTCCGTCAGCCGCTCGTGAGAACACATGAGAACACGGTCAGCCGCTCGTGGCAGAACACCGCACTTCAGGATGCGGGCCTGCGCGACATGGCGCTGCACAGCCTCCGCCATACCGCCGCTGCCACCTGGCTGACGACCGGCAAGCCTCTGACGTACGTCCAGCGCCAGCTCGGCCACGCATCGATCACGACCACCGAGCGCTGCTACGGCCACCTCGAAATGACCTTCCTCGCCGGCGCGGCGGCGCAGACCGAGGCAGCCATATGGCGAAGCGGGCCGCCGTCGAGCTCGCCCTCGGCCACGACCACATGAGACCTGTGTGATGCGAACGCGGAGCGCAGCGGAGCGGGAGCGTCAGGGACGCCTCTGGAGTCACGCGCGCAGCCCTGGCTGGCATGGATGCCCTGGCGTTGATGGCGCGACGGAGTGTTAGGGACGCTCGGCAGCGTCGGGCCAAAGGCGCTCACGTGTCCCTCGGGTGAGCGGCGTGGATCGCGGCTGGGTGCGACGGCGGTGCCGCTCAGCGCAGTGTGGGAGCCGGCGCCACTAGCGCGCCGCGACGGCCCGCGTCGTCGCGAGCGCGTGCCGGGTCGAGGTGCCGGGTAGCTACCGGCCGCGCCCCTGCGGCGCTGTCCTCGAGCCGTGCACCGCCGCGCGTCGGACCGGGCTGCGCTCACCGAGGACGCGCTCGAACACCCGTGCCGTTAGCGAGGACGGCCAGTAACCGCGTCGTGACGCGAACGCGATCGTGCCCCCGCCCCATAGCACCACACCGAGAACAAGAAAAAACGCGGCGTAGCCGGAGCCGCCCTCCATGCCGATCAGCCACGCCAGGACGCACGAGGCGAGGCCGCTCCCACGAGCGAGCGTTGCACCGAAACGCCACAGCACCCACCCAAGGACCATCACGCACCCGGCGACGCCGATGATGCCCGCGAGGACACCCGGGGATCCGGCCGCGCCGGCGAACGCGGGCACCAGGTGCACCGGCGTGGCCGGAGGAGTGGTCATATCCACATTGGACCACTCCGACCGGCGCGCTACATCCGGGACAATGCGGTCCGGCGCGTCCTCCGGCGCCCCTGGCGAGTGGGGTCGCTCAGCCTCCCCGGCGAAGCGATCCCACAGCGCGCGCCGGGCCCGCTGGGAGCGCTTGCGATGCGTTTCGCCGCGTGTCGACGAGTCGTCGCCGGCGAGCTCGGCGAGCACCGCGCTCCGTTGCGTGTCGGGTAGCTGCACTATCGCGCGCAGCACGTCGCGCACGCTCCCCGGCAAGCACCGTGTCCGCCACGACGTCGCCCTGAAGGTGTTGGCGTCGCCCGTGATCGGCGACGTGAAGGCTGACCGCGCGCGTCGGCCGCAGCCGGCGTGCCCGTTGCAGAGCAGGACTGGCGGGCACGATCGCCGCTACTGGCGCGAGCCACGGCGGCTGCCGGATTACGCCTGCATCGTTACCGCTGAGCGGTAACGAGGAGCCGCTGGGTGTCGGTGGCAGGTCTCCGTCCGCCGCAGTAGAAGTCCGTGTCGCGAGGGCTGGTCATGTGTGGGAGGGCTCCGGTGCGTGGAGTCGGGCTGGCGGCTGTTCTTGCGCGGCATCGCGTCCGCCGCGATCGAGTGCTCGTTGATGCCTCTCGGTCGGCGCGGCCCGCCAGCGCGGCTCGCCGCGCCGCAGGTGCGTGTCCCAGGGTTGGTTAGACGACGGCGTCCGCCGTTTTCCCGCGGCGGCGGCGCGGCGGGCGAGTGTTGTGACGGTGAGGGCTATGGCTGCTCGTTCCAACAGAGGGAGCCGCGACAACAGCAGTGGCTCGAGGTGCACGTGCCGACCCTAGACGGCACCCGCCCCGCCCTCGGCAGTACCGCCTATCGGCAACCCGCGCCCAGGTGTCACGGGCTCCTCGGAGTTGCGTTCGCACCACCCTGGACGGCTGTTCGAGAAATGCGGCCATCCTGGGCGTCGGCTCTGGACAAGGGCCGTGGCGTGGCCGATGCGACGGTCATGCCCGCCGGAACCTGGCTCTGTCGCGACGATTTGGAGCGAACGCGCCTGCTCGACATGAGCGCGGGGCTGCGAGCGGCCAAACGCCGCTCGCTCGCGCTGCTCGCCGTCGCGGCCGCCGTGTCGGTGCCCGTGTACGGCGTGAAGATGCAGATCCCGCTCATGCTCGCGGCGATCGCGTTGCTCGTCCTCGAGCGGCGGGCGCGTGCGCTGCCCCGACCGGAATATGCGCTCGCCGGGGTGTGGGTAATCGCGCAGGTGGCGATCGTCGCGTCGATCGCGCTGGCCAGCGGTCCGCGGACGTACATGCTGTCGATCCTTGTCTTCCCGATGCTCGTCGCGGCGCCCATCTACCCGCGGCGCGTAGTCGCGGTGGGGGCCGTGATCACGGCCATGGCGATGATCGCGACCGGGTTTGCGTTCATGCCCCACACCGTCGAGACGCTTCCGCCGGTCGTGATGTTCCCGGTCCTGCTGCTGGTGACGATCACGATCCTCGGCTCGCGCACCCTGTCGGCCGAACAAGACACGCGTCAAGCCGTCGTCGTCGATCCGCTCACCGGCCTGCTCAATCGCGCGGCGCTGCACGCCCGCGCGGCCGAACTCCACTCCGGCGCCGAAGGCGAGTCGGCGGTCATCGTGGGGGACATCGATCACTTCAAGATGATCAACGACGAGCACGGTCACGCGTGGGGCGACGAGGTGATCGTCGAAGTAGCACAGCGCCTGGCCCGAGCGGTAGGCAATCCGAGCGCGTTGTACCGCTTCGGCGGCGAGGAGTTCGTCGTGCTCCTGCGCGGCGCAGCAGCACGTGGGGCGAACGAGCTCGCCGAGGAGTTGCGGACCGCCGTCCGTCGCGAGCCGATCGCCGGGCTGCCGGTCACGATGTCGCTCGGCGTGGCGTCGTCGGACGTGCGCGAGCAGGAGTACGCGCGCCTGTTCGCCAGCGCCGATCGGGCGTTGTACCGCGCCAAGGCCGCCGGGCGCGACCGCGTTCGCATCGCACCCGCGCCGACGGAGACGACGGTCGCCACCGGAACGAGCTCCCAGAGCACGGACGCCGTCTCGAGCCCCGATCGCCGCGCCGCGCCGCACGGCGCACAGTCCGCGGCCACGACGGCGGGCGACCTGCCCGCGGTGCCAAGTCGTCGCGACGAGGTGCCGCGCAACTTCGTCATCCGCACCGCGGACGAGCGCCAGCACATGCTCGACCTCAACGGGCGACTGACGACCATCGCCAAGACGATCAACCCGATCACCTTCGCCGTGCTCGTGTGCTCCATCCCATGGCTCGGCTGGCGCTCGCTCGTGCCGGTCGCGATCGCCGTCGGCGTCGCGCAGCCGGTAGATCGGATCCTGCTCCCACGCGTGAGGCGGCCCGAGTACGCGACGATCTTCATCGTGATGTCCATCAACGCCTCGATCGGGCTCGGCCTCGCGATCGCAGACCAGAGCATGCTGTTCGCACTCCCGTTCCTGACCATCGTGATGTTCTCCAACGCGGCCGCCTTCCCGGCCCCGGCCGCGACCGTCATGGCCGCAGCGACCGGCCTGCTGATGACCGGGACGGCGCTACTGATCGGTACCCACCAGGTGCTCGACAACCCGGCGATCCTCGTCTTCCCGCTCGCGCTGCTTGGCGCGGTGTCCATCTTCGGCAACGCCGTCGGCACGATCACGATGCGCCAACGCTGGGCCGCCACCACCGACCAGCTCACGGGGCTGCTCAACCGCAACGCGCTGCACGCCCGCACCGCCGAGCTCGCACAGGGCGCCAGCGGCCACGACCAGTCCGTCACGCTGATCGTGGCCGACCTCGACCATTTCAAGACGATCAACGACCAGCACGGCCACGCCTGCGGAGATCAAGTGCTCGCCGGCGTCGCCGAACGCATACAGGCCGCCGTGCGGCTCTACGACCCGGTGTACCGGATCGGCGGAGAGGAGTTCGTCACCCTGCTCATCGGCGCGAGCCCAGAGCCGACCGGCGCCGCCGAGCGCATCCGCAACGCAGTCAGCAGCAAACCGATCGCCGGCATCACCGTGACCGTGTCCATCGGCGTCGCCGTTAGCCCCGCCGGCGAGCCATTCGACTACGAGGCCCTCTTCGCCGCGGCCGACGCCGCACTGCGCCACGCCAAGGCCACCGGCCGCGACCGCGTCCGCCAGGCCGCCGCGCCGGCGACCACGCCCCCCGTCGCCGCGTAGCCAGCGCCAACCGGCAGACCGAGAAGGACATCGACGTCGCGACAGCAGCCACCGACGACGTGGTACGCCGCCCGATGACCCCAGCTCCCTCGACGTCCTCGTACCCGCGCGAAGGGCCATTTGTGCGTCGCGGCGGATGCTCGCTGCCGGACAACACCAGGGCCCGCTGCACAGCGGTCCGGGGTTACGCGGTGCTGGGCGGACGACGGCTACTCGAGCCATTCGCCGATCACGGTGGGGTTGGCGTGGATGCACACGAGCCTTGAGGGACCGGGACCGTCGTTGGTGAACCTGTGCGGGGTGTTTGCCGGGACGATGACGACGTCGCCGGGGCCGGCCGCGCGGGTCTCGTTCCCGGCCTGGAAGTTGACGTTTCCTTTGAGCACGAGCCAGGTCTCGTCGTAGGGGTGGCGGTGAAGCCTGGGCCCTTGCCCGGGGTTGCTGTGGTCGAGGATCAGAGAGATCGTGGCTCCGTGCTCGGCGCCTTCGATCGTCTGCGTTTCCTCTGGGTTTGTCTTGATCACAGCCACGTTCTGCTCCCGGTTTCTTAGCTTCGCTGTCGGAACCTCCGCGGGATCACGAAAAGTGCCGCTCGTGCGCGGGGACACATCGTCGGGATGGCAGCGCCTGCGACGGGTGCGATCGCCGCCGCGTGCTCGCGGCGTCTGCCGAGGGCCGTCGGGCCCCACCAGGTCGGTGGGGCCGTGGCCACGGCATGTGAGCTGCGCTACTTGATCGGCTGGTAGTGCAAGTGGAGGGCGCCGTTGTCGTAGGCGTCGCTTGCCGCGAGCGTCAACGTGGTCTTGTGGCTGTTGGCGAACAGCCGCTGGCCCGCTCCGACGGTCAACGGGTAGACGAACAGGTGTAGCTCGTCAACCAGGCCGTCAGCGAGCAGCGCGTTGACGAGGGTCCCGCTGCCGCTGACATAGATCTGCCCGTCGGTCCGATCCTTCAGAGAGCGGACCCCGTCAGCGCTGTAGGCGCCGAGGACCGTCGAGTTGCTCCAATCGGCCCGCTGCAGCGACGACGAGATGACGTACTTGGGCGAGTCGTTCATGAATGGCGCGCCGGGATCCTGCTCGGCCGTCCGGCCCGACCAGGCCGGCGCGAACTCTTCGTAGGTACGGCGACCCAACAGGATCGCCGTGCTGGAACCCATGATCGCGCCGATCGCCTCGCCCATCTTCGGAGCGAATCCGTAGTCGAACGTCCAGGTCGGCGCATCAATCACGCCATCGAGCGTGATGAATTCGTGTACTGCGATCTTGCCCATGATGTTCTCCTTCGAGGGTGGCTGTGGGCCTCGGTCAAATCGTTGGTCAGGGCTAAACTGCACCGTGTAGTAAACCCCAGATGCCTTGATCTGTCAAACTAAACGGTTCAGTCACTGTCGGGACAGGGCGCCAGCGCCGAAACTCATCGCCATCCCGAAGGAATCGACATGACCGATCCCGCCGCTGCCAAGCCAACCCCAGAGTCCCGATCCGTCCGCAAGCGTCGCGCGATCCTCGACGCTGCCACCGAGGTGTTCCTCGCCGAAGGCTTCGCCGGCGCGAGCATGGACGCAATCGCGACGGCAGCCGGGGTCTCAAAGCCGACCGTCTACAACCACTTCGCCGACAAGCAACAGCTGTTCGAGCAGATCGTCAACGACCTCGTGACCGAAATCACACAACCCTTCTACGAGCAGATCGTCAACCTCAGCGACGACGGAGATCTCGCCAAACGCCTGCGCGAGCTCGCCACGCTCCTACTCAATGGGGTGATGCAGCCGACGAACTTGCGCCTGCGCAGACTCGTGATCGGCGAGGCCAGCAGGTTCCCAGATCTCGGTCGCGCCTACGAACAGCACGGACCTGGGCGCGCGGTCGCCGCATGGACCACAGCCTTCAAGCGGCTCGCCGACGAAGGACTGCTACGGCTGCACGACCCCGCACTCGCCGCCGAACACTTCCAATCGCTCGTCCTCACGACCCCGCTCAACCACGCCATGTTCAGCGGCGACGACCGACCGCCCGGGCCAACGCAGCTCAAGCGCTACACCGACAGCGCCGTGGAGGTCTTCCTAGCCGCCTACCGCAGCACGTGATTTCGCCAAGAGTTCTCGTTCGTCCGAGGCGGCACTCTCGACGAGGCTGCTGCTCTGCGCACGAGCGGGCCGCGACACCGGACCCGAATGATGCCTGCGCGGTCGTGACAACATGAGGGCTACACAAACAGGATGGCCAACCGACCCCATCCTCGCCAGGCGCGAGGTCGCGGGCCCGCACCCAGCATCGCACCCAAGAGATCTTTTCCGCCGGCCACGCATTCCGGGGCTGCGACCGGGGCCGCGGCGGAGTCGCGTCGCACGGGCAGAGCGGCCTTGTTTTGTGGTCGTCAGCGTCCATATCGGGGCCGCAATCGGTCAGGACGAGCTACCTCACGCGGGCAACTCGCGGCGTTCGCGTGAGCGCGGGTGCCCCCTGGGGTCACGCGGCCGCATCGGCTGCTAGATATCGAGCGATGAGATTAGGGCCCGTCCGTCTACCGTTTCTCAACTCGCCTGGGGAGGCGCGGGCGATGTACGAGGGTGGGCGCGCGAATCCTGTGGCTCGCCGCTATGCCCGGTTCTGGGTCGCGGTGCTTGGCCGCGGCCTGCTTCCAGGGCCCGGGGTCGTTCTGGAGGTGCCAGGACGCAACACGGGCGAACTGCGGAGATTCCCGCTCGTTGAGGTGCGGATCGATCAAGAGCGTTACCTGGTGTCGATGCTCGGCCAGCAGTGCAACTGGGTCCGCAACGTTAGGGCCGCCGACGGGGTCGTCAAGCTGCGTCACGGCGATGTGGAGCCGGTGCAACTGGTGGAGGTGCCGGTTGGGCAGCGAGCGCACGTGATCAAGCGATACGTAACAAAGGCGCCCGGCGCCCGCCCGCATATCCCGGTGGACCGCAGAGCCGACGTCAGCGCCTTCGAGACGATCGCGGACCGTTATCCGGTTTTCCGAATCACTGCCCGCTAACAGCACAGCCCTAGAGGAGACGTCGAGGTCGGGTCTGCCGGCGACGCCCCCGTCTTGCCGTCCGCCGGCGCCAGCACACCAGACGACGACTCAACATGGGAGGATCTGAAGCGTGACGACGACGGTGCTCGAGCGGGCGTCCGCTGGCGATGAGCTTGCCTTCCGCGAGCTCACGGAGCCATTTCGGCGCGAACTGGAGTTTCACTGTTACCGGATGCTCGGCTCGGTGCAGGATGCGGAGGACGTGCTGCAGGAGACGATGCTGGCCGCCTGGCGCGCGCTGGCAAATTTCGAGCGGCGATCGAGCTTGCGGACCTGGCTTTACCGGATTGCGACTAACCGATGTCTGAACGTACTGCGCGACGGCGGTCGCCGCCCGCACTCGGCACCGCAGCTGACGTTTGAGATTCCGGCGCCGACGAGGATGTCCGATCAGCACTGGCTGGAGCCGTATCCGGATGACCGGCTCGGCTGGCTGGCGGACAGCCGGCCAGGCCCGGCGGCGCGGTATGAGAGCCGTGAGGCGATCGAGCTGGCGTTCATCGGCGCGTTGCAGCGACTGCCCGGACGCCAGCGCGCCGTGCTGGTGCTCCGGGACGTGCTGGGCTTCCACGCCGCGGAAACCGCGGCGATACTCGAGACCTCGGTGGATGGCGTCAAGAGTGCGCTCAAGCGCGCCCGGGCGACGATCGAGCGGGAGACTCGGTGATCCGACGCAGCGGATCGCTCCGCCGCCCCCCGCCTCCGTGGAGGAGCAGGAGCTGGTGGAGCAGTTCGCCAGGGCGTTCCTCGCTGACGACATCGACGGGATGGTCGCTCTCGTCACGCAGAACGCGTGGTTCCGGATGCCGCCCGCCCGCCACGAATACCACGGCCCGGAGCTGATCGGCGCGTTCCTCGCCGCGGTTTCTGAGGGGCATTCGGGCCAGTCGAGCCGTCTGATCGCCACCCGTGCGAACGGGGAGCCCGCGTTCGCGACCTATTACATCGACCCGCTCTCGGGGTTGGTCCAGCAGTCCGGGCTGTTGGTGTTGTCGCTGGCGGGCGCGCGGGTCTGCTGAGCTGACTTGGTTCCTCGGCCCCGGCTACCTGGAGCGGTTCGATCTACCCAGCGCCCCCTTTGTGGACGCTCCGGTGTCAAAAGCTCCGTAATCGCTAAATGCCGGTGCAGCCGGCAGACACCAGGAGGCTCAAATGCCGGTCTTGATGATGGTCGAAATCCCCGGCGCTGACGCAGCGTTCGCGGAAGGGATGCGCCACGCCGGAGTCCTCGACGAGCTGCAGACGGCCCAAGGGTTTCGGGGTCACTGGAGTGGCGCCACCAGCTCGGGCTACAGGGCGATCGAGCTGTGGGACTCGCGCGAGGACTGCCAGGCGTTCGCCGAGGGCCACTTCGCGCCAAAGCTGCCGCCGGGGGCCGAGCTCCCGCCTATGGAGTTCTTCGAGTTGAACTTCGAGGTCAAGCCCGCACCCTAGGCATATTTAGCGACCAGTCAATCACCGCCGACTCCCTCCAGCCCAACAATCCGAGGTCGGAGTGGTGCCTCGCGCGGCTGCCACTTCATCGCGAAGCGGCAGCCGCCGAACCGCTTGGAGACGGGTGGTCCGTCGCGCGGCCAGCACGCACGCGCGCCGTTGATTCCGTGGCCGAGCAGGTGGCGCGCATGCTTGCGTGCGGAGTGTCGATTTCGCGTGTTGGCGTTCGTGTAGGGGGTGAGAGGCCGAAATCCTCCGGTCTCGGGATTCCCCAGGCGGCGCATCTCGATGGCGCTGCCGAGACCGAAAGGACAGGAGATGGGAAAGGTGATCGTGATGAATGGGGTGACGCTCGACGGCGTGATGCAGAGCCCGGGCCGCGCGGACGAGGACACGCGGGATGGGTTTGAGCACGGCGGTTGGGCGGTCCCGTACGGCGATGAGGCGATGGTCGCCAAGATGGGCGAGCGGATGGGCGAGGATCGCGCGTGGCTGTTCGGCCGGCGCACCTACGAGGACGCTGCTGGCAGCCTGGAACGCGCGGGGCGGCCCGTTCAAGGACGCGCTCAACGACACTCAGAAGTACGTCGCCTCGAGCGACCCGGCGACGAGGCTCGAATGGCCGAACTCGACGCTGCTGACGGAGACGTTCCCGCCGCCGTGGCGGAGCTCAAGCAGAGCTTGGCCGCGAACCTCGTGATCATGGGTAGCGGCGTGCTGATCGGCTCGCTGATGGCCGCCGATCTGGTCGACGAGTACCTGCTGACGATCGCTCCGCTGGTGCTCGGCACCGGACGGCGGCTGTTTGCCGGCGGCACGCACGCAGCTCTGCGGCTTGTCGAGAGCAGCCCCACGAGCACCGGCGTGTTGATGGCTATCTACGAGCCGGCTCGGGGCTAGGGAGACGAAAATGACGCGCCTCAGGCCACGCGCTACCTCCAGCGCCTGGCCGGAGGAAGGGTTGAGACGCGAAAGGGGTGAGCATGAAGCAGTATCTGCTGAGCATCTACCAGCCCGACGGCGCCATACCGGCCGCCGACGTGCTCGAGAAGATCGCCGGTGAGTCGGCGACGGTGCGGCAGGAGATGCGCGCCGCCGGCGCCTGGGTGTTCTCCGGCGGGCTGCACGCCGCGAGCACCGCGACGGTGCTCGACCCGCGCAGCGACGGAGATGCCGATGACCGACGGGCCCTACGTCGAGGGCAAGGAGCACATCGGCGGCCTGGTCGATCATCAAGGCAGAGAGCCTGGACGAGGCGCTGGCGTGGGGGCGAAAGCTCGCGCGGGCGACGACGCTGCCGGTCGAGGTGCGTCCGTTCCAGGGCGAGGCCGAGGGCTGACGCCGGCGTGGCGAGCGTCGCGCGATCGGAGATCGAGCGTGTCTTTCGCGAGGAGTACGGGCGGGCGGTGGCCGTGCTGGCCCGCGTGTTCGGCGACATCGACATCGCCGAGGAGGCGGTGCAGGAAGCGTTCGCCACGGCGGTCGCGCGCTGGCCTGACAGCGGGATGCCGCCGGCGCCGGCTGGCTGGATCATCACGACCGCTCGCAATCGCGCGATCGACCGGCTGCGCCGCGAGGCCTCGCGCGATGACCGCCACGCGCAGGCGGCGCTGCTGCACGTCCGCGACGAAGCCGGAACGAGGAGAGCCCGGTGCAGGACGACCGACTGCGTCTGATCTTCACCTGCTGCCATCCGGCCCTGGGCCGGGCGGCTCAGGTGGCGCTTACGCTCAGGCTGCTCGGCGGGCTGAGCACCCCGGAGATCGCGCGGGCGTTCCTCGTGCCCGAGGCGACGATGGCGCAGCGAATCGTGCGCGCGAAGGGGAAGATCCGGGACGCCCGTGATCCCGTACCGGGTCCCGAGCGAGGCCGACCTGCCGGAGCGCCTCGCCTCGGTCCTCGCGGTCGTGTACCTGATCTTCAACGAGGGCTATGCCGCCAGCTCTGGCGAGCGCCTAATCCGCGAGGAGCTCGCCACCGAGGCGATCCGCCTCGGACGCCTGCTCGCCGAGCTGATGCCCGACGAGCCCGAGGTGCTCGGGCTGTTGGCGCTGATGCTGCTCCTGCACTCGCGATGCGCGGCGCGCGCACCACCGCCGAGGGCGAACTCGTACCGCTTCCCGAACAGGATCGCAGCCTGCTGGGACCACGATCTGATCGAGGAGGGGCAGGCGCTCGTCAAACGATGCCTGCGGCGAAACCAGCCAGGTCCCTACCAGCTCCAAGCCGCGATCAACGCCGTCCACAGCGACGCGCCGACAGCGTCCGAAACCGACTGGAACCAGATCCTCGCGCTCTACGACCAGCTCCTCGACTTGCACGCCCGACCGAGGTCGTGGCGCTCAACCGAGCCGTCGCCGTCGCCGAGGTCCATGGCCCGCGGAAGGCGCTCGAGCTGATCGACGGGCTACCCCTCGACGGGGTACTACCTCTACCACGCGATCCGGGCGGACCTTCTACGACGCCTCGGCCAGCCCCACGAGGCTACGGCCGCCTACCAAGCCGCGATCGAACGCGACCGACAACGCCACCGAGATCGCATTCATGAACGCACGGATCTCAGCGATCAAAGCCGCCACGTCATGAGAACACACCTGCTGCCGCCGGCTCGTGCTCCGTGGTGAAGCCGTTGCTCGCGGACGCCAAGGAAACATGAAGCAGGTCTCACGCGCGAGGCTCGGCGAGCCCGCAACTCGCCAACTGCGCGTCTTAGACGCCGGCCGAGCCGACGGGCGGAGCGTGGCTGGCGGCTAGTTCGGCGCGAGATCCTGTGGCCAGGGGCCGCCGCCCGCCTGACCAACCTCGCCTGGGGAATTCCCATGATCACACCTGAGGAATTCCGATGATCGTTGAGACTCGCCGAACGCGTGACGGCGAGCCTCGACGCTCCTGTCGCCGTGGATGGCACACCGATTTACGCGCGTTGCTCGTGCGGCGTCGCGAGTGAGCCACGGGGTGGCGACGCACTCGCACTCATCCGCCACGCGGACGTCGCCGTGCAGATGTCGCGCCGCCGCGACGGCCACCTCACGGTGCACGACGCCACGATCGCAACCGTTCTGCGCCGGCAGGTGCTGCTCAGTGCCGAGCTCGCCGGCGCGCTCGCCGAGCGGTCCGTCGACGTCGAGTATCAGCCGATCGTCGACCTGACCAATGATCGACTACACGGCGTCGAGGCGCTCGTGCGCTTCACGTCACGCACCGATGGTCCCGTCCCGGCCTGCGACCTCGTCGAGCTCGCGCAGCGCAGCGGACGGATGCGCCAGCTCACCGAGCACGTGCTTGACACCGCGCTCGCCAACGTCGCGGTGATCGGCGTATCGGTCAGCGTCAACATCTCCCCCGCCTCCTTGCGCGGCGGCGGTGAACTGCGCGAAGCGGTCGACCGCCTCCTCGGCGCCTACGACCTGCCCGCGTCGATCCTCTGCCTCGAGCTCACCGAGACCGCCGCGCTCGAGGCCGACACCGAGGCGATCGCCGAACTGACAGAGCTGCGCTCCCGCGGCGTGATGGTGGCCGTGGACGATTTCGGACAGGGTTGGTCTTCGCTCGAACTGCTCAAGCGTCTCCCCGCCGATTTCCTGAAGCTCGACCGGGCGTTCATCGCCGCGGTGACACGCGATGCCCGCGACGAGGCCATCGTTCGCGCCGCCGTGCATATCGCCGGCGTGCTCGGCATGCACGTAGTCGCCGAGGGCATCGAGGACGAGGCCACCCTCACCGCCGTGCGCTCGCTCGGCTGTGGTCTCGCGCAGGGATTCCATCTCGGGCGCCCGATGCCGCTCGGTGACCTCGCGCGGTGGGTCGACGCACTCGCCTGACGACGCGCCGTCGTGGGTCGAAATTGCAGCCGTGAGAACAAACGCCCGTCCAGATGCGTCCGATCCGTATGCGCCCGCGCACGAAACGCCCGATTCGATAGGCCCCGGACGCACCTGGATCAGGTTGAGGGCCTTGTGGGCTAATAGCCCGTGATGGTTCGAGTCCATTCAGGCGCATGAACGAAAGGCCCCGCCGAGCGGGGCCTTTCTTGTCTGCGCGGGCCGCCGGCTCAGGCCGCGATTGGGCGGTTGCCATCGTCCGGTGCCGCGCAGATCCGACCGGGCCCCGAGCCCGGCGAGCGGCGCTCACCGGGCCCGCATGGTCAGCGGCTCAGAGCCGGATCACCTTCTCCAGCGACTGGGCGAGCAGCGCCGCGCCGGCATAGCTGGGGTGAACCCCACAGTTGCCCGGCGTGCCGAGCTGCGTCAGCAGACCGGCCTGGCACGACTCGCCGCCGAAGCGGTGGGCGGCGGCCTCGAACTCCTTGTACCCGTTCGCAACGACGATGCGGAACGGCCGGGCCGCTGCGTCCACGGTCTGGTTGAGCTCCGTGGATTCGTGGTCGGCGGTCGCGGAGGCATAGTCGAGCGAGTAGTAGTTGACGATCGCCAGCTGTCCCGCGTAGTGCGCCTTCGTGCGGATCGCCGACAGGATCGTCTTCACGTTGCGGCCGATCTTCGCGAGGACCGCGTCCTGCTCGGCTTGGTTGGAGCAGCCGTCGCTCGTCGTCTCCTGGCAGATGAACAGGTCGTTCGCGCCGATCATCAGCGACACGAGCCGCGTCTTCGGGTGAGCATGAAGGTAGGACACGGCATAGGCCAGCTGCGAGCCCTTGTAGCGGACGTGCAGCGGGTACAGCTTGCGGTAGGCGGCCCCCGTGTTGGTGGGCGTGTTCTCGCAGCCGTTGCTCTGGGCCGAGGCGTTGATGAGGCTCGCGCTCGTCTCTCCCGGGCACGCCAGGTTGGCCACCTCGAGGTGCAGCTCGGAGCCGAGTTGCTCTGGATAGCCGATGAAGCTCGCGGCATCGGCGTAGTCGGGAGCCGGGACGACCTGCGGCTCGGCGTATCCGAAGGTGACCGAGTCGCCCAGCGCGAGGTAGCCGGAGCCCGGCGTCACCGGCGCGGCCGCGACGGCGGCGTGCGTGGTGTGGGTCGAGGTGCGTGCGGACGCCGGCACGACGGCGATCGCTCCCACGGCGGCGGCGGCGAGCACCGTTCCCGCGAGCGCCCGGCCAATCGCCGCGAGCGACTTGCGGGTGCGGTGGCTGCACGATGACGCCGGCGTCGGGGCCGGGAGCCCATCGCGGTCGTGGTTCTGCATGTATTCCTCCTGATTGGGTTCGCGCGGGCGGTGCGGGGTTGCCCGCTGCACGCTATGGAACCCCGGAGACGGCCTGTCGATGCGATTGGCGCTCTCGCGGGGGATTGCGTGTCCCGGCCGGCCCGGCTACCTTCGGGCGATGCGCAAGCGCGACCGCGATGCCCTCCACGAGATCCTGCAGGCTCGCGGCGGCTTCGGCCACCGCGAGCATCTCGAGCTGGCGTGGACCTACCTTGGCCGCTATCCGATCGACGAGGCCACCGAGGCGATGGTCGCGGCGATCCGACACGTCGCGCGTCTGCACGGAGCCGAAGACAAGTACCACGAGACCATCACGCGCGCATGGCTTCACTTCGTGGCCGTGCACGCGCAACGCTGGGGTGCGGACAGCTTCGAGGAGTTCTTGCAACGCAATCCCGCCCTGCTCGACAGCAAGCTGATCGAGCACTTCTATTCGCGCGAGCTGATGGCCAGCGACGCGGCTCGCGCGACCTGGACCGTCCCGGACCTCCGCCCGCTCCCCGCGTTCGCGTAAGCCGTCGAGCCCGGCGGCGATGCTGCCGCCGGTGCCGGCGCGCCGCGGCCGCCTGGGCCGACGCTTGCGGGCGAGTCGTCTATGCCGGGGCGGGTTCGGGCTTGCCCTCGGCGCCCGGTTGCACCGTGGGGATGCCCCGCGTGAACGGGAGCGCGAGCAGCGCGAGCAGCGCGAGGATGGCCTCGGCCGCGCGCAGCCCATCGATCTGGGCCTTGCTGTTCTCCTTGACGATCTCGTCGGCGGTCGCGCTGGGAACGTGCGCCGCCGACAGGGCGGCCTTGACGTCGGCCTGGGACATGAACGGCACGCCGCTGGCCAGCTTCGTCTGGGCCTCGGAGACGACGTGGTCGGGGACCTTGGGGTTGTTCTGGATGCCGGTGAAGAACGATGCGGTCAGCGCGGAGATGAGAACGGCGCCGGCCAGCGCGGTGCCGATCGAGGCGCCGAGCTGGGTGCCGGTGTTCTGAAGCCCCCCGACCTCGCCGCTCTGCTCGTCGGGTACCGCAGCGACGGTCACGCTGCCGAGCTGCGAGGCCATCATGCCCAGGCCGGATCCCGCCAGCAGCAGCGGCCAGGTCACGATCTCCGGACCGACGCCGACATCGAGCAGGGCGACCAGCAACACGAGCCCCGCGAACAGCAACAGGAACCCGAGACGGACGACGCGCCGCGGCGACGCGTCGGGGCGCACCTTGGGGACGCCGATGGCGAACAGCAGCAGGGACAGGGAAAGGGGAAGCAGCCGGACGCCGGTCTCGACCGCCGAGATCCCCAGCGCGACCGACAGGAACAGCGGGACGGTGAAGAAGATCCCGGCCTGGATCATGAACATGAACAAGAACGACATGACACCGTTGCGCAGCTGGAGGTTGCGCAGCATCCCCGGGTCGATCAGGGCGCCGTCACCGCGCTTGACGCGCCCGTTCTCCCACCAGACGAACAGCACCAGCACCAGCCCGCCGGCGAACACGAGCCAGATCACGGGGGACAGCCCGAGCCAGTGCGGCGCCTGCGGCTTCGGTTGCACGAAACCCCATGTGCCCGCCTTGAGGATCCCGAGCACGATCGCACCGAGCCCGAGCGCGGACAGCGCCGTGCCGACGAGGTCCAGCTGGGCTCCCTCCTGCGCCGGCGTGTCCGTCATGCGGCGGGTCAGGACGAGGATCCCCAACACGATGACCACCTCGCCGGCGAACACCCATCGCCACGAGGCGTAGGTGGTGAACACGCCGCCGACCAGCGGCCCCAATGCCGCCGCGATGGCGCCGGCCGCCGCGACGAGCCCGTAGGCGCGAGGACGCTCGGGCTTTGCGAAGTTCGATGCGACCAGCGCCACGATCGCCGGCATGATCAGCACCGCCCCCAGCCCCTCCAGGCCCGACCAGCCGATCATCAGCACGGTCAGATTCGGCGACAACGCGGTGGTCAGCGAACCGCACGCGTAGACGATGCAGCCGATGGCGAACGCGCGCTTGCGCCCGATCATCTGACCGACCTTCCCACCGGTGATCATCAGCGACGCCATCACCAGCGTGTAGAGCGTGATCGCCGTCTGGATCCCGGTCACCGTGGTTCCGACGTCCTTGGCGACGGTGGCGATCGCCGTGTTCATGACCGTCGTGTCGAGGGCCATGACGAACTGCCCGGCGGCCAGCGTCATGAGCACGATCCTGGCGGCGCCGGCCCGGTTCGCGGCCGCCCCGCTTGCCGCCCCCGCGGACGTCTGGGCCTGCGCGTGGGAGCTCATCTGGGCTCGGCCAAGGCGGGGCGCACGCTCGGCAGCATACGAACATCCTCGGGCCGCACCGGCCGGCCGCCATCCCGGTGTCGCCGCACCCCCCAATCCGGGTGGCTGAACGCCGTCATCTCGCGCCGGCGAGGCGACCAAGCGGCCGGCGCGAGCGCGTATGAGTCGCCATCCCTGAACTAAAGCTCCAGCGCCGGCCGCGCCGATCATGCCTACGAAAGCGCGCCTGGCTCTGATGCCCGATCCCCCGCCCCCATCCGACGGCGCGCCCGAGCTCGAGGGGCGCCCCACCCGACGCACGTCCTTGCTGCGGCGCCTATGGACGCGCCGACCGGGCGTCGCCGGCCGGTTGCTGATCGCCGTCCTGCTGCCGGTCACCGTCCTCGCGATCGCCGCGAGCGCGCTCCTGAGCGAGCGTGACCAGACCGCGCAGCAGGCGAGCGTGGTCGCCTCCGAGATCCCCACGCTGAACGGCATCGTGAAGCTGAGCATCCTGCTCGCCCACGAGCGCACCCCGGTCGAGGCGTCGCTGCGCACGCGCGAGTTCGGTCTCGACGCGTCCACCGTGACCGCCGTCCTCCGGGCGGAGGGCTTCGGTACCGAGCCCGACAGCGTGTATCGCGAGGCCGTCGACCAGCAGGTTCGCGTGCTGGGCGCCGCCACGCCGGCGACGTTCGCCAGCGGGCTGCACGCACTGCGCATGGCCATCGACTCCGGTCGCCTGGCGGCGACACCGGCCGACCATGCCTTCGGCCGGCTGGCGGACATGCTGTCACGCGCCTTCACCCAGCGGCTCACCGCGCTGGAGCAACGCACGGCCAACATCAGCCAGGCGGCCGCACTGAACCGAGCGCTGACGACGCTGAGCGACGCGAGCGCCGCCTCCACGGCCCTCGGCGACGAGGCGGGTGAGCTGAGCGACGTCTATCTGTCGCCGGCGTCGCAGCGGCCGAGCGAGCTGAGCGCGCTCGGCGCGCAGATCGCCCTCTCGGGGGCGGCCGATGCCCGCCTGCGCGGCGACTCGGGCCCGGCGCGGACGGCGTTCGTCGCGCTGGACAGCGGTTCGGCCTGGCAACAGATGCAGGCGGCGGTCGCCACCGCCAGCTCGTCGGCGGCGAGCGGCGCGTCGCTGAGCAGCTCGGCGACCGGGCTGCAGGCCGTCACGCAGATCCTTCCGCTGGCCAGCCTGTTCCAGAACGCCGTGACCGCCGAGAACCGGCTGTACGTCATCGTCGACCAGGCCGAGGTGGGCGTCCGTGAAAGCGCGTCGAGCCTGCGTTCCTCGAGCATCGGCGACTTTCACGCGCTGCTGATCGAGACGATCCTCGCCGTCGGCCTGACGATCGCCGTGGCGCTGCTGCTCGCCCGGTCGATCTCCCAGCCGCTGCGCCGGCTGGCACGACACGCGGGCGCGGTCAGCGGCGGCGACCTCGAGGTGTCTCCGCTGCCCGAGCGCGGGCCCAACGAGACCGTTGTGGTGTCAGAGACGTTCAACGACCTGGTCTCCAACCTGCGCCTGCTGGAGGCCAAGACGCGCGCGCTGGCGGAATGCTCGTTTGACGATCCCGTCCTGGCCGAACCGCTGCCCGGCCGTCTCGGCCAGGCGCTGCACGAGTCCGTCGTGGTGCTGTCCGGGTCCATCGAGGAGCGGGACAGCCTCCAGCAGCGCCTGGTCCACCAGGCCACCCATGACGCGCTGACCGGATTGCACAACCGCGCGGCGGCGACCGAGTTCCTCGACCAGGCACTCGCGCGCGCCAGTCGCCGCAGCGAGGCGGTCGCCGTGCTGTACGTGGACCTCGACGACTTCAAGCGCGCGAACGACACCCACGGGCACGCCGTCGGCGACGCCATCCTCCGGGAGGTCGCGCGGCGGATGTCCGACGCGGCACGCCGCGGCGACTTCCTGGCCCGGCTGGGCGGCGACGAGTTCGTCGTCATCGCCGAGGGCCTCGGCGACGGCTCGGAGGCCACCGCGCTCGCCGCGCGACTCGTCGAGGTCTGCAGCGACGCCGCCAACGTCCGCGGGGTCCGGGTGAGCGTCGGCGCATGTGTCGGTATCGCCTTTGCGCTCGACGGCGCCGCGAACGATCCCTCCCAGCTGATGGCGCGCGCCGACCTCGCCCTGTACCGGGCCAAGCACACCCCCAACTCGAGCGTCGAGATCTATGACGAGTCGATGCAACAAGCGCTGATCGCGCGCGCCGGGGTCGAGCAGGACCTTCATGCCGCGCTCGATCGAGGCGGCGAGGGCCTGCTCCTGCACTGCCAGCCCGTCATCAACGCCGCCAGCGGCGAACTGACCTCCGTCGAAGCGCTCGTGCGTTGGGACCGTCCGGGCCACGGCCGCTGCCAGCCCGACGACTTCATCCCGGCGGCCGAGGCCAGCGACCTGATCATCCGCCTGGACAACTGGGTCCTCGCCGCCGCACTGGGCCAGCAGCGCGAGTGGCACCGCTCGGGAATGGGCGACTGCAGCGTCGCGGTCAACATCTCCGGACGCCACCTCCTCTCCGGGCGGCTCACCGAACACGTCACGCAGGCGCTGCAAGCGAGCCGCGCGGCGCCGAACCGGCTGATCCTCGAGCTCACCGAAACGGTGCTGCTGGCCGATCTGCCCGCGGTCGCCGGCGAGATCGAACGCCTGCGCGCCCTCGGCGTCCGCGTCGCCATCGACGACTTCGGGACCGGCTACACCTCGCTCGCCCACCTGCAGCACCTGATCGTCGACGAGATCAAGATCGACCGCTCCTTCATTCAGCAGCTCCCCGACGGCCGAGACAGCTCGCTCGTCCGGATGGTCACCGAGCTCGGCCACCATCTCGGCGTCGACATCGTCGCCGAGGGCGTCGAGACCGCCGAGCAGCTCGACGCCCTTCGCGACATCGGCTGCGACTCCCTGCAGGGGTTCCTCATCGGGCGCCCGCTGACCATCGAGCAGCTCGACGCCTGGTACCGGCAACGCACCAGTGGCGAACCGGCGTCCAGGCGGAGAGACGCGACGTAGACGCCGGCAACGGCGGACCAGGTCGCTCGCCGACCGGGCATCGGACGTCCGTCCGCACGAGGCCCACCGAGCGGTGCTTCGGCGTACGATCCAGCCGAGGCCGACGGAGGACGAAGGATGGCGTGGACGACCGCGCCGCGTGGCCGCACGCGAGACATAGCTGCGTCGAGGCACACAGCCCGGATCCGCCGGGCGTATCTGGCGGCGGCGGTGGTCGGAGTCTCGATCCACGCCATCGGAGCCCTGGCCGGCCAGTCGCCATGGATCAGCGACTGGCTGTACTGCTCCCTGTTCCTGCTGGCGGCCGCCGCCTGTGCCTACCGCGCGCACACCGGCGACGCCTCGGGCGCCTGGGCCACCGCCTCGATCGGCGTGCTCGTGTGGGGCGGCGCCGAGATCGTCTTTCGCCTGCTGCGGGCGAACGCCCACGACTGGTATCCGCGGACCACGCAGGCGATGTTGTTCATCGCCTTCGCGCTCGCCTACACGACGCTCGTGCTGCTCGCGCGCGAGCGCGTCCGGCGCTTCGACGTCGTGCTGGCCCTCGACGGGCTGCTGGCCGGCCTGGCCGCCGGCGCGGCCGCCGCGCTGCTGCTGTTCCCCGCGTTGGCGGCGCACCCCACGTACCTGGCGGCGATGCCGGCGCAGCTGTTCCTGGTCAGCGCGCTCGTGGGGCTCGTGTTCGTCGTCACCGTGATCGGCATGACCGGATGGCGGCCCGGGCCGGCCTGGGCGTTGATCGCCGCCGCGATCACCATCAACGTCGCCGGCGATGCGGTGCTGGTGCATCTGACCGACGCTCGAGCCTTCCACCGCGGCTCGCTCGCCGACACCCTGTTCGCCACCTCGGTCCTGCTGCTCGGGCTGGCTTCGTTCTATCCCAGTCGGCACGCCGCGCCCTCCCTCGATACGGCGCGCCGGCTGGCGGTCCCGCTGGTCAGCGCCACCGCCGCGCTCGGAGTGCTGATCACCGCGGTGGCGCAGGACGCCAGCTGGCTCGCCGCGGGCCTCGCGGCCGGCGCACTCGCCGTCGTGATCGCGCGCATGTCGATCGCGCTGGAGGTGCTCGAACGCACCCGCGGCCAGGCGCTGGCCGACGAGCTCACCGGGCTCGGCAACCGCCGCCGGCTGGTGCGCGATCTCGAACGCCGCCTCGCGTCGGGCGCCGCCGCGAAACCGTTCACGCTGGCGCTGTTGGATCTCGACGGCTTCAAGCGCTACAACGACACCTTCGGTCACCCGAGCGGCGACGCGCTGCTGGCGCGGCTGGCCGATCGGTTCGCCCGCGCGGTCTGGCCGGGCGTCGCCTACCGGATGGGCGGCGACGAGTTCTGCGCGATCCTGGAGGATGAGGAGCCGTGGACCGGGGCGGCGCTCGAGCACCTGCGCGACGCGCTCTCCGAGCACGGCGAGGCGTTCTCCGTCACCAGCACCCTGGGCGCGGTGGCCTGCCCGTCCGAGGCCGCCGACGCCACGTCGGCGCTCGGCATCGCCGACCGCCGCATGTACGACCGCAAGGCCGGGCGGGCGACCGAGCACCTGCAAACGCGCGACACGCTGCTGAAGATCCTGCTGGAGCGCGACCCGCAGCTGCACGATCACATGCGTCTGGTCGCCGCGCTGGCGGTGCGCATCGCCCGTCGCCTCGGCCTCGACGACGCCTCCACCCACCAGGTGGCGCGCGCCGCCGAGCTCCACGACATCGGGCGGCTGGCCGTCCCCGACGCGATCCTCAGCAAGCCCGGCGCGCTCAGCCCGGGCGAGCGACGCTTCATCCGCCAATACCCGATCGTCGGCGCCCGCATCCTTCGCGCCGCGCCGTCGCTCGCGCCGGCCGCGCGGCTCGTCCGCGCCACCCACGAGCGCTGGGACGGGCACGGCTACCCGGACGGCCTGGTGGGCGCCCAGATACCGCTGGGAGCTCGGATCATCGCCGCCTGCGACGCCTACCAGGCGATGCGTTCGAGCCGTCCCTACCACGAGCCCCGAACCAACGCCGCGGCGCTGGCCGAGCTGCGCCGCTGCGCCGGCACGCAGTTCGACCCCGCCGTCGTCGCGGCGCTGGGCGCCGAGCTCGACGAGTCGACCCTGGCCGTCGAGCCCGTGTGACGGGGCCGGCGTCGCGGCGCCGCCGGATCAGCGCTTGGACGCGGGCCCGATCGTCACCGTCAGCGTCTGCGTCTTGCGCTGCCCGGCCGCGTCGACCGACGTCACGACCAGGCGAGCCGCGACGTGGCGCCGCGGGCTGACCTCGCGTTGCACGCTCTTGGCCAGCAGCACCCGCTCACCGGCGCTGTGCCCGGCGGCGATCGAGAACGAGTTGCGGCCGATCAGCCCCGCGGTCCTCCGGGCGGCCGCGGCCGCGGCCGCGGAGGCCGGGAGCGACCCGGTGGCGCCGTACAGCGCGCCGACCCCGCGACAGCGGCCACCCGGCGTCGCACGCGGGCATCCGAGGGTGATCGTCACGGTGCCGCCCGCTGCCATCGACAGGGTCGCGCCAGGCAGCGTCACGCCCTTGAACGTCGCGACGCTGCCGGTGTTCGCGAGCTGGCCGCCGCGCGCCGCGGTGGTGGTGCTCGTGCTGACCGTCGTGGCCGTGGCGGTGGCCGGCGTCGGGGCGGCGGGCGCGGGATTGATCGGCAGGGTGAGCGTGCCCGGGATCACGTACCCGTCGGAGTCGCTCACCGTGTACTGCACGGTCCAGGAGCCCGCCGTGGTGGGCGTCCCCGACACGACTCCCGTGCTGGTGTTCAGCGTGAGCCCGGGCGGCAGAGCGCTTTCGGGCGACCAGGTGTACGGCGGCAGTCCGCCGGTGACGGCGAGCGTGATCGAGTAGGGGACGCCGACGTACGCCGGGGCGAACGTCATCGTCGGGATCGTCGGCGGCCCGACCGGTGCCGGGCAGCTCGTGGAGGCCGTGTTGGAGGTCGCGCCATCGACGAGCTCGGCCTCGTACGCATTGGCTCCGGCCTGGTTCGACGCGCAGATGTCGGTCCAGGCCACGACCGGCGCCCCGCCGACGGTGGCCAGCGAGACGTCGAACGGAGCGTCGGTCGCCGGGTTGGTGAGACCCGTCCCGACCGTCGTCCAGGCGCCGCCGCCCAGCTGTCTGACCACGGTCTGCTCCTCGCCGTCGAGTCCCGTCTCGATCAGCGCCACGTCAACCGTCGTGCCCACCGCGGCGATCGACGGGATCGAGAGCCCCGGCCACAGCCCGTCGAGCAGGCCGTTCGCGGGAGCGGCTATCGCGAACCACGTTCCGCCGCTCAGCTGCGTCACCTCGGCGTTCGTGCCACTCAGGTTGGCGTCGCTGTAGGCGAGGTACAGCGTGCCCCCGGCGGCGGCCAGGTCCGGCGACGAGAGCAGGTCACCGCCCGAGCTCGGCACCTCGGTCGTGGTCCAACTCCCCGCGGAATACCTCGCGGCGTCGATCTGGCTCGAGTACAGGTTCGCCTCCGACCACGCCACGTAGGGCGTCCCCGACAAGGAGGCCAGACTCGTACCGCCGACGCTGTCGCCCGAGGTGTTGAGCAGGGACGCGCCGACCTCCGACCAGCTCGCGGCTCCCGCGTCGTACTGCTCGACGACCACGCGGTGCGGCGAGGCCGGGGGCGCATCGGCGAACGCGACGTACGGGACGCCATTCACCGCAGCGATGCTGGGGTCGCTGGCATCGTCGCCGGCGCTGAGGTTGAGCGGCTGTGGGCCGGCGGGCAGCCACGTGTCGCTTGCGCTGAGGTAGTCGACCATCACCTGACCGGGGCTGGATCCGCCCGCTGCGGCGGCGCTGGGCTGCGCCCACACGACGTACAGGGTGCCGTCCACCGCGGCGATGCGTGCCGGGCCCGTGATGGCGCTCGACAGCTCGCCGCCGACTTGCTGCCAGGTCGAGCCGACCTGCTGCACGACCACCAGCGCGCTGCCGCCGGCGCTGTCCTCCTCGAGCGCCGCGTAGGCGCTGCCGTTGAGGTCGGCGATCTCCGGCGCCCACAGGCCACTGCCCTGCACGCCGTTCAGGGGCGCCGTCGTGGGCTCCACCCAGTCGGCCGACGCCGGCGCGGCGATGGCCAGGCACCCGAGCACGGCCAGGCATGCGGCTCGCCAGAAGCTCTTCCCGTACGCGTCCATGTACAGCCTCCCTTGCCGGCAACCCGCACCGCCCGCGGCGTGGCGGCCGTGTTGGTCGAGCATCGCTCAGTGCGCTGGGAGCATAGATCGACACCGGCCCGCGCGTCGACTCCCTACGCCGACGGGCGACGGAGGTGCGGCTACCCATCGCCGGCGCGTGCGTTCCCTCCGGCGGCCGCGAGGCTACCCGTTCGGCGCCCGCGCTCGAGGAGCGAGCCGACGTCCGGCCGCCACCTCGGTCACCATGTGCCGATGCTCATCCGGTCCCGCCGAGCCGCGATCACGTGCGCACTCGCCGCGCTCAGCCTCGCGGCGGGCACCACCGCGGCCGTGAACGCGTCGCCCGGGCCGCCCGGCACAGACGGAACGTCAGCGGCCACCGGTCCGACCGTACCCACGGGTCCAACCGGAGCGACCGGACCCACCGGACCGACCGGCCCAACCGGACCGACCGGACCCACGGGCCCGACCGGACCCGCCGGACCGACCGGACCCACCCGGCCGCCCACCCCTCCACGGCCGTCGCCCGCCCCTCAGCCGACCTTCTACCGCGCCGTCGGCTGCCGGCTGCACGGCCCGGCGATCGCCTACACGCACGGTCCGCAGCGCAAGGTCGTCGCGATCGGCTTCGACGACGGACCGTGGTCGGACACGTCGGCCTTCGTGCACATGATCGCCCGCAATCACGCCGTGGCCACGTTCTTCATGATCGGCCGCCAGATCACGGCGTCCTACACGCAGACGCTGCAGACCGAGCTGCGCTACGGCGACGCGCTTGGCGATCACACCTTCACCCACCCCTACCTCACCCGCGTGGATGACGTGACGGCCGAGCTATCGCGCACCCGCGCGGTGATCGAGCGCCTGACCGGCTACACCCCGTGTGTGTTCCGCCCGCCCTACGGGGCTTACGACGCGTCCGTGATCGCGACGGCGAGGTCACTGGGGCTGGCCACCGTGCTGTGGAACGTCGACCCGTCCGACTACGCGCTTCCCGGCACCCCGGCAATCGTGCAGCGGGTGCTGGCCCAGGTGCAACCCGGCTCGATCATCATCTCCCACGACGGCGGCGGTCCGCGCGGGGAGACCCTCGCCGCCTATCCGACGATCATCGCGGCATTGCGGGCCCGCGGCTACCGCTTCGAGACGGTGCCCCAGCTGCTCGGCTTTCGCACGGTGTACGTGCGCTGCCGCAGCGACTGCATGGGCGAGGGCGTGCCTGCGCCGCTGCCGGCGGGCGCGATCGTGCTCCCCACGAGGACCCACCGCCCGCCGGGCGGCTGAGCGACGCTCACCCCTGCTGCTCGGTGGGCCGCACGAGCACCTCGTTGATGGCGACGTGCCGCGGCCGGGTGACGATGTAGGCGATCGCATCGGCGATGTCGTCGGCCTGCAACCGCTCGATGCCGCCGAAGCGGGCATTCATCAGCTCCAGGATCTCGGCGCGGTTGTGGCTCGGCAGCTCGGTGTCGACGGCGCCGGGCTCGACGAGGGAGACGCGCAGGTGACGACCCGTGACCTCCTGTCGCAGCGCCTCGCTGACCGCTCCCACGCCGTGCTTGGTCGCGTTGTAGACGCCGCTGCCGCTGCGCGCCACGCGCCCGGCGACGGAGCTCACGTTGACGATGTCGGCCACCCGGCGCGGCTCGCTGTCCGCGGCGCCGAGCAGATGGTCCAGCGCCGCACGCGTCGTGTACAGCAGCCCGCGGAGGTTGATGTCGATCATCCGCTCCCACTCCTGGACATCCGCACCGACGATCGGGCCAAGGAGCATCACGCCCGCGTTGTTGACCACCGTGTCGAGGCGGCCGAGCTCGCTGACCGTTCGCTCGACGGCCTCGCGGGCCTGCGCCTCCACCGTGATGTCCGCGGGCAGCACGAGCGTCCGCCCGCCGTCGGCGCCGATCCGCTCGGCGAGCGCGCTCAGGCGATCGCCGCGGCGGGCGACCAGGGCGACGGCGGCGCCGTGGCGCGCGAGGGCGACCGCGGTCGCCTCGCCGATCCCGCTCGAGGATCCGGTGACGAGGGCCACGGTGCCGCTGAGGGTGCTCTCTGATGGGTTCATGCCGCCAATGATGGCGGGTTGTCGCGCCCGTCCCGGGGGCAGGTTCACAACCGGGCAACCGCGTGGCACACCGCGCCGGGCGACCGCCCCGCGGACGAGGTCGCGGATCGAGCCGGGCCACTGTGGGAGACTCGCCTCCGCACCGCAGTCGAACGAACGTCCGCTTCGCGTGTGGGACGGATGCCACGGTGGTACAACAGTCAGGCAACTCACATACAACAAGGCGATGCCCCCGAAAAAGGCACCCCCGTCGTGAGGCGGGTCCGCAAAGCCACGGGGCTCCGACAAGGAGCCAGCCGGGTTACCGAAGGAACGATGTCTGGGTGGCATCACCCAGACATTGTTCGGAGGCGTCCTTGCTCCCGTCATCGGTGTCGGCACAGCGCCGGCCCGCCCACATAGCACCATCGTTCGTGGCAGCGGCTGTCGCCGCCGCGGCGTTGATGCTGGCGTGCTTGTGGTCGGTGGCCCCGGCGAAGGCCGACTCGCTCATCGCCACCGCAAACATCTCACCCGGGACCCTCACGGTCGCGGGTGGCTCCGCAACCATGGATCCGAGCGACCCACAGCGCCTCCTCCTTCCCCTCGAGGTGATCGACGCGCGGGGCGACGGCGCCGGGTGGTCGGTGTTCCTCACCGCCCGCCCGGCGGCCGGCCCCTCGACGCGCGTCGCCCACGTGGTCGCCCCCAGCGTCAGCTGCACCGCCAACTCGACCTGCACCCTCCCCGTATCGACGATCGCTTATCCGCTGGACCTGCCCCTCGACGGAGCACCCGTGAAGGTGCTCAACGCGACGCCCGGGACCGGCATGGGCTCTCAGGCGACGACGCTCGCGCTCGACGGCGGCGCCACAGCGGGACAAACGGTGAACACGACGGTCACCGTCGCGAGTGGACCGTGACTGACCCCCTCGGACCGTACGCGAGATAGACCGGCCGGTCGCTTCGGGCTTCCCCTCCTCTCCCGAAGCGGCCGGTCGCGCCTCTTCTGCGTCGCCGGGTCCGGCGAGCCTGAGGCTCGGGCCCTCGTCTGCCCGCCGCTCAGCGCGTGACCCAGGACTCGTCCTCGTCGGCGAGCACGTCGACGTCGGCGGGCAGCTGATCGCCGGCGATGTCCGCGAGCGTGACCGTCTCGAGCACGCTGCGCACGTTCGTCCGCAGGGCCACCCAGACGCGCTGCAGCGGTTGTGCGCTGCCGCTGTACTGCAGTGACTCCGGGGGCGTGCCCCGTACCTCGGCAAGCGGGCCCTCGACCGCGCGCAGCACGTCCGCGACCGAGATCTCCCCGGCCGGACGGGCGAGCTGGTGCCCGCCCTCCGGTCCGCGCTGGCTGCGCACCAGACCGGCGAGCCGCAGCTCGTGGAGGATCTTCACGAGGAAGTTGAGCGGTATCCCCTGCCCCTTCGCCACGTCCTCCGCCTTCACCGGGGTGCGCTCGGCGGCGGCCAGCTCGACCGCGGCGCGCACGGCGTAATCCGCCTTTGCCGAAACCCTCACGCGAGCATTCTCGTCGATCCGGCCGACGCTCGCGTGAGCGCGTTCTTGCAGGCGGCCGTCCGCCACCTCACATCGATCAGGAGCGGCGATGCGTAGGTTTGCGAAGGTTTGAGCGGCGGCGCCTGGACGAATGTCCGGTCTTTGCCAAGTGCCCTTTAGTCAGACGCGCGAGCGGCCGATCGCTACCGATACGTGCCGCCAGACGTCCATACATATCACGATCGGGAGGCCCTTGACCGGGGTTTGCGCGGCCGGCTGAGCCTGTGGCTGTGTCCGACCGAGCTCGACCGGCGACGCATCGTCGACGCGAACTCGCGCGTGCGAACGATCCGCTACGCCGCCTCCATCGCGGTCGGGATCGCCCTGCTGCTCGCCACCCCCCTGTACGGCTGGGGCACGCTGGTGCTGTTCGGCCTGGTGGCGCTGGACTTTCTCACCGTCGAGCGCCGGATGGCGCGTAGCGCCTTCCCGGAGATCGTGAGCGCGGTGGCGATCCTCAACACGATCATCGTCATGGCCGTCGGTGTGGCGATGACCGGCGGCCCGAGCAGCCCGGCCCTGCCGTGGCTGGTGATGCCCGCCGCCGTGGTCGCCGCGCGCTTCCGTCGGCGGGTGGTGGCCGGCGCCGTCGCGGTGACGGTCCTGACCATGCTCCTCGCCACCTTGGGCGTGCACACCTCGGCGGCGATCCACGACCCCACGCTCCTGTTCAGCACCTTCGCCCTGCTGATCGGGGTCGTGGCGATCGTCGCCGCGCTGCAGGACGCCGAGCTGCGTCACCGCGACGAGGCCGTGCTCGACCCGCTCACCGGGCTGCTCAACCGCCACGCGCTCAAGCCCCGCTTCGAGGAGATCCGCCAGCAGGCCCGCATCGCCGATCAGCCGGTCTGCCTGGTGGTGTGCGACGTCGACGAGTTCAAGACGATCAACGACAGCCACGGTCACGACGCCGGCGACGCCGTCCTCCGCGAGGTGGCGTACGAGATGCGCAAGGGCCTGCGCTCGTTCGAGCTCGTCTACCGGCTCGGCGGCGAGGAGTTCCTGATCGTGCTCCCCGGCATCGACCTCGACGGTGGCCGCGAGGTGGCCGAGCGGATCCGCGCGGCGGTCGCGGCGTCGCGGCCACAGGGCATCGACGTCTCGGTGTCCGCCGGCGTGAGCGCGGCACGGGGCGAGCACGTCAGCTACGACGACATGTTCAAGGCGGCCGATCTCGCGCTCTACGCGGCCAAGCGCGCCGGGCGCAACCGAGTCGTCACCAGCGGAGCGGAGCCCCGGGAGGCCTTCCCCGCCTGGGCGGCACGCGCGGCTCGGCCCGTGCCCGGCGACCAGCCGTCGATCGACGGCGCGCCGCCGGCGTCGGCCACCGACCCGTCGCTCGCCGGCTGAGACCCGTCGGCTCGGTCGCGTACGCAGGGTCGGGTGCTCGCCACGCGTCGCGGCCCGTCCGTACACTCCGGGCGCCGATGACGACTGGATTCGACGTCCCGGGCGGTGGCGCCCGGTGAGCCGCTCGCTGCAGGTCGGCGAGGTCGTCCGCCGCGTCTTCGCGATCTACGTCGACCAGGCGGCGATCCTGTTTCCGGCCGCGGCCGCGGTGTTCGTGATCAACGGCATCCTGGCCAGTCTCATCATCCATGCCGGGCTGGCGCTCGTCGCGATCCTCCTCGATCTCGTCGCGTCGGCCGTATATACGGGGATGATCACCGAGCTCGTGGCCGACCTGCGCGAGGGGCGCCGCGACGCCAGCGCGGGCCAGTTGCTGCGCGCGGTGCAACCGGTCCTCGGCGAGCTGATCATGGTGAGCATCGCCTCCGCGTTCGTCGAGGCGCTCGGCTTCTACACGCTGATCGTGCCGGGACTCATCCTGCTCACCCTGTGGGCGGTCGCCGCGCCCGTCGTGGTGGTGGAGCACCCCGGTGGACTGCGCGCGCTCGCCCGCAGCCCGGAGCTCGTGCGCGGCCACGTGTTCGCGGTGTTTCGCGTGATCCTCGTCTTCGGGGTGATCATCCTGGCCGGCCTGACGCTGACCGTGCTGGCCGCGGCGGCCGGCACCGCCGCGGACCTCGTCGCGCAGGTGGTGGTGAGCGTGCTCGTGCTGCCGCTGGTCTCGCTCGCCTCCGCGGTTCTGTACTTCCAGCTGCGCGAGTTGCAGGCCCCCGTCGCGCCGTAGCCGCCGCGCCGCGCCAGCCGTGGATCGCGCGCTGGATCGCCGGCGCACTGGTCCGTCGCCTGCAGGAGCGCGACATCTGCGTCGGTTACCGTGTTCGCTCCTTCGATGACCCGCTTGCATCGCGTACAGAGAGCCGCGGCGATCGCGCTTGCACTCGGGGCGGCGGCGTTCACCGTGGCGCCGTCGCCGGCCGGCGCCGCGTCTCGCCGTGCCGTCCACCGTCACGCGACGGCGGCGGCGCGCCCGGCCTCGAGCCGCAAGACGACGAAACGCAAGCCAACGACCCCCAAGCCGTTGACCGGCGCGGCGGCGCAGGCGGCGATCAACGAGCAGCATGCGCTGCTGGCCTACTCGGCGATGCAGAGCGCCTACTACAGCCCCGCCACCGGGCTGTACCCCGAGTCCGACGCCTGGCCCTATTCCCAGGCGATGGCCGCGACGATCTCGGTCGCCGCGCTGCCCGGCCTGTACACGCGCTACGAGCCCGATCTCGTGGCGCGCCTGAGCGGGCTGCAGGCTTACGCCGACCACGTCGACCCGGCACCCGCCGGCTACGTGTCCACGCTGACCGTTCCGCCGACCGGCGGTACCCGCTTCAACGACGACAACGAGTGGATCGGCATCGAGCTGCTGCGCCTGTACCACCTCAACCACCTGCCGAGCCTGCTGACGGCGGCCAGCGGCCTGTTGTCGATGGTGACCGGCCAATGGGACACCAGCGCCCGGCATCCAGTGCCCCGGAGGCGTGCCCTGGCAGAACATCAAGCTCAACGGCGACCGCAACACGGTGACCGACGCCACCGGCGCCGAGCTGGGCGCGCAGCTGTACCTGACCACCGGCAACGCTGCCGACCTGCAGTGGGCGATCAGCATGTACAACTGGGTGCGGGGCTGCCTGCTCAACAGCGACGGCCTCTACGGTGACCACATCGACGGGTCCGGCCAGATCGACCCGACCGAGTGGACCTACAACCAGGGCACGATGATCGGTGCCGGCGTGATGCTCTACCAGGCGACGCACAACTAGGGTTATCTCGCCCAGGCCGAGGCGACGGCGCTGAAGGCGCTGGCGACGTTCACGCCGCAGGACCTGGCCGTGCAGCCGGTCGGCTTCGACGCGATCTACACCCGGAACCTGCTGCTGCTCGGCAGCGTGAGCGGCGATCCGCGCTACCAGCGCTTCGCGCAGTGGTTCGCCAACGACGAGTGGTACAACGTCCGCGACCCGACGAGCGGCCTGTTCCTCGCCGATCCGGGCGGCCAGACGCAGCTGCTCGACCAGGCGGCGATGGTGCAGGTGTTCGCGCTGCTGGCCGAGCCGCCGAGCGCGTACTTCTAGAGCCCCGGCGACGCCGCAGGCCGGGCCGGCGCCGCGCCGCGGCTGCAAAGATAGGCTCGTGTCCCCGCTCGGATTCATCCCGAGTCCGTCCGAGAACGGATTCCAGCTCGGGCCGTTCTTCGTCCATGCCTACGGCATCGCCTACGTGTTCGCGGTGCTCGCGGCGATCCTCATCACCTCCCGGCGCTGGGAGGCGGTCGGCGGGCACCGCGAGCTGGTGCAGGAGTGCGCGTTGTGGGGCTTCCCCGCGGGGGTGATCGGCGGCCGGCTGTACTTCGACATCACCAGCTCCAACCTCGTCCCGCCGCACTGGTGGGGACCGTTCGCGGTCTGGGACGGCGGCCTGGGCATCTGGGGCGGGATCGCGCTCGGCAGCGCCGCCGGGATCCTCGTGCTGCGCCGCCGCGGCGCGAACGTGACGCTGTTCATGGACTGCGTCGCGCCCGCCCTGCTCGTCGCGCAGTCGATCGGACGGATCGGCAACTACTTCAACCAGGAGCTGTTCGGCGGTCCGACCACGCTGCCGTGGGGACTCGAGATCGACGTCGCGCACCGCCCGGCCGCCTACCTCAACTACGCCACGTTCCAGCCGACGTTCCTCTACGAGATCATCTGGAACCTCGCCCTGGCGGCGACGCTCGTGTGGCTCGGACACCACCGCCGGATTCGCCCGCCGGGCCTGTTCGCGCTCTACGTCGCCGGCTATTCGGCGTTCCGCATCTTCGAGGAGTCGCTGCGCGTGGACCCGGCGCACCACATCTTCGGGCTGCGCCTCAACCTGTACGTCGCCGCCATCCTCACGGTCATCGGGCTTGTGTGGTTCGTGCGCACGCAGCGCAAGGGCACCGGACCGCGACGAGCGGGCCGCTGCGCCGGCTGAGCCCGCGTCGGCGCGCACCGGCTGACCGCGGCGTCCGCGGCGGTCGCGCCGCAGCGACCGGCGACCGGCGACCGGCGACCGGCGACCGGCGAGCTTACGTTGACGTTCGCGTAAGATTCGTAGGCGGCGGCAGCTCACGCGCAGGCCGATCGGGCCACGGCATGGCCGCCCTCCCACCCGTATGGCAGACCTCATCGTCCAGCCGCGTCAGGCGGCGACACGCGACCCGGCGCGCAGCGGGACGACGCCCGAACCCGGGCCGCACTACAAGTGGATCGCCCTGTCGAACATCACCCTCGGCGTGCTGATCGTGACGATCGACGGCTCGATCGTGCTCATCTCCCTGCCGGACATCTTCCGGGGAATCGACCTGAACCCACTGACACCGGGGAACACCAGCTACCTGCTGTGGATGATCATGGGCTTTCTCATCTCCACCGCGGTGCTCGTGGTCAGCCTCGGCCGCCTCGGCGACATCTACGGGCGGGTGCGCACCTACAACCTCGGGTTCCTCGTCTTCACGATCTTCTCGATCCTGTTGTCCATCACGTGGATGACGGGCACCGACGGCGCGCTATGGCTGATCCTGATGCGCATCGGCCAGGGCTTCGGCGGCGCGATGCTGCTCGGAAACTCCAACGCGATCCTCACGGACGCGTTCCCGGCCAACCAGCGCGGGATGGCGCTCGGGATCAACAACATCGCCGGGATCGGCGGCACGACGATCGGCCTCGTGCTCGGCGGTCTGCTGGCGCCCGTGTCCTGGCGGCTCATCTTCCTCGTGTCGGTGCCGGTCGGAGTGTTCGGGACGATCTGGGCCTACATGCGGCTCCGCGATCTCTCGGAGCGCCACCCGGCCCGGATCGACTGGTGGGGCAACCTGACCTTCGCGCTCGGGCTCATCTCGGTGATGGTCGGCATCACCTACGGCATCCGCCCGTACGGGCAGCACGTGATGGGCTGGACGAGCCCGCGCGTGCTCGCGCTCATCGGCGGCGGCTTGCTGCTGCTGCTCGTCTTCTGCGTCGTGGAGACCCGCGTGCCGGCACCGATGTTCCGCCTCGGGCTGTTCCGCATCCGCGCCTTCAGCGCCGGCAACATCGCCAATCTGCTGGCCTCGCTCGGGCGTGGCGGCCTGCAATTCATCCTCATCATCTGGCTGCAGGGGATCTGGCTCCCGCTGCACGGCTATAACTTCGTCGACACGCCGCTGTGGGCCGGGATCTACATGCTGCCGATGATCTTCGGGTTCCTCGTCGCCGGTCCGTGCTCGGGCGTCCTGTCGGACCGCTTCGGCGCGCGGCCGTTCGCCACCGGCGGGATGCTGCTGGCCGCCGCCTCGTTCCTGCTGCTCATGCGCCTGCCGGTCGACTTCTCCTACCCGGTGTTCGCCGTGCTGCTGCTGCTCAACGGGATCGGCATGGGCCTGTTCGCCTCGCCCAACCGCGCCGCGGTCATGAACAGCCTGCCGCCGGGCGAGCGGGGTGCCGGGGCCGGCATGACGACGACGTTTCAGAACTCCGCCATGGTCCTGTCGATCGGCATCTTCTTCTCGCTCATGATCATCGGCTTCTCCCAAGGCCTTCCCAGCGCGCTGCGCGGCGGCCTCGTCGCGCACGACGTGCCAGCGGTCACGGCCACGCACGTGGCACACCTGCCACCGGTTGCCACGCTGTTCGCCGCCTTCCTCGGGTACAACCCGGTGCAATCCTTGCTCGGCGTGCACGCGCTCGCGGCGCTGCCGCACGCGCAGGTCCTCGTGCTCACCGGCCGGGCCTTCTTCCCGCATCTGATCAGCGGGCCGTTCGCCAGCGCGCTCACCGCGGCGTTCTCCTTTGCCGCGGTGGCCTGCCTGATCGCCGCGGTGGCCTCGCTGCTGCGCGGACGGCGCTTCTATTGGGACGATGCCGGGACATAGCACCCGCGTCGGCCTGGCCCGCGCGGCCTCGTCGATCCGTCCACTTCTTACCCACCTCTGATCTGATCTGCGCACCATGACTGCTGCGGGCCGCCCCCGACGGCCACTTCGACCACGCTCCAGGAGGCACACGATGACCAGCACCAGCACCCGGCGCGCCCTTGGCCTCGTGGCCATCGGGAGCACCATCGCCCTGGCAGCGTCGGCCGCGGCGTTCGCCCACGGCTCGCCGCGCCACGGTCGCAACGCGGGCGCCGGCTCGGCCCTCACGCGTGCCCAGCGACTGTGCCGCGAGCTCGGGGCCAGCGGCTCCCCGGCGTCGGCGCGCGGCGCGCTGGCCAGCCTGACCAGCGCCCAGCTGGCTCAGCTGCGCAGCGACTGCGCGGCCCTGAGCGCGGCGCGTACCACCGCGGCGCCGCTGCTGGCTTCGGCCCTTTCCACTGAGCGAGCCGCCCTGCGGAGCGCCCGCGCCAGCGTGCGGTCGGCGTGCTTCAGCACGAGCACGTCCTCGACGACGTCCACGACGACGTCGAGCGTGACCACCACGATGACCACCGACACCAGCACGACGTACAGCGTCTCGGCGGCGTGCCTGGCGGCCCGCCAGGCGGCCCGCGCGGCGGAGCGGGCGGCCGAGCGCACATACGCTCAGGCCGTGCAGGCCGACGATGCTCCGGTGCTGTCGGCGGCCAAGACGGTCCTCACCGACCTCACGACCGACCAGACCGCGACGACCACGACGACGTCCACGACCTCGTCGGGCGATGGCGGGGTCGGCCACCACCACGGCCGCGGACGCGGCGGTCGGGGCCGCGGCGGTTTCGGCAACGGCAACGGCGGCGGGTACGGCGGCGGCTACGGCAACGGCCGCCACGGCCACGGGGGCTTCCCTGGCGGTCCGGGCAGCTCGACCACCACCACCACCACGTCCAGCTCGTCCAGCGCCCCCGCGACCACGACCACCACGACGGCGACCACCACGGACTCCACCACCCAGACCACGACGAGCAGCACGACGACGACGACCTCCGCCACGTCGCCGAGCACCAGCACCACCACGACGACGACCTAGACGGGACGGCGGCCGGGGACGGGCACGGCCGTCCCCGGCACCCACGAAGTCGTCTTGAACGAAGTCGTGTCTGACGGCGCGAGCTCGCGCCCTCAGCAGCCGCCGTTGCCGGGGTTCTGGTAACAGAGGCTCTGCAGGCTCTCCTCCGCCTTCTGGCTGATGCGCGAATGGTGCGTATGCTCGTGGCGTAGGACGAGCACCACGGTGGTCACCGCGAACGCGAGCACCACCACGAAGGCCGCCCCGGCCAGCCAGTCCTTCCAGCTCATGACCACGACGGTAGCGCAGCCATGGGCGCTGCGAGGGCCGACCGCCCGCGGACGCCGGCACGTTAGCGACAGTTAAGGTGGGTGCGAGCATGACCCCCGATCGCGTTGCATGAGGCAGCATCGGGGGGTGCGTTGCACCTCGCGATCGAGCTCTTAACCGCATGACGAGTCCCCCCGCACTCGCTTCCGACCCGAGCCCCCGGATGACCGGTGCCCGCCCGCAGGGCGCAGGCAGCCACCGATGAGCGCACACCGCCACGACGATCATCGACGCTCCTCCGCCGCCGGCCCGCACGCCGGCGGTGGCGGACCCGGGTGTCCCGCGGGCGCGGCTGTCGCCCTGGCACGCCGCGCTGGCGGGGGTGATCGCGCTGTCCGCGGTGCTCAACCTCAACCATCTCGCCCAGAACGGCTACGCCAACATCTTCTACTCGGCGGGCGTCAAGTCGGAGCTGGCGTCGTGGCACAACTTCCTGTTCGTGTCGTTCGATCCGCACGGGTTCATCTCGATCGACAAGCCGCCGATCGCGCTGTGGGTCCAGGTGCTCAGCGCGAAGATGTTCGGCCTGCACCCGCTCAGCCTGCTCGCGCCGGAGGCGATCGCCGGCGTGTGCTCGGTCATCGTCCTGTACCGGATCGTCGCGCCCCGCTGCGGGCGCCCGGCCGGTGTGGCCAGCGCGCTCGCCCTGGCCGTGTTCCCGTCCTTCGTGGCCGTCTCGCGCGACAACGGCCCGGACGCGGTGCTCATCCTGCTCATGCTGTGCGCCTGCGCGGTCGGGTCTGGCGGCGGTGCAGACCGGCCGCTGGCGCTCGCTGATCGGCTGCGCGGTGCTCGTGGGCCTGGCCTTCAACACGAAGACGCTCGCCGCCCTGCTGATCGTCCCCGGGATCGGGCTGGCCTACCTCGCCTGCGGTCCCGGCCCGGTGCGCCGGCGGGTCATCCAGCTGCTCGCCGCCGGCGTCGTTCTCGTCGTCGTGTCGGGTGCCTGGATCGAGTACGTCGATCTGACGCCGGCCTCGCAGCGGCCATACGTCGGCAGCTCGGCCAATAACACGAGACCGAGCTGACCTTCGAGTACAACGGCCTCGGCCGCGTCAACGGGGAGACGGGCGGGCCCGGCCAGGTGCCACACGTCAACTTCGGCTCCCTGCCGCCGGTCGGCGCCCGCGCCAACCGCACGGGCGCTGCGGCGAGCCAGCCGGGCGGCGGACCGAGCCAACCGATCCATCGGCACCGCGACGGCGACGCCGGGCCGGCGCGTCGTCGCCACGCGCCGCCCGCCCAGCCCCGCCCAGCTCCGCGCCGCCCAGCGCCGCGCGCTGGGCGCCGCGCCAGCTTGCGCTCGCCCGCGCCCGGGCGCGCGGCCCAAGAGCGCCGCGCTGCCGCCCGGGGTGGAGCCGATCCCCGCCGTCGGCCACGCCAAGCGAGCCGAGCGCGTTCGGCGGGCCGACCGGCTGGTTGCGGCTGTTCAGCCTCAGCCTCGGCGGACAGGATGGTTGGTACCTGCCGTTCGCGCTCGTCGGCCTGATCGCGATCGCGCTCACGCGCCCGCGGCGGCGCGATCCGGTGCTCGCCACGCTCATCGTGCTCGGCGGCTGGTTCCTCTGCGAGCTGCTGCTGCTGAGCTTCTCCAAGGGCATCGTCCACCCCTACTACGTCTCCGCGCTCGCTCCCGGCGCCGCCGCGATGACCGGCATCGGCGCCAGCGTCCTGGCACGCCGGGCGCTGCACCTGGGCCTGCGCGGCGCTGCTGACCATCCTGGCCGCCGCCGCGACGGTCGCCGTCCAGATCGTGCTGCTGCAGCGTGATCACTATCTGCACGCCTGGGTGCCGGTGCTCGTGGCCGGCGGTGCGGCCGCCGTGCTGATCGCCCTGCTGGTGAGGCGCTGTCGCCGGGCCGGCGATCGCGGCGCTGCTCGGGCTCTGCCTGATCGCCCCGACCGCCTACGCGAGCACCCTGTGGCAGGTGCCGACCGATGGGACGTTCCCCGCCGCCGGGCCCCACGCCGCGAAGGGCGTACGGCGGGGTCGGCGCCAGTCCGAGCACCTATGCCGCCGACCGCCGTCTGATCGCCTACGTCGACGCGCACGCGCCGGGCATCCGCTGGGGCGTGCTGACGATCGCCTCGGACACCGCCGCGCCACTCATCCTGATGAACTTCCCCGCCACGGCGCTCGCCGGCTACAGCGGGACCGACCAGGCGCTCAGACGCGCTCGGGCTGGCGCGCTGGGTGGCCAGCCGGCCAGGCCCGCTACGTCCTGCTCGGCGGCGCCTATTCGACGCGCGGCGGCGACGGCGCCACGCAGGCCGACGCGTCTGGCGTGCCGGCTCGTGCCCTCGGTGGTGTGGCGGCGGCATCCCCGGCGGCGGGCATCGGCGGGCTGCAGCTGTACGACTGCCGCGGCCGGCCGCCGAGCTCGCGGCCGCCGGGTAGCGCAGGCGCCTGGCAGACTGCAGCGCATCGCGCACGTCTTCGTCACCCGCCCGATCGCTCAGCCGGCGCTGCGCCGCCTCGCCGCCGAGCACGAGGTCGACACCTGGGAGCACGACGAGCCGCCGCCGCGTGAGGAGCTGGTCCGGCGCGCCGCCGCCGCCGAGGGCCTGCTGTGCATGCTGTCGGACCCGATCGACGCCGACCTGCTCGCCCGCTGCCCGCGCCTGCGCGTCATCTCGACCTACGCCGTCGGCTTCGACAACATCGACCTGGCCGCCGCCCGCGACCGCTCGATCGCCGTCGGGCACACCCCCGACGTGCTGACCGACGCCACGGCGGACCTCGCGTTCGGCCTGCTGCTCGCCGCCGCGCGCTTCCTCGGCGAGGGCGAGCGGGCGGTGCGCGAGCGGCCGCTGGGGCAACTGGCGGGCCGACTGGCTCGTCGGGGCCGACGTGTCCGGCACGACGCTCGGTGTGATCGGCTACGGCAAGATCGGCCAGGCCGTCGCCCGCCGCGCACGGGGCTTCGACATGGACGGTGCTGTGGACGAGCCGCTCGGGCGGGCTGCCGCTGGCCGAGCTGCTCGCGCGCTCGGATCACGTGACGCTGCACTGCCCGCTGACGCCGGCGACGCGTCATCTCATCGACGCCGGCGCACTGTCGCTGATGAAGCCGACGGCGACCCTCGTCAACACCGCGCGCGGGCGAGATCGTCGACTCGGTCGCGCTGCGACAGGCGCTGTCGGCGGGCCGGATCGGCGCCGCCGGGCTCGACGTCACCGACCCCGAGCCGCTGCCGCCGGACGACCCCCTGCTGTCGCGCGCCGCGCCTGTTCGTCACGCCCCACATCGGCAGCGCGACCGTGACCGCCCGTGCCCGCATGGCCGATCTGGCCGTCGACAACCTGCTGGCGGGACTGGCCGGCGCGCCGCTGCCCCATCCGGTGCCCGTGCCCGGCTCCTGACCGGGACCTCAGGCGCTGGGGAGCCAGCTGGCGGTGCGCGAGCGCGGCCTCGAGGGCGCCCACCACCCGTCCGTCGAACTGCGCGTCGACGTGACGCTGCAGCTCGTGCAGCGCCTCGTGGGGGCTGAGCGCGTCGCGGTGGCGCGCGCCCGTTGACCATCGCCTCGTAGGCGTCGGCGACGGCGAGGATCCGTGCCTCCAGCGGGATGCGCCCGCCCGACAGCCGGCCGCGGGTATCCGGCGCCGTCGACGCGCTCGTGGTGGGCCAGCACCCAGGCGCTCACGTCGTCCAGGCGCGCCGCCGCAGCGACGTGGGCGCCGATCTCCGGGTGACGGCGCACCTGCGCCCACTCCTCGGCGGTGAGGGGGCCGTCCTTCTCGAGCATCGCGCCGGGCACCGCGACCTTGCCGATGTCATGCAGGATGCCGGCGAGCCGCACGCGTTCGACGTGATCGGCATCGAACCCCAGGCGGGAGGCGATCATCGCGGCCAGGCGACCGACCGTGCGCGAGTGTTCCGCGCCACCGTGCAGCCGCACGTCGAGCGTCTCCGCGAGCGCCAGCATCGCCGCCAGCTGCTCGTGACCGCGGGCCACGGTCGGTGCCGTCAGCACGCCGTTGAGCACCTCCCGCGAGTAGATGATGCAGCGGTCCCGACCGAGGGCCTTCGCGGCGTACAGCGCCTGGTCGGCCGCCTGCAGCATCGCCTCGCCGTCGAGGCGCGTGGTGGCCGTGCTGGAGATGCCAACGCTGACGGTGCACCGGGTGTTCGCCGCCGTCGCTTCGGCGAACTCACAGCGCAGGCGCTCGGCAACGAGGAACGCGCGCTCGGCGTCGGCGTCGGGCAGCAGCAGCGCGAACTCCTCGCCGCCGAGCCGGCCGAGCACGTCGACGCGACGGCAGCAGGAACGGGCGACGCCGGCGAAGCGGCGTCAGCGCCGCGTCGCCGGCGGCGTGACCGCCCGGTCGTTGAGGCGCTTGAAGTGGTCGAGGTCGGCGACCAACAGGGACAGGGGACGTCCGCTCCGTCCGGCCCGCGAGAGCTCGACCTCGAGCAGCTCCTCGAACCCGCGCCGGTTGAGCAGGCCGGTGAGCGGATCGGTGCGGGACGCGTCGCTCAGCCGCTCCACCAGCCGGTCCATGCGCGCGCGCAGCAGGCCGACGAGCGCCGCCGCCGCGACGACGGTGCCCATGAGCAGCAGCCAGCGTGCCGCGCGGGCATCGCCGGGGACGAAGGCCAGGGCGGTGCCGTAGCCCACGCCGATGAGCGCCAGCTGGCCGACCGCGGCGCGGCGCGAGAGGAAGTACGCGGCGTCGAAGGCGCTCCATACGTACAGCAGCGCGCTGACGCTGTCGGTCGCGTGACTGCAGTACACGCTCACCGAGATCAGCACCGTGCCGAACGCGACGATCGGCGCGAAGAACGACGGGCGCAGCAACCGGGGCACGGCCAGGATGAGCAGGCCCACGGCCGCGGCGACCGCCCCGAGGAGCAGGTTCGCGCCGACGGACAGCCCCACCGGATGGGGCAGCGCGAAGGCACCGAGCGCCAGCAGGCCGCCGCACACGTACAGGCCGCCGAGGGCGCGGCAGCGCACGATCTCGTCGGGTGCCTCCTCGATCAGCGCCTCGTACAGGGCGGTCGGTCGCGGGAGCCGGATGGCCGGCAATCGCGGTGGTGTGCGTCGATCCGTGACGGAGGGCATCTGGTGGCGTATCGGCGCTCGGCTCGCCGGCTTTAGGGTCAATATGGGAGAAGGCCCGCTCTTTGCGAACAAGCGTGCAAACGAGCGGTGCAAGCGCCGTCGGACGTCATCCCGCCCACCGTTTCCCCGCGTATCAACGATCACGTGAACCCGCTCTCGCTCGACGACTGGCTCGACCGGACCGTCGCCCTCGGCTACGGCTCGCTCGGCTACCGGCTGCGCGGCCAGCGTCCGCAGACCGCAATCGCCGGGCGCCTGGACGGGCGCGTGGCGCTGGTCACCGGCGCGAGCGCGGGGATCGGCGAGGCCGTCTGCCTGGGGCTACTGCGCGCGGGCGCGTCCGTGCGAATGCTGGTGCGCGACCGCATACGCGGTGAACGGGCGCGCGAGCGCATCCTCGCCCGGCTGGGGGACGGGTCCCGACCCGGCGGGGCAGGGCTGGAGCTCGACCTGTGCGACCTCTCCGACCTCGGCGCGGTGCGCGCGCTGGCGGCCCATCTGCTCGCAGCGGCGCCGCGCCTGCACGTGCTCGTCAACAACGCCGGCGTGCTCGCCCCGTCGCGCCAGCGCTCGCCCGACGGCCTGGAGCTCACCTTCGCCACGAACGTGGCGGCACCATTCCTGCTGACCCGGCTGCTGATGCCGGCGCTGCGCGCGGACGGCGACGCGCGCGTCGTCACGGTCTCCTCCGGCGGGATGTACGCGGCGCGGCTGGATGCCGACGATCTGCAGTCCCAGCGCGACCCGTTCGACGGCTCCCGCGCCTACGCGCGCTCCAAGCGCGCCGAGGTGATCCTCACGGAGCTCGCCGCGGAGCGCTGCGCGGCCGCCGGCGTGCGCTTCTACGCCATGCACCCCGGCTGGGTCGACACACCGGGGATCCGCGAAGCCTATCCGCGCTTCCACGCCATCGCCGGACGGGCGCTGCGCGACGCGGACGCCGGCGCCGACACGATCGTCTGGCTGGCCACGAGGCCCGGTGCGCCCCGCCCGGATGGGACGTTCTGGCACGACCGCCGCCGCCGACCCACGCACCGCGTGCCCTGGACCCGCGAGTCACCGAGGGAGCGCGAGCGCCTCTGGGATCAGTGCGTCGCCCTCACCGATGCGGTGGCGAGCCGACCCGGGGTGAGGGCCTGACGTGGACCCGGCCGCCGCCCGCCGGCCTGCCGGCTCCGACCCGGTCGCCGCGGTCGACGCCACCGCGCGCCTGCACGCGGCGCTCGCGGCGCGCCTCGACGGAGAGCTCCTCATCGACCCGATGAGCCGGTCGCTGTGGGCCACCGACGCGTCCATCTACCGGCGGCGCCCCGCGGCGGTCGTCGTGGCCCGCTCCGAGCGCGACATCCGCCGGACGCTCGGCGCCGCGCGCGCCTGCGGGCTGAGCGTCACGCCGCGTGGCGCCGGCACCAGCCTGGCCGGCCAGGCGACCGCCCCGGGGATCGCCCTCGACTGCTCGGCGCTCGATCGCCTGCGCGACCTCGATCCGCACCGACGCACGTGCGAGGTGGAGCCCGGGCTGGTGCAGGCGCGGCTCAACGCCGCCGCCGCTGCCCACGGCCTCGAGCTGGGCGCCGACACCTCGACCGCCGACGTGGCCACGCTCGGCGGGATGATCGCCAACAACTCGGCCGGGCTGCGCTCGATCGTCCAGGGCACCACCGCCCACCAGGTGCTGGCCCTGCGCTGCGTGCTGGCCGACGCCTCGGTGGTGGAACTCACCCCGCTGCCGTGGAGCGAGGCCGCGCGACGCGCCCGCGGCGGCGACACCCACGCCCGCCTGCTGGCGGGGGCGCTGCAGCTGCGGGAACGCTACGGTGAGGAGATCCGTCGCCGCTACCCGCCGATGGTACGGCGCGTCTCCGGCTACGGGCTGGATGCGCTCCTGGACGAGCGGGCGCTCGACCTCAGCCGCCTGGTCTGCGGCTCGGAGGGAACGCTGGCCGTGGTCACGCGGGCGCGCCTGCGCCTCGTCGCCACACCCGCGGTGCGCCGCATGGCCGTGCTCGAGTTTCCCTCGCTGCTGAGCGCCGCCGCCGCCACCCCGGGTCTGCTCGGCAGTGCCCCGTCGGCGCTCGAGCTGATCGACCGCGTGGCCATCGACCGGGCGCGGGCGAACCCGGCCTACCGCGACGCCGCCACGGTCGTGCGCGGCGATCCCGACGCCGTGCTGCTGATCGAGTGGAGCGGCGGTGAGGCGGAGGTGGCCGATCGTCTCGCCGGCCTCGGCGCGCTCGCCGCCGCCGCCGGCGCCACGCGCGCGCACGTGCTGTCCGAGCGCGACCGCCGGCGCACGATCGCGCTGCGCCAGGCCGTGCTGCCGCTGCTGCTGGCCACGCCGGGCCGCGCCAAGCCGATCGCGTTCGTCGAGGACGCCGCCGTCCCGCCGGAGCGCCTCAGCGAGTTCGTCGAGCGGTTCGCCGAGATCGTGCGCCGCCACGACACGTGGGCCTGCTTCTATGGACACGCATCGGTCGGCACCCTGCACGTGCGCCCGGCGTTCGACACCACCGACGCCGGTGGCGTCTCGCACATGCGCCGGATGGCCGAGGAGGTCGCCGACCTCGTCGTCGACTGCGGGGGCTCGATCTCCGGCGAGCACGGCGACGGGCTCTCGCGCTCGCCGTTCCTGGCCAAGATGTACGGGCCACGACTGTTGCGGGCCTTCGCCGAGCTGAAGCGATTGTGGGACCCGGACTCGCTGCTCAACCCGGGCGTGATCGTCGATCCCGAGCCGATGGATCGCTCACTGCGCCTCGGGCCCGGTCGCCCGCCGCTGGAGGTGCGCACCCATCTGGACTTCTCCGCCGAGGGCGGCTTCGCCGCCGCGGTGACCCGCTGCAACGGCGCCGGACTGTGCCGCACGACGACCCACGGCACGATGTGTCCGTCCTACATGGCCACCGCCGACGAGCAGGCCACCACACGGGCGCGGGCGAACGCCCTGCGCTCGGTCCTCGACGGCACGCTCGCCCCGCAGGAGCTCTACGGGGACCGGCTGCACGAGGTGCTCGACCTCTGCCTGTCCTGCCGGGCCTGTCGCACGGAGTGCCCCACCCAGGTCGACATGGCCGCCCTGAAGACCGAGGTCCTGGCGCAGCGCGGAGCGCAGCGCGGCTTCCGCGCGCGCGAGCGCCTCGTCGCGCACGCCCGCGAGGGACTGCGCCTGGCCGGCCTCGCCCCCGGGCTCGTCAACGCGCTCAGCGGCACCCGCGCCGCCCGCCTGGCCGCCGAGCGTTGGCTGGACGTCGACCGCCGCCGCCCGCTGCCGCGGGTCGCTCCCGTCCGCTTCACCCGCCGCTTCGCCGCTCTGCCGCGCGCCGCCGCCGGGCCCGAGGTGGCGCTGTTCAACGACACCTGGACCGAGCACCAGCGGCCGGACATCGGCATGGCCGCCGCCACCACGTTCGCGGCGGCCGGCGCGCGCGTGCTGCTGCCCGACGTCGTGTGCTGCGGGCGACCGATGCTCTCCACCGGGCTCGTCGCGGAGGCGCGGCGGAACGCGCGGCGCAACCTCGACGTTCTCGCTCCGCTGGTCGCACGCGGCGTCGCGCTGGCCGTGCTCGAACCGAGCTGCCGCTCGGCACTGCGCGAGGACTACGCGCGGCTGTGGCCGGACGACCCGCGGGTGGCGCTGGTGGCCGCGGCCGCGCGGTCGTTCGAGGAGACGCTGCTGACGCTCGATCCACCGCCGCTGCGCCGCGGTGAGGCGATCCTGGTGCATGGGCACTGCCACGACAAGGCGATGCTCGGCGGCGGCGCGAGCCAGCGCGCGTTGGCGCTCGCGCCTGGAACCGAGATTCACAGCCTCGACGCGGGCTGCTGCGGGATGGCGGGCTGGTTCGGGTACGAACGCGACCACTACGAGGTATCGATGCGGATCGGCGAGCGGCGGTTGTTCCCGGCCCTGCGCGCGGCTCCCGGCGCGGTGGTCATCGCGGCCGGTAGCTCGTGCCGCGAGCAGATCGCCGCGGGCACCGGCCGACGCGCGCTGCACCCGGCGGAGTACCTCGCCGCCCGGCTGGTCAGCTGAGCCGCGCCAACCTGGCCGACACGACTCGCGTCAGCCCACGGACGACCCGACGAAGCCGTCGAACAGCGCGAAGGCATGCTCGCGCGCGGCGGCCTCGTGACGGCGGCTCTCGGCGATCAGGGCCCGCCCGTCGATGCCCAGCGCACGCAGCTCCTCGGGCGACTCGGCCACCCAGCCGGCGGTGATCTCGGTCGTCGCCTCGGGGTGAAACTGGACCGCGAGGTGGCGGTCGAGCCGGTAGGCCTGCACCCCGACGGCGTTGTGCGCCAGGCGCCGGGCGCCCGGCGGCAGCTCGATCACGTCGCGGTGCCAGGCCAGCCACGGGCCGTCCGCGAACGGCGAGCCATCGCCCCGCACGTCGATCCAGCCGATCTCCGGACGCGGCGCCGGGCGCACCCGACCGCCCAGCGCCGCCGCGATCGCCTGGGCGCCGAAGCACACGCCGAGCAGCGGGACGCCGGCGGCGTCCGCGGCGACGATGAAGCGCAGCTCGTCGGCGATCCACGGCACACCGGGGTCGAACACCGAGGGCGTCGCTCCGAGCACGACCGCGCAGGACAACGTGGTCGGCGCCGGCAGCGACTCGCCGCGGTCCACGCGCACCACGTCGAGCGGCAGGCCGCGCTCTGCCGCCCACGGCTCGAGCAGCCCGGGCGGCGCCCCGTCCTCGTGCTGCAGGGCAATCGCGCGGCCGCGGTCCACGCCGCCATCCTTGCAGGCGCGCCTGCAACCTCGCTTGCATGGTGGCCAGCTTGCGCTCTGCGCTCGCGCGCCTGTTATCTCCTATCCGCGACATGCTGCGCTCCTCACGCCTCGCGCGCCGTCTCGGCGCCGTCCTCGTGCTGCTCGTCGCGGCCGCGGCGCTCGCCGCGAGCGCGAGCGCGCACCTCAGCGCCGGCCAGCTCGAGGGCGCGATCAACGCCGACGGCAACCGCACGGCCACCCTGCAGAGCGGGATCGCCGCGGCCGCGCAGGGCGAGGAGCGCACGGAGGGTCAGCTCAGCGTGCTGCAGAGCCGCCTCGGAACGCTGCAGCAGACGCTGGACTACGAGGACGGGTTGCTCACCGGGCTGCAGACCCAGCTCAACGGCGCTCGCGCCCAGCTGGCGGCGCTGCGCACCTCCTACGTCGCCGACCGCGCGACGCTCGCCGCGCAGCTCGTCGGCGCATACGAGGCGCCGCCGCCCGATCTCGCCAGCATGCTCGTCAGCGCCCGCGGCTTCACCGACCTGCTCGAGCGTATGGCGCAGGTGCGCGACATCGCCCGTCAGAACGCACAGGTGACCCTCATGGTGAAGCGGCAGCGTGTGAGCATGGCCGCCGAGGTGGCCCATCTCTCCGACCTGCAGGCCCGCCAGCAGCGCATCACCACCGCCGCGCTGGTGCAGCGCGACGAGATCGCCCAGGTCAAGCTGGGCGTGGTCGACCAGCAGCTCAGCTACGCCCGCCAGCGGCGCGAGCAGAGCTCCGCCCTGCAGACGCTCACCGCCCACCAGGAACGGCTGCAGAGCGAGCTGACGAAGATCCTCACCGCCGAGCAGGCCGCCCAGTCGGCCCCCGGTTCCAACTACCTGCCGCCCGGCGCGGGCTACGACGGTGCCCCGTTCGTCCCCCACGGCGGCATCTACGGCTTCTTCCCCGCCCCGGGCACGAACTACACGGTGAACGAGGAGCCCGAGCTGGAAGCCCGGCTGGACGCGCTCGGGATCGCATTGCACCTGCACCTGATCGGGATCTCGGGCTACCGCACCCCCGCCCACTCGGTGGCGGTGGGCGGCTTCGCCGACGATCCGCACACGCGCGGCGAGGCCTCCGACACGCCGGGGATCGAGGGCGTGCCCGAGTCGGTGCTCGAGCGGTTCGGCCTGGAGCGGCCGTTCCCGGGCGCCCGCGAAGCCGACCACATCCAGTTGCTCGGTAGTCCCCTGTAGCGCACCCGCGGCCGTACGCGACGCTCGGCGCGGGCGCGATCGGCGTCAGCGCTGCATCGCCTTGAGCACCAGGAACTCGTCGATGGCGTAGCGGCCATTCTCGCGGCCGTGACCTGACTGCTTGTAGCCGCCGAAGGGCGCGCGCGGGTTGAAGGCGCCGCCGTTGATCTCGACCTGCCCGGCCCGTAGTCGCCGCGCGACGCGCTCGGCGCGCTGCGGATCCTCCGACCACACACCGCCGGCGAGACCGTAGTCGGAGTCGTTGGCGATCCGCACCGCGTCCTCCTCGTCGTCGCTGGCCATGATGCAGAGCACGGGCCCGAAGATCTCCTCGCGGGCGATCGTCATGTCGCTGGTCACGTCGGAGAACACGGTCGGGCGCACGTAGTACCCCTCGGCCAGGCCCTCCGGCGGCTCCGCGCCGCCCGTCAGCAGGCGCGCGCCCTCGCGCTCGCCGGCGGCGATGTACGTGCGCACCCGCTCGCGCTGCACCTCCGAGACGAGCGGCCCGAGCCGCGTAGTGGCGGCGAACGGATCGCCCGGCTGGTAGGACTCCGCCACGGACGCGGCGATCTCCTCGACCTCGGCCAGGCGGTCGCGCGGCACGATCATGCGCGTCAGCGCACTGCAGGTCTGGCCGGAGTTGAGGAAGCACTTGGCGACGCCGTCGGTCACGGCGCGCTGCAGGTCGGCGTCGTCGAGGATGACGTTCGCCGACTTGCCGCCGAGCTCCAGCGCCACCGGCTTGACCAATTGGGCGGCCAGCTCGGACACCCGGCGCCCGGCGCGCGTCGAGCCGGTGAACGAGACCATGTCGACCCGAGGATGGGCCACGATCGCCTCGCCGACGACCGGTCCCGTCCCGCTGACCAGGTTGAACACCCCGGCCGGCAGGCCGACGGCATCGATGACCTCGGCGAGCACGAAGGCGTTGAGCGGGACCACCTCGGAGGGCTTCAGCACGATCGTGCACCCGGCCGCGAGCGCCGGCGCGACCTTGCAGGCGATCTGGTGCAGCGGGTAGTTCCACGGGGTGATCGCCCCGACGACACCAACCGGCTCGCGCACGACCAGCGAGTTGCCGACCTCCTCCTCCCACGCCATCTGCTCGACGAGCTCGGGGATGGCGGAGAAGGTGCCGACCGGGAGCCCGACCTGGATCATCCCGGCCAGCTTCAGCGGCATGCCCAGCTCGCTGGCGATCAGCGCGGAGAGCTCCTCGCCGCGCTCACGCAGCGCAGCACCGACCGCGCCGAGCAGCTCGGCACGCTGCGTCCTCGGGGTCGCCGACCACTCCCCGAACGCCGCCGCCGCCGCGGCCGCGGCGCGCTCGACGTCAGCCGGCGTCGCCGCCGGCACCCGGCCGATCACCTGCTCGGTGGCGGGGTTGCGGACGTCGATCTGCTCACCGCCAGCCGGGGCGATCCACTCGCCACCGATATAGAGGGTGTCGCGCACCTGCATCTGCTCTGCCACCGCCATCGCTTCCGCCTCCTCGATCGCCTCGGTTGGAGGCTCCACCCTAGCGCCGCGCGCCGTTGGCGATCCGCCGGTGCGGCCGTGGACGGCGGCCGGGGTCGCCGGGGCCTATCGTTTACGTGAGGTGACCGGACTGCCCTTGGCCCGCATCGCACGCACCATGGGGGCGGCCCGCGCCGGCGGGCTGGCCTTGCTCGGCATCCTGCTCGTCGGCTGCGGCGGGGTGACCGGCGGCCGGGTCGCGCTCGGGTATCCGACGGCTCGCCCGGCGGTCAAACCAGCCACGATCCTGCAGACACGGCTGGACGGCAACGTCGTTCGCCTCACGGTGCCAGCCGGGTGGGGTCTGGCCCGGTTGGACACCGACCGCAGTGCGCGACCAGCCTTCGTGCGACTCGACGGGGACTGCTACCTGTCGGTGTCGATCACCGGCTCGAGCACCCGCACGCTCACCGCCGCCGGCGTGACCGCCCTGTACGCGAAGTCCGCGGGCGGCTATGCCTGGACCATCACCCACGTCGGTGACGCGATCCTGGCCCTCCTGAGCGAGCAGAACGCGACGACCGGGAAGCTCTCGCGCAGCTCGCTGGGTACCGTCTACCTGCCGACCCGCGCCGGCGCCTATCTGGCGATCGACTTCGGCGCCGGCGTCTGGCCGCTCGACGGGCACGCCTGCCCCGGCAACGAGGTGAGCCCGCGTCTGCCGACGCTCACCAGTGCCAGCGAGGCAATCTTCGGCGGCGCGCGCCTCACCCCCGGCGCCGGCGAGCCGGCCGCGCTCGGCGCCGTGTCCTCGACCGCCGGCGCCGGCACCGCGACCGCTCCCCTGGTCGTCTCCTCGACATCGGCGACCGTCGCCGCGACGAGCGCCGGCGCCGATCGCGCCGGCGCGCGCCGCGGCCCGGCGCAGGTCCTCGCGATCGACCCGCCCGCGTCGGCGTGAGCGCCCCGTTCAGCGAGATCGTGCCCCCGCGTCCCGGCGGGCGCGTGTTCGAGCAGTCGATCCGCCCCGGACTGGCCGACAGCGCACCCGACGGGCGCGTGCGCCTCGACGCGCTGGCCCGCTGGTTGCAGGACGTCGCCTACGCCGACGTCGCCGATGCCGGGCTGGCCGCACGCTCGCGCTGGGTGGTGCGCCGCACCCGCCTGCACATCACGCGCTTCCCGCGCTTCGGGGAGACCGTCACGCTGCGCACCTTCTGCAGCGGACTGGGACGGATGTGGGCCGAGCGGCGCACATCGGTGGGGCGGCCGGGCGCGCCCGGCGCCGACCTCGAGGCGGTCGCCCTGTGGATCCATCTCGGCCCGGACGGCCACCGGCCGGAACCGCTGGGGGAGGAGTCGCTCGCGCTGTTCCGCCAGGCGGCGGGGGATCGCCGGGTGCGGGCCCGCCTGCGCCACGCCGGCCCCTCCGCCGACGCCGCCTCGTCACCGTGGTCGTTTCGTGCCACCGAGCTCGACCTCGCCGGGCACATCAACAACTCGGCCTACTGGCAGCCACTGGAGGAGGAACTGCTCGCCGCGCCGGCGCCGCCGGCCGGGCTGGACGCCGAGATCGAGTTTCGGCTGCCCTCCCAGCCCGGCGCCAAGCTCGTCCTGCGCGACCTGGGGCAACGGTGGATCGCCGACCCGGTGAGCGGCGACGTCCACGCCTCGCTGGTCTTCCGGGCCGACGGTGACGGGATGCCGGGCGCACTCGACGCGGCACCGGCCCCAGGCGCCGACGGGCGCGCATGAGCGCCTCGGTGCAGCTCGGGGTGCTGTTCGCCGTGGCGACGGCGCTGAGCTCGGTCGTCGGCTTCATGTACAAGCGCCGCGGCGCCCTCGAGTCACCGCGCGTGGACCCCCGCCGGCCGGTGCGCAGCTCGGCGTCGCTGTTTCGCTCGCGCACCTACGTCCTCGGCATCCTCGTCGCGCAGGCCTCGTGGGGCCTGCACGTCACCGCGCTCGCGCTCGCGCCGATCTCGCTCGTGCAGGCGGTGATCGCCGGCGGCCTGGTGCTCGTCACGGTCGTCGCCGACCGGCTGTTCGGGCTGCCCGTCACCCGGCGCGAGTGGCTTGGCGTGGCCGCCGCGGCCGCGGGCCTGGCGTTCCTGGCCGCGACCATCGGCGGTCAGGACCACGGCGCCGAGAACTCCTACGCAGCGGCCACGCTGGCACTGTACGTCGGAGGCCTCAGCGTCGCCGGGCTGGCGCTGGCCGTCGCCTCGACGCGCGTGCGGGCGGCCCCCGGGCTGCTGCTCGCCGTCTCGGCGGGCCTGCTGTGGGGCGGTTCGGACATCTCGATCAAGGCGCTGTCCGGCGCCCTGCGCCCCGACGGCATCGCCGTCCTCATCCATCCGCTGGCGCTGGTCATCCTCGCTCTCTCGCTCGTCGGCCTCGCCATCTCGGCCCGGTCGCTGCAGGTCGGGGAGGCGGTGAGCGTGATCGCCGCCACGAGCGCCGCGGCCAATCTGACCACGATCGCGGCTGGCCCGATCGTGTTCGGCGAGCCCCTCCCCAGCGGGCCGGCGGCGCTGGCCGCCCATCTCGCCGCGTTCGTGCTCGTGATCGTCGCCGTGATACTCACGCCCACGCCGGCCAGCGCGCGTGAGCGTGCGGTGCCGCCGGTCGCCGTCGACGCCGCCTGACGAAGGCGCGGCCCGGCGCCAGCGCCTAGGCTTTCTCCGTGGCTGATCATCGGGTACGGCAACTGGCGCGCGTGCTCGTGCACTACTCGACGGCCGTGCAGCCGGGCGACCTGTGCACGATCGAGGGCGAGACCGCCGGCGAGCCGCTGATCCAGGCCGTCTACGAGGAGGTCCTGGCGGCCGGCGGCCACCCGGCGGTGCTGATGTCGCCCGAGCGGGCGGGGCACGCGCTGCTCGAGCACGCGGCCGACGAGCAGCTCGACTTCGTCTCGCCGTTCGCCGACCTGGCCGTTGAGCGCAGCGACGTGCGCATCCGCGTGCTCGCCAGCGTCAACCCGCGCGAGCTGTCAGCCATCCCCGCCGAGCGCCAGGTGCGCCGCCAGCGCGCGACCGGGCGCCTGATGGAGCGCATGATGCAGCGCACCGCCGCGGGCGAGCTGCGCTGGGTCGGCTGTCAATACCCGACGAACGGATTCGCCGCCGAGGCCGAGATGAGCCTCACCGCCTACGAGGACTTCCTCTACGGCGCCTGCCTGTGCGACGAGCCCAACGCCGTCGCCGCCTGGCGCGCGGCCGGCGCGGGGACGAGGCGGCTGGCCGAGTGGGTCCAGGGGCACGAGCAGATCCACATCCGCGGGCCCGGAACCGATCTGCGCCTGAACGTCGGCGGCCGGAGCTTCCTGGCCGGCGACGGGCGGCGCAACATGCCGTGCGGTGAGGTCTTCACGGGGCCAGTGGAGGATTCCGCCGACGGCGAGGTCACCTTCCACTTCCCGACCGTGTTCGGCGGGCGCGAGGTGACCGGTGTGCGGCTGCGCTTCCGCGACGGCGTCGTTGTGGAGGCCAGTGCGGAGCGCGGCGAGGAACTGCTGCACGAGATGCTCGACAGCGACCGGGGCGCCCGCCGGCTCGGCGAGCTCGGGATCGGCACGAACTACCGCATCGACCGCGGCACGCGGTCGATCCTGTTCGACGAGAAGATCGGGGGCACCGTGCACCTCGCCCTCGGGCGTTCCTATCCGGAGACCGGGGGCGTCAACGAGTCCTCCCTGCACTGGGACCTCATCTGCGACCTGCGCCGGGGCGGCACGCTCACGGTCGACGGTGTCGAGATGCAGCGCGACGGGCGCTTCCTGATCTGACCGGCCGCGCCGCGCGCCGCCTTTGATCTACTCTGTCGCCGTGGCCAGGATCGGACTCCTCACGGGCGGCGGCGACTGTCCCGGCCTGAACGCCGTGATCCGCGCGGTGGTGCGACGCGGCGACGCGCTCGGACACGAGTTCGTCGGCTTTCGCAACGGCTGGGCCGGCGTGCTCGACAGCGACGCCGTGCCGCTCGACCTGCGCGCGACGGCCGGCCTGCTGCCCCGCGGCGGGACGATCCTCGGCACCTCGCGCACCAACCCCTACGCCGGCGGCGCGGACGCCAGCGCCAGCGTCATCGCGGACGCTGCAGGAGCTGGCCGTCGACGCGCTCATCCCGATCGGCGGCGAGGACACGCTCGGCGTCGCCGCGCGCCTGTCCGACAGCGGCGTGCGATCTCGTCGGCGTGCCCAAGACGATCGACAACGACCTCGGCGCCACCGACGTCACGTTCGGCTTCCACACCGCCGTGCAGATCGCCACCGACGCGATCGACCGCCTGCACACGACCGCCGAGTCCCACCACCGCGTGATCGTCGTCGAGGTGATGGGCCGCCACGCCGGCTGGATCGCCACCTACGCCGGACTCGCCGGCGGCGCCGACGCGATCCTCGTGCCCGAGCGGCCCGTTCGACATCGAAGAGGTCTGCAATCGCCTGCGGGCGCGCCACGGCCGGGGCCGCACATTCTCGATCGTCGTCGTCGCCGAGGGGGCCACGCCGCTGCCCGGCACGATGGAGGTCGCCCCGTCGACGCAGGCCGACGCCTTCGGTCACGCCCGGCTCGGCGGCATCGCGGTCGCCCTCGAGGGCGAGATCGAGACGTCGCACCGGCTTCGAGACGCGCATGACGATCCTCGGGCACGTGCAGCGCGGCGGCACGCCGACCGCGTACGACCGCGTGCTGGCGACGCGCTTCGGCGTCGCCGCCATCGAGGCCGTGCACGCGCGCCGGTTCGGCACGATGGTGGCGCTGCGCGGCACCGGATCGAGCTCGTCCCGCTCAGCGAGGCGCTGCGCGAGCCCAAGCTCGTGGACCCCGCGCTATACGCGACCGCCGAGGTCTTCTTCGGCTGAGGCCAGTCGCGAGGGCGAGCCCCGCGCCGGTGCAGGCACATGCGGCGGGTGGCGCACCCGGTTGCCGCGCGCCGCGCGGCGATCTCGCCACTCGAACACGAGCAGGGTGACGGCGATCGGGACGGTCGCCGGCAGCTCGTGGACCCAGAAGAACAAGAGGTTGAAGGCGAGGGCGAGGACGGCGGCCACACATGCCGCCCGGCGCTGGCGGACCCGGTCGGCGGCGAGCACGGCGCCGAGCGTGGCGGCGACGAACAGATCGCCGTAGCCCATTACGGCGTCCCCCCAGACCTCGTCCTGCAGCCGCGGCAGCCCGGCCGCGGGAGCCGCGGCGTTGAGCGCGTTGTTCGGCGCCTGCAGCAGCTCGGACACGACCAGCGCGGCGTCGACGAGCGCCATCACGACGATCCCCACCTTCAGCCAGCGCGCCGGCGCGACCCCGGCCAGCAGCGAGCCGAGCGTGACGCAGCTGAGCGCGGACAGCGCGAGCGCGGCCGACTCTCCCGGACAGCGCGCCACGATTCGCCCAGGCCAGCGCGAACAGCGGGACGACCAGCAGCGACAGGGCCGGCCGCGCGCCGCGCCCCGCGACGCCGAGCGTCACGGCGGCGAGCACGGGGACCGCAACCAGCGCGAGGTAGGTGATGCCCTACGGCGGCGCCGGCGGCCAGACGCAGGACGATGACGACGAGCAGGATCGAGGCCGCCGGGATCACCGCCCACGCGGGGCCTCGCAGGCGCGCCAACCACGGGAACGGCCGTGGCGCGGGGAGCGCAACGAGCGACGGCCTGCACGAGCGAGAGCACGCAGATCGAGACGGCAAAGGACGGCATCACCGTCACGATACGGACCCGCAGACACGGGCATGCGGGCATGCGCCGGCGACACCCCCTACGGGGTGGGGGCCCGTCGCGGCCGATGTCCCCGCGGGGACATCCGCTACAAGAGAGCGGTGACCGAGGTCCGGACATCAGCGGCTGTGGCAGGTCGGCGGGCTCGTGGTGGTCGCCGCGATCGTGGTGGCGATCGCGGTCACGGTGCTCACCGGCGGCCGGCGCCCGCGCTGCGGCCCGGCCGGCCGGTCCGCGCACGCCGCCGAGGTTCAGGGCCTGTTCGCCGGCATCCCGGAGCAGGGGACCGCCCTCGGCGCCCCGCAGGCGCCGGTGACGCTGGTCGAGTTCGCCGACCTGCAGTGCCCGGTGTGCGCGGCCTTCGCCCGCGACACGTTGCCGGCGCTGGTGGCGCGAGAGGTGCGCCCGGGCCGGCTGCGCATCGTGTTCGCGCCACTGACGTTCATCGGACCCGACTCGCGTCGCGCGGCCGACATGGCGCTCGCCGCCGGGGCCCAGGACCGCCTGTGGCCGTTCGCCGACCTGTTCTTCGCCAACCAGCGGGAGGAGAACAGCGGCTACGTGACCGATGACTACCTGACCGCGCTCGCCGATGCGACAGCGGGACTCGATCCTGCGCGGGCGCTCGCCGCGCGCGCCGCCCCGGGCGTCACGGCCGCCCTGCACAGCGCCTCCGCCGAGGCGACGCGCCTGCGCGTCACGGCCACGCCATCGTTCGCGTTGTCGCGCACGGGAGGCGAACCCCTATCCTTTAGCCCGACCGACCTGCAGGCGAGCGCGTTCGCGGCCGCGATCGGGCGCCTCGCCGGCGGCTCGCGCTGACGCGGCGCGCCACGACCGTGGCGGGACGGCCGCGCCGCAGCCGTCGCCCGCCGTTGGTCGGTCAAACCGCCACCGTGATGCCCCGCTGGAACTGGACATGGGAGGACCACGACGCGCCGGGCTCCGACGCGCCTGACGCGCTGCCGCATCCGCCCGAGTGGATCTCCGCCGGGCTGCGCCGGGCGCGCCGCCCCCGTGCCGCGCAGTTCGCGGCGATCGCCGTCGTCGCCCTCGCCGTGCAGGTCCTGTTCATCGGCGGCGGACGCGGCGCTCGCGGCGCCACCCACGCCGTCGCCCGCCCGGCGGCCGTGGCCGCGGCGACACCGCAGCCGCAGACACTGGCCGCCCGCGAGAATCGGGCGATCGACGGCGTGCTCGCGCGGATGCCGGCCATCACCGAGGGCGGGCCACACGGGCACGAGGTGGCGCTGACGTTCGACGACGGTCCCGGTCCCTACTCGGAGCATCTCGTCGACACCCTGCACCGGCTCCGCGTTCCCGCCACGTTCTTCGCCATCGGCGTGATGGAGCAGTGGTTCTCCCCCGCGACGCGCGCCGAGTTGCGCGACGGCGACGTCGTCGGCGACCATACCCAGACGCACCCCCTCCTCGCCGCGCTCAGCCCGGCCGACCAGCGCCTGCAGCTGCTCGATCAGGCCGCGGAGATCGAGCAGCAGGGAGCTTCCTTCCCGCGCCTGTTCCGCCCGCCCTACGGCTCGTTCAACGCGGCCACGCTGCGCCAGCTGCGCCAACTGCACATGCTGATGGTCCTGTGGTCGACCGACACCTCCGACTACACGCTCCCGGGCGTGCGCGCGATCGTCCGGCGAGCGCTGCAGGGCGCCCATCCCGGGGCAATCATCCTGCTGCACGACGCCGGCGGCAATCGCGTGCAGACGATCGCCGCGCTGCCGGCGATCGTGCGCGGGCTGCGCCGCCGCGGCCTGACGCCGGTGACGATTCCACGGTTGCTGCTCGACGACCCGCCCACGACGGCGCCGCAGCTGAGCACCCGCCTCGCCGGCGACTGACGGCGGCGCCGCCTCGGCTCAGTGGCCGAGCTGGACCGTCTTGACGATCAGCAGCAGGACGGCCACGACGAGGTAACCGCGGAGCAGCAGCATCGCCGCCCGCCGGCCGGGCGACCACACCGGCCGTTCCAGCAGCGCCAGCGGGGGCATGGTCCAGGTCTCGCGCTTCTCCTTGGGCACCTTCTCCAGCGCGACCGCTGCCCGCGATGGTCGAGCGCGCCACACGTACAGTCCGCCGGCGGCCAGTGCCAGCACGAGCCCGACGGAGAGGTACTCGAACAGCCGGGTGACGTCGATCGAGGGGAACGCCGTGCTGGCGACGAGGATCAGCGACAGCTCGACGAGCACGCCGACGATCACGGCGGCGACCACATTGAGCCAGGGCGGGTTGCTCCACGGCCCGAGCACCTCGCGGTCGTTGCACAGCAGCAGCAGGAACACCGTGGCGCTCGGCAGAAGCACGCCGGCGAGCGCCTGAACCGACGTTGTGATCAATCCGAGCGGCGCGCCTGGGATCAGCACGATCCCGGCGGCGGCGAACACCATCAGCGTGAAGCTCACGTAGAACAGCCTGGCCTCGCCGATGCCGCTGGACAGCGAATGGCTGCGCCCGAACACATCGCCAAAGGCGTAGGAGGTCGAGAGGGTGACCGAGGCGGCGCCGATCAGCGACGCGTTGAGCAGCACGATCGCGAAGAAGGTGCCGGCGGTCGGGCTCACATACCGCTTCAGGCCCGCGGCTACCCCACCCGCATCGGTGAAGTGGCCGGCCAGCGGCGTGCCGGCGAAGGCGAATGCGGCCACCGACAGCAGCGCGCCGGCGGCGATCACCACGACGAACGCGCCGATCACGGTGTCCGTGCGCTCATAGTTGATCCAGCGTGGGGTGATCCGCTTGTCGATGATGTTCGACTGCTGGAAGAACAGCTGCCACGGCGCGACCGTGGTACCGACGATGGCGATGATGAGCAGCACGGCGGTCGAGCTGGCGCCGCCCTGGATGCTCGGAGCGAAGCTGTCGTGCACCATCGTGCCAACGTCCGGGTGCACGAGCACGAGCAGCGGGATCACGAGGAAGTTCGCCACCACGAACACGTACATGAACCGCTCCCAACTGCGAAAGCTGCCGGTCGAGGTGATTCCAACGAGCACGACGGCGGCGGCCGGAACGGCGACGTACGCGCTCACCCCAAAGTAGGCGAGCGCCAGGCTGACCCCGATGAACTCCGTGACGATGGTCAGGAAGTTGAGGATGAACAGGTCACCGACCGAAAACCAGCCCCAGAAGCGCCCGAAGCGCTCGTTGATCAGCCGCGCGTGCCCGACGCCGGTGACGGCTCCCAGGCGGATGACCATCTCCTGGTTGACGATCAGTACCGGGATGAGCAGGATGAGCGTCCACAGCAGCGTCGGGCCGTAGTTCTGCCCAGCCTGCGCGTAGGTCGACACGCCGCCGGCGTCGTTGTCGCCGACCATGACGATCAGCCCAGGGCCCATGATGGCCAGCATGGCCATCAGCCGCGAGCGCCAGTCGCGGTGGGGCATCGCGTCCATGCGCAGCGTCCCGAGCGCGCCGCGGATCTCGCCGACGTGCGCCTCGTCGAGGACGGGCGGAACCGTCGCCGGGCGCTCGTCGGCGATCGGCGTCAACGTCGTCGGGTCCTCGGACACTGTCGTTCACCTCCTTGCTGGTCTGCTCGAACACGGTGACGGCGATCGCCGGGGCGATGCGCTACTCAGCCCGGTTGCCGGCGGCGGCGTCCGGGCGCGGGTGACGCCACGCGGGGCGAACGGTTCCGATTCAGACAGCGAGAAGGAAGCAGCCCGACCGACGCGTGACCGATTGGGTACTTCGCGGCAAGTCAGCGTCCATACCGGTCTCCTTTCTGACGTCGGGGCAGGGCATGCTCAACAGAGCCCGAACCCTAGCATCGCCCGGGACCCTAGGTGCTCGCCTGAACCACCTTGTAGACAAATTGTGAACGTCGCCGACGGGGTGCATCGGCGGCGCGAGCCGACGCGGCGTCAGTCGCGCACGAGCCCGTAGCGCCGCCGCCAGCCGGTCGGCAGGGTCAGCTCGAGCACGTCGTCGACGGTGACGACCCCGATCGCCTTGTTGTGCTCGTCGACCACGGGCAGCATCACCAGGTTGTAGTCGGTCATCATCCGGGCCACCTCGGGGAGATCGGCGTCGGGCTGGACGGAGACCGGCTCGCGATCGGCCACCTCGCTGGCCGGCGCTGTCGCACTCGTGCGCATGAGCATCACGATCAGCACCGAGCCCACGAGCGCTCCCGCCTCGTCGACGAGGTACACGGTCGTGAGCGTCTCGGGCGGCACCGTGCTCTCGCTGACGCGGCGCAGCCCGGCGGCCACCGAGGCGGTGTGCGGAATGGTGAGGATGTCGGGGCTCATCAGGCCACCGGCGGTGGACGGGTTGTAGCCGAGCAGCGCCTTGATCTGACGCTGCTGGGCGGCCGGGAGCAGTGAGAGCACCCGTCCGCGGCGATCCTGGTCGAGCTCGACGATGATGTCGGCCGCGTCGTCGGTGGCCATGCGGGAGACCAGCTGGGCGATCTGCTCGTCGGACCGCTCGCCGATGAACTCCATCTGGTGGTGCTCGTCGAGCTCCTCGAACACATCGGCCTCGAGCTCGCGGTCCTGTCCGACCGCCTTGATGATCTCCTCCCCCTCCTCGTGCGAGGCCGCCTCGACCAGGTCGGCGATCTCGGCGGGGTGGAGGTCGGCGAGCTTGCGGAAGGAGAACCGCAGCCGCGAGGTGGGTACGTGGCCGACGAACGGCTCGAGGTCGGTCCAGTCCACGAACGGCCGGTCCCCCACCTGCCGCTTGAGGGGCCCCGGCAACCAGCGCCGCAACTCGGCGGCCCGGCTGGGATCGACGCCGACGACCCGCCACCAGCCGTCGATGCACGACAGCTCGATCTCGTTCGCGGTGACAAGGCTCGGCGGTTCGGACTCGACGTTGACGAGCTTGCGCCCGAGGACGTCCTGGCGCAGCAGGACCTCGCCCTCGCGACGCTCGAACCGCCCGAGGCTGAGCTTCTGACCCGAGAGCCTCACCGCACCCGGCCCCAGCTGGGCGATCTTGTCGGCGGGGACGAACAGGTCCCGCCCGCCCACGCGCGCCTTGATGCCGGTGATCGGCGGATAGCCACCGTCGGCGAGCCGGACGATCAGATCCTCCACCCGGCCGAGGCGTTCGCCGGCTCGATCGAGCAGCGGGCTCCGCAGCACGGTCGACAGATGCACGATGGGCGGGGCCACGGCGAAGGACAGATTAGAGCACGGCCGCGGCCGCGGGCAACGTGCGTGCAGCGATCAGCCGCGACGCGATCATGCCGGCGCCGGCGCCGGGCTGAGGCGCTCGCTGAGCAGGGCGGCACCGGTGGCTCCGCCGAGGTCGCCGAGGGCGGCCACGCGCACGACGGGCGGGCGGTCGTCGAAGAACAGGTGCGGCCGCATGGCCGCGAAGATGCGCTCGGCCATCGGCTCGCCGAAACGCACGCCCAGGCCGCCGCCGATGACCACCAGCTCGATGTCGAGCAGGTTGACCGCCGACGCGATGCCGGCCCCGAGCGCCGTGACGGCTCGCTCGATCACCTCGCTGGCCAGCTCGTCGCCGCGCGACAGCGCCCTGGCCCACACGCCGCTGGACAGGTTGGTGCGCCCACGCTCGCGCATGATCTTGAACAGGTCGGTCTTGCGACCGCGGTCGGTGAGCAGGCGCGCGCGCTCCTCCATGGCGCGACGTCCGGCGTACGCCTCCATGCAGCCGCGGCGGCCGCACGGACAGCGGGCGCCGTCGCGCTTGATGACCATGTGCCCGATCTCGCCGGCCGCGCCGCGACCGCTCCACGGTCGACCGTCGAGCACGAGCCCGCCGCCGACCCCCGTACCCCAGAACACGCCGAGCAGCGACGAGGCCGAGCGGCCCGCGCCGAGCTGGAATTCGGCCTGCGTGGCCACGTCGACGTCGTTGCCGAGGCTCACCGGTACGCCGAAGCGCTCCGACAGGGCCGCGGCGAGCGCGAACGGCGAATCCCAGTCGGGGAGGTTGCTCGCGTGGGCCACGGTCCCCTGGGCCGGGTCGATTTCACCGGGCGACCCAACGCCGACCCCGGCCAGGCGCTCGGGGACCAGGCCGGCCGCCTGGGCGGCCTCCTGCAGCGACTCCACGAGCGCGGCAGTGACGGCGGCCGGCCCGCCCTCCTGGGGCGTCGGCCGGCGCGCCGAGGCGAGCACGCGCTCCGCGTCGGTGTCGAACACGATCGCCTGTATCTTCGTACCGCCGAGATCGAGTCCCCCGCGCAGCGACATGCGCGGATGATGGCAGAGCCCCCCGACGCGCGGACGGCTTGATCGGCGCCTTAGCGGCTTCTTATGAGGCGTTTGCGTCCTGTGCGCATGCTGTGATTGAGCGATCTCGGCTGCGCGGCCTCGGCGCCCCCTCGGTTCGCTCCCCGCCCCCTTCCTCTCCGTATGAGCGAGTCCCCACACATCACCCCTACCTGGACGCGGTTCGTGCTGATCCTCGTCGCCGCCGGCGCCATTGCGGCGGCCTTCGCCGTCGTCGGACCGCCCTCGCAGGCGTCGGAGACCACGACGCGGACCATCACGGCCGAGAAGGGCGTCGTGCAATCGACGGTGTCGGGCGACGGCACGTTGCAGCCCGCCACCCAGGACGACGTCAACTTCCAGACCAGCGGCACGCTGGAGAACCTCTACGTATCCGCCGGTCAGCAGGTGTACAAGGGCGAGTTGCTGGCCGAGCTCAATCCGCAGCAGGCCGAGGTCGGCGTCCAGCAGGCGAACGCCACCCTGGCCTCGGCCGAGGCCAGCCTGCAACAGGCCGAGGACGCGCAGGCCGCCGCAACGTCGACCAGCTCCACCGCGACCGCGGCCGCGGCATCGGTGGCGGACGCCTCGGCCGCCGACATCTCCGACGTCACCGCGGCGGGACGTTACCCGGGGGCGGGAACGCCCGGCGGCACCACGGGCACGACCGGTGCCAGCGCCCCGACGGGCTCGGCGCCGACGACGGCCGTCACCACCACGACGGTGACCGAGACGGCCCGACCGCAGCGATCCACCGGCGCGAGTGGCGGCGGCGCTTCAGGCAGTGGCACGTCGGGCAGCGGCACGTCGGGCAGCGGCACGGGATCGTTCACGCGATCCAACACCGCGGCGCAGTCGAACGCCGGCGCGACCGGTGCCGGCCAGACGTCGACGGCGCCGAGCGCCGCGACGCTGGCCGCCAACGTCACGTCGGCCCAGGCCAGCGTGGCCGCGGCCCAGCTCGACGTGCAGACCGCCGAGCAGACGGTCGCGGACACGAGGCTGTACGCCCCCGCGTCCGGCGTGGTGGCATCGGTGGCTGACGTGCAGGTCGGCGACACCGTGTCCGCGGGCAGCCAGTCCAGCTCGGCGAGCTCGACGGGCGCCTCGAGCTCGTCCGCCGCGAGCGCCACCGGCGGGGCGGCCCGCAGCGGCAGCGGGGCGAGCGCCGCCGCCGGCACGGGCTCGTCGGGCAACGGGTCCTCGGGCTCGGGGTCGAGCTCGAGCACGCCGCTGATCGAGATCGTCGACCTGTCCTCGATGGACCTCGTCGTGCCCCTCACCGAGGCCGACATCGGCAAGGTGGCCGTCGGACAGCCGGCCACCGTCGACGTCTCCGCGCTGACCGACGTCGAGCTGGCCGCGCACGTCAGCAACGTCAGCCTGCTCGGAACCACCGAGCAGCTCCGTCACCAGCTACGACGTGACGCTGACGCTCAACCAGAACGACAGCCAGGTGAAGCCGGGCATGAGCGCCACCGCCACGATCGTCGTCTCGCAGGCCGAGGGCGCCGTGACCGTGCCGACGTCGGCGATCTCGCGCTCCGGCGGCCAGAGCACCGTGACCGTGGTCAAGAACGGCAAGGACGTCGTCACGCCGGTGACCACCGGCGTCGCCGGCGACAGCTCCACGCAGATCCTCGTCGGGCGTGAGCGCCGGAGAGGAGCTCTGATCAAGACGACGGTCAACCTCGGCTCGATCGGCCACCGGGACCGGAATCGGCACGTCGACCGGGACGCTCGGGGCGGGCGGCTTGGGCGGCGGCGGCGGTTTCGGCGGCGGCGGCGGTTTCGGCGGCGGCGGCGGTTTCGCCGCGCGCTTCGGAGGCGGATGATGCCGAGCCTGCGCCGACCCCCGTGCCACGGCGCCCGCGCCGCGCCGCCCCTGCGTCGCCCGCCGGAGCGTGCCCGGCGCCGGCTGTCGGCAATGCGCATCGCCGCCGGCCGCCCGACGTCATCGTGCTCGAGGACGTGCATCGCATGTTCGAGCTCGGCGACGTCCGCGTGCACGCCCTGCGCGGGCATCACGCTGCAGCATCGAGCGCGGCGACCTGGTCGCGATCATGGGCAGCTCGGGCAGCGGCAAGAGCACGCTCATGAACACGCTCGGCTGCCTCGACACGCCGACGCGCGGCCGCTACCTGCTCGACGGCATCGACGTGCGCCACTACGACGACGACGACCTGGCCGACATCCGCAACCGCAAGCTCGGCTTCGTGTTCCAGAGCTTCAACCTCGTGCCGCGCACGAACGCGGTCGCCAACGTGGAGCTCCCACTCGCCTACGCCGGCATCCCGCGCGGCGCAGCGCCACGCCCGCGCGCTCGCCGCGCTGGCCGAGGTCGGGATGGCCAACCGCGTCCAGCACCTACCCTCCGAGCTGTCGGGCGGTCAGCAGCAGCGGGTCGCGGTGGCGCGCGCGCTGGTCACCAACCCGGCGCTGATCCTTGCCGACGAGCCGACCGGCAACCTCGACTCGCGCTCGACCGCCGACGTGCTGAACATCTTCGGGCGCCTGAACCTCGAGGGTCGCACGATCGTGCTGATCACCCACGAGCCCGAGGTGGCCGAACGGGCCAAGCGGGTCATCCGCCTCGCCGACGGACACGTCGTCCAGGACGAGCGCCAGGCCGACGTGCATGCGGCGCCCCCCGGCCTCGGCGCAGACTTCCACGGCGCGCAGGCGCACCACCTCGGCTGAGGACCGCGGAACGCCATGCTCACCCTCGAGACCCTGCGCATCGCCATCGGCGGACTGCTGGCCAACAAGCTGCGATCGGGCCTGACGATCCTCGGGCTGACGATCGGCGTCGCCTCGGTGATCGTGCTGATCTCCGTCGGCACCGGCTCGTCCAAGGCCGTCCAGGCGCGCATCCAGAGCCTCGGCACGAACGTCCTGATCGTGATGCCGAGCTTCTCGCGCGGCGGGCTGACGGCGTCGACAACCACGCCGGCCACGCTCACCGTCCAGGACGCCGACGCGCTGGTGAACCCGTTCACCGACCCGGCCGTCAAGAGCGCCTCGCCCGTCGTCAACGGCTGCGAGCGCGACGTTCACGTACGGGGCGACGACCTACTCGCCGACGAGCTTCGTGGGCACCACCCCCTCCTACCTCGCCGCGCACGACTACACGATCGCCGCGGGCTCGGGGTTCACCAACGCCGACGTCACCGACCCGCAACCGCGTGGTGATCGTCGGCCCGACCGTGGTGCAGGAGCTGTTCAACGGCGCCGATCCGGTCGGAGACTCGATCCAGATCAACGGCAGCACCTTCACCGTGATCGGGGTCACGGCCTCCAAGGGCACCAACGGCACCGACAACGAGGATGACATCGCAATCGCGCCGATCACCGCCGTGGAGGACACCGTGGCCGGCTACGGGTCGATCAACTCGATCACCGTCCAGGCCACCTCCGAGGACCAGCTCAACGCCGCCCAGGCACAGGTCACCTCGACGCTCGAGTCAGCAGTTGCAGACGACGGCGTCCAACCCGGGCTTCCAGGTCATCAACCAGGGATCGCTGCTGACCGCCTCGAGCTCGACGACCAGCGTGTTCACGACGCTGCTCGGCGAGGTCGCCGCCATCTCGCTGCTCGTCGGCGGCATCGGCGTGATGAACATCATGCTCGTCAGCGTCACCGAGCGCACGCGCGAGATCGGCATCCGCAAGGCGATCGGCGCGCGCCGCAGCGACATCCTGTCGCAGTTCCTGGCCGAGGCGGTGCTGGTGTCGCTGCTCGGCGGCATCTTCGGCGTGATCGTCGGCGTCGTCGGCAGCCAGTTCCAGATCGCCGGCGTGCAGCCCGTCATCGCGACGTACTCGATCTTCCTCGCCTTCGGGGCCGCCGTCGTCACCGGCCTGTTCTTCGGCACCTATCCCGCGAGCCGCGCCGCCACCCTTCGCCCCGTCGAAGCCTTGCGCTACGAGTAAATGAACGAACGATCCGAGAGCCCCCACCATGAGTGAACCCGTCACGCCCTACCACCCCGACGATCCCGCCCGGCGATCCGTACCGCCGCTCGACGAGCCGGCGCTGCCGCACGCGGCCGCGGGCCAGGACGCGATGCTGGACGGCGACGACGATTGGGTCGAGGAGTACGAGGAGCAGCTGCCGCATCGCCCGCGGCGACGGCTGGTGACCCCGTTCAACCTCAGCCTGCTCGGCGTCCTGCTCGTCGCCGGCGGGTTCATCGCCGGCGTGCTGGTGGAGAAGGGCCAGACGAGCTCGACCACGAGCGCGACGTCCGGGGTGGCCGCACTGGCGCGCCGCGCCGGACTCACCGGCGCGGGGACCACCGGGGCCGGCGCGGCCGCGCGCAGCTTCTTCGGCGGCGCGGGCGGCGCAGGCGCCAACGCAACCACCGGCACCGTGTCGCTCAACGATCACGGCACGCTGTACATCACCGACTCTGAGGGCAACACGATCAAGGTCGTCCAGGCCTCCGGAGGCACCGTGACGCGAACCGCCGTCAGCTCCGTCTCCACATATCCACCCCGGAGACACCGTCATCGTGTCCGGCCCGAAGGCCAGCGATGGCACCGTCACCGCCACCTCGATCCGGGCGACCGCGGCCAACGCGGCGACCGGCGGGCTCAGCGCGCTGCTCGGCGGCGCCGGCGGCGGCTCATCCAGTACCGGCGGCTCGAGCTCGAGCGGCGCCGGCAGCACGTCATCGGGTACGCCCTCCCTGTTCGGGTCGGGCTGATCCCACCAACACCAGCAAGGAGTTCGATACGCATGAAGATCCCTCGCCGCTCGTCGGCGCTGGCCACCTCCCTCGTTCTCGGCCTCGCCTGTGTGGCCCTCGCCGCGTGCGGTAGCTCGTCGAGCACCACGACGACGAGTGCGAACGCATCCGCCTCGACCAGCGGCAGCGCCGCCGGCGGGGCGGGCGCCGGTCGCTTCGCCGCACTTCGCACCTGCCTGCAGAAACAGGGCATCACCCTCCCGCAGCGCCCGGCCGGCGCTCCGCGGACGCCCGGCGCCGGCGGAGGCTTCTTCGGCGGCGGCGGCGGCGGTGGCGGCGGCGGCGGCTTCCTCAGCGGCGCCAACGCCACGAAGATCCGTGCCGCGCTGCAGAAGTGCGGGGGCGGTCAGTTCGGCCTGCGTCGCCGCAACCTCGCCAGCAGTCCCACCGCCGTGGCCGCATTGACGAAGTTCGCGGCATGCATGCGCTCCAACGGCATCAACGTGCCGCCGCCGAACACCTCGGGCACCGGGCCGGTGTTCAACACCAGCGGCCTGGACACCACGAGCACGGCGTTCAAGACCGCCTACGCGAAGTGCACCCCCGATCTGCCCGCCGGCTTCGGCCGGCGTCCTGGTGGCGCCGGCGCCACCGGAGCGGCGGGCGCAGCCGGCTCGGCCACCGGCAACGCCTAGCGGGCAGCGCCGGTCTGGGGCGCTGACGCACAACGACACAGGCCGGCCGGCGCCGAGCGCCGGCCGGCCTGTGTGTCGACCGGCGCCGCCCGGCGGCTCAGGCCGCCTTCAGCGACGGGGACCGGGCCAGCGTGGACAGGGCCCGGCGCTCGGCGTGGCGAACGCCCTCGGTCGTGATGCGCAGCTCCTGGGCGATCTCGCGGTAGCTGTGGGCGATCTCGTCGCCCAGTCCGTAGCGCAACTCGAGCACCCGCCGATCGGTGGGCTTGACGGTCGCCAGGGCGGCGTTGAGCGAGCGATCGTCGCGCACGAGCTCCTCGGGCGGCGGCGTATCGTCGGGCAGCAGGTCGCCGAGCTCGCCCTCGCCGTTGCCGATGGGCTCGTGCAGCGAGACGACGGGCGCGGCGTAGCGGCGCATCTCCTCGACTTCGCTGGCGTCCACGCCGAGGGCCTCGGCCAGCTCGTGCGCTCTCGGGGTGCGGCCGAGCTCGGCCGCGAGCGCTCGCTCGGCCTCCCCCACCTTCTGCAGTCGAGACTGGAGCGCGTCGGGCAGATGCACGATGCGCGACTGACCCGAGATGGCCCGGGTCACGGAGGCCCGGATCCACCAGATCGCGTAGGTGGAGAAGCGAAAGCCGCGATCGGGGTCGAACTTCTCCACCGCGCGGATCAGACCGACGGTCCCTTCCTGGATGAGGTCCTGCAACGGCAGGCCGCGCCCCTGGTAGGCCTTGGCCACGTGCACGACGAGCCTCAGGTTGGCCTCGATCATGCGGTCCTTGGCCACCAGGTCACCGCGCCCCACGCGGCGCGCGAGGCTGATCTCCTCGGCGGACGTCAGCAACGGGCGGCGCGCAAGGCCCGCCAGGAAGATCCGCAGCCCGTCCACCTCGTGGACAGCGGCTTCGGTGCAATCGTCAACGGTGTGCGCAGCCATCTGGTCCACTCCTTCGTCGAGCCCCGGTGGGCATCGATGCACACCGGCAACACGCGTTACGAGGAGTACCTTCGGTCCGCGACGTGAAACCCCCCTAAGTCAACCTGAAGGGGAACCTAAAACCTCATTCTGGGCGGCCATCGCCCGAACCCCCTCCAGCAGCAGCACGAGCGTGTCGCCGAACAGCTCCTCCGGCGCCGCGTCGGGTTCGAGCAGGCGCTCGAGGGCAAAGCCATTGGCCAGCGAGAACGTCATGAGCACAAGCCGGTCCACCGGCACCGGGGGGCGCACGCCCAGCTCGCTCAGGCGCCGCTCGAAGATCGCGGCCATTCCGGCCCGCAGCGCCTGGTACCGCGCCACGAGCTCGGCCCGGAAGGCATCGTCGCGGGCGGCGTGCGCGGCGAACTCGAAGAACAACCGCTCCCAAGCGGGATCTGCCGACACGTAGCGTGCGAATTCTCCGCCGGCCGACCGCGCCTGGTCCTCCAGACGATGCTCGCCGCCGGTCAGGGCCTCGAGCTGCGCCAGTCGCTCCGCAAAGCGCTCATCGAGCATGGCCAGGAACAGCTCCTGCTTGCTCTCGAAGTTCGCGTAGAAGGCGCCCTTGGTGAACCCGGCGTCAGCGGCGATCTCATCGATCGACGCCCCGTGCAAGCCGCGGCGCCCGAGCACGGCGGCGGCGGAGCGCAGCAGGCACGCGCGCGTCTGACGCTGCTTCTCGCCGCGCGTGAGGCGCGGCCCGTCACCGCGGGGCGACGGCATCAGATCGCTGCGGCGGCGAGCAGCGACTCGTCGGCGCTCGCGCCGCGTGGGGCCGGGCGTCCGGCGACGATCGCGGTCGCCTGGCCAGACGGCGTCAACGTGATGGCGCGACGCGCGACCCGCTCGGATGCAGCGTCGCCGGGGCGCAGGTCGACCTCGGCGAGCACGGTCTGAAGCACCTGGCGCATCTCGAACAGCGCGAAGCTCGCGCCCAGGCAGCGTCGCACCCCGCCACCGAACGGGATCCACGTGTACGTGCCCGCTGGCTGCTCGAGGAAGCGCTCGGGACGGAAGCGGCCGGCTCGCGGGTAGATGTCCTCGCGGCGGTGCACGAGATAGATGCAAGGCGCCACGGCGGCACCGGCGGGCAACACGCGGCCGCCGAACTCCATTGCCTCCCCGAGCACGCGAACCACGATCGGGAGCACCGGACGCAGCCGGAGGGTCTCCTTGACGATCGCATCGACGTACTCGCCGTCGCCCGTCTCGCCGCCTCGGCCCGCGCGCGCTCGAGCGCCTGCGGGGTGGCGGATCAGCCGCTCCAGCGCCCAGGCCAGCGACGTGGCGGTGGTCTCGTGACCGGCCACGAGCAACGTGACGAGCTCGTCGCGCAGCTCGCGATCGCCCATCGCCGAGCCGTCCTCGTAGCGGGCCTGGACGAGCATCGAGAGGATGTCGTCGCGGTCAGCCAGGTCATCGCTGTCCCGGCGGCGCGCTGATCTCGGCCAGCAGCAGCTCGTCGACCGCGTCGACCACGCGGCGGAAGCGACGATTGCGCTCCATGCGGTCAGGGCCGCCGACCGCCAGCAGGGTCAGGCGCGACGGACTGGCCGTCCAGTCGAGCATCCGGCGCAGGCGCTCCTCGAGCTCGTCCATGCGCCCGCGCTCGCGCAGCCCGAATACGGCGCGCACGATCACCTCGAGGGTGATCGCCTGCATGCGCGGCCACAGCGCCAGCGGCTCGCCCCTCGGCCAGCGCGCGATCTCCTCCCGCGCCGCCTCGACCATGATCTCCCCGTAGCGCTGCATGCGCTCACCATGGAACGGCGGCAGCATCAGCTTGCGATCGATCATGTGCTGCGGTTCGTCGAGCAGCAGCACCGAGCGCGCGCCGACGATCGGACGAAGGATCGCGTTGGCCTCACCGGCGCGCAGCAGCCGGGGATCGCCGGTGAATGTCCGCTTCACGTCCTCGGGATCGGAGAGGAACACGAACGTTTCGCCCGACAGGCGGATCGTGAACATGTCGCCGTGGCGAGCGCGGCAGCGCTCCAGGAACGGTCCCGGGCGATTGATCCAGGCCAGCGTCTGCCACGGACGCGGCGCGCGCGGGCCGGGCGGAAGCGCCGCGAGGCCACCAGCGTCGATCACGGGAGTACCCGCACTCACATACCGAACGGTATCTGTGGGCCGGGCACCCGTCAAGCACGCCACGGGCGCCATCCGCAGCGCTCGGACAGTTGGTCCATCGAGAGCCCGCGCGCTTTGGACAGCCGGCCGTGTGATCGCGCGCCGCGCTGCCGACAATGACCACATGCCGTGGACGACGAAGCTGCTGGTCATCAGCAGCCAGACGCTGACGTCGGACGCGCTGCTCTCGCACCTGCGGGCGCGCGCCCAGCATGCGCCGACGGAGTTCACGATCGTCGTGCCGCAGGGGCCGGGCTCGGGGCCCGAGCACCTGCAGGCATCGCTGGCCCGCTTTCGGTCCCACGGCCTCGACGTGGACATCCGGGTCGGCGATCGCGACCCGCTGCTGGCCGTGCGCGACCATTGGGATCCCTCGCGCTTCGACGAGGTCGTCGTCGTGACACTGCCCACGCAGTCCTCGCGCTGGCTGGCCAGCGGGCTGCCGTTCCGCGTGCAGCAGCTCACCGGCGCGCTCGTCACCCACGTGGTGGCCGAGCCGCCCCCCGGGATGGCGCGCCAGCGCGACCATGCGGCGCCGCCGATGCGCGCAGGCCTGCGCCCGGCCGGCGCCCTGCACGCCTGAGCGACCCGTCCGGCGGGCGAGTCACCGGTCCGCGGGCGAGCCACCGGCCCACCCGAGCGCGGCGCGGATGACAAGGCCGATGCGCCGCTCTCGTCCGGTCAGGCGCGGGCGCTCGTCGCCGGATCCAGCCGAGTCATCTTCACGCGAGCCGACAAGCTCGCGCGGGCGCCGCCGCGGTAGACGCCCTTGATCGGCGGCACGTCCGAGTACTCTCGGCCGTGCCCGATCTTGACGTGCTGCTCGCCGGCCAGGCCCCGGTTGGTCGGGTCGGCGCCGACCCACACCGGCTCACCGCGCCCCCCGGCGGCGGGGAGCAGCGCCTCCACCCAGGCGTGCGTATCCACCTCGACGGAGTCGGGCCCGCCATCCTCGGGCGCGGCGAACAGGTATCCCGACACGTAGCGAGCGGCGATGCCCTGGCGGCGCAGCAGATGCAGAGCCAGATGCACGAAGTCCTGGCAGACGCCGGCGCCGGCGGCGAGCAGGTCGGCGATCGAGGATGACACGTACGTCGCGCCCGGCCGATACTCGAATCGGTCGGGGATCAGCTCGGTCAGCAGCACCAGGCTGGCCAGCGGCGATCGCGCGTGCAGCACCGCCTCGAGCTCGTCGAGCGCACCGTCGGACGGCTCGTCGCCGTTGGACAGGAGGAATTCCCCGGCGACGTCGCGGTAGGCCTGCGAGCCCACGCGCCGACCAGCTCGCGTCGGGCGGCGCGGCCTGGGGCGACGTGACCACGCGAGCGCGCACGTCGATCGACAGCTGCGTGTGGGGCTTGGAGACGCCGAACTCGATCACCTCGGTCCCGAAGTAGTCGACGTGGCGGCCCAGTCGCGTCTCCGGCTCTACCCGCACGTGGAAGTCGTCGCAGCGCTGCGTGGACGTCGTGGCCGGGCGTACCCGCAGCGCGTTGAGGTTGTCGGTGACCGGCTGGTCGTAGCTGTACTCGGTCGTGTAGCGGATGGCGAAGTTCATCGGTGACGCATCTAGTGTGCGTGTAGAAGTGCTCGCCGGCCGGCGTGCCGCCGAAGTAGCGCTCGGTGACGTCGCGATCGGTGAGGCTCAGCTCGCGCCCGACGATCTCGCACACCTCCAGCAGTTCGCCGTCGTTGCCCCCGGCGCCGCCGCGGAACTCGAGGTCGGCCGACAGGCGCGACAGGCGCAGCACCGGCTCGGAGGCGCGCGGGTTGGCGTCGGCGGCACTGAGCCCCGGCGCACGGCGTCGACCGAAGCGGCGACCGAGTCCGGGTAGGATTCGCGTGAAGAGCAGGAAGCGCGCCACCGGGATCGCGTTCGGCGGCGCCGCCACGGCGCGCCGGTAGGCCTGCAGACCGCCCACCGCCTGCAGCAGCGCCAGCGCCTGGCCGTCGCGGACCGGGGACGCCTCGCCGTCGAGCGACGTGGCCAGGCGGCAGGGCGACGCGCAGCATGCGCAGCACCATGTCGGCCGACTCGAAGCGCCCACCGGCCTCCAGGAACGCGTAGGCCTCGTCGCGCAGCATCGTGCGCCCGGCGAGCCCCAGAACAGCGCGCAGCGCGCCTTGACGTAACTCGACATCGAGTACGGGCCGGAATGCAGCGCGACCGTCTCGGTGCGCTCGGCGAAGCTGAGGTGGAACGTGTTGATGGCCTCCCACATCTCGGCGCTGATGACGTCGCGGACCGTGCGCGCGCCCTCGCGGGCGCGCCCGACGCACGACAGCACCGAGAGCTGGTTGTCGGCGTCGAGCGTGAGCGTGGCCAGCGCGCGGTCGCGGATGCCGGGACCGTCCCCGTCGGCCGATCGCCTCGCTCCCGGCGCCCATGATCGCCAGCAGTGCCCCCCAGGAGAGGGTCACGCCGACCGGATCGTCGGGCCGGCCCTGAAGGTCGGCCTGGTAGATGCCCTCCAGCATGCGCGCGGTGTGCTCGGCGCGAGCGACGTTGCGGCCGAGCCAGTACAGCTCGTGGGCGATCCGGGCGAGCACGCTAGCCGCTGCTGCTGCTGTTGCTGGGCCTGGCTCGTCCAGCGCCCGTACTCGAGGTCGGGCAGCGCCGGCGGCTGGTACTCGATCGGGGCGACGTCGGCCGCGGGCGACGGCCCGCTGGCGTCCTCGAGCACCCAGGTGTCCTTCGAGCCGCCGCCCTGCGAGGAGTTGACGATCATCTCGCCCGCGCTGCAGCGCCACGCGCGTCAGGCCGCCCGGGCACGATGCTGATCGTCTCGCCGAACACCGCGAACGGGCGCAGGTCGACGTGGCGCGGCTCCAGCTGACCGTCGGCGCCGACCACCGGCACCGTCGAGAGGTGCACGACCTCCTGGGCGATCCAGCGCTCGGGTGCCGGCCCGGATCGCGGCGGCGAGCGACTCGCAGCTCGCTCGGCGGTCGCCAGCGGGCCGATGCACACGCCCTGCCCGCCGGACTCGCCGGTCGGCTTGACCACCAGCTCGGACAGGCGCCCGAGCGCGTACTCGAGCTGCTCGGGATCGCTGAGCAGGTAGGTCGGGCACGTTTGGCGCAGGATCGGCTCCTCCTCGAGGTAGAAGCGGATCATGTCCGGCACGTAGTGGTAGATCGCCTTGTCGTCGGCCACGCCGGTGCCGAGCGCGTTGGCGATCGCCACCGTGCCGGCCCGGTAGGCGCGGACGAGCCCGGGCACACCGAGCAGGCGAGTCGGGCCGGAACTCCAGCGGGTCGATGAAGTCGTCGTCGAGGCGGCGGTAGATGGCGTCCACGCGGGCCAGGCCGCTGGTGGTGCGCATGTAGCAGACGTCGTCGCGCACGACGAGGTCCGACGCCTCGACCAGCTCGACGCCCATCTGCCGGGCCAGGAAGGCGTGCTCGAAGTAGGCGCTGTTCAGCGGCCCCGGCGTCCACACCACGACCGTGGCCTCGCCCTCGGCCGCGGGCGCGACCGCGCGCAGCGCGGCGAGCAGCAGCGCCGGGTAGTGGTCGACCGGCCGCACGCGATAGGCGGAGAACAGCTGCGGAACAAGGCGCGTCATCGCGATGCGGTTCTCGAGCACGTAGGAGACGCCCGAGGGCGTGCGCACGTTGTCCTCCAGCACCTTCCAGCTGCCGTCGGAGTCGCGCACCAGGTCACAACCGGCCACGTGCGTGTAGACGCCGCCGGGCGGGCGCACGCCGTGCACGGCCCGGGCGAAGTGGGTGCGGCTGACGATCAGCGACCAGGGCACGATGCCGGCATGCACGATCTCGCGGGCGTGGTAGACGTCGTCGACGAAGTGGTTGAGCGCGCGCACGCGCTGGGCCAGGCCGCGCTTGATGTGGTTCCACTCCTCGGCCGGGATGATCCGCGGGACCAGATCGAGCGGGAACGGGCGGTCGCGCACCGCGCCGTCCTCGCCCTTCGCATCGAAGGTGATGCCCTGCTGCGTGAAGATCGCGTCGCGGCGGTGACCGGCGGCGAGCAGGCGCTCGCCGCCCAGATCGGCCAGCTCGGCGGCCAACGCATCGGCATACGGCCGCGGCTGGCCGTCCTCGTCGAAGATCTCGTCATAGAACGGGCGCGCGATCCCGTAGGCGTGCGGCGGCGCGGCGGAATCCGTCATCGAACCAGATTAATGCCCGGTCCTAACCCTGCTGCCCATCGCCATTTGTCGAAACGCACGGCCGTGCGCCTAGACCGCGCGTCGATGACGCACTCAAGCGGTGGCTTCCCGCACGCGTCTCGGTGCTCCTCGCCGTCTCGCCGGCCGACTCCCGGCGAGCTGCCGCCGCCCGGCGCAACTCGATGCGCGCGCCGTTGAGCGCGCCGGGGAGGCGTCCGGCGTCGGGCAGCGCGTCCGGCTCGGCGTGCACGCCGAAGAACATCCGGTCCAGGTAGGAGAACATCCCGATCGACAGCGCGTGACCATCGGACAGCGGCACGACCGGAAACGCGTCCACCAGCCGGGCCCCGAGCAGGTAGACCGGAACCCGCGGACCCGGGATGTTCGAGACCGTGAGGTTGTACATGCGCGGGCTGGCGGCGATGCGGGCCGCCCCCTGCTTGATCGGCTCGGGCATGCGCCCGAGCGCTCCCATGACCGCCGAGCCGCCCGCCGCGCGACCGACGTCCTTGAACCGACGGGTGGCCTGGCCCACCGCGCGCAGGCGGGCGAGCGGATCGTCGAGATGGACCGGCAGGGCGATGAACACGAACGAGATGCGGTTGCCGAGCGCGCCGGCCTCGTCGGCCGCGCGCATGCTCACCGGCACCATCACCTTCAGCGGCAGCGGCAGCGTGTCGCGCGCCGAGCGCCAGCCGGCGCAGGCCACCGGCGACGACGGCCAGCGCGGCGTCGTTGAGCGTGGCGCCGGAATGCTGCTTGATCTCGAGCAGCTCGCGCAACGGGGCGGTGTGGGCGAACAGCCGTCGCCGCGGCCCGATCGGGCCGTTCAGGAACGACGACGGCGCCGGGCGCAGGAGATCCTCCCCGGCGGACAGCGCCGCTCGACGCAGCGTCTCGGCCAGCCGCACGCCCCGGGTGGGGCTGCCGGCCGCGCGCGCCAGGCCCGCGGCCATGCGCAACGACTCCTCCCCCGTGTCGAGCAGCGCGTCGAGCGCAAGCCGGGCGCCCGTCGGCCGTGCGGCGGGCAGCCAGCGCTCGTCGGCCGCCGGCACCGGCTGGTTGGGATCGGCATCGAGCAGCAGCAGCGCCAGCGCCACGGCGGACTTGCCGTCCACCATCGCGTGGTGGATCTTCATCACCATTCCAACGGTGCCATCGCGCAGGCGGGGCACCAGCCCGATCTGCCACAGCGGTCGACCGCGGTCCAGCCGCCTCGACAGGAAGTCGTCGGTCGAGCTCGGCGAACCGCGCCCGCGTGATCGCCTCGCCGGGGCCGCTGAGCGGCCGCACGTGGTAGCGCAGGTCAAAGCGCTCATCGTCGATCCACACCGGCTCGCCAAGCCCGGCCGGCGGGAACACCACGCGCTGTCGGAAGCGACGCTCGTGCGGCAGGCGTCCGGCGACGAGCTCGCGCACCGCCGAAACCGTGACGGCCGGGCGCGCCGGATCGGGACGGAACGAGCCGCGCCAGCCGACGTGCATGTGCGCGCTGCGGGTCTCGATGCGCAGGAAGCTCGAGTCCAGCGGCGTCAGGCGTTCGGGGGCCACGACACCATGCTCGTCGCCGGCGGCGGCCGGCGGTACCGACGCTCCGTCCGAACGCGCGCGGGATGTGCTGTACAGACGGTCCACCGCCTGGCGCACGTCGGAGCGCTCGAAATTTCCATAGCGCTGAACCCACTCCGGTTTGACGGTTGGGGCGGGTGGCGTCGAACCGGCGGCGCGCGTCGCGGCGCCGGCCGGTACTCTGCCCCGCGTTGATCGACCTGGTGACCGAACTGATGCAGGACGTCCCGGCGAGCTGTGCGTACGCCGAGGCCCGGGGGGTGGCTCGTCATTCCGAGAGCGTCCTCGTCCGCGATGGGCGTCTTGAACGCGTCGACGATGACCGCAGCGAGGGCATCGGCGTCAGGGTCCGCAGCGGCTCGGCGTGGGGGTTTGCGGCAACACGCGACCTCACGCTGGCCGGGCGGCGCGAGGCGCTGGCACGGGCGATCGCGATCGCCGAGGCACAGCCGCACTCCGGCGCCGCCGCGCTGGCCGCGCTGGAGGCGCCGGCGAGAGGCCACTGGCAGGGACCGTGCGAGATCGACCCCTTCGCGATCCCGCTCGCCGACAAGCTCGCCTTGCTCATCGCCGCGGACGACGCGATGCGCGGCGACACGCGGATCGTTCGCCGCGATGCGGGCTGCCAGGCCCGGCGCGAGGAGATCGCATTCGCCAGCACCGAGGGAGCGGCCTGCTCCCAGTCCTTCACCCACTGCGGGGCGGGGATCGGCGTGGTCGCCGTGGCGGGCGAGGAGGTGCAGGTCCGCTCCTATCCGGTCGCTCACGGGGGCGACGTCGCCGCCGCCGGCTGGGAGTACGTGCTCGGACTCGAACTCGCCCGTGAGGCTCCCCGGATCGCCGAGGAAGCCTGCGCCCTGCTGACAGCGCCTCCCTGCCCGTCCGGTCGCGCCACCATCGTGCTCCACGACGAGCAGCTCGCCCTGCAGATCCACGAGTCGATCGGCCATGCGCTCGAGCTCGACCGCATGCTGCTGTTCGAGGCGTCCTACGCCGGCACGAGCTGGGTCACGCCGGCCGATATCGGCCGCCTGCGCTACGGCTCATCGGCGCTGAACATCACCGCCGACGCGACGCTGCCGGGCGGTCTCGGCTCATTCGGGTGGGACGACGAGGGCGTGCAGGCGAGATGCACGCCCCTGGTGGTCGAGGGACAGCTGCGCGCCGCGCTCGCCGACCGAGCGTCCGCGGCCGCGATCGGGCTGGCGCACTCCGGCGGATGCGCGCGGGCCGACGGCTTCGCCCGCCAGCCGATCGTGCGGATGACGAATGTCTCGCTGCAGGCCGGTGACGCCGGCTCGCTGCAGGACCTGATCGCGGCCACCGACGAGGGCCTCTACCTGGAAACCAACCACTCGTGGTCGATCGACGACCGCCGCCTGCACTTCCAGTTCGGCACGGAGCTGGCCCGGGAGATCCGGGGCGGCGAGCTGGGCCGCCTGTATCGCAATCCGTCCTACGCGGGGATCACTCCCGAGTTCTGGGGCTCGATGGACGCCGTGTGCTCGTCGGGCGCCTGGCGACTGTGGGGCCTGACCAACTGCGGCAAGGGCGAGCCCGGCCAGGTCGCCCGCGTCTCCCACGGGGCAGCGCCGGCGCGGTTTCGTGACGTGGAGGTAGGGGTCGCGTGAGCGACTCGGTGCTCAAGATCGCCCAGCGTGCACTCGAACAGGCGACGGCACAGACGCAGGTGACGGTAACGCGGGAGCGCTCACTCACCTCGCGCTTCGCCCGGTCACTTCCCACGCAGGCCACCGCCGTCGACGACACCACCGTCGAGTTCGTGTGCGTGACGGACGGCCACACCGCGGCGGCGACCACGAACGGGCTCGATGCGGACACGCTGCGCGACGCCGCGCGGCGGGCTCGCACCGCTTCCGAGGCGGCCGCCCGCACGCACGGCGAGCCGAGCGCGTACCCGGGCCTGCCGGCACCCGCAGAGTCGCCGCCGCGGCCAGCCGATGCGCACGACCCGACCACTGCCGAGCTGGACCCGGCGCAAGCGGGCGGAGCGCTGGACGCGGCCTTCGCGGTGGGCGCCGAGCGTCAGCTGGAGGCGTTCGGCATCTGGACGGCGGGCGAGGTGGGCACGGCGATCGTCAGCACCGCGGGCGTCGAGGTGCACGAGACCGTCACCGATGCGCACATGCGGATCATCGCTCGCGACGAGTCCGGGCGCAGCGGCTTTGCCTCCCACACCTCGATGCGCAGCGGCGATCTCGACGGCGCCACGCTCATGCGGCGGGCGGTGGCTCGCGTCGATCGCCGCGAACCGCTCGCCCTCCCACCGGGTGAGTATCCGGTCGTGCTCGAGGCGGAGGCGGTGGGAACGCTGCTCGATTTCCTCGGCGCGCTGGCCTTCAACGGGCTCGCGCACGCCGAGGGCCGCGGCGCGCTCGTCGACCGCCTTGGCACGCGGGTCGCGGCCGCCGCGATCAACCTCGCCGACTCCCCGCGGCACCCCGGCACGCTGCGCCGCGGCTTCGACGCCGAGGGCGTGCCGAAGCGCCCGATGCCGCTCATCCAGGATGGCGTCGCTCATGCTGTCGTGCACGACACGCGCTCGGCCGCGCAGGCCGGCGGCGGCGCCCGATCGACCGGGCACGCCATCGCCGCCGGCGGCTCCCCGGATGGCCCGATACCGACGAACCTCGTGCTGCTCGGAGGCGGATGCGCGGATGAGGCCGAGCTGGCCGCCCCCATCGAGCGGGGGATCTACGTCACGCGGCTCTGGTACGTCAACACGGTGCGCGAGCGCGAGACGCTGCTCACCGGCACGACGCGCGACGGCACTTTTCTCATCGAGGACGGGCGCATCGCGGCGCCGCTGCGCGACCTCCGCTTCACCGACTCCGCGCTGCGGCTGCTCGGGGCGACGGAGGCGCTCACCGCCACTCCGCGGCTGGTCAGCGAGGCCGACCTGTACAACCGCCGGTTCGCCTACGGGCAGGTGTGCCCGGCCCTGCGCGCGCACGGCTTTCGCGTCACCGGCGCGACGGTGTAGCCGCGCGGGCGCGGCCTACGCCCAGGGCTGCTTGATGAGCAGGATCGTGTTCGCGACGAACAGGATCGCGAAGAACACGGTCCAGCGGTTGAGGTTGCGCTCGACCATCGAGCCGCCGCCGAGCTTGCCGGCGCCCGTGCCGACGCCGAACGCCCCGGACAGGCCCGAGTCCTTGCCCGAGTGCATGAGCACGAGGAAGACGAGCACCACGCAGATGAATACCTGCACGATGTTGAAGACGGTGTCCACCGCCACAGCGTACCGTGCGCGTGCCGCGCGCGCACCTCACGGGCCGGCGGCGTCGTCTCCCGAGAGCTCGTCGAGGCGTTGCAGGATCTCGATCGCCTCGGCTCGCAGCGCCCCGTCGATGGCGGCGTAGTCGGCCTCGGACAGCTTGCCGGTGGCGAAGTCCAGCTCCGCGTCGCGAATCTCGCGGTACTTGGCCTCCCGGGCCGCTTCCAGCTCGGCGACCTCGGCGCTCTGCAGCGGCGATCCCCGCCGGGCGGTGCGCAGCGGATGGCTGATCAGCGAGATCACCGCAGCCAGCAGCGCGATGGTCACGAGCGCGATGGCCACGTTCACCGGGTTGTCGCCCGGCGACGCCGCGCCGCCACCTCAGGCACGACTGAGGCCGCGCGCGCCGAGCGCGCGGCGAGCCACGCCGGCGGTGATCGTGACGCGCCGGCGCATGAGGCCGGGCGGTGGCCACATCGCGATCAGGGCACCGAGGAACACGATCGCCCCACCCGACCAGATCCAGGTGACAAGCGGCGAGACGAGGATGTGGAACTGTGCCGCCGGGGGCGCGACCAGATAGCTGCGGGCCACCAGCGCGACGGCCACCAGCGCCTCGTCGGGGCGCTGGAAGGAGATCGCCCGATTGCCGTCGCTGACGATGTCCTGCAGCGATGGTGCGGTGATGTTCGGCTCGATCGCCGCCCAGTAGTCCTTCAGCGGCCCGGCGTCCAGGCCGACGTGGCTGACCGTCTCGCCGCCGATGAGACTGCCGACCGAGCCGAGACTCGGATCGGTGCTGCTGTAGTAGCCGGCGCTCGGATAGAGGGTCGTCACGTGCTTGCCGCCCTTGGTGACGTCCATCACGGCGCCGAGGCTGAGGATCGCGCCGGTGTGGCTCTTGTCATATCCGGGCAGGACGGTGGCCGTCGGGCGCACGTAGCGGAACGTGTAGGGGCCAACGCGGGCCGACTGCCCGACGCCCAGGCTGAGCTCTGCCTCGTGCTGGAAGGAGGACGACGCGGCCACCCCGATGAACAGGATCGCAATCCCGACGTGCACCAGGTAGCCGCCGTAGCGCCGCCGGTTGCGGCGCACGAGCGAGACGAGCGCCAGGGGCGGACTCTCGTGCGCCAACGCGCGGCGAGCCCGCACCCCGCGCCAGAACTCCTGGCCCACGCTGCCGAGCACGAACGACGCGCACGCGAACATCGCGATCGCGCGCCAGCTGCCGTTGACGCCGGCGGCGAGCAGCGCGACGAGCACGAGCAGCGAGACGGTCGCCGGGACCATCAGGTTGCGCCGCGCGTTGGCCAGCGTGGCCCGCCGCCACGCGATCACCGGGCCGATGCCCGACAGCAGCACGAGGATGAGGGCGAGCGGCACCGTGTAGCGGTCGAACCAGGGAGCCCCGACCGACTGCGTCTGCCCGGTGACCGCCTCGGAGATGAGCGGGAAGTACGTCCCCCACAGGATCACGAAGCACAGGCCGACCAGGACGACGTTGTTGGCGAGGAACACCGACTCGCGCGACAGCAGCGAGTCGATGCGATGCTCGCTGCGCAGCATCTCGCGGCGGGTGACCACGAGGTAGAGCGAGCTGCCGATCATCACCGCGATCAGCGTGACGAACGGCACGCCCAGCGTGTTGCCGCCGAATGCGTGGATCGAGTTGAGGATGCCCGAGCGCACGAGGAACGTGCCCATGACCGCCAGCGTCCCGGTGGCCAGCATCAGCGAGACGTTCCACACCTTCAGCATCCCGCGCTTCTCCTGGATCATGATCGAGTGCAGGAAGGCGGTGCCGGTCAGCCACGGCATCAGCGCAGCGTTCTCGACGGGATCCCAGCCCCAGTAGCCGCCCCAGCCGAGCTCGGCGTAGGACCAGCGGGCGCCGAGCAGGATGCCGATGCCGAGGAACAGCCAGGCAGCCAGCGCGAACCGGCGCACGCAGCGAATCCAGTCAGCGTCGATCCGCCGGGCGATGAGCGCCGCCGCGCCGAAGGCGAACGGGATGATCGACAGCGTGTAGCCCGAGTACAGCATCGGGGGGTGGATGATCATGCTCGGATGGCGCAGCAGCGGGTCCAGCCCGGCGCCGTCGGTCGGCGCGGGCGTGGTGGTGTCGAACGGCGAGGCCCAGAACACCATCAGCGAGGTGAAGAAGCCGCAGAAACCGAGCAGGATCGCCGTGGCGTAGGGCGTGACGTCGCGCAGACGCTTGCGGGTGAGGAACAGGATCAGGCTGGACCACAGGGACTCCAGCCACGCCCACAGCAGCAGCGACCCCTGCTGGGAGGACCACACGGCGGCCGCCCGGTAGAAGGTCGGCGTCGTCGTGCTCGATGTCGACGCGACCGTGTTGAACGAGAAGTCGTTGCGCAGGAAGGCGATCTCCAGCACGGCGAACGCGACGGTCAGGATGAGCGCGAGCGCGTAGACCGCACGGCGGCCCGAGTCCGCCCACTCCCACTGTCCGGTGCGCACCCCGTATAGCGACGCGCCGATGCCGTAGACGCACACCGCGAGGGACAGCAGCAGCGTCGCGCGGCCGAGCGAGGCCATCAGTGAGCCTGTCCGCGCGGCACTAGGAGGTCGACGTGCTGTATTTCGAGGGGCACTTGGTGATGAGCGAGTCGCGCTGCCCGACCCAGGCACCGCCGGTCCGCGTGACCGTCACGATGATCTCGCGCCCGACGCGGAACGGGTCGGGGACCTCGCCGCTGTAGTCGATCGGCACGATCGGCCCCTGGCCGGTGCGGTCCTGCACCCCGAAGTCGAGGTCGGCGCCGACGTGGCGGACCGTGCCGGCGGCCACCGTTCCGGTGACCTGGTAGGTGCGGCCCTCGGCGACCTGACCGAGCAGCTGGCTGGGCGTCACGGCGGGGCTGGCGGCGCTGAAGCTGGTGTAGATCAGCGCGCTCGCGAGGAGCACGGCCGCGGTGAGCGCCACCACCAGGCGCACCTTGCGCTTGCGGGCGGGGTTCATCTCGTCACTCAGTATCTCAAACGCATGCCCTGTGCCGGGTCGCCGGCGATTCGCGGCGCCAGTCGCCCGGCCCATTTGGTGGCCTGCCGCCTGCCGATCCGCCGGCCAGGCGGCCCAGATCCGCCGGCCGGCCGCCCCGGATCCGCCGGCCGGCCCCCTGCCGATCCGCCGGCCAGGCGGCCCGGATCGCGGGCCGGCCGCCCCGAATCCGCCGGCCGGCCACCCCGGTCCTACGGGGCCCAGCTGGACATCCGGCCAGGAAACTTAGGTATGACGGCGAAACCTTCGGGCATGCGCCGAGTCTTTAACACCGAGAGCAGCATGCGACCGAGTCTTCACATCCTCACCGAGCGCCGCCGGCACCAGCCAGCACCGGTGCCGGCCCGTCGCACCAGCGGCCCGGCCCGCGGGCGTGGCGAGCGAGCGTCCGACGAGCGCCGTCCGGCCGAGGGCGGCGAGGCCGCGAACGTCGTCTCCCGCCCGGCGCTGCGCCGGCGCGTCGATCAGACGCGTCTCGACGTCGACGCCCAGCGGGTGCGCGAGGCCGGCGGTCCACTCGACCAGGCGCAGTACACCTGCTCCTGCGGGTACGTCTTCGACGCGGCCGTGTCGACGACTGTCGCCTGCCCGCACTGCGGCGACAGCCAGGCCTGGTAGCGCAGATCGCCGCGGGGCGCGCACCGCGCGCCCCGCGAAGAAGACCGTGGCTACTTGACGTGCACGCCCGAGATCGCGCGGGCGATCACGAGCCGCTGGATCTCCGAGGTGCCCTCGAAGATCGTGTAGATCTTGGCGTCGCGGTGGAAGCGCTCGACGGGGAACTCGCGGGCGTAGCCGTTGCCGCCGAGGATCTGAATGGCGCGCTCGGTCGCCCACACCGCGACCTCGCCGGCCTTGAGCTTGCTCATCGAGCCTTCGGCGTTCTCGAACGTCTTCCCGGCGCGGCCCATCCAGGAGGCGCGCCACACGAGCAGTCGCGCCGCGTCGATCTCGAGCTTCATGTCGGCGAGCGTGAACGCGATCGCCTGGTTCTCGATGATGGCCCGGCCAAACTGTGAGCGGTCCTTGGCGTACTGCAGCGCGTACTCATATGCCGCGCGGGCGATGCCGATCGCCTGCGCGCCAACCGTCGGGCGCGAGGACTCGAACGTCGCCATCGCGGCCTGCCCCCGGGAGCGCTGGCCCTCACGCGCGCGAGCAAGGCGGGCGTCGAGCTTCTCCTTGCCGCCGAGCAGGCACGAGCCCGGAATCCGGCAGTCGTCGAGGAACACATCGGCCGTGTGCGAGGCGCGCAGCCCGTGCTTCTTGACCTTCGTGCCCATCTCGAGGCCGGGCGTGCTCGGCGGGATCACGAACGAGGCCTGGCCGCGTGAGCCCAGCTCGGGATCGACCGAGGCGACGACCACGTGTACGTTGGCGATGCCGCCGTTCGTGGCCCACGCCTTCTGGCCGTTGAGGACCCACTCGTCCTTGGCCTCGTCGTACTTGGCGCGCGTGCGCAGCGAGGAGACGTCCGAGCCGGCATCGGGCTCGGACACGCAGAAGGCGGCCACCTTCGGGTCGTCGGCCGTGCCGAAGCACTGCGGGATCCACTCGCCCATCTGCTCCGGGGTGCCGTTGGCGAAGATGCCAGCGACGGCGAGGCTCGTGCCCATGATCGCCATGCCGATCCCGGCGTCGCCCCAGAAGAGCTCCTCGTTGACGATCGGCAACGTCAGACCGGTCGGGTCCGACCAGAACTGCGCAATCGACTCGAACCCGTACAGGCCGATCTTGGTCGCCTCCTGGATGATCGGCCAGGGGGTCTCCTCGCGCTCATCCCATTCGGCCCCGGCCGGACGCACGACGTTCTCGGCGAACCCGTGCACCCACTCGCGGATGTCGCGCTGGTCCTCGGACAGCTCGAGCGAGAAGGGCGGCGCTTCGCCTTCGCCCGCGCCCGCGGCGGCGGCGGCGAGCTCCTCTGGGGTCGGGGCAACGGCGGAGTCGGCTGACATCGGTTCTCCTTGTGCGGCGGCGGTTGGTTGGCGGGTGGACGGGAGTGCTGCTGATGGCGGCGGCTATCCATGCCTCGAAGCGAGCGCCCGTACCGCAAGTGTAAACGATGGTCTAATTGGTATTCAACCCACAGGTCCGAAAGGTATACTGCGCCGATGGCCAGCTCCGGCACGCGTCCTACCCGAGCGTCCGCCCGGCGCGCCCGCGAGCGCGAGATCGTCGCGGCGACGCGCGTGCTGTTTGACGAGCGCGGCCTGCAGGATGCGCCGATCGAGGACATCGCCCGCGCCGTCGGCATCAACAAGGCGCTGATCTACCGCCACTTCTCCTCCAAGGAGGAGCTGTTCGTGCTCACGCTGACCAGTTACCTCGGTGATCTGGCGAAGGATCTCGAGGGCGTCGACACCGACTTGGACCCCGCGGCCGAGCTCGAGGAGGGCTGGCGCCGGTACACCGCCTACTGCCTCGCGCATCCGGCCTTCCTGGACTGCAGCCTCTCGCTGATGCGACGACCGGCGTCCGAGCTGCAGGAGAGCGTCTCCGACGCCGTGTGGTTCCGCCTCGGCCAGGGCATGGCGGCCTGCCTCGGGCGACTGTCGCGCATGCTCGAGCGCGGCGCCCGGGAGGGCGTCTTCGACGTGACCGACGCGGACTTCACGGCGAACCACCTCTACACACAGACGCTCGGCACCATGCACCTCGCGCGAATCGGTGTCGGCGTGCGCGAGGCCGCCGGCGGCATCGCCGAACCCTTCCCGATCGATCCCGCCCAGGTGCAGGCGGCGTGCATCGCCGACGCGCTCGCATCGGTCGGCGCGCACCGCCCCGCCTAAGCCGAGGCGGACCTCCCGGCGCCCGGCGCCTGAGGGCAGGCGCTCGGCGCCCGGGGCCTGACGCCCGGCATCTGGCGCTGGCGCCTGGCGCCCGGGGCCCGTGGCGGGCTGCGCGCGCCCCGCCGAGCGCGGGGGCCGTCGGGCGCATGGGCCGGCGGGCGCGACCCGCCGGATGCGCGAGCCGTCCGGCCGGGGGGACGCCAGGCGCGGACGCGGCGGCCGGGCGCGCCGCCCCACCCCGCCAACCGCAAGGTGTGGTCGATTTCACACGCCGGGGCGATGAAAAGTGACCACACCCCCCGCCGGGCGCGGCGCTCACCGGGGGTGTGGTCGATCAACCGCGGCCCGCTCAGGCGGCCGCGGGCGGTTTCTGTCGGTCATCGAAACAAGGATTTGGTGTCGGTGTTCGACAGAAATCGCCCACGCCAGGGCGTTGGAAATCGACCACACCCCACCCGCCCGCCACCGGCGACCGCCGCGCCGCCCGCCCGCGCCCCCCACCCGCGCACCCGCGCCCGGGCCGCCCGCGCCCGCCCGGCCAGCGCCCCGTCCCCACCCCGCGGCGGCCGCTCGAAACCGATATGCCCGAATCCCGACTTCTTTTTGTACTATTGACGCTTCCCCCCTTTGTCGGTGTTCTCCATTCGAAAGGTGATGATGGTTCCCCGCTCCATCGCACGCACGACCGCTCGCGCCCTCCCCCTGCTCGCCGTGTCCGCCCTCGTCGCCGCCTGCGGCTCCAGCTCCGGCGGCAAGACCGTCGCGCTCGTCGCGTACTCGACGCCCGAGTCGGCCTACGCCAAGCTCATCCCGACCTTTCAGGCGACCACCGCGGGCAAGGGCATCAGCTTCACCCAGTCCTACGGCGCGTCGGGCGATCAGAGTCGCGCCGTCCTGGCCGGCCAGCCGGCGAACGTCGTGAACCTCTCGCTCACTCCCGACGTCACCAAGCTCGTCCAGGCCGGCGTGGTGTCGCCCTCTTGGAATGCCGGACCCACGCACGGCTTCGTGACCAATTCCGTCGTGGTGTTCATCGTGCGCAAGGGCAATCCAAAGAACATCACCACCTGGGACGACCTGACCAAGCCGGGCGTGAAGGTGATCACGCCGAACCCGCTGAGCTCTGGCAGCGCCCGCTGGAACATCATGGCCGCCTACGGCGCGCAGCTGCACGAGGGCAAGACGCCGGCCCAGGCGGACGCCTACCTGGCGGCGCTGCTGAAGAACACCATCGCCCAGCCCACCAGCGCCCGCGACGCGCTGCAGACGTTCCTCTCCGGCGCTGGTGACGTCCTCCTGGACTACGAGAGCGAGGGCATCGCGGACGAGAAGAAGGGCGACCCGATCTCCTACGTGATCCCCGCCGACACGCTGCTCATCCAGAATCCGATCGCGATCGTCACGCGCGGTGGCACCAACCCCAGCGCGCAGGCGTTCGTCAACTTCCTGCTCAGCCCGGCCGGACAGGTGATCTGGGCCCAGCAGGGGTACCGCCCGGTGATCCCCTCGCTCGTCGACCCCAAGACGTTCCCGACCCCGCCCGGGCTGTTCACGATCGACTCACTCGGCGGCTGGACCGCCGTCACCAAGCAGTTCTTCGCCACGCCGAACGGCATTGTCACGAAGATCGAGGCCGGGCAGGGAGTCTCCGCTGGCTAGCGAGGGCGTCATCCTGGGCGCCGGGCGCGCCCCCGGACGGCCCGCCGGCCGGCGGCGGCGCCGCCGGCCGCGCCTGGCCGGCGTGCTTGGGCGGGGAGCGCTCGCCGTGTACCTCAGCGTGCTGGTGCTGCTCCCGCTCGCCGCGCTGGCCACCCATTCGCTCAACGGCGGACCGTCGGCGTTCTGGCAGTCGATCACCGCTCCCGAGGGCGTGGCGGCACTGGAGTTCACCCTCGCGGTGTCGGCCGTCGTGGTCCTGATCAACGTCGTCTTCGGCACGCTGGTCGCGTGGGTGCTCGTGCGCGACGAGTTCCCCGGGCGCCGCGCCGTCAACGCGCTCGTCGACCTGCCGTTCGCGCTGCCCACGATCGTGGTCAGCGTCGTCCTGCTGGCCCTCTATGGGCATGGCAGCCCCCTGGGGATCGACATCGCCCTCACACGCGCCGCCGTCGCCGTGGCGCTGCTGTTCGTCACGCTCCCGTTCGTGGTGCGCTCGGTGCAGCCGGTGCTGATCGAGCTCGACGGCTCGATGGAGGAGGCGGCGGCGTCACTCGGCGCCTCCCCGGCGACGATCGTGCGCCGCGTGGTGCTTCCCGCCCTCGCCCCGGCGATCATCTCCGGCGCGGCGCTCAGCTTCGCACGGGCGGTCGGCGAGTTCGGGTCGGTGCTGCTGTTCGCCGGCGGGCTGCCATTCAAGACCGAGGTCGCCTCGATCTACGTGTTCAACCAGGTCGAGAACGACAACCTCAGCGGCGCCGCCGCCGTCTCGGTGGTGCTCCTGGGCATCTCCCTGCTCGTCCTCGCCGCGCTGAACGTGCTCAGCCGTCGTCAGAGCCGCCATGTCGGCTAGCGCGCCGACCGCCACGGCCACCGACGGCGCGCCGGTCGCGGTGCGCCCGGCGCGGGCTACCTCGCGGCACCGCCCGCGAGCCACCCGCTACGCGCTGCGCACCATCGCCCTGGGGTATCTCGCCCTGCTGCTGTTGCTGCCCCTCGTCGCGCTGTTCTACCGCACGTTCGAGCACGGCCTGGCGCCCGTCTTCAACGCGCTGACGACGCCCTACGCGGAGCACGCGTTCTGGCTGTCGCTCGAGCTCGTCGCCATCGCCGTGCCCCTGAACACCGTGTTCGGAATCGGCATCGCGCTGCTGATCGAGCGCCACCCGTTCCGCGGCCGCACCCTCGTGGGCGCGCTCATCGACATCCCCTTCGCGATCTCCCCCGTGGTCATCGGCCTGTCGCTCGTGCTGGTGTACGGCGACCAGGGCTGGTTCGGCAACTGGCTCACGGCCCACGGGATCGCCATCATCTTCTCGGTTCCCGGGATGGTGCTGGCCACGGCGTTCGTCTCGCTGCCGTTCGTGGCCCGGGAGACGATGCCGGTCCTGCGCGAGCTCGGCACCGACGCCGAACAGGCGGCCGAGACGCTCGGCGCCTCCCCCTGGCAGGTCTTCTGGCGCGTCACGCTGCCCGGCATCCGCTGGGCCGTCATCTACGGCGTCGTGCTGACCACGGCGCGGGCACTCGGCGAGTTCGGCGCCGTCAGCGTCGTTTCAGGAAACATTTTGGGGGTAACTCAGACATTGCCGTTATACGTCAAGAACGAGTTCGACAACTTCGACGTCACGGGTGCCTACGCCGCCTCCGTGGTGCTGGCGCTGCTGACGCTCATCACCCTGCTGTGCATGCAACTACTCACCCGCAAGGCAAGGAGGCCGGACTGATGGCCATCGAGGTGCACGACGTCAACAAGCGCTTCGGCGACTTCGTCGCGCTTGGCGACGTGTCGGTGCGGGTCAACGACGGCGCGCTCACCGCCCTGCTCGGGCCGAGCGGCAGCGGCAAGTCGACGCTGCTGCGCGTGATCGCCGGCCTGGAGACGCCGGACGACGGTCGCGTGGTGATCGACGGCGAGGACGTGACCGCCGTTCCGTCTCGCGAGCGGGGCGTCGGCTTCGTGTTCCAGGCCTACGCGCCGTTCAAGCACATGACGGTGCGCGACAACGTCGCCTTCGGTCTGCGGGTGCGCAGGCACCCCAGGGCGGACACCGAGCGCCGGGTGACCGAGCTGCTCGGGCTCGTACGGCTCGACGGACTGGGCGACCGCTACCCCTCCCAGCTGTCCGGTGGCCAGCAGCAGCGCATGGCGCTGGCTCGCGCGCTGGCCCCGCAGCCGCACGTGCTGCTGCTCGACGAGCCCTTCGGCGCCCTCGACGCGCAGGTCCGCGCTGAGCTGCGCGAGTGGCTGCGGCGCCTGCACGACGAGATCCACGTGACGACGATCTTCGTCACCCACGACCAGGAGGAGGCGATGGAGGTCGCCGAGCAGATCGTGGTGATGAACCAAGGCCGCATCGAGCAGGTGGGCGCCCCGCGCGACCTGTACGAGCACCCCCGCAACGAGTTCGTGATGTCGTTCATCGGGCCGGTCAACCGCCTGGGCGGCGACACCTTCCTGCGCCCTCACGACATCGACATCCGCACCTACGACGACGACGGCGAGGCCGCCGAGGCGCTGGTCGAGCGCATCGTGCACCTCGGCTTCGAGGTGCGCGTCGAGCTGCTGCTCGGCGACGGCGAGCGAGTCTGGGCCCAGGTGACGCGCGAGCAGGCGGAGCTGCTCGAGCTGGAGGAGGGCCAGATCGTCGCCGCGCGCCTGCGCGCCCCGCGGGTGTTCGCGCGCCCCTGAGCGTCGCCGCGGCCCGTCAGCGCGCGTGCCAGGCGTCCTCGTCGCGCGTCAGCGCGGTGACGTGCTTGGGCAGCGTGCCGTTGGCCACGTCGGCGAGCGTGACGCGCTCGAGCACCTCGCGCAGGTTGGCCCGCAGCGCCACCCACACCTGCTGCAGAGGCTCGGCCGAGCCGCGATAGTCGATCTCCTCCGGGCGGTTGCCGCGCACGCCCACGAGCGGCCCCTCGACCGCCCGGATCACCTCGGCGATGTTGATCTCCTCGGCCGGTCGCGAGAGCCAGTAACCGCCCTCTGGGCCGCGCTGGCTGCGGACGATCCCCGAGGTCTTCAGCTGCGTGAGGATGTTTTCCAGGAACGACAAGGGGATGTCCTGCGCCCTGGCCACGTCGTCGACCTTGCGCGGAGCCTGGGCACTCGCCGAGGACAGCTCAACGGCGGCCCGAACCGCATAGTCCGCCTTGGCGGTGACGCGCATGCTCGCATTGTCGTCGATGTGGCGGCCGCGTGCGTACGCGGAGCGCCGGGACCGACACGTCAGCGGCGTGCGGCGCGTCCGAGCTTCAGGCGCCCCTCGAGGGCGATCGGGCCCGGCCTGCTGGGCCGCATGCGCGTCTCGCGCGTCACGATCAGGTACCGGTAGCGCGCGGCGTCGGCCGGCAGGGCGCTGATCGCCGTCGCGGTTCCCGTCGAGGTCACCGGCTGGTCGATGAACCCGAGCAGCCGCGCGACCCGCCGCGACGCGTACAGCCACACGGCGTACACGAAGCCCCGGGTCGGCGCGAGGCCGTCGGCCGTGAGCGCAAACGCGCGCAGCGAGCCCTCCGCGACCACGTTGGCCACGCCGCGCGCCCGGCCCCGGCCGCCCGGCGGCGACAGCAGGATCTGGGCGACGATCCGTGGCCGCGGCGTCGCCGACCGCGCCGCGAATGCGCGCCCGATGGGCTGCGCCCGCGCCGTGGCCGTGGCCACGCCCGGCAGCTCCGCCGTGGCGAGCATGAGCACGGCCGCAGCGATGACACAACAGATCGGTGCTCGCACGCAAGCGGCGGACGGGGTTCGAACCCGCGACCCCGAGCTTGGGAAGCTCGTGCTCTACCAACTGAGCTACCGCCGCAGTGATCGCACATCCTAGACGCCTTCACCGGCCCGCGCGATCGCCCCACGCCATCCGCCCTGCCGCCGCAACCGAGCCGGCGAGCGCGCACCATTACCCTTTGGGGCATGCGTCGCTTCATCGTGCCGGCGAGCGTGGCCGTCGTCGGCGTGGCCGTCGTCGCGCTGCTCGTGTACGGGCTGGCCACCAAGGACGCCAGCCGGTCCCTCGACAACGCCGTCGCCCTGCACGAGTACCCCGTCGCGCCGGTCGCCACCCTGCCGCTGCTCGGCCGCGGCGGCACGAGCTCCCTGGCCGACTACCGGGGCAAGGTCGTCGTGCTGAACTTCTGGGCCTCCTGGTGCGTGCCCTGCCAGACGGAGGCGCCGCTGCTCGAACGCACGCAGCGGGCCCTGCAGCCGGACGGCGGCACCGTGCTCGGCGTCACCTACGACGACGCGACACCCGACTCCGAGGGCTTCGTGCACCAGTACGACCTCACCTACCCGCAACTGCGCGACGTCGACGGCAGCTTCGCGCACTCCTACGGCACCGATCAGCTGCCGGAGTCCTTCGTCATCGGCCGTGACGGACGCGTGTACGCGATCTCGCGTGGCGAGGTCACCCCGGCCTTCCTCGCCCGCGCCGTCGCGCTGGCCCAGAGCCACTCATGAGCCGCCGCCGCGCACCGCTTCGATCCGCCGCCGGCGCGGCGGTCGCCGTGATCGCCGCCCTCGTGCTCGCCGCGCCCGCCCTGGCGATCACCCCGCGGACGTCGCTGCCGGCCATCGAGCCGACGGTGATGTGCGCCGTGTGCAAGATCCCCCTCAACGTCGCGCAGTCGCCGCAGGCCGATCGCGAGCGCGTGTTCATCCAGGGCCTCATCAACCGCGGCGACACGGCCAACCAGGTTCGCGCCGCGCTCGTCGCGCAGTACGGCCCGAGCGTGATCGCCACGCCGAGCACGCACGGCTTCGGCCTCGTGGCCTACATCGTGCCGGTCGTCGTCGTCCTCGCGCTCGTCGCCCTGATCCTCGTGCTGCTGCCGCGGTGGCGCCGGCGGCGCTCGCGAGGCGCTGCCGATGCCGCGCCGCCAGCTCGCCGCCGAGGAGCAGGAGCGCCTCAACGCCGAGCTCGCGCGCTACCAGGGCTGATCGCGCGCGGGGCGCACCGGCGCCTCACATGTGCTGTGGCGCGCCGACCCCGAGCAGCGACAGCGCCGCGGCGATCGTGTCGCGGGCGGCGACCGCGAGGGCGAGGCGGAAGGACTCCACGCCGGCCGGCTCGGCGCCGACGATCCGGCAGTCGCGATAGAAGGCGGTGAAGTCCTGCGCCAGTGCGAGCGCGTAGGCGGCGATGCGATGGGGCGCCCGGCGGGCCGAGGACTCGGCCACCTCTTCGGGAAACGCGAGGATGGACTTGATGAGCGAGCGCTCGACCGCCTCGAGCGGCGGCAGCGAGACGCCGTCCCCACGCGCCTGGCCGCGCCATGCGCGGGTCGGCCAGGGCCTCGGCCACGCGCGTCCGTGCCGGCCTTGTCGAGCACCGAGACGATCCGCGCGTGGGCGTACTGGACGTAGTACACCGGGTTGTCGGCGCTCTCGGCGCGCGCCAGGTCGAGGTCGAGGTCGACGGTCGTGTCGGCCGAGCGGGCGAGCAGGAAGTAGCGCGCCGCGTCGGAGCCGATCTCGCTGATCAGGTCGTCGAGGGTGACGAACTCCCCGCGGCGCTTGGACATCGAGGCGCGCCCACCGCCCTCGACCAGGTGCACGAACTGCAGGATGATGAGCTCGAGGCGGTCGGGGTCGGCGCCGATCGCCGCCAGCGCCGCCTTCATGCGCGCGATGTAGCCATGGTGGTCGGCGCCCCACACGTCGATCAGCCGCTCGAATCCGCGCGCGAGCTTGTCGCGGTGATAGGCCACATCGGAGGCGAAGTAGGTGTGCTCGCCACTGGAACGCTCGAGCACCCGGTCCTTGTCGTCGCCGTGGGCGGTCGTGCGCAACCACAGCGCCCCCTCGCTGCGATAGGACTCGCCGCGCTCCTGCAGGTCGGCCAGCTCGCGGTCGACGGCGGTCGGAGCGCCCTCGTGCAGCGTCCGCTCGGAGAACCACACGTCGAAGCGGACGCCGAAGCGCTCGAGCGTGGCCCGGAACATCGCCAGGCACGCTGCCACCGCCTCCTGGCCGAGCGTGTCGAGGTCGAGCTCGCGCGCCCGTTGCGGGTCGACCAGGTGTGCCACGTAGTCGCCCTGATAACCGTCCTCGGGCGGCTCCTCGCCGTTGGCCCGTGCGCGGATCGACTCCGCCAGACGCCGGACCTGGCTGCCGTAGTCGTTGACGTAGAACTCCCGGGTGACCGCGTGGCCGTGGAAGCCGAGGATGCGAGCCAGGGCGTCGCCGTAGGCAGCGTGACGCCCGTGGGCGACGGTGAGCGGGCCGGTCGGGATTGGTGCTCAGGAACTCGACGTTGATCCGTTCGGGCGCCACGGCGCCGCCGGCGCCGTAGCGCCCGCCGGCCGCGATCACGCGGGCGACCCCGGCCCGAAACCAGTGCGTCCTCGAAGAACAGGTTCAGGAAGCCCGGCCCGGCGACCTCCACGCGATCGACGCTACCGCCAAGCTCGCGCGTGAGCTGCTCGCCGAGGCGCTCGGCCACCGCACGCGGCGGCTGCTTCATGACCGGCGCCAGCAGCAGGGCCGCGTTGGTCGAGTAGTCGCCGAAGTCGGGGCGAGGCGGGCGTTCCAGCGTCAGGGTCCCGCGCGGCCCCTCGCCGCCGGTCAGCTCCTCGGTGGCCGCCAGCACGGCGGCGCGCAGATCGGCCAGCGGCGTCACGCCGGGGGCTCCGCGGGATCGGCGCCGCCGCCCCCGGACGCCTGCGGCCGCACGTCGAACAGCCGCTCGAGGCGCTCGAGGGTGTTCGGCGTGCCCATCGCCATCACGATGTCGCCCGGCAGCAGCACCGCGTCTCCGGGTGGCTGCGGTTGAAAGACTCCTTCGCGCCGCATGCCGACGATCATGGCACCCCCGCGGATGTCCCCGACCGTCTGGTGGGCGCCGACGCAACCCTCGGCGACCTCGATCTCCTCCATCCGGTACGTCGCGTCGACGTCCAGCACGCCACTGACCTGCGGATGCAGGGCCAGCCGCGCCATCTCCGCGCCGCTGGCCTTGTAGGGCGAGATGACGCGGTCGGCCCCGGCCCGCTTGAGCTTCTTCTCGGAGTCCTCGGCCGCGGCCCGGGCCACGATGGCGATGTCCGAGCGCAGCTCGCGCGCGGTCAGGGTGATGAAGATGTTCTCGGCGTCGGAGTCGGCGCACACCAGGATCGAGCGCGCATGCTCGATGCCGGCCGCGAGCATCACGCCGTCGTCCGCGGCGTCTCCCTCGATGAAGCGCACGCCGACCGCCTGGGCGAGCTCACGGTTCTCGGCGCGGGAGTCGATGACGACGTACTTGGCGCCGGCCGCCCGCAGGTCGCGAGCCACCTGCCGCCCGACACGACCGTAGCCGCAGATGATGTGGTGGTCGGTCAGGGAGGCGATCATCTTCAGGAGCCGGCGGCCGGCGAGCAGCTCGCCGAGGTGTCCGGCCACGAAGAACTCCGTGACGGTGGCGAACGCGTAGAAGAGCGTACCGACGCCGAGCACGATGAGCAGAACCTCCACGACCTGCCCCCCGGTCGAGTGCGGCTCGCCGAGACGACCGACCGTGGACAGGGTGTCGAGCGTCCAGCGCAGCGCGTACCAGAGGCCGGTGTTATCGGTGATCGCCAGCCCGATGGTGCCGAACAGCACGAGGCCCGCGATGGCCAGCCCGAGCCAGATGACGCGCCGCGCGAACAGCAGCAGCTCCCGGTCGGGCAGCAGGGCGGGAGTCATCGGCCGGTCGCTGTGGCGCTCAGTGGTGATAGGGCTCACCGGCCAGGATCTTGTGGGCGCGGTACAGCTGCTCGAGGAGCACGACGCGGGCCAGCTGGTGGGGCAGCGTCAGCGGCCCGAGCGACAGCCGGTGGGCGACGGCGTCGAGCTCGATCCCGAATGCGCCGCCGATGACGAACGCCAGATCGAGTCCCGAGTGGCGTCGCTCGTCGAGGAAGCGGCTGAATCCGGCGCTGTCGTAGCTCTCGCCCCGATCGGACAGCAGCGACACGAACGCGCGCTCCGGCAGGCGGCGCGCGACGTCCTCGTCCGCGCGCACCTCGATCTCCTCCAGGCGCGCGTAGCGGGAGAGCAGCTTGCGGTAGTGGGCGACGTCGTCGACGTACGGGGCACGCAGCCGACCGACCGATAGCACGAGCAGACGCAGAACCTGGCCTTCAGAACGCGGGCGACATCAGGTCCTGGGATACTAGGGTCGGTGAGCGACGAATCGCAGCCGCCCGAGCGGCACATCAACATCCACTTCTCGCCCGAGATGATGGGTGGTACGTACGCGAACTTCGCGAACGTCAGCCATTCCGACTACGAGTTCACCGTGACCTTCGCCCGGGTCGACCACGAGGTCGAGGCGGAGGAGATCCCCGGTGTGGTCGTGTCACGCGTCAACCTGTCCGCGCGCTTCATGCGCGAACTGATCGACGCGATGGAGGACAACTACTCCAAGTGGCAGACGCGCGAGGGCATCAAGAGCCTCCCCGAGTTCGGCGCACCTCAGCCGGGCTCGGAGTCCGCCGACTGAGCGCCGGCCGGCCCGCCGTTCGCCCTCGCGAGCCGCTCGTAGGCTCGCGCGACGCCGATCCGCCGTACCGCCGGCGGGTGGGTGGCGCCGAGCGCGACGAGCCAGCGGGGCGGATCGGGGTCGGCCAGGTTCTGGGCCACGATCTTGCGCTCGAAGGAGATGAACGCATCGGGGGCGTCGGTCAGCTGCAGCGAGAACACGTCGGCGCGCGTCTCGACCGCGCGCGAGAGCCGTCCGGCGGCCGGCCCCAGCAGCGCTCCGACCACCCCGGCGGACAGAGCCAGCGCGGCGAGGGTCGCGACATCGGGGTCCTCGGAGGCGGGCTGCAGACGGCGCGCGAGCGCAGCGGCCGCCTGCAGCGCCGCCGGCGCCACGAGCGCCATGTAGATCAGCCCGCGGGGCACATCGCGCCGGCGAACGTGTCCGAGCTCGTGGGCGACCACCACGCGGGCCTCGTCCGCGGTGAAGCGCTGCAGCAGCGTGTCGAAGAGGACGACGCGCTTGGTCGGCCCCAGGCCGGTGACGTAGGCGTTCACGGCAGTGGTACGCCGGCTGGCATCGACCTCGTAGACCTCGCGCACCCGCACGCCGGCCCGGCGGGCGAGATCGAACACGTCGTCGCGCAGGGGACCCGTCGGCGAGCGGCGCGAAGCGGTTGAAGACCGGGTCGAGCAGTACCGGCGCGAGCAGGGTCAGCGCCGCATCCGCCGGCGACCCGGCGCCCGCGGCGGCGAGCCACCACCGTCGCGGCGCGCGCCGCATGAGCGCCAGCAGCCCGGCCGACGCGGCGCCGCCGAAGCGGTGACGCCGATCCCCGCGCGCTTGGCGGCATCCAGGCCCCAGGCCGGCCAGCGATTGGGTGGCCAGGCCGACGTCGCGCGCGCCGCCGCTGCGCCACGACGTCGAACGGGCAGCGCCACGGCGCCGGGCCCGGCCACCAGCGCCGCGCCACGCCCCGCATCGGCGACGCCCGCGCGGGCCGGCGACGCCGCACGCGATCGGGCGCGACGCGATCGGGCGCCCCGTGCCCGGCCCGCGGCCGCCGGCCGGCGCGCGAGCGCCAGCAGCGCCGCCGCCTGCGCGGCGCCCGAGACGGCGCCGAGCCGCCGCTGCGCGCGGCGGTACGCGCGGGCGCGGGCGACCTCGGCCTCGTCGAAGAGCTCCTCGCAGCGCACGGGATCGGCGGCCATCAGGCCCGACCGCGGGCGCATGAGCGCCGCCGCCGCGCCGGCCGTGACCGCCAGCCCGGCGAGCGCCGCCGGCCACGGCCAGGCCTCATCGGCCCGGGGCAGCCACGTCGGCGCCGCGCTGCGTCCGCGGCTCATCGACGCGGTCCGCTCACGTCTGCACGCGCTGGCGACGGCGACGCGGTCATAATTGGGGCACTGTAGCCTCACCCGGCGCGGGCGGCATCCCCGTGGGCAGGGGCGCATGGCGAGGACCCCGTGCGACAGACTGACCTGCGTCCGCCGGTCGTGGCTTCCTCGCCGACCTGTACCGTCGCATCCTTCTCGCACATGAAGGTCGCAGTCATCTCAGACATCCACGGCAACCGTCAGGCCCTCGAGGCCGTTCTCGCCGAGGTCGCCGACAGCGGCGCCTCCGAGACGTGGTGCCTGGGCGACCTCGTCGGCTACGGGGCCGACCCCGATGCGTGCGTGCAGCTGGTCCGCCAGCACGCGGCCGTCTGCCTGGCCGGCAACCACGACCTCGCGGTGACCGGCGAGATCCCGCTGGCCGAGTTCTCGCGCGGTGCCAGCCTGGCCGCCCAGTGGACCCAGGAGGTGATCGATCCGGGGAACCTCGACTTCCTCGCCGGGCTCAAGCCGCAGGGCGAGGCCTCGTCGATCGGGCTCTACCACGCCAGCCCGCGCGACCCGGTCTGGGAGTACGTCCTGTCGGCGCTGCTCGCCGAGCTGTGCTTCGACGAGCAGGCCCAGCGTATCTCGCTGATCGGCCATTCCCACGTGGCGCTGTCGTTCGTGCGCCCGGAGGGCGAGCTGGCCACCGGCGAGCCCCGCCGCGCCGGTGAGGAGCTCGACGTGTCGGCCGGCGAGTGGCTGCTCAACCCGGGCAGCGTCGGCCAGCCGCGCGACGGTGACCCGCGGGCCGCCTGGTTGCTGCTCGACCTCGACGAGGGCCGCGCGAGCTTCCGCCGCACCGACTACGACATCGCGGGTGCCGCTGCGGCGATCCGCGCCGCCCGCCTCCCGGCCTCGCTGGCCGAGCGCCTGGAGTACGGCCAATGAGTGCCCGCACGGTGTCCCGCGCCGCGCGGGCGGGGGCAGTCCTCCTGGCGGCGGCCCTGCTCGCGGGCTGTGGCAGCAGCAGCAAGGCGTTGATCCCGACGGCGAATGCCGCGGCGCTGCAGAACGACCTGGCCAACGTGGAGCAGTTCGTGGCGGCCGGCAACTGCGTCAAGGCGCTCGGCTGGATCGCCGCGGCCCGGCGCGATCTGGCCCGGCTGCCGGCCAGCGTCGATGCCGGCCTGCGAGCCCAGATGCAGGCCGGCGTGGCGGACCTGGCCACCAGCGCAGCGCAGGAGTGCCAGCAGAACGCGTCATCGAGCACCAGCACCAGCACCACCGCAAGCAGCACGACGAGCAGCCCGAGCTCCAGCTCCAGCTCGAACTCGCTGACCACCTCGAGCTCGTCGTCGCCGGTGACCACCACGAGCAGCGTGGTGACCAGCAGCACCGCGAGCGCGCCGCCGACGACCACCTCCCCCTCGGGCGGCGTGGGCGTGCCGACGACGACGGCGTCCGCGACGCTGACCGGAGGCGGGGGCCAGGGCAACGGCGGCGTGGGCCAGGGCAACGGCGGCGGCAATCAGGGCGCCGGCGGCAACGGCGCCGGCGGGGTGGGCGCGCCATGAGCGTGCAGCAGATCGCCGGGCGCTACCGCCTCGAGGGACGTCTCGGCTACGGCGGCATGTCGACCGTGCACCGCGCGATGGACACGCGGCTCGAGCGCCAGGTCGCCGTCAAGCTGCTCGCCGAGCACCTCGCTGACGATCCGACGTTCGTGTCCCGCTTCCAACGCGAGGCGCAGGCGGCGGCTCGCCTCATCCACCCGAACATCGTCCAGGTGTTCGATTCGGGCCTGGACGAGCAGACCGGTCAGCACTACATCGTCATGGAGTACATCGAGGGCCAGTCCTGCGCGGAGATCCTCCGTGACGACGGCTGGATGGAGGTCGACGACGTCCTGTCGATCGTCGAGCAGGCCTGCAGCGGGCTGGATTACGCCCACCGTCACGGCGTGATCCATCGCGATGTCAAGCCGGGCAACCTGCTGCGCTCACGCGAGGGGCTCGTCAAGCTCGCCGACTTCGGGATCGCCAAGGCGACCGAGCAGTCGAGCATCACCCAGGTCGGATCGGTGCTCGGGACGGCCGCCTACCTCGCTCCCGAGCAGGCCCGCGGCGAGGAGGCGGGCGCTCAGGCCGACCTCTACGCACTCGGGGTGGTGATCTACCAGCTGCTGTCGGGCCGGTTGCCCTACGAGGCCACGTCGCTGACCGAGCTCGCGCTCAAGCAGCAGCAGGAGCTCCCCCCCACGCTCGACACGCTCGTCGCCGCGGTCAACCCGGAGCTCGCCGACGCCGTGCAGATCGCGCTCGCGCTCGATCCGCACGACCGCTATCGCACCGCGCACGAGATGGCGCAGGCGATCGCCGACGGCGCCGTCGGCGTGGCCCCGCAGCCAGCCTCGGTTGCGGCCACCCAGGGCGCCAGCACCGAGGCCACGAGCCTCATGCCGTCGGCGCCGGGGCGGGGGCAGACCGCCCGCCAGCCGAGCGTCACGCCGCGCCGTCCGCGCCCGGGGCCGGCGCCCCGCCACCAGGAGCCGGCGGCGCCGGCGCGCGCCAGCCGCAGCGGACGCCTGCTCGCCTCGCTGATGATCGTGCTCATCCTGGTGGCCGTGATCGCCGTGGTCATCGGCCAGTCGGGCGGCCAGACCACGATCAAGTCCAACGAGGTCGTGCTCCACAACGTCCAGCAGGACGTCAGCGCGCTCGACCAGCTGATCAGCAACAACACGCAGTAGTCGACTCAGGCGGTGTCGCCGGTGGGGGTTCGCGCGCCGGGCGCCGCGCCGGCACGCAGGTCGGCGGCCGTGCGCGCGAGATCGCCCTCGAGCACGGCTGTGCGCAGGTCGGACATGAGCCGGGCCAGGAACGTGAGGTTGTGCAGCGTGAGCAGGCGCATCCCGGTGAGCTCGCCGGCCCGCGCCAGATAGCTGAGGTAGGCGCGCGACAGCCCCCCGGCACAGGCGGGACACGGGCAGTCCTCCATCAGCGGCTCGCCGGACTCGCGCCAGCGCCCCTTGGTCAGATCGACGCGCCAGCGATCCGCCGGTGAGGGGACCAACGCGGTGCCGTGACGGCCCAGGCGCGTCGGCATGGCGCAGTCGAACGTGTCGATGCCCAGCTCCACGCCGCGGATGAGGTCGTCGACGTCGCCGATCCCGAGCAGGTGGCGCGGCAGCGACTCGTGCCCGCGCTCGAACTCGTCGATGGCCCAGGACACCACCTCGTACATCTGCGCCTTCTCGGCCCCGAGCGAACCGCCGACGGCCAGGCCCGCGCAGCCGCTCGCCGCCACCGCCTGGGCCGAGGCGCGGCGGAGGTCCTCGTACACCCCGCCCTGGACGATGCCGTAGAGCAGCTGCCCGGGCGGCGCGTGCTCGGCGTGCCAGCGCACGCAGCGATCCAGCCAACGGTGCGTCCGCTCGGTCGATCGCGCCGTGTATTCGCGGTCGACGTGAAACGGCGTGCACTCGTCGAAGGCCAGCGCGATGTCAGATCGCAGGGCGGCCTGCACCGCCATCGATCCCTCCGGCGTGAGCATCCGCTCGCGCCCGTCCACGTAGGAACGAAAGCGCACGCCCTGCTCGTCGATGGCCAGGATCGCCCCGGCTCGTGGCTCCCCGCCGGTGCCCCCGCCAGAAGCGGTGGCTCCCCGCTGGGTGCCCGCGCGCCCCTTGATCTCGTCGGCGACCGTGCCATGGCCCATCGAGAACACCTGAAAGCCGCCGGAGTCGGTGATGATCGGCCCCGACCAGCCCATGAACCGGTGCAGCCCGCCGAACCGCCCGATGAGCTCGCAGCCGGGATTGAGCATGAGGTGGAAGGTGTTGCCCAGCACCATGTCATAGCCGAGCGCGGCCACCTCTTCGGCCAGCAGGCCCTTGACCGTCGCCTTCGTCGCCAGGGGGACGAAGGCCGGTGTGCGAACATCGCCGTGTGCGGTGTGCAGGATCCCCGCCCGCGCCCGCGTGGCGGCGTCGCGGGCGTGGATGGCGAGCGCGGTCACTGCGGCATCCTAGAAGCGGCGGGTCCGCCTCGCCGGGCTTGCGCAGCCGTTGACACCCGTGAGCCTCCTCGCCTCCATCCTCGACGCGGCCCAGAACGTCGGCTATCCGGTCCTCGTGCTGCTGGTGATGGCCGAGTCCGGCGGCCTGCCGGTGCCGGGCGAGACGGCGCTCACCACGGCGGCGATCCTGGCCAGCACTGGGCGCCTGAGCATCGTCGCGGTCATCGGCCTCGCCGCCGTCGCGGCGATCGTCGGCGACAACATCGGCTACGTCATCGGCCGTCGCGGGGGTCGCTGGCTGCTGGAGCGACCGGGGCCGTTCCGCGAGCACCGCCGGCAGGTGCTCGAGATCGGCGAGCCGTTCTTCGACCGCCACGGCCCGAAGGCGGTGTTCTTCGGGCGCTGGATCCTCGGCTTGCGAACGTGGGCGTCCTGGCTGGCCGGCGCGACCCGGATGCGGTGGGAGACCTTCGCCGTGTGGAACGCCCTTGGCGGCATCAGCTGGGCGACGACGATCGGCCTGCTCGCCTACATCCTCGGTCACAGCATCGAGAAGGTGATCACCAGCCTGGGGCTTTACGGTCTCGGCGCGGTCGTCGTCGCCGCACTCGGCCTGCTGCTGCTGCACCAGCTGCATCGGCGCTTCGTCCGCCGCGTGCCCGCGCCGGCCACGGATCCGCCGGACGCCGGCGACGACACGCCGTCAGCCGACGGCGGCGGTGCGCCCGAGGACGGCGCCCCCGCCGCGACCGACGCCGCGGCCACGCCCGGGGCGCCCCCGGCTTCGCGCTCGTCCCGCGCGCCGGACGGTTGAGGCGCGGCGACCGGGACAGCCCCTACAGGACGGCGGTATCCGACCGATGACCGAGGGAGCTTCCGCCCTCGAAAGGAGACTGCTCGTCCGTGTCCGTGAATCGCCTCGACGCCGGTGCCCCGCCGTTTTCCGCCGGGACGCCCGACCAGACGAGCGCCGGCAGCCGCCGCCCGGCGGCCGCGCCGCAGCCGCCGGCCGTTCCCGACAGCCCGCCCGCGGGGGCGGCGGCGGAGAACCTGCGCGCGCTGGCCGACACGCTGGGGATCGATCCCGCCGACCTGCTCGCCCACCTCACCGCCACCGACGCGGGCCCCGAGGCGCCCGCGGAGGGCGCCGGGGGGGCGCCGGACGCCGCGGCGCCGTCGCCCGCCGCGGCCGCCGCCGCCGCGCTGCTGAACCGCGACCACCCCGCGAACGCCTGGACCGGCGACCTCACGCAGCACCGCGGCGGCCTGCTGGTGGACATCACCGTGTAGCGCGGACGCCCGGCGGCGTCCCGCCGGGCCAGGCGTCGGTCCGGCGTCGGTTGGCGGCTACAGCGGCAGGAACTTGTGCCCGGGCAGGCGATGCGCACGGCACGTGTGGTACGTGCGGGTGCCGCGCAGCACGTGGCCGTCGCTCTGACGGGCGTCGATGCGCACCACGAACGTCCCGTAGGGCAGGTTGCGCAGATCGACCGGGCCGCTGAGATGGCTGCGGACGACCTGCTCCTTGTGCCCGTTGACGTAGATGACCGCCGACACGATGTGCTGCTCGGCCACGTTCTGTATGTGGACGACGAACAGGCGGCGGCTCGTGCAGGCCCTGACGGCCGGCAGGAGCGAATGCGGCGGCACGGTCGTCGTGGCCGCCTTGACCGCGCCTTGGGGGGCCGGCGTCGTGCTCGTGGTGCTCGTCGTCACCGTCGTGGGCGTCGTCACCGGCGAGCCCACGGTGCCCGGAGCGGGCGAGGCGCTCCCGGTCACGCCGACGTCGGCGGCCAGCTCGAACGCGCCGATGTCGCAGTTCGCCGCGCGCCCGTCGCCGCGCTGGTCGACCGCGACCGACGCGCAGCGGGCGGGATCGGCGGCCCCCACCGCGGGACTGTCGGCCACGAGCGCCTCCGTCTCCGTGGGTCCGCCGTAGTTGCCGAGTGGCTGCAGGCCCACGCCCGCGGCGGGGCCGGTGATGTCGCTGGGCCCCGCGTTGCAGTCGGCGCCGCTGTCGTCGAACAGGTTGTCGGCGCCGGCCTGGATCGAGCCGTCGAAGCTGATGTCGCAGTTCGCGGCCAGCTCGAATTGCGGCGTGACGCCCACGGTCTGTCCCGAGTCGGTCTCGGTCCCCCCGGCGACGATCGTGTCGAGCAGGGTGACGCCGCCGCCCTGCGCGGAGATGTTGCCGCCCGCCCCCGCTGCGCTGTTCGCGTTGATCGTGACGTGCTCGAACGTGGCCGTCGGCATCGTCGAAGCGGTCTCCACGGCTGCGGTGGTGGCAGCCGGTGTGGCCACATGAGCCGTCACGGCTTCCGGGATCGCCGACTCCGACTCGAGGGCGATGCCGCCACCATCGCCCCCCGCACCGCTGCCGGCGGTGCCGGCGATGTTCCCGGTGATCGTGTCGTTCAGGAGCGTGGCGACGTCGGAGCCCAGGCTGGCGGTGTCGTCGCTGTCGTCGAACGTCTCGAACTCGGTTCCGAAGTAGGCGCCGCCCTGCGCGCCCGCCGTGTTCGCCGCGAACGTGTCGCCGGTGAACGTGTAGTTGCCGACGCCGGAACCGGCGAATCCGCCACCGTTGCGCCCGGCGAAGTTGCCCGCGATGGTCGAGTCGGTGACGATGACCGTGCTGTCCCCGGTCGCCGGTGCCGACGCGCTCGCGGCGTCCGACTTCGCCGCCGCGCAGGTGCGTTGTGCCTGGACGCCGACGCCGCCGCCATCACGGTCCGCGAACTGCGCGTCCGTGCCCACGGCGTTGCCGGTGATCGCCGAGTCGTCGATCGTCGCATTCGCGTCGCCGGCGACCACCACGCCGCCGCCGGACAGGTCGAGGCACCCCGACACGCTCTGCAGGTTGCCGCCCTCGATCGTGACGCCCGAGAGGCCCACGGTGAGATCGCCCGGCGTGCCGTCGCCGGCAATGTCGAGGACGCGGTCGCCGTTGCCGGCCGACCACGTGCCGCCGTTCTGCCGCGCGCCGCCGTCGATGACCGTGGCCCCGGCCCCGGCGCCGGTGATCGTCACCGTTCGCTGTACACCAGGCGAATCGCTCACGACGAGGTTGCCGATGGAGCCGTCGTCGACACGTGGCCCGCTGGCCTGCGCCCGGCTCAGCACGTAGTCGCCGGCCGGGACCACGACTGTGACGTCCGTCGTCAGAGCGCTGGCCGCCTGCAGCGCCGCCCGCAGCGTGCACTCCCCAGCCGTCACGCCGACCGGCGCCACGGGACTCGGGTCGCTGCTCACGCACTCCCCGGCACTCCCGGTCCACGCGGCGTCGTTGACGTCGTTGACGTTGAAGACCGTCGGCGTCGCGGCCTGCGCGGCGGCGGGCGGTCCGAGGACAGCAGCGACCGACGCGCACAGCGCGACCAATCTCGCCCCCCTCCGGCCGGCAGCTCCTGGGATCCGTCCCATGCGCCGATGACGGTAGCACCCGTCATCGGTCGCGGTCAAAGCGCGCCACTCGACCATCCGTCCACGCCGAGGGCAGACCGCTCAAGCCCGGCCGGACCGGACGGCGGCGCTCAGCCGCAGCAGCCCGAAGGCCGGACGCGCTCCCACAGTCCGGCCAGCACGTGCAGTTCGCGCTCGTCGAAGTGCGAGAGGAAGTGCTCGCGGACGGCCGCAAGATAGGTCGCCCGAGCGGCGCCGAGCTGTGCGCCGCCGCGGCTGGTGAGGCACGCGTACGCGCCGCGGGCGTCGTGGTCGCAGGAGCAGCGCTCGAGCAGCCCGTCCCGCTCCAGGCGGTCGACCAGGCGGGTCAGACCGCTGCGCGAGAGATGGATCGAGTCGGCGAGGTCGCACATGCGCATGCGCCCGGACGGCGCGCCCTCGAGGTGGTGCAGCACCTCGAATGAGGTGAGCGGCAATCCGTGCGCGCGCTCGAGCTCGGCGTCCAGGCGCTTGGCCAGCGACGCGTGGGAGCACAACAAGCCGCGCCAGGCCCGCATCTCCACCTCGGTCAGTGCCTCCGGAGAAGCGGGCGTCTTGGTCGGAGTGACAGTGGACATGAGCTTCGCGAAACCGCTGCGTGCACATCGAACATAGCAGCGCGCATCGGGTCAACAGCCGTCTGGACGAACGTACCCGGACCGGCCGTCCAGTCGTGGCACACGCCGGGGCGGAGTAGGCTGGCGGTCGATGCGACTGCAAGGCCTGCACCACATCACCGCCATCACCGCCGACGCACAGGCCAACGTGGACTTCTACGTCGGCCTGCTCGGGCTGCGGCTGGTCAAGAAGACGGTGAACTTCGATGCACCGGACGTCTACCACCTGTATTACGGCGACGAGCTCGGACACCCCGGCAGCGTGCTCACCTTCTTCGAGTTCCCGGGCGCGGCGCGCGGGCGCGCCGGCGACGGCGCCGTGCATCTCGTGCAGTGGCGGGTGGCCGATGACGCGGCGCTCGACTTCTGGTCTGGCCGCCTGGAGCAGGCCGGCGTGCCGGCGCGCCGCGACGACGGCTCACTGCGCTTCGCCGACCCCGAGGGTCTCGCCCACGAGCTGCTCGCCGTCGACGTCCCCGACGCGCCCCTGATCGCGCTCGCTGCCGACATCCCGGCGGACGTGGCGCTGCGCGGCTTCCATGGCGTGCGCGCGTACGCCCGCGACCCGGCCCACAGCGTCGCGCTGCTGCGCGACCTCGGCTTCGAGGGCGCCATCGAATCCTCGGAGCCGTGGCTGCTCGGGGGCGAGACGCGCCGGGCCACGCTCGCCTACGACGAGCCACCGGACGCGGTGGCCGTCCAGGGCGCCGGCAGCGTGCACCATGTCGCCTGGGCGGCCGCGGACGACGCCGAGCTGCTCGAGGGGCGCGCGGTCGCCGTCGGCGACGGACGTCACGCCACCGAGGTCATCGATCGGCAGTACTTCCACTCGGTGTACTTCCGCGAGCCCAGCGGGGTGCTGTTCGAGCTCGCCACGCTTCCCCCGGGCTTCACCGTCGACGAGCCGGCCGAGACGCTCGGGCAGGCGCTGAAGCTCCCGCCGCAGTACGAGCCGCGGCGGGCGCAGCTGCAGCGCCTGCTCACGCCGCTGCACGACCCGCGCGGCTCGAGCTCGCGCGCCCCCGGGGACGGCGCCACCGGCGCGTTTGAGCCCGGCGTCCCCACCAGCCCCAGTCGCGTCAGCGACGCGGGGCCCTAGCGCGGCCCGCGCGATGAGCGCTCCCATCGAGCCGCTCGTCTACCGGACCCGGCCGGCGGCCGGGGACCCGCAGGGCGGCCTCGTGCTGCTGCACGGGCGCGCGACCGACGAGAACGACCTGTTCCGGAATCCTCGACGTGCTCGACCCGGAGCGCCGGCGCGTCGGCATCACCGTGCGTGGGCCGCTCTCGCTGGCGCCGGGCGGCCGGCACTGGTACGTCGTGCCCCGCGTCGGCTTCCCGGACCCGCCAACGTTCCTCGCCACCCTGCAGCAGCTGTCCGCGCTGCTGGACGGGTTCGGGGACACGCTCGGCGTCGACGTCTCGCAGACCGTCATCGGCGGGCTTCTCGCAGGGCGCCGTCATGTCCTACGCGCTCGGCCTGGCGGCCGCGCGGCCCGCGCCGGCGGGGATCCTCGCGCTGAGCGGCTTCATCCCCACCGTACCGAGCTTCGAACTGGACCTGGCCTCCCGCCGCGGGCTGCCCGTGGCCATCGCCCACGGCTCGCTGGATCCCGTCATCTCGGTCCAGTTCGCGCGCCAAGCCCGCGACCGCCTGGACGGCGCCGGCCTGGCGGTCAGCTATCACGAGTCGGCGATGGCGCACACGATCGACCCGCGCCTGATCCCGGATCTGCAGCGGTGGGTCGCTACGACCGCGTCGCCGCCCAGGCCCACCACATCATGAGCGGCTGCAGCGGCAGCCGCAGCCACAGCAGCAGGCGCGGGATCCTCAGCCCCGGGATCTGCTCGGGGTGCCGGGCCATGTGCAGGTTCGCGGGGAACACCGCGATCAGCAGCGCAATCAGCCCCCACCGGGCGGCGCGCCGCGTTGGCGCCAGCAGGACCCCGACACCGCCGGCGATCTCGGCCACGCCACTGACGGCGACCAGCGTGGCCGGGTCACCGAGGCCGGGGGGCACGATGCGCTCATACGGCTTGGGCATCACGAAGTGGTTGATACCGCCGCCGATGAAGAACAGGCTGAGCAGCCGCCGCGAGCGTGACGGCGGGCTCGGGCGCGAGGGGCTCCGGGCGGGCATGACGGGCGCGAAGTCTAGCCGGCGAGGCTAGGCGTCGGCCAGCGCGGCGAGCGCGATGCCGGCGACGATGACCAGCGAACCGGCGGCGGCGAGCAGGATCCGCGCGTGGGAGCGCCGGCGCGAGGCCACGCGCAGACGCGCGACCGTGTAGCCGCAGCGCTGCTGGAAGTAGCGATGGCCCGGCGGCATCAGCGGCACGTCGTAGGAGTTGGTCAGCAGCAGGCGACAATCGATCGCGCACAGCCGCCGCACGATCGCAGCGTGCAGCAGCCAGCCGACATCGGGCTCGCTCGTGCCGAGGCTGTGCAGCAGCGCACACCGTTCGTCGACCGTCACCCACGCCTCGCCGACGGTCACGCCGTGGCGGTTGGTGGCCCACCAGCGCTCCACGGGAGCCACGGCGGCCAACCGCCGATCCGCCGGCGCCCAATCCGTCAGCGTCTCCCGGTGGCAGAGGATCCCGCGCCCGCGCGCCCGGCGCACATTCGTGCGCAGGGCCTGCCGATGACGCCCGCGCGCGTAGACGGCGGCATCTGACGGCAGTTGCAGGACCCCCTGCGCGAGCTGGAACCGGGGGATGCCCCAGCGGCTCAGCGCCAGGTGCGACGCGATCAGCCGGCCGGCCGGAGCGTCGGACAGCTCGACCCGGAGGCGCGGGAGCGAACGCAGGTAGACGACCAGCACCGGCAGCTCGGCCACCGCCCGCGCGAGCGCGCCCAGGGTGAGATCGCGCAGGCCGAAGCGCAGCGCGCTGGCGCACCGGCTGGCCCGCTCGAGCCGGCGGTCGGCGTCCCGGGGCGCCACGCGGCGTGGCGCGGCCCGGCGAGCCGGACGCCGAGGGGCGACCACCGGGCTGGTGTCACGGGCTGCATCGTCCGTCAGATCCGGCTGGCTGAGCGTCAGATTCGGCATGTCCCTCCGTTCGACGACGCCGGGTACGTGTCGAAACCTCTCGTAAGAGCCTGACTATATTTCCTTACGAAGGCTACGCAAACCTCCGCCGCCCGCCGCCCGCCGCCCGCCGCGCCAGGCCCGGACCCGGGCCCGGACGCGGCCGCTACGCCCGCACGAGGGAGTGCCCGGTCATCGCCTCCGGCCGCGGGCACGCCGAGCAGGGCGAGGAGGGTCGGCGCGACGTCGGCCAGGACCCCCTCGTTCAGCGTCAGGCCGCGGGCTCGTGACGATCAACGGCACGGGGTTCAGCGAGTGCTGGGTGTTCGGGCTGCCGTCCGGCTCGAGCATGTGATCGGCGTTGCCGTGGTCGGCGGTGATCAGGCACACCCCGCCCTCGGCGTGGACGGCCGCGACGACGCGACCGAGGGCGGCGTCGACCGTCTCGATCGCCGTCACCGCCGCCGGGATGACGCCGGTGTGGCCGACCATGTCCGCGTTGGCGAAGTTGATGATCCCGAAGCGGGGCTCGTCCGCCAGCCAGGCGCTCACGAACGCGTCGGCGGCGGCGTCGGCGCTCATCTGCGGCTTGAGGTCGTAGGTGGCCACGTCGCGCTGCGAGGGCACGAGCTCGCGGCGCTCGCCCTCGTAGGGCGTCTCCTCGCCGCCGTTGAAGAAGTACGTGACGTGCGCGTACTTCTCGGTCTCGGCGACGTGCAGCTGCGTCGCCCCGGCGCGGGCCAGGACCGACGCCAGCGTCACCTCCGGACGCGTCGGGGGTGAACGCCACCGGGTAGGGCCAGCCCTCCACGTACTCGGTGAGGCAGGCGTAGTGCGCCACCGGCGGCGCGCTGCGCCCGCGCCAGCCCGGCAGCTCCTCGTCCCCCTCGCCGAATCCCGGCTCGGCCAGCGCGCGCGTGATCTGGCGCACGCGATCGGGGCGGAAGTTGAAGCACAGCACGCTGTCGCCGGCGCGGATACGCCCCTCCTCCCCCACAGTCGTCGGCTCGATGAACTCGTCCGTCTCGCCCCGCTCGTAGGCGGCGCGCACGGCCGCGCCGGCCGTGTCCGCGTGGTGGGGCGCCTGACCGGCCACGAGCAGGTCGTAGGCCAGCTGCGTGCGGTCCCAGCGGCGGTCGCGGTCCATCGCGAAGTAGCGCCCGACCACCGTCGCCACCCGCCCGGTGCCCTGCTCGCGCGCACCAGTCCGCCAGCTCGTCCAGGCACTCCGCGCCGGCGTGCGGGAGCGTGTCGCGCCCGTCCGTGAACGCGTGGATGACCAGGTCGGGCACATCCAGCGTCGCCGCCAGCGCCACCAGCGCGCGCAGGTGGTCGACGCTCGAGTGCACGCCGCCGTGGGAGACGAGCCCGATCAGGTGCACGCGCGGCGCCGCCGTGAACGCCTCACGCAGCACGGCGTTCTCGGCCAGCGCACCACCCGCGGCGGCATCGTCGATGCGCGTGAGGTCCTGCATGACCACGGCGCCCGCGCCGAGATTGAGGTGACCAACCTCGGAGTTGCCCATCTGCCCGTCGGGCAGTCCGACGTAGCGACCCCAGGTCTTCAGCTGGGTGTGCGGGTAATCCCGCCACAGCTCATCGAACACGGGCGTGCGCGCCAGGGAGACCGCGTTGCCCGGACCGTCCGGCGCCATGCCCCAGCCATCGAGCACGACGAGGCACGCCCGCGGGGCCGGCAACTCGGTCGGTCCCGGGGGCAGCGCGTCGCTCACGAGCGCAGCGCCGGCCGCGCCGCGTCGACGATCGCGGCGAAGCTCGTGGGGTCAAGTGAGGCGCCCCCGACGAGCGCGCCGTCGACGTCGGGCAGGGCGAGCAGCTCGGCGGCGTTGCCGGGATTGACGCTGCCGCCGTAGAGGATCCGGATCTGCGCCGCCGCCTCGGCGTCGCGTCCGCCGACCAGCGCCCGGATGAACGCCACCGACTCCTGGGCCTGCTCGGGTGTCGCCACCTTGCCGGTGCCGATCGCCCACACGGGCTCGTAGGCGATCACCACCCGGGCGAGCTGCTCGCGCTCGACGCCGCCGAGGTCCTCGCTCACCTGGTGGCGCAGCGTCCGCTCGGTGTCACCGGCCTCGCGCTCCTCCTCGGTCTCGCCGACGCACAGGATCGGGGTCAGGCCCGCGGCGAGCGCCGCCGGCGCCTTCGCCGACAGCGCACGATCGGTCTCCCCGAACAGCTGGCGCCGCTCGGAGTGGCCGAGCACCACGCCGTGCACGTCCAGGTCGGCCAGCATCGGCGCGGAGATCTCGCCCGTGTACGGGCCCTCCGGCGCCTGGTGCATGTTCTGCGCGTAGACCTCCACGCGCGAGCCACGCGCGCTGTCCACCATCGCGCCGAGCGCCGTGAACGGCACGCAGATCCCCACGTCGACGCCCTCGACGGCCGACACGCGCGGCAGCAGGCCCTGGATGAACGCCTCCGCCTCGGAGATCGTCTTGTACATCTTCCAGTTGCCGGCGATGAGCGGCGTGCGACTCACGCGGACCTGCCCGCGCCCGCGTCGGCCGACACCAGCGGCGGGCCCTCGAGCACGGCGACGCCGGGCAGCGGCCGGCCCTCGATCAGCTCGAGCGTGGCGCCGCCGCCCGTCGACAGGTCGTCGATGCGGTCGGCCAGCCCGAAGTGATGCAACGCCGCCGCGGAGTCGCCGCCACCGACGACGGTCGTCGCGCTGGTGTCGGCGACCGCCTGCGCCACCGCGCGAGTGCCAGCGGCGAACGCCTCGATCTCGAAGGCGCCCATCGGCCCGTTCCAGAACACCGTTCCGGCCGCGGCGATCTCGCCGGCGTAGCGCTCCGCCGTGGCGGGACCGATGTCAAGCCCCATCCACCCCTCCGGCACGTCGACGCCGTCGAGCGCTCGCGCCGGCGCGTCCTCGGACAGGCTCGTGGCGATGACGAGGTCGCTCGGCAGCTCCAGGCGGGCGCGCGCCCCGCGCCCCGCGGCATCGAGGGCGGCCCTCGCCGGCTCGATCCCCTCCGGTTCGCACAGGGACGCGCCGACCTCGTGCCCGAGCGCCGACAGGAACGGGAAGCACATCGCGCCGCCGATGAGAACCGCGTCGGCAAGCTCCAGGCAGCGCTCGATGACCCCGATCTTGTCGGTCACCTTGGCGCCGCCGATCACGGCGACGAGCGGGCGGCGCGGGTTCTCGAGGATCGCCCGCAACGTGCGCACCTCGCCTTCGAGCAGGCGTCCGGCGGCCGAGGGAAGCAGGTGCGCGACGCCCTCGGTGCTCGCGTGTGCGCGGTGCGAGGTGCCGAAGGCGTCGTTGACGTACACGTCGGCCAGTTGCGCGTACTGGCGCGCGAGCGCCTCGTCGTTGCGCGTCTCGCCCGGTTCGAAGCGCACGTTCTCCAGCAGCAGCAGCCCGCCGGGCTCGAGCGCCTCCGACAGCGCGCGCGCCCGTTCGCCGACCACCTCGGGCGCCAGCGTCACCGGCGCGCCCACGAGCTCGCTCAGGCGCCGCGCGACCGGCGCCAGCGACAGCGCCGGGTCGGGGCCCTTCGGGCGACCGAGATGCGATGCGAGCACGATCCGCGCGCCGCGGTCGCGCAGCTCCTGGATCGTCGGCAGCGCGGCGCGGATGCGGGCGTCGTCGGTGATCTGGCCGTCATGCAGCGGGACGTTGAAGTCGGCGCGCACCAGGACGCGCCGGCCCTCGACGTCGAGTCCGTCGAGGGTTCTCACCCGACGGAGGCCTCGGCGACCTGCGGTCGGCCGCTTGTCGCCGGCGCGCCCGTCAGCACGCGCTCGGCGAGCTCGACGATGCGGTTGGAGTAGCCCCACTCGTTGTCGTACCAGCTGACGACCTTGACCAGCGTCCCGTCGATCACCGCGGTGAGCGCCGCGTCGGCGATCGACGAGAACGGGTTGGTGACGATGTCGCTGGAGACGATCGGGTCCTCGGTGTAGGCGAGGATCCCGGCGAGCTCACCGGTGTCCGCTCGCTGCGCCAGCGCCGCGTTGAGCTCCTCGGCGCTCGTCTCGCGTGCCGCCTCGAAGGTGAGGTCGACCAGCGAGCCGGTCGGCACCGGGGCGCGCACTGCGAACCCGTTCAGCTTGCCGTTGAGCTCGGGCAGCACGAGCCCGACCGCCTTCGCCGCCCCGGTGGTGGTGGGGATCAGGTTGATGGCGGCCGCCCGCGCGCGGCGCAGATCGGAGTGCGGCAGGTCCTGCAGGCGCTGATCGGCCGTGTAGGCGTGGATCGTCGTCATGAGGCCGTGGCGGATGCCGACCGTCTCGTGCACGACCTTGGCCACCGGCGCCAGGCAGTTCGTGGTGCACGACGCGTTGGAGATGACGTGGTGGCGCTCCGGATCGTAGGCGTCGAAGTTGACCCCGAGCACGACGGTGATGTCCTCGCCCTTGGCCGGGGCGGTGATGATCACCTTCTGCGCGCCACCGTCGAGGTGCTTGGCCGCGGACTCGCGGGCCGTGAACAAACCGGTCGACTCGATCACCACGTCGACGCCGAGCTCACTCCACGGCAGCGCCGCCGGGTCGCGCTCGGCCAGCACCTTCAGGGGCTGGCCGTCGACGATCAGCGTGTCGCCGTCGACCTCGACCGTGCCCGGATAGGGCCCGAGGATCGAGTCGTACTTGAGCAGGTGCGCGAGCGTCTTCGCGTCGGTGAGGTCGTTGACGGCGACCCACTCGATGTCGGGGGCGACGGCCTTGGCCTTGGCGGCGCGAAAGACGTTGCGGCCGATGCGGCCGAAACCGTTGATTCCGACGCGTACGGACATGAAATCCTCCGTCGAGCAAGAAGGGATGGACAGAGCATGCCGTCCACACACCCTCGCGTCCGGCAGGCCTGGGGACCCTATCAGCGCAACGTGGGGCGCCGATCCGCACCCTCCCACAGCGACGCTCCGTAGCTCATGCGGGTCGGGTTGCCGCGCCGCTCACGCGGGTCGCACCTCCGCCGCCGGGGCCGCGGCATCCGGATAGATCGCCGCGACCCAGATGCGGGTCAGCGTGGCGCTGACCGCGGACGGGGACTCGGCGGGGTCGCGACCCAGACGCTCGGCGAACACGGCCTCGTTCATCAGGCACAGCGCGCGTGCGGTGTCGTCCGGATCGCTCACCGGCGTGCGGCCGGCGCGGCGCTCGCGCCGAAGACGGGTGGCCGAGGCCCCGATGAATCCCTCGAGCAGCACCGCCCGATACTGGTGCTCGATGCGCGCGTCGTGGAAGGACCCGGCCCGCACGGCGCGGAGCACGTGGCGATGCCGATGCCACACGTCGGCCACGCCGGCGATCGCGGACCTCACGGCCTGCACCGGATCGGCCTCCGGTCCCTCCAGCCACGCCGCCGCGGCGTCCGAGGCCTCCCCCTCGATCTCCTCGAGCAGGCGGATGATCACGGCCGATCGGTCGCCGAAGTAGTGGTAGAAGGTCGACCGCTTCATGCCGGTGGCGCGCATGAGCTCGTCGACGCGCAGGTCGCGGAAGTCGTGCTCGGCGAGGAACCGCTCGGCCGCGTCGAGGATCTCGCGCTCCGCCCGCTCGTGGTCGCGGCGAATCCGCCGGGCCGCGGGGCCAGGACCGGAGCGGTCTTCGGCGCTCGCGATGGAGCGGTGTGCGGCGCTCGCGACGGAGCAGTCTTCGGCGCTCGCGACGGAACGGTCTTCGGCGCTCTGGATGTCGGTGGGGGGAACGGTCATGGTCGCCGCCGCGCAGTCTATTGACACCGCGTCGATAACGGGCTAGATTCTTGCACCCTATCGACGCCGTGTCGATAGCAGGCGGTCCGCCCCGCCTCGTCGAAGCCGATCACCGCAAGAGGGAATGCATGAGCACGATCGCCCCGAACCTCGACCTCAGCGACCTGCGCCTATGGCAGGCCGGCCCGCCGCACGAGACCTTCGCCCGCCTGCGCCGTGAACAGCCCGTGCACTGGAGCGCTCTCGGCGGCTTCCCCGACGAGAGCGGCTTCTGGTCGATCACCCGCTACGCCGACGTGGCCACGGTGGGACGCGACTACCGCACGTTCTCCTCGGAGGAGGGCGGCATCATCGCCGTCGACCGGGTGTGGGACATCCCGAACGTCCCGAGCTCGCTCGAGCTGACCCGCAAGATGCTCATCGCCCAGGACCCACCGCGCCACGACCGCCTCAAGGCCCTGGTGCAGGCGGCGTTCACGCCCAAGCGCGCGCTCGATCACACGGACCGCATGCGCGAGATCATCAACCTCGTCTACGACCGCGCGCTCGAGCGCCACCCGGACGGTCGCATCGACCTCGTGCAGGACGTCGGCATCTACGTACCGGCGATGGTCATCGGCGACATGCTCGGCGTGCCGCGCGAGCACGCCGACAAGCTCGTCGAGTGGACCAACCGCACGACCGCGTTCGAGGACCCGCGCGTGGCGCCGACCTCGGAGGACACGTTCGCCGCGGTCGTCGAGCTGTTCCAGTACGTCAGCGAGATGATCGAGCAGCGCCGCAGCCAGCCCACCGACGACCTCACGACGGCGCTGATGGAGGCACGGGTTGACGGCCAGCACCTCGAGCACGAGGAGATCCTCATGTTCTTCTTCCTGCTCATGGTCGCCGGCAACGACAGCACCCGCGCAACCTTCTGCTCGGGCCTGCTGAGCCTGTTGGAGCACCCCGAGCAGATGGCGCTGGTGCGGGAGCAACCGCAGCTGCACGAGTCCGCGGTCGAGGAGTTCGTGCGTTACCACCCCGCGTTCGCCTACATGCGCCGCACCGCGACCTGCGACACCGAGGTCGCCGGCCAGCCGATCGCCAAGGGCGACAAGGCGCTGCTCTGGTACGTGTCGAGCAACCGCGACGAGGCGGCGTTCGAGAACCCGGACGACTTCGACGTGCGCCGCAACCCGAACAAGCACCAGGGGTTCGGCGGCGGGGGACGCCACTTCTGCCTCGGCGCGGGCCTCGCGCGCCTCGAGATGAGGCTATGGCTGCAGGAGACGCTGCGGCGCTTCCCGAACCTCTCGCTCGCCGGCGAGCCGACGCGACTGAGCTCGACGTTCCTCAACCAGTACCGCACGATCCCGGTCGCGCTGTTCGCGTTCGAGTGAGGCGCGCCGGCCGCGCGCCCACGCGGCGTCGTCAGTGGCCGCTCGCGACCACCTCGATGCGCAGGCCATCCGGATCCAGCAGGTAGGCCGCGTAGTAGCGCGGCCCGTACCGCGGACGCGGCCCGGGATCGCCGTCGCTGCGCCCGCCGTGTGCCAGACCGGCCGCGAACGCCCCGTCCACCGCGGCCCGTCCCGACGCCGTGAAGGCGAGGTGCCCGAATCCGGGTGCCGGTGACCGGCCCCTCGTGACGATCCAGAAGCGCGCCTCGTTGACGCCGTAGGCGATCGCACGCTCGGTCTCGTGCAGGCGCCGGATGCCGAGGGCGAAGAACACGGCGTCGTAGAACGCGGCCGACCGCGCGAGGTCCGACACCTCGACACCGACGTGATCGAACATCGCCGCCGCCGCGCGCTCAGGCGCCGCTCGAGCCCTTGTCGATGTCGCGGTGGCTCACGGCGACGTTGAGGTCGTCACGGTCGCGGTAGCGCTCGGCCAGATGCTCGGAGATGGCGACCGAGCGATGGCGCCCGCCGGTGCAGCCGATCGCCACCACCAGGTGCGCCTTGCCCTCCTCGACGTATTGGTCGAAGAGGAAGTCCAGCAGCGGATGGAGCCGCTCGTAGAACTCGTCGAGACGCCCGTCGCGGGCGATGTACTCGACCACGGCGGCGTCCTGCCCGGTGAGCGGCCGCAGCTCCGGTTCGTAGTGCGGGTTGGACAGGAAGCGCACATCGAAGGCGAGATCCCCGTCGCGCGGCGGGCCGTGCTTGAAGCCGAAGCTCATGAAGGTCACCGACAGGCGCGCGGCGCCGTGGCGGGAGACGAACTCGCTGGCGATGCGGCTGCGCAGCGTGGCCGCCGACATCCCGGTCGTGTCGATGACGACGTCCGCCTGCTGGCGCACGGGCTCGAGCAGCGCCCGCTCGGCCGCCACTCCGGCCGCGACCGTGCCACCGGGAGCGAGCGGGTGACGCCTCCGGGTCTCCTTGTATCGAGTGACAAGGGCCTGCTCGGCCGCCTCGAGGAACAGCAGGCGATGTTGCATCGGCAGCGATCGGAGATCATCGAGGACGGCGCTGATGGCCTCGAAGTACTCACCGCCGCGGACGTCGGACACCACGGCGGCGCGCTCGACCTTGGACCCCTCGTGGCGGAACAGCTCGACGAGCGTGGCGATCATGCCCGGCGGGAGGTTGTCGACGCAGAAGTAGCCCGCGTCCTCGAACACGTTCATGGCGGTCGACTTGCCCGCGCCGGAGAACCCGGTGATGATCACCAGGTCGCGCAGCTGCGGCTCCGCTGGCGGCTGCTCGGTGGTGGCGCTCGCGGGGCCGGTCTCGCTCATCTGAAGCAATTGTGGCGTGCCAAGCAGATCCACGGGGTTACCGTCTCCTCACGCGACCCGATGCAGGCGGCCGTGTATCTCGCGGGCCGTCTTCGCCGGCAGCCCGGGGACGGCCTGCAGCTCCTCGCGGCTGGCCGCCAGAATCGCCTCCGGCGAGCCGAAGTGGCGCAGCAGCGCCCGCTTGCGAGCCGGGCCGACACCGGGCAGGTCGTCCAGCAGGGAGCTCGTCATCGCCCGGTCGCGGCGACTGCGGTGGTGGGTGATGGCGAAGCGGTGCGCCTCGTCGCGCACGCGCTGCAGCAGCTGCAGCTCCGGGGTCTGATGATCGAGCACGAGTGGCTGGGCGCGTCCGGGCAGGAACACCTCCTCGATGCGCTTGGCCAGTGAGATGACCACCACCCCACGCTCGCGAAAGCCCCGCAGCACCTCCAGCCCGGCCGAGAGCTGCCCCTTGCCGCCGTCGATGACGATCACGTTGGGCAGCGCGGCGAAGCTGGGGTCATAGCTCGGATCGTGCGGCGACACGTCGGCCTGTCGCTCCCACTGGGCGTAGCGGCGCGACAGCACCTCCGCCATCGAGGCGAAGTCGTCGGACCCCTCGACGGTGCGAATGGTGAAGCGGCGGTAGTCGGACTTCTTGGGCGCTCCGCCCTCGAACACGACCATCGAGGCCACCGTGTGCGTGCCGCCGAGGTTGGAGATGTCGAAGCACTCGATCCGCACCGGCGGCACGTCGAGCCCGAGCGCCTGCTGGAGGCCGTCGAGCGCCTCCGCGCGGCGCTGGCGCCCGCGCTGCTCCTTCATGCGTTCCTGGTCGAGCGCCAGCGCGGCATTGCGTTCGGCCAGCTCGAGGATGCGGCGCTTGTCGCCGCGTTCGGCCACCCGCAGCTCCACTGGACCGCCCCGCTGCTGGGTCAGGGCCTCGACGAGCGCGTCGCGCCGTCCCACCTGGCGCTGCACGACGATCTGCGCCGGGATCGACGTCGCGCCACCGCCGTAGTACTGCAGCATGAACTCCTCGGCCACCTCGGCCAGGTCACGCTCGGTCTCGTTGGCCAGGTAGAACGACTGCCGGTCGGACAGGACGCCGTCGCGGACCTGGAACACCTGGGCGTTGGCGTCGGTGCCGTCGAGCGCGATCGCCACCGCGTCGAGCGTGCCGATCGCCTCGTTGGCCACGCGCTGGCGCTCGAGCAGCGAGCGCACCGCGCGCAGGCGGTTGCGCTCGAGCGCCGCCTGCTCGAACTCCTGCGCCGCCGCCGCCGAGCGCATCCGCTCCTGCAGGTCGCGCTCGATCTCCCGGTAGCGCCCCGACAGGAAGTCGATCACGCCGTCGATGCTGCGCCGGTACTCCTCGGCCGAGACGTAGCCGACGCACGGCGCCTCACAGCGCTTGATGTAGTAGTCCAGACAAGGGGAGCCGCTGCGCCGTCCCGGCTCAGGCCCGGTGCACGAGCGGAACATGAACACCTTCGCCAGCAGATCGAGCGTCCCGCGCACCCGCTTGGCATTGGAGTACGGGCCGAAGTACACCCGGTCGCGGCGATGGCGTTCGCGGGTGAAGTAGACGCGCGGGAACTCCTCGTCCAGGGAGATGGCGATGAACGGGTAGGACTTGTCGTCGCGCAGGCGGATGTTGAAGCGCGGCCGGTACTGCTTGATGAAGTTCTGCTCGGCCAGCAGCGCCTCGGACTCGCTGGAGACGACCAGCGACTCGATGTGGTCGACGCTGGCCACCATCTCGGCATGTCCGGGGCTGCTCGGCACGTTGGCCTTGGAGAAGTGCGAGTTGACCCGCTTGCGGATCGACTTCGCCTTGCCCACGTAGATCACGCGCCCGCGCGCGTCGCGGAACAGGTAGACGCCCGGCTGGTCGGGCAGGGTGCGGCGCTGCGCGCTCAGGCGCTCGGCGCGGGTGGGCTCGCCGCCGGCGGCGATCGGGTCGTCCTCGCGGGCGGTCGGTGTGTCTTCGGTGACGGCGTCGGACATCACGTCGAGGATAGATAGGGTGACCACGGTGGCCGACGACGCCGTCAACCTGCTCAGCGACACCCAGACGCGGCCCACCGCCGCCATGCGCGCCGCGATCGCGGCGGCCGACGTCGGCGACGAGCAGCGCGGCGAGGATCCCACCGTCAACGCGCTGCAGGATCGCGTCGCGGCGCTGCTCGGGCTCCAGGCGGCGTTGTTCCTGCCCTCGGGCACGATGTGCAACGCGATCGGCTTCCAGCTGCACCTGCGTCCGGGCGACGAGCTGCTGCTGCACGCCAGCGCGCACCCGGTCGGGTTCGAGGCCGGCGGCCCGGCGGCGCTGGCCGGCGCGATGATCCGCACGCTGCCGGGTGAGGGCGGGATCTTCGAGGCCGACGCGGTGCGCGCGGCGATCCGCCCGGTCGGCGATCGTCACGCGCCGCGCACGCGCTGCGTCTCGGTCGAGCAGACGACGAACCTCGGGGGCGGACGGGTGTGGCCGCTGGAGCAGTGCGTGTCGGTGCTCGGGGCGGCCGCCGAGCACGGGCTGCGCACGCACCTGGACGGGGCGCGCCTGCTCAACGCCGTGGTGGCCAGCGGCGTCCCTGCCGCCGATTGGGCCCGGGGCTTCGACACCGCCTGGATCGACTTCAGCAAGGGCCTCGGCGCACCCGTCGGCGCCGCCCTCGCCGGCTCGGCCGAGCTGATCGAGGAGGCGTTTCGCCTCAAGCACCGCCTCGGCGGCGCCATGCGCCAGGCCGGGATCATCGCCGCCGCCGGCCTGTATGCGCTCGACCACCACGTCGACCGTCTGGCCGAGGACCACGCGCGGGCGCGGCGCCTGGCCGAGGGCCTGGCCACGCTGCCCGGGGTCGAGCTCGAGCCGGCAAGCGTGGAGACGAACATCGTCGTGCTCGACGTGCCCGACGCGCCGGCGTTCTCAGCCGCGCTGGCGGAGCGCGGCGTGCGGATCGGGGCCATCGGCCCGCGGCGCCTGCGGGCGGTCACGCACCTCGACGTGGACGACGACGGCATCGAGCGCGCGCTGGCCGCCGCGCGCCAGATCCTCGGCGGGCCGTTGCCGGCCTGACCGCGCAGCCGCCCGTGATCATTGACCCGCCCGCAGCCGCCCGTAGACTGTGCCGGTGGCGCGTGTGGGCGAGCGAAACGCACCGCGGGCGACGCCCAGACGTCGGCCGATCCGTCTGCACGGGGCCGCCGCGCTCGGAATCGGCGTGGCCCTCGTGGGCTCGCTCGCCGGCGCCGGGACGCTGGCCGCCACCGCCACCGGAGCGAGTCGCCCGCCAGCGCCGCTCACGCCCCGCCGCGGCCACGCGTTCATCCCGGCCACCGGTGACTGGGACGGCACGCTGGACGGCCTGCATGCGAGCTTCCAGCTGATCGGCTACCCGCAGGGCTCCGCGTACGGCGCCTCGGCGTTCGCGGTCCGCGACCTCGTCTACCAGCGTCCGGCGACCTGCCCGCCCAGCCTCACCGACCCCACGCTCAGCACGTTCGTCGCCTACGCCGACGGTGCTCCCCCGTACGTGCTGATCGCCCGCGACGGCCAGTTTCCGTTCGGCACGCGCTCGCCCTACGGCTCGATCAGCGGACCGGCGCGAGCCCAGATCGTCCTGGGCTATACGGCGAGCGCGACGGGATCGCGGGCCAAGTGCTCGGGCGTGCTGCGCTTCGCGATGGCGCCGGCGCATCGCACGCCGGTGTCCGACGGGACGTGGCGGCTGACCGCGTCCGATGGCAGCGGCGGCTCGTTCACCGTGCGCGGAGCAGGGCGCATCGCGTATGGAGTCCCCTTGTCCAATGTCATCGCGACGTGCTCCAACGGGACGACGCCCGGATCGTTCTCGGGACAGGCCGCGCTGTTCGTCCATCCGGACGGCACGGCGGAGGAGAGCGTGAGCGGCAACGGGGCGCAGATCGCCGTGATCCTGCGCTTCAACTCGCCGTCCTCGGCCTCGGGCGAGTACGTGGCGACGGCGGGCGGCTGCACGCCGACGGCGCTCCCGTTCACGGCCGTCCGCATCTCCGCCGCGGGCGGCTGACGCGCTCAGTACGTGCGCGACGCGCGCCAGACTCAGTACGTGCGCGACGCGCGCCAGATGTAGACGAGCGCGTACACGACGGCGCCGAGGATGACGAACCAGACGATCTCGCCGGCGGTGCTGGCCCACATGCGCGGTTGGGCGGCGATCGTCACCACCGCCACGGCCACGGCGCCGTAGAGCAGGCCCCGCAGCCGGTCGCCGAGGCTGTACAGGGTGACGCGGTGCTCGCGGTACAGCCGGGCCGCGAAGTAGGCGATCGCCGCCGCGAACGCCACGGCCACGATGGCGGCCACCGTCGCGGCCACCTGGCCGCCGCGGGGCAGGATGTACACGGCCGCGGCGATCACGACGATGATCGCGATGTTGCGCGCCCCGGCGTAGCGCTCCATGCATCGGAGTGTAGATGAGCCGCGCCCTGGCACAATCGCGCTGATGTGGGCCGGCCTGAGCACGCGCCTGGAGGGTTCGCTCGTCACGCTCGAGCCGCTCGCGGCGCGCCACGAGCAGGCGCTGTTCGACGCCTCCCGCGACCCCGCGGTGTGGCGCTGGCTGCCGCTCGGCGCCGATCCGGAGGTGGACGGAGCGCAAGCCCCGGATCGCGACGCGTTCGCCGCCTGGTTCGACGCGGCGCTGCAGGCGAGCGAGGCCGGCACGGAGGCCGCGTTCGCCACGGTCGACCGGCGTCGCGGCGAGCCGGTGGGCAGCACGCGCTTCCTGGCCCTGCGCGAGCCGCACCGGGGCCTGGAGATCGGCTGGACCTGGCTCTCGTCGGAGGTGTGGCGCAGCGGCGCCAACGTCGAGGCCAAGCTGCTCATGCTCACGCACGCCTTCGACGGTGTCGGCTGCGTCCGTGTGGAGTTCAAGACCGATGCCCGCAACGAGCGGTCGCGGGCCGCGCTCGCCGGCCTGCCGGCCCAGTTCGAGGGCGTCTTCCGCCGGCACATGGTGGTGCCCGGCGGCCTGCGCGACTCCGCCTACTACAGCGTCATCGACGCCGAGTGGCCCCAGGTGCGCGCCAACCTGCTGCGACGGCTCGCGGCGCGACCCGGTCGCTGATCTCGGTTTTCGCGGCGACGGCCGCGGCGGGCATACAATCGCTCACGAGCGCGGCGCCGCCGGCCAGTTCGGGCCGCGGGCAGCGGCCGTCGGCGCTGACCAGACCGAGTGGAGGAGCGCGATGGCGTCGATCGATCGCATCGAGTATCGGACCTGTCCGCTGTGCGAGGCCACGTGCGGCCTGGCGCTCACGTTGCGCGGCGATGAGCTCACCGCCGTGCGCGGCGACGAGGACGACGTGTTCAGCGCCGGCTTCATCTGCCCCAAGGGCGCCGGCCTGAAGGCGCTGCATGAGGACCCCGACCGCATCCGCACCCCACTGCGCCGCGGCGACGACGGCGGCTTCGAGCCGATCGGCTGGGACGCGGCGTTCGCGGAGATCGACGAGCGCCTGAGCACGATCCTGACGCGCGACGGGCGCAACGCCGCGGCCGTCTATCTCGGCAATCCGAGCGCGCACAACACCAGCGCGCTGCTGTACTCGCGCGTGCTCATCCGCGCGCTCGGCACGCGCAACGTGTTCTCGGCCTCGACGATCGACCAGTTTCCGAAGCAGATGGCCGCGGCGCTGATGTTCGGCGGCGGGCTGAGCGTGCCGGTGCCCGACGTGGATCGCACCGACCACCTGCTCGTCCTGGGCGCCAATCCGCTGGCCTCCAACGGCAGCCTGATGACCGCCCCGGACATGCGCGGGCGGCTGCGCCGGATCCGCGAGCGCGGCGGCCGCGTGGTGGTCATCGACCCGCGTCGCAGCCGCACGGCCGAGCTGGCCGACGAGCACCACTTCATCCGGCCCGGCACGGACGCGCTGCTGCTGTTCGCGATCGTGCACGTCCTCTTCGACGAGGGCCTGGCGGCGCCGGGGGCGATCGCGGCGCACGTCAACGGGGTCGACGAGGTGCGCGCGCTCAGCGAGGACTTCTCGCCCGAGGCGGTCGCGGCGACCTGCGGGATCGACGCCGACACCATTCGTCGGCTGGCGCGCGAGCTGGCGATCGCGCCGAGCGCCGCCGTGTACGGACGCATCGGCACCACCACTCAGGAGTTCGGCACGCTGGCCAGCTGGCTGGTCGACGTCTGCAACGCGCTGACGGGCAACCTCGACCGCACCGGCGGGGCGATGTTCCCGGCCGCGGCGGCCGGCGCGTCGAACACCCGTGGTGAGCCCGGCCACGGGCGGGGCACCACGTTCGGGCGCTGGCACAGCCGGGTGCGCGGGCTGCCGGAGGTGTTCGGCGAGCTGCCGGCCGCCGCGCTGGCCGAGGAGATCGACACCCCGGGGGACGAGCGGGTGCGGGCGCTGTTCACGATCGCCGGCAACCCGGTGATCAGCACGCCCAACTCGGGCCGCCTCGACGCGGCGCTCGATGCGCTGGAGCTGATGGTGAGCGTCGACATCTACGTCAACGAGACCACCCGGCACGCGGACTTCATCCTCCCCGGACCATCCCCACTCGAGCGCAGCCACTACGACGTCGCGCTGTACCAGTTCGCGGTGCGCAACGTGGCCAACTACTCGCCGGCCACGCTCAGCGGCGAGGTGCCCGACGAATGGCGCACGCTGCTGCGCCTGGCCGGCGCCGCGGCCGGCGCCGGACCCGATGTCGACGTCGACACCCTCGACGAGCAGGTCGCGCTCGAGCTCGCGCGCCGCGAGGTCACGCTGGCCGACTCGCCGGTGGCGGGCCTCGAGGCGGCCGAACTGCTCGCGCGCCTGGTCGACGGCGCCGGCCAGCCCCGCAGCGGCCCCGAGCGGATGCTCGACCTGATGCTGCGCTGCGGACCCTACGGCGACGGCTTTGGCGCGCGCCCGGACGGGCCACGGCTGAACCTCGACGCGCTCATCGCCGCGCCGCACGGCGTCGATCTCGGCCCGCTGCACCCCCGCATCCCGGAGGTGCTGCGCACCCCGAGCGGACGCGTCGAGTTGGCGCCGGACCCGGTCGTCGCCGACGTCCCGCGGCTGCGCGCGGCGCTGGAGCGGCCGGCCCCGGAGATGCTGCTCATCGGCCGGCGCCAGCTGCGCTCCAACAACTCGTGGATGCATAACCTGCCGCTGCTCGCCAAGGGCCCGGTGCGCTGCACCGCCCACGTGCATCCCGACGACGCCCGGCGGCTGGGCCTGCGCGACGGCGAGCCGGCGGTGGTCAGCTCGCGCACCGGCAGCCTGCAGGTCCCCGTCGAGATCACGGACGCGATCATGCCCGGCGTGATCAGCATCCCCCACGGCTGGGGACACGACGCACCGGGCAGCGCGCTGAGCGTGGCCGTACAGCGGCCGGGTGCGAACAGCAACCTGCTCGCGGACGAGCTGGTGCTCGACGTGCCGTCGGGCAACGCCGTGTTCAACGGCATTCCGGTGCAGCTGGCGCCGGTCGCGGCGCCTGTCGCCGCCACGGCCTGAGCGGCGCGGGTGAAGGGACAGGCTCCGCGGTGCGGATGCGCGACGTTTGCCAGTATCCCCCGCCGTGTCTGATTCTGAGCCCGTGAGCGGCGACCCCGAGCGCCAGGATCTGTCCGAGCTGCTGCGACGACGAGCGCTGACCGCCGACGCGGCACGCCCCGAGGCGGTGGCTCGCCGCCACGACGCCGGCGGGCGGACGGCCCGCGAGAACATCGCCGACCTCGTGGACGACGGCTCGTTCGTCGAGTACGGCCGCTACGCGATCGCCGCCCAGCGCCTGCGCCGCGACGTCGACGAGCTGATCGCGCGCACGCCCACGGACGGCCTGGTCGCCGGCACGGCTCGCGTCAACGGCGACCTGTTCGGCGAACGCGGCGCCTGCGCGGTGCTCTCCTACGACTACACCGTCCTGGCCGGCACCCAGGGCGCGCTCGGCCACCGCAAGAAGGACCGCCTGTTCGAGCTCATCGAGCGCATGCGGCTGCCGACGGTGTTCTTCGCCGAGGGCGGTGGCGGACGTCCGGGCGACACCGACTTCCCGGTCGTCTCGGCGCTCGACGTGCGCGCCTTCGCCCTGTGGGCCGGCCTGTCCGGGCTCGTGCCCCGGATCGCCGTCGTCGCCGGGCGCTGTTTCGCCGGCAACGCGGTGATCGCCGGCTGCTCCGATCTCATCGTCGCCACCGCGAACACCTCGCTCGGCATGGGCGGGCCGGCGATGATCGCCGGCGGCGGGCTCGGCGAGGTCCACCCCGACGAGGTGGGGCCGATCGACGTGCAGGCGGCCAACGGCGTGGTCGACGTGGTCGTGGCCGACGAGGCGGAGGCGGTGGCCACGACGAAGCGCCTGCTGTCCTACTTCCAGGGATCGACGCCGCCCGGACGCGAGCCCGACCAGACCCGGCTGCGCGAGCTCGTGCCCGAGCGCGAGCGGCGCGCCTACAGGATCGCGCCGATCATCGAGACGCTGGCCGACGAGGGCTCGGTCACCTTCCTGCGCGAGCGCTTCGCGCCGGAGATGGTCACGGCGCTCGCCCGCATCGAGGGACGCGCGGTCGGCCTGATCGCCAACAACACGATGCACATGGCGGGCGCGATCACCAGTGACGCCGCCGACAAGGCCGCGCGCTTCCTGCAGCTGTGCGATGCCTTCGGCCTGCCGGTCGTCTCGCTCGTCGACACGCCCGGAATGATGGTCGGCCCGCAGGCCGAGGCCACCGGCCTTGTCCGCCACACGTCGCGGCTGCTCGTGGCGGGCGCCGCGCTGCGCGTCCCGTTCGTCGCGGTGATCCTGCGCCGCGGGTACGGCCTCGGAGCGCAGGCGATGACCGCCGGCAGCCTGCACGAGCCGCTGCTGACCGTCGCCTGGCCCTCGGCCCATCTGGGACCGATGGGGCTGGAGGGCGCCGTGCGCCTGGGACTGCGGAAGGAGCTCGAGGCGATCGCCGACGATCAGGAGCGCGAGCAGCGCGTGCGCGACATGACCGCCGCGGCCCAGGAGAACGCCAAGGCGCTCAACGCCGCCACGCTGTTCGAGCTCGACGACGTCATCGACCCGGCCGAGACGCGCTCGCTCATCGCGGCCACGTTCGCCGCCGCGGGTGCCCGGCCGGGGCCGGAGCACGGGCACCGCTTCATCGACACCTGGTAGCGGCGCGGCGGGCGGCGGTCGCGACGGCTACAGACCGACCGGCGGCGGAGGCACCTTGATCGTGGGCCGCGGCGCGATGGTGAGCGCCAGGTTGTCCGCGTAGCCGGTGTTGTAGGACCCACCGGTGGCCGGCGCCGACATCGTCACGAGGATGACGCGCGTTCCGGAGGGCACGCCGGACCGTGCGCTCTGCGCGGTCAGCGTCGTCAGGCCACCGCGCTGCACCGCGGTCACCGGCCCGACCGAGAAGCTGCCGAGCGCGTGCCCGCCGCCGCCCAGGAAGCTCGCGGTGACGGTCACCGCGCCGGCCCCGGTCAGCCAGCCGCCGAGATCGCCGGACAGTGTCGCCACCAGGTCCTTGTCGTCGATGAGCGTCGCGTCGTTTGCCAGCGACACCCGCTGCGTCGCACTGCTCGAGCCGCCGCCGGGGCCGCCGGCGAACAGGTTGTTGGCGCCCCCGATGCTCGCAGCGACGGTGGTGGTCGGGAACAGAGGCGAGGACCCGAGCTGGCCCGGCGGCAGGCCGACCGCCACCGGCCTGATCGTGCCGAGCTTCAGGTACTGCGCGAGCGTGAAGGCGCCGGTGGTCGTCCAGTCCGGCGGGTCGACGGTGGCCGTGGCCGTCGAGGCGCCCAGCGGCGCGTCGAGCGACCAGCCACCGCTCGCGGCCCAGTCGGCCTGCGTCCAGTCGCCCCCGGGGCTCTGCAGCAGGTTGCCGGTCGGTCCCGACAGCGCCCAACGAGGCCGGTGGTAGCTGTAGGTCTCGTTCGTGGAGAAGAAGCCGTGGAACGTTGCCACGACGTCCTGGCCGGCTGGGTCCGAGCTCTCGACCCGGCTGGGCAGGCCGTTGTTCTCAGCCGTGTTCAGGTACATGATCCGCCCGGGGAAGTTCGGATCGTAGATCTCGACCACCGCCTGCCCGTTCGCTCCGCCGCGGCGGAAGTAGCCGGTGGCCAGGACCTGATGGTCGTCGGAGACGTCGGTCAGCTTCTGCGTCTCGACCAGCAGCAGCGGGATCGGGTTGCCGGCGTTGATCGCCGGCACGATCTCGTGCGTGAACGTCTTGAAGGTCATCTCGTCGAGCCCGGTCACGCCGTCCCTGGTCTGCTGGGGCGCGAGCGAGTACTCCAGCAGCGTCGGCAGCGTGCCTCCGCCGAGGCTGTCGAGTTGGCGCGCGTACAGGTAGTTGAACAGGGCCCCCGAGTCCGGCGTGGGGGCGACCTGGGTGTTCGCGGCGGCCAGCGTGGGTGTGGTGGTGCCGTTGCCGGCGTTGAAGGTGTCCAGGGCGGCATAGACCATGCCGCCACATAGCCCGTACGACCCGGCGAACACGAACTTGTGGCCGCCGACGGACTTCGTGAACTTGTTGTTCTTGAACAGGTTGACGAAGTCGAACCCCTGCGAGTCGAAGTTCCCGTCAGCCGGGTTCAGATACGGGTTGAAGGCGGTGACGACCGGGTCGGTCATCGACGGGGCAGCGGCACCGGCGGGCGCCGCGAGCACGGCCGCGACCGCCACCAGGACTACCCCGACGGCGACCGGTCGGGTGAGCGACGTGCGGAACCGTGGTGCTGTGGTCGACGACGTGGCCCGACACTACCGCGCCCCGCCGCTCATGGGCAACCCTGAGGGGCCCGCTCGAGCGGCCTCAGACGACGCGCGGGCTCAGTCGACCAGCGTCTCGAGGCGCGCGTAGGCGGCCTCGACCGCCCGCTTGGCAGCGGTGTGCCGGGCCTCGTTCTTCGCCGTCTCGTACTTGGTCGCCCAGGCAGCCGGATCGGCGAGCTCCGCTTCCAGGGCGACCAGGGCGGCCTCGGCCTCCTCCACCGCGCGCTCCGCCTTCTCCTGCTCGCGCACGCGGTTCTTCGACGGCCCGGCGTCGCGACGCCCGTTGCCCTTTGCGGCTACGCCGTTCTTCGTGGCGGCGCCGCTCGCTACGGCCGCGCCATGATTGGCGGCGGTGCCGTTGCGCGTCGGGCCGCTGGCGGCGGGCGCGAGGTCCTTGACGCGCGCCGGACGCGCGGAGGTCGACGGCCCCGCCGGGCCGCCGCCGGCCGCGGCCCGTTCCTCGCGCACCCGCACGTACTCGGGCCACCCTCCGACATAGGAGTGCAGCTCGCCGTCCTCGAGCGCCACCGTGCGCGTCCCCACCGCATCGAGCAGGGCCCGATCGTGACTGACCAGCAGCAGCGATCCCTCGAAGCCGCTGAGCGCGTCCTCGAGCGCCTCGCGGCTCTCGATGTCAAGGTGATTCGTCGGCTCGTCCAGGATCAGCACGTTGGCGCCCGACTGCACGAGGATCGCGATGGACAGGCGCCGCCGCTCGCCGCCGGAGAGCCCGTCGAGCGGCTTCTCCGCCTCCTCACCGGAGAACAGGAAGCGGCCGAGCAGCGAGCGCGCCTTGTTGGGCGTCAGCCCGGTCGCCCGCTGGGTCGCCTCGACGACGCTCTGGCCCGGCGGCCCGCCGACGCCGAGCTCCTCCGCGTGCTGGGAGAGGTAGCCGACCTGCACGTTGTGGCCCGTGCGCAGCTTGCCAGCGGCCAGCGGGCGCCGCCCGGCGAGCGTCTCGATGAGGGTCGTCTTGCCGGTGCCGTTCTTGCCCACGAGCGACACGTGCTCTCCGCGCTCCAACCACAGCTCGGCATCCTCGAGCAGCACCAGCGGCGGATCGCCGACCTCGATCCGTCCCCCCTCGAGCTCGAACACCACCCGCCCGCTGCGCTCGGGCGCCTTGAAGTCGAACGACAGGGCCTCCCCGTCGCGTGGATCCCGTTCGATGCGCTCGATCTTCGAAAGCGCCTTCACCCGCGACTGGGCCTGGCGCGCCTTCGTCGCCTTCGCCCGGAAGCGCTCGATGAACCGCTCCATGCGCGCGATCTCGGCCTGCTGCTTGTCGATCGCCCGTCCGAGCGCCAGCTCGCGTGCGGCCTGCTCGCGCCGCCAGGCGTGCCAGGTGCCGGCGAAGAAGCGCGAGCGGCCGGCCTCGATCTCGAGCACCGCCGTGCCCACGGTCTCGAGGAACCAGCGATCGTGCGCGACGAGCATGATCGCCGCGTCGAGCCCGATCAGCGTCCGCTCGAGCCACTCGAGCGACTCGATGTCGAGGTGGTTCGTCGGCTCGTCGAGCAGCAGCACGTCGGCCTGCGTGGCCAGCGCCCGCGCCAGCGACGCGCGCGTCAGCTGCCCGCCCGAGAACGTGTCCAGCCGCCGGTCGAAGTCGCCGTCGACGAAGCCGAGCCCGTGCAGCATGGCCGTCGCGCGATCGCGCCACAGGTAACCCCCGTGCGCCTCGAGCGCCGCCTGCGCCCGGCTGTAGCGGGCGAGCGTCTGGTCATCGGTGGCTCCCCCCGCCATCGCCTGCTCGAGCTCGCGCAGCTCGGTCTCGATCGTCAGCTCCTCCGCGCAGCCCGACAGCACGTAGTCGCGCAGGCTGAGCTGGCGCTCGCGCGGTGGGCGCTGATCGTGCAGGACGATGCGCGCGCCCTTGGCCAGCGAGAGCTCGCCGCGGTCGATCGACTCGTCGCCCGCGAGCATGCGCAGCAGCGTCGTCTTGCCGGCGCCGTTGCGCCCGGCGATCGTCAGGCGGTCGCGGCGCTCGAGCTTGAACGAGACCCCGCGCAGCAGCGGCTGCCCGGCCATGTCCTTGTGCAGGTCGGAAGCGATGAGAACGGCCACGCGCCCATGGTAGGTGGCGCGTGGCATGGGCCCCCGGCTGCTGGCGGGCCCGCGGGGCGAAGGGTGCGCGCGGTCCGACGCCGAGCGACCTGCGAGCCGTGGCCACTCCCGCGGGGTGTGGTCGATCTTGGCCCCCCTGGCGTCGGTTTTCGACCACACCCCACCCGAGCCAGCACGACACCGTCGGGGTGTGGTCGATCTTGGCCCCCCTGGCGTCGGTTTTCGACCACACCCCACCCGAGGCGGCATGCCCCCCGCCCGGCGGGCGTGGCCCCTCAGCCGCCGTCGGCCCGCGTCCCCGCCGGCAGCCCCGCGCCCTCGCGCTGCCATGCGACGAGGATCTCGTTCTCACGGGCGACGCGCTCGGCCGGCCCGAGCCCCTCGAAGTCGCGGAACATCCCCTTCAGGCGGCGCACGCCGGCGGGATCGTTAGCGGCGATCTGGCGAGCGAGCGCGAGCGCCTCGGGCTCGGCGTGCTCCGCGGCGCAGACTCGGTTGAGAAAGCCGAGCTCGAACGCCTCGGACGCCCCGACCACCCGGCCGGTGAGCACGAGGTCTCGGGCCCGCGAGAGTCCGATCAGCGGCGCCAGGCGGGCCGGCCCCACCGGAACCCCCAGGCGGGCTCCCGCCCAGGCGAGCTTGAGATTCTCGCCGCCGACGCGCAGATCGCAGCCCGCGGCGAGCTCCGCGCCGGCTCCGACGACATTGCCGACGCACACGCACACCGTCGGCGCCGGAAACGCCTCCACCGCCGCGTACAGGCGAGCGAACGCCTCCATGCGGGCGACGCCGCCCTCACGGTCGAGCGGCTCGTTGACGTCGGCGCCCGCGCACAGGGCACGCTCGCTGGTGGTCGACACGACGAGGGCCCGCACTGCGGGGTCGTCCGCCAGCCCGGCGAGGGCCGCCAGCAACTCGTGCAGCGTGGCCGAATCAAGGGCGTTGCGCTGCGCCGGGCGGTCGAGGCGCATCAGCTCGATCCCCGGCTCCAGCCGCTCGCGGAGGACGGAGGCCATGGCGGCGGCGAGCATAGCGGCCCGCTCCGATACGATCCGCAAATCATGCGCAGACTGACCACCGTGCTCGCCACCACCACCCTCCTGCTGATGGCCTTCGCGCCCGACGCGCTCGCGTTCAACGACGGCCGCGGCTTCTACGGGGAGACCAACGACCTCGTCATCACGCACGTCGGCTTCATGCTGATCGCGTTCTTCCCGCTGTTCATCCTGGTGATGAGCCTGCTGCAGTGGCGCCTGGAGAAGCGCAAGGACGCGCGGAAGGCCGCCGCCAAGCATCGCGTCGCCAGCGCCGACTGGCACGGCGGCTGGTAGCGCCATCGCGCAGCTTCACCCTCGGCGGCGACGCGGGGGTATGCTCGCCCGAGACCAATTCGGAGGGAGCTAGATGGCCTATTTCGTGACCGGCGCGACCGGATTCATCGGGCGCAACCTCGTCGAGCGGCTGCTGCGGCGCGACGGGGACGTCTACGTGCTCGTGCGGGACGGCTCCACCGAGCGCCTCGACGCCCTCATCGAACGCTGGGGCCGTGAGCTCGGCGACCCCGAGGGCGTGCGCGCGCGCGTGCACGCCGTGCCGGGCGACCTGCGCCAGACGTGGCTGGGCGTCTCCGAGGAGCAGGCGGACGAGCTGCGCGGGAGCATCGACCACTTCTTCCACCTCGCCGCGCTGTACGACATGACCGCCGCCGCCGAGGAGAACGACGCGCTCAACGTCGAGGGCACGCGCCACGCGGTCGAGCTGGCCAACGCGCTACGACGCCGGGCGGCTGCACCACGCGTCCTCGGTCGCCGTCGCCGGCGTGTACCGCGGGCCTGTTCCGCGAGGACATGTTCGACGAGGGCCAGAAGCTCGCCCTCGCCCTATCACCGCACCAAGTTCGAGTCCGAGCGCATCGTGCGCACCGAGGCCGAGGTGCCATGGCGGGTGTACCGGCCCGCGAGTGGTCGTGGGCGACTCGCGCACCGGCGAGATGGACAAGATCGACGGCCCGTACTACTTCTTCAAGGCGATCCAGCGCATGCGCCACTGGCTGCCCGAGTGGGTGCCGCTGGTCGGGCCCGAGCTCGGCTACACCAACATCGTGCCGGTCGACTTCGTGGCCGATGCGCTCGACCACATCGCCCACCAGCCCGGCCTCGACGGGCAGGCGTTCCACCTCACCAACCCGCGCCCGCAGCGCTCCGGCGAGGTCATGAACGAGTTCGCCCGCGCCGCGCATGCGCCGCAGGTCGCGCTGCGCATCGACAAGCGCCTCACCGACGCGCTGCCGAAGGGCGTGCTGTCGATGCTCCTGCGCCTGCCCGCGCTGTGCGACGCCCGCCGCGTGTTCCTGGAGGACCTCGGCGTGCCGCGCGGAGATCCTCGGCCACGTCGCCCTGGTCCCGCAGTTCGACACGCGCGACACCGAGCGGGCGCTCGCCGGCTCGGACATCGAGGTGCCGCCGCTCGAGCGACTACGCGGCCGGCTGTGGGACTACTGGGAGCGCAACCTCGACCCGGACCTGTTCAAGGACCGCTCGCTCGAGGCGGCGGTCAACGGCCGACGGTGCTCATCACCGGCGCCTCGTCGGGCATCGGCCGGGCCGCCGCGATCAAGGTCGCCGCGGCCGGCGGCATCCCGCTGCTCGTCGCCCGCACCGAGGAGAAGCTGCGCGAGGCGCAGGCGGAGATCGAGCGCGACGGCGGCACCGCGTACATCTACCCGGCCGACCTGTCGACACCGAGCGCGATCGAGGACATGCTCGAGCGGGTGCTTGCCGACCACCCGGCGGTCGACATGCTCGTCAACAACGCCGGGCGCTCGATCCGCCGCTCGGTCGCGCTCAGCTACGACCGCTTCCACGACTACGAGCGCACGATGCGCTCAACTACTTCGGCACGATCAAGCTGATCATCGGGCCTGCTGCCGCACATGCGCGAGCGCGGCTTCGGGCACATCGTCAACGTCTCCTCGATCGGCGTGCAGACCAACCCGCCGCGCTTCTCGGCCTACGTGGCCTCCAAGGCCGCGCTCGACGCGTTCACGCGCGTGCGTCGTCCAGCGAGATGGTCGGCGACGGCGTCACCTTCACCACGATCCACATGCCGCTCGTGCGCACGCCGATGATCGCGCCGACGAAGATGTACGACGCGTTCCCGACGATCACGCCCGACGAGGCGGCCGACATGATCTGCGAGGCGCTGCGCGCCAAGCCCAAGCAGATCAACACCCGCCTGGGCACGTTCGGCGAGGTGCTCTACGCGCTCGCTCCCAAGCAGGTCGACCAGATCCTGCACATGGCCTACAAGGTGTTCCCCGACTCCGCGGCCTCCCGCGGCGAGCAGGATCCCAACGAGAAGGCCTCGATGGAGCAGATCGCCGTGGCCAACCTCATGAAGGGCGTGCACTGGTAGCGTCGAGACGCTCGAGGATGACGCCCTCGCGCACCCCGCCCGCGGCGATCCGCGCCGCCACCCCCATCGCCCGCACCGCGCGCTCGAGCAGGATGATCCCGGCCGGCAGCAGGCGCGCGCGGCGCGGGTCCAGGGCCAGCGTCTCGGCCAGTGCGCCACTCGGGCCGCTCGGTGACGCGCTCGCGCACCAGCGTCGAGCGAGTCGACGTCGAGCAGGGCGCCGACGAGCCGGTAGAGGGAGGTCGCGCTGCCACCGACCGCGTAGGCCGCGGTGACGGCCGGGGCGTGCACGCCGGCGAACTCGTCGTCGGCGTGGTCGGCGGCGGCCGCCAGCTCGACCGGCCCCGGCGGGTCGCTGTGCAGGTACTCCTCGGTGAGCACCGCCGAGCCGATGGCGAGCGATGCGATCCAGCTCGACCCCGCGCGGCGCGCGTGCCGACGACGAGCTCGGTCGAGCCGCCGCCGACGTCGATCACGCCGATCGGCATCTGGCGGGTCGCCGGCCAGCCCGTGGGTGGCCCCGGCGAACGCGAGGCGCCCCTCCTCGTCCGGGCTCAGCAGCCGCACCGGCAGCCCGACGGCGTCAGTGACCGCGCGGCAGAGCGCCTCGCGGTCGTCCGCGGACCGCACGCCCGCCGTCGCCACCACGTCGATCGACCTCCGCCCCCGCCGCCCGCGCCGCCTCGCACGTGGGCGACGGTGGCGCGCACGACCAGCGCGATCGCCGGGGCGCCGATGTGCCCGCTCGCGTCGCACGTGGCCGAGGTCGGCGAACACGCGCCCCGTGCTCACCTCGCGCAGCCCCGCGCCGTCCGTGCTCGGCGACGAGCAGACGCGTCGTGTTCGTACCGATGTCGATGCACGCGAGCCGCATGGCGCCTCGGCGCCCCCGGGCGCCCCGGGGCGATCTTGTCATGATCTGGGCTGATGCGTCACAGCGGATCTGCCCTGCGGACCGGTCGCCGACCGTCGCGAATCCGCTCGCTGCCGGCACGCCCCGGTCCGCCAGCCGCCGGCGCCGTGGCGGCGATCGAGGTGCGCGACCTGCGCAAGCGCTACGGCGACATCGAGGCCGTGCGCGGCATCGACTTCCGGCGTGCAGCCGGGCGAGGTGTTCGGCCTGCTCGGCCCCAACGGCGCCGGCAAGACGACGACGGTCGAGATCCTCGAGGGCTACCGCGAGCGCTCCGCCGGCAGCGTGTCGGTGCTCGGCTTCGACCCGCAGGAGCGCCCGCGCGAGCTGCGCGAGCGCGTCGGCATCGTGCTGCAGAGCACGCGGCATGTACCCGCACATCACCGTGCGCGAGGCGCTCGCCCACTTCGCCGGGTTCTATCCGCACCCGCGCGACGTCGACGAGGTGATCGCGCTGTCGGGACTGCAGGCCAAGGCCGACGAGCGCACGCGCCGCCTGTCGGGCGGCCAGCAGCGGCGCCTGGACTTCGCGCTCGCGCTGATCGGCGACCCCGACCTGGTCTTCCTCGACGAGCCGACCACCGGCTTCGACCCGGCCGCGCGGCGCGCGGCCTGGGACACCATCCGCGCGCTGCGCGACCTCGGCAAGACGGTGCTGCTGACCACGCACTACCTCGACGAGGCGCAGTCGCTCGCCGACCGCGTGGCGATCATCAAGGACGGGCGCATCCTCGCCGCCGGCTCGCCGGCCGAGCTCGGCGTCGACGGCGCCGCGACCTACCGGGTCAGCTGGCGCGACGAGGACGGCGAGCGCCGCGAGCGCGAGATCGACGACCCGACCGCCTTCCTGCACGAGCTCACCGGCGAGGCGCTGGCCCGCGGCGAGCAGCGTGCGCGACCTCGTCGTCGTGCGCCCGAGCCTCGAGGACGTGTACCTGCAGCTGACCGCCGACAGCCCGCCCGACGCAGCCGCCGGCCCGAGCGCCGGCGAGGCGCGCGGCCGGCGGCGCCGGCGGCGCGGGCGCCGCACGCGCGGGGGCGCCGGCGATGAGCACCGGCACCCTCGTCGTGGCGCCAGTACCGCCTCGAGCGCCGCCTGTTCTGGCGCAACCCGAGCGCCGCGTTCTTCAACTTCGCGCTGCCGCTGATCTTCCTGTTCCTGTTCGGCGCGGTGTTCCACAACAACCAGCACGAGCTCGACGTGATCGTGCCCGGCATCGCCGGCATGGCGCTGCTGTCGACGACGTTCACCGCGCTGGCCTACAACATGACGCTGCTGCGCGAGCAGGGCGTCCTCAAGCGGATGCGCGGCACGCCGCTGCCCAGCGGCGTGTACCTCAGCGGGCTCGGGCCTGAACGCGCTCACCAACGCCGCCGTGCAGCTCGTGGTCATCATCGTCGCCGGGCAAGCTGTTCTTCGGCCTGCCCTGGCCGCGCGACTGGCTCGAGCTGTTCGTGTTCGTCGCCGCGGCGTCGTCTGCTTCGCGGCGCTCGGCGTGGCGCTCGCCCACGTGATCCCCAACTTCGACTCGGCGACGGCCTACGTCAACGCCGATCTTCCTGCCCGTGATCATCATCTCGGGCGTCTTCTACGACGTGAAGAACACGCCCGCAGTTCCTGCGCGACGTCGCCTCCGCGCTGCCGCTCAAGAACGCCATCGACGGTCTCACCGGCGCGCTCGTCAACGGGCACGGCATCGGCTACTACGGCTCCTCGCTGGCCGTCATCGTGCTGTGGGCGCGTGTTCGCGATCGTGCTCGCCGTGCGCGGCTTCTCCTGGGAGCAGACGCGGACGTGAGGCGCCTGGCCGAGGACGTCTTCCAGCTGCAGGGACGTCCCCCGAACGCGATCAACGTGTACCTCGTCGGCGACGTGATCGTCGACGCCGGCACCCGCCACGCCGCGCGGCGGATCCTGCGCCAGGTGCGCGGCCGCGCGGTCGGCGCGCACGTGCTGACCCACGTCCACCCCGACCACCAGGGCTCCACCCACGAGCTCTGCGAGACGCTGGCGATCCCGCTGTGGTGCGGCGAGCTCGACGCCCGGCCGCCGAGGACCCGGCGCTGATGCGCGCCGGGCAAGCCGCCGTCGCGCCTGCGACCGCTTCATCGACCGCGTGTGGACCGGTCCCGGCCACCCGGTGGCCCGCCGCCTGCAGTCGAGGGCGACGAGGTCGCCGGCTTCACGGTGCTGCGACACGCCCGGTCACACGATCGGGCACATCGCGCTGTGGCGCGAGTCCGACCGCGTGCTGATCGCCGGCGACGTGCTCAACGGCATGCACCTGACCACCGGCCGGCGCCGGCCTGCACGAGCCGCCGGCGGGCTTCAGCATCGACCCGGCCCGCAACCGCGACTCCGCGCGTCGCCTGGCCGAGCTGCGGCCCGCGCTCATCTGCTTCGGCCACGGCCCGCCGCTGCGCGACCCCGACGCGCTGACGCGCCTTCGCCGCCGGTCTGCCCGCGTGAGCGCGTGTCCGACCACGTCTTCGCGCCCGACGGCCCCGGCCGCTTCGTCCCCACCCAGCTCGGCCGCGGGCCCTGGGACCCGCGCGCGATGCACGGCGGCGCCCCGGCCGCCCTCATCGCCGCGGCGTTCGACGGCCTCCAGGCCGATTCGGGGCTGCCGATCGCGCGCCTGATCCTTCGACTTCGTGCGGCCGGTCCCGCTCGCGCCGCTGGACGCTCTCGACGCGGGTGGTGCGGGCCGGCCGACGCGTGGTCGAGCTGGCCGCCGAGCTACGCGCCGGCGAGACGCTCGTGCTGCACGGCCCGCGCCCTGCGCGTCGCCGCCCGCCGCCCCGCTGACCGCCGACGAGCGGGCCACCGCCGACGACCCGCCGCTGCCGGACCGCCCGAGCACGGCCGAGCCGCACGCCTTCACGCTGGACGGCTCGCACGCGGCCGGCTTCGCCACCTCGATGGAGATGCGCTGGCTGGAGGGTGAGCTCGGGCCGGGCCCGGCGGCGCTGTGGATGCGCCTGAGCCCGCCGCTCGATGGCCGACGCGGTGACGCCGCCCCTGGCGCGCCTCGTCGCCACCGCCGACTTCGGCAACGGCGTCGCCGCGCCGGTGCCCTGGGGCGGCTTCCTGTTCATCAACGCCGACCTGACGATCTACCTGCACCGCCCGCCACGGGGCGAGTGGATCGGCATGCGCTCGCGCACGCCACGTCGACCCGGGCGGGGCGGCGCTGACCGAGAGCCGCCTCTACGACGAGTCGGGGCCGGTCGGGCGCGTCACTGCAGTCGCTCGTGCTCGAGCGGCGCGAGGCCTGACCGGCCGGCCCGCGCGGCAGGCTCAGTTCGACGCCGCCACCACGTGGGGGAAGGTGCTGGTCAGGCCGGCGAACGTCTGCGGGGCCTGCTGCTTGCAGGCCGGTGCCGGCACGTCGCCGTTGGAGCCCGAGCCGACGATCCCCAACTTGGTGATGCAGCGTCGAGCGTGTCCGCCGAGACGTTGGCGTTCGGCGGGCCGGTCACGCCCGGCGTCGGGTTCGAGCAGCTCGAGCTGTCGAGCACCGACAGGCCGCTGGCCAGCTGGTTGTAGGCGCCGGGCGCCGGATACGGGTTGATCCGCGTGGTGCCGAAGGTCGGCTTCTGCAGGGCCTGGCTGGCCGGGTTCAGCGGGCCGGACATCGCGCGCAGGTAGTGCAGCGCGGACGCGCTGCCCGGCAGCTCGTTGCTCGACGTGGCGGTGGCCTGCGAGGCGGCGCCGGCATTGGCAAACGCCGCCTGCACCTCGGGCTGGTACAGGTCGATGTAGGAGAGCAGCGGATTGAGGTTGTGCAGCACCGGGCTGACGGCGGTGAGCAGCGGCTCGAGCTGCCGCAGCACCTGGTCCAGCGCCGGGAGCCCGACGTCCGACGCGCGCGCGAATGGGCCGAGTCCGGTGGCCAGCCGCTCCAGGCTGGGCGACAGCGCCTGCAGGTTGCGCAGCACCGGGGTGAGCGCGACCTCGGCCGGGGCGAGCTGGGTGAGCAGCGGCGAGGTGTTGACGGCGAACGCGTCGAGATGGCGCGAGCGCGTTGGCCGAGCGCTGCTGGAAGGTGCGGCAGCAGCGTGAACGCGCGGGCGAGCTCGTTGCTCGCCGCCGCCGTGGCGCCGAACGTCGCCAGCGAGGTGGTGATCAGGTCGCGCAGCTGGTGCTCGCGCTGCGTGAGGGCGTCGAACACGACGCCGGTGTTGCGCACGAGCGCGGCGACGGCGCCGTTCTGGCTCTGCAGGGTGGCCGTGACCTGCTCGAGGTCGTTGACGAACGGGTCGAGCTCGCCGAGCGCCGCGTTCAGCGCCGGGCCCTGACCGTTCACGCCGGCCGCGGAGGCCTGCATCCACACCTGGAACGCCGCCCGCGTCTGCGGGGTCGAAGGTGCGATAGATCTCGTCGAGCTGCACGCTCGGCGCCACCTGCCCCGCCCGAGCGTGCCGCCCTCGGGCATCGCCGGGGCGCTGCGGCTGCCGGGGGTGAGCGCGACGAATGTCTCGCCGAGCAGCGTCTTGGCCCGCAGGATCGCCCGCGCGTCGGCGCGCACCGGTGCATAGCTGGGGCTGCATCTGGATCGTCGCGATCGTCTCGCCCGCGGCGCTCGGATTGAGGCCCACGACGGTGCCGACGGGGACGCCGCTGATGCGCACGTCGGACTGCACGGCGAGCTGATTGGCCTGCGGGAAGATCACGTTGAAGCGGTAGCCCTTGGCCTGCAGCGGCACCGAGCCGCCGAAGGACAGCCACAGGAACAGCAGCAGCGCGAAGCAGGACAGCGCGAACACCGTGATGATGGCGAGCCGGCCGACGGACGGGGCGAGCTTCTGCACGGGTCAGCGCACCCGTCGCGCGTCGGTGCTGTTGAAGGCGCCGCTCGCCGCGCGCGTCACGGCGCTGGGCGGACGCGCGGACAGCGTCAGGCCGCCGGTGCTGCTCGCCGGGCTGCAACCCGGGCTGAGGTTCAGTTCGTTGACGGCGGCGGCGATGCTCGGGTTCAGGTCCGCCGCCCCGCAGAGGCTGATGTTGAGGCTCGCCGGCGCGAACAGGAACTCGGAGCGCAGCAGCGGCCCGCTGGCGTCGCCGGTGCTGAGCGCGCTGTTGAGGTTGTGGTTGGCCCAGGCGAGGTAGAACAGGTAGCCCGGGTTGCTCGGCGAGCCCGGGTTGTAGGCCAGCTCGTTGAAGAACGTGCCGAGCACGCTGAACGTGGTGGTGAGGTTCGGCGACGCGGCGGACAGCGAGGTCGCCGCCGGGATGAGCTTGGCCACGGTGGGATTGGCGGCGCGCACGAACGGCCTGATCTGGTTGCGGATCACCGGCGTCGTCGTCTTGAACAAGGTCTGGCTGGCGCGCTCGGCCGGCGCCAGCGCCACCGCCGTCGGACGCAGGGCGGTGAGCGCGCTGTTGGACAGCTGGGCGGTCTTGGTGACCTTGCCCAGCGAGCTGTTGATCTCGCCCAGCGCGCCGGGCAGCTTGGCCACCGTCGCGCTGACGTTGGCGTTCTCCTGCGCGAAGGTGGCGAACACGGCGTTGGAGGCCCGCACCAGGTTCGACAGCTGGGTGTCGCGGGTTCCGAGCGCCTCGGCGAGGATGGCGAAGTTGTGGATGACGCGACTGAGGTTCTGGTGTCGAGCAACGAGGTAGCGGTTGATGAGCTCGAAGTCACGGGTCGTCGGGTCGAAGCGGCGCAGGGCGGCCGACAGCTCGGTGCCGCGCCCGTTGAGCGCCGGACCGGCCGAGCCGAGCAGCAACTGCAGATACGAGCGGGTATCGGCGTCCAGGGAGGCCAGCAGCTCGTCGAGGTTGACGTCGGGCGCCGTCTGCGCCAGCGGCAGCGTGGCCCCGGTCGGGCAGCGCCCCCGCCGCCGGGGTGCCCTTGTTCAGCTCGACCGTCATCGTCCTTGAGCTGCGACTTCGGGCGCAACAGCATCGTGGCGTCGCGGTAGATCGGGAGCGTTGGCCTGGTCGATGTTCATCGACACGACCGCGACGCCGTTCTCGAGGTCGACGCCGGAGATGACCCCGACCTTCACGCCGGCGATCGTCACCGACTGACCCTGGCCGGGCGTCACCGCCTGTCCGGTCTGGAAGTCGGCGTTGATCGTGTAGTAGCTCGTGCCGAAGAACGGCACCCATCCGGGCAGCGTCAGCCCTCCTGCGCGAGGATGTAGCCGCCCACGAGCGCGGCGATGACGATCATGCGTCACGACCGCCGTGAACGCGGCGGCGCCCGCGGCGGATCTGGTCGACGACGGTGCGCCCGGGGGTGGCCTCGGTCATACGCCGGCAGCGGCCTGGCCGGGATGGACGCCTCGGACGGACCCTGCGAGGCCGGCCCGTTGAAGTCGGGCAGCGACTGCTTGTCGCAGGCGGCGTTCGGCTTGATCGGCGGCTCGTTGGCCGGGGCGGCCGGGCTCGTGCCCAGCGGCGGCAGCGTCGCGCGGCCCTGAGCAGCGTAGCCGGCCGGCGTGCCCTGGTCGCTCGTGCCGTAGATATGCAGCGGCCCGGTGTTGAAGTTGACGCCGCCGGCGCCGACCAGCGCCCGCAGGTAGGCGCCGTTGCCGTCGAAGTTCGCGCCCGACGCCGTTGAGGCCGACGAGCGCGTGGAAGAACTCCTGGTAGTTGGGCAGCCCGGTGGAGAACGCGCCGTCCTGCAGCGCGACGTTGCCGGCCGGGAAGATCACCTGGGTGAGGCAGCGGCTGACCGGGTCGAGCTGCTGGCAAAGGCTGGTCTGCGCCGGCGTCGAGCGCGCCGAGCGCGGGCGCGGCGGACTCGAGGTTCTGCGGCGAGCTCGCCGAGCTCGGCCGGCGACACGAGCGCCCGCGCCTGCGCGATCCACGGGCAGCGCGGCGGCGACCGTGGCCGGCGTCTCCTCCGTGGCCGGGATGAGATCGAGCGCGAACGCGCGCGTGGCCGGGAAGGAGGCGTTCAGCGCGGCCAGCGCCTGGTCGGTCGGTGCGTCAGCGCGCCCGGCAGCTGGGCGACGGCCGAGTTGAGCGCCGCCGACTGCGTCGCGAACGCGCTGCAGCGTGATGTCGAAGTTGGTGATCAGGCCCTGCAGGTCGCCCTCGTTCTGGCCCGAGCGCGGCGTTGACCCGCCCGAGCGAGGCGACGAGCAGCGATATGTCGTGGGGCTCCTCGCCGCCGAACGCCTGGCTGACGATCGTGCTGTCGCGCAGCGAGCGCGGCGCGCGCCGGGCGGCGTCGTTGAGCGCCTGCGCCGCCGTCTTGCCGCGCACGATCGGGATCCTGGGTGACGTTCTGCGGCCGGCGTCGGGCACGTGCGTCAGCGCGGTGCCGTAGCCGGCGAGCAGCTCCTGCAGGTTGGTGCGCGTGTCGCTGTTGAGCGCGCTGAGCACCTGGTCGAGCTGCACCGGGATCGGCCGTCTGGGTGATCGGGATCGTCGCGCCGGACTTCAGGATCGGGGCCGACGGGCTGCCGGGCTGCAGGTCGACGAAGAAGTTGCCCTCGAGGAAGATGCGCGGGCGGATCTTCATGCGTGGCGTCGGTGTGCAGCGGCAGCGCGTTGTTGTCGAGGCTCATCGTCACGAGCGCCGTCGTCGGTGCCCGCGGTAGTGGGAGATCCCCTGAGACGGTGCCGACGTTGACGCCGGCGATGCGCACCGGGGTGTTCTTGGCCATGTTCACGCGCCGAGGAGAACACCGCCTTGAGCTGGAAGCCGTGGTGGAACGGGTTGTGCTTGGTGAACGCCGCGTAGGTGGCGAACACGAGCACGCACGACGACGATGACGCCGGCGAGCCAGCGGGCTCATGCCGCGGCGGCGCAGCCGCAGCGGCACGTGCGCCGTCGGAGGCGCGGCTTGCGGCGAGGAGCAGTCTCATCGGCTCACCCGTCGCCGTCGCGAAGTCGCGGCCGTTGGAGATGGCTGCGCCGCGTGGCCGATGACCGTCTGCCCGGCTGGCGTAGACCTCGTTGCCCGCCTCGCACCGCCCGCCGGCTGCCCGGGCGCGCCGACGAGCGGGTACGGCGTGTGTGTGCAGGTGATTGCAGCTCGCCGACCGCCGCGCGGCCGGGCTGCCGCCGCACGGTCGACCGCCGTTGGCCGGGGCGGCTGGGCCGGCGCAGCGCCCTCGTTGTTCGGCGCCGAGGACGCCGTGTTCGCCGGGTCCGGCGTCGCCGGTCGCCGCTGGGCGTCGGGGTCGAACTGACAGTGTTGCGGGAACGATCGGCAGCGGCCGCAGCCAGGTGCCGATGCGCTCGCCCTCGGCCAGCGGTGCTGGCCACGTTGCGCAGCAGCAGCGTCGGGTAGTTGCACGTCGTCTGCATGCCGGCGAGGTCGGCGACGATCGGCTCGCCGCCGGAGGCGGTCAGCGTCAGGTCGCTGCAGGCCCTGGCTGACCACGCGGGTCCTGCGCGAACGTCCGCCAGCGCGGCGAGCGTCGGTGCTCAGCCGCGGTTGAGCGCCACGGCCGCGGGCAGGTTGCGGGCGCCGGCCGCCACGGCGCGCGGCCGAAGCTCGGCGCGGCGTCGCGCAGCGCGACCGTGCTCGGGGCCAGCAGCGTGAAGAAGCGCGTCAGCTGGCGAGATGAACGGCCGCACGAACGCAGCGAGTACGTCGCCTGGGCGCAGCGACGGCGGCGCGCCCTCGATCGCCGACCGATCGACGGGCGCCACGCCGGCCAGCGCCTTGAACGTGGTGTCGAGGTCGACGAACAGCTGCGCGTTGCTGCTCGGCAACGGGCGCGACGTCGGCGGAGGCCGCTCGAGCGCCGGGAACAGCGCGGCCAGATGCGTCGTCGCGGGCGGCCAGCGTGCGGGCGAGCGGCTCGAGGTTGGCCAGCGCGGGCGGCGAGGTTGGAGATCGTGTCGTTGAGATTGCCGCCCGCGGCCGGCGAACGCGTCGCCGTAGGCGGCCAGGTTCGTCTGCTCGGCCGCGCGCGTGGGCGCGTCGAACATGTTGAGCAGCTGGTCGAGCTCGACCGGCTCCGGCGTGGCGGCCGACAGCGGCAGCGTCGCTCCCGGCGGCGAGCTCTGCGCTCGACGCTGCCGGGCGTGAGCTCGCAGGTACTTCTCGCCGAGCGCCGAGCGGTCGCGCACGATCACGGTGGTGTCCGCCGGCAGCGGCTCACGCGCTTCTCGAGCTTCAGCGTCACGACGGCGTTGACCGCCCCGGTGCTGCGGGTTCTGGTGGGCCGCCTCGGCGCCGACACGGCCCGACGCGGGTGCCGCCGATGCGCACGTCGTTGCCGACGCGCAGGCTGCTCGCGTCGGGCAGCCTGGACCTTGACGTCGTAGGTGGGCACGAACGGCAGCCCGTTGTTGGCGTTGTAGGACAGGAACACCGCGACGATGACGACGAGCGTCGTCACGGCGCCGATGAGCAGCGGCGAGCCGGCCAGCGAATCGGGAGGAGCGCCGCTTCATCCGCGCGGCACCTCCGACGGGCAGCAGTCGCAGCGTGCCGCCGTCGGTGAACGGCGCCGAGCCGTCGGCCGGCGGCCGCCGCGGCGGCGCCCGGGCAGCGCTTGGTCTGCCCGGTCTGCAGGTTGGCCAGCCCGGTCGACGGGATTGACCGGCGTGAGCGTGTTGCCGGCGCCGGCGCGAAGTCGGCGAAGATGGTCGAGACGCGCGCGTAGTGGCCGTCGGCGTCGTAGTCGGCGCTCGACTCGCCGAAGGCGCGCAGCGGCGCCGACGAGGTCGGGCGTGTACGGCGGATGAAGGTCGTGATCGGCAGCGCCGCCTGCAGCGCCGCGATCGTGTCGGGCGCGGCGTGCGACGAGCGCGCCGTGCCAGCGCCGGCAGCGACAGCGCGACGTCGGTGAGGTCGTTGTTGGGTCCCGGGCGCGAGATGGCCAGGCTCAGATTGGTGCACCGGGCCCTTGGCCTCGCTGCAGCAGCGGCGTGAGCGCGCGCAGGAAGGTGGCCAGCGTCGTCGTGTCCGGCTTGGACACGTCGACGAGCGCGTGAGCGCGTCGAGCGTCGGGATGAGGTCGGCGAGCGTGCGTGTTGCCCTGCTGCGAGCGTGGCGGGCAGCTGCCGCAGCCCGGCGGTGAGCGCGGCGTTCTGCGCCGCCGATCGCCCCGAAGGTCTGGTCGGCGTTCTGCACGAGGCTGCCCAGCTGCGGCGCGCGCGCGGCGATCGCGCTCACGGTCGCGGCGGTGGCGACGATGAAGTTCGTGAACGCGGCCTGGTCGAGGTCGAGCTCGGCCAGGAGGTGGTCGGCCGCGGACAGCGCCGGGGAGAAGTAGGGGATCGACTCGCTGATCTCGGCTGAGACGCCCGCGTACTGCACGGCCGAGCCCTGGATGACGTTCTGCAGCGCCTTGCGCGTGGCCGGGTCGAGCGTGTCGAAGATCTGGTCGAGGTCGACGATGCCGTGCGTCGCCGTCGGTCGGCAGCGTCGCGCCGTCGGGGAGCGTCGGCGCGTTGTTCGGTCCGGGCGTGAGCGCGACGTAGCGGTTGGCCACGCCCGACAGCGACGGCGAGCGGATCTGCGCCGTCGTGCCCTCGTGCAGCGGCGCGATCGGCGCGTTGACCGCGATCGTGACGTCGGCCAGGTTTTGGTCGTTAGCGAGATGCCGGTGATCTCCCGACGGGCACGCCGCCGACCTGGACCTGATTGCCCTTGACCAGCTGACCGGCGTCGGTGAACAGCAGGTGGTACGTCTGCGCGCTGCTCGAGCTGAGCACCAGATAGGCGACGATCAGCACCACGACCGCGAGCAGCGCGATGACCACCGGCCGCGGACGCGGCCGCCGCGCCCGGCGCCCGCCGCCGCCATCGCCGCACCGGAGCCGCCGGCCGGGCGGACGCGGCGGCCCGGCGGGCCGGACGCGGGAGGCGGGGGCGGCAGCGGTCGTGCTCATCGGTCAGTTGCCGAGCAGGTAGCGAGAGCAGCGTGTTGGTCGTGCTGCTCGACGCGCGCGCCGCCGTCGCGGGCACCGGCGATGGAGGCCGGACGGCGCCGCCGGCCGCGCGCGCGGACGCTGCGCGTCGCCGCGGCGTGCTCGCGGGCAGGCGGCGGAGCAGTTCGCCTGAGGGCGCCACCTGGTAGATGATGCAGGGGTTGGACAGCGTGAGCGCCACGCGCAGGAAGTGCCCGTCGGCGTCGTAGCCGTTGCTGGCCAGCGACGAGCGGAAGATGACGTCAAGCAGGTCCGTGCAGGCCGCCCTGCTTCTTGACAGCCGTCAGCAGCTGGCGATGCGCTCTGGGCGAACGGCTTGGCCGCGGTGCCGAACTGCGCCGAGCTGCTTGACGACCGGCTCCGCCGCCTGGATCTGCGGCGTGCCCTTCTCGGCGGTCTGCCCGAGGCTCGTCAGGTAGGTCGTCGCGCCCTGCGAGGCACGGGGTCAGGTTCGTCGATCGCCGAGTTGATGCCCGGCGCCGCCGCGGCGAGGTTGGCGAGCACCGGGTTGGCCTGGCCGGCGAGCGTGGACAGCTCGGCGAGCGTCGGCGATGAGCGCGTCCAGGAAGCCGGGCAGCTTGGCCAGCGTCGCGCCGAGCGCCGACGCGGTGCTCGGCGCTGCACGGTCGCCACCGTGTTGGACTGCGCGATGAAGTCGGCGACCTGCTCGCGGTTGGCCGGCCAGCGGCGCGATCACCGGGTCGGACTCGGTGGCCAGGCTGCGCGAGCGTGTGGTTCTGCGCGCGAGGATCGCCAGCACGCGGTCGAGCGCGGCCAGCGTCGGGTCGGCGCGCTTGCACGACCTGCTCGAGCGCCTGGCCGTTGCCGGCCAGACCGGCGCCGAGCTCGTTGATGATGATCGTCAGGCGCTGGGTGTAGGGCAGCCGGGCGACGTCGCCGATGAGGTCGATCGCCACCGGACTGGACGTGTTGGTCACCGGCAGGTAGTGCTGGCCGGCGCCCGGGCTGGCCGTGGGGATGACCGGCAGCGGCGGCGGCTCGGGCGTGCCCACCGGGCGCGGCTGGGTCGGGGTGCAATCGACGTACATCTCGCCGATCAGCGACTGCGGGCGCACGATGCAGCTCGCGTCGGTGCGGAAGTCCTGGAAGCCGGGGTTGGTGATGTTCAGGACGACGGCGGCCTTCTGGTCGGGCGTCACGCTCGAGCGCCGGAGACCGAGCCGACCTTCACGCCGGCGACCTTGACGTCCTCGCCGGGGATGACGTTCCCGGCGTCGTCGAAGATCGCGCGCACCTGGTAGCGGGCGCCGAGGTGCTCGAGCCGCACGCCGCTCAGGCCGAGGCGCCAGGGCGACCGGCCAGCAGCAGCCCGAGGGCCGGCGCGTGCCGCCGCGCCCGGCGCTCACGCCCCGACTCCGGCGCGCCGGCCTGCTCGCTCAGCGGTCTGCGGGTGCCGGCGCGCCCGGCTGTCCGAGCGCTCGGCGCACAGTGCTCCGCCAGAGCGACCCGTGCACGCCCCATGGGCGACCACAGGTCACGTCCGGCGAGCGCAGCCACGACCGATGAGCGTCCTTTCCCCTCCTCATCATCGCTGGACAGCCTACCGGCCCGCATTCTCGGATTGTTCACCTGGTATTACGCGTCGTTTATCGGGCCGTGAGCGCACGACGGCCATCCTGCGCTGTTCACCGCGCGGGCGCATCCCCTGCGCGCGCGTACGCGTCGGCCTACGCCGTGATCGCCGGGCCACGCGCTCGCGATGCTCCGCGGCCGACCCGTACAGCCGCGCGTTGACCCAGCCCGCTTGAGGAAGAAGTGCAGGTCGTGCTCCCAGGTGAAGCCGATGCCGCCGTGCACCTGCAGCGCCGACGCGGTCACCCGGGCGCCGGCGTCGGAGGCGTAGGCCTTCGCGCTGGCGGCGGCCAGCGCGAAGGTGTCCGGCTCGTGGTCGGCGGTCCACGCGGCGAAGTACGTCGGCCGAGCGGGCGCTCTCGGTCTCGAGCAGCATCTGCGCACAGCGGTGCGAGACGGCCTGGTGCACGCCGATCGGCTGCCCGAACTGGCGGCGGTCCTTGGCGTAGGCGACCGACTCCTCGCATGATCCGCTGGGCGATCCCGACCGACTCGGCGGCGAGCGCGACGGCCACGCGGTCCACGCCGCCGGCCACGTCGCCCGGCGAGCGGATCGCCCGGCGCCGGTGAGCCGTGACGCTGCCGAAGCGCCGTGTCATGTCGATCGTCGACAGCGGCTTGACGTCCAGATCCTCGGCCGCGTACACGCGCGCCCGCGCCGCCGGCCGCGTCGACGAGAACGATCACGCGGCGCCGCTGGGCGTCGGGCACGAGCGCCGCATGGCCGTCGCGGGCCACGCCGAGCGTGCCCGCGCTGCTGCGCCCGCCAGCAGCGGCCCGAGCCAGCGCTCGCGCTGCTCGTCGCTAGCCGGCGTGCTCGAGCACCAGCGCGGCGGCGACGGTGGACAGGAAGGGCAGCGGCGCGAGCGCGTAGCCGAGCTGCTCCTGCAGGATCACCAGCTCGACGAGCCCGAGGCCCTGGCCGCCGTGCTCCTCGGCGATCGGCGATCCCCGGCCAGCCGAGCTCGACGAGCTCGGCGAAGGACTGCGGTCGTCGATCGACGCCCGCATCTCGGCGAGCTCGCGCAGCCGCTCGCGGCTCGCAGCCGCGCGGCGAGCAGCTCGCGCGCGGTGCGCTTGATCGTCTGCTGGTCGTCGGTGAAGTCGAAATTGCATGTCGCTGCCGCCTTCCTTGCGGAAGGCCGAGCACCCGCTCGGCGATGATGTTCTTGAGGATCTCGGTGGTGCCGCCCTCGATCGAGTTGGCCCGCGCGCGCAGGAAGCGGTAGGTCCACTCGGAGTCCGGATCGCAGCGCGTCCTCGCCGAGCACCTCGATCGCCAGCTCGGTCAGCGCCTGGTTGGTGTCCGACCACTGCCACTTGGGCAGCGAGCCCTCCGGGCCCGGGCACGCCGGTGCGCATCTGCGAGGACAGGCCGCGCAGCGCGTTGAGGCGCAGGTTCTCGGTCTCGATGTGCAGCTGCGCGAGGCGCTGGCGGATGACCGGATCCTCGGTCGCGCCGCGCTCGTGGCACAGCGCGATCAGGTCGTTGAGCGAGCGGCGCACCGCCACCGCCGAGGCGAACGCGAGCCCGGCGCGCTCGTGGGCGAGCGTCGTGATGGCCACGTTCCAGCCGTTGCCCTCGCCGCCGACGACGTTCTCGGCGGGGATCCGGGCCTCCTCGAGGAACAGCTCGTTGAACTCGGCCTCGCCGGTGATCTGGCGCAGCGGGCGCACCTGCACGCCCTCCTGCTCCATGTCCATGAGGAAGTAGGTCAGGCCCTTGTGCTTGGGCACGTCCTGGTCGGTGCGGGCGACGAGCATGCACCACTTCGCCTCGTGGGCGAGCGTCGTCCACACCTTCTGCCCGGTGACGACGTATTCGTCGCCGTCGCGGACGGCGCGGGTCTTCAGCGAGGCGAGGTCCGAGCCGGACTCCGGCTCGGAGAAGCCCTGGCACCAGATCTCCTCGGCCGGACAGGATCGGCGCGAGGTAGCGCTCCTTCTGCTCGGGCGTGCCGTGGTGGATGACCACCGGTCCGCCCATGACCAGCCCGAGCACGTTGGCCGGCGACGGGCGCGTCGGCGCGCGTGCAGCTCCTCGTTGAAGATCGCCTGCTCGATCAGCGTGGCGCCGCGGCCGCCGTACTCCTGGGGCCAGGACAGGCCGGCGTAGCCGGCCGAGTTGAGCTCACGCTGCCAGGCGCGGCGGAACTCGAAGCCGTACTCGTCGCCCTTGGGCTCGGGTCCCGGGTGGTGCTCGGCCGAGCCAGTCGCGCAGCTCGTCGCGGAACGCCTGCTCGGCCGATGTCGAGCGTGAGATCCATCGCCTGCTCCTCGTCTGCGGGTGGGTGCGATCCGCCAGGCGCACGCTAGCCGATCGACGCCGGCGGGCGCCGGTGCGCGTCACCACGTCCGCCGACCGGCGATGATGCCGGTGTGAGCACCCGTCCCCAGGCGCTGCAGCTCATCCTCGCCCGCAACTTCATCGCGGCCACGCTGACGCCGGCCTTCATCGTGGATCCCGACGGCGCGATGATCTTCTTCAACGAGGCCGCCGCGCAGCTGATCGGGCGGCGCTTCGAGGAGAGCGGGCGCCTGACGCGCGAGGAGTGGAACGAGATCGGCCCGGTGGACGAGCATGGGCGCAGCCGATCTCCAGCGGCGACCTGCCCCTGACCATCGCCCTGCGCCACGGGATCCCGGCGCTCGGGCGCTTCCGGATCAAGACCGACCAGGGCGCCCTGATGGAGATCGAGGCCAGCGCGATGCCGCTGATCGGCGACGGCGCCTACTGCGGCGCGCTGCTCAGCTTCGTCCCGGTGGCGCCGTCGGCCGACGTCGAGGGTCAGCTGCTCGTCGTGCCCGACGGAGCCACCTGAGCAATGCAGGTCACGCTCTGCGGCGTGCGCGGGTCGATCCCGACGCCCGACCCCGACAAGCTGCGCTACGGCGGCAACACCTCGTGCGTGTCGATCGAGCTCGACGGCGGGCAGCTCATCCTCGACGCCGGCAGCGGCATCCGCAACCTCGGCGCCCGCGTGTACGGGCGCCGCGAGGAGGTGCACATCCTGCTCACGCACCTGCACCTCGACCACATCATGGGCCTGCTGTTCTTCGCGCCGCTCTTCGACGCCGAGGCCCGTGTGACGGTGTGGGGGCCGCGGGGCGCCTTCCGCGACCTGCGGCGGCGCCTGGCCCGCTACCTCTCCGCTCCCGCTGTCGCCGATCGAGATGCGCGAGCTGCCAGCGCACGTGACCTTCAGCGAGGTTCCCAGCGGCCCGTGGCAGTTGCTTGGCGCGGAGTGCCAAGCGGAGCTGGTCACGCACCGCGGGACCACGCTCGGGTACCGCGTCACCGAGGCGGGCCGCAGCCTCTGCTACCTGCCCGACCACGAGCCGGCGGTCGGGACCGACCTCGAGCGCGTCCCGCTCGACTGGATCTCGGGCGCCGGGCTGGCCGACGGCGCCGACGTGCTCATCCACGACGCCCAGTACACCGAGCCGGAGTACCGCGGGACGGTGGGCTGGGGCCATTCGACGTTCGAGGACACGCTGCGCTTCGCCGAGCGCATGCAGGCCGAGCGGCTGCTGCTGTTCCACCACGACCCCACGCACGAGGACGAGCTGCTGGATCGCCTGCTCGAGCGGGCGCGCGGGGTGTGGCAGGACCGGGGCGGCGATGCGCGCCAGGTGGAGATGGCCGCCGAGGGCGCGAGCTTTACGATCTGATCGCTACCCTGGTAGTTGACCGCGCAATGACTTCCCTCTTCGCCTTTCCAAACCCCGTCAATGAGAAGGCCGCGCGCGTGGTGGCCGGAGCCGTGCTCGTCATGGCCGTCGTCACGCTGGCCACCTCGTGGTACTGGCTGCTCATCCCGCTTGCGTACGGCTTCGTGGCGCGCGTGCTCACCGGCCCGACGCTCAGCCCGCTCGGCCGCCTGGCCACCCGGGTCATCGCACCGCGCCTCGGGCCCGAGCGGCCGGTGCCCGGCCCGCCGAAGCGCTTCGCCCAGGGGATGGGCGCGGTGATGACCGTCGCCGCCGCGGCAATCGCCCTGCCCCATCCCACGCAGGCAAGCACCCCCGCGGACGTGCTGCTGGTGCTGCTGATCGTGGCCGCCGGCCTGGAGTCGATCGCCGGCTTCTGCATCGGCTGCCGCGTGTTCTCGGGTCTCATGCGCATCGGGCTCATCCCGGCCGACGTGTGCGAGGAATGCATGAACATCGGCCTGCGGGCCGAGCGCGCCGCGGCGACAAACCCGCCGAGCGGCCTATAGCGCGACATACCGATGAGCGCCCCCTTCCCCTCCCCTCGCCACACGCCGATCGACCCGGCGCTGCGCATCGGCAGCGTGCACCTGGCCGTGAGCGACCTCGGCCGCAGCGTCGACTTCTACGAGCGCGTCCTTGGCCTGCCGCTCGTCTCCCGCGGCGACGAGGAGGCCATCCTCGGCCCCGACCGCGAGGCGCCGCTGCTGCAGCTGACCCGCCTACACGACCCGACCGCGGCCCCGCCGCGCAGCAGCGGCCTGTTCCACGTCGCGCTGCTGCACCCGACGCGCGGCGACCTGGCCAACACCGTCCTGCGCATCGCTTCGACCCGCTGGCCGCTCAGCGGCGCGTCGGACCACGGCGTGTCGGAGGCCATCTACCTCGACGATCCCGACGGGCTCGGACTGGAGATCTACGCCGACCGCCCCCGCGATCAATGGCCCGCCCCCGACGGCGAGGACCCCGTGCGCATGTTCACCCTGCCGCTGGACCTGCAGGGGCTGCTGGCCACCGCCGGCGACGATGTCCCGCCGGCGATCGCCGCCGGCACCATCGTCGGTCACGTGCACCTGAAGGTCGCCGACGTCGATCGCGCGGTGCGGTTCTACCGCGACGCGCTCGGCTTCGACCTGCAGGCGCACCTGCCGTCGGCCGCGTTCGTGGCCGCCGGCGGCTACCACCATCACTTCGGGCTGAACACCTGGCAGAGCCTCGGCGCGCCTCCCGCGCCGCTCACCGCTCCGGGGCTGCGCCTGGTCGAACTGCAGGTCAGCGATGGCGCCCAGCTCGACGCGCTGCAGCGGCGCCTGGCCGACGCCGGCGTGGCGGAGGTGCGCCGCGACGGCGACCTGCTCAACCTGCACGACGACGATCACCAGGCGCTGTCGGTGTCGGTCGCCCGCGTGCCGGCCGCCGGCCGCGCCACGCGCTGAGCGCAGCCGCCGGCTCAGCCGCTCGCCGCGCCGAGACGCTGAAGCTCGTCGTCGGCGAGCGTGACGCTCGTCGACGCGACGAGCTCGGCCAGCTGCTCGGGCGAGGTGGCGCTGGCGATCGGGGCGGCGACCGTCGGTTGGGCGCGCAGCCAGGCCAGCGCGACAGCGGCGACGGGAACGCCATGCGCCGCGGCGACGCGGTCGAGCTCGGCCAGCACGGCCCAGCCCCGCTCGTTGGCGTAGGCATCGCGCACGCCCGCGGCCCGGGGGCTGTCGATCTCCGGCCCACCGGAACGGTACTTCCCGCTCAGGAACCCGCGAGCAAGCCCGAAGTACGGCACGCAGGCGACCCCTCGGCGTTCGCACACCGGGCGCAGCTCGCCCTCGTACTCGTCGCGCTCCAGCAGGTTGTACTGGGGCTGCAGCGCCACGTAGGCCGCCAGGCCCTCTCGCGCGGAGATCTCCAGCGCCGACTCGAGGCGCCCGGCGCTGAAGTTGGAGGCGGCGATGTGACGCACCTTGCCCTCCCGCACCAGCGCGTCGAACGCCCGTAGCGTCTCCTCCTGGGGCGTCTCGGGGTCGTCGCGGTGGGCGTAGTAGAGGTCGATGCGATCGGTCTGCAGCCGGGCCAGGGAGGCCTCGGCGGCGCCGCGGATGGTGGCCGCCGACAGGCCCCGGACACCCTCGAGCATCCCGACCTTGGTGGCGATCAGCAGTTCGTCGCGGTTGCCGCGGGCGGCCATCCAGCGCCCGATGATCGTCTCGGACTCACCGCCGGAGTTCCCCGGCGCGAAGGCGGAGTACGAGTCGGCGGTGTCGATGAAGTTGCCGCCGGCCTGCGCGTAGGCGTCCAGCACGGCGAACGATCCGGCCTCGTCGAGCGTCCAGCCGAACACGTTGCCGCCCAGGCACAGCTCGAACACCTCGAGATCGGTGCCGATGCGCGCGGTCATCGGCGTCGATCCTAGCGCCGCGCGCCAGCGTGCCGCGCGGCTAGGTGTAGACGTGGGCCCGTCCGAGCTCGCCGCCGCGCAGGCGCGGCAGCGAGTCCGCCGCGGCGACGGCGCTTGGCACACTGCGTGGCGGTCTCACGGACGCCCGCCCGGGCGCGTTTGACCGATACCCGTGCCCCGTCCCCGCTCCCAACCGTGGCTGCCCGCCTTCGTCGCGCTGAGCGCGATCTGGGGCTCGAGCTTCCTGTTCATCAAGGTGGCCGACCGCGCCCTGGCCCCGCCCACCGTCGCGCTCGCGCGGGTGGTGATCGGCGCGGTCACCCTGCTGTGCGTCCTCGCGGTCGACGGGCTGTCGCTCCCGCGCCGGCGCACGACCTGGGGGCACCTCGCAGTCGTGGCGCTGATCGGCAACGCGCTGCCGTTCTCGCTCATCGCCTTCGGGGAGACGCGCATCTCCTCGGTGCTGGCCGGCATCTGGAACGCGACGACGCCTCTGCTGACGCTGCTGGTCGTCCTGGTCATCCTGCGCGAGGAGACCCCGACGCGGTCGCGCACGCTCGGCCTGGCCATCGGGTTCGCCGGAGTCGTGTGCCTGCTCGGACCCTGGTCGGGTCTGAGCGGGGGCGCGCTGGTCGGCCAACTGGCCTGCCTGGGCGCGGCCGCGCTGTACGCGGTGGCCTTTCCGTACACGCGGCGCTACCTCAGCCCACTGGGGCTGCCGGCGAGCAGCCTCGCCGCCGGCCAGCTGGTTTGCGCGAGCATCGAGCTCGCCCTGGTGGCCCCCTTCATCGGCGGGCGCGTCGGTCACGTCAGCCTCGCCGTCGTCGGCTCGCTGCTGGCGCTCGGCGCGCTCGGCACGGGCCTGGCCTACGTGCTCAGCTACGGGCTGATCGAGCGCGCCGGCGCCACCACGGCCTCGACGGTGACCTACGTCATCCCCGTGTTCGCCACCGTGCTCGGCATCGTGGTGCTCGGCGAGCAACTGCGGTGGAACGAGCCGGTGGGCGCCGCCATCGTCCTGCTCGGCGTGGCCGTGTCGCAGGGCCGTCTCGTCTCAGTCACCGGTGGGCGCGCGGCCCGCGCGCGCGCCCGCGCCGAGGCCGCCGGATGAGCGCGGCCGCGGCGCGCCGGCCGACGGCGAGCGCCGTCGCCCAGCTGAGCCTGCTCGCGATCACCGCGATCTGGGGACTGACGTTCGTGCTCGTGCAGGACGCGATCGCGCGCACGCCGGTGCTCAGCTTCCTGGCCTGGCGCTTCCTGCTCGCCGCCGCCCTCGTCACCGTCCTGGCCGGGCGGCAGCTGCGCGAGCTGTCGCTCGCCGGCTGGCGCGCGGGCATCGCGATGGGTGCCTTGCTCACCGCCGGCTATGTGCTGCAGACCTACGGCCTGGCGCACACCACGGCCGCACACTCGGGCTTCATCACGGGCTTGTTCGTGGTGTTCACGCCGCTGCTCGCCGCGCTGACCCGTCGGCGCCGTCCGGCGGGCTCGATCCTCGCCGGCGTGGCGATCTCGCTGGCCGGCCTCGCGCTGCTATCGGGCACCGGCGAACGGCTGCACCCCCTCGGCGATGCCCTGACGCTCGGCTGCGCGCTGGCCTTCTCGGTGCACATCCTCGTCACCGACCGGGCGACCCGCGATCACGCCACCAGCGCCCTGCTCGCCGTGCAGCTCGCGGTCTGCGGCCTGGCCTGCCTACTGGCCGGCCTCGCCACCGGCACCGTGCGCGCCCCCGGGTCGGGCACCGTCTGGCTCGCCCTGCTGGTCACGGCGGTGCTGGCCAGCGCGCTGGCCTTCTTCGTGCAGACCGCGGCCCAGCGCCACGCCCCGCCGGAGCGCGCCGCGCTGATCATGGCCGCCGAGCCGGCGTTCGCCGGGCTGTTCGCGTACGTGCTGAAGGGCCAGCGCCTGTCGCCGGCCGGCTGGGTCGGCGCGGCGTGCATCCTCGGCGCGATCCTGCTCGTCGAGCTGGTCCCGCGCCGCCGCGCGGCACGCCAGCCCATCCCCGAGGGCGCGCTGGCGCCGCCGGCGTCCGAGCCCGAGGGCGAGCCGGCGCGCCGGTAGGCCGAGCGGCGTGCGGCCGGTCACACCGGCTGGCCCCGCAGCGACGCCGCCGCGCGCGCCGGCGCGTCGATCTGCACCTGCGCGCCGCGCGTGCGAGGGCGGTCATGACGAACCTCATTTCGCTCACGCCATCATGGTCTGAACGTGCGGGCGCTCGGACGACTGATCCTCTGCCTGGTCGTCGGAGTGGCCTGCGGCCTCGTGGGCGGCGACGTCGGGCTCAACCTGGGCGGCTCCTCCACCCAGCAGACCGCCGCCGGTCGCGCGACCGTGAGCGTCAAGGTCGGCCACCCCGCCGGGCTGACCGTCATCAGCGCGGCACCGGCGGCACAGCTCGCGCTCAGCCCGTGGACGGTGCCGCTGATGGTCGAGGTGACGGTCACCGAAACCGACCCGGCGCCGCTGCTGCGAGCGGTCGTCGACCCCGGCACGCGCAGCACGCTCGAGCGGCAGAGCCTGGACGCGCTCGTGCGGGCCGCGGAACGGGCGGCCCTGGCCGCGCTGCTCGGTGCCCTCGTGCTCGGACTGGTCGGCGGCATCGCGGTCAGCACGCTCACCGGCCGCCGCCGCCACGTCGTGCTCGTGGCGCTGATCTCGCTGCTGGCGGCGGCCGCGCCGGCGGCCGTCGCCGCATCCCAGGTGGCGGCCGTCGGGACGGGCGCGCTCGCCGCCCCGAGCTGCCCGATCGCCCCGCAGCTGAGCGTCGACCAGGCCGCGAGCGCCGCCACCTCCGCTCAGACCGACCCCACGCTCGCGCGCGCCGTGGCGATCGAGGCCGCCTGCTCGCCGAGCTTCCAGGCCGCCGTGGCCCAGGCGCTCCCGCGCCCGTAGCGGCCGCCCGGCCGCGGGTCGCGCGCCGGCCCGCAGGCGCGCCGTGATGCGATGGCCGGCGAATGCGCCCGACCGGCCTCAGACGCCGACGGCCGCGGTCAGCGCGTCGGCGCTGGCCACCAGATCGGGCTGGCAGGCCATCGCGCCGACGCGCCCGGCCAGCGCCGGCGAAGCCCCGGCGCCGCCGAGCAGCAATCGGGCGCGCGCTGCGAGCGCGCGCAGCGGGCCGGCCGCCCGCTCGAAGCGCTCGGCGGACACGGAGGCGATCACCGTTGCCGCCGGCGCGGCCTCGTCCAGCCACTGGGCGACGCTGTCCAGCGGCGTGTTCGGGCCGAGGTACACGACGCGCCAACCGCGTCGGCGCAAGACGAGCCCGAACGCGATCAGGCCAAGCGCATGCTGCTCCTCGGGCAGGCAGGCCAGCACGGCCTGGGGACCAGCGCCCTGATCCCACCCACGCGCGAGAGCCAGCAGGCGCGACTGGATGACGTTCGTGGCGTAGTGCTCGGCCGCCACCGAGATGTCATCGGCCGCCCAGCGCTCGCCGATGTCACGGAGCACGGGAAGCACGCCGTCGGCCAGCGCGCGCTCGAGATCGGCGATCGCGAACAACTCGTCAAGCGAGGCCTGCGCGCCGGCCTCGTCGGCCCGGATCAGCGTGGCGAGCAGGCGCTCGCGCACGCGCCCGAGCTCCTCCGTCCACACGGCCACCGCGGCGCCATCGGCGGCCGGCGCGGCGCGCGCCAGCCGGGCGGCCTCGGCGGTCGAGCAACCCTCCTGCTGGTAACGCAGCAGCGCGCGGGCCCGCCGCTCGTCCTCCACGCCGTAGAGCCGGTAGCCGCCCTCGCTGCGCTCGGGAGCGAGCAGGCCGTAGCGCCGTTCCCATGCGCGCAGCACCTGCGGGCTGACGCCCAGCCGGCGACTCATCTCGCCGATCCGCCAGCGGGCCTCCACCATGCCGCGAGTATAGAGAATGAACAAGCCTTATACTAACCTTGTACAGAGTCATCCTGATGCCCGGTGCCCTCCCCACCACCACCTCCGACCCCGACGATCGCCTCATGCGCCGTCTGCGCCTCGGCGACGCCGACGCCTTCGCGCTGCTGTACCGCCGCTACTACGGCATCGCCCTCGCGGTGGCTCGCCGCTACGTGCACGACGACGTGGCGGCCGAGGACGTCGCGCAGGAGTGCTTCCTGTCGCTGTGGCGCAACCGGTCGCTGTACCGCAGCGAGCACGGCAGCGCCCGCACCTGGCTGCTGTCGATCACCCACAACCGAGCGATCGACGCCACTCGGCGGGCGAAGGTCCGTCCGCGGGCCACCGCCGGCCTGGAGGAGGCGGACCGAACGGCCGCCCGCGACGATGTCGCCGCGGAGGCCGAGAACCGCGACTGCCTGCGCCGCACGCGCGCGGCGATCGCCGGCCTGCCGCCGGCCCAGCGCGAGGTGATCGGCCTCAGCTGCTACGTCGGTCTCACGCACGAGCAGATCGCCGCGCGCACCGGCACACCGCTCGGCACCGTCAAGGGGCGCTCGCGCCTGGCCATGGTCAAGCTGCGGGGCGAGCTCGCGTGCTGAACGGACGCGGCCGCGTGAGCCGGCCGTCGGGGCTCCGGAACCCTAGACCCACCCCTCGACGACCCTACAATCAGTGGGATATTTCCTTCAGGGAGCTGCGATCGACCGTGCGGCACGGTATAAGACAGCGGCAGGACCCACCCCTGGCGGCGCGCGCGCCATCATCGGGGGCGGACGTCTCACCCTCGATGCCCATGCTTGCCGCCCAGCGCCCAGCACATCCGATCGCCCTCGCCGGCATGCCGCCGTGGAGGTCGCGATGACCGCGGCACGGGCAGCGCGCATCGGACTGGCCCTGGCGGCGACGGCGGTCATCGCGGCCGCGGTGCTCATCCTCCTCACGCACAGCGGCGGTACGCAGGCCGACGCGGCCGGCGCGCCGTCCGGCACGACCGGGCCGACCTCGAGCGGGCCACTTCCGCCGACGAAGCTGACCAAGCTGCCGCGCGGCACCGACGTCAACGGCACGCTGCCGCTCGTCGTGCGGCTCAACGGCATCCCGGCGCCGACGACGCCACGTCCGTGGTTCGAGCCGCACGTGAACGGCACCTGGACGACGGTGGACAACCTCGAGATCTTCAAGCCGGCCTCGACGCTGATGCCGTGCCAGAGCTACACGGTGACCATCCCGGCCGACACGATCGCCACCGGCCATTCGCGCCTGGGCGTGCGCCGCACCATCCCGCTGCCCGTGGCCTGCGGATCGGTGCGCGGCCTGCAGGTCGCGCTCGCGCGCCTGGGCTATCTGCCCTACCACCTGCACCCGGACGTCGGGCACGTGCAGCCGCGTGGACGGGAGCCACGCGCTGAGGCGGCCCAGCAGGCCTTCGACCCGCCGAGCGGGCGCCTCATCTCCGAGGCCCGGGACGCACCGCCGGTCAGCTACGGCGACGGGGCCGACCCGGTGACGATCGGCGCGCTGGAGGTCTTCCAGGAGGATCACAACATCCTCGCCACCGGCGCCCAGAGCGCGCGCACGTGGGAGTCGCTGCTGGCCGGCGAGACGGACGACCGCCGCAACCCGCAGCCGTACACGTGGGTGAGCGTGACCGAATCGCTGCCGGAGACGCTCGAGGTCCACCACGGCAACCACATCGCTCTCAGTACGCCGGCGAACACCGGCGTGCCCGGCGCCGCCACCGCACAGGGCATCTTCCCGATCTTCGAGCGCTTCGTCTCGACGACGATGACCGGAACGAACCCCGACGGCAGCCATTACAGCGATCCCGGCGTGCCGTGGGTGAACTACTTCAACGGCGGTGACGCGGTGCACGGGTTCGACCGGCCCGGCTACGGCTACCCGCAGTCCGACGGATGCGTGGAGCTTCCCCCGGCGACCGCCCAGGTCGTCTACGGGATGCTGCGCATCGGCGACATCGTCTGGGTGCAGTAGCTGCGCCGCGACCGCGCCGCGGCGACTGCTCACCCCTCCGGCGGCACCAGCGCCCCCTCGGCCTCGCGCAGCAATCCGTCCCGCAGCAGCGAGCGAGCCGCCACCTCGTCGTCGTGCAGGCTGACAGCCCGGCCGCCCAGCACGGCCCGCAGCAGACGCCCCCGACGCTCGCGCAACGAGCCCCGGTAGGGCGCCTGGCGCGCGGGTGGCGGCGCCGGGTCCCACCCGCCGGACGCCGCCACCAGGCATCCGTCGCGCAACGGGCAGGCGCAGCACGCCGGTCGCGCCGAGCAGACCCGCTGACCGAACTCCATCACGGCCTGGCCGAGCCGCCAGGCGTCGCCGTCGGTGTGCAGCCCGCCCGGGAAGCGCCGCGCCAGCACGCGGCTGACGTTCGCGTCGCGGGGCAGCACCGGCTCCTCGTGGGCGAAGCAGCGCACGGCCGCGGCCGTGTATGCGCCCACGCCGGGCAACTCCTCCAGGCGGTCGGGCGGCGGCCACCCGCCGGCGACGATCGCACCGGCAGCGCGGTGCAGGTCACGCGCGCGGCGCGGGTAGCCGAGTCCCTCCCACATGCCGAGCACCTCGCCGAGCGATGCCGCGGCGAGCGCCTCGGCCGTCGGCCAGCGGTCCATCCAGCGCGCCCAGTAGCCGGCCGCCCGCTCGACCTGCGTCTGGTGGCTCATCACCTCGGCCACGAGCACCGCATAGGGGTCGCGGCTCGCGCGCCAGGCCAGCTCGCGCCGGTGCTCCACCCACCAGGCCAGCAGCGCGTCCACCGCGGGGTCGTGCGGCGAGGAGGCGATGCCTCGCCGCGAGAGCGCCGCATGGACGCTGCGTGCCACCCCCGGGAGCAGCCGGAGCCGGCCAAGGGCCGCGACCGGCGCCCAGCGTCGCCGCAGCTCGCCGCGCGCCCCGGCGCGCGGCGCGTCGTCGAGCAGAAACGGGCGTAGCCGGTACGCCCCGACCCCGATGCGCAAATCCAGTGCCGTCAGGGTCGCGGGCGCGACGGCGATCCCGGTCTCCTCGGCGAGCTCGCGGGCCGCGGCCCGCGCCGCGGACTCCCCCCGTTCGCGCTTGCCGCCCGGCAACGCCCAGCCGGCACCCCCAGGCTGGCGCACGAGCAGGACGCGCTCGGCCCGCAGCGCGACGATCGTGACGACATCGATGCTCACGGCGCCACCGTACGGACTGCGCCGGCGCGGCGGCTCGCGATGGGCCGGCGGCCGTCGGACGGGACCAACCGACCACACCCCACCACCCCCCGACCCGCACAAACCAGGGTGTGGTGCCTTGACCCCTCACAGACCAACAACCGACCCCTTGGCGGCAATCGCCGATGGTATCCTCGCCCGCCACCCGCATGCCGCAACCAGATGGCCCCATCTCCCGGCCCGCTCGCCTCGTGCCGTTGGTCCCGTGCCGCTCCCCGCAGAGTCGGGTATCCACTGACCGGTACTAGCGGCCCGGCCCGGTTCGCCTGGCAGGAGCCAGCGACGCGGGGAGGCAGCACGTGATGCCACCCGTGCGAATGAGCGCCGCAGTCGCAAAGCTGAGCGCGCGGCCTCCGAGCTCCCGCGCGCTGGCGTGCGCGGTCGCCCTGGCGATCACCGCCGTGGCGGCCGTCGGTTGCGGCAGCGCCCGGCACAGCCAGTCCGCCACAGCGGCTCCAACCTGTCTGCCGGCCACGTGGGATCACAGCGCCACGCTGGCCGGGACATCCGTCGACGTCTCACCGGCACCGGGAACCGACACGGCGAATCCGGACACCCAGATCAGCTTTCTGGGCGTGCCGGCCGGCGAGATCCGCGGGGTCTCGGTCGAGGGTGCGCGCAGCGGCCCCCACTCCGGTCGCCTGCAGGCCTACTCACAGGGCGACGGCGGGAGCTTCGTCCTCAACACGCCGCTGGATTCGGGCGAGCAGGTCGCCGTGCGCGCCATGGTCGGGGCCAGGCAGGTCGACTACGGCTTCCGCGTCGATACGCCGTACCCGACGGCGGCCGTGCCGTCGTTCGCCAATCCCCCGGCGGCGCCCGCCGACTACCAGAGCTTCGACACCCTGCCGGGAGTCCAGGCACCGCTGCTCAGCGTCACCGCGGCGGATCGTGACCCGTCGGCCGGCGACATCTTCCTGACCAACGGGCCGGGGGCGGGAGCTTACGCAGCACTCATCTATACCCCTCAGGGCCGGCTCGTATGGGCCCACCAGCTCAGTGGCGGTGTCAGCGTCGAGAACCTGAGCGTGCAGACCTACGCCGGCCAGCGCGACCTGACCTATTGGCAAGGCCGCGTGCCGGACCTCGGCTTCGGCCTCGGCGAGGACGTGGTCATGAACTCCCACTACCAGACTGTCGCCACCGTGCGGGGCGGCAATGGACTGCAGGCAGACCTGCACGACTTCCAGATCACTCCGAGCGACACGGCCTACATCACGGCCTACAACCCGATCCGCTGCGATCTCTCCCCGGCCGGCGGGCCGCGCAACGGGGCGATCATCGACACCGCCGTGCAGGCGATCGACATGCGGACGGGACTCGTGCGCTGGGAGTGGCACAGCCTGGATCACGTCGACGTCAACGAGTCCGAGACCTCGCCGCCCGCGAGCATCCCCTGGGACTGGTTTCACCTGAACTCGATCGATCCCCAGCCGGACGGCAACGTCTTCATCTCGGCGCGCAGCACGTGGGCTGGCTATGAGATCCAAGCCGGCAGCGGCGACATCCTGTGGCGTCTGGGCGGCCTGAAGAGCTCCTTCAAGATGGGGCCGGGCACCCAAACCGCGTGGCAACACGACGGCCGCGTTCTTCCGGACGGCGATGTGACCCTGTTCGATGACGGCTCCGACCCACCCGTGCATTCCCAGTCGCGCGCCGTGCGGATCGCCCTGGACTTCACGACGCACCAGGCGGTGCTGCGCTCCGCCTACACGCACGCGAGCCCGCCGCTGCTCGCCGCCAGCCAGGGCAATGCCCAGACGCTGGCCGACGGTGACACCGTGGTCGGCTGGGGCGGGGTGCCGGCGATCAGCGAGTACGCCCGCAACGGCGTGCTGCTCTTCGATGCCCACCTGCCGTTCGACCTGATCTTCTACCGGGGCTTCCGCTTTCCCTGGGTCGGACGCCCCCTGAGCCCGCCCACCGCTGTGGCCAACCAGAACGACACCGGCGAAGAGACGATCGTCGACATGAGCTGGAACGGCGCGACCGAAGTGGCTTCCTGGCGCGTGCTCGCCGGAAATGGCCCTGGATCGCTGCAGCCGCGGACAACGGTCAACACGACCGGCTTCGAGACCTCGACAATCCTCCCGAAGCGGTACGCCTACGTCGCCGTGCAGGCCCTCGACTCGGCCGGGGACGTGCTGGGAACCTCGACCGCCGTGCCGGTGCGGACCTACGCGGCCTCGCTTCCGAAGGGCTCGACGCCAGGGTGACCGAGACGGTCAGTAGCCCGGAGCCTTGGAGGCGGGCTTCTTCGCGCCTGAGTGCGTGCTCGTGGTCGTCGTGCTGGTCTGGGTCGTGCTGGTCTGGGAGCTGCTCGACGAGCCGCTGCTCCCGCACCCTGCGAACAGAACAGCCGCGGCCGCTGCGAGCAGGAGGCTCCGCGGCACTGCCGTCAGCATTCGACTCATCGGCTGGACTCCTATCATCGCTGAAACGACCCGATTCCCCACCCTACCAGGCGTCTCGCGCCGCCAATTGCGCTCTGCGACGAGGCCCGTCGCGAGACGGCCGACGCCCGCCGGCAGCCCTGGCGCGTCGGTTATCTTGGCCGGATGAGTCCGAAATCCCGCGGCTCGCTGCCTTGCCGGCGCCACGCAACAGCAGACGCAGCTGACTGAGCTCATGCCCAAGCCAAACGTGACAAGAGCCGACGTGAACGGACTGCGCCCGATGGGGCCGAGACGGTGAGCGTCGAAGCGCCGCCCAGGCCACAGACGGAGCCGTCGCGTGCCTTCGGGCGGGGACTCGGCTCGAGCTCGGGGTGGCTCCTGGGCGTCTGCTGCGTCGCGCAGTTCATGGTCATCCTCGACCTGAGCATCGTCAACGTCGCGCTGCCCTCGATCCAGGCGAGCCTCGGCTTCTCCTCGCCCGACCTGCAGTGGGTCGTCAACGCCTACGCCATCACCTTCGCCGGCTGCCTGTTGCTCGGGGGACGTGTGGCCGATCGGTTCGGGCAGCGCCGGATATTCGTTCTCGCACTGATCCTGTTCGGCCTCGCGTCCCTGGCCGGCGGCCTCGCCCCGAGCGGCGCTGTGCTGATCGGCGCGCGCGCCGCGCAGGGCTTCGGCGCGGCCCTCATGGCGGCCTCGTCGCTGGCCATCATCACCTCCTCGTTTGAGCCGGGCCCGAAGCTCCACCGCGCCATCGGCACCTGGGCGGCGATGAACGGCCTCGGTGGTGCCGCCGGCGTCCTCCTCGGGGGCATCATCACCCAGGAGCTCACCTGGCGCTGGATCCTGCTGATCAATCCTCCGATCGCCGTCGTCACCGCGCTGCTGGCGTATGCGGTCGTGCGCGATCGCCGCCGCGCGCCCGACGCCAGCTTCGACATCGGCGGCGCGCTGACTCTGACCATCGGCCAGATGGTGCTCGTCTATGGCGTCGTGGAGGCGGGTCTGATCGGCTGGCACGCCCCTCGTGCGCTCGGCGCGATGATCGTTGGACTGGGCCTGCTCGCCGCGTTCGTGGTCATCGAGACGCGGGTGGCCACGGCGCCACTGATCCCGTTCAAGGAGCTGACCAGACCCCTGCGGACGGCGAACAACATCGTGCTGCTGTTCAGCGCGGCGTTGTTCCCCATGTGGTTCGTCAGTTCGCTCTACATGCAGCAGGTGCTCGGGCTCTCGCCGCTGCACACCGGTCTGATCTTCCTGCCGATGACCCTGACCATCATGCTGGTGGCCTCGCGCGCCGGCCGGCTCGTGGGCCGCTTCGGCGTGCGCTCGGTGCTGGGCAGCGGGCTGATCATGTTGACGGCCGGGATGTTGCTGCTCGCGCGGATCGGAGCGAGCGGCAGCGCGATCGTGTACGTGATGATTCCGGGAATCCTCACGGCCGCGGGAATCGCGATGTCGATCGTGCCGTCGACGATCGCCGCCACCCAGGGGGCGAAGGAGGGCCAGGGAGGACTGGCGTCGGGCCTCGTGAACACGTCGCGTCAGATCGGCGGCGGGCTCGGGCTCGCGGTCCTGATCACCCTCGCCACTCAGCGCAGCAGCCATCTGATCGGCTCGGGCGTCGAGGTGCCGCAGGCGCTGACCGACGGGTTCCGGCTGGCGTACCTGATCGGTGGCGGCCTGGCCGGCGCGGCCGCGGTGCTCACGTTCACATCACTGCGAACATCCGCCGCCGAGCCGGGCCTGGCGGGACGACGTCTGACGGTCGGGATCGGCGTCTTCGTCGCTGCCTTCGTCGCGCTCGACGTCGCATTCGCGAACTCGCATGGCGCCCCGCTCGGCGCCTACACCACCGACGGCGCCTACACCTTCGTCACCGCACCGTCACTGCATCCGCCGAGACTCACAACCGACGCGCCCACCGTGGCCGACAAGCTCGCACCGGGCTACATCTTCACCGCGAACTTCTACGACCTGAACGACCCCCCGCTGGTCGGCCAGAGCGGCCCGCTCATTCTCGACGGCAGGCTGCAGCCCGTGTGGTTCGCCCCCGTGCCGGAGAATGTCGTCGCGTCCAACCTCAGCCTCCAGACGTATGCCGGCCAGCCGGCGCTTGCGTGGTGGCAGGGCAACGTGACGAACACCGGCGCGACGATCAGCGGCGAGGACGTGGTCGTGAACCAGCACTACCAAACGGTCGCGACGCTGAGAGGCAAGGATGGCTGGAAGATCACCCTGCACGAGCTCGTCATCCACGGCGATGACGCCTGGGTGACCGCGAACAAGGACCTGTCCATGGATCTCTCCAAGTACGGTGGCGCGTACAACGGCGCGCTGGATGATTCCGCCGTTCAGGAGTACGACCTCAAGACGGGCAAGCTGCTTCGCAGCTGGGATGCGCTCACCCACATTCCGCTGGCCGATTCCCAGGCCACGCTGCCGACCAACGGGTTTCCGTGGGACGCGTACCACGTCAACTCGATCCAGCTGGCCGGCAACGGAGCCTTCCTCGTCTCCATGCGCGACACCTGGGCCGCCTACCTGGTCAACATCAACACCGGCAAGATCGAGTGGACCCTCGGCGGCAAGCATTCGAGCTTTACCTTCGGACCCGGCGCGGCGTTCGAATGGCAGCACGACGTGACCCTGGAGCCCAATTCAACCGTCACCCTGTTCGACGACCACTGCTGCCAGCTGACCGGCGGCGGGACCTACGTCGCGGCCACCGCGCCATCCCGAGGACTCACGCTTGCGCTCAATCCGCGGACGCACACCGCGACACTCGGGGCCGAGTACGGTGTCGACTTCGGCCTCAACACCGATTACATGGGCGACACGCAACCGCTACCCAACGGCAATGTGATGGTCGGCTGGGGTTCGAACCCGTATCTCTCCGAGTACGGTCGCTCGCAGCAGCTGCTGCTTGACGGCGTATTCCCGGGGCCGGACATCTCCTACCGGGCGACCGTTGAGCAGTGGATCGGTCTGCCCCTCTCGCCGCCCGTCGGCGCCGCCCGGCAGACCGCCGGCAAGACCATCGTGTACGCCAGCTGGAACGGCGCAACCCAGGTCGTCTCGTGGAAGGTGCTGGCCGGACCCGGCGCCAGCCGGCTGACCGTCGTCGCACGCGTCGCGAAGTCCGGCTTCGAGACCGCGATCCCACTGCCCGGGAGCGATCCGACCCTCGAGGTCGAGGCGCTCGACGCCAACGGCCACGTGATCGGAACGTCCGCGCCGTTCGCGCCGCGTGCTTGACGGCGGAGCGCGCGCCGATCCACGGCCGCAGCCCGGGGCAAGCCGGGCCCCGGCGCGATCCAGCGGCCGTCCACCCGACGCCGTGGCGGGATCGCCCGACCGACAGCATCGTTCGCCCGGGAAGCCGGCTGAACACCTCGGGCCACGCATCAATACCTCTGTCGTGGATCTTCGTTAGTTCTTGCCCACAATCGATAACAATGTCTAACAATGGCGCATAGCCCCAACGTGACCTGGCAGCAGGGCTGCCTGGCCCGCGGCCGCCGCTGGCAGGCCGTCGACGGCTGTGGAGCGACGATCTGGTACACCGGCCTGCCCTCCTCGGGCAAGTCGACGTTCGCCGCCGCGCTCGAGCAGCGCCTGATCGACGACGGGCTCAACGCCTACCGCCTCGACGGCGACAACCTGCGTCACGGAATCTGCGGCGATCTCGGCTTCACGCGGCGTGATCGCCAGGAGAACGTCCGGCGCGTCGGCGAGCTGGCGCGGCTGTTCGCCGACGCCGGCGTGATCGCAGTGGCCTCGCTGGTCTCGCCCTACGAGGCCGGCCGCGACGAGGTCCGTGAGGCCCACGCGCGTGACGAGCTCCCCTTCGTGGAGGTCTACGTCAACACCCCGCTGCCCGTGTGCCAGGCGCGCGATCCGAAGGGGCTCTACGCTCGTGCGCTGGCCGGCGAGCTGCCGGGATTCACCGGAATCGACGATCCTTACGAGCCACCGCGATGTCCCGACGTCGAGATCACACACGAAGCCGACCCCGAGGTCGCCGCTGATGCGGTGCTGCGCGCGCTCGCTGCCCGCTCCCCGAGGATCGGCCAGCGCATCGAGCAGGCGGCGGCCAGCCGCCCCTCCGTCCTGGCGATGCCGCGTGCCGGCTCGCGGACGCGGACGGCGCGCGCCGCTGCCGGCGGCGCGGACGAATAGCCTTCTCGCCGGCGCGCTCGCCGCGCTCACCCTGACGCTCGCCTGCGCATCCCCCGGCCTGGCGGCGACGGCGGCGCCGGCGTGCGTCCCCGCCGCCCGCAATGCGTCCGCGGCCCTGGATGGCGGTGCCGTGACGGTGTCGCCGCTGCCGGGCTCGCTCGACGCGTCCTATGAGACGCAGATCAGCTTCCTGGGCGTGCCCGCGCGCGAGCTGACGGTGACCTCGGTCACCGGCTCGCTCAGCGGCGCGCACCCGGGGCGGCTGCTCGCCTACTCGCAGGGCAACGGCGCAAGCTTCGTGTCCGACACGCCCTTCCGTCCCGGCGAGCTCGTGTCGGTACGCGCCGAGGTCGCCGGCGGCGCGGCGCCGGTGCCGCTGGTCTGGAGCTTCACCGTCGCCGTCCCGGTGTCGGGGCGCACCGGCGGCTCGTCGAGCTCCATGCCGCCCAGCGGCGGAGCGACGGGGTTCCAGCACTTCGTGTCGCGCCCGGATCTGACGCCGCCGGTGGTCGACGTGACCAAGCGCTCGAGCGGCGAGCCGCCGGGGGACATCTTCGTGGCCCCGTACAGCGGCCCCGGACGCTACGGGCCGGAGATCCTCGACAGCAGCGGCCAGCTGGTGTGGGACAAGCCGCTCGCGGTGGGTACCCGTGCCGCCGATTTCCGGGTGCAGCAGCTCAACGGCCAGCCCGTGCTCGACCTGGTGGCAGGACCCGCTCGTCACCGGCGGCAGTCGCGCCTCGGGCATCGTCATCGCCGACTCGTCCTACAAGGACATCGTGATCGTGCGCGCCGGCAACGGCTATCAGGCCGACCTGCACGAGTTCCAGATCACCCCGCAGAACACCGGGCTGCTCACCGTGTACACGGCGATCCGCTGCAACCTCTCCTCGGTCGGCGGCCCGAGCGACGGCGCGCTGGCCGACACGCTCATGCAGGAGATCGACCTGCGCACCGGCCTGGTCATGTACGAGTGGCACAGCGTCGACCACATCCCGCTGAAGGACTCCTACGTTTCGGCGCTGCCGGGAGACGCGGCCACCCCGTTCGACTTCTTCCACATCAACTCGATCGACGTGATGCACGACGGCTCGTTCCTGGTCAGTGCCCGCAACACCTGGGCGGCGTATGACGATCGACCCGGTGACCGGGGAGGTGCGAGTGGGCCCTAGGCGGACGCCACTCGAGCTTCGCCATGGGTCCGGGCACCCGAACCGCGTGGCAACACGATGCCCGGCAGCTGCCCGACGGGGACATCAGCTTCTTCGACAACGGAGCCTCGCCGCAGATCCATCCCCAGTCCAGGGTGATCGTGCTGTCGCTGGACTACACGCACCGCACCGCGACGCTCGTCTCGAGCTTCCAGCATCCGACACCTCTGCTCGCCGGCAGCCAGGGCGACTTCGAGCCGGCGCCCGGCGGCGACTGGATCACCGGCTGGGGCCAGGTGCCCGACTTCTCGCTGTTCAGCGCGACGGGGAGCCTGCTGTTCGACGCCCACCTCCCCTCCGCGTACGAGAATTACCGCACCTACTGGTCGCCCTGGGTCGGCACGCCGACGACGCCACCGTCGGTCGCCGTGCGTCCGAACCCGGACGGCCACGGTGAGCTCGCGTACGCCAGCTGGAACGGCGCGACCCAGGTGAGCGCGTGGCGGGTGCTCGCCGGCGCCAGCACGGCGTCGCTGGCGCGCCGCGACGACGGCCGCCCGCAGCGGCTTCGAGACCACCATTCCCCTGGCCGCCCCGGCCGCGGTGGTCGAGGTCCAGGCGCTCGACGCGAACGGGCACGTACTGGGCACCTCGCCGCCCGCGCACCACTGAGCGCCGACGCGCCCGCGCGCGCCTGAGCGCCACCGGCGCCCGGCTCGCGCCCGCTGCCGGTTAGAATCCGCGCCGTTGACGGCAGGTGGCGCGGAGGGCGCCGCGGCCGAGAGTTCTCTCCCGCCGCGACCCACGCAACCCTCCAACGCGCATCCGGGCGGCTCGGCCGCCATCTCGGGCTCACTCGCCGGCGCCGGTGAGGACGTGCCGCTGCGCGACTGGATGGGCCACGTGATCGTCTGCGGGCTGGAGGGCGTCGGCCTGCGCACGGTGGAGCAACTGCACCTGGCCGGCGTGCCGGTCGTCGTGCTCGATCACGACCACGATCCACGCCTGGCGTCGGCCGTGGAGGCGTGGGACGTGCCCCATCTCGTCCTCGACGCGCACGACGGCACCAACCTGAGGGAGGCCGGGCTGCCCGGGGCGCGAGCCGTCGTGTGCACGGAGGGCAGCGACCTGCGCAACGTCGAGACGGCGATGCTGGTACGCGACCTGCGCGACGACGTGCCCGTCGTCGTCCACATCGACAACCCGGCCGTCGGCCGCGCCGTGGAGGAGGCGACGGGGACGGGCAGCGTGCTCGACGTGGCCGGACTGTTCGCGCCGGCGGCCGTCGAGGCGTGTCTGGGCCGCAGTACCCATGACGTCGCTCATCGCCGGGCAGCGCTTCGTCGCCGCCGAGGTCGTGGCCGCCCAGGCGGGAACGCTGCGCTCGCTCTACGGCGACCTCGTGCCAGTGGGGATCGTCACCGACGACGAGGCGCTCGTCGTCTGCCCCGGCCGCGATCACCCGGTTCGCGCCGGCGATACCGTCACCGTGCTGGGCACGCCCGCCGAGCTCGCCGCGGCCGGCGCCATGCGCGACCGCCGGCCACCCACCGTCCGCCACCGCGGCCGGCCCCGCCGCCTCGCGCGCTCGCTGTCTCGCCTGCTCGCCCAGCGCGCCGACCGCGCGCTGCTCACCGCGCTGGCCCTCGTCGCGCTGCTGCTGCTCGTGTCCACCCTCGTCCTGCACGCCGCCTACCGCACGCGGCATGGCGGACACCTGGACATCGAGGACTCCATCTACTTCACGGTTGAGACGATCGCCACCGTCGGCTTCGGCGACTTCTCGTTCTCCCAGCAGCCGGCCTGGGTGGAGGCGTTCGGGGTGGCGCTGATCGTGGCCGGGACGACGCTCGTGACCACGGTGTTCGCGCTGCTGACCAACCTGCTCGTCAGCCGCCGGATCGAGCAGTCGCTCGGACACGGGCAGATCCACGGCATGGACGGCCACGTCGTGCTCGTCGGTCTCGGCGCCGTCGGCCTGCGCGTGCTCGAGGGCCTGCGCGCGAGCGGGTGCGAGGTCGTCGCCGTCGAGTACGACGAACGCAACCGCTACATCGCGCACGCCCGCGCGCTCGGCGTGCCGGTGGTGATCGGCGACGCCACCCTCGGGCAGACGCTCGCGCTCGGTGAACATCGCCAGTGCCGGCGCGGTGGCCATCCTCACCAGCGACGATCTCGTCAACCTGGAGACCGGGCTGGCCGTGCGCGACCTGCTCGGCGAGCGCTGGGTCGACGTGCCGGTCGTGCTGCGCGTCTTCGACCGCGCGCTCGGCCATCGGCTCGAGAAGACCTTCGACTTCCACCACGTGTGGTCGACCGCGGCGCTCGCCGCACCCTGGTTCGTCGGCGCGGCGCTCGGGCTGGAGGTGCTGGCCACGTTCTACGTGCGCAATCAGCCCTTCCTGGTCGCGCGCCTGACGGTCAGCCCCGGCGGCGGTCTGGCCGGCGTGGCGATGCGCGAGCTGAGCGCGCGCATCCGCGTCGTCGGCATCGTCGGCGCCGGCACCGGACGCCTGGAGCATCCGCCGCGACGGGACACGCGCTTCTCGGCCGGCGACACCGCGTACGTCGTCGGGCCCTACGAGGAGCTACTGAGCCTGCTGCGCCGGGAGCGGTAGCGACCGCGGCGCGGCCGCCGCGGACGGCGACCATCCGCGCCCGCGGGCTCGTCGCTGGACTGCAGGTCGCCTGGACGAACATCGACAGCGCGACGCCGAGCAGCGAGGGCGCGACCGCGTCGGGGTCGGCCAGCGTGAGCATGGCCACGCCAATGGACAGGCCCGAGCGCCACGTCCGCGAACTGCCGCGATCGCCTCCGGCTCGCTGGGCAGCCCGGCGTCATGCGCGCTGTCGGTGGCAAAGCCGATGAACATGGTGCGCAGCGCGTCGAGACCGTGCGCGAGGCGCTCGCGCAGCCGCTCGTCGCGCTGGGCGTGCACCCACAGCTCGACGAACAGGCGGAACGGGTCGGGGTCGGCGCGCAGCTGGGCGATCCACACTCGCTGCCGGCGATCGGCCGCTCCCACGTGCGACCCTGTGCGATCGATCAGCGAGATCTGCTCGACGATCTGGCGGGACAGGTGCTCATCGACCAGCGCCACGAGCAGGTTCTCCTTGCTGCCGAAGTGCCCGTAGACGGCGCCCTTGGTGAAGCCGGCCTCGGCGGCGACGTCGTCGAGCGTCGCACCGTTGAAGCCGGCGCGCGCGTACACCCGCGCAGCGGCGACGAGCAGTCGCTCGCGCGTCTGCTCGCGGCGCGTGCTGCGGTCGAATTCACCGCGCGGCCATCCGCCCCGTCGATGCGTCCGGGGCGGCGCGGAGCACCACTGACCGCCGCGCCCCCTTGCAAAAAATACTCACCGGTATATATACTCATCGGTACAGAGACTCTAGCGGAGGTGCTCCCATGCAGGAACAGCTTCCCCCCGGGCCGCGCATGCCCTCGCTGTGGCAGACGATCGGCTTCTGGACTCGTCCCACCGCCTTCCTCGAGCAGTGCCGCGGCGCTACGGCTGCCGTTCACCGTTCGACTGCTGGGCCGCCGCCGTTCGTCATGATCGCCGACCCGGAGCAGATCAAGGAGATGTTCGTCGCCCCGCCCGACGTGCTGCACCCGGGCGAGGGCGCGCGCATCCTCGAGCCGATCGTCGGACGTCACTCGGTGATCCTGCTCGACGAGGAGCCGCACCTCGAGCAGCGCAAGCTGCTGCTGCCGGCCTTCCACGGCGAGAGCATGCAGCGACTGGCCGGCGTGATGGCCGAGCTGGCCGAGGCCGAGGTCGCCTCGTGGCCCCGGGACGAGACGGTCGCCCTGCACCCCCGCCTGCAACGGCTGACGCTCGAGATCGTCCTGCAGACCGTGTTCGGACTGCGCGGCGGGCCCCGCCTCGATCGGCTGCGCGAGCTGCTCACCGAGATCCTGGCCTTCGGCGAGAGCCCGCTGTCGGTCATCCCGGCCAGCCGCGAGCGATGCGCGGCGCGCGGTCCGTGGGCGCGCCTGGAGCGCGCCAGTGAGCAGGCCGATGCGCTCATGTACGCGCTGATCGACGAGCGTCGCGCCGAGGGCGCCCACGGCGACGACGTGCTCTCGCTGCTGCTGGGCGCTCGCCACGGAGACGGAACGCCGATGGCGCCGAGCCGAGATCCGCGACGAGCTGATGACCGCACTGGTCGCCGGGCACGAGACGACCGCCTCGCAGCTGGCGTGGGCCTTCGAGCGACTGGCGCGCGAGCCGCACGTGTGCTCGCGCGACTGGCGGCCGAGCTCGACGACGGCGAGAGCGAGGAGTACCTGACGGCGACGATCCACGAGATCATGCGCTGCCAGCCCGGTGCTCCCCAATGCCGAGCCGCGACTGTCGTCAAGCCCGATCGAGGTCGGCGGCGATCACCTACCCGCCCGGCGTGGTGCTGATCGCCAACGCCTTCCTGCGTGCATCACGACCCGGCGATCTACCCCGACCCGTACGAGTTCTCGCCCGAGCGCTTCCTCGGCCAGACGCCCGGCACCTACACATGGATCCCCTTCGGCGGCGGGCGGCGGCGCTGCCTCGGCGCGAGCTTCGCGCTGCAGGAGATGAGCTCGTGCTGCGCGAGGTGCTCAACCACTGCGCGCTCGCGCCGGCGTCGACGCGCGCGGAGCCGAGCCCGCCGGCGTTCCATCACCATCAGCCCCGCGCACGGCGGGCGTGTCGTGCTGCACGACCGCGGGCCGCGCCGGGCGCCGAGCGACCGCGTGCCGCTGCAGCGGCGCGCGGCCTGAACGCCGGACGCGGGCGGCGCCGCGCGGGCCAAGGCCCGGTGGCGCTCAGCGCCGAGCCCACCCGGCGGGCCGGCGGCGACCGGCGTGCAGCAGCTCGGCCAGCGGGCCGGCGCGGACAGCATCGCCCAGTGGCCGGTGGCCAGCTCGTGCAGCTCCCAGTCCGGGGCGGCAACGCCGCAGCGCGCGGGTCGCCCGCGGCGATCGCCGCGCGCAAGGCGGCCACGCCGAGCCCCCGTCGCCGGCAAGACGCCACCGGCGGACCCCCGCCGGCGCGGGCGCCGCCAGTCGCAGCGGCGAGGTGAAGGTCGCGTAGGGCTGGGCGTGCCGCGCTGCGCGAACAGCGCGAGGTGCTCCTCGCGCAGGCCCGCCGGCACTGCCGTAGAGCCCGCGAGGAGCGTGGCGCGGTCGGGCACCGGCCAGCGCCAGCCCTCGCCGCGCTCCTCGACGTCGACGCCGCTGACGGTCGCGGGCGGCCGGCGGCTGCAGGTCGACGATCGCCTGCCGTCGGGCGGCGGGCCGGTGTCCAGGTAGACGACGGCATGCAGGCGCTGCGGCTGGCGATCGGCGACGCCGGTGACCACCGCGCCGGCGTAGCTGTGGCCGACGAGCACGCCTCGGCGAGCGTCCTCGTAGTCGAGCACGTTGACGACGTCGGCGATGTGCGTCTCGAGGTCGATGTCCGGGCCGCCAGGTGCACGCGCTCGCCCAGTCCGGTGAGCGTGACCGGATAGACGTCGTGACCGGCGCGCGCAGCCGCGCGGCCACCTCGCTCCAGCACCAGCCGCCGAGGCAGGCGCCGGGCACGAGCACGATCGGTCGCGGCGCGCCGCTAGCCATCGCTCGCCCGCGCGGATCGGCCGGCTTCGCCCGAGTCCCCCTCGGCAAGCCAGGCCAGCACGGCCGCCCGCGCGAAGCGCCAGTCCGACCCCAGGCGCCGGCCGGGCAGCTCGCCGCGCTCGGCCAGCTGCTGCACGGCGACGGCGTCGAACGCGGAGCAGCTCGGCGAGCTCCTCGAGCGTGAGCACGTCCGGGCCCGCCGTGCCCGCCGTCGGCCCCGACTCGCGCAGCTCGGCGTAACCGACCTCGAGGCGGTCGCCGAGCAGCTCGCTCACGAGCTGCTGCTTGCGCCGCCCGGTGGCGTCGACCAGGCGGTCGAGCGCGTCGGCCTGCGGTCGTGGCAGGCGCACGTAGAGGGGACACGATCCTCGGACACGCGATCACCATAGCACTAGATATCGATGGATATCAAGCACTTCGCAGGGGGCCTCACCGCGGCGATCAGGAGCCGCTGCGGTGCACGCGATCGGGCGCGATCCGGAAGATCACCCGCTGCTCACCGGGTTGACGGAACGGGTAGGTGTCCTGCCCCAGGTACTTCTGAGCCATCTTGTCGATGTGGGCGTCGGCCCCATCCGTGGTGTCCCCGGCAACGTGGCCGGTGATCGTCACGTACTCATACGGGTTCTCGAGGTTCTGCACGGTCAGCGTGGCCCGCCCGTCGCGGCGCAGGTTGCGGGGCCACGCGCGGCCCTCCGCGGTGTTGAGCACGATCGCGTCGCCATCGACGTCGACCCAGATCGGGACGGTCTGGACCGTGCCGTCGGGGCGCAGGGTCGAGACGTGGACGAAGTTGGGCGCCTGCAGCAGCTCGCGGTCGCGATCGTCAAGGGTGGTGCGCATCGGAGCCTCCTCGGGCCGACGACGGTGGATGGTCCAGTCGATCGCGGGCATGGCCGCCACCCGTGTCCCGCCGGGCGGTGACCACACCCGTCGGGCAGACGGTAGCAACGCCGCGCGCTCGCCCCGGCGGTCACTATCCTCGGCCCGAGCACCATGTCCGAGGTCGAGATCAAGGTCCGCGACGACGGCCCCTACAAGGTCACGGGGCCGGTGCGGATCATCGACGTGGATGGCCGCGCATTCTTGCTGCCAGAGGGCGACAGCGTCGCTCTCTGCCGCTGCGGCCACTCCGCCACCAAGCCCTTCTGCGACGCATCGCACCGCGCCGCGGGCTTCTGCTCGCGGGTGCGCGCCGGCTCGCAATAAGGGCCGTTGCCGCCCGTCGGCATCCTCGCGAACCTCCGCAACCCGACGCACCCTGTGGCAACACCCGTCCAGCGATTTTGCAGGGCTGAAGTCGCGATCCGCATCGGGCGATGCACCGGACATGCGTGGCTCCATCCACCCCGTGCGGAACCGCTCGCTGCTGTGCGGCAGCGACGCCGAGCGCGGGCGGCTGGTCGACATGAGCCGGCGCCTGAGCGGCGCCAAGCGCGGCGCCACCTTCGCGCTGGCCGTGGCGGTCGTCATCGGGATGCCGACCTTCGGCTTCTGGTACTCGATCCCGCTGGCCGCCGCCGGGCATCGCCTTCTGCGGTCGGGCAACTGCGCCTGGACTACGTGCGCCGCCCCGAGTACGTGCTCGCGGCCAGCTGGGTGTTCGCGCAGCTGATGTTCGCGCTGGCCGATCGCCGTGGCGCACGGACCGCAGCTGTACCTGCTGCCGCTGTTCATCCTGCCGCTGCTGCTGTGGAGCGTCGCCTTCCCGCCCGCGGCGGCCGCCGGTGGCGGTTGTCGTCACCGCGCTGCTGATGACGCTGACCGCGCTGCTCGTCGACCCGCACACGGTGCTGCACACCCCGTTCGCGCTGCTGTACCCGCTGACGGTCGATCGTCGCCGCGTCGATCCCGGCCGCCGCCGTGCGCGACCTGGACGCGCAGTCGCGCCAGACCGCGGTCGTGGACCAGCTGACCGGCCTGCTCAACCGCGTCGCGCTGGAGGCGCGCGTGGCCGAGCTCACGCCATCAGACGTCGGTCACCGGCCGGCCGGTGGCGATCGTGCTCGGTGACATCGACCACTTCAAGGCGATCAACGACACCCACGGCCACGCGCGCGGCGACGAGGTACTCAAGCGAGGTCGCGGCCCGCCTGTCGCACACGCTCGAGCACGAGCCGGTGTTCCGCCTCGGCGGCGAGGAGTTCCTCGTGCTGCTCGCCGACGTCGACGCCGGCGAGGCCCAGAACGTCGCCGAGCGCCTGCGCGCCAGCCTCCGCCACGACCCCGATCGACGGACTGCGCGTCACGATGTCGTTCGGCGTGGCCTGCTCGCCCGCGGACGCCCCTGGACTACGAGCGGCTGTTCGCCCGGGCCGACGCCGCGCTGTATCGGGCCAAGCACGAGGGCCGCGACCGGGTGGCCGGTGCCGGCGCGACCGCTGGTTCCCCTCTGCCGGCGGCGGCGCCCGCCGGCGAACGTGGTCGCCTTCGATCGCCGCCGGTCCAAGCGCGGAGCCGCGCCGGCGCTCGCCGCCCCAATGCCGAGCCCGTGCGGGCCCACGCCGGCGATCGCCTGGCCGAGGAGCGGGCCGCCTCGCGCAGCTGGCTGGTGCAGCGACGACGTCGAGCGCGAGCACCTCGTCGACCTCGGCCGGCGCATCCACCAGCGCAACCGGCCCGCGTACATCGTCACCTTCGGCTGCCGTCATCGCGCGCCGCGCCCACGTACGGCTGGATCACGATCATCGCGCCGATGCTGGCCGCGCGATCCTCTACAACGTCGTCGAGCACTCGACTCGACCGCCTGCGCCGGCCCGAGTACGCGCTCGGCGCCATGTGGCTGGTCGCCCAGGGCGCCAACGGCATCGGCGTCAGCCTGCGTGCACTTCTCCTCGGCCTAACCGCCGCTGTACTCCCTGCCGGTGATGGTGATCATGACGATCGGCTCGAGCGCGGTGTTCCCCCGGCGCGGCGCGGCGATCGGCGTGAGCTTCGCGGCCGTCGTCACCGTGGCCGCCGGCTTCGCCATCAACCCGGCACTGGCGCGCAGGATCCGGGCATCCTCGCGCTGTCGGTGGCGATGGTCGTCTCGGCCGGCCTGATCGGCTCGGCGGCCGGACGCTCGGCCGTCGACCACCGCGGCGCCGCGGTCGTCGACCAACTCACCGGGATGCTCAACCGCTGCGCCCTCAGGCCCGCGTCGCCGAACTCAGCCACCACGCGACCGCCGTCGGCCAGCAAGTCGCGGTCATCGTCGCGCGACCTCGACCACTTCAAGGACGATCAACGACACCTACGGACACACGCACCGGCGACGAAGTGCTGCAGGCCGTCGCCTACCGGATCCGCAAGCACCTGCGTGCCTTCGAGTCCGCCTACCGCGTGGGCGGCGAGGAGTTCGTCGTGCTGCTGCCCGGCGTGTCCACCGACGACGCCGAGGCGATCGCCCAACGCATCTGGGAGGCCATCCGCGACGGAGCCGATCGGCGAGCTGCAACGTGACGATCTAGCCTCGGGCTGGCCGCCTCGGACCCCGAGCCGGCATTCGACTACGGCAGCGTGTTCGGCGCAGGCCGACGCCGCGCTGTACGAGGCCAAGCACATCGGGCGCGACCGCGTCTGCCGCATGCGACGCGCTGGCCGAGTCGCTGGCCGCCTGAGCGCCGGGCCGCGCGGCGGGACGGGCCCGCGCCCCTCAGCGTCCCAGCACGCGCACGAGCTCGCGGGCGCGGGCCGGAAGCGCCCCGATCAGCGTGCGGACCTCCGCCAGCGCGGCGCGCAACGGGGGGTCGCCGACCTCCACCGGCAGCATCGAGTCCTGCAGGTCAGCGAGCGTGGCGTCGGCGGCGCCGACCGCGTCCATGGCGTCGTCGATCGCCCCGCGCGGTCCCGCGCCCGCCACTGGTGGCGTGGGGCGCTCGAACACGTGGGCGGGCAGGCCGTATCGCCCAGCGAACTCGGTGTGCGCGCTCTGCGCCCGGCCGTAGGCCACCTGCGTGGGACGGAACAGCTCCGACTCCAGGCGGTCGGCGGTGGGCTCGTCCAGCAGCTCGTAGGCCTCCCCGAGCTGCGCCAGGGCCAGCGCGAGGTCGTCGGCGGCCTCGACCACCGTGTCGAGCAGGGTCTGCCGCGCTTCCGTGGCGGAATAGGTCATCCCGGCCAGGATAGTTGGCGCGGCGCAGCGGGTCCGCGGGCGAGCGCGGCTAGGATCAGGCCCGACCGGCCCCCCCGCCGGCGAGGACCCCCGCTATGCCCAACCCGCCCGACCCGATCACGCCGCTGCGCCCGGACGTCGCGGAGCGACTCGCGGACGCGATGTTCGCGCTGGCGACGCCGAGCCGCCTCCAGATCCTGGCCAGCCTGCGGGCCGGCCCGCTGACGGTCTCGCAGATCATCCGCGAGGTGGGCATGGAGCAGTCAGCCGTCTCCCACCAGCTGCGCGTCCTGCGTGACCACGCGGTCGTGTCGGTGGAGCGCCGCGGGCGCGAGCGCCTCTACACGCTGCGCGACGGCGACGTGAGCGCGGTGCTGGATCACGCCTACCGGCACGTGCTCGTGCTCATGGCCGGCGACAGCGCCGGGGCCCCGCGGCGTCGTGTCGCGTCGTGACCGGCGCGAGGCGACGCGACGCGACGGCCAGGCCGGCGCCGGCCGCAGCCGGGGCGTCGCCTCAGGCCGCGGGCTGGTGGGCGACGCGGATCACCTTGACCAGCCGGCCGTCGGCGTCGAAGACGAACACCTTCCCGCCACCGCGCCGCTCGATCTCGCGCGCCGCCGCCGCCTCGGCGGACTCGCGGCGCGAGTATTCCACCTCGGGGGCGCCGCGACCATCCGTGGACACGCACCACGTCCCGGCCGACGACAGCACCACCTGCAGGCTCAGCACCTGACCTCCACCGGCTGCGCGCATCGGCGATCGGCGGATGACGTGACGACCGGAGAAACCGGCTTGGGCGACAGGTCACACCACACGTCGATCACGCTCCGCGTCGCAGATGCAGTTCCGAGGCGACTATCGCCGGGCCCGCATGACGGCCGCATGACGACTATGGCCCTCCCCATTACGATTGCGTGACTGCAGGCGCTCGTAGCTGGCGAGCACCGCGGCCCGGTCGGTCGCCTCGCCGACCGACTCCTCGCACAGGCGCATGATCTTCTGTCCCTCCTGCTCGACCACGCGATGCTGCTCCGCGGTGGTCGCGTACTCGGCCACCTCGGCCAGGGCGTCGAGCTGACGGATCATCACCGCCGGCATCCCCGCCGACGCCTGGCGGATCTTCTCGAAGGACCGCTCGACCAGGCGGCGGTAGCTGACCGTCACCACCATGACGCGCACGTTGCCTGCGCGGTCGCGATGGACGACGGTGGGGCTCCAGTGCGAGGTGACCTTGCACAGGCTGTCACCGAGCCAGTCGATGCAGGTGAGCGCGGTGAACGTGTCGTTGACGGCCGGCGATAGCGCGCGGATGGCGATCTCGACCAGCTGATCGACCGCGAACGACAGGTCCTGGGTCAGGGTGCGATGCGAGCCCATGGCGTGCGCGCGATCGAGCTGGCGGGCCACCCGCGGCGCCGCCTCCGCTGGCCACACGAGCGCGAGCGGGTGCCCCTCGACGACGAAGTGGCCGGGGCGCTCGAGCAGCCGGATCACGGCGTGCGCGCTCTCCGAGATTCCCATCAGGGTGTCGAAGCGGACGAACTGCAGGTAGCCGCTGCGACTGGCCCGCACGACGCCGCCCTCCTCCTCGATGCGCCGCATCAGCTCGGCCACCGACGGGCCGCGCTTGGCGGTGCTCACGGGCGCCGCGAGCTCGGCGTCGATCGCCCGGGCCAGGTCGCGGGCGATGCTGGCAATGACCTCCGGCAGCTGGATCGACTTCGCGATGTGGTCGATGAAGTAGATGAGCACGCCGAGATCCACGGCGACGAGCGCGAGCGTGACGGTGACCGACAGATGCGGGACGAAGTCGCCGTGCGGGCCCGGCCCGATGGCCACGAGCGCCAGCATCGCGTACACGAACGTGGCCACGAACGTCCCCAGCGTGACCTGCGTGCCGCCGTCGCGGATGAAGTTGCGCAGCATCCGCGGCCCGAACTGCGTCGAGGCCAGCGTGAGCGTGACGATCGTGATCGAGAAGACCACCCCGATCACGGTGATCACGGCGGCGGCGAGCGCGGTGAGGATCTGCCGGGCGGCGTCGGCGCTGCCGCTGATCACGAACGACGGCAGCGAGATGTGACCGTTGTAGGCCGCCCGGTCGATGACGTACGTGACCGCGAACAGCGCGGCCGCGAGCACCACCTCGACGGTCGGCACCAGCCACAGGTTGGTGCGCAGGATCTCGCGCCGCCAGGCGGACGGCAGCAGCACCCGCCGCGGTGGTGGCTTCGGCTGGGAGGTTGAAGGCTGGTCGGAAGGCATCGGGAGTCCGGGCGCCCGGAAACGGTGCCGACCAGGCTTCCCGGCTCACCGCCTTCGATCCTAGCGGGCGGCCGCCTCAGGTGATGGCGGACACGCTCGCCGCCGCGAGCCCGTGGCAGTGCTTCCACTTGCGTCCCGAGCCGCATGGGCACGGGTCGTTGCGCCCGCGGCGCGCGTCCGCGGCGGCGTAGTCGTCCATCAGATCGGCGGGCGGGCGGCCGTCGCGGAGCAGCGCGGCCATGCGGCGCATCGGCACGTCGACGTGATGGAAGAACGCCTTGTAGCCCGGGCACAGGTAGTTCAGTCCGCTCTCCCCGTCGGGGGTGGAGATGAACCGGTCCTTGGGACACCCGCCATGGCAGGCGAAGCGCACGTCACACTGGCGGCAGTAGCGCGGCAGGGTGTCCCGCTTCGCCTCACCGAACCGACGCTGCCGCGGCGAGGAGACGAGCTCGAGCATGTGCGTCTCGGCGATGTTGCCGAGCTTGTAGGCCGGCTCGACGAAGTGGTCGCAGCAGTACAGGTCGCCGGTGTGCTCGAGCGCGAGCGCCAGCCCGCACGTCTCGGAGTGGACACACAGCCCGGGCGGCTCGCCCACCCAGTTGGCCAGCGCGACGTCGAACATCTGCACGTACACGCTGCCGATGTCGCGGCGCACCCATTCCTCGAACACGTCGATCAGGAAGCGACCGTACTGCTCCCCTGAGACCGAGCGGCCGGTGACGACGTCGCCCTCCTGGACGTACAGTGGCCGGTCGCGCCACGAGGACCACGGCACGCTCCCGTCGGCGCCAGCCTCGGCCACGCGCTCGATGATCGGGATGAACTGCACGAAGCGGGCATCGCACGCGTCGCGCAGGAAGCGGTAGACCGCGCGCCCGTGATCGGCGTTGGCGGCGTGGATGGTCGTCAGGGCGTTCCATTGCACGCCGGCCTCACGGAGCGCGCCCAGCCCCTTCATCACGCGCTCGAATGAGCCCCTGCCACCCTTGCTGACCCGGTAGGCGTCATGCAGCTCCCGCGGGCCGTCGATCGAGATCCCGACCAGGAAGTCGTGCGCCTTGAAGAAGGCCGCCCACTCGTCGTCGATCAGCGTCCCGTTGGTCTGGATGGTGTAGACGGCTCGCTGCCCGGGCTGGAGGTGGCGCTCGGCCAACTCGACGGAGCGGCGGAAGAAGTCGATGCCCATGAGCGTCGGCTCGCCGCCCTGCCACGCGATCGTCACCTCCGGTACGCGGGCGTGCGCCTCGATCAGCTGCCGGACGTAGGTCTCGAGCAGCTCGTCGGCCATCCGGAAGCGACTGCCGGGATACAGCATCTCCTTGGACAGGAAGAAGCAGTACGCACAGTCCAGGTTGCACAGCGCCCCGGTCGGCTTGGCCAGCAGGTGGAACGCCGGCGGAGCGTCGCGGACGCTCGGCGCCGGGACGGCCGGCTCGTCCGCGCGAACCCCCATCTCAGGTGGTCGCCGGCTGCGGCGGCTGGGCGGCCCCCGGCGTCCGCGTCGCCGGAGAGCCGGATGCCGTTGCGGGCTCCTCGGCGTCCTCGGAATGGAACCGGGCCAGCAGCGCTTCCTCGTCGTCCTGCTTGGGGAACAGGAAGAACACGAGCACCGCGCCGACCAGGACGGCGATGATCCCGGCGGCATACGCCCACTGGTCGCCCTGCAGGAACGATGTCTTGGCCGCCGCGGTGATCTGGCTGGCGTACTGCGGATACTGCTTGGCGACGTCCGCGGCGCTCGAGAAGGACTTCGTCAGCTCGCCCTGGACGTTCGCGCTGATGGTCTTGTTGGAGGCACTGATCGCGGCCGCCGCCGCGGTCGCGTAGCCGGCGGTGAGCAGCGCGCCGAAGATCGACTGCATGATCGCGCCGCCGAAGTCACGCTGCAGGTCGGCGGTTCCCGAAGCCATCCCGGCCCGCTTGACCGGCACCGAGCCGGTGAGCGAATGGGAGGCCGGCGTACCGGCGAAGCCGACGCCGATGCCGATCAGCACGTAGCCGAGCGCGACCTTCCAGTAGGGGATGTTCTCCTTCCACAACAGCAGCATCGTGAGGAATCCCAGCAGGCAGAAGACGTAGCCGATGAGCAGCGTCACGCGCGCGCCGTGCGTGGTGACGAGCTTGGCCGAGCGGGGAGCGACCAGCACCATCACGACCGCCGCGGGCACGATCGCCGCCCCGGCCTGCAGCGTCGAGTAGCTGAGCACGTTCTGCAGGAACTGCTGGCCGATGAACATCGCCCCCATCAGCGAGCCGAACACGATGATCCCCGCGCACGCCGCCACCCAGAACGTCCGCCGTCCGGCGATCTTGAGGTCGTACAGCGGATTGCCGGCCCGCCGCTGACGGACGTAGAACGCCCCCAGCGACGCCACCGCGATGATCGCCAGCGCGAGCACGAGGGTTCCCTCGTTGGGCACGGGCGCGAAGTTGATGCCCAGGATCACGGCGGCCACCAGCAGCACGGACAGGATCCCGCCGAGATTGTCGACGGGGTCGGTGGTCTCGTTGACGTGAGCCGGCACGAACAGCCAGGCCAGCACGAGCGCCACCACCGCCAGTGGCAGCGTGATCAGGAACACCCAGCCCCAACTGTGGTGCTCCAGGACGAGGCCGGACAGAAGCGGACCGAGGGCGGCGATCGCGCCACCGATGCCCGACCACAGGGCGATCGACTTCGTGCGCGCCGGCCCCGACCACAGCGCCGTGATCAGCGCGAGCGTCGTCGGATACGCCATGCCCGCCGCGAAGCCGCCGCCGAGGCGGGCGACGAACAGCACGCCGTCGGATGGCGCCAGGGCGGCCAGCAGCGACATCGGGATGGCCAGCAGCGTGCCGATGACCAGCATCATCTTGCGCCCGTAGCGGTCGCCCAGCGCGCCGAGATAGAGCACCGATGCGGCCAGGCCGAGCGAGTAGCCGACGGCGATCAGATCCAGGGCGGTCTGACTGGAGTCGAACGCCTTGCCGATCGACGGCAGCGCCACGTTGGCCACCGCCAGGTTGAGGTTCGCCACCGCCGCCACCAGGATCAGCGCGATGAGCACCAGCCCGGCCCGCTGCGGGGCGTCGCTCGGCGACGCGTCCGTGGTCGCGGCGCCCGGCGCGGGCGCCGCGATCGGTCGGTCGGTCCTGGGGTCGCTCATCTCGCGTGTCCTCTCTTCAAGGCGCGGTCACCGGCGGGAACGCAGACGCTTGGCGGCCCACGCCGTCACCACCGTCACGGCCACCGCAGACCGTGACACGCCGGCCCACCGGGAGCATCACCCGATCGGGACGACGGCGCGGGAGGCGGCGCGCGGCCGGCCGCCGCCGCTCCGCGGCACCGGTGGCCATCAGGTCGCCGAGCGTTGCGCGCTCGTCCGCGACGTGTCCGTCGCGGCGCCGTGAACCGCCCAGCCGAGCGCGAGCATGCCGACCCCGTTGACGATGAAGCTGATGCCGACGAGCAGGGCGAGCGTGGCGAATCCGATGCTCGGCGCCGACACGATCACGATGCCCGCGATCACCTCGATCACGCCGACGAGCCCCCGCCACACCGGATGCGGCGCGCCGTCGAAAGCGGCGATGAAGCGGATCACCCCCACGGCGATGAGCCAGATGCCCAGCAGCAACGCGACCGCGAGCACGCCGCCGATCGGATGCCGGATGAGCAGCACGCCGACGACCACGCTCAACACGCCGAGCAGCGCGACGAAGCCCCGACTCTCGGTGCTCCGGCGAAGCGACGCCGCCAGCTCGAAGCCGCCGTCGATGAGCACGAAGATGCCGGCCACGACGGCGAGCGTCGTCAGGCTGCCCGCCGGCTTGGCGAGCACGACGACGCCCGCGGCGACACTGAGCACCCCGACGATCGGCAGCGTCCATTGCACCCACTTCAGCTCGCCCGCTTCCGCGGCCGTCAAACCCCGATCAGACATGTGTTCCGCTCCTCAGTGGTACTTGGATTCCGCTGCCCCGCCACCGGAATCCTTTCCACATGTGCGCGGTCGCATATCCGGGTGTCCTACGCATCGGCGTGGACCGAACGATACGACTCCGGTCGGGCGGTCGCCGACGGTGCCCGGATGCCCGCGGCGCACCGGCGACGGCTGCGACCTGCTCGCGGCCGCTCGCGAGCGCGGCGGCGGCCGGTGGGCAGTAGGGTGACGCCGCCATGAAGATCGTCTACACCGTCACCGACGAGGCGCCGGCCCTGGCCACCCAGTCGCTGCTGCCGATCCTGCAGACCTTCGCGGCGGCGGCCGGCGTCGAGGTGGAGGTGCGCGACATCTCGCTCGCCGGCCGGATCCTCGCGCAGTTCCCCGAGCGGCTCGACCCCGGGCAGCGGGTCGCGGACGCGCTCAGCGAGCTCGGCGCGCTGGCCAAGACGCCGGAGGCGAACATCATCAAGCTGCCCAATGTCAGCGCGTCGGTTCCGCAGCTGAAGGCGGCCATCGTCGAGCTCCAGGGCCAGGGCTACGCGGTGCCCGACTACCCGGACGAGCCGGCGGACGACGAGCAGCGCGAGGTGCGCGCCCGCTACGACCGCGTCAAGGGCAGCGCCGTGAACCCGGTCCTGCGGGAGGGCAACTCCGACCGGCGTGCACCCGCGTCGGTCAAGGCGTATGCGCGCAAGCACCCGCACTCGATGGGCGCCTGGTCACCGGATTCGCGCTCGCACGTGGCGACGATGAGCGAGGGCGACTTCCGCTCGACCGAGCGGTCGATCACCGTCGAGCGGGCGGGCACGGTCACGATCGAGCACGTCGCCGCCGACGGGACCGTCACGGTGCTGAAGCCGGCGATGCCCGTGCTGGCCGGTGAGGTGCTCGACGCCGCCGTGATGCGCCGCGCCGCCCTGGACGCCTTCCTGGCCGCGCAGATCGCCGAGGCCAAGGCCCAGGGCGTGCTGTTCTCGGTGCACCTGAAGGCCACGATGATGAAGGTGTCCGACCCGATCATGTTCGGCCATGCGGTTCGTGCGTACTTCCACGAGCTGTTCGCCGAGCATGGCGCCGCGCTGGCCGCGCTGGGTGTCAACGCCAACGATGGACTGGCGGCGCTGCTGGCCGCGACGGAACGGCTGTCCGAGCCCGAGCGCGCCGCGGTGCACGCGGCCATCGAGGCGGCGTACGCAAACGGCCCGGCGCTGGCCATGGTCGACTCCGACCGCGGCATCACCAACCTGCACGTGCCGAGCGACGTGATCATCGACGCCTCGATGCCCGCTGCCATCCGGTCCTCCGGGCAGATGTGGAACGCCGCCGGAGAGCAGCAGGACACGAAGTTCGTCATTCCCGACCACTCGTACGCGCCGCTGTACGCCGAGACCGTCGACCACTGCCGCGAGCACGGCGCGTTCGACCCGGCGACGATGGGCACCACGCCGAATGTCGGCCTGATGGCGCAGGCGGCCGAGGAGTACGGCTCCCACGACAAGACGTTCGAGGTCGCGGCGGCGGGCACGGTCCGCGTCGTCGACGCGGCCGGGACGACGCTCATCGAGCACGCGGTCGACGCGGGGGACATCTGGCGCATGTGCCAGGCCAAGGACGCCGCCATCCAGGACTGGGTGCGCCTGGCGGTCTCGCGCGCCCGAGCCTCCGGCGCACCGGCGGTGTTCTGGCTCGACGAGGCCCGGCCCCACGATGCGCAGCTGCTGCGCAAGGTTCGCCCCACGCTGGAGGCGCTCGACACGAGCGGCCTGCGAATCGAGATCATGGACGTGGCCGCGGCCACGCGGTTCACCCTCGAGCGCGCGCGGCGCGGCGACGACACGATCTCCGTCACCGGCAACGTGCTGCGTGACTACCTCACCGATCTGTTTCCGATCCTCGAGCTGGGCACGAGCGCGAAGATGCTGTCGATCGTGCCGCTGATGAACGGCGGCGGCCTGTTCGAGACCGGTGCCGGCGGCTCCGCGCCGAAGCACGTCCAGCAGTTCCTGAAGGAGAACCACCTGCGCTGGGACTCGTTGGGCGAGTTCCTCGCGCTCGTCCCGTCGCTCGAGCTGCTGGCCGAGACGACCGACAATCCACGCGCCCAGCTGCTGGCGGACACGCTCGACCGCGCGACCGGTCGCGTGCTGGAGGAGAATCGATCGCCGTCGCGCAAGGCCGGGGAGCTCGACAACCGCGGCAGTCACTTCTACCTTGCCCTCTATTGGGCGCAGGAGCTGGCGGCCCAGAGCGACGACGCCGGCCTGGCCACACGCTTCGCGCCCTTGGCCGAGCGGCTCGCCACGTCCGAGCCGGTGATCGTGGACGAGCTCAACGCCGTGCAGGGCTCGCCCGTGGACATCGGTGGCTACTACCTCCCCGACGCTGAGCGAGTCGCGGCCGCGATGCGGCCGAGCGCCACGCTGAACGACGCGCTCGCCCGCGGCTAGCCCCGATCAGGCGATCGCCGCAGCTCGACGACGTGGCGCCGCGGCGGCTGAGCCGGGGGCGCTCACCCGGCACGGCGCGACATCGGCATCGACGGTCGGGCCGATGGCAGCATGGACGCCTCGTCAGGATCACCGGCGGCGAGGTGTCACTTTCACACATCGGATGTGGGCTTCACACACACATCGACGCCGCGCGGTGACAAGTTACACATTCGCGGAAGGCGGGCGCGGGCAAGGTTGGCCCCACGGTCGGGCAAGGTTGGACCGGCGAACTAAAGACGTCCCGCCGGTGCGCACCGACAATGGCGCTGTTCAACCTCCGTTCAGCGCCGACAAGGGGATCGACCGACTATGAGCACGACCACGCCCGCGACCGGCTCCGCGACGACGTCAAGACAGGCCCGCTTACGGCCGCATGCGCTCGGGTTCCCGACGCTGATCGCGCAGTCGGTGGCGGTGATCTCTCCGACGATGACCGCCGTGCTCATCATCGCGACGGTGTTCGGCAACGTCGGCAACGGGACGTGGGCCGCGTATGCGTTCGGTACGGTCATGCTGCTGCTCGTCGTCGGCGGGCTCAACCAGTTCGCCAAGCGCTCGGCCACGGCGGGGTCGATGTACGCGTACACCAACCGCGGACTCGGTCCGGTGGCCGGGGTGATGTCGGGATGGGCGCTTATCTGGTCCTACCTGTTCATCTCGGTCGTCGGGCTTGCCGGCTTCTCCATCTTCGCCGGCCAGCTGGTGTTACAGCTCGGCGGCGGTCACATCTCACCCTTCGTGTACATGACGATCAGCGGGGCGGCGTGCATCACGATCGCCCTGAAGGACATCCGCCTCTCCTCGCTGCTCATGCTCGCGTTCGAGGGCGCGTCGGTGGCCTGCATCCTCGCGCTGGCAGGGGTCATCCTGTTCAAGCACGGGGTGAAGGTGGATACGGCCCAGACCGGGCTCAAGGGCGTTGACCTCAAGGGCATGGGCCTGGCCGTCGTCATCTGCATCTTCAGCCTGGTCGGCTTCGAGAGCGCGACCACGCTCGGTGGCGAGGCCAAGAACGCGACGCGCAACGTGCCGCGGGCGGTGATCTGGAGCCTGATCATCACCGGGACGTTCATGGTGATCATGAGCTACGTCGAGGTGTTCGGCGCCGGGCAGACCGGCCTCACGCTGAACACGCTGACCGTCCCGCTCAACTCCCTGGCCGAGGCGTACAACGTGCCGTTCTTCCGGATCCCGCTCGACATCGGCGCTATGGTCAGCTTCTTCTCCTTGTCGCTGTCCTGCCTGAACGCCGGCGCGCGGATCATGTTCCCGATGGGCCGGCACGGATTCCTCCCCCGGCGACTGCACTCCGTGCACGAGTCGAACCTGACCCCGCACGTGGCCCTCGCCGTGTACGGAACGCTGATCTTCTCGGTGGCAGTGATCCTGCACGCCGTGGGCACGAGCCCGAACACGATCTTCAACGATGCCGGCACGCTGGCGGCGCTCGGGTTCCTCACCGCCTACTACCTCATCACGATCGCCGCGCCGGTTTACCTGCACAAGCTCGGTGAGCTGTCGGGGCGCAACATCGCCCTCGCCGTGTTGGCCTGCGTGTTCCTGCTCGTCCCGTTGGTCGGCAGCTTCTACCCGGTCCCGGCGTGGCCGCTGAACATCTTCCCGTACATCTTCTTCGGGTACATGATCGTGGGCGGAGCATCGCTGTTTGTGATGAGCCGCCGCCAGGCCGGCGCCCTTGCGGGGATCGAGTACGACCTGGAGCGTGCGCTCGACGAGTCGGTGCACCAGGCCTTCGGCGAGCACGAGTCCGCGGGCACCAGCCCCGATTACGGCTATGCCGCACCGGTGCGGACCGGCACCGGCGTCGGCGTGACCGCCGCCGTGCCACTTCAGTCTGACTGAGCGCAAGCGGGATCGAGGAGCGGTTCGGCGGGGCGGCCAACGCCGCCCCGCCGAACGCGGCGTGGGGCGCGGTCGCGGTCGTCCGTTCAGCCCGGGACGGCCTCGTGCAGCGCCCGCGCCAGCGCCGCCCGCCCGTCGTGGAGCACCGGCTCGCCGTGTGACACCATCACCCGCTCGATCGGCAGCTCGAGCAGGGGCGCCAGCAGCCCGGCCAGGCCGGCGCGATCGACGTGAACGTCCGACAGCCAGTCCTCCGGGCACAGCCGCAGCCCACCGCCCGGGGCGCCGAGCAGCCGGTCACCGGCCACCAGCGAGGCCACCCCGGGGAGCCAGAGCATCGTCTCCCCAGCGCCGCGCAGCGGCCGCGGCTCGACGCCGGCCGGGACCGCGTTCCACGCCCGCGAGGTGTTGGCCCGGTAGCGCTGCGCAAGCTCCTCGCGGTCGCGCCGATGCCAGCGGATCGTCGTCAGGACGCTCACCGGGCGACGGGCGACGCGCCCGTCCAGCCAGCCGAGGAATGCCACGCGGTCGTCGGATGGCACCAGCGGATCAATGAGCACCACGACGTCGGGCAGCTCGTAGAGAACGCAGCCGACCGTCTGCTCCCAGCTCTGCTCGCCATGCCAGTCCGGATGAGACGCCGTCCAACGCCACAGGCCGGGCACGATCTCCCACGGGACCACGCCGCGGACGCTACCAGGGGCGGGCGCCCGCGCAACGGCGCCGGCCCGCGCGACGCCGGTCGACGATCGGCGATCATCACCGGATGGCCGATCACGCCGGCGCCGAGCCGCCCTGGGAGATCCCCCGCATCCCCGCCTCGGCGGGCGCGCTCATCTTCGACGGGAGCGGCCGGTTGCTCATCCTCAAGCCCAACTACAAGGGAGGATGGACGGTACCCGGCGGTCAGATCGAGGCCTTCGGCGAGTCCCCGTGGCAGGCCTGCCGGCGCGAGACCCTCGAGGAATGCGGCCTGCAGATCGAGCGCGGCCGGCTGGCCTGCGTCGACTTCCTGCACCCCCGCTCCGACCGGCCCGGGGGCATGCGCTTCCTGTTCGACTGCGGGGCGCTGCCCGACGCACAGCTGGCGACGATCACGCTCGACGGAGCCGAGATCGACGAGCACCGGCTCGTCGATCTCGCCGAGGCCAGGACGCTGCTCAGCGGCCCGGTCCGGCGGCGGGTCCTCGCCGCCGCCGGCCGCCGACATTGCGTCTATCTCGAGGACGGGCGCCGCGTCAAGGCCGTCCACGACTTGATCGAGCCTCACGGAATGAACAGCATCCCCTGCGGCTGGACCGGCGGCCCGAACAGCGGTACCCGCGCGATCGCGCCGGTCCACGGATTCAGCGTACCGAGGAAGTTCGGCGGGAACCCGGGAGCCGGGCACGTGCTCGGCGCGCTGTTCTCGTCACACGGCGTGTCGGCCACCAACACCGATCCCGCACGGAAGTCGCCGATGATCCGGTTGACGGTGTCACCGCCATTGTCGGTGACGTACAGCGCGCCCCAGGGAACGGACGGCCAGGCGGTGTCGTCGACCGAGCTGGACAGGTTGAGCACCGACAGTGACTGATGGGGTCCACCGGCGTCGCTGACGAAGATCTGCTGCTGGTCTCCCTGACTGGTGAGCATGAAGTCGCCGGCGAAGCGCGGCGCGTAGAAGGGAACGTCCTCGTTGGAGTCGGGGTCGGTGAGCGCCAGGGTGACGCTGCCACTCGCGGCGCCGACGTTGGCCGGTGTGGCCGTGGCCTCGTCGCCGAACAGCGGCTGGATCTCCGCGACGTCGGTCGAGGCGTCGAGCGCGACCTCGTAGACGGCCGGGTAGGCAGCCTGTGGCGCCGCGGCGCCGGTCGTGCCGGGTGCGGACGCGCTGATCAGGATCTTCCCGTCGTAGATCGAGATCGCGTCGGTTCCGCCTGCCGAGGGCAGCGGCTCGCTGTATTGGTAGTGCACGATCGTGCCGCTGCGCGGATCGATCGTGTACAGGCTCGAGTTCGCGTCCTCGTTGACCGTCGCGATCACGCCGCCGATCTCGGGGTCGGCGGTGAGGCCGTCGCACTTCCCGGTGATATCCCACTGGTGAACAGGACGGCCGCCGAGATTGAGCTCGACGACGGTGCTGCTCAGGTTGCCCGTCGCGCTGGCCTGTCCCTGCGGTCCCACCCCGTTCTGGAAGGCGACGAAGATGCGGCCGTTCAAGGACGTGATGTCGTCCGGCTGGGTCAGGTGCTCGCTGCCGCCGGGAATCGCGTGCTGCAGCTGCGCGCCGTTGAAGATGGCGTGGTCGATGAACACGCCGAGCGCCGGAGAGTGCTGCGCGGGAGATCGCGCGAGCGCACCGGAGGGAGCCGCTCCCCCCGCCGACAGCGCCGCGACCGCCACGATCGCCATCAGCCGCGGCCTGTTCGACGAGCGCGGTGGCAGCCATCTGCTCATGTGGGCCTCCTGTGACCGGATGGGGCGAGGCCGGCTGCCCCGCCCGCCATCGAGCCCGGCGCGAGCCCGCCGGGCGGCTCGAGGCTACCCAGCCCCGTCGGGCGAGATGACACCAACTCGTTAAGGGCGGCGGTCGGCCGGGCCGGGCTACATCGGCACGAAGACCGACACCGTCCCGCGCAGGCGCTGCTGGCGCAGGCCGGCTGAGGCGACCGCCCGGCCCGACCGTCGCCGCCGCCGCGGCGCGGGCGCCGCGGCGAGGTCCCGCGTCGGGGTCACCCGGCCGATGCGTCAGCTGGTGGGGAATCCGCTCGCGGTGATGCAGATCGACGCGATGCTGTTGGGGCGGCTCGGCCGCGGCCCCGCCACTGGCCGACGTGGGCGACGCGATCGCCCACGGAGATCAGGAATCCGGGCTGGCCATCAAGCCGCGCGCGACGAAGCCCACCACCGGATCGACGATCGTCTCCCATTGCCCGATGCGGCCGCTGGCCACGAGCTCGCTGACCGGCTCCGCGATTGCTGCCATCGCCGCGATCGCCGCGACGTGGCGCTCGTGGCTGCTGCGGCGGCGCCACAGCGGATACTCCTCCAGCTGGGCCTCGATCAGCGCCGCGGCTTTCGCACGCATGTCGATGTGGGCGCGCTCGGCGGCCGGGGTCGCGCCGACGATCACCACGAGCATCACGCGCGCCATCGCCGGATCGTCGGCGAACGTCCGCGCCACCGTCTCCACCTCGGCCCGGATCCGCGCGCGGGGCGCCAGCGGCTCCCGAACCGCTATCGCCAGGGCCTCACGCAGGCGGGCCATGCCCTCCGCGAACACCGCCAGCAGGCACTGTTCCTTGTTCTCGAAGTGCTCGTAGAACGACGTTCGCGACACCCGGGCCCGCGCAACGATCTCATCGATGCCCGCTTGCGCGTAGCCGCGCAGGGCGAACACGTCGCGTCCCGCGTTCAGCATCCGCTCCCGCTGATCGGCGCGACGAAGCTCGGCCGACTTTCCGGCGTACGCGCGAGTGCGTGCCCGGCTTGCGCCGGCCGTCACCCCGCGCTCCCCCCGCCGAGATCGAAGCGCATCATGCGCGTCCGGGCCTCGGTCGGGAACAGGCTGAGCACGTTCCCTCCGGCGCTTGGGAGGGTCAGGCTGGTGCTGCCCAGCACCTTGAGCGCCTGGGCGATCAGCGCCGCCAGGTCCGACGCCTGCGACGCCAGCACCTCGTTGGTCATCCGCCCCTCCGTCCACAGGAGGAACGAGTGGGTGGGGTCCCACGCGAATTCGGGAATCACCCAGCCGTCGTCCCCGTCGGTGGTGAGGCGACGCAGCGCCCCGGTCGCCAGGTCGAGCTCCCACAGGTCAGTCGATTCGGGGAAGAACGGCTGCTCGAAGCCGAACTCGAACACCGGAAGCACCAGCAGGTTGTCCAGGTCGCTCGGGATGCCGAGAGCCTCGGCGAATTGAAGGTACGAGTTGAGCAGACCCGGATGGTCACGGGTGGACATGAAGATCACGTCGCGCCCGTCGGGCGTGAAGACGGCCTGCTCGTTCCATGACGCGTCGTTGGTCAGCTGCGTGACCTGACAGCCTGAGGGCGTGAGCCGGCAGAAGTAGAGATCGGCAAGCGTGGTCGAGTCGCTCTCGGTGTAGAGAAAGCCGCTGCCGTTCGGCGCCCACCACTGCGTCTCATACCAGTGACCGTTGTCCGGACGGACGACGCGCACGTCGGTCAGATAGGGGGAACCATGCGGCGGGTCGACGAAGTTCGCCACGCGGATGTCCCAGTCGAAGCGACCGCCGTCGTAGAGGAAGTTCCCATTCAGATGCGCCCACACGATCTGATTGCCGTCGGGGGACCAGTACGCGTGGTAGTCGTCGAGAAGCTCACCGGCCGGCCCGACGCTTCCGGTCAGGCGCGTGACGTCGGAGCCATCGGGGTGCATCACGAACAGCGACGAGCCGATGCCGCCGAAGCCCGGCGCGCCGAGCGTTATCTGGTGGCCCATCCACGAGTGGAAGAGGATCCAGTCACCCTGCGGTCGCACCGCGGGCACCGCGTTGGGCGCGGGCAGCTCGCAGGTCAGGCATTGCTGGTCTGACCCGTCCTGGTTGCTGATGTAGACCTGCGTCCCGGCCCCCTCGTTGGCGCTCACCACGACGCGACCGTCCGGCATGAACACCGGCGCTTGGCCGAACGTGTACGGGTCGGTGGTCACCGTCACCGGCGCCCCGAAGTACTGGTTCGCCTGAGCCGCGTCCGCTGCCACGCCGAGCGTCACCACCGCCGCGGCGACGCAGGCGCACAGACCCGGCCAGCTGCTTCTCGTCATGGCTTTCCTCCCCCGGAATCGCGCATACGATCGAGCGTCAGTCCAGTATTAGTACATACACGTACTGAAAGCAAGCCCTCGTCGGCGCGAAGCGGCGGATCGCTGGGCGGCGCGCAATGGCCGACGGAAGTCGGGCCAGACCAGGACGCCGACCTGCGCGCTGGACACTCGCGGGCGCACGCTGAGAACGTCCAGAATCACGCCCATCCCTGTAGTCCAAACGCCGTTGAGCCGAATGTCTTGGAAATGGATGCCCGCCGCCCGACAGCGCCAGCACCAGCGAGCGGGGACGCGGCTCCGCTGTCCCCAGCGGACATCGAAGCGTCCCGGAACGCGCTGCCGGAGGCGATGCAACGCGCGCTCGAGGTGTTCGAACGCCGGCACGCCAAGCACCTGGACGCCCGCACCCTGGACCGGGTGTGTCGGGCGCTGTTGGCGCTCTACCCGCAGACGCCCGTCATCGCGCTGCGACTCGATAACACCGTGGTCGAGGTGCCCGAGTCGATCCCGCTGCAGGGCAACGTCGCCCTGGAGGGTCGCTCGGGCCTCGATCTTGTTGCGTTCGATGGCGCCGTGATCGCGGCATGGGACCAGGTCTTGGCGGAGGGTGTCGCACGATGTGAATACCGCCCCGCGGCTCACCCCGAGCTGACCGGCCTGATGTACCTGCTCGACCTGCGCGAGCGCCACGGGGTGATTCTGGCCGTGTGCCTGGGGGCCGACGGCGGCGATGTCGCCGTCCGACCCGAGGTGCGCGAGGCGGCGCCCCGCTTCACGACCGTCCGCAAGGACGCACGCAGCCTGATCGTCACGATCGACGAGGCGACCACGCAGATACTCGGCTGGAGCCCGGACGAGATGGAGGGCCATCGAAGCCTCGAGTTCATGCACGAGGACGATCAAGCGCTGGCGATCGACAACTGGATGGAGATGATCGCCTGCCCGGGCCCGGGACGGCGCGTGCGACTGCGTCACCGCCATCGCGACGGATCGTGGGTCTGGTTTGAGGTCACCAACCACAACCTGCTCGACGATCCGCTGCACAACTGCGTGGTCAGCGAGATGGTCGACATCTCAGACGAGATGGCCGCGCACGAGGAGCTGCGCGCAAACCAGCAGCTGCTGCACCGCATGGCCGGGGCGATTCCGATCGGCCTGCTGCAGATCGACACCGACCGCCGCGTCGTCTACACCAACGACCGTCTGCATCAGATTCTCGGCATCGAGCGACAGGAGACGGCCGCCGCTCAGTTGGCCGCCGTCATCGAGTCGGATCGGCCGCTGCTGGAGCACGCGTTCGACGAGGTCCTGAGCGAGGGACGCGAGGTCGATATCGAGGTTCAGCTGTGCCCGGGCGCGTCCGCCGGGATGCGGTTCTGCACCGTCAGCGTGCGCGCACTCAGCCTTGAGAACGGGACGGTCACCGGCGCGATCGCGTGCATGGCAGACGTGACCGAGAGCGCGCGGATGCGTGAGGAGCTGCGGGAGAGGGCCACCTTCGATGAGCTCACCGGCTGCTACAACCGCGCGTCGATCGTGCTCGCACTCGAGCGGATCGCCAACGGTGCCGAACGTCCCGCCGAATGCGCCGTGGTGTACGTGGATGTCGATTGCTTCAAGGCCGTCAACGACACCTACGGTCACGCCGCGGGAGACGAGCTGTTACGCGTCGTCGCACAGCGGCTGCGCGGCGTCGTGCGCGAGCACGACATGGTCGGGCGGATGGGCGGTGACGAATTCCTCGTCGTTTGCCCGGACATCGGCGGCAGCGACCAGGCCCTCAAGCTCGCCGAGCGCCTGGCCAGCGCCGTTCGCCGGGCACACGTCCGCATCGCGACCGAACGCATTCCGGCCCAGATCAGCGTCGGCGTCGCCTGGTCTGCCGGCGCCGCGCTCGACGCGACCGCAATGGTGACGCTGGCCGACGGCGCGATGTATGAGTCCAAGCGGGAGAAGCAAGGCCAGCCCAAGCTGGCCTACGCCGCCTAGCCCGCGCTGACCGGCCCGCGAAGCCAAGCCAGCCCTCAGGGCATTGACAAGCCTGCCCATCCTGCACGACCGCGCCCGGTTCTCGTTCGCCGCTAAAGGCGGGCATCGGCCCAGCCGAGCATGTTCTCGATATGCGCGTCTTCGCAGCGGCGATGTGTTGTGCGGCGCTGGCCGGCGCACCGGCAGCTTGGGCGCGTTCGGCAGAGCCGAACGACGTCGCGATCTTTCCCGCGAACGGCGCGACGTCGCTGCTGTCGCTTGCGCCGCCAACTGCGCCGACGAGCGCCGGCGCGTTCATCGACTCACCGTGTTGGACCGCCGCGGGGAAGCTCGTCACGGTCGCGGGCGCTTCCGCCAGTGCGCCGTCGGCGGTGGTGGAGCGAGCACCCGGCGGCCGCCCGACGGTCCTCGAACGCCTCCCGAACGCGTACGCGGTGTCGTTCGGCCCGGGGTGCACCGAGTTCGCCGAGACGCGCGCGAGCATCGCCGACACCGAGGTGTGGTTGTACGTCGGCGCCCGGAAGCCGTTCAGGATCCTGCGGTTCGGCTCGTCACCGGACCGGCCGCAGGTCGCGTGGTCCGCCGACGGGCGCCGTGCGGCGATCGCGATCCCGGGATTCCCGGCGAGCCTGGTCGTGGTCGACGTGCCAACCGGGCACGTCATCCGCGTGTTCCACCCGTCCACCCTTGACCCCGTCGAGCTGGAGCCGCAAGCCCTGACGTCGGACGGGAGCCAGGTCGTGTTCAGCGGCTACACCGAGGTGTGGGTGGGCGATGTCGCCACCGGAGCGATGCGCAGGCTCGCCAGTAACGCAAGCGAGGCCGCCTGGTCGCCTGACAACCAGCAGATCGCCGTGGCAGGCCAGGACGGCCGGATCGACATTCTCGACGACACTGGGGCCAGGCTGATGAGCGTCGACGTCGGCCGCGACACGGCCGACACGCCGGCGTGGTCCCCGGATGGCCACCAGCTGGCCTACGTGTACTACGTCGGCGGCGAGCCGGTCCCGGATGGGGTGGGCGTCGCCACGCTCACAGCCGGGGCGACAGTGGTCACCGGCGTCCGCCGCCTCGCGCCGACGGCGACGTTCATCGGCGACCCTCAGTGGTCTCCTGACGGGCAACTGCTCGCGGCGGCGCGGCAACCGTTCGATTAGCGCGACGACTCTGTCCACCCACGGGCGCGCGCGTGGGAGAATTCCGACATGCCGGAGACTGCGAGCGGCGCGCAGACGCGCGGGCGCGAGGCGTTCGAGCGGCGGGAATGGGAGGCCGCCTTCGCCGAGCTGCGCGCCTGCGAGGCCGAGGGGTCGCTGCCACCCGAGGACCTGGAGCGCTTGGCCGAGGCGGCGCGTTGGTCGCGCCACTTCGACGAGATGCTCGACGCCTTCGAGCGGGCCGCGGCCGGGTACGAGCGCACCCGGGACCGTCGATCGGCGGCGCGGGTGGCCGTGAAGCTGACCCTCGAGCACCATGCGCGGCGCGGCGACGCGCTCGCCGCCGGCTGGTTTGCGCGCGCCCAACGGTTGCTCGAGGGCGAGCCCCCGTGTCGGGAGCGTGGCCTGGTCCTCATGTGCATGGCACAGGGCACGTTCTTCGTGGGTGACGGACCAGCGGCGCTGCGCATCAGCCAGGACATGGTTGATCTCGGACGCGAGCTCCAAGATCGCGACGTTGAGGCCCTGGGCCGCCTGGCCATGGGCCACGCGCGGCTGCTCGGCGGCGAAGTGGCAGCTGGCACCGCCCTCATCGACGAGGCGATGGCCGCGGCACTGGGCGGAGAGCTCGAATTGTGGACGACCGGGCAGATCTTCTGTTCGACGATCTTCGCGTGCCGCAATCGCGGCGACTGGGGTCGCGCCGGCGAGTGGAGCGTCGCGTCGCTGCGCTGGTGCGACCGGCAATCCCTGAGCGGATTCCCGGGCCTCTGCCGGTTTCACCAGGCTGAGGTGATGCGTTTCCGCGGCGAGCTCGACCGGGCCGAACGCGATGCCGGCGAGGCGGTCGAGGAGCTGCTGCTGTCGTCGCCTCGGTGGGCCGCCTGGGGGCTGCATGAGCTCGGCGAGATCCGCCGGCGCCGCGGCGACCTCGAGGGTGCAGCGGCGTCATTTCGCCACTCCGCCGAGCTGGGTTTTGATCCGCAGCCCGGCTTGGCGCTCCTGCGTCTCGACGAGGGGAAGCCGGCCGGCGCGCGGCGGGCGATTCTGGATGCACTGGCAGACGAAAGCGGGCTGGCGCGCGAGGGCCGGTGGCTGGTTCTGCCAGCGGCGGTCGAGATCGCCATCGCCGCGGATGACGCCGAGCTGGCGCGTTCCGCGCATGAGGAGTTGGAGGAGCTCGCGCGTTCGCTTGGCACGACCGCAGTACGCGCCGCCGCCACGGTGGCCGGCGGGCAGGTGGCGCTGTTGGAGTCTCGCACCGATCAGGCGATTCGCGAGCTTCGCCGGGGGATCGGCCTGTGGTCCGCGATCGACGCCCCCTACGAGGCGGCCCAGGCCCGCGAGCTCTTGGCTGGCGTCTATGCCGATCTCGGCGACCGGGACGCGGTGGAGCTGGAGCTGACGGCCGCGCGAGCGGGCTTCGAGCGCATCGGGGCCCAGCGAGCCTCGCGTCGTCTGTCGGCGCTGCTCTCGAGAGCCGGCTCGGACCCGCACACGGCCGCCAGGACGTTCATGTTCACCGATATCGTCGACTCGACGCGGCTGGTCGAGCTGCTCGGGGACGAGCAGTGGGAATCACTGCTCGCGTGGCACGACCGCACGTTGAGGCGGTGCTTCGAGGCGCGCGCCGGCGACGAGGTCAAGCACGAGGGCGATGGCTTCTTTGTCGCCTTTTCCGAGCCGGACAACGCGCTCGAGTGCGCCTGCTCGATCCAGCGGGCGCTGCGCGACCACCGCCGCGATCACGGCTTCGCGCCTCGCGTTCGCATCGGCATCCACGCCACCGAGGCAACCGACCGCGGTGGTGATTACAGCGGCCGCGGAGTGCACACGACCGCCCGCATCGCGGCAGCGGCCGGCGCCGGCGAAGTTGTCGTGAGCCGCGAGGCCCTCGATGCGACAGGCAACGCCTTCCGCGTCCACGACGAGCGAGCGCTCGAGCTGAAAGGACTCGCGGAACCAGTCACGGTGGCCACCGTCGACTGGTCTGATGTCTAGCCCGGTCGCTCCGATCGGCGCGGGCACGGGGACTCCATGCCCGCGCCCTACCCCGGGCGCTTCGCGGCGCGTCCGCCCGCCGCTCGGGGGCATGGCCCGCCCGGCGCCCGCTGCGGCGCCGCGCGAGCCCCTCCTGCTTGCAGACGGGCTACTTGAACCCGACGACCATCGAGTCGGGGCCGATGAGATGCTCGACGTAGGTGTCGACGAACCCGACGTCGCGCATCCACGCCTGGCAGTCGGCGCCGGTGTAATCGAACCCGCCGGGGGTCTCGATCAGCATGTTCAGGCTCATCAGCAGGCCGAACGCGTTGTGGCTGCGATCGTCGTCGATGATCGCCTCATACACGATGACCGCGCCGCCGGCGGGGAGCGCGTCGTAGGCCTTGGCGAGCAGCTGCTGCTTCTCCTCCAGGTTCCAGTCGTGGAGGATGTGGCCAAGCACGATCACGTCCGCTCCCGGGAGAGGATCGGTGAAGAAATCCCCGCCCGCGAACGCGATGCGCCCCTCGAGCCCATGGGCGCGCACGTGGCTCTCAAAGCCGTCGCCCACCGGCGGGAGGTCGAAGCCGGTGCCGCGCAGGTGCTCGTGGGCGCGGGCGACCTGGACGAGCAGGCCACCCTCGGAGCAACCGAGATCCAGCACCGAGCCGTAGCGCGCGAACGGGAACTTCTCGGCGATCGCCATCGACGCCCCAGCGCTGAGACCGGTCATCGAGCACAGGAACTGCCCGAGCCGCTCCGGATCCGCGTAGAGCGCCGCGAAGAAGTCCCCGCCGGTGCGCACCTCGTTCTGCGGCTCGCCGCTCTGGAGCGCCTCCGTCAGCCGTCCCCAGAACGGGTACAGCCGCGCGTTGGCCATCTCCAGGATGCCGCCGACGTAGGACGGCTTGGCGCGGTCGAGGAACAGGTCGGACTCGGGCGTGTTCGCGTACGCGTCGCCCTCACGGCTGAGCACGCCAATCGCGACGAGCGCGTCGAGGAAGTCACGCGCGGCGCGCGGGTGCAGCCCGAGCCCGGCGGCCAGCGCCGCACCGTCGCGGGGACCGCCGGCGAGCTGGCGCGGCGCCACCATCTGGAGGGCGACGCGACCTGACGCGACGGACCGTCACGACACAAACGCGCGACGAAGCGAGCGCGACGAGGCGTCAGGCCTCTCGTCACCTCCGCGCGCCACTCGGTCGCGGCCAGCGTGGGACAACGCTGGTCCACGGCTCGCAGCGCGGCTGACGATCCGAGCTCATCGAGCGCGGATCGGAGGCAGCCCTCTCAATTCGATCGCCGCGAGTAGGACTCGATCATCTCCAGGACGATCTTTGCCGCTTGGGGGCGGCTGAGCTGCATGTCGAGTCGCAGTTGCTTCCACACCAGCACGTCGGTCGCGATCACGAGGGCCGTGAGCCGGCGCTCTCTGGACGCGCGCGGCAGGCCGGCGAGGAGCGGCTGGAAGACTCTGTTTGCCCAGTCGCGGTGGTAGGCCCTCCCCCTGTCGGTCAGGTTGCGGATGGCAGGGATGCGGTCCTCTTGGGAGAGCATGCGTAGGATCGCCGTGCCGTGCGCCTCGTAGTGGTCGAACACGTTGGCGACGGCGTCGGGGACGCGACCGATTGGAGCAGCGTCGCGGCGCTCGATCTCGCGCATGCCCCACCATCTGTAGGCGGCGGTAAGTAGCTCGTCTTTGGAGTGAAACCGGGCGTAAAGCGTCTGTTCGGTGACGCCGGCGTCGTCGGCGATCTCGCGCAGGCGGACCTCCTCGTAGGCTCGCGTGCCGAAATGCTTCCAGGCCGCGGCGAGCAGCCGTTCGCCGGTTGCGGCAGCGGCATCAGCTCGCGCGGACATCCGATATCGACGTGTTCTGGCTGGGGCCGTTTGACATATTCATCTTGGTAGGACTAAGCTGAAGTATATGCGAGTCTTCCAGACGCTCCTGGCGTTCAGCGGCAACGCTCCACCTCAGCTGGCGCTCACACGGGAGCTCGTCGAGCGTGGTCATGAGGTGCGCGTCCTCGCCCACGGCGCCGCGCGGGAACGGATCGAGCGCACTGGGGCCGAGTTCGTCGCGATCCGCCGGTGGCTTCCCGACCTCGACATCACGCGTCCGGAGACGGACCCGGTACGCGACTGGGAGGCGCGGACGCCGCTTGGGGCCGCGAAACGAATGCGCGACGCTCCGATCGCACCGCTGCGAGATGCGACACGGGAGAACGTCCAACTGCTCGGCGACTGGAGCGCCGACGTGATCGTGTTCGATTGGCTGTTCATTGCCGCGGCAGTCGCTGCCGAGCACGCAGGCACACCCGCGGTCGCGCTCGTTCACTGCCCGTATCCGCTTCCAGCTCCTGGCGCGCCGCCGCTGTTCAGCGGCCTGAAGCCGATGGGGGGTCCGTTGGGTGCTGCGCGCGACCGCCTGCTCAATGCCATGACCAGCCGCTTCTCGGCCGCCGGGCTTCCGGTGCTCAACGACGTCCGTGCCGAGCATGGACTCGCGCCGCTGAAGGACTGGAACGACCAGCTCCGCGGCGTGCACGCGATCTACGTGATGACCGCCCCAGAGCTCGACTTCTCGAGCCAAGCCCAGCTCCCCGCGAATGTCCACTACGTGGGCCCCGCGTTCGAGCCATTCGAGAAGGAGTGGGAGTCACTATGGCCTTCAGGGAACGCCGATCCGCTGGTGCTGATCAGCTTCAGCACCAGCTACATGAACCAGCAGGCGCTCGCCCAGCGCGTCCTTGACGCCGTGGCCGGGCTGCGCGTCCGAGCGCTGCTTACCGCCGGGCCGGCGCTCGACCCGAGTCAGCTCCGCATCCCCGACAACACGCGCAGTGTCGCTTTCGTCTCGCATCGAACCGTTCTTCCACACGCGGCGCTCGTCATCACCCACGCGGGCTGGCAAACCGTCAACGCCGCCCTCGCCGATGCGGTTCCGCTCGTCTGCATTCCCGATGGTCGCGACCAGCCGGATAACGCCGCCCGCGTGGTCGTCGCGCACGCCGGCGTGAGGGTCAGCAAGAAGAGCTCCCCCGAGAAGCTGCGCCGCGTGATCTCGCGGGCCCTCGAGGACCAGTCGATCAAGCAGGGCGCCCGCGCGATGGCCGGCGCCCTCGCCCGCAGCGACGGTGCGACCGTCATCGCCAACGAGTTGGAGCGCCTCCAGGTACACAACGCCACGCAGTGACTGAGTTCCGGCCGTCTGCGGCCGGCTGAGCACACGGCGTCGCGGCCGGCGCTCTCGTTCCTCTGCAACGGCAGCGCACCAAACCCGGCGAGCTCGTCACAACAAGTGGAGACGGCGGGTGCGGACAGCGCGAAAGCACGTGCATACCGGGTCGTTTCGGAGTGCGCCTGCTACCCAGCCGCTACCCGCATAGCGGCGGTCCGGCAGCGTAGCACCTGTGCTACGCTGCGGAGGTGGCCAGAGAGATCACGCAGCGCGAGTTGCGCAACGCGAGCGGCGAGATCATGCGTGCGCTGGACCGGGGGGAGAGCTTTGTCGTCACGCGAAACGGCGTCGCGGTCGGCGAGTTGGCGCCGCTGCGGCGTCGGCGGTTCGTTGCAGCCGAGACGGCTCTCGCGGCGTTCGCTGGCGCACCCCCCATCGACCGCCTGCGGTTCCGGGCGGAGATCGACGCGGCAGTGAACCAGGATCCGGCGCCGCGTGCCTGAGCGCCGGCACCCTCGCGGGCTCATCGACACGTCGGTGCTCATCGACCTTGATCGCCTCGACGCGAGCGCCCTTCCGGCTGAGCTCGCGATCTCGGCGATCACGCTCGCCGAACTGGCCGCCGGTCCGCACGCAACCGCGGATGCGGACGAGCGCGCCCGACGCCAAGACAGGCTCCAACGCGCCGAAGCCGCATTCGAGCCCCTTCCGGTCGATGCCGATGTGGCTCGCGCGTACGGTCGCGTATACGCCACAATCGCCGCCGGCGGGACCAAGGCACGCGGCCGCAGGGCACTTGACCTTCTCATCGCCGCGACGGGACTGGCAAACGACCTGCCGGTCTATACATGCAACCCCGACGACTTCGACGATCTGGCATCGCTGATCGACGTCGTGTCGATCCCGGGGCCGCGCTGAGGGCAGGATCGGCTGGTGTGCGAGGGGCCCTATCGCCGCGCGGCGGCCTGTGGGTCACCTGGCGGGCCAAACGGCGATAGGGTCCGCCAGGGTTGACCGGCGCCGGATCGGCTGGGAGACTGCCCTCGCTGCATCTTTTCCAGCATGGGGGCCAATGATGAGCGAGCCGCATCAGGGGCTGCACGCGCCGACAGAGCGTGAGCCCGAGACGGTCGAGGATCTGATCGTGCCCGAGGTTGACGCCGAGGCCGTCCAGGCCGGCACGCAGACCACCGGCTCGTCGAGCACCGGATCGGGCGCAGGCAAGGCCACATTCGAGGAGTTCTGAGGACGATCCACCGCCGCCTGCTCATCGCGGCGCGATCCGCGAGCAGCACAGCCAATCGCCCACGGCCCTGAGACCGAGCTCCCTCGGCTGGCGCGCCGGCCCCGGAACGCCAAAGGCCGCCCAGAGAGCCCGTTTCTGGCCGGCAGTGGACGCGGACGCAAAGAATTCGAACCGCGGCGGAAGTCGCGATCGACACCGTGATCGCTGACACGGCGGAGCTGCCCGTCTACCGGCGCATCGAGCCGCGCGTGGCACACCTGCAAGAGCTCGGCATGAGCAACAAGGCGATCGCGCGGGCGCTGGCTGTCAGTGACAAGACGGTCGCGAAAGCGAGTGAACGCCGGACCCAATTCGCGCCAGCCCGCGACCGCCGCGCAACCGGGCCGGCATCCCGATGACGTGATGTGGAGCGACGCGTTCCGCGTTCGCTCTGGCGCCAGAGTTCGTCGGGTCGGTGCCTTCGACGTGAGCGCGTGACTTGCGCCCTCGTTGCTGCGCCGCTAGCTTGGCGCCGATGTCGTTACCGGCGGAGCAGCTCGACGTGACGCTATCCGACGGCGGAGTGCTCCATGCGGAGCTCTTCGCGCCCGACGGCGGCGGGCCGTCGCCGGGCGTCGTGGTCCTGCACGAGCTGCCGGGCTTCAACGATGACATCCGCCGCATAGCCAGGCGCTTCGCCGACGCTGGATATGTCGCCCTGGCCCCGGACCTCTACTCGCACGGTTCGCGCATCGTCTGTCTCAGCCGGGTCATGGTCGACCTGATGCGGGGCAGCGTCGCTCGTGAGATCGGGGACATCCTTGCGGCCCGTGAGGCGCTCGCGACGCGACCCGAGGTCGACTCGCAACGGATCGCCGTCGCCGGCTTCTGTATGGGCGGGGGGTTCGCCCTGATTGCCGGAACGCAGCCCGGGTTTCGTGCTGCCGCCGTCAACTACGGCGAGGTGCCCAAGGACCGCTCGCGCCTGGACGGGGTGTGTCCGGTGGTCGCGAGCTATGGCGCGAAGGATCGCGCCTTCGGACGTAACCAACCCGAACGCCTGGAGCGCCACCTCGCCGCGCTGGGCGTGCCCCTCGACGTCAAGACTTACGACAACGCAGGCCACTCGTTCTTCTCGCAATACGACGGGTGGCAGGGATGGCTCGCGCGGGTGCCGACGCCGCTGGCTGTCGGTTACGACGCGGCCGCCGCGGAGGACGGCTGGCAGCGCATGCTCGCCTTCTTCGACGAGCACGTGCGCCACGCGAGCCCCGCGTAGCCATCAAGGCCGTCCAGCCACTCGATCACGTATCAGTTGCCGACCGTTGATGCTGTCGGCTCTGTAACGAGAGCGTCAAGTTGGTCACAAGCAGTGGACGCGGACGCAAAGAATTCGAACCGCGGCGCAGGTCGTTGTCAGCACCGTAGTCGCCGAGACGGCGGAACCGCCGGCACACCACCGGATCGCCGACCGGGCTGCTCAGCGACACCAACTCGGGATGAGCAATCGCGCGATCGCCCGCGCTATTGGCGTCAGCGACAAGACCGTCGCAAGGGCAATTCGACTCAAGATCGCACGAGACCGCTAACCGAACCAGACGCCGCGTGAGCCTCTCGGCATCCTGTCTCCGCAGCGAATCAGCGCGATAGGCGGACGGTCCCGGTCACTGCGATCGTCGGTGCAGCAGCAGGCGTCAGTGCAAGTCGCGCGAGCACAAGCGCACTCCGGTTGCCCACCAGCGTGCGCCTTCCGGCGTTGGTCAACGCCAAGTGGACCGCGCGCGATCCGGCAGGTCCGCTGCCCCCCGAACCAGATGCGACGACGAGCGGCGCCCCACTACGACGGCGGACGACCCAACGGATAGCGATCGTGCCGGCCAGCGGCGACGTGACGCGCAGATCCTCCCCACCGTGGGCCACGAGTCCCTTGAGGTGCCGCGCGACGGCCGGAGGCACGACCTGCGCTTCCAACGCCGCTGCCGCTTGAGCACGAACAACGTCCGCGGGTTTTGGCGTGGCCGCGATCGTGTACCCATGGTAGTCAACCGCCACGCACAGCGACACCGATGGGCAGGAGATCGACGTCAGCCCGTTCGATGTAGCCGGCACCCCGATCGGTGCCCATCCCGACGGGTCGCCTTGCGGGTCGCTCGAGCTCAGTACCGATCCGCCGCCGGCGGCGCCCACGCAAAACGCCGGCGTGGCACATGCGAAAATCGTCGGTGTCGCTGTGCCCAGGCGCCGCCAGCTCGCCTGCCCAGCAAGAGGGTCGTTGGACCAAAGCGGGCCGTCAAGAAGCGTGGAGACAAAGCAGAGCGACACCGAGGGGCACACCAGAGCCCCAAGGCTCGAAGGGGGACAGTGCATCACCCCCGGTTCCTCGCACGGAATGTGCTGGCTGGTGTACACGTGCGCCTCGGTCCAAGACGCGGGCCCCGCATCTACAGCGGCGGACGTAAACACGTCCCCGGCCTGGTCCGTGGCCAGGCACAGCGAAACCGACGGACAAGCCAGGCTCGGGAAGTACGGACTGAGGATCACCCCGTTCGGCGGACCGACCTGCCCGCCGACCCAGCTGTCGGCGCCCCCTGCTGGATCGTGGGATACAAGGATGCCGCCGCCTTCGGTGGTGATGACGCAAAGCGTCGCGCTAGGACACGCCACAGCGTTCAGCCATCCTGCCACCGGGGGGTCAGGCAACTTCACCGTGTGCCAGCTCGCTGCGCCGGCAGCGGGATCGACGGAACTAGACACCTCCCCGTGCGCGGTGACGGCAACACAGAGCGAGACCGATGGGCACGCGACCTGCATGTAGCTCGTTCCGGGATCCACAGATCCGAAGTTCCACGGCGCCGGCGACGTCGGGGCGGTCGTCGTGAGGATCTCGCCTTCGTCGCTGACCGCTACGCATAACGTCGTCGACGGACAGGCGACGGACGTCGGTCCGTACGCCGTTGTCTGCGGGTACTGCAACACGGGATCCTGCCATGCAAGCGAGGACACCGGCACAGGACTCGCGGACGCAACCGAAGCGGGGCCCACCGTGACCGCCAGGCACGCGGCCATCGCCGTCGGCGCGAGCAGCCCCATCGCGTAGCGAGCCAACCTGCGGTAGATCCCCCTTGGCCTTGGCACGATCGACAACCTACAACGGCCCACGCACCTGAAGGTTGCGGCGATCCAGCGGGTGCCCAACGCGCCTCGGGACAGTGGTTCGTCGCAGGAGCGTCACGAACGTGACAGGAGCGTTACGGCAGTGGAGACGGCGGGAATTGAACCCGCGTCCGCAATCGCGTGAAGAGTGGCGTCTACGAGCGTAGCCGGCGCTCTGATCTCATCCCCCGCTCGCCTCGCCGGCCGGGTTGCGGGGGACCAGCCTCCTGAGGTGTCCCCGGATTGGCGGAGGCGAGCCGCACCGGGTGAGCCTGCTATCTGATTCCGGCGATCCCAGCGGCAGGCGCGCCGGGGCCAGAACCTCTCGCTTAGCTAGTGACTAGGCGAAGAGGGCGTACTCGTGAGAGTCCGCACTTATGGTTTTCCCGGGTGTTTTACGAGGCCTCCCGGGACCTCGGCTCGCAACCACCCCCACGAACCGACCACGTCGAAGCCTGTCGTCCCCGGGGATGTACTGCCCCGCCATTGTAGTCGCCTGGGCCAGCCGGGAAAACCGGGAGGCTCAGCTGATGGTGCGCGCGATGTACGTCTCGTACATCCCGACGGCGAGCAGGCTGATCAGCCCGATGTATACGGCACCGACCAGAAGCCGGTTGCGCGGGCTCACCCGGTAGTACGCGGCCTGCTCGAGCGTGCCGCTGCGCCGTTGCTGCCAGCGCACCCACACCTCGCGCCCGCCGAAGATGATGATCAGGAAGATGATCGGCCCGCGCAGGAAGATGGCCGCGGGAATCAGCGCGGCGAACCCGACGAACCACATCCACGGCGCCATCGCCGCCATCGCCCGCCCGCCGTCGAGCGGCAGCACCGGCAGCAGGTTGAACAGGTTCAGCAGGAAGCCGACGTAGGCCAGCGCGAGGAACAGCTGGTTGCCGGTCAGCAGGTACAGCGGTACACACAGCGCCGCCCCGATCGTGCCGAGCACCGGTCCGGCCAGTCCGACGCGGGCCTCGCGCAGCGCGTCGCCCGTCCACAGGTCGGCCTTCACCACTGCCCCGAGGAACGGGATGAAGAACGGCGCGGTGGCCTTGATGCCCTCGCGCCGCAACTGGATGACGTGCCCCATCTCGTGTACGAACAGCAGCACGACGAAGCCGACGCCGAAGGCCCAGCCCCAGAACAGCGAGTAGGCGGCCACCGACACGGCCGCGCTGGCGGCAAAGCCCAGCAGCTTGACCTTCGGCAAGCAGCAGCAGGAGCGCCTTGATCTGGGCGAGGAACTTCCCGATCGCGGCCGCGACGACCGCGATGCCGCTGCCGATGCGCTTCAGCACGCCCCGCCGGGGCTCGCCGAACGCTCCCGCGGGCGTCGGCCGCGAGCGCCACGGGCTCGCCGTGCTCGCCGACCGCCGGCATGCTGGTGGCGGGCACCACGCCGCCGGTCCCGGCGTCACGCCGGCCGGCGGGAGCCACGGGGACTCTGGTTCCATGCTCCCATTGTGACAGCCGGCGTGAGCGGCACCTAAACGCGCCGCGGCCCCTGGACGCCGGCGATCAGCGATGCACGTCGCGCAGCGCGCGCTGCATCTCACGCTCGGTGTCGCGCTTGCGGATCGTCTCGCGCTTGTCGTAGAGATCCTTGCCCCGGGCCAGCGCGATCTCCACCTTCGCGTGCGGGCCGGAGAAGTACACACGCGTGGGCACGAGCGTGTAGCCCGCGCTCCTTGATGCGCCCCTCGAGCCGGTCGAGCTCGCGCCGGTGCACGAGCAGCTTGCGCGGGCGCTCGGGGTCGTGGTTGTCGCGCGCCGCCGGGCCGTAGGGCGGGATGTGGACGTTCTGCAGCCACAGCTCGCCATCGCGGATCGAGGCGAAGCCGTCCTTGAGCTGCGCTCCGCCCGTGCGCAGCGACTTGACCTCGGTGCCCTGCAGCGCGATGCCGCACTCCAGCCGCTCGACCAGGTTGTAGCGGTAGGACGCGTAGCGGTTGGAGGCGACGTCGCCGGGGGCGGCCTTCTTTTTCTTCTGCTTGGCCATCGTACGGACGAGCCTAGCCGTCGTATCCGCCGCGGGGCGGACCGAGGTCGACGCGACCCCGCACCGGCTCGACGCGATGCACCTGCACGTGGACCTCGTCGCCGAGGCGCAGCGCGGCGCCGCTGCGCGACCGCGAACAGGATCGTGCCCTCCTCGTTGAGCTCCCACCAGTCGCGCTCCGGCGGCGAGCCGCCGCGGTCAGCCCGGCCCGCCGTTCCGCGGGCCGCGCGATCGCCGCCCCGGCCTCGATCGGCGCCGGCGGCCGCCCGCCGTCGTCGCTCATCGCGCCCCGGTTCCTCGCGACGGGACCGGGATCGATCCGCGCCATCGCCCCGCGCTGCCTCGCCGCCGGGCGCCTGGCCTCCCCGCAGGACACGGGCGTCCAGGCGCCGCACCGGCAGCATGCCCTCGTAGACGGGGATCTCCACCCGCTCGTCGAGCTCGCCGAGGCCGAAGGACACGAACGCCCCGGCACCGATGATCCCGGTGATCTCGCCGTCGAATACGACGTCCCAACCCTGCGCGTAGAGCAGTTGCTCGAGCGCGAAGCAGCGGGCGATGTCGTCCGCGTCACGCTCAATGAGCATCGCCGCCCGCTCGCGGTCAGACGTCCATTCGCCCAGCTCGCGCAGGCTGGCCGCGCGCGGCGCCGCCTCCCCGCCGCCCACCGTCGACAGCAGCGCGCGATGGCAGACGAGATCGGGATAGCGGCGGATCGGCGAGGTGAAGTGGCAGTAGCAGGGGGAGCCGAGACCGGCGTGGCCGATGTTCGCCGGGCTGTAGTAGGCCTGCTTGAGGGCGCGCAGCACGAGCAGGGTGAGGGCCAGCCGCCCGTAGCCCGTGCGCCGGATGTGGGCGTCGACGCGCACCGAGATGTCCCCCATGAGCGCAGCGGCCTGGGAGGCCGACAGGTGCTCGGGCACCGGCGGCGTGGAGACTCCAAGCGACGCCAGCTGGTCGGCGAGCCGCTCCACCCGCTCCGGATCGGGCCGCTCGTGCACCCGGTAGAGCGTGGGCGCCCCGCGCTCGCTGCAGTGGCGCGCGACGGCCTCGTTGGCGGCGATCATCAGGTGCTCGATGAGACGGTGCGCCTCGGTCGTCACGCGCCCGGAGATCTCCGCCACGTGGCCGTCGTCATCAAGCCGGAACTCCGGCTCCGGCCGGTCCAGCGTCAGCGCGCCCCGGCGGCGCTCGCGAGCCGCCTCCAGCGCGGCCGCGGCGCGGCGGGCCGCCGCCAGCGCCGCCACCCACGGCTCCTGCGCCGGCTCGCCGCCGTCGAAGATGCGGTCGACCCGGTCGTAGTCCAGCCGCACGTTGGAGCGGATGAGCGAGCGGTAGAACGCGGCCTGCTCGACCGTCGCGCCGCGCAGCACCAGCTCGACGGTGACGGCCAGGCGGTCCTGCTCGGGCACGAGCGAGCAGGCGTCGTTGGAGATCTCCTCGGGCAGCATCGGCTCGACCGCGCCCGGCACGTACACGCTGGTGCCCCGCCGGCGCGCCTCGCGGTCCAACAGCGAGTCCTCCGGCACGTACGCCGACACGTCGGCGATGTGCACCCACACGCGTACCGCGTCCTCGCCGATCTGCTCGGCCGAGATCGCGTCGTCGAAGTCGCGAGCGGTGACCGGATCGATCGTGAACGTGGCCAGCTCGCGCAGGTCGCGTCGGGCGGCCCGTCCGCCCGGGCTCGCGGGCGACAGGCCGGCGTCGCGCGCGCTGCGCCCCTCGCGCCGCACCGCTGGGTCGAACCCGCGCCGCATCCCCCGGTCGAGCATCAGGCCCTCGATCACGTCCCGGGCCACGTCGGGACGCCCGATGATGCGCGCGACGCGCGCATGACCGGTCGCTCCGCCGCCCTTGCGTCCTCGTCCACCGGCCTGCACGAGCACGAGATCGCCCGGCCCGGCCCGGCGCCCACCGGGCGCGCCGCGCGCGTCGACGACCAGGCCCCCGTCGCGCCGGCGCCCGCGCCCGGACCGGTCGCCCTCGTCCCGCAGCGGGAACAGCCGCTCGGCGACGAGGAACCGCCCCCGCTTCTCGAGCACGGCGACGATGCTCCCGCCCGCGCTCGGCGCGGACGGGCTCACTGCACCTGCGACGCGAGCGTCTTCAGTGCCGCCTGCAGCCCCGCGTTGGTGTCCACGACCGCGTCAGAGAGCGGCACGTTCGGCGTGATACCGGCGCCCTCGTTGACGCCGGTGCCGCCGAGGTTGCGCCCGTTGGGCGTGAAGTACTGCCCGACGGTGATGTCCAGCGCGCCGCCGTTGGACAGCGGCCGCACCTCCTGGAAGACGCCCTTGCCGAACGTGTGCGTGCCGACCACCAGCGCACGATGGTCATCCTGCAGCGCGCCGGTGACGATCTCCGACGCCGACGCGGTGCCGCGATCCACGAGCACGACCAGGGGAACCTTCGGCGAGATCGCCCCGCCCACCGCATCGAGCGTGACGGTCGGTTGGGCGCGCCCTCGCGTTGTGACGATGACGCCGCGAGGGATGAAGATGCTCGCGACCAGCTGCGCCTCCTCGACAAGCCCGCCGCCGTTCTGGCGCAGGTCGAGGACGATGCCGCGCGCGCCCTGGGCGATCAGGCTGTCCACGGCGGTCCGCACCTGGCCGTGCACGCCGAGCACGGCGAACGTGGCCAGCTCGACCACCCCGAGCTTGACGCCGTGGTAGGTGACGAGCTGCGAGGCGACCTCGGGTTGGGTGATGACCTCACGCGTGACGGTGACGCTCTTCGTGACGGCGTGGTCGCGCAGCGTCAGCGTGACGTCGGTCCCGGGAGGTCCCTCGATCAGGCTCGTCGCCGTGCTCGACGGCACGCCGACCAGGGAGTGCCCGTCGACGGCGACGATCAGCTCGCCCACCGTCAGGCCCGACCGCTTCGCCGGCGAGGCGTCGAACACGTCCGCGATCAGCAGCCCGTCGTGCTGCGGTACGACCTCCACGCCGATCCCCGCATATTGCGCGCCCGTGTCGAACGACCGGAACTGCTGCGGGGTCAGGTAGTGGGAGAAACGGTCGTTGAGGCTGGCCACGATTCCGCCGATCGCCGCGTTGGACAGCTGCGCCGGGGTGAGCGGCCGGTAGTAGTCGTGCTGGACGTCGTCGATCGCCTCGTTGACGACGCGCGAGCTCGAGTCGGACACGAACGCGCTGCGCAGGAAGCCCGGCAGGTCGCTCGGATGCCCCCCGAGCCAGATCCCCAGGAAGAGCAGCGCCACGGGGAGGGCAACAGTCAGGACGCCGGTGAGGAGATGTCGCGGGCGCGGGTGCATGAGGGCGCGGTCGGCAAGCTCGGGCCGGCGGGCGACCCGCACGCAGCGTAGCGGGCGCGGCGCCCGCTCCCCCGCTCGCGTCCGTCCTACACGCGCAGGAAGCGGCGCAGCGACAGGCCCGAGCCGATCGTCGACACGGCCATCGCGCAGGCCATCAGCAGCACGATCAGCGGGATGAAGCTGATCGTGGCCGCGTGTGCCACGAGCGAGAACGTGCTCGACAGGCTGTTGAGCACCGTCAGCTTGGCGACGGCCAGGACGGCGATCGCCGCGCCGCCGCCGAGCGCACCGAGGAACAGCCCCTCGAGCACGAACGGCCAGCGGATGAACCAGTCCGTGGCCCCGACGAGCTTCATGACCTCGACCTCGCGGCGGCGGGAGAACAGCGACAGGCGGATCGTGTTGGCGATCAGCAGCACCGAGGCCACGATCAGCAGGATGGCGAGCACCGCCATCGTGATCTTGACCAGCCGCGTGACGGTGAGGATCTTGTTCGTCTCGCCCTGGGAGTTGCTCACCGTCTGGATCATCGCGTCGGTGACCGCGCGCTGACCGGGCGGCGAGCTCTGGCTCAGCTCGGTGAGCACGAGGCCGGAATCATTGGGATTGTCGGGCGTGACGCGGAACGTGTCGGGCAGCGGGTTGTAGCCGAGCGCCTGATAGGCCTGCGGATTGAGCTTGCTCTGCTGCTCCAGCGCCTGCGCCTTGGAGACGAACTGCACGCTCTTGACGTGCGGGGCGTGCAGGATCTCGGTGCGCGCCTGCGCGTCGTTGGCCGCGGTGGCCGACGTGTTCATGAACACGTCGACGAGCACCCGCCCCCGCACCGCGTTGGCGGCGCCGTTGGTGGCCTGCACCACCGGGATGAACACGCCGATGACGAGCGTGGTGACGAGGATGGAGGCGAGCGCGGCGAAGCTCGGCACCGCGTTGCGGCGCATCGAGCGCAGAGACTCGCGAACGAAGAATCCGGGGCGCATCAGAGTCCGCGCAACCGGTCGCCGAGCTCGGCGGTCGTCTCGTCAGCCGGCCCGTAGGAGCCGGTGGCCTCATCGCGGACGATGCGCCCGCGCTTGAGCTCGATCACGCGACGGCGCATCTTGTTGACCATGTCGGAGTCGTGGGTGGCCACGAGCACGGTCGTGCCGGCGCGGTTGATCCGATAGAGCAGCTGCATGATCCCGATCGACGTGTCCGGGTCGAGGTTTCCGGTCGGCTCGTCGGCCAGCAGCAGGGGCGGGTGGTTGGCGAACGCGCGCGCAACGGCGACGCGCTGCTGCTCGCCGCCGGACAGCTGCCCGGGGTAGTTGTGCAACTTCGTCGACAGGCCGGTGAGGCGCAGGATGTCCGGCACGGTGTTGCGGATCTGGCGGCGGCTGGCCCCGGTCACCTGCAGGGCGTAGGCGACGTTGTCGTGGACCGTGCGGTTGGGCAGGAGCTTGAAGTCCTGGAAGACGACGCCGATGTTGCGGCGGTAATAAGGGATCTTCTTGCGCGTGATCTCCGAGAGGTCCTTGCCGGCGACGCGGATCCGGCCCTCGGTCGCCTCGAACTCCTTGATCAGCAGTCGCATCACGGTGGACTTGCCCGAGCCCGTGGAGCCGACGAGGAACACGAACTCCTGGGGACGCACCGCGAACGTGGCGCGCTCGAGGCCGACGTCGCCGCTGTCGTAGCGCTTGGACACACCGCGGAAGTCGATGACCGAGCTCGGATCGAACGGGCGCTCGCCTGTCTGAGCCGGCGCCGTCACCGCCCGATGGGGTTCGCGCACGAAGCGGCGCGACGTCCCCGAAGGGTTCGCGTGGGTACGCGTGCGGGCGAGCTCTCGCTCGCGTTCACGCCGGACGATGATGTCGTTCTCGGGAGGGACCATGGCCGGTGAGGGTAGCGACCGTTTGCGGGAGAGCCGAGCGTTTATCCGCTTTGCAAGGCGTGTTGCAGCGCCCTCGGGCCCTATGCGCCGGCCGCGGCGGCCCGCGCCGCGGCCCGTCCGCCGCGGACGGGCGCGGCCGCACCCCGGACCGCCGCGCCCGTGCACTAACGTGCGTGGGCGATGTCGACCATCCAGACCTCCGAGCTTGCCAACGGCCTGCGCGTGCACCGCGCCCCGGTGCCCGGCACGGGCGCCATCACCATCCTCGTGGCGTTCGATGCCGGCGCCCGCACGGAGCGCCCGGAGGAGAACGGGATGGCCCATTTTCTCGAGCATCTCGTGTTCAAGGGCGGCGACAAGTACCCCAATCACCGGGCCATCAACGAGACCGCCGAGGCGCTCGGCGGGGTGCTCAACGCCTACACCAGCCACGACCTCGTCGCCTTCCACATCACCGCCCGCGGCGAGGCGGCCCCCGAGGCGATCGACCTGCTCACCGATTTCGTGGCGCGCCCGCGCATCGATCCCGGCGAGCTCGACCGCGAGCGGGGGGTGGTCATCCAGGAGATCAACCGGGCCTACGACCAGCCCTCGATGGTGGCCGAGTACCTCATCGACCGCGCCGCGTTCGGCGAGCATCCCCTCGGACGCCCGGTCCTGGGCTCGGAGGAGAACCTGCGCGCCTTTACGCGCGAGGGCATCGTCGCGTTCCGTGAGCGCCGCTGGTCCGGGACGCACGGCGGCGCCTTCCTGGTCGGCAACCTCGACCACCTGCCCGACGACGGGCAGCTGCAGGAGTGCTTCGGCCGCTTCCCGGCGCTGGCCGAGCCCGGCGCCTACGAGCCCCTGCGCGCGTTCGCTCCGCAGACGCTCGTGGAGGAGCGCGACACCAACCAGTCGCACCTGCGCATGATCTACCGCCCGGACGTCGAGGCCGGCGACGAGCGCCACCGCGCCGCGCTGACCATCTACGCCACGCTGCTCGGCGGGTCGATGAGCTCACGGCTGTTCGAGGAGATCCGCGAGCAGCGCGGCCTGTGCTACTCGGTGTACGCGGTCGATCACGCCTTTGCCGACGTGCCGATCCTGCAGCTCGGCTCGGGCCTTGACTCGTCCAAGTGCATCGAGGCCTACGAGCGCATGCGCGAGATCGTCACCGAGCTGCGCACCGAGGGCCCGACCCGCGAGGAGGTCGACCGCGCCCGCGCCTACGCCGCCGGCCGGCGCGTGCTCGCATTCGAGAACTCCGGCGCCGTCGCGCGCACAGCGGCCACCCAGACGATCGTCTACCGCGACGAGCCGGACCCGCAGGCCACGATCGACGCACTCGACGCCACCACCTACGAGGACGTCGTCGAGGTCGCCCGCTCGATCGACGACCACCTGGCCATCGCCTGCGTCGGACCGCACCGCGCGGACGAGTTCTAGCCCCGATCGGGCCGCCCCACAGGAGCCCGCCATCCGCGCGAACGCCCGGCGAGGCCGCCGCGCCCGGCCCGCCACCCGCGCGAACCCCCGGCCGGGACGCCCCCGGGCCCTACCCGATCGCCACCATCCGGTCGATCGGCATCCGGGCCCGCTCGGCGATCGCCTCGGGCACGCGCACCTCGAACTGGTCGTCGCGCAGCGCGTTGCGCAGCTTGGGCAGCGTGATCATCTTCATGAACTGGCAGCTCGCCTCGGCGTTGGCGGGGATGAACTCACGTCGGGCGCCGCCATCCGCAGCGGGTAGAGCATGCCGATCTCCGTGGCGACGACGACCTCGGCGTGCTCGCCGTCGCGGCGGGCGTCGCGCTCGGCCTCACGCGCGTAGCCGAGCATGCCGCCGGTGGAGAGCATCTGGACGCCCTCGGCGTCGACGTCGCCGGCGGCGACGTACTCCATGACGCTCGTCGTGCAGCCGCACTCGGGGTGGATGAGGAAGTCGGCGTGCGGGTGCGCCGCGCGCACGGCCTCGATGTCGCCCGGGCGGATGCCCGCGTGGACGTGGCACTCGCCGTCCCAGACGTGCATGCGCCGGCCGAGCTCCTTCTCGACGTAGGCGCCGAGCCACATGTCGGGGCCGAAGAGGACCTCGGTGTCCTCGCCATGGGTGGCGTAGATGTGGCGCACGACGTCCACCGCGTTGGCCGACGTCACGCAGTAGTCGGTCAGCGCCTTGACCTCCGCGGTCGTGTTGACGTACATGACGACCACGCCGTCGGGGTACTGCGCTCGCCACTGCGCCAGCTGCTCGTAGTCGATCGAGTCGGCCAGCGAGCATCCGGCCTCGAGGTCGGGGATGAGCACCCGCTTGTCCGGCGCCAGGATCGACGCGGTCTCGGCCATGAAATGCACGCCGCAGAACACGATCACCTCGGCCGCGGTCGCGGCGGCCTGCCGCGAGAGGCCCAGCGAGTCGCCGACGTAGTCGGCCACCTGCTGCACCTCGGGCACCTGGTAGTTGTGGGCGAGGATGACGGCGTTGCGCTGCTTCGCCAGCGCTCGCACCTCGTCCTGCAGCGCGGAGATCTCGTCCGGGCGCAGGGACGACCGGGCCGGAGCCGGCCATCGGGAGCGACAGCACGGCGGACGCGTCGGGGGCCATGGGCAGGTTCACTTACACCGCCTCCAGGATGAGGGACAGGTCGAGGGACGGCGCGGAGTGGGTGATCGCGCCAATTGATACGAAGTCTACCCCGGTGAGCGCCGTCTCCCGGAGGTTCTCGAGCGTCACGCCGCCGCTCGCCTCGAGCGTCGCGGCGCCGCCCACGCGAGCGACGGCGTCGCGTAGCTGGGCGGTCGACATGTTGTCGAGCAGCAACCGCGGCGCGCCGGCGGCCAGCGCCTCGTCGATCTCCGCGCCGTCACGCACCTCGATCTCGAGCGTGTCGGCCAGGTGCGGAGCGAACGCGCGCACGCGCTCGATCGCCGCGGTGATGCCGCCGGCGGCGGCGATGTGGTTCTCCTTGATGAGCACCGCGTCGTACAGGCCGACCCGGTGGTTCGTCGCGCCGCCCGCGGCCACGGCGGCCTTCTCGAGCGCGCGCAGCCCCGGCGTCGTCTTGCGCGTGTCCAGCACGCGCGCGCCGGTCCCCTCCACCACGCGGGCGGCGCGCGCGGCGGCCGTGGCCACGCCGGACAGATGAGCAAGGAAGTTCAGCGCCGTCCGCTCCCCCGTCAGCAGCGCGCGCGCCCCACCCCGCAGCTCGAGCACCTCACCGCCTTCGCGCCACACGCCCTCGGGCGCCCGCCGCTGCGAGTCGACGTCGGCGTCGAGCTCGCGGAAGACCTCCTCGGCCACCCCCAGCCCGTAGATGACGCCCGGCGCCTTCTGGGTGATGAGCGCCCGCGCCGCAGCGTCGGCGGGGACGGTCGCCTCGGTGGTCACGTCGCCCGTGCCGACGTCCTCGGCCAGGGCGGCGCGCACGAGCGCCAGCGTGTCGGGATACGGGGAGGTCGACGACACCGCCACCAGCATAGGATCTTCGTCGTCGTGTCCGCACCAGGTCCCGAACCCCGCGCCACCCTCGTTCGCTGGATGGGCCTGCTCGACGCCAACAGCGCCGGGTTCATCCACGGGGGAACGGTGATGAAGCTGTGCGACGAGGCGGCCGGGCTGGCTGCCGTGCGCCACTCACGCTGCCGTGTGGTCACCGCCGGCATGGACCGCATGACCTTCCTGGTGCCGATCCAGGTCGGGGAGCTCGTCACCTTCCAGGCCAGCGTCAACGCGGTGTGGCACACCTCGATGGAGGTCGGCGTGCGCGTCGACACCGAGAATCCGCGTACCGGCGAGAGCCGCCACTCCAACAGCGCCTACCTGACCATGGTGGCCGTCGACGAGCACGGCCATCCGGTGCCGGTGCCACCGATCTCGCCCCAGACCGACACCGAGCATCGCCGGGCCAAGGAGGCGCAGCTGCGGCGCGGCAACCGCCTGGCCGAGCGCGAGCAGATCCTCGGCGGCCGCTGAGCGCTCCCGGCCTCGCGGGGAGCTACGCCGGCGCGCCGCTGCCCGCGGCCTTCAGCAGGTAGGCGCGCACGAACCCGTCCAGGTCGCCGTCGAGGACGCGATTGACGTCGCCGACCTCGTGGTTGGTGCGGTGGTCCTTGACCATCGTGTACGGATGCAGCACGTAGGAGCGGATCTGCGAGCCGAAGTTGACGTCCTGGGCCTCGCCCTTCTCGCGCGCGATCTCCTCCTGGCGCTCACGCTCCTGGCGTTCGGCCAGCTTGGCGCGCAGCATCGCCATCGCGGTCGCGCGGTTGGACGACTGCGAGCGTTCGTTCTGGCACTGCACGACGATGCCCGTCGGGCGGTGGGTGATCCGGACGGCCGAATCGGTCTTATTGACATGCTGGCCGCCGGCCCCCGACGCGCGGTAGGTGTCGACCTGCAGGTCGTCGTCGTCGATCAAGATCTCGCCGGTGTCCTCCACGACGGGGGCGACCTCGACGCCGGCGAAGCTCGTCTGGCGCCGCTTGGCCGAGTCGAACGGCGAGAGACGGACGAGCCGGTGCACGCCGCGCTCGGCGCTGAACAACCCGTAGGCGTTCTCCCCGCTGGCGCGGAAGGTCGCCGACTTGATCCCCGCCTCCTCCCCCGGGCTGACCTCGAGCAGCTCGGTGCTGAAGCCACGCCGCTCGGCCCAGCGCATGAGCATGCGCAGGACCATCTCGGCCCAGTCCTGGGCGTCGGTCCCGCCGGCTCCGGCGTTGACCGTGACGAGCGCGTCGCCACCGTCGTAGCGCCCGGAAAACAGGCGCTGCTCCTCGAGCTCGGCCAGGCGGACCTCCACCGAGGCGATCTGCTCGTCGAACTCGGCCGCGATCGACTCGTCCTCCTCGGCCAGCTCGACCAGGCCGTCGAGATCATCGACGTCGCGCTCGAGCGCGCGGAACACCTCGAGACGGCGGGTGGTGCGCGAGTGCTCGGCGGACACCTTCGCGGCCCGCTCGGAGTCGTCCCAGAAGCCGGGCGCGCCCATCTCGGTCTCGAGCGCGCCGGCGCGCTCGCTCAGGGCAGCTGGGTCAAAGATAGTCCGCGAGCAGCTTCAGCTGGTCGCGTATCGCCGCCAGGCGCTGGGGTACGGACTCGGGGGCGGCGCTCGTGCTCATCGGCGCCCACGCTATCAGCCGGCGAGGCCGGTCCCGGCGGCCCGCCCGTGGCCGGCGTGCGCGCAAAGCGCCCGGATCCCGTCAGCCGACGCAGGCGGCTGAGCGCGAACGGGCGGTCCGGGTCCCCGGCCGGCAGCAGATCCACCAGCGCGCGGCAGGCCACCACGTCGTCCTGGCCCGACTCGCCGCGTAGCCAGGCGACGAGGGCCGCGCCGTCGCCCGAGCCGAGTACGGCGCCGCGCACGCGCTGGTCGAGCCATTCCCGGATCTCGACCACCCCGGGGACCTCGGAGCGAGGCAGCAGCGGGCCGGCGTAGTCGGCGACCACCTCGGTGAGCGGCGCGACGCCGATGCGCTCGGCCAGCGCCGCGAAGTCCGTCCTCGGAGTGTCGGCGAGCCGGTAGGGCGCCGCCAGCAGGCGGTCGCCGAGCAGCGCCCGCAGCCGCGACATCTCGGCGCGGATGGTCACCGGCTTGCCGAAGTCCCCGTACAGCTCGAGCGCCAGCTGCTCGGCGTTCAGGCCCCGCGGACGCGTGGCCAGCAGCACGAGAATCTCGCTGTGGCGGCGGCTGAGGGTGTGGGTGACGCCGTCCAGCTCCAGCAGCAGGCGGTCGCGTCCGAGGGCCTGCAGCCGCGCGCGCCCCTCGTGCAGCGGCGTCGAGCGCGCCTCCCCGAACAGCAGGAAGCCGTCGCGCTCGGGCACGGGCTCGGCCCACACGGTGGCCCCGGGGACGACGGCGACCGCGCCGCCCTCCGGCGGAATGGCGATGCGCCGGCCGGTCCACGCGCCGTGCCGGTCGGCCAGCACGCGGCCAGCGGCACTGACGAGCGCGTCGGCCTGGCCGCGCGCGCGGCCCACCCGATCCTGCAGGCGTTCGCGCAGCGCCGCCTGCCGTTCGGCGGCGCGCAGCGCCAGCACCGTCTCGACCATGCGTGCCGCGGCGGCCACCAGCGGGACGCTGTTCGGGTCGGCGGACACCGCGGGCCCGGACAGGTCGAGCACGCCGAGCAGTTCGTCGGTCTCGGGATCGTGCACCGGAGCCGCACTGCAGGTCCAGTCGTGCACGCAGCTGGAGAAGTGCTCGCCGGAGAAGATCTGCAGCGCATGATCGACCGCCAGCGCTGTGCCCATCGCGTTGGTGCCCGCCTCGGTCTCGCTCCAGCGCGTGCCGGGACCGAGGTGGATCTCGGCCGCCGCGGCTCGCGCCCGCGGCTCGCCGCCGAGCCACAGCAGCGTGCCATCGGCCGCGCACACGAGCGCGACCTGCGGCACATCGGCCGGGAGCTGCTCGAGCAGCGCCAGCATCAGCGAGCGCCCGATCGACAGCGGGTGGCGCTCCCAGCGCTGCGAGGCCTCGGCCTCGTCCATCACCACGGGTGCCAGCGAGTGCTCGGGGTCGACCCCGGCGCCGCTGCACCGGGTCCACGAGCGGGCGACGACCTCGCGCAGCTCCCCCCGCACCGAGCCACCGCTGAGCGCTCGGTGATGGATCTGAGCGAGCTCGCGAGCTCGCGAACGGGGATCGGTGGCACCATCGAGGGCCACCCACTCGGTCTGCTGCATCGGGTCCTCCCTCCGCGTTCGATGTTACTCCCACCCGGGCCGCCCGCAAGCGGCTGGCCCGCCGGCCTTGCAACCCGACTGCAACGTGCCCGGACGTAGCGTCTTCGTCAGGCAGCATCTGCCACCGCCCACCGGGCGGGACCAGTACGACAGAAGGAGGGTGCAGGTATGGCCACCGAAGTGCAGATCGACGAACGAGCACGTGAATGGGTGGGGCACGAGCATCCGATGCTCATCGGCAGCGAATGGGTGCCGGCCGCGTCGGGGAAGACATTCGACACCTACAACCCGGCCACCGGAGAGGTGCTTGCGCGCGTCGCCGCTGGTGACTCGGAGGACATCGACCGCGCCGTCAAGACCGCGCGCGTGGCGTTCGAGGACGGGCCATGGAGCCGGATGAAGGCCAACGAGCGCGCGCGCCTCATCCACCGCCTCGGCGATCTCATCCTCGAGCACGCCGACGAGCTCGCCGCCCTGGAGACGCTCGACAACGGCAAGCCGCTGGCCATCGCGCGGGCGGCCGACGTCGAGCTGGCCGCCGACCTGTTCCACTACATGTCGGGCTGGGCGACCAAGCTCGAGGGCAACACGATCCCGATCTCGGTGCCCTACATGCCCGGCGCGCAGTTTCACGCCTACACGTTGCGGGACCCGGTCGGCGTCGTCGGCCAGATCATCCCCTGGAACTTCCCGCTGCTGATGGCGGCGTGGAAGCTCGGTCCGGCCCTCACCTGCGGCGTGACCGTCGTGCTCAAGCCGGCCGAGCAGACACCGCTGTCGGCCCTGCGACTCGGCGAGCTCGTGCTCGAGGCCGGCATCCCGCCGGGAGTGGTCAACGTCGTGCCGGGCTTCGGCGAGACCGCCGGCGCCGCGCTGGCGGCGCACCCCGACGTCGACAAGGTGGCGTTCACCGGCTCGACCGAGGTCGGCAGGCTCATCCTGCAGGCCGCGGCCGGCAACCTGAAGAAGGTGTCACTGGAGCTCGGCGGCAAGTCGCCGAACATCGTGTTCGCCGACGCCGACCTCGAGACGGCGATCCCGGGCGCGGCCAACGCGATCTTCTTCAACCACGGCCAGTGCTGCTGCGCCGGCTCGCGGCTGTATGTCGACGAGCGCATCTACGACGAGGTCGTGGATGGGCGTGAGCAACCACGCCAAGCAGATCCACGTCGGTTCCGGGCTGGACCCGCAGACCGAGATGGGCCCGCTCGTCTCCCAGGAGCAGCTCGACCGCGTGTGCGGCTTCCTCGAGTCGGGCCGCGACGAGGGCGCGGAGACGCTCGTCGGCGGCCAGCGCGTCGGGGACAGCGGCTACTTCGTCGCGCCCACGGTGCTGGCCAACACCCACCCGGACATGAAGGTCGAGGCCGAGGAGATCTTCGGCCCGGTCGTCACGGTGACGCCGTTCAAGGACGCCGACGAGGTGCTCCCGCGAGCCCACGCGACGAACTACGGCCTGGCCGCGGGCGTTTGGACACGGGACATCGCCAAGGCCCACCGGCTGGCCAAGAGCCTGCGGGCCGGCACGGTATGGATCAATTGCTACAACGTGTTCGACGCCGCGCTGCCGTTCGGCGGCTACAAGGAGTCGGGCTGGGGCCGTGAGATGGGCCACGAGTCCCTCGAGCTCTACACCGAGGTCAAGTCAGTCTGCGCGCAGCTCTAAGCACCCCGACGGCTGCGCGCCCGGGGCGTCGTCGTGCCCTCCGCGACGGCGCCCCACGGCGCTGGGCCACACCTAGTGCCCCGAACGGGGCACTAGGCCCCGTGGCACTTCTTGTACTTCTTGCCCGACCCGCACCAGCAGGGATCGTTGCGCCCGACCTGGTGCTCCTCGTCGACGCGCCGCTGCTCGATGACCGGCGCGGCCACGCCGCCCTCGGCGACGCCCGCCGCCTCGGCGGCCGCCAGGGCCGCCTCCGGGTTCTCGGCCGCCGCCGCCGCCGCGATCGCGCTGGCGCCCATGGCGGCGCCACCGGAGTAGGACACGCGTGCCGGGCGGGTCGAGTTGCCCGACACCGGCACGGCCGGCGCCGGCACCGCCGCGCCGCCGTTCTCCGCCTCGACGTTGACCTGGACGTGGAAGATCATGCGCGAGAAGTCCGTCCAGATGCTGTTCATCAGGTCGCCGAACAGCGTGAACGCCTCGTTCTTGTAGGCGACGAGGGGATCGATCTGGGCGAAGCCGCGCAGGTGGATCCCCTCGCGCAGGTAGTCCATGTCGTACAGGTGCTCGCGCCAGCGCTCGTCGATGATCTGCAGCAGCAGGAAGCGCTCGAGCGCGCGCATGAGCTCCTCGCCGAGCTCGGTCTCGCGGGCCTCGTAGAGCTCGAGCGCCGACTGCACGAGGCGCTCGGTGAGCTCGCTGCGATTGACGCTGGCGGGGTCGAGGTCCTCGGGCTCGAGGTTGACGGGGAAGATCTGCTCGAGGCCGTTGAACAGCCCGTTGATGTCCCAGTCCTCCATGAAGTCGCCGGGGGTGTACTGGCTGACGATGCGTTCGATGACGCTCGCGATCTCCTCGCGCGCCTCGCTGCCGATGTCCTGCCCCTCGAGCACCTTGTCCCGGTAGGCGTAGACGATCCGGCGCTGCTCGTTCATCACGTCGTCGTACTCGAGCACCCGCTTGCGCTGCAGGAAGTTCTGCTCCTCGACCTTGCGCTGGGCCTTCTCGATCTGCTTGGACAGCATGCCGGCCTCGATCGGCTCCTCGTTGCCCTCCTCGTCGACGGCGCCGAGGCGGTCGAGGATGCGGTAGATCCGGTCGCCGGCGAACAGGCGCACGAGGTCGTCCTCGGCCGACAGGAAGAAGCGCGACTCGCCCGGGTCGCCCTGCCGGCCGGCGCGGCCACGCAGCTGGTTGTCGATCCGGCGCGACTCGTGGCGCTCGGTGCCGACGATGAAGAGGCCGCCGGCCGCCTCGACCTTCTGGCGGGACTCGTCCACCCGCTGCTCGAGCGCGGGCAGGATGTCCGTCATGCGCTCCTCGAAGTCCGGGTCGCCGGGGTTCAGGCCGAGCTTGGCCAGCTCGAGGCGGGCGAGGTGCTCAGCATTGCCGCCGAGCTTGATGTCGACGCCGCGGCCGGCCATGTTCGTGGCGATCGTGACCGCGCCCGGCTGGCCGGCCTCGGCCACGACCTCGGCCTCGAGCGCGGCGTACTCGGGCTTGGCATTGAGCACGCTGTGCTTGATGCCCCGCTGCTTCAGGCGCTCGGACAGCAGCTCGGACACCTCGACGGAGATCGTGCCCACGAGCACCGGCTGACCCTGCTCGTGCCGGGCGGCGATCTCGCGCACGACGGCGTTCCACTTGCCCTCGCGGGTCTTGTAGACCTGGTCGTTCTTGTCCGCCCGGACCATGTCGCGGTTGGTCGGGATCTGCACCACGGGCAGCTCGTAGATCTTCATGAACTCGGTGGCCTCGGTCAGCGCGGTGCCGGTCATGCCGCTGAGCTTCTCGTAGAGGCGGAAGTAGTTCTGCAGCGTGATCGTGGCGAGCGTCTGGTTCTCCTCCTGGACGCGCACGCCCTCCTTCGCCTCGACGGCCTGGTGCAGTCCCTCCGACCAGCGGCGGCCCTCGAGGATGCGGCCGGTGAACTCGTCGATGATCTTCACCTCGCCGTCGATCACGGCGTAGTCGACGTCGCGGCTGTACAGCGACTGCGCCTTCAGCGCCTGGTGCAGGTGGTTGACGAGGTGCCCGTTCTCGGCCCGGTAGAGGTGCTGGATGCCGAGGAAGCGCTCGGCCTTGGCGACGCCCTGCTCGGTCACCGAGACGGTCTTGAACTTCTCGTCGAACTCGAAGTCGAAGTCGGCCACGAACTCCTTGCGCGAGCGCGGGTCCATCCCGTCGGGCGTCTTGCCCGAGGTCATCGTGCGGGCGAGCCGCGCGAACTTGGCGTACAGGTCCGCCGCCTGCTCGGGCGCGCCGGAGATGATCAGTGGCGTGCGGGCCTCGTCGATGAGGATGTTGTCGACCTCGTCGACGATCGCGAACGGATGCCCGCGCTGGACCTTCTCGGACAGGTCGGTCGCCATGTTGTCGCGCAGGTAGTCGAAGCCGAACTCCGAGTTCGTGCCGTACACCACGTCGCAGGCGTACGCGGCGTGCTTGTCCTCGCCGGCCTGCATGTTCTGCAGGACCCCGACGCTGATGCCGAGCGCGTTGTAGATCGGGCTCATCCACTGCGCGTCGCGCTGGGCCAGGTAGTCGTTGACGGTGACCACGTGCACGCCCTTGCGCTCGCCCGTCTCGGCATCGCGCACGGCCAGCGAGTTGAGCACGACCGCCAGCGTGGCGGTGAGGGTCTTGCCCTCGCCGGTCTTCATCTCGGCGATCGAGCCCTCGTGCAGGGCCATGCCGCCGATCAGCTGCACGTCGAAGTGACGCATGCCCATCTTGCGCTTGCCCGTCTCGCGCACGATGGCGAAGCACTCCGGCAGCAGGTCGTCGAGCGACTCGCCGCCGCGGGCGCGCTCGCGCAGCTCGTCCATGCGCTCGCGCAGCTCGTCGTCGGTCTCCTCCTCGAGCTCAGGCTCGAAGGCTCCGATCTGTCCGACGCGCTGCTGGTAGCGCTTGAATTGGCTTCCCTCGCCCCAATTGAGGGCACGATCGAGCAGGCCCATATCGAGTTGAGCGTAGCAGCGGATCGAGCTGCTTGAACACCGACCCGGCGAGCACGGTCAGTGGCCGCCGCGGGTGGCTCGCGGCGAGCCTCCACCCCGCAGGGGGTGCGCCGGGAGGCGCCGCCGCGCGCACCTCACGTGGCGGTGGACGGCTCGCTCGCGATGCGGGCGGCGCGGGCCTCCCGCCGACGACGGCGCTTGTCGCGGTGACGCTTGACCTGCACCGCGAGCTCGTCGCACACGAGGTTGATGGAATGGACCATGTCACCCGAGGCGTCGCGCGCGCGCAGCGTCACGCCCTTGAGGAACAGCGTCGCCTCCGCCACCTGGCAGTCGGGGTTGGCGGGGTTGCGCTCCTCGAAGATCTCGACCTCCAGCCGGGCGAGGTCCGCGACCTGGCGCGAGACCTTCGCAAAGCGGCGCTCAACGTGGATCCGAAGTTCATCGGTGACCGGAACATTGCGGCCCTTGACCTGGATCTGCATCGGTTGGCCTCCTTCGGCGAGGATGGTGTAGAGGGCGTCCAATCGGCCCTTGACAAAAATGCTACGCCCGGGGTCGGAGGTTGTCATCCGGTGAAGACCACGGACCGGCGCTGCGCTTAATTACCCCCGGTGGCGTCTGGCCGTCGGCCCCGCGGGGGGGTCGTACAGACGTCCAGAGCCGGCCCCCACGGGCCGGTCCGGCGGCTCAGGCGCGGGTCACGATGAGCCGACGGCGAGGCGCGGCCGCAGGCTCTGCAGGATGCCGGCGTGGCCGGCGATCGCCCCGATGAGGATCCCCTCGGCCGCCACCTCGGTGCCGGGCAGCACGATCGTCTCGCGCAGCTGCGAGCGCTCGCCGATCCGCGCACCGTCGCCGATGACCACCGGTCCCTGCAGCCGCACGCCCTCCCCGATGACCGCGTCGCGGCCGATCCACGCCGGGGCGTCGACCTCCACCGAGGCCGGCAACCTCGCGTCGGCGGCCACCCGCACGCCGGGGGCGATCTCGTCGCCGCTGAGCTGCAGCTGCAGCTCGCCGGCGAGGGCGTCGAACGTTCCCTGACGCAGCTCGGCCAGCGAGCCGACGTCGTTCCAGTACTCGTCGCCGATCTCGTGGATGTGGAACGGCACGTCGTGCTCGAGCAGCGCCGGATACACGTCGTTGGCCCAGTCCACGAACGGGCGCGCCGGGAAGTAGTCGAAGATCGCCGGCTCGAACAGGTAGATGCCGCAGTTGCCGAGATCCGACAGCGCCTCCTCCGGGGGCGGCTTCTCCTGAAAGCCGGTGATGCGCCCACCGGCGTCGTGGAGCACGACCCCGTACTCGCGGGTCTCGGACACCTGCTTGACGGCGAGCGTGGCGACCCCTCCGGTCTCGCGGTGGCGGGCGACGAAGCGCGTCAGGTCGATGTCGGTGAGCGCGTCGCCGGAGATGACCAGGAACGTCTCGTCGCCGAAGAAGTCGGCGCAGTTGCGCACCCCGCCCGCCGTGCCCAGCAACTCCTCCTCGAAGCGGTAGGACAACCGGTCGCCGAAGTACTCGCGGATGCTGTCCGGGAAGTAGTGCAGGTTCGCGATCACCTCGTCGAAGCCGTGGCGGTCGAGCAGATCGACGATGTGCGCCATCACGGGCCGGTCCAGGACCGGGACCATCGGCTTGGTGATCTCGTAGGTGAGTGGCCGCAGGCGCGTCCCGAGGCCGGCGGCGAGGACCATGGCTCTCACGCCGCCGCAAGCTACCTCAAACGTCGCGCCGACGCACGCGTCCTCCGGACGGGCGCCCTCAGGCGCCCGGGTCGGCGGCGCCGTCCGCGCCGCCGCGCCACGAGCCCAGGTAGTCGCGCTGGGCAGACGTGGGCTCGTCGATGCGCACGTGCAGCGAGTCGAGCTTCAGGCGCGCCACCTCGCGATCGATCGCGTCGGGCACCGGGAGCACCTCGCGCGGCAGCGACCCGGCGCGGCGGACCAGGTACTCCACGCACAGCGCCTGGTTGGCGAACGACATGTCCATGACCGCCGCCGGATGCCCGTCGGCGGCGGCGAGGTTGACGACGCGGCCCTGCGCCAGCAGGTGCAGGCGCCGCCCGGCGATGCGGTATTCGCGCACCAGGGGCAGCACGTCGCGGGCCCCGCCGTCGGCCAGGGCGTCCAGCGCCGCGACGTCGATCTCCACGTCGAAGTGGCCGGCGTTGGCCAGCACGGTGCCGTCGGGCATGCGCTCGAAGTGCGAGCGGGTGAGCACGTCGCGACTGCCGGTGACGGTGATGAACACGTCGCCGCGCTCGGCGGCGACGAGCAGCGGCATCACCTCGTAGCCCTCCATGCGGGCCTCGAGCGCGCGCAGCGGGTCGATCTCGCAGACGATCACCGACGCGCCGGCGCCGCGGGCCCGCTGGGCCACCCCGCGCCCCGTCCAGCCGTACCCCACGACGACGATCGTGCGCCCGGCGAGGAGGATGTTGGTCGCCCGCAGGATGCCGTCCAGCGTCGACTGCCCGGTGCCGTAGCGGTCGTTGAACGCGCGCTCGGTCCGGGCCTCGTTGACGGCCAGGATCGGGCAGGCGCAGCTGGCCCTCGGCGGCCAGCGCGCGCACCCGCAGCAGCCCCGCGGTCGTCTCCTCGGTGCCCCCGAGCATGCGCTCGGCGTGCTCCGGACGGGCGGCGTGGATCGTGGTGACGAGATCCGCGCCGTCGTCGATCGTCACCGCCGGATCGCTGCTGACCAGCGCCGCGACGTGCTCGGCATAGCGCTCGATCGGCTCGCCGCGGGCGGCGTACACCTCGGCGCCGTCGCGCGCCACCAGCGCCGCGGCCACCTCGTCCTGGGTGGACAGCGGATTGGCGGCGCACAGTCCCACGGCAGCCCCGCCGGCGATGAGCGTGCGCACGAGGTTCGCCGTCTCGGCGGTCACGTGCAGGCAGGCGGCGACGCGCACGCCCTCCAGGGGACGGTCGCGCGCCAGACGCGTGCGGACCTCGTGCAGGACCGGCATGTGCGCGTCGGCCCATTCGATCCTCGCCTCGCCGTCGTCGGCCAGGCCGAGGTCGGCGACGGCGTGCGGCGGGAGCTGGGACCTCGGGGCACGAGCCATGGCGAAGCGAGCGTACCCGCCGGCCCGGCGCGGGGCGGCCCGCGCCGGACGGCCGGCGGAACGCCTAGTAGCGGTAGTGGTCGGGCTTGTACGGGCCCTGCACCGGCACGCCGATGTAGCGGGCCTGCTCGGCCGTCAGCTCGGTCAGGTGCACCCCGAGCGCGTCCAGGTGCAGGCGCGCGACCTTCTCGTCAAGGTGCTTCGGCAGCACGTACACCTTCCGCTCGTACGAGTCGTTCTTGGTGAACAGCTCGATCTGGGCGATCGTCTGGTTGGTGAACGAGTTGGACATCACGAAGCTCGGGTGCCCGGTGGCGTTGCCCAGGTTCAGCAGGCGCCCCTCGGACAGCACGATCACCGTGTGCCCGTCGGCGAAGCGCCATTCGTCGACCTGGGGCTTGATGTTGATGTGCTCGATGCCCGGCGTCTTGGCCAGGCCGGCCATGTCGATCTCGTTGTCGAAGTGGCCGATGTTGCCAACGATCGCCTGGTGCTTCATGCGCGCCATGTCGGCGGCGGTGATGATGTCCTTGTTGCCGGTCGCGGTGACGAAGATGTCGCCCGTGTCGATGACGTCGTCCAGCGTGGCCACCTGGTAGCCCTCCATCGCCGCCTGCAGCGCGCAGATCGGGATCGATCTCGGTGACGATGACCCGGGCGCCCTGCCCACGCAGCGAGTCCGCGCAGCCCTTGCCCACGTCGCCGTAGCCGCACACGACGGCCACCTTGCCGCCGATCATCACGTCGGTCGCGCGGTTGATGCCGTCGACCAGCGAGTGCCGGCAGCCGTAGAGGTTGTCGAACTTGGACTTCGTCACCGAGTCGTTGACGTTGATGGCCGGGAACAGGAGCGTGCCCTCGACCTGCATCTGGTAGAGCCGGTGCACGCCGGTCGTCGTCTCCTCGGTGACGCCCTTGATGCCCTGGCCGATGCGCGTCCAGCGCGTCTGGTCCTCGGTCAATGAGCGGGTCAGCAGCTCGAGAATGCAGCGGAACTCGTCCGACTCGGCGCCGGCCGGGTCGGGTACCTTGCCCTCCGCCTCGTACTCGCGTGCCGAGGTGGACGAGCAGCGTGGCGTCGCCGCCGTCGTCGAGGATCATGTTCGGCCCACCCTCGGCGTCCGGCCAACGCAGCGCCTGGTCGGTGCACCACCAGTACTCCTCCAGGGTCTCGCCCTTCCAGGCGTACACCGGCACGCCGCGCGGATCCTCCTCGGTGCCGTTCGGACCGACGACGACGGCCGCGGCGGCGTGATCCTGCGTGGAGAAGATGTTGCAGCTGGCCCAACGCACCTCGGCGCCGAGCGCGACGAGCGTCTCGATGAGCACGGCGGTCTGGATCGTCATGTGCAGCGAGCCGGTGATGCGCGCGCCGCGCAGCGGCTGGGCGTCGGCGAACTCGGCGCGCGTGCGCATCAGCCCGGGCATCTCGTGCTCGGCCAGCTCGATCTCCTTGCGCCCGAAGGCGGCGAGCGACAGGTCGGCGACCTTGAAGTCGGTGGCGGTCAGCGTGGCGGTGTCGGTCATGTGGTCTCCCGGCGGGACGAGGTCCCGGTCAGCGCCGCCTCCTCAGGCGGCGTCAAGGTCATCAGAGGTGGCCGGCTCGCGGCATCAGCCTGGCGGCCGCGATGCAGCAGCCGCTCGTGCTTGTCCTGCTCGAAGCGCAGCCAGCCGTCGGCGGGCACCCCGGCCGGGCGCTGTGGCTGGGCCTCGAGCCACTCGTCCACGGCCGCCCGCAGCGTTGCGTCGCGTCGCAGGCGCAGCGCGAAGCCGATGTCGCTCAGCGCGAGGTCGAAGCGATGCAGCAGCTCGCGCAGCGTGCGCAGCCGCTGCAGCTCGCCGGGGCCGTACAGCCGGTATCCGGCGCTCGACCGGTCCGGCTCGACGAGGCCGGCACGCTCCACGTAGCGCAGCATGCGCGCCGACCAACCCGTCGTCTGGGCAGCCTCGTTGATCGTGAGCGCCTGCATCGCAGCGCTACCTTATCACGCTTGTGTCAAGGTTTAGGCGAACGCCGCCGCCGCCCGCCCCGCCCGCGGCGCGCCCCGCCTACTGGCTCGCCGAGCGACCCCTTGAGCTCGTCGATCGCCGCCACCGGGCCCGGGATCGACCCCGCGCAGCACGGCGAGATACAGCGACACGAGATCGCCCAGCAGCACGAGCGAGATGACGCGCTCGATCTCGGTCTGTCCCCGCGTCTCCACCCGGTAGGTGGCCGCCGCGTAGGGCGCGATGATGCGCTCGGTCAGCTCGATGCGCTCCTTCACCCGCGGGTGCGTGTCGGCGTCGTCGAGGAACACCGCCGAGAAGCGCCCGATCTCAGGCGCGCCGGCCCAGCCGACGATCTCGTTGTGGTCGAGCTCGGGGAGCTCGGCCGCGAACGCCGGCACCTTGGCGTTCTCGTTGAACTGGGTCTTCCAGCGGTAGGCGATCGGCACGGTCAGCCCGGCGCCGGCGATCTGCGTCGCCGTGCCGTGCAGCCCGCGCGCCAGCTCCTTGGCCAGCGAGTCCTCCGGGGCGTCGGGCCCCCACTCCTCGACCAGCTGCTCGGTGTGATGGGCGGCCACGTCGATCTCCGAGGTCAGGCGCGGACCGGCGCCGCACAGCGCGGCCACCTCGAGCGCGGCCACGATCATGTAGCCGACCGCGGCGCGGGGCTGGAAGCCGCCGGGCAGCGGGATGACCGGCACGCGATCCTCACGCGCCGCCTCGGCCAGGCGGCCGCCGGTGGTGACGACGACGCGGTGGGCGTCGAGCGCGCCGGCCGACTCGTAGCAGGCCAGCGCCTCCTCGGTGTTGCCCGAGTAGCTGGCGATCAGCACGGTCGTGTCGGGCGTCGTCCACGGCGGCAGCCCGTACGCGCGCCCGGCCAGGATCGCCCGCGACTGGTGATCGCCCAGCGCCGCGCGCGCCAGCAGCCCACCGATGGCCGATCCGCCCATGCCGGCGCACCACCAGCCCGTCCTTGGCGTCCCAGGACTCCAGGAAGGCGGTCTCGACGCGCGTCAGCGCGTCGCGCAGGTGGTCGGGCAGCGCGAGCACGTCGCGCAGCTGGTTGCTCGCGTCCACGCGGGCGATCGCCTCGCGGGACAGGGGCGCGGCGGTCACGCCGGGGGTCGGCGCTCCGGCGCTCGTCATGATCGTCTCCTCGCGGTGTCGGTTGGCTCGGCACACGGGCGCGCCGCAGTGAACATCACAGGCTCGTCGGGCATCTCGGGGGTGCTCATCCTCAGAATCTCAGCGCTCCGTCGGGCAGGGTCACGCCCGGGAAGATACGCGCGCCGCGGGTGATCATGTTGTCTGCGCCGACGGTGACGCCCTCGCCGAGCACCGCGCCGCCGCTGATCTGGGTGCCGTCGCCGATCCGCACGCCGGCCGCCACGATGCAGTCGCGCAGCGTGCAGCCGGCGCCGATCTGGGCGCCGTGCAGCACGACGGAGCGCTCAACGGTGCTCCCCTCCCCCACCACGACGCCGTCGGCCAGCACCACCAGGCTGCCCACGTGCGCGCCCGCCGCGATGTGGCAGCCGCGCTCCACCACGGCCGGCGGGATGACGCGCCCGTCGACCTGCGCCGATTCGTCGATGGCCAGGAAGCTCGTCCCCAGGCGCTCCATGACTCCGGTGTGCACGTTGCCCTCGAGGATGTCGAAGGTGCCCTGCAGGTAGCGCGCCGGGGTGCCGATGTCCAGCCAGTAGCTCTCCGCCGCGTAGCCGTACAGGCCGTTGCCGACCAGCAGCGGCCACACCTCGCGCTCGATCGAGACGTTGCGATCCGGGGGAATGTGGCGCAGGATCGAGCGCTCGAGCACGTACGCGCCGGCGCTGATCAGGTTGGTGTCGATCTGGTCGGGACTCGGCTTCTCGACGAACTCGTGCACCGAGGCATCGTCGTTGAGCCGCACGAGCCCGTACGCGCTCGGGTCCTCGACGGGCACGAGCGCCAGGGTGGCTGTCGCCCCGGTCCGTTCGTGCTGGGCGATCTGCGCGCCGAGGTCGAGGTCGCTCAGGACGTCGCCGTTGAGCATCAGGAAGCGCTCGTCCAGCAGCGACTCGGCGAACTTCAGCGCCCCGCCGGTCCCGCGCGGCTCGGGCTCCTCTACGAAGCGCAGGCGGATGCCGTAAGCCGATCCGTCGCCGAGCACGTTGCGCACGCTGGTGGCCAGGAAGCCGCACGACATCACGACGTCGTCGACCCCGTATTCGTGCAGCCACTCGAGCATGTAGGCGATGAACGGCCGGTCGACGAGCGGGACCACGGGCTTGGGGACGGTGGAGGTGAGCGGCCGCAGCCGCGTGCCCTCGCCGCCGACCAGGATCACGGCCTGCATGTCAGCCGCCCCGGCCGATGCCCTCGTACACGAGCCCGGCGGCCCGCACGGCATCGGCATCGAGCGCGTTGCGCCCGTCGATGACCAGCGTCCCGTTCATCCGCTGCGCCACCGCCGCCCAGTCGAGCGCCTTGAACTCGTTCCACTCCGTGACCAGCACGACGGCGTCGGCGCCGTCGACGGCCTCCAGCGCCGAGTCGGCGAACTCCAGGCCCGGCATCAGCGCGCGCGCCTCGGTCTCGGCCACCGGATCGAACGCGCTCACCGACGCCCCGTCGGCGTGCAGGCGCGCGGACAACACGAGCGAGGACGCCTCGCGCATGTCGTCGGTGTTGGGCTTGAAGGCGAGGCCGAGCAGCGCGACGCGCTTGCCGACGAGGCCGCCGAGGTGCTTGACCAGCTTGGAGATCACCCGGCGCTTCTGCAGCTCGTTGACCTCGATGACGGCGGTGAGGAGCTGGAAGTGGTAGCCGGAGTTACCGGCGAGCTGCTTGAGGGCGTCGACATCCTTGGGAAAGCACTGGTGGCACGAAAGCCCACCATTGAGGACGACCGTGTGGGTAGTCGGGACCTCGAGTGAGTACACGTGCCCGCTGTGAGGGACTCGGCGCAAACCGCTGATTCGCGCCCACGCCGGTCCGCCGACTTCGAACCGCCGGTAGCCGGTCGGCGCGATGCGCCTGTGCTGCCGAGCCACCGATGCCAACACGCCCGGCCGGTCCCGCGCCGGGACGAGCACGATGGCGCGCTCAACCTGCTCGGCGCCGCTGATTCGGATCCAGTGAGTGTCCTGAGTGGACTTCGCGCCCCGGCCGATTCGGCGAGAGGCGATGATGCCGACATCGGCGAGCAGGCGCAGCACCCCGTCGGCAAGCTCGTCGGAGACCGTCCCGATCTCGATGATCACGCTGGGGCCGCCGTTGATGAGCGACCACGATCCATCGCCCTCGAACAGCCCGCTCAGTAGCGCCCATCGGTGCTCGTCGGGCGCGTCCCAGATCAGATCGGGCAAGCGCTGCTGGTCAGACGTTCGGCCGAGCCCGAGCACGTCGGTCCAAAACGTAGTCAGCAGCCGCGACTGGACGGTGACCTGATGCGCGGTCGCTTTGTGCAACGCACGAGCTGTCACGCCGTGCCGGAGCCAGAAGGCGACGACTTCATCGACGAGATGCTGCTCCTTTGACGGGTGAAAGCTCCAGAGGATGCGACGCGCGCCCGTGTCCTGATCGATCGCCGTGCACCCCTCGGCCAGATACAGCCCCACCACCCGCCAGAACGCCGCGTCCACCGCGATCGCCGGCGTCGAGAACGTCCCGTCGCTCGCCGTGCCGATCGTCCCCCACTCCCAAGCCACCTCGCCCCGCATCGCCTCGTCGAGCCGCAGCGTGCCGCTGCGCTTCACGTCGGAGGTGCGCTGCACGACCCCGCGCGGATGTGTGAACACCTCGCGCCGCTCGCTGATGGGCCGCCCGACCAGCTCGGCCACCGCGCCGGCCGGCGGCCGGGCGAGCACGTTGGCCGGCGTCAGCCCCGCCCGCTCGATCGCCGAGCCCAGCGGGTAGCCGAAGTCGCGCCCCGGCACCTCCGGAGAGGTCCCGACCAGCGGCACCCAGTCGCCCTCGGTCAACTCGAATGCGAGCTTGACCTGGTTGCGGTCCGAGCGCCCGTCGCCGACGATCCAAGGGTGGTCGAGCGTCGTACGCAGGCGCCGCCCCATCTTCGTCCTGACCTCGAGCAGCTCGCCGTCGTGCGGCCGGCGGGTGGCCGCGAGCACCGAGCGGAACTCGGCCATGCCGCTCGCTCGATCCCAGGACAGCACCTGAACCCCCTCGGGCTCGATGACCTCGGTGTCGCGACCGGCCCCGTAGGTGGCGATCGCGTCCTCGGACGGCAGCGCCGGGTGCTCACCGTCGAGGCGATCCCACAGCTGCGCGAACGACAGCAGTGACGTGCGACCGTTCTCGCGCACCAGCAACGTCTCATCACCGGCGAAGCACGACCCGCCGAAGCCGATCCCCGCCTGCAGGAACTTCGAGCCGATGCGGTCGTCGAGTCCCATTCCGCGCGCCACCTCGATGACGTCCGCGCCGGTCTGCTCGCAGACGTTGGCGATCTCGTTGATGAAGGAGATCTTCGTGGCCAGGAAGGCATTGGAGGCGAGCTTGACCATCTCGGCGCTGGCCACGTCGGTCCGCACCAGGGGCGCGCCGAGCGGGGCGTACAACTGCACGACGGCGTCGCCGGCCCAGTCACCGTGGTCGCCGACGACCACGCGGTCGGGCTGCAGGAAGTCCTTCACCGCCGAGCCCTCCTTCAGGAACTCCGGGCAGGACACGTAGCGCAGCGCCGACTTGCCCTGCTGGGTGAACACGCGCTCGATCGCCGCCCCGGTCCCGCACGGCACGGTGGACTTCATCACCAGCGCGTGGTGGTCGGACGCCGGGATGGCGTCGACGACGGCGTTGACCGCCGACAGGTCGGCGTCCCCGGAGTAGGTCGGCGGCGTCCCGACCGCCACGAACAGCAGCCGGGCGTGCTGCAGGGCGTCGGCGATGTCGGTGGAGAAGCGCAGCCGGTCGCGGTGCTTGGCCAGCAGCTCCTCCAGCCCCGGCTCGTAGATCGGCACCTCCCCGCGTTGCAGCCGGGCCACCTTGTCGGCGTCGATGTCGACGCACCACACCTCGCTGCCCAGCTCGGCAAAGCCGGCAGCGGTGACCAGACCGACATAGCCGGTTCCGATGACGCCGATCGGTTCGCGATCCCCGCTCATGAAGCCGGGAAGGCTAGCGATTGGGACCGTCGGCGGCCGTCCGAGCGCTGCCCGGTCAGGCCAGCCCGCCCTCGACCGCACGCAGGTCCGGGGGCGCTCCGCGGTCCAGCCACGCGGGCAGCTCGCGCACGAAGTCGCCGAGCGCCTGCCGGTAGCGCGTCAGGGAGCGCAGCGACACCCACTCCTGCGGGCCGTGGTGACCGCCGCCCACCGGCCCGAACTCGACCGCCGGCACTCCCGCCTCCAGGAACGAGATCGCGTCCGAGGCGCCGTCGCGGCCGATGCTGAGCGCCTCCCCCTCGATCGAGCGCCCCACGGCATCGCGCAGCGCAAGCACGTACGGGTTGCGCCGCGACACGGTGGCGGGAGCGCGAGTGAAGGTGCGGATCACCTCGATGTCGGGGATCGCCCGGATCTGGGCCAGGATCGCGTGCGGATCCTGTTCGGGCAGGTAGCGGATGTCGACGACCATCTCGCAGCGATCGGGCACCTTGTTGAACGCGTCGCCGCCGGTGATGCGGGCGAGGTTGATCGACGGGCGGTCGAACAACTCCGACGACTCGCGGCTGAAGGGCAGCGTCTCGATGCGCCGGAACGCGTCGACGGCCTTGAGGATCGCGTTGTCGCCCAGCCACGGCCGTGAACCGTGCGCAGCCGTGCCGGACAGCTGCAGGCGCAGCGCCAGCACCCCCTTGGCCTGCACGCCGATGAGCAGATCGGTCGGCTCGCCGGTGATGGCGAAGCTGCCGGCGAGGCCCTGGGCGACGAGCGCGTCGGTCGACCGGGTCTCGACGTCCTCGGCCTCCTCGTCGGGCACGCACATGAAGCGCACGCGCACCCGGTCCTGCTCGGCGGCGTCGCGCACCGTGCACATCATCGCCCCGAGCGCGCCCTTCATGTCATAGGCGCCCCGCCCGTAGAGGCGGTCGCCCTCGACCCGCGGCGCGAACTGGTCCTCGTGGGCGGGCACGACGTCGATGTGCCCGTGCAGCACCACGCAGGGCCCGTCGGCCGGGCCGACCTCGGTGACGAGGACCGGCAGGTCGTTGTGCGACTGCGCGCTCACCTCGAGATCGCGCGCCTCCAGCCAGCCCTTGACGAACTCGGCCGCACGGCGAACACCGTCGGGCTCGGAGGTGTCATAGCTGATCAGTCGCTCGGCGAGCGAGTGCTCATCCACGCACGGAGGGTAACGAACCGGTGCTGCCCGGCCCGAGCGGGCGGGGCGCGACTCCGCGCCCGCACCGCGCGGCAGATAACCTGGGCGGACATGGCCGCGCGGATCGTCCTCTTCGGGGCCACCGGATACACGGGGCGACTCACGGCTGCGGCCCTCGTCGCCCGGGGGCAGCGGCCGCTGCTGGCCAGCCGCAGCCACGAGGCCGTGCGCGACCTGGCCAAGGCGCACGGTGGCCTGGACTGGGCGCTGGCCGACGTGGCCGACCCGGCGACCGTCCGGGCGCTCCTGCAACCCGGCGACGTGCTCGTGAGCACCGTCGGGCCGTTCGCCCGCTTCGGCGACGCCGCCGCCCAGGCGGCCATCGACGCCGGCGCGCACTACATCGACTCCACCGGGGAGCCGGTGTTCGTGCGGCGCGTGTTCGAGCGCTTCGGGCCCGCGGCGGAAAGCGCCGGCATCGGCATGCTCACGGCCTTCGGCGCCGACTGGGTGCCCGGAAACCTCGCCGGCGCCCTCGCGCTGCGCGAGGCCGGCGACGCCGCCACGCACGTGGAGGTCGGCTACTTCGTCACCGGCCCGTCACGCGAGATGGCGATCTCCGGCGGCACGCGCGCATCGGCGGTGGCGGCGATGCTCGATCCCGGCTTCGCCTACCGCCACGGCGCGATCGTGCCCGAGCCCGGCGGCATGAAGACGCTGAGCTTCGACGTCAGCGGACGGCGACGGCCGGCCCTGACGGCGGCGGGCAGCGAGCACTTCGCGCTGCCGCGCGTGGCCCCCGGACTGCAGGACGTCGACGTGTACCTCGGGACATTCGGCTCCGCCACCGGGGCGCTGCACGTGATGAGCCGCGGCATGGCCGCGGTCCTGCGTGTGCCGGTCGCGCGGCGCGCGCTGGCGGGGACGACCAGGCGATTCGTCCGCGGATCAAGCGGAGGTCCCGACGCCGGGCAGCGGGCTAAGACGGGCCTGCACACGGTCGCTGTCGTGCGCGACGCCGCCGGCGACCAGCTGGCGGCGGTGCACGTGGCCGGGGGCAACGTGTACGACTTCACCGCCGCGATCCTCGCCTGGGGCGCGAGCACCGCGCTGAAGAGCGGGCTGCGGGGCACCGGCGCGCTCGGTCCGGTCGACGGCTTCGGGCTGGACGTCCTGCAGGCCGGCTGCGGCGACGTGGGCCTGCGCCGCGTCTGACCGCCGCGCCACGGGAGTTCGGGGCCCGGCGATTTGCGTTGTTTTGACCAGGCTGAGGCACTATTGTGGTCGTCTCATGGACGACCGGTCGATCACCCTGACCAGGCGAAGCGCACTGCGGGCAGGCAGCGTGGCAGGAGTCGGGCTGTGGATCGGCCTGCATCCGCGACTGGCTTTCGCGTCTACCCAGACCACGTCGGCGACTCCGGCTGCGGTATCCACGTATCTGAGCCGTTCGACCTACACCGGCCTGTCCAGCACGACGTTCACTGATGACGCATCGCAGGCACTCCTGCAGCTGGACACCGTCGGCGACCTGGCCGACCCCGCGCTGGCTGGATCCGATGACGCCTTTCGCCTCGAGTTCGCCTCCAGCGACGTCTCGCTGGCCGACGGCATCCGCACCCTGAGCCATCCCGAGCTCGGTCAGTTCAGCGTGTTCATCGGCCCAGTCGGTGCGCCGGCCGCCACGGCCACCTACGAGGTGATCGTCGATCGCTCGATCGATCCCCAGGCCCCGATCGTGCCGGTGGCGCCCGCGTCCAGCACGCCGGCTGCCCCCGCACCCGGTGGCGCGCCGGTGGCCGCCCCGGGAGCAGCGCCGGGCTCAGCCACGACGCCGCCGTCCGGCGTCAGCTCGCCGGCCAGCGCCCAGACACCGGCCGAGCCCCAGCCCGACGCGCACGAGGCTGCGGTGCTGCGGATCGTCGCGCGCCGCACGAATCACGGATTGACGGTTGAGGTGTTCCTGCGCCCGGGCACGGGCGTGCGCTCGCTGCGCGTGGGCCTGCGCCGCGGCGGTCGCCGCCTCACCGGTGCGAGCGCGAAGGTTCACGGGCTGCACACGCGCATCGAACTGCCGACGGAGCATCGCCTACCCGCCGGGCACTACGAAGCCGTGGTCACGGCCAGCGCCGCCCATGGAGCCCCGGAGATCGCGGCGTTCCCGATCTCGCTGCGTTAGCGCCTCAGACCGCGGCGCCGTGCTCGAGACGTTCTCGCTCCAGACCTTCTCCGGCCACGTCAACGAGACGTTCACGGTCACTCCGGCCGAGGGCGTGCCGGTCGAGCTGCGCCTGGTCGAGGCGACGAGCCTCGGCGAGTCCCCCGGGCCCGGGGGGCGCGCGCCCTTCTCGCTCATCTTCGCTGGCCCCGCCGACACGCCCCTGCCCCAGTGCGCGATCCCGATGCGCCACGACGCCATCGGCGCCTTCGAGCTGTTCATCGTTCCGATCCAGCCCGACGGCTCCGGGCCCCGCTACCAGGCGATATTCAACTAGCCGCCCGCGCGGGAGCCGGCGGCGACCGGGTCGCACGCGAGCGCGAGATACACCTCGCCGTCGGCGACCATGGCGAAGCCGAGGCGCTCGTACAGACGACGCGCCGGATTGTCGCGCCGCACCTGCAGGCGCACCGTCCGCCCGCTCTCGCGCGCCTCGGCGATCAGCTCGGCCAGCAGCCGGCTCCCGACGCCGCGGCCGCGGTAGGCCGCCAGCAGCGCGATGTCGACGAGCGCGATCTCCTCAGCGGCGCGGTCGACGTACAGGCGCCCGGCCGCCGTGCCGTCGAGCGTGATCACGTCGTGCGAGGCATCGGGGTGGGCGGCGGCGTAGGCGCGACGCTGGGCATCGAACTGCATACGCAGGAACGCCTCCTGCGCCGGCGCGTCCCAGGACACGTGCGCCAGCTCGGCGCTGCGCGTGTCCGCGTACAGGCGGTACAGGAATGGCTCGTCGGCCGCCGTGACCGGCCGCAGCTCGATGGCCGCGGAGCCAGTGGGACCACTCAAGATCGCGTCGGATAGATGCCCGTCAGGGCGATGCAAAAGTTGAGCGTCAGGTAGGGCATCAGGTTGTTGTGCGGCTGACTGCCCCCGACCGTCGCGAGGGTGGGCGCTAGTGCCGTCAGGGGCGGCGCCGGCGAGGACGGGATGTACGCCAGCCCGTCGGCGCTCGTGCTCAGCGAGTCCGACGCGGCCGGCACGTTGTGGTTATCGCCGCCACGCCCGACGAACGCCTGCAGCTGATGCGCGTGCGCCGGCAGCTGTGTCGCCAGCACGGTGACCGAGTCGCTGCCGCCGGTCTCGCCGATGACATAGTCCGAGAGGCCCGGCCCCTGGTTGTAGAACATCGGCACGATGCCCTGGAGGTTGGGCAGCCCGAAGTTCGACGTGCCGTTGCCGCCGTAGTTCGTACCGAGCAGCGAGAACAGCGCCGCGTACTGGGAGATCGGCAACAGTTGCCCCTGGCACAGCGCCCAGTCCAGCGGCGCGAAGTTGGTTGCGAAGATGCGGATCTCGGCGAGGTATTGATCGGACATGACGCGAGGCTCAGCTCTGAGACGGGTAGATGCCGAACAGGGCGATGATGAAGCTCAGGCACAGGAAGGGCTGAAGGTTGTTGTGCGGCTGGCTGCCGCCGCTGGGCGCGATCGACGAGGCGCCGAGCGCGACGTTGGGCGCGGCGGCGGTGTACAGCGCCGCGGTGTCGCTGGCCGCGAGCAGGTGGCCCGCCGGGCCGGGCAGTGAGCCACTCGCGCCGCTGACCGTGGCCGGATGGGTGTGGGCGGGGAGCTGGTTGCTGGTCAGCGTGACGTCCTCGACCCCGGCCTGCTGGCCCATCACGTAGGTGGACATTCCGGGGTCGGTCCCCTGGTGCACCGGCACGCGGCCGCGCAAATCGGGCAGGCTGAACGTGCTCTGGCCGTTGCCGCCGTAGGTGGTACCGATCAGGTTGAACAGCGTGCTGTACTCGCTGATGGCCAGCGTCTGCCCCTCGCAGAACATCCAGTTGGTGGGGGCGAAGTTGCCCGCGAAGATCCGGATCTCACCGATGAATGGCTGGGCCACGGCGAATCAGTTCCTCGAGGGGAAGATCCCGGTCAGGGCGATGCACACGTTCAGGACGAGGTAGGGCTGGCGGTTCTCATGCGGCTGCCCGCCGCCGACGCTCGCGACGGTACCCGGGCTCAGCCCCACCGGGGTGGCCGGCGGCGTCGTCGTGTAGGGGTCGTCCCCCGTAGTGGCCAAAAGGTTGCCGGTCGGCGCCAGCACCGTGGCCGTGGCGGTCGACCCGTTGACGGTGTGCGTATGGCCGGGCATCTCGCTGCTGAGCAGCATATGCGCCTCTTCGCCGGCGATCTCCCCCTGGTTGAAGCCGGCGCCGAAGCTGATCGGTACGCGGCCCTGCAGGTTGGGCAGCTGGAACGTCTGGACGCCGTTGCCGCCGTAGAAGGTGCCGATCAGCGAGAACAGCGCCTGGTTCTGGTTGATGTTCATGGTCTGGCCGTTGCACAGGGCCCAGCCCCTCGGCGCGAAGCCGAAGCTGAAGATCCTGATCTCGCTGAGGTAGGGCGTGGACATGGCTGAACAGTACTCCCGTCCTAGGGCGCCGTCGGGCAGCTCGTGGCGCCGGTGAAGCCGGGCCCGCCGTCGTTGATGAAGGCCCCGGCACCGATGCCGGTGGGGCCCGCCCCGGTCAGCGTGTTCTGGCCCGTGAGGAAGCTCTGCACCGCGGGAAGACTGGCGGCGGTACCGGTGTAGCCCTGGATCTGGAAGACGCTCGTGGCTGCGCCCTGGGCCACGGTGAGGCCGTCGGCGTCGAACTGCTGGTTGACCAACGCCGTGCCGGCCGCGGTGGCCGTGTTGCCCGTCGCGTTGAGGCACACGGTGGAGCCGTCGCTGCCCGATTGGACGGCGATGGCGTCGATCGACGCGGTCGAGACCATGTCGACATTGTTGCCGGACAGGGTCAGATCGACCACGGAGCCGGTCGGCCCGGCCTGCGCATTGACGCCGTTACCGAGCTTGATCTGGCTGATCGTGTTGTCGCTCACGCCGGCCTTCAGCGTGTAGGCGCCCTCGTCGTTGAGGTCGATGCCGTTGCCGCCAGCCTCGGCGCCGGAGTCGGTCACGCCGTTCGCGCCGATCGTGTTGCCGGTGATGTGACCGGTGACGGTCCCGCTGCCGGCGCTCGGCGCGCCGAGGATCACCGCGATCTCGTCGTCGCCTCGATTGGGCTGTGTGCTGCTCTGCTGGAAGCTGTTCGCGTTGATGTCGAACGTCCCGCTGAACGAGCCGCTGGCTCCGACGCGTAGGCCGTCCCGCCCGTTGGCGCTGAACGCGCTGTTGCTGACGTCGAGGCTGGCCGCGTCGCTGGCCCAGACACCGCCGCCCGCGTTGCCGGTCAGGTCAATGTCATTGAGGCTGACCGCGCCGGTGTCCATCAGCTCCACCCCGCCCGCCGGGGCGCTCGTCACCGGTGGGGCCCAGGTCGTTTGCTGGATCGTGCCGCCCGACCCGGCCGTCGTCCCGGTCCCGGTCACGTTCAATCCGCCGCTGCCGGTGTTGTCGAGGATGATGCCCTGCGTCGGGCCGCTCGTCGGGGTGCCGGCCGACACCGACTGGAACGTCAGGCCGTTGCCGCCGATGGTCACGTTCGCGACGTCGAGTGCGATCCCGGTCGTCGTGGCCAGAGTGTTGGCGGATCCCGTGACGGTCACGGTGCCGCTGCCCGTCGCGCTGCCCGTCGCCGTGAAGGCCGGATTGGCGCCGGTGCTGGCGGTGAGCCCGCCGGTGAAGTCGACCTCCGAGCCGGCCTCGTTGTTCTGCAAGAGCACGCCGCCGCCGTCGTCGGTGACCGGGCCGCCGATCGTCACGGTGCCGCCGGTGAGGCCCTGCACGGACACCGAGTGTCCGGCGTTGCCGCTGATCGTCGCGCCGTCGGCGACGGTCCCGCTGCCGGCGGTGACGTCCAGGCCATCGCCGAGTCCGTTCTTGATCGTGTCGCTGGAGTCCAGCGTGAACGATCCGCTGCCGGTGACGTTCGCGCCCGAGGAGCCGCTGACGGTGATCCCGTCGACCGCGTCTCCGCTTTGCAGCGTCAGGCCGGCCCCGGCGGCGTTCGTGACGGTGGGGTTGGTGCCGGACGCCGGCAGGAGCGTCTGGCCGCCCACGCTCAGTCCGAACGACTGGCCGATGAGCGTCTCGTTGGTCTTCAGGCTCAGGCCGCCGCCGTATGGCGTCGTGGTGCCGAACAGGAAGATGTCGTCGCCGCTGGTCTGGACCGCGGGGAGGGCGCTGAGGGCGTCGAACGGCGATGCCGACGTGCCGTTCCCGTTGACCCCGTTTCCGTTGGCCACGCCCGTGTCGTTGACGTACCAGACAAGGTTGCTCACGGTGATCGTCGCCGTCGCGCTGGAGGTTGCCGTCCCGTCGCTGACCTGGAAGGTGAAGGTGTCCTTGCCGGTGAAGCCGGCCGGCGGCGTGTAGGTGAACGTGCCGTCGGTGTTCATCGCCACCGAGCCGCCGTGGGCGGTGGTGATCGTCCCCGACACGGCATGGATGGCGGCGCCGTTGGTGTCGCTGGAGTTGGCCAGCACCGTCGCCGTCGGGCCGGAGATGCTCGTCGCCGGCGCCACTGGCGAGGTCCCGACGCCGAAGGTCGTGTTGCCGACGGCGCCGCTGAAGCTCACGGCGCCCGCGGTCGGCGGGACGTGCGTGACCTCGATCGTCAGGGTCTGCGTCGTCGTCTCCGCCTTGCCCAGTCCGGTGTTGCCCAGGTCGTCGACGCTGACGACGAGCGAGTCGTTGCCCTCGAAGCCGGTGGCCGGCTCGTAGGTGAGGCCGTTCGCCAGGTCGGTGTTCAGGTCCGCGAGCGGGCCGGTGACCGTCACCGTGGAACTGCCGTTCGCGCCCGCGGTGATCGTCAGTCCGCTGGTGCTCGAGAGCGTGACCGTCCCGTCCAGGGCGGTGAGCGTCGTCTGCTCGGAGTTGGATCCGCCGTCTGAGTCGGCCGCCGAGATCGCGTTGCCGTTCGCGCTCGAGAGCACGAGGTGGTTGTGCGCGCTCGCGGTGTCATTCGCCGGAACCGACTGAGTCGCGGGCAGGGTGATGGTCGGCGGCTGGTTGAGGTGCAGGATGCTGACGTTGTCGCTGCCTTCATTGGCGACCACGGCGGTGCTGTCGTCGGGCGTGACGGCGATCGCGTCGGGCGTCGTGCCGACGTCGACCGTGCCGACGGCGACCGGCGGGTCGGCGAAGGTGTCGATGACGCTCACCGTGCCGTCGCCGGAGTTGGTGGCGAGCGCCTCGTTGAGCGCGGGCACGTCGACGACCCCGTAGGGCTCGGTGCCGACGGCCACGTCACCCTCCACGGTCGGCGGTGACACGCTCAGATCGAGCAGGCTGACCTCGTTGGCGCCGGGGACGGCGACCACCCCCGGGTTGGTCGGCGTCGACAGGTAGGCGGCATACGGGCCGACGGCGACGCTGCCCAAGGACGCCGGTGGGGTCTGCGTGAGATCGAACGCATACGTGCGGCCGCGGCGGGCATCGTCGACGTACAGGCGGGTGCCGTCCGCCGAGGCCGACATGCCGCTCGGCGCCCCGTTGTTCGGCAACGTGATCGTCCCGGTGACGGTGCGGGTCGAGGCGCTGATCATGCTGACCGTCGCCGAGAGCAGGTTCGCGACGTAGATGGTGCCGCCGATGCGCACCACGCCGTTCGGATCCTTCCCCACCGTCACCGTGTCAACCACCGTGTTCGAGGCGGTCGAGACGATGCTCAACGTGCCGCTGTTGAAGTTCGTGACGTAGGCCTCGGTCCCGTCGGGACTCAGTGCCACGCCCTCGGGGAAGTCGCCGACCGGGACCGTGGCGATCACCGCCGGCGGGCTCTGGGTGAGGTCGATGACGCTCAGCGAGTCGGACTCCGCATTGTCGACGTAGGCGCGCGTGTTGCTCACCGCCACGCCCGTCGGCAGCGACCCCACCGAGACGGTCGGGTCGGACCACGGCGATGGCACGGGGCCGGGCGTCAGCGGCGCGGCCAGGTTCGGCGGCGTCGAGGCCGGGGCAGCCGGCGGCGTCGCAGACGGTCCCACCGGCGACGGCGAGGACGGGCCGACCGGCGGCGTCCCAGACGGTCCCGCGGGCGCGGTCGGCGACGGGCCCACCGGCGGCGTCGTGCCCACCGCTGGCAGCGGTGACGCGGGGGAGCCCGGGGCGGCAGGGGGCGGGTTCTGCCGATGCTGCTGGCCCTGCGGCTTCTTGACGTGCTTGGTCGGGCCGCTCTTCTGCTTGTTGTGCTTGCCCTTGCCCTTGCCCTTGCCCTTCTGCTTGCCTTTGGTGCTGCGCTTCGTCTTCCTGGTCTTGGCGCGCAGCGGGCGAGCGTGCGTCGACGGCGCCGCCGGGTTGGCGACAAGGCCGAACCCGAGCGAGCTGACCGCCGTCGGCGCCGGCACGGCACCGGTGCGGGCGGGCGCGTGCGCTTCCGCGGCCCGGCTCAGCCACAGGCCCAGTCCCAGGGCACACGTCACGACGGCGATCAGAATCGCCGACCGGCCCGCGACACGCGGCGACATGCCGATCATTTCTCTGCGGGCGCGCTACTACGAAAGCGCATTGCCGGGTCCCGTGCCGTCGCTCGGTCCATTCACGCTGCCGCGAGTGAGTTGCGCGGCCGTGCCGAGCACCTCCAGTCGCGGCGGCTCGTAGCCTGCGCTCCCCAGCGTGTCGACCGAGTGACAATCGGGGCTCTCGTCGAGCTCATCCATGAGTCCCTCCTCCTCCATACGGCGAGACTATCGCTATGCCGGGGTGAGCACAACGGTGACACCCCTCTCGTGTTGCGGCGGCGGGGCCCTGCGTGGCCAGTTTCGCCGAAGCCACCCGGGGGCGACGCCTCGCGCCCCCGACGGTCAGGTCACCCGCCGGACAGCCAGGCCGCCTGTAGCAGCGTGTTCGCCCCGAACCACGGCGCGGGGGACCGCCACTCCTCGCGCAGACGCTGCGGATCCACGCGCTCGTCCAGGCCGGTGCCGTCCCAGCGCGCCGCGAACGCCTTGGCCTGCGTGCGCCACAGGCCAGCGCTGAACTCCGCCTTGGTGCGCCGCGCGATCGTCTCGGGCGGCAGCAGATCGCCGAACAGCGCCTCCATGGCGCTCGTGCGGTTGCCAAACCCGTACGCGCCGCCGGTGCGCGCCAGCGCCCCGAGGAACGCGCCATCGAGGAACGGATGCACGACCTCCACGTCGTGGGGGTCGGCGAGCACCTGCAGGCTGTGTGTGGTCAGATGCAGGTGGCGCCAGCGCGCAAAATCGTGAACGCGTTCGTCCCAGCGGCGGGGCTCACTGGCAGCATCGGCCAGCAGCAGCGAGGCGAGCGCCGGCCGCGCCTGCGCCCGCACCCACGGCAGCTGGGCGAGCACCGGGTCTCGCATCAGCCGCCGGCGCAGCACCGGGGGCGCGAAGGCCAGTGCGATGCGGCCCGGGTCGCGCACCTGCGGGCGCACCCGCCCGTGCAGGACGCGCTGCGCGCGGGCCCAGCGCCACGAGCTGAACAGGCCGTCGCCGTCGAAGCCGGTGAGGACGCGCCCGCCGCGGGCGCGCTCGAAGATCGGCACGTGCAGGTGGGCGTTGGCCGGATAGAGCAGACCGTGCACGCGCAGGCCGGCCCGAGCGATGTCACCGAGGTAGTCGAGCTCCTCGTCGATCTCGATGCGCTCCCAGTCGCCGAGGCCGAGATGGGCGATGACCAGCTCCTGCCAGCCCGACTCCTCGATCGAGGCGATCCCGGGAAAGCGCAGCGTCACCGGCACCGGATCGGGCAGCCCCTCCCGCCGGGCCACGGAGGTCGCGATGGCCAGCACCGCCGACGAGTCGCGACCGCCGGAGAAGCTCACGACGCACGGGCTGCGCGTGAGCGCGGACGCGATCGCGGCCTCGAGCGCGCCGCGGGGATCGCCGTGATCCGCCAGCGAAGCGATCGGCGCCGACTCGGCGCCGATCGGCAGCCCCGTGACCAGCTCCCAGCCGTGCAACGGCCGAGGCGGCCCCGGCGCGTGACCCGAAGGGTTCATCGCCCCGTCGGCGGCCGGGTCACGACGGCGCCGCGTCTGCCGTCGGGGAAGCTCAAGCCGGCCCGGCCGCCGGGCCGGAGGTCACCGGCCGCGGCGTCGGATACATCGTCAGGTAGTGCACGATGCGAGGACGCGCCGCCGTGTTGGGGGCGGGACCGTGCGGCAGCGCGGCGCTCCAGATGATCAGCGCACCGCCGCCGGCCGCGATCCGGCGCGGGCCGAACGCCTCGAGGTCTTCCAGCGTGGGGTCGCAACCCTCGGGCAGCCCGTCCAGCCAGGCGTCGATGCGCCGGTGGAAGCCCGGAACGCAGCGAAACGCGCCCTGGTTCTCCGCGGTGTCGGTGAGATAGAGGATGCCCTGCAGGCCGGGCGACAGCGGCGTGGCGTAGTCCTCGAGGTCGAGGTGCAGCCGTGGCCCGCCGTAGGTATCGCCGGGGCGCAGCGGCGGGTTGAACCCGCATCGGTCGGCGGTCATCACCAGGTCGGCAGTGCCGGCCAGTTGCGCGAACGCCTTGTGGATCCGCGGCGACGCGTGGATCTCGGCCATCCCGGGCGCGTGGAACAGCTGCACCATGACCCCCTGCTGCACGTCAACGCCGTACCAGCTGTCGGGGTCCTGCGGCGACGCGCCGAGGTGCTCCCAGATGGCGCGCTCGAGCGTCGCGCACGCCTCCGGCGGCGCCGCGTCGGCCAGGACCACATAGCCGTTCTCCTCCCAGAACGCCAGGTCGGCCGGCGACAGGACGGGATCGGCGCGCTCGAGCGCCTCCATTTGCGCCCGCCGTGCCGCAGATGGCTCGGCGCCGTCGGCGATCGCGTTGGCGCGCGCGATGCGGTCGGGGTCGATCGAGCCGCCCGACTGCTCGACGATCCATGCCTCGAACTCCGCGGCGGTGGGGCGCTGGGTGAACAGGTAGCGGTGAGTCGGCTCGAGACCGAGGCCGAGGGTGTCCAGCACCGCCTTGCCGAGGCGAAACGCCTCCGGGGAGCGGGGCCCGTGCCCCGACTCACCGAGCGCCGATCGGCGCAGCCGCTCGAGCTCGGGAACGCCCAGCGGGGCGCTGCCCGCCTCCACGCTCACGGGCGACCGGCGATCGTCAGCGCTCGCGCCCGGCCCAGCACGCCGCGCTCCGCGCTACGTTCCCGCTCCGGCGACCAGCAGGAAGGCCTCGGACCGCCGCGCGTCGCGCAGCGCCCGCGCGTGCTCCTCGCTGCCCTCGGTCGCGCGCTCGGCGGCGGCGCGCGCCTCGTCCAGCCGCGTCTGCAGCTCGGCGGCATCGAGCGCCTCGGGTGCGATCGCCTCCTCGACCAGCACGAGCGCGTGGTTGTCGGCGAACTGCAGATAGCCCTCGGCCTGTGCGAAGCGGACGATGTCCGTCTCCGAGCGAACGAGGCGCAGCTCGGTCGGGGCGAGCTGCGCCAGCAGCGGCGAGTGATGGGCGAGGATGCCGATCGAGCCGATCGTCGTGCGCGTGGACACCATCTCCACCTCGTCGTTGAACACCTCGCCCTCGGGGGTGAGGATCTCGACTGCGAATCGGTTGCGGGCCATCAGCCCCGTCCGCCGCCGTCGGCCAGCACGTCCTCGATGCGTCCCTTCAGGAAGAAGGCGCGCTCGGGTACGTCGTCGTGCTTGCCCTCGATGATCTCCTTGAAGCCGCGGATCGTCTCGGCGATCGGCACGTAGGCGCCGGGCGTGCCCGTGAACTGCTCGGCCACGAAGAACGGCTGCGACAGGAAGCGCTCGACCTTGCGGGCCCGCTGCACGATCAGGCGGTCCTCGTCGGAGAGCTCGTCGATGCCGAGGATGGCGATGATGTCGGTGAGCTCCTTGTAGCGCTGCAGGATCTCCTTGACCCGGTTGGCCACCTCGAAGTGCTCGTCGCCGAGGATGTCGGCCTTGAGGATCGTCGAGGTGGAGTCCAGCGGGTCGACGGCGGGGTAGATGCCCTTCTCGGAGATGGCCCGCGACAGCACCGTGGTCGCGTTGAGGTGGGCGAACACCGACGCCGGCGCCGGGTCGGTGAGGTCGTCGGCGGGCACGTAGATCGCCTGCACCGAGGTGACCGACCCCTCCTGGGTGGACGTGATGCGCTCCTGCAACTGTCCCATCTCCGTCTCGAGCGTCGGCTGGTAGCCGACCTGCGAGGGCATCCGGCCGAGCAGCGCCGAGACCTCCGAGCCGGCCTGCACGAAGCGGAAGATGTTGTCGATGAACAGGAGCACGTCCTGGCCCTGGTCGCGGAAGTACTCGGCCATGGTCAGACCCGACAGCGCGACGCGCATGCGGGCGCCGGGCGGCTCGTTCATCTGGCCGAAGACGAGCATCGTCTTATCCAGGACGCCCGATTCCTTCATCTCCAGCCACAGGTCGTTGCCCTCGCGGGAGCGCTCGCCCACGCCGCAGAACGCCGACAGGCCGCCGTGCTCTGAGGCCAGGTTGTGGATGAGCTCCTGGATGAGCACCGTCTTGCCCACGCCGGCGCCGCCGAACAGACCGACCTTGCCGCCCTTGGCGTAGGGCGCGAGCAGGTCGATGACCTTGATCCCGGTCTCGAACATCTCCGTCGTCGGGGTGAGGTCCTCGACGCGCGGCGCCTCCTGGTGGATCTGGCGGCGCTCGGTGTCGGCGGGCAGCGGCTCGCCGAGGTCGATCGGCTCGCCGAGCAGGTTGAAGATGCGACCGAGGGTCGCCTGGCCGACGGGCACGGTGATCGGCGCGCCGGTGTCGATCACCTCGACGCCGCGCGCGAGCCCGTCGGTGGTGTCCATGGCCACCGCGCGCACGCGGTCGTCGCCGAGGTGCTGCTGCACCTCGCAGACGAGCACGCTGCCACCGGCGCTCGAGCTGACGCCCGGGGCCTCCTCCTCCTCGCCGGCGGCCGGGCGCGCGACGGTGATCGCATGGTTGATCTCGGGCAGCCGGTCGGGGAAGACCGCCTCGATGACGACGCCCTGGATCTCCTCGATGCGTCCGACGTTGCGCTGCGCGCCGGTGCCCGCGGGCGTGTCCGTGTTGGGGGCGGTGCTCGCTTCCATTTCGTGTCTCGATTCTCCTGTGGTCTAGTTCAGGCCGGGGTGGGGACGGGGTGGGCGCCATGCCCGCTGCAGCGTCGGGTCGCGGCGATCACGCCACGCCTTCGGCGCCGGCGACGACTTCCATGATCTCCTGCGTGATCTCCGCCTGACGGGCGCGGTTCATCTCCAGCGTCAGGTCGGAGATGATCTCGCCCGCGTTCTCCGACGCGCTGCGCATCGCCGTCATGCGAGCACCGTGCTCGGAGGCCGTCGATTCCAGCAGCGCCCGGTAGATCGAGATCTCGACGTAGTCGGGCACGAGCGCCCGGAGGATCTCCTCCGGGTCGGGCTCGTAGTCGACGAGCGCGTGCGGAAGGCCGTCGTCGTGCGCGTCGCCCTCGCCGAGCACGTCGGCCTGGGCGAGCGGCAGCAGCGTCTCGCGGCGCACGATCTGGGTCAGCGGCGAGACGTAGCCGTTGTAGATGATCTCGACGCGATCGACCTGGTCGTCGCTGTAGGCGGCGATCAGGTCGTCGGCGATCGCGCGCGCGTCCGCGTAGGCGGGACGATCGGTGAAGCCCGTGTAGGCGCCGGTGACCTCGTGCCCGCGGAAGATGAGCGAGCTCACGCCGCGACGGCCGCTGGCGTACCAGCTCAGCCGCCGGCCCTCGGACTCGTACTCGGCGGCCGTGCGCACCCCGGCTCGCACGATCTGGGAGTTGAACGCCCCGGCCAGGCCGCGGTCGCCGGTGACCAGCAGCAGCGCGACACGACGGTCGTCGTCGTGATCGGCCAGCAGCGGCAGGCGCGAGGCCTCCGTTCCGGCGGCCTGCGCGGCCTGACGGGTCATGCGGCGGATGGCCTCGGCGTACGGGCGCAGGGCGGTGATCCGCTGCTCGGCCCGCCGCAGGCGCGCCGCGGCGACCATCTCCATGGCTCGGGTTATCTTCTGGATGTTCTTGACCGAGCCGATTCGGTTCTTGACGTCGCGTTGGTTCTGGGCCATGGGCAGGGTGCGGGTCGGGCGGCGCGGGCGCTAGACCGCGGCGGGCTCCTCGCTCGGCTGGGCGGCCGCCTCATCGGCGCCGGTCGCCTCGCCGCCGGCCGGCTCGCGCGAGTGCAGCGGGGGCGCGGGCTCGTCGTCGAGCGGCTGGCCCTCCTCGTCGAGGTCGTAGCCGAAGTCCTCGGCGTAGGAGGCCACGGCGTCGTTGACCGCCTGCTGCACCTCATCGGACCAGTCGCCGCCCGCGATCTTGCTTCGCAGCTCGGCCGACTGCGCGTGGAAGCGCTCGGTCAGACCGAGCAGGAACTCGGTCACGCGATCCACGGTGATGCGGTCGAGGTATCCGTTCGTGGCCGCGTAGATCTGCACCACCTGGTCCTCGACCGGCAGTGGCGAGCGCTCGTTCTGGTTGAGCGTCTTGACCAGGCGCTCGCCGCGCGCCAGCGTGCGCTGCGTGTCGGCGTCCAGGTCAGAGCCGAACTGCGCGAACGCCTCGAGGTCACGGTACTGGGACAGCTCGAGCTTGATGCGGCCGGCCACCTTCTTCATCGGGCCGATCTGCGCGTTGCCGCCGACACGCGACACCGAGATGCCGACGTTGATCGCCGGGCGCACGCCGGAGTTGAACAGCTTCGGCTCGAGGAAGATCTGCCCGTCGGTGATCGAGATGACGTTCGTCGGGATGTAGGCGGACACGTCGCCGGCCTGCGTCTCGATGATCGGCAGCGCCGTCAGCGAACCGCCACCGAGGTCGTCGTTCAGCTTCACCGCCCGCTCGAGCAGCCGCGAGTGCAGGTAGAAGACGTCACCCGGGTAGGCCTCGCGACCGGGCGGGCGGCGCAGCAGCAGCGACATCTGCCGGTAGGCGTAGGCGTGCTTGGTCAGGTCGTCGTACACCGCGAGCGCGGCCTGGCCGTTGTAGAGGAAGTGCTCGGCCATGGCGCAGCCGGCGTACGGGGCCATGAACTTGATCGGGGCGGCCTCGTCGGCCGCCGCCGCCACGATGATCGTGTTGTCGAGCGCGCCCGCCTCGTCGAGGATCTGGGCGAGCGCCACCACCGTGGCCATGCGCTGACCGATGGCGACGTACACCGACTTCACGCCGGTGTCCTTGTTGTTGATGATCGTGTCGATCGCGATCGCCGTCTTGCCGGTCTGGCGGTCGCCGATGATCAGCTCGCGCTGCCCGCGGCCGATCGGGATCATCGCGTCGATCGCCTTCAACCCGGTCTGCATCGGCTCCTTCACCGGCTGGCGCTGCACCACGCCGGGCGCCTTGAACTCGGCCGGGCGCGTCTGCGCGGTGTGGATGTCGCCCTTGCCGTCCAGCGGGCGGCCGAGCGGGTCGACGATGCGCCCGAGCAGCTCGTCGCCCACGGGGATGTCGAGCAGGTGGCCGGTGCGCTTGACGGTGTCGCCCTCGGAGATGTGCTCCCACTCGCCGAACAGCACCACGCCGACGTTGTCGGACTCGAGGTTGAGCGCCAGCCCGGTGACGCCGTGCGGCAGCTCGAGCATCTCGAAGGACATGCAGTTCTCCAGGCCGTGGACGCGGCAGATGCCGTCGGCCACCGAGAGCACCGTGCCCACCTCGGTGAGCTCGGCGGCGCCGCCGTCGAGCCCCTCGATGCGGCTCTTGAGGATGCTGGTGATTTCGTCGGGGTTGATCTGCATGGTGTGTCTCTAGGGCTCCTTGGCCGGTCGGTCAAACGTCAGGCGCTGCGGTCAGGCGCTGCGCGCGACCTGCTTGCGTAGTTGTTCCAGGCGATTGCGGATCGAGGCGTCGAGGATCGAGTTGCCCACGCGCAGGACGAGCCCGCCGAGGATGTCGGGGTCGACCGTCGCGGTCAGCTGGACGTGCTTGCCGGTTCGCTCGCTGATCTGCTCGCTGAGCTGACGCAGCGTCGGCTCGTCGAGCGCGATCGCGCTCGTCACCTCCACCGGCAGCTCCCGGTGCTCCTCCTCCCACAGGCGGTCGAACTCGCGGCGGATGCGGAAGATGACCGGCATCCGGTGGTTGTCGATCAGCACGCCGAGGAAGTTGACGAGCGTCGGGTCAGCATCCTGCAGCACCGATCCGAGCGCGTCACGCTTCTCCGGGGTGGAGAAGTACGGCGAGAAGAAGAACGTCGCCAGCTCGCGGTGCTCGTTCAGCGCATCGGCGAACTGGCCGAGCTGCTCGCGCAGCAGATCGAGCCTGCCGCGCTCCTTGGCAACCTCGAACAGCGAGCGTGCGTAGACGCGGGCGAGCTCTTCCATCGTGCGAGCTAGTTGTCGCGGGCGGTGCCCGACAGGGTCGTGAAGTCGATCTCGCCGAGGGCCTCGTCGACGAGGCGACGCTGGTCCTCGCCGGTCAGCGCCTTGCGCGTCACCTTCTCGGTGGCGAGGATCGTCAGGTCGGCGACCTCGTTGCGCAGCTCCTGCAGCGCCCGCGTGGTCGCCGCCGCGATGTCGCGCTGGGCTCGGTGTGCGGCCTCCTCGGCGATCTCGCGCGCTCGGTCGTGCGCGTCGCGCTCCTGCGCCTCGGCCGTCTGGCGGGCCCGGGCGACGATGTCGTCGGACTGCGCCCGCGCCTCGGCCAGGCGCTCGCGGTACTCGGCCAGCAGCTGGTCGGCCTCCTCGCGCGTGCGCTGGGCGGAGTCGATCGATTCCTCGATCGCCTTCTGGCGCTTGTCCAGCGCCTCGGAGATGGGCGGGAAGGCGTACTTCGAGAGCAGCCACATCGCGATGAGGAACGCGACCAGCGTCCAGACCATCACGCCCAGGCTGGGCGAGACGAGGAAGTTCCCGCTCGAGCTGTCGGCCAGGACGGGCATCGGCTAGCCGAGGAAGAAGGCGATCAGGCCGAAGATGAACGCGTAGAACACGATCGCCTCGGTGAGGGCGAAGCCCAGCCACTGGATCGAGGTGATCTCGTCGCGCATCTCGGGCTGGCGGGTGACCGCCTCGATGACCTTGCCGAAGATGAAGCCCACGCCGATGCCGGGGCCGATGGTGCCCAGGCCGGCGCCGATGCCGAGGGCGAGCGACTTGATCGCCTTGTCCAGGTTCGGATCGTCGGCGGCGGCCAGAACGGTGATAAGCGACACTAAAAGCTCCTTGTTGATCAGTGAGACTCGGCGACGGCGCCGCCGAGGTAGATGGCAGTGAGGGTCGCGAAGATGAACGCCTGCAGGGTGGCGATCAGCACCACCTCGAACAGGAAGAACACGATCGCGATGGGCAACGTGACCGCACCGAGCGCCGCGAGCCCGAGCAGGATGACCAGCCCGCCGCCCATGAACAGGATGAGCAGGTGGCCGGCGAGGATGTTCGCAAACAGTCGTACCGACAGCGAGACGATGCGGACGAACTGCGAGATCACCTCGATGGTGAAGATGAACGGGATCATCAGCCAGCGCACCGGGACCGAGTCCAGGCCCGCGGGCAGCCAGCTCTTGATGTAGCCGACGAATCCCTTGGCCCGGATCCCCTCGAACTGGTAGCTGAACCACACCATCAGCGTCAGCGCCAGCGTGACCGAGATGTTCGCCGTGGCGGCGTAGATCTGGAACGCGGGGACGTGCAGGCCGAAGACGTTGAACGTCTCCTCCGCTGTTGACCGGCAACGGGATGTAGCCGAGCAGATTGGAGAACCAGATGAACAGGAACAGCGCCCCGATGAACGGGAACCAGCGCTTGCGACATCGCGCGGTCGATGTTGTTCGGCCCGCTGATGTTGTCGTGCATGATCGAGTAGATCGCCTCGACGGCCGTCTGCACCTTGTTCGGGCGCGCCTGCATGCGCCTGGCGATGTAGATCATCGTGACCACCGTCAGCGTGGCCGCCAGGAACAGGTACAGGACCGCCTTGTTGATCGACAGGTCCAGGCCGCCGACCTTGATCGGACCCAGTGGATCGAGCTTGAACTCGTTCTGGGGCTGATAGCTGGTGTTCTGGCCGTGGCTGCCGAAGATGCGGCCAGGGCTCCGAGCAGGGCGAGGTACAGCGTCACGCCGATGGTGACCTTGGCCCAGCGAGGCAGCCCCTTCAGCGTGCTCATCGCGTGCCTCCGTTGGGGGCCAGCGGCGGTCCGCCGGCGTCGCGGCGCGGTCGGGCCGGCGCGTCGAACGGGCGCAGGATCATGCCCACGGTGAAGTAGACCGTGAACAGCGCGACGACCAGCACCGCGGCGGCGAGGCCGGCGGCATTGTCGTTCACGCCGACGAGGAAGATGGCGATCGCCACGAACCACCCGCGGGCGATCATCGACCCGGCGAGCAGGCCGACGGTCGTGCGCGGGTCGTCCGCCGCGGCGGCCCGGCGGTTGGTGTACACCTGCACCCCACGCTGGATCAGCCAGGCGCCGGCGGCCACCGCCCAGCCGGCCATCGGCCAGCCCGCCACCAGGAAGATCGGCAGCGAGATGGCGAGCAGCGCTGATGTCGAGCCAGCGAACGAAGGCCATCAGCTCACGGGTCCGCGACGCGGGCGCTCACAACGCTCCCAGCCGCCCCGAAAGCGTCCGTGCAGTCGTCGCCTCGCGGCGCGGGCCAGGCGAGGGCAGGCGACGGCGCTGCAGGCGTCGCTCGCCGCTGCGCGGTCCGCGCAGGCGCTCGCGAGCGTCGCGCGGGCTCGGCCCGCCGGCGCCGTTGGCGATCGAGCCCACCCTCGGGGGCGGGCTCGGGCGACGCGGAGCGTCGGGGTCGCTCGCGTCAAACAAGCCTTCGGTGGCGTCGAAATCTGGCATTTCGTGATGGGCACCCTACAGACGACAAAAGTCCGCATGCTCTGTGGCCGGCGGACTCTCCAGTGCCCTCTCCTCCTGGGGGTCTTCGATGCGGCCGGGAGTCTACTGGGTTAAGGACTTCGTAACAACTTTGTGACACCCGGCACGCGCTCGCCACGCGCCGTCCGCCACCGCCGCCGGCCCCACGGCAGCAGGATTTCCACGATCACCACCGACAGGACCGCCGTCGCCACGCCGGCCAGCACGTCGGCCAGATAGTGGTTGCCGGTCGTCAGCACGCCGACGGCCGTGATGACCGGGTACAGCAGCGCAAGCGCCCGCCACCACCAGCGACGCGCCAGCCGCCAGATCGCCAGCGCCGACCACGACGCCCAGGCCAGATGCAGCGACGGCATCGCGGCGAGCTGGTCGGCGTCGGCGGCGAGCTTGCCGCTGTGCCACGACCCGAACGTGTGGGAGTTGGCCACGATGTCGACGAAGCCGGTGCCCGGCAGCAGCCGCGGGGGTGCCACCGGATAGCGCCAGAACACGGCGAATCCGATCACGTTGATGAGCACCAGCGAGTTGCGCAATGGCCGGTAGAGGTCGGGCCGCTGCCACCACAGCCAGCCCAGCAGGCCGAACGTGACGATGAAGTGTGCGTTGTCGTAGTAGTAGGACAGGACGATCCCCACGGTGTGATGGGCCGCCAGCCACCGGTTGAGCGCGAGCTCGGGATCGAGGTGCAGGGTGCGCTCGAGCGACAGGATCCCCTCGCCGTGCGCGACCGCGGCCTGCAGGCGCAGCGGCGCCAGCGCCGTCAGCCGGTCGTACGACCACGAGCAGCCAGCCGATGGCGAGCAGCTCCACCCACCAGGGGGAGCGACGTGCGGCGACCGGCACGTCGGCGGTGACCGGCGCGGCGCTCGCCGCGGCGAGGCGCGGCCGTGCCGTCGTCCGCCGGGCGCCAGGGAGCCTGTGGATGCTCGGTGACCGACATCTGACCCCTGGACCCTAGCCGCTCGGGCCGCGGTTACCCGACCCGCGGCGGCCGCGGTGAGGCCTCAGGGCGCGACGAGCGCCAGCCCACGCTGCGACAGCGCATCGAGCACCGCGGGCAGCGCGGCCGCGGTCCGCCGCCACGACCCCGGGCTCGAGTAGTCGTCCGCGTCGTGCAGGAGCAGCACCGAGCCCTCGCCCACCCCGCGGGTGACCAGCCGGGCGATCGACTCCGGCGTCGCGCGCGCCTCCCAGTCGCGACCCCACTGGCTCCACAGCAGGGTGCGCCAGCCGCGGCGGCAAGCCTCCACCACGGCGGCCGCGTTGAGCACGCCATACGGCGGCCGGTACAGCGCCACCGAGCGGCCGGTCGTCTCCTCGATGGTGACGAGCGCCCGCGTCAGATCGTCGTGCACCTGCCACGGCGCCAGGCGCAGCAGATTGCGATGGCGATCGCAGTGCAGCGCGATTTCGTGGCCGGCGGCGACGATCTCCGCCGCCAGCGCCGGATTGCGCCGCACCTGCTCGCCGACGAGGAAGAACGTCGCGCGCGCTCGGTGACGCTCGAGCTCGGCGAGCACCGCCGGCGTCCCCTGCGGATGCGGTCCGTCATCGAAGGTGAGCGCGACACCGCGACCCGTCGCCGTCGCGTCCTCGATGCCGAACGGTCGGCGCAGCGGCACGGCGGCCCGGGCCGCCGGCGGCGCGTGAGCGACCCAGGCGCTGGCGGCCGCGGGCAGCGCATGCACGATGCCCGCGACGGCGAGCGCGCCGAGCGGGAGCGCGAGGGCGCCCCGACTGCTGCGATGATCGGGGTCTGTCATGAACGTCGTGCTGGGAATTCTCGCGGCCGTAGCTGCATCGACGTGCTACAGCCTAGGGGTCGCGCTGCAGGCGCTCGACGCGCGCGAGGTGCCCGCCGGACACCACGCTGCGCGTCAGCCTCGTGCGGCGAGCTCGTGGTGCGCCGCCGCTGGCTGGCCGGCACCGCACTGTCGGTGCTCGGCTTTCCGCTGCAGGTGATCGCGCTCCTGCTCGCGCCGCTCGTGGTCGTGCAGGCGGCGCTGGCCGGTGGACTGCTCGTGCTGTTGCTGATCAGCGAGCGACTGCTGCACGAGCGTGCCGGCCGGCGCGAGCACGCTGCCATGGCGCTGATCGTCCTGGGGGTCGTCGGCTGCGGACTGTGCGCGCCCAACCGCACGACCACCCACAAGGACGTGCTCACGCTCACGCTCGTGCTCGTCGGCCTGGGGCTGCTGACGCTCGTGCCCTACCTCCTGCGATCGCTCGGGCGGGTGCAGGCGACGGTGACCATGGTCGGAGCCGGACTCGGTTTTGCCTGGAGCGCGCTGGCCACCAAGCTCGCCTCCGATGACCTCTCCAACGGCCATCTGAGCGTCGCGTTCGTCTGGGCTCTGTCGACCGCCGGAGCGTCGGCGATCGGGGCGCTCAGCGAGATGAGCGCGCTGCAGTCGCGACCGGCGATCCAGGTCGCTCCGATGGTCTTCGTGACTCAGACGCTCGTGCCGGTGCTGCTGGCGCCGCTGCTGCTCGGCGAGAGCTTCGCCACGACTCCGGCCCACGGTGTGCCGCTCATCGCCTCGCTGCTGCTGCTGGCCGTAGGCGCCGCCTCGCTGGCGCGCTCGCCGCTGCTGCTGGCCCTGATGGTCGGCGAGAGCGCCGAGCCGGTGAGCGAGGCCAGCGATTCCGCCGCCAGCCCCTCGGCTCGCAACCACGACACGAGCCGCTCGGCGCCGCGCACCGATGACGCCGAGCCGTCGAGCGTCAACACGACCACGTCGCCGGCCCGGATCTGGCCGTGAGGGATCGGCCGGCGCCGCGTCCAGATGCCAGGCCCCGGTGACCGGCGTGGCCCCCGTCGACCGCGCCAGCATGAGCCCGCCCAGCGTCGGCGAGCCGGACTGCAGGAAGTAGTAGTGGCGCCGCAGCCCGTAGGCGTGCGCCTGCTGGTGGAGCAGGTGCGGAACGAGCACCCATCGCAGCAGTCCACCGCGGCTGACCGTCGGTAGTCCCTCGTCATCGAAGGCGCGCAGGCTGGCCACCGTGGCGCTCGACGGCGTCGGCGTCGTCTCGGCGAACGTGGGATGGACCCCGTCGCCGGCGAGCTCGGCGGCGACGCCGGCGACGTCGGCGTCGGGCGTGCGGATGATCAGCGCGACGCGCTCTGGAGTTGGTGGGCACCTTGGTCAGGGCGTGCGGGATGTGGAACACCGAGGCGGCCAGCGCATTGAGCTCGTCGGTCGACATCGTCCAGGCGCCGGCCGCCAGCACGAGCGCCAGCTGCAGTGCGACCTGCACCACCCGCGGGCGCCATACGGGGATCGGCCGCACGCGCCGCGGCGCGCGCAGGACGGCGTCCACCGCGTGCGGCAGGGTCGGGGAGACCTCCAGCGACGTCGGCGACGGCGCCGCGACAGCGACGCCGTCCGTGTCCGGCGGGCCCCCGGCCGGCTGGGTACCCGACGACGCCGCGAAGCTCGCCTCGACGTGCTCGCGCAACTCGCGCGTGTCGTGGGCGAGACGCACGAGCTCGAGATCGGCCATCGCGCGGGTGTTGATGCGCGCATGACCGACGGGCAGCCCGTAGGAGATGACCGGCGTACCGGTGGCCATCGCCTCCAGGCAGGTGACGCCGCCCGTGGAATGCACGAGCGCGTCTGCGGCTGCCAGCAGCTCGGGCATACGGTCGGTGAAGCCGTACACGTGGACGCGGGGCTCGTCGGCGAACGCGCCGACCAGGCGCTCGCGCAGCGCCTCGTTGCGTCCGGCCAGGCACACGATGCTCGTCACGTCCTCGATCCCACAGAGCTCGCGCACGGCGCCCTCGAGGTCGCCCACGCCCCAACCGCCGCCGGACACCACGACCGCGCGGCCGTGCTCGGGTAGCCCGAGCGCGCGCCGGGTCTCGCGCGGGCAGCGGGGCCGCAGGAACTCCGACGAGATGAGCGGCCGCACGAGCTCGACGCTGTCCTTGCCGGCGATCCGGCGCACCGAGTCCATCGAGTCCTCGTACATCGCCAGGTGCAGGTCGATGCCGGGCTGCGCCCAGAAGAACAGGCCGGTGAGATCGGTGATGGTGGCCACCGTCGGACACGCCACCACGCCCCGCCGGCGCAGCCGCGCGAGCACCACGGTGACGGCCGGGTAGGTGGACACGACCACATCCGGATGCTCATCGGCGATCGCCCGCGCCAGCGGCCGGCCGCCGAACGTGCACAGCGACCAGCGCGCGTACCAGCGAACCGGGGCGACATGCTCCAGCAGCCAGTACACCACGGTGTAGGTCCAGGGCATGAAGCGCAGCTGCCAGCGGTAGCCGTCCTCGACCACCGGGCGCAGCAGGCGGCCCATCGCGGCGAGGCCGTCGATGACCTTGACCTCGACGTCGTCGCGTGCGGCCCCGATCTGCTCGCTGAGCGCCCGTGCGGCGGCAGCGTGCCCCTCGCCGACGTCGGCCGAGAGGATCAGGACGCGGCGCCGAGCTGACGGCGAGGCGGGCGTGGATGGGCGTTGGCGTCGTAGGCGCATGATTCGGTCGTACCTCGCGGGCGGGCGAGGCCGGCCGCAGCGGACAGCACTCGAGGAGCGATCCCCCAGCGGCGCACCGTCAACAGGCTATCGGCCCCGCCGTACGGTTGCGATTGCGTGCCCGCGAGCAGGGTCCGATCGCCGTGTGACGATCCGGCCTGGCCCGCGCACCCGCACCACGGCACAATAGCCCGATGCAGGTCACCACCCCTGTACCCCGCCCGGCGCGTCCGGTTGCACCCGCGGCGCCGCAGGCCGCCACGCCGGGCCGGGTGCCGCCGAGCACGGGCCGGGTGCTCGCCTGGACCGGGTGTGCGGCGATCGTGATCGGCGTGGCGTTGCTCATCGCCTTCGCGGCCGACGCGCCGACCGTGTACGTGCCGGCCAGCGTGCGCGGCGGCTTCCCGACGTGGCTCGCGGGCCCCTTGCACGGCCTGGGGCTGGGGCGGCTGAGTAACAACCGCTTCCAGGACCTCGTCCTGCTCGTGTGCGTGGGCTACGGACTCGTGCTCGCCGCCGGCGACAGCGCCCCCCTGCGAGGGGTGGCCGCCGCGATCGTCGCCGCCCAGGTGATCCTGCTGCTGGGACCGCCGCTGCTCTCCCAGGACGTCTTCGGCTATCTCAGCTTCGCCCGTCTGGGCGCGCTCCACGGCCTGGATCCGTACAACCACGCGTCGGCCGCCGTACCGAACGACCCGGTCTACCGCTTCCTCGGCTGGCGCACCGTCGACTCCCCCTACGGTCCGCTCTACACGCTGGCCAGCTACGCGCTGACGCCGTTGGGGGTCAGCGGCGGCCTGTGGGCGCTGAAGGCCATCGCCGTCTCGGCCAGCCTGGCCACGGTGGCGATCGTCGCCCGCGCGGCGACGGTGCTCGGTCGCTCACCGGCGGCCGCGGCGGCGCTCGTCGGCCTCAACCCCGTGCTGCTCATCGACGCCGTCGGGGGGTTCCACAACGACACCCTGATCACCGCCCTGCTGGCCACCGCCCTGCTGTGCGCGGCGCTGGTGCACTACGGCCGCGCGGTGGCCGCGCTCGTGGTGGCGATCGGGATCAAGCTGTCCGCCGGCCTCGTCCTTCCGTTCCTGCTGCTGGCGCCCGACAGTCCGCGCGAGCGCGCGCGCCTGGTCGCCATCACGCTCAGCGGGCTCGCGGTGCTCGTCGTGCTGGCGGCGGTCGGCTTCGGCGCGCATGCGTTCGCGTTCGCCAGCTCGATCCAGGGCGAGCAGCAGATGGTGGCCACCCACAGCGTGCCGAACGAGCTCGCCCGCCTGGTGGGGCTGCCCACCGTGACGCAGTTGCCATCGTGGTGGCGCGACCTGTTCGTGGCCGGCTTCGTGGCGGTGGTCGCCCTCGGCCTGTGGCGCACGGCGCACGGCGGCGACTGGCGCGTTGCGGCGGGCTGGGCCACCGTCGCCCTGATCGTGTCGACGGCTTGGCTGCTGCCGTGGTACGTCATCTGGGCGCTTCCGTTCGCGGCCCTCGTCGAGGACCGCCGGTTGCGCGCGGTGGTCCTCGCGCTGTGCGTCTACGCCGTCCTCATTCGCCTGCCGCTCGCCTCCTCGCTGCTCGGCGGGCGCCGCAGCTGACGTCAGCCACCCGCCGCGCAGGCGACGTTGGCGATCAGGCCGGGCCCCGGCGGCACGGTCACGCTCACGGCGCCGCAACCGGCGGCGGCTCCCGCCGCCGCGCCGGGCGGGGCGCCCGCCGCCACGGGTACGCCCAGCGCGGGCGTCGGCGTCGTCGTCAGCGTGTAGCGACCCGGCGTGACCGGGAACGCGAAGCGCTGCCCGGCCGCCAGGGTCTCGGTCTGGGCGGCTGCCCGCCGCGGGTGGCGTGCAGCGTGACGGTCCCGGCCAGCGGTCCGGTCGCGCGCGGGCTGCTCGGCGTCCCCCGGAACAGCCCGCCGACGATGAGCGGGCGACCGCGTCGCAGCAGCGACGCGGTCGTCGCCGGCGTGAGCGGTGAACGCGGCAGGCCGGCGATGATCCGCACGAACGTCGCGAAGGCGGGACGGGGCGTGAACGATGGCTCGGGACCGAGCAGCCCGGAGTCCCAGCCCTGCGTGTCCCCCGGGCCGGCGTCCCACTGGTACAGGTAGACCCGCGTGATCCGCGGGGACAGCCGCGCCAGCCGGTTGAAGATGAAGGCGGTCACCTCGGCGGCGTGCGCGGGGCTCTGCGGGAACGCCGCCCGGCTGTGGTTGTGGCGTGCGACGACGCCGCCGGTCTCGGTGAACCAGATCTCCGAGCGGGTGGCGCGCAGCAGCGCAAGCGTGGAGCCCACCTGCAGGCGGTTGGCGCCGATGTAGTTGTGCAGGCCCCAGATGGCGGGCTGCCCCCCGAGCGCGCGGTCGAACTCCCGCACCCAGGTCACCATGCCGGGCTGGTCGAGCAGCTCGGCGCCGAGCACCGTGCACGACGGACACGCCCGCCGCAACGCGCGGTAGTAGCTCGCCACGAGGCCCGGCCGGTGGCAGGTGGGCTCCCCGCAGTAGTTCGCCTCGTTCCAGGTGGCGAAGTCGTGCACCCACGGATAGCGGGCCCGGAAGATCCGGAACTCATGCGTCAGCGCGCCCGGCGTCGGCGGCAGATGACCGCGCGCGCTCGGCGCATGGTGGTCGAAGCTGATCAGCGGCGAGACGCCGTCCGCCCTGGCGGCGCGCAGCCAGCGATCCAGCGCGCGCGTCTGCGCCCGGTTGTCGAACACGTCCCAGGCAACGCTCAACCGTGCCGCCGCGATCCCCAGCGCGACGAAGCGCGGATCGGCGAACACGTCGGGGGTCTGGTCGCCGATCCCCACCACGAGGGCCCCGGCCGCCGCCGGCGAGGCCCCCCACCCCGCGGGGGATGCGAGGCCGGCGGACAGCGTCAGCAGCGCGACGAGGCAGAGGCGGCGAGCGCGAGTCATGTCTGTCGGTACCGACGTAGGGGCGGGCGGAAAGTCGCGCCATCGACGCGGCCGCGCCGACTCACTCGGCGCATGCTGGCGAGTCGGCGGCAGCCACGACGCACGGCCCGATGCGGCGCGGGCCGGGCCGCCGGCACCCGGATCAGCGGCCGACCTCCGAGCGCGCGGCCGGCCGCGGGGCAAGTACCCCCTGCGGGGTGGGGGCCAACTCCGGCGCGCTCGACAGGTTGCGCTCCTCGGCGTTGGGACGCTCCACCAGCACGTCGTACTCCCCGGTCTCGAGGTCGGTGGCGACGCCCCGTTCGATTTCGGCGGCGCTGGCCTCGGGGCGCAGTCGGCGCAGGCGGATCGCGTCCAGGCGGCGGAACTTGAGGATCTCGAGGCCGTACACCAGGTACACGCTGGCGGCGGCGACGACCAGCCCGATGGCCGCCATCACCAGGACCAGCCGAGGTTGTAGTGGCCGTGATGGTCGCTGTAGGGCACGAAGCGCAGCGCGAGGGCCAACCCGGCGAGCATCAGCGTCCACGGTGTACATGTAGGCGAGCGTCTGCTGGCGGCTGAAGCCGATGCGGGCCAGGCGGTGGTGGAAGTGCTCGCTGTCGGCCCGGTAGACCGGCTGGCGGTACTTCAGGCGCTTCAGTACGACGAACGTGGTGTCGAGGAACGGCACCGCGAGGAGGATGAGCGGCAGCACGAACGAGACCACGACCTCGGTCTTGACGGCCGCCTCGACGGCGACGCAGCCCATCAGCAGACCGAGCAGGTTCGAGCCGCAGTCGCCCATGAAGCTGCGCGCCGGGCGATCGGCCCGGGGAAAGTTGTGGACAAGGAACCCGAGCGCGGATCCCGCGGTGATCGCGCCGAGCACCCCCGCGGCCGAGTTGCCGAGGTCGAACGCAATGATCGTGAAGGCGCCGGCAACGATCGCGCACACACCGGCCGCCAGGCCGTCGACGCCATCGGAGAAGTTCACGACGTTCATCATCACCACCAGCCCGATGACCGTCAGCCACGGGCCGGCGTTCGGGAAGCTGACGTGCCCCATGAAGGGCAGCGTGATGAAGCGGACCCACACCCCGGCGCTGACCGCCACCGCCGCCGCCGCGACCTGCCCGGCCAGCTTGGCGATCGGGATTCAGGTCGAAGCGGTCGTCAAGCGCGCCGACCACCGTGATCACCGCCGCCGCGAGCAGGATGCCGTGGTAGTTGGTGATCGTCGTCGTCGTGACGCTGGCCGCCTTGGAGACGAACAGGACGCGTGCGGGCAGCCACAGCCAGCCGGCCACGAACGTGGCGGCGAAGATCGCCAGGCCGCCGAGCAACGGCGTGGGCTGGTCGGACAGTCCGCGCTCGCGGGGCTAGTCGACGATGCCGAGCCGCGTGGCCAGGCGCATCGTCAACGGCGTGAGCAGCGCCGCCACCAGCGTGGCGACGAGGAACGCGTACAGCGCGTGGATCTCGGTGGGATGCCTCATGATGCCTCCCGACAGGATCGCAGGAGTCTCGACGACTGAGGGCCAGCCCCCGACTCGACCGCCTTCGACGGCGCTCGCCGGGTCCCTGCCCGCAGATGCCTCTCCGCCACCCCGCAGTGTACGCAGCGCGGCAGCGGAGCGCCCCGCGGAGCCCTGCCGCCCGCGAGCTAGACGGCGCCGGCGGCGGCGGGACGCAGCAGATGCTCGTAGAGCGGGTAGCGCTCCACGAGGGCGTTGACCCGCTCGGTGAGCTCGGCGGCACGCTCCTCGAAGCCCGGGACGAGGGCGGCGGCGACGATCTCGCCGACCTCCACGAAGTCGTCGTGCTCGAAGCCGCGGGTGGCCAGCGCGGGCGTGCCGATGCGCAGGCCCGAGGCCTCCATGGGAGGACGCGGGTCAAACGGCACGGCGTTGCGATTGACCGTGATGCCGATGCCGTGCAGGCGGTCCTCGGCCTGGCGACCGGTCAGCTCGCCGTCGGCATCGCGCAGATCGACCAGGGCGAGGTGCACGTCGGTGCCACCGGTGAGCACGTTCACGCCATGGCCGGCGGCAACGAGCGCGTCCGCCACCGCCTGGGCGCCGTCGATCGTGCGCTGCTGACGCGCGGCGAACAGCTCGGATGCGGCGATCCGCAGCGCCACCGCCTTGGCGGCGATGACGTGCTCGAGCGGGCCGCCCTGCTGGCCCGGGAACACGGCCGAGTCGATCTTCTTGGCGTACTCCTCGCGGCTGAGGATGATCCCGGCCCGCGGGCCTCCCAGCGTCTTGTGCGTGGTCGTCGTGACGACGTCGGCGTAGGGCACCGGGCTCGGGTGCAGGCCGGCGGCGACGAGGCCGGCGAAGTGCGCCATGTCCACCATCAGCAGCGCCCCGACCTCGTCGGCGATCTCGCGGAAGCGGGGGAAGTCGAGCTGGCGCGGGTAGGCCGACCAACCCGCCAGCAACAGCTTGGGCCGGCGCTCGCGAGCGATCCGGGCGACCTCGTCCATGTCGATCAGGCTCGCTGTCGCGGTCGACCTCGTAGGGCGCGATGTCGTACAGCCGCCCCGAGACGTTGATCTTCATCCCGTGCGTGAGATGCCCGCCGTGGGCGAGCGAGAGGCCCATGATCGTGTCGCCCGGCGACAGCAGCGCGTGGTACACGGCCGTGTTGGCCTGCGCGCCGGAGTGCGGCTGGACGTTCGCGTGCTCGGCGCCGAACAGGCTCTTGGCGCGGTCGATGGCCAGCTGCTCGGCCACGTCGACCCACTCGCAGCCGCCGTAGTAGCGCCGCCCGGGATAGCCCTCGGCGTACTTGTTGGTCAGCACCGAGCCCTGGCACTCGAGCACCGCCTGGGGCACGAAGTTCTCGGAGGCGATCATCTCCAGCGTGCGCTGCTGGCGCTCGAGCTCACCGCGCAGGGCGTCGGCGATCTCCGGGTCGACCTCGGCGAGCGGTCGGTTGAAGTAGTCGGGGCGCAGATCGGACACGACGCATCTCCTTCGGGCAGACGACAACCAGGATGCCCAGGCGCGCGGCGGTGCGGCAACCGTCGCTTCCCCGTGGTCGCTTCCACGAAACAGGCGCCAGTAACGACGGCAGGAACGAGGCTATCAGGCGTCGCTGCCGCCGAGAAGCGCCTGCGCCACCGCCGCGGCCGTCAGCGCGCCCTCGCGGACGATCTCAAAGCGACCGTCCGCGCGCGAACGCGCGGAGGTCCACGACGGTCGAGGCGACTCCCGGCCGCTCGCCGCCGTCGAGCACGAGGTCGACGGCGGCCCGCAGGCCGGGATCGACGTCCTCCAGGCGCCGCGCGTCCGGCTTCCCGGAGCGATTCGCGCTGGACTGCAGCAGCGGACGGGACAGCGCCTGCAGCGGCGCCAGGTCGCCGGTGAGGTCGGGAACCCGCAGGCCGAGGGTGCCGGGGTCCGGGCCGCAGGCCAGCGGGAAGCGCCGCGCTCGATTGGGCAGCAGCACCGTCACCGGTCCCGGCAGCAGCGCCGCCAGCGCCGCGCACTCGGCGTCGTGCAGCTCCGGCAGCGCCCGCTGCGCCAGCGCCAGTGACGCGAACAGCACGGCCGCCGGCTGCATCGGGGGGCGGCCCTTCAGCTCGTACAGCCGGGCCACCGCCGCCGGCTGCTCGGGGTCGCAGGCCAGCCCGTACACGGTGTCGGCCGGGAACAGGGCCACGCCCCCGCCGGCGAGACAGTCCTGCAGCCGTGCGGCGTCGCCGGGGCCCAGCACGGCCGGTCAGCGCTCGGCCACGACCACGCGCGGCACTCCGGCGAGGTCGTGCTCGCACCGCGCGGTGGCGAACCCGGCGGCCACCGCGAGCTCGGCGACGGCGTCGGCCTGGCCGGCCCCGACCTCCACCGCGAGCAGGCGCACGCCGGGGCGGGCGCCCGCCTGGCTGGCGAGCGCGCGCAGCACGTCCAGGCCGTCGGGTCCGGCGTACAGCGCGAGCGGCGGCTCGTGACGCCGGATCTCCGGCGCCAGCGCGGCGCGGTCGGCATCGGCGACGTAGGGCGGGTTGGCCAGCACCGCGTCGACATCCTCGCCCGCCGGGCCGGCGAGCAGGTCGGCCTGGTGGAAGGCGACGTCGAGGCCGAGCCGCGCGGCGTTCGCCCGCGCGACGTCGAGCGCGTCGGGACTGACGTCACTGGCCCCGACGACGAGGTCGGGGCGCTCCGCCTTCAGCGCGAGGGCCACCGCGCCGCTGCCCGTCCCGACGTCGAGCACGCGCGTCCCGGGCGCCAGGGTGAGGCCGACCTCCACGAGCAGCTCGGTCTCCGGCCGCGGCACGAGCACGCGGCGATCGACGTGCAGCTCCAGCTCGCGGAAGCCGCGGCGCCCGAGGATGTAGGCAACCGGCTCGCGCAGCTGCGCGCGGCGCCGCACCGCCTCCTGCAGCGCCCGCACCGCCGGCCCGCTGACCTCCAGCCCGTCGTCGATCAGCAATCGCTCGCGCGCCACGCCGAGGACGTCAGCGACCAGCAGCTCGGCGTCCAGACGCGCCGTCGGCGACCCGGCGGCGCCGATCGCGGTCGTCGCGCTGCGCACCGCCTCCCGCGCCGGCGTACCGGCGAAGGGTCCGCCCGGCCGCGGTCCGGCCATGGGGCCACCCGGCCGGGAGTGACTCACCCCCGGCATCGGCTCACGCCGCGGCCTGCTCGGCGAGCCGCCGGCGCTTGTCATCGGCCCCGAGCGCGTCGGTGAACTCATCGAGCTCGCCGGCCAGGACCTGATCGAGGTTGTGCGCCGTGAGCTTGATGCGGTGGTCGGTGACGCGCCGCTCACCGTAGTTGTAGGTGCGGATCTTCTCGGCCCGGTCGCCGCTGCCGACCTGCGATCGGCGGTCGGCGGCGAGCTCGGCCTGCTGCTCGGCCAGCGCACGATCGTACAGACGCGCTCGCAGCACGCGCAGCGCCTTCTCGCGGTTCTGCAGCTGGGACTTCTCGTCCTGCATCGAGACCACGATCCCGCTCGGCTTGTGCGTGACGCGCACGGCGGAGTCGGTCGTGTTCACCGACTGGCCGCCCGGCCCCGATGAGCGATACACGTCGATCTGCAGGTCGTTGGGATCGACCTCGATGTCGACGTCCTCGGCCTCCGGCAGCACGGCCACGGTGGCGGTCGAGGTGTGGATCCGGCCCTGGGACTCGGTGGCCGGCACGCGCTGGACCCGGTGCGTTCCGCCCTCGTACTTGAACACGGAGTAGGCGCCGTCGCCCTTGACGGCAAAGGTGTACTTGCCGTCGCCGACGTCGAGCGCCTCGGTGCTGAAGCCGCGGCGCTCGGCGTACTTGGTGAGCATGCGATAGACGTCGCCCGCCCACAGACCGGCCTCCTCGCCGCCGGCGCCGCCCTGGATCTCGATGATCACGTTCTTGTCGTCCGCGGGGTCGCGCTCGACCATCGCGAGGCGGATCTCGTCCTCGAGCTGCTCGACGCGCTCGCGCGCGTCGGCGAGCATGTCGCGCAGCTCGGCGTCGTCGCCGTCCTCGCTGATGAGCTCCTGCGCGCCGGCCGCGTCGTCAACGGCGCGGCGCCACTGGGCGGCGAGCTTGGCCGCAGGCTCGAGCTGGCGGTAGGCGCGTCCGGCCTCCGCGTAGCGCACGCGGTCGTTGATCACCGCCGGGTCGGTCATCTGGGCCGAGAGCTCGGCGAAGCGGGCCTCGATCTGCTGGACGAGCTGCTCGATCATCTCCCGACCAGTCTATGGCGGCCCTCCGCCGGGTACCCTTCCCACCGCCGGCACGATCGCCCCAGCGATCTGGCACCGACGAGTCCCCCTGTGACCTACCTCATCGTCCACCACGCGGCCGTCCCGGCCGCCACGTCGCCGCTCACCTGGTTTCAGGCCGTGGTGCTCGGGTTCTTGCAGGGGGTCACGGAGCTGTTCCCGATCTCCAGCCTGGGGCACACCGTGCTGTTTCCCACCCTGTTCGGGTGGAACGCGCTGGTCAAGGCACAGAGCCAGCCCGAGTCGTTCTGGCTGGCCCTGGTGGTGATGCTGCACGTGGGCAGCGCGATCGGGCTGCTCATCTACTTCTGGAGCGACTGGGTGCGCATCGTCCGCGGCTTCTTCCGCACGCTGGCCACGCGGCGGATCGAGACCTCCGACGAGCGGCTGGCCTGGCTGATCGTGCTCGCGACGATTCCCACCGGGATCCTCGGGCTGATCCTCGAGCACCCGTTCCGCGTCGCGCTGGCCAAGCCGGCGATCGCCGCGGCATTCCTGATGGTCAACGGCGTCATGCTCCTGGGCGCCGAGCGGCTGCGTCGGCGCGCCGACGTCCGCAGCCTGGCCCGGCGCGAGGGCCTCAACCCGGAGGGCTACCGCGAGCTCGACACGCTCGACTTCAGGGAGGCGGTGGTGATCGGCACGTTCCAGACCGCCGCGCTCATCCCCGGCATCAGCCGCGACGGCGTCGTCATGACCGGCGGCCTGGTGCGCGGCCTCGACAACGAGGACGCCGCCAAGTTCGCCTTCCTGCTCGCCACGCCGATCATCCTGGCCGCCGGCATCTTCAAGCTGCCGGACCTGACCGGACCGCTCGGCGCGGGCATCCGCGGGCAGGCCCTCGTCGCCGCGGCGTGCGCCGCCATCGGCTCGATCGTCTCGGTGCACTACCTGCTGCGCTACTTCAAGACGCGGAACCTGGTCCCGTTCGGGATCTACTGCCTCGTCTTCGGCGCGGCGATGCTGATCTACACCGCCGTCGACTGACGGCGGGCCGGCGCCGCCGCCTACGCGACGACCTCCACGCCGATGAGATCGCCGGCGGACTGTCCCGGGGTCTCGACCGCCAGCACCGCCTGCAGGGCAGCGATGGCAACCGCGAGCTGCTCCTGATCGGGCTCGCGCGTGGTCAGGCGCTGCAGCTGCAGGCCCGGCCACATCAGCGCCCGCACCCAGCCCCGGCGGCGGTTGCGCCCGGCGAACTTGATGATCTCGAAGGAGATCCCGGCGATCAGCGGCACGCCGAGGATGCGCGTGAGCACGAGCCAGTACCAGGCCGGCAGCCCGATGGGCGCGAACACGAAGATGGCCACCACCATCACGATGAGCAGGAAGCTCGTGCCGCAGCGCGGGTGCAGCCGCGAGAAGCGCTGGGCGTTGGCCGGTGTGAGCTCGAGCTCGGCCTCGTAGCAGGAGATCGTCTTGTGCTCGGCGCCGTGGTACTCGAACACGCGCCGCAGGTCACGCAGGCGCGACAGCAGGACGAGGTAGCCGAGGAAGATCGTCGTCCGCACGATCCCCTCGACCAGCCAGAACAGCACCGAGGACCCGAGCTGCCCCTTGATCAGGCTGGTCAGGCCGACGGGGAGCAGGAAGAACAGCCCGATGGCGAACAGCACCGCGACGACCACCGTGCCGGCCCAGGTCCCGCCCGAGATCTCGCGCTCCTCCTCGGGCAGCTGCGCGCTGGCCGACAGCCCGAGGGCCCGAAAGCCGATCACGAGCGACTCGCACAGCGCGACGACGCCACGCACGAGCGGCAGTCGCAGCCAGCGATGGCGCCGCAGCGCCGAGGTGAGCGGAAACGAGGACACCTCGATCGGACCGAGCGCCTCGCCGGCCGCGTCGGCGTCGACCGCCGCCGGGCCCGACTCGTCAGCGGCCGGCGCGCGCACGGCCACGCGCCCACGTCGACACCCCGCGCATCATCACGCCCTCCAGCACGGCCTGGCCGCCCAGCGGCGCGTCCCGCTGAGCCATCAGCCCGCGGTCGGTCATCAGCGTTGCGTCGTCGTGCCCAGCCGGCGAGGGATATGTCCCAGCCGCCGCGTCGGGCATGCGCGCTACTTGGACTGGGCGGTGCGCTGCTGGCGACCCTTCGCCACGCGGCGCTGGAAGCGCTCCACCCGTCCACCGGTGTCGATCAGCTTCTGCCGGCCCGTGTAGAACGGGTGGCAGTTCGAGCAGATCTCGACGTGGAGCTCGCTCTGGGTCGATCGGGTGGTGAACTCGTTGCCGCACGTGCAACGCACGTGGGCCTCGACGTATTCGGGGTGGATGTCGGTCTTCATCGCGCTCCGCAGTTTAGCGTGCGCGTCGCCGGCACCCCGAACGTCCGTCCGCCCGCGCGATCGGAGACCGCCCGCCCCTCGGTGGCCGCGGCGAACCCCGACCCGCCCGAGCCGGTCAGCCCGATGCGCCGGACGGCGCTGCCAGCGGGCAGGCCACCGTCTTGGGCAGGCCGCCCCCGGGCGCCTCGCTGATCGCGTGCTGCGGGTCGATCGTCACCACCACCGGGCTGCCCGGTGCGCAGCGCGGCGCCACGACCGGCGTGACGGTGCGCATGCCGGCGCCCAGCGACTGCACCACGAGATCCGGCTGTGGCGTCCCGTTGACCGTGAGCGCGACGTCGAACGGACCCGCGGGGCCACGCCCGGCATTGCGCAGCGCGATCGAGTACTGGGCGTCGAGCGAGCTGGGGGATGGCGAGATCGTCACCGCGGCCACCACGAGCAGCGGCTGCTCGTCGGGCTGCACGCAGATCGGCGTGAGCCGCGTCGCCTGACGCAGGACGCGGTGCTGGGCGTCGAGCCAGCGATAGCTGAAGCTGGCGCGGTAGCGGCCCGGCGCGGGCAGGTTGGTCACCTGGCGCACGTAGCGGTAGATCGTCACGCCGGGAGCCGATTGGCTCCATACGCCGAGACCGGGCGCGCTGACCGGCACGAACCCCGTCGTGGCGCTCGTCTGCTCGAGCAGGTCGATGCGCATCTGCATGGCGGTGCTGGTCGCGGTCGCCTGCATCTGCCCGGCGAACTTCGCCGAGCGGTCGGCCTGATCGACCGCGACCTGGCACGTCACGAGCGACGCCGACGCGCTGCCGGACCCGCCCGCGTTGGACGACGCGCGACCGCCGGACGTCCGCGCGAGCGCCGGCGAGGCGCACAAGGCCCCGGCCAGCAAAAGTAGGGAAATGGCGATCCGAAGCGAATGCGACATCGCCACCGCTAACACCTGCCACGCCGCGATGTTTCGTCTCCGGCACGGCGTTGCGCGACATTCAGTCCGGTCGCCTCGTAGACTGCCACGCCGAGCAGGGGAGGATGCACGTCGTCGAACCGCAGGGACGCGCGGGACGGCAGGTCTTCGCCTGCGCCGCGCCGGTCACAGGAGAGCGAGAGGACACCAGCGATGCCCACCACTCCCCCATTCCTTGGCGCCCTGCTGCGGCGCCGACGAGGTCGCGCTCCGCGCCTGGCCCTGGCCGCGGCCATCGTGCTGGGCGCCGCGACGCCCGCCGTCGCCGCGGGCCCCCGCCCGACGCCGGTGGCCACCGGCGCGGCCGCCTGCGCCAACACGAGCCTGGTGCCCTCCGCCCACGACACGGCGCAGGTGGGCGGCGCGATCGTGTGCCTCATCAACGCGATCCGCACCAGCCACGGGCTCGCCCCCCTGGCGCCCAGCGGGGCGCTGAACGCCTCGGCGCTGGGGCACTCCCGCGACATGGTCGCCCGCGACTACTTCAGCCACGACACGCCGTCCGGCGTCACGCCGGCAGAGCGCATGCAGCGCCACGGGATGTCGTGCCCGAACGGCTGCGCGCTCGGCGAGAACATCGCGTGGGCGTCGGGCGTGTACTCGACCCCGTCGGCGATCGTGCAGGCCTGGATGGGCTCGCCGGGCCACCGGGCCAACATCCTCGATCCCGTCTTCCGCTGGGAGGGCCTCGGCGTCGCCGAGGGCTCGCCGGGCATGCTGGCCAACGGCCAGACCGGCACGACCGTCACCCAGGACTTCGCCAGCTGACCGGCGCGCGCCGGCGCCATGCCCGGGCGCCGCGCGGCGCGGACGGGCACGACGCGGGCGCAGGTCAGTTGATCTGGTAGAGCGGCCCGTCCCCGCCCTCGGGCGGCGTCAGGCGGCCGCCCTTGGCGGTGATCGCACCGCACTGCACGCAGTTGGTGTAGTTGACCGTCACGTGGACGGGCCCCTCCTCGGGCGCGTCCTCGGGGATCTCGTACACGCCGGCCGGGCACATCCAGACCCAGGTCTCCGCGAGCGTGCGCGGGACGTCCTTCTGGATGCGGATGTGGTTGGGCGCGTCATCGCGGGTGGCGTTACCGGTGATGAACACCGACGAGAGCTTGTCGAACGTGTACTTGCCGTCCGGCTTGGGGTAGCCCTCCTTCGTGTCCCCCACGAACATCTCCTCCTCGTCGTCGCGATGCCACGACAGACGGCCGGGCGGGATCTTGCCCTTCGTCATGATCGCCGCCCCGGACAGCGGGCTGCCGGCGATGAAGCCCTTCTGCAGCGGCTGGCGCACGTTGCGCACCTGGTAGAGCTCCTTGCCGGTGACCGACTCCTCGAGCGCCTCCTCGTAGGCGTCGAACGAGCTCTCGCCGCGCTTGAGCGCCGTGTAGATCGCCTCGGCGGCGAGCTTGCCGGAGTTGATGCAGTGGTGCACGCCCTTCAGCGCGGCCGCGTCGACGAGGCCGGCGCTGTCACCGACGAGCACCGCGCCGGGCATCGTCAGCTTCGGCACCGACCAGTAGCCGCCGCCAGGCAGCGCCTTGGCGCCCCAGGCGATGCGCTCGCCGCCCTCGAGGATCCCGCGCACGAGCGGATGCGTCTTGAACTGCTGCAGCAGGTCGTGGGCGGAGGTCGTCGCGTCGCGGTAGTCGAGGTCGACGACGAAGCCGATCGAGACGAGATCCTCGCCGGTCTTCTCGTTCTTCATCGGGTACAGCCAGGTGCCGCCGATCTGCCCGTACTTCGAGGACAGGTGCAGCGGCCACGGCCCGAGCGTGTGGATGACCCGATCAAGGGGCTTCGGAACCTTCCAGACCTCCTTGACACCGAGCTCCCACACCTGGGGCTCACGATTCTTGGCGAGATCGAACTCGCGGATCGCGGCGCCGGTCAGGTGACCCCAGCAGCCCTCGGCCAGGACGGTGGCCTGCGCCTTGATGTCCGAGCCGGGTTCGAAGTTGCCGAGCTCCTCGCCCTCCTTGCCCCGGCCCTTGTCGCCGGAGCGGACGCCGACGACGCGGCCATCCTCGACGACGAGTTGGGTGGCGGCGGTCTCGGTGAGGATGTACGCCCCGGCCTCCTCGGCGAGGCGCTGCTGGTAACGGGCCAGCGCCGACACCGACACGACCTCGTTGCCGTGGTTCTTGAAGTTCGGCGGCACCGGAACGACCTTGAAGTGGCGCTTGCCGTTGGGCAGTGCGTACACCGCCTCCTTGGTCACCTCGCCGAAGGCGAAGCCCTCCTCGCGCCACTGCTCCCGCGTCATGTCGGGGAACAGCTCCTGCAGCGGGCCGGGGCGCATGACCGCACCCGACAGGTTGTGCCCGCCGCAGGTCTTCGCCTTCTCGATCACCGCCACCGGCACCTCGCCGAGGCGCTCCATCGTCTCGGGATCGTCGGCCAGCAGCTGCAGCAGCCGGTTCGCGCAGGCCAGGCCGGCCGTGCCGCCGCCGACGATCGCCACGCCGACCTCGATCAGCTCGTCCTCGGCGTCGAGGCCGCGCTTGATGAACTCCTTCTGCGAGTCGACCGGCGGTGGGAAGGCCGCCGGAGCGACCCTCCCATTGTTGCTGTGGCCGTGTCCGCCAGACACGGCGATCAGCTGCCCTTCTTGGCCTTCACGGCCTCGGTCAGCTTCGGCAGGATCTTGTTGAGATCACCGACGATGCCGAGGTCGGAGAACTCGAAGATCGGCGCGTTGGCGTCCTTGTTGATCGCGACGATGTTCTCGGAGTTCTGCATGCCGACCTTGTGCTGGATCGCCCCGGAGATCCCGGCGGCGACGTACAGCTTCGGCGCGACGGTCTTGCCCGTCTGGCCGATCTGCGCCGCGTACGGGTACCAGCCGGCATCCACGACCGCGCGGGTGGCGGCGACCGCGCCGCCGAACGCCCCGGCCAGGTCCTCGGCCAGCTGGAAGCCCTCGGGCTTGCCCAGGCCGCGACCGCCGGCCACGAGCACGTCGGCGTCCTCGATGTTCACGTCGGCGCCGCGCTGCTCGCCGCGCTTGACCATCTTGGCCTTGGTCGAGAACGGCGAGAACTCCACCGTGACGTCCTCGACGGTGGCGGCACCGGCGCCGGTCTGCTTGGTCTCGAAGGCGTTCAGACGGCTGATGATGATGCCGCGGTCCTTGTAGCGCGACAGCGAGATCGAGGAGTCGCCGAGGATCGGGCGCTCGGCGGCGAGCTTGCCGTCCTCCACGCGCACCGCGGTGACCTCCATCGTGACGCCGGCATTCAGCCGCGCGGCCAGTCCGGCGCCGATCTCGAAGCCGAGCAGACCGCCGCCGAACACCGCGTAGTCGTGCCCGTTGTCGTTCATGATCTTGGCCATGGCGTCGACGACGGGCTGCGCGAGGCCCTCGGGGCCCTCGACCCGGAACACCTTGGTGGCGCCGTAGGAGCCGAGCTGGCCGGCCAGATCGTCGGAGACGCCCTCACCGACAACCACCGCGTGGGCCTCGGTGCCGAGCTCGCCGGCCAGGCGAGCGGCCTCCGAGACGGCGCCGAGGGAGTTCTTGTTGAACGCGCCGTCGTAGTGCAGCGCGTAGACGAGGATGCCGGGCATCTAGATCAGCTTCCTTTCGTCGAGCCAGGCGATGATCTTCTCGACCGTCTCGTTCGTGTCTTCGTCCTCGATGATCGTGCCGCCTTCCTTGGCCGGCGGCGCGTGGAAGTCGCCGCAGACGACCTTCGACCCGGCCTCGCCGACGCGGTCGGACTCGATGCCGACGTCGCCGATCGCCTTGGTATCCAGCGGCTTCTTCTTGGCGCCCATGATCGCCTTCAGCGACGGGTACCGCGGCTCGTTGATGGCGTCACCGACGGAGATCACCGCCGGGAAGTCGACCTGCACGGTGTCGTAGCCGTACTCGGCCTGACGCTCGCACAGCACGCCGTCGGTCTGGACGTCCATCTTGATGACCTGGGTGAGCGAGGGCATCTGCAGGTGGTCGGCCACGACGGCGCCGATCGTGTAGCACTCGCCGTCGTCGGACTGCTGGCCGAGCAGGACGAGATCCGGGCTCTCGCTCTGCAACACCTTCGCCAGCGCGTAGCCGGTGGCGGCCACGTCGGATCCGGCGAGCGCGTCGTCGGACAGGTGCACGGAGCGGTCGGCGCCGAGCGACACCGCCTTATGCAGGGCGCGCACCGCGCTGCCGGGGCCCATCGTCACGGCGACGATCTCCTCGACGGGAACGGTGCCGCCTTCGCGGATCTGCATCGCCGCCTCGATGGCGTGCGTGTCGTACGGGTTGAGATTCTTCTCCCCGCTTCGGTCCATGCGCCCCGTCGAGGGATCGATCCTCTTCACGACGGCGGCGTCCGGGACCTCCTTAACCAGGACGGCAATCTTCATCGGCTACTCCTTGAGGGCAATCGGGTCCCTGGATGGTACCCGTTTCGTTGACTGACGAGTCAATCACTATTCGTCTCGCGGCGACGTCGGCCGCCGCCGCACGCGCGCCACGGCCCTGCTCTCGCCATGCACACGGACGGATTGTGGGCCTGGGCGGCGGTCGCTCGCGTAGGCCTCCTACGCGGAGACGGCGCCGCGGATGAAGTCGACGATCGCCTGCGTCGACGCACCCGGCCCGAACACCTCGGCGACGCCCAGGCGCTTCAGCTCGGGGATGTCGTCCGCGGGGATCGTGCCCCCCACGGTGACGAGCACGTCATCGATCTCCTGCGCGTGCAGCAGTTCGATGATCCGCGGTACCAGCGTCATGTGCGCCCCCGAGAGGATCGACAGGCCGACGGCGTCCGCGTCCTCCTGGATCACCGTCTCCACGATCTGCTCCGGGGTCTGATGCAGCCCGGTGTAGATGACCTCCATGCCGGCGTCACGCAGGGCGCGGGCGATGATCTTCGCGCCCCGGTCGTGGCCGTCCAGCCCGGGCTTGGCCACCACGACGCGGATCTTCTTCGTTGACTGGGCGGGGGTCGACATGGTGCAGGCGCACTCGAGGCCGGGACCGGTCATCCGATGACCGACTGAGGCCCGACGCGAGCGCGGCCGCGCATTCTACGTGTCCGCCGGGGATCGGGGCTGCCGGGTCGGACGCCGGCGACCGCCGTGATCGCGACGGGATGCCGTCAGGCGGCGCGGTGATCGGCGGTCCGCCGCTCGGCGGCCGGGGCCGGCCGGGAGGCGCGCCGATCGGGCAGGGCCAGGCGCCCGACCAGTTGCGCGGCCGCCGCGCTCTCGACGAGCGGATGATGCAGCAGCCCCCAGGTCATCGCCTGGCGCAGCGCCTCCTCGCGGTCGCGAGCCGCGCGGGCGTAATCGTGGGGCGGCACGGGTCCGTACGCCTCGAAGTCGTACAGGTGCACCGCCCGGGGCTGCTCACGCACGAGCCGATGTCCGGCGGTGGTCCGGATCGCGGCGGCCGCCTGCAGCGACGCCTCGTGCGCGTCGAGCGCCCCGCAGCGGAAGACGAGCCATGCGGTGTCGCCGATGATCGTGGAGCCGCTGCGCCGGAAGCCCTCGCGGAACTGCTTCGCGAACAGGTTGGCCCGGTCGGCGGAGCTGAGCGTGAGGCCGAAGCGGATCCGGATGTCCTGCAGCGCGGGGCCGTTCTGAACGACCGGGCCCGGCTCCACCAGGGGCTGGGGAATGTCCCAGGGCGTCTCCATATCGCAGACGCTAAGACCCGGCCGGGCCGGCAGGCACGAAAGTTGGCCGTTCGTTCGGGCCCGTGACAGCTTCGTGAGCGACTTCGGCTCCCCGTGCGCGTTTTGCCTGCACACGAGCGCTTTGCGCCGTGCCCGCCGGCGATCGCCCCCGCTCAGAACACCGGGGTCTCGGTGTAGCGCCCGAACACCTGCTGCAGCGCGTCGATGATCTCGCCCTCCGAGGCGTGCAGGCGCGCGCACTCCAGCAGGGCCGGCATGAGGTTCTGCTCGGGCCGCGCGGCGGCCTCCCGCAGGGCCGCCAGCGCCCGCTCGACCTCGGCGCCGGCACGACGCGCCCGGGTCGCCTGCAGGCGGCCGATCTGCTTGCGCTCGAGCGCCGGGTCGACGCGCAGCGTGGAGATCGGCTCCTCGTCCTCGGCCACGTAGCGGTTGACGCCGACGACCACCCGCTGTCCGGCGTCGATCGCCTGCTGCAGCTCGAAGGCCGCGTCGGCGATCTCGCGCTGGGGATAGTTGCGCTTGACCGCCGCCACCATTCCGCCGAGGTCGTCGATCTTGGCGAAGTACGCGTAGCAGCGCTGCTCCATGACGTCGGTGAGCGCCTCCACGAAGTAGCTGCCGCCGAGCGGATCGGCGGTGTTGGCCACCCCGGTCTCGTGCGCGATCACCTGCTGGGTGCGCAGCGCCACCCGCACCGCCTCCTCGGTCGGCAGCGCGAGCGCCTCGTCGAAGCTGTTGGTGTGCAGCGACTGGGTGCCGCCGAGCACACCCGCCAGCGCCTCGATGGTGGTGCGCACGATGTTGTTCAGGGGCTGCTGGGCGGTGAGCGACACGCCCGCCGTCTGGGTGTGGAAGCGCATCAGCCACGAGCGCGGTTGCTTCGCGCCATACGTGTCGCGCAGCTCGCGCGCCCAGATGCGCCGCGCCGCGCGGTACTTGGCGATCTCCTCGAAGAAGTCGATCTGCGCGTTGAAGAAGAACGACAGCCGGGGCGCGAAGTCGTCGACGTCCAGCCCGCGCTCGATCGCCTGCTCCACGTAGGTCAGGCCGTCCTTCAGCGTGAAGGCGAGCTCCTGGGCGGCCGTCGAGCCGGCCTCGCGGATGTGGTAGCCGGAGATCGAGATCGGGTGCCAGCGCGGCATCTCGCGTGTGCACCACTCGATCATGTCGCCGCACAGCCGCATCGCCGGGTCGATCGGGAAGCACCACTCCTTCTGGGCGATGTACTCCTTGAGGATGTCGGCCTGGATCGTGCCCGACAGCTGCGCCGGCGCCACCCCCTGACGCTCGGCGGCCACGACGAAGAACGCGAGCATGATCGCCGCCGGCGCGTTGATGGTCATCGACACCGACACGTCGCCGAGCGGGATCCCGCCGAACAGCGTCTCCATGTCCTCGACCGTGTCGACGGCCACCCCCTCGCGGCCGACCTCGCCGAGGCTGCGCGGATGATCGGAGTCGTGCCCCATCAGCGACGGCATGTCGAACGCCGTCGACAGGCCCGTCTGCCCGTGCTCGAGCAGGTAGTGGAAGCGCTCGTTGGTCTCCTCGCTGGTGCCGAAGCCCGCGAACTGGCGCATCGTCCACAGCCGCCCGCGGTACATCGTCTCGTAGACCCCTCGGGTAAAGGGGTATTCGCCCGGCCGTCCGATCGGATCCTCCGGGCCGCCGACGCCCTCGGGCAGGTCGTCGTGGGTGTACAGCGCCCGGATCGGCTCGCCCGACAGCGTCGTGTGCGGGTCGGCGGGTGAGGACGCGTGCGGCGACGCCGCCGCCTCATCCGCCTCACCCGGTCGCGCCTCCTGGGGCTCGATCGCCATGCCGGCAGTCTACGCGCGCCCGTCACGGTCACGAGACCGTGGCCGCGCCGGATCGTGCGGTGACGAGCCCGTCGCACCGCTCGCAGGAACGGGCCGGAAGCGGGGTGACCGACATTTCTTCGCTCTATCTCAAGAAATGTCGGTCACGTCGCTCGTCACGGCCCCGAAGCGGCCGCGGAGCGAACGACCCGACGCTCCGCACCAGCGCGCGCCGCACGGCATCCGCCCCGCCGCGCGGCCGCCCTCTCACCCGCCCGGCGCGTTGCGCGCGCGCCGGTGCCACACCAGCGCCGCCGCTCCGGCCCCGGCCGCCCCACCGCCCAGCACCAGCGCTCGCAGCCGGCGTCCGAGCGGGTCGATGCGCAGCACCTCCCACCCCTCGCGCGCGGCGATGCGGGCGAGCTCGGCGTCGGGGTTGACCACGACGGGGTTCCCCACCGTCCGGAGCATCGGCAGGTCGGACTCCGAGTCCGAGTACGCGTACGAGCGGGCGAGGTCGAGCCGCTCGCGCTCGGCGAGCTCGAGCATCGCCGCGACCTTGCCCTCGCGGTAGTTGAACGGGCCGTCGGCTCGCCCGGTGTAGACGCCGTCCACGATCTCCGAGCGCGAGCCGAGGCCGCCGTCGAAGTCGAGCACGTGGGCCATGAGGTCGGCCATCTCCTGCGATGCGGCGGTGACGATGTACACCAGCTCGCCCGCGTCCTGGTGGCGGTAGGCGCGCTCGAGCATCTGCGGGTACAGCCGCGGCAGCACGCCGCTGAGCACGCGCGGGGCGAGCCGTTGCAGGTCGCGCACGCGCACGCCGGCGATCAGCTCGCCCACCCGGATGCGCACCGCGTCGGCGCGCGCGTCGGTCGAGCCGCGCAGGCGAAAGCGGAGGTTCTCGAACAGGTCGAGCGCCAGCCGCCGGCGGCTGATCAGCCCGTGCTCGTAGGCCGCCCGGGCGAAGAACACGCCCGAGGAGCCCTGCATGAGGGTGCGATCGAGATCGAAGAACGCCGCCGAGCGCGGCGACGGCCCGGGCCCGTCGGGCCCGGGCGCGGCGGGCCCGCCCGTGGCCGCGCGCGGCGACGAATGCGAGGCGTCCTGCGGCGGCCCGGAGGTCGTCAGTTCCCGGACACCTCGATGATCACGGCGTCGCCCTGCCCGCCGCCGGAGCAGATGGCCGCGCAGCCGAGCCCGCCGCCGCGGCGGCGCAGCTCGAGCGCCAGGCTGCCGAGGATGCGGGCGCCCGAGGCGCCGAGCGGGTGGCCGAGCGCGACGGCGCCGCCGTTGACGTTGACGCGGTCCTCGTCGATGCCGAGCACGCGGATCGAGTTCAGGGTGACCGACGCGAACGCCTCGTTGATCTCCCACACATCGATGTCCTGCGGCGTCTTGCCGATCTTGGCCAGCGCCTTCAGCGCGGCGTTGCCGGGCGTGCGGGCCAGATAGGCGTAATCGTCGGCCACCTGCGCGTGAGCCAGGATCGTCGCCAGCACGGTCTTGCCGTTGGCGCGGGCCCACTCGTCGCTCGAGACCACGAGCGCCCCGGCACCGTCGTTGACGCCGGGCGAGTTGCCGGCGGTGTGCGAGCCCTCCTTGCTGGCGATGCCGGGCAGGCGCGGCGAGCCGCTCCAGCGAGGTGTCGCGGCGCGGGCCCTCGTCGATCTCGACCGTGGTGTCCCCCTTCTTGGAGGTGATCGTGACGGGAACGATCTCCTCCGAGAGACGGCCCTCGTCGATCGCCCGAAGGGCCAGCTCGTGGGAGCGCAGCGCCCAGCGGTCCAGGTCCGGCCGCGTCATCTCGAGCTCATCCCCGACCTCGGTCGCCTCCAGCGAACATCGCCTTCCCGGTGAACGGGTTGGTCAGGCCGTCCTTCATCAGCGCGTCGAGCACCTTGGCGTCGCCCATGCGGTAGCCGAAGCGCGCGTTGGGCAGCAGGTAGGGGGCGTTGGACATCGACTCCATGCCGGCACCGACGCCGACCTCCACGTCGCCGGCGCGAATCGCCTGGTCGAGCAGCACCGTGGCGCGGATGCCCGAGGCACACACCTTGTTGATCGTCTCGGAGGAGACCTCCTTGGGGATGCCGGCCTTGATCTGCGCCTGGCGCGAGGGAATCTGGCCCGCGCCGGCCTGCAGGACCTGGCCCACGACCACGTGCTCGACCTGCTCGGGCTCGACCTCGGAGCGCTCCAGCGCGGCCTCGATCGCGGTCCCCGCGAGGTCGGTCGCGTCAAGCGACGACAGTCCGCCGCCGAGCTTGCCGATTGGGGTGCGGGCGGCGCCGAGGATCACGGTGGTGGGCATGGCGTGGGCGACTCCTGTGTCGAAGGGGAGCGGGGAGGTCGGATGGTAGTAGACGGCCGGTTCAGGAACAGCACCGGCGGGACGCCCTCTGTGACAATGCGCCGATGGACTTCGACCTGTCGCCCGACCACGAGCTCATCCGCCGCACTGTGCGCGACTTCGCCACCGGCGAGGTGGCCCCCGTCGCCGAGCACCTGGACCGCACCAAGTCGTTCCCCTACGACCTCGTGCGCCAGCTCGGCGATCTCGGGCTGATGGGGATCCCCTTCCCCGCCGAGTACGGCGGCAGCGGCGGGGACACGCTCGCGTACGCGCTGGCGGTGGAGGAGCTGGCGCGCGTGGACTCCTCGGTGGCGATCACGATGTGCGCGCACACGTCGCTGGGCACGCAGCCGATCTACCGCTTCGGTACGGAGGCACAGAAGCGCGAGTGGCTCCCGGAGCTGTGCTCGGGGCGCAAGCTCGGGGCGTTCGGCCTCACCGAGCCCGACGCCGGCTCCGACGCCCAGAACGTCAAGACCCGCGCCCAGCTGCACGACGGCCAGTGGGTGATCAACGGCGCCAAGCAGTTCATCACCAACGCCGGGACCGACATCTCCGGCCTGGTGTCGATCACCGCCGTGACGGGCGAGGCCGATGGACGAAGCGAGATCTCCAACCTGATCGTGCCGGCCGGCACCGCCGGCTACGAACCGGGGGAGCCGTACCGCAAGATGGGCTGGAACGCCTCGGACACCCGCCCGCTGTCGTTCAGCGACTGCCGGGTCCCGCAGGACAACCTGCTCGGCCCGCGCGGCGCCGGCTTCCGCCAGTTCCTCGAGATCCTCGACGGCGGGCGCATCGGCGTGGCGGCGATGGGCATCGGTCTGGCCCAGGGCGCCCTCGACGAGGCGCTGGCCTACGCGAAGGAGCGCAGGGCCTTCGGCCAGCCGATCTCGCGCTTCCAGGCCATCCAGGGCAAGCTGGCCGACATCTCGACCGAGATCGAGGCGGCCCGCCTGCTCGTCTATAAGGCGGCCTGCGAGAAGGACCTCGGTCGCAACTTCACGCTCACCGCCGCGCAGGCGAAGCTGAAGACGGGCCGCCTGGCCGTGCGCGCGGCCGAGGAGGCGGTGCAGATCCACGGCGGCTACGGCTACATCGAGGAGTACCCGGTGTGCCGCTTCTACCGCGACGCGAAGATCCTCACCATCGGCGAGGGCACCGACGAGGTGCAGCAGATGGTCATCGCGCGGGCCCTCGGGGCCTGAGCCGAGGGGGTACCGGAGGCGGCCAGGTGGCCGCCGAATCGGACCCGCCCACCCCCTCCGGCCGCCGGGCGACGGGCGGCACGCCTCGGGTCGGGCCGGCGGAACCCCGCAGTCTTACGGCGCGAAAGTACCGACCGGCGACCGCACTCGCCCCGCTGGGGCGGGGCGCCGCGCCACGGAAGGCTGCGGGTGATGAACGCAGCGGCCCGAGACGCCATCGCCAGGATCGCCACCGCGACGGCGGCGCTGTGCGCCGCCCTGCTCGTGTTCACCGCCTCCGCCGGCGCGCTGGCCCGGCCGGTCATCCCGGGCGGCCTGACCATCACCACAACGCACTTCGCCGTGACGTACGACCCCACTACGGCGACGCTCGCGACGGCGCAGGCCGTGGGCGCCACCCTCGAGACGGCCTACGCGCACGACGTCGCCGGCGGCGGCGGCACGCCCAATGCCGGCCTGCTCGCACCGGTCACCTCGCCGTCTCCCGCGGACGGCCGCACGCACCTGTACCTGGTGGCGCCGGCCGGGGGCGAAGGCGGCGGCCAGGTCAACCGCGACGACCCTCCGTACCCCGCCGGCTCGTCGTTCATCGAGCTGGACCCGGCGGAGTCCACGAACGCCATGGCCTTTCGTGCGGCCCACGAGTTCATGCACGTGATCCAGGACGCCTACACGCCGAACAACCAGATCTTCTCGCTCATCACCGAGTCCACCGCCGACTGGGCGGCCGACTTCGCGCTGCCCAGCGTGCCCCCGGAGGACAACAACTTCGGTCAGCCCGGACTGCCACTCGACTGCAGTTACGGAACCTGGCCGTCCACCGGCGGCACCGCGTGCGGCAACGGCTACTGGCAGTGGCTGTTCATCGAGCGCGTGACCGAGGACTGGGGCGCCGGGTTCGTCGGCGCGCTGTGGAGTCACGCCAACGTCTGCTATGCGAACCCGACCGCGACCGGCTGCGCGAGCATCAGCGACACCGCGGCGTTCGATCGGGCGGTCCTCGACTACCAGATCGGCATCAGCAGCGCGCACGCCAGCAACCTGCGCATCGCCTTCGCCCGCTACGCCGACCTCATCTGGGACCCGACCGCCTGGTCGACGCCGGCCGTCGGCGCGATCATGCACAACTACGACTACTACAACGCCATCCCGGCCTCCGACCACGCCAACCTCAGCCCGTCGCACCCGGACAGCGGCACGCAGACGGTCACGATCGACCACCTCGCCGCGCACTACGTCACCGTGCGCAACATCGGCGCCTCCGGGCCCGGCGACCAGTTGAAGGTCACGGTCACGCAGCCGTCGAGCATCCTCGCCGCACCGGAGGTGCTCGCCGACACCGGGCCATCCGGCGCGCGCACGCGCACGACGCTCACCGGGTCAGGCGGAACGTACACGGCGACGATCCCGTTCGACCCCGCCACCACCGGCGACGCGGTCATCGCGCTCGTCAACGACACCGACGCCCCGCCGCTGGATGGCCAGACCTTCACCTGGCGCGCGCAGCTGCTGAGCGGCACGCCGGTCACGCCGCCGGCGCCCGACACCATCGCCGGCGCGCAACCCGTCTGGCTCGGCCAGAGCGCCAGTGTCAACAACAGCTACGCGACGGGCCTGAGCGACACCGAGTCCGAATGCGTCGGCGTCGGCCCGTCGGGCGTCACCGAGCCGGTCGGCGCCACCCGCGGCGTGTGGTTCCGCTTCGTCGCCCCGGGAAACGGCGTGTACACCTTCGATTCGACCGCGAGCAACTTCACGGCCGAAATCGCCGTGGCCGTGCCGACCTCCGCCGGGTACGGCTGCCTCACATGGGGCACGGAGGGACCCTATGACAGCCGCGCGCTCGGCGGCTCGATGAGCCGCGGCGAGGTCGCCGACATCTACCTCGGGCGCTCGATCGAGGCGATCGGCGACGGCGACTCAGCGAACCTGAACGTGACCGGTCCGGCCGGCGCACCCTTCGCGCCCGTCATCTCCAGCCCGGCCGACAACAGCACGAACACGACCGGCACCGTCGTGCTGTCGGGGACGAGCGAGCCGGGGGCGACCGTGTACGTGTACGACGGCTCGACCGACGTCGGCCAGACGACGGCGAGCGCGAACTCGAGCGCCACCTGGTCGCTCACGCTCACGGGCGTGGCCAACGGCGCACACGTCTACGGCGCGTTCGCCTCCAACTCGAGCGGCACCTCGCCCACCGAGTCCAACATCGTGCACGTGACCGTCGCCGTTCCCACTCCGGTGAGCACGCAGGCGCCTCACGTGAGCGGGGGCAACACGATCGGCTCGATGCTCAGCGTCGCGAACGGCTCGTGGACGAACGCACCGACGTCCTACGCCTACCGCTGGTGGCGCTGCGTGCCGACCTCGGGCGGCGGCTGCACCCCGGCAGTCATCTCCGGCGCGACCCTCTCGACCTACGTGATCGCCGCCGATGACGCCTCGGCGATCCTCTACGCGCAGGTCCAGGCGAACCGCGGCCCGCTGTCCTCGGCGTGGGCCACCTCGGACAACTCGATCACGGTCGCCTCGAACACGAGCACATCGACATCCGCGACCAGTGTGGCGAGCTCAAGCGCATCCGGCACGGGCGGGTCCGGCGGGTCGGCGACGACGGTCACGACGAGCACCCAGACCTCCGCGACCGGCACGGGCGGCGTACTGGGCGTGAGCACCACGACGAGCGCGCTGCGGATCAGCTCCCTGACGATCACGCCAGCGTCCTTCCACACCGCGCGGCGCGGCGGCAGCGTCGCGACGGCCGGCGGCGCAAAGGTGTCCTTCGTGCTCAGCCGGGGTGGCTGGGTGACCTTCGTCGTGCGTGCCGCCGTGCCCGGCCGGCGCTCGGTCACCGGCGCCTGCGTCGCGCCCAACCGCCGCAACCGCCCCCACGGAGCGTGCACCCGCTACCTGCCCGTGCCCGGCGGCTTTCGCTTCCCGGCCGCCGGGAAGGCGCTCATCACGCAGGGGAGCTTCCGGTTCACCGGGCGCCTGGCCGGCGCGGCGCTGACGGCCGGACGTTACGAGCTCGTCGCCGTGGCGCGCGACGCCGCCGGGACGGCCTCCCCGGCCGTCACCGCCGCGTTTCGCATCCTCGCCTGAGCGGCGTCCGGGCGCGCGGGCGAGCGCGACGGCCTTGCCGCCTACTCGGTCGCCAGCGCCTCGAGCACGTCCACGGCGGCCGCGCGGCGGGCCGGCCAGATCGCGGCGAGCACGCCGGCCAGCCCGGCCAGCACGAGCAGGATGACCAGCGTGCCGATCGGGAAGACGAGCACGAACCCGGTGCTGGACAGCGACGCGCTCGAGATCAACGCGATGACCACCCCGAGCAGGACCCCCAGCACGCCACCGATCAGTGCCGTGATGATCGACTCGTCGCGGATCAGCTCGCGCACCTGGCGGCGCGAGGTGCCGATCGCCCGCAGCAGACCGAGCTCGCGCCGGCGCTCGTAGATCGACAGCACGAGCGTGTTGACGATGCCGAACAGCGAGACGATGATCGACAGCGTCAGCAGCACGTACACGAACGTGAGCAGTCCGTTGACCCGGCCCGCCTCGTCGGCCTTGAACTGGGCGGCGGTGCGCGACTGGCTCTGCGGGAACTTGGCGTCGAGCAGCCGGTCGACCGCCGGCTGCACGGTCGCGTTGCTGGCGCCCGGGGCGTAGATCACGAATTCGAACGCGTCGGTGCGCTGGGCGAAGGCGCTGCGGGCCACGGCGATGTTGATGGTCAGATTGGTGAGCAGCCCGGCGTTGTCCTTGGCGATGCCGCGCACGATCAGCGTCAGATGCTGCCCGGTCGGCGTGGTGACGGCCAGGCGCTGACCGACCTTCAGGTGGTGGCTGGTGGCGAAGGTCTTCGTCAGGACGGTGCCGTCGCCGCCGATCGTCGCCAGGGTGGCGTTCGTGCCCTGGACCCAGTCGATCCGGTAGACCTGAGCGAAGGACACCGGGTCGACCGCGGTGACCGACGCGTTGCCCGAGACGCCGGCCACCTTCGCCTCGGTGAACGCGACCGGCGTCACGCCGCGCACGCCCGGCACGGCTCGCACCGCCGCCGCGGTGGTGATCGGAATGCCGGCCGGGGAGTTGGCCTGGGCGTTCTCGATGATGAGGTTGCCGGCGAAGGACGCGTCGACCGCGTTGTTGATCGAGGCCTTCAGCCCGGCGGCGAGGATCGCCGCGAAGGTCACCAGCGCCAGCCCGATCATCAGCGCCGCCGCGGTGACGGCGGTCCGTCCCGGCTGGCGGATGGCGTTGTCGCGCGCCAGGCGGCCGATCACCCCCCGCCAGGTGACGAGCGCGCCGAGCCCCCGGCCCAGACCCGCCACGGCCGGCGTGACCCAGTTGATCCGGCCACCGCGGCGCAGGCGGGCGGCGTAGAACACGGCAATGGCGATCCACAACACCGACAGCGCGCCCTTGCCCGAGGCGAGTCCCACCACGCCGTACACGAGCAGCGCCACCACGACGATGCCGCGCCAGATCAGACCCGCGCGCGACAGGGGCCTGCGCCGATGCACCTCCGCGGGCACGCCCTCGCGCAGCGCCGCGACCGGCGCCACCCGGGTGGCGCGCACCGCCGGCACGAGGGCCGAGACGACCGTCACTCCGGTGCCGGCGAGCAGGGACACCCACACCGTGCGGGCCTCCACGACGGTCCCGGTGGACGGCAGGCTGGCCCCGAACACGGACTTGAAGAGTCCTTCCAGCCCCGGCGCCACCGCGAGCCCGGCGAGCAGGCCGAGCAGCGAGCCGAGCACGCCGAGCAGCACGCCCTCGGCCAGCACCGACCGCAGCAGCTGGCCGCGCGTGGCGCCGAGCGTGCGCAGCAGCCCGAACTCGCGCGTGCGCTGCGCGACGGTGATCGCGAACGTGTTGAAGATGATGAACGCGCCGACGAACAGCGCCACGTAGGCGAAGATGAGCAGGAAGGTCCGCAGCGGGCTCAGCTCGTTCTCCAGGTCGGAGGTGTTCTGGGCCGCCTGCTGCGCGCCGGTGCGCACGTCGAGCGTGGCCGGCAGGACGGCGCGCAGCCGCGCTCGCAGCGTGTTCGGACTGACCCCGGAGCGTGCCGCAACGTCGATCGTGTCGAACGCGCCGGGCTCCTGGGCGACGCGCTGGGCCTCGGCGAGCGTCAGCACCGCCGCGCCGCCAGGGAAGGATGCGCTGCCCCCGAAGCGCAGCAGGCCGACGACGGTGTAGCGGTGCGCCGGCGCCGCGCCGGCCACCACGAGCGGGTCACCGAGCTTCAGGTGGTCGTTGGTCGCCGTCGCCTCGTCGACGGCGACCTGGCCCGCCGTCGCGGGGAAGTGCCCGGCGGCCACGCTGAAGGACTCGAATGGCGGCGGCACCAGGGAGACGGCGAAGTTGTAGGAATGAGCGCCGAGCCGGGTGCCGCTGCCGCTGAGCAGGCTGACCGGCGTCAGGATCCCGCCGGCGGCGACGGCGACGCCGGGCGTCGCGCGCACGCGCGACAGCGTCGCCGCGGGAATCGACGCGCTGGACACCCGCGCGCTGCGTCCGAGCGCGGGGTGCGGGGTGATGACGACGTCCTTGCCCTTGCTGGCCGTCGAGAAGATCCCGGCGAACGTGCTGTTGATCGTGTCGGTGAGGATGTACGTGCCGGCCATCAGCGCGACGCCCAGCGCGATCGCCACGCCGGTCAGCACCGCGCGCAGCTTGCGCGACAGGAAGCCGGCGACGACGACGCGGGTCATCAGGCGACCGATTTCATGAGGTCGAGCACGGCGTCGGCGTCGACCGAGTCCTGGTCGCGCACGATCTTGCCGTCGACCAGCACGACCAGCCGGTCCGCATACCCGGCGGCGTGGGCGTCGTGGGTGACCATGACCACGGTCTGGCCGAACTCGTCCACGGCGCCGCGCAGCAGCGCGAGCACCTCGTTGCTGGCCACCGAGTCGAGGTTGCCGGTCGGCTCATCGGCGAACACGACGGCCGGCCGCGAGACGAGCGCCCGCGCCACGGCCACGCGCTGCTGCTGGCCGCCGGACAGCTGGGCGGGGCGATGTGTCAGCCGGTCGCCGATGCCCACCGTCTCGATCAGCTGGTCGAACCACGCCTGGTCGACCTTCTGCCCGGCGATCGACAGCGGCAGCAGGATGTTCTCGCGCGCGTCGAGCACCGGCAGCAGGTTGAAGGTCTGGAAGACGAACCCGACCTTCTCGCGGCGCAACCGCGTCAGGCGGTCGTCGTCGAGGCCGGCGAGCTCCACGCCGTCGAGCGTCACCGAGCCCGATGTGGGCCGGTCGAGGCCGGCCAGCAGGTGCATGAGCGTCGACTTGCCCGAGCCCGAGGGTCCCATGATCGCCGCGAACCGCCCGGCCGGGAAGCCGACGGTGACGCCGGCGAGCGCGTCCACGGCCGCCTCGCCCTCGCCGTAGCGGCGGGTCAGGTCGGTCGCGGAGACGATCGGTGCTGCATTCATTCGGCGGCCTCCAGATCGTGTGGCCCCACCGCATTACCCGGCAAACGGCCGTCGCATCACGCGACTGACCGCCACCGCCTGACCGCGGTGACGCCGGCGGCGTCCGGGGCGGGCATCGCGCACGTTAGCGCCAGCGTCCGCCGGCATGCCCGGACGGCCCGACGGCGTCGGGTCGGTGCCAGATCGGTGTGCCGCCCCGGGGGTCTACGACGAGGCCTCGGCCTCGGCCTCGGTGGCCCGCTCCATCAGGCGGTCCGCCGCGCTGGCCGGGTCGAGCCGTCGCGCGACCACCTCGTCGAGCAGCTCGGCGAACACGGCGTCACCGGCCACGCGCTCCTCGAGCCGCCGCCGCAGGCGCGCCGTGGCCAGCGCGAGCACCTCGTTGCGCAGGTTGCGCCGCCGCCGCTCGGCCAGCAGGCCGCCCTCGTGGATGAACGCGCGGTGTGCGTCGAGGTGGCCGACGAGCTCCTCGATGCCCTCGCCGCGGACCGCCTCGGTCTTGACGATCGGCACGCGCCAGCCCCGGTCGGGGGCGAGCGACAGCACCCCGCGGATCTCGCGCACCATCGTGTCGGTGAGCGGGTGATCGGCCTTGTTGATGACGATCACGTCGGGGATCTCCATCACCCCAGCCTTCAGAGCCTGGATCGAGTCGCCGGAGCCGGGCATCAGCACGAGCACGATGGTGTCGGCGTGGTCGATGATGTCGACCTCGGCCTGGCCGACGCCGACCGTCTCCACGAACACGTCGTCGCGACCGGCGGCGTCGAGCAGCAGGGCGGCCTGCAGCGCCGCCTCGGACAGGCCGCCGAGGGCCCCCCGGTTGGCCATCGAGCGGATGAACACGCCCGGATCGAGGAAGTGGTCGACGAGGCGGATCCGGTCGCCGAGCAGCGCGCCCTGCGTGAACGGCGACGACGGGTCGACGGACAGCACACCGACGGTGCGCCCGGCGTCACGCCGCGCCTTCGTCAGGGCGCCGATGAGCGTCGACTTGCCGACGCCGGGCGGCCCGGTGAAGCCGACGACCTCGGCGCGGCCCGGTGTGCCCGTACACCTCGCTGACGAGCTCCCAGCCCTCCGGGCGGTCGTCCTCGACCAGCGAGATGCCGCGGGCGAGGGCCCGGCGATCGCCCGCCAGCAGGCGCTCGGCGAGCGAGGGAGTCGAGGCGGCGTCGGACGGCATGAGGCGGGAATGATGGCAGCCGCGAATTACCATGCCGAAACGAGGACAATCCGAGCGTGAGCGTCTCGCACCCCAACCGGCCTGACCCTGCCGCCCGAGCCGGGCGATGAACCCACCTCGAGCGGCGCCGGCGCGCGGCCCGAGCCGCCGCCCCTGCGTGGCGGCCCGATCGTGCTGTGGCGCTTCATGCGCGCCAACCGCATGTTCAGCGTCGAGCTACGCCAGGCTGCTCGCCCGCTTCCTCTACCTGAAGCTGCGCTGGCGCGGGCGCCTGCGCACGGACGGGATCTGCTTCGTCTGCCCCGGGGTCAAGCTCGAGATCGGGCGCGGCGCCACCCTGCACCTCGGGCGGTGGTCGTGGCTCGGGCACGGCACCAAGATCCGCGTGCACGAGGGCGAGGTCGCACATCGGCGCCAAGTCGGTCATCGGCCAGGAGTGCACCGTCTCGGCCTATCAGCACGTCTCGATCGGCCGCGAGTGCATCGTCGCCGACCGGGTGATGCTGATCGATTTCGATCACGGCGTGGTGGAGGTCGAGCGCCCGATCCGCCAGCAGGGGATCTACAAGCGCGACGTGCGCGTCGGGCACAACGTGTGGCTCGGCTACGGTGCCTGCGTCCTGCGCGGGGTGACCGTCGGCGAACAACAGCATCGTCGGAACCAGCGCGGTCGTCACCCGCGACGTGCCCGAGAACGCCGTCATGGGCGGCGTGCCCGCCCGCCTCATCCGCATGCGCGACGCGCCCACCTCACTGCGCTGGCGGTGATCGAGGGTCGCTGACGCTCACGCCGACGGGTCCGCCGGTCGGCCCCCGGGCAGCGACCACGCCTCCACCAGCCGCCCGAGCCGCGGGTTGAGCACCTCGGCCTCGACGGTCATCCCGAGCTTCTCGGCGACCCGGCGCGAGCGCTCGTTGTCGGGATGGATGATCGACACCAGATCGCCCGCACCGAGCTCCCCGACGGCGTGGTCGCGCACGGCGATCGCCGCCTCGGTGGCGTACCCGTGCCCCCAGGCGTCGCGGCGCAGCCGCCAACCGAGCTCCAGCCGATGCGCCAGCGACGGCAGGTAGGCGGGGAAGGCGACGCCGACGAATCCGAGCAGGCCGGCGCCCGGACGCTCGTCGCGCGGCTGCACGGCGTAGATCCCGCAGCGGTGACGGTCCCAGTGCGCCTGGGCCTGGGCCAGGAAGGCCCGCGAGGCGGCGGCGTCGACGGCGCTGTTGAGATAGCGCGCGACCTCGGGATCGCGGTTGATCTCCATCATCGCCAGCTCGTCGGAGGGGCGCCACTGTCGCAGCAGCAGACGCGCGGTCACGAGCTCGAGGGGTGCGGGCGGGCGCACGGCGGTCAGGGGGCGAGCAGCGCGGCCACGTCGACGTGCCGGGCCAGCTCGCGCAGCGGCTCCTCGTCGACCGGCTGTCCCCGCAGGCCGGCGCCGAGCGCCGCCAGATGACCCTCGAGGCGCTCGCGCCCGTACGACGGCGCCAGCTCGCGCGAGACGAGGAACGCCCAGTCGCTGGACTGCAGCGCGAGCAGGTGCCGCGCGCCGGCGCGACCGATCCTCCGCGCGCCGGCGACGGCCTCGAGCTCGGCGCGGCGCGTGGCCCACGCCAGGTCGGCCACGCGGGGGCCCTCCCAGGTGCTGAGCGTGCGATCGCTGCCCCAGCTGCTCACGCCGTCCAGGACCCGGTCGGGCGCGGCGCGGCCGGGATGCCGGGTCAGCGCGTCGTCGAGGTGGGAGAGTGCGACGCCCTGGCGCTCGGCCTCCGCCAGCACCGCTTCCAGCCACGCGATCCCCTCATACCACCAGTGGCCGAGCAGCTCGGTGTCCAGCGCGCATACGAGCAGGCCGCCGTCGGGCAGCTGCGGCGCCGCTGCCAGCAGCCGCTCGCGCACGCGGCTCACGAAGTCGCGCGCGTCGTCTCGGGCCGCGGCCAGCGCCGCCGCATGGTCGTATGGCTGGCCGTCGTTGGCCCACGGGTGATACCAGTGCCTCGTGCGCCGGTGCGAATCCCGGTAGGGCGGCCGCGACGGGTAGCCGCGCGCGCCCCACACGAGGTCGATGGTGGCCCGGTCGACGGGCACGAGCGTCAGCCCCGACTCGGTGGCGATGGGCGACAGATGGTCGACGGAGCCGAGGCCGAGCCGGTCCGTCAGCTCGACGCAGCTGGCATGCACGCCGGCATCGGCGAGCGTCTCGTGCAACCAGGTCGCGTGCGCGCACTCGGGCAGCCAGAAGCCGCCCCGCCAGCGCTCGGAGATGCGCGCCCGGTGGGTGCGCAGACCGGACAGCACCTGCAGGCGTACGCCGGCGTCGGTGGCCAGCAGCGGCAGCACCGCGTGGGTGGCCGACGAGGTCCAGGCCACGAACGGGGCCAGCGCGCCGAGCAGGTCGCGATCGACCTCGCCAAAGCGCCGCAGCGCCCACTCGTAGTCGCCCGCCGACCGCTGCACCTCCGCGGCGAGCGCCTCCTCCCCGGCGGCGCGCAGCTCCGCCGCGTCCTCGGCGTGGGTGTCGCGCCGCACGCCGCGCAGGAACGTCTCGAAGCGCTCGGCCACGTCGCCGGCGAGCTGGTCGGCCAGCACCGGCGTCATCGAGATCGTCAGCGGCGCGCCGCCGCGCAGCACGTCGAGCAGCGGCAGGTAGGACACGGCCATCGCCTCCCACAGCCACTCCTCGCCGAACGGCCAGGTCCCGAACCCCTCGACGTAGGGCATGTGGGTGTGCAGGACGATGGCCAGCTCGCCCGGCACCGGCTGCCCGTCGACCGGAGTGGTGGCGGTCACGGACGGCAGACGGCGAGGAAGTCGAGCGCCCCGTGCAGATCGGCCGCAGCGCCGGGGCGCAGCGTGAAGTCGCTGGCGGCGATGGCCGGGGTGAACCAGCCGTAGAACGGCTTGGTCAGGTGCAGCCGCTTGTGCACGGTGTCCCAGCCCGCGCGCAGGGCGAGCTCGTGGACGCGCAGCTTCCGCGCGTGAGTAGAGGCCGAACAAGGACACCGAGCCGAAGCACGCCCCGGCACAGCGCGTCGAACTCCTCGGCCCGGTACTCCTTCACGTGCCAAGGGTTGTCCGAGCGCTCCGCCCCCGGCGGCGCCAGGGTCAGCACGTTGGGCGTGGTCACGTACACCACGCCGCGCTCCCCGACGAGCGAGCGGAAGTGGCCGAGCACCGCGTGGGGATCCTGGACGTGCTCGATCGTCTGCAGGAACACGACGGCGTCGGCGCGCGCCTGGAAGGTCTCGACCAGGTCGCGTTCGAAGCGCAGGTTCTCGCGCCGGTAGCGCCGCCGCGCGTGCTCGTGGGCCTCGGGGTTGGCGTCCACGCCGACCACGCTCGCCGCCGTGTGCGCGAGCACGTCCGAGCCGTACCCTTCGCCGCAGGCCATGTCGACGACGTCGAGCCCTTGGACACGGGCGGCGATCCACTCGTACACGGCGAGATGGCGCTGAAACCAGTAGTTCTCCTCGGGCACGTCGGGCAGCGTGCGCTCGCCGGTGAGGGCGAGCGGAGGCACGCCCGGGGGCTGATCGCGCTGCACGTAGAGGGGCACCGACACGGCGCGCGAGTATATGGTCCCCGCTCATGACCGCACCTGCCAGCGCCGAGGAGATCCGCGACGTCAACACGCGCTACCACGACGTCGCCGCCGAAAGTTACGACTCCAAGTGGGGCATCGACTTCGGCGAGATCGGCCACGCCCAGGTGCTCAGCAAGGTGCGCAAGGCGCTCGGGCACTCCCCGGGCCACTACCCGCGCTCGCTGGAGATCGGCGCCGGCACGGGGTACTTCTCGCTCAATCTCCTGGCCGCCGGCCTGGTGGAGCAGGCGACCTGCACCGACATCTCCCCGGGGATGCTCGCCACCCTGGCCGCGAACGCCCGGCGGCTGGACCTCGACGTCAAGACGGCGGTCGCCGACGCCGAGCGACTGCCCTTCCCGGACGAGCACTTCGACCTCGTCTTCGGCCACGCCGTGCTGCACCACATCCCCGACCTGGCCGCCGCCTTCGCCGAGTTCCGCCGCGTGCTGCGTCCCGGAGGGACGCTGCTGTTCGCGGGCGAGCCGTCTCGCTACGGCGACCGCATCGCGGCGGTGCCCAAGCGCGCCGCGACACGCGTAGCGCCGATCTGGCGCCTGGCCGTGGGCGCCGACAAGGCGTCGACGAGCGACGGCGAGCCCGCCGACCACCGACTGGAGAGCGTCGTCGACGTGCACGCCTTCGCCCCGGGCGAGCTGCGCCACTGGGCGGAGGGCGCGGGGCTCGAGGGCGTGCGCGTGAGCGGCGAGGAGCTGCTGGCCAACTGGTTCGGCTGGACCAACCGCACGCTCGAGGCCACCGCCGCACCGGAGACCGTGCCCTGGGGCTGGCGTCAGTACGCCTACCGTGGCTACCTGGTGCTACAGGAGCTCGATCGGCGGCTGCTCGAGTCGCGCCTTCCGCCGGCGATCTTCTACAACCTGATGATCGCCGCCCGCCGCCCAGCCGGCCGACGTCAGCGCGAGACCCGTTCGAACACGTAGACCTCGGTGACGTAGTCCAGCGCGAGCGGCTCGGACTCCTGCGCCGCCACCGCGGCCAGATCATCGAGCACCGCCGCGCGCCGTGCCGGCTCCAGCGCGGCGATGAAGCTGATCGAGCTCACCCGATCGAGCAGGCCGTCGCGATCGACCATCTGGCGGTACGGGAACCGCTCCGCGGCCAGCGCCCGGAAGTCGGGCGTCTCGGCGAGCGACTGGCGCCAGCGGCCGTCGCCGTGCTGGGGGGTGCCGTCACGCAGCGGCTCGATGACCCGCGAGACCTCGCGCCACAGGGGCTGCGCGCGATCGCGGGCGTTCCACAGCAGCGCGAGCCGCCCGTCGGCGCGCAGCACCCGTGCGAACTCGGCCAGCGCCGGCTGACCCGCGAACCAGTGATAGGCCTGTCCGATGGCGATCGTATCGGCGCTGCCCTCGCCGAGGGGCAGGGCGTCGGCGGTGCCCGCCAGCGCCGTGACCGCGGGCAGCGTCCGGCTGAGCTCGGCGCGCATCGCCGCCACCGGCTCGACGGCGATCACGGTCGCGCCCGGCCGCAGCAGAACCTCGGTCAGCTTGCCGGTGCCGGCCCCGACGTCGACCACGGTTGCGCCCGGTCCGAGCGCCACGGTCTGCGCGAGCCAGTCGATCGCCTCGGGCGGATAGGACGGCCGGCCGCGCACGTAGGCGCCGGCGGCGTCCTGAAACCCCTTGGCCGCGACCGGATTGACCGACATCGTCCGACATGGTCGCACGCTTCGCCGCGCGCGCGCGCTGCTTAGACTGGACCTGTGGACGAGCCCGCCACCGCCTTTCCGCTGTTCCCGCTGGACATCGTCGCCCTCCCGAGCGAGCTGCTGCCGCTGCACATCTTCGAGGCGCGCTACCTGACGATGATCGAGCGCTGCCTGGACGAGGGCAGCGAGTTCGGGATCGTCTGGCTGTCCGACGACGACCTCGCCCAGGTCGGGTGTGCGTGTGAGATCGAGCGGGTGCTCGAGCGGCTCGACGACGGGCGCATGAACATCCTCGTGCGCGGGACGCGACCGTTTCGCCTGCTCGAGCGCGAGGACGGCCTGCCCTACCCGGCCGGAACCGTCGAGTTCCTGTGCGACGAGGCGGACGAGACGCCCGACGCGGAGGTCGGCGAGCGCATGCGCGAGACGTACGCCGAGCTGGTCGATCAGGCCACCGACAACGAGCCGGACCCCGAGCAGCTGGCCGCCATGGACTCCTACGAGATCGCCGCCACCATCGACTTCGGGCTCGACGCCAAGCAGGGCCTGCTCGAGCTGCGCTCGGAGAACGCGCGCATGCACCAGGTGCTCCGGCTGCTGCGCGCGGCGATCAAGCGCCTCGAATTCGTCGAGCGCGCGCAGGCCCGCGCGCGCTCCAACGGCAAGATCCGCTTCGGCTGAGCGACCCGGCTAGGCGATGACGCGCGCCAGGCCGCGCCAGCGCGCCTGGCGGTAGCGATAGATGCCGGCAGCGAACAGCGCGACGATCGGCGTGAGCGCTCCCGCGCGGACCTCGACCCGGTCGGTGTACCGGCACGACCGCTCGCCGGTGGGCTCGAACAGGAGCCGATGATCCCAGGCACTGACCGGTCCACCGTGCTCACGCGACGCGATCTCCAGCGGCGTCAGGCGCTCGATGCGCAGGGTGTGCACCCAGCCGGGCACCACGCCCAGGAAGCGGATCCGGGCGCGAATCACATCGCCCTCGGCGATCTGATCGGGCAGCGGCTCGGCCGTCCCCATCGTCAGCCACGGCCACAGCACGTGCAGCAGCAGGGCCGGCTTCAGCGCGAGCTCGCGCGCCCGCTGTGCGGCGATCGGCAGATCTGTGGTCACGGTCACGGTCATGGCTCGTCCCCTTGTCGGCTTGACGATCGGTGCCGTATTATGAGCAATTACTCGTGTCTGTCTACTCGCGTTCGAGCCGGTTTCGCCGATGACCGCGCGTGGCGCGGTTGCGCCCCGTCGCCGGCCGGTTCAGCGCCGCTCGACGGCGACCGTGGAGGCGATCGTCGAAGCAGCGGCTCAGGTTTTCGAGCGCCACGGCTACGCCGCGGGGACCACCAACCGCATCGCCGATCGCGCCGGCGTCTCGATCGGGACGCTGTACCAGTACTTCCCGAACAAGGACGCGATCCTCGTCGCGCTGATCGAACGCCACCTCGACGAGGGCATCGCGATGCTCACGCCGGTGTTCACCGACCTGCTCGAGCACCCGCCGCCGGTCCGCGCCGGCCTCGAGCGACTACTCGACGCGTTGCTGGCGCTGCATCGCCACCAGCCGCGCCTGCATCGCGTGCTCTTCGAGGAGGCGCCGCGACCGGCGCCGCTGCGGCGGCGACTCGACCGCGCGACCGACGATGCCGTCGCGGCGCTGACCCGCTACCTCGCCGCCCGACCGGAGGTCACGGCCGACGACCCGCACCTGGCCGCCACCCTTGTCGCGCAGGTCATGGAGGCCACCACGCACGGCCTGGTCATCCATCCGCGCGCCGAGACGCCACCGGAGGCCTACGTCCGCGAGGCCGCAGCGATGCTCGAGCGGTACCTGACCGGGTGAGTGACCGGGTGAGGGCGGGCCTCCGGCGGGCGCGATCGCCGCTCCAAGGGGACCGAGATCGCGGCCACCCGGCGCCGCCCTCCACGCGCCGGGGGGTGTGGTCGAAAAGCAACACCCCGACGATACTTATCGACCACACCCCGCCGAGAACCGGGGCACGCGCCGAAAACCGGGGCACGCGCGCCGAGAACCGGGACGCGCGCCGAGACCGGGCACGCGCGCCGAGAACCGGGGGCACGCGCGCGGGATCCGCGCGCGCGACCCGCGCGTGGCCGGCCTCCGCTACTGCGCGAGGTGGCAGTCTCCCTGGGCGATCTGGAGCGTGAGCAGCATCAGGGCGTCGAAGATCGAGGGCTGCCCCTTGGAGTCGTCGTAGAAGCTCACGTGCCCGTCGGGCGTGGTCACGGCGTAGTGGAACACCGGGCGCGGGCCTGCCGGCAGCGTGACACCCTGCTGGGCCTGCGGTGCCATCGTGGTCTGGATGTAGCGCGCCTGGATGAGCTGCGGGTCGGTGATCGGCACCGGCGCCGCACGGTTGCAGGTGGCGGTGCCGGCGTCGTTGACGATCAGCGTCAGGTCCCCGCCGGGAACGTTGCCGGTGCGCTGCACCAGGAAGTCGTCCTGCACGACGATCCCCCCGCCGCATCCGGTGAGCGCGACGAGGATGATCGCGATGGCGGCGGCACCGACGGCGGCTGGTGCCCCGCGGCCCCGGCTCACCCGGGGCCACTCGTCCGCGCGCGGGCCGCTCATGCCGCCACGGCCACGCCGCCCCGACGCGGATCGCCGCCGCCGAACAGCGCCCCGGTCTCGTGATCGCGCTGGACCGCCTGCACGCCGCCGAAGAACAGGTTCAGCGAGCGGAAACGCACGACCTCGCGCCCCCCGCCGGCGAGTCGCTCGCCGTCGATGCCCGGCTCCACGTACACCGTGTCGTCCTCGAAATGCACGCGCGGCGCGCAGACCGCCTCGGCGGCGTGCAGGCCGTGATCGACGACCCCCACGATGGTCTGCAGCAGCGCCGAGCGGATGCGGTTGGAGCCCGCGCTGCCGAGCACCAGCTCGACCGCGTCGTCGCGCAGCACGACGGTCGGGGCCATCATGCTCGGCATCCTCCGTCCGGGGGGATGGCGGTGGAAGCCAAGCGGGTTGAGGTCGAGCTCGCCCATGATGTTGTTCAGGTGCAGGCCCGTGCCCGGGACGACCACCCCCGAGCCTTCGCCGTTGGTGCAGGTCACGCTGCAGGCGCCGCCGTGCGCGTCGAGCACGGAGATGTGCGTGGTCGAGCCGAGTCGCGACGACACGAACCGCTCGAGGAACCCCTCGTCACCGAGGCCGAGGACGAACGCGTCGGTGCGCTGCGATTGCGCTGCGGCCATCGCCTCGACGATCGTCTCCAACGGGGGCGGGCCGTCGACCCTGTCCAGCAGGGCGAGCGCGTAGGCGAGCAGCGTGCCGCCCGCCGACGGCGGCGGATTGGTCAGCACCACGCGGTCGCGGTAGTGCATGCGCACCGGCTCGCGTACCACCGCCGCGTACTCGGCCAGCTGCTCGGTGGCCAGCAGCCCGCCCCGCTCGGCCACCCAGCGGCTGGCCGCCGCAGCGATGTCACCGCGATAGAACGGCTCCGCGCCCTCCGCCCCCAGGCGGCGCAGGGCCTGGGCGAGCTCGGGGTTGCGCAGCACGTCGCCCTCCCGCAGGACGCGCCCCTCGGGCGCCCACAGGGCGGCGATCTCGGGGGTGCTCTGCAGGATGCCGGTGAGGATCTCCGCCACGTATCCCTGCTCCGCGTTGATCGTCACGCCCTCCTCGGCCAGCGCCGCCGCCGGCGCCGCCAGCTCGGCCACGGGCAGGCTCCCCCACCGGGCCGCCGCCTCGCACACGCCGGCCGGCGCGCCGTAAACCCCGCACGAGGCCGGCCCGACGTAGAACACCTGGGCGGCATCGCCGAAGGACACGTCGACGGCCTCGAGCTCGGCGCGAGGGGCCACGGAATCGCGGGGGGACTCGACGAAGAAGTCCAGCAGCGCCGGCTCGGCGTCCGGGCCGGCGGTGAGCAGATAGCCGCCGGCGCCGAGCCCGGTCAGCAGCGGCTCGGCCACGAAGGACGTCAGCAGCGCCCCGATCGCTGCGTCCACGGCGTTGCCTCCGGCGCGCAGCACGCGAGCGCCCGCCTCGGCCGTGAGGGGATGTCCCGCCGCCACGATCCCCGCCCGATCGGCGCCCATGGCGGCAAGGGTACGAGTTACGCCGCCGCGCCGCGACGCCGCCGGACGGCGCCGCCGCGGTCAGTCGCCGCGCGTCAACTCAGACGCGCGGCAGGAACTCGGGGACGTCGAGCTCGCCGACGCGCAGGCCGCCGCGCCCGCCGCGCGTGTCCTCGCGCGGCGCGGCCGCGGCGCGCGCTGCCGCGCTGGACGCGCGGCTCGCCGGCGGGCTCCTGCAATGCGCCGCGCGGGTCGGCGCCGACTGCGGGCCGATCGCCGTAGCCGGTGGCCACCACCGTCACCCACACCTGATCGTCGAGCTTCTCGTCGACCATCGCCCCGAAGATGATGTTCGCGTCGGGGTGGGCGGCCTCGGCCACGGCCTTGGCCGCCTCGTTGACCTCCCACAGCGAGAGGTCGCGGCCGCCGGTGATCGACAGCAGGATCGAGCGCGCGCCGTCCATCGAGGTCTCCAGCAGCGGAGAGGCGACCGCCTGGGCCGCCGCCTCGGTGGCCCGATGCTCGCCGGTGCCCATGCCGATGCCCAGCAGCGCCGTGCCCGCCTCGGACATGATCGTGCGCACGTCGGCGAAGTCGAGGTTGATGAGGCCGGGGAGCGTGACGAGATCGGAGATGCCCTGGACGCCCTGGCGCAGCACGTCGTCGGCGACGCGGAACGCGTCGACCATCGACGTGTGCTTGTCGAGCACCGACAGCAGGCGGTTGTTCGGCACCACGATCAGCGTGTCGACCTCGTCGGCCAGCGCCTCGATGCCGCGATCGGCCTGCTCGCTGCGCCGCGATCCCTCGAAGCCGAACGGCTTGGTCACGATCGCCACCGTCAGCGCTCCGACCTCGCGGGCGATGCGCGCGACGATCGGCGCCGCGCCCGGTGCCGGTGCCGCCGCCCGGCACCGGCGGTGATGAAGATCATGTCCGAGCCCTTGAGCAGCGCCTTGATCTTGTCGAACTCGTCCATCGCGGCCTGACGGCCGAGGTTGGCGTCGGCGCCCGAGCCGAGCCCGCGCGTCACCTGCTGACCGATGTGCAGGGTCACGTCGGCCGTCGACTGCTGCAGCGACTGCAGGTCGGTGTTGATGGCCATGAACTCGACGCCCGTCGACCTCGGCCTCGACCATGCGGTTGACGGCGTTGACGCCGGCGCCGCCGACGCCGACGACGCGGATGACCGGCTGGATGACCGGCGCGGCGGCGCCGAAGGCCGGCCGCGGGTCGGTGCGGGCGTAGACGTCCTCGCTGTGCATGACCGCCGGGCGGCGAGTCGAGGATCGGCGCGCGGCGCGGGCGGGCCGAGTCGCCGGCTCGTACGGCGCGTCCATCACGTTCTCGGGGATCTCCGAGGAGAAGGCGTGGCGCAGCCGCTCCTGCGGCGTCGGCACGGCCGGCGGCGGCGATGCCGCGCGGCGGCTTCGGGCGCGCGGGGCCCCTCCTGCCGCGTGCGGCCGCACCGGCGGCCGTGGCGGCCAGGCTCGGATGCGGCACGCCGCTCTCGCGCGGGTGGCGTCCGCGGCGGCGCAGTGGCCGGCGCGCGGCTCGCGCTGCTGCGGCGATCTCCTGCTCGAGCTCGTCGGTCTTCCGGAACAGCGCCGCGAGCGGTCCCTCGCGCATGCTCGCCCGCTTATTCTGTGCCATGAGCCAGAACCTCCTGCGCCAACTGGCGATAGGACTGAGCCGCCATCCCATCCGGCTCGTACTTGAGCACCGACATGCCCTTCACGGGCGCCTCGGCGAAGCGCACCGTCTTGCGGATGCGCGACGCGAACACGCGGTCGCCGAAGTTCTCCTCGAGGATCTCGATCGCCTCCTTGGCGTGGATCGTGCGCGAGTCCACCAGGGTCGGGAGGATACCCTCGATGTCGACGTCCGGGTTGAGGTTTTCCCGAATCATCGCCAGCGTGTTCTGCAGCTGGATGAGCCCGCGCATCGACAGATACTCGCATTGCACGGGGACGATCACTTTGTGCGCGGCCGTCAGCGCGTTGATCGTGAGCAGCCCGAGGCTCGGCGGCGTGTCGATGCAGATGAAGTCGTAGTCGGTCAGGATCGGCTCGAAGGCCTTCTGCAGGGCGCGCTCGCGCCCGATCATCGTCGACATCGCGATCTCGGCGCCGGCGAGGTCGATCGAGGCGCAGGCGACGTCGATCTCGCGGCGGCGGATCACCTCGCGGATCGACATCTTGTGCACGAGCACGTCGTACATCGACTTCTCGAGCGTGTCAGGGTCGATGCCCTGCGACATCGTCAGGTTGCCCTGCGGGTCCATGTCGACGCACAGCACGCGATGGCCCTCCTCCGCAAGCGCGGCGGCGAGGTTGAGCGTCGTTGTCGTCTTGGCCACACCGCCCTTCTGATTGGCGAAGGCGATGACCTTGGCGCTGGCTTCCACAGCAGGCTCCGATGATCGATGGACGGGAAATGCCGTACGCGGTGAGTATTCGCATGCGTGCCGGGGATTCCTTCACCCGCGCCGACCAGGGCCGCCCGCCTGCGAAGCTGGCGCGCGTGACCGCACGTGACGCCGCGGCCCCCGCCGCCGCTTCCCGCGCCGCTCGATCGGCGCCTCGTGTTCGTGACCGGCAAGGGCGGCGTCGGCAAGACGACGGTCGTCCGCCGCGCTCGGGGTGCTGGCCGCCCGCCGCGGTCGGCGCACGATCGTGGCCGAGCTGGCCCGCCGCGACGACGTCAGTCGCGTGCTCGGCGCCGGTCCGCCGGGCGCGCGGCCCCGAGCGCGACGGCTCGAACCGAGCTCCGCTTGTTCGCGGAGGTCGACGCTCGGCGAGGGGCTGCACGTCGATCTCCGTCGACCCCGAGCTGGCGATGGAGGAGTACCTGCTCGACCAGCTGCCGGTGCGCCCGCTGGCCGAGCGGCTCGCGTCCAGCCGCACGTTCGGCTACCTCGCGGCGGCGACTCCCGGCCTGTCGGAGCTGCTGGCGATGGGCAAGGTGTGGGAGCTGGCCCAGCCGCAGCGGCGCACCCCGGGCAGCGAGCCGTATGACCTCGTGATCGTCGACGCGCACGCCACCGGGCACGGGGTCGCGCTGCTGCAGGCGCCGCGCACGTTCGCCGCGGCGGCCAGCGTCGGGCCCGATCGCCCGCCAGGCGCGCACGATCGCCGACGATGATCGACGACGCGTCAGCGCAGCGCGATCGTCGGCGTGACCGACGCCAGCGAGGCGGCGGTGACCGAGACGCTCGAGCTCGCGACGCGCTGCGGCGAAGGCCTGGGCCGCGGACTTGATCGCGTGATCGTCAACGCCGTGCGCGCCGCGTCGCTTCAGCGCCGCCGACGACGCCCTTCTCGCCGCCGCCGAGCGCGAGCCCCACGACGAGGACACCGACGTGGCGCTGCGCGTCGCGCGGCACGAGCACCGCCGCAGCGCGGCGCAGCGAGCGCCAGCTCGCACGCCTGCGGCGGCACCTGCCGGCGCCGCCGGTGACCCTGCCGCAGCTGTTCGTGGCACGCGCCGGGCCGCCGGAGATCGCGCGCCTGGCGCGCCTGCTGGAGCAGCGCCTGTGACGCTGCACGAGCGGCTCGACGGCACGCGCATGTGCATCTGCGTCGGATCCGGGGGCGTCGGCAAGACGACGGTCTCGGCGGCGCTGGCGCTGGGCCTGGCGCGCCGCGGCCAGAAGGTCGCCGTGGTGACGATCGACCCGGCGCGGCGCCTGGCCACCTCGCTGGGCCTGCAGGAGCTCGACAACGAGCCACGGCTGGTCGACCCGGCGGTGCTTGGCGCCCAGGGCATCGAGGCTGCAGGGCGAGCTGTGGGCGATGATGCTCGACGCCAAGCGGACCTTCGACGAGCTCATCGTGCGCCTGGCCCCCGACGCCGACGCGGCCGAGGAGGTGCTCGCCAACCGCATCTACCGCGAGCTGTCCTCGGCCGTCGCGGGGTCGCAGGAGTTCACGGCGATCGCCAAGCTGTACGAGCTGTACCGCGAGCGGCGACTTCGACACGATCGTGCTCGACACGCCACCGTCGCGCAACGCGCTCGACTTCCTCGAAGCGCCACGGCGGCTGACCCAGTTCTTCGAGGGTCGCGCGCTGAAGGTCCTGCTCGCGCCCACCGGGATGGCCGCTCGCGTCGTCGGCCGCGGCACCAGCGTCGTCTTCGCCGATCCTCTCGCGGCTCACCGGCGTCGACCTCGTCGCCGACCTGTCGGTCTTCTTCCGCTCGCTGGCGAGCCTCATCGACGGCTTTCGCGAGCGCGCCCTCGGCGTGCAGGCGCTGCTGGCCGATCCGGCCACGCACCTTCCTGATCGTCAGCTCACCCGAGCGGGCGCCGACCGAGGAGGCGATCTTCTTCGCCTCCCAGCTCGCCGCGTCGAACCTGCCCGTCGGCGGTCTGATCGTCAACCGCGTGCACCGCCGCGGTCTCGGCGCCCACAGCGCCGACGCGATCGCCGCGGCCTTGCGCGACGACCTCGGTGAGCGACTGGCCGCTCGGGTCGCGGCCAACGCAGCGGACATCGAGGTGCTCGTGCAGCGCGACCGGCGCGCGATCGCCCGCCTGAGTGAGGCGCTCGGCGAGCCCGAACCGGTGATCGTCGGGCGCCTCGACCACGACGTGTACGACCTCGCCACACTGGCCGAGGTGGAGGCACAGCTGTTCGCCGATCGCCCGGCCGGCCCGGGCGGCGAGCCGCCCGCTCAGCCGGGATGAGCATCACGTCCGGGCCCGCGGGGCCCGGGAGGCGCTCAGGGGCGCGGCGGCCCCGGGAGCGCGCTCAGAACGGCAGCGTGTGCTGCTGGACGTCGGGGTCGCGAGCGGGCCGGCGCGACACCGGGGCGTCGGCCGCGACCGGGGTGGCCTTCACGTCCCGCGGCCAGCGGGCCGGGCCGGCGAAGGGCTGCTGCGCCGGCTCGACGGGGGGGTCGTCCCACCAGTCGTCGGTGTCATCCTCGTCGTCGCGGTCGGACGCGCGCTCGCTGGCCAGGCTGCCGTGCTCGCTCGTGGGTGGGTCGAGCAGCTCATCGGCCAGGGACACGAGATCGCGGTCGAGGTGACCGCAGATCACGTCGCGAAGCAGTGCCCGCAGGTGCCCGCCGAGCGCCTGCACGAGCGCGTCGCCGCCCCCCGAGCGCTGGCGCCTCGCCGCGCACCACGGCGCGCTCGAGGTCCGTCGCGAGCAGGACGCGCTCGACGAGCGACTGGCGCTCCGCGGGCACGGCGCAGATGGCGGCCAGCCTCCCCGCCAGCAGGCCACTGGCCGGGCCCTCGGGCTCGAGCAGCGCGCGTAGCGCCAGCAGATAGTCGGTCAGCGCCGTGTGATCGGACGAACGCTCGGCGCCGAGATGGAAGCGCTCGAGGGCCCAGGCCACCTCGTCGTCTGCGCGGCGCGCGGCGCGCGACGAGGCTGCAGAACGCGCGCAGCTCGTCCTCCTGCTCGGCGGTGACCACCAGCATTCCGCGCGGGCGTCCACCCGTCCCGAGGGCCAGCGGGCGCCATGCGCCACCGCCCACCCTCGACCAGCCGAGCTCGCCGAGCGCTATGCGCCCGTCGCCGAACAGGCGCAACGCCCGGACGAGGTCGCGCAACGCGGTCGCGGCCTCGGCCACGGCGTCCTCGGGGATCCTCGCCCTCCACATCGATCACCGCCAGCAGATGCGGCGCACCGGCCGTCTCGAGCGCCGTCGCCTCCTCGGGCGCCCCGTCGATCTCGTCGGGAGCCGCGAGCATCAGTCCCGGAGCGAGGGCCAGCTGCGGCGAGGCCAGGGTGAGACCGTGCAGCGTTCCGACCACCACGACCGGTTCGCCGTCGGACCGCACACCGTCCTGCAGCCGCTCCAGGGCGGCCCGCAGATGCTCGGGCCGAAGCTCGAAGTCGCTCTGACCATCAAACACGTCCTCGAGCAGCGCGCGCAGCGCCAGGCGGGCCCGCTCCCGCGGCTCCGTGGGCGCCTGCGCGGCACCCCGGGAGAGGAGATAGCGACCGAGGCCGTCCAGCTCGCCGATCGCCACGAGTGCCCCGGCGTAGCTGGGCAGGGCGCTCAGCGGAGCGCCGTGCTGGCGGATGAACTCGCCGGTGAGCGGCCGGTAGCAGTACAGCGGCGTGCTGCGGGATCGCGACGGCTGGGCGACGATCTCAAACGGAACCTCCTCGCCGGCCGCCGTCTGCTCGCCGAGCGCCAGCGCCGCCTCCTCGACGAACACGGTGATCGCTGACTCGAACTGGCGGGAACGCACGGCACACCGGATTCGCCGGCTGGCGGTGCTGTCCTGCTCGCAGCACGAGCGCTTGCAGCGCACCGGCACGAGCACCGGTCGAATGCAAGGCCTTCCGGCGTCGACGCCGCGGGAACGCTAGGCGGCGACGACGACCGACGGCCCGTCCAGAGCCGGCCCGGTACCGCTCTCGCAGCCATCGCCGAGCCATTCGGTGCCGTACGCGCGCATGAGGTCGATGATCGGAAGCAGCGCGCGTCCCTTGTCGGTCAGCACGTACTCGACGCGCGGCGGGACCTCGGCATAGGTGTGGCGCTCGACGATGCCCTCGTCTTCGAGCGCGCGCAGCCGCAGCGACAGCGTTCGCGGGCTGATGCCGCCGAGCGAGCGCTCGAGCTCGCAGAAGCGCGTGCATCCCTCGGCGAGGTCGCGCACGAGCAGGATCGTCCACTTGCCGCACACGATCTCGGCGGTACGACACACGGGACACGAAGGATCTGCAGCCATCCTGCCCAAAACTTTACCAAGTGAAGTACCGATCTCCGGCGGTCGCCCGGATGTCATCGGCGCGTCCCGACGGCGGCGCGATCAGGAGACCGGTTGGCGCGGGCGCTGCTGCGGGGGACCTGGCGGACGGCCACCGGGTCCCGGCGGCCGCGGGCGCTGCGGCTGAGGCTGGCCCGGCGGCCGGCCCTGCGGAGCGCCGGGGCGAGCGTCGCCGGCCGCATCCGGGTGCACGAACTCCGGGCGACTCGCCGCGGCGGCGTCGACGTCGGCCATCGACGTGCGACGGCGCCCGTCGGCGGCCACGAGCAACTTGAAGTCGTGCGGGCTCGTTGCAACCCGCATCGCGTCCTCGATCGACACGCGACCGGCCTTCAGGTGTGTGAACAGATGCTGGTCGAACGTCTGCATGCCGTAGTACTCGCCATCGGCGATCACCTCGTGCAGGCGGCCGGTCTGGGCCGGATCCATGATCATGTCCCGCACGCGCCCGGTCATGCGCAGGATCTCGCAGACGGCCACGCGGCCGCCGCTGGCGCCGGGCACCAGCCGCTGCGAGACGACGCCCTTGATCGTGCCGGCGATCATGGCGCGGGCCTGTGCGTGCTGGTGGGGCGGGAAGAACTCGAGCAGGCGATTGATCGACTCCGTCGCGTCGACCGTGTGCACGGTAGAGAGCACGAGGTGGCCGGTCTCGGCGGCGGACAGGGCCGTCGTGACCGTCTCGTCGTCGCGCATCTCGCCGACGAGGATCACGTCCGGGTCCTGGCGCAGCACGCGCCGCAGGGCGCGCTTGAACGACGCCGTATCGGTCCCCACCTCGCGCTGGTTGATGACCGAGCGCTTGTCGCGGTGCACGAACTCGATCGGGTCCTCGATCGTCACGATGTGCTTGGACGTGTTCTCGTTGATGTGGTCGATGATCGCCGCCAGCGTCGTCGACTTGCCCGAGCCCGTGGTACCGGTCAGGAGGATGATCCCGCGCTCCTCGGCGGCGAGCTCGTGGATCGCCTTGGGCAGCGCCAGCTCGTCGATCGTGCTGATCTTGTGGGGGATGGCGCGACAAGCCAGCGAGGTGAGCCCCCGCTGACGGAAGGCGTTCACGCGGAAGCGTGCGACACCGGGCAGCTCGAAGGAGAAGTCGACCTCGTGGTCCTCGTGAAACTCCTGCAGGCGATTCGGATCGTGCAGCAGGTCACGTAGCGCCCGCTCGGTGTCATCGTCGGTGAGCGGATCGACCCCGTCGCGACCGGCCAGCTCGCCATCGACGCGGAAAAGCGGCGGTGAGCCGACCTTCAGGTGAAGATCCGATCCCCCTCGTCCGACGAGCTCGCGCAGAGATTCCTGGACATCGAACATCCTCCGCTGCATCGGCGGTACGCGGGGCCCCCTTAACGCCGGCCACGCGGCGTAGACAAACGCCGCCACAAGCCGATTTTCCGGGGTCGGTGGGCTCCTGCGAGCAGGCTGCGCGGGGCAGGCCGCGCGGGCCCCTCCGCGATCGCGGGCAGGCCGGCGAAGCCGTCGGGAGATCAGGCGACGTCGCGGAGCTTCTGAGCCTCGGCGAGGCTCTGCAGCTTCTTGAGCGACTGGTTCTCGATCTGGCGGATGCGCTCGCGCGTGACGTTGAACGTGCGGCCGACCTCGTCGAGGGTTCGCGGGTGCTCGCCGCCCAGTCCGTACCGCAGCTCGAGCACGCGCCGCTCGCGGTAGGAGAGGTTCTCCAGCGCCTCGCGCAGCGCCTCCTTGGTGAGGATCTCCGCCGCCCGCTCGTACGGCGACTCGGCGCGCTCGTCGGCGATGAACTGGCCGAACTCGGACTCCTCCTCGTCGCCGACCGGCTTCTCGAGCGACACCGGCGCCTGCGCGGAGCGCTTGATCGAGTCGACCTCCTCGGGCTCGATGCCGGTCACCTCGGCGATCTCCTCGGCCGTCGGCTCGCGGCCGAGCTCGGTCACCAGCTTGCGCTCGGCGCGACCGATCTTGTTGAGCTTCTCGACGACATGCACCGGAATGCGGATCGTGCGCGCCTTGTCCGCGAGCGCCCGGGCGATCGCCTGGCGGATCCACCACGTCGCGTAGGTCGAGAACTTGAAGCCCTTGCGATAGTCGAACTTCTCGGCCGCGCGCACGAGGCCGAGCGTCCCCTCCTGGATGAGGTCGAGGAAGGGCAGGCCCTGGTTGCGGTAGTTCTTGGCGATCGACACGACGAGGCGCAGGTTGGACTCGACCATCTTCTGCTTGGCGTCGAGGTCGCCGCGCTCGATGCGCTTGGCCAGGTCGACCTCCTCCTGGGCGGTGAGCAGGCGAACCTTGCCGATGTCCTTGAGGAACAGCTGCAGCGAGTCGGTGGTCATGTCCGGCTTGAGGTCGAGCGCGCCCTTCGCCTTGCGACGCCCGCGCTTGTCCGGAGCCCGCTCGACCTGCGTGGCCGCGGCCAGCGCGGGATCGATGTCCTCGACGAGTTCGATCTCAGCCTCGCTCCAAGAAGCCGTGCAGCTCCTCGACATCGGTCTCGTCGAGATCGAGCTCGGACGTGGCCGTGGAGATCTCGGCGTAGGTGAGCACGCCCACCTGCTGGCCCTTGGCGAGCAGGCCCTTGACCTCTTCGAGTTCCTGAAGTTCGACTACTGACATCTGGTTCCGTTTCCGTGGTGGGGCCCGTTCCGCGTTCGCTGCGGTTGTGCCGGCTGGCGTTGATGAGGGACGCAGGCACGCAGCCCTCGCGAGACTAGCGTCCAAGCGTAGGTTTGCATGCTAACGCTCCGGTTCCTATCGTCAACCCGGCCGGACCTCGCGAGCCGGTTCCCGGTCCGGCCGTCGCACGTACGGTCCCGGTTCGCAGCAGCCTGCCGGCGGATGTCGGGCGGTGCGCCCGACGCATAGATAGAACACCGCCGGGTGGGTCAAGGTTTCTCGCGGCCGCACCCACACACGCAATTCAGCAAACAGCGAGCGATTCCCGCCCGCGATTGGCGCGCGATGCCCGCCCTCAACCGGATCGGGCGCCAATGGGACCGGATCCGCCGCCGATGGGACCGGATCGGGCGTCACACGCCCGTCTCCGGCGAGCCGCCCGCAACCGGGACGGCCTCGCGCGACGGAGTGCGCGATGATGTCGCCGCATGAGCGACCCGAGCGTGCATGACGGTCACGGTGACGAGCGCGCTGCCGGCGAGGTGCTGAGCAACCTCCCCCGTACCCGCCCGCAACGACCCAGCTCGCGGCGCACGCACTCCGCAGCCGCGGAGAGTCCCGCCGGAGGGTCCTCGCCCCCAGCCTCGGCCCCGTCCAAACCGGCCCCGACGCGCGCCCGCTCGGGCGCCAAGCCCGCCGCCCGCGCCAGCCAAGCCCGCCGCCCGCGCCACCAAGCCCGCCGCCCGCTCGGGCACGAAGCCCGCCGCCCGCTCGGGCACCAAGCCGGGCTCCCGGACGCGAACCACGGCAACCGCACCCGCCACAGCCGCGGGGACGACCCCGCGGGGGCGGACCTCGGGCGCCGCCCTGGCGCCGGCGCGAGCCCCGCAGGGCTTCGAGGCCGATGCCACGGCAGCGCTCGAGCCCCCGAGCCGCCGCCGACGTGCTCGACTCGGCCCTCGGCACCGCCGGAGGCCTCGTGCAGGCGGGCATCGAGCTCGGCGGCCGCGCGGTGCGCGGCGCTCTGTCGCGGCTGCTGCGCGGCTGATCGCCGGCGGCGCGGCACGATTCACCGGCTGAGCAGGGCAGTTGCCCAGCTTGCCATAACTCCGCGCGGACGGCGGCGCCCACCGCGGCCGCGGTGTATATACTCGCCGCCGAACGCCGAGCCTCCGCACTGCACGCAGTCGGAGGGCGGGGGACCCAATGCGGTGCTTGCACAGCGCCGCTGGGGCGAATCGGCCGGATATCGGCCGTAGCGCTGCTTGTTCTGCGCGAGCCCGTCAGCTCACCCCGTAGGCACCGGAACGAGGTTCGAGATGACGCGTCGCCCCCTGGCCAACTCCCTATGCGCCTGCGCAGCCGCGCTTGCCGGTGTGTTCGCGCTGCCGGGCTCAGCCCTCGCCGCCACGCCGGCGAGCGCCACGCCGGCGAGCGGCACGCCGGCCAGCAGCGTCACCTCGACCACCGGCGGGACGACCGCGACCGGTCCGGTCACGCTGCCGACGCCCTCGCTGGATCCGCCGGTGCTCGTGGTGGGCGGTGCGATCACGGTGCGCACGCGGCCGGCGGCGTTCCTCGGCGACTTCCTCAACTTCCACGGCACCACTGAGCCCTCCGACCCCGGGGCGACCGTGCTCATCCAGACGCTCACGCCCGGCACCACCACCTGGACGACGCTGGCCACCGCCACGGTCGACAGCCACGGCGCGTTCCTCGCCCGCTGGCGCACGAACGTGACCGGTCACGTCACCGTGCGTGCGATCATCGTCAGCGCGAGCGCCGCCCGGCGGGGCAGCCGCGCGACCGCCGAGACGTCGCAGACCGGCGACGTCGCCGTCTACGCGCCGGCGGTGGCCACCTACTTCGGGCCGGGCTTCTACGGTCAGCAGACGGCCTGCGGCGAGACGATGACGCCGAGCCTGGTCGGCGTCGCCAATCGCACGCTGCCCTGCGGTACCAAGGTCGAGGTCAACTACGACGGCAGGACGCTGATCGTGCCGGTCGTCGATCGGGGCCCGTACGCCAACGGAGCCGACTGGGACCTGACCTCGGCCACCGCCGCCGCGCTCGGGATGACCGAGACCGAGACGATCGGCACGATCGTCGGCGCCGGCGGCGCGACGCCGGCCACGCCGGCCCCGGCACCCGCGGCCACCTCGCCGCTGAACGCCGCCTACCAGCAGACGACCGGCGGCGTCGTCAGCGGCTGACGGTCGGCGGCTGACGGTCGGCGACAATGTCGGCGTGCCGGACACGCTCATATCCGTCGCACAGGCCCGCGCGATCATCGGCGCCGAGGCGCACGCGCTTCCCGGCGAGCCCGTCGCCGTCGAACAGGCCTACGGGCGCGCGCTGAGCGAGGACGTCGCCGCCGCCGGTGACGTGCCGGGGTTCGACAACAGCGCCATGGACGGGTTCGCGGTCACGAGCGGGCCGGCGCAGCGCGAACTGCGGATCATCGGCGAGGCGCGCGCTGGCGCGTTGTTCCCCGGCGTGGTCGCTCCCGGTGAGGCCGTGCGCATCTCCACCGGCGCCGTCCTGCCCGAGGGCGCCTCGGCGGTCACCCCCATCGAGTTCGCCAGCGAGCCGGAGCCCGGCCGAGTGCGGCTTCGCGCCCCCGCGACGCCCGGTGAGAACGTTCGCCGCGCCGGCGAGGACATGCGGGCCGGCGATCGCGTGCTCGTTCGCGGGCGACGGCTTGGGGCGGCGGAGCTCGGCGTCGCCGTCGCCGCCGGACGAGCGGAGCTGCGCTGCGCTCGCCGTCCCCGCGTGGCGATCGTGGCGACCGGCGACGAGCTGCGCCCGCCCGGGGCGCCGCTGCGCATCGGGGAGCTCCACAACTCCAACGCCGTGACCCTGCACGCCCTGACGCTGCACGCGGGGGCGGATCCCGTCTTCGGCGCGGGCTCACCCGACGAGGCCGCGCAGACGGAGGCGGTGCTCGCGCGCGCACTCGACGGCGCCGACGTGCTCGTCGTCTCCGGCGGCGTGTCGGTGGGTCCTCACGACCACGTCAAGGGGGCGCTGCGGCACCTCGGCGTCCAGGAGCGCTTCTGGCGGGTCGCGCTGCGTCCGGGCAAGCCAACGTGGTTCGGGGTGCGCGACCACACGCTCGTCTTCGGGCTGCCCGGCAACCCGGTGTCGGCGATGGTGACGTTCCACCTGTTCGTCGCGCCGGCGCTCGCGTCGCTGCAGGGCATGGCAGCGGATGGCGCCCAGCGCACCGCGACGCTCGGCGAGACGTGTCGCGGCCAGGACAATCGGGACGAGGCCGTGCGGGTATCGCTCACAGAGACCGGCGACGGCCTGTACGCGCTCCCGACCGGCCCGCAGGGCTCCCACCGGCTCACCTCGATGCTCGGCGCCGACGCGCTCATGATCGTGCCCGCCGGCACGACCGCGCACGCCGGATCGCAGGTGCGCATCGAGCCGATCTGAGTCTGCGCGAACGCGTCCGGGCCGCGATCAGCGGCCCTGCGGTGCGAAGCCGGTGCGACGGTGGGGCCACGGAGCATGTCCGCGACCCCACCCGGCGCCCTGCGGTGCGAAGCCGGTGCGACGGTGGGGCCACGGAGCATGTCCGCGACCCCACCCGACGCACCGCGGTGCGAAGCCGGTGCGACGGTGGGGCCACGGAGCATGTCCGCGACCCCACCCGACGCACCGCGGTCCTCAGCTGCTCGGTGGCGGAGCGATCGTCAGCGAGTACGGATTGTCCGGACCAGAGAACAGCAGCGTCAGCACGCCGCCGACCAGGCCCCCGAGGAAGCCCCGGCATCTGACGCTCGGGAGCGTCACGTCGCCCGTGAACGTGGTGCCGCTGATCAGGTCAAGCGCCGGCAGCGTGGCACTGAGGTGGAACACCGTCGGCCGCGTCGTGGCGCAATCCACCGGAATGTTCAGGCCGAAAGCGCCCAGTGACGTGATCCCGAGGTTCGCCTTCGAGGTGATGGCGATCTCGAGATCAGACGCGTTGGACGGATCCGTGATGATCGTGCCGGTCGACGAACCTGCCTCGGTGAACGTCAAGCCGACGGTCGTCGGCAGGAACCCGAAGAGGTTCACCGACGAATTGAACGCCGGCACGCTGATGTCACCGGTGACCGTGTGCTGCGTGAGGTCGGCCAAGCCGTTGAACGTCGACCCCGGCGGCAGGCTGATCGCCGAGCCCAGCTTCGTGTCGGTCACCGAGCCGGAGAGCGTCCAGTTCTCGAACGGGATCTGGATGTCGGACGACGTCGTGGTCGTGGTCGAGGTCGTCGTGGTCGAGCTGGTCGTCGTGGATGACGTCGTCGTCGACGAGGAGCTCGACGACGTCGTGGTCGTCGTCGTCGAGGCCCCAGCCACCACGCTGACCGAGCCGAGCGTCGCCGCCGGGGCGTTGCAGACGATCGACAGCGGCCCGACCCTCGCCCCGCTGGCCGTCTTGCCGGTCACCGTCGAGGTGATGCCCTGGCCGGTCGCCGTGAAACCGTCGTTGCTGTTGCCCGTGAACCCCGGGGTGGTGTCGACCGACAGGACGCTCGTGTCGCCGGGGCTGCCGGTCTCGGTGCCCCCGTTCAGGGTGAACGGGCCCGTGCTGGGGACCGGGAGCGTCAGCGCCTGGTTGGCGACGACGTTGACCGGACCGAACGGCAGACCGCCGGCCGCGGCGTTGACGACCGGCATCGACGAGTTCGTGACGTCGACACCGAAGTTGGTCACCGTGCCGGAGGCCGTGGTCGCGCCGAGGCTCGCGAACGAGCTCGACAGGTTGGCAGGGACCTGCAACGAGGTGGTGACGTCCGTCAGCGTCAGCGGATCACCGGGGCTGACCGTCTGCGCGGCCGTTCCGGTGAACGTGGCTTGGATCGTCGCCTCGACGTTCAACGTCCCCGGCGCGAGCACGCAGTCGAGCGGAACCGTCGCCGTGACCGTCTGGCTTCCCGACGGCGTCGCCCCCGATGCCGCAGGCCAAGCGAGTACCGCCGCGACGAGCAAGCCCGCCGGCGTGAGTGCGGACAGCATCCTGCCAAATCTCAGCATTGCCTCTCCCTCAGTGTCTCAGTGTGATACCGGATGTCCCGAGGCAGACGACCCCATGAAGGCCGCGGGTTTTGCGGATGCTCTCGGAAATGCCCACGCATTGCAACCCGTAAGCGCTCTCCCGCGTCGCGGCTGGCGGCCGGGGGCACCACGCCCACCACCGGGGGCTCGCTCGGGCCCCCCCGCGACCGCTGCACTAGCCTGTCCGGCAGCATGATCGCGATTGTTATCGCCGCCGTGATGGCCGCGGCGCTCGCAGCGGTCACCGCGCTCGTCCGAGCGGCGCGAAGGCTGCTCCGCGGACCGGCCATCGCGAACGTGGACATCTGCGACCCACACGACGCGACGACCACCGACGCGTCGGGGGCGGTGCGGTCCGTCCAGGCGGCCGACGTCTGCCTCCCCGCCGCCGCGCTGGAGGAACTCTGGTCTCCGACCTATCTCGAGCGCCTCGCGCGAACCTACTGGCGGTTCCTCAGCCGGGCCACGCTCGGCCTCGTGCGGGTGATCTACGCCGAGGAGGAGCGCTACATCGTCCTGCTGCACCCCCGCCTGCGACTGCTGACGTTCCAGTCGCCGGAGTACGAGATGGACGAGCGCCGTGGCGTCGTGCGCTGGCGCATCGAGCGCGGGCTGCTGGTCGCCCGACGCGGTCGCGGAGGGACCGGCTATCTGCAGATCGACGTTCAGCGCGACCCGTCCAGCTCCGGGGCGCTGGCGCGACTGCACGTCAGGATCGAGGTGGCCAACTTCTACCCGGCGATCGCCGCCGGCTTCGGACGGTGGGTCTACAACGAGACGCAATCGCGGATCCACGTGATCGTGACCCACGCATTCCTGCGATCGCTGGCGCGGCTGGATCTCGAGGAGTCGCGCGTCGGGCGTTACGCCCCGGCCGTCGCGGACGTGCCCGATCCGCCGCCCCCGGAGCAGCCCACCCCGCCCGAGCGTGACCTCGCCGCGCGCGGCTGACCGGCGCTGCCCGTCGAGCGCGTTCGCGGTCACGAAAGCGCCGCACGCGCCGCCGTGCTGTCTAGGGCTGGTAGGAGTCCGCGCGCAGCTCGCGCATCTTCACGCGGTTGTGCAGCGCGGTGATGCGCCGCACCGTGCGGGTGCGTGAGCGCATGACGAGCGACTCGGTGCTGGCGCCGCCGGCGCTCGGGTAACGCACGCCCTGCAGCACGTCGCCGTCGGTGATTCCGGTGGCCGAGAAGAACACGTCGTCCCCGGCGACGAGATCGTCGCGGTCGAGCACACGGTCGAGGTCGTAGCCGGCGGCCAGGGCCGCCGCGCGCTCCTCCTCGTCGCGCGGCCACAGCCGGCCGAGGATCTGACCGCCGATGCACTTGATCGCCGCGGCGGAGATGACACCCTCGGGCGTGCCGCCGATCCCCCACAGCAGGTCGACCGGTGAGCTCTCGGTGACGGCGAGCAGGGACGCCGACACGTCGCCGTGGGAGATCAGTCGCACGCGTGCGCCGGCTTCGCGCATCTCGCGGATGCCGGCCTCGTGGCGCGGGCGGTCGAGGGTGACCACCATCACATCGCGGATGTCGGTGCCCTTGCGCTCGGCCACGCGCCGCACCGTCTCGGCCAGCCCGACGTTGAGGTCCAGCACGTCGGCGATCTCGCGCGAGCCGGCCAGCTTCTCCATGTACACGCACGGCCCGGGATCGAACATCGTGCCGCGGGGTGACAGCGCGATCACCGACAGCGCGCTGGGCATCCCGTGTGCGGCGAGCGTCGTGCCCTCGAGCGGATCGACGGCGATGTCGACCTCGGGCGGGGTGCCGTCGCCGATGCGCTCGCCGTTGTAGAGCATCGGCGCCTCGTCCTTCTCGCCTTCGCCGATGACGACGATGCCGTCCATCGAGACCGAATGGAGCATGTGCCGCATGCCGTCCACCGCCGCCTGATCGGCGGACTCCTTCTCGCCCATGCCGACCCACGGCGCAGCGGCGATCGCGGCGGCCTCGGTCACGCGCACCAACTCGAGCGCCAGGTTGCGGTCGGGCCGTTCGGGGGCGGCGTGGTCGGTCATCGCGCGGCAGCCTATCCGAGAGCCTTCGGCATCGGCGCGGGCCTTGATACGTTGCCGACCGTGAGCGCAACCTCGGCGAGAGCGACCGTCCCCGACGCGGGCTTGCTTTCGCCCCGCCCGGCGCTGCTTCGCGGCCGCCGCCGGCACCCCGTCACGGGGCACGCGTGAGCGCGACCGTCATCGGCGTCGACGTCGGCGGCACCAAGATCGCGGTCGCCACGCTGCATGACGGCGAGCTGTCCCCGTCGCAAGTGCAGGCCAGCAGCCACGACGACGCCACGCATCTCGTCGACCAGCTCGTGACCGCCGTCTCCGAGCAGGCGGCCGCCGCCCCCGGGTCCGTGGCCGCCGTCGGCATCGGCGTGCCGTCGGTGATCGACTTCGCCGCCGGGCGCGTGCGCTCGACGGTCAACCTGCCCCTCAGCGACTTCCCCCTGCGCGACGTGCTGCAGGAACGCCTCTCCCTGCCGGTGTTCGTCGACAACGACGCCAACTGCGCCGCGCTCGCCGAGGCCCACGACGAGGAGGGAAACCTCGACGTGCAGCACCTCGTCATGTTCACCGTCGGCACCGGCGTCGGCGGCGGGATCATCATCGGGGGACGCATCTATCGCGGCGCGACCGGCGCCGCGGGCGAGGTCGGCCATCAGCTCATCGGGCTCGATCTGGACCGCAGCGTGCCCCCGGCGGGGAGCTTTCCACAGCGGGGATCGCTCGAGTTCCTCGCCGCGGGACGTGCCCTGGACCGGCTCGCCCATCGCACCGCCACCGAGTCTCCCGACTCCGAGCTCGGGCACCTCGAGGCGGACGGCGCGACGGTTGCGGGCCCGGAGGCGGTTCAGGCGGCGCGCGACGGGGACGCCGCCGCGATCGCCGCCATCACGCTGCTCGGGCAGCGCCTGGGCATCGGGATCGCCAACGCGATCAACGTCTTCGACCCCGAGGTGGTGGCGCTCGGCGGCGGCGTGTCCACTGCGGGCGCGCTGCTCATCGACTGCGCGCGCGAGGTCGCCAGCCAGTACACGCTGCCCGGGCGTCGGGACCCGCACGGAGATCCGCCTGGCCCGCTCGGGGCCGCAGGCGGGCGTGCGCGGCGCCGCGCTGCTGGCCGCCCAGGAGCTCGCGCACGAGGTGGCGCCGGTCTCCGACGGAGCGGAGGCCCGGTGAGGCGCCGGCGATGGCCGCGAAGCGAGCGGGCGGCCGGGACCGGCGGGCGCGATCGCGACGCCTTGTCACATCTGCGGTGCGAGCAGCGAATCCACCGGCGCGCCGCAGCCCCCTGTCACCCATCGAGACCCCTGGAGGGTGACCGCCTAATGCAGATCGGCTTCGTCGGACTCGGCAAGATGGGCGGGAACATGGTGCACCGCATCCGGCGCGACTCCGATCACGAGGTGGTCGCGTTCGACTTCAACGCCGGCGCCGTCAAGCAGGCGGTCGGCAACGGCGCGACCGGGCGCGAAATCGCTCGCCGAGCTGGTCAAGAAGCTCGACCCGCCGCGGATGGTGTGGATCATGGTGCCGGCCGGCGACGCGACCGAGGAGACGGTGGTCAAGCTGTCCAAGCTGCTGGACCGCGACGACACGATCGTCGACGGCGGCAACTCCCAGCTGGACCGACGACAAGCGCCGCGGCGGCGATGCTGCGCAAGCTCGGCATCAACTACGTCGACGTCGGCACCTCGGGCGGGGTGTGGGGCCTGGAGGTCGGCTACTGCATGATGGTCGGAGGGGCCAACAAGGCGGTCAAGCGCCTGGCGCCGATCCTCGACGTGCTCGCCCCGCCGACCAACGAGCTCAGTCGCGCGGCGATCGGACCGTACGGCTGGCAGCACTTCGGCCCATCGGGCGCCGGACATTACGTGAAGATGGTCCACAACGGCGTCGAGTACGGCCTCATGCAGGCCTATGCCGAGGGCTTCGACCTGTTCGACAAGTGCGAGTACGAGCTCGACAACGCCAAGATCGCCCACCTGTGGGGGCAGGGGTCGGTCGTGCGCTCGTGGCTGTGCGAGCTCGCCGCCCGGGCCTTCGAGCAGGACGGCAACGAGCTGCGAGGGGATCGAGGGATACACCGCTGACTCGGGCGAGGGCCGCTGGACGATCGCCGACGCGACCGACCACGACGTGCCCACGCCGGTGATCACGGCCTCGCTGTACGCGCGCTTCTACTCGCGTGGCAACGGCGACTACGCCCACCGCGTGCTCGCGGCCCTGCGCAACCAGTTCGGCGGGCACGCGGTGAAGACCAACCCCAAGGCCTCCCGGAGGTAGTCGACCATGGCCGTGACGACCGAGCCCGAGAACCCACTCACCGAGGGACTGGAGCGCCTGCCCGTCCACCCGACGGCGCTCGTCGTGTTCGGCGCCACCGGGGACCTGGCCAAGCGCAAGCTGCTGCCGGCGATCTACAACCTCGCCCACGAGGGCGCGCTGCCCGAGCGCTTCTACCTCGTCGGCGTGTCGCGCAGCGAGATGCGCCACGAGGAGTTCCGCGAGATGGCCGTCGAGGCGATCACGAGCTTCTCGCGGCGCACGCCCGACCAGGACGTGCTCGAGCACCTGCTCGAGGACGTCCGCTACGTGCCCGGCTCCTTCGACGACGAGGCCGTGTACGCGACGCTCGTCCGCGACGCTCGACGAGTTCGACGAGAAGGCCGGGCAGCCGCTCAACCGCGCCTTCTACCTGTCGACCGCCCCGGCGTTCTTCCCGATGATCGTCGGAGCGCTCGGCGGCGCGGGCCTGCAGCGCACGCGGACGCCGAGGTGCGGGTGATCATCGAGAAGCCCTTCGGCACGACGCTCGCGCGAGGCGCAGGACGCTCAACCGCGAGGTGCTGTCGGTGTTCGCCGAGCGCCAGGTCTTCCGCATCGACCACTACCTCGGCAAGGAGACCGTGCAGAACATGCTCGCGTTTCGCTTTGCCAACGGCATGTTCGAGCCGCTGTGGAACCGCAACTACATCGACAACGTCCAGATCACCGCGCCGGAGGACCTCGGCATCGGCACCCGCGCCGGCTACTACGACTCGCGCCGGCGCGCTGCGCGACCTGATCCAGAACCACATGCTGCAGCTGCTGACGCTGCTGTGCATGGAGCCGCCGGTCGCGTTCTCCGCCGACGAGGTCCGCGACGAGAAGGTCAAGGTGCTGCACGCCGTGCACGCGCCCCGACGCCCGCGGAGGTCGCAGCAGATGGCCGTGCGCGCGCAGTACGGCGCCGGGCGTGGTGGCCGGCGAGCCGGTGCGCGGCTACCTCGCAGGAGGACGGCGTGCCGCCCGGACTCGAACACCGAGACCTACGCGGCGCTGCGCCTGCAGCGTCGACAACTGGCGCTGGGCCGGGGTGCCGTTCTACCTGCGCACCGGCAAGCGCCTCGCGCGCAAGCTGACCGAGATCGCCATCACGCTCAAGCCCGTCCCGCACCTCGCGTTCCGGGAGGACGCCGAGGGCGTGCGCCCCAACCAGCTGATCCTGACGATGCAGCCCAACGAGGGCGTGTCGCTGTCGCTGGTCGCCAAGGTGCCGGGCACGCGCATGACGCTCGGCGCCGGTGAACATGGAGTTCCTCTACGGCACCGCCTTCATCTCCCAGTCGCCGGAGGCGTACGAGCGGCTGATCATGGACGCGATGCGCGGCGACGCCACGCTCTTCACCCGCAACGACGAGGTCGAGGCGCAGTGGCACATCTGCGACCCGATCGTGCAGCAGTGGGAGATGACCCCGGGGCCGCTGCCGCAGTACGCGTCCGGCAGCCAGGGCCCGGTGGAGGCGGACGGCTGCTGCTGCCGGGCCAGACGTGGCGCGCGATCTGATGGCGCGGCGACGAGACCGGAACTGATGCCGGCAGTCAAGGACAGCCTCTGGTCCGCCCAGGGAACCACCCCCTCGGCGATCGAGGAGGCGCTGCGCGACGATGCTCAGCGAGCGCCACGCCGAGCACGCCGGCTACATGCCGGCCCGGGTGCTCAACCTCGTCTGCGTCGTGGACCGCGCGTGGAGCGGGGAGATCGCCAACCGGCTGCGCAACGTCGGCGACTCGCACGCCTCGCGCACGATCGTGTGCGCGGTGGAGCCGGGGCGCACGCACGCTCGACGCGATCGCCACGATCGCCTCGGACCGCGAGCCCGGACCAGGGCGAGTTCGCGCTGACGCGCGAGACCGATCGTGGTCAACGTCGGGCCGAGCCACCTCGCTCACCTCGACACGATCGTCGACCCGCTGGTGGTCACCGACATCCCGACCGTGCGTGTGGGCGCCGCACGGCCACACCGAGGCGATCGAGGCGCTGCGCCGCCTCGGCCAGGTGGTGCTGCTCGACTCCGTCGACGACCCCGAGGTCGGCGAGGCGCTCGACCGCGCGCAGTCGCTGGCCGACTCGATGCACGTCGTCGACATGGCCTGGCTGCGCACGCGTGCCGTGGCGCGAGCGACTGGCGGCGACCTTCGACCCCGAGCCCCTGCGGCCCCAGCTCGGCCATGATCAGCTCGCGTCAACGTGCGCCACCAGCCCGACTCGGTGGCCTCGGCGCTGCTGCTGCTCGGCTGGCTGGCCTCGCGCCTGGAGTGGCAGGCCAGCCCGCTGCTGCCCTCCGGCGAGCGGCTGTCGCGGCTCGGCCCACGCCCACCGCCAGGACGTGCGCTGACGCTCGCGCCGGCCCCGAATGCAGGTGCGCGGGCTGCAGGGGCTGACGCTCGAGACGGCCTCGGGCCGGCGCCTGTCGCTCGACCGCGGCCCCGGCGGGCTGCGCGCCCACTACCGAACGACCGCAGGGCAGGTCGAGCGCAGCTGGACGGTGCTCGGCGCCTCGCGCGGCGAGGGCGGCATCCTCGGGAACGCGATCCGGGCCGCGCTGGCCCGCGACCGCGTCTACCTGCCGGCGCTGCAGGCCGCGACGGGGATGGTCCGGTGAGCGACGGCGTCGTCCGACCGCTGCCGACCGCCAGCGGCCGACGCGCCGATCGGCGCGAGCGCCGTTCCCGCCGATCGCCGAGTACGCGTTCCTGTCCGACTGCGAGTCGACCGCCCTTGTCGCGCCCGGCGGCGCGATCGAGTGGATGTGCCTGCCGCGCATGGACAGCCCGAGCGTGTTCGGCGCGATGCTCGACCGCGCCGCGGGGAGCTTCCGCCTCGGGCCGGCCGACGTCGACCGTGCCGGCCGGGCGGCGCTACATCCCCGGCACGATGGTGCTGGAGACGACCTGGGGCACGCGCTCGGGCTGGCTGATCGTGCGCGACGTGCTGCTGATCGGCCCGTGGCACCACGAGGGCGAGCGCTCCAACTCCCACCGCCGCGCGCCGACCGACTACGACGCCGACCACGTGCTGCTGCGGACGCTGCGCTGCGTCGACGGCAACGTCGAGGTGACGCTCGACTGCGAGCCGAAGTTCGAGTACGGGCTGCATCGAGGCGAACTGGGAGTACACCGGCGAGGGCTACGGCGAGGCGGTGGCCACCGGGCGAGGGGACCGACCTGCGACTGCACCTGACGAGCGACCTGCGACTCGGCTTCGAGGGTGGGCGGGCGCGGGCGCGCACGACGCTGAAGAACCAGGAGACCGCCTTCGTCGCGCTGTCCTGGAGCCGGCACGCGACCACCCAAGACCTTCGACGAGGCCTACCGGCGGCTGGTGTTCACGACCAACTACTGGCACGAGTGGCTGGCCCAGGGCGAGTTCCCCGACCATCCGTGGCGGGGCTACCTGCAGCGCTCGGCGCTGACGCTCAAGGGCCTGACCTACGCGCCCACCGGCGCCCTCGTCGCGGCGGCCACGACGTCGCTGCCCGAGTCGCCCGGCGGCGAGCGCAACTGGGATTACCGCTACAGCTGGATCCGCGACTCGAGCTTCATGCTCTGGGGGCTGTACACGCTCGGCTTCGACTGGGAGGCGAACGACTTCTTCTACTTCGTGGCCGACGTCGCCGAGGGCGAGAAGCCGCTGCAGGTCATGTACGGCATCGGGGGCGAGCGCGACATTCCCGAGCGGACGCTCGACCACCTGTCCGGCTACGAGGGCGCGCGCCCGGTGCGGATCGGCAACGGCGCCTACGACCAGCGCCAGCACGACGTGTGGGGGATGGTGCTCGACTCGGTCTTCCTGCACACCAAGTCGCGCGACAGCCTTCCCGACCGCGTGTGGCCGACGCTCGTGCCGGCAGGTCGAGATGGCGATCGAGCACTGGCGCGAGCCCGACCGCGGGATCTGGGAGGTGCGCGGCGAGCCCAAGCACTTCGTCTCCTCCAAGCTCATGTGCTGGGTGGCCTGCGATCGCGGCGCGCGCCTGGCCCTGCTGCGCGAGGACCTCGACAAGGCGGCCCACTGGCAGGCCGCCGCGGACGAGATCAGCGCCGACATCCTCACCCGCGGCGTCGACGAGCGCGGCGTGTTCGTCCAGCACTACGACACGCACGGCGCTCGACGCCTCGGTGCTGCTCGTGCCGATGGTCCGCTTCCTGCCACCCGAGGACGAGCGCGTGCGCCAGACCGTGCTGGCGATCGCCGACGAGCTCACCGTCGACGGGCTCGTGCTCCGCTACCGCGTCGAGGAGACCGACGACGGATTGAGCGGCGAGGAGGGGACGTTCGCCATCTGCTCGTTCTGGCTCGTGTCGGCCCTGTCGGAGATCGGGGAGGCGGCCCGCGCACGCCAGCTGTGCGAGAAGCTGCTCTCCTACGCCAGCCCGCTCGACCTGTACGCCGAGGAGATCGACCCGCACTCGGGCCGCCATCTCGGGAACTTCCCGCAGGCGTTCACCCACCTGGCGCTCATCAACGCGGTCATGCACGTGATCCGCTCCGACGAGGAGATCGCCGAGGCGCAGGAGACGATCTCGGGGAAGATGAAGGCCTCGACGCTGCGCACCCGGTGACCCGCCCGTGACCGCCGTCGACCGGTTGTCCGACGCCGAGGCGGCCTGCGCCTTCGCGGCCGCCCGGATCGCGGCGGACCTGCAGCAGGCGCTGTCCGAGCGCGGGGTCGCGCACTTCTCGCTCGCCGGCGGCAACACGCCGCGCCGCGCCTACGCGCTGGTGGCGCCGCTGCTCGACGACTGGAGCGCCGTCGAGCTGTGGTACGGCGACGAGCGCTGCGTCGGGCCGGATGATCCCGACAGCAACCACCTGCTCGTGGCCGACAGCCTGCTGGCCGCGATCGCCGCGCACGGCGTGTCGGCTCCGCCGATCGAGCACCGCATGCGGGGCGAGCTGGGCGGCGAGGCGGCCGCCGCGGAATACGAGTCGCTTCTGCGCGAGCGGGTGGCAGCCGACGAGGACGGACTGCCCGCGCTGGACGTGTCGCTGCTCGGCCTCGGCGAGGACGGGCACACCGCCTCGCTGTTTCCGGGTCATCCGGAGCTGACGGTGGCCGACGCGCTCTGCGTGGCCGTGCACGACTCGCCCAAGCCACCGCCCGACCGGGTCACGCTTACGCTGCCGGTGCTGCGGGCGGCACGGTCGACGCTGCTGCTGGTCACCGGCGCCGGGAAGGCGCAGGCGCTCGCCGGCGTCCTCGCCGGTCCCGACCCGCGCGTGCCCGCCAGCCTTGTCGGCGGCCCGCGCCTGCACGTCATCGGCGACGAGGCGGCGCTGGCCGACGCGACATGACCCCCGCCGCAAGTCTCGAGCGCGTCGTGCTGGTGCGCCACGCCGAGACGGAGTGGAGCATGTCCGGTCGCCACACCGGGCGCACGGACGTCCCGCTCACCGAGCACGGCCGCCTGGTGGCTCGCGCGCTGCGTGAGCCGCTCAGCCACTGGACGTTCACGCACGTGTTCTGCAGCCCGTTGCACCGCGCCCGCGAGACCTGCGCCCTGGCCGGGCTCGGCGACGAGGCGCAGCTGCGCGACGAGCTGGCCGAGTGGGACTACGGCGAGTACGAGGGCCTGACGACCGTCGAGATCCGCCGCGGCGTGCCCGGCTGGGACCTCTGGCGCGACGGCTGCCCCGGCGGCGAGACCGCGGCCGACGTCGGCGCGCGCATCGACCGGCTGCTGGCGGAGGTGCGGGGGCTGCACGGGAATGTGGCTTGCTTCGCCCACGGCCACGTGCTGCGGGTGCTCGGCGCGCGGTGGATCGGACTGCCCCCGACCGACGGCGCCCTGCTCGGCCTGTCGACCGGGGCGCTGAGCGTGCTCGGCTACGAGCGCGAGCATTCCGTGCTCTGGCGCTGGAACGACGACCGCGTGGCCGAGCAGGTGCCGCGCGGCTGATCGGCCGGCGGGGCGGGCGCGCCAGGCCGGAGTCCGCGCGGGCGGCGCGCACGGCGGCCCGCCCACGCCAACCCGCACCGCCCACCCGCACCGCCCCGGCGCGCCCGTCCGCGCCGCCCCCCCCCGCCGCGCACCAAGCCGCCTCTAGGACACGTCCTGACCGCAACCTCCTTGCCCGGCGCCGGCGCGGGTGTAATGTAGGCGCGCCATCCGGAGACTGCGAACGCGGGTCGCCCCGGCGACGGGATCCCGCACCCCCAATGGCCGCCCCCACCCGACAGGACGACGCTCCCCAGATCGCCGCGGCCGACGTCGGCGATGCTGTCGCGGCGCTCGCGCGGGCCCGCGAGCGCACGCTGGCCCTCGTCGCCCCGATCGGCGATGCCGACCTGCACGCCGTCCACTCGCCGCTGATGAGCCCGCTCGTGTGGGACCTCGGGCATATCGCCGCGTATGAGGACCTGTGGCTGGTGCACCGCTACGCCGGCGTCCCGCTGTTGCACCCCGACCTCGCCGACCTGTACGACGCGTTCGAGACGCCCCGTGCCGTGCGGGGGCAGGTCGAGATGCTGACGCGCGCGCCCGCGCTGGCCTACCTGGAGGAGACCCGCGCGCGCACGCTGCGCGCGATCGAGGAGCGGGGCGTCGGTGACGGCGTGCTGCACGAGATGGTCATCCAGCACGAGCACCAGCACAACGAGACGATGCTGCAGACGCTCGGCCTCGCCCGCCTGGTCGGCGCCGGGCCCGAGGGTGACGACGCCGGGCCGGCCGCAGCCGAGCGTGGCGAGGCGGCCGGCTACACGGGGCTGGAAACGGTCGAGGTGCCCGCCGGGCCGTTCAGCCTCGGCGCCCCCGACACGCGCTTCTCCTACGACAACGAGCGACCGCGCCGTCGCGTGCCGCTGCCCGCGTTCCGCATCGGCCGCACGCCGGTCACGAACGCCACCTGGCTGCGCTTCGCGGAGGGTGGCGGCTACCAGCGCCGCGAGTGGTGGAGCGACGAGGGCTGGGCCTGGAAGGAGGAGTACGACATCGAGCGACCGGGCGGCTGGACGACGGGAGCGTCGTCGGCGAGGCGTCCGCAGGTCGGCTGTCCGACGCTGAGCTGGCAGGGCGAGCCGGTCTTCGAATGGCGATGCGGCGCCTTCGAGCCGCTGCATCCCGATCGCCCGGTGATCCACGTCTCCTGGTTCGAGGCCGACGCCTTCGCCCGCGCGCACGGTGTGCGCCTGCCGACCGAAGCGGAGTGGGAGAAGGCGGCGACCTGGAGCCAGGACGACGGGGAGACACGCGACTGGCCGTGGGGTGAGCGCCCGCCCGGTGCCGCCGAGGCCAACCTGTTCGAGAGCGCGATCTGCGGCACCGCCGCGGTCGGCTCGCATCCGGGCGGCGCGGCGCCCTGCGGGGCGCTGGGCATGATCGGCGACGTGTGGGAGTGGACGGCGAGCGAGTTCGACGGCTACCCCGGTTTCGAGGCCCACCCCTACCCCCAGTACTCGCAGGTGTTCTTCAACTCCGGCTACCGCTGCCTGCGCGGCGGCTCGTGGGCCACGAGCCAACGCGTGGCCACCCCGACGTTCCGCAACTGGGACCTACCCATCCGCCGCCAGATCTTTGCCGGCGTGCGCATCGCGAAGGACGTGACATGACACCGACGGACACCACCTGCCCCGACACCCGCATCCAGGTCGATTCCTACCTCGGCGGCGGTCAGGAGCGCTCGCTGGCCGACGACGTCCTCGACGGCCTGACGCGCCCGTTCAAGGAGCTGCCACCCAAGCACTTCTACGACGCTCGCGGCGCCGAGCTGTTCGACCGCATCTGCGAGCTGCCGGAGTACTACCCGACGCGCACCGAGCGGCTCATCCTCGACGAGCGCGCCGCCGAGATCGCCGCGGCCACCGGTGCCGCCGAGCTCGTGGAGCTCGGCTCGGGCACCGCGGCGAAGACGCGCGTGCTGCTCGATGCGCTCCAGGACGCGGGCACGCTGCGCCGCTACGTCCCGCTCGACGTGACCGAGTCGATGGTGCGCGAGTCAGCGCAGGCGCTCGTGCAGGAGTACCCGGACCTGCGCGTGCACGGCGTCATCGGCGACTTCGAGCGCCACCTCGGCCAGGTGCCGCAGGCCGACGGGCCGCGCATCGTCGCCTTCCTCGGCGGCACGATCGGCAACTTCCCGCCCGGTTCGCGCCGGCGCTTCCTGCGCCAGATCGCGCAACTGCTCGGTCCCGACGACTACCTGCTCATGGGCACCGACCTGGTCAAGGATCCGGGCGTGCTCGAGGCCGCCTACGACGACGCCGAGGGCGTGACCGCCGAGTTCAACCGCAACGTGCTGCACGTGCTCAACCGCGAGCTCGATGCGGACTTCGACCCGGACGCGTTCGAGCATGTCGCCCTCTTCGACCTGCGCCACGAGTGGATCGAGATGCGCCTGCGGGCGCGCGACGCCCAGACGGTGACGATCCGCGCGCTCGACCTGCCGGTGACGTTCGAGCCCGGCGAGGAGATGCGCACCGAGATCAGCGCGAAGTTCACCCGCGAGCGCCTCACCGGCGACCTGGCCGCGGCCGGGCTCGAGCTCACGGACTGGCTCACCGATCCGGACGAGCTGTTCGCGCTGTCGCTGTCGCGCCGGCGCTGAGGCGGCGCCGCGGGCGCGCGACCGCCGCGGGCGCCGCGGGCGCGCGCCGGTCGGCGCGCGAGACCCGCGCGCCGACCGCACCCCGGGGGGGTGTGGTCACTTTTCATCGCCCTGGCGGTCATTTCCCACCACACCCCCCGCGAACCTCGGCGAGGCCCGGGCCCAACGCCCCACCGCGAATGGCCGCGGGCGGTCCCAAGGCGCGCGTCCAGCCGAAGCCCCGCACCGGCTCACCCCCCGAGCACCCCGTAACGCCCGCCCCGCCGGTATAGACTTAACCCAGGCCCCGTGGAGTGCGACCGCCGGGGGATAAACCTGCCCGTGGAGTGCGACCGCCGGGCGCCATCACCGAAAGGAACTCATCCAATGCCTGAAGCCGTCATCGTCGACGCGATTCGCACGCCTGTGGGTCGCGCCTTCAAGGGGTCTCTCGCCTCGCTGCGCCCCGACGAGACATTGGCCTTCGTCGTGGACAAGGTCCTCGAGCGCAACCCCGAGGTCGACCCGAGCACCGTCGAGGAGCTCGTCGCCGGCTGCGGTCTGCCGCAGGGCCTGCAGGCGAACAACATCGCCCGCATCGCCGTGCTGCTGTCCGACAAGCTCGGCCAGAACACCAACGGGTTGACGGTCTCGCGCTACTGCGCGTCGGGCCTCGACGCGATTCGCATCGCCGCCAACAGCGTGGTGGCCGGTCAGGGCGACACCTACATCGCCGGCGGCGTGGAGTTCGTGTCGCGCTACAACGCCGCGCAGGAGGCCGCTCATCCGGAAGACCAGAACGAGCAGCTGCAGGGCAAGGACGGCACCCCCGACGCCTACATCGCCATGGGGCTGACCGCCGAGAACGTCGCCGACCGCTACGGCGTGACGCGTGAGCAGCAGGACGCCTACGCGCAGAGCTCGCAGGAGCGCGCGGTCGCCGCCCAGCAGCAGGGGATCTTCGACAAGGAGATCGTCCCGGTGAAGCTGGCCGACGGCACCGAGGTGTCCAAGGATGATGGTCCGCGGCCGAGCTCCACGCTCGAGAAGCTCGCCTCGCTCGAGCCGGCGTTCAGGCCGGACGGCACCGTCACGGCCGGCAACTCCTGCCCGCTCAACGACGGCGCTGCCGCGGCGATCATCATGAGCGCCGAGAAGGCCAAGTCGCTCGGCCTGAAGCCGCGAGCGCGCATCATCACCGCGGCGACGTGGGGCAACGAGCCCGAGTACATGGGCGTCGCCCCGATCGGGGCGATCAAGAAGGCGCTCGAGCGCGCCGGCATGACGATCGGCGACGTCGACATCGTCGAGCTCAACGAGGCGTTCGCGGCGCAGGTGCTGCCGATCGCCGACGAGTGCGGGATCGACCTGAAGGACCTCAACCCCCACGGCGGCGCGATCGCGCTCGGACATCCCTTCGGGATGACCGGGGTGCGCATCATGACCACGCTGCTCAACGACCTCGAGACCCTCGACGGCACGATCGGGCTGGAGACGATGTGCGTCGCCCAGGGTCAGGGCGAGGCGATGCTCATCGAGCGCCTGACGTAGCCCGGCGCCCGCAAGACCAAGACCGCACCAGATGCTGCGAGGGCCCGCTCACCGAGCGGGCCCTCGTGCATCCGGGCCCTCAGAGATCGAGCCGGCTGACCCCGAGCTCGTCGAAGCCGACATGATGCGCGAGCTCGTGGCGCACGGTGCGGGTCACCTGTCCACGCAGCAGGTCGGCGTCGTGGCCGAAGTCGCGCCGCAGCGTGTCGCGGAAGATGATCACGCGGTCGGGGTAGTTGTCGCGCGTGGCGCCGTCGCCCTGATAGAGGCCGTAGGCGCCGTGCCGGGCGCCGTCGTCGGACACGACCACCGCGACGTGCCCGAGCGCGTTGCGCAGCAGATCGGGCAGGTCGTCGAGCGCGTCGCGGACGAGCTCGTCGAAGTCCTCGTCGTCGAGCGGATCGAGCTCGAGGAACTGACCCTCGGTCGGCTCAGCAGCCAGGCCGCTGCCGGCGAGTCGCTCGGCCTGCAGCACCAGCGCATCGAAGTCGCGCTCGGACTCCGGGTCGTTCCAGCCAGCCAGGCCGACAGCCACGAAGGCGATCGCCGCCGTGAACCCGGCGATGACCACCACGCCGACGGCGAGCTGCTCGATCGTGCGGATCGGGCCCGAGGAGCTCGTGCCCTGAGCGATGACGATGACGACCAGCCCCACCGACAGCGCGACGAGCGCGGCCACCGCGATCCGCCTCCCTGACGCCCTGTGCGGCGGACCGGATGGCTGCATCGGGGCGGTCATGGCGTGCGGACCTACTTCAGCGTGCGGGCGACCACGAGGCGTTGGATCTCGTTGGTGCCCTCGTAGATCTGGGTGATCTTCGCGTCGCGCATCATGCGCTCGACCGGATACTCCTTGACGTAGCCGTAGCCGCCGAGCACCTGGATCGCGTCGATGGTCACCTTCATCGCCGTGTCCGAGCAGAAGATCTTGGCCATCGAGCTGTACTTGCCGAAGCCCGCCTCGCTGCGGTCGGCCATCGCGCACGCCTTGTAGAGCAGCTCGCGGGCCGCCGCGGTCTGGGTCTCCATGTCGGCGAGCTTGGCCTGGATCATCTGAAACTCGTTGATCGCCTTGCCGAACTGGCGGCGCTCGCGGGCGTAGGCGACGGCGTAGTCGGTCGCGCCCTGGGCGAGCCCAACCGCCTGCGCGGCGGCGCCCAGCCGCGTTCGGTCGAGCGTCGCCAGCGCGACCGACAGGCCCTTGCCCACCTCGCCGATGACGTTCTCGGCGGGCACACGGACGTCGTCGAAGATCGGCTGCCCGGTCGGCGAGCCCCGGATGCCGAGCTTGTGCTCGAGCTTGCCGACGCTGAAGCCGGGCCGATCGGCCTCGACCACGAACGCGGTGATGCGCCGGTTCTCGCGGTCGGTCACGGCGAACACCGTGTAGAAGTCGGCCACCCCGAGGTTGGTGATCCAGTTCTTGGTCCCGCTGATCACCCACTCGTCGCCGTCCGCGACGGCGGTGGTGATCATCCCGCCCGGGTCCGAGCCGGCCTCGGGCTCGGACAGCGCGAACGCCGGCGACCACTCGCCGCTGGCGCACTTGGGCAGGAAGCGCGCCTTGAGCTCGTCGGAGCCGAACAGCTGCAGCGGCAGCGAGCCGAGCTCCTGCACCATCAGGATCAGCGCGCTGGACGCGCACGCCTTGGCGATCTCCTCGACGGCGATGTTGAGCATGAGCGTGCCGGTGCCCGTCCCGCCGTACTCGATCGGGTAGGGCAGCCCGAGGACGTCGTGCTCGGCCAGCAGCTCGCGCACGTCCCACGGGTACTCGGCCTTCTCGTCGATCTCCGCCGCGCGCGGGGCGATGCGCTCCTGGGCGAGCGCGCGGATCGTGTCGCGCAGATCGATGTGCTCCTGCGGGAGCGTGTACACGTCGGACGTGGTCTCCATGGCAGATGACTGCTAGAGGACGCCGCGCGCCGGCGCCGCGGCGTCCTCGAGCCCGCCCGCCCGCCCGCGGGCTTCGGCCCTGATGCGCGGGCGGCTACCCTCAGCGCCATGAGCGCAGCCGAGCCCGAGATCGACGTCGACCCCGAGCAGGTCGCGCGCTGGCTACAGGCCGACGGCGACGTCCAGGTCGTCGACGTGCGCGAGGTCTACGAGCGCGAGGCGGGTCACGTCGCCGGGTCGCGCCACATCGAGCTCGCGCAACTGTCCGCGCAGGCCGGCACGATCGACCGAGCGCGGCCGGTCGTCTTCTACTGCCGCCTCGGGGCCCGCTCGGCGATGGCCGCCCAGGCGTTCCGCGCGTCGGGCTACGACGCCTACTCGATGCGCGGCGGCCTCGTGCAGTGGGTCGCCGATCGCCATCCGATCGCGCCCGATGGCGGCTACGTCGCCGACCACTAGGCGTCCCGGCGGCCGCCGCCCGGCCCGGGCCGCGTCCGGACCGCCGCGCTGACGCCGTGGCCGGGGAGCGCCTGCGCGTCAACCGCGAGCTGTCGATCCCGCTGTCGGAGGTCGCGCTGCGCACCAGCCGCTCCTCCGGCCCCGGCGGCCAGCACGCCAACGTCACGGCGTCGCGGGTGGAGGCGATCTTCGACGTGCTCGCCTCGCCCACGCTCAGCGAGGCGCAGCGAGAGCGGATCCTCGCGCGCCTGGGGCCGCGGGTGGTCGCCGTGGCCCAGGACACCCGCGGCCAGGCGCGCAATCGCGAGCTCGCCCTCCAGCGGCTGTCCGAGCGCCTGGCGCGGGCGCTGACGGTCGCGCGACCGCGACGCGCGACGCGTCCCACCTCGGCGTCGCGCGAGCGCCGGCTGCAGGCCAAGCGGCGGGCCGCGGAGCGCAAGCGCGAGCGCCGGCCTCCGGACGGCGACTGAAGCGCGGTACTCAGGCCCCGCCGGCGCCGCGCAGGCCCTGGCGGTGTGCGGCCTCCTGGACGACGGCGAGCACGTCGCGCGGGTCGTCGAGCACCCGCAGCAGCTCGATCTCGTCCGGGCTGACGGTCCCGTCGGCGATCATGCGATCACGGATCCAGCGCACGAGCCCGTCCCAGTAGCCGCTGCCGACCAGCAGCACGGGGAAGTACTTGATCTTGTGCGTCTGGATCAGCGTCAGCGCCTCGAACAGCTCATCCATCGTGCCGAAGCCCCCGGGCAGCACCACGAACGCGTTGGAGTAGCGCACGAACATGACCTTGCGGGCGAAGAAGTAGTGGAAGTCCAGGCTGAGGTCGAGGTAGCGGTTGGGCTCCTGCTCGTGGGGCAGCTCGATGTTCAGGCCGATCGACATCGCCCCGGCGTCGCGGGCACCGCGGTTGGCCGCCTCCATCGCCCCCGGCCCGCCGCCGGTGATGATCGAGAAGCCGGCGCCGCCCAATCGCCGCGCGACCTCGCGGGAGAGCGCGTAGGCCGGGTCCTCGGGCGCCGTGCGCGCGGAGCCGAAGATCGCCACCCCGCGCTGCACCTCGCCCATGGCGGCAAACCCCATCGCCAGCTCACGGCTCATCGACCCGACGCGCTCGGCGTCGGTGCGCAGGGTCGGGACGAGCGCGTGCTCGGCGCCGAGCAACTCCTCGTCGCGCGTCGGACCCGAGGAGGGCAGGCCCTCCCCGAACGGTGGCTGCGGCAGGCTCACGAGCGGATCCGCCGCGTCAATAGTCCAGCAGCGCTTTGACCTCGTACGCGTGCTGCTGGCCGAGCTTGGTCGACCCCGGGTAGAAGCCGATGTCCCGGTACCAGCCGCCCGCCAGCGGCACCCACACGATCAGCAGGTACAGGCCGAACACCAGCGAGACCCTCACGAGCGTGCGCGAGCGCGCGAGCGCCACGAGCGGCAGCAGCCACAGGATGTACCAGGGCAGGATCCAGCTGAGGGTCACCAGCAGCGCCAGCGTGGCCCAGGCCGCCGGGCGCAGCATCTCGTGGCGGCGCCAGGCGAACACGCACGCGGCGGCCACCCACACACGAGCACGAGCTGCATCACGTGCTGCAGGCCGGACCCCTCTCCGCCGAGGCCGAGCAGGAAGCCGAGCAGGTTCGGCAGGCTCTCGTTGGTGACGAGCGTGCCCTGCGTCGAGAGGTCGGGGATGTGGGCCCCGAACGCGACGTACGTCGCCACCGCGATGGCCACGGCGGCGAGCGCCATGCCGAACAGCACCTGCACGATCCGGCGCGGCGAGGGTCGCAGCGAGCACAGCGCGACGGGCGCGATGACGGCGGCCGACGCCTTCATGCCAGCGGCCACGATGAGCGACGCGCCCGCGGCGATCTCGAGCGGCGCGAGCGGCCACGCCCAGGCGCGCAGCTGCTCGCGCGTGGCCGCGCGGTCGTGCGTGGCCGCCCAGCGGCGCCGTCGCGAGGCCGGCACGCCGGCGGGCGTCCGCCCGGGCGCTCCCCCGATCGCGCCACCCGCGGCTCCGGGCGCGCCGGCGGGCTGGGCCACCAGCCCCGGGGCAGTCGCGCCGACGACGGCGCCGCTGGCCACGCGCCCGACGTTCTGGGCGGGCCTGACCGCGGCGGCGGGCCTGACCGCGGCGGCGCGCCCGCGCAGCGTGACGAAGGCCTCGCCCAGCGACACCGGCAGCCACGCCCGGCGCCGACCCGCGGGGGCGGTCGCCGGCAGCGGCGCCCCGGTGTGCACCTGCTCGTCCTCGTCGAGCGGCTCGCCGCGCTCGTCCAGCGCCGAGTGCCGGATGCGCAGCAGCAGGTAGACGCCGAGCATCACGAAGAAGACCGTGATGAAGTCGTTGTGGTCGCCGCCGAGCCCGAACACGAGCACCACCGGATTCAGCCCGACGAACACGATCGCCCGCACCGGGTCGCTTGCCGAGCAGCTCGGCGCACCGCCAGACCAGGAAGAGGGTCCCGAGGCTGGCGCACCACGAGGATGCCCTTCACCGCCCAGAACGCGCCGGCCACGCCGAGCGGCACGATGGCGAAGGTGAGCATCGTGAACAGCGGTCCGTACGGGCTGAGCAGCTCGTGCCAGTTGCTCAGCAGAACGCGAGGTCGGCGTGCGGCTCGTACGTAGGGGATCGTCGCGTACGGGTTGAGGTGGTACACGACTTCCATCCGGCCGTAGTTGATGTAGTTGAAGACGTCGGTGAGCGACAGCGGCGGTGACAGCAGGAACACGACGTGCACCGCCACGATCGCGGCGATGGCCCAGCGCGCGCGCAGGCTCGGCGCGTACGGCGATCGCCAGGACGTAGACGGCGTACATGGCGATCAGCGCCGAAGGTGAAGATGTCCTCGAGCGACCTTGCCGTTGTGCGTGAGCATCGGCAGCAGGCCGCCGAACGGCCCGGCCAGCCAGTGCGGGAACCAGTTCGGGTTCGAGGACGGGGTGAGTGGGCTCGGCCGGTTGGCGCAGATCAGCACGATGAACAGCGCTGCCCGCCACGAGGAACGATGAGCGCGAGCGCGCCGACGAACGAACGCCGCCCGGGCTGCGCCGCGGGGCTCGTCGGCGATGTGCGCGTGGGCGGCGGGACGGAAGGGGCGGACAAGGCCATGCCGCGCAAGCGAGCGCGGCGAGGCGCGGGCGGGGTGCGCGCCGCGCGCGCCGACGCGCGCACGGTGATTCCGCCGACGAAGGATAACGCCGCCGGTAGCCGACGAGACGCGGGCGGCCACGGCGGGCGGGCGGCCCCGAGAACGACCAAGGGCCCGCGGTTGCCGCGGGCCCTTGCAGGCGTTCAGTGCGCCAACGTCGGACTAGATCGTCGCGACGTTGACCGCCTTGGGGCCCTTCTCGCCCTGCTCGGCGTCATACGAGACCTTCGCGCCCTCCTGCAGCGAGCGGTAACCCTCGCCATTGATGCCCGTGTGGTGGACGAACAGGTCCTTGTCGCCGTCATCAGGAGTGATGAAGCCGAATCCCTTGTCGTCGCTGAACCACTTGACGGTGCCGGTAGGCATGTGGGTTTCCTCCACGTGAATGTGCTGCGCGCGGAGGATGCTGCGAGAGCTTCGACCAACGAGCGCCTGCACTTCTTTTTTCCGCCGGCTGTCTTGGCCGGCCATACGTGCGGGAAGGTAGCAGGAAGCCACGATCGCGGGTGTTTCCGAACTGAAATTCTCACCGCCGTCGATAGGCTGCAAAGCGTGGGGGTTCGCGACGACGTGCAAAGCGGATGCCTGCCGGCGAGTCCGAACCCGGGCTGACCCCCCTATCCCCCTCGGCGACGGCGGTTCCTGTCAGCGCCGTGATCGACGAGTACGCGCGCGAGGCGCGCGAGCGGGCCGCCCCGACCGATCGTCCTCACGTGGCGCTGAACATGGTCAGCAGTGTCGACGGGCGCGCCACGATCGCGGCCCGTTCCGGGGGGCTCTCCGGCGCCGCCGATCGCGCCTTGTTCCACGGGCTGCGCGCGATCACCGACGCCGTGCTCGTCGGTGCCGGCACCGTGCGCGGCGAGCGCTACGGGCGAATGATCCGCGACCCGGACGTGCGCGACGCGCGCGAGCGCGCGGGGCGTGCACGCGAGCCGCTGGCCTGCGTCGTCTCGTCCCGGCTGCATCTCGACGCGAGCTGCCGCTGCTCAACGAGCCCGAGGCGCAGGTCGTGATCGTGACGGCGTCGGCCGCGCTCGCTGCCGCCGGTGCCCGCCGCCGTCCAGTACGTGCGGGCGGCCGCGGCCGACGGCGCGCTCGACCTCCGGGCGGCGATCGCGCGAGCTCGGCAGCCGCCTGGGCGTGCGCGAGGTCCTGGCCGAGGGCGGGCCGCGCTGAACGCGCAGCTGCTCACGCTCGGCCTGATCGACGAGCTCTTCCTGTCGCTGGCGCCGGTGCTGGCCGGCGGCGACGATCTGCTGAGCATCGTCGCCCCGAGCGGCGGCTCGGCGCCGACGACGTTGCAGCTGGCCGGCGTGCACGCGGCCGAGTCGCAGCTGTTCCTGCGCTACCGGGTCGCCGACAGCCAACGCTCTAACGTGACAGCCGTGTCCGACGTCCGAGCCGCTGCTGAGCGTCACCGACGCGGCGCTGGCCAAGCTGCGCGAGTTCCGCGACGCCCACCCGGCGCCGCAGGACCGCTGCCTGTACGTGCGCGTCACCGACGTGCGCGACGGCGAGTATCGGCCGGCGCTGTCGCTCGAGCCGTCGCAGATCGCCGAGCCCGGCGACGGCAGCGAGCGCGCCGGCGATCTCGAGATCGTCATCGCCGCAGGGCAGCGCCGAGCGGATGCGCGGCGCGACGATCGACTGGTGCGAGGACCCCTCCGGCAGCGGCTTCGTCGTCGAGAATCCGAACCGGCCGACGTGTCGACGACGCCCTGCAGGAGCGCGTGCGCGAGGTGCTCGAGCGCGACGTCAACCCCGGCATCGCCGCTGCACGGTGGCCGCGCCGACCTCGTGGCCGTCGAGGGCCGCACCGCCTACGTGCGGATGTCGGGCGGCTGCCAGGGCTGCGGCATGGCCTCGGCCACCCTCACCCAGGGCATCGAGGTGACGCTCACCGAGGCCCTGCCGGAGATCGCCGACGTGGTCGACGTCACCGACCACGCCGTCGGGCACGAACCCGTACTACGCGCCCGCGTAGCGGTGCTCGCGCGGCGCCTCCTCGGCGGCCGCCGCCGGCGCGCGTCGAGATGGCGCACGTGCGTGGCCAGCGACGCCAGGGCGCCGAGGCAGACGGCCGTCAGTGCGCGAAGCCGGCGACAGGCGGCCAGGGCGAGCGAGCATCACGCGCACTCCGCTCGGCACGCGTGCGCGTCATCGCACGCATGTGAAGCATCGGCGCGCGGCGACGGACGCGACGGCATCGATCGCGTCGTCCAGTGGCCGTTGCCGCGGAGGCGTCGACGCGCTAGCGACAGCGCGGCCCGCTGCCGGCGTGGCGCGCTCGGATCTCACATGCGCTCCCGTGGGCTTGTCGAAGCAAGTGCCGCCAGAACTGCCTCGGCCACCGCCCGCCCGGCCGGCGCGTCGCGCTATCCGGCGGGGCGGGCGCACGGCGGCGGCCGGCGCCGTGTCTGCCGCGGCGGCGCCGCGGGCGGCGCCGGTCGGCGGCGGCGGGCCGGACCGCCGTCGGCGCCTCGGCGGCGGTCGGCCGGACGACCTCCGCACGGGGCCTCGTCGTCGTGCTCTGCTCGCGCCGCGGCCGGCGCCGGCGGCGGCGGCCTGTCGGTCCTCCGGGCCCGGCCTCGCCGTCGCCGTCGCGCCGCTCCTCGGCCGCCGCGCGTCTCGCGCGGACGACGACCTCGAGCACCTCGGTGGCCAGCGCCGGCCCGTCGACGGCGTGGCGCGGCGTGGCCAGGATGCGCACGACCACCTCGTCGCCGTCGAGCTCCTCGAGCGTGATCCGGGGCGGGTCGCGCAGCGGCGTCTGGATCGACGTCCTCGAGCAGCCGCTGCAGCTGGCGGGGCGTGACGCCGGGGCGCAGGCGCGCGCGCAGGTCGACCGCGTCGGGCTCGCGCAGCGGGATGACGGCCGAGTTGAGCACGACGCTGTTGGGCACCATCGTGAGGTCCTCGCCGCTGGCGAACGACGTGTAGAGCAGGCCGAGCGAGCTGACGACACCCTCGAGCTGCCCGCCCACCCCGCCGGCCTGCAGCCGCACCCGCTCGCCGACCCGGAACGGGCGCGCGCTGAGCAGCACCACGCCGGCGATCACGTTGCCGAGCGTCTGCTGGGCGGCCAGGCCGAAGACGACGGCCAGGAAGGTGGCGCCGATGGCCAGCGACGGCGGTGTTGATGCCCGCCGTGCCGAGCGCGACGAACAGGACGATCGCCATCACGAACAGGCGCGCGAAGAAGCCGACCGTTCCCGCGGTCGCCGGATCCATGCGGCGGAACAAGGTCGGCCCCACCGCCCGCCCGAGCTCGGCGGCCAGCGCCCAGCCGAGGATCAGCAGCGCGACGGCGACGCCGATCTGGATCGCGGTGGACTCGCCGGGGCTGTTCGAGACGAACTTGCTGCATCGACTTGTCGAAATGCGTCCCGACGATCATGTTCGCGCTTGGCCGCCACCAGCAGCACCCCGACGATCAGCACCAGGAACACGAGCCCGCGCCGCCAGCGCCCGCCGCACCGCCTGCCGGTCGATGGCGTTGATGGGCAGGCCCGCCTCCAGCCAGGAGTGGCTGCGGGTCTCGAACATCTTCGGGGCGTTTCGGTGGCGCAGGGGCTTCACGGTCCTCCAATGATGCGGGCTGCGGTTCGCGTCTTGTGAAGAAAGGGTGGTCGAGGGCCGCTGCCGCCCCGAGGCCGCCGAGATCGGCGGCTATCCTGAGCAGCGAACCCGCAAACGATCGCGACGGACATCGACGATCCGTCAGAAGGGAAGCACATATGTCCCTAGTGGACCTGCACCTGCACTTGCTGCCGGGCGTTGACGATGGCGCCCGTGACCTTGACGAGAGCCTCGCCTTCGCCCGCCGCATGGTGAGCCGAGGGCGTCACCGAGGCGACCGTGACGCCGCACGTCGGCTCGAGCTTCTCGCTACGACCCGCTGACCATCCCCGAGCGCGTGGACCGACGCTGCAGCGCGCCCTCGACGACGCGCGGCATCGCGCTGCGCGTGCACCCGGGCGGCGAGATCCACCCTCGCGGCGCCGATGGTCTCAGCGACGCCGTGCTGCGCACGATCGCCCAGGGCCCCCACGGGGCGCGCTGGGTGCTGATCGAGGTGCCGTTCGCCGGCATCGACGAGGCGTTCGTGCGCAGCTGCCGCCTGCTGCGCCGGCGCGGCTACGGCCTGCTCATCGCCCACCCCGAGCGCGCCGCCGGCCTGCTCGACGGCGGCCTGCGAGCTGCTGTGGCCCGAGATCGAGGCCGGCGCGCTGCTGCAGGTGAACATCTGCTCGCTGCTCGGCAACCATGGCCCGGCGGTGCAGCGCGCGGCCGGCGAGCTGCTGCGGCGGGGACTGGCGTTCGTGCTCGCTTCCGATGCCCATCCGGGCACGCCGCGAGCACACGATCGGCGCCGGCTTCGACCTCGCGGTCGAGGCCGGCGTCTCGGCGATCGCCGCCGAGCGCCTGACCGCCGGCCAACCCGCGCTTCCTGCTCGAGCAGGGCATTCCGCGCTGGCCGATCTGGGCGCCGGCGATCGTCGCGCATCGATCGGCCGCGCGCCGTCGCTGCTGCCGCCCGAGCCGACCGCCTGGCGGTGCGCCGCGGGCGGGCGCTGACCGCTCGGCCGCGCCAGCCGCCCCGGATCGGGCGGCTTCACGCCGGCTGGCCGTGATCGGCGCGATTTCACGGCCAGCGGGCGATCGGACGGCTTCACCAAACGGTCACATGAAACCGCCCGGCGAGGGCGAAGGTGTATGCACAGGCCCTGAGGGAGGAGGCCAGGATGGGTCGGACGATCGCCATCGCGCTGCACGACATCGAGCCCGCCACGTTCACGCCGCTGCGCACTGATCCGTGACTGGCTCTACGACCACGGCGGGGTCGCGTGACCCTGCTGGTGATCCCCGCGCGCGATCTGCATCCCGCTGTCCGAGCGCTGCCCGGACATGGTCAGCTGGCTGGACGAGTGCCGGTCACAACGGCGACGCGATCGCCCAGCACGGCTTCCAGCACGCCGCAGCGGCGCGGCCTTCCGCTGGCCACAGCGGCTCGTACGCGGGCGCGCCCGCACGCGCGGCGCCGAGTTCGTCGGGACTCGACGCACCGCGAGACGCGCTCGGCCGTCGAGGCCGGCTGGCGGCTGCTGCGCCTGGCCGGCATCGAGCCGCACGGGTTCGTCGCCCCCGCCTACGCGTACACGCCGGCGCTGCACCAGACGCTGGCCACGCGGTTTCGCTGGTGGGCGGGCCTGCTGCAGGTCCACCGCCCCGCCGCCGACGAGGCCCGCGCGCGCGACTTGACCCCGGCCTGGAGCCTGGCCGGCGGCGGGCCGGTGCGGGGCGCCCTGTCCCCCGCCCTCGTCCGCGTCGGGGCGCTGACGGCCGGGCGCACGCTGCGCCTGGACCTGCACCCGTCCGACCTCGAGCGCCCGCGGCACATGCTGGCGCTGGAAGCGGTCCTGCGCCGCGCGCACGACCGCCGCGCGGTCACCTACGACGAGCTCGTGGCCGCCGGCGACGACGCCTCGTGAGCCGGCCGGCCCCGCGGGCGTGACCCGGCGCCACGCCGGCGCCGAACCCATAAGCTCAACTCGAGCCTGAGGCTCTCGGTGCAGCGGCCGCGGCCCGCGCGGTACGTTCGTGCTCCGGGCGCCGCACCGCCTCCCGCGGGGCGCCGAGCGGCCGGGCCGACCGTTGCCGCCGAGGCCGATTGCGGTGATCCCGCGGGATGCGCAACATGAGCTCAGGCGCCTCGGATAACGTGCCGATATCCATAACTGTGCTTGAGGACGACCGTCAAAGGAACCCCCCGGAGCGCCCCGGGGCCGGACACCGCAGCCGGGCCCGCCGTCGCGGCCGGCTCCTGTCTGAACCCACAAACCCGGGGCAAAGGCTGCCCATCGCACCGGTCGGCCCGCCGCCATGGGTACGATGCCGGCCAGCCCGCCGACGGATGTTCACAGCTCTTTATGGGAAACCCGTACGGTGCCGCGATCCCGGTGAGCGCACCCTCCATCACCCCCCGATGAGCTCCTTGCGACTTGTTCGATCGCGCACGGTCGCGATCATGGCGCTGGCCGCGTTCGCGGTGCTCGATCGCTCGCCCCGCCCCGCGGACGCAGCAGCGGCGGCGAAGGGACACCACGGCAGCAGCGACCAGGCGCAACCGCGCATCATCGTCGCCCTGCCCGGGCGCGAGCACCACGTCGAGCACGGCCACGCCCGCGCTCAGCACGACGAGCGCCACCACCACCGCCACCACCACGCCGCCGACGAGCACCACGGCGGACGGGCCCAGCTCGACCACCACCGCCGCGCCGACGACCACTGCGGCGGGCACGGTCGGGCCAACCGGTCCGACCGGGCCCACCGGCCCGACCGGACCCTCGGTCGGCGTCGGCGGACTGCGGCCGTCGCGGACCGCAATCCCAGGCCACCACCGGCACCACGCGGCGCGCCAGCACATCCAAGAGCGCCAGCGCCAAGCACGGGTCGTCGGCCACGACCCGCAGTGGCAAGGTGGCGCCGCCGCCGACGCTCGAGCGAGGCCGCCAACCCCCTCAACGGCGTGCTGCCCGGCGGTTCTCGGCGCTGCCCGGACCGGGCACCAACCTGCCGGGCTTCTTCATCCAGAGCTTCGACGTCCCGGTCTTCCTGCTGCCGATCTACCAGGCGGCGGCCAGCGACTACGGCATCCCCTGGCAGGTGCTCGCCGCCATCAACGAGGTCGAGACCGACTACGGCAACGATCTGAACATCTCGAGCGCCGGCGCCGAGGGCTGGATGCAGTTCATGCCACCGGAATGGAGCGATCTACGGCGTGGACGCGACCGGCAGCGGCGACGCCGACCCGTACAACCCGGCCGATGCGATCTTCGCCGCCGCGCGTTACCTGAAGGCCGCCGGCGGCCAGCACGACATCAAGACGCGATCTTCGCCTACAACCACTCGGCCGCCTACGTGGAGTCGGTGCTGCTGCGCGCGGAGCTGCTCGGGGGCCTGCCCGAGCGCATGGTCGACGCGCTGAGCAACCTCGCCAACGGCCATTTCCCGATCCAGCCGCACGACCACCCGACGTACGCGCCGAACGGCTCGGGCGGCTCCGTCGGCCAGCCGGCGAGCCGCCTCGACGGCGGCCGCCGCGGCGCGCGGCAGCGGCCAGCGCCGCCGCCCTGCCGGCGGCCTCGGCGCTGCAGAGTCCGACCGCCACGACCGACACGGCGCGCAGCGCCACGATCTACGCCGACGCCAACGCCGCGGTCGTCGCGGTGCAGGACGGCGTGGTCAGCAAGATCGGCTACAGCCGCCGGCTCGGCCGCTACGTGCAGCTGCGCGACGCGCACGGCAACACCTACACGTATGGCAACCTGGCCTCGGTCGAGCCGATGTACCCGGTCCCGATCCCGCCGACGCCCAAGTCGGTGCCCGCGCCCAGCGACGCCTCGCCGGTGCCCCGCGCCCCCGGCCCCGAACGCGCCCGCGACCGCCGGCGACCATCCGCCCGTCCGTCCGCCGCCGGGCCACCGGGCCGACCGGCGCGAGCGGGGCCACGGGCGCGAGCGGGGCCACCGGGCCGCCGCGCCCGCGAGCCCGAGCCACCGGCGCCCCAGCCGCTGCCCGCGGGATTGGTCTCGAGCTTCGACCTGCGCGCTCTCCCGCGACCCACTCGCGGCGCTGCTCGCCAGCACGACCAAGGCGCCGGACCGCCGGCCCGTCGCGCGCAAGGCCGCATCGCCGCGCGGCCGACCGCCCGGCCACGGCGTCGCGAGATGAACCAGTACTACACGTCGGACTTCGGGCTGCACTCGCAGCCAGCTCGAGCTGGCTCCGCTGCGTCCCGGCTCGCAGGTGCTGGCCGGCACGATCCTCGGGCGCCTCGGTGCGGGCACGGCGACGGCCAAGCCGCATCTGGCCTTCAAGCTGCGGCCGGCCGGGCCGCACGCCGAGTCGATCGATCCGCGGCCGTTCCTGGACGCCTGGTCGCAGCTCGAGACGACACTGCTGCATCGCCACCCCGGACACCAGCCGCTCGTCGGGCCGGACTCGCTCGCGGCCTCGGCCGGCCGCGTCGTGCTGCTCAGTAAGGCAGACCTGCAGCGCGTCGTGCTCGCCGACCCGCACGTCCGGCTCGACGCGTGCGCCCAGGCGGACATCGCCGCCGGCCACGTCGACCGGCGCGTGCTCGCGACGCTCGAGTACCTCGTCGTGAGCGGCCTGTACCCGACCGTCGGGCAATGTCAAGTGCGGCTCGAACGGGCTGACGACCGCCGCCGACACGACGATCGACGGCGGAGCGGCATCGGTGGACATCACGGCGGTCAACGGCATCCCGATCGTCGGCCACCAGGGCCCCGGCTCGATCGCCGAGACGACGATCCTGCGGCTGCTCGAGCTGCAGGGCAGCATGTATCCGAGCCAGATCGTCAGCCTGAAGGCGTTCCCGGGCGCGGAGAACACGATCGCCCTGCCCGATCACGCCGACCGCATCGAGATCGTCTTCGCGGCCGGTGGCCCGGCCGCCACGGCCGCCGCCGCCCCGCTCGGCTTCGCGCTGTCACCCAGTCGCTGGAGCGAGCTCGTCGCAGCGCCTGGCGGACATCCAGCAGCCGGTGATCTCGCCGGTCCGATCGACGGCCTCGGTGGCGGACCCGGGCACGCGCCCGGCCCCCGCCACGAGCACCCCGATCGCGCGCCCGGTGGCGGCGCACAGCACCGCGACCGTTCACGCCGCGCGCAAGCGCGCCGGGCACGCCAGCCGCTCCGCGCATACGACGATCAAGCACACGACGCGCATCGACAAGCCCGCCCGGCACACCCGGCGGATCAAGCTGTCCGCGGCGCACCGGGCGCGAGCCGGACGTGGCGGCGCCGCTCACAGCACGCGCACCGCCCGCGCCACCCACCGCGGCCACCGCAGCTAGCCTCGGTCGTTCGCCCGGGCCCTACGCCCGCACACGCCCCCCGCGCTGCTTGAGCGTGATGCCCTCGAGCACGTGCGCCACGGTCTCGCAGGAGTCGACGGAGGCCTCGAGCGACTCGAAGATGTCCTTCCAGCGGATGACCACCATCGGATCGGTCCCGCTGGCGAACAGCGAGGCGACGCCGTCGCGCTGCAGGCGATCGCCCTCGTTCTCCAGGCGGTGGATCTCCACCAGCTGGGGGCCGAGGTCGACGCCGTGGCGCAGGCCGTGCAGGGCGCGGCGTGATCTGCCCGGCCGCGCCGACCAGCACCTCGGAGAAGTCGACCGCCTGCTCCATCGACGCCTCGACGCCGTACAGCCCGAGCAGCGCCGCGGCCTGCTCGGCGTTGTCGATGATGTCGTCGAGCGCGGTGGCCAGCGCGTAGCCGTCGCCGGCGTCGAACGGGGCGCGCACCCGCCGACTGGCGGCCAGCCGATGGATGATGTCGTGCGTGATGCGGTCGCCCTCGCGCTCGCAGGCCACGAGGTCGCCGGCCAGCCCCGCGCGCTCGGGGAAGTCGGCCAGCAGGTCGCGCAGCAGCAGCGCGGCCCGCTGGACGTTGCGGCCGGCGTCCTCGACGAGCCCCATCAGGCGTGGGTCGTAGCCGCCGTTGCCGGATCCCCATCCCGGCGAGCCTAGACAGCGCCCGGCGCGCCGATCGCCGGCCATTCACGAGTTTTTCACGACGCCATCACGACTTCGTAACGCCGCGGCCGGGCGCGTGCGCGAGGCTGCCGTCCATGGCCGAGGCGCACAATCGCCGAGCACGCAGTCGCGGGAAACGCTGTACGCGGGCGAGCTGGAGATCCGCCTCGGCGAGGGGCTCGTGCTGGCCACCGGCCGCGCGCTGACGCTCTCGGTGCGCGAGTTCCAGTTGCTGGTCGCCCTCGTGCAGCGCGCCGGCAGCATCGTCTCGCGCGAGGAGCTCTATCGCGACCGTCTGGGGCCGTGCGCGCCGGGCCGGCGACCGCTCCGTCGACGTGTACGTGAGCAAGCTGCGCAGCAAGCTCGAGGCCGCGATGCCGGACCGGCGCTTCATCCACACGCACCCCGGGTTCGGCTACCGCTTCCAGCCCCAGCCTTCACGAAATTTTCACACGCAGGCCGTGGCCGACTAGAACACTCACGCCGCGACGCGGACGACCCGGCCGCGAAGTCGGCGTGCCCGCGCGGACCCCACACATCGACAGAGGAGACGTTGTGAGACGACACAAGATCGGGGCGATCCTGGGCGCGGGCGCGCTCACCCTCGCCCTCGCTGCCTGCGGCAGCTCCAGCAGCTCGAGCTCGAGCAGCTCGAGCGCGAGCTCCGGGAGCTCGAGCGCCGCCTCTTCGGGCGGCTCGGCACGCTCTCGGGCGCCGGCTCGACCTTCGCGGCCCCGGTCTACGAGCAGTGGGGCTCGCAGACCGGCTTCACGCTCAACTACCAGGCCGTCGGCTCGGGCGCCGGCATCACCTCGCTGGAGTGCAAGACCGTCGACTTCGGCGCCAGCGATCCGCCGCTGAAGCCGGCCGACTTCTCGACGCTGGCCAAGGTCGGCACCGGCGATCCAGATCCCGATGTTCTTCGGCGCGATCACCGTCTCCTACAACCTGCCCGGCGTGGCGTCCGGCCTGAAGCTCAACGGCACCGTGATCGCGAACATCTACCTCGGCTCGATCAAGACCTGGAATGATCCGCAGATCGCCGCGCTCAACCCGGGCGTCAAGCTGCCCAGCACAGCGATCACCGTGATCCACCGCTCCGACTCCTCCGGCACGACCGCCGGCTTCACCGGGTTCCTGGCCGCCGTCGACCCGACCTGGGCCTCGAAGGTGGGCACCGGCAAGGACGTCCAGTGGCCGACGGGTACGGGCGCCAAGGGCAACGCCGGCGTCGCCGGCGCGGTGCAGCAGACGACCGGAGCGATCGGCTACGTCGAGCAGGCCTACGCGCTCGAGCACAAGTTCACCACGGCCAACGTCAAGAACGCCTCCGGCAACTACGTCGCGCCGACGCTCGCCTCGACGACGGCGGCCGCCACCGGCCTGGTCGTGCCGGCGAACCTCGGCATCAAGGTCACCAACCCGACCAACCCGGCCGCCTACCCGATCGTCTCGCAGACGTTCATCGTCACCTACCAGGACCCGTGCAAGGCGGGCGTGCCCGGCGGCTCGGCGGCGGCGACCAGCCGCTCGTGAAGTTCCTCAACTACGGGCTCGGCGCCGGGCAGGCGATCCTGGCCCAGGCGTACTACGCGGCGCTGCCGCCGTCGATCCTGGCGCGGTCCAAGGCGGCCGCGGCGAGCGATCACCTGCAACGGCACCGCCGTCACCGGCTGACGCAGGACGCGCGAGGAGCGGCGAGCACCGACAGTGGCGGCATCGCCATTCATCAGCCGCGACCGCTCGATCCTCGAGCGGTCGCGGCTCGCGCGCATTCCGGACAAGGCGCTGCAGCTGGGGGCTGGCGATCCTCTCCTCGCTGATCCTCGTCCTCATCGTCTTCTTCTTCATCAGCCTGTTCGGTCAGGCCAAGCCCGCGTTCGAGAAGTTCGGGGTCTTCGGCTTCACGTTCACAACAACTGGAACGTCAGCGCCAACCAGTTCGGCGCCCTGCGCGCTGCTGGTGGGCACGCTGATCACCTCGGGGGTCGCGCTGCTGCTGGGCGTCCCGGTCGCCATAGCGACGGCGATCTACATCACCGAGCTGGCCCCGAGGCGCATCCGCACGCCGGTGACCATCCTCGTCGAGCTGCTCGCCGCCGTGCCCTCCGTCGTCTACGGCCTGTGGGGGATCTTCGTGCTCGCCCCGAACCTGCAGGGCCCGGAGCAGTGGTTCGCCGACACGTTCAGCTTCATCCCGTTCGTCGGCGGCGGCACCGTGACGATCCCGAACCTGTTCGTCGCCGGACTCGTGCTGGCGATCATGATCCTGCCCATCGTCAGCGCGATCAGCCGCGAGGTGATGGCCACCGTACCCGCCGATCAGAAGGAGGCGATGCTCGGGCTCGGCGCGACGCGCTGGGAGATGATCCGCATGGCGGTGCTGCCGTACTGCCGCTCGGGGATCACCAGCGGCGCGATGCTCGGGCTGGGCCGCGCGATCGGCGAGACGATCGCGGTGACGATCCTCGTCGGCGACTCCCCGATCGTTCCCCAAGCACCTGTTCGAGCAGGGCTACAGCCTCGCCGCGGTGATCGCCAACGAGTTCGGCGAGGCGCAGGGACTGCACCGCTCCGCGCTGTTCGCCGCCGGCCTGGTGCTGTTCGTCCTGACGCTGCTCGTCAACGCGCTCGCGCGCCTGATCGTTCTGCGCTCGTCGCGCGGCACCCAGATCACGGCAGCGCCGCCGAGCCCCCGCCTCGCGACGCCGCCGAGATCGCCGTGGGGGCCTAGCGCCATGGCCAGCCCCACCATCCGCCGACTCGCTCGCTCGCTTCGCGCCGAGCCCGGGGCGCCGGCGCAAGGACCGGTTCGCCCGGACGATGGTGCTCGCCGCCACGATCGTCGCGCTCGTGCCGCTCGTGCTGATCGTCTACTACCTGCTGCACAAGGGCCTGTCCGCCTGGACGAGCAGCGGCTTCTTCACGACGGATCCCACCGGCAACACGTTCTTCGCCAGCAGAGCATCGGCGGCATCAAGAGCGCGATCCTCGGCACGATCGAGATGGTGGCCCTGGCCTCGCTGATCTCGATTCCGATCGGCGTCGGCGTCGCCCTGTGGCTGGTGGAGTACGGCCGCGGCACCGTGTTCGCGCAACGTCGTGCGCTTCTTCGTCGACGTGCTCACCGGCGTTCCCTCGATCATCTTCGGGCTGTTCATCTACATCGTGCTGATCGTCGGGACGGGCACCACCTACGCCGGCTACAAGGGCGCATTCGCGCTCTCGCTGCTGATGCTGCCGATCGTCATCCGCTCGGCCGAGGTGATCCTGCTGCTGGTGCCCAACGCTCTGCGCGAGTCGGCGCTCGCCCTCGGCGCGCCGCGCTGGAGGGTCATCTTCACGATCGTGCTGCCGACGGCGCTGCCCGGCATGCTGACCGGCATGCTGCTGGCGGTCGCCCGAGCGGCCGGCGAGACCGCGCCGCTGCTGTTCGCCGCCGGGGCGACGAACAAGACGAACTTCAATCTCGGCGGTTTCATGAACTCGCTGCCCGTTCAGATTTACAACGACGTGACATCTCCGACCACCGCCGTGGTAAACCGTGCATGGGGCGCCGCACTCACGCTCGTCGCCATGATCCTCATCCTGAACCTCTTTGCCCGTCTCGTCTCGCGAAGGAGCCGCCTCTCATGACCGCCGACGGACCGCCTTCCGGGACTGCTGACGTGGTGCCCGACCAACGCGCCACGGGCGCGGCTCCGGACGCGGTCACCTCGGCCGCTGCGCCCACCCACGCGCGGGCGACGGCCACCGGGCACTCGGTGCGCCTGGAGGGCCTGCGCGCGTTCTACGGCACGGCCGAGCAGGTCAAGGGGGTCGACCTCGAGTTCGGGGCCAACGAGGTCACCGCCATCATCGGGCCCTCCGGCTGCGGCAAGTCGACGATGGTTCGCTGCATCAACCGCATGCACGAGGAGATCCCCGGAGCCCATGCGGAGGGCAAGGTCCTGCTCGACGACGTCGACCTGTACGGGCCGTCGGTCGACGTGGTCGCGGTGCGCCGCGCGGTCGGCATGGTGTTCCAGAAGCCGAACCCGTTCCCGACCATGTCGATCTTCGACAACGTCGCCTCGGGGCTGCGCCTCAGCGGCACCAAGCGCGGAAAGCTGCAGGACAGCGTCGAGAGCGCGCTGCGCGGCGCCGGCCTGTGGGAGGAGGTCAAGGATCGCCTGTCCGAGCCGGGCGTCGGCCTCTCGGGCGGCCAGCAGCAGCGCCTGTGCATCGCCCGCTCGCTCGCCGTCCAGCCGGAGGTGCTGCTCATGGACGAGCCGTGCTCGGCGCTCGACCCGATCGCGACGCTGAAGATCGAGGAGCTCATCGGCGAGCTCAAGCAGCGCGTGACGATCGTGATCGTCACCCACAACATGCAGCAGGCCGGACGCGTGGCCGACCGCACCGCCTTCATGCTGAGCGGCGAGCTCGTCGAGGTCGGCCCGACCCAGGACATCTTCACCAACCCGCGAGATTCCCGGACCGAGGAATATGTCACCGGAAAGTTCGGCTGAGCGGCCGGAGCTGCTGACCGTGGCCGAGCCGCACGCGGGCAACCGGGCGCACTTCCAGGCCGAGCTGCACGATCTCGAGGGGCAGGCCCTCGGGGGCCTGGACATCGTCGTCGAGCAGCTCGATCGGGTGCTCGAGGCGCTCGAGCATCAGGATGTCGAGCTCGCCCAGATGGTCATCTCCGACGACGACCGCATCGACGGGCGCTACCTGGAGGTCCACCAGGGCATCCTCTCGCTGCTGGCCCGGCAGGCTCCGGTGGCCGGCGACCTGCGCCTCGTGGCCGCGCTGCTGCACGTGATCATGCACGTGGAGCGGATGGGCGACCAGTGCGTGAACATCGCCAAGCTCATCCCGCTGACCGGCCACGAGCCGCCCGTGCGCGAGGAACTGCTGTCCTCGCTGCTGCGGATGGGGGCCTACGCGCGCTCGGAGGTCACCCAGAGCAAGCTCGCCTTCGCCAACCGCGACGTCGCGCTGGCCGAGGATCTCGTGCGCCAGGATCGCGATATCAACCGCATCAACCGCGAGGTCTTTCGCCTCGCGCTCGAGGTGGGCGACGACCCCGACGTGCGGGAGTGGGCCATGACGATGGTGCTGGTGGCCCGGGCGCTCGAGCGCGTCGGCGACAACGCCGTCGACATCGGCGAGCAGGTGGCGTTCGTGGTCACCGGCCTGTTCTCGGAGTTCGACGAGGGCGCCAACGTGCCGGTGCCCTCGCCCGCCGCGGGCAGCTGACGCGAGTCCGTCCAGGCGAGCGAGAATCGACGCGGGGCCTCGGCCGTCCGCAATTAGCGGCCATTCACTGTGAATATCCTGTGACACGCCGGTACCGACGATGCGCCCGCCCGGCTCGTCGCCTACACTCCCCGGCGACATGATGAACGCCATCTCCGGGGGGGAGGACACGCACGTGCCCCTTAGTTCGGCTTCACCGTCCGGCACCCGCACCGTTGCGGGTGGCCGTCCTCGACCGGGACACCGGATTCATCCAGGTGCTGTCCAAGCGCCTGGACCGGCTCGGCTGGGAGCATCGCGTGCTCGGTGGCCCCGTTCCCGGCGAGGCCGTGGCGGCCATGCGCCTCAGCGCGCTCGTCGTCGACCTCGCCGTGCTCGGTCCGCACGCCTGGGACTGGCTGGAGCGCGTCAGCGCCAGCCTGCCCGAGCTGGGCATCGTCGTCTGCACCGGCCCGTCGTCGGTCGCCCAACGAGTACGCGGGCTGCGCCTCGGCGCCGACGACTGGATCACGAAGCCCTGCCACCCCGAAGAGGTCATCGCCCGCGTGCAGAGCGTGACCCGCCGGCGCCGGCGCGGCGAGGGCCGCACCGAGCAGCAGCCGGTCGTCGCCGGCGAGGTCGAGATCCGCTCCGACCAGTTCCAGGCGTTCGTGGCGCGGCCAGAGCATCGATCTGACCCGTCGCGAGTTCGAGCTGATCGAGCTGCTCGCCGCCGCCAACGGCCGCGTGCTCGAGCGCGAGGAGATCTACTCCCGCCTGTGGGGCTACGCCATGGTCCGCGGCGACCGCTCGGTCGACGTGTTCGTGCGCAAGCTGCGCCAGAAGCTCGAGAAGGCCTCGCCCGCCTGGCGCTACATCCACACCCATTTCGGCATCGGCTACCGCTTCGCGGCCGAGGCGGTCGACGGCGCCGAGATACCGGCGACGACGCGCGCCTCGCTGGCCGCCGCCGATCCCGACGACGACGCGCTGCTGATCTCCCGCTGAGCGACCCTCAGCGCGGGTCGGGCTGCGCCGCGGCGATGCGGGACAGCTCGCTGGGGCGCAGCAGCGCGATCAGCTCGCCACCGCCGCCGACGATGCGCACGGCGGCCACGCCGCCCTTCTTGAAGTCGACCCGTGCGCCGGTGAGCTGGGCGACCGTGGTCGAGAAGTCCGGCTCGTGACCGACGAGCAGCAGGCGCGCGACGCGATCCGACGCCGCGTGCGCCGCGAGCGCGTCGAGCGCGTCCCGGGCGTCGAATCCGCTGGCCAGTGCGTCGTCGACCTCGGGCTCGGCGCCCCAGGCGGCCGCGGCCAGGCGCGCGGTCTCGACGGCCCGCACCTTCGGGCTCGTCAGCACGGCGTCGAAGTCCACGCCGAGCGACGCCAGCACGATCCCGGCGTTGCGGGCCTGCTCCATTCCCCGCTCGGTGAGACGGCGCTCAGGGTCGGGGCGAGTGCCGTGCGGCTCGGCCTCCCCGTGCCGCAGAAGCCACAGTTGACGTGCCATCGGGCATCACGGTAGCGGCTGCGGGCGCACCCCTCCAGCGCCGGGTAGTCGCGTGCGGCGCAAACTTGTTTACCGCGGGCGCGGTGTCCTTGCCATCATGTCGACGATGAGCACCGATAGCCCCCAGGCTCCGACCGCCGTGGTGGGCGACACGCGAGCGGGCGACGTCGCGGTGTCTGGCGGCGGGCTGGACGGCATCGACCTCGCCGATCGCTCGCTGTACTTCAGCCGCGAGTTGTCGTGGCTGGACTTCAACGACCGGGTGCTGCAGCTCGCCGAGGACCCGACGTCCCGCTGCTCGAGCGCGTGAAGTTCTCCGCCATCTACACGACCAACCTCGACGAGTACTACATGGTGCGGGTGGCCGGCCTGCAGGATCAGATCGACGCCGGCGTGACGTCGGCCACGGCCGATGGCCGCACGCCCTCGCAGACGATCGCCGCGATCCGGGAGCGCGTGCTCGGACAGTCGCGCCGCCAGAGCGAGAACTTCCGCCACCAGCTGCTGCCGGCCCTGGCCGAGCACGACATCCGCATCATCGCCTACGACGAGCTTGGCGACGACGATCGCGCCTACCTGGCCGAGCGCTTCGAGAAGGTCGTCTTCCCGGCGCTCACGCCGCTCGCCGTCGCGCCGGGGCGCCCGTTCCCCTACATCTCCAACCTGTCGCTCAGCCTCGCCGTGCTCGTGCGCGACCCGTCCAACGACCAGACCGTGTTCGCGCGGGTGAAGGTGCCGACCGAGATCCTCCCGCGCTTCGTGCCGGTAGGCGAGACCCGCACCTTCGTGCTGCTGGAGGATCTCATCGCCCACAACCTCGACGCGCTGTTCCCGGGGATGGAGATCGTGGACTACGACCTGTTCCGGGTGACGCGTGACGCCGACTTGGAGGTGTCCGACGAGGCCGCCGACCTGCTGCAGGCGGTCGAGGACGAGCTGCGGCGCCGCCGCTTCGGCGAGGTCGTGCGCGTGGAGGTGGGCGCCGATGTGTCCGACCGTCTGCGCGAGGCGCTGATCGAGCTGATCGGGGTCGCCCCCGACGCGGTGTACCCGGTGTCCGGTCTGTTCGACCACGGCGCGCTGTGGCAGATCGTCAAGCTCCCCGGTATGGCGGAGCTGCGCGACCCGCCGTGGGCGCCGCTGACGCCTGCCCGGCTGCGCACCGACGGTGAGCGTGCCGACGTGTTCGCCGCCATGCGCGAGGGCGACTTCCTCGTGCACCACCCCTACGAGTCGTTCGCGACCTCGGTCGAGCGGTTCGTCGAGCAGGCGGTGGCCGATCCCAACGTGCTGGCGATCAAGCAGACCGTGTACCGCACGAGCGACGACTCTCCGCTCGTGCCGGCGCTCATCTCGGCTTCGGAGCGCGGCAAGCAGGCGGTGGCGCTGGTCGAGCTGAAGGCGCGGTTCGACGAGGGCCTGAACATCCACTGGGCGAAGGCGCTGGAAGAGGCCGGGGTTCACGTCGTCTATGGCCAGCCCGCGCTGAAGACCCACGCCAAGTGCGTTCTCGTCGTGCGCCGCGAGGGGGATGGGGTGCGCAACTACGTGCACATCGGCACCGGCAACTACCACTCGACGACGGCGCGGCTGTACACCGATTTCGGCCTGTTCACGACCGATCCGGACATCGGCGCCGACGCGGCCGAGCTGTTCAACTATCTGACCGGCTTCGGGCGGCCCCAGCACTACCGCAAGGTCCTCACCGCCCCGTCCTACCTGCGCGACGGGATCATCGGGGAGATCGAGCGCACCATCGAGCAGCACAGCGCCGAGCGCCCGTCGCGCATCGCCATGAAGATGAACTCGCTCGTCGACGGACGCTGCATCCGCGCCCTGTACCGGGCGTCGCAGGCGGGGGTCGAGGTCGAGCTCAACGTGCGCGGCATCTGCTGCCTGCGTCCCGGCGTGCCCGGCGTGTCGGACAACATCCGGGTCGTCTCGATCGTCGGTCGCTTCCTCGAGCACTCGCGCATCTACACCTTCGAGCGCGCCGGCGAGCGCCACGTCTGGATCGCCTCGGCGGACCTGATGCCGCGCAACCTGGACCATCGCGTCGAGCTCGCCGCCCCGGTGGAGACACCCGAGCTGCAGGACGAGCTGCTCGACGTGCTCGAGCGCGCCTTCGCCGACAACCAGAACGCGTGGGTCCTGCAGGCCGGCGGCACCTGGCACCGGCGCCGTCCCGCCCCCGACGAGCCACCGCGCAGCCTGCATCGCGAGCTGATGGAGCTCTACACCGCGCGCGCCGCGGACGCCCGCGGCGGCGAGGAGGAGCCGGCGCGCCAGTAGAGCCGTCGCGCGTTCGGTGCGCTAACCGGACGAGCCGGCGTTGTACACCTGCGAATCGAACGCCGGCAGCCCGGTGGCCGCCGCGTAGCCGATCGCCTTGAGGCCGAAGATGGCCTCGATGCTGCGCAGCAGCGAGAAGTGGTTGTAGAGGGTGGGGTCGACGCTTCCCGGCGCCACCTCCTGGGAGATCAGCAGCAGCCCGACCTGGCCGCCGGCACCCGACGTCACCAGCCCTCCGGATGCGCTGCTGCCGGCGCCCGTCGTCGCCGCGCCGCTGGCACCCGTCGCGCCGCTGGCGCCGCTGGCGCCGGTGGGGCCGCTCGCGCCGGTGCTGCCCGCCGGGCCGCTGGCACCGGTGCTCCCGTCCGAGCCGCTCGCGCCCGACGCGCCCGTGGCCCCGCTCGCGCCCAGGCCCGGCGTCGATGTGCCGGACGGCGCCGCGGGCAGGTTGGGGTAGACCGGCGTCTCGCAGCAGCCGCTCGAATCGGCGAACGGGCCGGTCTGTTGCGCCTCGTCGAACGTGACCGCGATCAGCCCGCCGGCGCGGTACGCCGGCGAGGCGGTGATCTCGGGAAGGAGCTTCTGCAGGAAGGTCTCGGCGGCGTTGACGCCCGCGGGCGCACCCGGCTGGCACGGCTGGTCGGAGCCGTCATCGCAGGCGTCCGGGACGATGTAGGCCAGGCTCGGCGTCGTGCTCGCGCTCTTGAGGTCGTGCGCCAGCTGCGCCAGGCCGACGTCATCGCTCGCGCAGGTGGACGAGTCGACGATGGAGTGGAAGTACACGAACGGGTCGCGCCAGGTGACGTAGGGCTCCCCGGGCCCGGCCGTCTGGTTGGGATCGGCGCCGCCCGACGTGGGGTGCGCGCAGGCCGGCTGCGCCTGGCCCGGGCCGATGCCCTCGACGTATGCCCGCCAGGTCTTCTTGGCCGCGGTCAGCTGCTCCGGCAGTGTCGGCGTGGAGGCGGGATACACGCATCCGCTGCCGAGCACCTGGCCGTCCGCGCCGGTGGTGCCGGGGGTGATGTCGGTGTAGTCCGGGCAGTTGGCCTCGGTCTGTTGCGTCGGGCCCTGACCGCTGACCAGGGCGATCGTGTTCGCCAGCTCGCCCGAAGCGACGCCGTAGTAGTTGGGCAGGACCTCGCCCTCCCCTCGCAGCGTCTTGGAGAAGTAGGAGGAGGTCGACCCGGGCCCAAAGGTCGTCTGATAGCCCTGGTCGGCGAGCATCACGACGAACACGTGCTTGATCGACGGCGGCTTGGAGCTGCCCTGCGCCGCCGAGCCACCGCCCGACGTCGACGCCGGTGGGGCGGTGACGACCGCGGCCGGCGCCGGCGTCGCAGCGGTCGGCACGATCGGCGACGGGGTCACGCTCGCGGCGGCCGCGGGGGTGACCGGCGCCGCCGCGCGCGGCGCGACGGCGACCAGCAGGGGTGACGACGCGTTGCTGGCACCTACCGGGCTGACGGCCGAGCCGACGAGCACGCCGAACGCGAGCAGGCCCATCACGGCCACCGCCGCGGCGCGCGGAGTCGGCCACACGAGCCCAGGCCACAGGAACGGCCCGCTCCGCTCCGGCGCGCGGGCGGGGGTTGGTGGCGCTTCGGCACCCGCGACCGCCACTGCAGCCGGCGACAGCGCATGTCTCCCCCCGCCCGGGCCCAGCAGATCAGCGATGTTGCGGGCGAGCAGGTCGCGACGCTCGCCGCACTCGATGCAGTAGCGCTGGTCATGGGCGAGCGGGGCGCGGCACGCCGCGCACACGCTCACGCGCATGCGCTCAAGCCAGGGGTCACCCATCGCGCCGCGGGGCATGCGTGCAGTCTCACATCCGCGTCGCGCGGCGATGTGAAGAGGATGTATATGGCCGCAAAAGCGCCCGGACCCCGTCCGCCCCGGCACCGATGGCGTTCCGGGTCGCCTTCCGTGCCCGGCGCACCCCGGCAGCGACGCGGTAACAACCCGTTTACATCCCCGGCCCCGTCCGGTGCCCATACTCCCCTGCGAGATGCCCGGCCTCGAGGACACCGGCGCGGCCTGCACGGTGTGCGGTGCGGCGCTCGCACCCGACCAGCGCTACTGCGTGGAGTGCGGCCAGCGTCGCGGCCGCTCGGACCTGCCCATGGCAGCCGTCGCGGTGGAGTACGGCGACGCCGCCGAGGAGAGTTCGCGGCCGTCGCGCCTGCGGATGTCGCCGAGCAGCACGCTCATCGGCGGGATCGGCGTGCTGCTGCTCGCGCTGGGCGTCGGAGTGCTGATCGGGCGGGCCGGCAACGCCTCCGCCACCAAGAGCAGCCCGCCGGTGCAGGTCGTGACCGTGGCCGGCGGCGCGGGCGCCCCGGCGGCATCGGCCGGCACCCCGGCCGCCAGCGGAGCCACCGGCGCAGCGGGCAGCGCCGCCGGCACGGCGGGCGCCGCGGCGGCCCCGGCGGCCAAGGCCGCCAAGGCGACGACGCACGTGAGCTCCTCGACGGTGACCGCCTCGACGGTCACGAGCGCGATCGAGACCACCCGGCCGCTCACCGGGCCGAACCGTCCGGGCTACCACAACGGCAAGTTCACCGGTAACTTCTTCGGACCGAATGAACTGGCTGGAGGAGATGCCCAGCGAGGACACCGTCGGCGTCGCGCCCGCGACCTCGGTGAACGGCGCGACGAGCGCTCCCGTGCCGGCGGGAGCCCCGGCCGGCACGCCCGCCGCCCCGTCGGCCGTCGACCTGGTCCAGCGCCGCGAGGAGCTCGCGCATCGCGTCGCCGAGCTGCAGTGGGATCTCGGCGGCCTCGTGTACGAGATGGCGATCCGCGACCACATTCGCCTCGACGTGATCGTGCGCCGGGCCGCGGTGCTCCAGGAGGTCGACGCCGAACTGGCCGAGGTCGACCGCATCCTCAAGCACGAGCAGTCGGGCACGGCCGGGTCCTGCGGCAACTGCGGCAGCGCTGCACAGCCGCGGCGCCGTCTTCTGCTGGCAGTGCGGGCAGCCGCTCGTCGCTCAGGTGCCGAGCGACACGATCGCCCAGCCGTAGCGAACGATTCGCCGACAGCGAACGATTCGCCGGCGCCAGCCCGGCGGCCCGCCGCCGCTAGCCGAAGCGGCCGCGCACGTAGTCGCTGGTGCGGATGTCGGCGGGTCGGGTGAAGATGATGTCGGTGTCGTCGTACTCGACGAGCACGCCGACGCCCGTCGTCGACACTGAAGAACGCGGTGCGGTCGGCGATGCGCGCGGCCTGCTGCATGTTGTGCGTGACGATCACGATCGTGTAGCGCTCCTTCAGCGTCTGCGTCAGCTCCTCGATGGCCAGCGTCGCCACCGGGTCCAGGGCCGAGGCCGGCTCGTCGAGCAGCAGCACGTCGGGCTCGATGGCGATCGCCCGCGCGATGCACAGCCGCTGCTGCTGGCCACCGGACAGGCCGAGCGCGCTCGACTTCAGTCGGTCCTTGACCTCGTCCCACAGCGCCGCGCCGCGCAGCGCCTGCTCGACGCGCTCATCCAGCCCCGAGCGCATGCCGAGGTTGCGCGGCGCCCAGGCGATGTTGTCGTAGATCGACTTCGGGAACGGATTCGGCTTCTGGAAGACCATCCCGATGCGCCGCCGCACCTCGATGCGGTCGGCCTGCGGCCCGTAGAGGTCGTGGCCGTGGTAGAGCATCTGGCCGGTCAGGGAGAACCCGGAGATCGAGTCGTTCATGCGGTTGAGGCTGCGCAGGAAGGTCGTCTTGCCGCACCCGGAGGGACCGATGATCGCCGTGACCAGGTTGCGGTAGATCGGCAGCGTCACGCCCGCCACCGCCGTCTTGTTGCCGTAGGAGATCGAGACGTTGCGGGTATCGAACACGACCTCGCCGCGCGGCGTCGATCGTAGGACGGAGCGCGACGGGACGATGGGCGCCGGACCGGCCAGAGGCGCCATCTCGCGGGTGTCGGCGGTCGGGGCCTCCCCCGGCTGGGAGCGGATCCACACGCGTGGGCGGGGCGCCGTGGGCGGCTGCGGCTCGGTCACGTCGGTCACGATGACACCCTCCGGCTGCGTGCGTACACGGCACGCGCCGCGATGTTGGCCAACAGGATGAAGGTGAGCAGCACCAGCGCCAGCCCCCAGGCGCGCGCGAAGCCGTTGGGGTCATCGGACTCCGACAGCGTGAAGATCTCCACCGGGATGTTCGGCAGGGCGCCGCTGAACGGGTTCAGGGTGAAGCCGCTGGGAAAGATCGCGCTGCAGAACAGCAGCGGCGCGGTCTCGCCCGCCGCCCGGGCGATCGCGAGCACCGTGCCGGTGAGGACGCCGCCGAGGACGCTGGGCAGCAGGACGCCGAGCACGGTCCGCCAGCGGCTGACGCCGAGCGCCTCGGCCGCCTCGCGCAGCCCGCTCGGGACGAGCACCAGCATCTCCTGCGTCGCCCGCGCGATCAGCGGCAGCATGATGATGGCCAGCGCGAGCGCCCCGGCGAAGCCGCTCTGATGGTGCAGGCCGGCGACGAGCAGGCCGAATACGAACACCCCGATGACGATCGACGGCACCCCGTTGAGCACGTCGAGCGCGACCCGCACCACGCTGGCCACCCGCGGCGGGGCGAACTCGGTGAGGTAGAGCGCGGCCAGGATCGCGATCGGCATCGAGATCGCGGTCGCCATGAGCACCAGGAGGATGGTGCCCAGGATCTCCGGAGCAAACCCGCCGGCGTCCCCGACCGCCGCCGGGGCCTTCGTCAGGAAGCCGAGACTCAGCGATCCGATTCCGCGCGAGGCGACCGTGTAGACGACGACGCCGAGCACGCCGACGGCCAGGAGCGCCGAGGCCATCGCGCCGCCCTCGGCCACCCGGCTGATCAGCTGGCGGCGGCGAAGGTTCCCGCTGGGCGTCAGCGGGCGCGCGTAGGCTGGCCGTGGCCGCCTGACCGCGACCGGGGCGGACGGAGGCGTCATCGGCCCGCCACCCGAGAGACGTCGAAGCGCCGGGCGATCGCGTGCGCAGCGAGGTTGGACAGCACGGCGAGCACGAGCAGGATGGTGGCCAGGTAGAACATCGCCGGCGTCTGCAACGGAGTCACGCTGTTGCCGAACTGCAACGCGATGCGGCTGGCGAGGGTGTCGCCATTCTGGAACAGGGAGGCGTGAATCGCATTGCCCGCGCCGATCACCTGTGCCACCGCGATCGCCTCGCCGAGCGCGCGCCCGAGTCCGAGGATCGCCGCGCTGGCCACGCCCGACGCCGTGCTCGGGAGCACGACGCCGCGGATGACCTCCCAGGGCGTGGCACCGAGCGCGGCGGCGCCGTCCTGCAGCTCGCTCGGCACGGTCAGGAAGAGGTCGCGACTGATCGAGGCGATGATCGGCAGGATCATGATCGTCAGGATGATCCCGGCCGTGAACAGCCCGGTGCCGCTCGTCGTCGCGGTGCCGAAGATGGGCAGGAAGCCGATCCCTCGGTGGATTCCCGGCTCCACTCCCTGCAGCAGCGGAGCGAGCACGATGATCCCCCAGAAGCCGACGATCACGCTGGGGATCGCGGCGAGCATCTCGACGAGCGGCCCGATCACCGCCCGGAACGGTCCCGGCGCCATCAGGGCGAGGAACAGCCCGATGGCCACCCCGAGCGGGGTGGCCAGCACGAGCGCCATCGCCGAGGTCACCGCCGTGCCGTACAGGAACACGCCGGCCCCGAACACGCCCGTGACGGGGTTCCAGGTCGTATGCCCGACGAACCCGAGCCCGAAGCTCGAGATGGCCGGGCTCGCTCCGCTGACCACCTGACGGACGATGGCCAGGATGGCGAGGATGGCAATCAGCGCCGCCAGGGCGCAGAGCCCGCGCAGCACGAAATCGCCGACGCGGTCGATCCGGCTCCCGCGACGGTCAGCGAACCCATCGGCGGCAACCGCGACCGAACTCATTGGGGCGGCAGGGTAGAAGGGGAAGCCCCGCAGCACCAGGGACGTTCACAGAATTATCACGTCTTGCTCACAGGTTGATTACTCCGACGGCACCCGCCAGCAGCGATCCTCGCGCCGGCCGCAACTATCCGTCCAAGGTCGGGTTCTGTTGCGCTGTTATCGAACAACTCCAGGAGGACCCTAAGTGGCGCATCTAATGAGCAAGAGAAGGTTTGGCCTCGCGATGGCCGTAGCGGCGGTGGCCGCGTCGGCCGCGCTTCCGTCGGCTGCACTGGCGGGAGGCACGCTCACCGGGGCCGGCTCGACGCTCGTCGCGCCGCTCGAGGCGAAGTGGGCGGCGGGCATCCAGGCAGCTCAAGGCATCACCGTCAACTACGGCGCCGTCGGCTCGGGCACGGGCATCGCCGACATCACGTCTCGCAGCGTGGACTTCGGTGCCTCGGACGCGCCGATGACCCCCACCCAGCAGAGCGCGTGCGGCAGCTGCGTGCAGATCCCGTGGGCGCTGACGGCGACGGGCATCGCGTTTCACATCGCCGGCGTGAGCACCCTGAAGCTGACGCCCGTCATCCTGGCCCAGATCTATCTCGGCCAGATCACCAACTGGGACGCCTCGGCGATCCAGAAGATCAACAAGGGCGTGAAGCTGCCCAACCTGGCCATCACCCCGGTCTACCGCAGTGACGGCTCGGGCGACACCTATGCGTTCACCGACCTGATGTCGCGGGTCGACCCGACGTTCGCCAGCAAGATCGGCAACGCCACCACGGTGAGCTTCCCGGTCGGCACCGGCGGCAAGGGCAACTCCGGCGTGTCCGCGGTGGTCGCCGCCACCAACGGCTCGGTCGCCTACATCGCGGCGTCGTACATCGCCGGGAACGGGCTCAGCGTCGCGGCGCTCCGCAACGCGGCCGGCAACTACGAGTACCCGAACCTGTCGAACATCGCCGCTGCGGCGGCTGCGTTCCCGACGGTTCCGGCGGGCAACGCGATGCATATCGTCAACCCGCCGAAGACGGCGAAGGCCGCTTATCCGCTGTCGACGTACACGTATGTGATCCTGCCCACGACGACCGGAAACGCGTCGACGCTGACGTCGTTCGTCAACTACGCGCTCACGACGGGACAGGCCGCGGGGCCCGGGCTCGACTTCCAGCCGATCCCGAAGGCCATCTTCAACGCCGCCGAGAGCACCCTGCAGACGATCAAGCCGTAGGTCCAGCCGCCCCGCTCGCGAGAGCGAGGCCGGCGATTGAGACGTCCCCGCCGGTGCAGGAGCCGCAACGCTCCTGCACCGGCGGACGTGTTTAACGGCGGTCGCGCGTCACGCCATCGACCGAGTCCGCCATTTTGGTTCGTAGTGATCCAAGATGACGGACTCGCAGATCGGCCACCGGCGGACGTGCGTCCGGGACGGACGACCGCGCGAACCCGGCAGTCGCACCACCGACCGCGCGAACGCCGCAGGCCGCGGCGCGCCCGGCTCAGGTCGTCTCGCGCTTGGGCAGCGAGGCCAGCGCGTGCTCGAGCTCGGCCGACGTCTGGTAGTCGAGCCCGAGGCGATGATCGTGGCGGTAGCGCACGATGCCGGCCTCGTCGATGACGATCACCGCCCGGCGCGTCATGTTCAGCGGCGATAGGAGCGCGTCGTAGGCGCGGGCGACGGCGTGGTCGACGTCGGCGAGCAGCGGCACGGTCAGGCCGTGCTTGGCGATGAACGCGCGGTGGCTGGCCAGGTCCTGGCCGGAGATCCCGACGACGATCGCGTCGAGCGCGTCGATGCGCTCGGGCTCGTCGCGGTAGGAGCAGAACTGGCGGGTGCACACCGGCGTCTCGTCACCGGGATAGAACAGCAGCACGACGCGCTCGCCTCGATGATCGGACAGGCGAAACGGCCCGTCGGTGCCCTCCAGCTGGAAATCCGGGGCCGGCTCACCGACCTGCGGGGACTTCGCCACGGCGCACCTCCTGCCTCGTTGCCATAGTGCGTCCCACCCGAGGATAGCGGCCGCCCGGCGCTGGCTGTCTCCGCGCGCCGGGCGACCGGCGATGACGGAGCGGCGGCTCGACGTCACTCCTCGCGTGCCCGAGTCGTTGGGTCCCGAGTGACCAGACTGTCTCGCACTATCGCCACCGTGGATGTGGCGCCGATGTGACGGACCTGAGGCTTTTGCGTTACAACATGAGCGTGCCGAGTCGCGCGCGTCCGTCGCAGCTGCTGCTGGCGATCCTCGCGGTGAGCAGCGCGGCGATCGCCGCCTGTGGGTCGTCGGCGCCCGCGTACTCCACCTCGCCCGACGCGGCCGCGATCGCCACCGCCCCACCATCGGCGAGTGGCGCGCAGGCCACGACGACGCTGCAGGACTGGCCGGTATTCGGCCTCACGCCACAGCGCTATGGCTCCACCTCGGCGGCCACCGGCATCACGGCTGCGAACGTAGCGCACCTGCACCGCCGCCAGGTGTCGCTGCCCGGCACGGTCGACTCGTCGGCCGTCTACCTGCACCAGGCCACCGTCGCCGGCGGCACGCACGACGTCGCCTTCGTCACCACCACCTACGGCCGCACGCTCGCCGTGGACGCGGACAGCGGCGCCATCCTGTGGTCGTTCACGCCGCCCGGGTACTCGAGCTGGGCTGGCAGCGCACAGGTGACCACGGCCACCCCGGCCATCGATCCCGACGACCAGTTCGTGTACGCCACCGCCTCCAACGGCAAGGTCTACAAGCTGTCCGTGAGCAACGGGCAGGTGGCGCCGGGCTGGCCGGTGTCCGTGACCTATGACCCCGGGCACGAGAAGCTCGCCTCGCCGCTGAACATCGACGGTCCGTATCTCGTCGTGACCACCGGTGGCTACTACGGGGATACCCCGCCCTACGTCGGCCACGTCGCGCTCATCGACCGCGCGAGCGGGCACCTCGTCGCGGTGTGGAACTCGCTGTGCGCGAACCGCCGCGGGATCCTGCACGCGTCGACCTGCAACGCCAGCGATTCGGCGATCTTCGGCCGCGCCGGCGCCGTCGTGGAGCCCAACGGCAACCTGCTCGTGGCCACCGGCAACGCGCCCTACAACGGCACGACGAACTTCGGCGACAGCGTCATCGAGCTGACCGTGCCGGCGCTGACCATCCGCCAGGTCTACACGCCGACCGACCAGGCCAAGCTGAACGTCACCGACACCGATCTCGGCTCCACCTCGCCGGCGCTGCTCGGCGACGGCTTCGTCATGCAGGGCGGCAAGGACGGGATCCTGCGCCTGCTGCGCCTCGACGCGCTCGACGGCCATCCGCCCGGGACCGGACGGCACCTGGGCGGTGAGGTGCAGGAGGTCTCCACGCCCGGCGGGAACGAGCTGTTCAGCGCACCCGCCGTGGTCCAGTCGGGCACGCGCTCGACGGTGTTCGTGGCCGACGCCAGCGGCACCTCCGCCTTCGTGCTCAGCGGCGGGCGCCTGCACCCGGCCTGGAGTAACACCCTGCCCGGCACGAGCGCCGTCGTCGCCGGCGGCCTGCTGTACGTCTACGACCTCAACGACGGCGGCGTCAACGTGTACCGCCCGAGCTCACCGCACCCGATCGCCACGCTGGCCAGCGGGTCCGGTCACTGGAACAGCCCGATCGTCGTCGACGGGCACGTGATCGAGCCCGAGGGCAACTACATGGACCACTCCCAGCACGGCACGCTGGACATCTGGACCGCCGGCTAGGCCGCCCCGCCCAGGCCGAGAAGCACTACCCCTGCGCCTCGTAGGCCTCCAGCAGGCGCAGCCACACCTCGCTGCGCGTCGGGAAGGGCGGCACGGCGTGGCGCAGGCGCTCCAGCGGCACCTCGCCGACGATGGCGATGGTGGCCGCGTGCACCCAGTCGGCCACCTCCACGCCGGTGAAGGTGGCGCCGACGATCACGCCGCGATCCTCGTCGATGACAAGGCGGCTCGTGCCCGGAGCCCCCTTGCCCACGAAGCTGCCGCCGGCGGTGCCGCCGGTCGGGTGGTCGACGGCGCGCACCCGCAGGCCGACCATGCGCGCGTCGGCCAGCGTGAGTCCCGACGGCCGCCACCTGCGGCTCGGTGAACACGACGCGCGGCGGCCTGCAGCCCGTCGACCCGCAGTCGCTCGTCGCGCCCGAGGATGACCTCGCTGGCCACGTAGGCCTGGTACTTGCCCATGTGCGTGAGCAGCGCGCGGCCGTTGACGTCGCCGAGGGCGTACAGCCAGTCGCGGCCGGGGACGCGCAGCTGGTCGTCGACCTCGATCACGCCCCCCGGCGTCAGGCCCACCGTCTCCAGGCCGATCGTCGTCGCTGTGCGGGCGCCGCCCGACGGCGACCAGCATCTCCTGGGCCCGAAGCGTCGCGCCCGGTCTGCGAGCTCGAGCAGGGCGTCGCCCGCCTCCTCGCGGCTCGCCCGCACGGCCTTCTGGCCGACACGCACGTCGACGCCGCGCTCGCGCAGCGCGTCGGCCACCTGCTCACCGGCGAACGGCTCCTCGCGCGACAGCAGGCCGGGCGAGCGACTCCACGAGCGTGACCGTCGTCCCGAGCGAGGACCAGGCCTGGGCGAGCTCGACGCCGACCACCCCGCCGCCGAGGACCAGCAACGACTCGGGGATCTGCCTGGCCGTGGTGGCCTCGCGGTTGTTCCACGGGCGCGCCTCGGCCAGCCCGGGAATCGGCGGCATGGCCGCGCCGCTGCCGGTGGCGATGATGACCGCCCGTCGGCCACCAGGGTCGTCCCCGGGCCATCGGGCTCGTCGACGCCGCACGCGGCGCTCGCCGTCGAGGCGACCGTGGCCGCGGACAAGCACGATGCCGCGGCTCTGCACCCACGGCAGCTGGGCGTCGTCGGACAGATCGTGGACGACCTCGTCGCGCCGGCGCAGCACCGCCTCGCCGTCGAGCTCGCCCGTCACCGCCTCGCGCACGCCGGGCACCCGCCGCGCCTCGTCGAGCAGCCTGAAACGGGACGCAGCAGCGCCTTGGAGGGCATGCACGCGTAGAAGGAGCACTCGCCCCCGACGAGATCCGCCTCCACGAGGGCGACGCGCAACCCGGCCTGCGCCAGCCGTCCGGCGGCCACCTCGCCCGCCGGACCCGCCCCGATCACCACGACGTCGAACAGCTGCTCGCTCACGGTCGCCACCCCATCGTCTCCTCCTGTCGCGGTCGCCACACCACCTCGCGGGCCGAAGTATGCCGATCCGGCGCCCAGGCAGGAGACCGTGCGCGCCGCTCGAAGTCCGACCGCATGACCACCGCCTCCACCCCATCGCCGCACGCGCTGCCGGCCAACGCCCTGACCCTGCTGCATCGTCTCAACGAGCAGCGCGTCGAATACGTCCTCATCGGCGAGCTCGCCGCCGTGCTGCACGGCTGCCCGGCGGGTGAGCAGACCGTCGTCGTCGTCCCCGCCCGCTTCCAACGCAACCTCACCCGGTTGGCCCGCGCGCTGGGCGCCGTCCACGCACGCGGCCGCGGGCCCACGTCCGCCGGCGCAAGCGCGCCGCCGCTCACGGCGACCGGGCTGCGCGCCCTCGGGCATTGGCGCCTGACCAGCGACGCCGGCGCGCTGGACATCGACTTCGAGCCACCGGCCACCGCCGGACACCTCGATCTGTTCGAGAACGCCCGCCGGCTCGCCGTGGGCCCGGAGCTCGAGGTCGAGGTGGCATCCGTGGCCGACCTGGTGCGGATCGCCGAGATGCGTCGCGACGCGCGCGACGAGGCGCTGCTGCCCGCGCTGCGTGCGGCGCTCGCGGGCGCCACCGCCGCCGGCGTCAGCGCTCGGTGATGACGGTGTCCTCGTCCGAGTAGGCGGGGGCGCAGCAGCACAGCAGCACCAGCGATGCCGCCGCGTCGTCGTTGAACAGCTTGTGGCGCGTGCCCGGCGGGATCACGACGCAGTGCCCGGCGCGCACGGCGAACGTCTGCTCGCCGAGGCGCATCCGGCCGCTGCCCGCGACGAAGTAGTAGACCTCCTCCGTGCGCGCGTGGTAGTGCTCGGCCGTCTCGGCGCCCGGGGGGACCGTGGCCTCGGCCAGGCTCTGTTGCGCGGGCGGCGGTCCAGGCCGGGCCGGCGAGCTCGCGGATGAGCGAACCGTCGAGCGTCTGGAAGGACGGCAGCTCGTCGAGATGCGGCGGCGCGTCGCTCACGACGGGCAGGGTACCGGCGGCGAGCGCGACATGCGCGAGAATAAGGGTCGACCACATGGACTCCCTGCGCGGACAGCTCCTGATCGCGGCACCCTCGCTCGCGGACCCCAACTTCGCGCGCACCGTGGTGCTCGTCAGCGAGCACACCGAGGAGGGCGCGATGGGTGTCGTCCTGAACCGCCCGTCCGAGCTCACCGTGGGCGAGGCGGTGCCGGCGCTGACGGCCGCGCTGGACGCCGAGGAGTGGGTCTACGTCGGGGGGCCGGTCGCGTCCACCTCGATCGTGTTCCTGCTCGAGTTCATCGAGCCCGAGCTCGCCGCGCTGCTGGTGTTCGGCCGCGTCGGCTTCCCGGCGGCGGAGACGGACGTCGCCGAGCTCGTCGAGCTGACCGAGCGCGGCCGGGTGTTCGCCGGCTATGCCGGATGGGGCCCGGGCCAGCTCGACGAGGAGCTGCGCTCGGAGGACTGGATCCTCGAGCCGGCCATGCCCGAGGACGTGTTCGGCGAGGACCCCGAGTCGTTGTGGAGCACCGTGCTCTCCCGCAAGGGCGGCCGCTTCGCCCTGCTGGCCACGATGCCGCTCGATCCCTCCGTGAACTAGGAGCCGGTGGCGGGATCCCGCAGGAGGCGGCAGCGCCGCGAGGCCGCGCTCGCCGCCGCCGCGCTGGCCGTGGCGGCGCTGACCCTCCCCTCGGCGGCCGTCGCCGTGCCCTCGCGGGCGGGAAGGCCGCTCCGCGCCGCGACGGCCTTGCTCCTGTTTGTCGCACCGCCGGTCCGGCCGGCCGCCGCGGGCTCGCCGCGCGGGGGCGCCTGCCGGCCGTGCGCCGACGACGCGGCGCTCGCGCAGATGCGGTCCGTGCCCGGCCTGTCGCTGGGGATCCTCAGCGCGGCGGAGGGCGTGTACCGCGCGGAGCAGCTGCTGCTCGACATCGGCGCCGGCGATCGCGTCGAGTACGCCTCCTACCGGCCGAGTCAGCCGCCACCGCTGGCGCTGCGCCGCACCGGCGTCGGCGGCGTGCTCGCCGGCTGGCCGGCGGTGCTGGCCCGCGCGCGGGGGGCACCGCAGCTGATCTCGCCGGGGGCGCTGGGCAGTGCGATCCCCGGTGGCGTGGCCTACGCCGGCCTGACGGGTGAGCCAGCCACCGACGCCATCGCGGCCGCCGACGCGAGCGGCCGCGTGGCGGTGTGGTCCGACGGCCCACCGGACACGCTGCGCACCCGGATCGCCGCCCTGCTCGCCGGGCACCCGCTCGTCGTGGCGGATCTGCCGGGCGGCGCGCCCGGGACCGCCGAGCTGCGTGCGATCACCGCGTCGCGGCCGGCGAACGAGCTGGTCATCGCCGTGCAGCGCGCGCCCGACCGCCCCCAGGCGCTGCTGTCGATCGGTGTCGCCGGGCTGGGGGCCGGACGCGAGCTGACCTCGGACACGACGCAGCAGCGCGGGCTGGTGGCGAGCATCGACGTGCCGGTCAGCATCCTCGAGCACCTCGGCCGTCGCGTGCCGGCGACCATGCGCGGCACGGCGATCCGCACCGACGGAGCGCTCGATGCGCCGGCGCTGCGCGCCCTGCACGAGCGCCTGCTCGTCGTGGCCGGCCGGCGCCTGCCGCTGCTGCTGTGGCTATCGATCGCCTCGGCGCTGCTCGTGCTGCTCGCCGGCGCCGTCGGTCACGGGCGGGCCGGCGTGCGCGTGACGGCGCTGGCCTGGCTGTGGCTGCCCACCACCGTGCTCGTGCCGGCCGCGTTGGGCCCGTCGGCGAGCGTGGAGATCGCCCTGATCATCGCCGGCTCGCTGCTGCTGGGCGCGGTCAGCGACCGCTTGGTGTCGTGGCCACGAGCGCCGCTGCTGCCCGCCGTGGTCGGCGTCGCGGTGCTGACCATCGACGCACTGGCCGGCACGCAGTTGCTCATCCGTTCGATCCTCGGGCCCAATCCGGCCTTCGGGGCGCGCTTCTACGGCATCGGCAACGAGCTGAAGTCGGGCCTCGCGGTGCTGACGTTCGGCGGCGTCGCCGCCGCGTTGACGCGGCCCGGCGGCGCCGGCCGGGTGGGCAGCGCCGGCCGCGCCGCCGCCACGATGGCCGCCGCCGGAGTCGTGCTGGCGGTCATCGAGGGGTCGGCGCGCATCGGGGCCGGGGTGGGTGGGGTGGTGCTCGTCGGCGCGGGCGCCGGGGTGGCGACGGTGCGGCTGCTGCCCGGCACCGTCAACCGCCGCCGCCTGGCGGCGGTCGTCGCGGCTCCGCTCGCCGGCCTCGTCGTGCTGGCCGTGCTCGACCTGCTGTTCGCGCACGGCAGCGGGCACTTCACCGGCAGCGTCCTGCACGCCCGCTCGGCCGGCGACCTGCGCGATCTGCTCGTGCGCCGCTACACCGACGCCTGGGACGCGTCCAAGGACGGGCTGATGCCCGAGGCGGCCGTCGTCGCCGCACTGGCCATCGCCGCCGGCGTGCGCTGGCGCCGCTGGCTGCTGGCGCCCCTGGGCGCCCCCGCCGGCGACGTGGCCGAGCTGTGGTCCGCGGCGCTGGCCGGTGGGCTGACAGCGGGCGTGGTTGGGACGCTGGTGGAGGACTCCGGCACGCTGCTGCTCGTGGTGGCAGTGGTGGCCCTGGCCGCGCTGCTCGCATACGTCCGCGGGGCCCCCGCCAGCCGCGCCAATGAGATCAGATCTCATATGAGACGGGATCTCGTTATCATCGGCAACCCCAACAGATGAGACGGCGTCTCATGATGCCGCTCGGCTGAGCACGCCCACGCTCGCGTCGCCCCGGCGGCGCCCAGACCACCGGAGTCGCCGCCATGCCCTTCCCCGACGTGATCCGCCGCCATGCCAGACGCGCCCTCGGCGCGAGCGCAACCGCGACCCTCGTCGCGCTGACCCTCACCGGCTGCGGCAGCGGAGCAGTTGGGGGCACCCCAGGCCACCTCAGCGTGGTGGCCGCCGAGAACTTCTGGGGCAGCCTGGCCACGCAGCTGGCCGGAGACAAGGCGACCGTGACGAGCATCATCGTCAACCCGAACACCGACCCGCACAGCTACGAGCCGACCCCGTCGAACGCCCGCACCCTGGCCGGCGCGCAGATGGCCATCGTCAACGGCATCGGCTACGACACGTGGGCCTCGCGGCTGCTGGCCGCCAACCCGGTGCCGGGTCGGGTGACGCTCGACGTCGGCAACCTGCTCGGGCTGCAGGACGGCGACAACCCGCACCAGTGGTACTCCCCCGCGAACGTCAACACGGTGATCGCCGCGATCACCGCCGACTACGAGCGGCTCGATCCCGCCGACCGCGCGTACTTCGCCGCGCGCGAGCAGCAGCTGCAGACCACGGGGCTCGCCGCTTACCACCAGCTGATCGCGTCGATCCGCGCCCGCTACGCGGGCGTCCCGGTCGGCTACAGCGAGAGCATCTTCCAGCCGCTCGGCGACGCGCTCGGGCTGAAGCTGCTCACGCCCTACAGCTTCGCCAAGGCGATCGCCGAGGGCACCGACGTGAGCGCCGCCGACAAGCAGACCGTCGACACGCAGGCCCAGGACCGCCAGATCGCGGTCTGGGTGTTCAACAGCCAGAACGTCACGCCAGACGTGCAGCGCGTCAACACGCTGGCCACCGCGGCCCACATCCCGATCGCCACGGTCACCGAGACGCTGTCGCCGGCCACCGACAGCTTCCAGCAGTGGCAGGTCAGCGAGCTGCAGGGATTGCAACGCGCCCTGCATCAGGCCACCGGGCGGTAGGACAATGCGGTCCTCCATGGCCCGCGAGACCTCCGACCCGACCGCACCCTCCCCCGACGGCGGGCCGGCGGCGGGGCCGGCGGCGAGCGAGCCCGCGATCGAACTGCACGACGCAACAGTCCGCCTCGGCGCCAGGGCGATCTGGACCGACGCCAGCGTCACGGTGCAACAAGGCGAGTTCATCGCCGTGCTCGGCCCCAACGGCGCCGGCAAGTCGACGCTGCTGTCCGTCCTGCTCGGGCTGCTGCCGTTGGCCGCGGGCTCGGCCAGCGTGCTCGGCGGGCGCCCCGGCGAGCGGCGCGGCCAGATCGGCTACCTGCCCCAGCGGCGCAACTTCGACGAGACGGTGCGCATCCGCGGGATCGACCTGGTGCGCCTCGGCCTCGACGGACGGCGCTGGGGCGTGCCGCTGCCGTGGGCGAGCGCCGGCGAGCGCGCGCGGCGCGAGCGCGTCGCCGCGGCCATCGCGCGCGTGGGCGCCGAGGCGTATGCCACGCGGCCGATCGGCGAGTGCTCCGGCGGCGAGCAGCAACGGCTCCTCATCGCGCAGTCCCTGGTCAGCGACCCGCGCCTGCTGCTGCTCGACGAGCCGCTCGACAGCCTCGACCTGCCCAACCAGTCGAGCGTGGTCGCGCTGGTGCGCGATATCTGCCACCGCTCGGGAGTCACCGTGCTGCTCGTCGCCCACGACGTCAACCCGATGCTGCCGTATCTCGATCGCGTGATCTACATCGCGGGCGGTCGCCTCGTCGCCGGCCGGCCCGAGGAGGTCATCAGCGCGGCGACGCTGACCGCGCTGTACGGCGTGCCCGTCGAGGTGCTGCGCGCCTCCGACGGGCGGCTGGTGGTCGTGGGCAGCCCCGAGGCCCCCGCCGTGCACGGGTCCCGCCATCACCATCACCACTGACCGGGACCGGCCGTGAACCCACAGTTCTCCCTCGACCTCGGCTCGGATCTGCGCCAGCTGCTGCAGTTCCCGTTCATGGTCCACGCCCTGCAGGCGGGGACGATCGTCGCGGTGATGGCGTCGCTGATCGGGTGGTTCATGGTGCTGCGCCGCGAGGCCTTCGCCGGTCACACCCTGTCGATCATGTCCTTCCCGGGCGCGAGCGGGGCCGCGCTGCTCGGGCTGCCGCTGGCCTTCGGCTACTTCGCCTTCTGCGGGGCGAGCGCCGTGGTGATCGCCGCCGCCTCACGGGTCGGCGGCCGCCGCGACGTGGCCGTCGGCTCGGCGGTCGTGGGCACCGTGCAGGCGACGGCGTTCGCGCTCGGCTTTTTGTTCCTCAGCCTCTACGGCGGCGTGCTCGAGGACCTCGAGAGCCTGCTGTTCGGCTCGGTCCTCGGCGTCTCCGGCGGCCAGGTGCTGACGCTGCTGATCGTCGGCCTCGCCGCGCTGGCCTTCCTCGCCGTGACGGGTCGCGCGCTCCTGTTCGCCTCGGTCGACGAGGACGTCGCGCGCGTCCACGGCGTGCCGGTGCGCACGCTGCACGTCGCCTTCCTGCTGATGCTCGGGCTCACGGTGGCGGCCACCGCTCAGATCGTCGGGGTGCTGCTGGTGTTCGCCCTGCTCGTCGCGCCCGCGGCCACCGCCCAGCAGCTGACCTCGCGCATGCTGCCCAGCCTGGCGCTCACCGTGCTGATCGCCCTGCTGGTGACGTGGCTGAGCCTGGCGCTGTTCTACTTCACCAACCAGGCCGAGGGATTCTTCCTCACCTCGCTGGCGCTGGCGGCGTACGCGAGCGCGCGCGGCTGGCGCTCGCTCGTGCGCGCACGCTCGCGCTCCCGCGTCGACCCGCGCCCCGGGCGCCGCGGCGCGGTGGTGGCCCCCTGATGCTGCTCCAGCCGTTCGTGCTCAACGCGCTGCTGGCCGGCTCACTGATCGCCGTGGCCAGCGGCCTGATCGGCTTCTTCCTCGTGCTCCGCGGCGAGATCTTCGCCGGCGACGCGCTCAGCCACGTCGCCTTCACGGGCGCCCTCGGCGCCGCCGCGCTCGGGCTGGACCTGCGCGTCGGCCTGTTCGCGGCCACCATCGCCGTGGCGTTGCTGTTCGCCGCCCTCGGCTCGCGGGCCCGCGCGGACGACACCACCATCGGCATCGTCTTCGCCTGGGTGCTCGGCGTCGGCGTGCTGTTCCTCGACGTCTTCAACGCCGGCAGCGGCGGCGGCAGCGGGGTCACCGCCGCCCGCACCCTGTTCGGGTCGATCTTCGGTCTCAGCGGCTCGGGCGCACTCGTGGCCGCCGGGGTCGGGGCGGCCCTGGCCGTCGGCCTGGTCGTGATCGCCCGGCCGCTGCTGTTCGCCACGCTGGACCCGGTCGTCGCCGCGGTCGGCGGCGTGCCGGTGGGAGCGCTCGGAGCGGTGTTCCTGGTGCTGCTGGGCGTGGACGCCGCCGAGGCCACCCAGGCGGTGGGCGCGCTGCTGCTGCTCGGCCTGCTGGCCGCCCCCGCCGGCGCCGCGCATCGCCTCACGGCCAACCCCTACCGGGCGATGTGGCTGTCAGCGCTGCTGGCGCTGCTGGCCGTCTGGCTGGGGATCGCCGTCGCCTACGAGGTGCCCTCGCTCCCGCCGAGCAGCGCGATCATCGGGGTCGCCGCGGCCATCTACGTGCTCGCCTACGCATGGCACGCCGCCGTGGCGCGAGCGGTCACCGGTCGACCCCCCGGGGTCGCCGTGCGAGAATCCGCCGGTGACATCGTTCGCAGCTGAGTCGAGACCCTATGGCGGGGTGAGCAGCGAGGAGCGCCGCGCGCGCCGGCGCGAACAGCTGCTCGACGCCGGCCTGGAGCTGTTTGGGACAAGGGGGTACGCCGCGTCCTCGATCCGCGAGGTGTGCCTCGCCGCCTCGCTCAACCGCCGGTACTTCTACGAGTCGTTCAGCACCCGCGAGGACCTGCTGCGGGCGGTCTATGACCAGATCGTCGCCGACCTGGGGCGGGCGCTGTTCGAGGCGGTGCGCGGCGTCGACGGCATCGAGGGGAAGATCCGGGCCGGCATGGCCGCCTTCTGGGGCTCCGTGACAACGGACCAGCGCAAGGCGCGGATCCTCACGATCGAGATCATCGGCGTCAGCGAGCCGCTCGAGCGCCGCCGCCGCGAGGCGCGCCACGGCTTCGCCGACTTCATCGCCCAGCAGGCGGTCGACCTGGCCGCAGTGGATGGCCGGGCGCTGCGCCTGGACCCCACGCTTACCGCGCGCGGCCTGGTGGCAGCGACGATAGACCTGGTCATCGACTGGATGCGCGACGACATCGAGCTGTCGGTCCCCGAGCTGACCGAGCACTGCATCGCGCTCTACACCGTGGCCGGCGCCGCGGCGTTCTACGACCCGGCTACGTGAAGATGATCTGCCCGCCGGCGGCGAGGCCGTAGAACTCGCCCACGGTGATGATCTCCCGCACCTGCGGGATGAAGTCGTCCTTGGTCAGGCCGAACAGATCGACCGAGGCCTGGCAGCCGTACAGGCCGGCGCCGGAGTCGGCGATCATCTCCACGAACTCGGGGATCGGGGGGATGTCGAGCTTCTCCATCTCGTGCTCCAGCCTGTGGGTGACGAGCCCCGAGACGCCGGGGAAGCCCCCCGCCCAGGTGGCGAGGTGCAGGCCGGGATTGCCGACGGTCGACACCTTGACGTGCTCGTGCTTGGCCCGGTTGATCGCGTCGAGGCCGAAGAAGGTGAAGAACAGGTTCGCGTCGATGCCCTCCATGCGGGCTCCATTGGCCATGATCAGGCCTGGATAGATCCCCTCGAGCGAGCCCTTGGAGATGATGATGGAGACCTTCTCGATCGTGTCGCTCATGGCATTCCCTCCTGGTCAGATGCAGCCGCGCGGCTTGGGGATGCCGCCGATCTTGGCCGCCAGCTTGGCCGGCCCCTTCGGAAACAGGGCGTAGAGCTCCTTGATCGGCACGCCCGAGGTCTTGCCCAGCGTGCGGATCGAGGGCGCCGAGCCGGTGCTCAGGTAGGTATCGCGCATGAAGTTGACCACCTGCCAGTGGCGGTCGGTCAGCGTGTCGATGCCGTTGGCGCGGGCGATGTCGGCGGCGACCTGCTCGTTCCACTGCGAGGCGTCGGTGAGGAAGCCTTCGGCGTCGACCTCGACGTCCTGGCCGGCCAGCGTGACGGTGCTCATGTCGCTGCTCCTGATGTCGGTGACGGTTCGCCATGGCCCAACTGAGCGCTGACGCCGGGCAGGTCGTGTCCCGGCAGCAGAGCGTGCCAGTACAGCGATTGGAAGCCCAGCTTGGCCAGGTGGTTGAGCCGGGACTCGGCCAGCAGCGGCAGCGGGCCGAGGTGAGGGTCGGGATAGCGGCCGGGAAGCGGCTCCACGTCGTAGTTGAAGTCGATCAGCAGCGCCTTGTGAAACCCGGTCTCCACGAAGCAGTTGGCGTGACCGTCGTAGGAGCCCTCCAGCGGCTCGCCGGCCAGCAGCCGGCGGACGTTCTCGACCAGGGTCTCGCCCTCGAAGTGGGTGACCGAGCCGGCCTTGGAGGTCGGCAGGTTGGTGGCGTCGCCGATCGCGAACACGTTCGCGGCCGCCTTCGCCTGCAGCGTGTGCAGGTCGGTGGGGACGAAGTTCATCACATCGCCGAGACCCGGCGAGCGCCCGACGTAGTCGGCGCCGCCATGCACCGGGACGGCGACGAGCAGATCGAACGCGACCTCGCGCTCGTCGAAGCTGATCAGGCGGCCACCCGCCGCGTCCACCTCGCCGGTGGCGAACTCGCTCTCCAGCGCGACCCCCTTGCGCTCCAGCAGCGCGCCGAGCCGTTGCGCCGCGACCGGCCGCGTGAAAGCGGCGTCAAGGGGCGTGACGAAGGTGAGCTGCACGTCGTCTCGGATGCCGCGCTCGCGCAGGTGCCAGTCAGCGAGGAAGCAGAACTCCAGCGGCGCGACGGGGCACTTGATCGGCATGTCGACGACGTCGACGACCAGGCGGCCGCCGTGGAAGCCCGCGAGCGCCTCGCGCAGGGCGACGGCCGACGCGAGCGAGTAGAAGCTGTGGACCGTCTCGCCCCACGCCAGGCCGTCGGTCTCCTGCGGCAGCAGGGAGGCACCGGTGGCGATCACGAGCACGTCGTACGCCAGCGTCGTCCCGTCGCCCAGGTGCACGGTTTGCGCGCGGTGATCGACGCGATCGATGTCCGCGAGCACGAAGCGAATGCCCTTGTGCAGCTGGGCCTGGCGCGAGCGGACGAGGTCGCCCGGTTGAGCGAGGCCGAAGGGGACGAACAGGAGCCCGGGCTGGTACAGATGCTCGTCATCGTGGTCGACGACGACGATCCGGGCGCGGTCGCCGTACGCGCGCCGCAGACGGTTGGCGACGAGCGTGCCGCCGGTCCCACCGCCGAGGATGACGATTCGATGCGGCATGCCTCGCAATCGTCGCGAGTTGCCGTCGCGCTGTGATCCGGACCGCCCCGAAGCGTGGCTGCGGGAAACCGCGCGCCGGACCGGTTCACGGTCCCTTCACAGCAAGCGCGGGCTCGGTTTGGTAGGACTTGCCGTGATGGTCGAGGAGTCGTCGCCCTTCGATGCGACCGTTCGATCACAGCTCGAGATCACGGTCAAGACACTGGTCCGCGAGTTCGACGGGATCGTGGACCCCGGGATCGTGCGCGCGATCGTCGAGCAGTCGGCTCGACAGCTCGCGCAGGGCCGCGTGGCCGAGTTCGTGCCGTTGCTGGCGCAGCGGTATGCGCGGGAGCGCCTGCGAGCCCTCGCGGCGACTCGAGGTGAGCTGCAGGAGGATGCGTTGCAGGTGCTGTTCGTCAGCCTGCTCGGAAGCGGCCGGGCGCAGATCGGCGCGGCGCTGCTGGCCCGCGCCGCCGAGCAGGGCGTCAGCGTCCATTCCGCCGGATCACAGGCGGCCGCGATGATCGACCCGAATGTCGAGATCGCGATGCGCGAGGTCGGGATCGATCTCTCCGACGAGTTCACCCGGCCCCTGTCCCCGGAGGTGCTCGCCGACGCCGACGTCGTGGTGACCATGGGCCGCAGCGTCGGCGACGTGCAGATCCCCAGTTCCGCGCGCCACGTGGATTGGCGCATCGGCGACCCGGCCGGCGCCGAGCTCGACGAGGTCAGGCGCGTCCGCGACGACATCGAGCGTCGCGTCACCGCGCTGGCCGGCGAGCTGCGCGGCGCCTGAGGGTGCGGGCTCAATCGGCGGCGGGGTCGACCGTCTCGCCCGACGCTGTCGCTGCTCGCTCCTGCGCCGGCGGCGGCAGGTCGTCGAGGGCGCGCAGCGACCGCGAGGCGGCCGTCTCGCCCCGGGATACGCCGTTCAAGCCGAGGCGTGCGGAGTAGATCGAGGGCGCGCCCATGCGACGGGACAGGATGGTCGCCTCGGTGACGGCAAGCAACGTGGGGACCATGAGCGCGTCGGTGTGTCGCGTGAGCTCCAGCGCGAGCACCACGGCGGAGAGCGGGCCCTGCATGGCGGCCGCCAGCAGCGCGGCGCCGCCGATCAGCGCGTAGCTGCCGGCCGGCGTTCCCGGCCACAGATGCGACCAGCCCGCCCCGGCCAGCCCCGCCAGCAGCACGCCGACGGTGAGCGTGGGCGTGAACAGGCCGCCCGGCGCTCCCGAGCCCAGGCAGGCGGCGGTGGCGATCGGCTTGAGCACCAGCAGGATGGCCAGCAGCCCGGCAGCGACGGCGCCGACGGCGGTCAGCTGCACGATGTCCAGCCCGTTCCCCAGCAGCTGGGGATAGGGGATCGACACCGCCCCCAGCGCGGCGAACACGACGAGCGGGGCGATCACGCGTCCACGACCGCGCGGGCGTGCCGTGTTGGCTCGCGCGATCGTGCGCACCCAGGCCACCGCGGCGAGGCCGGCGAGCGGCCCGATCAGCACCGCGAACACGATCGTGGACAGGTTGGCCCCGTAGCTGGGCACGTGGTAGGTGGGGCCGTCGCCGAGGCTGACCCAGGCCACCGCGGTGGCGATCAGCGACGTCGCCAGGGCGGGGAGCACGAGCGGCAGCGCGAGGCTCCCGAGCAGGACCTCCAGGGCGAACAGCGCGCCGCCGAGCGGCACGTTGTACACGGCGGCCATCCCCGCGCCGGCGCCGGAGGCCACCAGCAGACGCCGCTGCCAGCCGGGCAGCGCGGCCCAGTCGGACAGGCGGCTGGCCGCCGCCGCGCCGGCCAGCTGCGGCGCCGCCTCCCGGCCGAGCGACGACCCCATGCCAACGGTCACGATCGACAGCACGCCGCGCCCGAGGGCTGGGATGGTGGGGACCCGCGCCCCGTGCAGCCACAGCGACTCGGAGATCTCACCCCCGCCGGAGGAGGACAGGCGCACCAGGAGCAGCGCTCCCGCACCGACGATCACCGCCGCGGCGAGCAGCACCACGATGTGACGCAGGGGCGGCGCCGCCTGCACGCCGGCGAGGAACGTGCCCGAGTGATAGCCCCACGCGAGGTGCTGGACGGCGTACAGCAGCGCCATCAGCAGCGCCCCGGCGATCCCCGTGGCGACGCCCAGCGCGACCACCAGCCCCCAGAAGCGCAGGCTGTAGCCGGCCACGATGCCTCGCCCGACGATGTTCGGCTGGTGAGAGAACCAGCGCGCGTCAGGTCCGTCGGTCATGCGTCACCTCGCAGGAATCGTTACCGAACGAGAACAGGGCGCCGACACGATCACTCCGGCGTCGAGGACGCCCAGGGCAGGCCCGGCGGCCCGGGCCGGCTGGCGGACAGCTCGATCTTGATCGTGTAGCGGTCGCCGCGTACGAGGCTCCAGCGCCATTCGACGGGCACGTCGTCGCGCGCCTTGGTGAGCCGCTCGATCGAGAAGGCGGCCTCTCCCCGCGGGAGCTTGAGCGTGCGGCGATCCTCGGGCCGCGGCAGCGCCGGCCGGATGCGCTCGCTGGCGTGCAGCCCCTCGGCGCCGCAGGTTCGCGCCAGCTCGACGTACAGGCCGGTGCGGGTGAGGTCACGGCCGAGCAGCGGCCGGGCGATCTTGGCCGGCAGCCAGGCCCGGTCCAGCGCGAGCGGTTCCTCGTCGGCCAGGCGCAGGCGCTCGATGTAGACGAGCGCCGCGTTGCCGGGAAGCGTCAGTCGCTGCGCAATCGCGGCGTCGGTGACGATCTCGGCGGCGTGCACGACGCTGCGCTGGGTGGCGCCCTGCGTTCGTACCTGCTCGTAGAGCGACTCGAGCGTGCCGGCGGTCTGCTCGAAGGCCTTGACCCGGGTCCCCCGCCCGCGGGTGCGCTCCAGCACCCCCTCATCGGCCAGGCGTCGAACGGCCTCTCGAACCGTCTGGCGTGAGACCTCATACTCGGCGACGAGCTGCTCGTCGGTGGGAAAGCGCTGCTGAAACTGTCCGGCCTGCAGGCGGTTGCGCAGGTCGGCGAGGACCTGGGCCCACAGGGGCAGCGGGTCGCTCCGGTCGATCGGTGCGGGGCTGGCCAACAAAAGTACGTACAATCGTACATCACGGCAGAGGGTCCATGCGCTTCTCGCGCGACCTCGCCTGCGCCCGTCCGTCTCCGCCGCTGCCGACCAGGCTTCGGTCGCGAGTCGTCGTCAGGCGCCAACCGGGTCGGCGACGCCGACCACCCGCTCCTCGAACGCGAACCCGGCCTCGAGGGCTCGGCGGACCGGACAGGTCTGCGCGACCCGCTCCAGGCGCTTGCGCTGGTCGGCCGTGAGGTGGCTGGGCAGATGCAGGTCGACGCGAAAGCGCCGCGGGGTGCTCTCGGTGTCGTAGTCGACGTCGACCCTCAGCTCGCCGATGTCCCACTCGCGATTCTGCGCGTACATCGCCATCATCGTGGCGACGCAGGAGGCCAGGGTCGCGGCGAGCAGCTCGTGGGGAGCCGGCCCCTCGTCGGTCCCGCCCAGGCGCAGCGGTTCATCGGTGACGATGAGGTGACGGCCGTTCACGTTCACCTCGTGCTTGAGCGTGTTACCGACGCGGTGGGCGCTGGCGGTCATGATCATGGCCGCCGCCCCGGTTGCTCCGAACGATGTAAGCCCATTACTCATTCCTTCGGTCGACGATCTTCATCCTGACGGCCGCAGCTGGCGGGCTCATCCGTGCCGGCCACGCCCGCCGCTGCGGGAAACGACGGCAATGCGGCCGTACTGGGCACTCAGCCACGCCGCGTGCCCTCGCCGCGCGCGGCCTGGCCCGCGCGGGCGAGCGGCAGACCGAGCGTCACCCAATCGTGGATGCCGCCGCGGTAGTAGAGGATCAGCTCTGCCGGGCGGCCGGCGGCAATCAGGCGTCGGACAGCGTCGGGCGTAGCGGCGCACTGGGGACCGTTGCAGAACACGGCGATGGGGCGGTCGGAGTCGAGCTCGTCCAGGCGCGACTCGATCTCGGTGTGCGCGATCGCGAGCGCGCCCGGGATCGTGCCCGCGGCAGCGAACCGGACAAGACGCGTGTCGATCAGCTGGCCGCCCGCACGAAGGTGCTCGATCAGCTCGAGCTCGCCAACCGTCCGCACCCCCGGCGCGGCCGTCATGGGCTGGATCGAGCCCCAGGTCGCGTCGACCAGCACGCGACCCGGGTCGTCGCGCAGCACCGTGGGAGTCATCTGGGCGGGCCGGCGTCGCGCCACGCGCTCGAGCCGTGTCGGTTCGGTGGCCGCGCTCATCGGAGCTCGGTCGTGGTGTTGTCGTGGAGCGGCGGCGCGGCAAGGTGCCGCCGCAGGGTGGCATCGTGGGGCCAGGCGGCCGGGAGCTCGGCGGCCACCCAGGCATGCATGCCGCCGGCGACGCTCATTGCGTCGAGGCCATGCCGCCGGGCGACGCGCGTCGCCAGCGTGCTGCGGTGGCCGGAGCGGCAGATGATGGCGACGGGCCGATCGCCGCGCAGCTCCGCCAGGCGGCGGCGCAGCTGCGTCAGCGGGATGTGCACGGCGCCGGGGATGTGCACGGCGCGGTGCTCGGCGTCGGTACGGACGTCCACGAGCGAGATCGTCCCGCTGAAGAACCGGTTGGCTGCGTGCGCGGGGTCGATCGAGGGTATGCGGCGGCGCAGGCGCATCGTGTCAGGAGTGCCCGAAGCGCACATCGGGCAGGACGCGCCGCGCCCAGCGCGGCAGGTACCACGCACGGGCGCCCATCAGCCGCAACAGGACGGGCAGCAGCAGCAGCCGTACCAGGGCGGCGTCCAGCAGCACGGCGACGCCGAGGATGATGCCCATCTCCTTGGGCGGCAGCGGCCCGGAGAGCGCGAAGGTGAAGAACACCGCGACCATGACGGCGGCGGCGGCGAAGATCACCCGCCCTGAGTGCGCGACGCCGCCGACCATCGCCTCCCTGGCGTCGTGCGTGCGGTCCCAGTGCTCCTTGGCGCTCGACAGCAGGAACATCGTGTAGTCCATCGAGATCGCGAAGATCATCGCGAAGAAGAACACCGGCCCCCACGCGTCCAGGAAGCCCTGCGGCTGGAAGCCGAGCAGCGAGTGCAGGTCGCCGTTCTGGAACACGAGTTTGGCCACCCCGAACGCGGCACCGGTGGCCAGCAGGTTGGTCAGCACGCCGGCGGCTGCCAGCAGCGGGGCCTGCAGCGCGAACAGCAGCAGCAGGAACCCGAGCACGAGCACGACGCCGATGACCAGTGGGGTCTTGACCGACAGCACGTGCTGCAGGTCGTGGTTCTCGGCGGCGGCGCCGCCCACCAGGGTCCCGGCGGGCAGCTCGGCCCGCAGGCGGTCGATGGTGGCGCCGACCGCGGGACTCGACGGGTCCTCGCGCGGGATCGCGGTGACGAGGGCCAGCCCGCCGGCGCCGGGCTGGGTGGGGAGCACTCGAGCGATCCCCGGGTCGCGCCCGGCGATCTGGGCGACGGTCGCGGCCTCTCGACTGGGGGTGACGAGTTGCAGCGGGCCGGTGGCGCCGGGTCCCATGGCGGCCTGCACCTGGTTGTAGCCGATGCGCGAGGAGTCGCTGCTGGGCACGACCTTGATCGAGGGCATCGAGGTCTTCAGCTGCGTGACCGGGAAGGCGAGCGCGAGCAGCAGCACGAGCGCGGGCAGGCCATAGCGCCAGGGGTGACGCCACAGGCGCTCACCCCAGGCGGCGAAGCGCGCCGACCGGTGCTCGCCCGAGTGCGCCCACGGCAGCGCGAGCCTGTCCACCTTTGGCCCGATCCTGGCCAGCACCGCGGGCAGCAGTGTCAGCGTGGCGGCGAGCACGAAGATGACGGCGAGCATGATGCCCAGGCTCATCGAGCGGAACGCCGGGCTGGGGACGAGCATCACCGCGGTCAGCGAGATCAGCACGGTGACCCCGGAGAAGAGGACGGCCTTCCCCGCGGTGTCCATCGTCACGGCCGTCGCGTCCTCCGCGCCCAGCCCGGAGCCGAACAAGGCCCCACGGAACCGCATCACGATGAACAGCGCGTAGTCGATGCCGAGCGCGAGCGCGAACATCAGCGCGAAGTTCATCGCCCAGATCGAGATCGGCAGGACCTGGGTGCCGAGATACAGCGAGCCGGCGGCGGCGAGCAGCCCGACCATCGTGAGCATGAGCGGGAGGCCCGCCGCGACCAGCGAGCCGAAGGCGAGCAGCATGATCCCGAGCGTGACCGGCCAGGAGATGACCTCGGACTTGAGCATCGCCGAGCGATTGGCGGCGTTGAAGTCGGACCACATGCCCGCCGCGCCGGTCAGGTTCACGACCACCGCCCCGCCGGACAGGTGGTGCAGCGTCCCCTTCAGGGAGTCAGCGGCGGCCACCATCTGATTGGGGTTGCGCGCGGCGCCCGCCTGCACGATCGCCGTGTGGCCGTCGCGAGAGATCGACACCCCGGGCATCGGGGCCACCACCGTTCGCACCGCGGGGCTGGAGCGCAGCGTCTGCTCGACACGGATGATCGTCGACCGGAACGCCGAGCTGCTGACGGTCTGCGTCGGCGAGTAGATGACGGTCATCAGCCCATAGCTGCCCAGGCCGGCGAAGTTGCGGTCGATCAGGTTGCGAGCCTGCACCGACTGCGATCCGCTCGCCTCCCAGCCAGCGCCCGAGAGCGCGGTCTCCACGCGCGGCGCGAAGAACCCGAGCCCGACCCCCACCAGTAGCCACCCCACGAGCACGGTGCGAAAGTGCGTGGCGGTGTAACGGCCCAGGCGCCCGATCGGGCCCACCTCGACGGTCGGCCGGCTCGGCGGCGCGGCGATGCTCGGGCGGCGAGCAGCCGTGGTGGTGCTCATCAGTGGGGCCTCCTGGCGGGAATCGACGGCGGGAATGCGATGTGCGCCGGCACACCATAACACAACTCTATCGTTGTACAGGAGAGTAGTTGTAGAGTGTGCTACCTTCGTGCTGATGGCCGAACGCGAGCTGCCCCCCCACCCACTCCCCGAGGACCTGGTCGAGCTGGTCGCCCGGCGCTTTCGCGTGCTCGGCGAGCCGATGCGGATCAAGTTGCTCGACCAGCTGCGAGAGCAGCCGGCGACCGTCGGCGAACTGCAGGAGGCGACGTCCTCCTCGCAGCAGAACGTCTCCAAGCACCTCGGCGTGCTGCACGAGGCCGGGCTGCTACGCCGGCGCAAGGACGGCAACTTCGTCCGCTACGAGATCGCCGACCCCGGTGTGTTCGAGCTCTGCGACCTCGTCTGCGGCGGCCTGCACCGGCAGTTCGCCGAGCTCGACCGGCTGCTCGAGGCCACCGGCGGGGCGTAGCCGGTCCACGGGCCGGCCGTGCTCGAGCCGCGGGCGACACGGCCCGGGGCGGTGACGCCGGCGGCCCGGGGCGGTGACGCCGGCGGCCCTGCGGCCGCCGGCGTTCGCCCCTCTGACCCGAGTGCGTCCCGGAGGGATGACCCCCGGGTGCCCTCCTAGTAGTTCGTCGGCGCCGGCGGCGACACGGTGAACGTGTAGTTGTTGCCCGCGCCGGGGAACAACAGGTTGAGGATCCCGGTCAGCAGGCCGCAGCCCGTCAGCGACGGGAACGTCGCGCTGCCGCTGAACGTCAGCTGGCCATCGCCGAGCGACGAGACCGGCCCGTTGAACGTCAGCGGGAAGGTCACCGGCGTCTCGGTGTGGCAGCTGGAGGACACGAGGTCGATGCCGAGGAAGCTGATGGATGGCAGCTCCACCGTCTCCTTGACCGACCCGTTGATGTGCAGGTTGCCGCTCGCGTCCAGCGAGGCCGTACCGGTCGCCGCCCCCTGCTGCACGAGGGCCACCTTCAGGCCGAGCGGCAGGATGCCCAGCGCCGTGATCGACGTCGAGAACGCCGGCACGGCGATCGTCCCGTGCTGCAGCTGCTGGCTGGTGAGGTCCGTCGCACCGCTGAACGTCGACGTCGCCGGCAGCGCCAGCGTGCTGCCGAGCTTCTTCAGCGACAGGGATGCCTTCAGCGGCCAGTCGTTGAGCGAGACGACGAAGTCGCCGCCGCCCGGATTGGCCGTCGAGCTCGGCGGCGGCGCCAGCTCGGCGCAGTCGTTCGGCGCGAGGTCGCCGGCGAAGCGGTTGCCCAGCCAGCTGATCACCTGCGGTGCGGCCTGGAACTGCGTCGTGATGTGCTCGCCCGGATAGAGGGCGAACTCATCGGCCACGCCGTCGGAGCAGTACTGCTGCTTGAGCGCGATGTCCTGGGCGAGCGGGACGATCTCGTCGGCCTGACCGTGGTACTGGTAGACCGGCACCGGGATGCTGCTGGTGCCGAGCTGCTGCGCGTCGATCGCCGAGGCGATCGACGGGGTCGCCTCCAGCTGGGCGAGGGTCTCGCCACCCTGGGTGTACTGGTCGAGGTTGACGTTCTCGAAGCCGAGCAGCGCCTGGAACACGCACTGGCTCTTGAGCGTGGCGATCGCCGCCGCGCCGTTGGCGTTCTCGAGCGCGGGCAGATCGATGTCCGACGGATACTGATCGCTCAGGCCGACGATCGACATCGCGGCGAAGCCGGCGGCCACGTTGCCGTTGAGGTAGTTGGCCGTGTCTTGGAGATTGCCCGGGATGCCGCCCGCCGCCACACCGACGAGGTCCAGCGTGGGGTCATAGGACTGTTGCAGCTGCCCCGCCCAGGCGGCCGCCTGGCCGCCCTGCGAGTAGCCCCAGATCGCCGTCTTGGTCGATGCGCTCAGGCCGACGCCGGGAACCTGGTCGGCGGCCGTCACCGCGTCCAGCACGGCGTGGCCCTCGGCCGCGCCGACGGTGTACAGCGACTGCGACCCCGTCGTGTAGCCCTGGTAGTCGGTCAGCACGACCGCCCAGCCCTGCTTGAGCAGGGCCACGATGTTCGCCGTCTCGTACTCCGTGCCGGCAGCGAGCTGCGCCGACGGCGCACACGACTGCGCGAGGCCCTGCGTGCCGACGGCGTAGTCGACGACGGGGCGAGTACCCGACCCGGTCCAGGCCGCGGTGGGCACGATCACCGCGCCGGTGGCGAGGTCCGCCGCGCCGACCGCGTCGGTGGTGTCATACAGGGTGTCCCAGGCGTCGACACTCGGCGCGCCGGCGCCCAGGCTCGAGCGTGGCGGGGCGATACCAGATCAGCGTGCCGGGACCGCCGCCCGGGAGCGGGGACGGCGGCGTGTAGAACGCCGAGCCCGACGGACCGAGCGTCGGGGCGGCCTGCGCCGGCCCGGCGCAGGCGAGGACGGCTAGTGATGCGACCAGCGCGGGCAGCAACGCCGCCACGCGCAGGGGGAAGCGCTTCATGAGATGACTCCTCCGGTGTTGACCCCTCAGGCGCGGCGGCTCCGCCGCCCCTCCGAACCCCCGGGCTCACCGACCCCGCCCGAATTCAGGCGCCAACGTGCTACCGGGGTGCGCGCGCACTTTAGGTCCCACGGTGTTACCTGTCAAGACCCCGTTCATTGGCCGGACGCCCCCTAAGCTGTGATCGGTGCCTCAATCGTCGCTCAGCCCCTGGGCCACCGCGGCAAACCAGCTGCTCGCCGACGCCGGCTACCGGCGCGGCGGCGCGCGCCGCGAGGTCGTGGCGCTGCTCGGCGAGCAGAGCTGTGCGCTGTCGGCGGCCGAGATCGAGGATGCGCTGGCGCGGCGCGAGCGGCGCGTGTCACGGGCGAGCGTGTACCGGGTCCTCGAGGAGCTCGAGCACCTCGGCATCGTGCAGCGCGTGGGCATCGGTCAGGGCATGGTGCGCTACGAGCCCGTGCAGCACGGCCCCGGCCATCACCATCACCTCGTCTGCGACCGCTGCGGTCGTCTGCAGCCCTTCGCCGACGACGGCCTGGAGCGCGCGATCGCGCGTCTGAGCGAGCGCGTGCCGTTCCGCGTCGCCGAGCACGAGGTCGTGCTGCGCGGCGCCTGCGACGACTGCGACGATCGCTGAGGGCCGCCGGTCAGCCGCCGGCCAGCCGCCGGCGCTCGTCGCGCATCAGCCGCAGGACGGTCGCCCCGACCGCAGCCAGGCTCGACTGCGAGACCTGGCTGAGGTTGTCGCACGTGCGCTGCCAGCACGGGTAGTCGAAGTCGATGAGGTCGATCGCCGTGATGCCGGCGTTGGTGAACGACGTGTGGTCGTCGTAGATCTGCTCGCTCGTGCGCGGCGGAAAGTAGGACAGCGTGCCCGCCTGCGCCGCCGCGGCGCGCAGGCGCGCCCACAGCGCCGCGTTCGAGCCGAGCTCGCGCGGCAGCGTCTCGTGGCGCAGCGCGATGAAATCGAGCAGCACCATCTCGCGTGTGCTTGCGCCGTGCGCGGCCACGTAGGCCCGGCTCCCACGCAGCCCCTGGGTGAGGAAGTCGCTGAAGCCGGCCGGCGCCTCCTCGCCATCGAAGAGCACGAAGCGAATGGCCGGCGCGCCCGGCACCGACGGGTCACGGGCGAGGGCGCGCGCGATCTCGATCACGGCGCCGACGCCGGTCGCGCTGTTGTTCGCGCCGAGGTAGCCGGGCACCGGCGTCGTGTCGTAGTGCGCGCCGAGGACGATCGCCGGTTCGCGCCCCGGAAGCCCACCGACGATGTTGCGCAGCCCCCCCGGAACCGGCTCGAAATGCCCGCCGGGCAGTAGGCGTACGAGCGCGTCGCCGGCGCGCCGCTCGGCCACCGAGCCGGCGGGCCGCGGTCCGTAGGCGAGCTGCAGCTTGACCAAGTCGTATGCGCCGGGCTCGTCGAAGCCGGCGAGCCCTCCAGATGCCGTCGCCGCCGCCGGGACGCCGCCACCAGCCGGCCTGGCCGTGGCCAGGCGCGTGCCGCCCGCCAGCAGCGCCAGCGCGAGCAGTCCGGCGAGCAGGCGCGGCCCGGTCACGCCGAAGACGTTACCGATCGGCCGAAATCCGGCCGCCGCAGCGAGAAAGCCGCCGCTCACCGAAGCGAAACGCTCATCCCGGCCCCGAAACGCTCATCAGACACGCTCACGTCCGTCGCGGCGGACGCGTCTACGACGTTCGTGGAGGGCGTTGCGGGATCGGGCCGCGCTGGTCGATCACCGGGAGTGCGGGGCCCTCCTCCCCCGCGAACCCCGCCATGACCCACGACCCACGACAGCGCACGCGCATCCTGATCGCCGATGACGACGACGAAGTCCTCGAGCTCGTGCGTGTGCTGCTGGGTCGGGCGGGGCATCAGGTGCTGATCGCCTGCGACGGACGCACCGCCCTGCGCGGGCTGTTCACGCGCCGTCCCGACCTGATGGTCGTCAACCTCGACATCCCGCTGCTCGACGGCTGGCGGGTGCTCGAGAGCGTCCGCCACCTCAGCGACCTCCCGGTGATCGTGTTGAGCTCGAGCGACAACGAGTTCGACCGCGCCCGAGCCCTGCGGGCCGGCGCCGACGACTGGGTGCACACGCCGTGCAGCGGCGAGGTGCTGCTCGAGCACATCGAGGCAGCGCTGGCGCTCATCGCCGATCCCGAGCCCAACATCGACGACGGGATCACCGTCGTCGACCTGCTTCAGCGGCGCTGACGGCCCGCCTCACCCTCACTGCTGGCGGGGCGGCGGTGACCCCTCGGGCGCGCGCCGCGCGCCCGGAGCGACCTCGAGCTCGAGCAGCTCCCGCGGCTGGTGGTCGACCTGCAGCGTCGTGTGATGCAGCTGAAACCGCTCGCCGAGCATCCGCTCCAGGCTGCGCCGAGTCGAGTGGCAGTCCACGTCGGCGTTGACCAGCACGTGTGCGGAGAGCGCCGGAAAACCCGACGTCACCTCCCACACGTGGAGATCGTGGACCTCGACGACCCCCGGCTCTTGCACGAGCGCGTTGCCGATCTCCGACGGTGCCAGCCCGGCCGGCGACGCCTCGAGGAACACCCGTGCAGAGGCCCGAATGAGGCCGTATCCCGACCGCAGCATCAGCGCGGCCACGAACAGCGAGGCGATCGCATCGGCGCGCACGTAGCCGGTCACGAGGATGACCACGCCGGCGATCAGCGTGCCGATGAACGCGTACAGATCGGTCAGCAGGTGACGGAAGGAGCCCTCGATGTTCAGGCTCCGCCGGGCGCCGCCCGCCAGCACGAAGGTGGCCAGCCCGTTGACGGCGATCCCCAGCAGCGCGACGATCACGATCGGCCACGCGTCCACGTGAGGCGGCGAGATCAGGCGCCCGATCGCCGCGTAGACGATCACCCCGCCCAGCACGATCAGCGTGACGCCGTTGGCCTGTGCCGACAGGATCTCGGCGCGACCGAGCCCGAACGTCATGGCCCCGCGCGCCGGCCGGGCGGCCAGCCGCAAGGCGAGCAGGGACAGGCCGAGCGCCGCGGCGTCGGTCAGCATGTGGCCGGCGTCGGAGAGCAGGACGAGCGCGTGGGCGATCACCCCGACCGCCACCTCGACGACCATCAGGCCGGCGATCAGCGCCAGAGCGATGATCAGCCGGCGAGCGTCCGCCTCGGACGTCGCGCCGTGGTGGTGTCCGTGGTGCGTGTGCGTGTGCGACATGTCCGTGGGCGCGCCGGGTGCGGGCGCACGGACAGCGTAGACGGGCCGTCAGCCGGCGCTACTCCCCGGCGGTGGGCGCGTCGGGCTCGGGCGGTGGACCCGCGTCGGCGGCCGGCGCGGACGCCGCGGGCTCGCCCGCCGGGCGGCGGCGGTTGAAGCCGAGCACCAGCACGATGACCACGATGACCACGACCAGCAGGCCCGCGGCGATGTAGCGCAGCTTGTGGTGCGTCGTCGTGGTGGTCTTCGCGCCGGCCTTCTTCGGCAGGTGCTCGATCGTCACCGGCACGCCCTTCGCCTTGATCTGGGCGTCGAGCGTCTTGAAGTCCTGCGGCGGGTACACGGCGAGCAGCAGCGGGCCGGCGGCGACCGTGGTGATGTGCACCGAGTGGGCGACCTTGTTGAACGTCACCGCGCGCACCTTGCCGCCGGTGAGCTGGGACTGGAAGGTCGCGTAGCTCTCCTTGACGTAGGTCGGCGTCGCGGCAGCGAATGCCAGGGCGCTCGGTAGGAGCGCCAGCGGGACGGCGACCAGGGCGAGGAGCCTGAGGGCGGGACGGCGCATCGGCGGGCAGACTAGTGAATCGTCACGACGGGTGGCGCCGCGCGGGGCGGCTAATCGAACAAAAACCCCCGTGACCAAGCCATTTACATATCCTGTGGCGGCTCTTTCCCACGCCGTCCGAGGAGATCCACGTCTTGTTCAAGAGAACCGTTCGCTCCGCATCATGGCTCGCCGCCGTCTCCGCCGCCGTGATCGGCATCGCCGCCTGTGGCAGCTCGAGCTCCAGCTCGTCGTCCTCGAGCTCGTCGAGCGCCAGCTCGGCCGCCAACAGCGCCAACGGCGTGAACACCGCCGGCGTGTACGCGCCCGCGGCGGCGCTCGTCCCCGCGAGCATCAAGTCGATGGGCGCGGTCATCGTGGCCGCCGACGCCACGTACGCACCGAACGAGTTCATCGGCTCCAACGGGCACACCGTGGTCGGGATGGACGCCGACCTCGCGCACGCGCTGTTCCCGCTCCTCGGCCTGAAGGCGAACGTGGTCAACGCGACCTTCGACACGATCATCCCCGGCCTGACGTCGGGCAAGTTCGACGTCGGCATGTCCTCGTTCACGGACACCAAGGCGCGCGAGGCCCAGGTCAACTTCATCGACTACTTCACCGCCGGCGAGTCGTTCTTCGCCGTCGCCTCCGGCGGCCCGACGATCACCGGCCTGGCGAGCATCTGCGGCCTGAAGGTGGCCGTGGAGTCCGGGACCACCGAGCAGACGGACGCGCAGACCCAGTCCAAGAAGTGCACCTCTGAGGGCAAGACCGGCCGTGACCGTGCTCGTGTTCCCCGACCAGAACAGCGCGAACCTCGCGCTGGCCTCCGGACGGGCGCAGCTCGGCTTCGCCGACTCGCCGGTGGCGGCCTACCAGGTGGCCCAGTCCCACGGCAAGTTCAAGCTCGACGGCGCCTCGATCGAGAACGCGCCCTACGGCATCGCCGTGCCGAAGTCCTCGGGCACGCTGGACAAGGCGATCCTCGTGGCCCTGCAGTTCATGGTCAAGAACGGTCAATACGCGACGATCCTCAAGAAGTGGGGTCTGCAGAGCGGCGCAGACGACGCGCCGGCCATCAACGGCGCCACGAGCTAGCGCCGCTCGGAGGTCGTGGTGTCCTCCGTCCCGAACACCACGGACGCACCCGCGCCGGCCGGGCGGCCTGATCAGATCAAGGCCGTGCCGGTCCGGCACCCGGGTCGCTGGGTCGCCGCGCTCATCGTGCTGGTCATCGCGGTGGCCCTCGTGCACTCGGTGGTCACGAACAAGAACTTCATGTGGCACGAGGTCGGCTCCTACCTGTTCGACCCGCGCATCCTGCACGGCGCGCGCCTGACCATCGAGCTGACCATCGCCTGCATGGCGCTCGGGGTGGTGCTCGGGATCGTGCTGGCGATCATGCGCCTGTCACCCAATCCGCTCATCTCCGGGAGCAGCTGGCTGTACATCTGGTTCTTCCGCGGCACGCCGGTCCTCGTGCAGCTGCTGTTCTGGTACAACGTCGCCGCCCTGTACCCGAAGATCGCGCTGGGCATCCCGTTCGGCCCGTCGGCCGTCAACCTGGACGCGAACACGCTGATCAAGCCGTTCGTGGCCGTCCTGCTCGGCCTCGGCCTCAATGAGGCGGCGTACATGTCGGAGATCGTGCGCGCCGGGATCATCTCCGTCGACGAAGGCCAGACCGAGGCGGCGGCGGCGCTCGGCCTGACGCGCATGCAGACGATGCGCCGCATCGTGCTGCCGCAGGCGATGCGGGTGATCATCCCGCCCACCGGCAACGAGACGATCTCGATGCTCAAGACCACCTCACTGGCCTTCGTCATCGCCTACCCCGAGCTGCTCGGCTCCGCCCAGCTCATCTACGCGCAGAACTACGAGACCATCCAGCTGCTGCTCGTGGCCTCGTTCTGGTACCTGGTGATGACCAGCGTGCTGTACGTCGGGCAGTACTACCTCGAGCGCCGCTACGCGCGCGGGGCCACGCGCGAGCTGCCGCCGACGCCGTTGCAGCGGATCAGGCGGGGGCTCGGCACCTTCCGCCACGATCCGGCCGCGTACGGTTCCGATCCCGGATTCGGGCGCAACCCGACCGACCCCAACTCCGTCGGGCACGGCGGGGGCAACCTGTACTGAGATGACCGAGCCCATGGTCCGCGCCGAGGGCGTGCACAAGTACTTCGGCCGCCTGGAGGTCCTCAAGGGGATCGACCTCGAGGTCGGACGCGGCGACGTGATGTGCATCCTCGGCCCCTCCGGGTCGGGCAAGTCGACCTTCCTGCGCTGCATCAACCACCTCGAGAAGCTCAACTACGGCCGCCTGTGGGTCGACGGCGACCTGGTCGGCTACCGCCAGTCGGGCGACAAGCTCTACGAGCTGCGCGAATCGGAGGTCTCCCAGCGCCGGGCCGAGATCGGCATGGTCTTCCAGCGCTTCAACCTGTTCCCCCACATGTCCGTGCTGGACAACGTCATCGAGGCGCCGTGCCGCGTTCGCAAGGTGCCGCGCAAGGACGCCATCGAGCGGGCGCAGCAGCTGCTCGAGCGCGTCGGCCTGTCCGACAAGGTCAAGGCCTACCCCTCCCAGCTGTCCGGCGGCCAGCAGCAGCGCGTGGCGATCGCGCGGGCGCTGGCCATGCAGCCGAAGCTGATGCTGTTCGACGAGCCGACGTCGGCCCTTGATCCCGAACTCGTCGGAGAGGTGCTCGACGTGATGCGCGGCCTGGCCAAGGACGGCATGACGATGGTCGTGGTCACCCACGAGATCGGCTTCGCCCGCGAGGTCGGCGACACCCTGGTGTTCATGGACGACGGCGTCGTGGTGGAGTCGGGCGACCCCCGCACGGTGCTCGCCAACCCGCGGGAGGAGCGCACCCGCTCGTTCCTGTCCAAGGTGCTGTAGGACCCGTGCGCGCCAGCCTCGCCGGGGCGCCATCCGGGCCGCCGTGCGCGGCCTGTCAGGGCGTTCCGGGGCCGCGGTTCGTTACTCTGCCTGGGAGCTGGACGTCAGGCGCGCGCGGTGGCAGGCCTCCAACGCCCGCCTCCCGTCGCCGCCGACCCGCATGTTCTCGCGCCCGCTGCGAGCGTGTGCGCCTCCATCCGTCCGTGACGTCCGTATCTTCGAGAGTCCGCGTTGAGTGATCCTCTGAGCGCATCCACGGCGGCCCCGCCGGCCGCCCCCACCCTGCCGCGCCCCGCCGAGCGTGCCGCCCGGCGCCGGCCCCGCGCCGGCGCCGGCCCGAGCCCGCTGGTCGATGCGGCGAAGTCGCCGCGCATCGGCGGCCGCGAGATCGCGCTGCTCATCGCCGGCTCCTTCGTGCTGGCGATCATCACCAGCTGGCCGCTCATCCTGCACCTGCCCTCGCGCATCAGCCCGGATCTCGGCGATCCCATCCGCACGGCCTGGCAGGTCGCCGTCGAGGGCCACACCCTGCTCCACAACCCGCTGCACATCTTCCAGACCAACGCTTTCTGGCCCTACCCGAACAGCCTCACCTTCTCGGATGCCCTGCTCGGCTACGCGCCCACCGGGCTGATCGGCTCGGGCACCACGGCAACGCTCGTCCGTTACAACCTGCTCTACATCTTCATCTGGGCGCTGCCGGTGATCGGCGCCTACCTGCTGGGCCGCGAGCTGGGACTGCGCCCGGCGGCGGCGGCCATCGCCGGTGTGGCCTTCGCCTACGCTCCCTACAAGGCGGCCGAGGCGGGCCACTTCCAGGTCATCTCCAGCGGCGCGATTCCGCTCGCGTTCTTCCTGCTGTTGCGCGGCTACCGCCGCGGATCCGCGCGCCTGGTGCTGGCCGGCTGGATCGTGGCCACCTGGCAGCTGAGCCTCGGCTTCACGCTCGGGCTGCCGTTCTCCTACACCCTGCTCGTCATCGCCCTGGTGGCGATCTACGCCTGGTGGCGGCGCGGCGCCCACCGCCTGCCCGAGCCGGTGCTGATCGTGTCGCTGATCGGCATCGTCCTGTACATGGCCGTGGGCGGGTTCATGGCCCGGGCCTACCTGCAGACCGCGGCCGACTTCCCGACCGCGACGCGCGCCATGAGCGAGATCAAGAGCTATTCGGCCTCCCCCAAGGCCTTCTTCGCGGCGCCCTACTACAACCGCGTGTGGAGCGGTATCGCCAAGTCGGTCCGCTACAGCCTCAGCTCCCAGAACGAGAGCACGTTCTTCCCCGGCCTGATCATCGCGGCGCTGGCCATCGGCGGCCTCGGTGCGGCCGTGTTCCCACGACGGCTGCGATGGTGGCTGCTCGGCGGCCTCGTGCTGTTCGCCTCGCTGGCCATGGGGCTCGACTTCCTCCCGGGCGGATACCCCTACCTGCTCGTGCACAACTTCGTCCCCGGCTGGAAGGGGGTGCGCGTTCCCGGCCGCGTGTACACGATGAGCACGCTCGCGCTCGCCCTGCTGGCCGGCGCCGGCGCGCACCGGTTGCTGGGTGCGCTCGCGCGCCGCACCGCCAAGGGTGGGCCCGGCGCGCGCGCGGTCGTGCCGGCGGTGGCCGTGCTGCTGTTCGCCGGGATCGTGTTCGAGGGCGCGGGCAAGCTGCCGCACCCGGTGGTGCCCAAGGCGCCGCCCAGCACCGCCTTCCTCCCGCAGCCTCAGCTGTACCTTCCGACCATCACCTCGAGCGACCGCCTGTTCCAGTTCTGGTCGGCGAACGGGTACCCCGAGATCGCCCAGGGCGTCTCGACCTTCGACATCAACGCGATCGACAACCTGCGCGGCGGGATGCAGGACTTCCCCGACGCCGCCGGCGTGCGGCACCTGCAGCATCTGGGCATCCGCACGGTCGTGCTCGATCCGCAGGTGCTGAGCTTCGGCCTGCCCAAGGACAAGGGTGCGATCTATCGAGCCGCCGGACCCGGCGGCCGCCGCCGTGAAGTCGATCGCCGGGCTGCCGATCAAGCGCTTCCGCCTCGGTCCGCTGACGATCTTCGAGATCGAGCCGGCGCCCCGATGAGCGCGCGGCCCGTCCTTGCGCGGCGGCGCGTGGCGCCGCTGCCGCCCGGCCGTGACGGTGGTGACGGCGGCAGCGTCACGCCGGCCCCGCCGCGCACCGGCGCCCGTCCACGGCAGCGCCTCGCGCTGGCGGCCGTCATGCTTCGTCGGCCTGGCCTTCGCCACGGTCATCCAGAGCTTCAGCTGGAACCAGACCTCCCACTACGACCTGGTGCGCTCGCTCAACAACGACACCACCACGATCGACGCCTATCAGAGCAACACGGGCGACAAGGTGACCTACAAGGGCCACGTGTACTCGGCGCGGGCGCCCGGCCTCGCGCTGTTCCTGCTGCCCTGGTACGACACGCTCAACGCGCTGGACGCCGACGCCTGGGCGCGCCACTCGCAGGCGCAGCGCAACGACGACGAGATGATCTACCTCGTCGGGCTGATGGGCAACGTGGTGCCCGGGCTCATCCTGCTGCTGCTCGTCTGGCGCGTGGCCGAGCGCTTCGAGCCCCGCCACGGGGCGGCGGCCGCGGTGATCCTGGGGCTCGGCACGATGATCCTGCCGCTCTCGACGCTGCTGTTCTCGCACGTGTTCACGGCGATGCTCGGCTTCGCCGCGTTCGCCCTCATGCTGCGAGAACGCGACGGACCGCCGAGCGCGTCGCTGCTGGCGCTCGCCGGGCTGTTCATGGGCTACGCCGTGGCCTCGGAGTACCCCCTGTTCTTCGTCGGCGCTCGTGCTCGGCCTGTTCCTGCTCTCGCGCCGCGACGCGCTGACGCCGCTGCTGGTGCTGCGCCGCGCCGGCGCGTACATCGCCGGCGGGATCGTCGGCATCATCCCGCTGCTGATCTACAACCACTACGCGTTTCACTCCTGGACGCACCTGGCCTACTCCGACGTGCCCGCGCCAGCAGAAGGGCTTCTTCGGCATCGGGGTGCCGAGCCTGAAGGTGATGGCGACGCTGCTGCTCGACTCGCGCGGTCTGCTGACGCTGTCGCCGGTGCTCGTCATGGGCGTCGTGGGGCTCGTGCTGCATGTACCGGCGCGGGCAAGCGCGCCGAGGCGCTGACCATCGCCGGCATCTGCGTCTGCTACGTCGGCTACAACTCCGGCTACTACCTGCCGTTCGGCGGCGGCTTCCTCGGCCCGCGCTTCCTGGCCACGATGCTGCCCTTCCTGGCCGTCCCGATCGCGATCGCGCTCAGGCGCTTCCCGGGCCCGACCGTGGCCCTCGCCGCGGCGTCGGTGTTCATCCTCGTGCTGGCCACGATCACGCATCCGCTCGTCGGCTACGAGAACGAGACGGTGGTCTGGATGCGCCTGCTGAAGGCCGGCAACTTCCAGCCGACGATCGCCAGCGCCTACGGCGCCGGCCGCGGCTGGGCTGGCCATCTACCCGTTCCTGCTGCTTCGCCTTCGCGGCGATCGGCTGCGCCGCCTACGCCACCGACCGGCTGCGCCTGACGCCGCGCTCGCTGCTGGCCGGCGTGGGCGCGCTCGCCGCCTGGGCGCTGTTCGCCGCGTTCTTCCCCACGCTGCTGGGGATCGACCACCAGGGCCTGCTCGACATCCAGGCGGCCGGCGACAAGACGGCGCTGCACAAGCCGTTCCCCACCACCGACCCGATCCGCACGCTCGTGCTGTACGCGACGGCGGCGGGCTGCTGACGCTGCTCGCCGCGCGCCTGCTGCGCAATCGTCGCGAGCCGAGCCGCCGCCCCGCGCGCGCGACCGCCGTCGGCACCTCGGTGACCGCGCCGGCGGCGTAGGCGACGGGACCGCCACGCGACCGGCGCGGTCGGCGTGTGAGCCTCCCGCGCGTCAGCGGTGCCTGTGCGCCGGCGGATCGACCGTGGCGTTCGGGCTGGGGAACGGCACCAGCCCGGGGCTGGTGATCGCGGCCAGGCGGGCGGTGGTCTCGGACCACTCCAGCGAGGTCAGGGGGGCGTCGAGCGCCGACAGGCGAGCGATGGCCGCCTGCGCGGGCGCCGGGGGCGGCGCCAGCCGCGCGCCGGCGGCACGGCAAAGGAGACCCGAGCCGTAGGCGACGGGCGATCCGCCGGAGCCGTCGGCCGCCGACACGGCGGCGATCGAGCACGTCTGCGGGGACGAACTCGCCGTACAGGGCCCGCAGGCGGGCGAGCACCAGCCCGGTGAGCGAAGTCCGGGCTCGGGTGCGCGACCACCCGCGCGCCGTTGATGGCGGTGATGTGGATCGCGCCGCTGCGCGTGCCGGCGGCGCGCCGGCCGGTGGGCCGCGGGCAACTCGAGGCGCCGACCGTCAGCGAGAAGCCCGACTGCGCAGGTACTCGAGCACGGCGAGCACGCGGCGGTCGAGCCGGTGCGCCGACGGCGGCGCGCTCGCAGGCGGGCAGGACGACGTAGTGGTCGGCGAGCACCGCGTGCTCAGCGCGCCGCTGGTCGCGAAGAAGATCGTCGTGCTCCCCCAGCTGAACAGGTCGGTGCCGCGGGCGCGCACCCGGGCCGGCTGCGCCGGCCTGGCCCGCGGCCGCGCGGCGGCGGCGGCGCGGCACGCGACCGCCGCGGTCCGTCGCCGCCGGCGGACCGGGGCGAGCGCGCCCGCCGTCGCCGCCAGCGCAGGGTCGGCCGGCGCGGTGGTCGCGGCCGCGGCCCGGTGGCCCCGGAGCGGCGGTGGTGTCGCCGCGCGGGTGCCAGCGTCTCGGCGCGCAGCGCCCAGCTGTCGAGGTAGGGCAGCGGTCGACCGGCTCGCTGTCGCCCGCCGGGCGCACGACGAAGCGCATCATGCCGACGAGCCGGTGCCGCCGACCTCGCCGATGACCGCTCCGGCCTGACGGCGGTGCCGACGCCCAGCGGGTGCCACTGCGGCGGATGCTCGGGGCCGTAGACCGCGACGCCGCGACAGGTGTCCGTAGGTGAAGTCGTTGCCGTCGGCGTCGCGCAGGGTGAGGTACTCACCGCCGAACGCCGGCGAGATGCCCTCGCTGACGATGCGTCCGTCGCGGACCGCGAGGATCCGCGAGCCCCGGCGTGGTCACAGCGTCAGCGGCGGCGGCGGGCGCAGGCGAGTCTTCTTGTGCGACGCCGCGGCTTCGCCGGGCCGCGCGCGCCACGGCGACCGGCTTGCGGGGCGCCGGCCCGTAGTCGACCGAGCGCACGTCGCCGTTGTGCACCGGGGTGTCGCCGATGCTCAGCGCGGTCAGCGCGTCGATGAGCGACGCCGGGTAGTCCTCGATCAGCTGCGCACGCAGGAGCACCGAGTCGACGTAGGCGCTCGAGTGGTTGTAGGCGAAGATCGCGTCGGCGAGGTGCTTGCGCGCGCCCGCGTCGCGGAGCAGCCGGGCCGCGGCGAAGATCGCGTCGGCCGGGTTGTACGGGTCGGCGACGCCGCTGGCCGTGGCGTCGACGCCGTACAGCATCCACGTCGTCGGCATGAACTGCATCCAGCCGAGCGCGCCGGCCGAGGACACGCCGAGGTCGTGGCCGTAGTCGGTCTCGATCTCGTTGATGGCGGCCAGCACCTGCCAGGGCACGCCGTACTCGTCGCCCGCCGCCTGGTAGATCGGCAGCAGGAACAGCGGGATGCGGAAGTAGCCGAGCACCGAGTCGGCCATCGAGGCGAACGGGTCGGTGAGCGCGAGCACGCCGTTGAAGGGCAGCGGCGGCAGCGCCACGCCGGCGGCGCTCGCCGCTGCGGCCGCCGCGGCCGCCGCCGATCGCGTCGTCGGCCGCCGAGCGCGCGCCGGCGCCTGCGTGCCGCCGCTACGCCGGGCCGACGCCGGCGCCGAGGCGCCGCCCGCCAGCGTCGGGCCGGTGGCGAACAGCGTCCCGTCGTCGGGGCCGGTCACCGACGACGGGACGCTGGCTGCCGGGCCGGTGGCGCCCGTCGGCGTGTCGGCGCTTGGCCCCGGCGAGGCGGCCGGCGCCGGCCCAACGGCCGCGGACGGGCCGGCGGCCGATGGGGTCGGGCCGGGCGCAGGCGGGACGGTCACGGTGCTGGAGGCGGTCGTGGTCGCGACGACCGGCGGTGGGGCGGCCGTCGTGGTGGGGGCGCTGGTCGTGGAGGGCGCCGCCGTGGTCGCCACCGACGAGCTCAGCGTCGGGCCCGAGGCCGAGGTCGTCGTGCCCGCGTCGATGGGCACCGCGCGGATCAGCTGAGCGGCGTGTGCCAGCGGGAGGCCGGGGCGTTCGCTCGACGCCGGGCCGCGGGCCGTGCGCGCGAGCGCCGGCGGCGCGGTGGCGACCGCCAATAGGGCGCAGCCGAGCATGGCGCACATGGGCGCACGGGATCGCGTCGCTGTCAGCAGCACAGGACATGAATCGGCGCACGGCCGCCTTTGTCCTGCTCGGTGCAGAGAAACGTGCAGCTCGCGCGGGCGGTTCGAGCCTTGCGCGGCGGGTCGCGCGCGGCGCGGCCGCCCTATTGTTCTTTTCTCGATCGGTTTTGTGGAAATTGTGTACTATCCCCGCGTTCGTATCCCGAGACAAGGAGCAAGATGCTTCGCCACATCGCCACGCGGAACCAACCGTCTCCGCCCGCGTCACTGACAGCCGTCGCGCGCCGCACCCGCCGCTCCGCGGCCCTGGTGGTCGCCTGCGTCGCGGCACTGTCGACCACACCGGCGGCCCTCGCCGCCACCGCACCGAAGACGCCGCTGCCCACCGCGTGGACGAACGACGTCAGCAACGTCGTGGACTCCTACGCCACGCTCAACGGAACGATCCTGGCCCCCGCGTCCAGCACGTTCTACTTCGAGTACGGCGAGACCACCGCCTACGGGACCAACACGACTTCGACGCCGGTCAGCTCGAGCGGGCTTAACCAGCTGGAAGCGGCGACGGTCCCCGTGGCGCCCGGAGAGGAGTACCACTACCAGTTCGTCGCCAGCGACAAGACCGGGACCGTGTCCGGCGGGGATCAGGTCTTCTTCACCCAGCCGGACCCGCCGGTGATCGGCTCGGCGGTGGGCGGCGCGTTCCTGCCCGGCGTGCTGGACGGCGGCGTCCCGCTGCTGCTGCGCCTCGATTCGCCCGGCACGATCACCGTGCAGGTGTTCATCCCGGCATCCGTCGCGGTGGCGAACCACGTCATCACGCACGCGCCGACGGGCGTCTCGCTCGTCTGGATCGGGAGCAACCGCGTCACCGTCGACCCCTTCCAGTTGGCGTACGACAGCGTCCCGGTCAGCCAGCGCGCGGCCAAGCTCCTGTCGAAGCTCCCGAAGCTGACCCTGACGATCGACGCGACGGCGCAGGCCAACGGCGTGGTCAGCAACCTCGCCCAGCAGACGATCGTGCTGAAGAACCGGCCGAAGGCTGGATCGTGATGCGGCACCGCAACTCTGACATTGTCGATCGAGTTTATGGTCAACATGCTGTACCGACGAAAGGAAGAGCTGTGATGAACCGCACGAGGACAGCGTTGGCCGCCGCGCTCGTACTGCTGTGCGCCGCTCCGGCGTCGGCTGGCGCGACCACCCTGATCGGGTCGGGCTCCACCGCCGCCCAGCCCTACTTCGAGGCCCTGTTCCAGGGCTACAAGAAGGTCAACCCCAGCATCCAGTTCCTCTACACCGGCGACGGCGGCAACTCCGGCGTCAAGGACGTGCAGGCCGACCGCAGCGAGTTCGCCGGGCAGTCCGTGGCCCCGACGTCGGTCGATGCGGGCACGACGTTCATCCAGCTGTTCGCCGACGGCCTGTGCATCGACGTCAGCCCGAAGAACACCCTGAGCAACATCACCTCCTCCACCCTCGCGAACATCTTCGAGGGCAACCTGACCAACTGGGCCCAGGTGCCCGGCTCGGGCCTGACCACGACGATCGACGCCTACGGTCGCAACTCCACCGCGGGCACGTTCACGTTCTTCACGAGCGCGATTCTCGACGGTGCCATCCAGGGTTCGAACGTCACCACCGAGGCATCCGACGACCTCGTCGCCAACGCGGTCGAGGGGGATGCCAACGGCATCGGCTACGCCGGGCTGGCCTATCAGGTCCCGGCGCTGAAGTCGCTCACCGTCAACGGCCTGGCCTGCAATGACGCGAACATCAAGGCCCAGACGTACCCGCTGTCGCGCTTCATCTGGCTGGTCGTGCCGGCCTCGAACCCCAACCCTGACGTGCTGGCGTTCGCCAACTGGGTGCAGACCAGTGCCGCGGCGGGCCAGATCATCAGCCAGGTCGGCGGGGTGCCGGTGACCAACGCGGCGGCCGCGAAGCCCAAGCCCAAGCCCAAGCCGAAGCCCAAGCCCAAGCCCAAGAACAAGAAGAAGAAGTAAGCGAGAGGTCAGATGCTCGAGGAGCGGTTCCCTCTCAACGAGGAGCAACCACCCCGGTGGTCCGACAAGCGCGCCGAGCTGACGCTCGGCGCGCTTGTCTGCTGTGTGCTGGCCCTACTCGGGGTGCTGTTCGCGTTCGTCTTCGTGCAGGGCTGGCCGTCCTTCGCCCACAACGGACTGGCCTGGTTCGGCAGCGGCGGCAACGTCGACGATCAGATCCGGGCGATCTACAACTCCGGCGAGGCTGGCACCGCCTACGTGTGGACCTTCCACGCCTGGCCGTTGATCTGGAGCACGATCCTGATCGTCGGCGGCGCGGTCCTCATCAGCATCTTCTGCTCGCTGTTCGTCGCCGTCTTCGTGGTCGAGTTCGCGCCCGAACCGATGAAGCGCATCCTGCAGCCGGTGCTGCGCCTGCTGGCCAGCGTGCCCTCGGTCATCTTCGGCCTGCTCGGCGTGCTCGTGGTCGTGCCCTATCATCGACAACCACCTCATCACGCAATCCGAGAAGGCTTCGGTCGCCTACGTCATCTCGCTGAGCGGCAACAGCCTGCTCGCCGCCGTGCTCGTCCTCACGGTGATGATCACGCCGCTGATGACCGCGATCTTCGCCGACGGCCTGCGCTCGGTGCCGAGCGGCTGGATCGAGGGCTCGCTCGCGCTCGGCGTCAACCGCTGGCGCACCTACTGGAAGATCGCGGTCCGGGCCGCCCGGCCCGGCGATCGTGGCCGGCACCGTGCTGGCCACCGCCCGCGCGCTCGGCGAGGCGATCGCGCTCGGCATGGTCTCGGGCTCGGTCGGCTTCGCGCCCAACCCGTTCGACGGCGCCGATCTTCTTCTTCGAGCCCTCGCGACCGCTCGCGGCGACGATCATCCAGAACGCCGAGGGCATCGACTCGCTGCCGCTGAAGCACACCCTGTTCGCCATCGCCGCCGTGCTGCTCGTCTCGGTCGCGCTGCTGTCGCTCGCCGGCTGGGCGGCCAAGCAGCCGCTACGACGCTACGGGATCGTCTGATGTCCGCGCAGGCCCCGACCTACCCCGCACCGGTGCCGGCCCGCAAGCGCGCGGTCGAGTCGAGCGCCACCTGGCGGCTGACGGACCGTATCGGCCTGGCCATCTGCTGGATGCTCGGCCTGGCCGTCTGCGCGGTCACGCTGGCGATCGTGCTCTACCTGTTCGCGCAGGGCGATCCGGTACCTGCGCCCGTCGCTGCTGGTCACGAGCCCGAGCGCGGGCGTCACGCCGTCGCAGACCGGCGGCTTCCTGGACCCGCTCATCGGCACCGTCGTCGTCTCGGTGCTCGGCATGGCCATCGCGCTGCCGGTCGGCGTGACGATCGCGGTGTGGCTGAGCGAGTACGGCCGCCCGTTCGGGCTCGCCCGCGCCGTCGAATCAGCGATCGACATGATCGCCGGCATCCCGACGATCGTGCTCGCCCTCTTCGGGCTGATCATCTTCGAGAGCCCACTGCTCGGCTTCCTCAGCCGCACCGCTGGCCACGTCGTGTACGGGCGATCGTTCTTTGCCGCGGGGGCGATGCTGTCGCTCGTCGCGCTGCCGCTGGTCGTGGGGAACACCCGGGCGGGCCTGCTGGCGATCCCCAGCCGCGTGCGCGAGGCTTCGCTGGCCGTCGGCAAGACCAAGTTCGCCACCGTCCGGCGCATCCTGCTCCCGACGGCGCGCCCGAACGTGGTGACCGGCGCGATGCTCGGACTCGGGCGGATCATCGGCGACACCGCGATCATCGTGCTCCTGCTCGGAGCGACGCTGACCCTGTACTCGGCCAACGGCACGCCGTTGCTCGGCCTGCTGCGGGGCACCGGCAGCACGCTGACCGGCTACGTCTACCAGAACGCGCCCGACCGGCGATTTCAACCAGCCCCACAAGGCGTACGCCGCGGCGTTCGTGCTGCTGCTGATCGTCCTCGCGCTCAACGGAGCGGTCGAGATCGTGGCCCGGCGAAGCAAGGTGGCCTGATGGACCCCCTGACGCCGCCACCCGTCCGCTGGCTGGAGCTGGGCGACACGCCGACGCCGGCCGGCCCGCCCCCCGGCTACGTCGAGCCGCCGGCCAACGGCAACGGGGCCGCGCCGGTCCACGACGGCCGCGCACCCGGGTCGAGCTTCGTCGCCAGCCCGCGCCGGCGCGGGCGCTCCACTGCGGTGGCGATCGACCGCATGCAGATCGAGCAGGTCTCGATCGACTACGGCGAGAAGCCGGCGGTGCGCTCCGTGTCGCTGCCGATCCGCCAGGGCGAGGTGCTCGGCCTGATCGGGCCGTCGGGGTGTGGCAAGACGACCCTGCTGCGATCGCTCAACCGGCTGACGGAGCTGACCAAGGGCGCCTCGCTCAGCGGGCGCATCACCCTCGACGGCACCGACATCACCTCGATCGAGCCAACCCTGCTGCGCCGCCGCGTGACGATGGTCTTCCAGCAGCCCAATCCCTTCCCGATGAGCGTGTTCGACAACGTCGCCTACGTGCTGCGCGAGCAGGGCTCCAGGCGCCCGCGCAAGCGCGTGTTGCGCGAACCGGTGCTCAACGCGCTTGACCGCGCAGGACTGCTCGAGGAGGTCAAGGACAACCTCGACCATCCCGCCCTGCGGCTGTCCGGAGGCCAGCAGCAGCGCCTGTGCATCGCCCGCGCGCTGGCCGCCAATCCCGAGGTCCTGCTGCTGGACGAACCCTGCTCGGCGCTGGACCCCCAGTCCACGCAGGTGATCGAGGACCTGATCGTGCGGCTGCGGGACGACGTCGCCATCGTGATCGTCACCCACAACCTCCAGCAGGCGTACCGCATCGCCGACGAGGTCGCCTTCATGTACCTCGGCGAGCTCGTCGAGTACGGCAATGCCGGCAACCTCTTCGACTCGCCCCGCGAGCAACGCACCAAGGACTACGTCAGCGGTGCCTTCGGCTGACGTGCGCCGCTGGGCGACAGCGATGACCTCTCTCCTGCTCATGACCACGCTCACCGGATGTGTCGAGACGACCCAGCAGGAGAGCGCGCGGGCCAAGCTGGCTGCCGACCGCCTGCTGGCCAGCCAGGAGCCGATCGAGGTGACGCGGCGCAACCCCGGCGTGTCGGTGCTCGACGTCGGCCGCGTGACCAGCGGCGGAACGAGTGCGATCGCCGTCGCGCTTCGCAACGACGGCACGCAACCGGTCACGGACCTGCCCATCTCCGTCGGGGTGATCACCCGCGACGGGCGCACCGTCCGCCTCAACGGCCAGGCCGGCCTGCCCTACTTCCAGACGCACATCGGCGCGATCGCGGGGGGCGCCTCGGTGACGTGGGTGTTCGTCACCCGAGCCACTCTTCCCACCGGAGCGCCGTTCGCGGCCGTCGGGTTCGCCACCGTGACCGACAACCAGGGCATCAAGAGCCTGCCGCTGCTCAGCGCCTCGGTGACCGCGCCGGCATCGACCCGCACCCGCGGACAGGTCGCCGTGACGATCGTCAACCACTCGGGTCTGGCGCAGTCCGGGCTCGCGGTCTATGCGTCCGCCAGCTCCGGTCGGCGGCTGCTCGCGGCTGGTCAAGGGACCTTGGCCCAGCTAAGCTCGTCGGGAACGAGCACAATTACCATCAAGCTGGTCGGCAATTCGGGCACGGTGCCCGTCCAGGCCGACGCTCCCCCCACCAATCTCCGTTAGGGACGAGAGCATGAACCCCCCCGACTCCGAGTCGCCTACCCAGGTTCTCCCCGCCGCAGGGCCATTCGCACCATCGCCGCGCATCATCCCCGAGCGCCACCCCTCGCTGACGCTGGCGCGCAGCCCGGCAGCCGGTCCGGTGGCGGCGCCGGAGCTGATTCCGACGGGGCACATCCTGTGCGAGGAGTGCCGGGCGCCGGTCGATCGCGACCAGCGCTACTGCGTGCGCTGCGGCACCCGCCAGACGCACGCGTCCAACCCGGCGATCGACTACTTCTCCGAGGCGGCCAGCGTGCGGCGCAGCCTCCGGACGAAGGCCGGCTCGGCCCGCGGCGGACGCGCGCCGCTGTACGGCCTGTTCTTCATGCTGCTTCCGCTCGCCGTCGGGGTCGGCGTGCTCGTCGGGCGCGGAGGCTCGAACGCCAGCAACAGCGCCCTGCTCGCCGCGCTCCGCAACCAGAAGCCGATCGTCGTCAATACCAGCGGGTCGGGCGGCGGGTCGAGTGGTAGGTCGGCGAACACTCCCGCGGCTGCCGCAGCGTGTGCAAGCCCAGCGCCGAGCAGCGCCAGCCTCAGCAGCGGCTTCGTCGTGAAGCTCGAGACGCTCTCCACGACGTGCATTACCCAGGCGACGGTTACCGCGGACGAGAGCGCCGCCAAGGCGAAGGGAGCCACCCAGCTTGGGCTGCTCAACCCGGCCGACACCAGGACCACCCCCGACCAGGGCGCCGCTAGCTACGTCGTCTACTCCGGCTTCTACACCACCAACGCAGCGGCCACGCGGGCGCTCGGCAAGCTGAGGAGTCACTTCCCCGCCGCGACCGTGATCGCCGTGGCCCCGGTCACCGCGGCCGCCGCCAGCAGCTCGAGCAGCGCCGTGACGAATCCCAAGAGCGTGCCGCACACCGCGGCCCAGATCGCCGCCAAGCCCACCGCGGCGGCGCTGCAGCAGGGCGCGGCGATCGTCAAGCAGGACAACACGCAGACCGGCAGCAGCTACATCCACACCCAGGAGCATCTGCCCAAGGTCATCACGATCCCGGGCAGCGCCCCAGCGAGCGCCACCACTCCGTCGTCGAGCGGGGCGGCCGGACAGCCGTGAGCCGGCTCACACGCGTGCTCGGTCGCACCGACGACCCGCTCGATCCGCCCGACCCGAGCGCATCACCGCCCTCGCCCCCGCGCGGGCAGCGCGAGCTGCTGGCCAAGCGCGATCGGCTCACCGAGCGCCTGACCGCGATGCAGCTCGACCTCGGCGGCGTGTACTACGAGATGGCGGTCCGCGATCACGTCAGGCCGGAGATCCTCACCCGCAAGGCGGCCGAGATGCAGCGCGTGGACGCCGAGCTGCGCCAGGTCGACCAGCTGCTCGAGGGCGGGAGCTCCGTTGGGGGGCAGTGCTCCGATTGCGGCGCCGTGTCCGCGCAGCCGGCCGCCTTCTGCTGGCAGTGCGGGGCATCGATGACCGTCGGTCTCGGGCGCCCGTCGGGCTCATGAGCGAGCCGGTCGGGCCGGACCGTCGCGTCCGCCCCGGGCGCGGCCGGCGATGTGCCCTGGGCCACCGAGCCCGACGGCCAGCCGGCGCCCGACGAGCCCGGTCGGGCGGCATCGGCCTGGAGCTGGGCCGATCAGGCGCTGACCCCGCGGCGCCTGCGCTGGGTCGGAGTCGTGTCGCTTCTGATGACCGGGCTCGTGATCTGGGCCGGATCCAACGCCGCCAGCTCGAACAACCTGAACGTCGCGCTGCTGCGCCGGCCGGTGACGGTGGCCGACGTGTCGACGCCGGCGGCCGCGCCCGCCCCATCCGCCACCTCCACGTCCAGCGCGCCGGCCATCAGCACGCCCACACCGACACCCACGCCCACGCCCACGCCGTCGCCCACACCGAGCCCCGCCGCCGCCAGCGTCGGGGCCTCGTCGGGATCCGCCGCCGCCACCACGAGCACGACGAGCAGCAGCTCGACGAAGGCGGCCAGCACGGGGGCGACCGGCGCGACGGGGGCAAGCGGCAGCCCGGCTGCGTCCGGCACCACGGGCGCGACCGGCGCCAAGCCGCCGGTGCAGACGAAGATCAAGCACGTGTTCATCATCACCCTGGCCAGCCCGGGCTACGCGCAGACGTGGGGGCCGGGCTCGGCGGCCTCCTACCTGACCACACAGCTGCGCCCCCAGGGCACCCTGCTGAGCGACTACTACGCGATCGCCCATCCGGACCTACCCGACTACATCGCGATGGTCAGCGGGCAGCCGCCCAACCCCGACACCGAGCAGAACTGCAGCACCTTCAGCGAGTTTCCCGCCACGGGCGAAGCTCAGCGCCGCCGGGCTGGTCAGCGGATCCGGGTGCGTCTATCCCGAGACGCGCGCTGACCATCGGCGATCAGCTGACCAGCACCGGCCGGCAGTGGCGGGCCTACGTCGAGGACCTGTCCAACGGCACGCCGCCGCTCCAGGACTGCCGCCACCCGAACTCCAACCAGCTCGACCCCTGGCAGCAGGCCGTCGCGGGCGATCAGTACGCGACCCGGCACAACCCGTTCGTGTACTTCCACTCGCTGTTGGACTACGGCGACTGCGCAGAGTGACGACCTGCCGCTGACGAAGCTGACCACGGATCTGGCCTCCGCGGCGACGACGCCCAACTACGCCTTCATCGTGCCGAACCTGTGCGACGACGGGAGCGACAGCCCGTGCGTCGACGGTCGGGCCGGCGGCCTGGCCAGCGCCGACGCCTTCCTGCAGCAGTGGGTGCCGCTGATCCTCAAGTCGCCCGGCCTACCTGAACGGTGGCCTGCTCATCATCACCTTCGACGATGCGCCGGCGAGCGACACGAGCGGATGCTGCGCCGCCACCGGCACCGCGCCGGCGGGCGGCGGGCTGGTCGGCACGCTGCTCATCTCGCCCGACGTCAAGGCGGGCGGGACGAGCGCCACGCAGTACAACGACTACTCGCTGCTGCGTACCGTCGAGGACCTATTCGGTTTGTCCCACCTGGCCGATGCCGCGCTGCCCGAGCGTGCATTCGTTCGGCAGCGACGTCTTCCAGGGCGTGTTCCCGAGCACGACGAAGAAGGCGGCGACGCGTCAGTCGCCGAGCGCGAGCACGAGCTCACGGATCGCGCCCGGGGTAGCGGTAGGTGATGCCGCCGTGGCGCCCCTCGAACAGCTCGAGGGTGTGGTCGATCCCGCCGCGGGTCAGCGCGCGTGAGACGGCCTGCGCGCCGAGGTCCAGGAAGTACTCGTCGCTGCGTCCGGCATCGAGGTAGATCCGTCGCAGGCTCCGCAGCGCGTCGAGGTGGCCGGGCACCAGCCGGACCGGATCCCAGCCGAGCCAGCGCTCCCAGATCTCGGGCACGAGCTCGCCGGTGGCCACGTCGAACGGCAGCAGCGCGCGCCCGGGACGGTCGGGGTCCGGCGAGTAGCAGGCGGCGTAGGCGTACATCTCCAGCAGGGCGCCGTGCACCTCGAAGCGGAACGGGTCGATCGCCGGCAGCGCCGTCGAAGAACGCGTCGTAGGAGCCGTCGAAGTGGTCGCGCAGCAGCCGCACGACCTGGGGGAACGACCGCACCATCGAGACCTCGAACAGAGCGTCACCGGCGTGCGAGGCCAGCGCGCCGAACACATCGGGCCGCAGCATCGGTACGACCATGGCGCCGTAGCCCCCCGACGACTTTCCGGCGAGCCCGCGGTGGTCGCGGTCGGCCCGCGTCGGGTAGCGCTCGTCCACGAACGGCACCACCTCGTCGCACAGGTAGTCCTGATAGCGCCCGGTGCTCGTCGAGTTCAGGAACTGCGAGCCTCCGTAACGGGTCCAGGCATCGACGAACACGACCACCGCCGGCGGGCAGTCGCCCGCGGCGAACATCGCGTCCAGGCGATCGAGCAGATTGCGCCTCGAACGGCTGGCGGTTGCCCCACAGATCCAGCCGTCCGGTGTATCCCTGCAGCAGGTAGATCGCCGGAGCGCGCGTCGCCGGCTCGCCACCCGCGAGCTCGGGCGGCAGGTAGACCATCAGCGGCCGCACCGGCGAGTCGCCGAGCGGATTGTCGGCGAGCAGCTGCGGACTCGACGACGAGCTCGTCCAGTCGCCCGCGCAGCGCGCTGCGCCAGGGCGACGGCAGCTGCGGGTGGACTCCCGCAATGGCACGCGCTCATTGTCGCGACTTCGCCGGCGACCGGGCCGCGCTACTCGGACTCGAGCGTCTTCCAGTCGCGGAACGCGTTCAGCAGCTCTTCGCGCATCGGCGCCGGAACGTCGTCCTCGTGCAGCTCGCCGAGCTCCCGAGCGTCACCCGCAGCTGCTGCAGGTAGGCGGTGCAGTGCGGGCAGGCCGCAATGTGGCGCTCGAACCGCGCCCGCTCACGCGGCGACATGGCGCCCCTTCCAGGTAGTCGGTCACGAGCTCGACCAGCTCCTGGCAGCTGAGGCCCGAGCCGGCCCCGGATGAGGTGCGACAACGGGTTCACGATGCTTGGTCTCCCCCACCCCGGGCATCGTTACTCTCGCCGGCCAGCGAGCCGTCGCCGACATAGCCGGCGAGCGCCGCCTGTAGCCGTGCCCGGCCGCGGTGCAACAGCACGCGCACGTTGTTGGCGGTCAGCTCGAGCACCTCGGCGACCTCCTCGGTGGCCAGCCCTTCGACGTCGTGCAGCGTGACGACGAGCCGCTGGCGCGCCGGCAACGCAGCGAGCGCCTCGCGCAGCTGTGCGCGCAGCTCAAGCAGCTCGGCGCGCGCCTCGGGCAGCTCGAACGGCCGCGGCGGCGTCGCCCAGGCGCCATTGCGCGCGAAGCGCTCGGCGCTCACGGTGGGGCCGTCGTCGTCGGCCGGATCGGCCAGGGACGAGAACGGGACCGCCCGCGCCTCGCGTTGCCCGCGTGTCATCGCGCGGTTGACGAGGATCCGGAACAGCCAGGTCTTCACCGACGACCGCTGCTCGAACGCGTCCAGGCCCCTTGCAGGAAGCCGAGCCACGCCTCCTGCACGACCTCCTCGGCGACGGCGTCGCTCGACACGTAGGAGCGCGCGACGCGCAGCATCGTCGGGCGGTAGCGGCGGACGAGCGCGGCGAAGGCCTCCTCGTCGCCGGCCTTCAGGCGGGACAGCAGCGTCGCGTCGTCGGGCGCGCCCGGGCGCGTGTCCGGCCCACCGGCCACGCGATCAGCGATAGCCCGAGTGACTTCGGCCGCGAGGCGTCCGAGAACTCGCGGTACTCGCCGGTCACGATGAATGCCGCCTGCTCGGCGATGTCGACGGCGTTGTCGCCCACCCGCTCGAGGCTGCGGGCCATCAGCATCTGGTGCAGCGCCAGCTCGCGACGACCGACCGGGCCGGCCACGTTGCGGGCCTGCGCGAACACCTCGCGGTTGAGGAGGTCCAGCGCGTCGTCGTCGCGACCCACCGCCTCGGCGGTCAGAGGTCGCGCGTGGACAGGGCCTCGCCCGCCTTCGTCAACTGCAGGCTGGCGTGACTGGCCATCCGTCCGAGGCGCTCGAGGATCTGCGGGCTGCCGGCCTCCTCGGGATCCATCTCCATGAGCTGCTCGGTGAGCAGCTCGAACTGGTTGGCGATCAGCGCGAGGTGCTCGTTGATCTGGAAGAAACCGAGCACCAGCCGCAGGTCGCTCGCGACGGGGGCCTCGCGAGCGGCCGCGACCACGAGTCGCTCGTGGGTGATGCGCCCGCTGTCGCGCAGGCGCTCGGCGTCGGCCTCGATGTATCCGGGCGTCGGTCGCGACGGATCGCTGACGACGTCGCTCAGCCCGCGCAGCGTGCCGCTGGCCAGCTAGACGTCGCGTAGCAGCCGCCGCTCGATGCGCCCGAGCTCCTGCTGAAAGCCCTGCCGCATGGCGAGTTCATACCACCGACGACCGGGGGGTGCGCCGCGACCATCCGCCGGTCCGCCGTTGGGCGAAAAAAGGGCTCGTCAGGAGTGCGCCGACCAGCTGATCGGTCCGCTCGTGCAGGACGACGTGCCGCCCGCGGCGTGTCGATCGCGGTCACGGTGCCCGACACGGCGCCGGGAGCCGCGAAACTGCCCTGAACGCTGTAGCTGAGCCCAGGCGGGACCGAGTAGGTGTGGGAGAAGCTCCAGCGCGGGGCCGGGCGTCAGCGCGAACGGGGCACTCGACCCGACGAGCGTCGGCGCGAAGGTCAGCGTGCCGCGCTGGCACGGGAGCGACAGCTCGAACGCCAGCCCGGTCAGCGCTCCGCCCGCGGCAACGGTCACGCTGACCGGGAGCCCCTGCGAGGTCGTGCCGCGATACGTGCCGGCGGCCGGCGCGGGCCCGGCGGCCGGGCTCGGGCTGGTGGTGCCGACCGGGGAGTTGGGGGTCAGCGAGCACAGCGGCGCCCCGGCGGCGATCGCGTTGCAGACGTCGAGCATGCCGTAGCGCCAGGCCCGACCGGTCTGCGGGCACGTGCGTGCGTAAGGAACAGCCGCGCGGCGACCTCGCGGTTGGACAGCCCGCGCGCGAACAGCAGGGCCGCCGCGCCGGTGACCATCGGGGCCGACACCGACGTGCCGCTGTCGACGCCGAGCTGGGTGGGACCGAGCTTGTTGGCGTACGTCGGCGCGGTCGTCAGCAGTTCGATGCCGGGCGCGGCGAGGTCGACCCAGCTCGCGCCGCGGTTGCTGAACGAGGCCGGGCGGTCGAAGGCGTCGGTCGCCCCGACCGAGAGCACGTCGTGCATAGGCGGCCGGGATACATCGGCGAGGTGTTCCCGCGTTGCCGGCGGCGGCGACGACGAGGTCGCCGTGATTCCAGGCCAGCGCGCGGCCTGCGGCAGCAGCGAGCACGGCTAGGGGCCACCGGAGGAGACGTTGATCACGCTGCGCGCCGGCGTGCACGGCGGCGACGATGCCGTTGGCCACCGCGCTGCAGGAGGCGATGTCGCTGGCCTCGAGTCGCCGTACACCTTCACGTTGAGCAGCGAGGCCCGGTAGGCCACGCCGGCGATCCCGATCCCGTTGTTGGGGATCGCCGCGGCGACGCCGGCGACCGCCGTGCCGTGGCCGATCCGGTCGCATCACGTCGCGGCCGTTGGCGAGATCGTCGAGCTGGCGACCACGCGGCCGCGCAGGTCAGGCTGGTTGAGGTCGATGCCGGTGTCGACGATCGCGATGCGAACCGAGGTGGAGCCCTCTCGAGGGCCCAGCCGAGCGGCGCGTCGATGTCGTCGCCGAGCACGCCGCCGCCGGTAGGCTCGACCGTCGCGCGGTCGTTCTCCAGGTACCACTGGTCGACGAAGCCCGGATCGTCGGGCACGACGCAGGCGGTCGTCTGCGTGCAATCGGCGTCGAGTGGGCACGAGGCGCACGTCGGGCTCGACCTCGAGGACGCCTCGCGTCGAGGCCATCGCCGCGAGCGCGCGGCGGGCGGCGGCCGGTGCGCACGACGACGCGTGTAGCGCCGGGATGGAGGCGATCACCGAGCCGCCGGACGCCGAGGCCGCGGAGGCGATCGGCCGCCGCGGCACGCCGGCCCGGTAGACGACGATTTCTCGGCCGGGAATGATCCAGCGTCCCGGGATCGGGGACGTGCGCCGCCGGCGGGTCGTGGACGATGCCGCCGGCCAGCAGCTCCGGGCCGGGTCGCCCAGCGCGCCCGCGGGCGAGCGCGCCGGCGAGCAGCGACGAGACGCAGGCCACGAGCGGAGCGGCGACCGGAGCCGGCGCGGGGCGACGGGGACCATGACCGCGACATCGGTCCGCGGCGGTTTCCCTTGAGCCGGCGGATCTGCGGGTACCGGCGCCGGGAGAGCGCCGGGCGCGATCAGGTACGCGCGGGCGGACGGACGAAGCGCGCGGTGACGGCCTGCGCGGTCATGTCCGGGAGGAGGGCGAGGTATCCGGGCACCTCGGCGCCGGCGCGCGCGATCATCGCGGCGCACACGCGGTCGTAGCCGTCGGCGATCTCGAGTCGTCCGCGGCCATCGTGCACCAGCAACACGGGTGATAGCGACGTGCCGGCCTTGATCCGGTCCAGCGCGGCAGCGACCTCGGCGCTGCGCTTGCGCCTCCGCAGCGGCAGCCGGGCCGCCCGCAGCACCGCCTCGGCCGGCCAGCGGGCCTCCGGCGCGATGCGCAGCTGCTCGAGCGCATCCTCGACGCGCGGACCGGAGAGCAGCAGCGACAGGTAGGTGCGGGCCACGGCGTAGTCCTGCTCAGTCGGGTGACTCGACCAGCGCGGCGCGGGCATGCGCCAACCATACGCGGCCGCCCGGCGCGCCCGCGCGCCGTCGGTGCGTTCAGGCGCGCGCCCCGCCGGGTGCCGGCGCGGTGGACCCGGGCACGCCCGGGGGCGCCGTTCCCCGGCGGCCGGAGCCAGCGCCTGGCGGAAGGTGACCAGCCGCCCCGCTCGGCGTCCCACAGCTTCAGGCGCGTGCAGCGCAGCGCCGTCGCGCAGGGTCAGCACGGGCACGTCGCGGAAGATCGTCGACCTCATCGTGCGCGCGCTGCAGGTTGTAGTTGGGCACGCGCGCGCTGAGGTGATGCACGTGATGCAGCCCGATGTTGCCGGTGAAGAACTGCAGGACCTTCGGCAGCTTCAGGTAGGAGCTCCCGCGCAGCGCCGCGTCGGCGTAGCTCCAGCTGTCGGAGTCCTCCCAGTAGGCGTCCTCGAACTGGTGCTGGACATAGAACAGCCAGATGCCGGTCGAGCCGGCGAGCAGCGCCGGCGGCGCCCACACGAGCAGCAGCGGGCCGAAGCCGAGCCATGCGGCCAGCGCGCCGAATCCGACCAGCAGCACCGCGTCGGTGAGCATCACGCTGTGCCGCAGGCGCGGACGTTGCGAGCGCTTCCAGACGCGCGGGCCGACGATCATGGCGAAGATCGGACCGAGGCCGAACATCACGACCGGGTTGCGGAACAGGCGATAGCCGAGACGTCCCCGGCGTGACCGCGCCCGGTACTCGGCCACGGTCAGCGTCGGGATGTCGCCGACCCCGCGACGGTCGAGATCGCCCGAGGTGCCGTGGTGCACCGCGTGATCGTGGCGCCAGCGCGCGAACGGGGCGAGCACGATCACGGCCAGCACTCGGCCGAGCCACAGGTTGGCGCGCCTGGACGGGAGCAACGAGCCGTGCGCGCAGTCGTGAAACAGGATGTAGGTGCGCAGCAGGAACCCGCCCGTCGGCACGGCGATGAGCAGCGTGATCAGGTACGACACCCGGCTCAGCGACAGATACATCAGCACCGACAGGGCGAAGTACGGCACGACCGACGTGAGCAGGTCCACCAGGCTACGGCCCAGGCGCGGCTCCGCGTAGGGAGCGAGCGGATCGTGCCAGAACGGTCGAGACGAGTTCCGCGCTGCCGGGCTATCCGTAGCGGTCTCGTCCACCAAGACGTCGGTCATCAATTACGCCCAATCTGCTCGACGGGAAACCGCGGGCATGGGCGCGCGGCTGAGGGGTTGATCAATCCTAATGATCCATCGCCAGATCGGACGGAAAGTTGAGCAATGGTGGTGTTTACCCGCAGCTTCTGCTCGTGTTAGCTCCCCCTTCGCCCGGGTTAGCCGGCGCTCAGGCACGCCTCCGAAGATGTCCACACATCGATTTGGAGGTGACAAGGTGAGGCAAAGCACCACCCGACTGCTCAGCGGTGCCGCCGTCGGCGCCGCCGCGGCGACCACCGCCATCCTGGCCGTGGGCGCCGCCTCTCCGGCGGCTCACAACACGGCGGCCGCGGCGTCCCTGCCGCGGACCACGACGATTTCGCGTACCATCCCCACGCTCACGGCCAGCGAGATCTATAAGCGCGACTCGACCGGCGTGGTGGCGATCACCGCCACGTCCCCGTCGCAAACCGACAGCGGCACCGGCGTCGTGCTCAACGACAGCGGTCTCATCCTGACCAACGACCATGTCGTGTCCGGGGCATCCAGCCTGACCGTCGCGCCCGGCAACTCGCCCAACACGACGCGGACCGCGTCGGTGGTGGGCGAGGATCCCGATGCGGACCTCGCCGTCATCAAGGTCAACCCCTCCGGCCTCGGCCTGACGCCACTGAGCTTCGCCGATTCGAGCAGCGTGACGGTCGGACAGGCGGTGTACGCGATCGGCAACCCGTACGGCCTGGACGAGACGCTCACCACGGGCATCGTCTCGGCGCTCGGACGCCAGCTCTCGGCCCCGGACGGCGCCACGATCAACGGCGCCATCCAGACCGACGCGGCCCTGAACCCCGGCAACTCCGGCGGCCCGCTCATCGACGCGCAGGGCAACGTGATCGGCATCAATTCGCAGATCGCCAGCGATGAGAGCGACAGCGGCGGCGGGCAACCCGGCAGCACCGGCGTCGGCTTCGCCATCTCGAGCAACACCGCGACCCAGGTCGCGCAGCAGATCGAGAGCACCGGCGCGAGCATCCCCAGCACCCAGCAGAGCCAGAGCGCCAACGGCCAGACCCAGTCCGGCAGCAGCTCGCCATTCGGCAGCTCCAGCGGCGCGAGCCCGTACGGCAGCTCCAGCGGCGCGAGCCCATACGGCAGCTCCAGCGGCGCGAGCCCATACGGCAGCTCCAGCGGCGCGAGCCCATACGGCAGCTCCAGCGGCGCGAGCCCATACGGCAGCTCCAGCGGCGCGAGCCCATACGGCAGCTCCAGCGGCGCGAGCCCATACGGCAGCTCCAGCGGCGCGAGCCCATACGGCAGCTCCAGCGGCGCGAGCCCATACGGCAGCTCCAGCGGCGCGAGCCCATACGGCAGCTCCAGCGGCGCGGACCCGTACGGCTCCGGCGGCTACGGCAGCAGCTCGGGTACCGGCAGCTCGCCGTACACGATCGTCGTCCCCTGAGCCGTCACGATCGAGTCCGGGGTCGGTGCGCCGACCCCGGACTATGTGTCGGGACGGTGGCGATTCGCGCCGATAAGGCGCCGCCGGGTGGCAGCACGCCGCACTGCCCGCGACCGCTCGGGGGGTGTGGTCGATTTGGGACCCCAGGGCGATGAAAATCGACCACACCCCCGACTAGACCCAGCCAGAACCAAGCTGCGGCCGCCGCGCCCACCACCCCCGCGCGTCAACCCGCCCGAACCGCAACCCGCCCGCCCGAACCCGCCCGAACCGCAACCCGCCCGCCCGAACCCGCCCGAACCGCAACCCGCCCGCCCGAACCCGCCCGAACCGCAACCCGCCCGCCCGAACCGCAACCCGCCCGCGGGAGCCGCAAGCAGCCTGCGCGCGACCCGCAGATCGCCGCTTCTGCGCGGCGGGCAGCCTGCCGATCCGCGCGCAGAACCAGGCTCGAGTGCCCGCGCCGCCGCGGGCGATCACGCCCCGCGCCGCCGTCAGGCCGCGTCGGCCAGCGACACCGGCGCCGCCGGGCGGGCGCGCACTCGCGCCTGATTCTGCGCGCGCCACAACACGAGCGCGGGCACGAGCGCGATCAGCGAGGCGCCGACCGCCCACCAGAAGGTGTTGGCGAACGCGGTGGCCAGCGGCTCCGCGACGTGGGCGCGGACGGAGGCGGGGATCGGCTGCAGCGAGGACGCGCCCGAGCCGCCGCCACCGAGCTGGGACTTGATCTGCTGCTCGAGCACGACGGCGAGCAGCGCGGTACCGAGTGAGCCGCCGACGCGCTGCAGGACGTTCAGGGCCGCGGTGGCGCGCGGCACGGCCGCGGGCTCGAGCATCGCGTAGGCCGACGCCATCGCCGGCATCATCGCCGCGCCCATGCCGATCCCGCGCACGACGAGCACGAAGGCCAGCAGGGCGAACGAGGTCTGGGCGTCGATGAAGGTCAGCGGCAGGGTGCCGAGCGTCATCACCGCCAGGCCGGCGACGATGATCGGTCCGCCGCCGATGCGGTCGGTCAGCCGGCCGCTGAGCGGCATCGCGCAGGCGGCACCGATGCCCTGCGGGGCGAGCAGCAGCCCGGCGGTCAGCGCGCTGGTGCCGCGATCGACCTGGTAGTAGAGCGGCAGGATGATCATGGCGCCGAACAGCGCGCCGCCGAGCAGGAAGGTGCAGGCGGCCGCGGCGGAGAAGCCGACGTTCTCGAACAGGCGCACGTCGATCAGCGGACGCGCCGCTGCCAGCGAGTGGCGCACGAACAGGCCCAGGAGGACCAGCCCGACCAGGATCGGCCCGAACGCCTCCGGATGACCGAGGCCACCCTGGGTCTCGATCTCCGACAGGCCGAAGACGATCGCGCCGAGCGCGGGCGACAGCAGCGCCAGGCCGACAAGGTCCAGCCGTCCCGCATTGGCCCGGCCGGCGTCCGGCGACAGCAGGCGCACGGCGAGCCCGACCGCGAGCACGGCGATCGGCACGTTGACGTAGAAGATCCAGCGCCAGGACACGTTGTCGACGATCAGCCCGCCGATGACCGGACCGAGAATCGGACCAAGGAGCATCGGAACCCCCACCACCGCCATCACGCGCCCGACCCGGTGCGGCCCCGCGGCCTGGGCGAGCACGGTCATGCCGACCGGCATGATCATGCCGCCGCCGAAGCCCTGCAGCACGCGGAAGAAGATGAGCGCGTTGGCCGACCAGGCCAGGCCGCACAGCGCCGAGCCGACGCCGAACAGCACCACCGAGGTGATCCACACGCGCTTGGAGCCGAAGCGCTCGGTCGTCCAGCCCGACAGCGGGATGACGATGGCCAGCGACAGCAGGTAGCCCGTGGCCACCCACTGGATCGTGTTCAGGCTCGCGTGCAGGCGGCGCGACAGCGTCTCCAGGGCGACGTTGACGATCGTCGTGTCGAGGATCGACATGATCACCCCGACCACCACGACGGCGGCGACGACCCAGACCTCCCGACCGAGCCGCTCGTCGCTCGCGTCGTGCGCGTGAGTGCTCATGTCAGGCGCCGCTCCCGGCCACGGAAACCGAAGATAGCAGCGGGCAGATCCACGGCTCGGCGCTGCCCGGCGAGCCCGATCGTCGCTGCGCGCCCCACGGCCGGCACCCTAATATGAGCCGCCGTGAGCGGCCGTCCACCCGCACCCGAGCGCGTATGAGCGACGTCGCCGACGCCTGGATCGTCGAGGCCATACGCTCACCCATCGGTCGTCTCGGCGGCGTGCTTGAGCGGCGTGCGCCCCGACGACCTCGGCGCGCACGTGGTGCGCGAGCTCGTGCGGCGCACCGGCGTGCCCGGCGGCGAGGTCGCAGGACGTCTACTTCGGCTGCGCCAACCAGGCCGGCGAGGACAACCGCGACGTCGCGCGCATGGTCGTCCCTGCTGGCCGACCTGCCCGAGACCGTGCCCGGGCGCGACGGTCAACCGCCTGTGCGGCTCGGGACTGGAGGCGGTCGCCGCCGCCGCGCGCGCGCTCATGCTCGGTGAGGGCGACGTCTACATCGCCGGCGGCGTCGAGTCGATGAGCCGCGCGCCCTGGGCGGTGCCCAAGCCCGCCCGCGGCTTCCCGACCGGCCCAGCCACGATGTACGACACCAGCCTCGGCTGGCGCATGGTCAACCCGGAGATGGAGCGCCGCGGCCACACCGACTCGCTCGGACAGACGGCCGAGAACCTGGCCGCCGAGCGCTACGTGTTCCCGCCCGGCGCCTACGGCGAGGGCTCTCCGGTCGACGATTTCCTGCGCCAGGCCCACGAGAGCGAGGCGGTGCGCGGTCCCTACGACATCAGCCGCGAGGCCCAGGATCGCTTCGCGCTGCGCAGCCACGCCAAGGCGGTCGCCGCCACGCAGGCGGGACGCTTCGCCGCCGAGCTCGTGCCGATCGAGGTGCAGGAGCGCAAGACGACGCGCCTGGTCGAGGTGGACGAGGGCCCGCGCGCGGACACGACGCTCGAGGCGCTGGCCAAGCTGCGGCCCGTCTTCGTCGCCGACGGGACGGTGACGGCCGGGAACGCGAGCCCGCTCAACGACGGTGCGGCCGCGCTGCTCCTTGTCTCGCCGGATTACGCGCGCAGCGCACGGCCTGACGCCGCTCGCCCGTGTCGCGCGCGATCGCCGCCGCCGGCGTCCCGCCGCGGGTGATGGGGATCGGGCCGGTGCCGGCGACGGCCAAGGCGCTGGCGCGCGCCGGCCTGACGCTGGCCGACATCGGCCTGATCGAGCTCAACGAGGCGTTCGCCGCGCAGTCGCTGGCCGTGCTCTACGAGCTCGGCGTCGACGCCGAGGACGAGCGTGTGAACCCCAACGGCGGGCGCGATCGCGCTCGGGCATCCGCTCGGCTGCTCGGGCGCGCGCATCCTCACCACGCTGCTGCACGAGCTGCAGCGTCGCGACGACGTGACGCTTCGGTCTGGCCACGATGTGCATCGGCGTCGGCCAGGGCATCGCGCTCGTCGTCGAGCGCGTCGCCGCCTGACCGCCCAGGGAACTCCCAGCCACCCTCGCCATAATCGAGTCATGACCACCACCCCACTTCGCGTCGCCATCGTCGGCGCCGGCCCCGCGGGCGCGTACGCCGCCGGGGCGCTGCTCGACCAGGACACCTGGCCGATCGAGGTCGACGTCTACGAGCGGCTGCCCACCCCCTGGGGGCTGGTGCGCGCCGGCGTCGCCCCCGACCATCCGAAGATAAAGACCGTCACCCGCGTGTTCGAGAAGACCGCCGACACGCCCGGCTTCCAGCTGCTGGGCAACGTCGAGGTCGGCCGCGACGTCAGCCACGAGGAGCTGATGCAGTGGTACGACGCGGTGATCTACGCCAGCGGCACCGAGCGCGACCGGCGGCTGGGGATCCCCGGCGAGGACCTGCCCGGCAGCCTGCCCGCCACGGCCTTCGTGGCCTGGTACAACGCCCACCCCGACTGGCACGAGCTGCCCGTCGACCTCGACATCGACCACGCGCTGGTGGTCGGCAACGGCAACGTGGCCGTGGACTGCGCGCGGATGCTGGCGCTGCGTCCCGACGAGCTGGCCGCCACCGACACCGCCGACCACGCGATCGCCAAGCTCAGCTCCGGCGCGGTGCGTGAGGTGACGATGATCGGCCGGCGCGGACCGCTGCAGGCCGCCTTCACCAACCCCGAGCTGCGTGAGCTCGGCGAGCTGGCCGACGTCGACCTGCTCGTCGACCCCGCCGACCTGCGCGTCGACGCCGACGACCTCGCGGCCGCCGAGCCGACCAACCGGCGCAACGTCGAGCTGCTGCGCGAGTACGCCGCCCGCACGCCGGCCGGGGCCACCCGGCGCCTGGCGCTGCGCTTCTACACCATCCCGGTGGAGATCCTGGGCGACGGGCGCGTGGAGGCGGTGCTGCTCGAGCGCACCGAGCTGGTCCGCGGCGCCGACGGCCGCGTCAGCGCACAGCCCACCGGCGAGCGCGAGGAGCTCCCCGTCGGTCTCGTGCTGCGCTCGATCGGCTACTACGGCACCCCGATCCCCGGCCTGCCCTTCGACGAGGCGCGCGGCATCGTGCCCAACCAGGCCGGTCGCGTGGTCGACGCCGACGGCGGGCACCTCGCCGGGGTGTACGTCACCGGATGGATCAAGCGCGGCCCGTCGGGCGTGATCGGGACGAACAAGAAGGACGCCAGGGAGACCGTTGACGGACTGCTGGGCGATCTCGACGCCGGCCGTCTGTCGGGTGGCGAGGACCGCCCGTCAGCCGAGGAGGTCGCCGAGCGCCTGCGCGAGCGCGTGGAGCACCTGGTCGAGCTGCACCGCTGGCGGGCCATCGACGCCCACGAGCAGGAGCTCGGCCGTCCCGGCGGGCGCCCGCGCGTGAAGCTCGCCACCCGCGAGCACCTGCTCGGCGTGCCCCACGGCGACGCCGAGCCCGCCTCGCGCTGAGCACGTGGCGCCGCCCGCCGGTGCGGCGCGCGCGGATCGGCCGCGCGTCAGGCCGACGCCTGGCGCATGCGCCGGCGCAGCCGCACCATCAGCAGCGCCGCGGAGGCCGCGCCGGCGACGACGCCGGCCACCTGCTGGGCGGGCGGCGCGCCGTCCGGACCGAGCCGTCGGCGCAGCCCGGCGACGCTCCAGGGGACCATCAGCAGCGCCGCCGTCACCGCGCCCGGATCCCAGCGCCGCTCCCGGGCCGCCCAGCCGAGATGCAGAACGGCGTTGCCGGCGTGCGAGACGGCCACGGCGATGGCCAGCGCCGGCACGCGATCGCCGAGTCCCGACGCGGCGAGGCTGAAGCCCCAGCCGAGGCGCACGTTGACCACGAAGGCCGTCTCGGGATCGAGCGGAACGTGCTCCTGCGTACTGCCGAACACGTCGCGGTTGAGCCACTCCATGAAGCCTCCGGGCCACACCCACTCCTCCACCTGGTGGTTGAGCAGGATCGGCATCGCCGCCCAGCGCCACCGCTGCTCGGGCGTCATGCGCTCGCGCGCGGCCAGCCAGGCCGCGGTGCTCAGCGGCGCCGCCACCGCGGCGACCTTCGGCCAGTGTGCATGGGATGACTCGGACATCAGCTCGCGCGCGCCGCCTCGCCGGCGGGTGGCGGCGCGGTCGCGTGCGCCGCAGCGTACAGCGGCCGCGTGACTGTCATGTGAACGCCGCTCGGAGCCGATGCGTCTGGGACACGACCACCCATTATGAGACACTTGCCGTTCGTGTCGCATTGCCGATCCCCGTGGTAGTTCGGCGCAATCCAAAGGAGTTCACCGTGCCCGACCGCCTCACCGCCCCCCGCCCGTCGACCGATCGCCGCGGCACCGCCTCCCGGCGCGCCCGCATCCGGGCATCGCGCTGGCTGCTGCCGCTCATGGTCGTGGCGGCGGCGGGCCTGGGCGCGGCGCCGGCTGGGGCTCACACGGTGTGGCTGTGCGCTCCGGGCGTGGCCGACAATCCGTGCACCGCGAATCTCACCACGACGATCCTCGGCGCCGACGGACCGGTCGGCATGCAGCAGGTCAGCGACGCGCGGTCGCCGGCGATCGACTGCTTCTACGTGTACCCGACGGTCAGCGCCGAGAGCACGCTCAACGCGAACCTGCAGATCACCCCCGAGCAGCAGCTGGTGGCCATTCAGCAGGTGTCGCGCTTCTCCCAGGTCTGCCGCGTGTGGGCGCCGATGTACCGCCAGGTGACCGTCAACGGCCTGCTGACCGGCTCCCCGACGGCGGTGGCGGCCGGCGAGGCGGTCGCCTACAGCGACGTGGCGGCGGCGTGGCGCGACTACCTGGCCCACGACAACCACGGCCGCGGCGTCGTGCTCATCGGCCACTCGCAGGGCAGCGGGATGCTCATCCGGCTGCTGGAGCAGCAGATCGACAACGATCCGTCGGTGCGCGCGCGGCTCGTCTCGGCCATCATCCCCGGCGGCAACGTGGCCGTGCGCGACGGGAGCGACATCGGCGGCGACTTCAAGCACATCCCGACCTGTCAGAGCGCCACCCAGATCGGCTGCGTGATCGCCTACTCGACGTTCGACCAGACGCCGCCGCCCGACAGCATCTTCGGCCGCGAGTCGGCCACCGACGCCTCGGTGCTCGGGGCCCGCCGATCCCCGGCACGGAGGTGGCCTGCACCAACCCGGCCGCGCTCGGCGGCGGCAGCGCCACGCTGCAGTCCTACGCCGTGGATCGGCCCTTCCCCGGGCCGCTCGGACTCGCCATCTCCGGGCTGGGACCGCTGCCGACGGGCGTGTCGACGCTGTGGTTCCAGCCGTTCGGCTCCTACACCGCGCAGTGCGTCTCGGAGAACGGCGCCAACGTGCTGCTGGCCACCCCCACGCCCGGCACGGTGGCGCTCAACCCCGAGCCGAGCCCGGAATGGGGACTGCACCTCGCCGACATGGACCTGCCGATCGGCAACCTGGTCGACGACGTGCGCAGCGAGGCCGACACGTACCTGGCACAGCACCACTGAGCCGCGGGACCCGGGCGCGCCGCGGCGCCCCGCGCGCCGGGCGCCGCCGCTCAGCGCTCGAGCAGCAGGCGCAGGATCGGCTCGGCCAGCTCGGGCTGCGGCGGCTCGCCGGTGATCATGTCCAGGTAGACGTAGCTCTCGATCAGGCGCACGAGCACGTAGGCCAGCTGATCGAGGTCGACCGGCAACGCGAGCCGTCCCGCCGCGGTCTCCTCTTCCAGCAGCCGGCGGATCTCGCCCTGCAGCCGCGGCTGGAAGTCGGTCTCGCGCCGGGCCGGGTCGCGCCGCGTCAGCAGCCGCATGGCCGATTCGCCCTCCTCGCTGAACCACCGCTTGGTGCCCGTGTCGTTGATGACGGCGTCGATGTAGCCGCTGACGATCCGCACGATCCGCTCGGCCCCGGTGGCCGACGTGCGATCGTCCAGCCACTCGAACGTGAGCAGGGTGCGTGACCAGGCGATCTCGACCAGCAGCTGGTCGCGCGATCCCACCCAGCGGTAGAGCGTCGCGCGGTTGACCCCGACCTCGTCGGCCAGCGCGCGCATGTCGATGCGCTCGGAGGCGTGGAACTTGCGCCGCGCCAGCCGAAACGCGTCGAGCGCCGTTGGACGGCGCGCCGTCTGCGGCGCGGCGAGCTCCCGCTGCAACCGGGTCGGCAGTTGCGTGCTCATGCCCCGCCCTCCGGGTCGCGGGTTGTCTGACACCCGCGCAGCATCGCATCTCCCGCGGGCAGTGCGAGCGGCGAGACCCGGCGGCTCCGCCGAGCGCGTGATCTCGGGGCGCACCGGCGGCTCCGCGGATCGCGACGAGACGACATGGAAACGACAGTAGCCGCATCTGCCGCGTAATGCGACATATATTGACTTGTGTCGCGTCGCATCGATACAGTCGCGTGCGACCGGGCGGTGACCTCGCCCACATCGGTGACACCGTTCTGCCAACCCCAGAACGGCTCCGATCCGCTCACCTCTGACCCCGGGGAGCGGAGTCCGGTGACCCGGGCACACCCTCCGTTCCCGGGCCGACCGGGCCCCATGGGCCTCCCCACCGGCCACGACGCCGGTGGGGAGGAACCGGGGCGGCACGACACCGCCGTCAGACGCCCGGGCGGAATTCGAATCCGCCTATTGGGGTTTGCAGCCCCACGCCTCGCCACTCGGCCACCGGGCGCCTCAGCATTATAGATAAACCTGATCGACTTTATGCTAATTTGGTCTGCGCGCGGCTCCCCTACGTGAGCTGCACCGACCGCCGGCCGGGCGCGGGGCCCGGCCGGCGGTCTCCCATCACGTCAGCCGCTCGGCGATGTGCTCGGCGATCGCCAGCGACGAGGTGGCGGCCGGCGACGGCGCGTTGCGCACCAGCACGATCGCGCCGATGCGCCGCAGGCAGAAGTCGTCGAGCAGGGCACCGGTGGCGCCGAGCGCCTGCGCCCGCACCCCCGACGGCCCCGGCACGACGTCCTCGTCGCGCAGCGCCGGCACGAAGCGGCGCGCCTCGGCCAGGAAGGCCCGCCGCGAGAGCGACCCGCGCAGCTCGCGCGCGCCGGCCCGCCAGTTGGCCGCCGCGAAGCGCACGAAGCCCGGCGCGCGCAGCATCTGCGCAACGTCGGTCCACCGCACGTCCCGCCGGCGATACCCCTCGCGGGCCAGCGCGAGCACCGCATTGGGCCCGATGTCGACCGTTCCGTCCACTCGCGGGGTGAAGTGCACGCCCAGGAACGGATAGGCCGGATCGGGGACCGGGTAGATGAGATGGCGCACCAGTTCGCGGCGCTCCGGCCGCAGCCGGTAGTACTCGCCGCGAAACGGCACGATCGCCGGCGCGCGCCCGTCGCCGGCCAGCCGTGCGAGCCGGTCGGACTGCAGCCCGGCGCAGACCACCACGCGATCGAAGCGGTGATGCTGGCCGGCGGCGTACAGCTCGACGCGGTCGCCCGCCGGCCGCAGCCCCGTCACCTCGGCGCCGAGGCGGATGCTGGCGCCGGCGCCGGCGATCTCGCCGGCCAGCGCCTCGGCGACGGACCGGAAGTCGACGATGGCGGTGTGCGGCGAGTGCAGGGCCGCCACGCCCCGCACCTGGGGCTCCAGCGCGTGCAGCTCCGCCGCGGAGCACCAGCGAAGCCCGGGCACGCCGTTGGCCAGCGCCCGCGCCTCGATGTCGCGCAGCCCCGCCGTCTCGCCGGCATCCCGGGCGACGACGAGCTTGCCGCGCTCCTCGTAGGGCAGCCCGTGCTCGGCGCAGAACTCGCGCAGCAGTCCCATGCCCCGCCGGCACAGGCGCGCCTTCAGCGAGCCGGGCGCGTAGTACAGGCCGGCGTGCACGACCCCGCTGTTGTGGCCGGTCTGGTGAACGCCGACCCGTGTCTCCTTGTCGAGCACGGTCAGTCGGGCACCCGGATCGCGGCGCAGCAACTCGCGCGCGACGGCGAGCCCGATGATGCCGGCGCCGACGACGCCGACATGCGGTGATGCCTGCGCGCTCGTGCTCAGGGCGGAGACCCTAGTCGCCGGTCGCCCGGGCCGTCAATCGGGCGCCCGGCGAGCCGCCGCTCGCGAGCCGCCGAGATCGAATCGGACTCGCCGATCCGGTTTGCTAGGCTAAGCGGACCCGCCAGTCCCCTAAGCCGAAAGGGTGCGTACATGGCTTCCCCCACTCTCACCTCCGCCTCCCCCGGGCGCACGCTCAATCCGTGGATCACGCTCATCGTCGTCTGCGTCGCGCAGTTCATGGTCATCCTCGACGCCACGATCGTCAACGTCGCCCTGCCCTCGATCCAGAAGGGCCTGCACTTCTCGCGCGCCGACCTGCAATGGGTGGTCAACGGCTACACCCTGCTGTTCGGCGGCTTCCTGCTGCTCGGCGGACGCGCCGCCGACCTGCTCGGCCGTCGCCGCCTGTTCATGATCGGCGTGACGCTGTTCGCGGTCGCCTCGGCGCTCAACGCGCTGGCGCAGAGCTCGCAGGTGCTCATCCTCGGTCGCGCCCTGCAGGGCCTCGGTGGCGCGCTCGTGTCGCCGGCGGCGCTGTCGATCATCACCACGACCTTCACCGAGCACGACGAGCGCACGAAGGCGCTCAGCGTGTGGAGCGGCATCGCGGCCGGCGGCGCCGCGGTGGGACTGCTGCTCGGGGGCATCCTCACCGACCTGTTGTCGTGGCGCTGGGTGTTCATCGTCAACCTGCCGATCGGGCTCGCCGCCTTCGCGGCCGCCATCCGCTTCGTCCCCGAGTCACGCGGATCGTCCGAGCGCAAGTCGTTCGACCTGGCCGGCGCCTTCTCGGTCACGGCCGGCCTGGTCGTGCTCGTGTTCGCGATCGTCAAGGCCCAGCAGTACGGCTGGGGCTCGACCCGGACGCTCGTGACCGGGGGCATCGCGCTCGTGCTGCTCGGCGCCTTCTTCGTCGACCGAGCGGCTCAGCTCCTCGCCCCTGGTGCGGCTGGGCATCCTGCGCGTGCGCACGCTGGCAGCGGCCAACCTCGCGCTGCTGTTCGTCGCCGCGGGCATGTTCTCGATGTTCTACTTCGCCTCGATCTACGTGCAGGAGGTACTGGCCTACAGCCCGCTGAAGGCCGGCCTGGCCTTCCTGCCGGTGACCGTCGGGATCGGCGGCGGCGCGGCGGTCGCGCAGCAGCTCATCCGCCGCGTCGGCCCGCGCGCCGTTGGGGTGGCCGGGCTCAGCTTCGCCACCATCGGGATGGCCCTGCTGCTGCGCACCAGCGTGCACGGCAGCTACCTCGGGCAGCTGCTGGTCGGGCTGCTGCCGATGGCCGTCGGCATGGGACTCACCTTCGTTCCCATCACGCTACTGGCCACCGCGAACATCGAGGGCGAGGACGCCGGCCTGGCCTCCGGTCTGTACAACACCTCCCAGCAGGTCGGCGGCGCGCTCGGGCTCGCGGTCCTGGCCACGCTGGCGGCCAATCAGACCAGCTCGGTCCTCAGCGGCGGGTCCGCCGGGCAGGCGGCCGCGCTCGTCAGCGGCTTCCACGTGGCGTTCGCGGTCGGGCGCCGGCATGCTCGCCATCGCCGCGGTCATCCTCGTGGCCATGCTGCGCCGCCACCACGTCGAGTCGCTCGACCTCGAGGCGCAGCCGGCGCTCGCTTGATCGGCCGGCCGGCGGGCCTGCGCGCGCAGCAGCGCGCCGGCCCGCCCGCGGGCGCCGTAGACTGATGATCAAGGGGAGTTGACGGTCACGATGAGCCCGACCCAGCCGGATGTCACACTTGCGCCCGCGGATTGCGCCACGGCACCCCGGCGCCAGCGCGCCGACGCCGAGCGCAACCGCCGCGCGCTGATCGACGCCGCCATCGAGGTGTTCGGCGAGCGCGGCCTCGAGGCCACGGTGTCGGAGATCGCGCAGCGGGCCGGCGTCGGCCAGGGCACGGCCTTCCGCCACTTCCCGACCAAGGAGCACCTCGTCGCCGCGACGGTCAGCGACCTGCTCGACCGCATCACCGCTCGGGCCGTCGAGCTGCTCGACGAGCCCGACCCGCTGGTCGCGCTGCGCGAGCTGATGCACACCGGCTCGGCGCTCATGGTCGGCAACCACGGCTTCAAGGACGCGACGGCGAACTCGCCGGTGCTCGAGGACCCTCAAGTCGAGGCCGGGCACGAGCGGCTGCTGGCCGCGACCGGCGAACTGCTCGCCCGCGCGCAGGCCGCCGGCGTGGTGCGCGCCGACCTCAGCGCGGAGGACATCCCGCTGCTGCTGTGCGCGATCAGCGCGACCGACGTGCCGCGCCGCGACGGGCAACCGGCGCTGTGGGAGCGCTACTTCGAGATCGTCTTCGCCGGCGTGTCGGCCGGGCCGGACGAGCCGCTCGCGGCGACCGCGCCCACGCAGGACGAGCTGCGCCAGCTGAAGGCACAGCGCCCGACGCGCGGCGCCTGAGCGCGCGCGGACCGCGCTGCCACAGGCGAGAGCGCCTCGACGCCGAGGCGCCGAGCCACTCTCGCTGAGGGGGTCAACATCGCCCGGCCGGGTCAGGGTCGGACGACCATTCGGCTCGGACCGAGCATCCGGCTCGGCGGAGGGCCATACCGGACGATAACGCATCGAAACCCCCTAGGTACAGGGCCATACCCGAGTGGTCGGGGGGCGGGCGCGTCAGCGCCGGCGGGGGCGCGAAGCGGCCGCACCGGCGGGCGCGCCACTGCCGTAGAACGCCGCCAGCGCAAACCCGGTCAGGGTGTCCTCGAGCGCCGGCAACTCGTCGATGCGACCCTCGCGCAGGCGCACGGAGACGAGCTCGTCGATGCCGGCGGTCAGGGCGAACAGCGCGTCCGCAGACGGCACCGTGAGGTCGGGATGCTCGCGCAGCCCCGCCTCGAAGGAGGCTCGGAAGCGCTCGGCGAAGCGCCGCAGCGTGGCGTCCCGCTCGAACTGGGCGCGCTCACCGGCCAGGGGGAGCTCGATCAGGTGGGCACGCGCGAACATCGGACGGGTGGATAGCGACACCAGGTACGAGCGCATCCCGGCCCGCAGCTTCGCGCGCCAGTCCCCGGCCGTCGCGCGGACGGCGTCGTCGATGTGGCCCATCAGCACGTCCACGCCGTAGCGATAGCCCTCGATCAGGCATTCCTCCTTGGAGGCGAACAGCGCGTAGAACGTCCCGCGCGACACGCGGGCGGCCTTGACGGCGTCAGCGACGGTCGTGTGCGCCCATCCCTTCTCGCCCACGATGTTGGTCATCTCAACCAGCAGGCGCGCCCGCTGTGCTCCGCTGCGGGGCCCGAGCAGTGGCTCTACCGCAGGGTGGCTGGCCACGAGCGAAACCTCGGTCATCGACAACTGACTGTAGCCGGGGCGCCCGCCTGCCGCCAGAGCTCGCCGATCGGCGCCGCCGCGCGAACCAAGCGCGGCGGCGATGTACTGTCCCGCCGATGACCCCTGCGCCGGCATCCCGGGCACCAGCCCCCCGAGCCCAGCGCTACACGGGTGCGCGCCCGGGCGGGCGCAGCGCCCGCGTGCGCCGAGCGGTGCTCGACGCGGCCGCCGCCACCCTCCTGTCCGGGGGGCTGGAGACGCTGACGCTGGCCGGCGTGGCGCAGGCCGCAGGCGTGCATCACACGACCGTGTACCGCCGCTGGCCGACGCGCTCGCGCCTGGTTCTCGACACCATCATCGACCTGACCCAGGCGCGCCTGCCCGCCCCGCCGAGCAGCGGCAATGTGCAGCGCGATCTGATCGCGTACTTCACGCCGATCGTCGAGGGGTTTCGCGAGCCGCAGGTGCAGACGCTCGTGCGCAGCCTGATCGCGCTGCCCGAGGCGGAGATCGCGCAGGAGCGTCGGGAGTTCTGGCGCGCGCGCTACGAGATCGGCGCCTCGATCATCGACGCCGCCATCGCCCGCGGGGAGCTCCCGGCGACCACGGACGCCGGGCACATCTGGGATGTGATCGCCGGACCGATCTGGATGCGGATGCTCATCACCGGCACCGACGTCGACGCGGCCCTGCTCGAGCGACTGGTCAGCGAGGCGCTGGCTCGAGCCGTCGGCGCTCCGGCGGCGGAGGCGAAGCACTAACCCACATCGATGCGCTTTTGTTGTAGCGTGACCACGACCCGTGACGGGGTGGGCGTGTCGAGGTCCCTCGAGCGCCCACCCCCTCCGGCCTTCCCTCGTGTCCATGACCGCCGCCGCATCACGCCCCGTGCGCTTTCGCTCCGGCGACGTGGAGTGCGTGGGCGATCTGTACCTGCCCGAGTCGCAGGCGTCGGGGCGCGCGCCGATCGTCGTGCTCGGGCACGGCCTGGGTGGCACGCGCGCGATGGGGCTGGCCGCCTACGCACAGCGCTTCGCCGCGGCCGGCCTGGCCGCGCTCACCTTCGACTACCGTCACTTCGGCGACAGCGGCGGCGAGCCGCGTGAGCTCATCTCGATCCCGCGGCAGCTCGAGGACTGGGACGCGGCCATCGCGTTCGCGCGATCGCACCCGGAGATCGACCCGGCGCACGTGGCGATCTGGGGCACGTCCTTCGGCGGCGGCCACGTCCTGCGCCTCGCCGCCCGCAACCGCTCGGTGGCCGCCGCGGTCGCGCAGTGCCCGTTCACCGACGGCATCGCCTCCGCGTTGACGCTCGGCCCGACCTCGACCGTCCGGGTCACGGCGGCGGCGATCGCCGACCAGGTCGGTGCGCTGCTCGGCCGGGCCCCGATCCGCATCGCGGCCGCGGGTCCGCGCGGCAGCGCGGCGATGATGACGGCGCCCGACGCGCTACCGGGGTACCAGCGCCTGGCCGCACTGAGCGACACGCCGGATCGGGACATCGCCGCGCGGATCGGACTGACGATCGCTCGCTATCGACCGGGGCGAGACCTGGCCAGGATCGCCGTTCCCACGTTCATCTGCGTGTGCGATCCCGACAGCGTGGCGCCAAACCGGATGACCGAGGCCCACATCCGCCGCGCCGCCAATCCGCTCATCACGTCGCGCACGTACCCGTGCGGCCACTTCGAGATCTACTTCGACGCCCCGTTCGAGCAGGCGGTGACCGATCAGGTCGAGTTCCTGCTCGGCGTGCTGACGCCGAACGGTGACGGCCCAACCGCCGCGGGCACTGCCGCGCGAACCGGCGAGGCGGGCGGGGCGGCGCCGTGACGTCGACACTGACCGGTGCGCCGGCCACGTTCGCCCGCGGCTGGCAGGAGGTCGCGCCGGGCTGCTGGGCCTGGCTGCAGCCCAACGGCGCCTGGGGCGAGGCCAACGCCGGCCTGATCGCCGGCGACGGCGAGTCGCTGCTGGTCGACACGCTGTGGGACGAGCGACTGGCGCGCGAGATGCTCGATGCGATCCCCGCCGGCCCGGCGACGCCGCCGGTGGGCCAGGTGGTCAACACCCATTCCGACGGGGACCACTGGTGGGGCAACGGCGTCGTGCCCGCCGACGCCCCGATCATCACCTCCGCCGCCAGCGCCGAGGCGATTCGCGCCGAGGCGTCGCCGCAGGAGCTCGCGCGGATGGCGCGCCTGACCGCCGTCGCGGCGCGACTGCCCGGGCGAGCCGGTCAGCTGGGCCGCTACGTGAGCGCGATGCTCGGGCCGTTCCACTTCGCCGCCACGCACCCGCGCCGGCCGGACCGCACCTTCTCCGGGGAGGAGACGCTCGACGTCGGTGGGCGCGAGGTGCGCCTGATCGAGGTCGGCCCCGCCCACACCGTGGGCGATCTCGTCGTGCACGTTCCCGACGCGTCGGCGGTGTTCGCGGCCGACGTACTGTTCGTCGACTCCATGCCGGTGATGTGGCACGGCCCGGTCGAGGGCTGGCTGAAGGCGATCGACACCCTGCTGTCGCTCGACGCCGCGGTCTACGTGCCGGGCCACGGACCGCCGTGCGACATCGCCGGCGTGCGCCGCTTCCGCGAGCTGATGCTCGCCGTGAACGGCGGCGCCCGCGAGCACCACCAGGCCGGACGCACCCCGATGCAGGCGACCCGCGAGCTGCTGGCCAGCGCCGCCCTGACCGACTACCGCGACTGGCAGTGCCCGGAGCGGCTGTACATCACCGTGGCCGCCATGTACCGCTCCTTCGAGGGGCACGAGCCGCTGTCGACCTCGCCGATCGGCCGCACCGCCGTATTCGCGGCCGTCGGGCGCCTCGCCGCCGAACGGGCGCGCCGGTGAGGCTGCGCCGCGTGGAGCTGCGCGACGGGTCGGGGCCGTGTACGGCGGTGCTCGACGAGGCGCGGCAACGCTGGGTGCCCCTGGCGCCCGCACAGGCCAGAGCTCCCGACCGCGCCGAGGCGCTCGGGGGCGGCGCGCGCGACGTCGTGGCGTTCCTCGCTGGCGGCGCCGCCGCCGAGCAGGCGGCCCGGGCGCTCTGCGACCAGCTGGCCGACGAGGACCTGACGGACACCTTCTCCGACCGGCCGCTGCTCCCGTTCGCGCCCTGTGCGCTGCGCGCATTCGCCAGCTGGGAGCGTCACTGGATCCAGGCGGCCCGCGGACTGCAGCGCCGCTACGTCCCCGCCGCGCGACCGGTCGTCGACCTGTTCGAGCGCGCGACCGGCCGGCCGTTTCCGCCCTTCCGGCCCGGGAAGCTGTTCTATCGCGAGCCGTCGTTCTACATGGGCAACCACCTCAACTACCTCACCGAGGGGGACACGCTGCCCTGGCCGAGCTTCTGCCGTGACCTGGACTACGAGCTCGAGATTGGCGCGGTGCTGGCCGCGCCGCTGCTCGACGCCACGCCGGCGCAGGCGGAGGCGGCCATCGGCGGGTTCGTCGTCCTCAACGACCTGAGCATGCGCGACGTGCAGTGGCGCGAGCACCGTGACGGCCTGTTCGGTCCGCTCGGCAAGACGAAGACGTTCGCCAACGCGATGAGCAGCGAGCTGGTCACCGCAGAGGAGGTGCTCCCGCGGATCACCCGGTTGCGCGGCCAGGTGTCCGTCAACGGCGAGCGCTGGACCGACACGAGCACCGATGGGATGCAGCACTCCTTCGGCGAGCTCATCGCCCACGCCTCGCGCGGTGAGCAGCTGCACGCCGGCGAGCTGTTCGCTTCCGGCACCCTGCCCAACGGCTGCGGCCTCGAGCTCGATCGCTGGCTGCGGCCGGGGGACCGGATCGAGATGGACATCGAGGTCGTCGGGCACCTGAGCAATCTCGTCGGGCGGCCGAACGCCGCCTGACGGGGCTCCCCAGGCACGGGGCTCCCTAGGCTGTTGGTGCCCGCGCGCCCATCGATCAAGGAGCCGCTCCGTGTGCTTTGCCTTCGACGCCCGTCCGCCTGAGCTACCCGCCGACCTCGCCCGTCCGCCGATCGCCGGTGGCGCCCCGCCCGAGATCCTCGAGCTCGTGTCCGCCGACGACACCCACTTCTCGGCCGCCCTGGCCGAGTCGCCCGCGGGCGGCACCCCGGGGGTGGTGATCCTGCCCGACGTGCGTGGCCTGTACCCGTTCTACATCGAGCTCGCCGAGCGCTTCGCCCAGGCCGGTCACCACGCGATCGCCATCGACTACTTCGGGCGCACCGCCGGCCTCGGTCCCCGGGGCGAGGACTTCGATTTCTGGCCGCACGTCGCCGAGACGACGCCCGAGCAGGTCCAGGCCGACAGCGCCGCCGCCATCCAGGCGCTGCGCGAGCGCACCGGCGTCGCCAGCGTGGTGACCGTCGGGTTCTGCTTCGGCGGCGCGCAATCGTTCCTCGCCTCCACCAACCGCGCGCTCGGCCTCGACGGGGTGGTCGGCTTCTACGCCGGCCTCAACACGATGGAGCGCCGCGGGTTCCCGGGGCCGATCGAGCGCGCGGGCGAGATCGCCGGCCCGCTGCTCGGCCTGTTCGGAGGCGCCGATCAGGGCATCCCGGTCGAGCGGGTGCACGAGCTCGATCGCAGCCTCACCGAGGCCGGCGTCGAGCACGAGATCGAGATCTACCCGGGTGCGCCACACTCGTTCTTCGACCGCTCCTTCCAGGAGCACGCCGACGCCTGCGCCGACGCCTGGCGGCGGGTGCTCGGCTTCCTGGAGAGCGTCGGCGCGCGCACGGCGGCGTAGGGCCGCCGCCGGGCCTCAGCCCGCGGCGCCGACGACCACCCCCGCGCGCTCCCGGCGGGGGCGGATGCGGCGCACCGCGAGCAGGCCGATGGCGGCGACCAGCAGACACGTCAGCCCGCCGAGCCCGAGCCCGGCCCGCGCGCCCGCCACGGCCATCACCCAGCCGACGATCGGGCCGCCGATCGGGGTCGAGCCCTGGAAGGCCACGAACCACAGCGACATCACGCGGCCGCGCATCGAGGGCTCGGCGGTGAGCTGCAGGGTGGCGTTGCCGGTCGACATGAAGGCGATGCTGCTCGCCCCCACCAGCGCCAGCGCGATCAGCTCCACGGCCAGCGTGGGAGCGGCGGCGGCGAACAGCAGGGTGATGCCGAAGGCGGTGGCGGCGGCGGTGAGGAATCGCAGCCCGATGCGTCCGCTGCCGGCCACGAACAGACCGCCGATGACCGCGCCGATGCCCATTGCCGCCGTCATGAAGCCGAAGCCGGCGGCGTCGCTGTGCAGCCCCGACCGGGCCATCACCGGTAGCGAGACCTGGAACTCGTAGGCCAGCGTGCCGGCCAGGGCCATCATGATCAGCGGCACGGCGAGATCGGGGGTGCGGGCGATGTAGCGCAGCCCCTCACGCAGCTGGCCGGGCTCCCGGGGCGTCGGCGGGCTCGGCGTCAGCGCGGAGCGGTCGAGAATCAGCAGCGAGGTGACGACGGCCACGAAGCTCGCCGCGTTGGCCAGGAAGCAGACCCCGATCGCCGACGGTGGCGATCAGGATCCCGGCCACCGCCGGTCCGATGGCGCGCGCGACGTTGACGAGCACCGAGTTGAGGCTGACGGCGTTGCGCAGGTGCTCGGGCCCGACCATCTCGAGCATGAACGACTGCCGCGCCGGGTTCTCGAAGGCGTTGTTGAGCCCGAGCAGCGCGGCGAGCAGGGCGATCTCCCACACCTGGACGACCCCGGCCACGACGAGCAGCCCGAGCACGAGCGCCTGGACGCCCATCAGGCTCTGCAGCACGACCATCAGCCGGCGCTTGTCCACGCGGTCGGCGATGACGCCGCCGTAGGGCGCGAGCAGCAGCACGGGCAGCGTCTGCGGCGGCGACGACCAGGCCGAGCGTCGTGCTCGAGTGCGTGAGCGTCAGCACCAGCCAGGACTGCGCGGTCATCTGCATCCACGTGCCGATCAGCGAGATCGACTGCCCGCCGATGTAGCGGCGATAGTTGGGGACGGCCAGCGCCGCGAAGGTGACCCGGCCCGCCCGCTCCACCCGCGTCACGCGCGCCGGTCCTTCAGGCGCTCGGCCAGCGCCTCGAGCACGGGGAGCGCCGCGTCCAGCGCACGGCGGTCATCGGCGCTCAGCTCGGCGAGCTGGACGTTGAGCACGTCGCTTCGCTCGCCGAGGATCCGCTCGCGCATGCGCTTGCCCGCGGGCGTGGCCTCGACGAGCGCCGCGCGGCGGTCGTCGGGGTCGGTGACCCGCCGCACCAGGCCGGCGGCGCCGAGCTCGGCGATCACCCGCGAGAGCATCGTCGGGTTCAGGCCTTCGATCTCCGCCAGCTCGGACAGGCGCAGCGGACCGAGGCGTGCCACCGTGAACAGCACCGATATGCACGTCGGCGTCAGGCCGGTGCCGGCCAGCGTGGGACGCAGCCGCCGCGAGAGCTTGCCCACGACCGCCCGCAGGCGGGACGCCGAGTCGGTGGTGGTGTGGGGCATCGGCACTCCTGGTTCCAAATACTTGCTTGCCAGCAAGCATTTTAGCGCGTTTCGGGCGGGCCGTCAGCCGGCCTTGACGCCGCTGACTGACGCGAAGCGCTGGCTGAAGTGCAGCTCGCCGTCCACGCAGGCGCGGCGAGAAGCCGGTGATCGCGCCGCCGGCCAGCTCGCCCTCGAGCGCCGCCACGATGCACGCCGCGAGGTCCTCCGCGGTGCCGGTCTGCGCCAGCCACGGCCCCAGCGGCCGCTCGGTCGCCCGCTCGGCGACGGTGATCGAGCCGATCCCCAGCGCCCCCAGGCCGTCCTGCAGCCGCGCGCGCGTGAGCAACCGCGTATGCGACGGATCGCGCAGGCGCTCGAGGCCGTTCTGGCGCTCGCCCACCTCGGGGTCGTCGTCGCTGATCAGGTCCGCCACGGCGATCCGCCCGCCGGGGCGCAGGCAGCGAACCATCTCGCCCAGCGGCCCGTCGCAATCGTCGAAGTGGTGCACGGCGAAGCGCGAGACGACAACGTCGAAGGACGCGTCCAGGAACGGCAGCGCCGCGGCGTCCCCGCGCACGAAGACGATGTTGCGCAGGCCCGCCGCGTCGGCCTGCGCCTTCCCGGCCGCGAGCATCGCCGCCGTGGCATCGAGAGCCACGACCCCACGGACCGACGGGGCGAGCACGCGCGCAGCGTGACCCGTGCCGGCGGCCACGTCGAGCACCAGGTCCTGCGCCGACAGCGGCAGCTCGGCGAAGATCCACTCGGCATCGCTGGTGAAGACGCGGTTGAAGCGCGGATCTTCAAAGGCGCTCGCCTGCAGGGTGAAGGCCTGCTCGACGCGCCGTGCGTGGTCGTCGCTCATCGCCGGGCATCTTGCCCGCCGCCGCGGCGGCGCGCAACAGGGTGCTCAGCCCGCGCGCCGTGCCGCCAGGCGCCCGACCAGGCGCGTCAGCGCGCCGGCCGGCGGCGTCAGGGCGTCGGGCTGGATGCCGAGGCTGTTGATGAGCCCGGCGAGCATCTCGTAGTGGCCGATCAGCACGAGCAGCTCGATCAGCTGCTGATCGGTGTAGGCGCCGCGCAGCTCTGCCCAGGTGTCGTCGCCGACGCGGCGATCGGCGAACAGCTCGTCGACGGCGCGCAGCAGCGCGCGCTGGTGGTCGCCCCACGCGGCGGCCTCCGGGCCCTCGCGCACCGCCGCGACCTGCGCCGGCGACAGACCGGCGGTCGCGGCGATCCGCTCGTGGTGCAGCCACTCGTAGCGGCAGTCACAGCGGTGGGCGACCCGCAGGATGACGAGCTCGGTGTCGACGCGCGGCAGGGTGCCTCCGGGCATCAGCGTGCCGGCGAACCGCAGCCAGCGGCGAAACAGCCGCGGGTGCCGCGCGAGCGTCGTGAACAGGTTGGGCGGCCCCGCGCCGATCGCCGCCCCGGCGACCCCGGTGATGAGCGCGTTGAGCGACCCGATGTCGGCGCGGGTGCCCGGCCCGACGCGCGGCGTCGCGGTGGCGGCGGGCGGGGAATCGCCGGGCCGATCCGCGGGCGTCAACGTGCGCACCCCGGGTGCAGCGATGAGCGGCCTGTGAACACGATGAGCGGCATCACGCACACCCTACGCCGCCGCTCACGCCGGGAGGTGGAACGGCACCGTCGTGATGACGATTCCCTCCACCTCACGCAGGGCGTTGCGCAACCGGACGCCGAGGCGGTTGTGCAGCACCTGCTCCCAGCGATGGCGCACGATGATCTCCGGCACGACGATCGTCAGCGTGACGTCCGGGCGCTGGCGGTGCAGCGCCGCGATGTAGTTGGCCAGCGGCTCCAGCGTCGCCCGGTAGGGCGATACGACGAGCTCGAGCGGCAGGTGATCGCCCCATGCCTCCCAGTAGGAGTGAAACCGCTCGGCCTCGTGATCGCTCGGGCTGATGTGCAGCGCGAGCACCGGGATCGACAGCGATGCGGCGTAGGCCAGCGCGCGCAGCGCGGCAAGGTCCAGGACGGCGACCGGGACGACGGCGAGGTGGCGGACCTCGTCGGGCGTGTCCTGGTGCTCGGGCCCGGGCCCGAGCAGGGCCGCCCGGCCACGGCGGGGCGTGAACGAGTGGCGCAGCACGTCCTTGTCGGTGTCCGGACGCGGCGTGAGCGCCAGCCGCGCGCGGTCGTAGTGGCGGCGGATGCGCAGGCAGGTCAGGACGATCGCCGGGATGAGGATGACGACCAGCCAGGCGCCCTCGGTGAACTTCGTCAGCGCGGCGATCACCACGACGATCGCCGACAGGCCCGAGCCGAGCGCGTTGGTCAGCAGCGCGGCCCGCCATCCGGCGTCGCGCTCGCGCCACCAGTGGGCCACCATGCCGGCCTGCGCGAGCGTGAAGGCGAGGAACACGCCGATCGCGAACAGCGGGATGAGCGGCTCGGTCTGCCCGCCGAACGCGGCGTAGATGATCCCCGCCGCGATCGCCAGCACGACGATCCCGTTCGTGAAGGCCAGGCGGTCGCCCATGCGCAGGAACGCGCGCGGCACGTATCCGTCGCGGGCCATGAAGAACAGCAGCCGGGGCAGGCCATTGAAGGCCGAGTTCGCCGCCACGAGCAGGATGAGCGCCGTGGCGGCCTGCACGAACACGTACAGCACGCCTCCGCCGACGGTCGCGTGCGCGAGCTTGGACAGCACCGTCTCGTTGCCGCCCGGCTCGGCCCCGTCGAGGTAGGCGAGCAACACCACGCCGATGAACATCGACATGAGCAGGGCGATCATCCAGCTGAGCGTGCGGCGCGCGTTGGCCGCCTGCACGGGCTTGAACACCGGCACCGCGTTGGAGATCACCTCGATGCCGGTCATCGCCGTGGCGCCGGACGCGAAGGCGCGCAGCACGAGCAGCACGCTCAGCCCCTCGGTGGCGGCGACGTAGTGTGGATGCACCGGCGTGAACCCGTGGCCGGCCGACTGCACGAGGCCGACGATCACCACGAGCGCGATCGCCGCCACGAAGAAGTACGTCGGGGCGGCGAAGTACGCGCCGGCGTCGCTCACCCCGCGCAGGTTGCCGGCCACGAGCAGCACGATCACCACGATGCCGAGCGGCACCACCGCCGAGCTCAGCGACGGGATCGCCGAGGTGACCGCGGCCACGCCCGACGCAACCGACACCGCCACGGTGAGGATGTAGTCGAGGATCAGCCCGGCCCCGGCCAGCAGACCCCAGATCGGGCCGAGGCTGTCGCCGGCCACCACGTAGGAGCCGCCGCCGTGCGGGTAAGCGCGGATGACCTGCCGGTAGCCGAGCCCGACCGACGAGCATGAGCACGGCGAGCAGCCCGCCGATCGGCAGCGACAGCTTCAGCTCGCTGCTGCCGGCCAGGATCAGCACCGCGAGCATCGCCTCCGGGCCGTAGGCCACCGAGGAGATCGCGTCCGGGGAGAGCACGCCGAGCGCCTTGCAGCTTGCCCATCTGCTCCGATGCGAGCGCGGCGCTGCGCAGGGCGGGCCCGAGGATCACGCGGCGCAGGGCGAACAGTGCGCCGCCGAGCCGCGAGTCCGGCGCGGATGCCTGCGGCGTGGCCTCGAGATCCTCGGGATGCCCGTCGCGCGCGGCGACGATCCCGACGAAGCGCCCGGGAGCAGCCGACCTCCTTGTAGCGCAGCCGCGGGTCCACCGGCAGCGCCTGCTCCCACGCCTTGCGATCCACGATGCAGCCCGACCAGGCCGTCCCGACCTGCCGGAGCGCGCGCAGCTGACGTTCGTCCAGCGCCGGCAACGTCGCGGTCGGCCCGACCGTTGCGTCGAGGGAGTTCGGGGCGAGACCGCCGGCCCTGCCCGCGGGCGCCGGGGCGGCGGGTGGCGGCGGGTTGTCCGTGTCGGTCACAGGAAGCCGTCCACCGCCGCCTCAGCATATCCTCGGCAGCGGATCGCCGACGAGCAGGTCCATCACGCGCCGACCGCCGAAGGCCGTCTGCACGAGCACCATCCCGGGCGCCTCGTCGGTCACCTCGCCGATCGCCGCCGCGCCCGCGCAGCCGGGCGCCGCGCGCAGCGCGTCGAGCGCGGCCCCGGCGATCGACGGCGCCACGAAGGCCACGAGCACTCCCTCGTTGGCCACGTACATCGGGTCGATCCCGAGCAGCTCGCACGCGCCCGCCACCGCCGGCGCCACCGGGACCTCGCCCTCGCGCACGAGCATCGACACCCCGGACGCCCGCGCGAGCTCGTTGAGCACCGAGGCAAGCCCGCCGCGGGTCGCATCGCGCATGCACCGCAACTGTGCGCCGGCGGAGCGGAGCAGCGCGTCGGCCGCCGGCCACAGCGAGCGGGTGTCGGACTCGATCTCCGCGCCGAGCTCGAACTCCCCGCGGGCCAGCATGATCGCCATCCCGTGATCGCCCACGCGACCCGAGAGCAGGATCTGGTCGCCCGGGCGAATCGCCGACGGCGACAGCTCCGCCCGCGGATCGACGGCGCCGAGGCCGGTCGTGCAGATGTACATCGCGTCGGCGTGACCGCGCTCGACCACCTTTGTGTCGCCGGCGACGACCTCCACGCCGGCCCGGCGCGCCGCCGCGGCGATCGCCTCGACCTGCCCGCGCAGCTCCGCCGCGTCGAGCCCCTCCTCGAGCACCAGCGACAGCGTCAGCGCCAGCGGACGCGCCCCGGACACCGCAAGGTCGTTGACGGTGCCGTTGACGGCCAGCTCGCCGATGCAGCCGCCGGGGAAGCGGATCGGCCGGACCACGAAGCTGTCGGTGGTCAGCGCCAGCGCCCGCCCGTCGACCGCGCACGCACCGGCATCGCCCAGCGCGCGCAGGCTCGGCGAGTCCAGCGCCGGCACCAGCAGCCCCTCGATCAGCGTCTGGCTGGCCTTGCCGCCGGCGCCGTGCGCCATCGTGATCTCCGGATCGCTGAAGCGGGCCGGCTTGGCGCGGGCCGTCTCGATGATCCCGAGGATCCGGGCCTCGCGCGTGGCCCCCGACCGGCTCACACCATCTCCCGCTCGCGCTCGACACGGCCGTAGCCGTAGTAGGCGGCGCAGGCCCCCTCGGGCGAGACCATGCAGGTGCCGATGGCGTGCTCGGGGGTGCAGGCGGTGCCGAACACCTTGCACTCCCACGGCTTGATCACGCCCTTGAGCACCTCGCCGCACTGGCAGGCCTTGGGGTCGGCCACCCGGATCCCCGGCACCCCGAACCGCCGCTCGGCGTCGAACTCCGCGTAGGCGTCCGACAGCGCCAGCGCGCTCTGGGAGATGAAGCCGAGCCCGCGCCACTCGAAGTGCGGGCGCAGCGTGAACACCTCGGCCAGCACCTCCAGCGCGCGGGCGTTGCCCTCGTAGGGCACGACGCGCGCGTACTGGTTCTCCACCTCGCAGCGCCCCTCGCGCAGCTGGCGCAGGAGCATGAGGATCGACTGCAGCACGTCGAGCGGCTCGAAGCCCGAGATGACCAGCGGGCGGCCGTGGTCGGCGGGCACGAACTCGAACGGCCGCGCCCCCACCACGGTGGCCACGTGCCCCGGCCCGATGAACCCGTCGAGCCGCAGATCCGGCGACTGCAGCAGCGCCCGCAGCGGCGGCACGATCGTCACGTGGTTGCACAGGCAGCAGAAGTTGCGCACGCCCTCGGCGCGGGCGCGCCGCAGCGTCAACGCGGTCGACGGGGCGGTCGTCTCGAAGCCGACGGCGAAGAACACGACGGTGCGGTCGGGGTTCTCGCGCGCGATCCGCAGCGCGTCCAGCGGCGAGTACACCAGCCGCACGTCGGCGCCCCTGGCCTTCGCGGCCAGCAGCGTCCCCGACGAGCCGGGGATGCGCAGCATGTCCCCGAAGCAGGTGAAGATCACGCCGGGCTGCTGCGCCACCGCGATGCCGTCGTCCACGCGACCCATCGGGATCACGCACACCGGGCAGCCGGGGCCGTGCACCAGCTCGACGTTGCCCGGCAGCAGGTCGTCGATCCCGTACTTGTAGATCGAGTGGGTGTGGCCCCCGCACACCTCCATCAGCTTGTAGCGCCGCCCGGGCTCAACCGCCGCCAGGATCTCCGCGGCGAGTGCGCGCCCGAGCTCGGGGTCGCGGAACTCGTCGACGAACCTCATGCCGGCGACTGCGCCACTCGGGCGATCGCGGTGCCGGCGTGCACGAGCAGCACGTCGCCGACGTCCACCGAGCCGACGAGCGCCGTCTCCACGAGCTGGGTCGCGCCGTCGTCGCCGCAGAGCGCCAGCTCGCGCGCCGCGTCGACGCGCAGCACCCGCAGGGTGACGCCCTCGTCGGCGCAGGTGATGCAGTGCTCGCTCACTGGATCGCGCTCCCCCGCAGCTCGGCCAGCTCCTGCTCGTACTGGCTGCCCATCTGCGCCAGCAGCCGGTGCGTGGCCAGCGCCTCGTCCTCGTCGACCCGGGCGAGCGCGAACCCGACGTGGATGAGCACCCAATCGCCGGGCACCACCGCCGCGTCGCCGTCGAGCAGGCCGACGTTCACCGTCCGCCGCACCCCCGCCACGTCCACCATCGCCAGCTGGTTGCCCTCGTCGACGAAGGCGACGACCTGGCCCGGGATCGCCAGGCACATCTCAGCGGCGCTCCAACTCTCGAACAAGGCGCCCCACCGCGCCGTCCACCTCACGCGACAGCCCCGCGCCGCTCTCGAAGCTGGCCCCCTCGATCGCGTACACCTCCAGCGTGCGCGGCAGGCGGTCGAGCACGCGCGCGAGCTCGACGACCTCGGCCACCCCGAAGGCATGGCTCGACGAGCGGCACGCGCGCGCCGGCAGCGGCGCGACGGCGGCGTCGAAGCGGCGGATCGAGCCGGCGGTCGCCCCCGAGGACGCGGCGTCCACCACGACGACGGTGTCGTTCTTGTTCCACCGATCCAGCAGCCCCGACAGGTCCCCGCTCTCGTGCGAGACGACGCGCACGCCCGCAGGCGAGGTGGCGGCCAGGCGCGCCGCCACCTCGATGCCGGCGCCGTCGTCGCCGCGCCACCGGTTGCCGACGCCGAACACGGCGGTGGGGAGCGTCATCCGCGATCGACCTCCAGGTGCAGGAAGTGCGTCGCGCAGGAGATGCAGGGATCGTGGTTGCGGATCGTCTGTTCGCAGCGCACCTGTAGCTCGTCGTCGGGCAGGGCCATGAAGCGCTCCACGCAGTCACGCAGGTCCTGCTCGATGCGGCGCTGGTTCTGCGAGGTCGGCGGCACGATGCGGGCGTGCAGGATCGTGCCGGCCGCGTCGATCTCGTAGCGGTGCCAGAGCAGGCCGCGCGGCGCCTCGCTCCAGCCGCAGCCGGCGCCGGCGCGCGGCGTCACCGCCAGCGCCGGCGGGTCCGGCGGCTCGTAGGCGTCGATGATCCGCAGCGCCTCCTCGACGGCGTACAGCACCTCGACCGCGCGCACGATGATGCTGCGGTAGGGGTTGCGGCACACCGGCCCGAGGCCCGCGTCGGCGGCCGCCTCGCGCGCCAGCGGCGAGAGCCTGTCGGAGTTCAGCGCGTAGCGCGCCAGCGGGCCGGCCAGGTAGCTGCCGTCCTCCCCGCCGCCCTGAAGCAGCCGCGAGTACAGCGCGGTGGAGTGCTCGATCTGCTCCTCCACGAAGTGCTCGGGGTACTCGCCGGGCCCGATGTCCAGGCCGCTGCTGGAGATGAGGCGCCCGCCCTCGATCGCGTAGCGATCCGGCTGCGACAGCGCCACGAACTCGTAGTCCTGCTCGAGGTCGGGGAACGGCAGCGAGGCGGTGAAGCGCACCGCCTCGCGCGCGAAGGGCAGCGACTCGCGCAGGTCGTTGGCCACCGCGGCGAGCTCGGCCCGCTCGGGCGCGCGATAGAAGCCGCCCACCCGCTGGTTGATCGGGTGGATCTCGCGTCCCCCGACCACGCTCATCAGCCGGTTGCCGGCTCGCTTGAGGCGCAGCGCCCCCTCGACGAGATCGCGATGGTCCGCGGCCATCTCGATGCCGCTGGAGTAGCCGAGGAAGTCGGGGGCGTGCAGCATGAACACGTGCAGCGTGTGGCTCTCGATCCACTCGCCGCAGTAGAGGAGACGGCGCAGCTCGCGCACCGCCGCCGAGACCTCGATGCCGCACGCATCCTCCATCGCGGCGATCGAGCTGACCTGGTAGGCGACCGGGCAGATCCCGCAGATCCGGGCGGTGATGTCGGGCACCTCGGTGAAGCGCCGGCCGCGCAGGAACGCCTCGAAGAAGCGCGGCGGCTCGTAGATGCGCAGCCTGACGTCCTGCACGCGGCCGTCGCGCAGGGTGACGTGCATGGCGCCCTCCCCCTCGACGCGGGCCAGCGCCTCGACGACGAAGCGGCGCTCCTCGCCGCCGCTCTCAGGCGCGTCGCTCACGGGCTCCGCTCGCCTCGCGGAACGCGGGGGCGCTCGGCGTAGATGAGGCGGTACATCGCGCACGATGTCCTGGTCGTCGGAGCCGTGATCGCTGCAGCCAGCCGGCCAGCGATCGCGGCGTTGGGGGACTCCATCGGGCCGAAGCAGCCGTAGCAGCCGCGGTGATAGGTCGGGCACAGCGCGCCGCAGCCGGCGTGCGTGACCGGGCCCAGGCAGGGCGTGCCGTGCGCCACCATCACGCAGACGTTGCCGCGCCGCTTGCACTCGATGCACACGCTGTGCGCCGGGATGGTCGGGCGGCGCTCGTGCAGGAACGCGCCGATCACCTCCAGCAGCTGGTGCTTGTTCGGCGGGCAGCCCTGCAGCTCGAAGTCGATCGGCACGTGGTCGCGGGGCGGCGTCGAGTCGGCCAGCGTGGAGATGTACTGGGGCGATGCGTAGACGACCGAGATGAAGTCGTCGACGTCGGCGAAGTTGCGCAGCGCCTGGATCCCGCCGGCGGTCGCGCAGGCGCCGATCGCGACCACCCGCCGGGACTGCGCGCGGATCTCGCGGATCCGCTGCACGTCGTGCTCGGTGGTGATCGAGCCCTCGACGATCGAGAGGTCGTACGGGCCGGCCACCACCGCGCTCGACGCCTCCAGGAAGTAGGCGAACTCGACCTCGCCGGCGAGCGCCAGCAGCTCGTCCTCGCAGTCGAGGATCGACAGCTGGCAGCCGTCGCAGGAGGCGAACTTCCACACCGCGAGCTTGGGCTTGCCGTCCACTCACAGCTCCCGCACCCGCATCAGCGGCTCGATTCGGTCGCCGCGGAACACGGGGCCGTCCTTGCAGATGAACAGCTCGCGCAGCTGGCAGTGGCCGCAGTGGCCGACCGCGCAGCTCATGCTGCGCTCCATCGACATCTGGATCGACTCGGCCGGGAGGCCGGCGTCGCGCAGCGCCGCATAGGTGAAGCGCATCATCACCTCCGGGCCGCAGACGAACGCGGTGGCGTTCGCCGGGTCGAACTGGGCGCGGGGGATGAGCGTCGTGACGACGCCGACGCGCCCGCGCCAGCCGCCGTCCCCGCTGTCCACGGTCACGTCGAGTGCCGACGTCGAAGCGCCCGCGCCAGTGCTCGAGCTCGTCGACGTACAGCAGCTCGCCGGCGGAGCGCCCGCCGTAGGCGACGATCAGGCGGCCGTAGCGGTCGCGGTGCGCGAGCACGTGGTAGATGACGGGCGCAGCGGGGCCAGGCCGATGCCCACCGGCCACGAGCACGATGTCGCGACCCTCGGCCTCGGCGATCGGCCAGCGGCTGCCGAACGGTCCGCGCACGCCGACGTACTCGCCCGGCTCGCAGCGCGCAGATCGCCTCCGTGACCGCGCCGACCGCCCGCACGGTGTGCACGAGCGGGCCCCCGGCCGCCAGGTCGCCGCTGATCGAGATCGGCGCCTCGCCGACGCCGAACGCGTAGAGCATCGCGAACTGGCCGGGCGAGAATGCCGGGCAGGCCGCCGCCGGTGGCCTCGAACGTGAGCGTCCACGTGTCGTGCGTCTCCTGGCGCTTGGCCGCGACCCGGTAGGGCGTCGGCCGCAGCACGTCGGCCGTCGCGGGCTCAGCTGCCGACAGCGGTGCCATACACGTCGAGCAGCTGTACGCGGGTGTGTTGGAGGCGCTGGACGATCACGGCCGCGAACACCTTGCAACAGGTCATACCCGAGCGCCGGATCCTGCTCGCACTTGCCGCGCAGGCACGCCGCGTCGAAGGCGAGCGTGTGCGTCGTGGACAGCGCCCGCGCGTCGAAGGCCACCCGGTAGGGCGGCACCAGCCACGACCAGCCGAGCAGATCGCCGTCGTGCAGGCTCTGCAGGGTCACCGCGCCGCGCTGCGGCACGAACGTCTCGAGCGCGACCGCCCCGCTGCGGATGACGAAGAAGACGTCGGCGGGCTCGCCCTCGCGCATCAGGAACTCGCCCTCGCGGAAGGCCGCGTTGCGCCCGCAGCCGGCGATCACCGCGCCGTGCTCGGGCGCCAGCGACGCGAACGCGGGCACCTCGGCGAGCAGCTCCTCAATCGTGCGCATCGGCCGCGCCTCCCGCGGCGAGGTCGCGCAGGTCGGTGGCGCGAATCGCGGCCACCTCCTCGGTGATGTCGATGGCCACCGGGCACCAGGTGATGCAGCGCCCGCAGCCCACGCAGCCCGAGCTGCCGAACTGGTCGATCCAGCTGGCCAGCTTGTGGGTCATCCACTGGCGGTAGCGCGAGCGCCCCGAGGCATGCACGCTGCCGCCGCTGATGTAGGAATGCCCGAGCGTGAAGCACGAGTCCCACTGCCGCGTGCGCTCGGCCTCGGTCCCGCCGAGGTCGGTGACGTCCTCCACGCTGCTGCAGAAGCAGGTCGGGCACGCCAGCGTGCAGTTGCCGCACGTCAGGCAGCGCTCGGCGACGGCGTCCCAGCGCGGGTGTTCGGCGTTGTCGTAGAGCAACTCCTTGATTCCGTCGGTGTCCAGCGTGCGACCCATCGACGCGGCCGTGCCGGCCACCACATCGGCGGCCAGCCGCTCGTCGCCCGGCTCGGCGGGCCGGTGCGACAGCGTGCCGAGCACCTCGGCGCCGCGCTCGCTGCCGACCTCCACGAGGAAGCGGTGGCCGTCGCCGTCGAGCAGCTCGGTGAGCGCCAGGTCGAAGCCCGCAGCGCGCCCGCGGCCCGGTGTCCATCGACACGCAGAAGCAGGTGCCGCCGGCCTTGGCGCAGTTGACCGCGACGATGAACGCGTCGCGCCGCCGCGCCGCGTAGTCCTCGTCGACGTGGCGGTCGCCGATGAACACGCGGTCCTGGATGGCGATCGCGTGCAGGTCGCACGAGCGCACGCCGATGAAGGCGTAGCGCGGCGGCGGCGCGGGCGCCTCGATCTCCACCCCGCCGTCGGCGTCGCGCCGCGCCTTCCAGATCCGCAGGGCGGGCGGGAACAGGACGCTCTTCCAGGACTGCGCTCCGGCGTTATAGGCGAACAGGGCGTCGTCGTCGCGCCGCACGAGCCGGTAGCTGCCGCCGTCCTGCTCGTCGGTCCAGCCGGCCGGCAGGTCCGCGGCCGAGCCCAGCTCGGCGTGCACGATGGCCTCGGACCGGACGGTCGGACCGAGGACCGTGAACCCCCGCTCGCGCAGCGCCTCGATGAGGGCGTCGAGCGCCGAGCTCTCGATCACCACCGGCTGCTGCACCGACATCACCGCGAGCCTCCTCGTCGCCGACGGCCAGGGCCGACAGACTACGCCAAGCCCGGCGGCTGGGCGGCCTCAGTCCGCCTTGGCATTTCCAGACGTATCGGCCCGCGAAGGCGGACTTGTCTTGACTTCATACCGATGAGTAGGTAGGACAGCACCAGAGCTTTGGGACGCCGGACGAGCTGCTCCAGTTCCCACCCGTCTGACCGCGCCGGTCGCCGGCGCGTGGCCGAGCAGCATCACCTCGTACCACGATTCACGGGAGAACAACCATGGCACGCAAGATCGCCGACTGCCGTCGCTTCGAGAGCGACAACAACTGCTCGCTGACGATCATCGGGGAGGAGGACGAGGTGCTCGTCGCGGCTGCACAGCACGCCGCCGCCGCACATGGCCACACGGACACCCCGGAGCTGCGCGCCCAGCTGCGCGGCCTCCTCGAGGCCGAGGAGAGTTACGTCCCGGGCGCGCGCGTGCCCGAACCGTTCCCTGGCTGACGCACCGGACAGGCGCCGGGATGCTCAGGGCGTGAACGCCCCCAGTTGCGTTCCCGACCCGCATCCGGCTACGCCGAACTCGGTGGCCGCCCAGATCCCGAGGTCCTTGCGCGCGGGATCGACGCCGATGCCCGAGTAATCGCCAAAGCGCGTCGCCGGCGGCGTGGTGCAACTGCTGTAGTTGATCGCGCCCGTGCCGGCGTGGTAGATCGTGGCGCCGATCGTCGCGCCGATGTTGCCTCCCGGCGCCTCGGACACCTCGGAGGAGGCGAACTGCGACGTCGAGGAGGAGGAGAAGGCGATCCACAGATCCTTCTCGGCATCCACCGTGACCGCCGGATACATCACGTCACCCCCGACCATCGTGATGTCCACGTCGCGCACGAGCGCTCGTTGAGACGTGGAGATGTGGATGACGCGCAGGCAGGCCCGGGACGCCTTGTCCACCTGCGCGCGGCACACGTCATTGCCGGCCGCCCACAGATCGCCGCCAGACCACACCGCTGACTCCAGTCGGTCATCGCCGGTGTCGAGCGTCGGACTGGCCGTATGACCAGTCGGCGGCTGGGCCGCCGCCGGGGGAGCGGAGGTTCCGGCGATCGAGAAGTCGGACTCGGTGAAGCTCATCGGCGAGACCCCCGGGACCCCCGTGAAGGCGAGCACGCCGACCTTGGAGCTGTTGTAGTTGTGATAGATCGCGTAGGCGGTGTTGCTCGAGGAGAGCTGCACGGCCGGGACGACGTTCAGTCGCGTGCTGTCGGGCCCCCAGATCCATCCCGGAGCGTTGCTCGCGTGAGCGACCAGGGCCGCCTTCTGGATCACCTTGTACTCCTCCGGCCCGGAGTTGCCGTTGTCATTCCAGGCGATCGTGACCTTGTTGGAGCTGACCCCGAGCTTTGGCTGGTCCTGCAGCACGCTCTCGGTGTGCACCGTATACACCGCCCACGAGCCGGTCGGATCGTTGGTGACCGCGATGTCAACCTCGCTCGGCCCGGCGGGCCTGGTGAAGCTCGCGATGTAGCTCACGAAGAAGTCGCCGCTGCTGGCGTCGTAGACGATCTTGGGGTCGCCTCCCTGCCCGGCGACGCCGGAGAACAGGGATCCGAGATCGAACGTCTGCACCGAGGTGCCCGCGTGGTTGAAGACCTCGGCCGAAGTGTTGACGAGCTCGACCACCCACTTCGAGCTCACCGCCAACTGCGTATCCGGCGGGATGCCCCGATCGCCGAGCCCGGTCACCGACGCGCGCTCGGTCGAGCTCACGCGCGCCTGCGGCGCGGCCAGAAGTGGGCTCTTCTGCCGTAGGGCCACGATGCCCGTGATGCGGGGCGGCCCCGTGACCGGCTCGGTCTCCTTCGGCTCCTCGTTCATCGGCGGCCCGAGCTTCGGCGGCGGAAGCGTCGCCGCGTTGACCAGTCGCTTGAGCCTGTCCGGGCTCGCCCTGCCCGGGTGAAGTGCTCTTCGAACCTGGTTCTCCGGTCGGGAACGTGGTCGAGCAGACGCGCCCGCCACGCCACCACCCGACGCCAGCAACACGCCGACGAGGGCCGCGAGTCCCACCCACGACAGCCCAACCAGGCGTCCGTGCCGACCTAAGCGCCTACGCATGCGGCCCCCGATGTCGGTTCGGCGCCCGAACTTACTCCGGCACCGAGCCGCTGTCAAAGAGCGCCGCGGCCGCGACCGCGACCTGCCCGTAGGCGATCCCTCCGTCGTTCGGCGGCAGCAGCTCGGGGAAGCGGACGCGCAGCCCGGCGGCCAGCAGCGTGGCGGCGGTCCGCTCGAGCAGGCGCCGGTTCTGGAACACACCGCCGGACAGCACGACGGTGTCGATACTGCGGGCCGCGGCGACCGAGGCGCACCCCGCGGCGATCCCGTCCGCCAACCCGTGGTGGAAGCGCGTCGCGACCACGCCCACGCCCACGCCCGCGTCCAGGTCGGCGCGGACCGCGCCCACCAGCGCGCGCGCGTCGAGCACGAGCGGCTCGCCGGGAGCTCCAGCGAGCACGGGCAACGCGTATGCCGCGCGCTCATGCGGATCGCAGCGCGCCTCGAGCTCGACCGCGGCCTGCCCCTCGTAGCTGACCCGCGCGCGCAGCCCGCACAGCGCGGCGACCGCGTCGAACAGGCGGCCGCCGCTCGTGGTGACCGGCGCCCGAAAGCCCGACCGCACGAGGCGGGACACCTGGTCCCAGCGGTCCGCGGTGACGGCGCCGGCCAGGGCATCCGGCAACGGCTGCTTCGATGCCGCATCGTCGCCCGCGATCAGCCATGAGCAGGCCATTCGCCACGGCTCGCGCGCGGCGGCGTCGCCGCCCGGCAACCGCACCGGCCACAGGTGCCCAACCCGCTCGAAGCGGGCGACGTCGCCCACGAGGATCTCGCCGCCCCAGACGGTGCCGTCGGGCCCGAGGCCGGCACCGTCGAAGATCGCCCCCACGACGGGTTCGACGATCCCGTGCTCGGCCACACAGGCGGCCAGATGCGCATGGTGATGCTGCACGGCGATCAGCTCGACGCCGGGAAGCTCCTGCGCGTATCGCGTGGACAGGTAGTCCGGGTGCAGGTCGTGCGCGACGGCTTCGGGGGCGACGGCGAACGCCCGCTCGAAGTGGAGCACGCCCTCGCGGAACGAGCGCAGGGTCTCCAGGTTCCTGAGGTCACCGATGTGATGGCTGAGCCAGGCCCGGCGCTGCTTGGCCAGGCAGAACGTGTGCTTGAGCTCCGCTCCGCATCCGAGCACGTGACGAGGCGCCGGCGACGGCAGCGGCAGGCTCGCCGGCACGTACCCGCGCGAGCGTCGCAGCATCAGGGTGCGTGGACCCCCGCCGACAACGGTGGTCCGCTGCACCGAGTCATCGGTACGAATGTGGATCGGCCGATCGTGGCTGAGGAACGCGTCCGCGATCGCGCCCAGACGCTCGCGGGCGTCGTGGTCGCGGTAGGCGATCGGCTCGTCGCTGACGTTGCCGCTCGTCATCACCAGCGCCGTGACGGTTCCGCCGGCGGCGGCCGCGACGTCCGCCATCAGCAGGTGGTGCAGCGGCGAATAGGGCAGCATGACCCCGAGGTCCGCCGAGCCCGGCGCCACCGAGGCCGCCACGCGCGCCCCGGCGCGGCGAGGGGCCAGCACGATCGGGCGCGCCGGCGAGCGCAACAGCGCGTCTTCCTGGGTCTCGAGGCACGTCAGTTCGTGGGCCGCCTGCGGATCGGACACCATCAGCGCGAACGGCTGGTCCTCGCGCTGCTTGCGCGACCGCAGGGCGGCCACCGCGGACTCGTCATCGGCGCGGCAGGCCAGGTGGTAGCCGCCGAGTCCCTTGACGGCCAGGATCGCGCCGTCCAGGAGGCGATCGGCGGCGGCCGCCACCGCGTCGGTCCCGCCCGCCGGATCGAGCTCTCGTCCGGCGCCGTCGAGCAGGCGCACGACGGGCCCGCAGGCCGGGCAGGCGTTCGGCTGGGCGTGGAACCGCCGGTCGAGCGGATCGTCGTACTCGGCCTGACAGCGCGGGCACATGACGAAGCCGGCCATCGTGGTCAGCGGGCGGTCGTAGGGGACGCCGCGGATGATCGTGAATCGCGGCCCGCAGTCCGTGCAGTTGATGAACGGATAGCGGTGACGCCGATCGGCCGGATCGAACAGCTCGTGCAGGCAGGCCACGCAGGTCGCCGTGTCGGGGGAGATGGGGGCGCGCGACTCGCCGCCGCCGCGCGAGGGCAGGATCTGAAAGCCGCTGCCGCCGGCCGGCCGGCGCTCCTGGGGCGTCACCCGCTCCACCCGGGCCAGCGGCGGCGCCTCGGTGCTCAGGCGCGCCAGGAACGCCGACACGGTCGACGGGTCGGCCTCTACTTCGAGCAGCACCCCGCGGTCGTCGTTGAGCACCCAGCCCGCGCACCCGAGCTCGCTGGCCAGCCGGTACGCGTGCGGGCGGAAGCCGACGCCCTGCACGATCCCCTCCACGCGGGCGCGGACGCGGCGCCGTTCGGGCTCGACGACCGAGCTCACGGCCGGGCCGCGGCGCCACCTTCGGCCAGCGTGCGCAGCGCGTGCGCGGCGCTCGCCTGCGCCTCCTGGATACGCGGGATGTGCTGCGAACGGGTGATGAGAACGTGGTCGGCGAGATGCTCGGCGGCGACGCGTCCGCCGTCGTACCCGACCAGCGCGATCGTCGTCAGGCCGCGGCGGCGTCCCTCGGCCAGCGCCTCGATCACATTCTCCGAGCCGCCGCTGGTCGAGATGGCGAGCAGCGTGTCGCCGGCGCGCCCGTAGGCGATGACCTGGCGCGAGAACATCGCTGCCGGCCCGATGTCGTTGGCGATCGCGGTGAGGATCGACGGGTCGTCGGTGAGGTCGAGCGCCGCCCGCGCCGGCCAGCCACTCCCGGCGGGCGGGCAGCGCCAGTCGGCCACCGCATCGGTGGCGTCGGTGGCCGATCCGCCATTGCCGAGCGCGAGCAGCCGCCCGCCGGCATCGAAGCTCGCGCGCAGCGCGGCGGCGGCGGCGCTCAGCTCGGCCTGATTCTCGGTCAGCGTCTGCGCCCGCAGGGCCGAGATCTCCTGGGCCTTCATCAGCACCGAACGGCGGACGTCCTCGAGCACGCCGTCGAGGTCGTCCTCGCGCTCACCGAGGAATGGGTACAGGAAGGCCGAAGCCCCCGCATCGTGGCGCGGACCCGCCGGCCGCTGCTCGAGCAGGCCGCGGTGCTCGAAGAAGACGTGGACGAGCTCCCACAGCACGTGGTAGAGCGTCTCCACCAGCTCCTGGGCGACGAACGCGTCGGCCACCGGCGGGATGAACTCCCACTCCGCTCCGCACGCAGCGAACGCGATCGTCAGGCATCCGCGCTGGCGACACTCGCGCACGGCGGCGCCGACCTCGCCGTCGCGGGGACCGTCCGGATCGTCCGCTCCGAAGGCGATGACCGTATCGCCCGGGTCCACGAGCAGCGCGGCCTGGGCCGGCAGGGGCCCGCCGTCGCCCATGAGCCCGATGGCCGGAAGCGCGCGCTTGCCCACGATCACCGGGTGCACGAACTCGACGGCGACGTGGCGGACGTCCGAGCGCGCCGCCGGCGTGCGCCCGATCGCGACGAGCCGCCCACCGCGAATGAAGCGCTCGGCCATGCGGTGGCACAGGCGCGCCAGGCGCTCTGCCTCGGCCGCGAAGAAGCGATCGCTGGCGTCCACGCGGGACTCGAGCAGCCGGGACAGACGCGCCTCGTCGGTCGCGCAGCGCGCGTCCGCCGCGACCCCGCTGCTCACGCCGGCACCGCTCCTCGCGCCACCACGTCGCGCAGCCAGGACCGGAACTCCTCCATGCCCTCGCCCGTCTTCGCGCTCACCAGCATCCGCGGCACCCCCGGATGCACGTTGTCGAGGTGATAGAGGAAGCGCTCGAGGTCGTAGTCCAGGTGGGCCAGCAGATCGATCTTGTTGACCACCACCAGCTCACATGCGCGGAACATGAGGGGGTACTTCAGCGGCTTGTCCTCCCCCTCGGTGACCGACGAGATCATCACCCGCACGTCCTCGCCAATGCGAAACTCGGCCGGGCACACGAGGTTGCCCACGTTCTCGACGATGAGCAGGTCGAGCTCGCCCAGCGGCAGCTGCGGCAGCGCGGAGCGGACCATGTTCGCGTCCAGGTGGCACTCACCGCCGAATCCCGCGGCGGTGTTCAGCTGCACCACCGGGACGTGCAGGCGGGCGATGCGATCGGCGTCGAGGCTGCCCTGCACGTCACCCTCGAGCACGCCTGCGCGGATCCCGTCCAGCTCGCGCAGCGATGCCTCGAGCAGCGTCGTCTTGCCGGCGCCGGGGGCGCTCATGAGGTTGACCACCCGCACGTCGGCGCGGTCGAAGTCGTCCCGGTTGGCCCGCGCGATCGTGTTGTTGGCGTCGAGGGCGTCCTCGACGATCTTCACCTTCACCCGATGCATGCCGCCTCCTGTGCCTCGACCTCGATGTAGTCCACCTCGAGCTCCTCGCCCGCGAGCACGTGCACGGTGCTCTGTGCGCAATCGGGACAGCGAAACGCCGGCTCGCTCGGCTCCCACTCGCGCCCGCAGTCCTCGCAGCGCAGCCGCAGTGCCACGTCGGTGAGCTCGAGGCGTGCGTCCCGGCAGAGTCCATCGCGCGCCACGATCGCGAAGGCGAAGCGCAGCGAGTCCGGGACGACCTGGCGCAGCGCGCCGATGCGCACGCTGACCACGGTGACCGGCCTGCCGTCGGCGTGCCTGGTCGCGGTGGCCACCACGGCGTCGGCGATCGACAGCTCATGCATCGCGCAGCTCAGGCTGGCCGGGGTCGTCGACGACGGTGACCGCGAGGTCCACGCGATCACCGTAGTCGATGGAGCCGCGCTCGAGCGGGCCGGCTCGTCCCGCGTCAGAACAGCGGGGCGGTGGCGCTGGCGCCGAGGTGGTTGGCGTCACCGGCGAACGTCGCCGTGTAGCCGCCGCCCAGGAGCACGCGTACGAGGTTGAGCAGCGACCCGCGGCACGTCGCGGTGCCCGCCGCGTTCGTGGTGGCCACGCAGAGCCTCGCCCAGCGTGTCCCAAAGGTCACGCTCTCACCGACGAGCGGCTGGCCGAGACTGGTCAGCGTCGCGCTGATCGGACGGAACCCGAACGGGAACCCGAAGCGCAGGAACGGAGCCACCGACAGACTGCTGTTCGCGCGATTCACGACGAGCGTCACCTGGCCCGTCGCCGAGGTGTAGTCGGTCGCGTCCTCCGGGGTGAACTGCACGGTGAGCACATCCGAGCCGGCGGGCGGGACCGCGCCGGCGGCGGGCGAGTAGCTGAACGTACCGGCGAGCGGCTGACCGGTGACGCCGGTCGCGCCGGCGTCCAGCTCGGTCGCGCTCAGCGCTGTGCCGTAGGTGATCGCCGCCGGCGTGGCCCAGGTCAGCGTCGGCGCAGCCGGCACGACGGTCACACCGACCGCGCCCGAGGCGGGCGAGGTCACGCCGGCGACGGTCTGCGTGGCGCTGTAGGAGTGCGCTCCGGCGCCCGCACCGGTCGGCGTGATCGACCAGGCGCCGGTGACCGGGTCGGCGGTGGTGCTGCCCACCGGCGTGCTGCCGTCCAGCAGCGTGACCGTCGCCCCCGGGGAGGCGGTCCCGGACACCACCAGCGCGCCGAAGGTCGGCGTTGCACCACTCGTGGGGCTGGTGATCGCCGGTGCCGGTGGCGCCGCCGGCGCGCTCCCGAACACCTCGACCCGGTCGTTGCCGGAGTCGACGACGTACACGCCCCCGCCCGACGGCGCCAGCGCCACCCCGAACGCCCCGTCGAACTGGCCGTCCCCGGTCCCGGTGACGCCGAATTGGGCCAGATAGTTGCCCGACGAGTCGAACTCCTGCACGCGGTTGTTGAAGAAGTCGCCCACGTAGACGTCGCCGCTCGAATCGACGGCCAGACCGGCTGGAGCCTCGAACTGCCCGTTGCCGGCGCCCGCGCCGCCGAACTGAGAGAGGTAGTTGCCGGCCGCGTCGAAGCGCTGCACGCGGGCGTTTCCGACGTCGGTGACGTACACGTCGCCGCTGGAGGGATCGACGGCGATGCCGAGCGGAGTCTGGAACTGTCCGTTTGCGGTGCCGGTGGCGCCGAACTGCGACAGGTAGTCGCCGGCGGAGTCGAACACCTCCACACGGTCGTCGGTGCCGTCCACCACGTAGACGTCACGGCTGGAGGGATCGACCGCCACACCGGTGGGGCCGGTGAACTGGCCGTCGCCCGTGCCGCTCGAGCCGAACTGGGACAGATAGTTGCCGGCGGAGTCGAACTCCTGCACGCGGTCGTTGTTGGTGTCGGCCACGTAGACGTCGCCGTTGGACGGGTCGACGGCCACCGCGAGGGGAGCCTCGAACTGTCCGTTGCCGCTGCCCAGGCTGCCGAACTGCGACAGGTAGTTGCCGGCCGCGTCGAACTCCTCGATGCGATTGTTGTTCGTGTCGGCCACGTACACGTCGCCGGTGTTCGGGTCCACCGCGATCTGCCCCGGCGTGTCGAACTGGCCGTTGGCGCTGCCGGCGGTGCCGAACTGCGATTGGTAGACGGGCGTGGCGGCGTTGGCCGAGGGCGACAGCACCAGCACACCGCTGAGCAGCGCCAGCACCCACGCGGCTCGTCGCGGACGCCGAGCGCGCAGCCTCCTGCGGCGCCGTTCGGCGACCAACCCGGCCGCCGGAACGGCATCCTCGTTGCCACCGGTCCAATCACGCCGCGCGCCGTGCCGCACGCCAACCTCCGCCCTCGCCGTTGTAACCCTTGCTGCGCGCAGCCGCTCCAGCGGTGACCCATACGCGCGCGCCGCCGGCGGCACGCTAGCGCAGGCTCACACGGGCGTCAAATGGCGCGCACCGCTGGCCACCCATCCGATCACGCCGGCCACCCATCCGGTCACACATATGCGGCGGCGACGACGGAACCGGCGGGGTCGAACCGCAGCACCCGTACGGTTCCGACGATCGCCAGCAGCGTGAGCACGATCGCACTGGACACGCACCAGGAGCAGATCGCGTGGATGGTGAAGATCTCGCGGTAGGTCAGATACAGGCTGAACGCGAACGCGACGAGCGTGAGCGCGTAGCCCGCGAGCAGCGCGCCCTCCCCCCGCCGCACCGTCTCGCAGCCGTGCGAGATCGCGCACACCGGGTGCAGGCCCGCGTAGTGCACGTAGGTCAGGTAGCCCGCGATCGGGTGGACGCCTGGCAACGCGGGAGTCAACTGCTGTGCCTGGCGCGCGGCCGGGCGACGTCCGTGGCGACGCCGTTGCGCCGGCCCTCGGAGCACTCGAGTACGCGCGGCGGGGTGGACATCGGCCTACGCCTGCGCCCCCGGCGGTGCCGGCGGGGTCGACAGTCGCGGCGGGTAGAGGTACTGGCCGATACCGTCCAGCGCCTTGCTGGTCGTTGTCGCTCGGCGCGGCTTCGGCACGCGGGCGGCGACCGATGCTCATCCGCTGCAGCGCGCGCTGTCCTGAGCCGCCTCGCCAAGACGGGCCGCGGGCGCCAGCGAGGGCAACCGGCTGCAACCGCCGCCATCCACCATGGCGACCCGCGATCCGCGACCGGCGAGGCGTGATTGCATACGGGATACGCATGGATGTCCACCTCCATCAGCTGCGATCGTTCGTGGTGGTCGCCGAGGAGCTGCACTTCGGGCGCGCCGCGCTGCGGCTCGGCCTCTCTCAGCCGCAGGTCAGCCGTCACGTGCGGGCCCTCGAGGACGTGCTGGGCGTGGAGTTGTTCCTCCGCACCGGCCGGCGCACCGCCCTCACGGACGCCGGCGCGGCGGTGGTCGAGCACGCCCGCGAGACGCTCGGGGCCGTCGAGCGGCTGCACGCGCGGGCCGAGGTTGCCCGCCGCGGTGGAGCGGGCCGGGTGACGGTCGGCTTCGTGTGGAGCACGCTCGGCGCGTACCTGCCCCGGCTGGTGGCGGCCGCTGCCGAGCAGCACGGCGGGATCGAACTGTCGGTGCGTCAGCTGCGCTTCGTCGACGTCGTGCCTGCGCTACGACGCGGCGACGTCGATATCGCCATCGTGCGCACGCCGCGCGGGCGCAATGAGATGGTCAGGCTCCTCCTGCGGCGCGAGCCCTCGATGCTGGCGCTCCCGGATGGACACCCACTGGCGGCCTGCGACAGCGTCGCCGTCGAGCAGCTCGACGGGCAGCCGCTGATCGCGCTGCGACGCGCGACCATGCCGGAGGCCCATGACGCCGCATGGGCGGCGCTGCAGTTTCGCGGCGTGGAGCCGCGCATCGTCCAGGACGCCACCACGCCAACGGAGGCGCTCGCGCTGGTCAGCGCGGGCATCGGGATCTACCGGCTGCCAGCCGCGGCGGCGTCACCACAACCCGGCGTCGTCTTTCGGGAACTCCAGGACGTGTTCAGCACCTGTGAGCTGCTGCGGCGACCCGAACCGCCCGCGCCGCCGGTGACGGCAATCGTCGAGCTCGCGCGCCGGCTGTTCGGCGATGCGGATGATGCATCGAAGAATGCGACGCCGGACCTGGAAGCGAGCGTCGGCGATCCCTAGCCTGCGGCGGCATGGCCCGGCTTCCACGCCCACGCCAGGCACGGTCGGCAGGTCCGGCGCTCCCGCTGCGGTGGCGCGCCCGCAGGCTGTTGCGCATCGGCGGCGAGGCGTCGCGCTCCGCGCAGGCGGTGGCGGCGCTGCGCGTCCAGTTCGAGCGCCCGCACACGCCCGACGGTGACCCCGACGCCCAGCGGCGAATGTGCGCGGGGATGCACCCGGCGCGATCGTCGTGGGCACGCAGCCACGTCCTGGCCCGCACGCGGTTCGTCGACGGGGCCGTGCTGGACGCGCTGGCCCGCGGAGTCATGCAGGTGGTGATCGTGGGCGCCGGCTACGACGACCGTGCGCTGCGCTTTCGCTCCCCGCAGGTGCGCTTCTTCGAGGTCGATCATCCCGCCACCCAGGCCGACAAGCGACGGCGCCTGAGGGCGATCGCGGCTCGCAGCGACGGGCTGTCGCTGGTCCCCGCCGACGTTCGCCGCGACGACGTGTCGCGAGCGCTCGCCGCCGCCGGCCATGACCCGGGGCGAGCCAGCCTGTTCGTCTGCGAAGGCCTGCTCGTGTATCTCGAGCGCAGCGTGATCGCCGCCCTGCTCGCGACGCTGGCCGCCGCCGCCGGCACGGGCAGCGCGCTCGCGGTGACCCTTGCCGTGCACCGCGAGGGGCATGACTCCCACCGCGTGATCGCCACCGCCGGGACGCGCCGCCCGTCGCCCCCGGCCGAACCGTGGCTGACCATCCTGTCGCTATCGGAGCAACTCGGCCTGCTGCACGACGCGGGCTGGTGTGAGCAGCGGACGCTCGACGAGCTCGGTCTGGCCGCGGCGGGAGTCGGCCCGGGCTCCGCGTTCGTGCTCGCCCATCCGCGCCGGCGAGCGACCGTGTGACGACCGCAGTCCGCGGCGACGGAATCGCCTCCCGTCGCTGCCGTGAGCCGCCGGCCAACCCGTCACGCTCCGATCAGGCCGGCGCGAGGCCCGCGGCTCTGCGCCGCAGCTCCAGCTCACCCACCGTGCGAAAGCCCAGGCGCCGGTAGAGGCGCGCGCCGGCCTCGGAGGCCTGCAGCGACGCCGTGTCGGCGCCGCGGGCGCGCGCCTGCGCGAGCGCGTCGATCACCAGCGCGCGGCCGTGCCCGAGCCGCTGGGCGTCGGGCCGCGTGGCCACGTACTGGACCGAGCAGTCATCGCCCAGCCGGAGCAGCACCGCGCCCGCGACCACGCGACCGCCGGCGTCACGGCGCCCGTAGGGGCGGGCGCACGATGCGGGGATCCGCGCCAGCGTGCGCTCCACCTCGCCACCTTGGTTGCTGTATCCCGCGTCGCTGATCGCGCCCACCTCGGCCAGGCTCACCGGCCCGCTGGCGCCGTCGCCGGCCGGGAGGCGATCGAGCTCGATGCTCATCGCTGGCACCCGCGCGACAAGCGTCGTGAAGCCGGCTTGCGACGCGACGTCGGCCTGCTCGGCATCGCAGGCCCAGACGGCGAGGCTGGCCAGCTCGGCGGTGGCCAGGACGCGGGCGAGCACGCCCCGGAAGTCCGCCCCCGGCTCGCACACCAGCGCGTTGAGCCACGGATAGTCGGGAGCGTGGTCGATGAGGCACCCGACCGCCCCGTCGAACTCCACCACGGTACCGGCGTGGCGCCCGACCACGCGCTGTAGGGCGGCGAGCCCGCGCAGGTTCCGCTCCAGCAGGACGTCGTCCTCCACCGGCATCCAGTCTAGGCGCGCGCGGCCGAGCGATCTTGTAAGGCCAGCCTTATCAGTCTATCCTTACGATATGGCCAGGACGCCGGATGCCGGCCAGGTGGCTGCGGCGCTGCGCGTGAGCATCGGCCTGCTGCGCCGGCGGTTGCGCCAGGCGCAGTTGCCGGGTGAGGTCACGCTGCCCGAGACCTCCGCGCTGGCGCGCCTGGATCGCGGCGGCCCGACCACCGCGACCGCACTCGCCCGGCTCGAGCAGATCAGCCCCCAGTCGATGGGAGCCACGCTGGCGGCGCTCCAGGCACGCGGCCTGGTCCAGCGCGCGCCCGACCCCGGGGACGGCCGGCGGGCGGTCGTCTCGGTCACCGAGGCCGGACTGCAGGTGCTGTGGGACCGGCGCAATGCACGCACCGAACAGCTGGCGCAGGCGCTCTCCAGCGGGTTCACCCGCGAGGAGCTCGAGCAGCTGATGGCCGTGGCGCCGCTGCTCGAGCGACTGGCTGAGAGCATCTGATGACGGGGCCCCGGGCGAGCGCAACGGCGAGTGCATGGCCGGCGAGCTGAGCGCGCCGACGGACGACCGCTACAAGTGGGTGGCGCTGTCGAACACGACCATGGCCGTGTTCATGTCGGCGCTGGACGGATCCATTGTGATCATCGCGCTGCCGGCGATCTTCCGCGGCATCCACCTCGATCCGCTGGCGCCGGGCAACATCACCTACCTGCTGTGGATGATCATGGGCTACCGCCTCGTCCAGGCCGTGCTGGTCGTCAGCCTCGGGCGTCTCGGCGACATGTACGGCCGGGTCAGGATCTACAACGGCGGCTTCGCGGTCTTCACCCTGGCCTCCGTGCTGCTGTCCTTCGACCCGTTCGTCGGCAGTCAGGGAGCGCTGTGGCTGATCGGCTGGCGCGTGCTGCAGGCGGTCGGCGGATCCATGTTGACCGCCAACTCGGCCGCCATCCTTACCGATGCGTTCCCGTCCGACCAACGCGGGCTCGCGCTGGGCACCAACCAGGTCGCCGCCATCGCCGGCCAGTTCATCGGCCTGATCGCGGGCGGCCTGCTGGCCGCGCTGGACTGGCGGGCGGTGTTCTGGGTCAACGTGCCGGTCGGGGTGTTCGGGACGGTGTGGGCGTACCGCAAGCTTCGCGAGACCAGCGCCCGACAGGGTGGCCGCATCGACTGGTGGGGCAACGTCACCTTCGCCGTGGGCCTGAGCGCGATCCTGATCGCCATCACCTATGGCATCCAGCCCTACCACGGGCACACCATGGGCTGGACGAACCCGGCCATCTTCGGCGCGCTGGCCGCCGGCCTGTTGCTGCTCGCCGCGTTCGTGGTGATCGAGGAGAGGGTCGAGGATCCGATGTTCGACCTCAGCCTGTTCCGCATCCGCGCCTTCACCGCCGGCAGCGTGGCCGGCTTCATCGCCGCGATCGCCCGCGGCGGGCTGCAGTTCATGCTCATCATCTGGCTGCAGGGGATCTGGCTGCCGCTGCACGGCTACAGCTACACCGACACGCCCTTGTGGGCCGGCATCTACCTGCTCCCCCTGACCGCCGCCTTCCTCATCGCGGGCCCCGCGGCGGGGACGCTCTCGGACCGCTACGGCGCGCGGGGCTTTGCCACCGCCGGGATGCTCCTGTTCGGCGCCAGCTTCATCGGCCTGCTGCTGCTGCCGGTGGACTTCTCCTACTGGGCCTTCGCGCTGCTCATCGTGGCCAACGGGCTCGGCGTGGGCATGTTCAGCGCCCCCAACTCATCGGCGATCATGGGCAGCGTCCCGGCGGCACGGCGAGGCGCGGCGTCGGGCATGCGCTCGACGTTTCAGAACTCCGGCACGGCGCTGTCCATCGGGGTGTTCTTCTCCCTCATGATCGCCGGGCTGGCCGGCAGCCTGCCCGCCACCCTGACCAGCGGCCTGCAGCAACAGGGCGTGCCTCACGCGATCGCGCATCAGGTCGGCACGTTGCCGCCAGTGTCGTCGCTGTTCGCGGCGCTGCTCGGCGTGAACCCGCTGGCGCACCTGCTGGCGCCCAGCGGCGTGCTCGCCTCGCTGCCGAGGGCCAGCCAGCAGCTCCTCACCGGCCGGGAGTTCTTCCCGAACCTCATCTCCGGGCCGTTTCAGCACGGCCTGGTGGTGGTGTTCAGCGTCGCCGCCGTCCTGTCGGTGGTGGCCGCGCTGGCGTCGCTGTTGCGCGGCGGACAGTACGCCGACTCGCCGGCCGCCCGGCCGCGGTCCGCTGCCCACCCGGTGAGCTGAGCATCGACAACGTCGCCCATCGACGGGCTGGAAGCCGCGCTGGGACCATCGCTGAAACGGTCCCGGGAGTGGCGGTCCACGCTTCACCGATGACGCGCGCCGCCCACGGCGGCACGCGGCCATTGCCGCGATCCGCGGGCGCGCTACGGTCTGCAGCGTGCGCGTAGCGACCTGGAACGTCAACTCGGTCAAGCAACGCCTGCCGCGCCTGTTGCCGTGGCTGGATGAGCGCCAGCCCGACGTCGTCTGCCTGCAGGAGACCAAGCTCGCCGATGAGGCATTCGGCGAGTTGCTGGGCGACGAGCTGAGCCAGCGGGGCTATGCCGTGGCCGTCCACGGGGAGCCGGCGTGGAACGGGGTGGCGATCCTGTCCCGTACCGGGTTGGACGACGTGGTCAAGGGACTGCCGGGCGGCCCCGGCTTCCCGCACCCAGAGGCACGGGCCGTCGCCGCGACGTGCGGCGGCATCCGCGTCGTGTCGGTGTACGTGCCCAACGGCCGCGAGCCTGGCTCCGAGCACTACCACTACAAGCTCGCCTGGCTGGCCTCGTTGCGCGAGGCGGTGGCCGGCGGCCCGACGGCCACGGTGGTCTGCGGCGACATGAACATCGCGCCGACCGACGACGACGTGTTCGATCCCGAGGCCTACGTCGGGCACACCCACGTCACCCCGCCCGAGCGTGCGGCGCTGTCGGAGCTGGAGGCGCTCGGTCTGCGCGACGTCGTGCGCGATCGCTGGCCGAACGAGCGCGTGTTCACCTATTGGGACTACCGCGCGGGGATGTTCCATCAGGACCTCGGCATGCGGATCGATCTGGTGCTCGCGTCGGGGGTCGTCGCCGAACGCGTCAAGGCGGCGTGGGTGGACCGGCAGGCCCGCAAGGGACGCGGGCCCAGCGATCACGCGCCGGTGATCGTGGACCTCGACGAGGCGCCGGACGGCGACATCGGACCGGTCGTGCCGCCCCCCTCGGCGCCGGCCGCGCGCCGCGGGGTGGCCAAGCTGCCGCAGTCACGCTGACCGCCGCCGCTCCCACCGGCCGCCGGTGTCACGACCGGGGACGATCGCGATCGCGTGACGGCTGCACGCGCTTGGGCTCGCCGGGCATCTTCGGATAGTCCGGCGGGTAGGGCATGTCGCCCGCCCCCTCGGTGGCGTCGTGCTCGTACATGTCGAGCAGTGGCTGCAGCGAGTGGGCCACGTCGTCGATCGCCGCGTGGCGATCGCCGAACTCCGCAAAGCGCGCCGGCATCGTGGCCACCGTGAAGTCGGCGGGCTCGACGGCACCGAGCTCGTCCCAGGCCAGCGGCGCGGAGACCGGGGCGCCGGGCTTGGGCCGCACGCTGTAGGCCGACGCGATGGTGCGGTCGCGCGCGTTCTGGTTGTAGTCGACGAAGATGCGCTCGCCGCGCTCCTCCTTCCACCACTTCGTCGTCACCTGCCCGGGGAGGCGACGCTCGAGCTCGCGCCCGAAGGCGATGGCGGCGTGGCGGACGTCGGTGAACGTCCAGCGCGGCTCGATGCGCACGTAGATGTGGACGCCCCGCCCGCCGGAGGTCTTCGGGAATCCCGCGTAGCCGAGCTCCTCCAGCAGCATGCGCGCCTCGGCGGCGACGCGCACGGCGTCGTCGAAGTCGGTGCCCGGCTGGGGGTCCAGGTCGATGCGCAACTCGTCCGGGTGATCGACGTCCTCGCGGCGGACCGGCCACGGATGAAACGTGATCGTGCCCATCTGGGCCGCCCAGGCGACGACGGCCACCTCGGTCGGGCACACCTCGTCCGCATGGCGACCCGACGGGAACTCGATCCGCGCCGTCTCCACATAGGCCGGGGCCCCCTGCGGAACCCGCTTCTGAAAGAAGGCGTCGCCGCCGCCTCGCTCGCGGGTCGAGACCACGACGCCCGGGTGCACGCCCTTCGTCCAGCGCTCGAGCGTGGTGGGGCGACGGCAGAGGGCCCGCATGATCCCGTCGCCCACGGCCAGGTAGTACCGCACGATGTCGAGCTTCGTCACCGCGGCCGAGCCGTCGCTGGCCGGAAAGATCACCCGATCGGGATTGGATACCCGTAGATCGCGCCCGCCGGCTTCGATCACCGTGGCCTCAGACCCGCCCATGACACGGAGTTCTACGGCAACTGGCGCTCCATCGTGATGCCGGCACGTCCGTTGCGGGGCGCGGTGGGCCCGCCGCGCAGCGCGGGCGGACCCACCGGGCCGCAGGTCAGCCGCGGGCCAACGTGACGGTGAACGCCAGCGCCGCCCCGGTGGCGCCGGCGGACGACGACGGGGTCAGCACGATGCGATACGTGCCGGGCGGGAGGAGGCGGCCCTTGACCTTCGTCGGCAGCTGGATGCTGTGCGAACCTGCGGTCAGGCCGCCGTGGGTGAGGGAGTACACCGGCACGAACAGCTGGCAGCTCGCCGCATGCTTGCGCTTGCCGGCCACGCAGCGCTGGCCCGAGTGGTGCCCGGTCTCGCGGCGCTCGATGGTCAGCGTGACGCCCCCCGGAGCGGACAGGCTGAAGCTGAGCCCGCGGCCGTTGCTGGCCAGCTTGAGCGCGCTCAGCTTGCCGATGACGGGGGCGAGCGCCGGCGGGACCGGGCTGCCGCCGCCGGTCGAGCCACCGCCGCCACCCGAGCCACCGCCGGTCGTCGTGCCGCCAGGCGCTGCGCCGCTGGGGGTTCCGCCTCCGGAGCCGCCGGCGCCGGCGCCCGGGTTCCCGCCGGAGTTGCCGCCGTTGTTCGGCGAGACGTTCGGCGGGTAGCTGACGACGGCGCTGACCGGCGTGTCGACCGTCACCGGACCGGGCTCCTGGTCCATCGGGGCGACGTAGGCGGTCACCTCCAGCTCGAGGGTCATGCCGACGTCGCCGGGCGCGACGATGTAGTCCGGGCCGGTCGCGCCCTGGATCGGCGAGCAGTCGCTGCCGTCCGGTTCGCACTGCATCCACTGACGCGTCCAGTAGGTCGCCGGGCTGGCCCACGTGCCCACGCTGCCGACGAGCGTGGAGCCGACGTAGGCCTGGCCGCTGAGCGACGGCGGCGTCGTGTACCGCGGCAGCGCGGGGATGATCGGGTTGGTGGAGCCCGACGTGAGCGTGTCGCCGATCCCGTACTGGCCGGAGGGCGTGACCTCGACCTCGAGGGTGTTCTCGTCGTCGTCGGCGGTCAGCTTGTACGTGGAGAAGATCGCGCCCTGGATCGGTGCGCAGCTCCCCCCATTGAAGTCGCAGCGCAGCCACTGGTACAGCACGGCCTTGGTGGCCGGCGGGTTGAAGTACCAGCCCGACGTCGTCGACGTCTGCTCGGGCGCGGCGAGCGTGTCACCCTCGGTGGCGCCGGCGATATCGCCGGTGGTGACATCGGTGATCTCGGGTGCCTCCTCCTGGATGGAGCCCGGCAGCGGGCCGGGCGCCGCGCCCACCGCGTCGGAGATCGCCGAATACGCCTTGTCCACGGAGAACGTCGGGAAGTCGTTCGACGCGGTCACGACGACGCGGAGGCGCTCGCCCTGATCGGCGCCGGCGATCGGGTACTCGAAGCCGCTGGCGCCGGAGATGTCGCTGCAGCTGCCGCTTGCGGTCGACGTGCACCGCTGCCACTGGTAGCTGTAGTCGATCGTCTGGGTGCCCGACCACTTGCCGGGGCTGGCGATCGCCTCGCCGCCGACGACGAGGCCCGACGTGGTGGCGAAGCTCGGCGCCGTCGTGTTCACCGGAGGCTGGAAGGTCAGCGAGAACCCGCCGGCGCCCTGCGTGCCGGCCAGGATCGTGCCCGACGTCGACAGGAAGTTCGCCAGCGTCCAGACGATGTCGTGCCCGCCGAACCCGTCCTCGGTCACGTGGCGCCAGATGGGCGTTCCGGGAACCTGGATCGGCGGTACGTGGCTGGTCGACACGTTGGGCAGCGTTCCGACCCACACCCCGTCGCTCGTCGCCACGTACAGTCGCGTCTGGCTGGCACCGCTGAACTCCAGCAGGGAGTGGATCGTCGGCGTCGCGCTCGACCCGCCGAGAGGCTCCCCGTTGGGGTCGCCATTGATCGACTGCCACGTGAGGCCGCCGTCGAGCGAGCGGTAGAGGCCCTCGCTTCCCGTCAGCGCGTAGACGATCAGCGGGTTGGTCGCGTCCTGCACGACCCCGAGCGTGATCGCGTCGTCGGGGATGCCGTCACTCGAGAGCGTCCACGTCGCGCCGCTGTCGCTGGAGCGGTAGATGCCATCGCTCGTCGCCGCCCACACGAAGCTGCCGACCTGCGGGATGTCGAAGTGGGCGAAGCTCCAGGTCGTCGAGCCGTCCTCGGGCATGCCGTTGCCCGGCGCGGGGGGTTGCCAAGTCATCCCGCCATCCGTGCTGCGATAGACACCGCTGGAGACGGTCCCGGCCAGCTCGATGTTGTTCGGCAGCGAGATGATCGTCTGCAGCGGCACGTTGAGCTTGGTTGGATGCTGGGGGTCGGTCTCGGCGCCCTGCGCCACCGGCGACCAGCTGCCGCCGCTCGCCACCGAGTCGGGTGCCGACCAGAGGTTGCTCGAGGTGACCGCGAAGATGTTGCCGCTCTGCGGGAACAGCTGGTAGACATCCAGCGCGGGCGACAGCCCGTCGGTCGGATCGAGCAGCCCGTCGGAGTACTGCGACCAGGTGATGCCGCTGTTGACGCTCTTCCACACGCCGGCGCCCTCCGTGCCGGCGTACAGCGTCGTCGGGATGGAGCCGGTCGCGAAGGTGCGCACCCACTCGGGGTCGTTGATCGCTGCAGCGTTGTTCTCGTTGAGGCCGGCCAGCGGCGTCCAGGTGCTGAGGCCGGCGTGGGCGGGTGCGGCGCTGATGGCCAGGGCGGCGGCCGCGACGATCGGCAGCAGGCTCCGGCGTGGGATGAAGGCGGTCGGGGTTCGCATGGCTGGCCACGCTAGAACCGCCCTCGCGCGCGGTCAATCAAACTGACACTGTGTTGGGACTGTGGCGGGACGACCACGGCGCTCGATGCCGATCGGCCGGCGCCGCCGAATCGATGCCTGCTTACGGGGCGACCCTCGGGCCAAGACCGACGCGACGCACGCCGCGCCGGCACCCGGCTCGTGACGGCGGCCGCGTTATGCGGTGATCAGGTTCAAGACCTCAGCGCCGCGCTCCTCCGGCTGTCCCTCGACGCCGCCCGGGATGGGCATGCTGGCCATCAGCTTGTCGCGCACGAAGCGGTCGCAGTCCTCCTTGGAGTCCCACACCGCCGTGATGAGGATGCCGCCGTCCGTCGGCCCGGCCACGTGGTAGGTCTGGCCGTCGGGAAGACCTCCGGGAGGATGCACGACCGCGACCGTCGCGTTGTACTGCTCCGCCGTTGCGCCCGGCCAGAAGTGCGTCACCATGTATGCCATCGATCATTCCTCTCCTCGGGGGGCTGACGCTACTGCATGCGGGTCGCTCGGGCCACCGACCTCCGCCCGCGCCCGCGCCGCCGGGGCGCGCCGCCGCCCATCGCGCTCGGCTCAGCGACTCGGAGCGTCGCTCGTCAGGTGCCAGCCGCCGCACAGGTCGCATCGATACGGGCGCCGGCGCTCGCCGAACTGGGTGCGATCCAGCAACGCGGCCGCGCGCGCCTCCGCCTCGCTGTCGAACCAGCGCTTCAACCGGCAGGCGCGCTCCCGCCGATCCCGCCGTCCGGCCTCGTCGGCAAACCACCGTTCGATGTCGCGTGCCACCTTGCCAGCGTAGGGGCAACGCGGCTCGTCACGTGCTACGGGCGGCAGGCGAGGTAGTCGCGAGCGGCGCCGCTGAACGCGTATGCCAGGCCGACCCCCACGGCCTCGCTGGCCACATCCTGGTAGTCACGCACGAGCTCACTGGAGGACGCACCGGCGTGCACCGCGGCCACGAACTTCGCGCCCGCGCCGGTGATGGCGTCGTCGAGCGCAGCCTGGTCGCCGAAGAACGTGTTGCACTCGCCCGGTGCGAGCCTGGCAACGAACCAGCGGTCCCACGCGGCGGCGGCGGAGCCCGCGGTATCGGCGTTCGCGACGTCGGCAGCGCAGCTTTGCCTCAGTGAGGCGCTTCCGGACATCGCGACCAGCGCGGGTGGCGGCGGGGTCTGCGCGTCGCCGAGGTTCTCACCACATGGCGTCGCGGCGCGCTCGCCCCATCCACCAAGCGCGACCTCGTCAACGCAGGTGCCGACGATGCCGCTGGCCTCCTCGTCGCTGGTGTTGGGCGCAAGCTGAGCACACGCGTGTGCGGTGGCGGCGGTGTGAGAAGCGTGCGTCATGGCGTCGAGAGCGGCCCAGCCCGCCGACGTGAGATGGACTGCCGTGGGCCCGTCGGAGGTCGCGGCGCTCGTCGTGGACGCCGAACCGGCGAGCGTGAGGAGCGCTATCACGACCAGCGTGGTCACCCCGGCGCGCGGCGGCTGTATCGGCCGTCCCATGCCCACTCGATCGTCGATAAGTCGGGCTCCCTTGAACGGTGGCCGGCGATGGTGGACGCACACGGGGTCGCGGGTGCCGGCTTGCGCGCCTGAGCACCTCCACTACCGAGTAAGCACCTGACGGTTGCGAGCCTGCGAGCTCTCGCAGCGCATGCTCGCCCGCCCCGCGCCGGCGTCTCAGCGATCGAGGCGAACGGAGTCGTAGGTGAAGCGATCGGCGCTCGATGTCGCGCTCGTGCCGCTGCGCGTGCGGACCGTGACGTCGACGGTCCCCGCGGGCGCCGGCGGAGCGAGCGCGACGATGACCGTGCGGCCGAGCGGCAGGAACAGCGACGGACGCGAGCCGAAGTCGACCGTGCGAGCGCTGCCGAGATTCGCGCCGCCGATGAGCACAACCGAGAACGCGCCGCCGCTGTTGGGGAGCACCCGCATGACGACCGGCACGGTGCCGGTTCCTGCGGCTACCGCCAGTGTCGAGGCGGTCGAGTCGACCGTCGCGATCGGATACGGCGAGGAGTACCCGGAACCGGCCGGGGGCGCGCCGGCCGTGTTCGCGACGCTGTTGGTCGCCTGCAGCCGGTACTCGAGCGGCGTCGTCGGAGCGGTCGCCGGCACGCTGATGGTCAGCGAGTCCGTCGTGTTGCCGGGATCGGTGGTGTCGTTGCTCCAGGTGCTGCCGCCATCGCTGGACATCTGCCACTGCAGCGCCGGGGCGGGAGTGCCCGAGACGGCGGCCGTGATCGTCGCCGTGCCGCCCGCCGGGCCCGAGATCGAGCGCGGCGGGTTGGTGGTGATCGCCGCGGGCGCGACGATCGGCACACTTGCGAGCACGTTGCCGGTGGGAGCGTTGCAGTACGTCGCCAGCGGTCCCGCCACGCGGTTGCCGGCGGGCGACGGATCGAGGGTGGCGAGATCGCCCGAGATCGGCGGGCCGAAGGCTTCGGCGTCGAAGATGGTGCCGTCGCCCGTGACGGTGTAGTCGCCGTCGTCGCTGACGGTGTACGCCGGCGCCGCATCGAGCGAGAGCGCCGACGCGCCTCCGGCCGCGCCGGTGACGGTGAACGGACCCACGCTGAGCGTCGCCGGGGTTCCGTTCGGCTCGTCGTAGTCGATCGACGTCGGCGCGTCGCTGACCGTGTCCACCTCCGGCGTCGTGGCCACCGGCGCGGTCAGCGTGATCGCGGCGCTCGAACCGGAGAACACCGGACCGAACGGGATTCCCGGACCGAGCTCCTCGACATCAAGCGTGCTCCACGGCGGCTGCCGTGCCTCATTGACGGTCGTCGGCGTCGCGGCGCTGGCATCCAACGGCAGGCTCTGGACGAGGCCGGCGGCGTACTCGGAAGTTGCCACGAATGACGCGCCACCGCTGGGGGAGGTCAGGGTCGTCGTCGCGTCCTGCAGGCCGAACGAGTCCCCGGTCTCGACGTAGGCGGGCGCCTGGCCGGTCACGCCCAGCGACCATGTGCCCTCGTCGGCAAGCACGGTGGGTGCGACGACGCACGACAGCGAGAGGGTCGCTGAATACGTCAGCGCGGGCCCGGGCGTCGCCGATGCCGGCACGGCCGGCACGGCCGCCATCAGCAGCGCCGCTCCCAGCCCGGCGCCGCCACGCCGCACGAATGCCATCCATGTCGCCATCGCCCCTCCCCCGGTTGCGCGCCCTCGGCGGATCCGCGGATGCCCCTGCCTCTGGTCCGCGCCGTCGAGTATCTCCGCGTCTTCCGCCGCCTGTCAAGTTCCTGTTGGGTGATCTTGCGCGGTCGGCGTTTGGCGCGTCGTTCAACGCGAGCCGCTCACGCGCCGAGCAATGGGTCGGGTGAATCTCCGAGCAGCCGCGGGAGCCGCCGCCTGAGCACCGATTCACGGCGCGACAGGCGGGCGGTCGCTCGATCGTCGCGCCGTATCCAGGCCGCGCCCGCGGCGCTGGACGCGTCGGGCGGTCACCAGGCAGGCCACGGTGCCGGAGCGGATCGGCCGGCCGAGCCTTCGGTGGAGGGCGTGGGTCTCGGCGCGCAGAGCGACGTACTGCCGGGGTGAGAGCCGCGCCGAGAACGACATCGTGCCGAGCAGGGCGTTGAGCTCGTCGGCCGTGTGCTCCAGGAGGGTCGGCAGCGCGGCGACCTGCGTGTCGTCAAACAGGTCTGCGGCGTACCCCGCGCGAGCTCGTAGCCTCCCAGCCACGCCCACACCTCCGAGATGTTGTCGCGCCGTTCATCGACGCCCGCGAGCGTGCGGTCCAGGTCACGATAGGTCGGCCACTCGGCAGCGGACTCAGGGGCCGCCCTCGCCAACGCGGCGCGGATGGCCTGCTGATCGCCGGCGCTACGCGGCTCCTGCAATCCGAAGTAGGAGACCAGCGCGAGGGTGCCGCCATCCACCAGCGCGTCGGCGATGGCGCGCCAACCGACGTCGGGATCAACCCAGTGAATCGCCGATGCCGAGAACGCGGCGGCGTAATGCGCGTGCGGCAGCGACACCTCCTCGAGACGCCGATTGACGAACTGCACCTCCCCGGCGTCGCCGAGCTCATCGCGCGCCCGCGCGATCAGCCGTTCGCCGGGCTCGATCGCCGTCACGCGCAAGCCACGGGCGAGCAGGCTGCGGGTCAGCTGGCCGGTGCCACAGCCGATCTCGAGCACCGTCGCGCCGGGACCGAGACCCGCTGCCACGCAGGCCTGGTCGATCAGCGCGTCCGGGTACGCCGGCCGGTGACGGTCATACTCCTCGGCGACCTCGTTGAAGACCTCGCCGTAGCGACGGGCCTCGGCTGCGCGTGCCATGCCCCGGACGGTAGATGACGATCGGGACGAGACAGACTGCCCTCGGTTTTCGGTGCGAGCAGAGGCGCCTGACGGCATGGCAGGACGCCGGCGTCCCACTCACGTCCGGGTCGCCCGTGATGGCCTGCGTGCCGGCGCTGCGCGAACATACGTGGCCACATACGTCGCGCTTTCAAGGAGGACGCGTCCAGTGATTCGGTTCCTAACACGACGGTTCGTCCCCCTCTACGGCATCCAGTCCTTGCGGATCACGGTGGCGTGGCGGAGGGGAAGCATTCAAAGACTCAAGTTCGAGTACGCGCGGCCGCACTTGCTCCGGCGCCTCATCGAAGCCCTACGGTGACAAGGCGCAGGATCGGCTCAGACTCGAGCGAGGGCGAGGAGCGAATTCTCAGCGCGGGCCGTTAGGGGAGGATCTCGACATACCCATCCGCTCCATGCACGCGGATCCGCTGGCCATCCCGGATCAGCTGCGTAGCCTGGTGCACCCCCACGACGGCCGGCAAGCCGTACTCCCGCGCGATCACCGCGCCGTGGGTCATCACGCCCCCCACCTCCGTCACCAGGCCCTTGATCGCGACGAACAGCGGGGTCCAGCTGGGGTCCGTGTAGGCGGTGACCAGGATGTCACCCGCTTGCAGATCGGCCTCCGCCATGTCGAAAATGACGCGGGCACGCCCCTCGATGGTCCCCGCCGAGACCGGTAAGCCGACCAGCGCGCCGGCCGGCAAGTCGTCGTGTGCGTACGTCCCGGCGATGACCTCACCATCCGACGTCAGCACCCGAGGCGGCGTGAGCGCCTGATAGGACCTGAATTCGTCCTTGCGCTCGCGGATGAGCTGCTCGTCCACCTGATCGGTGCGCACGACGTCGTGGAGCTCTTGAAGCCTGAGAAAGAAGATGTCTTCCTTCTCGCGAAGCACGCGGGCCTGCACGAGCCGCTCGGCTTCTTCCAACAACGCTTGCTTGTAGACGAAGTATCGGCTGACCATGCCGTACTTCGGATACTCCCGGTACCCGATGAAGGTCCGGACCCGGTCGATCATCCGCTTGGCCTCTTCGGCCTTCCGCTCCCCCTCCGGCAAGACCCGCAAGCGCTCCAGCAGGTCCTGTTCCTTCTTCCAGGCCGCCTGCCGGCCTTGCTCGAAGCGCCGCCCGCCGGCGCCCGACTCGAAGTTCTTGATGTTCCCGAGGATCGCGGGCATGAGCGTGATGGGGTGTTCGCTCCAACGCGGCCTCGTGATGTCGATCTCACCGACGCACCGCATGCCGTACTTGTCGAGGTAGGCCCGGATGGCATCTCGGGCTTCCCGCCCGCCTCCCAGCGCGGGCAGCTCGTCGAGGAAGCCGTCGTCCTCGACGGCCTGCAGGAACGCGACCACGGCCGGATACGGGCGGATCGCGTCCGCGACGTCCAAGAGCGCCAACCCCATCTCCGACGTGACGTTGTTCGGGACCGACTGCGCGAGCGTATCGGCCGCGTTCTTCTCGCCCAGCCACGCCTCCAACTGCTCGTTGAGCCACCCGGTGGCCTCCATCGCCGTCATGAACACCTGATGGCTCTGCGGATCGAACAGGAACCGCTTCAGCTCCTCGATGTCCGCCAGGATGAAGTCGAGCAGCGCCGATCCGGATTTCGTCCGGATCTCGCGCTTCAAGGCTGCGATGGAGGCCTGGTTGCGCCCGATCAGCTCGGTGACGATGGCCGGATCGGTCTCGATCGGGGCTCGCTCGCCGACAGTCGGCGCCGCGCCCGGGCCCCCGTCCGGGAGCATCGGGACGAAGTCGCCGCGTTCGAGGATGGTCTGCAGCGCGTTCCCGATGAGCGGATCGGATCTCCCCAGGGCCTTCAGGTGGCCTGCGCGACCCGTTGGCGTGGCCAGCGCCTGGCTGACGTCGACGAACAGCCGCCCACCCGCCTCGCACATGGGCCGGAGGGTCGTCAGTTGCCACAGGGACAGCCCCAGGGGCTTCATGGCGTCGGTCATCATCTGCTGATGACCGACCGAGACGTACACGTGGTTCTCTCGGTCGCCGGCCACGGGGATTGGGAACAGCGTGGTGATCGGTCGGCTCTGGACGACCTGGAAGCCATCGTCGACCAGGCACCATTCGATGTCCTGGGGGCGGCCGAAGTGCGCTTCGATCCGCCGTCCCAGCTGGGCGAGTCGCACGACCTGCTCATCCGTCAGCGCTGCCTGCTGCTGGCGGTCGGCCTCGATCGCCTGTTCATGGGTCCCGCCGGCCGGCGAGGCGTGGATGGCAAGCCGCTTGGTTGCGACCGCCCTGGCGACCACCTTGCCGTCCCGCACCTTGTAGACGTCCGGGTCGACGAGGCCGCAGACCAGGGCTTCCCCGAGCCCGAAGCTGGCCTCCACCGAGGCCACCTTCCGGTTGGAGGTGACGGGGTCTGCGGTGAAGAGGATGCCGGCCACCTGCGGGAAGACCATCTGCTGTACGACGACGGCCATCTGGACCCTCCGCTGGTCGAAGCCGTTCCGCAGGCGATAGGTGACGGCTTGCTCGGTGAACAGGGAGGCCCAGCACCGGGTGACGTGCTCGAGGATCGCGGCGGGCCCCTCGATGTTCAGGTACGTGTCGTACTGGCCTGCGAAGGAGGCCGTCGGCAAGTCCTCCGCGGTCGCACTCGATCGGACGGCATAGGGGACGTGCTCGCCGAGACGCGCGAGCGCGAGAGTGATCGCCGCCGCCACATCGTCGGGAATGGCGATCCCTTCGACCGTCCTGCGGATCTGTGCGCTGAGCGCCCGGATCGCCTCCCGGTCGCCCGGATTCAGGCGCGACAGCTGATCGAGCAGGTCGTCGATCGACGGGGCTTGCATCATGATCCGCCGGAAGGCGTTCGTCGTCGCACAGAAGCCCGGCGGCACGCGGATGCCTGCGATTTGCGACAGCTCCCCCAGGTGCGCGCCCTTGCCGCCGACGACGGCGCCCTTCCTCGCGTCGATGTCGTGGAAACCCAGCACGTAGCACTCGGGCGGGACGGTGTAGATCCCTGTCGGGTCGCCTCCCGCGATCGCCGCCGCATGCTTCTCCGTGCCCATCGCGTCACTCCCATCGTCGCTTGCGGCGAACGAGTATGGGGCAGACCCCGGGGCTTGAAACAAGCCCCCCGGCCCACGATACTTTGGAGGTGAGGGGGGCGGACGGTTCCTCGAGGCGCTTCAGTGGCCCGTTCAGCGGTCCCGGATCGCCGCCCGGCTCGCCCGCCGGGTCGGGATCCGCGCCGGAGCAGCCGCGACAGGCCCCCGGGCCGGGCTGCAACCATGGCGTGCCCGGCCTTCCTGGCCGACCGGCCCGGCCGGGTGGTGTGACGATCAGCCCTCCGAGCGCGTAGTTAGGTTGAGATGAACCGGCCCCGCACGGTCACGGCAGCCATCGCACTGCAGCTCACCTGCATCGTCGCGATGCTGACCGCGGGCGCGACCGCCTCGCCCGGTGGGCGGACCGCAGCCCATCCGGTGGGCGCCGCGACTCGCGTCACCGACGTTCCCGGCGAGGCTGCCAACAGACGCGCCGCGGCGCTCGATGGCCAACAGCTACTCGCGGGGCTCGTGCTCCCGGCCGGCGCGGTGGCTTGGCAACAGGAGCCTCCCGGAGGCGGCTTCACGCTGTCGATCCGAGGGCAGGGGCAGGGCATCGCGAGCCCCGACGTCACGCATCGGTACCGGTGGTGGGTTGTGCCAGGCGCCCCGCAAGCGGCGGCGGCGTTCGTCAGCACACACGTACCGAGCGGCTCCTCCCTCGAGAGCTCAGGCAGCGGCAGCCTTCGCGGCGTCACAACGTCGTGGTCTGTGATGTTCGGCTGGCCGGCGGTCCGGTCCGTGCTGTTCGCGCGCGAGTTGTCGGTGACGTTCGTGCGGCTCCCCGGCGGCTCGACCGGCGTTGGCGCCGATGCGGCCGACATGTGGGACAGACCGAGGCCGGCGGGCGAGCGCATCCCCTCCTCTGCGCGCCTGCTCGAGATCGCTGTGGGCAAGGCCGGCAAACGCCCCTCGCTAACGCGCACTGTCACCAGCGCGCGGGAGATAGCGAAGATCACCGCGATGATCAACGGTCTGATGACCGTCCAGCCGGTGGCGATCTCGTGCCCGGCGTTTCCATCCGACGGCCCCTACGTGACGTTCACATTTCTCCGCACGGCCGCCGGCCCGCCGATCGCGCAGACCAGCGAATCCATCTGGTTCACGGACCAGGACGGAGATTGCGAAGCGATGAACATCACGATTGCCGGGCGCGCACGGACCGCACTGCTCGGCGGCGCCTCGGTGGTCAGACGCACCGGGGCGTTGCTGCACGTCAAGCTCTAGCGGTGAGCCCTCGCAGCTCGTGCATCGCCTCGTGGACATGGACCTCCCACGGCCGTTCGGTGGGATCCTCGATCCAGCGTGCAAGGGCGATCCGCAGGACGGTGACACCAGTCTCGGCGGCGAGTTCGGCGGCCATGTCGGGCACCCCGCGCCGCCGCAGCGCCTCGCCCAGCGCGCTGGCCAGTGAGGCGAGCTTGATCAGCTCGCGTTCCTGCAGCTCCGGGTTGGCGAGGAGCAACGCCTGACGACGGCGGACGAGTTCCACTGGCGGGAACACCGAACCGGCCGCCTCGATCCCGGCCGTCACCGCCTCCAGCGCTGTCGCCGACGGGGGGGCGGCGTTGACCGGCTCGACGATCGTGACGCGGAATCGATCGCCGCCGGCGAACAACACCTCTCGCTTGTCGGCGAAGTGACGGAAGAACGTGCGCTCGGTCAGTCCAGCGCGCGCCGCGATCTCGGCCACCGTGGTCTGGTCATAGCCTCGCTCGGTATAGAGCTCAAACGCCGCCTGCTGCAGGCGTCCGGGGGCGTCGGGTTCCCAACGGCTCATGCCCGGGATGCTACAGCGATGACAGAGACTGTCATCGGGTGCTAGTCTGACGACAGTAACTGACATCACCGTGCGTCTTGCGCCCCGGGCCCGCTGCGTACGCCCGCGCCGCATCGGACGCGCCCCCGACTGGAGGTATCCCATGCGCATATTCGTCACCGGCGCGTCAGGCTGGATCGGCTCCGCCGTCGTGGCCGAGCTGCTCGCGGCCGACCACCAGGTCCTCGGGCTCGCGCGCTCCGACGCGTCCGCTCAGGCCGTCGCCGCCGCCGGCGCCGAGGTTCGCCGCGGCGATATCGGCGATCTCGACGCGCTGCGCGGCGCGGCCGCCGAGAGCGACGGTGTCGTCCACCTCGCCTTCCGCCACGACGTCGCCTTCAGCGGCGACTTCGAGGCCGCCGTCGGCTCGGACCGGGCGGCGATCGAGGCGCTCGGCGAGGCCCTCGCCGGGACCGATCGGCCGCTGGCGATCGCCTCGGGCGTCGCCGGCCTGAAGCCGGGCACGCTCGCCACCGAGCGCGACATGGGCGAGCCGTTCCCCGGCGCGGGCGGACGGGTCCTCAATGAACGCGCGGCGCTTGCGCTCGCCGAGCGCGGAGTCCGCTCGATGAGCGTCCGCTTCTCGCCAACCGTCCATGGGGAGGGCGACAACGGCTTCATCGCGATGATCGTCGCGGCTGACCGCGCGGCCGGCTCGGCCGCCTACGTCGACGAGGGCATCAACCGCTGGCCCGCGGTCCATCGCTCTGACGCCGCGCGGCTGGTCCGACTTGGGATCGAGGGCGCGCCGGCCGGTTCGGTGCTCCACGCGGTCGGCGAGCAGGGCGTCCCCATTCGCGACGTCGCCGAGGCGATCGGGCGCGGACTCGACCTGCCGCCCACTTCGATCACGGCAGAACAGGCCGAGGCCCAGTTCGGTTTCCTCGCCCGCTTCCTCGCGCTCGACATGCCGGTCTCCAACGCGCTCACCCGCGAGCTGCTCTCCTGGGAGCCGTCAGGACCGGGGCTGGTCGCCGACCTTGACCAAGGGCACTACTTCGCCGACACGCGATGAGCCCATCGGGCTGTCTCATCGCGTCGGTCGCGCGCCATCAACCGCCGGTTCGGGACGCTGGGCCCGCGCTGCGGTGCCGCGCAGCCTCGCGGGGCGCGGCATAGCTCCCGGACTGGGCAGCGATGCTCTCGCCTGACGTTGGCATGCCGATGTGGAAGCCCTGCAGCGCGTCCGCCCCCCAGTCCGCGACAAGCCGGGCTGCCTCTGCCGTCTCGATCCCCTCGGCGATGACGCGCAGCCCTAGTTCGTGGCCGAGCGTGATCGTCGAACGGACGATCGCGGCGTCGTCGGGGTCGGTCGTGATGCCGGCGACGAACGACCGGTCGATCTTGAGCTCGTCGACAGGCAGTCCGCGCAGGTAGGCGAGCGACGAGTAGCCGGTGCCGAAGTCGTCGAGGGAGAGACCCACTCCGATGTCTCGCAGTGCGCGGAGGGTCTCGAGCGCTCGCGGGGTGTCCTCGAGGACACGGTGTTCGGTGAGCTCGAAGTGGAGCATGCTCGGCTCGATCGCGCTCACGGCGAGAAGGCGCCCGACGCTGTCGGGGAAGTCCGCGTCCAGCAGGTCCGACGCCGACAGGTTGACGGCCACGCCCAGCGGTGTCCCGCCTCGCTGCCAGGCCGCCGATTGCGCGACGGCGATCCGCAGGACCGTGGTCGTCAACGCGCGCATCGACCCGGTGTGCTCGGCGACCGCCAGGAACTCGGCCGGCCCCAGCAGGCCGCGGGTGGGGTGTTCCCAGCGCACCAGCGCCTCCGCGCGCAGTAGGCGCACCGTGCGGACGTCCACGATCGGCTGGAACAGGACCCGCAGCTCACCGCGCTCGAGGGCGTCCCGCAGCTCGGCCCCGAGCGAGAGGCGCTCGATCGAGAACTTGTCCCGCTCGGGCGTGTAGATCTCGCATCCGCTCTGCGACGTCTTCGCGTGGTACATGGCGACATCGGCCCGCCGGAGCAGCGTTTCGGCGTCAGCGCCGTGCGCGGGGGCCATCGCGATCCCCACACTCGCGTCGACCGGGAGCGACATGCCGCCCAGCTGGACGGGCCGGTCGAGCGCGGCACGGACTTGGGCGGCGGTGTTCTTCGCCACCGCCAGCGTTGGGCCGTCACCGGTCACGAGGATCGCGAACTCGTCCCCACCGAGTCGGGCGACGAGGTTGCCGGATGGAAGACTCGCGCGCAGCCGAGCACCGATCTCGGTCAAGAGGCGGTCGCCGACGTCGTGGCCGAGCGTGTCGTTGAGTTCCTTGAACCGGTCGAGGTCCAGGACGAGGAGCGCGATGCCGCCGTCCACGCCGTGGTCGCCGTCCAAGGCCAAGCGCAGCGCCGTAGAGAACCGATACCGGTTCGGCAGGCCGGTCAGCTCGTCGGTCATCGCGAGACGGCGGACCTCAGCGGAGTGTCTGAGCTCGAGAATCGTGAGGATGCTCCGCACGGCTACCGCTACGAGCGCGAGGGTCGCGAGCACTACCGCCGCTGTATTGCGACGGTCGTAGTGGTCCCAGAGCAGCACACCACCCGCTATCACCACGACGACCGCGGGGGCGACGAGATGCCAGCGGTTGCGCACGGACGCTCGGCGCACGCCGGTATCCGAACACCACGTCGAGCACACGAGCGCGAGCGCCGCTCCGAAGTAGATCGGGCGATACCAGGCCGTGAACGAGAAGTTGCCGCTCGCCGCATCCTTGAGGTAGGCGACGTCCGCGGTGGCCAACAGGATCACCGCGAGCGCGAGCATCGTCCAGCGCCGCTGGTGAAGCAAGCCGCTGACGCCGAACCCCGCCGCGACGACGCCGAGCAGCGTCAGGTCCCAAATCGGGTAGCTGAGCGCGGTGACCGAACGCAGAAGGCCGTGATCCACGCCGCCGATGAGCCCGTTGAAGATCGTCGCCGCGGCGAGTGTCATCGCCGCCAACCCCGCCAGGAGCCCGTCGACGACCGTACCGAACGACACCCCGGCCTCGCCCGGCCGGATCGCCAGCACGACGCCGCTCACAAGCGCCGCGTAGAACAGCATCCAGATCCCGTCGGTCCAGTAGGGCACCGGCACCGGAAGGCTGGCGCGGATACGAAGCCCGAGCCAGAGCGAGGCAACGCCGTACAGCAGGATGCTCACGCCGATCAGGCGGCCGGCACGTGGAACCGCGGGCACGGCCACCGGGGCGAGGAACACCAACCCGGCGAGGAGCAGCGACAGAACCGCGGTCGACGTGATGAGCCCGCCAAGGGTGTTCTCACTGAGGCCCGGTCCGCCCCAACACGGGAGGCTGCAAACGATCACTATCGCCACGGCCGCAACGGCAATGATGCGCGCGACAACAACGGACGGCCTCGTCTGACCAATGCGTCGCCGCACGGCAATCGCATGCGGGTGACTCATCACCGAATGCTCCCGGAGCGACCCGGCTCGGTGCATCGGTATTTAGCCGAGCGGCCTCGGCGAAAACCCGGAAGGCCGCCATCGACGATCGCCCCCTACGGCTCGGCACCCATTCCTCAACGGGCCCCGCGCCCCAAGTCGGCGTCTATGAGCCCGAGGGAGGTGGTCGGTCCGATCTGGCTGATGACTACGAGCCCGAACGCGCGCCCGTGACGGCGCTGGCCACGCCGCCCAAGTCGGCTCTCTTCGGCGACCTCACGCGCAACGCTGCCGAGGCACTTGCGGGACTCTCGATCGCCCCGGAAACGCTGTCGTGCGAAGGAACGCCGCGGAGGTGGCCGCGCATCCAGTCCAGCTCGAAGGCTGCAGCCTCCGCACGACGCTCCATCGCGCAATGCTCGGCACCGGCGTACAGCTTGAGCAGGCCCTGTGGCGCGCCTGCGGCAAGCTCAATCGAGTCGCGCACGTCGCAGAGCGAGTCTCGATCGCCGTTGACGACCAGTAGCGGCACGTGGATCTGCTCGTAGGCGCCGCGGAGCTCGGCGGCGAGCGCGCGCGAGGCGAGGGCGAGGCCCGCCACGTTACGGGCGCCCGTGACGTGGCGCAGCGCCTCAATGATGATCTGTGGCTTGCCGAAGGCCGAGAACGGCGAGAAGCTGTGGAGCAGCGGCGGGCCGTCGGATACCACGCAAGCGAGACGGTGATTGCTCGCGGCCAGGCGGGCCGCCCAGTAGCCGCTGAAGCTCACGCCGATGAGACCGATCGCGTGCTCGTCGATCGCTGGATGACGCGCAAGCGCGTCGATGACCGCATCGAAGATCCGTGAGGAACCGGGCGAGATCGGTGTGTGGCTCGCGTACGTGCCCGGCATCTCCATGGCAAAGACGGCGAACTCATCGCGCGCGCTTGCCGGGAGTCGCTGCACCGTCTCCGGCGTTGTCCCCTCCAGGCCGTTGATGATGATCACAAGCGGATGCGGGCCCGGATGCGTCGGCAGCGAGAGCAATCCCGCGACCGGATCCTCGGGCGTCTCGACCTCCATCGACTCCCACTGGTGATCCTCGCGGTCGAGCAGGTGCTGAAACACCCGACGGGCCTCGTGGTAGGCGCGCAGTCGTCCGGGAGTCGTTCCCGGGAAGGCGCCTGCGGAGTGGTAGGCAAGCGCGGCGCGTAGGGCCGCCGCGCACGCCTCGGGGCGCGCCTCGCGCTCGTGGCGATCGGCCTGGGCCTCCTGCTCGGCGGCGAGCTCGCCCCACCGCTCGCACCAGTCCTCGTCCGCGAAGGAGCGGATCCCGCGCAGGTCTGCCTCGAGGCGCTGGACGGAGAGGCCGCCCAGGCCGGCGTAGCGCGGGACGAACACAGCCGGCAGGAATGGCGCGACGCCGAGACGCCGGGCGGCGTGGTCGGTGAGGCCGGTCTGGGCGAGCAACGTCACGGCAAGGCGCCTGAGCATAAGTAGGTCCTCTCGGTTTAAGGCGATCAAATTCGCGTTTAGGCTAGCGGGGCTCTCGACCTAATGCAATGTCAGTTGCGTTAACCTTCCCCGGGTGACCGATGCCCCGCCGCCCCGCCGACGCACCGGAGGCCGCAGCGCCCGGGTGCGCGAAGCGATCGTCGGCGCGACGGTTGAGCTGCTGCTCGAACATGGCCGCGCCGGCCTCACGATCCCAGCGGTGGCAGAGCGCGCCGGCGTAGCCCCCAGCTCGGTGTACCGGCGGTTCGGCGATCTCGACAAGTTGCTTGTGGACGTGCTGCTCGATCAGGCCGAAGCAGCCCTGCCGATCCCCGACACTGGCAGCTTCCGCGGCGACGCGGTCGCGCTCCTGGAGGGCGTCCGCGAGTTGCTCGCCTCGCCGCTCGGCCGAATCTTCGCGGAGGTGGTCATGGGCTGGCAGGGCCCGGACGACGGTCCCATGCGCAGCGCCTACTGGACCCAGCGCTTGAGCCGTGCGGCCGTGATCGTCGAGCGCGGGGTCGAGCGCGGCGAGCTTGCGCCGGGGAGCGACCCGCGGCTCGTGCTCGAGCTCATGCTTGGTCCGCTTCACGCTCGTGCGCTCACTGCCCCGGAGCAACTTGGAACCGAGCTCCCGGGACAGATCATCGCGACATGCCTGGCGGGGATCGCGGCCCCAGCGGCGGTCCGGCCAGTCCGTCGACCGCGAGGTCGCGCGCGGGCCTCGTCTGGCTAAAGCCAGAGCCCGATTCCTCGCCAGAGAACGCCGAACGCCGCCCTCGCAGGCGGCCTTCGGGTCTCGGTCGGCTTCCGCTGCGGGCCCTTCGGGACTCGCGCCGCGGTCGGCCGGGATAGCGGGAGCGGGATTCAAACCCGCGACCTTCGGGCTATGAGTCCGGATGGGAGCGGGGCTGCGCCCGCCCGGCGATTCGGTTGAGCTTCTTGTCGAGCGTCAGCAGGGTCGCGTCCGCGCCCAGCGCAGTGGCGAGAGACAGCGCGTCGGGCAGGCGCAGTGAGGGGTGGTCGGCTCTGAGACGAGCAGCGCGCCGAGCAACGGCGCGATCGACCGGCACAACCGTGATGCCCGCCGCATCGAGAAATCCCTCAACCGTCGAGTCGGTCCCCTGTTGCAACGGGCGCACGATCGTTTCGGCATAGACGGTCGCGCCCAGCAGCAACTCGTCGCCCGCCGCCAGGCGAGGGCGCAGCTGCGCCACGGCGCGGTCGTGCTGATCGTCCCCGGGGTCCAGGAATGCGATCACGACGTCCGCGTCCAGCGCTACCCGCGCCACTCGCCCCGCAGTTCGTCGAGGTGCCCACGCGGATACGTTCCAGCAGGCAGGCTGCCGGCGTATCGGTCGATCACGTCGTCGGCGCGCTCGACCTCGATCCGGCCGCGACCCGCCGCTCGAATCACGACCTCGTCACCAGCTGCCAAGCCAGCCTCCTTGATCACCCGAACGGGAAGGGTCACCTGATTCTTCCTGGAGACCTTGCTCATCGCTTTACGATCATAGCAATAGGTAAAGCGGATCGTCGCGCGTCTGCTTCGCTCGTTCTCGAAAACGCCCTCTCAGCTCTGGCGGCACGGCGGCGGTATCAAGCCTGAACCGTAGACTCGCAGCGGTGCCGTTCACGCTCAGGAACCTCAGAGAGGATGTGGCGGACGTCGGGTCCAACTTCGACGGCGCGCCGGACCTGGAGTTCCGTCTCGCGACTACGGCACTCGAGCTCGAGCAGTCCGGCCTGGGCTATCAGCGCATCCCGCCCGAATACCGGTTCCCGTACGGCCACACGCACAAGGAGCAGGAGGAGGTGTTCGTGGTCGTGGGCGGGAGCGGGCGGATGAAGCTCGACGACGAGATCGTCGAGATCAAGCAGTGGGACGTCGTGCGCGTTGCTCCCGGTACATGGCGAGGGTACGAGGCCGGGCCGGAGGGCCTCGAGATCCTCGTCTTCGGCGCGCCCAACCTCGGCGAGAACCCGCGGGAAGACGTGGAGGGTCAGCGAGACTGGTGGGCTGACTGAGCGTCGCTCGGTGGATGGTCAGCGGTTCCTCGCGCGGTACCGGCATCGCGTCTCGGCGTGCCTCCTCGCCGATGTTTGACATCCGTTTCGGGCGCCCGCAGAGAACGCCGAAGGCCGCCCTCGCGGGCGGCCTTCGGGTCTCAGTCGGCTTCCGCTGCGGGCCCTTTCGGGACTCGCGCCTCGGTCGGCCGGGAGTAGCGGGGGCGGGATTCGAACCCGCGACCTTCGGGTTATGAGCCCGACGAGCTACCAGACTGCTCCACCCCGCGTCGTTGCTTACGTTTTAGCACACCAGCGCGGCCCCGCGCACGAAAATCGGAGCCGTCGGCGCACTCCCCGGGCGCCTGGCGACCGCCTCCCCACAGGCGACCGCCAACCTGCGCGCGGGGTTGCATGCCAAGCCCGGTTACGATGCCGCGCGTGCGCGTCGCCGTCGTCGACATAGGCACCAACTCGACGCGCCTGCTCGTCGCCGACGTGCAGCCCGACGGCCGCGTGCGCGAGCTGGTGCGCCGGTCGGAGGTGACGCGCCTGGGCGAGGGCGTGGACGCCACCGGCGAGCTGGCGCGCGAGCCGATGGAGCGGGTGTTCGCGGTGCTCGACGACTACCGCCGCGCCATCGACCAGCATCGGTGCAAGCCGAACCTCGCGGTCCTCACCAGTGCCGTGCGCGACGCCGCCAACGGCGCGCAGTTCACCGAGCGGGTCCGCGAGGAATTCGGGCTCGACGCGCGCACGCTGGCCGGCGACGAGGAGGCGGCGCTGACGTTCCTCGGGGCGACGAGCGAGCGCGGCCAGAACGCGGATCCGATCGTCGTCATCGACATCGGAGGCGGCTCGACCGAGTTCGTCATCGGCGAGGGACGCCGCGCCTCGTTTCACGTGTCCACCCAGGCCGGGGTGGTGCGGATGACCGAGCGTCACATCCACACCGACCCGCCCCGACCCGAGGAGCTGCAGCAGCTCGAGGCGGACACCCACCAGGTGTTCGCCGCTGCGCTGCCCGCGGCGCAGCGCGCCCGCGTCACCGCGGGCATCGCCGTCGCGGGCACGGCGACGTCGGCGGCGGCGATGGAGCTCGAGCTCGAGCCCTACGACCCCGAGCGGGTCCACGGACACGTGCTGCTGCTGGCGACGGTGGAGCTGCTGCTGGCGCGCCTCGCGGACATGACCAACGACCGGCGGCGCGAGGTGCCCGGACTGCACCCCGACCGGGCTCCGACGATCGTGGCCGGGATGATCCTGCTGGCCGAGTCGATGCGGGCCTTCGGCCTGGACTCCGTGGAGGTTTCCGAGCACGACATCCTGCGCGGCGGCGCGCTGCGGCTGGCCGGCCTCGGCTGAGCCGGGCGCCCGCGCTGGCCCGAGACGAGCCCCGCGGAGCGCCACATCCCGCAACCACGGGGCCCAACTGGACGGATGTACGATTGCTGGCCAGCCAGCCAGCTCGGATACTCAGTGCATCGACGGGCATGGTGAGCGTTTGCTTGCCCACCCGCTGATGCATAGGTCCGGGCGTTTTTGCCGCCTCGTGCGGCACCTCCCGCCGTCCGGGCCAATACAAACCGGCCCCTTATAGGTACGTACCCCTGCCCGTCCTGGGGGCCAGCTTCGAAGGCCGTCCTCCGGGGCGGCCTTCGGGCTGTCAGGCCAGGTTTGCCCGACGCGGGTAGGCGACGGTCGGGTCGGTGAGCACGTTCACCAGCGCCGGGCGCCCGGCCTCGAACGCGCGCGCGAGCGCCGGCTTCAGCGTCGTCCGGCTCCTGGACGAGCTCGCCGTGGCAGCCGAGCGCCTCCACGACCTGGTCGTAGCGCGTGCCCGGGCCGCAGCTCGGCGGCCACGGAGTAGCCGTACAGGAACTCCATCGGGTGCTTCTCCAGCGCCCAGATGCCGTTGTTGCCCATCACGCCCACGACGTCGATGCCGTGCCGCGCGAACGTGTCGAACTCCAGGCCCGAGAACCCGAACGCGCCGTCGCCGAGCAGCAGCACGACCTGACGGTCGGGGTGGGCGAGCTTGGCCGCCAGCGCGTAGCCGGGCCCCGAGCCCAGGCACCCGAAGGGGCCGGGATCGAGCCAGCAGCCCGGGCTCGTAGCTGTCGATGACCCGTCCGGCGTAGGAGACGAAGTCGCCGCCGTCTCCGACGATGATCGCGTTGCGGTCCAGGACCTCGCCGAGCTCCTTGTACAGGCGCATCGGGTGCAGGGGCGCCCGTCCGTCCTGACGCTCGGCGTCCTCGGCGGCTCGCTTCTCGGTCTCGGCCGCGCGCAGGCGCTCCAGCCAGGCCGCGGAGTCCAGCGGCTCGCGCCGGCCGCCGTCGATCAGGTCGCGCAGCGTCGGCTCCAGGCGCCCGTAGCACTCGGCCGCCACCGCACGCGGGTGTGCGCGCTCGGGCTCGGCCACGTCGATCGCCACGATCTCGGTGTCCGGCCCGAAGGCGCCCCCGAAGCCGAGGCGGAAGTCCAGCGGCACGCCGATCACGAGCGCCACGTCGGCCTCGGACAGCGCCTGCCCGCGCGTGCGCGAGAAGAACAGCTCGTGGTCGGCCGGCACGCAGCCACGAGCCAGGCCGTTGAGGAACACCGGCACGCCGAGCGTCTGGCCAGCTCGAGCAGCGCCTGCTCGCCGTGGCCCCAGTACAGGTTCGTGCCGGCCATGATCACCGGGCGCTCGGCGTCGCTCAGCAGCGCGCCGGCGCGCTCGATCGCGTCGCCGTCGGCCAGCGCGTCGGCGTGGCGCAGCAGATGACCGCCGGCCAGCTCGGCATCGTCCGACGGAGATGTCCGGCCGCCTCCATGAACACGTAGTCGAGCGGGAAAGTCCACGAACGTCGGCCCGCTGTGCGGCGACAGCGCGGTCGCGAACGCCTCGTCCATCAGCGCCGGGAATCTCCTCGGTGCTCTGCACCGTGACCGCCCGCTTGGTCAGCGGACGCACGAACGGCACGTGGTCGATCTCCTGCAGCGATCCCTGGCCCCAGCGCAGCTGCGGCGCACGGCCGCCGAGCACCACGATCGGCGAGTGGTTGGACTGAGCGCTGGCGATCGCGCTCATGACCGTTGGTCACGCCCGGGCCGGCGGTGAGCGCGGCGACGCCGGGCTGGCGGGTGACCTTGGCCCAGCCCTCGGCGGCGAACGTGGCCGCGGCCTCGTGACGCGTATCGACGATGTCGATGCCCTCGGCACGGCAACCGTCGTAGATCGAGAACAGGTGGCCGCCCGAGAGCGTGAACAGCTTCGTGACGCCGTGCGCCTTCAGCCGGCGCGCCACCAGGCGCCCGCCGTGCAGCTTGGTCTCCTGCTCGGTTTCGCTTGACATGGCGGCGACTCTAGCCGAGTCCACCCGCCGGGCCGCCCGCCGGGCGTTATCCTCGCGACATCAGATGGAGCCCTGACGTGAGGGCGGCGCAGCGCGTCGGCCTCCGCACCGCCCACTGAAGGACAAGGGCTGATGGCTCCTTTCGCGAACCTGTGTTCACGCGAGAGGAGACGTCGAGCGCCGTGCCAGCCCTTCCCCCCCGGGAACGCCCCCCTTTCCCAGCCCGTCATCACCGTGCGCACGGCCCGCGCGGTGAGCTCGCGTTCGCCCGCGGTCGAGGCCGGCGATGACCAGCCCCGACCGGCGCGAGCTGCTCGCGATCTTCCTCGGAGGCGCGGCCGGGGCCCTGCTGCGCGTGTGGCTCGGAGTGACGTACACGGTGGCGGCGGGAACGTGGCCGTGGGTCACCTTCATCATCAACGTCAGCGGCTCGTTCGCGCTCGGATACCTGGCGACCCGGCTGCAGGAGCGACTGCCCCAGTCGACCTACCTGCGGCCGCTGCTGGGCACCGGGTTCTGCGGCGCCTACACGACGTTCTCGACCATGCAGGTGGAGATCCTGCGGATGCTCGATCACGATCGCTACGGGCTCGCCGCCGGCTACGCGCTGGCCAGCTGGCCTGCGGCTACGCGGCGATCTGGCTGGCCAGCGCGATGGTCCGGCGGGTGCGGGTGCTGGCGTGAGCGCTCCCGACTGGGTCCTCGTGGCGCTGGTCGGCGGCGGCGGCGCGATCGCACGCTTCCTGCTGGACGGGGCGGTGAGCGCGCGCGCCACGAGCCGCTTCCCGCTCGGCACGTTCGTCGTCAACATCAGCGGGGCGCTCGTGCTCGGCCTGCTCACCGGGCTCGCGCTCGCCGGCCCGGCGCTCATCATCGCCGGCACCGCCACCATCGGCTCCTACACGACGTTCTCGACCTGGATGCTCGAGTCCCAGCGCCTGACCGAGGACGCCGAGATCCCGACCGCGGCACTCAATCTCACCCTCAGCCTGGCGGCCGGGGTGGCCGCGGCGGCGCTCGGCCGGGCGATCGGGGGCTGGCTGTGAACACCGACTGCCTGAAGCTGACGACCTACTCCAGCCAGCGCGACCGTGCGCCCCACGGCCTCGTGACCGACGAGCTGCTGCGCCTCTACGGCGCGCAGGACGTGCGGGCCAGCGTGCTGCTGCGCGGCAGCGAGGGCTTCGGCCGGCTCGCCCACCTGCACACCGAGCGGCTGCTCACGCTGTCGGAGGACCTGCCGGCCGTCTCGATGGCCGTGGACACGCCGGAGCGGATCGAGGCGCTGCTGCCGGCGGTGCTGGCGCTCAAGCGCCGGGGGCTGGTCACGCTCGAGCGCGCGCGCCTGCTCACCGGGACGATCGACGCGGTCACGCTGCCGCCCGAGCTCGACGAGGCCGCCAAGCTGACGCTGTACCTCGGACGCCAGGACCGAGCGAACGGCACCCGCGCGTTCGCCGCGGCCTGCGAGCTGCTGCATCGCCGCGGCCTGGCCGGGGCGACCGTGCTGCTCGGCGTCGACGGCACGCGCGACGGTCGCCGCGCGCGGGCGTCGTTCTTCGGGCGCAACGCCGACGTGCCGACGATCGTCGTCGCCGTCGGGCCCGGCGACCAGATCGCCGGGGTCCTGCCCGATCTCGGCCGGCTCGTGCGCGAGCCGCTGTTCACGCTCGAGCGGGTGCGGGTGTGCAAGCGCGACGGGGTGCTGCTGGCCGCCCCGCATGAGCTGCCGGAGGCGGACGACCGCGGGCTGGGCATCTGGCAGAAGCTGATGGTGTACACCTCCCAGGGCGCCACCCACGGCGGACATTCGATCGCGCTGGAGCTCGTGCGCCGGTTGCGCGCGGCCGGCGCGGCCGGGGCCACCACGCTGCCCGGCATCTGGGGCTTTCACGGCGACCACGCACCGCACGGGGACCGCCTGCTGCAGATCCGCCGCCACGTCCCCGCCGTGACGGTGACCGTCGACACGCCGCAGCGCATCGCCCGCTCGTTCGCGATCATCGACGAGCTGACCAGCGAGCAGGGGCTCGTGACCAGCGAGATGGTGCCCGCGTTCACCGCCCTGAGCGCGACGCAACGGGTCGGCGGCCTGCGCCTGGCCGATCTCGATTTCTAACCATGAACAAGGCGCAAGCCGGCCGGTCCGCTGCCCGGCGCGAGCGGACGGATGTTCGAGGTCCGGCGGCCCCTGACGGGCCATCGCTGGACGCGCGACCGAGGTCCGGGGGTCGTCCATTGGTCGAGGCGGTCTCATGACGGCCCGTCGAGCCGCCGAATCCGATCAGGTGGACGCGCGGATGCGTAGTCCGCCCTAGACAGGTCGCAACGCCGGGCCCCAGGACGGGGCCGGCAAGGGGGACGTGAGGTTCGCGCCAGGGATGGGACGATCGAGGGCATACATCGCGAGGGCACTGACCGCGGGAGGGGCGCTGGCCGCCAGCGCGGTGCTGCTCGCCGGCGGGCCGACGGCCGGCGCGGCCACGTCGACGGCCGCGATCGCGGCCGGGGCGCTGGGGTTCGTCAGCGCCCCGCCCAACGTGACCTTCACCGACAAGCTCAACGGCGTCAATCAGACCGCGACCACCACCCAGGCCATCAACGTCAGCGACGCCACCGGGTCGGGCCTCGGTTGGAACCTCACGGCGACGTCGACCACGTTCACGTCCGCTGCCCACACCCTCAGCACGGCGGCGACCACGGTCACGGCGGCGCCCAAGGTCGCCTGCGACGCCGGCGTGACGTGCGTGAAGGCCACGAAGACCGCGCTGGTGACGTACCCGTATACGCTCCCCGCCGCCGCCGTGGCGCCGGCCGCCACGCGTCTGTTCAACTCGGCCGCGAACAAGGGCATGGGCGACCAGACCATCACGCCCACCTGGCGCCTGGCCGTGCCCGCCGACGCCTACGTGGGGGCCTACACGTCGACGTGGACGCTGTCGCTGGTCAGCGGCCCGTAGCCGACCCGCGACGGGTCGACCCGCTCCGCCCCGCTAATGTCCCGCCCCCGTGCCGCCGAAGTCCACCCCGCCGCTTGCGCTCCTCACCGGCTTTCCGGGCTTCATCGGTCGGCGCCTGGCGCGCCGGCTGCTCGAGCAGGATCCGGGGCTGCGGCTCGCGGCGATCGTCGAGCCGCGGATGCTCGACACCGCCCGCACGGTGGCCGAGTCGATCGACGCCGACCGCCTGGAGATCATCAGTGGCGACATCGCCGAGCCTCGGCTGGGACTCGGTGAGGCCGACTACGAGCGCTTCAGCGCCGAGGTCGCCTACGTCTTTCACCTGGCGGCGATCTACAACCTCGCGGTTCCGCTCTCGGTCGCGCAGCGCGTCAACGTCGAGGGCACGGCGAACGTCCTGACCCTGTGTCGCGGCGCCGAGCGGCTGCAGCGCCTGGCCTACGTGAGCACCGCCTACGTGGCGGGCAAGCGCACCGGCGTCGTGTACGAGCACGAGCTCGCGATGGGCCAGGAGTTCAAGAATCACTACGAGTCCACGAAGTTCCAGGCCGAGGTCTGGGTCCGCGAGTGCCTCGACGAGGTCCCCACGACGATCCTGCGCCCGGCCATCGTCGTGGGCGATTCGCACACGGGCGAGACCGAGAAGTTCGACGGACCGTACTTCCTGCTGCGCGCGATCGCGCGCGCCCGCTCGTTCGGGCTGCGCCCGGTCCAGTTCGGTCGAGCGAACGCCGCGTTCAACGTCGTCCCGGTCGACTACATCGTCGAGGCGATCGCCGCGGCCGCCGGCGACCCCAACACGCTCGGGGAGACGCTGCACCTGGTCGATCCCGATCCGCTGTCCACCAAGCAGCTCGTCGAGGTGCTCTCACGAGAGTACGCCGGCGTCTCGCCCCGAGGGAACCTGCCGCCGGCGTTGGCCGACGTGTCGCTGCGCCTCCCCTTCGTGCGCGAGCTGCTGGGTGGCACCCCGCGCGAGTCGATCGTCTACATGAATCACCCGGTGGTCTACGACGCCCGCCGGGCCGTGGAGCTCCTTGCTCCGCACGGGCTGCGCCCGCCGCACTTCGTCGACTACGTCGGTCCGGTGGTGCACTTCTTCGCCGAGCACGAGCGCGACCCCAGCTTCCGCCCGCCTTCCGGCTGACGACTGACGACTGACAGCTGAGCGTTGAGCGCTGAGCGCGGCGGTGACGCGCACGCCGGCGCGCGCAGGCCGGCGCGCGACCTCAGCCGGCCCGCAGCGGCGAGCTCACGGGCGGTTGCGCGGGCGCTTCGCAGCGCTGCGCGCGCAGCCGGCGGATGCCGCGCAGATCCTCCAGCGCGGTGGCCCGGATGTCGACGCGCGAGTCGGCGTCGTCCTCCCAGCGCACGGGAACCTCGTGGATCGTCATGCCCTCGCGCTCGGCGCGCACGAGCAGCTCGGTGTCGAAGAACCAGTTCTCGTCCTCGATCGTGGGCAGCAGCCGATCGATCGCCGCGTGGCGCCCGGCCTTGAAGCCGCACTGGGCGTCGGAGAAGCGCACGCCGAGGCTGAGGCGCAGCAGTCGGTTGTAGGTGCGCGAGATCAGCTCGCGCTTGCGGCCGCGGGTGACCACCGCGCCCGGCGCCAGGCGCGAGCCGATGGCCACGTCGGCGTCGCCGGCCAGCAGCGGCTCCACGAGCGCGCGCAGGAACCGCAGGTCGGTCGAGAGGTCCACGTCCATGTACGCGACGACGGTGGCGTCGCTGCCCGACCATGCCGCGCGCAGCGCCCGCCCGCGTCCCTTCTGCTCGAGCCGCAGATAGCTGACGAGCGGCAGCTCGCGCGCCAGGGCCGCGCCGATGCGCGGCGTGCGGTCGGTGCTGGCGTTATCGGCGATGGTGATGCGGAAGTCGACGTCGCGCATCGACGACGCGAGATGGCGATATAGGCACAGCACGCTGTGGCGCAGCTGCCGCTCCTCGTTGTAGACCGGGATGACGATGTCCAGCTGCGGCGCCTCATATCCGGTCGCCACGGCCGCGGGGATGATCTGGGGGGTGTCGATGAGCATGGAGCAAGCCTCGCGCCCGCTCCTGCGATCACCCTGTGGCGCCCCTGAGACTCGGCTGAGAGCCCTCGTCGCGCGCCGGCGTATCGCTGCGCCCGGCCGCGTCGCCACCGCCGGCCGGCAGCAGCACCCGGAAGACGGCCCCGCCGTCGGGGGCGTTGGCCGCGTGCACCTCCCCGCCGTGCGCGTGGACGATGCCCTGCACGATCGCCAGCCCGAGACCGGCGCCGCCGCGACCGCGGGTGCGGCCGGCTTCGGTGCGCCAGAACCGCTCGAAGATGCGGTCGTCGACCCCGGCGGGCAGCCCGGGACCGTGGTCGCGCACCATCAGCACGGCGCGGTCGCCCTCGCGCGCGAGCCCGACCTCGATCGGCGTCCCCGCCGGCGTGTGGGAGATGGCGTTGCGCAGCAGATTGGCGAGCACCTGGTGCAGCTGGTCGGGATCGCCGAGCACGGCGGGCGCCTCGCCCCCGGATCTCGATCGAACGCTCGGGGGCGATCGCGTGCGCGTCGGCGACGGCCCGTTCGGCCAGGGCCGACAGCTCGACGCACTCGGTCCGCGTCTCGGGCAGCTCGTCGAGACGCGCGAGCATCAGCAGTTCCTCGACGAGCACGCCCATGCGCGCCGCCTCGGCCTCGATGCGCTCCATCGCCTTCGCCAGGTCCTCGGGATCGCTGGCCGCGCCGAGGCGGAACAGCTCGGCGTAGCCGCGAATCGAGGCCAGCGGCGTACGCAGCTCGTGCGAGGCGTCGGACAGGAAGCGCCGCAACCGATCCTCGCTCTCGCGCCGGTCGGCGAACGCCTGCTCGATGGTGACGAGCATCTCGTTGAGCGCGACGCCGAGGCGTCCGACCTCGGTGCGTGGTGTGGCCGGCGAGACGCGTCGCGACAGGTCGCCCCCGGCGATCTCCTCGGCCACGCGACCCATGCGCTCGAGCGGCCGCAGCCCGATCCGGATCACGACCGACCCCGAGGACGACGAGCGCCAGCAGCACGCCGGCGGCGACGAGCGCTCGACGAGCAGCAGGCGATGCAGCGTCTGCGTCACGTCGGTCAGCGGCACGGCCACGATCGTGGTGCCCGACCCGTCGGCCGCGGCGACCGCGATCACCCGGTAGCTGACGTTGGAATGGTTGGCGGACGGGGCCGTGAACAGGTGCGGGTGCCTGAGCGCGGTGTCGGTCACCGGGTAGTGCGCGGGCAGGGCGGGATAGGCCGCCGTCGTCTAGCCGCTGAAGGTGGAGACGACCGGCTTTCCGATCACCTTGCCGGTGGCGTTCAGGTGCTCGCCGAACGTCCCCGGGGGAGCGAACGCCCCCGGCGCCGGGCCGTGCGGCCCACCCGGGCCGCCGCCGTCGCCGTCGCCGCCGTACCCGCCGGATCCGCCGGCGGGTACGCCGGCCGGAGGACCATTGAAGAACAGGCCGCCGCCGCTCGAGCTGGCCCCGTTCGCGCCGGTCGCCCCGTTCGCGCCGGTCGCCCCGTGCGCCGCCGCGCGCCGAGGCCGCCGGCCGAGGCCCCCGACGTCCCCGAGCCGCTGGGAGATCGGTCCGACCGCCGACGTGACCTGCTGGTCGACGCGGTTGTACAGGAAGGCGCGCTGGGCGGTGTAGGTCGCGAACGCCGCGACCGCGAGCCCGGCGGCCACGAGCACGACGAGCCCCACGAGCAGACGCGCGCGCAGGGACATGCCTTAGGAGCCGGTGGCGCCGGCGCGAGCCGCCGGCCCGCCCTCCGCTGCCGCCGCCTTGGGCAGGCGCAGCGAGTAGCCGACGCCGCGCACGGTGTGGATGAGCGGCGGGCCGTCGGCGTCGACCTTCTTGCGCAGGTAGCTGATGTAGGTCTCCAGCACGCGGCCGTCGCCCCCGAAGTCATAGCTCCACACGTGGTCGAGCAGCTGCGCCCGCGTCATCACGCGGCGGGGGTTGAGCATCAGGTAGCGCAGCAGGCGGTACTCGGTGGCCGTCAGCTCGATCGGCCGGCCGCCCCGGGTCACCTCGCGCGTGTCGTCGTCGAGCTCGAGGTCGGCGAAGGTGAGCTTGCTCGAGCTCGCCTCGGCGGCGCCGGTGCGGCGCAGGATGTTGCGCAGCCGGGCGATGAGCTCCTCGAGGCTGAACGGCTTGGTGACGTAGTCATCGCCGCCGGTGGTCAGCCCGCGGATCTTGTCCTCGGTCGCGTCGCGCGCGGTGAGGAACAGGATCGGGACGTCGACGTGCTCGGCTGCGAGGCGGCGGGCCACGTCGAAGCCCTCCATGTCGGGAAGCATCACGTCGAGCACCATGGCATGGGGGTGGAACTCGCGCACCTGGCTGAGCGCCTCGGCCCCGGTGCGCGGCCGAGGCCACGGAGAAACCGTGGTAGCGCAGGGCCATCGAGACGACGTCAACGATGTTCGGCTCGTCGTCGACGACGAGGACTCGCAGCTGTTCGGCTTGCTCGTTCATGGTCGCATTGTCGGCCCGCTCCCTGGGAGATTCCTGAGAGCCGCCTGAGACCCTCCCACGAACCCGGGCCGCGCCGCAACTACGTTCGCGCGACGCCCGGCGGATCGATCACCTCATGGCGCTCGTCGTCGTAGACGATCACGCCGCCGTGGGGCAGCCACTCGCCGGCGCCGTCGGGACCCGATAGCAGCGCCGCCTTGGTGCGCGCCTCGGCCTCCGCGGCCGTCGGCGCGAGCGCCGTCACCTGGACGACGCCGGTGAACGCGGGGCGACCGGTCGCCGGATCGAGCAGATGGTGCGCGGGCCGGCCATCGGCGCCGATCCAGCTGCGCTTGCCGATTCCGCTCGTCGCCACCCCGCCGCGGTGCAGCTGGAACACGTGCAGCGTCTCGCGACCGAACGGGCTCGACACCTCCACGGCGCGGGTGAGCGAGCCGCGTGCCGCCGAGCCGCAGGTCGCCGCCGCAGTTGATCGCCACGCTCTGGTGGTCGCGCAGCGCGGCGACGAGCAGGTCGGCGAACAGGCCCTTGGCGATCCCGCCGCTGTCGAGCCGGACGCCCACCGGCCGCGTGACCGACGTCCCGTCGCCGTCCAGGCGAATCGACCGCCACGCCGAGTCCGCCGACGCGGCGCCCGGTGCGCGCGCCGGGGCGCGCGCGAGCGCGTCGCGCAGGCCGAGCGCTCCCTGCGCGTCCTCGGGCAGATCGCCGTCGTAGCCGGCCGCCTCGATCTCCGCGGTCAGCGTCGGATCGACGAGCCCACCGGTGATCCGGGCCGCATCGCAGGCCGCAGCGATGAACCGCGCCATCGTCGCGCTGACCGGGACCGTCTCGCGCGGATCGGAGTTCAGCCGCGAGAGCTCGCTGTCCGGCAGGAAGCGCGAGAAGCCGTCGTGCCACTCGAGCAGGACCGTCCGGGCGAGCTCGACCGCCTCGCCGCTCGTGCGCTCCGCGGTGTCGCCGATCACGAACGCGGCGCACGTCGTGCCGAAGCAGGCGAAGGCCTCGCTGGCCTCGGCCGCCGGGGCGCCCGCCGCGGCCAGGTCGCTGTGCGCCACGAGCCCCGCCGCGGTGCGGCGGAAGGTGATGCGCTGGTCTGGCATCACTCCGAGCGTACTCACGATTGACCGGTGGTCACCGCGGACGCTCCGCTGGACGAGCCGGTTGCGGAGCTGCCCGAGCCCGAGGAGCCCGAGCCGGAGGCCGTGCTGCCGGTCGAGCCGCCGGAGGAGCCGGTCGAGCCGGAGGAGCCCGTGCCGCTGGTCGAACCGGTCGAGCCCGTGCCGCTGGTCGAGCCGGTGCCGCTGGTCGAGCCCGTGCCGCTGGTCGAGCCCGTGCCGCTGGTCGAGCCCGTGCCGCTGGTCGAGCCGGTGCCGCTGGTCGAGCCGGTGCCGCTGGTCGAGCCGGTCGATTTGGAGGTGCCGGTGGATTTGGACGTGCCGGTCGCCTTGGACGTGCCGGTCGCCTTCGCGGACGACGTGGAGCCACTCGTGCCCGAGGCTTGCTTCGCGGTCCCCGTCGTCGTCGAGGCCGTCCCTGCCACGGCCGTGGTGGCAGCGGTCCGGCGGGCGGCGTTCGCCGTCAGCGCGGGGTCATGCCCCGTGACGAGGCGTACGAAGATCAGGCCCCACACGGCCACGAACAGGGTCAGCACGACGGCGATCGACCGGCGCCGGATCGCGCGCGTGCGCCGGCGCCGCTCCCGTAGTCGGGCGCGCGCCTCGATCTTTGCCGCGGCCACGTCGCGGGGGGCCTTGGAGGCCGGCCGTCGCTCCCGCCGGCCCGACTCACGGCCGGGGGCCGTCGGACCGTCATAGCGCGCGGACAGCCCCTCGTCGGCGGGCGCGCGGTAACTGGAGGCGGGGGAGCGTTTCGCGCCGGGCGCGTCGCTCACAAGGAGGTTCGTGGGGGTCATGGCAGATCCTCGCGAGTTGGGGAGCAGGTCATGCAGCGAGGATCGTCGCGAGGCCTGGGAGATTCCTGGGAGCGCGCCGAAAAGGCTCTGGGAGCGCACGACCGGCGCCCCACCCGAGGTGTGGTCGATTGACCCCCCACAGGGGAACAACCCACCACACCCCACCCTCCGCCCCGCCACAAGCCGGCCCGCGCCGGCGCTCGCCGACCCCGACCCGGCCCGGCCCGGCCAGCGCGTCCGGCCCGGGCGCGATGCGCGCCCGGGCCGGACGATGCGCCGATGACGTGCTGGCTAGGACGTGGTGCTCGTCGAGGTGGTCGACGTGCTCGTCGAGGGGCCGGACGGGGGACCGCCCTGCCAGCCGCCGCCGGGACCGCCGTGGCCGCCCTGGCCCTGGCCCGGCGTGAACGACGAGTCGGTGGCGAACACGGTCGTCGTGCCGTCCGAGGACGAGCTGACGGTGACGTGGTCGCCGGCGGCCAGCGCGCTGAGCGTGCTGGTCTTGCCGTCGAGCTGGATCGTCGCGCCGGACGGCACCGAGAGCGTTGCCGTCGCGTACGGCGAGGAGCTGAGGCCCTCGACGACGGTCACGGTGTCACCCGTCGGGTCGACGCTCTGGATCGTGCCGCTGTCGGACGTCACCGTGACGTAGCCGGTGCGCGCCTGGTTGAGCTGCACGCTCACGGAGTGGATCCCCGGGCCTCCGCCGCCGGGGCCGAAGCCGCCGCCGGGGCCGCCGGGAGGTCCGCCCCCGGGACCACCGGATGGCGTCCCGCTCGTGCTGCTGGTCGTCTGCACGGTGGAGTGGACCTTCGCGTGGGACTTGGTCGCAGCCGAGCCCTCCGCGATCCCGCCGAGCGCTCCGACGAGGGCACAGGTGCCGGCGACCAGGCCGCCGGCGGCGATTCTCTTGGTGTTCACGTTGACTCTCCTGAGGTTGCGTCATGTCACCGCGCGAGCGTTCGTGCTCCGCGGCCTTGACTGAGAGTCGCCGCAGGCCGTGGGGACGGCGTGTGGGTCGGCTGGGAATCCTGCGAGACCGGCGGACCACCGCCGCGACGCGGGCCGTCAGCGGCTAGAGCCAACCCTTGCGCCGGAAGAACACCACGAACGCGACGCAGGACGCGAGCAGGCTGCCGAGGCCGAGCAGCAGGAACGACCACGTGGTGTTCACGACGTGGTTGAGCAGGAATGAGAAGTTCTGCCCGAAGAAGCCGGTGAGGAAGGTCAGCGGCAGGAAGATCGTGGCGATGATCGTGAGCTGCTTGCTCACCTCACCCTGGCGATTGGCCACCGTCGAGAGATACAGGTCCGTGGCCCCGCTGAGCAGGTCGCGGTAGGAGTCCACGAGGTCGGAGATGCGGATGAGGTGGTCGTACACGTCGCGGAAGTACTCGTGCTCGTCAGCCTCGAGGCCCGGGAGGTCGCGCACCTCGTCGATGTTGCGGGCGAAGAGGTCGCGCTGGGGCGTCACGACGCGGCGCAGGCTGAGCAGCTGCCGTTTGAGCGCGAAGATGCCCTGTAGCTGCGCCTCTCCCGCCCGGCTGACGATCGCGTCCTGAAGCTCGTCGATCTCCTCGTCGATCTCGGCCAGCACGGGAAAGAAGGTGTCCGTGACGGCATCGAGCACCTTGTAGACGAGGAACTGCTCGCTGCGCAGGTGCTGATCGTGGACCCGGCGGCGCAGCTCGTCGAGCTCGGGTAGCGAATCCCGGTGCAGCGTGATCACGTAGTTGCCCGAGATGAACATGTGCACCTCGCTGAGCAGGCCGGCGTCGGCCGTCGCCCCCTCCCCCGGCCGGCGCTCGGGCGTGTGCTGGCGGGCCCCGTAGAAGACGAGGAACACGTGGTCGCCGTAGAGATCGAGCTTGGGGCGCTGGCGCAGCGACTTCGCATCCTCAATCGCCAGCGGATGGAAGTGAAACACCTCGCCGAGTCGGTCGATATCGGCGTCCGACGGCGCATGCAGGTCGACCCAGAAGAAGCGGTCGCTGTCGACGTGCTCGCGGAACTCCTCGGCCTGGACACCGGTGAAGCAGACGAGGCGCTCGCGCGCCGTGCCGCTGCGATCCGCGTTCGCCCCCCGATCGTTCACGCCGCCGATCATGCCAGCCGGCCCAGACCGCCACGGCGGCGCCGCGGGGCTGCGCGCGGCCGCTATCCGGCGGGCGCCTACCCGAGGAACAGCATCAGGCCGGCGCGGACCCGGGGACCAACGGTGACCATCGCCCCGCGATGGCGGCCGGTCAGACCTGCGATTCGACGAGCATGCGGATGGCGTCCAGCGTCGACGCGATGTCGGCCTCATGCTCGGCGTCGTGCGTCGTCTCCAGGAACAGCGTCAGGCGCGAGCCGTCGCCGTCCGCGTCGACCTTCATCCAGCCTCGGTAGCCGCTCGGCGCGCCCCACTCGATGCGACGCTCGGCCTCGTCTGCGGAGAAGGACACCTCGCCGTGCTGCTCGTGGCCGCCGTACCGCGCGTCCACCGCGAAGCGGCCGTCGCCGGCCGCGCGGGCCGCGGTCATCTGCGGCACGAACTTCGGCAGGTTGGAGAGGTCGGCGATGGCCGCGTAGACCGCGTCCGGCGCTGCGGCTACGTGCTCGGTGTGCTCGTGTTGCATGCCGGCTCCTCGTGTTCGCGGGTGATTCGCGCCAGACTACCTCGCGCGCCACCCACCTCGCACGCCACCCCGCGCGTGGGGGCGCCAAGATACGCCGATGCGGACCACCGGGCGACGGCCCTCGCCGCACTGGTTCGCCGACCTGAAGGCGGATGCCCTGGCGTGGTGGGTTCGCACGGCATCGGAGGAGACGCTGCGATGGGTCATGGGCGGCCGGCTGCGCCGCGTGCTGCTGTGGCAGATCTTCCGCACCATCGGGCAGCGGGCGTGCCCGGATGCCCGCGTGAACAAGGTCGTCGAGTTTCGGATCACCGGGCGGCCCGACGGCGGTGTGGACCGCTACGGCCTCGCGTTGCGCGACGGCCGCTGCCGAGCGTCGAAACGCTGTCCGCGCGCGGCGGGGCTGACGCTCGAGCTCGAGGCCGTGTCGTTTCTGCGACTCGCCGGCGGCACCGCGAGCCCCGAGAGGCTGCTGCTCACGCGCAAGCTCAAACTGCGCGGCGACCTCCTGTTCGCGCTCGCCCTGCCGGCGACGCTGCGGCTGCCCGGACGCGCCTGAGTGGATCCCTGGCCGTCAGGCGAGGATGTCGAACAGCGACTGGTCCATGCGGCTCTGGACGTCGACGACCTTGGCGTCGGCGCCGTACAGCGCCGAGGCCAGGATCATGCCGGCCATCTCCTGGGCGCCGAGGTCGACGTTGGAGATCTGAGGATCGGCCGAGGGGATGCCCGGCAGGGCACCCACCCCGGTCGTCTCCACCCCGCCGCCCGGCAGCGCGCGCTGCAGAACCTGCTCGCTGTTGTACCCCGGCGTGTCGGCGTTGGCGATGTTGTTGGCCGCCACGTCGAACTGGGCCTGCTCGGCCTGCATGCCCGACACGGCCACTGGCATCCCGGATGCCATTGTCGTGCTGCCCATGAGGGAAGCCACCATCGCCCGCATGTTCGCGCACGCGCGGCGGCGCGGTGGCGATTCTCGACGAAGGTACGGCGGGGCTGCGGCCTTGACAATGATCCGCGTTACCGATATATCTTTGACATATCCCTATGGAACAAAGAATATGGAGACACATTATGTATGGGTATGCGATACCACAGCCTCGGCCGCGCGCGAAGGCGCGGAAGAATCAACATCGACGCCGGGGACTTCATGCGACTGATGTCCGGTCGCGGGCGCCACGGCTACGGATCCGGCCACGGCCGCGGCCGCGGCCGCGAGGGCTTCGGACCCGGATTCCCCTTCGGCGGCCCCCCGTTCGGCGAGGGCGGCGGCGCCCTTCGGTCCCGGCCGGGGCCGCGGACGCAAGGCGCGCCGCGGCGACGTCCGGACGGCCGCGCTGATCCTGCTCGCCGAGGAGCCACGCAACGGCTACCAGATCATGCAGGAGCTCGAGCAGCGCAGCGAGGGCCTGTGGCGGCCGAGCCCCGGCTCGGTCTACCCGGCGCTGCAGCAACTCGAGGACGAGGGCCTCGTCCGCTCAGAGGACGATCGACGGCCGCAAGCTGCTGCGCCTCACCGAGGCGGGCGAGGCCGCGGTGCGCGAGCGCCCCGCCGACGCGCCGGCGCCGTGGGAGGAGTTCAGCCACGGGCTCAGCGACCACGCGGTCGAGCTCGCCGGCCTCATGAAGGAGGTCGCGTTCGCCTTCTCTCAGGTGATTCGCGTCGGTGGCGACCGTCAGCTCGCCGACGCCGTCACGGTGCTGGCCGATACGCGGCGGGCGCTTTACCGGATCCTCGCCGACGGCGAGCCGGAGGGAGGGCGCACGACCGGTGAGGCCGCGGCCGGCGAGACCGAACCCGGCGACGGCTCGTCCGACCCGGACGACCGCCCTGCCGGGGCCAGCGACCCGGCCTGATGTACGCCGGCGTGGGCGCCCCGGCGTGGGCGCCCACGCACCGGCAGGCCGACATCCGCCGTGAAACGGCGCCCGCGCGTCAAGACTCTGGGCGCCGCGCCGATGCTTGATCGGTGACGGCGAACACGCTGATATGCCGCTCGGGCGCCGAGCGGCGGCGGTTCATCGAGGTGCGCCAGCGCCTACGCCGTGTCTCGCCCACGGTGGTCGGCTTATACCTTGCCGCCGCGCTCATCGGCGTGCCGGCCTACGGCTGGCAGCCGCTCGATGCCCGTCGTTGTCGGCGCCGTGCTGTTCGCGCTCGTGTGGGTGCGCCTGCCGCGCCTGGAGCATCCGGAGTACGCAGTCGCGATCACCTGGCTGCTGGCCGAGCTGGCACTCGCCGTGGGGATCGCGCTCGTGCACGGCTCGCACAGCTACCTGTTGACCGTCCTGGCCATGCCGGTCGCGCTCGTCGCCGTGATCCTGCCCGCGCGCGTGATGCCCTTCGTCACCGGGATCACCCTCGCGCTCGCCGTCGCCGTCGCCTTCGCCTTCGACGCGAACGAGGTGGCGCGCCTGCCGCCCGTGCTGCTGCTGCCCCTGTGCATCATCTTCATCCTCGCCATAACCCTCGTCGGCGATCCGCGATCTCGACATCGTCGACCCGGCGCAGCGCGGTGCGTCGACGAGCTCACCGGCGTGCTCAACCGCGCCGCGCTGCAGCCGCGCGTCGCCGAGCTCGCCCACCACGCCGCTCGCACCGGCGCGCAGGTGGCGGTCATCGCCGCCGACGTCGACCATTTCAAGACCATCAACGACGGCAGCGGTCATGCCGCCGGGGACGAGGTGCTCCGCGAGGTGGCGCAGCGGCTGTGCCGTTGCGTGGAGGCGGACGAGTCGATCTACCGCTACGGCGGCGAGGAGTTCGTCGTGCTGCTCGCGGGGGCGGACCGGCGCGCCGCCGAGCGCGTGGCCGAGCGCATGCGCCAGACCGTACGGGCGAGCTCGATCGCCGGCCTGGACGTCACGATGTCACTCGGCGTGGCCGCATCGGTCGCCGGCCAGCCGTTCGACTTCGAGACCATCTTCGCCCGCGCGGACGGCGCCCTGTATGAGGCCAAGCTCGAGGGCCGCGACCAGGTGCGCGCCTCGATCGCCGCGGCCGAGGAGCCGGTGGCCCCGACGCGCCTGACGAGCCGCCGCATGAGCACGGGTGCCGATGACGGCGCCGACGCCCCGCGCGGCGTGCGCGTGCGCACCCGCCGCACCGACCCCCAGTCACCGGACGAGCACCAGCAGGAGCGGTCCCGTGCGCGCGCGCCGCGCGCCGGGGCACTGCGGCCCCGTTCGGCCGACGACGGGGACGGTGGCAGCTGGCTGGTCTCCAACGCGCTCGAGCGCGAGCACATGCTCGACCTCAACGCGCGCCTGCGCGACCATCTTCGTGGGGTGCGCGGTGCTGGCGTTCGCCGGGATCGTCTCCACCGTGCCCTGGTTCGGCTGGGCCACCCTGCCCGCGCCGATCGCGGGCGCGGCGATGTACCACCTCGTGCAGCGGCACATCGAGCGCTTCCGGCGTCCCGAATACCTCCTCGTGGTGGCCTGGCTGCTCTTCCAGCTCGCCATCGCCGTCGGCTTCAGCCGGGCCCGCGAGGCGCCGCTGTTCGGACTGGCGCTGTTCGTGCTGATGGTGCCGGGCATGAGCGCGATCTTCCCGCGCCGCGGCGTGATCATCGGCACGGCGTTCACCGCGCTGCTGATCGTCGCCACCGGGCTGTACCTGAACGCGGACGCCGTGCTCGCCAATCCGGCGATCATCGCCTTCCCGCTCGCGCTGCTCGGCACGATCTCACTGATCGGCTCGGCCGTCGGGCGCTCGGCGTTCCGTAACCGCGGCGCATCGGTCGTCGACCCCCTGACGGGAATGCTCAACCGCGCCGCGCTGCACACCCGGATCGCCGAACTGGCCGCCCGCGCCGAGCTCACCGGGCAGGAGGTGGCGGTCGTCATCGGCGACGTCGACCGCTTCAAGGACATCAACGACGCGCACGGGCACGCCGCCGGAGACGCGGTGCTCGAGACGATCGCCCTGCGCATGCGCGGGTGCCTGCGCACGTTCGAGTCGGCCTATCGCATCGGCGGCGAGGAGTTCGCGGTGCTGCTCAGCGGCGTCGAGGCGCGCGAGGCGGCCGATGTCGCCGAGCGGCTGCGCCAGGCGCTGCGCAACGAGCCGGTCAACGGGCTGACCGTGACGATGTCCTTCGGCGTCGCCTCGCTGCCCGCGGGCGAGCGCTTCGACGAGGAGCAGCTGTTCTCCCGCGCCGACGCGGCGCTCTACCGGGCCAAGGCGGACGGTCGCGATCGCGTCTGCGTGCACGGCGAGGCGGGCGAAGCCGCCGTCGCCATCGCCTGACCGCCCGCGCGGACCGGGCTACGCTACCTCGCTCTCGCGCAGTCCGAGCTTGCGCCCGGCCTTGCGCGCGAGCAGCGCGGCGTCGGCCTCGGCGACGAGACCGAGCAGGTCCAGGCCGGGACGGTGAACCGCCCAGCCGATGGTGATTGACAGCGGCGTGCCGTCGGGCCGGCGCACGATCTCGCCGACGGCGGTCTCCAGCCGAGCGCACACCATGTCCGCCTCGCCGCCGTCGGTGGCCGGAAGCAGGATCGCGAACTCGTCGCCGCCCCAGCGGAACACGGTGTCGCCGGCGCGGGCCTGCTCGGAGAGCACCCTCGCCACGGCCGCGAGTACCTGATCGCCGGCGAGATGGCCGTGCCCGTCGTTGATGCTCTTGAAGTCGTCGAGGTCGCAGACGCGCGACGGCGATGCCGTGGTCGAGGACGCGGGCCTGACGGTCGAACGCGCGGCGGTTGGCCAGTTGGGTCAGCGCGTCGACGTTGGCGAGATGCTCGGCCACGACGCGCTGCTGACGCACCCGCGACATGAGCACCAGGCAGACGAGCCGCCATCCCCGCCCAGATCATCAGCCGGAAGATCGCGTCCCCGAACATCGCGGCGTTGGGGGCGTAGAGCTCCGGCAGGAGCAGCGCGGCGACGAGGATCAGGCGAACAGCGGAATGAAGCGGCTCGGCGGGTGCCCGAGAGCGCCGACGAGCAGCAGTCGGCAGGTAGACCTCGCCGTACGGAGAGGGCCAGCCGCCGGCCAGCCACTGCGCCACCGCGATGCCGATCACGCCGTAGTAGCAGCTCGCCAGCAGCAGCTTGATCGTGGCCTGCTGGGGATGGGCCGCCAGCCAGGCCAGGCCGGCCGCGGGGATCGCCAGCAGCATGCCGCCGATGAGCCATCCCCAGGGGCCGATCGCCTGGTCGGGCGGATAGAACGGAGTCATCAGGACGAGCAGCGCGAGCACCGCCCCCCAGCTGACGCCGGAGATGCGGCGGAGGTTCTCGACGTTCATGCCGGCGTACGCCCCGCCGGGCGCGCCGGGGGGGGACCCGGCCGCGGCCTCGCGTGATGCAGCATGCCGGTTCTATCGGCCGGGGTTTCCGTTCGCCGCACCCCTGATGCCCGTCATAGCCACTTTTTCGTGCAGCTTGCGGCCCGAACTGCGCCCCGACGCCCGGCGCGCCGTTGGCTCATGGGCACCGCCAACCGGTCCAGGCTCCATAACTCCCGCCCACCCGCCACACTTCAGGCACCGGACCCCGCGCGGCTGCCTTGCCGGGGGTCGAGCCTCGTCCCGCCCACCCGCCAGACTTCATCGTCTGTTATGCCCTTCGTCTAGACGTGACCACGGTGACCGACACGCTCACACAGCTCGCCGCGCCGCCGACGCTCACGCCGGCTGTACCCGCGCCGGCGCGCCGCCCGCGCCTGGACTGGCGCGGCAGACCTGCCGATGCTCGGCGCGATCGCGCTCGCGGCGGTGCTCAACACCTGGGCGCTCGGTCAGAACGGGTATGCGAACGTCTACTACTCGGCGGGCGTGAAGTCGATGCTGCAGTCGTGGCACAACTTCCTGTTCGTGTCGGCCGATCCGGGCGGCCTCATCTCGATCGACAAGCCGCCGCTCGGCCTGTGGGTGCAGGCGGCGAGCGCGAAGGATCTTCGGCTTCTCGCCGCTGAGCCTGCTGCTGCCGCAGGCGATCGCCGGGGTGGCCGCCGTGGCCGTGCTGTACGTGATCGTGCGCAAGCGCTTCGGCGTGCTGGCCGCCACCGCGAGCGCGCTGACGCTCGCCGCCTTCCCGGCCTTCGTCGCCGTCGTCGCGCGACAACAATGTCGACACGCTGCTCATCCTGCTGATGACGCTGGCCTGCGGCGCGGCGCTGCGCGCGATCGAGACCGGGCGGCTTCGCGCGCTCATCGCCGCCGCCGTGCTCGTCGCGCTCGCGTTCAACACGAAGGCGCTGGCCGCCTACCTCGTCGTTCCCGGAATCGCCGCCGGCTACCTGTTCTGCGCTCCCGGCTCGGGCGTCGCCGGCTCGTGCACCTGCTCGTCGCCGGCGCCGTGTGCGGGGTGCTGTCGCTCTCCTGGATGGTCGCCGTCGACCTCATCCCGGCCTCTCACCGCCCGTTCGTCGGCAGCTCGACCGACAACTCCGAGCTGGGGCTGACCTTCGGCTACAACGGCGTCGGACGAGTCGGACGGCCAGAACGGCGGCCCCGGACCGATCGTCGACCAGACCGTGCAGCCGCCAGTCCGGGGCGCCCGGCCGCCTCGCTGAGCGGACCGGCGACGACGCGCTGCCCGCTGCGCCAAGCCGCACCCGAGCGTCGACGCCGAAGGTCCGGGCGACGATCAACGCCAACCCCGTCGCCTTCGGCACCGCCCCCGGGCCACTGCGCCTGTTCCGCAGCGGCCTCGGCGACCAGGACGCCTGGCTGCTCGCCTTCGCGCTCATCGGCATGGTCGCCATCGCGCTGACGCGGCCCGGCGCGCCGCGACCCGCGGCTGGCCGGCCTGATCGTCTTCGGCGGGTTCTTCCTCTGCGAGGTCGGCTTCCTGAGCGATATCAAAGGGCATCGTGCACCCCTATTACGTCTCCGCGCTCGGACCCGGCACGGCGGTGATGGTCGGCGCCGGCCTCGCCGCCATGGCCGGCCCGCAGCGCGGCTGGCGCTGGCACCGAGCCTGCTCGTCCTGCTCGCCGTCGCCGCCGCCGTGGCGGTGCAGGTGGTGCTGCTCCATCAGGCCCACTACCTCGCGCTGTGGCCGGCCGTGCTCATCCCGGCGGCCGCCGTGGGCACGCTCGTGGCGGTGACGCTGCACCGGCTCTCGCGCGCGAGCCTGGCGGTCGTCGCTCGGCTCCTGCTCGTCGCACCCACCGCCTACGCGGCCACGACCTGGCGCCAGCCGGTGCAGGGCACCTTCCCGGCCGCCGGGCCCGCGCGCGGTCGGCGGCAACGGCGGCGCCGAGCTGAGCCGCGCGCAGCTGGCCACCGAGAACGAGCTCATCGAGCTACGTGCTCGTCACACGACCCGGGCACCCGCTTCCAGCTGCTGACCGAGGCCTCGCTGACCGCCGACAGCGCCGATCCTGCTCGGCGTGCGCGCGGCCGCGCTCGGCGGCTACGGTGGCATCGACCCGGCCTCGACGGCCCGGCGCTGGGCCGCCTCGTCGCCTCCGGCCAGGCCCGCTACGTGCTGCTCGGCGGCGGCTACGCCTACCGCGGCGGCAACGCGGCCAGCCCGCCGCGGCGATCGTGTGCCCCGCAGGTGCCGCTGACCACCTGGCGCGGCGCCGGCGCGCGGCAACAACGACGGCCTGTACCTGCTCGACTGCGCCGGCGGGCCGCCGCGCTGGCCGGCGCAGCCGCGCTGATGGTTGAGCCACGACGGTCGGCGGGGCGCGGCGGCTGGGGCACTTTCTGCGACATAGCCGTAGAAAGTCCGTGAATCGGGCCTGTGGCGCCCTCGCGACAGTCCGCGGCACCCGCACCCCCACCCCCGCGCCGGCGCCCCCGCGGCAGCCCCCGCCGCGGAATCACTCAACTAGGCGCCGTCGTGGCCGGCGGCCGCGAGAGCGCCGGGATCCTGCTCTACCGCCGCGCCGCCGGCGGGCGGAGGTGCTCGTCGCCCATCCGGGCGGGCCGCTGTGGGCCGAGCGCGACGCCGGCGCCTGGTCGATCGTCAAGGGCGAGCTCGAGCCCGGCGAGATCGCCCGAGGCGACCGCACGACGCGAGCTCGCCGAGGAGCTGGGCGCGCGCGCCGCGGGCCCGCTGGCCGAGCTGGAGCTGCTGCCGCTCGGCGAGGTCCGCCAGCGCGGCGGCAAGCTCGTCCACGCCTGGGCCGGCGAGGGGGAGGTCGACCCGGCCGCCGTCGACAGCGCGACCTTCGAGATGACCTGGCCGCCGCGATCCGGGCGGCACCGCCACGTTCCCGGAGATCGACCGCGTGGCGTGGGTCACCCCCGAGCGGGCGCGCGAGCTGCTCAACCCGGCCCAGGCCGAACTGGTCGATCGCCTGCTGGGCGTGCTGGCGCACCCAGCCCCGCCCGCCTCGGCCTGAGCGCGGTGCCAGCGCGCGGCCGGCGTCGCGCCGCGCCGCTCAGCGGCGCACGAGCGGCTCGACCCGCTTGATCACGTCGAAGTAGTGGACCGGCATGAGGCGCGAGAGGAGCGAGAAGGCGTACGCGTCCGGTCCCACGAGAATCCGGTCGCGCCCGCGCTGAACCGCGGTGTGGATGGTCTTAGCGGCGCGTTCGGGCGACGTGCGTGCCAGCGACGCGAACTCCTGCTCGAAGGCCTCCTTGTCGGTGCCGCCCCGGTCGTCGACGTGGAACCGCGCGTGCTCGACGATCTTCGTGGCGATGCCGCCGGGATGCACGGCGATCGCCCGCACGCCGGTGCCGCGCAGCTCGTGGCGCAGCGACTCGGTGTAGCCGCGCACGGCGAACTTCGAGGCGCAGTAGGCGGACTGCGTGGGATAGCCGATCAGCCCGAACACGCTCGACGTGTTGACGATCACGCCCGTGCCCTCCTCGAGCAGGATCGGCAAGTAGGCGCGCGTGCCATGCACCACGCCCCAGTAGTTGATGTCGATCACCCACTCGTCGTCCTCGGGGGAGGCCCCGGCGGCCGTCTGGGCGACCGTCACCCCCGCGTTGTTGAACACCATCCCGACCGGCGCCGGCGCCCACTCGCGCACCTGCGCCGCGAACGCCATCTGCCCCTGGCGGTCGCGTACGTCGAGCTTCTGCGCCAGCACGGGACCGTCGATCCGGGCGGCCGTCTCGGCCAGGCCATCCTCGTCCCAGTCGGAGATCGCCACGGGCGAACCGTGCGTGGCCAGGCGTTGGGCCAGCGCCCGGCCGATGCCCGACCCGGCGCCGGTGATGACGGCGGTGCGACCGTCGAGGTTGGGGTGACGGCGGCGAGCCACGATCACGCGCCCGCGCCGACGAGCTCGGTGGCGAACTTCGGCAGCGCGCGCGGCACGCCGAAGCGGTACTCCTCCGGGCGCAGCTCGTGCAGCGAGCGCCGGAAGGAGGACGAGAACCCGGGATACAGCGTCCCGTTGCGGCCCTGATCGTCCAGATACCAGCTCTGGCAGCCGCCGCGCAGCCACACCGTGCGGCGCATGCGTCGGTCCAGATCGCGGTTGTACCGAGCCTGGGCTGACTCGTCGACGTCCATCGTGGCGAAGCCGTGCGTGCGCATGTATTGCAGCGCTCGCAGCACGTAGCGGATCTGGCTTTCGATCATGTACACCTGTGATGTGCTCCCGGTGCCGGTGTTCGGGCCCGACAGGAGCAGGAGATTAGGGAACCCGGCGGCGGCGGTGCCGCGATGCGCCTGCAGCCCCTCGCTCCACACCTCGTTGAGCGTGCGCCCGTCGCGTCCGCGGATGTCGATGGCCGAGAACGCCTCGGCGATCGAGAAGCCAGTGCTGCACACGAGCACGTCAAGCGCGTGCTCGACGCCGTCGGCGGTCACGACACCGCGCGGCGTGACGCGGGCGATCGCCTCGGTGACGACATCGACGTTCGGTCGCGCGAGCGCCGGGTAGTAGTTGTTGGCGAACAGGATGCGCTTGCAGCCGAGCCGGTAGTGGGGCGTCAGCTTGGCCCGCAGCTCGGGGTCGGTCACCTGGCGTCGCAGGTGGGCGCGGCCCTGGGCCTCGAGCGGCGCAGCAGCCGCTGATCGCGCGTGATCGGGAGCGCGAGGACTTTCGGTGATACCGAAGATGAGCCCGCGCAGCGCCTTCTGGATGAACGGCAGCCGCGCGGTAGAGCCGCCGTTCACGCGCGGGAATTCGCGCGGTCGAACTTCGGCATGATCCACGGCGCGGTGCGCTGGAAGACGTCGAGGTGCCCCGCGCGCTCGGCCACCCGCGGGATCAGCTGGATCGCGCTCGCGCCCGTGCCGATGACGCCCACGCGCCGGCCGTCGAGCGGCACGTCGTGGCGCCAGTCGGCCGAGTGGAAGAGCTCGCCGGCGAACTCTGCAGCCCCTCGATGTCCGGATAGGCGGGACGGTTCAGGCCGCCGAAGCCACCGATCGAGCACGCGCGCGGTGAGCGTCGTGCCGTCGCCGAGATCGAGCACCCAGCGCTGTCGCGGCTCGTCCCAGGTGGCGGTCTGAAGCTCGGTGCCGAAGCGGATGTGCGGTCGCACGCCGTAGCGGTCGGTGCAGTCCTCCAGGTAGTCGCGCAGCTCGTTCCAGCGGGCGTACATGCGCGACCAGTCCGGATTGGGCGCAAACGAGAACGAGTACAGGGGCGTCGGCACGTCGCACGCACAGCCCGGATAGTGGTTGTCCCGCCACGTGCCGCCGACGGCGTCCGCGCGCTCGAGCACGACGAAGTCCTGCTGCCCGTGCGCTTGAGCTCGATGGCCATCCCGAGCCCGGCGAAGCCGCTGCCCACGATGGCGATGTCGTGGTGCTCACGCACCGGACTGCTGGTCAAGACCGCCTCCTGAAGGTAAAGTACGGAATTCGTACGTTCGCCTACGTACTTTGCCCAAACCGCCTCACGCTGTCAAGCTCGACCCGACGATGTCCGAGACGACCTGCGTCGCAAGTACTCGCCCCGCCGCTCCCGCGAGGAGCGCCGCGAGCAGCTGCTCGACGCGGCCCTGCAGGTCATCGACGCCGGCGGGTTCGGCGCCTTCACGATCGAGGCGGTGGCCCGCGAGGCCGACCTGGCCAAGACGGTCGTGTACGCGAGCATTCGGCAACCAGGAGGAGCTGCTGCGCTCGCTCATCGCCCGCGAGCAGCAGCGCGCCTTCTGGGCCATCACCGGCGTGTTCCCCAAGCCGCCCTACGGCGACGATCCCCTCGACGTCCTCTCGCGCGGCCTCATGGCCGTCCTGCAGCGTGGTCGCAGCAGCATCCGGAGACCTGGCGGCTGATCCTGCTGCCCCCCGAGGGCGCGCCGCCGGCGATCCGGGCGAGCGTCGATGAGCACCGGGCCGGCCTGGAGACCTCGCTGGACCCGGTCGTGGCCTGGGGCCTGGAGCAGGTCGGCCACGGCCACCTCGACCCCGACCTGGCCGCGCACATGCTCATCGCCGCCGGCCGAGGAGGGCATCCGTCTGACCCTGTCGGACCCCGAGCGCTACACGCCGGAGCGCATCGCCGAGTTCGCCGCGACGCTGATCGCGACGTTCCTGAAACGGGACTGAGCCCGCGCGCGCCGAGGGGTGTGGTGACGTGACCGCCACACACACACCAACACCCCACCACACCCCAGCCCCGCCCGACGACGAGCCACGGGGGTGTGGTCGATTTGGCACGCCGGGGCGATGAAAAGTGACCACACCCCCCGCCACCCCCCAGGCGCTCACCGGGGGTGTGGTCGATTTGGCACGCCGGGGCGATGAAAAGTGACCACACCCCCCGCCACCCCCAGGCGCTCACCGGGGGTGTGGTCGATTTGGCACGCCGGGGCGATGAAAAGCGACCACACCCCAGGCGCCGCGCGCTCGCCCGCCACACCTCGCCGCGGTGCCAACGGGTGTGGTGAGCGCCCCACGGACCAACAACCGACCACACCCCCGCCCCAGCCGCACCCCGCAACGGCACCACCCCGCGACGCCCCGCGCCCGGCCGCACCGGCCGCACAACCCGCACCGCACAACCCGCACCGCGACAACCCGAACCGCGACAACCCGCACCGCGACAACCCGCACCGCGACAACCCGCACCGCGACAAACCGAACCGCGACAAAACCCGCACCGCGACAACCCGAACCCCAACCCCAACCCCGAACCCCCCACCCCGCCGCCGGCCCCGCGCCCCGCCCGTCCCGCCGTCCAGCCGCGCTGGCCGCACGCCGCGGGCCACCGCCCCCGCCCGCGCCGCCGCCGGGCCGCCAAGCCGCGCGCCGTCGCACCGCGACAAACCGCCGAAAACCTCGGCACGGCGGGCCAACCGCTTGACAGCCAGCGACGGCTCCGCTAAATGTACGCCGTCGAATGTTCGTGCACGTACTTATTGATCTCGGTCACGCGGCCGAAACAAGGAGAGCCCCATGGCCAGCACGATGACCGCCCCCGCCGCGACCGACCGCGAGTCGGCGCCCGCCGCGGCGACCGACGAGCTCATCCCCAACGACCTCGTGCGCGAGGCCGTCCCATCCCCGGCGGGCCCGCTCGAGGCGCAGGACGCCCACCTGCCCGAGCCGCCCCGCGTGCCGCTCCCCCGGTCGGTGCAGATCATGCACATGAACTGGCGCCAGATCGAGTTCATGTTCCGCTGGCGCCGGCGCCTGGGCGACGTGTTCCGCGCCAACGCGATCGTGGCCGGCGGCCCGACGGTGACCAGCCACCCCGAGCACGTGCGCTCGCTGTTCACGGCCAGCCCCGAGCATCGCGCCTTCGCTGACCGCCGAGTCACCGCTGCTGCCGATCGTCGGCCCGAATTCGGTGCTGACCTCTAACGGCCCGCGCCACCTGCGCCAGCGCCGCCTGCTGCTGCCCCCGTTCCACGGCGAGGCGATCGAGCGCTACTCGCGCATGATCGCCGACATGGCCGAGCGCGAGATCGACCGCTGGCCGGTCGGCACGCCCTTCGCGCTGGCGCCGCGCACGCAGTCGATCACCCTTGACGTGATCATGTCCGGAATCCTCGGCGTCGAGGGCAAGCCCAAGCGCGGCACGCCGGAGTACGGCCTGCGCGCGGCGGTCAAGCACCTGGCCGCCGCCTCCACCCTGCCGCTCTACCAGGTCGCCGAGCTGCTCAACCTCGGGCACGAGGAGCCGGTCGGCATCCAGAAGCGCGGCATCCAGATCCTCGACCGCTACACCTACGGCGTCATCAAGGCCCGCCGCCAGCGTCGACGACCTCGAGGAGCGCAACGACATCCTCTCGCTGATCATGCGCGCCCGCACCGAGGACGGCGAGCCGCTGACCGACCGCGAGCTGCGCGACGAGCTGCTGACGCTCATCCTGGCCGGCTTCGAGACGACCGCCAACTCGATGGCCTGGACCTGGGAGCGGCTCGTGCGCAGCCCCGAGGCCTACGACCGCCTGCGCGACGCCGTGCGCTCCGACGACCACGCCGACGAGCACATCGAGGCCGCGATCACCGAGGGCATGCGCGTGCGCCCGGTCATCCCGGCGATCGGCCGGCGCGTCGACGGTGCCGTGGCGCCTGGGCGACTACGCGGTCCCGGCGGGCACGCCGATCATCATGAGCATCCTGCTCGTGCACCACCGCGAGGACCTCTACCCCGACCCGTTCGCCTACCGCCCCGAGCGCTGGCTCGGCCGCAAGCCCGGCACGTACGAGTGGATCCCCTTCGGCGGCGGCACGCGCCGCTGCCTCGGCGCCTCGCTGGCGATGGCCGAGCAGCGCGTCGTCATGGACGCGATGGTCCGGCGCCTCGACCTCGCGGCCGACGACCCGGCGCCCGAGCACGTCAACCACCGCAACGTCACGATGATCCCCAAGCGCGGCGCGCGCGTGGTCGTGTCCGCTCGCGTCACTGAGCATGGACAAGGCGCCTCCGAGCGCAGCCCCGCCCGACGCGACGCGCCCGCTTCCCGCGGTAGCACACCCGCTCCCACGCGATAGATTTCCCCCGCGCGTCGTCGATTCGGAAGGGGCCCTGTTCGCCGGACCGCCGCACCCTCGCCGGGTGGCGCTCCCATTT
>CAVYPO010000003.1:0-421913 GCA_963770405.1 uncultured Solirubrobacterales bacterium
CTTCTCGGCGGCGGCCGTGGCCGAGACCGTGCAACGCGAGCGCATCACGCACACGGTGCTGGTCCCGACCATGCTCGCGATGCTGCTCGAGGCGCTCGAGGACTCGCCGGTCGACCTGAGCAGCCTGCGCCACGTCCAATATGCGGCCTCGCCGATCTCACCGGAGCTGCAGCGTCGCGTGCTCGAGCGCCTTGCCTGCGACGTGGCGCAGTTCTACGGGATGACCGAGGCGGCGCCCACCGTCACCCATTGCACACCCGAGGACCACCGCCGCGGGTTCGCCGGCGAGGAGCCCTACCGGACCCGGCTGGGCTCGATGGGCGCACCGGTGGTCGGCGTGCAGGCCCACGTGCGCGGCAGCGACGGCCAGCCGCTGGCGCCCGGCGAGGTCGGCGAGGTCTGGGTCCGCGGCCCGAACGTGATGCTGGGCTACTTCAATCGGCCCGAGGCGACCGAGGCGGCGCTCGTCGACGGCTGGTACCGAACCGGCGACGCCGCGCGGGCCGACGAGGACGGCTACCTGTACCTGGTCGACCGGCTCAAGGACATGGTCATCACCGGCGGCGAGAACGTGTACTCGATCGAGGTCGAGGCGGCGCTGCTCGAGCACCGCGCCGTGGTCGAGGCGGCGGTGTTCGGCATCCCCGATCCGCGCTGGGGCGAGGCGGTCCACGCGGTCGTGGCCGTCGCACCCGACGCCGCCGTCGGCGCCGACGAGCTGATCGAGCACTGCCGCGGGCGGATCGCCGGCTACAAGGTTCCGCGCGGCATCGACGTCCAGTCGGAGCCGCTGCCCAAGTCGGGCGCCGGCAAGCTGCTCAAGCACCTGTTGCGAGCGCCGTACTGGACCGACCTCGATCGCAACGTGAGCTGAGCGCAATGGCTCGGCCGGCCGCGCGGACCGCGGCCGGTGAGCCGGGCGAGACAGGCGATCAGTCGCCGGTCTCGTACTTGAACGAGATAGCCAGACGAACGCGGTAGCTGGCGATCTTGCCGTTCTCGACCGTCACATCCTCCCGCAGCACCTCCGCGATGCGCAGGTCGCGCACGCTCTTTGCCGCGGTCTCGACGGCGCTTCGGGCCGCCGCCTCCCACGACTCGCTGCTCACGCCGATCACCTCGGTGACGCGGTACACGCTATCGCTCATGAGCCTCCTTTTTCGCTCTGATCATCGGGTGTGATCAGTCGCTGTGGCCGGACTATAGCCCTCGGGGTCGGGCGGTGTTTCGGGTCCGAGCCGAGCCCCCGACGGCGAGCGTCACGGTGCCTGGCGCCGTACACTGGCGACCATGCTCACCGTCGTGGCTACCGCCGCCGACGAGGCCCAGGCAGAGCTGATCTCGGGGCGCCTGGCCGCAGCGGGGATTCAGGCCGTCCACAAGCGCAACATCGGCGCCGACAACCCGGCGTTCGGCGGCGGTGGGGTGCGCGACGTGTACGTGGAGGAGCGTGACGCGGCCCGGGCGCGCGAGCTGCTCGAGCCGCAGCAGTTCAGTGACGCGGAGCTCGACGAACTGAGCGAGCGGGAGTACGAGGACATCACCGGGCACGAGCCCGGGAGCTGACCGGCGGCGGCGAGTCGCGTCACTCCGGCGAGCGAGTGGCCGGCGCGTGCTCCCGCGCCCAGGCGATGATGTTCGCGCTGCCGTTGACCGTCGTGCCGTCGCTCAGACGCAGGACCGGCAGCTTCTCCTGGCCGCTCAGCTGCTTGAGCTGCGGCCGGCGGCCGGTCGTGAACAGGGCGAACGGGATGCCCCGTCCCGCGATGACCTTGTCGAAGTCGTGGCCCGCGTCTCGCAGCGCGCGCTGGGCCCGCTTGCACGCGTGCGGGGGCGGGCCGCCGTCATCGATATTGCAGACGAACAACGTCAGCTTCTCGGCCATGTACCCTCGCCCCTCGGTCGCTGCGCGGCGGCCGCACCGGCCGCCTGGCGATCCTACTTGCCGCCGCTTGGTAGCGCGCGCCTACGGCGCCTGCGGGACGACCGCCAGCGGGCCGTCGCCCGCCGGCAGCTCGCGCGGTGTCGAACGCGGTGCGCGTCGGCAGCCGCTCCACGGCGGCGAGGCCGGCCGAGGAAGTCGTCGGCCGGCTCGAGGAAGTTCGATGCGCTCGGTCGCGGTAGTGCATCGGGACCACCCAGCGCGGGCGAGCAGGAGCTCGACCAGCGCCGCGGCCTCCTCGGCGCCGTTGGTCGGTCCGCCGCCGACGGGCGCGAACAGCAAGTCCACCTCACCGATCGCCGCGACCTGCTCGGGGCGCAGCGCCGGCTGGCCGAGGTCGCCCAGGTGCGACCACTCCGCAGCGCCGTCGAGCTCGACCGCGAAGATCGTGTTCGGTCCGCGCTCGGTGCCGGCCGACCGGGTCGTGCTCGGAGGCGATGCCGATCGATCTCGCCCACCGGCGATTCGTGGCGGCCGGCGGTCGAGCGCACCACCACGGGATCGCCGCGAGACGGCGCGCGACGCTCGTTGTGATCGAGGTGCTCGTGAGTGATCGAGCAGCGACGTCGGCCTCGGCCTCGATCGTTGGATAGTCGAACTGCATCCCGCGACCGACGGTCATCGGCGGACAGGTCGTCGAACGGGTCGATGAACACGCGCATGCTCCGTCGGTCGGTGAGGCAGAAACGCGGATTGGCCGTACCACTCGACGCGCATGGGTCTCCTCTGCTCGAAGGGCTGAAGCTCGTCGTCCTGGATAGCAGAGACGCGGCGATCTCCGGGCTGTGAACCACGGCCTCGGGCTGCGACGATCACGCCATGGCGACGCTCGAGCTGGACACGCCACACGGCCCCGCCCGCGTGCACATGCACCTGGCCGAGACACCGGCGGCGGCGCTCGTGCTCGGTCACGGCGCCGGCGGCGGCGTCGGCGCGCCGGACCTGGTGACGGCGAGCGAGGTCGCGCGCTCGCTGGGCCTGAGCGTCGTTCTCGTCGAGCAGCCCTACCGCGTCGCTGGGCGGCGCTCGCCCGCTCCGGCTCATCAGCTCGACGCGGCCTGGACCGCCGTCGTCGAACGGCTGCGCGAGGACGAGCTGCGGGGTGCCGCCGGTCCTCGTGGGCGGCCGGTCCTCCGGCGCCCGGGTGGCGTGTCGCACCGCGCAGGTGACCGGCGCGATCGGCGTGCTGTGCCTGGCGTTTCCGCTGCTGCCGCCGCGCCGCGCCGGCGGGGCCGCGCCACAGAGCCGGTTGTCCGAGCTCGACGCGGTGACCGTACCGGTCCTCGTCGTCCAGGGCGCGCGAGATCGGTTCGGCATCCCGCCGGCGAGCGCGACACGGGACGTGGTGACGGTGCCCGGCGACCACGCTCTGAAGGCCGATCTTCCCGCCGTGGCCGATGCCGTGCGCGCGTGGCTGCCCAGGGTGCTTCGCCCGCGGGCTCGGGCGCGTCGGGTCAGCGGGTGACCGACAGACCGCGGTGTTCCGGCCGGGCCTCGGCCACGGGGAAGCTGAGCCGTCCCGCGGGCCGTCGCAGCGACGCGTACGGATCGCGGGTGAACCGGCGCCGCGCCGGCAGCACCAGCAGGTCGCACTCGAGGGCCTCGAGCCGGCCCAGTGCCGCGGCGGGCCCGACGATCACCACGCGCCCGGCGTCGCCGCCAAGCCGGGCGGCCACCCGATCGAGCTCCGATCGCGCCTCGCCGATCATCAGGTCGCGCCAGGCCGACCAGGGCAGGCAACCGCGCGCGCGGCTCGGGAGATCGAGCACGGCGGCCAGTGTCAGCCGCGCGGCGTGGCGGTGTACGAGCGAAGCCGCCTCGGCGATGGCAGCATCGCCGCGGCGTCCGGGTTCGCACATGACGATCACGTGCACGCTCATGCGGTCCGCGCGGCGTGCCGATCATTACGGGGCAAAGCCCGGAGAACACGCGCTTGCGCACCCCGCGGCCGCCCACGGCGGCCGCTACGCTCAGCTGCGAAGGGTGTACGCCGACGTACGCCGATCCGGGGGGATCTGTCATGAGCATCGAGCCCACGAGCGCACGCGACGCGCCGGCGGACGCCGGCCTGGTCGGCCTGGCCGTACTGCGCGAGCTGCCGGGGACGGCGGTGTTCGTGTTCGACCGGGACCTGCGCGTCCTGCTGGCCACCGGCGCCGCCGTGGCGGAGCACGCATGGTTCTGCGACGCGATGGAGGGTCGGACGCTGGCGGATGCGGTGCCGGCCGCGAGCTACCCGCATCTGCAGGCGCATTTCCGCCGGGCGCTCGACGGCGAGGCGTGTGCCTTCGACTACCAGGCGCCGGATGACCCGCGCTGGTTTCGCGTCGAGGTCGGCGCGCTGCGCCAGGACGACGGGCCGATCGTCGGCGGGGTGGTGGTCTCGCGCGACATCACGGCCGAGCGCCACACCGAGGAGGCGCTGCGGGCCAGCCGCGGATACCTGCAGGACGTCCTGGACTGCCTGAACGTCCCCGTCTCGGTGAAGGACGCCGACTATCGACTGGTGTCGCTCAACCGGGAGTACTCGCGCCTGCAGCAGCGCGACCGCGCGGATCTCGTCGGGAAGACCGTGTTCGATCTGTTCCCGGACCAGTTCGCGCAGGCCTTTGACGCCGACGATCGCAACGCGCTGCGCACCGGAGCCTCGGTCACCACCGAGCGCGAGGTGCCCAGCCCGACGGATCGATGCGGTCCTACCAGCTGGTGCGCTCGCCGCTGCGCGATTCGACCGGACGCATCTACGGCCTGGTGGCCATCGGGACCGACGTCACCGCGCAGCGGCGCGAGGCCGAGGCGCTCCACGAGGCCAACCGCGGTTCGAGCAGAGCTTTCAGAACGCCCCGATCGGCAATGCCATCTGCTCGCTGGACGGACGCTTCATCAAGGTCAACCGCGCGCTCTGCCGGCTGACCGGCTACACCGAGGCCGCCCTGCTCGGACGCACGGTCCAGGACCTCACCCACCCGGACGATCTCGACGCCGACCTGGCGCACGCCCGGCAGCTGCTCGCCGGGGACATCGCCAGCTATGAGATGGAGAAGCGCTACCTGCGGGCCGACGGCGAGCCGGTGTGGATCCTGCTGTCGGTGTCGCTCGTACGCACCGCGCAGGACGAGCCGGTGCAGTACATCGCCCAGATGCAGGACATCTCCGAGCGCCACGAGCTGGAGCGCCACCTGCGCCAGCGCGCCGAGCACGACGCGCTCACGGGGCTGCGCAACCGGGGGCGCTTCGAGGAGGACCTCAAGCAGCAGCTCGCGCGCTGCCGGCGTTACGACGAGCGGGCCGCGCTGCTGCTGATCGACCTCGACGCCTTCAAGAGCCTCAACGACGAGCACGGCCACGCGGCGGGCGATGACGCCCTCAAGCACGTCGCCGCAACGCTCAGCGACTGCGTGCGCGACAGTGACATCGTCGGGCGCTGGGGTGGAGACGAGTTCGTGGTCCTGGCCCCGCACATCGACGGCGCCGGGGCCCGCCTGCTGGCCCAGCAGATCGCCGATCGCCTGGAGGCGTCACCGCTGATGATCGGGTCGCGGTCGACGGTGGTGACGGCGAGCGTCGGAGTGACCGAGCTCGTCGACGGTGAGCTCACCACCGATCAGGCGCTGGTGGCGGCCGACGCGTCGATGTACGAGGCCAAGCGCGCCGGCCGGGGCCACGCGGCTGATCGCTGAGATCGCCCAGCTCGTGTAGCTGAAGCTCGTTCCGGGATCGCCGGGCTCGTCCCGGTATCCGATTGGTCATCGCAACGCAACCGCATCGTGAGCCGGCCCCGCGCTCGACCGCCGAATCGGGCCTGCACACTTCGCAAATTTGCGTATTTGCCAGCGATGCGTAGCTCTGTATAGTGGCGGCGCCGCCGAGCCGCCTCGGTAGGCAGCTCGGTCCTGACGCGGACTGGATGCCGGTCACAGGGGGACGCATGTCATCGGAGTATCAGCACGTACGCCTCGTCTCGGTCAGCCCTCGCCGCGTGGTCGCGGTCGTGGGGCTGCTCCTCGCCGCCGCTCTCCTGTTCGCACCCGCGCGCGCGCTCGCGGCGACCTGTGACACCTCGTGGGCCACCGCCACCAGCGGTCTGTGGAGTGACGCGGCGGACTGGACCAACGGGGTTCCCACCCCCACATCGAACGCCTGCATCCAGGTGCCCGGCAGCTACACGGTCACGCTCAACGGCTCCGGCGCGAGCGTCAACTCGATCACGATCGGCAACACCTCGGGCGGCGGCACGCAGGAGCTGCTCGACCAGGCCCAGCCCGGCTCCAATGCCACCCTCACGATCGCCGCCACGAGCACGGTCAACCAGACCGGCGCGCTGGCGCTCGACACGCAGACGGGCGCCGGCTACTCGGCGATCACGGGCGCGCAGCTGTCCAACTTCGGCCAGTTCTCGACGGTCGCCGATGGCTCGAATGACAACTACATCCGCGCCAACCTGCTCAACGAGAGCGGCGGGACCGTCACGCTCTCGGGGCTCACCAACCTGGTCGACAGCAACAACACGATCACCAACGACGGGAGCTTCACCGTCGAGACGGGCGCCGCGCTGAGCCTCACGGCGGGCGGTGACCTGTTCGTCAACTCCGGCGCCCTCACCAACAGCGGGTCGATCACGCTGAGCAGTGGCGCGTCCTGGACGCAGAGCGCGGGCAGCGCGACCCAGACGGGCACCGCGGTGCAGATGTACGGCGGCGGCACGCTGACCGACGTCAGCGGCGGCGGGACCTTCGACCTGGTCGACAGCCCGTCCCTGTCGGGCACGATCCCGTCCGGCCAGACGGTGACCGCCGAGGCCTATCAGGGGCATAACTCCAACATCTCCCTGGCCGGCAGCAGCGGGTCGGTCATCAACGACGGGACCTTGGTCCTCGACGTGCCGGTCAACGGTGGAGACAGCCTCGTGACCGGCACCACCACCGATCCGACGCTCGTCAACAACGGCACGATCGACGCCCAGGTGGAGGGCTCCAACGACGACTACCTGCGGGCAAACCTCACCAACAACCCGGGGGCGACGGTGGAGGTCAAGTCCGGCACGCTGGTGCAGGACTCGAACACCACGACGACCAACAGCGGCCTGTGGCAGGTCGACGCGGCCGCCGCGGTCGCGATCAGCTCCGGCGATGACGTGTTCGACAACCTCGGCGCGCTCACCAACAACGGCTCGCTGACGCTGACCGGCGGTGCCACGTGGCAGCAGAATGCCACGACGCTGCCCCAGGTCGGCCACGCGGTCCTCAACTACGGCGGCACGCTGACGGACACCAGCGGCGCCGGCAGCTTCGAGCTGATCGACGGCACGAGCCTCAGCGGCACGATCTCCGCCGGGCAGACCGTCACGGCCGAGGCGCTGCCGGGCCACAACTCCGGCGTGTCGCTCGCCGGCCCGGCCACGCAGGTCATCAACGACGGCACGCTGACGCTGGACTCGCCGACCAGCGGTGGCCTGGCGGTGCTGGACGGGACGACTGCGGCGCCGACCCTGGTCAATAACGGCACGATCGACAACACGTCGGAGTCCGGCCAGAACGGCTACCTGCGCGCCAACCTGGACAACAGTGCCGGTGCCACGCTCGAGGTCAAGTCGGGGACGCTGTTGCAGGACTCCAACACGACCACGACCAACGATGGGGTCTTCCAGGTCGACGCCGGCGCCATCTTCGACGAGAGCAGCGGCAGCGACGTGTTCCTCAACGAGGCCGTGGCCCCGAACGGCGTCGTCGATCACGGCGCCCTGAACCTGTCCGGCGGCGCGGCCTGGACCCAGAACGGGCCCGAGAGCGGCAACGCCGTGCAGATGAGCAGCGGCACGCTGACCGATCAGAGCGGCGTGGGCTCATTCGACCTCTACGACTCGCCCACCCTGTCGGGCACGGTCCCGGCCGGTCAGACCGTGACGGCCGAGGCGTATCCGGGCCACAACGCGGTCATCTCGATCTCCGGCACGGTCACCGTGGCCCACACCGGGACGCTGGCGCTGGACTCTCCCGCCGGCGGCGGCGTGGCGCAACTCACCGCGCTGTCGGGCGCCTCGCTGATCGACAACTCCGGCACGGTGGTGAGCACGGCGGAGTCCGCTCAGATCGACTATCTGCAGGTGGCCCTGACGAACGAGGCGATCGGCCAGGTCACGGTGCAGAGCGGATCCCTGTATCAGGCCGACAACACGACCACGACCAACAAGGGCACGTTCACGGTCGACGCGCCGGCTCCGAGCGCTGCGACCCCGACGTTCGCGGTCGACACCGGCAGCGACCAGTTCCTCAACGACGGGACGGTGAGCAACTCCGGCGCGATCACCCTGACCAGCGGCGCATCGTGGACGCAGAACGGGCCCGAATCGGGCACGGCGGTGCAGATGAGCAGCGGCACGCTCACCGACGAGACCGGGACCGGCGCCTTCGACCTCTATGACAGTCCCGTCCTGACCGGCACCATCCCGCTTGGACAGACCGTGACGGCGGAGCCCTATCCGGGCCACAACGCCAACATCTCCTTGCAGGGTGGCACGGTCACAAACAACGGAACCCTGGTGATCGACTCGCCGACCAGCGGTGGCACTAGCGACATCAGCGGCCCGGCCTCGCTCGTCAACAACAACGCCCTCGACTCCCAGGACGAGAGCGGCAACTCCGAATACCTGCAGGCGAACGTCACCAACGCCTCGACCGGCACGATCGACGTCAAGTCCGGAACGCTGCTGCAGGACGACAACACGACCACGGTCAACGACGGCCTGACCCAGGTTGACGCGGCCGGGGCGCTGGCCGTGAACACGGGCGCCGACCAGTTCGCCAACAACGGCGCCATCACCGACAACGGTGCGATCACCCTGACCGGCGGCGCGTCCTGGACCCAGAATGCCGGCGGCGCCGCGCAGACCGGCAAGCCGGTGTTCATGTACAGCGGCACGCTGACCGACCAGACCGGCGCCGGGTCCTTCGACCTGGTCGACTCACCCGTGCTCACCGGAGTTATCCCGTCCGGTCAGACCGTGACGGCCGAGCCGCTGCCCGGCCACAACGTGAACATCTCCCTGCAGGGCGGTTCGGTCACGAACGACGGCACGCTGGTGATCGACACGCCGGCCGGCGGTGGATCCGCCGACATCAGCGGCGCGCCGCTGCTCAACAACGGGCAGATCGTCTCCCAGGCCGAGGGAAGCAACGCCGAGTACCTGCAGGCGAACCTGACCAACGCCACCACCGGCGACGTGCAGATCGCCAGTGGCACGCTCCAGCAGAATGACAACACGACCACACTCAACCACGGGACGTTCGAGATCGAGGCGGGCGCCGCGCTCGCACTGAGCACCGGGGCCGACGTGTTCACCAACGATTCCGACGGCACGCTGCAGCCCGACCTGGCCAGCGCCACGAGCTTCGGTGTCATCCACCTGACCGGCGGGGCGACCTTCACGCCGGGTGGCACCATCCTGCCCAACCTGGTCGGCGGCTACGCGCCGCCGGTGGGGACGGAGTTCGACGTCATCACCGGGCCGACGACGGGCCAGTTCGCCACGGTGGCCAACAACTTCCTCGGCGACTACTCGAGCCAGAGCAACTTCATCGCGGTCAAGCGCGATCGCGACAGCACGACGACGACGCTGGTGGCCGCGCCGAACCCGTCGACCTATGGCCAGCCGGTGACGCTCACGGCCACCATCACCACCGGCCAGGGACCGGTCGGCAACCCGACCGGCACCGTGACCTTCTTCGACGGCGCGACGAGCCTGGGCACGGGCACGGTCTCGACGACCGCCGGCGTGACCACGGCCACGCTCACCACGACGCTGGCCTCGCCGCTGTCGGTGGGCACGCACTCGATCACCGCCAGCTACGGCGGTGACTCGAACTTCAAGCCGAGCGCGCCCAGCTCGCCGCCCATCAGCGAGGTCGTCAACAAGGCGACCCCGAGCGTGACCGTCGGAGCGAGCAACGGCACGCCGACCTACGGCCAGGCGGTCACCTTCACGGCCACCGTGACCGGGCCGACCGGCGTGCTGCCCGATCCAACCGGGACCGTGACGTTCACCGACGGCGCGACGCCGCTGGGCGCGCCGGTGTCGGTGTCCACCAGCGCCGGCGTCACCACGGCGACGTTCACCACCTCGACCGGGGCCGCGGCGCTGACCGGCGGAAGCCATTCGATCACGGCGACCTACAACGGCGACGGCGATTACAACAGCGCGGCCTCGGCGACGCCGGCGGGCGTCAGCGTGGCCAAGGCGGGCACGACGACCGGGCTCATCAGCTCGGCCAACCCGTCGGCGTACAACCAGGTGGTCACGTTGACGGCCACGGTGGCGCCGAGCATCGGCGCCGACCCGACCGGCACCGTGACGTTCACGGCGAACGGCACCCAGGTGATCGGGACCGGGATGTTGTCGACGACCGCCAACGTGACCACGGCCACGCTGACGCTGACGACGCCGCTGTCACCGGGCACCTATTCGGTGGTCGCGAGCTATCCGGGTGATGGCAACTTCGGCTCGAGCGCCTCGTCGCCCGCGCTCAGCCAGGTGGTCAACCCGCCGCCGCCGACCATCACCCAGGACCCGAGCAGCCAGACGGTGACCGCGCCGGCCCCGGCGACCTTCACGGCCGCGGCCACCGGAGCGACCTCGGTGCAGTGGCAGTCCGAGGCTCCGGGAGCGGGGAGCTTCACGAACATCACCGGCGCCACGTCGGCGACCTACACCACGCCGGCGACGAGCCTGCCCCAGAGCGGCACCCAGTACCAGGCCGTGTTCACGAACGCCGGCGGCTCCACGACGACCACCCCGGCCACCCTGACCGTCCAGACGGTGCCGGTGGTGACCACGCAGCCGCTGTCGCAGACGGTGACGGCGGGTCAGGGCGCGACGTTCACCGCGGCGGCGTCGGGCAGCCCGACCCCGACGGTGCAGTGGCAGGTCTCCACCGACGGCGGGGCCACGTTCCAGGCCATCGCCGGCGCGACGTCGGGGACGCTGACGATCGCCAGCGTCCCGGCGGGGGACAACGGCACCGAGTACGAGGCCGTGTTCAAGAACGCCGCCGGCACGGCGACGTCCACGCCGGCCACGCTGACGGTCGACTTCGCGCCGACGGTGACGACGCAGCCGCTTGCCCAGACGGTGACGGCGGGTCAGACCGCGACGTTCACCGCGGCGGCGTCGGGCAACCCGAGCCCGACCGTGCAATGGCAGGTCTCCACCGACGGCGGCGCGACCTTCACGAACATCGCCGGGGCGACCAGCGCCACGCTGTCGTTCGCCACCACTGCGGCGCAGAACGCGAACCAGTATCGCGCCGTGTTCACCAACTCGATCGGCAACGCGACGTCCAACCCGGCGACGCTGACGGTCGACTTCGCGCCGGCGGTGACCTCGCAGCCGCTCTCCCAGACGGTCACCGCGGGCCAGACCGCGAGCTTCACCGCGGCCGCCTCGGCGAACCCGACCGCGACGGTGCAGTGGCAGGTCTCCACCGATGGTGGGGCGACGTTCCAGAGCATCGGCGGCGCGACGTCGGGGACGCTGACGATCGCCAGCGTCCCGGCGGGGGACAACGGCGCCGAGTACGAGGCGGTGTTCAAGAACGCCGCCGGCACGGCGACGTCCACGCCGGCCACGCTGACGGTCGACTTCGCGCCGACGGTGACGACGCAGCCGCTTGCCCAGACGGTGACGGCGGGTCAGACCGCGACGTTCACCGCGGCGGCGTCGGGCAACCCGAGCCCGACCGTGCAATGGCAGGTCTCCACCGACGGCGGCGCGACCTTCACGAACATCGCCGGAGCGACCAGCGCCACGCTGTCGTTCGCCACCACGGTGGCGCAGACCGGCGACGAGTATCAGGCCGTGTTCACCAACTCGGTGGGCAACGTGACGTCCAACCCGGCGACGCTGACGGTCACGGCCATTCCGGTGGTCACGACACAGCCGCTCAGTCAGTCGGTGGCCGCCGGCGGCACCGCGACGTTCACGGCCGCGGCCTCCGGAACCCCGACGCCGACGGTCCAGTGGCAGTCCGCTCCGAGCGGCTCGAGCACCTTCACCAACATCTCCGGGGCGATCTCGGACACGCTGACGGTCTCGAACGTCACCCAGGCTGAGAGCGGCACGCAGTACCAGGCGGTGTTCACCAACTCCGTCGGCTCGGCGACGAGCAACATCGCGACGCTCACGGTCACGACCACGACCACGAGCACCACGACGACGACCACGACGCCGACGACGACGTCGAGCACCACGACCACGACGACGACGTCGAGCACGACCACGCCGACCACGACGACGACGTCGAGCACGACCACGCCGACCACGACGACGACGTCGAGCACCACGACGCCGACCACGACGACGACGTCGAGCACCACGACGCCGACCACGACGACGACGTCGAGCACGACCACGCCGACCACCACGACGACGTCGAGCACCACGACGCCGACCACGACGACGACGTCGAGCACGACCACGCCGACCACCACGACGACGTCGAGCACCACGACGCCGACCACGACGACGACGTCGAGCACGACGACGAGCACGACCAAGACGACCACGTCGAGCACGACGAGCACCACCAAGACGACGACCACCTCGACCACGACCACGACCAGGCCCGTGGCTCCGAGGGTCACCACGCAGCCCACCAGCAAGACGGTGGCTCAGGGCGCGACGGCGACGTTCACGGCGGCGGCCAGCGGCACCCCGGCACCGACGGTGCAGTGGCAGGTGTCGACCGACGGTGGGTTCCTCTGGACCAACATCTCCGGGGCCACCGCGACGACCCTGACGTTGACCAACGTGCCCTACGCGTCGAACGGCGACCGCTATCGCGCCGTGTTCACGAACGCCGCCGGGAGCGCCACGACCAATGCGGCCGCGCTCACCGTCACGCTGCCGCCTGGGACGCCGATCGTGGCAGCCCTGTTCCCCGACCGCGCACCGGCCGGTTCGATCATCCTCATCCTGGGGACGAATCTCGGCCGGCTGACCGGAGTGGAGTTCGGCAATCAGCCGGCGCTGTTCCTCGTGATCACCAACGACATCGCGATCGCCCAGGTGCCCGGGCCAGGCAGCGGGACCGTCAACGTGACGGTGCACACCGCCACGTTGACCAGCCCGATCCTGAGTGGGGATCAGTTCACGTACACGGCGGGGCGGCCGACCCTGTTCGGGCTGGCCGCCCGCAGCGGCGGGGCGGCGCACGGCAAGCGCGCCGCCAGGGTCCGCCTAAGCGACGCGCAGATCAGGAAGATCCGGACGCTCTCGCACGGCAAGGTGCACCCTCGGGCCCTTCAGACGCTGCACCGCTCCCGGCCGCGTCGGCGTTAGCTGGGGTTCGCCGCCTTGGCGCCGGGCGGCGGAGACGTCACGAAGGTCTCACCGCGCAGGCGCACCGGCAAGGTCTTCAGCTGATTGATGAGCGGCGACTCGGCGAACACCGCCTCGCCGGCGATCGTCATCTTCGGGTAGCGCTTGAGCGTCTCCTCGAACATCACGCGCAGCTCGAGCCGCGCCAGCGCGGTGCCGAGGCAGAAGTGCCGCCCGCCGGCGCCGAAGGCCTGATGCTCGGGATTGCGGCGCACGTCGAAGCGATCGGGATCCTCATAGCGGGTCTCATCGCGGTTGGATGACACGTACCACAGGACGACCTTGTCCCCCTCGCGCACCGGACACCCGCCGATCTCGGCGTCGCACGTCGCCGTGCGGCGGAAATGGGCGAAGGCGGGGAACATGCGCAACGACTCCTCGACCGCGCTCGGGATCAGCGAGGGGTCGTCCAGCAGCAGCCGTCGCTGGTCGGGGTTCTCCATCAGCGCCCGCATGCCGCTGCAGTACGTCGCCTTGGTGCTGTCGTTGCCGGCGGCCACGAGCAGGAAGAAGCCCATCACGATCTCGTGCTCCTCGAGGCGCTCGCCATCGACCTCGGCGTGGACGAGCACGCTGGTCAGGTCGTCCGTGGGGGACTCCCGCCGGGCCGCGATCATGCGCCCGCAACGCTCGAAGATCTCCGGAATGTCCTGCTCGAGGATGGCCGGAATGCCGCCGGGGTTCAGGTCGGGATCGCCCGCGCCGAGCGCCTTGTTCATGAGGCTGGCCCAGACGGCGTCGTCCTCCTTGGGGATGCCCATGAAGCTGCCGATGACCCGCGACACGACGGCAGCAACACCAACTGAACCTCGAAGAAGTAGAACATAACCAATTGCTGCCCGTCGTCTCGCGGGTGATCGGCAGCTTCATGGGTATCCCGGAAGAGGACGACCGGGCCTGGGCGGAGCTGATGAACACAGCGCTGGCGGCCAGCGATCCCGACTACAGCCCCTCGGTCGACAATGTGGAAGAGACGATCCAGGAGGCATTCCGAGCAGGTCTTTGCGCGCTGCAACACGATGATCGCCAGGCGACGCGAGGACCCAACCGATGACCTGACGAGTGTCCTCGTCCACGCCGAGATCGACGGTGAAAAGCTTGAGGACCATGAGATCGTGATGGGGTTCTTCCTGCTGGTCGCCGCCGGCAACGACAGCACCAAGGCGACCTACTGCAGCAGCATGCGAGCCCTGATCGAAAATCCCGATCAACGTCAGCTACTTCTTGGGACTCCCTCACTGATCCCCGGCGCGGTCGAGGAGTCGCTGCGGATGTTCCCCGCCTTCGCTCACTTCCGGCGCACGGCAACAGGACACGGTCCTAAACGGACAGAAGTCAAGGCGGGCGAGAAGGTTGTGATGTGGTACGCGTCTTCCAACCGCGATGAGACGCGCTACGAGGACCCTGACCGCTTCGACGTTCTGCGCAATCCAGAACATCAGGCATTCGGCGCTGGCGGGCGCCACTTCTGCCTCGGCACCGCCTTGGCGAGGCTGGAGCTGAGGATCCTGCTCGAGGAGACCTTGGCGCGCTATCCCAAGATGCGGCTCGCGGGCAAGCCGGTCTTCGTCGAGTCGCCGCTCATCAATCAGCTGAAGACCTTGCCGGTGCGCCTGCGCGGTGAGACCTTCGTGGACGTATTCGCCGCCCGGCGCCAAGGCGGCGAACCCCAGTCAACGCCGACGCGGCCGGGAGCGGTGCAGCGTCTGAAGGGCCCGAGGGTGCACCTTGCCGTGCGAGAGCGTCCGGATCTTCCTGATCTGCGCGTCGCTTAGGCGGACCCCGGCGGTGCGTCTGCCGGTGCGCCGCGACGCCGCCGCGGGCGGCCAGCCCGAACAGGGTCGGCCGCCCCGCCGTGTACGTGAACTGATCCCCACTCAGGATCGGGCTGGTCAACGTGGCGGTGTGCACCGTCACGTTGACGGTCCCGCTGCCTGACCCGGGCACCTGGGCGATCGCGATGTCGTTGGTGATCACGAGGAACAGCGCCGGCTGATTGCCGAACTCCATCCGGTCAGCCGGCCAGATTCGTCCCCAGGATGAGGATGATCGAACCGGCCGGTGCCGTCGGGGAACAGGGCTGCCACGATCGGCGTCCCAGGCGGCAGCGTGACGGTGAGCGCGGCCGCATTCGTCGTGGCGCTCCCGGCGGCGTTCGTGAACACGGCGCGATAGCGGTCGCCGTTCGACGCGTAGGGCACGTTGGTCAACGTCAGGGTCGTCGCGGTGGCCCCGGAGATGTTGGTCCAGAGGAACCCACCGTCGGTCGACACCTGCCACTGCACCGTCGGTGCCGGGGTGCCGCTGGCCGCCGCCGTGAACGTCGCCGTCGCGCCCTGAGCCACCGTCTTGCTGGTGGGCTGCGTGGTGACCCTCGGAGCCACGGGCCTGGTCGTGGTCGTGGTCGAGGTGGTCGTCGTCTTGGTGGTGCTCGTCGTGCTCGACGTGGTCGTCTTGGTCGTGCTCGTCGTCGTGCTTGAGTCGTCGTCGTGGTCGGCGTCGTGGTGCTCGACGTCGTCGTGGTGGTCGGCGTGGTCGTGCTCGACGTCGTCGTCGTGGTCGGCGTCGTGGTGCTCGACGTCGTCGTGGTGGTCGGCGTGGTCGTGCTCGACGTCGTCGTCGTGGTCGGCGTCGTGGTGGTCGACGTCGTCGTCGTGGTCGGCGTCGTGGTGCTCGACGTCGTCGTCGTGGTCGGCGTCGTCGTGCTCGACGTCGTCGTCGTGGTCGGCGTGGTCGTGCTCGACGTCGTCGTCGTGGTCGTGGTGCTCGACGTCGTCGTCGGCGTCGTGGTCGTCGTCGTGGTGCTCGTGGTCGTGGTCGTGACCGTGAGCGTCGCGATGTTGCTCGTCGCCGAGCCGACGGAGTTGGTGAACACCGCCTGGTACTGCGTGCCGCTCTCAGCCTGGGTGACGTTCGAGACCGTCAGCGTGTCCGAGATCGCCCCGGAGATGTTGGTGAAGGTGCTCGAGCCGCTCGGAGCGGACTGCCACTGGACCGTCGGCGTCGGGGTTCCGGAGGCCGCGGCCGTGAACGTCGCGGTGCCGCCGGCGGCCACCGACTGACTGAGCGGCTGTGTCGTGACCACCGGAATGGCCGTGACCGTCAGCGTCGCCGGGTTGGACGTCACGTTGCCCACCGAGTTGGTGAACACGGCCTGATACTCGTCGCCGGTCTGCGCCACCGTGGTGGCGAACGACAGCGTGGCGCTGGTCGCTCCGGCGATGTTCGTGAAGGTCGCGCCGCCGTCGGTGGAGACCTGCCATTGCACGGTCGGGCTCGGGTTGCCCGACGCCGCCGCGGTGAACGTCGCGGTCGACCCGCCGTCACCGTCTGGGCAAGCGGCTGCGTCGTCACCGTCGGCGCGAAGTCGACCGTCAGCGTGGCCGGCGTGGACGTCGCCGTGCCGGCGGCGTTCTTGAACACCGCCTCGTACTCGGCGCCGTTGTCCCCCGCCGGGACGCTGGCGATCGATCAGCGTCCCCGACGTCGCGCCGCCGATGCTCTGGAACGTCGCCCCACCATCGGTGGAGACCTGCCACTGCACCGTCGCGGTCGGGTTCGCCGAGGCGGCCGCGGTGAAGCTCGCGGTCTGGCCCGCGGTGACCGTCTGGGAGAGCGGCTGCGAGGTCACCGCCGGCGCGAAGTCGACCGTCAGCGTCGCCGGGTTGGACGTCGCGTTGCCGATCGAGTTGGTGAACACGGCGCGATACTGGTTCGCGTTCTGCGCCGCAGTGGTGGCGAACGACAGCGTGGCGCTGGTCGCCCCGGCGATGTTCGTGAAGGTCGCGCCGCCGTCGGTGGAGACCTGCCATTGCACGGTCGGGCTCGGGTTGCCCGACGCCGCCGCGGTGAACGTCGCGGTCTGACCCGCCGTCACCGTCTGGGCAAGCGGCTGCGTCGTCACCGTCGGCGCGAAGTCGACCGTCAGCGTGGCCGGCGTGGACGTCGCCGTGCCGGCGGCGTTCTTGAACACCGCCTCGTACTCGGTGCCGTTGTCCCCCGCCGGGACGGTGGCGATCGTCAGCGTCCCCGACGTCGCGCCGGCGATGGCCTGGAACGTGGCCCCGCCGTCGGTGGAGACCTGCCACTGCACCGTCGGGGTCGGGCTGCCCGACGCCGCCGCGGTGAACGTCGCGCCCTGACCCGCCGTCACCGTCTGCGACAGCGGCTGCGTGGTCACCACCGGCACCGTCTGGACGGTCAGGGTGGCCGGGGTGGTCGTCGTGGAGCCGCCGGCGTTCGTGAACACGGCCTGGTACTGGGTGCCGCTCTGGGGCAGGCTCGTCGCCGGCGTGGTGTAGGTCGCCGACGTGGCGCCGGTGATGTTCGTGAAGCTCCCCGCTCCCGGAGCCTCGGACTGCCACTGCACCGAGGTCGCTCCGGTGGCCGCGGCCGTGAAGGTCGCCGGGGCCGGCGCGGTCACCGTCTGGCTGCTCGGGTCCTGGGTGATGGTCGGCGGTGGCGGGTTGACCACCTGGCTGAGCGCGGGCGACGAGGCGCTCGAGCCGAAGTTGCCATCACCCGGATAGCTCGCGACCACCGAATAGGTGCCCGGTGACAGCGGCGTCGTCAGCGTCAGCGTGGCCGTGGTCACGTTGGCGGTCGTCGACAACATCCCGGTCCCGATCACCTGGGTGCCGTTCGCCGTGAACGTCACGGTGCCGGTCGGGTCGGCGCCGATGCTCGGCGCCACCGTGGCCGTCAACGTGACCACCTGGTTGTACGCGGACGGGTTGGCCGAGCTGATGAGCCCGGTCGTCGTGCCCGCCTTGGCCACGCTGACGCCCGCCGGCGTCGCCGAGGCCGCGCTGTTGTAATCGCCGTCGCCGTTGTAGGTCGCCGTGATCGAATGGCTTCCGCCGGTCAGCGCCGCGGCCCCGGTCGAGGTGGTGAACGTCGCCGTGGTGACGCCGGCGCTGGTGGACACCGACACCGGCGCGCCCAGCGGCGTCGCGCCGTCGGTGAACGTCACGGTCCCGGTTGGATCGGGCAGCACGCCGGTCGGCCCGGTCACGGTGGCCGTGAAGGTGACCGCCTGGCCGTAGGTCGGCGTGCCGTTGCTCGCTCCGACGGTCACGCTCGGGGTCGCCTTGTTGACGACCTCGCTGATGGGCGGCGAGCTGGGCGCGCTCGGCTTGAAGTTCGAGTCACCGCCGTAGCTGGCGGTGATCGAGTGCGTGCCCACCGACAGCGGCGAGGCCAGCGTCGTGGTGAGCGTGGCCGTGGTCACGCCGGCGGTCGTCGAGACCGTGCCCGTGCCCAGGCTCGTCGCGCCGTCGAAGAAGGTCACGGTGCCGGTCGGGTTGCCGACCGGTCCCTGGCCGGTGGTGATGGTGGCCGTGAGCGTCACCGGCTGGCCATAGGTCGACGGGTTCGGCGCGGCCACCAGCGTCGTCGTCGTGCTGTCGCGATCGCGCTTGACCGCGATGAAGTTGCTCTGGCTCGAGTAGTCGCCGAGGAAGTTGTTGGCCACCGTGGCGAACTGGCCCGTCGTCGGCCCGGTGATGACGTCGAACTCCGTCCCCACCGGCGGCGCGTAGCCGCCGACCAGGTTGGGCAGGATGGTGCCACCCGGCGTGAAGGTCGCCCCGCCGGTCAGGTGGATGACACCGAAGCTCGTGGCGCTGGCCAGGTCGGGCTGCAGCGTGCCGTCGGAATCGTTGGTGAACACGTCGGCCCCGGTGCTCAGTGCGAGCGCGGCGCCCGCCTCGATCTCGAACGTCCCGTGGTTGAGTGTGGTCGTGTTGTCATTCTGCTGGAGCGTGCCACTGGCGATCTGCACGTCGCCGGTGGTGGCGTTGGTCAGGTTCGCCTGCAGGTACTCGGCGTTGCTTCCCTCGGCCTGGGAGACGATCTGCCCGTTGTTGAGCAGCGGCGCGCCGCTGATGTCGGCGGATCCACCGCCGGCCGGCGTGTCGATCACCAGCGTGCCGTCGTTCGTGACCGAACCGCCCTGCAGGGAGATGTTCACGTTGTGGCCGGGCAGCGGCTCGGCCGTCACGGTCTGACCGGACGGGATAACTCCGGTGAGCACGGGTGAGTCGACCAGGTCGAAGGACCCGGCGCCGGTCTGGTCGGTCAGCGTGCCGCTGTACATGAACACCGGCTTGCCGGTCTGCGCGGCGCCGCCGGCATTCTGGGTCCAGGACGCGCCGCCGGTCAGGGTGATCGCACCGTTGTCGGTGATGGCGCCGTTGTTGGCGAACTGGTCGGCGCCCGTGTTCACGGCCAGCGCCCCGGCCGCGTCAACCTGGGTCAGGCCGTCGTTGACCGTGGTCGTGTTGTCGTCCTGCAGCAGCGTTCCGGACTTGACGTCGATCGTGCCGGTCGAGGCGTTGGTGACGTTCGCCTGCAGGTATTCGGAGTTGCCGCTCTCGTCCTGGGAGTCGAGGGCGTTGTTGTTGACGAGCGAGGCCGGGCCGCTGATGTCGCTAGTGCCACCGCTGGTCGGCGAGTCGATCACCAGGGTTCCGTTGTTTGTGACCGTGCCACCCTGCAAGGAGATGTTGGCGTTGTGGCCCGGATAGGGCTCCGCCGTCACGGTCTGTCCAAGCGGGATGGTGCCGGTCAGGACGGGACTGTCATAGAGGTCGAAGGCGCCGGTCCCGGTCTCGTCGGTGAGCGTGCCGCTGCTCATCTGCACCGCCGTGCCCGATTCGGGCCCGTTCTGCGTCCACGATGCGCCGCTGGTCAAGGTGATCGCGCCGGAGTTGCTCACCGTCCCGTCGTTGAGGAACTGGTCGCTGCCGGTGTCGACCGCGAACGTCGGGGTCGCAGCGCTCGGAGCCGGCGCGTCGACCGTGAACGTGCCCTTGTTGGTCGTGGTCGTGTTGTCGGCCTGATACAGGGATCCGCTCTGCACCGTGACCTGGCCGATCGCCTCGTTCGTCAGGGCCACCTGCAGATAGTCGATCTGAGCGGACTCCGCCGTGCTCACCACCGTGCCGGAGTTGTCGATCAGCGAGGCGCCCGACAGCGCGGTGAGTTGCGCCACGCCGCCGCCGGCGGGAGAGTCCAGCGCCAGCGTCCCGGTGTGGGCCACGGTGACCGTGCCGGAGATCGAGATGACCGCGTTGTGGCCCGGATACGCCTCGGCCGTCACGGTCTGACCGGCCGGGACCGTGCCCGACAGGGTGGGCGAGTCGTAGAGGTCGAATGAGCCCACGCCGCTCTGATCGGTCAGCGTGCCGCTGCTCATCTGCACGGCGTTGCCGCTCTCGGGCCCGCTCTGGGTCCAGGCCGCGCCGCCGGACAGGTTCAGGGCGCCGTGATCGACGACGCCGTTCGGGGCCACGGCCTCGTTGAGGAACACGTCGCTGCCGCTGCTCTCGTCGAAGATGGCGCCGGCGTCGACCTGGAAGACCCCGTCGTTGGTCGTGGTCGTGTTGGAGTCCTGCAACAGCGTCCCCGACTTGACCTCGAGCGTGGCACCGGCACTGTTGTCCAGGTTGGCGCGCAGGTAGCCGTTCTGGCCGGACTCCGACGTGTTGTCGATCGTGCCGTTATTGACCAGGGTCGGCGCCGCAGTCGTCCCGTCCAGCACCGCCAGGCCACCGCTGGTCGGCGAGTCCAGCGTCAGCGTGCCGTCGTTGATGACCTGCGTGGCCGGGCCGGCGAGCGACACGCCGGAGTTGTGGCCCGGCAGCGCCTCGGCCGTGACGGTCTGCCCGGCGGAGATCGTGCCGCTGAGGCTCGTGCCGTCGATCAGCTCGAAGCTGCCGGCGCCGCTGGTGTCCGTCAGCGTGCCGCCGTAGTTGAGGACCGCGTGGCCGACCTGGGGCAGCGTCGTGGCATTCTGCTGCCACGTGGCACCGCCGGTCAGCGTCAGCGAGCCGTTGTTGGTGAGCGCGCCGAGGTTGTCGAACACGTCATCGCCGGAGCTGATCGCGACCGCGGCGGCCGCGTCGACCTGCCACAGGCCGCTGTTGGTCGTCGTGGTGTTCGAGTCCTGCACCAGCGTGCCGGACTTGACCTCCACCGTCGCCCCCGGGTTGTTGGTGAGGTTTGCCCGCAGGTAGTCGTCGTTGGAGCCCTCCACCTGGGCGTCGATCGTGCCGTTGTTGACGAGCGTCGGATCGGTGGTGGTGCCGGTCACGAGGCTGTCTCCACCGTTGACCGGCACGTCGAGGACCAAGGTCCCGTCGTTGATGACCGACCCGCTGCTGCCGGCCAGGGAGATGTTGGAGTTATGCCCCTGATAGGCCTCGGCGGTCACCGTCTGGCCGGACGGGATCGTGCCCGACAGGGACGGGCTGTCGACCAGGTCGAAGGTCCCGCCGCCGCTGACGTCGGTCAGCGTGCCGCCGCCGTACATCTGCACCGCGGTGCCCGTCTGGGTCGCGCTGCCCGCGCTCTGCGTCCAGGACGCGCCACTGCTCAGCGTGATCGACCCGCTGTTGGTGAGGGCGCCGGAGTTGACGAACAGGTCACCGCCCGCCGTGAGGCTCAGCGCGGCGCCCGTCTCGACGGTGAAGCTCCCGTCGTTGGTGATCGTGTTGTTGCTGTCGACCAGGTTGGTGAGCCCCGAGAGCGTGACGGTCCCGCCGCTCTCGTTGAGCAGGTTGGCGCGGATGTAGTTGTCATTCGAGCCATCGGCGACCGTCGAGAACTGGCCGAAGTTGGACAGCTGCGCGCCCGTGATCGCCGAGTAGCCGGCGCCCGTCTGCGTGTCGAGCGCCAGCGCGCCGGTCTGGTTGACCGTGCTCGTGGCGGCGATCGTGAGGGTGGCATTGGAGCCGGGCTGGGCCTGGTCGAGCAGCTCCTGCGTGCCGCCGCCCGAGGTGTTGCCGATCGTGATCGAGTTGACGCTCGCGCCGGAGCCGTTGAGCGTGACCGTATAGCTGCCGGGCACCTGGATGCAGGCGTTCGATGTGGGGGTGGGAACCCCGTTGGTCCAGTCCGCCGCGTCACTCCACAGACCGCTGGTGGCGGTGGCCCACGAGGTGTCACAGGTCGCCGCGAGCGCGCGCGCGGGTGCGAACAGGAGAGCGGCGGCGAGGAGCAGCCCCACGACCGCGACCACGCGGCGAGGGCTGACCGAGACGAGGCGTACGTGCTGATACTCCGATGACATGCGTCCCCCTGTGACCGGCATCCAGTCCGCGTCAGGACCCGAGCTGCCTACCGAGGCGGCTCGGCGGCGCCGCCACTATACAGAGCTACGCATCGCTGGCAAATACGCAAATTTGCGAAGTGTGCAGGCCCGATTCGGCGGTCGAGCGCGGGGCCGGCTCACGATGCGGTTGCGTTGCGATGACCAATCGGATACCGGGACGAGCCCGGCGATCCCGGAACGAGCTTCAGCTACACGAGCTGGGCGATCTCAGCGATCAGCCGCGTGGCCCCGGCCGGCGCGCTTGGCCTCGTACATCGACGCGTCGGCCGCCACCAGCGCCTGATCGGTGGTGAGCTCACCGTCGACGAGCTCGGTCACTCCGACGCTCGCCGTCACCACCGTCGACCGCGACCCGATCATCAGCGGTGACGCCTCCAGGCGATCGGCGATCTGCTGGGCCAGCAGGCGGGCCCCGGCGCCGTCGATGTGCGGGGCCAGGACCACGAACTCGTCTCCACCCCAGCGCCCGACGATGTCACTGTCGCGCACGCAGTCGCTGAGCGTTGCGGCGACGTGCTTGAGGGCGTCATCGCCCGCCGCGTGGCCGTGCTCGTCGTTGAGGCTCTTGAAGGCGTCGAGGTCGATCAGCAGCAGCGCGGCCCGCTCGTCGTAACGCCGGCAGCGCGCGAGCTGCTGCTTGAGGTCCTCCTCGAAGCGCCCCCGGTTGCGCAGCCCCGTGAGCGCGTCGTGCTCGGCGCGCTGGCGCAGGTGGCGCTCCAGCTCGTGGCGCTCGGAGATGTCCTGCATCTGGGCGATGTACTGCACCGGCTCGTCCTGCGCGGTGCGTACGAGCGACACCGACAGCAGGATCCACACCGGCTCGCCGTCGGCCCGCAGGTAGCGCTTCTCCATCTCATAGCTGGCGATGTCCCCGGCGAGCAGCTGCCGGGCGTGCGCCAGGTCGGCGTCGAGATCGTCCGGGTGGGTGAGGTCCTGGACCGTGCGTCCGAGCAGGGCGGCCTCGGTGTAGCCGGTCAGCCGGCAGAGCGCGCGGTTGACCTTGATGAAGCGTCCGTCCAGCGAGCAGATGGCATTGCCGATCGGGGCGTTCTGAAAGCTCTGCTCGAACCGCTGGTTGGCCTCGTGGAGCGCCTCGGCCTCGCGCCGCTGCGCGGTGACGTCGGTCCCGATGGCCACCAGGCCGTAGATGCGTCCGGTCGAATCGCGCAGCGGCGAGCGCACCAGCTGGTAGGACCGCATCGATCCGTCGGGCTGGGGCACCTCGCGCTCGGTGGTGACCGAGGCTCCGGTGCGCAGCGCGTTGCGATCGTCGGCGTCAAAGGCCTGCGCGAACTGGTCCGGGAACAGATCGAACACGGTCTTCCCGACGAGATCCGCGCGGTCGCGCTGCTGCAGGCGCGAGTACTCCCGGTTGAGCGACACCAGTCGATAGTCGGCGTCCTTCACCGAGACGGGGACGTTCAGGCAGTCCAGGACGTCCTGCAGGTATCCGCGGCTGGCCCGCAGCGCCTCCTCGGTGTGGCGCTCGGCCGTGATGTCGCGCGAGACCACCACCCCGCCGACGATCGGCCCGTCGTCCTGGCGCAGCGCGCCGACCTCGACGCGAAACCAGCGCGGGTCATCCGGCGCCTGGTAGTCGAAGGCACACGCCTCGCCGTCGAGCGCCCGGCGGAAATGCGCCTGCAGATGCGGGTAGCTCGCGGCCGGCACCGCATCCGCCAGCGTCCGACCCTCCATCGCGTCGCAGAACCATGCGTGCTCCGCCACGGCGGCGCCGGTGGCCAGCAGGACGCGCAGGTCCCGGTCGAACACGAACACCGCCGTCCCCGGCAGCTCGCGCAATACGGCCAGGCCGACCAGGCCGGCGTCCGCCGGCGCGTCGCGTGCGCTCGTGGGCTCGATGCTCATGACAGATCCCCCCGGATCGGCGTACGTCGGCGTACACCCTTCGCAGCTGAGCGTAGCGGCCGCCGTGGCGGCCGCGGGGTGCGCAACGCGCGTTCTCCGGGCTTTGCCCCGTAATGATCGGCACGCCGCGCGGACCGCATGAGCGTGCACGTGATCGTCATGTGCGAACCCGGACGCCGCGGCGATGCTGCCATCGCCGAGGCGGCTTCGCTCGTACACCGCCACGCCGCGCGGCTGACACTGGCCGCCGTGCTCGATCTCCCGAGCCGCGCGCGCGGTTGCCTGCCCTGGTCGGCCTGGCGCGACCTGATGATCGGCGAGGCGCGATCGGAGCTCGATCGGGTGGCCGCCCGGCTTGGCGGCGACGCCGGGCGCGTGGTGATCGTCGGGCCCGCCGCGGCACTGGGCCGGCTCGAGGCCCTCGAGTGCGACCTGCTGGTGCTGCCGGCGCGGCGCCGGTTCACCCGCGATCCGTACGCGTCGCTGCGACGGCCCGCGGGACGGCTCAGCTTCCCCGTGGCCGAGGCCCGGCCGGAACACCGCGGTCTGTCGGTCACCCGCTGACCCGACGCGCCCGAGCCCGCGGGCGAAGCACCCTGGGCAGCCACGCGCGCACGGCATCGGCCACGGCGGGAAGATCGGCCTTCAGAGCGTGGTCGCCGGGCACCGTCACCACGTCCCGTGTCGCGCTCGCCGGCGGGATGCCGAACCGATCTCGCGCGCCCTGGACGACGAGGACCGGTACGGTCACCGCGTCGAGCTCGGACAACCGGCTCTGTGGCGCGGCCCCACCGGCGCGGCGCGGCGGCAGCAGCGGAAACGCCAGGCACAGCACGCCGATCGCGCCGGTCACCTGCGCGGTGCGACACGCCACCCGGGCGCCGGAGGACCGGCCGCCCACGAGGACCGGCGCACCCCGCAGCTCGTCCTCGCGCAGCCGTTCGACGACGGCGGTCCAGGCCGCGTCGAGCTGATGAGCCGGAGCGGGCGAGCGCCGCCCAGCGACGCGGTAGGGCTGCTCGACGAGAACGACGCTCAGGCCCAGCGAGCGCGCGACCTCGCTCGCCGTCACCAGGTCCGGCGCGCCGACGCCGCCGCCGGCGCCGTGACCGAGCACGAGCGCCGCCGCCGGTGTCTCGGCCAGGTGCATGTGCACGCGGGCGGGGCCGTGTGGCGTGTCCAGCTCGAGCGTCGCCATGGCGTGATCGTCGCAGCCCGAGGCCGTGGTTCACAGCCCGGAGATCGCCGCGTCTCTGCTATCCAGGACGACGAGCTTCAGCCCTTCGAGCAGAGGAGACCCATGCGCGTCGAGTGGTACGGCCAATCCGCGTTTCGCCTCACCACCGCGGAGCATCGCGTGTTCATCGACCCGTTCGACGACCTGTCGCCGATGACCTCGCGCGGGATCCAGTTCGACTATCCAACGATCGAGGCCGAGGCCGACGTGCTGCTGATCACTCACGAGCACCTCGATCACAACGGCGTCGCGGCCGTCTCGGGCGATCCGGTGGTGGTGCGCTCGACCGCCGGCCGCCACGAATCGCCGGTGGGCGAGATCGTCGGCATCGCCTCCGAGCACGACCCGGTCGCCGGCACCGAGCGCGGACCGAACACGATCTTCGCGGTCGAGCTCGACGGCCTGCGAGTGGTCCACCTGGGCGACCTCGGCCAGCCGGCGCTGCGCCCCGAGCAGGTCGCGGCGATCGGTGAGGTGGACTTGCTGTTCGCGCCCGTCGGCGGCGGACCGACCAACGGCGCCGAGGAGGCCGCGGCGCTGGTCGAGCTCCTGTCGCCCCGCTGGGTGGTCCCGATGCACTACCGGACCGAGCGCACGAACTTCCTCGAGCCGGCCGACGACTTCCTCGGCCGCCTCGCCGCCGTGGAGCGGCTGCCCGGCACCGCGTTCGACACCGCGGAGCTGCCGGCGGGCGACGGCCCGCTGGCCGTCGTCCCGCAGGCGCCGTAGGCGCGCGCTACCAAGCGGCGGCAAGTAGGATCGCCAGGCGGCCGGTGCGGCCGCCGCGCAGCGACCGAGGGGCGAGGGTACATGGCCGAGAAGCTGACGTTGTTCGTCTGCAATATCGATGACGGCGGCCCGCCCCCGCACGCGTGCAAGCGGGCCCAGCGCGCGCTGCGAGACGCGGGCCACGACTTCGACAAGGTCATCGCGGGACGGGGCATCCCGTTCGCCCTGTTCACGACCGGCCGCCGGCCGCAGCTCAAGCAGCTGAGCGGCCAGGAGAAGCTGCCGGTCCTGCGTCTGAGCGACGGCACGACGGTCAACGGCAGCGCGAACATCATCGCCTGGGCGCGGGAGCACGCGCCGGCCACTCGCTCGCCGGAGTGACGCGACTCGCCGCCGCCGGTCAGCTCCCGGGCTCGTGCCCGGTGATGTCCTCGTACTCCCGCTCGCTCAGTTCGTCGAGCTCCGCGTCACTGAACTGCTGCGGCTCGAGCAGCTCGCGCGCCCGGGCCGCGTCACGCTCCTCCACGTACACGTCGCGCACCCCACCGCCGCCGAACGCCGGGTTGTCGGCGCCGATGTTGCGCTTGTGGACGGCCTGAATCCCCGCTGCGGCCAGGCGCCCCGAGATCAGCTCTGCCTGGGCCTCGTCGGCGGCGGTAGCCACGACGGTGAGCATGGTCGCCAGTGTACGGCGCCAGGCACCGTGACGCTCGCCGTCGGGGGCTCGGCTCGGACCCGAAACACCGCCCGACGCCGAGGGCTATAGTCCGGCCACAGCGACTGATCACACCCGATGATCAGAGCGAAAAAGGAGGCTCATGAGCGACAGCGTGTACCGCGTCACCGAGGTGATCGGCGTGAGCAGCGAGTCGTGGGAGGCGGCGGCCCGAAGCGCCGTCGAGACCGCGGCAAAGAGCGTGCGCGACCTGCGCATCGCGGAGGTGCTGCGGGAGGATGTGACGGTCGAGAACGGCAAGATCGCCAGCTACCGCGTTCGTCTGGCGATCTCGTTCAAGTACGAGACCGGCGACTGATCGCCTGTCTCGCCCGGCTCACCGGCCGCGGTCCGCGCGGCCGGCCGAGCCATTGCGCTCAGCTCACGTTGCGATCGAGGTCGGTCCAGTACGGCGCTCGCAACAGGTGCTTGAGCAGCTTGCCGGCGCCCGACTTGGGCAGCGGCTCCGACTGGACGTCGATGCCGCGCGGAACCTTGTAGCCGGCGATCCGCCCGCGGCAGTGCTCGATCAGCTCGTCGGCGCCGACGGCGGCGTCGGGTGCGACGGCCACGACCGCGTGGACCGCCTCGCCCCAGCGCGGATCGGGGATGCCGAACACCGCCGCCTCGACCACGGCGCGGTGCTCGAGCAGCGCCGCCTCGACCTCGATCGAGTACACGTTCTCGCCGCCGGTGATGACCATGTCCTTGAGCCGGTCGACCAGGTACAGGTAGCCGTCCTCGTCGGCCCGCGCGGCGTCGCCGGTTCGGTACCAGCCGTCGACGAGCGCCGCCTCGGTCGCCTCGGGCCGATTGAAGTAGCCCAGCATCACGTTCGGGCCGCGGACCCAGACCTCGCCGACCTCGCCGGGCGCCAGCGGCTGGCCGTCGCTGCCGCGCACGTGGGCCTGCACGCCGACCACCGGTGCGCCCATCGAGCCCAGCCGGGTCCGGTAGGGCTCCTCGCCGGCGAACCCGCGGCGGTGGTCCTCGGGTGTGCAATGGGTGACGGTGGGCGCCGCCTCGGTCATCCCGTAGAACTGCGCCACGTCGCAGGCAAGGCGCTCGAGCACGCGACGCTGCAGCTCCGGTGAGATCGGCGAGGCCGCATATTGGACGTGGCGCAGGCTGCTCAGGTCGACCGGCGAGTCCTCGAGCGCCTCGAGCAGCATCGCGAGCATGGTCGGGACCAGCACCGTGTGCGTGATGCGCTCGCGTTGCACGGTCTCGGCCACGGCCGCCGCCGAGAAGCGCGGCAGGATCACCTGGCGGGCGCCGACCCACGTGCACGCGATGACGTTGGCCGTCCCGGCGACGTGGAACATGGGGCACACGTGAAGCCACCGGTCCGACGGCGTGTGACCGGTGGCGATCAGGTTGTGACGGGCGTTGGCCAGGAGGTTGCCGTGGCTGAGCATCACGCCCTTGGGCACGCCGGTCGTGCCGCCCGTGTAGGAGATGGCCGCCAGGGCGTCCTCGTCGACGCCCGGCGGTGGAGTGCCGCGACGGTCGGTGAGCGACTCGTAGGGAACGCAGTCCGACGGGCAGTCACCCGGCCCGTCGAGCACGAGCTGGCGCAAGCTCGTGCAGCTGGCCCGCAGCGCCCGTCCGACCTCGAGCTGCTCGGCGTCGACCACCAGGATCTCGAGGCCGCAGTCGTCGACCATGAAGGCGAGATCCGCCTCAGCCAGGCGGAAGTTCAGGTCGGCCAGCACGCGACCATAGGCGGGCACGCCGCAGCCAGCACTCGACGTGGGCCAGTCGAATTGACGCCCAGGTATCCCACCCGCGCGCCTGGCGCCACGTCCAGGTCATCGAGCGCGGCCCCGAGCGCCCCCACCCGCCGGCCAGCTCGCGGTAGGAGACGAGGCGGTCGCCATCGGCCACCGCGACCGCGTTCGCGTGCAGCTTCGCGGCCCGCTGCAGGGGCCAGCTCAGATCGCCCGAGCCGCGGCGAGCAGTCCCGTGTCCGAGCCCCATCGCGGCGATGATAACGTTCGGGTGCCTGATATCAAAGGACCGGAGGAGCCCGGACGATGCCCCCGAACAGCACCGGGTCGTCGACCTCGACAAGCTCGTCGCCATCGACGTGCACACGCACGCCGAGCGCAACGCCGACGAGCCGCAGGATCCGGTCACCGGCGAGATCCTCGAGGCCGCGGCCCGGTACTTCGGCGGCCACCCGGCCCAGCCGACCGCCCAGGAGGTGGCCGACTACTACCGCGAGCGCAACATGCTCGCCGTCGTCTTCACCGTCGACGACGAGGCCGGCATGGGCCGCCGGCGGGTCGGCAACGACGAGGTGCTCGAGGCCGCGCGCGCGAACCCCGACGTGCTGATCCCGTTCGCCAGCGTCGACCCGCACAAGGGCAAGCTCGGCGTGCGCGAGGCCACGCGAGCTGATCGCCGCCGGCGTGCGCGGGTTCAAGTTCCACCCCAACACGCAGGCGTTCTGGCCGAACGACCGCGCCCACTACCCGCTCTACGAGGTGATCGCCGAGGCCGGGCTGATCGCGCTGTTCCACTCCGGCACGACCGGCATCGGCGCCGGGATGCCCGGCGGCGGCGGGGTGCGGCTGAAGTACTCCAACCCGATGTGCCGTCGACGACGTCGCGGCCGACTTCCCCGAGCTTGCGAATCATCCTCGCCCACCCGTCGTTCCCCTGGCAGGACGAGGCGCTGGCCGTCGCCGTGCACAAGCCGAACGTCTACATCGACCTGTCCGGCTGGTCGCCGAAGTACTTCCCCGAGAACCTGATCCGCTACACGAACAGCCAGCTGAAGACACAAGATGCTGTTCGGCTCGGACTATCCGCTGATCACGCCCGATCGCTGGCTGGCCGACTTCGAGAAGCTCCCGATCAAGGACGAGGTGCGCCCGCTCGTCCTCAAGGAGAACGCGGCGCGGCTGCTCGGCCTGAGCCGCTGAGCGTTAGTCGTCCAGCCCGGCGGTCAGCCGCTGCATCGCGGTGAGCATGCCCGCGCAGCACGATCGCCCGCTCGGCGGGCGGGCACGTCGGCGAGCATCAGCTCGGACTGCTCGCCCGGATCGCCGGGTCGGCCACCGCCAGCAGCCGCGCGGCCCCGGCCGGGTGAGCGCGGCGCGCAGGATCCGGCCGTGGCCGGGGTCGACCTCGCGGACGGCGAGGCCGCCGCGTCTCGAGCTTGGCCAGCGTCTCGATCATCGACTGCGGCGTGACCAGCGAGCGGCGGGCGAGCTGCGCGTTGGACAGGCCCGGGCGCGCCCGCAGCACCGACAGGGCCGTGTACTCCTGGACGCTCAGTCCACGCCTGTCAGGCGGGCGCGCATCTCGCGCAGGATGCCCTGATTGACGCGGCCGACGACGTAGGTGAGCGAAGCCCGTCCGCTCCGCCGTCGGGTGCCGATTTCGCCACGGATCGCAAGTAGCGTCCTCGCCGGCGCTCACGCGAGTCGCCCCTATCCCCACACCTCCGCGCGGTCTCGACGATCAGCCGCAGCTTGGCGATCTGGTCGTCGCGCGTGAGGTCGTTGCCTTCGACGGTCGAGGAGAAGCCGCATTGCGGCGACAGGCACAGCTGGTCGATGTCGACGTAGCGGGCCGCCTCCTCGATCCGGCGCTTGAGCGCGTCCTTGTCCTCGAGCTCGGGGCGCTTGGTGGTGACGAGGCCGAGCACGACCAGCTTGCCCTTGGGCACGAAGCGCAGCGGCTCGAACGTGCCGGAGCGCTCGTCGTCGTACTCGAGGAAGAAGCCGTCGACCTGGAGCTGGTTGAACAGCGCCTCGGCGACGAAGTCGTAGCCGCCCTCGGCGACCCAGGATGAGCGGAAGTTGCCGCGGCACATGTGCGTGGTCACGCGACATGCCTTCCGGCGGGCGCCCGGCCAGCGCACGATTGATGTTCGCGATGTAGCTGCTCGTGCTGGTGCTCGGGGTCGCCGCCGATCTCGGCGCACGTGCTCGCGCTGGGTGGGGTCGTTCAGGTAGGCCAGGCTCGTGTCGTCGAGCTGCAGGTAGGTGACGCCGAGCTCCCCGAGCCGGCGACCTCCTCGGCGTAGGCGGCGGTGAGGTCGTCCCAGAAGCGCGTCCATGTCCGGGTAGACGGACTCGTCGATCGAGGCGCGACCGCCGCGGTAGTGGACCATGCTCGGCGACGGGATCGTCAGCTTCGGCGTCGACGCTCGACGGACCTGCTGCGCAGGAACGCGAACGCGTCGCCGAAGATCGTGTGCTCGAGCGCGATCCGGCGCGTCGACGTGCATCGAGGGCGGCGCGAACTCGAGGTCGCCCTGCTCGTTGTGGAACTGGACCTTCAGCGTGCTGTCCATCGACCTTGGTCGATGCCGCCGAGCTGGTAGATGAAGTCCATGTGCCAGGAGGCGCGCCGGAACTCGCCGTCGGTCGCCGACTGCAGCCCGACGTCCTCCTGCAGCCGGACGACGTCGCGGATCGCGTCGTCCTCGATCGGCGCGCAGCCCGTCGTCGTCGAGCTGGCCCGCGGCGTGCAGGCGGCGGGCCTCGAGCAGCCCGGCGGGCGCAGCAGGCTGCCGACGTGGTCGGCGCGGAACGGGGGCTTGCTCCTCATCAGGGCCTCCTCGGCGGTCGGCGTGGCGGTGCGCTCCAATATAAGGCTACCTGATATTACGGGTCCCGGCGACGGCCGGGCACACCGACCGCGCCGCCGCCGGTCCACCGGCGCCCGCCGGCGGTGCAGACGGCGGTCCGACGCCCCACCGTGACGATCGTCCGTCCAGCGCCGACGCCGATTGCGCTGGCGATGGCCCAGCGCTGCCGACTACCGGGGTTATGGACACCCGCCGTCGAGGACCGCGTGCCGGCACGACAGCCCCGCCGGCCGTGCAGCCGCTGCAATCCGGGCGGCGCGTGGTCACGCTGACGGTCGTCGCGCTGTGCTCGCTCGCCGGGCCGGCGGCCGCGCTGGGGCTCGCGCCGGCGTCACCGGCCGCCGCGGCAGGCGTGCATCGGGCCGCGCCCGCGGGGCGCCACGCGCGCGTCGCCGCCGCCGTGCGCCGCGGGGTCAAGCGCGCCGAACCGGCACGGCGGGCCACGCGGCCGCGACGCCACCACTCCCCCCCGACCACGGTGCCGGCCCCGCCCGCGTCGACGTCGACGACCAGCACGCAGACGACGGCGCGTTCGACCTCGACGGCCCGCGTGACGAACACCACCTCGACGTCGGGCACCGCTTCCACCACCACGACCACCACGACCGTGGCCTCGGCGCCGCCCCCGCCGCCGGCGACGGGCACGTCCACCTCAACGTCCTCGTCGAGTAGCGCCACGAGCACCATCACCACCACCGCCGACCCCGGTTCGATGCCCGCGGATCCCGCCGAGCAGCCCTACGAGATGGGCGGCGACAACGCCGGTGCGTTCAACCAGCCGATCCCCGTCGGCGAACCCACCGACCCGCAGTCCGCGCAGATCGTCGCCGACATGGTGAGCAGCATGGGACAGAACCGCGTGCTGCTCAACGAGGGCGCGGACGTGCCGGGGATCTACATGGCCTCGGCGTCGGACCCCACCTGGACGATCACCAACAGCGCGGGCCTGCCGACGATCACCTTCCCGGTCCCCGCCGGCGCAACGCCCGGAGGCGTCGTCTCGACCGGCTCGGACGCCCCGATGGTGGTCTATGACCCCAGCAACCCGCGCTGGGGGGCCGACACGGAGCTGCGCCTCTGGCACGCGACGATGTACCCGGCGACGCACACCATCACCACCGACGGCTACGGCGTCTTCCACTACGGTCGCGACAGCAACGGGCTGCCCGTCCTCGGCACCGGCACCGGCAGCAACCTGCCGTGGGTCGGCCTGATCCGCGGCTGGGAGGTGCAGGCGGGATCGATCAACCACGCGCTGCGCTTCGCCGCCCCGGGCGCGTCGTCGGGCTTTCGCCTGCCGGCCACGAGCTCTGACCAGGGCGGGGCCGGGCCGCTCGAGGAGGGCATGCGCCTGCAGCTCGACCCCTCGGTCGACTGCTCGACGCGCACCGTGCCGTTCCCGGATCCGAGCGGCAAGGACACGCGCTTCCTGCGCGAGATCTGCCGCGCGCTGCAGGTCTACGGAATGATCATGACCGACGGCAGCAGCAACTACGCACTGATGATGGAGCTCGACACCGCGGACGGTGGCACCGCCGACTGGGGCTCGATCCTCACCCCGCCGCCGTCGGGCCTGTGGGGCAACATCATCCGCGATCAGACGGCCGACCTCACCGGTGACGGCGTGGCCCGAAACGCCACGACCGGCATCCCCTGGGGCCAGATGCGCGTACTCGCGTCGAGCGTGTTCCCGCCCGCGGCGTAGTCGCCCGCGACGCGGGCGCGGCACCACGCGCGCCGCCCGCCCGATAGGCTCGGCCAGCGTGTCGATCCCGGCTGGATCCCACCGGCTCGGACCCGGCGACGGCACCCTCACGGTGCGCACCGGGCGCACGGGCGCCGCCGCCGCGGCCGGACACGACCTGCTGATCGAGGTCGCCGCCTGGGAGGCGACGATCGGCAACGAGGGCCCGGCCGCCATCAGCCTCGAGCTGCACGCGGACGCCGGGTCGCTGCGCGTCGTCGAGGGGCGCGGTGGCGTGCAGCCGCTCGACGACGACGGCCGGGCGCGGATCCTGGCGACAATCGACGAGCGCGTGCTCGGGCGCCGGGACATCGCGTTTCACTCCACCGCGGTGCGGCCCGACGGTGACGGCGGCCACATGGCCGTGCAAGGGGAGCTCACCCTCGCCGGCCAGACCCACCCGATCGCGTTCGACCTCGCCATCGGCGACGACGGCAGGCTGACCGGCAGCGCCGTGGTCAAGCAGACCACCTGGGGGATCAGACCGCACTCCGCCCTGCTCGGGACGCTGAAGGTGGCCGACGACGTCGAGGTGGCGATCGACGCCGGCCTGGAACGCTAGGCGACGCCGGACGCCGGCTCGCCGCGCTCGCGGGGCGCGAGCCGCACGACGATCGACTTCGACGTGGGGGTGCCGCTGCCGTCGGCGGTGCTGTCGAGCGGGACAAGGGCGTTCGTCTCGGGGTAGTAGGCCGCCGCGCAACCGCGCGGCGTGTCGTAGGCGACGCACCGGAACCGCTCGGCGCGACGCTCGGTGCCGTCGCCGGCCTCGCCGACGAGATCGACGACCTGGCCGTCGGCCAACCCGAGCTCGGCCAGGTCAGCGGGGTGCACGAGCACGACGCGCCGGCCGGACTTGATGCCGCGGTAGCGGTCGTTGAGACCGTAGATCGTGGTGTTGTACTGGTCATGCGAGCGCAGCGTCTGCAGCAGCAGGCGCCCGGGCGGAACGTCGACCACCTGCAGCGGGTTGACGGTCAGGCGCGCGCGGCCCGACGGTGTCTCGAAGCGCAGCTCGTCGCGGGGTGGATGCGGCAGCACGAAGCCGGCATCGCGGCGGGCATTGAAGTCGTGGAACCCGGGGATCGCCCGCGCGATCGCGTCACGGACGAGGTCGTAGTCCTCGGCCCAGCGCGCCCACGGCACCGGGACACGCTCGCCCAGCACGCGCTCGGCCAGCTGGCACACGATCGCGGTCTCGCTGCGCAGGTGCGCAGAGGCCGCCGGCAGCCGCCCCCGCGAGGCATGCACGACCGACATCGAGTCCTCGACGGTCACCACCTGCTCGCCGGTGGCGCGCACGTCGCGCTCGGTTCGTCCCAGCGTCGGCAGCAGCAGCGCCTGGCGGCCCGGTGTCACATGGGCGCGATTCGGCTTGGTGGCCACATGCACCGTCAGCCGGCAGCGGCGCAGGGCCGCGTCGGTGGCCGCGGTGTCCGGCGCGGCGGACAGGAAGTTGCCGCCCATCGCCATCAGCACCTTGATCCGCCCGTCGCGCATGCCGCGGATCGTGTCCACCACGTCGGTGCCCGGCGCGCGCGGCATGGGGAACCCCAGCGCCGCCTCCAGGGAGTCCAGCAGCGTGGCGGTCGGGTTCTCCCAGATCCCCATCGTGCGATCGCCCTGCACGTTGGAATGGCCGCGCACCGGGCACACCCCGGCGCCGGGCTTGCCGATCATGCCGCGCAACAGCAGGAAGTTGACGATCTCGCGGATCGTCGCCACCGAGTTCTTGTGCTGCGTCAGTCCCATCGCCCAGCACACCACGATCCGCTGCGAGGCGCCGGCCAGCCGGGCGAACGCCTCGATCTCCTCGCGCCCGAGCCCGGTCGCGGCCAGCGTCTGCGGCCAGGTCACCGTCTGCAGCTCACGTTCGAGCGCCTCCAGTCCCTCGCAGTAGCGCGCGACGAACGCCCGCTCTGAGAGCCCCTCGTCGACGAGCAGCCGGTTGATCGCCCGAAACAGCGCCAGGTCACCGTTCACCCGAACCTGCAGGTGCAGGTCGGCCAGCGGCCGTCCGCGCCCGAGCAGGCCCCGCGGGGTCTGCGGGTTGTCAAACCGCGCGAGCCCGGCCTCGCGCAACGGGTTCACGCTGACGATCCGCGCCCCGGCCTGCTTGGCGCGCTCCAGCGAGCTGAGCATCCGCGGATGGTTCGTGCCCGGGTTCTGCCCGACGATCACCAGCAGGTCCGCGGACTCGACGTCCTGCAGGCTGACGCTGCCCTTGCCGATTCCGATCGTCTCCTTCAGCGCCACGCCGGAGGACTCGTGGCACAGGTTCGAGCAGTCGGGCAGATTGTTGGTGCCGAGGGCCCGCACGAACGCCTGGTAGGCGAACGCCGCCTCGTTGCTCGTGCGTCCCGAGGTGTAGAACGCGGCCTCGTCGGGCGAATCCAGCGCGGCCAGCTCGCCCGCGATGACCCCGTAGGCGTCGTCCCAGGCGATCGGCGCGTAGTGCGTCGCGTCCGGGGCCAGGTGCAGCGGCTCGGTCAGCCGGCCCCGCTTGCCCAGCCAGAAGTCCGACTGCGCCGCCAGTTCGGCGACGCTGTACTGCGCGAACAGCTCGGGCCCGGCCCGCAGCCGCGTCGCCTCCTCCGCCACCGCCTTGGCCCCGTTCTCGCAGAACTCGGCGTGGTGGCGCTCGTCCGGATCCGGCCACGCGCAGCCCATGCAGTCGAAGCCGTCGCGCTGGTTGAGCGACGCCAGCGTGCGCGCAGTCCGCACGACGCCCATCTCGCGAACCCCGTGACGCAACGCCGACGCCACCGCCGCCAGCCCGGCGGAATGATCGGCCGCCGCGGTGATCTCGAGCTCGGCCTCGCCGGGGTCATCTGGTGGCTTGCGCGACATCTGCTGGCTCCCTCGAACGTCATTGATAGCGCAAGCTCGGACGGGCGCCGCGCATGTCCGGGCCCCGCGCCCGCGGAGGCGGGCTCTGGCTACTCGCGCGCGCGCAGGTCCCAGACCAGCACGGCGGGCAGGCCGACGTAGGCCTGGACCGTGGCGTCCGGAATGCGCCCGAACGCGCGGCGCTTCGTCAGCACGTGTTCGGGCTGGAGCGCCGGTTCCTCGCAGCCCCGCACGTCGAGCCCGACCGACCGGAACGCCGACAGGTACTGGGCATGGGTATGCGCGTGCTCGCGGGCGAACCGCCGGCGCCCGTCGGAGTCGGTGAACGGGGCCTGCCAGCCCAGGTGAGCCTGAAAGGGATGCAGCACCGAGATGACCAGGCGTCCCCCCGGCTTGAGCACGCGCGCGAGCTCGGCGACGCCCGGCCGCACGTCGGCCAGATGCGACAGGGCAAGCCCGCACACCGCGACGTCGAAGTGCCCGTCGGGAGCCGGGATCTCGCACAGGTCGCCCTCCAGGAGTGTCGCCTCGGGCACCCGCTGCGCGGCCCGGCCGAGCATCGTCGGGCTCACGTCCACCCCGAGCACGTCGTGGCCGCGATCGGCGAGGTAGCGGGCGTGGCGCCCCGTGCCGCACGCCGCATCGAGGGCTCGTCCCGCCGTGGAGCCGTCGAGCAGCGCGTGCACGACCGGCTCCTCGATCGCGACGATCGGGTTGCCCGGGTCGTCGTAGGTCCCTGCCCACAGCTCATACGCCGTGCGGGGGTCCTCCTCGCTGGTGAGCTCCGCCGCCGACAGCGAGTCGTCGGCCAGCAGGCGGGCGATCTCGGCGACCCGACGGTCGAGCTCGGCGTCGCTGCCGTCGTACAGCTGCCGCAGCACCGCGAGTCCCTCGATCCCGACGAGCACCTCGCGTAGGCGGACGTGGCGAGCCATCGGCGGGACACTAGCTCCCGGGTTGGCGATCACCGAGGCTCGGTGTGTGGTCAGGCCAGGTGCACCACAGACCTCCAGCCCACCACACCCCTCGCCCGCCGGAGACGACCAGGCGCGGCGACGGCGGGCAGGGTCGAAAGCGCACCCCGGCCCGCTGCTGACCCACCACCACCGGCGCTCACGAACGCAGACCGGGCCGGCCCGCGCGCTGGCGGCCCGGCCCGGTCTGAACGGCGCGGCGGAGGCGGCTAGTCCTGCGGCGTGGCCAGGAAGCCGTCGGTGTTGCCGCTCGAGTCGGTGTAGAAGCCCACGAGGCGGCCGTGGTCGTTGATGCCGTTGACCGTCGTCGCGCCGACGCCCGACGGGTCGTCCACGTTCGCGAAGCCGAACCCGGGCGCCCACACGAAGCCGTGCGTCGTGGCGCTCTTGCCACTGCCGAGCTGGTAGTCGCCGACGACCTCGTCGCCGTCGTTGACGCCGAAGGCCTGCGTCATGCTCGAGCCGGGCACGCTCAGCGTGACCAGCTTGCCGTTGCTGAGCAGCAGGAAGCCTTCGACCGTGCCCGCCGCGTTGGTCTCGAACCCGGCGATGTCGTTCTGGTTGTTGATCGCCGCCGAGGTCACGCTCGTGGCACCCGAGATCGTCACCTTGCCGTAGCGGTGGGTGGCGATGTTGTAGGTGTAGCCGTGGGCGTTGCCCTTGGCGTCGTTGTAGAAGCCCACCGCGATGCCCTTGTCGTTCACGCCGAGCAGCTGATCGACGGCCGGGCTGGCCGGCTGGCTGGTCGGGTAATTGGCGGTGTGGAAGTGGTGGCCGCCGGTCGTGTAGAAGCCGGAGTTGTCACCCTTCTTGTCCACCGAGAACCCGACCGTGACGCCGACGTTGTTCAGGCCCGTGACCTGGGTCTGCGCGGCACCTGGCACGTTCTCGTTCTCGTAGGCCCCCGCGCCGTCGTTGGGGAGCAGGTAGCCCTTGTTGGGGTGCCCGGGCATTCCGGATCCGTAGTACCCGGCGATCAGGCCGGACTCGTTGATCCCGAGCAGCTGGTTGAACGTCGTGTCGGCGGGGTTGTTCAGCGTCGTGAACGCGAAGTTGGCGCTGGCGTCCGGGAGTGGCGCAGCGGACGCCGCCGACGCCGAGGCGGCCAGGACGCTCAGGCCGAGGATCGCCGCGGCGACCGCCGAGCCGAGCCGGGCCGGCCGGACCGGCCGGTTGCGAATGGTTGCGTGGTTGAAGCTCATGGGTCCTACCTTCCGTTCATGGCGCGCCGTGGTTCGGCCAGCCGAATGTCGCAGGTCATGACGCCTGCCCAAGCGCGGACCCGGATCGGAGTTGCTCCCGAATCCGGCGGCCGACAACACGGATAGACGCATCGCGATCCGCGGGCATTCCATTCGCCGCTCCGGGCAGCCGTCGGGCCTCGGCTCGCGGCTGTTCGGGGCCATCCGGGCCGGCGGACAGTCGGCTATCCGGCCGGCCAGTTCCACCAGTCCGGCGCCGGCCGCGCCGATACGGACTGGATGAGTGCAGGCACGCTCATTTGCCACACCGACGCCGAACGGCGGCGGTTGGAGGATCTGCGCCTGCGGTTCCGCCGCGTCTCACCGGTGATCGTGGCGATGTACCTCGCTGCCGGGGCCACCGGCGTGGGCGCTCACGGCTGGCAGCCGTTGCTGCCGGTCGTGGTCGCGGCGGCGGTGTTCGCGGTGATCTGGACAGGTCTCGCGCGCTACGAGCGGCCGGAGTACGCGCTCGTCGGAGTGTGGCTGCTCGCCGAGCTCGCGATCGCCGGCGGGATCGCGCTCGCGCACGGTCCGCGGGCCAGCCTGCTGCCGGTCCTGGTCATGCCGACGGTGCTCATCCTGGGGATCCTTCCCGGGCGCACCGTCCTGGCGGTCATCGCGATCACGGAGGCGGTGGTGCTCGGGGTCGCGTTTGGATTCGACAGCACCGAGATTCTCCACACGCCGCCGGTGCTGCTCCTGCCGGTCGTGCTGATCGTGGTCCTGGCCGGCAGCCTGGCCGCGATGCGGGACCTCGACATCGCCTCGCGGCGCGGCGCGGTCGTGGACCAGCTCACCGGCGTGCTCAACCGTGGCGCGCTGACGCCCCGCGTCGCCGAGCTGGAGCACCAGGCCTCCAAGACCGGCGAGCAGGTCGCCGTCATCGCCATCGACGTCGACCACTTCAAGGCGATCAACGACCGCCACGGGCACGCCGCCGGAGACCTCGTGCTGTGTGAGGTCGCTCGCCGGCTCGATGATTGCCTGTCGCAGTCCGAGCCGATCTACCGCTTCGGCGGCGAGGAGTTCGTCGTCGTGATCGCCGGCATCGACCACACCGAGGCGCAGCGTCGCGCCGAGCGCATGCGCCTGGCCGTCGCCCGCAGGCCGATCGGCGACATCGCGGTGACGATCTCCCTGGGCGTCGCGGCGTCGCCTCCGGGACGGGCGTTTGCCTTCGAGGACGTGTTCGCCCGCGCCGACGAGGCTCTCTACGCGGCCAAGCGCGGCGGGCGCGACCGCGTCGGCGTCGCCGGCAGCACCACGCCGACCGCGGCGGCGCAGGTGATCGGCGACGTGGCGGCGGCGAGCGCCGACGAGGTGGGCCAGCCACCGCCCAGGGGCCGGCGACGGCGCCAGCGCGATCTCGCGCTGCTCAGCGAGGATGAGCCCGGGGCTCACCAAGTGAGCGGCGCCCCGCACCCCGAGGGACGTCGCCGGGGCAACTGGCTCGTGACCGATCCCCTGGAACGCGATCACTTCATCGAGCTGAACACCCGCCTGACCCCGGTCTTCGTGATTGGCGGGCTGATCGCGTTCGCGGGGGTCGCGGCGTCGGGCCCGTGGTTTGGCTGGGCAACGCTCGGTCCGCCCATCGCCGGGGCGGCCGTCTTCATGGCGGTGCAGAACCGCGCCGGTAAGGTGCGCCACTCCGAGTACGGGGTCCTGCTCGGCTGGCTCGTGTTCGAGCTGTCGATCGCCGGCGGCTTTGCGGTCTCGCATGGTGCTCCGCTGTTCGCGCTGCCGCTGCTGCTGATCATGGTTCCGGGCCTGTGTGCGGTGTTCCCCGGCCGCGGCGTGCTCGTTGCCGTGGCGTTCGCCGGCGTCCTGGTCATCGTCGTCGCGTTCGCGCTCAACTCACAGCAGGTCCTCCGCGACCCGGCGGTCGTCACCCTGCCGCTCGCGCTGCTGGGCACCCTCGCGCTCGTCGGCTGGACCGTCGGGCGATCGGCCGTCGGCTATCGCGGCGCGTCGGTCGTCGATCAGCTCACCGGGATGCTCAACCGCTCGGCGCTGCGGGCCCGCGTGGCCGAAACCGAGGCACGATCGGTGCTGTCAGCCGAGCAGGTCGCCGTGATCATCGGCGACGTCGACCACTTCAAGGCGATCAACGACCGCTACGGGCACGCCGCCGGCGACGCGGTGCTCGTCGAGGTCGCCTATCGCATGCGCAAGTGCCTGCGGGCCTTCGAGTCCGCCTACCGGATCGGCGGCGAGGAGTTTGCGATCCTGCTGCCGGGCATCGACCAGCCAGAGGCCATCGCCGTCGCCGAGCGCCTGCGCCTCGCGGTGCGCGACGCCGCGGTCAACGGGCTGGCGATCACGATGTCCTTCGGCGTCGTCGCCACCGCGCCGGACGAGCCGTTCAGCTACGAGACGGTGTTCGCGAGCGCCGACGCCGCGCTGTACCGCGCCAAGCAGACCGGCCGCGACCGCGTCTGTGCCGACGGCGCGTACGAGCCGGCCGAGCTGGTGGTTGCCGCGGCCTGAGCGGCGTGCGTCCGTCCCGCAGGCGGACCGGGACCTCGTGCCGCGGCGTGGCAGCGCCGCTCACGTCCGGTCGAACGCCCGGCTGCGAGCCCCGCTGCGGCTCGGGGCGGTCAGGCCCCGCAGATGGTCGGCGATGTGGCGGGCGAGCTCCGCGGTGTCGAGAGCGGTCCGGTCATGGAGCAGCTGGTCGATGAGCAGGCCGTCGTAGAACGCCGTGAACGCCGGGGCGTGGGCCGCGGGATCGGGACAGCCGACGGCCCGCAGCAGTGCCTCGGCGGCGGCCTGGAAGCGCAACCGAGCGCGCGAGAAGATGTCGCCCAGCTCCTGACGCCGGCGCGCCTCCAGCAGCAGCTCGAGGCGGGCGATCTGCCGGTCGCGCGCACCGGCGCCAAGCCACCGCACCATCAGCGCGCTCACCAGCTCGGAGGCCGCCTCGACGCTCAGGCGCGACTGGGGCTCCGGCGCCGGCCCGGCGATCTCCAGGTCGATCGAGATCAGTCGCTCGGCTGCCGCCCCGAGCAACGAGGCCCGGGTGGGGAAGTAGTTCCCGGTGGAACCGGCGGGGAGCCCCAGGGAGCGATCGACGGCGCGATGGGTCAGCCCACGGCTGCCCGCCTCGCTGAGGATCTCAATGGCCGCGTCGGCGATCGCGGTGCGGCGATCGGTGCGAGGCGCGGCAGCCATCACCGGGAGGGTAGCGTCCGGGAGGTTGACACCACAACATCCGTTGTGCCACGCTACAACAGTCGTTGTGGGCCCGCGTCCGGTCCCTCACCGGCTGACCTGTACGTGCGTCAAGCGGCGACCCCTCCCGTGATCACCGAAACCAGAACCTTCGCGTTTGCGGGGATCGAGGTGGTCGGCACACTGACCCTCCCGGACGCAGCGGCCCGCCCCGTGCCCGCGGTCGTCACGGCGCCCGGCTTTGCCGGTGTCAAGGAGATGCTGCACCCCGAGTACTCGGCCGCGCTCGCCGACCGTGGCGTGGCCTCGCTGGCGTTCGACTATCCCGGCTTTGGCGAGAGCCGCGGCTCCCCGCGCCAGCACGTCGACCCGCCGCAACAGGCACGCTCGTTCGGCGCGGCGCTCGATGTGCTCGCCGCCGATGGCAGGGTCGACGCCGAGCGGTTGGGGGTGTGGGGTGTCAGCCTGTCCGGCGGCCACGCGCTCGTCCTCGCGGCGACCGACGCCAGGGTGAGGTGTGCCGCGGCGATCGTGCCGTTCATCGCCGTTCGCGGCCGACCGGATGCGCGCCTGATTCGCGCCGGCGCGGCCGCCGTCATCGCGCGCGCACTGCGCCGCCCGGATCGGATGATCCCCGTCACCGGTCGCCCCGGACAGCTTGCGGTCATGAACAGCGACGGCGCGTTCGAGTGGGCGGCGGACATGACGGCCGACGCCCCGCGCTATCGAAACGAGGTGACCAGCCTGTCGCTGATCAACATGATGCGCTGGTCCACCACCGGCGCGGCCAGGCGCGTGCGGGTCCCCCTGCGGATCATCCTGGCCGAGCGTGACACCATCACTCCCGCCGCGCAGGTGCGGCGCGCGCTGAAGGACGTCCCGGGGCTCGACATCCAATCCTTCCCCGACACGCACTTCGAGCTGTTCGCCGAGGCCCGCGATCAGGTCATGGGCCTGACCGTCGACTGGCTCGCCGGGCACCTGGGCGCCACACAGCCGCACGTGATCGCCATCGAAGGCCACCCAGCCGCGAGCCATGACATCTGAGGATCCCCTCGACGAGTTCCTGACGCGCCCATCGGCTCCCCCGGAGCCGGCGGTCGTCGCGGCGATCGCGACGCCGATCGCCCCGCAGCAGGCGCTGGCGCTCAGCGACATCGATCGCCTGCTCGATCCGGCTCCGCTGGAGCGGGAGACGGGCTGGTGCCGGCTGCCCGACGGGATCGGTTACGTCGCGGTACGCACGCCGATGCCGGGAACGAGCGCGGCGATGTGGGATTGGTGGTTCGACTGGCATCCGCGCGAGCCAAAGCGCTACCGGCTGTGGTACCCCGAGGCGCACTTCGGCATCTCGTTCACCCCTCCACGCCAGCCCGGCGCCAAGCCGTTCTGGGGCGCGACCCACTATCCCGACGAGGACATCGGCATCGGACGCGAGATCGTGCGCATCACCTTCAGGGCGCCGAGCGAATACGGCTTCTCGCGCGACGCGCTGGACGATCCCAACGTCGGCACGATCGTCGGTGGCCTCTCGGGCTCGCCGTCGAGACACATGCAGCACACCGTCATGACCCACGTGTTCCTCGAGCAGCCCGACGGCCTCGTGCTGCGCAGCCGCTTCTGGATCGGGGCGGCCCTGCGCCCCGACCTGGCGGGAGCGGCCGGCGACGCGCTGGGACACCTTGTGAATCGGCCGGCCATCCGCCGGCGCCTGCCCCTCGGACCGGCCGCGCAAGCGCTGGCCCACCACTGCGCGATCGAGTACGCGCGGCTCGCCGCCTTGCTCCCCGAGCTCTACGACCGCTTCGCCGAGAGCTGAAATCACCGACCCGGCGAGGGCGCGCCGAGCGCGTCGCTCACCCGGGCGCAGCTCGCCAGCAGTTCGCGGGCGAGCGCCGGTTCGTGGCCCGTGAATCGTTGCGTCGGCAGTGGGATGGTGATCGCGGCCACGGCGTCGTAGGCGTCGCGGACGACGGCGCCGACCGCGCAGATTCCCTCGGTGTGCTCCTCCCGGTCGACGGCGTAGCCGCGGGCACGGATCTCGCTGATGTCCTCGAGCAGACGGCGCCGGTGGGGCGCCGTGTTCGGGGTAAGCGCCGGCAGGTGCTCGGGCAGCAGGGAGAGCAGGTGCTCGTCGGAGAGCTCGGACAGCAGCGCCTTGCCGTTCGCCGTGCAGTAGGCGGGGAACGTGGCTCCGACCGTCGAGACGGCGCGCAGACGTTGCGGCGCCGGCACCTGATCGATGAAGGCCACGTGGTCCTGAACGAGGACGGCGAGGTCGACGGTTTCGCGGACCGTGGTGGAGAGGTCCTCCAGGAACGGGCGCGCGACCGCGCGTACGTCGCGGCGCTCGGTGGCGGCCAGTTGGGAAAGCGCGCGACCGAGCCGGTAGCGCCCCGATCCGATGGCCGCCACCAGGTCCTCGTGCTCGAGGGCGACGAGGATGCGGTGCACCGTTGAGCGTGGCAGGCCGATGCGCGTCGACACGTCCGACGGCGTCAGTCCATTCGGCTCGGCGGCCTACCCTCGCCGCCGGCTGCCGCATGAGCCTGCCCTCGCTGCGGTTGTTCGATCTCAGCGGACGGGCCGCGCTGGTGACCGGTGCCAGCGGCGCGTTCGGAGGCGCCGCCGCCCGGGGCCTGGCCGGTGCCGGCGCCCACGTGATCCTCGCCGCCGGCGACGGGGCGGCAGCGCAACGGACCGCCGACGCGATCGGCGCTGCCGGCGGCCGCGCCGACGTCATCCCGGCCCGGGCGGACACGCCCCGATCCGCCGAGGCGATCGTCGCCGGCGCCGTCGAGCTGGCCGGGCGCCTGGACGTGCTCGTCAGCGCCGCCGGGATCAACGTCGTGGCGCCGACCACCGAGATGACCGACGACGCGTGGCAGCGCGTGATGGACGCCAACGTTCGCGGGTCGTGGCTGGTGTGCCAGTCGGCGGGGCGCCAGATGGTCCGGCAGGGCGAGGGCGGCAAGATCGTGCTTGTCTCCTCCACGCGCGGCAAGCTCGGTCATCCGGCGGGCTACAGCGGGTACTGCCCGTCCAAGGCCGCGATCGACGGACTGACCAGGGCGCTGGCCTGCGAGTGGGGCGCCCGCGCGATCAACGTCAACGCGATCGGCCCCACGGTGTTCCGCTCCGCGCTGACCGAATGGATGCATGAGCCGGAGGGTCACGGCCGGGCGGTGCGCGAGGCGATGCTCGCGCGCATCCCCGTCGGCCGCCTCGGTGAACCGGACGACTTCATCGGCGCCGTCCTGTTCCTCAGCTCGCGCGCCTCGGATTTCGTCACCGGTCAGATCGTGTACGTCGACGGCGGCTACACCGCCGGGTAGCGCCGCGCCATGGACACGAGTGCATCGCCATCGCACGGCGCCCCGGACGCGCTCGCGCCGGACCGCGAAACGACGAACGTTCACAGCTTGCCGCGCATACTGACCCCTGCGTGGCAAGGGTTCTCCAATGCGGAGAAGCCCGCGTCGGTGGCGACCTCAGACCGGCTGGTTGCGATCAGACGGCGCGATTCGCCTCGCGGGCCGGGGCCGGATTCCTCCGCCGTCCCGGCCCGCACCGACGCCAACCGCTACGTGACCGGCGCCGGCCTGCCATCCGCGCTGTCGGCCAGTGCCGCGTCCCAGTCACACACCTGGCACGCGTGCCTGACCACCGAGCGGGCGAAGTCCAGGGCGACGCCGTGGGGATCCGGGCTGGCGCGAACGTCATCCCAGTCGAGCACGAATTCGCCCAGCTCGGCGTTCCAGCCGGCCGCCTCAGGCACGAGATCCGCCTCGGCGAACCCGTCCGGCGCCGGGTAGGCGTAGGCGTAGAAGGCTGCCTTGCGGTAGCGGGGGTCGCCAGGCCACCACCCCACGGCGATCTCCTGCGCGGTCATCGCGTTGCGCATGATGAAGTCAGACGACGGGGGATCGGCCGGACGGCCGGAGAACAGGCTGACCGCGAGATCGAAGGACCCCCACCAGGCGTTGACCGGCGTGGACCGCCCGCGGTAGGGCGCGCGCAGCGCCGCGAGGACCAGCGCCACGCTGGTGGCGGCGCCGAAGTAGGCCGACACCTGGGCGGGATCGTAGGTCGCGTGCTCGTCGTCCTCATCCAGCGGCGTGCTCCACGGCGTCTCCTGCGGCGTGAGATCGATCTCGACCGGCCCTCCGAGCTCCCGGACCGCCGCCAGCACCTCGCCCGTGACGTCGCGAACCGCTCGGTCGGGCGCCAGCGCGGCGCGCGACGCCCGCCCGTTGCTGTGCTCGACCAGCGCCTCATGGGTGCGCAGGTCCAGCGCGACGACGAGGGCCCCGGAGCCATCGGGCGCGGGCAGTGGAAGGGTTTTCCACCCGCGCGCCGTCAGGCGCAGCGCGGCGTGCTGAAGCTGGGGCTCGGGCGGGGCCAGCGCCGCCGCCAGCTTGCCCAGGACCTGCGTGTGCGCGTGCAGCGTGTCGCACGTGGCACTCCACGCGTCATACGGCAGCTCCGGCCACGCCGAGGACACGGGCGAACGCTATCGCCCGGCGCCGGGCGGATCAAACCCCGACCCTCGTCGCGCCCCGGGGATAGGCATTTTCACAAACGAGACGCGCCGGTATCGAAATTGTGATACGTTCCGCTTACGGAACGAGCCGGTTCCATAACGCAGACGATACCGAGGCCGACGAGAGGTGGGCGGCAGATGGCCAGCGATGCTGCACCGGCGCGAGTGATCGGCCGGCCACGGGACGCCCGGGCCGACCGCGCGATCCTGACGGCAGCGCTGCAGCTGATGGCCGAAGGCGGGATCCGGGAGCTTCGGATGGACGAGGTCGCGCACCGCGCGGGCGTCGGGAAGGCCACGATCTACCGCCGCTATCGCTCCAAGGATGAACTGGTCAGCGACGCCGTCGCCACCCTGGTCAGCGAGATCAGGATTCCCGATACCGGGTCAACGCGCGCGGATCTGCTGGCGCTGATGCGTCAGGCGGTGGACGTGTACAGCGGGGCGCTGGCGGCCCGGCTGATGCCCGCCCTCCTGGAGGAGGCGCGCCGCAACCCGCAGCTGGCGAGCACCCTGCGCGACGACCTTCTCGCCGGCCGCCGGGCGGCGCTCAGCGCTGTGCTGAAGCGCGGGATGCGGCGCGGCGATCTCCGCCGGGGCCTCGATCTCGAGCTCGCGCTCGATGTGCTGGGCGGCGCCATCTTCTATCGCCTGCTGGTCACCGGCGGACCAATCGACGAGCGTCTCGCCGAGGGCGTCGTCGAGCTGATCCTGCGCGGCTTCGCACCCGCCGGACCCAGCAGTCGCAATCCCCCCAGATCGGAGAGCGCCTCATGAAGATCCACCCGCTCACCACCGGCACCGTCAGCGTCAAGCGCCGCTTCCTGTTCGCCCGTTCGGGCCCGCGCCGGCAGCTGGACCTGTTCCTGCCCGACGCCTGGTCAGACCCGCTGCCGATCCACTGCTGGGCCATCGAACACCAGGGAGTCCTGCGCCTCGTCGACACCGGCGAGACCGCCGCCGCGCGCGATGTTCCGTTCGCGCGCATGCACGTCGCCCCCGAGCAGGAGCTGCCCGCAGCGATGGCCGCGGCCGGGCTGGCGCTCGAGAACGTCTCCGAGGTCGTCCTCACCCACGCGCACGGCGATCACATCGACGGCCTGGTCCACGTTTCCTGCCGGTCCTGATCAACGACATCGAGCTGCGGTATCTGCGTTCACCCGTCCCGCGGCTGATGCGGCGCGTGCTGCGCCAGCCCCTGCCGGAGGGATTTGCGCCCGAGCCGTTCGCGCTCGACGGCGGCCCGTTCGGCGCGTTCGCCCGCAGCCGGGCGCTCAGCGATGACGGGCGCATCGTTGCCGTCGAGACGCCGCGGGCACACCCCCGGCCACATCGCGGTCATCTGTATCGACGACGCCGGCCGGCACGTGATGCTCGCCGGTGACGCCACGGATTCGCTCGAGCAATTGCGCGCCCGACGCGCCGACGCGGTCGGGCCGGACCCGGCGGTGCACGTCGCGACGCTCGACAGGATCCTCGCGCACTGCGCGCAGCACCCGACCGTCTACCTCCCATCCCATGACCCCGAGTCACTCGCCCGCTTCACCGCCGCGACCACGGTCGGTGTCGGCCCTCACGCCGACCAGCCCGACGGTGGCGCCCAGGTGCTGACGGCTTAGCTTGTGGCTGCCCTGGGCCCCGGGCGCGCCGCCCGCGACGGCAGCGCGGCAACTCAGGGCCGCACGAGCAGCGCGTCGGGACCGAGGGCGCCGATGGACGGGTAGCCGTCGACGGCCATGAGCAGATCGGCCTCGGCGAGCAGGCAGCGCAGCACATGCACGATGCCGTCCTCGCCGCCGGCCGCCAGGCCGAACGCGTACGGGCGTCCAACCGCGACCCCGGTGGCGCCGAGGGCGAGCGCCTTGACGACGTGCTCGCCGGCGCGCACGCCGGAGTCGAAGATCACCGGCGTGTCACCGGCGGCCTCGACGACCGCGCCGAGCATGTCGATCGCGGCCGCACCGCCGTTGGCCTGGCGCCCACCGTGGTTGGAGCAGTAGATCGCGTCGACGCCGCCATCGATGGCGCGGCGTGCGTCCTCGGGGTGGCAGATCCCCTTCAGCAGCAGCGGAAGATCGGTCAGCGATCGTAGCCAGGCCAGATCGTCCCAGCTGAGCCCCGGATCGGAGAAGCCGAGCGCCCACTGCAGGGCGGCGGCCCGCGGGTCGTCCTCGGGTGCGGTGGCGAGCTTCGCGCGGAACAGCGGATCGCTGAAGTAGTTGGCCAGGCACTTGCCCTTCAGCTGCGGAAACGAGCCGAGGGCGAGGTCGCGCGGGCGCCAGCCGAGGATCTGGGTATCGAGGGTGACGACGATCGCCCTGTAGCCCGCGGCTTCGGCGCGCGCGACGAAGCTCGCCGCCAGGTCGCGGTCGGCCGGCGTGTAGAGCTGGAAGAAGCCCGGCGTGTCGCCGAGTTGCGTCGCCACCTCCTCGAGGGGGTCCTCCATGAGCGTTGACGCGATCATCGGCACGCCGGTTCGCGCCGCGGCACGCGCGGTCGCGAGGTCTCCGTGGCCGTCCTGCGCGCACAAGGCGATCACGCCGACCGGAGCCAGGAACAGCGGCGTCGGCAGCTTGAGGCCGAACAGCTCGATCGACAGGTCGCGCTCGCTGGCGCCCGAGAACATGCGCGGGATCAGCCCGTAACGGTCGAACGCCGCCACGTTGGCGTTCTGCGTGTGCTCGTTGCCGGCGCCGCCGGCCACGTAGGACAGGATCTCGGGCGCCAGGCTCGCGTGCGCGCGCCGCTCGAGATCGTCGTAGGCGATCGGCAGCGGGCAGCGCTGCCCGGACAGCCCGGCGAAGTAGAGCTCGTATTGGAAGTCGCCGAAGTTCGCCACGATCACCCTCCCCGTCGATCAGCGTGTGAGGGTACCGCGAGGCACGCTGGCGCACCGGCGGCCTGCCGGTGCGGCTCATCGACCGGACGCCAGCGTCATGGCCGCGGTCGCTTTGGCGTCGTCAGCGAAGAGGTCTCGAGCGTTGGCGATGACGGTGATCGACACAGCCTTGTCCGCGTCGTAGTAGGCGTGCCCCTGCTCGCTGTGAGGCGGACGGGAATGGTCGCGGTGCCGGGCGCGAGCAGCGGCACGAGCCGCTGTGCGATCAGGTGCCTTCCCGAGTACACGTCGGCATCGCAGAGCCCGGCGAACGAAGCGCTGAACCGGACCAGCACTGCATGTCGCCGGATGTCGCCGCGCGTACGCTGCCTGGGCAGACTCAACGTCAGCTGGAGAGACGGCGGCGGGCCGCCGAAGGCCGGGTTGAGGGCAAAGTTCGCGGTCAGCGAGGCCAGGGCGAATTGCGCCTGCTCTCGCACCGCGTTGCCCGCGATGGCAGCGGTCACCGAGACGCCGCCAGGCAGGAGGTAAGTACCGTCGGGCTGGGCCAGCAGCGGCGGCATGCCGTTGTCGCCGGACCCCGGCAGGAAGGTGTTGTCGCCGAGCGTCGGCGGGCTCGCGAGGCTCCACTCGGTCGTCGACAGGAATTCCCCCTCGCCGCCACCGAACGGGATGGTGAGCGTCAGGCCGTGCTGGCCGCCGAACGACGTGTCCACGTTGCCGTACCGATCGAGCCGCTGGATCTGGATCCCGCCGGGAGTGGCGTAGTTGCCGTCCGCCGTCCCCCCGAGAACGTCGGCCACGTATAGTCCGCCAGCGGGTGCTGGCAGCATCTCGAAGGCACCGAACGGCCGGCTCTCGGGCAGGTAGGTCAGTCCTCCGAGGGCAGCGGGAGAGTGGGCGATGGCGTGTCCGAATGTTGGGTCGGGGAGACCGCTGGGCGTGTAGCGGGCGATCCCGAAGCCAACGTCCTGTCCCTGCGGGTGGGCGAAATCGGCCGGCACTGGGAATGACTCGACCATGACACTGCCGTCCGGCTGCACGAGCATCGACGTGGGAGAGGGCTCCTGGCCCCATGAGTCGTCGACGCTGGCCACCCACAGCAGGAACGGCTTGCCCCCCGCGAAGGATGGGTCCGGCGCGCCGTCAGCCGTGAGGCGTGTCAGCAGGAGCCCTGGGCCAGTCACATTCTCCTCGTAGGACCACTCGGCCTGGCCCTGGGTGACGATGGCGTCAGCGGCGGTGACGCCAACCGACAGTCCGACGCCGGAGTCCACGGGGATGGTCGCGACGCCGGCGTGGCCGAAGCCACCGTCCACCCGGCCGGACGCAGTGAGGCGTGTGACTGCCCAGATCGAGTCCTTGAACCCGGTCTTGATCTGGCCGGTGAGCACGAGGTCCCCGTTGGATTGCAGCGCGGCAACGTCGCGGCATTCGCAACCCTCCTGCATCGGCACCTCGGCGACGCCGCCCGACCCATAGGTCGGATCGACCGCCCCGGTAGGCGACAGGCGCACGACGACCATCGCAGGGTGGATCGCGTTCCACTGAACCGGATCAGCGTTTCGACTCGGCGGGCGCGACGCGACGATCAGGATGTCGCCGTCGGCCTGGAGGAGCACCTGCTCGAAGACGAGCGAGCCGGGGATCCGCGCCGCGCCGCCCTCTCCGAACAACGGGTCGGGCTGTCCCGACGGACCGACCTTGACGACGAAGAGGTACGGCGCTGACGTCGCCTGCGAGAGGTCGGTGGCGACCGGGCCACTTCCAACGAGGATCGCACCGCCGCCGGGCACCGCCACCGCGCCGCCGGCCTCATCGGCCACCAGACCATTGCCCACGGGGAACATGACCCGTCCCGGCGCCGCCGTCTCTGGCCCCAGTACAGCGGCGATCGCCGCTGGGGCCAGCGCCAGCCCAACCAGCCATCCGACAGCGACGGTCAACAGGCTCATCTGGTGCGCGCGGCCCATCCGCTTCATAGCCCACGGATCGACGGCGCGATGATGCCGCTTTAGTGGTGGCGACGGCGCGGTCGCATGGATCTGCCAGAGCTTCACCCAAAGCGCCCCCGGCGCTCCGCCGATCTACTTCCAAGAGGTTCACGCCGTCGACTACGCCGGCAGCCACCTGTTGGCATCGAGTCCCGGCATCGACCCGTCATCGCTCGCCCTGTCGGCCCCCAGCCAGTATGAGACTCCGTCCGGGGACCCCGCCGCGTCGGGACCTCACATCGTGTTCTGGACCAGAGACGGCGAGCCGCAGTCCGCAGTACTCAGGTAGCGACCCGTCTCTGGCCTGCGCTCACGTGCTCTCAGAAGCGTTCCAATGACCTGAGAATTCGGGAGTTTGGGATAAGACCTGGGACAGATCTCAGCCGCACGCCGAACCGTGCCAAACGAGGTCTACTGCCGCCGGCCGCCACCGGCGCTCGGCCCCTGGAATCCGCCACCCACTGGCGTTAGGCTCGCGCTGTGCGTCCGCGGCTCCTGACGCTCGTTGGTCTCGTCCTGTGCATCGTGCTCGGCGCGGTGGCGCCCGCGACTGCCGAGGCGGCGTTCTCGCGCTCAGCCGCGGCGAGCATCGCGCTGCGGGTGCTCGCCCCGGCTCGCCAGGCCGGCGCCGTGATCGTCTACGAGACCGCGCGACCGCTCGGGCCGCGGCAGGTCGTCTTCCCGGCGGTGCTCGACAGTGCACCCGAGAGCGGTGCCCAGCTGACGGTGCCCCCGATCGGGCAGCCGGCCTGGCTGTTCTACGAGGACCTCGAGCCGGGCGCGCGATTCTCCCATCCGACCCGCGCGTTGCTCATCTCGCGCCGGAGCGGGCGCGTGCTGCGCGATCTGAGCTCGGACTGGTGGCCACTGGTCAACGGGGCCGATCCCCCGTTCGTGGCCGACCCCCTCGCCCGTCGCTTCCAGATCTTCAACGACACCTCGCAAGGCAGCCTCGTGGGTACCCCGCCGCGGCTCGCCGCCCGAGCGACGCAGGCCCCCGGCCCAATCGTCCTCCCGCCGAACTCGCTCGCGGGTGAGTGCATCATCCAAATCGGGCTGATGAGCGACAAGGAGTTCGCGCAGGACTTCGTCGGCGTGAACGCCGTCGCCGACTCCCTGGCACCGTACGGCCTGCAGAACTTCACCGTCGCGCCGACGCTCGACGCCATGAACCGCGTCATCGCCCAGCCCAATGGCGCCGCGTTGCAGCAGTCGGTCACGGACGCGATCGCCAATCACGGCTGCAAGGACATCCTCATCTACATCGACGGCCACGGGACCGCCCCGGGGAACAGCGTCAACGCGCGGGTCCTCGTCGGGATGCGCTGGATCAAGACCGGCACCGACCCCGACGGCACCGAGCACTGGACGACGATGCCGCAGTACGTGACCTCCCTCGATCTGCAGGCGATCCTCAACGCCCACCCGAGCACCGGCTTCAAGTTCAAGATCGACGCCTGCTACTCGGGGCGGTTCATCACCGACCTGCCAAAGGCGAACTACCCGAACATGCTTTTGCTGGAGACGGCGGCGAGCGCCACGCAGGTGTCCTGGTCCTACCTCGGCAAGGACGTGTGGGTGAAGAACGGCATGCCGGTGGCCGCCGACACCCCCGGCGCAACCCACTACGTCAACCACACCGACAACCCGGGCAACACCAACGCACCCGACCCCGCCGACAACGGCACCTATGGCCGCGGCGAGTTCACCAACGGCAACCTCGCGGGCCTGAACACGGCGATTCGATCCACCACGCTCGTGAACCTGGCGCGATCGAAGAGCGGCTCGCTGTTCGGACAGCTCCTGGCTGAGGCCTACATCCTCGGCTCCGACAACGACGAGGCCCACCTCACCGGGCTGACGAGCCCGATGATCGAATCAAACCTGCCGACCCAGCCGCCCCCGCCGCCCCCGCCGCCTCCGCCGGCGCCGATCGGGCCGGAGGAGTTCGGCGTCGCGCTGACCAAGGATCCGGACACGATCGCCCGCGCGACCGTCGACTTCGTACTGTGGCTGCAGCAGCAGGCCCAGGCGGCGACAGCGCGGGCCGCGCTGCCGGCGCCGCGGTCCGCGGCCAGCGAGCTCACCGGCGTGGCCGCGATCGGAGGGGTCCCCGCGCTCGGTGCGGTCCCCGCGCTCGCGCCGGCGGTCGCCGACGTGCTGCCGCCCCCGACCGCACGCCAGGCTCAGGCGCTCAGCACGTCCGCCCCGGCCAACGGCCAGGTCACGCAGGTGATGGTGCGTGGCAACTACGTCGCCGGCACCTGCCCGGTGATGCCCGACAGCGTGTGCCAGGACAACCTGCACTTCCAGGATCTCCGCCCCCAGCCCGACGGCTCGCTGCTCGTTGTCAGCACGACGCAGGCCTTCTCGCTGCCGACGACCGTCGGCACCTACTCGTTCGCCCCCACCAACTTCTTCGTGCAGCAGGGCGACTACGTCGGTCTCGCCACGGTCGGTGGCTCATTCAACGTGCTCGTGTCCTCGCCCGGCGTATCGACGGACATGTTCCAGGGCCACGACCTGGACATGAACGGCGACAGCGTGACGAGCAATACGACGGTGAGTGGAGCGACGCTCAACCTCGAGGCGACGCTGCAGCCGAGCTCGTAGCGCCGTGCGCGCCAACGCCGCGTCGCAAGGGGAACGTACCCTCCCGAGGCCAGCCTCGCGGGTTGAGCGTGCCACCTCCTCCGAGTCAGCCGATCGAGTGCCACCTCGACCAGCTGCCGGCTGCGCTTCGCACCCGTACGTAGCGTGGGCGCGCGATCATCGACACCGGCACCACTCGAGCCAGCTCGCGGATGCCACGTCGCCGGGGGTTGACGAAGGTGACCGTGATGCCGCCCGAGCGAGTCACCGAGAACTGCGCAGCGGAGATGCCGGACAGTCGCTCCGCGGCCCGCAGCTCGACGCGGTACGTGCGCCTCGCTTCCCGCGCATCGGATGCGCGCGCCGGCGACGTGCTGACCGACCTCGCGCCCTGAACGACCGGCCTCAGGGTGTCGAGGAGGATGTCGTCGAAGAAGGTCTCGGTCGGGGTCGAGCTGTCGGGGAAGCGTAGATAGACGATCTTCGGCAGACGCTCCGGCCCCTCGGAACGCAGCGTCCACGGGACCTTGGCGCTCAGGGGGACGGTGACGGTCCCCCCGGCCGTGTTGAATCCGCCGTCGTTTGAGATCAACGCAGCGGAGGCGAATGCCGGCCAGACGATGTCCAGCTGAACATGGGGAGTATTCGTCGCGTAATCGCCGTTGTTGATCGAAACGCCCACCCGTCCCGACGGAGGAGCCGGGCGGACATCGAGGTCGGCGTCGGCGATCGCGGTCTCCCCCGCGCTGTTCGTCACCTTCACTCGCACGTGCACCATCCCTGGCCGGGTGTAGGTCGCCGTGATCGTCGGGACGCTGCCGGTGTCGTGATCGAAGTTGCCACTGCCGATGTCCCACTGGTAGTCGACGATGCTGCGGTCCAGCGGGTCGCTGGATTGCGACGCATCGAGCCGGATCCCGGCACCCGTGAGCGCCGGACCGGCGGGTGCAGTGAGGGCGGCGGTCGGTGGGTCGGAGGGCAGCGGCGCGAGCAACACGCTCACCGCACCCGGGTTCTGGTAGCCGCCCCAGTTCGGCGTCACGACCAGGCCGGTCCGGCCGTCGAACTGTCCGACGGCGAGGATGCCGGGGAGATCGCCCAGCGCGCTGATCGTGTACGGGGAGCCGCCCGCCGGGCTCAACGCGCCGGTTCCGTCTCCGAGGAGCACGTTCAGGCTGTTCGGGAAGGTGATGCCCTGATCTGAGATGAACGCGAGATCGGCTCGTCCGTCGCTGTTGAGGTCGGCGATCGTCGGGTCGATCGCATCGCCGGTGACGGCAAACGGCGACCCCGGCGCCTCCGAGAACGATCCATCCTCTTTGGCCAGCAGCACGCTCACGGCATCGAAGGGAGCATTGCCGAGCACGAGGTCGGGCCGGCCGTCGCCATTGAGGTCGCCGACGCCGATGGTCGGCACCCCGCTTCCCAGCGTGATCGGTGAGCTGGGGGCGGGCCTGAACGTCCCGTCGCCGTTTCCGAGCAGCACCGAGACGGTGGCGCTCCCACCGGGGCTCCCCGCGACGGCCAGGTCGGGCCTCCCGTCGCCGTTGAAGTCCGCCGCCACCACCCCCAGGTAGGGGCTACCCGGGGCGACCGCGATCGGCGAGCCGGGGGCGGGTGTGAACGTCCCATCGCCTCGGCCCAGCAGGATCGACAACGTGTCCTGTTGCGCATTCGCAACGGCGATGTCGAGCTTGCCGTCGCCGTTGAAATCGGCAACGGCAACTGAGCCGACGTAACCGGGGCTGCCGCTGAGCGTGATCGGCGTCGGCTCAGGAACGAACGACCCATCGCCCCGGCCGATGAGCAGCGACAGGGTGTCTGAGTCGTCGTTCGCCACCAGCAGGTCGAGCTTGCCGTCGCCGGTGAAGTCGCCCTCCGCCACGAGCCTCGAGTCCGGGGCAACAGCGACCGGTCCGCCGCTGGCCGGCGTGAAGTCGCCGGCACCGTTCGCGAGCAGCACCGATATGTAGCTTGCGCCGGCGACCGAGCTGGTCGCGTTCCCATGAATCGCGATATCCGTCTTGCCGTCGCCGTTGAAGTCACCCACTACGGCACCATCTGCGGCCCCGATGGTCGCGTACGGCGAGCCTGCGGTCGGCCTGAGCGAGAGGGCGCAGGCCGGCGCGACCGAGACCAGCGCCGCGGCCGTGACCAGCAGCGCGGCGAGCACCGTCCGCGTCAGCGGACTCGCGCCACCCGCCCGACGGCACGCGATCGCCCCGGAGTACCGGCTCCTAACCGTCACAGCGATCATCGAAACCCCCTCGAATTCGAGTCCACAGTATTTCTCGTCCACAGACAGCACCCCGCCGAGCAGCGCCCGGTCTCCTCGTCGACATCAACGTGAAGGACGGATGCCGGCGCCAGGAGTTTCGATTGCGATCGCTGCTCGAGGTTCCCCAAACGTTGCCCCACGGGCCTGCTTCGCGCTCGTCGCCGTCATCGCGTCACCCCGAAAGACCGCTTGTGCAAGCCGTCTACTCATACCCGGGGAGGGACTCGAACCCTCAGAACCCCGTAGGGGCAACGGATTTTAAGTCCGCTGACTTTGCCAGTTTGTCTACCCGGGCGTAGGCGCTGATCCTAGGCGCCGCGGCCGCCCCACACCAGGCCGACCGCCGGCCGCCGACACGGCCCACCGACCGCCCACCACCGCCTTGTGCCGATCTGAACAAGGTGCCTCGCCCCCTCCGCCCCAGATCAACCCAAACGCCCCCTAAATACCCGAACAAGCCCGCCCGCCACCGACAGCAACCGGACACCTATCCGAACGCAACTTTGCCGCTGTTACCGTGTCTATGGAGAGGCAGAGCCTGCAACGAGCTGTCTCCCGCCCGCACACGTGGAGGTCTCCGCCCTACATCACCGTCAGCTGCCCGGTCTGCGGGGCCCTGCGCCCCTGCTCCGGTTGCAGTCCGATGAGCGCCTGGTCACGCTCGTCCGGCGGGGCAACCACGCGGCGTTCGAGGCGCTGGTGGGACGGTATGAGTCGCGACTGCTCGCGTTCTGCCGGCACATGCTCAACTCGCGCGAGGATGCCGAGGACGTCCTGCAGGAGGTCTTCGCCGCCGCGTTCAACGCCCTGCTGGCCGACGAGCGCGAGATCAACGTTCGCCCCTGGCTGTATCGCATCGCCCGCAACCGCAGCCTCAACCACCTGCGCCGCACCGTCGCCATCGGCGTCGACTCGATGGACGTGCACTACGCCGAGCACGGGCAGTCGACCGGCGACAAGGTGTTCAAGCGCGAGGCCTTCCGGCAGCTCATCGACGACGTCCAGCGCCTGCCCGAGACGCAGCGCACGGCGCTGCTGCTGCGCGAGATCGACGCGCTCTCCTACGAGGGCATCGCCGAGGCGATGGAGACGACGGTCCCGAGCGTCAAGTCGCTGCTCGTGCGCGCGCGGATCTCGCTCGGCGAGGCCGCGGAGGCGCGCAAGCTCACCTGCGACGAGGTCCGCCTCGAGCTCGGCGAGGTCGCCGAGGGCCTGAAGAAGACCAGCCCGCCGGTGCGCCGGCATCTGCGCGACTGCGACCGCTGCGACGCCTTCCGCCGCCAGCTGAAGGAGAACAACCGCACGATGGCCGCGGTGTTCCCGGTCGGTGCGCTGCTGATCGCCAAGAAGGTCGTGCTGGCCAAGCTCGGCGCCACGGCCAGCGCGGGCGGCGCGCAGGTGGGCGGCGCCACCGCCGCCGCCGGCGCGGGCGCGGGCGCGGCCGGCGCCGCCGGCGCGGGCAGCGGCGCGAGCATCGTGGCCGCCGGCGCCGGCGCCCTGGCGACGAAGGCCGTCGCCGGTCTTGCCGCCGCGGCAATCGTCACCGCCGGCGCCGTGGCGGTCAACAGCAACACCGGCACGTCGCACGTCCACCATGCTCATCCGGTGCTCGCGGTGGCCGCCGCCACGCCGGCGCCGATCATCCACGCGCCGGTCGTGCCCTCGCCAGTGATCGTGCGCTCGGTCGTCCAGCGCCCGAGCGGCGGCGCCCTGCTCGTGCGCCACCATCCCCGCGCCACGATCGCCCGCGTGAAGAAGGCCGCAGTGACGCCGGCGGTCGCGACCCTGACCACGAGCACGGCGACCACGGCGTCGAGCACCATCGAGGCCAAGGCCCCGACCGCCCCGACCACCCAGGTGCAGAGCGACGTGACGGTCCTGCCCTCGACGCCGCCCGCGACGACCGCCCCGCCGGTCGCCGCCACGCCCGTCGTGGTCACGCCGCCCGTCACGACGAGCAGCACCACGGCCGCGGCGCCGATCGTCACCACCCCGGCCGCGCCGCCGACCACCAGCACCGGCGCGACTCCGGCCCCCACCCCCGCCCCGCCGGTCGCCACCACCACCGAGACCGACACGCTCAGCAGCGCGACCGCGTCGAGCGCCGCGAGCGAGACCGACACCACCGTCGAGTCGACGTCGAGCACGGCCGCCGCCACGACGGCGGCGACGACCACGCCCTAGTCGCCGACGCCCCGGCCTCAGCCGGTGAACGTCAGGGTGCCGAACGGCAGGTTGAGCACGCCGGCGTCGCCGACCGGGTGCGCGGGATCGACGCCGCTGTTGGCGCGCGTGAGCATCGTCACCGTCAGCCCCCGCCGCCCGCCGGTGTGCGGCGCGATGATCAGCACGACGCGCGCGTCCACGAGCTCGCTGCCGCGTCGCGTGCTGAACGAGATCTCGTAGCCGTTGGGGTTGTACACGCCGTTGGTCGTGTCGACGCGTTCCTCGCCCTCACCCTGCAACGTGAACCCCGGGTACCGCCGGGCCAGACCCGCGATGACGCTCGTCGCGTACAGCGGCAGGAAGCCGCTGGCGTTGCCCGTGTAGGGCGGGAGCACCAGCGGCCCGACGGCGAAGGCGTTCTGCAGCGAGCCGCCGGAGCCGTCGGATTGCAGGCGCACGTACTCGCCGGGCAGCGGCGTCGCGCGCGACAGCGACCGGTAGCGCAGGTGAAACGGCACCGGGCCGCCCTGGCTGTAGCGCGCGTCGATGAGCGTGAGCACGACCGCGGCGCACAGCACCACCAGCGCGAGGACCGCCGCGACGATGGCCGCGCGGGTCGCGCGTCGCGCCGCGCGCCAGCGGGGGGCGACCAGCTCGCCCAGCGAGGGCGCGTACTCGGGCTTCAGCGGGATCGACGGCACGATGCAGCGCAGTCTAGGAGTCGCCGCCGCCGTTCCGGCGCGCCGGCCGCCTGCCGCGGCCCCACCGCCGCCGCTGGCCGTCGCCTCGGCCGAGAAGACTGGCTGGTTGGCCAGCCATCTCGGCGTGCGAGCAACTCGCAGCCACGGGGCGCGTCTCAACGTGTGTTCGAGCGCACTTCTACTCCCCGCCGGCGACGCCGATTAAAGGGGTAGGAAATGCCCAGCCAGAGCCCGCCATCACGATGCCCCAGACCGCGCACCCACACCACCATCCCAGCTTCGCCCATCCGGTCGAGTACGACGCCCTGCAGCGCCGCGTGTGGATCCTCGGGCAACGCTGTCACCACGGCGCCACCGGCGCGCTCCTCGCCGGTGGCGGCGTGATCGCCGCGGCGACGGGCCTCGCCCTGCGCGGCAAGCCGCTGCGCGGCGGCCGCCTCGCCGCGACGCTGGCCAGCGCCAGCGCCGGCACGCTGCTGATGCTGCACGACTGGCACGACCGGTCGATGTGGTTCCGCATCGGGCCCGGCATGTGAGCCGGCCGCGCATGCCTGAGGGATAAGGGGGCCCCACCGCCCCCACCCCCTCGCCGCCGCAACCCCAGCCGGCGCGCTACGCCCGCACCGGCTCGTCGTCGCCCGGCGCGGCGAGCTCCTCGCACACCGGGCACCACCACCGCACCTGCAGCGGCGAGCCGCAGACGGCATGGCGCGGCGCGGTCGACGACTCCTCCCCCTGCGAGCGGCCGGCCCAGTCGGCCAGCAGGCGCAGCGCGTCGGCCAGCGCCTCGCCGTCGGCCGTCAGGCGGTACTCGTAGCGGGGCGGGCGCTCGGAGTACGGCGAGGAGACGAGGATCCCGTCGTCCTCGAGCTTGCGCAGGCGCGCGCTGAGGATGTTCGGAGCGATGCCCTGCACCCGCTCCTGCAGCTCGCCGTAGCGCAGCGGACCGCCGAGCAGGGCGGCGATGACGACCAGCGACCAGCGATCGCCGAGGCGCTCGGCCACGCGCCCGACGTTGATGAGGGGATCGGCCTCCCGGGCCCCGGCGTCGACGTCGCCCACGCGCGGAGCATGACACGCGTGCTCGCGGTCTGTATAGTCACTTGCATGTCGCAAGTAACAAGTATCTCTCAAACGGTGGGCGAGTCGGTCGTCGGCCTGCGTCGCGGCGCGCGGCGCGGCTGCGGCATCGTCGTCGCCCCCGATCGCGTGGCCGTCCTGCGCCACTCCATCGCCCGCACGCCGGTCGAGGTGGTGTTCGGCGACGGACGCCGCGCCGACGGCGAGCTGGCCGGCGTCGACCGCCGGCATGGCATCGCCCTGCTGGCGGTGACCACCGGCGAGGCCTCGGCCGTGCGCTTCGCCGACGACGCGCCCCAGCTCGGCGACGTCGTCTTCGCCCTGGGCAACCCGGGCGGCAGCGGCCTGCGCGTGACCGAGGGTCGCGTGTCGGCCGGGCCGCTCACGGTGCGCGGCCGCCACGGCCGATCGGTCGAGGGGGTGATCGAGCACACGGCACCCCTGCCCCGCGGCTCCGGCGCCGGACCGCTCGTCGATGCCGACGGCGCGGTCCTGGGCCTCAACGTGCTGCGCGCCGACCCGGGGTTCCTGCTCGCGCTGCCCACCGGCGTCGTGCGGCCCACGATCGAGCGCCTGCTGCAGGGCCAGGAGCAGACCGGCCACCTGGGCCTGGCGCTCGTGCCCCCGCGGCCGAGCCGGCGCATGCGCGCCGCCGTGGGCCTGCCCGATCGCGACGGGCTGATCGTGCGCGAGGTCGAGACCGGCGGACCGGCCGACCTGGCCGGCGTGCAGGCCGGCGACCTGGTCGTCGGCCTGGGCGAGGCCGACGTCAGGACGATCGATGACGTGTTCGGGGCTCTGGACGCGGCGGGCGACGACGTCTCCATCCGGCTCGTCCGCGGCACCGAGGAGCTCGAGCTGGCGGTGACGCTCGGCGGAGCGCCGGCATGAGCGCGCCGGCGGTGCCGCAGGACGCCGCGGCGCTGGACGCCTACAGCTCGGCGGTGGTTGACGTCGCCGAGGCGCTGGCGCCGTCGGTGGCCAACCTGCGGCTGCTCGCCCACACCCGCGACGGCCGCCAGGTCACCACCGGCGCCGGGAGCGCGATCGTGCTCAGCGAGGACGGCTTCCTGCTCACCTGCGCCCACGTGGTCGCCCGGCGCCGGCGCGCGGCCTCCGCGCCCCGCGGGGTGGCGTCGTTCACCGACGGTCGCGAGCTCGCGTTCACCGTCGTCGGCGCCGATCCCCTGAGCGACCTCGCCGTGCTGCGCACCGAGGACGGCGGGCTCGCGCCGGCGCAGCTGGGCGACGCGGAGGGATTGCGCGTCGGGCAGCTCGTGGTGGCGATCGGCAACCCGCACGGCTTCGCCGGCTCGGTAACCGCCGGGGTCGTCTCGGCGCTCGGACGTTCCCTGCCCAGTCGCGGCAGCGGCGTGGCGCGCATGATCGACGACGTCGTCCAGACCGACGCCGCGCTCAACCCGGGCAGCTCCGGCGGGGCGCTGGCCGACAGCCTGGCCCGCGTCGTCGGCGTCAACACGGCGGTCGCCGGCATCGGACTCGGCCTCGCCATCCCGATCAACCGCGCCACCCGGCGGGTCGTCGGCGTGCTGATGACCGAGGGCCGCGTGCGCCGCGCCTACCTCGGCATCGCCGGCGCGCCGCGGCCGCTGCCCCCGGCGGCCCGCGAGGACTGGGGGCCCGAGGCCTGCGTCGAGCTCCTCGAGGTGGTCGACGGCTCACCGGCGCAGCGCGCCGGCCTGCGTGACGGCGACCTGCTCGTCGAGCTCGGCGGCACGCGCATCGCCGGCGTGGCCGACATCCTGCGCGTGCTCGAGCACGAGGTCATCGGCACGCACGTCACCGCCGTCGTCCTGCGCGACGGGCGCGAGCGACGGGTGCAGGTCGTGCCCGTCGAGCTCGGCTGAGCGCCTACCCCACGGCGACGATCGCCGGCGCCAACGACTGGGTTTCCTGGTCGAGCAGCCCCGCGAGCTTCTCGCGGGTGTCCCCCTCGCCGCAGGGCGAGTACAGGACCAGGCGCTGCCCCGGCGTCTCGGGGTGCACGAAGGCCGCGTGCTCGAACACCAGGCGCCCGGCGACGGGGTGGTTGAGCTCCTTGCGGCCCTCGCCGCTGCCGGCCACCTCGTGGCGCTCCCACCACTTGCGGAACTCCCGGCTGGCGACGCGCAGCGAGGCGATCAGCTCCTCGAACGCGGGATCGCCGATGTGGTGCGCGCTGTCGGCGCGAAACTTCGCCACCATCAGCTGGGCCGCCCGCTCCCAGTCGGAGATCAGCTCGCGCCGCGCCGGGTCCGTGAAGGTCAGCCACACCTGGTTGCGCGTGCGCTTGGGCACCTCGCCGATCTCGCCGAACACGGCGCAGGTCGCGCGGTTCCAGGCCAGGAAGTCCCAGCGCCGGCCGAGGATGTAGGCGGGATTGGCCCCGAGGTTCTCGATCAGCCGGCGCAGCGTCGGTGAGACCCGCTCGTCCGGCGCGGCGCAGGTCGGCTTGGAGTCGCCCCGTCCGAGCAACAGCAGGTGCGCGCGCTCGGCCGGCGTCAGGCGCAGCCCGCGCGCGAGCGATTCGAGCACCTCCAGCGAGGCCCGCACGTCGCGGCCCTGCTCGAGCCACGTGTACCAGGTGGTGCCCACCCCGGCGAGCTGGGCCACCTCCTCGCGGCGCAGTCCCGGTGTCCGGCGCCGCCCGCCGCTGGGCAGGTCGACGTCGGCGGGCTGCAGCGCCGCCCGGCGCTGGCGCAGGAAGTCGGCCAGCTGCTCCCGCCGGCGGGCGCCGTCGTCGCGCCGGCGCGTGCTCCTTGCGGTAGATGGGGGTGTTGGCGGTACCAGGATAAATGCCTCTCTTGTACCTGGATGAGAAGCATCGCAGACTGGACCCATGCCTTCAAGTGTTCCCACTCTCAGCTCTGCCCAAGCGCGCGCCGTGCTGGCGATCACCGGCGCCGCGCTCTTCATGATCGTGCTCGACAACCTGATCGTCGTCTCGACCCTCCCGGCGATCCAGCGCGACCTCCACGTCCCCTTCAGCTCGCTCGAGTGGGTCGTCAACGCCTACATCCTCTCGTTCGCGGTGCTGATGCTCACGGGCGCGGCCCTCGGCGAGCGCTTCGGCCGCCGTCGCGTCTTCGTGGCCGGTCTGCTGGTGTTCTCCGGCGCCTCGGCGGCCGGCGCACTCGCGCCGACCCTCGGGGTCCTCGTCGCCGCGCGCGCGATCCAGGGGATCGGCGGTGCCGTGCTCATGCCGCTGACCCTCACGCTGCTCACCGCCGAGTTCCCGCCCGAGCGCCGCGGCGCCGCGCTCGGCCTGTGGTCGGCGATCTCGGGCGTGGGCGTGGCCCTCGGCCCGATCGCCGGCGGCCTGCTGACGGCCGGGTTGTCCTGGCACTGGATCTTCTGGGTCAACGTGCCGGTTGGTCTGGCGGCGGCGGCCTTCGCCCCGCGCGTCCTGCACGAGAGCCGCGGCGAGCGCGAGCCGATCGACTTCGGCGGCATGGCCCTGGCCAGCGCCGGCCTGTTCGCGATCGTGTGGGCGACCGTGCGCGGCAACAGCGCCGGTTGGGGCGCCCCGGTGACGCTCGGCGCCTACGCGGCCGGGGCGTCGCTGCTGGTCGCCTTCATCGCCTGGGAGTCGCGCTCGAGCCACCCGATGCTCCCGCTGCGCCTGTTCGAAAGCAGCGCCTTCTCGCTCGCGAACGCGTGCGGCTTCCTGTTCCAGTTCGCGATGTTCGCGGCCTTCCTCATCCTCGTGCAGTTCCTGGCCGACGCCCGCCACGCCGGCACGATCGCCACCGGGGTCGACACGCTTCCGTGGACGGTCATGCCGCTGCTCGTCTCGGCCCCGTCGGGTCGCCTCGGTCAACGCATCGGCACCCAGCCGCTGATGATCAGCGGACTCGCACTCGTGACCGGCGGTATCGCCGGCATCGCGCTCACGCTCACGCCGACGACCGGCGCGCTCGCACTCGCGCCCTGGATGGTGACGATCGGCGCCGGCATCGGGCTGTTCATCCCCAACCTCGCGGCGCTGACGATGCGCTCGGTCGCCCCGGCCGACATTGGCCGCGCCTCGGCCTCGCTGAACACCGCCCGCCAGCTCGGCGCGGTCTTCGGCGTCGCAGTGGCGGTGGCGGTGTTCGAGCTCGCCGGCTCGGCCGTCTCGCCAAGCGCTGCGCGCAACGGGACCGTCGCCGCCCTGCTCATCGCCGTGGCCGCGGCGGCGCTCGGCCTGGCGCTCGCGGTAGGCGCGGTGTGGCGCGCGCGGGCGGCCGAGCGCGTCGTCGCGCCCGCGCCGGCGGCGAACTCGAACGGCTCGGGCGCGCTGCCCGCCGACGTGCGCGTGGTGCCCGTGCCCGCCGATCCGGTCTCGATCCCGGCGCCGGCCGGGTCGGTGACCGCGATCCCACGCTCGGTCCCGGCGCTCGCGGCGTTGGCCGTAGCACCGCCCCGGACAGGGCCGCCCCCGGCCCCGACGACCACCGGCTCGCAGACCGTGCGAGTTCGCACCGTGGCCGCACTCGTGCCCGCCCGCTCCAACGGCCTCGCCGCCGCCGCGACCGGCAGCGGCTCCGCTCCAGCCCCAGAGCCCAAGGGCCTCCACGCCGGGGCGGGTGTTGGCGGCCCCGCGCCCGCGCCGCGGCGCCTGCGGCCCCACGGGCCGCGGCGCCCGAGTCGCGAGTCGGCGTGCCCGGACGGAGCGTCGGGGAAGAGCGCGTCGCGCCCGGCTCGCTCGCTCAGTGGGTGATGCTGAAGGGGACTGTCTCCCCGGACCCTGGGCGCGCGCAACGCCGACGATTGCGAGAACTTGCCCTTGGCCAGCACCCGCATCACCGGCGCGGCGGGGCGCTGGCCGGCGTGTCTACTTCTTGTGCTTCGGCTTGCCGGGCTTCTTGTGCTTGGGCTTCGGCGGCGCGTACTTCTTCTTGGCGGCGCTCACGCACTTGGCGCGCTTGGCCTTCTTCTTGAGCTTCTGGCATGCGGCAATGGCATTTGCCAGCTTCTGCACCCGGGTGAGCGGCGTCGTCTTGGTGAAGCCAGCGACGCCTGACGAGCCCTTGCCCGAGGTGCCCGTCGACCCGGCCGAGGTCGGGGTGGTGGTCTTGGTGGTGGTCGAGCCGCCACCGGAGCCCCCACTCGAGGCGCTCGCGCCGCCGCCACTCGAGCCACCCGACCCGCCGCCGCCACCGGAGGTCGAGCCGCCGCCGCCAAGCGACGCCCCGGCGCCACCGCCGACGCTCTGGCCTTGGGTCGCGCCCCACAGCGCGAGGCTCTCGGCCGCCTGCGGGCCGGCGTAGTTGAAGTTGCCGCCCACATACAGCCCGTCGGCGCTCTCGGCCAGGGCGGACCCGGTCCGCCCGGAGAACGATCCGGCGCCGAGCCCGGAGCCCAGGCCGGAGAACGCCGGGGCGCCGTTGATCGACCCGAGCACCGCCACGCCCGACGCGGCGGCCGACCCGGCGGTGGTGAAGTCACCGGTCAGGTAGTACAGGCCGCCCACGTCGAGCAGCCCGTTGACATCCGGGGCGCCGATGCCGCCGCTGCCACCGCCCACGGCGCCGAACGTGGTCCACGAGTTGCTGCCGAAGTCGAACGCGGCCAGCCCCCGCGAGTTGATCGGCCCGGCGTCGTCGAAGCTACCGCCCACCAGGACGAGATCGCCGTCGGTGAGCAGCGCGTTGACCGTGCCCGGACACGTGCTCCCGGCGCAGTTCTCGGTCACCCCGCCGTTCAGGAGCAGGTAGCCGCTCGCCGGATCGCTGCTGAGCGACGCGCTCGTGTCGAAGGCGAGCAGCCCGTTGACGTCGGGGATCGTCGCGCCGCCGTCCATCACCTGCGGGATGAACCCGCCGATGACCACGATGTTGCTGTTCGGCGGCGGCAGCGTGGCGAGCGCGCGGACCGAGCCGGCGTCGAAGCCCTTCGTGTTGAAGTTCAGGTTGTTCCCGACCGGGGAGAAGGAGTCGGTGCTCGGGTCATAGATCGCCACCCCGCTCGCCGAGGTCTGCCCGGCGGTGTCGAAGTCGCCACCCACCCACAACTGGCCGCCGACGAACAGGAGCGCGCGGACGGTGCCGTTCGTGCCGGTCAGGCTGAGCGGATGCCACGCGCTGCCATCCCACATCGCGATGTTGGACGCCGCCACGCTCCCGGCCTCGGTGAACGATCCGCCGACGTAGACGTCGCCGCTGCTCGGGTCGACGGCGATCGCCTCGACGAGCCCGTTCACGCCGCCGCCCATGTCGTCCCACGAGCTGCCGTCGAAGTGCGCGACGTTGCTCGCCGCCTGGTCGCCGGCCTCGGTGAACTGACCGCCGGCGTACAGGTCAGAGCCGCCCGGGGACGCGGCGAGCGCGTTCACCGTGCCGGGGTTCTGCCCGGGATTGAGACCGTAGGCGATGCCGTCGCCGAACCCGTGCCACGCCGATCCGTCCCACAGGCCGACGCCGTTGAGGCTCTGCTGGCCCGAGCTGTAGAAGCCGCCGACGACGACCACGCCGTCCGGGGTCGCCGTCGCGGCGGTCGGCTGCCCGTTCAGGCCGGCGCCAACCGCCGACCAGCTCGTCCCGTTCCACTGGGCGACGTTGGACAGGTTCGTGGCGCCCGCGGTGGAGTAGTCACCGGTGACGATCAGCGGCGACGCCCCGCTCTTGACGGGGACGAGGCTGAGGGAGTTCACCGTACCGGGGCCGCATCCGCTGCACTTCGACACTCCCTGACTGCCGGCGCTGCCGAGGGCCAACCACTTGTCGCCGGCGTTCGTGCTGTACACGGCGACGCTGTTGGCCGCGACGTTGCTCGTCCCGACCTCGGAGAACAACCCCCCGATGTACACCGACCCGAGCCCGAACGGCGCGATCGCATCGACGGACGCGGGCTGGCTGCTCGAGGTGTTCTGCACGCCACCCAGCGAGCCCCACGAGCCCGTGGTGTTGATCGACCAGTACGCGAAGTTCGCCGCCGACGTCGCGCCGGCCACGTTGAACTCGCCGCCCACGTAGAGCCGGTTCCCCTGCACCGCCAGCGCGAACACGGACCCATCGCACATGCTCGAGCAGCCGAGGACGCCATAGCCGCCGAGCGGGCCGCTGCCATCGGAGGTATTGAGCGGGGTCCAGGCGCCGGTGCTGGTGTTGTAGGCGACGATGCTGTGCGTGTTGTTGGTCGCGTTCTCCGGCGGGTTGGCGTTGTCGAAGAATCCCCCGATGTACAGCACGGTCTGATGCGAGGAGTTGACGTAAGCGGCGATCGCGTAGACCGTCGGCGTCCCGTTACCGCTGTTGTTGGTCAGTCCCGACCCGACCGCCGACCAGCTCGTGCCGTTCCACCTGGCCAGGTGACTGGCCGCCACCCCGCCCGCGGTGGTGAAGTCCCCGCCCACGTACACGTCGCTGCCGACCACCGCGATCGCGCGCACCGCAGCGCTCGCGTTGCTCGCCGCGCCGGTTCCGCTGCCCATCGGCAGCCACGCCCGGCCATCCCACTCCGCGACGTTGTTCGCCGTCCCGCCCGCCGCCGCGCCGAACGTCGTGCTGAACGAGCCGCCGATGTACAGGCGCTGACCGCTCACCGCGACCGTGTCGACCGAGCCGGCGTAGCCACCGGCGAGCCCCACCGGCAGTCCCACCGGCGCGAAGCCCTCGCCCCAGCTCGCGTCGCCGGACACCGCGGGCGTCGCGTCGGCGAGGAAGCGCGGCGCGCCGTCGGCCGCGAAGGTCAGGCGATAGCCACGCGCGTCGAACGAGCCGCTCGTGGCCCGCAGCGCACCCGCTGGCGTGAGCGCCGCGCCGAGCGGGCGGACCGACCCGGCGGCGCCGTCGGCGGAGGAGGACGGATCGGGTGCCGTCGGGATTCGCGGCGCGGCAACGAGCGGCTCGCCGAGCCCGATCGGGCCGCTCCGCTCGGCGAGGGGTCGCAGCCTCGGTCCCGCCCCCCCGGCGCCGAACGCGCTTGCCGCCACCGCGAGCAGCAACAGCCCCATGCAGGCGACCACCAATGATGCGGTCCGCAGGCCGCCGCGCGTCGTGCCGTCCGTGCCATCCATTTGTCGCCCCTTCGCAGTCCCTGCGGCCCGGCGCCCATGCCGCACCAATCCCGCGCAATTCTCCGCACACCCGCCCACCCCGTCAAGTGACGCACCCCCCCTTGACACCCTTGATTCGCATCCGTATATTCGATCTCGAATAATTGCCAACGGATGTCCTGACCGAAACAAAGTGACCCGCCGCAAGCTCAACAACCCCCTCGCCCTCGCCGTCCTCGGCCTGTTGCTCGAGCGCCCGATGCACCCGTACGAGATGTCCACGACCCTGCGCGAGCGCTCAAAGGAGCAGAGCATCAAGCTCAACTACGGCTCGCTGTACTCGGTCGTGGACTCGCTCGCCCGCCACGACTTCATCCGCGCGCGGGAGACGATTCGCGAGGGCCGCCGGCCCGAGCGCACGATCTACGAGCTGACCGACGCCGGACAGGCCGAGTACGTCGACTGGATGAGCGAGCTGCTCGCGGTCCCCGAGAAGGAGTACCCCCGCTTCGAGGCGGCGCTGTCGCTGATGCCCGGCCTGCCGCCCGAGGACGTCGTCGCGCTGTTGCGCGAGCGCACCAAGCGCCTCGAGCTCGAGCTGCTCGCGCTGCGCTCGCTGCACGAGTTCGCCGACAAGGAGGGCCTGCCGCGACTGTTCGTCGTGGAAGGCGAGTACCACGCGGCGATGCTCGAAGCCGAGCTCGCCTTCGTGCGCAAGCTGATCGCCGAGATCGAGGACGGCTCGATCGGCACCAAGCTGTGGCGCGAGCTGCACGACGACCCCGAGCACGGAGGTGAGCGCCTGCGCAGCGTCACCTAGCCAAGCAAGAGCGGCTCCGAAGCGGTGCGCGAACACCGCCCCGGAGCCTTCCTCGAGCGGTTTCGCCACCCGAGCCTCACTTCTCACTGTAGGCGGGACCGGCTCGTTCGTCCATCCGACCACCACGGAGGTGGAAGCGAACATGCCGACTTCGACCGTCGCGGACGCTCCCGCGACGCCTTCACCCAGATCCACGGCGGCGGCCATCGAGGCCGGCGGCCTCGTCAAGCGCTATCCGGGAAAGCCGCCCGTCGTGGCGCTCGACGGCCTGAACCTGACCGTGCCGAGCGGCACGATCTTCGCCCTGCTGGGCCCCAACGGCGCCGGCAAGTCGACGACGATCCGCGTGCTGACCACGCTCTCGCGGCCCGACGCCGGCGAGGCCCGCGTCGCCGGGCACGACGTGCTCACCGAGCCCGACCGGGTGCGCCGCGCGATCGGCGTGGTCGGGCAGAAGCCCGGCTTCGATCCGATCGCCACCGGCCGCGAGAACCTGATGCTCCAGGGTGCGATCTACGACCTGCGCGGCGCCGAGCTGCGCGACGGCGTGGAAAGGGCTCTGGAGCGTGTGGACCTGCTCGAGGCCGCCGATCGGGCCGCACGCACGTACTCCGGCGGGATGCAACGGCGCCTGGACATCGCGCTCGGGCTCCTGCACGGCCCGAGCGTGCTGTTCCTCGACGAGCCGACGACCGGCCTGGACCCCGAGGCGCGCGCCGCCCTGTGGGAGCAGATCTCCGGGCTGGCCCGCGAAGAGCGCATCACCGTCCTGTTGACGACGCACTACCTCGAGGAGGCCGACGCGCTCGCCGCCCACGTGGCGATCATCGACCGCGGGCGCGTCGTGGCCAGCGGGACGCCGGACACGCTCAAGCGCGAGCTGCACGGAGACACGCTCCAGGTCGAGCTCGAGACCGAGGCGTCGCCGGAGCTCGTGGCCGATGCGCTCGCCCCGTTGCCCGTCACCGTCTCCGGACGCGTGCTGCGCGCCCGCACCTCCGACGGTGCCGCCGCGCTGCCGCGCGCGCTCGCCGCGCTCGCCGCGTGCGACCTCGCGGTGAGCGCGGCCACGATCGCGCGTCCGTCGCTGGACGACGTCTACCTGCACCACGCCGGACGCTCCCTGCGCGAGGCCAACGAACAGGAGTCACGATGAGCATCGTCAGCCAGACCCGCTACGTGACCCTGCGCTACGTGCGCGCGTTCGTGCGCCAACCCGCGTGGGTGCTGATCACGCTCGTACAGCCGATCATCTGGCTGCTGCTGTTCGGCGCGCTGTTCAAGCGCGTAATCGAGATCCCGGGCTTCCAGACGAGCTCGTACCTGGACTTCCTCGCCCCCGGCGTGTTGATGATGACCGCCATCAACTCGGCCGGCTGGAACGGGATGTCCTTCATCGAGGACATGAACCGCGGCGTGATGGACCGGTTGCTGGTGTCCCCGGTGTGGCGCCCCGCCCTGACCGTGGGCAGCCTCGTCTACGGCGCTCTGACGATCGCCGTGCAGTCGCTGATCATCGTCGGCATCACGCTGCTGGCCGGCGGCTCCATCCCCGGCGGCGTGGGTGGCGTGCTCGCGCTGATCGTCATCGCGTGCCTCGTCGGGGCGACGTTCGCGGCGCTGTCCAACGCGCTGGCGCTCGTCGCGCGCGAGCGCGAGACCCTGATCGGCGCCGTCACCCTGGTGATCCTGCCGCTGACGTTCCTGTCGGGGGCGTTCATGAAGCCCACGCTCGGGGCTCCGTGGATCGCCGACGTCGCCCGCTTCAACCCGGTCAACTGGGCGGTGGAGGCCGGCCGCTCGGCCGCCGGAGCGCACGTCGACTGGGGCCTGGTCGGCTCGCGCGTGGGCTATCTCGTGCTGCTGCTGGCCGCCAGCGTGTGGCTGGCGGGTCGCGCGTTCAGCGCGTATCAGCGCTCGCTGTGAGCGCCGGGCGCGCCGTCAAGGGTCCGCCGGTGCGCCCGGCGGACCCGGCGCGCTCGCCGGTCACTGTCCGATCGAGAACATCGCCTCGAGGTCGTGGCGCGAGTAGGCGGCGAACGCGACCATCGTCTGCGTGCGCGCGACGCCGTCGAGCTGGCTGAGCTTGCCGGCGATCACGTCGGCCAGCTGATCGTGGTGCGGCACGCGCACGATCACCACGAAGTCCCACTGCCCGGTGACCGAGTAGGCCTCGGCGACCCCGTCGATGTCGGCGAGCGTGCCGCCGAGCGTGGCCAGGGCGTCACGCTCGGCTTCGATGAGGACGATGGCGTGGGTCATGGCGCGTGGGTCCCGCCGGGCTCGAGCACGACCACGCCCGAGGACGTCGCCGCCTCCACATCCGCCTTGAACGCCTGGGCGTCGGTCTCGATCGGGGGGAACGTGTTGTAGTGGATCGGGATCACCTCTCCGGCGCCGATCAGCCGGGCCGCCTCGACGGCGTCGTGTCGGTCCATCGTGTAGTGGCCGCCGATGCACACCAGCGCCACGTCGATCGGATTGCGCCGCCCGACGAGCGAGAGATCGGAGAACAGCGCGGTATCGCCCGTGTGGTAGATCGTCTTGCCGCCGAAGTTGATCAGCAGGCCGGCCGGCGTGTTGACGGTGCCCTTCGGCGTGGTCGAGGTGTGCCAGGCCGGTACGAGCTTGGCCCAGCCCCAGTCGAACGTGACCGTGCCGCCGAGGTTGGGGTCGCGAAGCTTCTCGAGCCCGTCGCCCGCAGTTCGCCGGCGATCTCGACGATCGCCAGCACGTCCGCCCCGGTCCGCTTGGCGATCGCGACCGTGTCGCCGATGTGGTCGGCGTGCCCGTGGGTGAGCAGGATCGCGTCGGCGTCGAGCTCATCGGCGCTCGCCGCCGCCTTCGGGTTGCCGGTCAGGAACGGATCCACGAGCACCGTGGTGCCCTCGTGCGTGAGCTGGACGGCCGCATGGCCCAGAAAGCGGATCTCCACGGTTACTGCTCCTCCTCTTGAATGGGTGGGATGGGGTCCTGCCGGCCGGCGTCGGCCGCCGGTCCGTCGCGGCGCGCGCTCTGCAGCTCGTGCGCGAGCTCGAAGCCCACCGCGACCCCGACCAGCATGCCGATCCGCGTCTCCTCGGCCACGAGCGTGCGCACCGCCCGCAACCGCTCCTGCGCGTCCTCCGCGCCGGCGGCCTTCGCGACCTCGGCCTCGTGCGTCTGGTCGAACCACCCGCCCGCGGCGAGCGACTCGGCGAGCACGCGCTGCAGGCTCGGCGCGGCGTGGGTGACGACCTCCTGCGCGTGCGCGAGGCGCTCAGGCTGGCGCAGCGCGTCCACGGCAGCGTCCACCTCGGCAGCGGTGTAGGGGGGTTCGGCCACGCCGCCGCTGATCATACGGCGGGCGGGCTCGCACGGGGGCGCCCCGCGGCCGGGGCGGGGTTGCGGGGGGCGGGGGGCGTCGCGCGGGGCGTTGCGGGGGGGCGTTGCGGGGGCGTTGCGGGGGGGGCGTTGCGGGGGCGTTGCGGGGGCGTTGCGGGGCGGGGCGTTGCGGGGCGGGGCGTTGCGGGGCGGGGCGGGCCGGGGGCGGGCGCCTCGCGGTGGGCGGGCGCCTTCGGCGGCGGCGCGGTCTGGGGCGTGTGGTCGATTCTCATCGCCCTGGTGTTGGTTTTTGACCACACCCCCCGGACTTGGGCGCGTGGCGCTGGGGCGTGTGGTCGATTCTCATCGCCCTGGTGTTGGTTTTTGACCACACCCCCCGGACTTGGGCGCGTGGCGCTGGGGCGTGTGGTCGATTCTCATCGCCCTGGTGTTGGTTTTTGACCACACCCCGGCGCGTGGCGCCGGGGTGCCCCGCGGGACCGCGTGGCGCGCCCGCCCGCGCAACCGGGGCGGTGCGACCGACCCTCGCCGACGGGCCACGACGCCCGACCCTCGCGCCTGGCCCACCGCAGCCCCACGCCAGGCCCACCCAGGCCCCGCACGGCCCCGCGCGGCCCCGCACGGCCCCGACCGTCCCCCGCGCCGAGCCCCGCCCCCCTACCGCGGGTGCAACCGATCCACGCCGGCGCCGACCAGCAGCCCGATGGCGCCACCGGTCAGGCCGGCCACCCAGCTGGCCTCCCCCGGCCGCGCCAGCGGCATCGCCAGCAGCGCGCAGGCGATGGCGAGCGTCCCGAGCAGGTCGCCGTCGTAGAAGCGCTTGCCGCGCAGTGCACGCAGGTCGGGCACCGCCCAGCAGGCGAGCAGACCGAGCGCCGCGCCGTTGGCGCCGGCGACGATGGTGTCCGGGAATACCTGGTTGGCCACGAGGACGCCGCTGACGCCGCACCCGAAGAACAGAGCGAGCACGAACAAGGGCCCGTGCCGGCGCTCGAGCAGCGTCCCGAACAGGGCGATCGCGACGAGCGTGGTGAATTGGTAGAAGCCGCTGGCGTACGTGAACTGCGTCGTGATGACGCGCCAGAAGTGGCCGCTGAGCGAAAAGACGACGACGAGGTTGAACGGGTTGACCCATCCCCCACGCCAGGCGACCCATACGCCGCAGGTGGCCAGGACCAGCGCCGCGGTGACATACGGGCGGGCGTCACCGCGGATGCCCGGGATCTCCCCGGGTCGCAGGCGCCCGAGCGACGCGGGCACGCGGGCGCGCCGTCCGCCACCGCGGCGCCCCTCCCGCGGCAACTTGGGCGCCCGACGGCGCAGCCGGTTGCCGCAGTATGGGCACTCGGTGATGTACGGACTGACGTGCGATCCGCACTGCTTGCAGACCACGAACAGATCGGCGCCCGAAGACATCGCCAACTCATTCTAGGGCTGTGGCAAATGCGCGCTCGGTATGCTCTGAAGCCGGAGGCTGCGGGCCCCCGCGGAAGCGTCGTAGGCCGCCCTCCGGCGCCCAGCGCGACCACCGAGTCTTCGACCCTGGAGGAGTCACCCCATGGCTAGCACCACCGCCACCGGCACCGACCGGATCACCGACCTGCTGGGCGATGATGCGGATTCGCTGCTCCAGCACGTCTCCGAGACGGTGGACAAGTCGACGCTGCACCTGCCGGGCCCCGATTTCATCGACCGGGTGGTGTGCGAGACCGACCGCAGCATCCAGACGATGCGCAATCTGCGCGCGATCTTCAACCACGGGCGCCTGGCCGGTACCGGCTACATGAGCATCCTCCCCGTCGACCAGGGCATCGAGCACAGCGCGGCGGCGAGCTTCGCCCCCAACCCGATCTACTTCGACCCCGAGAACATCGTGCGTCTCGCCGTCGAGGGCGGCTGCAACGCCGTCGCGTCCACGATCGGCGTCCTCGGGGCCACCGGGCACAAGTGGGCCCACCAGATTCCCTACATCGTCAAGCTCAACCACAACGAGCTGCTCACCTACCCGAACCACTTCGACCAGATCATGTTCGGCAGCGTGGAGCGGGCCTGGAACATGGGCGCCGCCGCCGTGGGGGCGACGATCTACTTCGGCAGCGAGCAGAGCGACCGCCAGATCCACGAGGTCAGCGAGGCCTTCGAGGAGGCCCACAGGCTCGGCCTGTTCACCGTGCTGTGGTGCTACCTGCGCAACGACGCCTTCAAGCACGAGGGCGTCGACTACAGCCTCTCCGCCGACCTCACCGGACAGGCCAACCACCTCGGCGTCACGATCGAGGCGGACATCATCAAGCAGAAGGCGCCGGAGAACAACAACGGCTACGGCGCGCTCAACCAGAACGGCGCGTCGTACGGCAAGACCTCGCCGCTCGTGTACAGCAAGCTGACCAGCGACCACCCGATCGACCTCACGCGCTACCAGGTGCTCAACTGCTACAGCGGCCGCTCGCCGCTCATCAACAGCGGCGGCGCTTCCAGCGGCGAGTCCGATCTGGCCGAGGCTGTGCGCACGGCGGTCATCAACAAGCGCGCGGGCGGGTCGGGCCTGATCAGCGGGCGCAAGGCGTTCCAGCGGCCGATGGCCGACGGGATCGAGCTGCTCCACGCGATCCAGGACGTCTACCTCGCCCCCGAGATCACGGTCGCCTGATCGCCGTCGTGGCCGCGCGGTGGCCCCTGCGGGCCTGTGCGCCCGTCGCCAATGGTTATGACAAGCAAGGCATTGGTCTAGGCTTCAAACCATGAGAATGCGTCAGAGCCTCGACGATCTCGAGGAGGAGTTCGCCGCCGAGATCAGCCGCGAGCGCAGCCGCCGTCGCTCGCTGGTGCGCTCGACCGAGCATCGGTCGCTGCGCCGCGACCTCGAGCGCCAGAACAAGCGGGGCTCGATGCGCTTCGCCACCCTGGTGCTCGCGCTCATCCTCACCGCGGTGTTCGTCACGGTCGTGATGTTCCGCGTGCTGTACCTGCTGCTCGCCTGAGCGAGCTCCGGCCCGCCCGAGCCGTCACTGCACCCGGGCGGCCGGACCTCTGCAGCTGGCTAACTGTCGCCCAGCTTGCGCAGGGCGTGTTCGACCTTCGCTCTCGCATCGTCCGCCGGCACCTGCTCAGACGTCCTCTGGCGCTGGATCTCCAGATAGATCTCCGTACGGAAGACCGGTACGTCCTGCGGTGCCTGTATTCCAATCCGCACCTTCTCACCCATCACGGAGAGCACCGAAATCTCGATGTCATCGCCGATCATGATGCTCTGGTTGGACTTGCGTGTCAGAACCAGCATTGGGTGCACCTCCATGTTGCCGACAGGCTGTGGGTCCTTCTCCCTCTCTCGGGACTGCCGCCGCCAACAATACGCCCGAGCAAACAGAAAAGCGACCACTCGTCGGGAAGGTTCTCGCGGACGGTGCGGCGAGGCTGCCGCGCAGCAACCGGGCCGACCTGCCGGATGCGCTAGTCTCCCGCTCCGTCAAATGGCTCGTCAATCGTTGCGTCCGCATCTCAACCAGATCCGCACCTGGGTCCGCCAGGGCCGCACCGACGCCTGGGTGGCTCACCAGCTCGAGGTGACGGTGCAGGAGATCCAGCAGTTCAAGCGCCAGAACGACCTCGTCACCAGCGAGGAGCCGGAGGGCGCCGCCGGCGTGGATTTCACCGACGAGATCGACCTGCGCGCCGAGGATGACGCGCTCATCGCCGCCGAGCTCGAGGCCGCCGAGGCCGAGCGCGCCCGGCTGGAGGCCGAGCGCGCCGCCGAGCAGGACGAGGAGGACGACGAGGCACCCGCGCCGGCCCGCCGCCGCGGTCGCCGCGGTGGACGCGGACGCAGCCGCTCGAACGCGCCGCTGGAGGGCACCTTCGATCACGGCGAGGAGGGCTACGGCCTGTGGCTGGACCCGGCCATCGCCGACAACGCCATCTACGCCGAGCACTGGGCCGGTCACCGGCCCGTCGAGGTTCTCGTCGAGGAGGATCAGATCGTGATCCGCCGCGCCGGGGCCGACGACGACTGACCGGCGCCCCGGCGGGACGCCGCCGCCCTACTCCGCCGGCACGAGCCGGCCGCCGGCATAGTCGACGGCTTCGCGCAGATATCGGGAGAAGGCGGCATCGACCACGACCGCCGAGTCCCACGCCCACGGATCCTCCGGCGCCGTCGCCATCGCCACCTCGAGGCACCAGGTGGTGCCCCGCTCGTACAGCGCCACCAGCTCCTCGGCCGAGAAGCGGCCACCGAGGCGACGGCGCAGCTCGGCCACGATCTGCCCGATCACCCGGTCGAACACGACCTGGCGGTCCGCCGGCGCCGCGGCGAGTCGACGCTCCCCGGCCTGCCACTGGTACAGGGCGTTGGTCAGCGACATCCGGCCGAGCGTAGCAGCGGCCTCGCGGCCTTCGAGCCGGTGGTCAGTTGTTCGGCAGCCCGGTCTCGAAGAAGCCGACCTCGCCGCCCTTGACCATGCCCAGGCGCCGGCCCTCCTCGACGATGGTGTTCGGCTGGCGCAGCCGTGACAACGCGTCGCGCAGCTCGTGGTTCTGCCGCTCCATCGACGCGACCCGGGCGCGATTGGACGCCGCCAGCCGCCAGGTGGAGACGATCGACGCGCCGGCGCTCACGTACAGGTACACGAGCACGCCGACGACGACGAGCATGGCGATTCGCCCCAGCCGGTCCCAGCGAATCTGCGCCGGCGGGCGCCGGGCGCGGCGGGCGGTCGAGGCGGAGCTGGGCACCAGGCGCGGTCTTCGCGCTCGCCGGCCGATCTCCTGCTCGCCCGGCGGGCCCGCCGGGCGACTGAAGTCAGCGACGGAAGGCCGAGCGTCCCGGATAGGTTGCGCGGTCGCCCAGCTGCTCCTCGATGCGCAGCAGCTGGTTGTACTTGGCCACGCGGTCCGAGCGCGTGGGAGCGCCCGTCTTGATCTGCCCACAGCCGGTGGCCACGGCGAGATCGGCGATCGTGACGTCCTCCGTCTCGCCCGAGCGATGCGACATCACGGCGGTATAGCCAGCGGCTCGCGCGGTGGCGATCGCCTCGAAGGTCTCGGTCAGCGTGCCGATCTGGTTGACCTTCACGAGGATCGAGTTGGCCACCCCGGACTCGATGCCACGGCGCAGACGGTCGGTGTTGGTCACGAACACGTCGTCGCCGACCAGCTGCACGCGATCGCCGATGCCGCGCGTGAGCGTCGCCCAGCCGTCCCAGTCCTCCTCGTCCATGCCGTCCTCGAGCGACACGATCGCCGGGTAACGGTCGATGAGGTCGGCCCAGTACGCGGCCAGCTCGTCGGAGCTGAGCGTGCGGCCCTCGCCCGCGAGCACGTAGGCGCCCTCGCCAGTCCCTGCGCCGGACGTGGTACGCAGCTCGCTGGTGGCCGGGTCGAGCGCGATCGCGACGTCCTCGCCCGCGCGATATCCGGCCGCCTCGATTCCCTCCAGCAGCATCGTGATCGCGTCCTCGTTGGACGCCAGGTCGGGGGCGAAGCCGCCCTCGTCGCCCACCGCGGTAGCCAGCCCGCGGCCGTGCAGCGTGCCCTTGAGCGCGTGGTAGACCTCGGCGCCCATCCGCAGCGCCTCGGCGAAGCTCGGCGCGCCGACCGGCACGATCATGAACTCCTGGAAGTCGACGTTGTTGTCGGCGTGCGCGCCACCGTTGAGGACGTTCATCATCGGCACGGGCAGCACATGGGCGTCCTCGCCGCCGAGGGAGCGCCACAGCGGCAGCCCCGCCTCGGCGGCCGCCGCCTGGGCCGTGGCCAGCGACACCCCGAGGATCGCGTTGGCGCCGAGGCGCGACTTGTTCGGCGTCCCGTCCAGCTCGATCAGTGCGCGATCGAGGCCCTCCTGGTCGGTCGCATCGCGCCCGCGCACGGCGTCGGCGATCTCACCGTTGACGTTGGCCACCGCGCGGGTCACCCCCTTGCCCAGCCAGGCCGTGCCGCCGTCGCGCAGCTCGGTGGCCTCGAACTCGCCGGTCGACGCGCCCGAGGGCACCGCCGCGCGGCCTCGCGCTCCCGAGCGCAGCGCCACGTCGACCTCGACGGTCGGGTTGCCGCGGCTGTCGAGGATCTGGCGGGCGTGGACGGACTCGATCTCGCTCATGGACGGGCCTCCTGATAGTGCTCCAGCTGACGGTCGGGGCTGAGCTGCGACCAGTTCTCGCCGTTCCTGGAGGCGCGCTCGCTGGCGGCCTGCACGCGCCGGCGAAAGCGGTCGCTTGCCGCGCGCAGGGCCAGCTCGGGGTCGAGCGACAGCTTGCGCGCAACGCTCACCGCCGCGAACAGTACGTCGCCCAGCTCGTGAAAGGCCTCGGGATTGGCGGTCTCGCCGGCGCCCACGCGGGCCGGCCCGCCGCCGTCATCGCCCCCGTTGGGCGTTGGCGGCGCCCCGACGCCGTCAAGTGCACGCTCGAGCTCGCGCAGCTCCTCACGCAGGGACCCCATCGGGCCGTCGACGTCGGCGTAATCGAACCCGCTCTCGGCCGCGCGGCGCTGCAGCTTGCGCGCGTGCAGCAGCGCGGGCAGGTTCTCGGGCACCTCGCCGAACAGGGAGGTGTCGCGTCCCGCCTCGCCGCGCTTGATGGCATCCCACCTGCTGAGCACCTCCCGCGCGTCCCGCGCCGACGCCTCGCCGAACACGTGAGGATGGCGGCGGATCAGCTTCTCGGCGCAATGGTCGGCCACGGCGGCCAGGTCGCCCGCGCCCCGCTCCTCGAGCAGCACCGCGAGGAAGTACACCTGAAACAGGACGTCACCGAGCTCGTCGACGAGCTTGGCATCATCACCGGTGTGCGCAGCGTCGGCGAGCTCGTAGGCCTCCTCGACGGTGTGGGGCACGATCGAGCGCTCGTCCTGCTCACGATCCCACGGGCATTCCCGGCGCAGGCGCCGCGTGATCTCGTCCAGGCGCGCCAGGGCCTGCTGAAGCTCCGGGGTTGACACGCCCGGGCGACCCGCCGCTGCTTAGCCGCCGGCGGCGCCGGTCGCACCGGTGGCGCCGGTCTTCGGCGCCGTGTAGTTCTTGCAGTCCATCACCACGAAGCCGGTGCGGCAGTTCGTCAGCGCGGTCCAGCGCTTGGTGAAGTCGTTGACGAACTTCGTCAGCGCCGCCTGCTGGTTCTGGGACAGCAGCTGCTGCTTGATGGTCGAGCTCACGCCGGACAGCGGCTGCTGCGTGGCCGGGGTGACCTTCGTGACGATGAAGACGTAGTAGCCGAACGGCGTCTTGACCGGTCCGAGCAACTTGTTGACCGGCGCCGCGAAGATCGCCGTGTCGAGCGCCTGCTCCTCCTGGCCGCGGACGACGCCGGTGAGCGCCCCGCCCTGGTTCTTGGTCGCGACGTCGATCGACACCTTCTTGGCCTCGACGGCGAACGGCGTGCCCTTCTGGACCGCGGCCAGTGCGGCCTGCGCGTCGGCCTGGGTCTTGACCAGGATGATGCTCACGTTGCGGCTCTCGGGCGTGCCGTAGGTGCTCTTGTGCGCGTTGTAGTAGTTGGCGACCTGCGCGCTGGTGACGGTGCCGGTGCCGGCCGTCGCCTTGTTGCGCAGCTGCGTGGAGAGCAGCTCGAGCTTGACCCGCAGGAGCAGGTCGGCGAGCGTCATGCCCGAGGAGCCGAGGAAGGCGTTGTAGGCGGCCACGGTGGGGAACTGCTGCTTCTTGATCGTGGCGAACTGGGTGGCCACCTGCTGGTCGGTGACCTTGATCCCCTGCTTCTGCGCCTCACCGATGACCCACTCGGCCGAGACGAGGAACTGCATCACCTGCTGCAGGTAGCTCTGATACTCCTGCGCGCACTGGGACTTCAGCTCCGCCGTGGTCGGCGCGGTCTTGCCCTTCAGCAGCGCGGCCAGCTGGGTCTTCAGCGACGCTACGCAGGCGGTGTAGTCCGGGGGCACCGGGACCGCCTGCTTGGTCGTCTGACCCGTCGTCGACTGCTGGCTGGAGTTCGCCGCCACCGTCATCCAGTGATTGAACGTGTCCATCGTGATCGGATTGCCGTTCACGGAGGCCACGGCGTTGCCGGGCACGGAGTCGCTGCTGCCGCAGGCGGCAACCACGATGGCGACAAAGAAAACGGCGCCGAGCGCCGCGATGCTGCGAGTCATTCGAGACACGGGGCGGCCATGCTAGCGAACTGCGGATAAACGTGATCTAACGTTTTTGCGCGGACCGGCCGGACCTGCCTCACGCAGCGCTGGCCTGCAGCGGCCACGCGGCGTACGGAACGACGCCGTCGTGGGCGGCGGGAACCGCCAGCACGCAGGTGCGTCCGTGCCGCACGAGCGTGACCACCTGCAGCCCCGACGAGGTCCGAAACACGTGCAGCGCCACGCCGTCGACCCACAGGGTGCGCGTGGACTTCGGCAGCGATACCGGGGCTCCCGAGAAGACCGAGTAGCTCAGCCGCGCCCCGTCACGCAGGCGGTAGTACACCGTCAGCACCGCGTGGCCGTCGATGTGGTCGACCCGCTCGCCGGCTGGCGCGGCGCCGAATCGCGTCGCGTAGTTGGGGAACGTGACGCCACCGTAGGCGACGTCGAGCAGCTCCGCGCTCCGGGCCGGCGGCGCCGCGGCCGTCGCGGGAGCGTAGGCGAGGCTGGCCGCCCTGGTGACGCCCTGCCCGGCGGTGCTGCTGCCGGCTGCGACGATCACGACGGCCACCACGGCGGCCAGGCCGCCGGCCAGGGCGCCCGCGACAGGCCACCGCGGCATGGCAAGCCAGCGACGCGACGGCGCACGCCTGGCGCGTCGCGGACGCTCGGCCCGCTGCAGCTTGGCCTCGATGTCCCCGATCAGCCCGTCGGGGACGGGCGGGCCACCGATGGCGAGCGCCTGCGCCACCCGCTGCTCGCCGCGGACCTGCCGCAGGATCTCCGGATGCGCCTCGGCCCATGCCTCCACGGCGGGCCGCTCGGCCTCGCTGAGGGTGCCGTCCACCAGGCGGGTGATGGCCTGCTCCTGCTCCTCGGCTGATCTGGGCTGGAAGTCGTTCATCTCGATCTGATCGTCGGGTCCGACGCGGGGGCGCTGTCGCGGTTGCGCGACCGGACGCGTCGCTGCGGGCAGCGGCCGCGCGAGGCGAACCGCGCAACGCCGGCAGCCTTCCTCAGCGGGTCGGTGGGCAACTTGACTGACACGGATCTGGTGAGGGAGACGCGCGCTGCCGTGCGTTTATTCCATACCCGGCGAAACGTTGCCCGGACCCGCCCGCCGCGATTGCGAACACCCGCCCGCCGCAATTGCGCGCACCCGCCCGCCGCGCCAGGTGACTCCCGGCGGAGGCCGCGCGGCGCAAACCGGGGGCGGACGGAATTCCTGCGACCGATGGAATGCGGCGCCAGCGAGCTGCGTCTTCACAGGTGTCGGGCACTTGATGGCGAGGACGAGACGTCGCAGACGGCGCCGGCGACTCGCCCCGGGTGACCCGCACAGCCTCTTGACCGTGGCCCGTGCAGCACCTGCGCGGACACGTCGCGGTCACGCACGCGCTCCGCCAGCGACGGTCGTCGTCCGACCGCGGCTGCGGCGGCGCGTGGGCCGTGCCAGTCGTGCAAACACGCCAACCGCACCCGCGATGACAAAGGAGCTCCGATGAACCGCAAGCCGCTGTCCCTCCCGCGCCCGGCCACCGTCATGGGTGGCATCGCGCTCTTCGCCGCTCTCGGCGGCACCAGCCTCGCTGCCACCTCGTCCCAGCCGACGCACGCGGTCGGGCAGACGAGCTCGCTCTCCAAGCAGGTGACCAAGGAGATCGACCAGATCGTCAAGAAGCTCGCCCCCTCGCTGAAGGTCCACGCGGCCGACGTCGCCAACTTCGCCACCGACGCGGGCTTCGCGACCACCGCGAACTTCGCCAAGACGGCGGGCACGGCCACCACGGCCACCACGGCCACGACCGCCCTGACGGCCAACAAGGCCACGACCGCCACGACGGCGACCAACGCCACCAACGCCACCAACGCGACCAACGCGACCAACGCCACCAACGCGACCAACGCGACGAACGCCACCAACGCGACGAACGCGACGACCGCGACCAACGCCCTGAACCTCGGTGGCCAGCCGGCCTCGGCGTACCAGCTCGCCGGGAAGGTCTTCACCTCCGGTGGCGATCAGGTCATTCCCGCCGACGGCAGCCCGCACGTGCTCGGCAACATCGGTCAGTTCACGTTCCAGGCCGTGTGCACCGCGATCCCGGCCGGTTCGATGAGCCAGGTCAGCCCGGTCAACTCGGCGGCGGTCCAGTACTCGCTCGAGTTCGAGGCCGTCGACAACACCAACACCGCCGATCTCGACGGCAACGGGCCCCTCTCCCCGGGCACGCCTGCCAACGTCATGACGATCTATGACAACTCCACCAACGCGGGCGGCATCGCGGGCTCGAACCCGGTCCAGCCGGGCGGCTACAACCAGACCGCGAGCGCCAGCTCCTCGACGGAGATCGGCCCCCGCGCCGGCAGCACGACGGCTGACGACGACGCCGACGTCTTCTACACGATCGCGCTCAAGCCGCTGGGCTCGAGCGGCCCGGAGTGCGTCGCCGGCTACACCGGCATCCAGTCGTAAGCCGCGCTCCCCACATCCCTCCGACCGACGGCCGTCGGGGCGCCCAGCGTCCCGGCGGCCGTCGCCGTTTGCGCGGGGGCGCCGGCGACGCCCGGCCCGGCAGGGCCTCAGCCCGCGGCCGGTTCCTCGCGCTCGAGCACGTCGAATGACCACAGCTCGCTCGACGTGCCGATCGGTCCGCCCTCGCGGTGCTGGGCGTGGCCGGCGGCGAAGTCCGGGCTGGCCACCCAGGCCTGGAAGTCAGCCTCCGAGCGCCAGCGCGTGAGGACGAGACAGACCTCGCGCTCGTCGTTGGGGCGCAGCAACTCGAACGCCTCGAATCCCGGCGCTTGCGAGACGCGCCCGGCCCGCGACGCGAAACGCTGCGCGAACTCCTCGAAGCGCTCCCGCGGCACGGTGATCGCATTGACCTTGACGACGCTCACGCATCGGATCCTACGCATCGCGGCCCGCTCGCCACCTTGCCATGATCCAGCGGCAACCATCCAGCGGAGGGAGAACGTGATGCGTGCCGCCGTCCTGCAGCAGCCCGGTGTTCCCAGCCCGGGCGAATTCGACGATCCGCAGCCCGACGCGGGCCACCAGGTCGCCCGCGTTCTGGCCGCGGGGCTGAATCCCGCCGACGTCTATGTCGCCGCCGGGCAGTTCGGGTCGCTGACGCTGCCCTCGGTCGCCGGCATCGAGGGCATCGCCGAGCTGGCCGACGGCCGCCGCGTCTACTTCCAGCGCCCGCCGGCGCCGTACGGTTCGATGGCCGAGCTCGCCCCGGTCGACCCGGCGCAGACGTTCACGCTGCCCGACGGCCTCGACCCCGGGCTCGCCGTGGCCCTGGGCATCGCCGGGCTCGCCGCCTGGCTACCCCTGAAGGAGCGTGCGCACCTGCAGCCCGGCGAGCGGGTGCTCATTCTCGGCGCCACCGGCAGCGTCGGGCGGATCGCGGTTCAGGCAGCGAAGCTCCTCGGCGCCGGCCACGTCGTCGGGGCGGCACGCAGCCGCGAGGCATTGGAGGACGTGCGCGAACTCGGCGCCGACGACGTCGTCGTGCTCGAGGGCGATCTCGGCGCCGCGCTGGGGCAGGCGGCCGGCGACGGCTATGACGTCGTGCTCGATCCGCTGTACGGCCCACCGTTGGAGGCGGCACTGGCGACGATGGCGCCCGGCGGACGCGCGATCAACATCGGCGTGCAGGCGGGCGCGACGATCGCGCTGCCGATCTCGAGCCTGCGAGGGCACACGCTGATCCAGCACAGCAACGCCGAGATCTCCTATGAGGTCCGCCGAGCCGCCTACGAGGAGATGGCCGCGAACGCCGCGGCCGGCCGCCTGAAGGTGCCGATCGAGCGCTTCCCGCTGGAGCAGGTCGCCGAGGCGTGGGAGCACCAGGCCGCGAGCCCGCACCGAAAGCTGGTGATCGTGCCCTGAGCGCCGCCGGCGGCGCTCAGCGCTCAGCGCTCGAGCATCCAGCAGTTGTTCGTCCACGCGAAGCGGCTCTGGCTGCCGAGCAGCGGCGTGGGCAGCGCGATCGTGCCCGTGTAGTCGCCGTCGGTCAGCGCGACGTCGGCCGTGGGGATCGCGGCGAGGTCGGCCTGCAGCTTGTGGCGCATCCCGGGCGTGCGCAGGAGCGCGTGCAGTGAGGCGTCCCAGCGTTCGGCGCAGGTGCGGTGACCGACCGTGTCGGACAGGGGAGCGTTGAGCACGGCGCAGGCGGTGGCGCCGTCGCCGTTGAGCTCGGCGGTGGCAAAGCGCGTCGCCGCACTGCGCAACGTCGAGATCTCGTTGGCCCGGTTGCTCCAGGCGGCGCCGGCCACCGCGGCGCTCATGCCGAGCCCGGCGAGGGCGAGCACACCGGCGCAGGCGATCTGGGCAACGCGCATCCGCATGGTGCCAACCATATCGGCGCGCCCGGCCGCACGGAGGAGCGCACTGGACGGACGTTGGCCGGACGCGCGACCGGGCGGCGACCGGGCGGCGACCGGGCGGCTACCCGCGCGGATGCAGGAGCGTGATCTGTGGGCCGACCGTGTACAGATCGCGCCCGTCGGGACTGAGCACCGGGTAGTCGCCCAGCGCCAGGCCCTGCTGGCAGCCGTTGAGCAGCGGATTGACTTCAGGCCAATCCACCGCGTCGGCGCCGATGCAGAACGAGGCGCCCGGCAGGGGGGTGAGGGCACCGGTCGCGACGTTGCGCGCGAGCGCGTCGATCGGGCTGACGTTGAACGGCCCCTGGTCGGTGGCGGCGTACAGGTCGCGGCCTCCGGCGCCGAGCGCCAGCCCGCCGACCCCGATCAGGGTCGCCGGAGCGGGGGTGCAGCCGGACAGCCGGCCGACCTGGATCCGCGTCTGGGAGAGCGCCCGGAACGCCGAGCCGACACACGAGGTCTCGTGCAGGCCGCCGGCGGTCCTGGCCAGGGTGACGATCTGCCCGGTGCGCTCCCCCGGGTCCGCGCCCTGGACATAGACGAAGCGCGAGTCCGGACTGACCGCGAGCGCCTGGTCGTTGTTGACCATCCCGAGCAGCGAGGCCGAACCGCAGGGCGCGCTTTCACCGGCACAACCTCCGGGAGTAAGGACCCCCGACCCCGCATCGCGATCGACCGCGTAGACCGCCGGCTGGGTCGCCCCCAGGTCGGTCCACAGGTACAGGCTCATGCCGTCGGGCGCCGCGGCGATGCCCCACTCCAGGCCGTTCTGCTGGGAATCGGCGGTCAGCGGCCACGCCGTGCACAGCGGCTGTCCCTCCAAGACGTCATTGGCGGGAGTCGCGCTCCCGTCGAGGCACCCAGCCGGCGGTGGCAGCTGGGTGAGCGACCCGTCGGCGTTGGTGGTGAACGTGAGTACCATGGCGCCCTCGTCGGAGCCGACCTGCTGCTGGGCGTACAGGAAGCCCCCGACCACGACCATGGTCACCGTGGCATCCATCGGGGTGACGCTGTGGTTGCAGGGCGCCGTCGCCGGATCGTCGTCGCCGCCTGCGCCGACGGTGGTGACCATGCACCCCGTCGGGTCCGGCAGCTCGGTGAGCAGCCCCGTGGCCGCGTTGCGGGCGAACGACGCGATCTCCGGCGCTCCGCCACCGCCGTCCCCCTCTTCCGGGCGACTGCCCTCCGCGTACAGATAGGCACCGCCCGTGCTCAGCGCGATCGACTGGGGCCCCGAGGGCGTGAACTGCACCCGGGTCGGGGTGCATCCCGTGGCCGGGCCGTAGCAGGCGACGAACGTGAGCGCGCCCGTGGCCGCGTCGCGCTGCAGGACGGTGAGGATGAAGGTGCCATCCGGGGTGCTGTCGGTGAGGTAGGCGAAGCGCCCGTCCGGGCTGAACAGCATCTGGTCGGGCCCGTGGATGTGCGCGAGCTGCTGGCAGTCGATGTCGCCCTGCCCGGCGTGATTGGCCGAGTAGCAGGAGGACGCGGCGATCTTCTCGCCCAGCGAGCCGGCCACCGGCGCGGGCTTGTGCGCCTTGGCCTGGCGCGCGGCAGCGGCGCCCGCCACCCAGGTGCCACAGCCCAGCAGGGTCGCCGCCGCCACCGCCATGGCGACGGCGGTCCCGCGGCGAACGCCGGGATGTCGCCCGGCGGTGCAGTCGTCGGCGTCAGTCACGGCGCGCTCCCCCTGGATGGCGGCGCAGGATCCGCGCCGGTCGGTAGCAGCCCGAACCCTATACCCCGGGGCGAGGTGTATTCCATCGGGCCCCGGTCGACGCCTTTAGTGGCGCCTTCGCAGCGGTTTAGCGGCCACACAGGCGCGACGGCTTCACTGCAGGTTCCCCAAACAGATTCGAGGATCAAGTGAAGTCAGTTCTGCGCAGGAAGCTCGTGATCGGCGGCGTGACCGGCCTCGTCGTGCTCGGCGGCGCCGCCGGCGCCGTGGCGGCGACCCAGGGGTCGGGCGGCTCCGGTCGACAGGCCTACCTCGCCGATCTGGCCCAGCGCCTGGACGTGTCGCCGAGCACGCTCACCGCGGCGATGCGGGCGGCCGCGTCCGACCGGGTCGACGCGGCGCTCGCCGCGGGCCGGATCACCCAGGCGCAGGCCAACGCGATCAAGCAGCGCATTGCGCAGGGCGGCGGCGGCCGGCTGTTCGGACACCGCCTCGGTCGCGGCGTCGTGCGCGACGGCATCGCGGTCGCGGCCCAGTACCTGGGCATCACGCCGGCGACGCTGCGCAGCGACGTGCAATCGGGCAAGTCGGCGGCCGAGATCGCCTCCTCGACACCCGGAAAGTCCGTCGCCGGCCTGACGGCGGCGATCACCGCGGCGGCGACGACGCGCCTGGACCAGCTCGTGTCCCGCGGTGTCATCACCAGCCAGCAGGAGCAGCAGCTGCTTGCCACTCTGCCCGCTCGGCTCGACACGCTGCTCCAGCGCACCGGAGGCCGCTAGCCCGCGCGCTCCGCGCCCGCGATCGGCGGGCGCGGAGTTGCCGCCCGGGCAGTGGCTCAGCCCTTCTTCTTGCTCGGAGCCTTGCTCGCGCGCACCACGAGGTTCGCGGTCCGGATCGTCTGAGCGCGTCCGCCGCCCTGCTGCTGGGTGACCGTGAGCAGGACCGGCAGCGAGCCCGACCGCTTCAGCAGCGAGCGCCCGGTGGCATTGAGCGTGAGGGTGAGCTTCTTCTTGCCGCCCGGGGCGAGCGTGAAGCTCGAGGAGCCGACGACGACCGTCTTGGTCGTGTGCTTGGCCTTGCCCTTGGAGCTGATCGAGGCGAGGTTGCCACCGACGAGGTGCTCGACGACCGTCTCGAGCGCCTGGTCGTGACACGTCGCCCGGGTGCACTCCACGGTGAACGTCACGCTGTTCTGATCGGTGACCACCGGCACGAACACGAAGATCGTCACCGCCTGGACGCCGATTTGCGCTGAGCTGGTGGAGCTCGTCGTCGTGACGCCCTGCATCTCGCTCGACGTGGTCGACCCGGATGACGAGGTGCTCGTGCCGAAGCTCGTGACGCCCTGCACCTGGTTCGTCGTCGTCGTGGTCGGGGCGGTGGTCGCGGTGGCCGTGGTCGTCGTGGTCGGGGCGGTGGTCGCGGTGGCCGTGGTCGTCGTGGACGAGCTCGAGCTGGTCGTGCTCGTGGCCGAGCTCGAGCTCGTCGTGCTCGTGGTCGTGGTCGTCTGGTTGATCGTCCCGTTCAGCGTGTCGGCCAGCACGTCGGCGGACAGGTTGAGCCGGTCCAGCGTGGACGACACCAGCGGGCTGTCCTCGGCCAGCGCCCCACCGGCGGCGGCGCTGTTGGCCTGGCCGCTCGCCCGCCCGTTGCGGACGTAGGACCCGAGCGCGGCGATGAGCGCGTTCGCCCGATCGGTCACCGCGGGGATGAAGGAGTGCTTCACCGCGGACGCCGGGTCGAAGCCGGCCTGGGCCGACCGCGCTGCCTCGAGGTACTGGACGAGCTGCGCCGGCACGCCGGGCAGGGTGGTGTCGCCGAACGCGTTCACGCCCGGGTAGGCGAACACGTCGGACTCCGCCCCGTTGACGAGGTTCTGCAGGCTGTCGTCACTGGCCAGGGCCTGCGGGAAGCCGAGCCGCACGTAGTCGCTCAGCAGCGTGTCGGCGCCGTCGAGGCGCTGGGCGGCCGCGGCCACGTCGGTCTGCTCCGAGGTGCCCTGCGTCAGCGTCGAGCCGTTGCTGAGCAGCGCGCTGTAGATGCCCTGCTGGATGCCGGTCAGCTGATTGCTGAGGATCGGGTCGCTGTAGGCCTCGACCATCTGGTCCCCCGTCTGCAGGCTGCCGAGCTGGGTCGGGTTCGACAGCGGCACCAGCAGCTGCGAGAAGTCGGTGGCGCCATCGGTGGACTGCCAGCCCTGCAGGACGGTGAACTCCGCGTCGTTGGTGCCGTCTCCGCCGGCGAGGTCGAGGTCGTAGGTGTTGACGTCGGCGCTCAGGTAGCCGATCTCGTGCCGGTCCTGGAGGTTCGGGTTGTTCGCATCGGGCGTGGTGCCGATGAACACGAGCTGCATCGTCAGCGGCCCGTAGTTCTGTCCTCCGGGTGAGCCGTTGTCGAAGTTCGCGCCCCAGCACACGCTGATGTTGCTCGCGCCGAGCCGCACCGCGTTGAGCAGGTCGAACGGGAGGGCCTCGGCCAGCAGCCCGGTCGACAGGTGCGGCAGGACGGCGGTCTGCGCCGTGTAGCCGGGCGGGAGGTCGCTCTGGTCGCAGATCGGGACGTTGGTGAAGGTCGTCGAGTTGAGCAGGTTGTTGAAGTCGGGGAGCTGGCTGACGCCGCCCCACGGATTGACGCCCTGCTCGGTGAGGCCCTGGCTCGTCACCGGCTGCGACGCGAGGTAGGCCTGCTCCTCGTTCTCGATCGCCTGCTGCACCGATGGCGGGCCCGATGCGTGGTCACCGGTGGCCCAGTACTGGTAGTAGGAGATCAGCCCGTCCAGCAGCTTGCTGCCGGTGCCCGACGGATCGCTCCCGGCATCGTTGGCCGAGATGTGCGACAGCGCCTGCTGCAAGACGGTGCCGTCGCTGATCATCGACTGCAGCTGGCTCAGGCGCGCCGGCGTCACGTCGCTGGGGTTCTCGAGCAGCAGCTGCGCGAAGGCCCGGGTCGAGCTGGCCCAGAAGTCAGGGTTGGGCAGGCACAGGTTGCCGCTGGCCCGGGCCGCGCAGCCGGAGGCGAGCGGCGCCGTCTCGAACGGGCCGGTCGGACCGTCGCTCACCGACTGTCCGAAGAAGTCGAAGTAGTTGATGTTCGTGTCCAGCGGATCGGAGCTGGAGGCGGTCAGCTGCGTATCGGCATCGAGGGAGTCGTAGGGGCCCGGCGAGCTGAGCACCGTCTGGCTGACCGCCGTACCCGTGGCGTCCTGGTACAGGTCGCCGGCCGGCGTGTCGAACGTGCCCGCCGGAATCTGGGTGCCGTTGAGCGCCGGGTAGCCGAGGTACTGCGACGTGACCGAACCGAGGTCGTTGTTGGCGCCGGCCACGAACAGCGACTGGATCTCCGCCTGCAGCTGATCGACCGAGGACTGCAGCTTGGTCAGCGACGAGCCGAGCGTGGTGATCTGGTTCTGCGCATTGGTCAGCTGCGCGTTGAGCTGGTAGGTCTCCTGCGCGATCTGCGTGGAGAGCGACCCGAGCTGCGCGTTGATCGCGGCGAACGCCGACTGGGTGTACTGCTCGAAGTCGGAGATCTGCTGGGAGATGTTCTGGAGCCCCTGGATGATGATCATGTTCGGATCGGGCGCGTTGACGCCATAGCCGACCGCGTCGTTGACGACGTTGAAGAGGGCGCCGATCGCCGCCACCGGGTCGATCTCCGACACCGACAGCGTGGTGATGAGGCTGACGACGTCCTCGCCGGTCTTCAGGCCCATGTTCAGCGCCTGGGCGTTGAGGTAGTCGTTCTCCTCGTCGGAGATCTGCGCCGAGGTCTCCGCGGAGGCCTGCTCGGCGGTCTGCAGCTGGGCGTTGGCGTAGCCGAGCAGACCCGCCTCGGCCGTCTCGGCCGCCGTCTCGTCGGCGATCGTCGTCGCCTCGCTCTGCGGGTCGTTGGCGTACGGCGACGTGTTGAACGAGCAGTTGCTGATGCCGTTCGGGCACTGCGCCGCGATGAGCTCGGCGTCGTGCAGGGCGCCGGCGACGCAGTTCGGCTGTCCCGACCCGGGGGCGCTCGGCGCGCCGTTCGGCGTGCAGGTCTGGTCGCTGACGACCGTCTCGTCGCTCTTGATCGTGGCGAGCACGGTGTTGACGTCCGAGGAGAAGCCGCCGCCGGTCAGGTTGGAGACGAGCGCCTGGATCTCCGGGTCGTTCTTCAGCGCCGGGTTCTCGCCCAGCAGCGTCGTCGTGCCGTCGCCGAGCTTCTCGCTGCTCGCGGCGGCCCACAGCTGATCGCGGGCGGCGGCGAAGTTCGCGTTGCTCGCCCCCAGGGCGACCGTCGCCTCGAGCACGACCGCCGGCGAGAAGCTGCCCGAGCGACAGCGTCGACAGCGTGTCCGCCGAGGCGTCGAAGTACTGGCCCGAGGCGTCCTCGACGTTCGAGGCGTCGGTCAGCGCCGTCTTGGCCACCTGGGTGACGGCAAGCGCCACCGGCGCCGACGGGTTGGAGGCCTCGAGCGCCTGCAGGATGGCGAGGATCCGCTCGTTGCCCGACATCACGGTCAGCGTGGCCGGCGACGTCTCCGCCCCGCCCGAGGCCAGGCTGTTCTCCAGCCCCTGGATGCCGGCCACCGCGTCGCTCGACGACAGCGCCGGGTTGTCGGCGTAGAGCTGCTGCAGCACCTTCTCGAGCACGAGGCTCTCGGTGCCGCTGGGCACGTCCGACAGACGCGCCACGTCGCCGGCCACGAACAGCTGCGCGGCGACCTGCGCCGGCGTCGCGGTCACCGGCGTCGTCGTCGCGTCGGCCCGCGACGCGACGAACATGAACAGGACAACGACCGCCGCGAGCGCAGCCGCCAGCCACCCTCGCCGACGCGCGGGGATGCCGTGGCCCGCGGCCGGTGAGACAAGGACGTCGCTGGTCGACAGCGGGCGCGCGAGGCGCAAGTGAGTGAGGGGGCTGAAGTTGGTCATGGTTGAGGAAGACGCGCGAGCGCGCCGCCGCATTCCATTGCCGCGAATTGCCTCGCCGGCAACGCCGTAACGCGTTACGCTCGACGAGTGGATCGAGCACCGTCGGTGCGGGCCTCAGACCTCGACCGCGAGCAGGTCGTCGAGCGGCTGCGCCACGCCACCGCCGAGGGGCGCCTGCGCACCGAGGAGCTCGAGGAGCGTCTCGGTGCGGCGTACGCGGCGCGGACCTACGGCGAGCTCGACCCGCTCGTGGCCGACCTGCCCGCGCCCCTCGCGGCGCGCCCCGCCCCGCCCGGGAACCGCCTTCCGGCCTGGGCGCCGTTGGTGGCGCTCTTCGCCCTGGTGGCGCTCAGCCTCGCCGCGACGATGGGCGCCCGCCAGCGCGTCGGCGCCGCGGCGGCCGGCGCCTTCGCGGCGCAGCGACAGCAGCGCTTCCTCGTGTTCGTCCACCACGCCCACGCGCCGATCGGCCCGCCGGCGCCGTTCGTCGGCCTGTTCTTCGTCCTCGCCGTCAGCGCGGCGCTCGGCTGGGCGTTCCTGCGGCCGCGGGCAGGCCCCCGCTAGGCCGCCTCGCGCGTGACCGCCAGCAGCACGTCGGCCGCCCGCACGACGGCCGGGAAGCGCTGCTCGTCCCCGTCGGGCGGCACCCGCACGGACACCTGCGACTTGCCGCTCTCGTAGAGCGCCTCGGGCAGCTCCTCGCGGAGCCGCTTCGCCCGCACCGAGTCGAGCTCGATCGGCGTCACCGCCAGCCTGTCCCCCCGGAAGCTCACGGCGCGCGCGCCGGCCTGACCGAACTTGATCCGCGCGCGCTGCAGCGCCAGCAGGTTGGCCAGGGGCACGGGCACCTCCCCGAAGCGGTCCTCCAGCTCGTCGCGCAGGCGCTCGACGTCGGCCACCTCCAGGGCGCCGGCGACGCGGCGGTGCACCTCGATCTTGGCCTGCTCGTAGGGGATGTAGTCGGTCGGCACGTAGGCGTCGACGTGCACGTCCAGGCGCACCGGCTCGGGCGCCTCCTCCTCCAGCGTCCCGTCCTCGGCGCTGCCGGCGCGCACCGCCTCGTCGAGCATCTGCATGTACAGCTCGAAGCCGAGCGCGGCCACGTGTCCGGACTGCTCGTCGCCGAGCAGGTTGCCGGCGCCGCGGATCTCCAGGTCGCGCATGGCGATCTTGAAGCCGGCGCCCAGCTCGGTGTAGTCGCTCAGCGCCGACAGCCGCTGCGCGGCCTGCGCCGTCAGCGCCGCCGCGGAGTCGTACAGCAGGTAGGCGTACGCGCGCTCGCGGCTGCGCCCCACGCGTCCGCGGATCTGGTAGAGCTGGGCCAGGCCGAAGGCATCCGCGTGCTCGACGATCAGCGTGTTGGCCTGGGGGATGTCGATGCCCGACTCGATGATCGACGTGGATACGAGCACGTCGGCGCCACCGCGCAGGAAGTCGATCATCACCTCCTCGAGCTCCCCTTCACCCATCTGGCCGTGCCCGACCGCGAAGCGCACGCCGGGGCACATGGCCCGCAGCCGTTCGGCCGTCTCCTCGATCGTCTCCACGCGGTTGTGCAGGAAGAACGCCTGGCCGCCGCGCGCGTGCTCGCGCAGGATCGCCTGCTTGACCAGCTCCTCGTCGTACTCGCCGACGTAGGTCTTCACCGGCCGGCGGCCCTCGGGCGGGGTCTCGATCACCGAGATGTCGCGCAGGCCGGCCAGCGACATCTGCAGCGTGCGCGGGATCGGCGTGGCCGACATCGCGATCACGTCCACGCGCAGGCGCAGCTGGCGCAGCAGCTCCTTCTGCTTGACCCCGAAGCGCTGCTCCTCGTCGACGATGATCAGCCCGAGGTCCTTCGCGCGCACGTCGCGCGAGAGCAGGCGGTGCGTGCCGATGAGGATGTCGACGCGACCGTCCTTGAAGCCGGCGATCGCCGCCTTCTGCTCGGCGGCGGAGCGGAAGCGCGACACGTGCTCGATGGTGATCGGGTAGTCGGCCAGGCGCTCGGCGAACGTGCCGTAGTGCTGCTGGGCCAGGATCGTCGTGGGCACGAGCATGAGCACCTGCTTGCCGGCGTTGGCGGCCTTGAAGGCGGCGCGCAGCGCGACCTCGGTCTTGCCGTAGCCGACGTCACCGCAGATGAGCCGGTCCATCGGGCGCGGCGCCTCCATGTCGGCCTTGACCAGCTCGATGGCGTCGCGCTGATCGGGCGTTTCCGCGTAGGGGAAGCGCTCCTCGAACTCGCGTTGCCAGTCGTTGTCGTCCTCGAAGGCGTAGCCGCCGCGCCGGCGCCGCTCGGCGTAGAGGTTCAGCAGCTCGCCGGCCAGCTCCTGGGCCGCGCGGCGCGCCCGGGCCTTCATCGTGTCCCAGCGCGTGCCTCCGAGCTTGGACAGCGGGGGATGCTCGCCGCCGGCGCCGACGTAGCGCGAGATCTTCGCGAGCTGGTCGGTGGGGACGAACACCCGGTCGTCGCCCTGGTACTCGAGATACAGGTAGTCGCGGGTGATGCCGGCGACCGTTCGTGTCTCGAAGCCGGCGAAGCGGGCGATCCCGTGGTCCTCGTGCACGACGATGTCGCCGGTGCGCAGGTCGGTGAACGAGCGCAGCGCGCCACGGCGGCGCCCGCCCGGACCGCCCTCCGGGCGCTCGGAGCGCCGGCGCCGGAGCAGGCGATGCTCGGGGAACACCGCGAGCTTGAGCTGCGGCGCGATGAAGCCCTCGCGCAGCGACGCGGCGGCGAAGCGCAGCGCGGGCTCGCTGGGGTGCGCGCCCACGCCGTCGCCCTCGCCCAGCCAGGTGGCCTTCAGCCGGGCCAGGTTGTAGGCGGCGCGCTCGCCCTCGCCGCGGCGCGGGAAGGCCACCAGCGTGCGGTAGCCGGAGCGCACGAGCTTCTCCAGCTCGGGCTCGGCGTCGAGGATCGTCTTCGCCGCCGTGTCGGCGGTCTGGGCGCGGAACTCGTACGGCTGGTCCTGGGAGATCGACGACAGCCACAGGTGGGCGCGCTCGTGCAGCGCGGCGGACACGTCGTCGGGCTTGACGTACAGGTCGTGCGCGTCGGCGTCGTGGAAGGCGGCCACCACGTCGTCCCACTGGTCGGACAGCGCCGGCGCGATCTCCTCCTCGGCGGCCACCACGATCGCCGTTTCGGGCGGGATGAGGTCGAGCAGCGCCCCGAAGCGATCGACGGGCAGCAGCTCGGCCACGTCGGGGCGCTCGCCGCCCTCCTCGGCCTGCAGCGCGGCGATCTCGGCCAGCTCGCGGTGCTCGACGGCCAGCTCGGCGGCCGGTGCGATCTCGACCTCCTGCACCTCGCCGAGCGAGCGCTGCGTGAAGGTCGAGAACGTGCGCAACGACTCGATCTCGACGTCGAACAGGTCGACGCGCACGGCGTGCTCCTCGGTGGCCGGGAACACGTCCAGCAGCCCGCCGCGGACGGCGAACTGGCCGCGGTCCTCGACCTGCTCGACGCGCTCGTAGCCGGCGGCGACCAGGTCGGCGGCGGCCTCGTCGAGGTCGAGCAGACCGCCGACCCGCAGGGTGAAGGAGTGGGGTCGCAGGGCCGGGTCGGGCACCTTCTCCGCCAGGGCGGTGGCGGAGACGACGACCACGGGCGCGTCGCCGAGCTCGTCGGCATCGAGCGCCGTGGCCGTGGCCGAGGCCGCGCTTCCGGCGGGCGCGGCGGCCGGCTGGGCGTGGGCGAGCAGCGCGTCCAGCGCGGCCACCCGCAGGCCGACGAGGTGCGGCGGCGGGGCGAGGTGGGACTCGTAGGCCACGCCGCGCGAGGGGTAGTAGCGCACCGGTCGCGGGTGCAGCCAGGCGCGCAGGTCGGCGGCCAGGTCGCGCGCGGCGCGGTCGTCGCCGACCACCACGAGCGCGGGGCGCGCGGCGGCCAGGGCGGCGCCGGGACCGCCGCCGTCGTTGTCGGGTCCCTGGCCGCCACCGTCGAGCAGCGCGGCGATCAGGTACGGCCGCAGCGAGGCGGAGACGAACGCGCGGCCGCCCTCGTGCGCGAGCGCGAGCGCGTGGTCGTCGTCGGCGATATGGGCAAGGAGGGGTCGGAGCGCCATGGGGAGTTCGGCTCGGCGCCGACCCATCTCGGCTCGGTCGCGGCTACCGCCTTGCCACGATAGCCGCTGCGCGCGGGCGGCCGGTCAGGCCGCGACGCCGGCGTGGGCCGGGGGCGCCGATCCGGTGACGACCCGGTCGCGACCGGCCGCCTTCGCGGCCCGAAGCGCCGCGTCGGCGGCGGCGAAGAGCCGGTCGTAGTCGAACCGCTCGCCCGGGGCGCAGGCGGCGACGCCGACCGAGGCGGTGACCGCCAGCCCGGCGATGGGGCGCCGGCGCAACGACATGCGAATGCGCTCACCGACTGCGGCGGCCCCGTGCTCGTCCATCCCCACCAGCAGCACGAGGAACTCCTCCCCCCCGACCCGGTACACCGAGTCGAACAGGCGCAGGCCCACGCGAATGCGCTGCGCGACCTCCGCGAGGACGCTGTCGCCGGCCGCGTGGCCGTGCTCGTCGTTGATCGCCTTGAACGCGTCGAGATCGGCGATCAGCACCGCCACGGGCTCCCAGCCGTCGGGCCCCTGACCCGAACGGGGTGCTGCGCGGTAGGAGAGCTCGGCGACGCGCGCCTGCAGCGCGCCGCGGTTGAACACCCCGGTGAGCGGATCGATGGTGGCGACGGCCAGGTGATCGATGGTGGCCTGGCCGATGCCGTGGCCGATCAGCGAGATGGCGCCGAGCAGGGCCAGGGGCAGGACGAGGATCGACGGGTTGTGCAGCACCTGTCCAGCGCCCATCAGGAAGGCCATCGCCGTCATGACGCCGCCGCTCAGCAGGCTGAGCGCCGTCGCGCCGGGCGCCGGCATGGCCGCCGCGGTCATGAACGGCAGGATCGCCAGGAAGGGGAGCGCGAACAGCGGCGGGGGGTGCGCGAGCAGCAACCCCAGCGCCGAGCCGACGAGCACGACCACCACCGAGAGGGCCATCGGGTACTCCGGGCGCGCCATCCGCGGCAGCATGACGAGGTTGATCGCGGTGGCGATCGCGACGCTGACGATCACCGGGACGACCGATCGCCAGCCGAACCACGGGACCGCGCTGACCAGGGCCACGAACATGACGGGGTTGGTGATCCTCCCCGCCTTTTCGAGCCGACCAAAGATGTCGAGCACGTGCTCGCGTTCGGTCGCCGTGCGGATGAGCAGGCTGCGCGGCGCGTCGGGCGATCGATCCGGCCGATCCTCGCGGTCTGCGCCGGGCGCGCGGCCCGTCGCGGCGGCGGCCAGCGGGGTGACCGGGCGCAGTCGCCGGTCGGCGGCCGCGGTGTCCACCGACTCCCCGGCGTCAGGCGAGGCGAGCGCCAGATCCCGGGGTTCGCTCGTGCGCACGCGATCGCGTCCGTCCGCCTTGGCGCGATACAGCGCGCGATCGGCGCACTTGAAGAGCAGGGCGTAGTCGCGCATCTGCGCGCTGGAGATCGCGACGCCGAACGACATCGTCACGGACACGCCATCTGCGGTCTGGTGGCGCGCGGCGGCCAGCATCCGCTCCGCCAGGTGGGCCGCGTCGCCGGTCGCGGCACCCTCGAGCAGCACGACGAACTCCTCGCCGCCGAAGCGGTACAGCGAGCCGTCCGGGCCCACCGCCCGCTCGAGCCGTCGCGCCACCCCGACGAGCACCGCGTCACCGGTGGCGTGCCCGTGCTCGTCGTTGATCGCCTTGAGGTGGTCCACGTCGCCGACGATGACCGCGACCTCGGCCGAGTCGACCTCGGCCAGATGGTGCGCGAGCTCGCTCGCCCGCGCCTGGAGGGCCGCCCGGTTGAGCAGCCCGGTGAGCGGATCCACGACCACGGCCCGTCGCGACTTCTGCTCGGCGTCGATCGTCGTGGACGCGAGCACCGAGATCACGATCAGCATGGCGACCGGGAGGACGATCGCCGGCGGCATCGCCGCCACCACGCCGGGCATGAAGGCGAGGGCGGCGCCGACCATCGCCGCCGCGCTGAGCGCCGTGCCCGCCGCCACCACGCGCCGCGGGTGCTGGGGGGCCACGACGAGCATCGGGAACACCAGGATCGGGATCGCGTACAGGCGCGGGCCGGCCGCGAGGGCGATGGCCAGCACGATCATCAGCTGGGCGAACAGCCAGACGGCGGCCGATCCGACCTCGGGGCGACGCTGACGATCCATCGTCCGCTCGTTGACGGCCAGCACGACGGCCGCGGCGATGAACGGGATCTGCATCGCCCACCCGTACACCGGCACCGACAGGAACGCGGCGATGGCGAGCAGCACGATCGACAGTCGCTTGGCCGGCCGCAACCGAGCACTCATGTCGAGCAGACGCCGCCGCTCCGCCTCGTCGCGGCACAGCCAGCCCTTGGTGTTCATTCTGCACCCATCGGTGCGATGGGCAGGAAAGTGCACCGCGGCGGCCGCCGATGGCCGCATTGTCGGTCGCAGGCTCAGGCGCCGGCGGCCGGCGAAGCCGCTGCGCGCGGCATGAGCGGCTGGCAGAGCGGCAGCGAGGCCGTCACCGTCGTTCCGGACGGGCCGGACTCGATGCTCAGCTCCCCGCCGATCACCGATACCCGCTCGCTCATGCCGGTGAGGCCGAAACCGTCGTGCCCGGCACCGACGGCGAAGCCGCGGCCGTCGTCGCCGATGTGGAGGATGAGATGACCGCCGCGCGCCGCGGCCGTCACCGTCACGCGGCGGGCGCCGGAGTGCTTGACGACGTTCGTCAGCGCCTCCTGCACCACCCGGTACACGGCGGCCTGCAACTCGTCGCTCAGCCCCTCGGGAAGGTTGAGGTCGGCCGCGACCGCGAGGTCGTTGATCGAACGGTGCCGGTCGAAAAGGGCCTCGAGCGCCGGCGCGAGGCCGAGGGCGTCCAGCGCCGCCGGGCGCAGCTCGGTGATGATCGCGCGCAGGTTGGTGATCTCCTGCTCGATCTGCGTGAGCGCCGCGCCCGTCGCCTCGTCCAGCAGGTCGTGACTCCCGGAGCGCCGCGCCGACGACAGCAGCACCCGCAGTCCGCCCAGGGCTTGCAGCGTCTCGTCGTGCAGCTCCTGCGCCCAGCGGCGGCGCTCGCCCTCGGCCGCCGCCAGAGCATCGCGAACCCGGTGCTGCTGCACGACCTGCGCGGTGGCCACGGCGGTCGCCGCGCTGGCGGCGAACGCCTTCAGCGTCTGCTCGTCCTGCTCGCGAAACGCCGCCCCGTCCGTCCCGCGATCGAAGGCGATGAGCACTCCGACCGGCTGGCCGCGATGAGCCAGCGGCACCAGCAGCGCCGAGGCGGCCTCCGATACGCCCAGCCATTGCGTGGAGATGCGCAGTCGCCGCTCGACGTCGGTCACCCGCTCCGGGCGGCCGCGCCGCATCACCTCGCCGGACGTCGAGCCCGCGATGGCGATGCGCTCGCCGCGCGGGCGCCCGGCGTGGCCGGCGCTCGCAACCAGCACGAGCTCGTCGCGGTCGCGAAGCAGGATCACGACGGTGCGCGCATTCACGAGCGCCCGTCCGCGCTTGACGATCAGCTCCAACACGCGATCGAGGTCGGTCTCGGCGCCGACGGCCAGCGCGATCGCCTGCGTCGCCTGCAGGTTGGCGATGGTGCGCTCGAGCTCAGCCCGGCGCTGCTGCGCGTCGTGGTAGAGCCGGGCGTTCTCGACCGCGATCCCGGCCCAGCGCGCGAGGATCACCGCCACGTCCTCGTCGTCCTGTCCGAACTCGCCGCTGCGCTTGTCGGTCAGGTACAGGTTGCCCCAGACGCGCTCGCGAACGAGGACCGGCACGCCCAGGAACGTCTGCATCGCCGGATGCCCGTAGGGGAAGCCGTAGGACGCGTGGTGATCTCCGACCCGGGACAGCCGCAGTGGCCTCGGATCGAGGATCAGCTGGCCGAGAACGCCACGTCCGTGGGGGAGCTCACCGATCGTGCGAGCGGTGGCCTCATCGATGCCGTGTGTGATGAAGCGCTCGAGTCCGGTCTGCTCGGTGTTGAGGACGCCGAGCGCCGCGTAGCGAGCACCCGTGAGCTCGCATGCGGTGCCGAGCACGCGGCCCAGCACCGAATCCAGGTCCAGGTCGGACACGATCAACCCGCCGGCATCGATCAGCGCGCGCAGCCGGTCCGCGTGCAGCCGCTCGCTCATGCCGGCGCCCGAGGGCCGCGTGCGCGCGGGCAACTACGCGGAGCCCCGTCGTAGTTCCTCCCGAGGCGTGCCGGCGCTGCGGTGGAGTAGCGTCGGCTGACGATGACCTCCGCCCACGGTCCCACCCCTCCCGAGCGCCCCGGAGGCCGGGCTTGAGCACCGGCGCGCAGCCGCCCGGCGACCTCGCGGCGGCGATCTCCACGGCCGTCGTGCGGGCGCTCGCCCGCACGACCGGGCGCGGCCCGACCAAGGCCAAGACGACGCTCGGCGACAACGGCGTGTTCGTCGTGTTGCAGGACACCCTGACGACGGGCGAGCAGACGCTCAGCGATGCCGGCCAGGGCAGGGCCGTACTCGATCTGCGCCGCCGCTGGCAGGCCGTGATGCGAGACGACATCAGTCGCGAGGTCGAGCAGCTCACGGGACGCAAGGTGGTCGGATTCATGAGCGACAACCACATCGATCCCGATCTCGCGGTCGAGGTGTTCATCCTCGAGCCGCGTCCCGACTCCGGCGCATCCGCACGCCAGGGCGCGGCTCAAGAGAACGTCTGATCCACGCGCCGAACGGAGCATCGGCTACCGTCGCGAGGCGCCGGGCATGTTGCCGTCGGCGCGGGCGATGAGTTCGGCGGCGCTGTCGCCTGACCCGAGCGTGGCGAAGCCGGCCTTGATCTCGCAGGGATCGGGCTCCCCGGCCAGCGCGGCCTGCACGGCTGCAAAGCGCTGGTGGACGCTCTCGTCGGTCGCGCCGGGCATCACGCACAGGAACTCGTCGCCGCCGACTCGAACGATCAGGTCATATGGGCGCAGGTGGTGGCGGACCTCGTGCACGACGCGCTGCAGCAGGGCGTCGCCGGCGGCGTGACCGCGATCGTCGTTGACCGCCTTCAGCGCCACGACGTCGACGTACGCGACGATCAGGACCGTGCCGGTCCTGATCGCCCGATCGATCTCGGCGTCGAGGTCGGCCAGGCCGGCGGCGCGCATGCGCGCCCGGTCAGCGCGTCCGTCTCGGCGAGCGCCAGCTCGCGCACCAGCGCCTCGCGGTCCGCGCGCGCGCTGCAAGCGATCGCGAGCCGGCGCCTGCTCGCGATCGGCCGCCGCCCGCGCCCGGGCTTCGGCCGCCGCAGCGCGATCGGCCACCGCCGCAGCGCGACGCCCGGCCGCGTCTGGGTCATCGGAGGCGAGATCGTCGCCAGGGGCCAGCAGTCGATCGCGCTGCGCGGCCGCCTGATCGCGCGCTGTGGCCGCCTGATCGCGCGCCGCGGCCGCCAGGTCGCGAGCCTGCGCAGCCGCGTCCGCGCGCGGCCGCAGCTTCAACCGCGCCGCGGCGTTCAGCCGGCGTTGCGCGGTGCTGCGATCGCGCAGCTGACGGGAGAACCGATGCGTGGCGCTATCGCCGCCGCGCACGAAGTCGCGATCGCTGGCCAGCTGGTCGCTGTCGCTGGCGGCCTGATCGCTTTCGCTGGCGATCTGATCGGTGTCGCTGGCCGTCTGCTCGCTATCGGCCGCCGTCTGATCGCTGTCGCTGGCGGTCTGATTTCGCTCGGCGGCCGCGCACTCGGCCTCGGCCAGGGTCCCGGCACGCCCGACCGGCGTGCGGCCCCGGTCGCCCGGCCGGTCCGACACCCTGTGCTGCTCGTCCTGCATTCCCCCGCCGGCGGCGTCCAATCCGCGCTCTTCGCGCCCACGGTCGACCAACAGGCCCCCTATAGATGGGCTAGGCGACAAGTCTCGGTGAGCCCTGCGCCTATCCCTCGACCTGCTCAGCGTACCCGGTGGCCGAACACCCGCCCTGCGGGAAAACGCGTATTGGCGCAGCCACCCGTCCGGCGCGCAACGCCACGCGACCGCCCGCGCCGCTTGACGCGCCGCCCGCGCGGCATATCCCACCTGACATGCGCGAGGCGGACCCCCGCCACGGTGGCGCGCGGCCACGGCCGGGCCGGGGCGGCGGCGGATCGGCTAGGCCATGACGGCGGTGGTCAGCCGCCGCCAGCCGAGCTTCAGCTCGGCCAGCGAGCGCCCTTCGACGCGACGCTGGTACAGAACGAGGTCGGCCGCCAGCACGCCGAGCAGGGCGTCGGCCACGTACTCGACGTCGGCCGAGATGTCCGCATCGGTGAGCAGAGCCGCCACGTGCGTCCGGCGCGCGGCGTACACGGGGGAGCGCAGCCGCACGCCCGGCAGACCGGTCTCGGCCAGCGCGATGACCTCGCCGTGCTGCTCCAGGAGGTCGAGCACGGCCTCGCCGAACGCCATGAGCCGCTGCGGAGGTGGCGCACCGGGCCCGAGCGGCGGCGGGCCGCGCAGCAGGCCTTCCTGCAGCGCACGCTCGCGCTCGTCCAGCAGCGCGTGCAGGAGCGCCGAACGATCGCCGAAGCGGCGGAACAGGGTCCCCTTGCCCACGCCGGCCTCGCAGGCGATTGCGTCCATGGTCAGGCCCTGCGCCCCGGCGCTGGCCAGCAGCCGCTGCGCCGCCTCGAGGATGGCCACCCGGTTGCGCGCCGCGTCGGCGCGCACGGCTGGCCTCGCATCGACCATCGGGAGGGTCGGCAGGGGTTTGCTTGGGGATTTGCGCGGGGAAGGCAAGAGACAGCCGAAACGTGAAGAACCATTTGAAACCGGACTGCGGTCCGCTATAGTGTAGCCACTAACCGGACTACGGTCCACATATTGTTCCGGGTCGATCCCTCGACCGGCCACCCTACAGACGCTCCTGGAGGACTCCATGTCATCACCTGAAGCCACCCTCACCGCCCTTCCCGTCGGCACCTGGAAGGTCGACCCCACCCACTCCTCGGCGAACTTCGCCGTCAAGCACATGATCGTGGCGACGTTCCGCGGTCACTTCGACGACATCGACGGCGAGCTCGTGGTCGGCGATGACGGCTCGGCCAAGCTGGTCGGCCGTGTCAAGGCGGGCTCGATCGTCGTCAAGGACGAGAACCTGCAGGGCCATCTCGGCTCGCCGGACTTCTTCGACACCGAGCGCTTTGCCGAGATCACGTTCGAGTCCAGCCAGATCCGCCGCGACGGCGACGAGCTGACCGTGGACGGCAACCTGACGATCAAGGATCAGACCCACCCCGTCGAGGCCCGAGGCACCATCAGCGGCCCGGCGGTCACGCTGGGCGACGTCGAGAAGGTCGGCCTGACGCTGGAGACGGTCATCGACCGCTCGCAGTTCGGTCTCGCCTGGAACGCCCCGCTGCCCAAGGGCGGCTTCGCGGTCGAGAACGAGGTCACGCTCACGGTCGAGCTCGAGCTCGCCAAGGTCCAGGGCTGATCGGCGATGCGGATCCTGGCGGTGGCGGGGTCGCTGCGCCGCGACTCCCACAACCGGCGCCTGCTGCGGGCGGCGACGGCCCTGCTGCCGCCCGACGTCGAGGTGGTCCAGTTCGACGGCCTGAAGGCGATCCCCCCGTTCGACGAGGACGACGAGGGGTCGCCCGGGCCGGCGGTCGAGGCCTGGCGTGAGGCGATCGCCTCGGCCGACGGCGTGCTGTTCGCCACGCCGGAGTACAACTCCTCGATCCCCGGCCAGCTCAAGAACGCGGTCGATTGGGCGTCGCGGCCGTTCTCGGACACGGTGCTGCGCAACAAGCCGGTGGCGGTCATCGGGGCGAGCACGAGCATGTTCGGCGCCGTCTGGGCGCAGGGCGAGCTGCGCAAGTCCCTCGGAGCCGCCGGCGCGCGCGTCGTCGACCTCGAGCTGCCGGTGCCGAGCGCGGCCGACGCGTTCGGCGAGGATGGAAGCCTGCTCGAGCGCGAGCAGGAGGAGCAGCTGCGCGGCATCCTCGTGGAGCTGCGCGACGCGGCGGCGCGCCATGCGGAGGCGCAGGCGGGCACGGCGGCGCCGGCCGCACAGTCGTCCTGAGCGCGAGTGGCCTCCTCGTGCGGGCGCGCGCCCGCACGAGGAGGCTCAATCGCCGTCGACCCAGGTGCGGATCAGGCGGTGGCCGAGCGAGAGCTCGCTCGGCAGGTCGATTCGCCCCTCGCGCAACGCATCGCGCAGCACCGCGCGCGGAAACCAGCGGGCGTCGGTCAGCTCCGCACGCGCGACGGTGAGCACGTCGTCGGCGCCCGGCGCGAGCTCGGCCCGGAAGCCGAGCATCAGCGACGACGGGAACGGCCACGGCTGGGCGCCGCGGTAGGTGACCTCGCCCACCCGCAGCCCGACCTCCTCGTGCACCTCGCGCACCACGGCCGCCTCCGGCGTCTCCCCCGGCTCGACGAAGCCGGCAAGCGCCGACCAGCGCCGCTGCGGCGCGCCCGGCCGGCGCGACAGCACGCACCGCTCCCCGCTGGTCACCAGCATGATCACCGCCGGATCGGTGCGCGGGAACAGATGCGCGCCGCAGCCCGGGCAGCGCCGCGAGTGCCCCGCCTCCTGCACCTCGGTCGGCGTGCCACAGCTCCCGCAGTAGCGGTTGCCCCGATGCCATCCGACCATCGCCACCGCGTGAGCCGCGAGCGCACCCTCGCCGACCTCCAGCGCAAGGCCCGCATCGCGCAGCCCGCTGAAGGCCCCGTCGCGGGCGGGATCGGTCGCGGCGTCGTACGCGAACAGCGCGCCTCCGACGGCGTCGACGCCGAGCAGCGTCAACTCGGCGTCCTCGGGAACCGCGCCGACGGTCAGGCGCGCGAGCCGCGACGCGCCCTCCAGCAGCACCGACTGCCCGGCGCCGACGGCAATCACCCGCGCGCCCGGCGCGCACCGGGCCGCCGCGGCGTCGGCCTCGGTGCGCAGGCGCGACGCCCGATCGGGCCCGGGACCGACGAACGGCAGCGGGGCGACCGGTCGCGCGCGTGGGGCCGGACGGTCCGGCGACGACCGTGGCTCGGACATGGCGGCGATGCTAGTGCAGGCCCGCCGCGGCCCCGAGCCGGGCCGATGCGCCGCGCGCCCGACCGGGCCAGACCAGCCCGGCCGGCTACGATCGCCCCGTGAGCCTCTGGGGGCGCATCTTCGCCGGCATGTACGACCGCATGATGGCCAGCAGCGAGCAGGCCGGGCTGGGCGCCATGCGTCAGGGCGTCGTGTCCCAGGCGCGCGGTCGGGTGCTCGAGATCGGGGCCGGTACGGGATCGAACCTGGGCCACTACGCGCCCGAGGCCGAGCTCGTGCTCACCGAGCCCGAGACGCCGATGGCGCGTCGCCTGCAGCGCCGCGTCCGCGAGCTCGGCCGCGACGCCGAGGTGCTGCAGGCGCCCAGCGAGGCGCTCCCCTTCCCCGACGACTCCTTCGACGCCGTCGTCGCCACGCTGGTGCTGTGCACCGTCCCCGACCCGGACGCGACGCTGGCCGAGCTGGGCCGCGTGCTGCGCCCCGGAGCGCCGCTGCTGTTCCTCGAGCACGTGCGCGCCGCCGACCCGGCGCTGGCCCGCCGCCAGGACCGCTGGCAGCCGCTGTGGGGGCGGATCGGGCACGGCTGCCATTGCAACCGCGCGACGCTCGGCTCGATCGAGCGGGCCGGCTTCGACCTGGTCGACGTGCGCCACGATCGCCTGCCCAAGGCCAACTCGATCGTGCGGCCGGTCATCCTCGGGCGGGCGCTGGCACCGGGTACGTGACGATCAAGACCTGACGACGCCCGGTCGTCACGCCCCGGCGGGTGCGACCGGACGCGACATGCCGGCGAGGCCGCGGGCCACGCGCTCCGCGAACCCCTCGCCGGCCAGCGACCGGCCGTCGAGGCTGTGCACCCGCTCGGCTCCGCCGAGCGCCCCGGTGAGGACCACCTCGCGCGCGCCGGTGAGCGCCGCCAGCGTCAGCGGCTCCTGCCTCGGCTCGACCTCCAGGCCGGGAGCGAGCTCGAGCACCAGTCCCCGGGTCACCCCGGGCAGGATCCGGCCGTCCAGCGGGGGCGTGGACAGCGTCCCCGCGGCGGTGAGCGCGAACACGTTCGCGCGCTCGGCCTCGAGGACGTACCCGTCGAGATCGCACAGCAGCGGCTGCGCCGGGGCGACGCGGGCGCCGAGCGCCTCGAGCAGTCCCCGGTCGGCCCACTTGTGGGCGCCGACCCCGCCGGGCACGGTCACGCTGCGCAGGTGCACCGCCGGGCGGGCTGGCTCGATCGGGTCGGCGGTCAGCGTCAGCGCCGCACGGTCTCCCGGCCGATAGGTGATGCGCAGGCGCGCGAGGGCCAGGCCGGCGGCGGCGCCGAGCGCGCGCGCGCGCAGGTCGTCGGGCAGCGCCGCGCCGTGGAGCGTCCACGCGCTGGCGGCCAGCCGCGCCAGATGGAGCGTCCAGCGCCACCGGCTGGCCGTCGCGGACGAGCAGCGTCTCGAACACGCCCCCGCGGGGATCGGGGCGGCGCACCGGACGCGGTCCCGCGCGGCCGGGCGGTGCAACCGCGCTGGCGGCGCCGGTGGCCAGCCAGTCGTCGCCGCCGTGGGCGCCGATCGCCCGCAGCAGCGGCGCCGCCTTGACCGCGCACTCGGCCGCCTCGGCGACCGGGTCGGAGTCGGCCACGATCCCGCCCGCCCACGCCGAGCCAGATCTCCCCGTCGCGGACCTCGAACGTGCGGATGGCCACGCTCAGCTCGAGCCCGGCGAGGGGGCTGGCGAAGCCGATCGCCCCGGTGAAGACGTCGCGCGGGGTGCTCTCGAGCTCGGCGATGACGTCCATCGCGGCGACCTTCGGCGCGCCGGTCGACCGAGCCCGGCGGGAAGCTCGCGCGCAGCAGCTCGGCGTCGCCGCAGCCCTCCCGCAGCCGCCCGCGCACCTCCGACACGAGGTGCCACACGCCGGCGTGGCGGCGAGCATCGGCAAGGGCATCCACGGCGACCGAGCCCACCTCGCACACGCGCCCGAGATCGTTGCGGACGAGGTCGACGATCATCGTGTTCTCGGCTCGGTCCTTCTCCGAGGCGGCGAGAGCCCGCCCCTCGGCGGCGGCGACGGCGGGATCGGGCGAGGCGCGGCGGGTTCCCTTGATCGGCGCGCTGCGCACCTCGCGTCCGTGGCGAGCCAGGAACAGCTCCGGTGACAGGCTGACCAGCGCCCCCCATGGGCCGGCGAGATAGGCCGAGCGGTCGGCCGGCAACCGGCGTCCGCGCGGCCGCGAACGCGTCGAGCGGGTCGCCGTGCAGCCGCGAGCGCAGGCGGGTGGCGATGTTCGCCTGCAGCAGGTCGCCGGCGTGAATGCGCTCGCGCGCGGCGGCCACGGCGCGCGCGTGGCCGGCGGGGGTCGGGTGCAGCCGCCACGCATCGGTCGAGAACGGCCCCGGGCCGGCGGGGAGCCGTTGCGCGCGCCGCCGCAGCAGGGCCAGCCGCTCGTTCAGCTCGTGTTCGCGCTCGTCGCTCCAGAGGGCCTCGAACCACCAGCGCCCCTGCGCGTCGAGGCGCAGCAGGTGGTCGTAGAACGCCAGCGCCGCGTCCGGGAGACCGGCGGGCGCCGGCGGCCCGGGGCCGATCGGCTCCAGCCGGCCGCCGAGCCGGTAGCCCAGGTAACCGAGCCATCCGCCCGCCACGAGCCCGGGCTCGTCGGCCCACACGGCCGGCTGCTCGTCGAGCAGGGCGAACGGGTCTGCGCCGGGCGCGGCGACGCGCACCGGCTCGGCACCGATCAGCGCGCCGCCCCCGGCCCAGCGCCCGATGAGCGCGAACGGCCGCCGGTCCCCCCGCACGAGCAGCGCCGCCCGCTCGGCGGACACGCGCCACGGCAGCGCCACGCGCCGCGCCCGAAACGGCTTCTCCGGCTCGTTCAGTGCCATTGCCGCGGAGTCTAGGAGCCCGGCTGCCGGCGAGCCGGCACCGCGACCGAGCCGCCCCGGCGCGTCGCCGGCCACTAGGCTGACGTGGGCAAAGCTCCGCAAACCTGCGCATATCGCACCGTGTCCCTCCTGCTCATCAGCGCCTTCCTGGCCGGCATCGTCATCGCCGCCGCCGCGCGCCGCGCACCCGCGGTCACCCTGCTCGCGGTGTGCGCGCTGGCCGGCGCCAACCACCTGGGCGTGCTGCCGTTGCCGGCGGCGATCACCACGCCGATCGCGCGGGCCAGCGCCCGGGTGCAGGCCTGGCAGGCCCGCCAGAGCGCGAAGCTCGTCTGCGCCGCCGCCGAGACACAGGCCCTCGAGCTGCAGAGCGCGTCGCGGCTGCAGTCGGCGGACGACGCCTGTGACGCGTCCACGCGCTGATCGATCGCGCGCGTCCGGACGCCCGGCGACCCGTCGCGAACGCGATCGGGGCAGCATTGCGCTCCCCCGGGGTCGGCGGGGGAGCGCTCAGCCGCTCGCGGGTTAGAGCGAGATCATCAGGATCGGCGCGACGCCGTCGCGCTGGCGATCGGCGTTGCGTTGACCATTCGAGCGGCACCATACAGGAAAGCGGAACCTAAGTCACGTTTATGATGGTTTGCCCACAATGACCGCGATCCTTCGGCTACGGTGAACGCATGGCCGATACGCAGACCGAGATCAACGCGCGCCCCCGTCGCACCCCGGTGCAGGAGCGCAGCCGCAGTCGCGTTCAGGACATCCTGGCCGCGACCGGCCAGCTGCTGGGCGAGGGTGGCATCGATGCCGTGACGACGCGCGCGCTGGCCGAGCGCGCGGCCATGTCCGTCGCGGCCGTCTACCAGTACTTCCCCAACCGCGACGCGATCATCGACGCCTACCTCGAGCAGGCCACGCGCCAGGTGGACGCCGACGTCGTCGAGGCGGTGGGCCGGCTGCCGATCGTGTCGCTGCGCGGCGTGCTCGAGGCCGCGGTGTTCGCCCACATGCGCTTCTACGGGCAGAACGCCGATCTCGTGCGGGTGTGGCTGACCGCGCGCGACGACTCGCTCGTGCTCTGCAAGGCCCGCGAGCGCAACATCGCGCTCGGGCAAATCTGCAGTCGCGCCTTCCTGGCCGCCGGCTTCCTGCGCGACGACTTGCCCGGCTTCGGCGCGGAGCTCGTCGTCGAGGTCTGCACGAGCGTGATCGAGTTCGCCTTCCGCACGCCGCGCTCCGACGAGGAGCGCGACGAGATCGTGCGCATCGGGATCGAGATGGTCCTCTCGGAGATCGAGCGCTACATCACCCCGCGCGGGGTGCAGGGCATCAGCGCCGACGGAGTTCACCGGCCGCCCTGTCGCGCGGCGTACCGGCGTAGCGCCCCGGCCGGACCGCCGGGCGCCAGGCGGCGCAGGCACACGCGCGCCACGGTCACCGCACGGCCGCTCTGGGCACGCGCGCCACCGCGTCGCCCGCGCGCGCCCGCTCGTAAACACCGAGGGGTTGCGTCTAAAGACCCATTAGCAGAGTTTGGGCGACCGCCCATTGCGTGAAGCGGGGTTTAGCGCAAGACTCGTCGCCATCAGCTGGTTCGGCACACGCGTGGCGTTGCCGCCCGGCCCGGGGATCTGATTGACGAGTGGTGGGAGGACCGCCATGTCGGTGGCGTGCGCACCAGAGACTGCAGCGGAGCATCAGGGGCTTGGCGAGCCGGATCGTCCCGTGGAGACGCCCGAACGCGCCCAGGGCCGTCGGCTGGATCCGCAGCGCCTCGGCGACCACGCGGCGCGCCTGTACCGAGCCGCGTACGGCCTGTGCGGCTCGCGCGAGGACGCCGAGGATCTCGTGCAGGACACCTACGAGCGGATCCTGCGCCGCCCGCGCTTCGTGCGCCACGAGAACGACCTCGCCTACCTGCTGCGGGTGATGCGCAACACGTGGATCAGCTCCGGCGCGGGGCCGCCGCGTGACGGTGGTGCCGATCGACGCCGAGGAGGCCGCCGCGATCCCCGACCCCACTCCGACGCCGGCGATGGCAGTCGGATCGAGGTCGACGGCGATCTACGACCGCTGCGGAGCTGAGCGAGCCGCTGCGCGAGGCGCGTCGTGGCCGTCGACGTCGTCGGCCTCTCCTACAAGGAGGCCGCCCGCGCCCTCGGCACCAAGGAGGGCACGATCATGAGCCGCCTGCACCGCGGCCGCAGCCAGCTGGCCGCGCGGCTCGCAGGCGACCTGAGGCGCTCAGCACGTCTCGCCGCGGCCGCGCTCCGGCCCCGGCCCGTCGAGCCGCGGAGCCGCCAGCCGGCTGGGCGCAGCGTCGCCGCCTGGGCCCGGTTGCGCACGCCCGAGCTTGTGCAGGATGTTCGACACGTGCACACCCGCGGTGCTCGGGCTGATGAACAGCTCGGCCCCGATCTCGCGATTGGTCAGGCCGTCGCCGATCAGCGCCAGCACCCGACGCTCGCGCTCGGTGAGCAGCTCCGCAGCCGCCTCGGCGAGCAGCTCGTGCTCGATCGGCCTGCAGGCGCTCGGTGAGCGCGACGGCGCGATCGATCGCCGCCTCGAGCGCCAGCCGGCGCCGCGGCGCCGGGCCGCCGCGAACGCGTCGGCGGTCAGGCGACTGCGCAGCGCCCGCAGCACCTCGTCGTGGTCGTCGCGCTCGGCCGGCGGCAGCGGCGTGCCGAGTCGCTCGCGCAGGGCGCCGGCCGCGGCCAGCACCTCGGCGGCCGCCAGCCGGGTCGATGCGGATCCCCAGCGCCGGCGATCTCCTCGAGCACGCTCGCCGCCCGCCAGCGATCGCCGAGGTGCTGGTGCAGCTGCAGGCTCTCGCCGAGCAGCCGGCCCGGCGAGCGCCGGCTCGCGCCGGCGACGGGCCATGATCCCGAGCTCGTGCAGCGACCACGCGATGCCCTCCTGGTATCCGAGCTCGCGCGACGCGGCCAGCGCCGCGTCGAGCGCCTCGCGCGCGGCCTCGGCGTCGCCGCGGAGCTGCTCGCGCGGCGCCGAGGTTGACCAGCGCGGAGGCGAGCTGCCGTTCGTCGCCCAGCTCGCGCGCCGCGGCCACCGCGCGCTCGCACAGCTCGCACGCGCAGCGTCGACGTCGCCCGACAGCCAGGCGACGAAGCCGAGGTAGTCCAGCGAGGCGGCCACGCCCGCCGCGTCGCCGAGCTCGCTCGAAGATCTGCAGCGCCTGCTCGTGCAGGTCGTGCGCGTCGGCGTAGCGCGCCTGCTCGCGGGCGATCGAGCCGAGGCGCTGCAGCACGCGCGCGACCCCGGCGCGGTCGTCGAGCTCGCGCCGCAGCACCAGGGCGCCGTCTCAGCCGCTCGGCCGCCAGCTCGTACTCGCACTGCAGGAACGCGAGCACGCCGGCCCCGGTGAGCACCTCCACGCGCACCGACGGCGACATCACGTCCGGCCACGGAGAGCGCCTGCTCGAGCCACGCGCGCGCCTCCTGGTAGTAGCCGCGCAGGTACCAGAACGGCCACAGCAGACCGATCATGCGCCCGCCGGCCTCCGGGTCGCCCGGCAGCCGCCGAGCGAGCGCAGCGTGCAGGTTGTCGTGCTCGAGCTCGAGCACGGCGACGGCCTGGGACTGCTCGCCGGCCAGCCCGTCCTGCGCCGCGATGGCCAGGCCGCAGGAAGAAGTCGTGATGGCGCGTCGTGGACCGCCGCGGCCTCGCCGCTCTCGCGCAGGCGATCGTCGCGCGTACTGGCGCATCGACCTCCAGCAGCCGGTAGCGCGTGTCGCCCTCGCGCTCTCGACGACCTGGACCAGCGACTGGGCCACCAGGGCGGCGAGCAGGTCGAGCACCTCGTCCTCTCGCAGCGGCGCGCCGGCGCACACCGCCTCCACCGCGGCGAGCGAGAAGTTGCCGGCGAAGGCCGCCAGGCGGCGGAACAGGGTCTGCTCGTCCGCCGACAGCGCTCGGTGACTCCAGTCGAGGGTGGCGGTGAGCGTGCGCTGGCGCTCGGGCGCCGCCCGATTGTTCTGTCGCAGCAGCGAGCTGTCCGCGCTCCAGCCGGTCGGCGATGTCCGACGGGTGCAGGACGGCGGCGCGGGCGGCGGCCAGCTCGAGCGCCAGCGGCATGCCGTCGAGCTGCCAGCAGATCCGCACGACCGCGTCGACGTTGGCCTCGAGTGAGCGAGAACCCCGGCGCGACGGCGGCGGCCCGCTCGGCGAACAGCTGCACGGCCGGGGCCTCGCCCGCCTCGTCGAGGTCGGGCCGCCGATGCCGTGGCGCAGCGCGGGCGGGCAGTCCGAGCCCCTCGACCCGCCACACCTGCTCGCCGGGCATCTCCGAGCGGCTGCCGCGAGGTCGTGACCACGCGCAGGCCCGGGCAGGCGGCGAGCATGCCGGCGACGAGCTCGGCCGACGCATCGAGCACGTGCTCGCAGTTGTCGAGCACGAGCAGGGCGTCGGGCCCGCCGAGATGGCGCGCGATGAGGTCGACGGTCGGCGCGCCGGCGACCTCGCCCGGACGCGAGCGCGACCGCGACGACCTGGGCGCACGAGCGCGGGGTCGGACACGGCCGGCCAGCTCCACCCACCAGGCCTCCGCCGGCGAACGCATCGCGCCGCCGCTCGGCCAGGGCGAGGCCGAGGCGGCTCTTGCCCGAGCCGCCGCGGCCCGCAGAGCGTGAGCAGGCGCGTCTGGTCGAGGCAGGCGTGCAGCTCGGCCAGCGTCTCGTCGCGGCCGATCAGCCGCGTCAGCGCCGGCGGGCAGGTTGCCGCTGCGGCGCCGCTGGCGCGGCGTCGGGCTCGCCGCTCGAGGACCGTCCCGTCAGCATTGCGCGCTCGATGCCTCGGCGTCGCGTCGGCTCGCTGGATGACTAAAGAGGACGGGCCACGGAACTAAAGGAGAACGCCGTGACTCTAAAGTCACCGCCTCGGCCGGTCAAGGAAGTATTTCATGAGAAGACGCGACTCGGCCGGCCCGGGTTCCAGGCGCCGTGCGCTCACGGGATCGCGTCGCCGAGCACGATCCGCTCGGCCGCGTCCGGCCCGCGTCGACGAGCGCGGCGACCGCTCGGGCGGCTCGCTGAAGCGCCCGAGCACGTAGGCGGCGACGATCTCCGGGTCGGTGGAGTCCGGCCGCCCGACGCCGACGCGGACGCGGGCGAAGTCTGCGCTGCCGAGCTCGCGCTTGAGCGACTTCAGGCCGTTGTGCCCGGCCAGGCCGCCGCCGATGCGGGTGCGGACCTCGCCGAACGGGCAGGTCGATCTCGTCGTGCATCACGAGCACCCGGTCGAGCGGCAGCTTGTAGGCGCCGCGGGCCGGGCCGGCCGAGCGGCCGGCCTCGTTCATGTAGGTCTGCGGCCACAGCACCGCCACGCGCGGGCCGCCGATGCCCGGCGCGCCCCTCGGCCAGCGCGCCCGCGGTAGCGATCGCGCGGACGGCCGAGGTCCCAGCGCCCGGGCGAGCGCGTCGGCGACCATGAAGCCGACGTTGTGTCGCGTGCGCTCGTACTCGCGCCCCGGGTTGCCGAGGGCGACGATGAGCCAGTCGATCGGTGTGCTGGCGCCGCGCAGGCGCATCACGCGTGCTCCTCGTCCGTGCGGTCGCCCCGCGGCGCGGGCGGACCGCCGGAGGGGGCCCCGACGCGGCCGCCTAGTCCTCGGACTCGCCGCCGTCGTCCGCCGGACGCGGCCGGCTCCTCGCCGACGCGCTCGGTCTCGGCCTCGATCTCCTCGGTCTCCTCGGACTGCAGGCGCGGCGCGCTGACGATGACGATCGTCTCCTCGGGATCGTCGAGGATCGTCACGCCCTCGGGCGCGGTCACGGCGGCGAGCGTGACGGCGTCGCCGATCTCCAGCTCCGAGACGTCGTAGGAGTAGCGACTCGGGGATGTTGTTCGGCAGCGCCTCGATCGTCACCTCGCGGACGATGTGCTCGAGGATGCCCGCCGCAGGCGCACGCCGGGCGCGTCCTCGGTGCCGAGCAGCTCGAGCGGCACGACGGCCTGGATCGGCTTGTCCAGGCGCACCCGCAGCAGGTCGACGTGCACCGTGTCGCCGCGCACGGGATGGCGCTGGGCGTCCTTGAGCACGACCGGCGTGGCCTTGGCCCCGTCGATCGACACGTCGATCACCGCGCCGGACGCGGCCAGCGCGTGACGCAGCTCGCGCTCGTCGACGTCGAAGCTGATGGGCTCGCCGCCGCCGCCGTAGATGACACCGGGCACGCGGCCGCTGCGGCGCAGGCGCCGCGCCGAGCGCGACCCGTCGGGGGTGCGGCTGAGACCTCGAGCTTGGTGGTGGTGCTCGCCATGGGCCGGGTGACTTTAGCAACCGTCGCGGCCACGGGCCCGTCGCCGGCGTCCCGGCGCTACCCGACCTGACGGGTGGCGTGGAACATCTGCTTGACGATCTGATAGGCCGGCTTGGGGTTGCCGTTGAAGTCGAGCAGGCCCTTGTTGAAGATCGGCGGGTCGGGGAGCGGGTTCTCGCCCGTCCAGCCGGGGTCACGCGGAAGTCCTGCAGCGCCCAGTACGTGGCGCGCGGACAGGTAGGGCTTGGTGGCGAACACGCCGAGGTGGTACTGCACGAAGTCGCTCTGAACTCGTAGGTGCCGCGCTCCTGCACCGGCCCGTCGCGGTCGGCCTCGGCGCCGAACTCGGTGACCATCAGCGCCTGCGTGCGGATAGCAGTGCTCCTCGGCGTCGAGGTAGGCGGGCAGCAGCGATGCGGTCGGCGATCTGGCCGCCCGGCCCCGGGTACCAGCCGAAGTAGTCGTTGATGCCGATCACCTGCAGCGGCGCGTAGGCCGGCTGGCAGGTCACCGACGGGTAGCCGGCGAGCGCCAGCCCGACCGGCCGCGTGGGGTCGAGCCGATGGGCCAGCGCCACGGCGCCATCGATGTAGGCGGTCTGCCCGGGCTCCGGGCGCGAGGACAGCTCGTTGGCGATCGACCAGATGGCGATCGACGGGTGGTTGCCGTTGTCGATGATGTTCTGCTGCAGCTCGCGCGTCGGCCGCGGCGCGGAAGCTCGCCGACTCGAGCACGCTCTCGCTGACCGTGAACACGGGGACCTCCGACCACAGCAGGATCCCGTCCTGGTCGGCCAGCTCCTCCTCGTAGGGGCTGAGCGGGTACTGCGAGCGGATGAAGTCGGCCCCGAGGTCGCTTCGCCGCGTTGATGATCGCCGCCCGCTGCGGCGTCGTCGATCGCAAAGCCCGTCGGCCAGCGAGTCCTCCTGTAGGCCGACGCCGCGCAGGTGCAGCGGCTGCGCCGTTGAGGTACAGGTGCCCGCCGATCACCTGCAGCAGGCGGATCCCGCTCTGCAGGAAGTAGTGGGCCACCGGGGCGCAGCCCCGACGGTGGCGTCGAGCGCGACCGGGTACAGCGTGGGGTGTCCGGGCCCCACAGGTGCGGATGCCCGACGACGACGCTGCCGGTGAACGTCGACCGCCTTGCCGGGCGCGATCGTCTGCGTGCCGAGCGCCGGAGCGGCTGCCCGCCGTAGCGGGCGGTGACGTGACCGGCCTGCGGCTGGCGTCGTAGTTGGTGACCACGCGCGGAGTACTGCACGCGCGCGGCGCACGAGGGGCAGCTGCAGAACCGGCAGCACCCGCACGGTCGTCAGGTCGACGCGGTTGACCTCGCGCAGGTACACCTCGCGCAGGATCCCGCCGTAGTTCCACCAGCCGCCGCTGGGCTGGTTGCTGCCCTGGCCGTTGTTGGGCGGCAGCGAGTCGTCGAAGTGGTGGCTGTCGACGCGCACGACGAGGCGGTTGGTGCCGGTGCGGCTGAGATAGCGCGCCGGCAGCAGCAACTCCCAGGGCAGGAACTCCCGGTGTGCTCGCCGATCGGGTGGCCGTTGATGCACACCTGCGCGACGTAGTTGACCGACTCGAAGCGCACGATCCAGCTGAGGCCGGCGGCGGCCGATGGGCAGGAGGAAGTCCTTGCGGTACCAGCCGACGGCGCCGTTGAAGCTGGCCACGCTGCTGTCGCCGACGTTCCAGGCGTAGGGCACGGTGGTCGGCGGTCCAGCCGGCCGTCGACGGGTCCGGCGAACCCGTTGCGCCAGCCCGTTGCCGTTGTCGAAGCGGAACAGCCACGGGCCGTCCATGATGAAGCGCCCGCTCTGCCCCTCGGTGTAGTCCAGGTTGCGTCGAGGGCACCGTCACGGTGTGCCGGGGCGCGGCGCCCGGGCTCGACGGACCGGTCGCCCCGGTCGGCACCGCGCCCCGGCCCGGCGCGGACACCTGCGCGACCACTGCCCGCCGCGGGTGCCCGGCGCGCGGGCGGCGTGCGCGCCCGCCGAGCCCGACGCCACCGCCAGCCCACCGCCGAGCAGCGCGAGCAGCGCGACGAGGGCCGCGGCCGGGCGGAGCAGTGTGCGCAGCGAGTCATCAGCAAGGGGGGTCCGACGGCGCGCCGGCGCCCGGCGCCAGCAGCGATACTCAGCAGTCCGCGCTGTTGTTGATCGGAGCGCTGAGACCGAGCAGGGTAACCGACAGGCCCGAGAGAGCATTGCCGGTGCGGTGCACGAGGATGCACTGCACCACCGGGCAGGCGTCCCGATCACGGTCCAGGCGATCCGCGTCTCCCCGGTCTGCGTGGTGGGCGCGTTCGCGGTGGCCGACTGCAGGTTGAGGATCTTGACCGCGCCGGGGCGGCGCAGGCGGGCGCGCATTGGTCGCGCTCGAGCGTCACGCAGGCCGGACGGGCCGCGCACCCCTTGATCTGGGCGATGAGCGATCGGCGCGCTGCCGGCCGCCTCCGCCTTGAGCAGGTTCAGGTCGGCGTCGCGCTCGGCGTTGTCGGTGGTCAGGTAGCGTGCCAGCACGCCGCTGACGGCCAGGAACGCGACCGCGCCGAGGACGATCAGCGCGATCCGCAGGGGCCGGTTCATGCCGCCAGTTTGGCGCAGCGGTGCCGGCGACGACCCCGCCGCGGGGGCGCTACTCGTCGGACAGCTCGAGGAAGCGCTGCACCGAGGCCTCCTGGTGGGCCAGCCGGTCGGCCAGGCGCCGCGCGTGATCGGCGGCCCGCGCCGAGGAAATCGTCCAGGCAGCGCTCGGGATCGTCGAACAGCGGGTACACGTGCGCGACGTCCTGCTGCGCGCAGGCGATGCCCAGCGGCGGGCGACCCTCGGCGAGCGTGCGCGCGCCGCACACCGGGGCGACCATCAGCTGGCGCTCGGGCGCCACGAGCGCGACCGGCATCAGCCGATAGGCCGGCAGCGTGACGTTGATCTCGATCGAGCGGTCGACGTCGATGCGCGAGCCGACGACCTCGGCCAGCGGGCCGCACCACACCGACAGGACCGTGTCCGCCGCCTGCAGGGCGTCGCGCAGCGCCCGGGCCTGCTCGACGTAGAGATGCTCGGCGTCGTCGCGGTCCTCCGCGTCGGCGAGGTCGAGGTCGCAGGGGACGCGCAGCAGCTCGGACGCGCCGACGGCGCTGCCGGCGCCGCGGCCGCCGTGCGCGACGTAGGTCTGGATCGTCGACAGGTCACGGCGGCCGTGGAAGATGATGGTCAGCTCGTCGACACAGCGCGAGCCCGTCGACCTTCATCGCCACCGCGGCCGCGGCATTGTCCCCGTCCAGCAGAGCCCGTCGCAGCAGGTCCTCCGCCGGGTCTTCGTCGTGATGATGTGGCTGCTCGGTCATGGTGTCCCTTGTTCTTCGAGGGGGGTGGGAAGCAGCCGGCCTACGGGGATGCCGGTCGTGTGCGGTTGAAGCTCCGGAGGGTACTCTTGTCCCATCACCGGATGGCATCGGTCAATCGTCCACTTCGCTTGACCGCCGCCGGCGCCCTGCCCACGGATAGCCGAGGTACCCGATGAAGCTGCTGGTCAAGCTCCTCTACATGCCCTTCGGGATCGCCTTCGGCTTCGTCGGCAGCCGCGCCGCCAGCCAGCTGTTCGGCGCCCTGTGGTCCCGGATCGATGACCGCGAGCCGCCGAGCCCGCAGGCCGACGACGCCCCCCTGGGCGCGGTCGTCGCCGCCGCGGCGCTGCAGGCCGCCACCTCCGCGGCGACCCGGGCCGCGTTCGACCGCGCGGGCGCGAACACGTTTCACTACCTGTTCGGCGCCTGGCCGCAGCAGCCGCGGCCCAGCGACAGCGACTGACGCTGTCAGGCCGCTCGCCGGGCGCCGGGCACCGGCTCGTCGCCGGCGACGACCGCACGGTTGCGACCCAGTTCCTTGGCCCGGTACAGCGCGCGGTCGGCGGCCGTGAGCAGCTGGGAGGGCGTCGCCAGCCGGTCGCTGAGCGACGCGATCCCGACGCTGGCGGTGACCACCGGCAGGTCGCCGCGCACCGGCTCGGCCAGTCTCGCGGCGATGCGCTGGGCGAAGCGCTCGGCCCCGTCGGCGTCCGTCTCCGAGAGCACCGCGAGGAACTCCTCCCCGCCCATGCGGGCCGCGAGGTCCGCTGCCGACCGCTCCGCCTCGAGGATGCGGGCGAAGCGGCACAGCGCGTCGTCGCCGGCATCGTGGCCGAGCGTGTCGTTGATCGACTTGAAGTGATCGAGGTCGAACAGCGCCACGCTGAGGGGCTGCCCGGACGCCAGCGCGCGCTCGACCTCGCCGGCGAAGGCCACCCCCAGCGCGCCGCGGTTCAGCAGGCTGGTCAAGGGGTCGACCGCCGCCGCGGTCTCCAGCTGCGACATCACCTTCCCGGTGAACCGCACCTGGCGCGCATGGGCGGCCACCAGCAGCACCACGATGGACACCACCGTGCCGTACATGAGCACGGGCACCTGGGGGTCGTCCGCGAACGCGAGCGCGACGGCGTAGCTGACGCACAGCAGGCCGAGGTTGAGCAGCGCCTCCCGGCGCCCGCAGAACCGGGCGATCGCGATGCCCGGCAGCACGTACCACAGCGGCGTCGGCCCCAGCGGACGTGCCACGGCCACGCCGACGCTGATCGCGACGATCGCCCCCGAGATCCCCAGCGCCCTGACGCCCCAGCCCGGCATCCCGCGGCCGAACAGCAGGGCCAGTCCGACCAGCAGCTCGGCCGCCGCCAGCACCGCGATCGAGGCGGTGTGAGGTCGCTCGGAGGACATGAACGCCAGCAGCAGCACGTTGGTGACCACGCCCGTCAGGTACGCGGCGGCCGTGTAGCGGCGCAGGATGTTCCAGTCGGTGTCCTGGCGTTGTGCGATGTTCATGGCGCCGGCGGTGCGGTGCAGCTTTGCGCCCGATATCGACGCCCGCCGGGCGAACCTTGATCGTCGCCGACCGCCGCCGACGGACGTCAGGGACCCTGCAACGGCGCGGCCGGCGCCGCGAACGCGTCAGTCGGCCAGCCGCTGCGCGGCCGCGACGAAGGCGGTTCCGTCGTGCAGCACGGGCCCGTGACCGAAGCACACCAGCTCGGGCTCGAGCTCGGCCAGGCGCCGCGCGGACCGGCGGTTGAGCGCCGGATCGGGACTGGCCAGCGGGAAGGGCTGCCGGATGCCCCCGGCGAGCACGAACGGGTTGTAGCCCCACATCACGTCCCCGCACACCAGCACGCGATCGGCCTCGCGCCAGTAGGAGACGTGGCCGGGCGAGTGCCCCGGCGTGTCCAGGACGGTGAAGCCGGCCACCTCGTCGCCCTCGCGCAGCGCCCGGTCGACCGGGTGCGCCGGCGCGCCGGGCACCATGCGCCCGCCCTTCGCGACCATCTTGCCCGCCTCCACCGCCTCGACGTCGTCGGCCCCGCACCACAGCGGGATGCCCAGCGTCGTGCAGACCGCGTGACTGGAGCCGTAGTGGTCGAAGTGCGCGTGGGTCAGCGCGTGCGCCGCGATGTCCATCCCGGCGATCTGGCGCAGCACGCGCCGCCGATCGAGGCGCGTGCCGGCGTCGATCAGCACGTCGCCGAGGACGTACACGTTGATCGCGTTGGGCGGAAAGCCCGAGAGCTGCCAGACACCGTCGGCGACCTGCTGCACGGGCGCCACTGTACACGGCCGGCCGCGCCAGCCGGCGCCGCTCAGAACAGCCGGCCGGCCACCAGCGCCGTCTCGGGCCGCTCGCCGGCCACCTCGCGCTCGAGGTCGAGCAGCAGGCGCTTGCGCTCCAGGCCGCCGCCGTAGCCGGTCAGCGAGCCGTCGGCGCCGATGACGCGGTGGCACGGAATCATCACCGCGATCGGGTTGCGCCCGTTGGCCAGGCCGACCGCGCGCGCCGCGCCCGGACAGCCGATCGACTCGGCCAGCTCGCCGTAGGACCGTGTCGCCCCGAACGGGATCTCGCACAGGCCGGCCCACACGCGCCGCTGAAACGGCGTTCCCCGCGGGGCAAGGCGCAGCTCGAACGCCGTCACCTCGCCCGCGAAGTACGCGTCCAGCTGCCGGCGCGGCTCGGCCAGCGCGCCGTCGTCACGTCGCCAGTCCGGCGCGATCGCGTGTCCGCCGGCTCGCGGGGGCATGTGCACGCAGCGCAGGCCGTCGTCCCCGCCGGCGAGCAGCAACTCGCCGATCGGGCTGGCCATCAAGGTGTACGAACACGAGGTCGCCATCGCTTCCTCCTTCTTATCTAGGGCACACCGGACAGAACGACCGGCTGTGCCGGTGAAACGCGCGTGCGCCGGGAAACGTGAGCCCGGCGTCGCGGCCGTGCGGCGGGCACCGCCGGCGCGCCCCACAGGTACATCAGCCCGTACGCGCGCCAGGGCCGCCAGGCCTCGGCGCGCCGGGTCGCCGCCGCCGGGTCGCCGGCCTGGCCGAGCCGTTCCAGGGCGCGGCGCACGCCGAGGTCGGTGGGCAGGAACGCGTCCGGGTCGCCGAGCACGCGCATCGCCACGTACGTGGCCGTCCAGTCGCCGACGCCCGGCAGCGCCAGCAGCCGCGCCCGCGTCTGCGCCCGGTCGGCGCCGGGGTGCAGCGCCACCTCGCCGGCGCCCGCCGCGTCGGCGAGCGCGCGCAGCGCCCGGCGGCGTGACACCGGCATGGAGAAGGCGTCGTCCGGCGCGCCGGCCACCCGCGCGGGATCGGGGAACACGTGGGTGAGCGTCCGGTCGCGCACCGAGACCGGTGCCGCGCAGGCGCGCACCAACCGTCCGGCCAGCGTGGTCGCGCCGCCGATCGAGACCTGCTGCCCGAGCACGGCGCGCACGGCGAGCTCGAAGCCGTCGACGCTGCCGGGCACGCGACGGCCGGGGGCGGCCCGCACCAGCGGGCGCAGCAGCGGGTCGCCGGCCAGCCGCTCGTCGACCGCGACCGGGTCGGCGTCGAGGTCGAGCAGGCGCCGGCAGCGCGCGACGGCGGCGCCGAGGTCGCGCAGGTCGGCCAGGCGCAGCGTGGCGTGCACGAAGCCGTCGCCCGCCGCCAGCTCGGCGATTCCGTCGGCGCGCGGCAGCCGCAGGGTGCGCCGGTAGGTCCGACCGTCCCAGTCCTCGACGCCGGGCACCGCCCGCGCGCCGAGGAAGCCCAGCAGCGCCGCGGCGTCGCAGCGGCGCACGGTGGGCCAGGCGCAGGGAGATCGCGCCGGGGCTCGTCGCCCCCGGGGCCCGGCGCTTGCGGCGCAGCTCGGTCGGGGTGGCGGCGAACACGGCGCGCACGGTCTCGTTGAACTGGCGGATGCTCGGGAAGTCCGCGGCGAAGGCGACGGCGCCGAACGGCAGGTCGGTGGTCTCGATCAGCAGCCGCGCGGTCTGCGCTCGCCGCGCGCGGGCCAGCGCCTGCGGCCCGGCGCCGACCTCGGCCACGAGCTGGCGGTGGATGTGGCGCGCGCTGTAGCCGAGCTCGTCGGCCAGCCCCGCCACGTCCTCGCGCTCGACGACGCCGTCGCCGATCAGGCGCATCGCCCGCCCGACGAGGTCGCGCGCGCGCGTCCCAGTCGCGGCGAGCCGGGCGCGGCATCGGGCCGGCAGCGCTTGCAGGCGCGAAAGCCGGCGAGCTGCGCCGCCGCGGCCGTCTCGTAGAAGCGGACGTTCTCGCGCTTGGGGACCCGCGCCGGGCAGCTCGGGCGGCAGTAGACGCCGGTCGAGGTGACGGCGACGCAGAACCAGCCGTCGAAGCGCGGATCCTTGGCGGCCAGCGAGCGGTAGCGGTGCTCGAACGTGTCGATCATCGCCGCCGATGCTCGCAGGCGCGGGCGCGGGCGGCTAGCGACGATCGGACATCACCGTCGCGGACCACCGACGGCCGGCGGGGCTGCGCGGCTGTGCGGCTGATCTACCCGGCGGGTGTGGTCGGCAGCGTGTACGTGGCGAAGGGGTGCCCGTGCAGAGCACCGTGGTCTGCGCGCGGTACACGGCGATCTGCCCGGCCGGCGCCGCCGGCGCCCGGACCTTCGTGGAGTAGGTGCCCGAGCGACTGAGTCGCACGGTGGCCAGGGTCCGGTACAGTCGAGCAGGTGACCCGCAGCTTGACCGCGACCGGCGTGCCGGCGCTTGAAGCTTCCGCTGACCGGCCGGCGAGCAGGACGTGCTTGCCGGTGACCTTCGCGGTGGTCATGTTCAGCGCGCCGCTGGAGCTTCAGCGCGGGCGGACGTGCTGCCGCCGATGGTGGCCTCGTAGCGGGCGCCGTTGGAGACGGCCAGCTTGGCCGGCGGCATCGGCACCGTCAGCGAGAACGAGCCGCGGCTGTTGACCTTGGCGCGCCCGACCGTCGCCCGCTTGGCCATGAAGCGGATCGCCACCGTCCTGCCGATCCAGTGCGCCGCGCGCCGCGCCGCTGATGTACACGCGGCGTCCGTGCTGGTACACGTTGATGAGGACGACCTGGGCGCTCGTGCAGGCCACGCCGCGGGTCCAGCGGCGGAGCTTGGGCGTCACGGTGAATGCGACGGACCGTGATGCTGCTGACGTTGCCGACGGGTCGATCGTGCGCAGCGACAGCGGTGTGCGGCCGGCCGGCAGGTCGATGAAGCGTGATGCCCGACGTGCACGTGTGCCAGCGCCCGTTGTCGAGCTGGCACTGCGTGACGTCGCCCGGGGGAGTCGGCGTCCAGGTGAAGGTGCCGGTGCTGACGGGGTCACGCCCACCGGGCCGCCGGTGACGCCGGCGGGCGCCGGCGGCGTCGTGTCGAGGACCCAGCTGATCGTCTCGGTCGAGGAGGACGTGCCGGCGTCGTTGGTCTGCTTGACGCTGAGCGTGTGCGGGCCGTCGCTGAGCGAGGTCGGGTCGTAGTCGGCCGGGCAGCTGCGTCCAGGCGCCGCCGTCCAGCGAGCACTCGAGCGTCGCGCCGGGCTGCGGGCTGAAGGTGAAGTTCGACGTCTTGGAGATGCTCGGCGGCTGCGTGACGACGTCCACCGTCGGCGGCGGCGGTCGTCTGGGTGTTCACGGTGAACGTCGTCGCCGCCGTTCGAGCCGGAGCCGGCCGACGCCGGAGCCGCTGCCCGAGCCGCTGCCGGAGCCCGAGCCCGGAGCCGGAGCCGCCGGAGCCGGTGCTGCTGCCGGCAGCGCGGGCTCGTGTTGCCGGCGGCGTCGGTGGCGGTGGCGGTGATCGTGTGCGTGCCGTCGCTGAGCGGCGGCGGCAGGGGCAGCGACCAGTTGCCGGAGCTGTCGGTGGTCGTGGTGCCGACCGCCTGCCCGTCGACGTAGACCGTCACCGTGCTGTCGGGCTCGGCCGTGCCGGTGATCGTCGGCGTGTTGTCGGTCGTCGATGGTGCCGCCGGCCGGCGCGGTGATGACCGGCGGCGCCGGCGCCACCGTGTCGACCGTGAAGGTGTTCGTCGTTCGAGAAGGCGCTGACGTTGCCGGCCGCGTCGGTGGCCGTCGCCTTGACCGTGTGCGCGCCGTTGGCGAGCGCGGTCGTCGGCGTGTAGGACCAGGCGCCCGACCCGTCCGCCGTCGTCGTGGCCACAGCGGTGCCGTCGATGTACACCGTCACGGTGGTGTTCGCCGGCGCCGTCCCGGAGATCGGCGGCTTGGTCTTGTTCGTGTAAGACCCGTTCGCCGGCGCGGTCACCACCGGCGCCGCCGGCGGCGATCGTGTTCACGGTGAAGGTGTTCGTGTTCGAGTAGGCGCTGACGTTGCTGGCCGCATCGGTCGCCGTCGCCTTGACCGCGTGCGACCCGTTGGCCAGCGCCGTCGTCGGCGTGTAGGACCAGGCGCCCGAGCCGTTCGGCGGTGGCCGTGCCGACGTCGCTGCCGTCGATGTACACCGTCGACCGTGATGTTCGCCGCCGCGGTGCCGGAGATCGGCGGCTTGGTGTTGTTCGTGGACGACGCCGTTCGCGGGCAGGCAGCACCACCGGCGCCGCCGGCGCGATCGTGTTCACGGTGAAGGTGTTGGTGTTCGAGAAGGCGCTGACGTTGCTGGCCGCATCGGTCGCCGTCGCCTTGACCGCGTGCACGCCGTTGCTCAGCGCGACCGTCGGGGTGTAGGACCAGGCGCCCGAGCCGTTCGCCGTCGCCGTGCCCACCGCCGTGCCGTCGATGTAGACCGTCACCGTGCTGTTCGCCTCGGCCGTGCCGGAGATCGGCGGCTTGGTGTTGTTCGTGGACGAGCCGTTCGCCGGCAGGCTGACCACCGGCGCCGCCGGGGGGACCGTGTCGACCGTGAAGCGTGTTCGTGTTGGAGTCGCCGCTGACGTTGCTGGCCGCGTCGGTCGCCGTCGCCTTGACGGTGTGCGATCCGTCGGCAGCGCGGTCGTCGGCGTGTAGGACCAGGCGCCCGACCCGTTCGCCGTCGCCGTGCCCACCGTCGGTGCCGTCGATGTACACCGTCACCGTGCTGTTCGCCTCGGCCGTGCCGGAGATCGGCGGCTTGGTGTTGTTCGTGTACGAGCCGTTCGCCGGCAGGCTGACCACCGGCGCCGCCGGCGCGACCGTGTCGACCGTGAAGGTGTTCGTGTTGGAGAAGCGCGCTGACGTTGCTGGCCGGCGTCGGTCGCCGTCGCCTTGACCGCGTGCGTGCCGTCGCGCAGCGGCGTCGTCGGCGTGTAGGACCAGTTGCCCGACCCGTTCGCCGCCGCCGTGCCGACGGCGGTGCCGTCGATGTAGACCGTCACCGTGCTGTTCGCCTCGGCCGTGCCGGAGATCGGCGGCTTGTTGTTGTTCGTGTAGGACCCGTTCGCCGGCACGCTGACCACCGGCGCCGCCGGCGCGACCGTGTCGACCGTGAAGCTGTTCGTGCTCGAGAACGCGCTCACGTTGCTGGCCGCGTCGGTGGCCGTCGCCTTGACCGCGTGCGGTCCGTCGCTCAGCGCGCGTCGTCGGCGTGTAGGACCAGTTGCCCGAGCCGTCCGCCGTCGTCGTGCCCACCGCGGTGCCGTCGATGTACACCGTCACCGTGCTGTTCGCCTCCGCCGTGCCGGAGATCGGCGGCTTGGTGTTGTTGGTGTAGGAGCCGTTCGCCGGCGCGCTCACCACCGGCGCCGCCGGCGGGATCGTGTCGACGGTCCAGCGTGAAGCTCTGCGGGTTGGGGTCCGACAGGCCCGGCGAACACCGAGCGGGCCTGCAGGCGTGTGGCTGCCGTCGGCCAGACCGGAGAACGTCGGCGTCGAGGAGCAGTTGCTCCAGCCGGCGCCGTCGAGGTTGCACTCGTAGCTGACCTTGCTGGCCGTGTAGTTGGAGGTGCCCGAGCGTGAAGCTCGCCGAGGTCTGGTTGGTGTCGGCCGGCGTCGAGGTGCTCAGCGTCGTGATCGGCAGCGGCGAGAACACCGCGGTGTACACGGTCGACGTCGAGCCCGCGGCGTTGCTGGCCGTCTCGGCGACCCGAAGCGTCGAGCCGCGGTCGGCGGTCGTCGTGTCGTACGTCGTGGCGGTCTGGCCGCTGATGTCGGTGCAGTTGCTGCCGTCGGGCGCGCAGCGCTGCCACTGCTCGGTGACGTTGACGCTGTTGCCGAAGTAGGTGCCCTGCGGTCTCGGTGGCCACGCCGGTGTAGTTGGTGCCGCCGTCGGCCAGCGTGAAGGTCGGCGCGGTGAGCGCCATCCGGCGGCAGCAGCGTGGTGGCGGTGGCCACGTTGTCGCCGGGCACCGACTGGCCGGTGGCGCCGGTCGGCGTGGCGGTGAGCTGGATCGCGGCCTGCGCGTCGCCGCCGGAGTTGTCCACGCCGGTGATCGTGTACGTCGCGACGGCGTTGACCGGCAGGTCGACGGTGTCGCTCGGCAGGCCGGTGCCCGAGGTGGCGTTGCAGGTGCCGGTGCAGGTCCAGCTGAGATTCGACATCGTCGAGTTCGGCGTGTTCGCGCTGATCTGCGTGGCCGACGACTCGTTGGGGCCGGTGTTGGTGACGGTGAAGGTGTCGGTGATCGTGGCGCCGCGGGCAGCGTTGGCCGTGGAGGAGCTGACCCGCGTGGCTGATGTCGACCGGCTCGGTGACGTCGTTCGTCGCGGATGTCGTGGAAGTCGGTCGAGCCGCCGGTGGAGGCGACGAAGCCCGAGCTGCAGGTAGGTCGGCGGATCGGCCGGGAGCTGGTAGCCGCTCGTCACCGTCTGGGTGTTCCCGTCGGGGAAGGTGATGTACACCGACAGCAGCCCGCTCGGCGTGATCAGCACCGTCACGTGACGGTCGTCGGTGATGCTCGAGCCCTTGAGCTTCTCGTTGGCGTTGCCGGGGTCGGCCACCGGCGCGCCGGTCTCGTAGGGGTAGCCGGACTCGTCGCTGCCCGGGCCGCGCACGATCAGGTAGTTGGGATAGCCGCTGCCGTTGCCGACGCCACCGTCGGCACGCCGCAGAACGCCGACCCGCGGCCGAAGTTGCCGTACTCGTCCAGGCCGACGCCGACGTAGGCGTTGCTGAGGCCGTCCTCGTTGCTGCTCGGGCAGTCGGCGTAGCCGAGCGAGCCGCCGACCGGGCCGGTGGTCAGCGACAGCGGCGTGGTGCCGTCCGGGTCGCCGGTGTTCGAGCCGAACAGGAAGAAGGTGAGGCCGTCGGCCCCGGTGCCGCCGTAGTCGGCGTAGTCGAAGTTGACCAGCACGCCGGCGGAGGAGGGGAACGGCGTCGTGTTGTAGACCCAGCCGGCCTCGTTGCCGGTGGCCGAGGTCAGCTGCAGCCAGCCCGGCGTGGAGTTCGTGCCGGTGAGCGTGGCGCTGTTGTTCAGCGTCGAGCCGCCGCTGCCGCCGACCGTCTCGGAGCCGGGCATCACCCAGCCGCTGTCGAGCGTCGGGCCCGTGAACGAGCCGAGGAACGGGAAACGGGTTGGAGGCGAGCGCCGGCGCCGTGCCCAGCAGCGTGGCGCAGGCCGAACGCGAGCATGGCGGCGACCGCCGCGATGGCGCGACGGGCGCGGGCGTGCCTGACGACGTCCCCCATGGCCAGGGTCATCGACAGATTCGGGGCCGGCTTGACGGTTTCCGCGGCTTTCCCGCAGCAAACGACAGCTAATCCTGCGCAGCGCGGCGGGAATGCGCGCGCCTGGCAGCTTCAGAACAGCTGGTTCTCGCCGCCGAAGACCTCGCTCACCGAGTCGTCGGTGAAGATCCGGCGGATCGAGTCGGTGAGCAGGTCTGCGCAGGGAAGCACACGGATGTTGTCCGGCGTCCCGGCGGGCAGCGGGATCGTGTCGGTGACGACGATCTGCTCCAGGCCGGAGGAGCGCAGGTTCTCGAAGGCGTTGCCCGACAGCACGGCGTGGGTGGCGGCGGCGTACACGCGCGACGCGCCCTCCTCGAGCACCGTCTGCGCGGCCGCCTTCAGCGTGCCGGCGGTGTCGATGATGTCGTCGACGATGACCGCGGTCTTGCCCTTGACGTCGCCGATCACGTAGCCGATCTCGGCCACCTGCTGGGCGGGGCGCTCCTTGTCGAGGATCGCCAGCTCCGCGCCGATCTTCGAGGCGAACTTCTTGTTCATCTTCACGCGACCGGCGTCCGGTGCGACGACGACGAGGTCCTCCAGCCCGAGGTCGCGGAAGTACTGCGTGAGGATGAACAGCGCCGTCATGTGGTCGACCGGCTTCTGGAAGAAGCCCTGCACCTGGCCGGCGTGCAGGTCCATCGTCAGCACCCGGTCGGCGCCGGCCGCCTCGATCATGCGCGCCACCAGGCGCGCCGAGATCGGCTCGCGCGGCGAGGACTTCTTGTCCTGGCGCGAGTAGCCGAACCACGGCGTGACGGCGATCACGCGGTGCGCCGAGGCGCCGACGGCGGCGTCGATCATGAACAGCAGCTCCATCAGCGAGTCGTTGGCGGTCACGCCGGTCTGCGGGTTGCCGCAGGTCGGCTGCACGATGAAGACGTCCGCGCCGCGGATCGACTCCTCGTAGCGGCAGTAGACCTCGCCGTTGGAGAAGGTCTTCAGCGTCACCGGGCCGAGGTCGACGTTCAGCCGGCCGGCGATGTCGGCCGCCAGCTGCGGGTTCGCACGGCCCGAGAACAGCATGAGCCGCTTGTTGTAATCGATCGGCAGGCTCGTCCCGGCGAGCTCGCTGCGAGGCTCCATCGCGGCGCTCACGCCCTGAGTGTAGAACCGGGACCCGACGGGCGCGGCGCGCCCCCGCTCCCGCGCGAGGCTCACGCGGGCTCTTCGGGCAGCGGCGGCCGGGTCGTTGGCACGCTCGGTCCCGTTCGGCGTCGCGGCGGCAGCGGCGCCCGGCGCGTCGGTCTGGGCCGCCGAGCCGGACCGGCGGCGCTCGGCGTAGCCCTCGAGGTTGGTCTGCCGGGCGCGGGCGATGCCCAGGGCGCCCTCGGGCACGTCGCGGGTGATCACCGAGCCGGCGCCGGTGTAGGCGTCGTCGCCGATGGTCACGGGCGCGACGAACGTCGTGTCGACGCTCGTGTGCACGCGCCGCCCGATCGTCGTGCGGTGCTTGGCGCTGCCCGTCGTAGTTGGCGGTGATCGTGGCCGCCCCGAGATTCGTGCCGTCCCCCACGTCGGCGTCGCCGATGTAGGAGAGGTGCGGGACCTTCGCGCCGCGCCCGATGTCGGAGTTCTTGATCTCGACGAAGGTGCCCGCCTTGGCGCCTCTCGCGCAGCAGCGCGCCGGGGCGCAGGTAGGCGAACGGGCCCGACGTTCGCCCCGGAGCGCACCTCGCAGGACTGCAGGTAGGAGTGCGGCACCCGCACGTCGTCGCCGAGCGTCGCGTCGATGAGCGTGGTCAGCGGCCCGACGCGGCAGCCCTCGCCGATGCTCGTCGCGCCCCGCAGGAAGCTCGAGGGCTCGATCACGGTGTCCGCCCCGACGCTCACGTCGACGTCGACGAGCGTGGAGCCCGGATCGACGACCGTTACCCCGGCGCGCATCAGCGTCTCGAGGATCCGCCGCTGTGCGACGGCGCGGGCCGCCGCGAGCTCGACCCGGTCGTTGACACCCTGCGAGCTGGCCGGCCTGCTCGACGCGGTGCGCCGCCACGCGGGCGCCGCGGGCGGCCAGGATGGGCAGCACGTCGGGCAGGTAGTACTCGCCCTGGGCGTTGTCGCTGCCGACGGCGCGCAGCGCATCGAGCAGCCCGCCGGCCGCGAACACGTACACGCCGGCGTTGACCTCGCGGATCGCCAGCTCCGCCTCGGTGGCGTCTCCGGTGGCCTTCGTCTCGACGATCGCGGGCGACGGAGCCGTCGTCGCCGCGGACGATCCGCCCGTAGCCGCTCGGATCCTCGAGCTCCATGGTGGCCACCGTCGCCGCCGCGCCGGACCCGCGGTGCGTCGCCAGCAGGTCGCCCAGCAGCCGCGCGGTGACGAGCGGAACGTCCCCGGAGAGCACGAGCACCTCACCGGACGGCGGGAAGTGATCGGCGGCCGCCAGCACCGCGTCCGCGGTGCCCCGCGGCTGTGCCTGCACCGCCAGCTCGACGCCGTCCGGGAGGTGCTCGGCCAGTGCCCGATCGGGGCCCCCGACGACCACGATCCGGTCGGCCCCCGCCTCGCCTGCCGCCGCGATCGGCCAGCGACAGCATCGGGCGCCCGCAGAGGTCGTGCAGGACCTTCGGCGTGCGCGAGCGCATGCGCGTGCCCTGACCGGCGGCGAGGATGATGGTGGTGAGTGCGGACATGCTCGGCACTGCTAGCCCTGCCCCCGGGCGCGGTCAGCCGCTCTGGCCGCTCAACCCGCCCAGCCCGCCGGCACCAAGCAGTCCCGTGAGGTCCAGCACGGAGCTGGCCGGCGGCGGGACGATCGGGGGCGTGGGCCCGAAGCTGAGGTAGTCGACGCGGGCGCTGATCTGGAGAGGGCGGGTCGGGCTGTTGACGGTCAGCGTGAACTGCTCGCGACGGACGCGATGCTGCGCGTCGACCCAGACGTCGATGGGGATCGTCTGGATCCCCGACGTCTTCTCGAGCTGGGCGATCCCCGCCTCGGCCGCGGCGCGGTCGGCCGCCGGGAGCGCGTTGACGACCCGCGACAGGTCGATCGTCGTGCGGTAGTGGGTCGTGGCGACGCCGTTGATCGTCTCCGGTCCGACGGTGGTCAGCTGGGCCCCGCTGGCGCGCAGGTAGTTGAGGTATTGCGTCGGGTCGATCCCGCCGCCGGAGGACAGCTGCGACAGGTTGATCCCGGCCGACTTCGCCGCCGCGTCGAGATCCAGCTTGATCCAGGTCTTGCCGGCCGGCAGCTCGTTCGTCAGCGCCGGGAAGCGCATGTACAGCGTCGGATACTGCATCTGAATCGTGGCGGTCGCATTGCCCGCGCCGGCTGCGCTCAGCCCCGGCACCTTGGAGAGGTCGAGCGTCAGCAGCGTCTCGCGAGCCGGCTCGTTGACCCAGCCGGTGCCGCTGATCGATGTGCCGGCGGGCAGGCCGGGCCCGCTGAGCTGCTCGAGCAGCGCGATCTGGGCGCCCTGCTGCTGGGAGGTGACCTCGGCCGCCTGCGCCACCGGATCGATCGTGCTGCTGGCACCGCAGCCGCTGAGCGCGGCGGCGCCGGCCGCGGCGGCCGCGCACAGGCCGATCGCCGACAAGGTTCGCCTGAGCGTCATGCAGCGCAGGCTAGCGCGCGGCATGGGGTGTGGACTGCCCGACGACGTCACTCGCCACCGTGGCTCAGCTCCGCGAGACGTGCCCCTCGGCCACGATCGTCACCGTCTGGGCGTGCAGCGGTCGCCATCCCTCCGTCGCCGTGAAGCGCGCAGAGTCCGAGGACCAGTGCGACCGCGCTCAAGCTCAGCCAAGGCCGGGCCGATGAGCGGGCCATGTCCTCCGTCCAGACCTCGATCTCGCGGCTGATCGTTGTCCTGTCCGTGATCCTCCTCGGGCCGGTGGCGTCGGCTGCGGCCGACCAGTACGCGACGGTGCAGAACGGTCCCTGGTCGGCTCCCAGCACCTGGTCGGACCTGTCGGGCCCCGGCGGTGAGGTGCCGGGCCCGTCCGACGAGGCCACGATCACGACCAACGTCACGCTGCCCAGCCCGACCGAAGTCGGGGCCGCGATAGTCGGCGGCGGCGGGTCGCTCGATCTCGAGGGCAACACGCTCACCGTCGATGGCAATCTTGCGCTCGGCGCCAACACACCGGCGACGTTGCAATCGAGCGGGAGCCCGGGCGCGGTGAGCGTCGGAGGTGGCCTTGGCGTGCTGGACGCGAGTGTGTCCGACGTCGACGTGACCGTGGCGAGCAGCAACGGCAGCTCCCCCTCGACCGCGTTCGGCGCCGACTCTACGTGGTCTGGCTCCAGCCTCACCCAGACCGGGGGGATGTCCCTGCTCGATCCCGGGGAGGTCACGGGTCTTGACCCGACATTCGACGGCGTCGACGTGGCGGTCGCGGGTACGAGCGAGCTTCCGGTCATCTTCTCGGCGGGTATCACGCTCAGCGGCACCGGTTCGTTGAACTTCGGACCGGCCGGACCCGGCGCGACCAGCTCGCCGGCGATCCTGCAGCTCGGGAGCCTGAGCGCTTCGGGCAGCCAGACGGTGAACACCTTCTGGGACGGCTACGTGAGCGGCAGCCCGGCAGACGGGGATCTGGTCAACCTCGTCTCCGCGCCCTCGGAATCGCTCGCCGGCCTGACGGCCACCTCGGACTCCAACACGACGTATGCGACGAGCGGCGGGGTGCTGTCGGCGACGTACGCCGGATCGGTGCCGGCGCCGCCGTCTGACACGACGGCGCCGACGGTCAGCTCCAGCAACCCGGCGGCCGGGCAGGCCAAGCCGGGTGACACGCTGACCTGTGGGAGCGGCACGTGGTCCCCGAGCTCCACGTACGCGTACGCATGGCAGCGCGGCGGCAGCGCGATCTCCGGCCAGACGGGCGGCACGTACACCGTGACGAGCGCCGACCTCGGAACGACGCTGAGCTGCAGCGTCACGGCGACGGCGGGCACGCAGTCGGCCACCGCCAAGGCGTCAAACTCGATCAACGTTCCCGCGGCCCCGACAATCGCCCTCGCCGGCCCGCCGGCAACGGTCTCGACCACCTCGGCCTGGGCGCCCTACACGCTCGGCGCCGGCGACACCGTGACCGGCTGCACGCTCGACGGCGCCCCGGTGACGTCGTGCACGAGCCCGATCAGCCTCTCGGGCTACGCCGACGGATCCACGCACAAGCTCGCCGTCACGGCGGCGAACGCCGCCGGAATGACCACGACCGCAACTGCGACGTTCGTGGTCCACCTCGCCCCTTCGCTCCTCGCGATCGGCAGCGGTCCGGGGCAGGGCTCACGCGTTGAGGTGGTCGATGCGCGGACGGGCCAGACCGTGGCCGACTTCTCCGCCTTCGGGCCGTCCTACCAGGGCGGCGTGTCGGTCGCCTTCGGGGACGTCAACGGCGACGGAACTCCGGATCTCATCGTCGCCGGTGGCCATGGCGACCCCCCGGAGGTCAAGGTCGTCGACGGAGCCCAGCTGGGCGAGCTTCAGAACGGCGAGCCGGTCCCGAGCTCCGCGGTGCTGGCCGACTTCTACGCGTTCGATCCCAACTTCACCGGTGGCGTGTCCGTCGCCGCGGGCGACCTCGAGGGGGACGGACAGACCGATCTCGTCGTCGGCCCCGGCCCGGGCGGCGGCCCGCAGGTCAAGGTCATCGACGGAGCCAAGCTGAGCCAGCTTCAGGCCGACGGGGGGACCCCGAGCTCCGCGTCGGCCGCCGCGACGCTGGCCAGCCTCTTCGCGTTCAGTCCCAACTTCACCGGTGGCGTGTCCGTCGCGGTGGCCGACGTCGGCGCCACGCACGATGTCGTCGTCGGCGCCGGCGCGGGCGGTGCCCCTGAGGTCGTCGTGTACAACGGCGCGACGTTCGCGATGGTGACGAGCTTCATGGCGTTCGACCCCAACTTCACCGGCGGCGTGTCCGTCGCCGCGGGCGACGTCCACGACGACGGCACCCCCGACGTGGTGGTCGGGGCTGGGGCCGGCGGCGGGGCCAACGTCCGGGTGTTCAGCATCCAGCAGTCCGGCCAAGCGGCGACCGCTACGCCGACGAACAGCTTCTTCGCGTACCAGAACTTCTTCGGCGGTCTGAACGTGGCGGCCAGCTTCGGCGGCCTCGCCACCGGTCAGAGCCAAGCTGGCAATGCCGCCGGCTTCTTCGCGTTCGACCCCGTGAAGGGTTTGTTCAGCGATGTGGATGACTCCTTGCCGTTCCCCAACTCGAGCGGCGTCAGCGTCGCCCTCTCGCTGCCGGGACCGGCCCCGTCGCCCGCGCCAGCGTCGACCACCGCCCAGCCGTCGATCGGCTCGACGGGCACCAAGGGCGACTCCGCCAGCACGAAGGTCTCGTGTAGCGGAAGCCCCGGGACGACATGCCACGACACGCTGACCCTTCAGTCGGGCGGGAGTGGCGGGCAGCCGGCCATGAACGCCCCCGAGCTGGCGGCCACCGCGCGCAAGAAGCGCGGGAACGCGACCCCGAAGCCAATCGTCCTCGGTAGGGCGAAGGCCACGATCCCCGCCGGCACGAGCAAGACTGTGACGATCTCGCTCAATCGGACAGGCCGGCGGCTGCTGGCCAAGCGTCACACGCTGAAGCTGAGGCTCGTCATCACCGTCTCTGGCCGGGCAACGGCCGGCCCGACCGTCGTCTTCAGGGCCAAGTCACCGAAGCAGCGCCACTGAGCGCCGCGACCAGAGCCCGCGTCCCCCGCGGGCTCGTCATCCGGACAGGCGGCCTCAGCGGGCCAACGAGGCATGGCAGCGTCCCCTACGAAAAGAACTGGGGAGCCAGGACTTGAACCCGGTCCCGGAGATCCAAAGTCTCCTGTGCTGGCCTGTTACACCACTCCCCAGAGTGGGCGCTATTGAATCACCGTTGCTGGCGTGAGCCGCCGGGGGCCCGCGCCGCGCGGGCCGGACGCCGGCGCGCAACCGAGGGGTGTGGTCGAAAACCAACCCCGGGGCGATGCAAAGCGACCACACCCCGCAGCCGGCCACCCGACCACCGAGAGATGTGGGCGAAAACCAACCTCAGGGCGATGAAAATCGGCCACACCCCGCGGCCAGATCGACCACCAACCCCCAAACGCGTGCGCCAGCCCCAGAACTCGCCCGCGCACAAGACGAACTCCGGCGCGCCCGCCCGCGCGGGTCGAACACGGCCCCGCGCGCCAAGCGCGCGGCCACCGCCCCCCCTACCCCCGCCCGCCCGCCACCCGCGGCACGCGCCCGCCGCCGGCCCCGGCCTCGGTGGCCGGTCCGGCCGCCGACGCGATCCCCAGCACGCGCATGGCCTTCAGCCCGAGCGAGAGCTTCTCGCGCCCGTCGCTGGAGCTGACGTCGAGGCCGCTGAGCTCGCGCACGCGCTCGAGCCGGTAGTAGATGGTGTGCCGGTGCGTGAACATGCGCTGGGCGGTCCCGGCGACGTTGCCGTCGGCGTCAAGGAACGTCTCGAGCGTCTGGATGAGATCGGTCTCGTACTGCTCGTCGTAGGCCACGAGCGGCTCGACGGTCTCGGCGTAGAAGCGCTGCAGCTCCGCCGGGTCCTCGCTCATGGCCGATAGCAGGAGCCGGTAGGCCCCGGTCTCGTCGAAGGCGAGCACCGGCGATTCGCTGCCGCCCTCCACGACATTCGCGGCCAGCAGCGCCTCGTTGACGGCCCGCCCGAGATCGGCGGGGTCCTCGGCCACGCGGCTGCGGCCGAGCGCGAAGGTGTAGCCGGCCAGCCCGGCCTCGAGCTCGCGCATGACGGCCTCGCCGGCCCGCCGCGCGACGGTCTCCTCGCCGCCGGGCACGAGCAGCAGCACCTCCGCGCCCACCGAGCCGTCGCGCTCGGACAGCCCGGCGATCGAGCGTGAGGCGACGGCGCGCGCCCCGCGCTCGACGGCGCCGAGCACGCGCGAGCGCCAGCCCTCCTCGGTCGGCACCTGGGGATGAGCGCGGGCGACGATCACGCTCGCCCCGTCCCCGAGCTCGAGACCAAGCTCCTTCCCCCGTTCCAGAAGCTCCTCCCGCCCGCCGATCTCGCGCCGGGCGATCGCCCGCAGGAAGTCGCCGGCGGCCTCCGCCGACGCGCGCCCCGGAGCGTGCGCGCGCTCGACCTCGGAGGCGATCAGCGTGGTCACGAGGCGCAGCACCGAGGGCCCGGGAGCGCTCCGCACCCGCATCCGCAGCTGACCGACGGTCGTCTCACCGAGCCGCAGCGGGACGCTGGTCACGCCGCTGGTGCCGTTCTGCAGCGACCGCTCGTCGGCCGGCGAGCGCGCGGCCACCGCCAGCGTGGCGCCGGCGGCGTCGGAGACGCTCAGGCTGGCGTCGAGCGCCCGGGCGGCGGCGCGCACCACCTCGGGCAGGCCGGCGGCCGACTCCACCGCCTCGGTGATGGCGTCGAGTGCGGCGAGGTCAAGTCCTCCGCTTGCATTCCGGGCGGCCGGGGGCATCGCACACCGGTGCCCGGGCTACAGACGGTCCCAGAAGTAGATGACCGCACCGCCGCCGAGCACGCCCAGGCCGACGAAGGCGGCGAGCACGTACAGGGACAGGAAGGTGGCGGCGATCCGCTCCCACCAGCGGGAATAGGCGCCCCAGGCCGGCACCAGGATGAAGGTCGCGAACGCGGCGAAGCCGAACACGCCGGCGCAAGCCAGGACGATGTAGGTGATCTCAGCGTTGCTCATGACTGACTTTCAGCACGCCATTGTGACGCACCGGGACGCGGCACGGGCGAACACGCCGTCGACGCCGCCACGCCGCCGCCCTACGAGCGCGCCGTAGCCCCCCCGGCCACGCGTAACGGCACGCCCGCGTCCGCACCGACCGGCCCGGCGGCGACCGCCGCCGGCTCCCGCCCGGCCAGGCCGGCCAGCGCCCGCTCCAGCCGGGCCTCCACGTTGGCCCGCAGGAACAGCCCGATGACCGTCGGACCCGACCCGCTGACCATCGCCACGTCGGCCCCGGCATCGCGCGCCTGCTCGAGCGCCCCATCGATCGACGGGCACAGCGTTCGGGCCGGCTCCTGCAGCTCGTTGATGAGCAAGGCGGTCCCCGGCACCGTCTGCCCGAAGGCGAGGCCCGCCTCCAGCTCCTGACCGATCCGGCGCAGGTGCGCGAGGTCACGGCCGGCGCCGAGGCGGTCGGCCTGCGCGTAGACCGCGGCCGTGGACAGCGCCTCCGAGCTGGGCAGCACGATCACCCCGAAGGCCGGGTTGGGGTCGGGCAGCGCGCGCAGCACCTCCCCCGCCCCGCTGGCCAGCCACCGCCCCGGCCGCACCTGGGCGGGGACGTCCGCCCCCAGCTCGGCCGCCAGCCCCAGCAGCAGCGCCTCGTCACCCAGCCCCGAGGCCGCCGAGGCAAGCCGCAGCGTCGCCGCCGCATCCCCCGACCCCCCGCCGAGGCCGGCGGCGATGGGCACCGCCTTCTCGACGGTGAGCCGCTGCGGTGGGGCGTCCCAGCCGGTGGCCGCGCGAAACGCGGCCAGCGCGGCGGCGGCCAGGTTGGGCCCCGGCACGCCCTCGCACGCCACGACGTCCTCGTCCGCCCCGCCGGGCGCCGCCCCGAGCGTCAGCTCGTCGGCCAGCGAGATCGACTGCATGACGGTGACGAGCTCGTGGCGCCCGTCCGCGCGCGTGGGCCCGAGGAACAGCCCGAGGTTGATCTTCGCCGGCGCGCGGGCGCGCCAGATGGTGTCGTTGCCGCCCGGTTCGTTCATGCGCCCGCGATCTTCGCAGGCGCATGGCCGGCGGCCGTCGCCTCAGCGCCCCGGCGAAGGCCGCCCGCTCAGCAGGCCACCCGCGGGCGCACCTCCACGGCGCCCCGTAGCGGGCGGCCGGCACCCGCGGGGCGAGCGCGATGGCCTCGTCCAGATCGTCGGCCTCGAGGAAGAGGTAGCCGCCCAGCGCCTCGCGGCTGGAGCCACCTGCGCCGACCGGCAAGCGCTGATACGCGTTGATCACTTGCGTATGCTGTATGTGCTATGTCATCGACGGGACAGCTGATTCGGGACGCGCGCCAGGCGGCGGGCCTGACTCAGGCCGAGCTGGCCGCGCGCCTCGCGACCACGCAGTCGGCGGTCGCACGCTTGGAATCCGAGCGGGGCAACCCGCGGATCGCGACGCTGGCGAGGGCGCTGGCCGCGTGCGGCCGCGAGCTGCGGATCGAGGCCGCCCCGGCACAGTCGAGTGTCGACGAGTCGCTCGTGGCCGCCCAGCTGCGCCTGACGCCCGCCGAGCGGATCGCGCGCTTCGAGGCCAGCTACACGGGCGCGCGGGCGCTCGCCCGCGCCGGATTGCGGGCTCGTGGCCAGCTGGCCTGAGTTCTCGGCTACCCAATTGCTGCGCCACCTCGTGCGGCGCGGGGTCGACTTCGTCGTGGTGGGGGGCATCGCGATGGTCATCCACGGGTCCGCCCGCCTCACCCAGGACCTGGATATCTGCTTCGCCACCGACGACGCCAACCTCAGCGTTCTCGGGGCGGCGCTGTCGGAGGTCGGCGCGAGGCTGCGCGGCATCGCGGAGGAGGTGCCGTTCGTGCCCGATGCGCGCGCGCTGCGACAGCTCTCGATCGCGACGCTCGAGACGCGGTACGGCCCGCTCGACCTGCTGCGCCAGCCGGGCGGCGCTCCACCGTATGAGGAGCTTCGGCGCCACGCGACACGGATCGAGATCGACGGGATGGCCGTGCTCGTGGCCTCGCTGGACGACCTGGCGGCCATGAAGCGCGCGGCCGATCGCCCGAAGGATCGCCTCGACCTCGAGGAGATCGAGGTGATCAGGCGCCTGCGCTCGCGGGGCCCGGGCCGCTGAACAGGTCGTGCGCCGCGCTGCGCACGTACTCAGCGACGTCGGCCGTCAGCAAGCCGCCGAACACCCCGCCCGGCACGAGGGCCACGACGACCGCCCCGAGCGAGCACGCCATCCGCACCCGCTGCCCGGCCGGGATGTCGGGGCTGGCCAGGATGCGTCGCACCTGGTCCTCGAGATCATCGTTCTCGGCGCGATGACGCTCGTTGTTGGTCAGCTGCTCGAGCGCGGTGCGGTTGACCTGGTGGAACAGGAACAGGTCGCGGTGGCTGACGATCTGATCGATGAAGTCGTCGAGCAGGCCCGGCCACGCCGCCAGCCGCTCCTGGCCGGTCTTCAGGCCCGCCAGCCGCTCCAGCGGCTCGCGCCCCAGCGCGTGCAGGCGCAGGTGCAGCTCGAGGAGGATGTCCTCCTTGCGCTGGAAGTGGTGGTAGAGCGCGGCCTTGGTGGTGCCCAGCCGCTCGGCGATCTCGCGCAGCGAGGTCTTGTCATAGCCCTGCTCGGTGAACAGCTGCAGCGCGATGTCGAGGATCCGCTCGCGCGTGTCGCCGCGCGGGCGCCCACCCCGCGAAGGCTCGCGCGTATCCCCGCGCGGGCGCCCGCCCCGCGACGGCTCGCGCGTGTCGCCGCGCGGGCGCCCGCCGCGCGACGGCTCGCGCGCGGCGCCGCCGTGGCCTTCCGGTCGAGCCTCCTCCTGCGCCCGGTCCCGGCCCGCTTCGTCCTGGTCGCTGTCGACCATCACCGGCTGTCCCATGGCTCGCTATCTTACTTGACGACCGGCTAGATAACTCGTATCGTGCGCGACCGTGCCTAGCTTGACGACCGGCAAGGAAACTCCGTGACCGAAGCCCCGATGATCGAGGCGCGCGACCTGCGCAAGCGCTTCGGCGCGACCGTCGCGCTCGACGGAATCGACCTGGAGGTGCCGGCCGGCGCCATCCTCGGCGTCCTCGGACCCAACGGGGCGGGCAAGACCACCGCGGTGCGCATCCTCACCACCCTGACGGCTCCCGACGGCGGCTCGGCGCGCGTCGCCGGCCATGACGTGGTCACCGAGGCGGCCGCCGTGCGGCGCAACATCGGCGTCACCGCGCAGGATGCGACGCTCGACGAGGTCCTCAACGGTCGTGAGAACCTTGTCATGGTCGGTCGCCTCAGCGGCCTGCGGCGCGCCGACGCGCGGGCGCGGGCGGCCGAGCTGCTCGACCAGTTCGACCTCACCGACGCCGCCGACCGGGTCCTGAAGGGCTACTCCGGCGGGATGCGCCGGCGCCTTGACCTCGCCGCCGGCCTGATGACCCGCCCGCCCGTGCTGTTTCTTGACGAGCCGACCACCGGCCTTGACCCGACGAGCCGGACCCGCATGTGGGGCATCATCCGGGAACTCGTGGCCGACGGCGTCACGCTGCTGCTGACCACCCAGTACCTCGACGAGGCCGACGAGCTGGCCGACCGGATCGTGGTCATTGACCACGGCCGGGTGATCGCCGGCGGCACCGCGAGCGAGCTGAAGGCGCAGACCGGCGGCGCGCGCCTGGAGGTCACGCTCAGCGAGGCCCACCAGGACGCCGCCGCAGCGCTGGACCCATTCGTCACCGGTGCCGTACACGTCAGCCACGACGGGCGCCGCCTGCGGGCGCCCGTACGCAGCGCCGGCGGACTGGCCACGACGGTCGTGCGAGCGCTCGACCAGGCGGGGATCACGGTCGACGATGTGGAGGTGCGCCAGCCCTCGCTGGACGACGTGTTCTTCGCGCTCACCGGCAAGCCGCCGGAGACGACCGACCCCACCGACGCCGACGCCGACGGCGGCGACCCGGCCCCTCACCGCGACCCCGACCTGGAGGCCACCCGCACATGAACGCCACCACCCTGCCCCCGGTCGCGCGGATCGCCGGGCGCTCGGGCGCGCGCCGCCTGCTGGGGCGCCTCAACGACGTTGCCGTGCTCACCGGGCGCAACCTCGTGCACATCGCGCGCGAGCCGCTGCAGCTGTCCGACGTCACCGTGCAGCCGGTGCTGTTCACGCTCCTGTTCGTCTACGTGTTCGGTGCCGGCGTCGTGCTCCCGGGCGGCGCCACCTACGCGGACTTCGCGATCGCCGGCATGCTCGCCCTCAACCTCACGACGTCCTCGATGGGCACGGCGGTCGGGCTCACCACCGACCTCAACACCGGCGCCATCGATCGCTTCCGCACGCTGCCCATGTGGCGGCCGGCGGTGCTCGTCGGGCGTTCGTTCGCCGACCTGCTGACCGCCGGCATCTGCGCGGCGATCGTCGCCGCCACCGGCCTGGTCGTGGGCTGGAGTCCCGGCGGCAGCCTGGCCGCCACCCTCGCCGGCTTCGGCATCTTCCTGCTGTTCAGCTACGCCCTGTCCTGGGGCTGTGCCTGCCTCGGACTGGTCAGCAAGGGCCCGGAGTCGGCGCAGAGCATGGGCCTGGTCGTGCTGTTCCCGCTGGCCATCGTGTCCAACGCGCTGGTGCCGACCCAGCACATGCCCGCCGTGCTGCGCACGATCGCCGACTGGAACCCGGTCAGCGCGGTGGCCTCGGCCAGCCGCGACCTGTTCAAGAACCCCAACCCGTCGGCCACGATCCACGTCTGGCCGATGCAGCACCCGATCACCGCGGCGCTGCTGTGGTCGGTCGGGCTGCTCGTCGTCTTCGCCCCGCTGGCCACGCGGCTGTACCGGCGGCGGACAACAGGCTGACGCGCGGGCGGCGGCGCGCCGCCCCTCACCCCGAGATCCCGAGCCGCTCGGCCAGCTCGCGAAACGCCTCCGGCGACAGCGTCTCCGCCCGCGCGTCCGCGGGCTTGCCCATCTCCACAAGCGCACCCCGCACCGCATCGCGTCCCGGAGCGGCCACCCCCAGATCGACCCCGCCGCCGCCCGTCGCCAGCGCCAGCGAGCGCGCCAGCGCCTTGCGCCGGTGCGCGAACGCGCCGTGCACGAGCGCCCGCAGGCCGGCCGACGGCGCCGGGCCCCGCCGCTCCACCACCACGAGCACCGAGTCGACGTTCGGCACGGGCTGGAAGACCTGGCGCGACACCGCTCGCGCCACGCGCACGTCGCCGGCCAGCTGAGCGAGGACGCTCGTCGCCCCGTAGGTCCCCGATCCCGGCGCGGCGGCCAGCCGCTCCCCGACCTCGCGCTGGACCATGGTGACCCACCGAGTCACCCCCGGCAGATCCTCCACCGTGCGCAGGAGCGCACCGGCGGCGATGCCGTACGGGAGGTTGGCCACCACCTTGTTCGGAGACGGATCCAGTGCGGCCAGGTCGAGCGTCATCGCGTCAGCCCAGTGCAGCGACACATTGGGAAAGGGGTCCGTCGCGTCATGCAGCGCCGCAGCGAGGCGGCGATCGAGCTCGACCACGTGCACGTGAGTAACGCGCGGCGCGAGGTACTCGCTCAGCACCCCGAGTCCGCCTCCGATCTCGAGCACCACATCGCCGGGCTCGAGCTCGGCCAGACGCTCGATCACCCCGAGCAGGTTCGAGTCGATGAGGAAGTTCTGTCCGAGGTCGCGGTTGGGGCGGATCTGAAACTCGCGCAGGCGGCGCAGGCTCGGCTGGGTGGGGGCGCGTTCGTGCACGGTCCGACGAGCCTACGCGCCCGGCGCACGCGGGCCGCCGCGTCGCCCGGACGAATTGCCGGTCGGTCAGGCGGCGAGCCCGCCGGGCGCGGCGGCGCTCAGCCCTGTCCCTGGCCCTGCACCGGCGCGGGCGTCGGCACGAGGGTGATCTGCTGGATGCAGGGCATCGTGGCGCACGGGTCGTTGCGGAACGGCGAGGGACCCGGCGGGGCGAAGCGGATCTGGAACGAGCCGGTGCCGCCGTTGACGTTGGAGCTCACCCAGGTGCCAGTGGCGTAGGTGCCGAGGCCGTCGCTGCCGATGGTGATGCCCGACAGCACGAGCTTGTTGTTCTTGCCGTTGCTGTTCAGCAGCCCGAGGATGTGCTTGCGCACGTTGGCGAATCCCCGGATCGGCGTGAAGCCCGACGTCGAGTAGTCGTACACGGCGTTGTACGTGAGGATCGAGTCGATACCCGCGCCGGAATCGTCGCTGTCCCACGCCGTCTGCAGCTCCTGCAGGAGCGTGTTCGCGTCGCTGCTGTCGACGGCTGCGGGGTTGGTGGTGCCCGTGGCCCCGGTCGCGCCCGAGCCGGAGGCGCCGGCGGCCGCCGTGGTCGGCGCGGGCTTGGTGACGGTCACCGTCTTGGTGGCGGACGACCCGCAGCCGGCCACCACGAGAGCAAGGGTGAGCGCCACGGCACCTGAGCGAATCGGTCTCCACATGTCACACTCCGCCCGACGATTGGGCGGGGCGCGATCCTATCGTGACGGCCCCAGGGATCAACCGCCGCTTGCGGTCGACGTGCGCCGGGCGCTAGGGTCTCGCGGCGCGGCCGGGACCAGCCAAGAGGGGGACTCCATGTGGATCGTGGTCGAATCAGGCGACCTCGAAGGCAAGGCATTTGAGATCGACCGGGACCGCTTCACCGTCGGGCGCGACCCCGGCTGCGACCTGGCGCTCGAGGACAGCCAGGTCTCCACCCGTCACGTGCAGTTCACACGCGCGCCCGATGGCGTGGTCAGCGTCGAGGACCTCGGTTCCACCAACGGCACGATCATCGACGGCCGCCGCATCGCCGGCCGCCTGGCGCTGACCGGCGGTGAGCATGTGCGGCTCGGCCGCACCGTCCTCGTCATTTCCATGGCCCGGCCGGGCGAGGGCGGCGCGGGCGCCACGGTCATCGCCCCCCGCGCGGCCGCGCCGGTCCCACCGGTCGAGCCCGTCCCGCCGGCCGCCCCCGCGGCGCCGGTCCCGCCGGTCGAACACGTCGCGCCGGTCCCGCCGGCCGCCCCAGCGGCGCCGGTCCCGCCGGCCGCCCCCGCCGCGCCGGCTCCGCCGGTCGAACCCGTCGCGCCGGCGGCCGCCGCCGCGCAGGTCCCGCCGGTGCCGCCCGTCCCGCCGGCGGCCGCGGCCCAGCCGGCGGCGCCGTTCGGAGCGCCGCTGGCGTCAGGAGGGTCGAAGTCGGCGATCGAGCGTGTGAAGCTACGGCGCTCGGTCAATACCGCCATGGCTATCGCCGTGACGGCCGTCATCGTGGCCATCGTCGCCGTGGTGCTGGCGGTGTCGGGCTTCTTCGACAGCGGCAGCAGCACCCCGACGGTCGCGCAGATCGCGGCGCAGATCTCGCCCTCGACACTGCTCGTCGTCGCCTCGCAGAACGGTCAGCCGGCGGAGAAGGGCTCGGCCTGGGTGCTCGACGGCAAGCAGGGCCTCGTGGTGACGAACAACCATGTCGCCCAGGGCGGCAACTCGCTCAGCGTCGGTACCGGCGGCACCCCCACGGGTACCGTCGCGATGTCGTCCCACAGCGCGACGATCGTCGCCACCGCTCCCTGCGAGGACATCGCCGTGCTGCGCGTCTCGGGCGTGCACAACCTGCACTCGGTGCCGATCGCCAAGCAGTCCACGCTGCAGTCGGGCGACACCGTCGTCGCGCTCGGCTTCCCGGTCAACGCCTCGCTGAACGACAACCTGATCACCACGTCGGGCATCGTCTCGGAGCCGCGCACGCAGTTCTCGGCCATCGCCGCCGGCGCCGACGACGTACCGGACCTCCCCGACGTCGTCCAGACGACGGCGCCGATCAACCCGGGCAATTCCGGCGGTCCACTCGTCAACCTGCAGGGACAGCTGGTGGGGATGAACAGCGCCGGCCTGGACCAGAACCAGGGGCGCACGGTGCAGGGCGAGGGCTACGCGATCGGGTCGGATCGCATCAGCCAGATCGTGGCCAAGCTGCGCACCGGCCAGTCCATCGGCTGGGCCGGCTTCGGCTTGGACTACCCCGACCCCAACGCGTTGCAGTCGAAGGGTCTGCCGCCGGGCCTGATCGTCAACTACACCGAGCCGGGCAGCCCCGCCTCCCAGATCCCGGTGTTCCAGAACGGACCGGTGCTCATCACCTCGATCAACGGTCACACGCTCGACACCACGCTGAAGTCCTATTGCGACGCCGTGCAGGGCGTCGACGGACAGTCGGTCCCGGTGACCTACGTCGCCAATGACGGCACCGAGGGCACCGTGCAGGTACCGTTCCAGTAGGTGAGCGCGGGCAGGCAGACAGGCAGGCCGCGTCCGACCGCGCCGCGGCGGTTGATCGTGCGGCGCGCCGCCTGATGGCCGGCCTGCAGATCGGCTCGGTCGTCGGCGACTACCGCATCGACGACGCCGCCGGCCGCGGCGGCATGGGCGTCGTCTACCGCGCCACCGACATGCGGCTCAAGCGCACGGTGGCGATCAAGGTGATCGCCGCGGAACTGGCCAGCGATCGCGACTTCCGCGAGCGCTTCGGCCGCGAGACCGAGATCGCGGCGCAGATCGAGCACCCGCACGTGATCCCGCTCTATGGCGCCGGCGAGACCGACGACGGGCAGCTGTACATCGTCATGCGCTACATCGAGGGCATCAACATGGCCGAGCTGATCGCGCAGCGCGGCCATCTCGACGAGCGCCTGGCCGCCCAGCTCGTGTCGCAGATCGCTTCTGCGCTGGACGCGGCGCATGTCCAGGGGCTCGTGCACCGCGACATCAAGCCGGCGAACGTGCTCATCGCCGGTCCGGCCGGCGAGTACCACGCCTATCTCACCGACTTCGGCCTGGCCAAGCGGGCGAAGTCGCAGACCGGCCTGACCGCGCGCGGGATGATGGTGGGCACCATCGACTACATGGCGCCCGAGCAGGCCGACGGCTCGCCGGTCGACCTGCGCACCGACGTGTACGCGCTCGGGTGTGTCCTGTTCGAGGCGCTCGCCGGTCATCCCGCCCTACACGGGCGCCACCGACGTCGCCAAGCTCGTGGCCAAGGTCAGCGAGCCGCCGCCGCTCGTCAGCCAGGCCGTGGCCGGCGTATCGGCGGAGTTCGACGCCATCATCGTCCACGCGCTGGCGCGCGACCCCGACGACCGCTACCGCTCGGCCGGCGAGCTGGGGCGGGCGGCGCTGGCGGCCGCCGGCCGGCGGCCCGACACCGTGGTGCCGCGCGAGATCGGCGTCGGCTCGGTGTTCGCCGACTGCCTGATCGAGGAGATCGCCGGCGAGGGCGGGATGGCCATCGTCTACCGCGCCACGCAGGTCAAGCTCGGCCGTACGGTGGCCCTGAAGGTGATGGGACGCGAGCTGGCCCGTGATCCCGCGTTCCGCGCGCGCTTCGAGCGCGAGACGCGAGTGGCCGCCTCGATCGACCACCCCAACGTGGTGCCGATCTACTGGGCCGGCGACACCGACGGGCAGCTGTACATCGTCATGCGCTTCGTCCAGGGCAGCAACCTCAAGCAGGTGGTGCTCAACGAGGGTCGCCTGGACCCCGAGCGCGCCGTGGCCACCATCGAGCAGGTCGCCGCCGCCCTCGCTGCCGCCCACGAGCGCGGGCTCGTGCACCGCGACGTCAAGCCCGGGAACGTGCTCATCGAGGAGTCCACCGGGCGCGTCTACCTGACCGACTTCGGCCTGGCCAAGACGCTCGGGGACGCCGACATCACCGGCTCGGGCGAGCTGCTCGGCACGACCCGCTACATCGCGCCAGAGCGCAACCGCGGCCTCGGCCACGACGACCTGCGCGGCGACATCTACTCGCTCGGCTGCCTGCTGTGGGATCTCCTCGGCGGCATCGACCGGGTCAACCTCGAGCACGTCCCAGGCGTGTCGCCCGCGTTGCGCGCGGTGGTCGAGCGCGCCACCGAGCTCGAGCCCGAGAAGCGCTACGCCTCGGCCGAGGAGCTGGCCGCCGCGGCGCGGGCCGCGCTGCGCGCCCTCGATGCGGCCGCGGAGGCCCCGACGGTGCTGCGCCGGCCGGGCGCCGGCGCGGTCGCCGCCCCGCGTGCCGGCCTCGCCCGCGAGCGGCGCGAACCGTTCGAGCCCGAGGGCCTCAGCAGCGGCCTGGCCGAGCGGGTCGCGACCCTCTGCGAGACGGTGCTCGACTGGCTCGAGCCCGACGACGAGGCCCGCGAGGACCTGCAGCGCGAGCTGGCCCAGCTCGCCGAGCCGCTGCGCGTCGCCGTCGTCGGGCCGGCCGGTGCCGGGCGCTCGTCGCTGGTCGACGCGCTGCTCGGCTCGCGCGTCGCGCGCGGCGGTGACCCCGCGCTGGCCGGCGCCGACCTGGCGTTCGCCTACGGCACCCCCGAGCGCATCGAGGTCACCGTCGCCGATCCCGCCTCACCCGGGACGGGCGAGCAGACGATCAGGCGAGGGCTGCTGCCGGACGGGAGCCTGCCGGGCGATCTGGTCCCACCGTCGCACCAGGTGGTGTCGGCTCGCGTGTGGCTGCCGGTGCAGACGTTGCGCACGCTCACCTTGATCGACTCGCGCGCGGCGGGGGCGGGCGGGGCGCCAGCCGCGGACGCCGCGCCGGGCGGCGCGCCCGCGGAGGCGGATGCGTTCCTGTTCGCCTGGCCCGTCGACCCGTCGGCCGAGGTCTCCGCCATGCGCGCGACGCTCGACGCGGCGCTGGGCGGCGCGCGCGCGTCGGCGGTCAACACCGCCGCGGTCCTGACACACGTCGACGGGCCGCTGGACGGGGCGTGGCCGGCTGCGGCGGACGCGTCGGACTCGCCGGACGAGCCCGACGCGCCTGACTCGCCGGACGCCGCGGACTCGCCTGACGCGCCCGACGCGCCCGACGCGCCTGACTCGCCGGCGGAGGTCGAGGCGGCCCGGTTGGCCGCCGCGCTCGGCCCGCGAGCGGCGGCGGTGGTCCCGTGCGACGCCAGGCTGGCCGAGAGCGTGAACACCGGCGCGGTCGATGCAGCCGACCTCGAGCTGCTCACCCGACTGGCCGCCGTGAGCCCCGCGGAGCGGGCGCCTCTGCTCGCCTCGGCGGAGGCGTTCGCGGCCGGAACGGCGCCGCTCAGCGTGGAGGAGCGCGAGCGGCTGCTGCTCGTGATGGGTCTGAACGGCGTGCAGGCCGCCCTGCCGCTGCTCGACGCGGCGCCGATCACCGTCGTCGCACTCGTCCGCCGCCTGCGCGAGCTGTCGGGCATCGAGCGGGTTGCCCGCGAGCTCGACGGCTTTCACCTGCGCGCCGACGTCCTGAAGGCCGGCCGCTCCCTGGCGCGACTCGAGTCGCTGTCCTATCGCTGGCCGCAGCTGGCGTTCCTGCGCGACCGCGTCGAGACGCTGCGCCTGGACCCGGAGATGCACGTGCTCGACCTGCTCGCCGCGTTCGACCGTTGCGCCGCGGGCGAGACCGAGCTGCCGACCGAGCTGATGACCGAGCTCACCCGCCTGGTGACCGCCCGCACCCCGGCGCAACGCCTCGGCCTCGCCGACGACTCGGCCAGCGACGACGACCTGCGTGCGGCGGCCCGCTCGGCCCTGCGAGCATGGAAGATCTACGAGAACGGCAGCCAGGCCCCGCCGTCCGGGCCGCCGCGTCGCGCGCGTGGTCGCGCGCTCGCTACGAGATCCTGGCCACGCAGGGGCTGACGCCGGCCGCGCCGTCGGAGTAGACGCCGACCAGTTCGTGCGCGGCCGGCACGTCGGCCGCTCTCTGCCGACTCGGCCCGGCCCGGCCCCGGCCCGGGGGTGTGGTCACTTACCAACACCCCAGCGATAGAAATCGACCACACCCCCCGGCGACCGGCGCCGCCGCACCTGGGGTGTGGTCACTTACCAACACCCCGGCGATAGAAATCGACCACACCCCCCGGCGACCCGCGCCGCCGCACCTGGGGTGTGGTCACTTACCAACGCCCCAGCGATAGAAATCGACCACACCCCCCGGCGACCCGCGCCGCCGCACCTGGGGTGTGGTCACTTACGCAACACCCCAGCGATAGGAAATCGACCACACCCCCCTTACCCCCGGCGACCCCCACCCCCGGCGCCCCCACGCCCGGCCCCCCCACGCCCGGCGACCCCCCACGCCCGGCGCCCCCCGCACGCCCGGCGACCCGCCGCGCACGCCAACCCCGCCCCCGCTGCGCGCGCCCACCGACCCACCGCGCGTCCCAACTCCACCGGCGCACCGCGCCCGACCCCCCGCCGCCCCGTCCGCGTCTGGCGCTCCCCCGCGGACTCGAATACCCTGCCACGCTGTGCCCGGCTGGGTTCTGGCGATCGACTTCGGGACGACCTCTACCGCGGTGGCGATGGCGGTGGACGGCCGCGTCGAGCTCGTGGAGATCGATGGCGCCCCGCGCATGCCATCGAATGGTGTTCTGGCGCGAGGGCACCGGCGGCCACACCGGCCGCCTCGTGCTCGGGGAGGAGGCGGACGTGCTCTCCAGCCGCGCCCCCTGGTGCCTGGAGCGCACCCCGAAGCGGCGCATCGGCGACGAGTACCTGCTGCTCGGCGAGCAGCAGGTACGGATGACGGACGCGATCGGCGCGATCCTGCGCAAGGCGGCGGAGGAGGCGGTCAGCCGCCGCGGCGGGGAGGGCCCCGAGCGTCGTGCGGCTCACGCATCCCGCGCGCTGGGGCGCCCAAGAGCCTGGACATGCTCCGCCAGGCGGCGCGCGCGGCGGGCTTCGACGATCCCGAGTTCGTGCCCGAGCCGGTGGCCGCGGCACTGCACTTCGCCAGCGAGCGCCTGAAGGTCGGCGAGTACGTCGCCGTGTACGACCTCGGCGGCGGGACATTCGACACCGCGGTGCTGCGTCGCACCGACGATTCCTTCGCGGTCGTCGGCCCGCCCGGCGGCAACGAGGATCTCGGCGGCGAGGACTTCGACGACCGCCTCTACCGCCACCTCGGCGCCGAGCTCGACCCCGAGCAGTGGACGCAGCTGCGCGAGTCGCGCGAGCGGTCTTGGTCGCAGGCCAACCGCCTGCTGCTGCACGAGGCCCGCCGGGCCAAGGAGATCCTCTCCAAGAGCCCCGACTACGAGCTGTACGTCCCACCGCCGGTGGACCGCGACCTGCACGTCACCGCCGATGAGCTGCAACGGCCTGATCGCGGCCGATCTCGAGGGCACGGTCTCAGAGCTCGAGCGGACGATCCGTGGGGCGGGCCTCGCCCCCGGCGACCTCGCCGCGATCTACCTGGCCGGCGGCTCGAGCCGCATCCCGCTCGTCGCGCGCCTGATCCAGCAGCGCCTCGGCCAGCTGCCCGACTACCTCGACGACCCCAAGTCGGTGATCGTGCTCGGCGCCGCGCGCATCCCCGCCCCAGAGCGCGCCGGAGACGGTCATCCGCGGCGAGGTCCAGCGCGTGGCCACAGAGCTGGCGCCGGTCGAGCGCACCGAGTTCGCGCCGATCGAGCACACAGAAGCGGCGCCCGGCGGAGCGCACGAGCCAGTGCCCGCGGCGCACCGCGGCCGCCCGCACCGGGCCAGCGCCGGCTCGCCGCGGCCGCGCCGCCGCGCCGGGCGCCCGCCGCGCCGGCGCCCCGCCGCGGCGCGGCCGCCCCGGGCAGCCTTCCCGCCGCTGGCGCCACGCCGGTCGGCGGGCCGTCCGCCCGGGCGGGGCGGGGCCGACCGGAAGCCGGGCCGCGGGCCCTCCGATTCCGGCGCTGATCATCGGAGCGATCGCGTCGTCGCGATCGCCGTCGGCGTGGTCATCGCCCTTGGACCGGGGGCTCCAACCGCCGCAAGACCGGCACGACGGTCGCGCAGGCGACAACGGCGGCCGCGAGCTCCAGCCTGGCCCCCGGCCCGAACGTGATCACCGCGCTCGAGGCAACCAACCTGCTCGACGAGTTCGGGGCGATCTGGGACACGGGCGGCACCACCATCAACGGCTTCGCCCCGATCCTCTCCGACGGCGTGACCTACAACTTCGCCGACCCCAATCCCGCCAACGCCATCGCCCTCAGCGGCTTCGCCAACGTCAACGCCCACTTCAAGGCCGACCTCAAGCAGGGCGGGTCGAACAACAACTTCTCATTCAACAATCCGACGTTCAGCGAGGACTCCGGCTTCACCGTGGCCACCGGCTCCTGGACGAGCTCGACCCTGCTCGGCAGCCCGGGGACGCTACACGGTCCGCTTCGTGCCCGCCAACCCGCAGGACACCGGCACCTGCCAGACCTCACCGTGCATCTCGGCCATCACGCTCGTGCCCAAGCCGGGCACGCAGTAGGCCCCCAAGCCACGGCGCGCGACCTGCCGCGCCGGCCGGCCGGCTCCCTCACCACCCGAACAGCCGCTGCGCGTTGCCCTCGACGGTCGCGCTCAGCGCAGCGACGCTCACGCCGCGCAGCTCGGCCAGGAAGGCGACCGTATGAGCCACGAAGGCCGGCTGGTTGCGTTGCTTGCGCACCGGCTGCGGCGTCAGGTACGGGGCGTCGGTCTCCACGAGCAGGCGCTCATCCGGGACCGCGCGGGCGGCCGCGGCCAGGTCGGCGGCGCTCGGGTAGGTGACGTTGCCGGCGAAGGAGATCCACCAGCCGTGCTGCCAGACACTCCTCGAGCCGATCGGGCATCGAGAAGCAATGCAGCACCACCGCCAGGTCGCCTGCCCGCTCGTCCAGTGTGGCGATCGTCTGATCCTCGGCCGCGCGCGTGTGGATGATGAGCGGCTTGCCGACCTCGCGCGCCAGCTCGATCTGCGCCTCGAACGCGCGCTGCTGATCGGCCACCGGCGCGCCCGCGCGATAGAAGTCCAGGCCCGTCTCGCCGATCGCCAGGCAGCGGTGGTGGGCGGCGAGGGCGCGCAGCTCGTCGAGGTCGGCGCCGTCGAAGCCGTGGGCGAGGTTCGGGTGCCGGCCGATGGCCGCGTACACCTGGGGAAACGCCTCCGCCGCCGCGAGCGCCGTGCGGCAGCTCGCCCCGTCCATGCCGACGGTCAGGATCCGCCGCACGCCGACGGCGTCGGCGGCGGCCACGAGCTCGGTGTTCGGTTCGGCGCACTGGTCGAGATGGGTGTGGCTGTCGATCACGTCGGCCGCCAGGCTAGCGGCCGGCGCCAGCCGGCGCGGCGCCCCACAGCCCACTCGCTCGCGGCGTCCCAACCCCGTCCCGGCCACGTAGCATCAACACGCACCAGCCCACCGCCCAGCGATCCGTCACAGAGGAGCCGACACCATGACAACCCAGGCCGAAGGCGCCGTCATCTCGCTCATGCTCGCGGTGTCCGACACGCCCGCGGCGGCCGACTGGTACGCGCGTGGGCTCGGGGCGACCGAGCTGTGGAGCCTCGGCTCCGTGGCCGCTCTGGAGATCGACGGAGCGCCCCTGCTGCTGCACGAGCCGACGCCGAACGGGTTCGACAGTCCGGCCACGATCGACACCACCACGGTGCGGGTCGAGGTGTTCGTCGACGACCCCGACGCCCTCATCGAGCGCGCCATCGCGGCCGGAGCGGTGGGCGGTCCGGATGGCGTGCAGGACCACCAGCGGCCGTGGGGCACGCATAGGCAGGGCAGCTTTCGCGATCCGTTCGGTCACGTCTGGCACGTCGGTGACCGGTCTCCGCTGAACCGGCTCGCCGGGGCGGCAGGCTAGGCTTGGTCGCGCGATGGCACGCGCGCTGACCATGGGCGAGGCGGCGCAGGCGCTCGGCGTCAGCGTCGACACGCTGCGTCGCTGGGATCGCACCGGCAAGCTGAGGACGTTCCGCGACGATCGCAACCGCCGCCTCGTCGAGGCCACGGAGATCGAGCGCCTGTCCCCCTCCCCGAAGCGCCATCGCGCCCGCGGCACGCTTTCGGCCCGCAACCGCTTCCCGGGCACCATCCGCTCGGTCGAGGTGGCCGGGGTGATGGCGCTGGTGGAGATCGAGGCCGGTCCGCACCGCATCACGGCGGCCATCACTCGCGACGCCGTCGAGGAGCTCGGGCTGACCGAGGGCATGGCGGCCACCGCCACGGTCAAGGCGACGTCTGTAATGGTGGAAAAGGGCGCCTGAGCCGCCCTCACAGTCGGACTCGCCACGCTCAGCCAGCCGACCGGACGGTTGCAGTTGCCCAGCGACTTGCCTATGAAGCGCATAGGTATGATCCGCCGCCCAACCACCCGCCCGGTCGCATGAAGGGAGACCCGAAATGAAGCGCAGCTCGCGTGTCCATCGAGTCCAACGCGGGGCTGTGGCCTTCGCTCTGACCGCCGCGGCGGTGGGCGCCGCGGTCAGCCAGGCGACGGCGGCGCGCCCCGCCTCGACGCCACCGCTCGCTCATCTCGCCGGCGGGACCGTCTCGGTCCTGTACGCCGGATCGCTCGTGGACTACATGGAGGACGATCTCGGGCCGGCCTTCTCCAAGGCGACCGGCTTCGGCTACCAGGGCTACGGGGCCGGATCGACCGAGGTGGCCTCGCAGATCAAGGGCGGGGTGCGCCAGGGTGACGTGTTCATCAGCGCCGCCGCGGCGGCCGACCAGTCCCTGGAGGGATCCGCCAACGGCAACTGGGTGTCGTGGTACTCGAGCTTTGCCCAGACGCCCCTGATGCTCGGCTACAACCCCAACAGCAAGATCGCATCCGAGCTGCGCCGCGGAGTCCCTTGGTACAAGGTGATCACGCAGAAGGGCGTGCTCGTCGGGCGCACCGATCCGGCCCTGGACCCGAAGGGCGTCCTCACCGTGGAGGCGGTCGACAACGCCGCCGCGCGGCTGCACGACCCGGCGCTGAAGTCGGCGCTGAGCTCGTTCGCGGTGTATCCGGAGGAGAGCCTGGTTGGTCGGCTGCAGTCCGGTCAGCTGGACGCGGGGTTCTTCTACGCGGTGGAGGCCGACGCGGCGCACATCCCGACGGTCAGCCTCGCGCCGGTGTACAAGTACGCCATCTACACCCTGACGATCCTCAACCGCGCGTCAGATCCGTCCGGTGCGGCGGCGTTCGTGCGCTTCCTGCTGGACTCGGAGCGCACGGCGACCCTCGAGCGCAACGGCCTGACGCCGCTGGGCAAGCCCCAGTTCGTGGGCGCCGCCTCGACCGTGCCGGCGAACCTGCGCAGCGTGCTGGGCGCGGGCTGACGGTGTGATCGCCAAGGCGCGCAGCCCGCTGCCGTGGTTGGGCGGGCTGCTCGCCCTGTACCTGCTGGCGCCGATCGCCGCCTTCGTGGTCCGGCTCGGTGGGGGCGTGTCCTCCGAGCCGGGACTGGCGGCCGCGCTGTGGACCTCGCTGTTCACCGCCACCGTGTCGGCCACGGTCATCGCCATCCTGGGCACGCCGCTGGCCTACGTGCTCGCGCACGGACGAGGTCGCCTCACCCGGGTGCTCACCGTGCTCGTGCCGCTGCCACTGGCGATCCCGCCGCTGATGAGCGGACTGCTGCTGCTCTACGTCGTCGGCCCCTACACCGCCGCCGGTCGCCTGTTCGGCGGGCAGCTCACCAACACCCGCGTCGGCATCATCCTGGCCCAGGTCTTCGTCGCCGCCCCGTTCCTCGTCGTCGCCGCCCGGGCGGCGTTCCTGGCCGTGGACCCGGCGTTGGAGGACGTCGCGGCGACGCTCGGGCACGGACGCTTCGCGCGGTTCTGGCGCGTGGCCCTGCCCTGCGCGCTGCCCGGGGTCGCCGCCGGTCTGCTGCTGGCGTGGCTGCGCTCGTTCGGCGAGTTCGGCGCCACCGTCATCCTCGCCTACCACCCGTACTCGCTGCCGGTGTTCACGTTCGTCCAGTTCGACGCGACGGGGTTGCCGGCCACGATGCTGCCGATCGCCGCCGCCCTGGCCGCGGCGCTGATCGTGCTGTGCCTCGCCCAGGTGCGACTCCCGCCGCGCCGCGGGCGCGCCACCGCACCGGATCCCACCGCGCGGCCCGAGCGCCCGCCGGCCGCCCTGGACTTCGCCCTGCGCCAGCGCCTGGGATCGTTCTCGCTCGACATCGCCCACCGCGGCGGCGGCCCGCGGCTGGCGCTGCTCGGCGCCTCCGGTGCGGGCAAGACGCTCACGCTGCGACTGCTGGCCGGGCTGATGCCCTCGGCCAACGGCCACGTCCGCGCCGGCCACCGAGTGCTGGACACCCTCGGGCCGGAGCGCCGGCGGATCGGCTACGTGCCCCAGCAGTCAGCGCTCATGCCCCGCCGCACCGTCTGGCGCCAGGTGACGTTCGGCACCCGCGCCGAGCCGGGACTCGCCGCCTGGTGGCTGCGCCAGCTCGGCTTGGAGGGCCTCGAGCAGCGCTACCCGCACGAGCTCTCGGGCGGGCAGCAGCGACGGGTCGCTCTCGCGCGCGCGCTGGCCGCCGACCCCGACGTGCTGCTGCTGGACGAACCGTTCACCGGTCTGGATGCTCCCGTGCGCGATCGGCTGCGACGCGAGATCCGCCGCCTGCAACGAGACACCGGGCTGAGCACCGTGATCGTCACCCACGATCCCGAGGAGGCGGCCCTGCTCGCCGACGAGATCCTCGTCCTCGACGAGGGCCGCGTGCTGCAGGCCGGCTCGCGCAGCAGCGTGTTCCGGGCGCCCGGCTCGCCGCAGATCGCCGCCCTGCTCGGCATCGCCAACACCCACCGCGGCCGGGTCGCCGGTCGCGATCGCCTCAGCACCGGTGGCGGCGAGCTGCACGCCCCCACCGGCGATCTCCCCGACGGCGCCGAGGTCGCCTGGTGCATCCGCCCCGAGCAGATCGCGCTGCGCCCCGACGGACGCTACGAGGCCACGCTGCTCGACGAGGTCGACCTCGGCACCACCCGCGAGCTGACGGTCTCGCTGCACGGCACGCTGGAGCTGACGGTGCGCACGACCGCCGCGCCACCGCCGGCCGGAGCCCCCGTGCGCGTCGACCTGCCACCCGGCGACATCACCATCTGGCCGGCGCCGGCGCCGGCGCCGGCTCCGGCGCCGGAGCCGCGCGGCGCGGAGCCGGCGAACCGCTGAGCCACACACCGTCAGCGCAGCGACAGCTCGTAGCGCTGAAACACGATAGGCGGCCCCCAGCGGTCGGTCTCGATCTCCGATTGCACCCGAAAGCCCACCGCCCGGTAGATGCGCGCCGCCGCCGTCAGGGCGCTGAACGTCACGAGCTCGAGCCGCTCGAACCCGAGCTCGCGCGCCTCGCTGACGAGCTCGGCGACCAGCGAACGCCCGAGACCCCGACCGCGTAGCTCGGGGGTGAACAGGAACCAGCGCACCTGTCCGACGCCCTCGCCCTGGTCGGTCAGCGCCAGCGAGCCGGCCAGCTGCCCGTCGTCGAGCAGCCACACGGCGCCGGAGTCGCGCATCCACCCCGCGCGCAGGGCATCGGCGATCCCGTCACGCACCGATTCGGTGAAGCGCCGGTCCATCCCGAACTCCGCCGAGTACAGCCGGCGGTGCAGCTCGACGATGGCCTCCGCGTCGCCGGGGCGCAGCTCGCGGCGCACCACGACCTCGCTCACCGCACTCACGAGGCCACCGGCGACCGCGTGGCGTGCACGGGGTGCAGCTCGGTCCCGGGCGGCACCCGCGCTCCCGCCGCATGGCAGCGCAGCAGCGCCGTGAGCTCGGCGGTGCGCCGGAACGGATCGGCGACGAGCTCTCCGGTGGCCAGCGACAGAGCCGCGCAGGGCGCTCCGTCGACGCGCGCGATCAGGTGGGGCCCTGGCGGCAGCGGCCGATCGTCCAACGCGGCGAGTCGCCGCAGCGTCTCCCGGTCCTGCGGCCCGGCGAGCCGCAGGCCCACGTCGCCCATCCAGGACGCGATTCGCTGCCGGTCGGGCTGGCGCGCAGACCTGTGCACCGCCTCATGATGTCGCCAAGGATTCAGCTACGCAATACAGTTCTGCGAACTGATTGATCTAACAGTCATATAGATGGACATCCGCCAGCTTCGCTACTTCGAGGCGGTGGCTCGCCACCGCCATTTCACCCGCGCGGCCGAGGAGCTCCACGTCGCCCAGTCGGCGCTGTCTCACCAGGTGCGCCGCCTGGAGCGGGAGCTCGGGATCGAGCTGCTGCGCCGCACGACCCGGTCGGTCGAGCCGACCGCCGCCGGCGAGCTGGTGGCGGCGCGCGCCCGCTCGGTGATCTCCGAGACCGAAGCGCTGCGCGGCGAGGTCGACGAGCTGCGCGGCCTCGTGCGCGGCCACCTGACCATCGGCGCGCTGCTGTTCGGCGGCGAGCTCGACATCCCCGCCACCCTCGCCCGCTTCACCGAGGCCTTCCCGCACATCGAGGTCGGCCTGCGCGAGGGCACCGCGCGGCGGATGGTCGACATGCTCAACGACGGCAGCCTGGATCTCGCCTTCGCGCTCGAGCTGGAGCGGCCCGAAGGCCTCGAGGGCCTCTCGCTCTCACGCGAGCAGCTGGTGCTGGCGACGAGCCCCGGCCACGAGCTGGCCGGCGACGGGCCGCTGCCACTGCGCGCGCTCGCGGACCGGCCCTTCATCGCGTTCGACCGTAGCTCCTCCACACGCCAGCTGATCGACGCCGCCTTCGCCGAGGCCGGCGTGCAGCCCCGGATCGCGCTCGAGGGCAACGACCTCGCGCTCGTACGCGGGCTCGTCGCCCAGGGCATCGGCGCGGCGATCCTCCCGCGCTCGTTCGCCGAGCTGCCCGGGCCGCCGGTCTCCATCCGCCCGCTCTCGCCACCGCAGAGCCTGGACGTCGTCCTCTGGTGGCGCGCCGGTCGGCGGCTGTCGCCGGCGGCCCGCGGGTTCGCCGACTTCGTGGCCGCGCACCGCGTGTTGCGCTGACGCCGGCCCGATGGCACCGGACGCGACGCCAGCCGTCACGACACCCCGCACCCGCTGAGCGCCCGCGCGTAGAAGGCCATGTAGGCGTCCCAGTGCGCGACCAGTACGCGGCGTCGTGCCCGCCCGGCCACACGTGGAAGGTCAGTCGCGCGCCGTCGGCGCGCAGCTCCCGGGCCAGGGCCGTGTCGAACGGGCGGAAGGGGTCTTCGCTGCCGACGTCCAGCCAGATCGCCGTTCGGCCATACGGGTTCGCCGCGCGGGCGGCGGCGATGACGTCGTGGCGGGCGAAGTCCTGCGCGTCGTCGAAGGCCCCGGGCGCGGTTTGCGCGCCGTCCTGCCAGAGCGCCGCGGAGTGTCCGCCGATCGCGCAGAACCGGCCCGGGTGCAGGCGCGCGATGTCCAGCGCGCCGAAGCCGCCCATCGATATGCCGCCGATGGCGACGCGCGCCGGGTCGGCGTGCAGCAGCGCGATGGCGCGCGGGATGACCTCGTCCACGACGTAGCTGGACCAGGCACCGCCGGCGCGGTTGTGCCAGTAGGAGTCCTCACCGCCGTCGGGGAACACGATGTCGGGAGCGCGGGCGCCCTGAGCGCGCCAGCGCGGCGAACATCGCCGAGCTCAGGTTGGCGTCCTCACCGTCACTGCCCTTGCCGTGCAGGAACACGAGCAGCGGGCGGCCGGCCCCGTTCGTGCCCGGGGGGATCACCGCGACCTCGGATAGCACCTGGTGCACGGAGCGACTCGCGACCGTGAATCGGACCACGCGCGCGCCGTACTGATCGGCCCCCAACGACGAGATGACAAGGACCAGCGCCGCCCCCAGCGCCGCGAGCGCGCCCAGCCCCACCACGCGCCGGCGCCGGCGAGTCGCCGGCGTCGCGGTGCGTGGGTGACGGGGCCCGGACATGCGCTCGCGAATCAGGCCAGGTGCCGGGCCAGGAACTCCAGCGACGCCGGCTGCTGGCTGGCGAAGAACGAGCCGTCGTGACAGCCCGCGGAGATGTCGATGACCGCCGTGCTGGGCAGCGCCTTCGCCAGCGCCACGACTCCGGGGTGAAGACGGATCGTCGACGCCCGAGGCGACGCGAACCGGGATCTCCGCGAGCGCGGCCGTGTGCGTGACGACGTCGTCGGAGGCGAAATCGGCGGCCGACCCGTACGCGCCGGCGTTGGCGGCCCGGGCCTGGGCATAGCTGGTCCAGACCGCGGGACTGATCGCCGCGACGGCGGCGATCTGGTCGGGGTGCTTCTCGGCCAGCAGCAGCGCGCCGTAGCCGCCCATGCTGATGCCCAGCGTGCCGACGCTGCGCGGCGTGCGGCCCAGGCCCAGCCGCTGGCACATCGGCAGCAGCTCGTTCATCACCATCCCCATCGGGTCATCGCCGGGATGCGCGTTCCAGTAGCCGCCACCACCGTCGGCGGCCACGAGTGCCATCGGGAGTGCCGGCGACCGTCCCTGCGTCTTCAGCGCCAGTGCCTGCGCAAGCGTCAGGCCGGCCAGCGCCCGCACGTGGTCGCCGCCGAAGCCGTGCAGCACGATCCCCAACGGCAGCGCGCTTCCCGAGCGGTGCCCGGGTGGGTAGGCGAGCGTGTAGCCGACGTCGCGCCCGCGCGCACGGGAGAAGAAGCGCCCGGCAAACGATGGGCCGACCGGGCGGAAACGCTCGGCCGGGTGCGACACCGAGCACGCCCCGTCGAGCTCATCGAGCGTCTGGCGGCCCGGCAGCACGCCCTGCTCGACGAGCTCGAGGCCAGCGAACGCGCCACCGACCACCGCGGCAAGTCCGCACCCGAGCAAGCGGCGCCGGGTGAGCCCGTGGGCCGCGCCGGGCCGCGTCTGGCCGTCGTCAGCCGGGCCCCGCCGGTTCGGGGCTGTCTGATCGCGGTTGTGCACGTGGGCGCCTAGCCGGTCGCCGGGGCGTTCGGTGGCGCGCATGCGCTCGCACGACGACGCGAAACGCGACGACCAGTGCCGCGGCCATCACGACCAGCCCGACGCCGTCGATGGCGCCGACGCGAAACAGCTGGCGTGGTGCCGGACCACCGGAGATGACCCAGCTGCTCGCCCCGGCGAGGAACACGGCCATCGCGGTGGCGACGGCCGCCGCGAGCCACATCTCGTAGCGCAGCACTGCGGCTGAGAGCGGAAGCCGACGCAGCGCCTTGGCCGCCCCGGCGAGCATGGCCAGCAGGGCGAGCGGGCTCACCCCCATCCACACGACCTCGGCCAGCGGGAACGACGACAGCGCACCTGGATGCGCCCAGTAGGAGGTCACCCACAGCGTCGCGGCCCAGCAGAACGACGCGACCGCGGGCGGCACCAGGCCGCGCTGGGCCCAGCGATGCCCGCCCGTTCCCGGCCAGCCGTGCCCGAAATGGCGGCTGCCCAGCGCGAAGACCAGCGCTCCGCCCGCCGCCAGGAGCAGCGGGCCGATCACACCGCGCGTCTCACCCCGCGCGAGCGTCCGCGCGCCGACCCAGACGAGCGGAAGCGCGCCCAGCACGCCCAGCAGCACGAACGACAGCATCGCCGCCGACATCACCAGCATTGCGACGTTGGTGGCGGGTGCGGCCGGCGCCGACCACTGCCAGCCGATGGTCAGCTGAGCCCACATCGAGATCCCGAAGATCAGGAAACCGGCCAGCACGCAGCCGAGCACCGCCAGGCTGGCCCGCAGCTGCTGCTGGCGATCGAGCGCGCGGCCGGCCAGGCCCGCGCAGGTCAGGTGCGCCAACAGGCCGGTGCGCAGCACGTCGGCCGTGCGCCGCCACGAGCGCGGGCGCTCGCAGATGTCATCGACGAGCAGGAGCGTGAACTCCTCGCCGTAGCGCGCACGCCACGCCGCCGGATAGCAGCGCGCCAGACGCTCGGCCCGGCGAACGGCCGACGGCGGCGGCGCGCTCATGCGCGCCCCGTTCCGGCGGCCAGTCGGCGCAGGCCCACGTCGGCGACTCGCCGCTGGCTCTCCAGGTGCACCTGCAGCGCGCCGGCGCCGGCAGCCGTCAACCGGTACGGACGCCGTCGATCGTGGCTCTCCACCGGCTCGATCAGCCCCTGCGCCTCCAGCCGCGCCAGCGCCTCGTACAGCGTGCCCGGCGCCAGCCGAACGCCGCCGAACGCCTCGATGTCCTTCGTCAACGCGTACCCGTGCTTGGTGCCCTCGGCCAGGCTCGACAGGATCAGCGTCGCCGGCCCGGCGTAGCGCCCGAACGCCGCGAGCGCCTGCTGCTCGCCCGAGGCGCCGCCACCGCTGGTCGTCGACCGTGCCATGCGCGCACTATATATCGTCAGCCGATCTATCGTCAACCGATCATCGATCGCCCGCTGCTCAGACGTCGGCCCCCTGGACCGAGACGCTCGGGGCGTCGAGGCCGAGCGCGTGCGCGACGTGCGGGTGCGCCTCGCGGGGACGCTCGACCACGGGGCGCTGGATGTCCGGCTTGCGGATCGCCAGATAGCCGACGAGGACCACGAACACGGCCAGCGTCAGGGCGCTGACGGTCCCGTCGCCGAGCCCGAGGCCGGTGGCGGAGGGTGGTTTGCTGAACCAGTCGGCGAAGGAGGCGCCGAGCGGCCTCGTGAGGACATACGCGACCCAGAAGGCGGCGATCGCGTTGACCTGCAAGCGCCACCAGGCCAGGGCCGGGATCGAGATGAGAACGGCGTACAGGATCACCGAGCCGAAGAAGCCGAGATTCAGCGACATGGCGGTGAGGTCACCCGCGGCGGTGCCGAGTGCGAACGTTCCCAGCACCGCGGCCCAGTAGAACAGCTCACGCCGGCGCGTGTTGATGGTGTGAATGGAGAGCGTGCCCTCGCTGCGGTACCAGCAGGAAGAAGATCGCGGCCACGACGAGGGCGAACACCGGCGTGGTGACGGCGTAGGGGATGCTGGCCCCGTCGTGCACACCGTCGGCGGCCATCGTCCCGAAGATCGCGACCATCATCACGGCGAACCAGTACACAGCCGCGCGGTACGTGCGCGTTCGCAGTTGCAGCCAGAGGGCGAAGGACAGCCCGAAGATGCCGATCGCCCCCGCGATCGGAACGCTCTTCTGGCCGAGGAAGTCCGACATCGCTTCGCCCATGCCGGTCGTGAGCAGCTTGATGACCCAGAACAGCACGGTGATCTCGGGGACCTTGGCGGCCAACGGCGCGGGGCCGTTGGGCCGTCGGGCAGACGAGCGCAGCATGGCGTTCCTTTCATCGCAGCGGTGAGGGCCACTGCGGTCACATGGAGGGGGAGCGGCGACTGCCGACGCAGCGCTGGCAGCTACCGCCGCAAAGCCTAACGCCGAGAGCCGCCGATTGGCGCCAGCTCATGCCCCGGCCGCCCGCTCGCCGGGCGCCGCCCCAGCAGCCGTCCGAGTGCCCGCCAGGTGCCATCCGGCTCCCTGCTTGTCGTCCAACTGAGCACTGAAGTCAGCGTCGCGGCGAGCGCCCGCTAGCGGTGCAGGGTGGGTGAGGCCCACCCCTGGGGTGGGTTCTCAGACGCGCTGAGGTAGCGCAGAGTTCAGCGCGAGAAGAACACGACCAACCACTCAAGGAGCCACGCAATGCGTCCCATACACGCGTGCTCTGTCGCCGTTGCCCTGTCGTCGGTCGCGCCGGTCAGCGCGGCGGGCGAAACCAGCTCGGCGGCCAGCACGCAGATCGGCAGCAACCCCGAGGACCCCGACGAACAGTTCCGCGTACAGGACGTACTCCACGTACCAACCCGACGTTCCAGTCGGCGAGACAGGGCCAGCATCACTGCTGCGGTGCCGACGGGAGGGCTGGCGGGCGGTCGTGCCCGCCGGATGTTGACCGCGGTCGCGCTCGTGGCAGGGCTCTGCGGGAGTGCGATGGCGATCGGCACGCCTATCGCATCTGCTGCTTTCGCGGGCGCCGTCACCGCAGCGCAACCAGCACGGCAGTTCACCATCGCCACGCCTGCCGCGGGGCCGCTGTGTGAGGGCTTCCGCGCCTCGGCTACTCAGCCAGTTCCGGGTTGCAACGTCGCCCCGTACACGACCTACAACTACGAGACCGAAATGTCTCCCCTGTATTGGCCCGGCACCGGTTCCAGCGGCACCGAGTGCACCAACTACGTCGCCTTCGTCGAATCCGCGGTCTACGGTGTCCCCACCCCGCACTACGCTCTCGGTCACGCGACGAACTGGGCGACCGCCGCGGAACAACACGGGGTCACCGTCAACCAAACCCCGACCGTGGGATCGGTAGCGCAGTGGAAGGCGAACGATCCTCACATCGAGTCCGACGGGCACGTCGCCATCGTCGAGGCGGTCGGCCCGAACGACAGCTACATCGTCGTATCCCAGGACAACTGGTCCACCGACACGGACAAATACGGCTGGGCGCGGATCTTGGCTGGAACACCCAACCAGGGACAACCGTGGCCGGATGACTTCATCCACTTCCCGGCTACCAGACTCCCAACCATGCTCGCTACCTATCAGCCTGACCGTCTGATCCAGTCCACCGGCAACCTGTATTGGACAGCCGACCAAAGCGTGAACGGCAGCTCGCAGGCCGAAGTCTTCCGCGCCTCGAAGGGCAACCAGCCAGGCCAGGAGCGGATCCTGTATCAGGAGTCGACTTCGACGCCAGTTGACTTCGAGGCGATCACCTACGCCAACGTAGGTGGCAACTGGTACGGCTACTTCGTCGCCAACTATCCCTCCCAGGACGAGTCCCAGATCAAGCGAGTGCCGCTCACTGGTGGTGCCGCCGTCGTGCTCGCCACGTCCCCGGCGGTCATCGGCAACCGCGATCTTGTGACCGACGGGTCGTTCCTCTACTGGGCCGACGCTGACGGCATCCGCAGGCTGGCGATCACCGGCGGCACGGTCCAGACGCTCGTCTCCGGTGACACGTTCGCGCACCTTGGACTCGACGGATCGGTGCTCTACTACTCGTCCGGAAACAGCATCCTGCACGTCCCGACCAGCGGCGGCGCGTCCACTACGGTCCTGTCGGCGGCGAGCGCGATCACGGCGCTGTACCCGCCCTCGGTGACCGACAGCAACGTCTACTGGGGCGAGGCCAACGGCGCGGTCGCTCTCTTCCCCGGCCCGTACGACTCCGTGTACCAGCTGCAAGCTCCGGGCGCCGGTGTCAGCATCACCAGCGTGTCGGTCGCAGACAACTACATCCTCTGGGGCGACTGCGCCGCCGAAGCCTTCGGCCAGAACTGCACGGTCGATGGATACGACAACGGCAACGTCGTGTCCGTGCCCACGTCCGGTTCACCGGTGGACGTCCAGGGTGACGCCGGCGCGTGGTACTGGGGCGACTCCGACCTGGAAAAGTTCACGCCCTAAAGGGCCGATCGGGCGCCCGAGGCGCCCAACCGCAGATCACGGGCATCTTCGATTCGAGCCCGGCGGTTCGAGTAGGAAGCCTCGCGCGAAGATATCGATCGCCGCTCGCTGCTAGTGCGGCGGCCGCGGCTACGCCGCGCCCGCGGGGTTCTCACCGAGGAAGAGTTCGCTCCAGGAGCGCGAACAGGGCAGCGAAGTGCCGCTCGGCGGCCGCTTCGTTGTAGGCACCCATGTCGGACATGGTGTAGCCGTGCTGCGCACCCTCGTAGAGCTCGGTCGTGTGGCGCACGCCGGCGTCGTCCATCGCCTGGTCCAGCGTCGCGATGTTCTCCGCAGTCATGCTCTGGTCCTCGTCGGCGTGACCCCAGTAGACCTCCGCCCGGACACGGGGCGCCAGCAGGTGAGGGCTGTCCTGCTCGTCGGTGACCATGCGACCGGTGTGAAACCCGCCGAGCGCGGCGACGCGATCAGGGTATCCAGCCGCGATCGTCCAGCCGAGCCGGCCGCCGAAGCAGTAGCCCGTGATCCCGACGGGACCGTCGGTGAGCTCCCCGAGCTTGTCGAGGTAGGCGCCGCCGTCGGCGCCGGTCGCGGCAGGTGTCAATGCGGCCATCAGCGGACCGAGCGACTGGAAGAACCTGCCACGAGATTCGGGATCGTGGAGGACCGGCGTCTCCCACAGCGGAGCGCGTCCGCCCCGGTAAAACACGTTCGGAGCGAGCACGACATAGCCCTGGGTGGCGATCCGATCAGCCATCGCCTCGATCCGAGGCCGCAGCCCGATCGCATCGATCATCAGCAACACGCCAGGATGCGCCCCATCGCCAACCGGCTGGGTCAGGTAGCAGTCGGCGACCCCGTCCGGGGTCGGCACGTCGATCGTAGAACCGTTCATGACCGCAGCTTGACAGCTCCGGCGAGCGCGCTGCGCTGTCCGCCCGCATCGGTCGCCTCCACGCCGATCACGCGCCGCGACGCGCGACGGCGCACCAGCTCCGCGAGCACCAAGCGACCGAACGCCAACGCACGCTCGACGCCGATCTGAGCTGGCCCGGGGTTACAGGCGTCGGGCGGAAACGCTCGGCGATCGACCAGGCTCGCAGCAGGCCTGTCGAGTGGCAGGTTGGCTAACCGCGATGGTGGCGCAGGGTGAGTGTGAGGGCTTCGCTGGCGCTTTGGCGGGGATGGGAGGCGTCTGTGACCTTGACGGTCAAGCGGTAGGTGTGGTCGTCTTGGTTGTGCGGGATACCGGTGATGGCGCCGGCGGGGGTGAGTCGCAGTCCGTCGGGGAGTCGGCCGGCGACTCGTTTCCATCGGTAGGGCGTGGTGCCTTCGGCCGCCTGGAGATTGTCGAGGTAGCGGCGGTCGACGGTCGCCTTGGGAAGCGTCGTGGTGATGATCGACAGCGGCGGGGTGGCGGCGACCGAGAAGACGCCGTTGAGGCCGGTAGACGCGCCGGAGATGGTGTCGCTGGGCGTGGCGTCACCCGGGCCGTAGACGACGACGGCGTCCAGTCCCGGGTCGCCGATGAACACGCTGAGGTCGGTGCCGCGGTCCACTCCGACGGGTTCCAGGAGACCGTCGGTGAGGGTCGCCGCCGGCGGGGTGTCGCCGTTGGCGCCCTGCGCGTAGATGGTGACGCTGGCGTTGCCGGCGTTGGCGACGGTGAGGTGGCCGGTGGGGTCGACCACGAGCGACTGGGGGTAGGAGAGGCCGGTGTCGGGGCCGGTGATGGTGGCGATCGGGGTGGCGTCGCCGGTGGCGCCGGGGGCGTACTCGTTGATGCTGTTGGTGGCCTGTTCTGAAACGAACAGGTCGTCGTTGGCGTCGAAGGCGAGTCCCTCGGGGTCCTGCTGGCCGGTGATCGTCGCGATTGGGGTGGCGGCGCCGGTGGCGCCGGGGGCGTACTCGTCGATCGGGCCGTCAGTGCTGGCCACGAACAGGTCGTTTGCGCTGTTCAGTGCGAGCGCGCGGGGTGAGGCGATTCCGGTGATTGTCGTCAGCGGGGCGGCGTCGCCGTTGGCGCCGGGCGCGTACTCGGTGACCGTCCCAGCCGAGGAGTTGGCGACGTAGGTGCGTCCGGTGGCGTCGAGGATCACCGACTCGGGCGTGGCCAGGCCGGTGTTGGGCCCGCTGATGGTCAACGCGGGCGTGGCATCCCCGCTCGCGCTGAGCGGGTATTCGGTGATCGAGTTGGCGGCCGCGTTGGCGGCGTAGACGCCCGGCGCCATGCTCACCGAGACCGTCAGCGTGCGCGTCGCCGTTGCGGCGGTGGGCAGCGCCGAGTCGGTCACCTTGATCGTCGCGGTGAACGTCCCCGTCGCGGTCGGCGCGCCGGTGATCTGTCCGGCCGGGGAGAGCGAGAGACCCGCCGGGAGCGCCCCGGCGGTCAGCGACCAGTGGTAGCCCGGGACGCCTCCGGACGCCGCCAGCGAGGCCGAGTAGGCGACGCCGAGAGGATCGGTGGGCAATGACGTGGTGGAGACCATCAACGGCGCCGGCGGCCCCGCCGCCACCCCAAGGGGAAAGTCCAGGCCGGTTGCGCCGCCCACGATGGATGCGGCCGGCGCGACGTCGCCCTGGGCGCCGAACGGGAACTCGTCGAGTCGGTTGGCCACCGCGTCGGCGACATACAACTGCCCACCGGGGTCGACCGCAATCCCCGCGGGCGTCTGGAACCCGGTCGCCGCTCCGCTGATCACGGCGATCGGCGCAGCGTTGCCGTGGGCGCCGGGCGCGAACACCGACACCGAGCCGGTCTGGTCGGCGACGTAGAGATCGCCCAGCGGGTCAAACGCGATCCGTCCGGGCGACGCCACGCCGGTCGCGAGCGTGGTGATCGGGGCGGCGTTGCCGCTGGCTCCGGCGGCGTACTCGGTCACGGTGTCGTCGGCCTCGTTGGCGACCCACAGGTTGCCGGCGGCGTCAAACGCGATTCCCCCCGGGAGGTCCAGCCCCGTCGCCGAGCCGCTGAGCGTGGTCAGCGGGGCGACGTTGCCACTCGCCCCCGGCGCGTATTCGGTGATCGTCGAGATGTAGGCGTTGGCCGCCCACACGTCGCCCCTGGCATCAAGCGTCAACGCGACGGGCTCCAGCAGGCCGGTCGACGTGCCCGCGATCGTCGCCGTCGGTGCGACGTTGCCGGCCGTGCCCGGCGCGTACTCGGTGATCGAATACGACCCGTCGTTGCCGACGAACACCTTCCCATTCGCCGCCACCGCGAGGCCGGCCGGACCGTTGAGCCCTGTGGCCGCGCCGGCGATCGCCGCGACCGGGGCCGCGTCCGCGGAGGCGCCTGGGGCGTACTCGTCGATCGACTCGCCGTCGGCGTTCGTGACATAGACCGTCGACTGCCCCGCGGGCGCCAGCACGGCCACACCCAGGGCGTGGGTTGTGGTGGCGGCGGAGGGCGGGGCCGAGTCGGTGACCCTGATCGTGACGGTCGAGCCTCCGAGCGTCGTCGGCGTGCCGGTGATCGCGCCGGCGGGCGATAGCGACAGCCCCGCCGGCAACGTGCCGGCGCTCACCGAGAAGTGATACGGCGGTACGCCACCGGTCGCCGTGAGCTGGGTGCTGTAGGCGACGTCCTGGCGCGCGCCCAGCAGCCGCGGGCTTGAGATGCTCAGCGGTGCGGCCGGCCCGACCGCGACCTCGTAGGGCCCATTCAGACCGGTAGCGCTGCCCGCGACCGACACGGCCGGAGCGACATTGCCGGTGGCGCCGAGCGGGAACTGATCGACCGCGCCGGCGCCCGCATCGGTCACATACAGCTCATCAGCAGGGTCAACGGCGACGCCGGTTGGCTGGCGGAAACCGGTCGCGGATCCACCGATTGACGCGATCGGAGCCACGTTGCCGTGGGCGCCGGGGGCGAACACCGATACCGAGCCACCCTGCTCAGCGACGTAGAGATCGCCGAAGGAGTCCAGCGCGAGGCCCAATTCAACCCCGAGCCCCGTCGCGGACCCGCCGAGCGTGGCGATCGGCGCCACGTCGCCATGCGCCCCGGGCGGGTACTCCGTCACCGTATGGTCGCCCCCGTTCGCCACCCACAGATCCCCGGCGCCATCAAACGCGATCCCCTGCGGCAGGTCCAGTCCCGTTGCCGAACCGGAGAGCGTGGTCAACGGCGCGACGTTGCCGCTCGCTCCCGGCGCGTACTCGGTGATCGTCGACAGATAACCGTTGGCCGCCCACAGATCACCAGCGGCGTCCAGCGTGATCCAGTCGGGCCCCAACAGGCCCGTGGCGGCACCGGCAATCGTCGCCGTCGGGGCGACATTTCCCTGCGCTCCGGGCGCGTACTCGGTGATCGACTGCGATCCGCTGTTGCCGACATACACCGTTCCCGACGCCGACACGGTCACGCCCGCCGGGCCATTCAGACCCGTCGAGGACCCGGAGATCGTCGCGACGGGAGCCGCGTTGGCCGAAGCGCCGGGAGCGTACTCGGTGAGCGACTCCGCGTCGAGATTGGCCACGTAGACCAGTGACTGTCCCTTCGCGGCCAAGACGGTCAACGTCAGCGCTCGCGCCGTCGTCCCCGCGGCAGGGAGAGCGGAATCGGTCACCTTGAACGTGAGGCTCGTGCTCGCCGCGGTCGTCGGCGTGCCGGTGATCGCTCCCGAGGACGACAGCGACAAGCCCGCCGGCAACGCCCCCGAGCTGATCGAGAAGTGGTACGGCGGCACGCCGCCCGCCGCGGTCAACGTCGCCGAGTACGCGCTCGCGGCATGGGCGATCGGCAACGACGCCGTCGTGACCGCCACCGGTGCCGGTGGTGAGACGGCGACATCCGTAGGGAAGCCGAAGCCCAACGGCGTCCCGCCGCCAGTGATCGAGACCGCCGGAGCCACGTCACCGGCCGCGCCGAACTCAAACCCGAAGATCGCCTGGGCGTCCCCGTCTGCAACATACAGCCGGCCCGCCGGGTCGATCGCGGCCCCCAGCGGATCCCTGAGCGATGTCAGCGTGCCGCTGATCGATGACAGCGGCGTGACGCTGCCCGACGCGCCGGCCGCGAAGGTGAGGATCGCCGGGCTCATGGCGTCGGCCACCGCATGCGGCTGCCCCAGCGAGTCGAACGCGAGCCCGGTGGCCGAGGCCAGCGCGCTGGAACTCACCGTGGCGATCGGCGTGGCGTTGCCGTGCGCCCCGGCTGGAAACTCGACGATCCGCGCCGGCTGGGAGTTGGCCACCCACATGTCGCCGGCGGAGTCAAACGTCACCTTGAAGGGGTCGGTCAGCCCGGTCGCCGAGCCGGCCAGCGTGGCGATCGGAGCGGCATTGCCGGTCGCGCTCGGCGCGTACTCGGTCACCGTCCCCGCGGACGTGTTGGCCACCCACACGTCCCCGGCGGCGTCGAGGGCGATCCCGGAGGGGTTGTCAAGGCCCGTCGCGGCGCCGGTGATGATCGCCGTCGGCGTGGCGTCACCGCTCGCACCGGGCGCGAACTCCTCCGCCGCGTAGTCCCCCCCGGCATCGTTGGTGACATACACCCGCCGAGCGGAGGACACCGCGATCGCGAACGGCTGGTTGAGGCCGGTCGCGGGTCCGCTGATGACCGCCAGCGGCGTCGCTGCCCCGGTCGCGCCCGGAGCGAACTCGACCACCGCATTGTTGTCGTCATCGACCATGTAGAGCTCAGACTGGCCCTCGGGCGCCAGCGCCACCAGCGACAACCCTCGCGTCGCCGACGCCGCCGTCGGCGACGCCGAATCGGTCACCCTGAAGACCGGGCTCGACACCCCCACGCCCGTCGCGGTGCCGGTGATCACGCCGGCCGTCGACAGCGATAACCCGGCCGGCAACGACCCGGAGGCCACCGACCAGTGATAGGGCGCCACCCCCCCGGTCGCCGCAAGCGCTGTCGAATACGCCGAGCTCTGCCGTGCCGCCGGTAACGACGACGTGCTCACCACCAGCGACGCCGCCTGAGCGCTCGACACGCCCACCAGCAACAAGACCACGATCGGCGCCAGCATCGCGATCAAATGCGAACGCACCGGCCGCCGACAACGAACGAGCCGTGAACCAGGCATCCGCAATCCCCAGGGCCCGAGAAAGGCCTGACCACCTGCCGCGGCCCGCAAGCCCTGTGGCCATCTTTGTGACCGCTAGCTCGTTCCGCGCCTCAAAGCGCTGCCCACCCGCTGGCACGACTGGACCGCACTTAGCAAAGCTACCAGCACCTCGGGGCGATACCGAGAAATCGCGAGAAAAAGTGGGCCATCCGCTTGCTCGCCCAGCTCTCTCCGGGCAGAGGTCATCGCGCGCCGCACGCCATTCGCGCCGAGGGTCCCATCGCTCGGGAGATTGTCTATTGGTCCGCCGCCGTCAGGCTCGGACTTGAGGGGAGGTTGGGGTTCTGGGGAGCGTCCGGTTGCCTTGGGAGTAGGCGGTGGCCATCGACGACGGCCGCGGCGAGATCGATCAGCTTGCGGTTGTCGATCCGTGAGCGTTCGCGGAGCTTCTCGAACGCGGCGTCTGCGTCGACCGAGTGGCGTTCCATCAGGATGCCCTTGGCCCGCTCGATCAGCGCGCGACGCGCGAAGGCTCCCTGGAGATCTTGGTGTTCGGCGAATCGGCGCAGGACGATGTCGATCGAGCCCTGCCAGTCCTCGACGTCGTCGTCTGAGATGTGGGCAAACACGCCTCGCTTGGCGGCTTCTTTGAGGAACATTGGATCGGGGGCGTGGAGGAGAACGATCACGGGGCAGGCGGCCTCGCGGACGAGCTTGTCGATCAGGCCGAGCGCATGATCTGAGCTCTCGCCGAGTCCGACGAGCGCGACGTCGGGCCGCTCGCGCGCGGTGACGGAACCGATGCGCTCGGCGTCGATCTCTCGCGCGATCACCTCGTGCCCGAGGGCGATGACGATCGAGGCGACCCGCGCGAGTCGGTCCTTGCGCTCGTTGGCGATCAAGACGCGGAGACGGTCGGTGCCGTCAGTGAGCGGCTCCACGAGCCGATTCTAAGAATCTCGCATGCCTCAACGCAATGGGTTCTCGCCGCTTGGTCCCTCGGACTAACATGAGCGTCTGGTTCGCCCCAGCCCTCGGCGGCCACGCTGTTTCCGGCTCCAGCAATCGGCCGGCGGACATGAGACCTCGCGTGATCGGGGTACGCGACTTGTCGGCAGCCCTTCGTGCACCGCCGCACATCAGCACCCGCCCACTTCGGCGCGGCTGCCGATCGGCGCGCCCTGCGGCCACGATGCCGCGATGCGCCAAGGCAGCCTCGGAGATCCACGCCGCTGCGCTGAGAGCACTCCGGGCCCAGATCGCCCCGACGCGGAGCACGGCCGGTGCAGGCTCGCGATGAGCCCGCCGGTCGCGATCATCACGGGCGCTTCCCAGGGCATTGGCGCCGGGCTGGTCGCCGGATACCGCAGTGCGGGTTATGCCGTCGTTGGAGTGGCGCGGTCGTTCCCGTCAGCCGAGCAAGACGAGAGCGATTACGTCGCGGTCGCCGGCGACATCGCAGATGCGCAAACCGCACGGCGCGCGGTCGACGAGGCTCGCGACCGGTTCGGGCGGATCGACACGCTGATCAACAACGCCGGCATCTACATCGGCAAGCCGTTCACGGAGTACACGTTCGATGAGTACGAGGCGATCACGGCCGTGAACCTCACCGGCTTCTTCCACATCACCCAGCTGGCGATCGCGGAGATGGTCGCCAGGGGCAGCGGGCACGTCGTGAACGTCTCCACGAGCCTGGTCGACAACGCGGACAGCACGAGGCCGTCTGCGCTACCCGCCCTCACCAAGGGAGGACTCGTCGCGGCCAGCCGTTCGCTTGCGATCGAATACGCCTCGCGCGGCGTCCGAGTCAACGCGGTCTCGCTCGGGGTCATCAAGACACCCGCCCACGACCCCGCGTCCTACGACGGGCTCGAGGCCCTCCACCCGCTGGGGCGCGTAGGCGAAGTCAGCGACGTCGTCGACGCGATCCTCTATCTCGAGCGAGCGACGTTCGTAACCGGCGAGACGCTGCACGTTGACGGCGGCCAGGCGGCCGGCCGGTAGCACCGATCAACCTCACCCGACCGGAAGGACTTGAACCATGCGCTCGGACATCACCCCCGGCGGCACATTCCCCGACTACGAGCTGCCCGACCAAGATCGCGTCACTCGCACGCTCAGCGAGATCCAGGGCGAGGATCCGCTGATCCTGACACTTGCGCGCGGCAACTATTGCCCGAAAGAGCACCAACAGCACCTCGAACTCGCCGCCAACTACCCGAAGATCGCCGTGTCCTACACCAAGGTCGCCACGATATCGACCGACACCCACCACTCAAGCCAGGAGTTCCGCGCGTCGATCGGCGCCCAGTGGCCGTTCCTCGAGGATCCGGATCGGATCGTCCAGAAGGACCTCGACATCCAGGAGTACACCGACACCGAGCACGACCCGATGATCCCGCACACGCTCGTGCTCAAGCCCGGGCTCGTGATCTACAGGATCTATAACGGCTACTGGTTCTGGGGACGACCGTCGTTCGTGGACCTCTGGCACGACCTGCGTGACGTGTCGAGCGAGATCCGCCCCGACTGGGACCTGGCAACGCCCGGCCTGCGCGAACGATGGGATGCGGGCGACCTCTCGCCCTTCCACGGTTGGAACAAGCAGCTCGTCCGAACCGCAGAGCGACCGGACGCATACTGAATGGAGGCCCACATGGATGTTGAGTGCCGTCCTCGGCCGGCCGGAGACTGACATGACCGATCGCAAGCGAACGCCGGTGTGCGAGTTGCTGGGGATCGAACTCCCGATCGTCGAGGCGCCGCTGTCTGCAGATCCTCGCCTGCCCGCCGCTGTCTCGAATGCAGGCGGCCTCGGCACTTTGGGGCTGGGGTGGGCCGATGATGCCGGAGCCGTGGTTCGGGAAACGGCGGCCCTTACCGATCGGCCGTTTGCCGGCAACTTCGTTCTCGCCTTCGATCAGCACCATCGAGTCGATCAGGCGCTTTCGGCGGGTCTGCGGGTCGTGTCGCTCTTCTGGGGCGATCCCCAGGACTACGTCGAGTTGGTGCATGACGCCGGGGGGCTTGTCATGCACACGGTCGGCAGCGTCGAGGAAGCGCGGCGCGCTGTCGGATGTGGAGTGGACATCGTTGTTGCGCAGGGTTGGGAGGCCGGGGGGCACGTCTGGAGTCGCGTGGCAACGCTTCCGCTGGTGCCGGCGGTCGTCGACGCGGTGGCGCCGGTGCCGGTCATTGCCGCTGGTGGGATTGGCGACGCTCGAGGAGTCGCGGCCGTGCTCGCCCTCGGCGCGCAGGCCGCCTTGCTCGGCACGCGGTTCCTGCTGGCCGATGAAATGCCGATTCACGCGGAGTATCGGCGCCGCCTTATCGCCGCGACCGAGACCGACGCCGAGTGGTACCCGAACCTCTACGAGGTGGGATGGCCGGACGCTTCGCACCGTGCCATCCACAACTCGACGGCCGAGCTGTGGGAGGCCGCCGGCCGACCGGCACCGGGCAGTCGACCCCGAGAGGGCGAGGTGATAGCGCACTTCGCTTCCGGCGAACCGATCGTTCGATACGAACCAGCGCCGCCGATGGTGGGAACGACCGGTGAGATCGAACCGCTATCGCTGTGGGCCGGGCAAAGCGTTGCGCTCGCCAAACAGTCACAGCCCGCGGGGGAAATCGTGACCGAACTTGTCGCGATGGTGCCGGCGACATCGACATCCGAGCCCGGAGGCTGACCAATGAGTCATCAGATCGATGAGGGCGTGTTCCGGGGGGTACTGCCGGAGGGCACCGAGTGGAAGCCGTTCCCGGCGTTCCCGCCGTCTGCGCGCCTCGCCGTCGTGGTGGGTGACCCGAGTGAGCCGGAGCCTGACGGTTGACGCCGGACAGCGAATCTCGCGAGATCGTCGGGCGGCTGCTGTCGGTCAACGTCGGCATGCCGAAGAACGTGGCCTGGCAAGGAAAGACGGTTTTCACCGGCGTCTTCAAGGACCCCGTGGTCGGCCCTCGCCGCGTCCGCAAGCTCAACATCGAGGGCGATGGTCAGGGCGATCTCGCCGGGCACGGCGGGGAGCAGCGCGCCGTGTTCGTCTACCAGATCGACTCCTACCGGTACTGGGAACGCGAGCTCGGACGAAACGACTTCGTGTACGGCCAGTTCGGCGAGAACTTCACCGTGGAAGGACTCGCCGATGACGAGGTGTGCATCGGCGATCGCTACCAGATCGGCACATGCCGTCTTCGAGGTCACGCAACCCCGGGTCACCTGCTACCGCGTCGGGATCCGCATGAACGACCCGCGCATCCCCGCGATGCTCGTCTCGCACCACCGCCCGGGCTTCTACTTCCGCGTGCTCGAAGAAGGCGACGTACAAGCGGGAGACGAGATCATCAAGCTCGCCTCTGGCCCCGAACAGATGCTGGTCGCGGAGGTCGACGCGCTGCTCTATCTCCCTGGGCACCCGCGCCAGCAGCTGCTGCGCGCGCTCCGGATCCCCGCCCTCAGCCCCGGCTGGCAGGCCTCGTTCCGAGCTCTGCTCGAGCAGAGAACCCGGCAGCGGCAACGCCGGTCTCGCGGCGACGAGCCCGCCGCCCGCCTGGCCCGGCTTCCGTCAGCTGACCGTCACCGCAATCACCCGCGAAAGCGACTCGGTGATCTCGATACGCCTCGAGGACCCCGACGGGCGCGGCACTGCCAGCCGCCCGCCCGGGTCAGTACCTCACGGTGCGGGTCCAGCCCGACAAGCAGCAGAGGTCGTTGCTCCGCAACTACTCCCTCTCCGGACCACCGGACGCCGGCTACTACCGCATCACCGTCAAGCGCGAACCCGACGGCGCCGCCAGCGGCTACCTGCACACCCGGCTCGCCGTCGGCGACCAACTCGACATCGCAGCGCCACGCGGCACCTTCATCCTCGACCGGACGGATGCACCCGTGCTGCTGATCAGCGCCGGGATCGGCGCCACGCCAGTCCTCGCCATGCTTCACGCGCTGGCGGAGGAGCATTCCGATCGCGAGATCTGGGCGCTGCACTCCGCGCGCAGTAGCCGCGAGCACTCGTTTGCCGCCGAGGCCCGGGCTCTCCTCGCCTCGCTCCCGAACGCACGCACCCACGTCTACTACAGCCGTCCAGGTCCCGAAGACGTCGAAGGCCGCGACTTCGACGCCGCAGGCCGTCTCACCGGAGCGCAGCTCGCCGAACTTGAGCCACCCCGCGATGGCCAGGCATACCTGTGCGGGCCCGCGCCTTTCATGGACGAGATCAGTGCCGCTCTGGCGGCGCTGGGGATCGACGCCTCCCACATCCACACCGAACCATTCGGCCCCGCACCGGGTGTGACCCCAGGCATCGCAGCAACACCCGCGAGGGCGCCCCACCCACCCGCCGGCAAACCCGGAACCGGTCCCACGATCGAGTTCGCGCGCAGCGACCTCGCGATCCCATGGGACAACGACTACGGCAGCCTGCTCGAACTCGCCGAAGCATGCGACGTTCCCGTCCGCTGGTCGTGCCGGACCGGCGTCTGTCACACGTGCGAGACCACCCTCATCGCCGGCGACGTCAAGTACAGCCCCGACCCTGTCGAACCCCCAGCAGACGGAAGCGCACTCATCTGCTGCTCACAGCCCCGCGACGACGTAGTGCTCGATCTGTGACCGCCATCAACGGCACATGGCGCCACCGTGAGGTACCGCTCGCGCCCGGCGCCGACGTGAGCAGCGACCGCGTCGGACCAACGAGCACACGACTATCGAGGCCGTTCCAACAACGGAGGTCATGATGAACAACATCGATGAGGAGCTGGTCTTGGCCCACTTCATCGTTTCAGACGATGTCGAGCGTTCCCGCCGCTTCTACACCGAAGTACTCGGCGGCAGGGTGGCCTTTTCCGGCCCCGGAGGGCTGACCTATGTCGCACTATCCAACAGCTGGATCATCATCAATGGCGGCGGGGGCCCGACGGACGACAAGCCGTCGGTCACCCTGGAGACGCCACGCGATCCCGACCGGGTCAGCAGCTTCCTCAACATCCGGGTCAAAGACATCGCGGCCGTGTACGCCGAATGGAGCGCCAGGGGTGCGAACTTCCTGACGCCGCCGAAACAGCACCAGTACGAGATCCGTTGCTACATCCGCGACCCCGACGGTCATCTGATCGAAGTGGGGCAAACCACCGACCCGGACGGCGACTGGACGCCCGCTCACTGGCCATCGAGTACGCCCGCCGAGGAGTCCGAGTGAATGCTGAGATCACCGGCGAAATCGCTCACGTCGAAGGTGGCCAGCTCCCCGGACACTGAGATCCCTACCAGTCATTTCCGACTCGGCCACCGAAGAGACGGTCATCCCATGCGTTTTGACATTCGCCCAGGCGCCCTGTTCCCCGACCATGCGTTTCCAGACCGTGCCGGCACGGTCCGCACAGGGAGGTCTCGGTCATGACCACCGCGATCATCGGCACTGGAGGGATCGGCTCGGCCATCGCCCGCCAGCTGGCCTCGGGTGGCGAGACCCTCCGGCTCTCGAGCGCCGACCATGAGTCGGCACGAAGGCTGGCTGCAGAGATCGGTCGGGCTGCGGTCGTCGCCGTCGATAACCGTGACGCGTTGCAGGGGGCCGATGCCGTCGTCCTCGCGCTGCGGTTTGCCGTGCTGAAGGGCGTCATAGACGAGATCGCCGATCCGCTGACCGAGAAAGCTCGTCGTCGTTCCGAGCAACCCGGTCGGCATCGACGCTGAAGGTAACGTCTCGCGTCTCCTGCCGAAGGGCCAATCCTCTGGCGAGGTTGTAACAGGGTGGTTGCCGGCGCGGGCGCGTTTGGCGATGGCGTTTGGAACCATGTCGGCCGACGTCTTCGAGTCCTCTGGCAACCGGTCACCGGAGCTGGCGGTCCTCTTCTACGTGACCGACGACGACCGTGCTGGCGAGGAAGTCGAGCGGTTGATCCGCACCGCCGGCTTCGAGCCCGTGAAGGTCGGCGGGATCGAACAGTCGGGTCGACTCGAGGTCGGCGGCGACCTTCACGATCTCGTAGTCGGCCCCGCAGAGGCGCGGTCACTGATCGGAGGCGGTTGATCGCTTTGCCGTCAACCGGCTCCGCGGGCGCCCGATCGGGGCCATCGCGATGAGTGCCCACACGATTGAGCGGTGCCGTGGAAGAGACGGAATCCCCGATCGTCAGGACATCGGCTGCAGACCCCGCGGCAGGCGGGGTACCAGACCCAACCAGTGGAGGTACCAGATGGCCGCGCTCCCGCCGCCCCCCGAGGGGCTTGTGCTGACCCGCTTCATCGTCTCACAAGACGTCGAGCGCTCTCGGCGCTTCTACACCGAAGTACTCGGCGGCACGGTCGTCTTCTCCGGAAAGCCGTCCGGAGAGCCGACCAATGTCGCACTATCCAACAGCTTTATCGTCATCAGCGTGGGCGGTGGACCGACGGACGACAAGCCGTCGGTCACCCTGGAGACGCCACGCGATCCCGACCGGGTCAGCAGCTTCCTCAATATCCGGGTCAAAGACATCGCGGCCGTGTACGCCGAATGGAGCGCCAGGGGTGCGAACTTCCTGACGCCGCCGAAACAGCACCAGTACGAGATCCGTTGCTACATCCGCGACCCCGACGGTCATCTGATCGAAGTGGGGCAAACCACCGACCCAGACGGCGACTGGACGCCCACTCACTGGCCAGCGAGTACGCCCGCCGAGGAGTCCGCGTGAATCTCAGCGCCGCAAAGGCACAGTCATGGATCGGTCGGGCCGAACGCGGTACGCTCGCGGCACGGCAGCAAGTCTGGCGCTGCCGACAACGGATCTCACCACGTCATCGAGCGCTCGAGGAGCACCAGCCATGTCAGAGGAACCGCAGAGCACGCCCGCCCAGGATGATCCCAGCGAGGATGCCACCGAGGATCTCGCCCCGGCCGACGAGAGCCAGGACGCCGTCGCCGGTGGCTTCAAGCCGAGCAAGGGCGACGACCCGGATCTCCTCCCGGCCGTGTAGGCGACCTCTCCGTCAGGGGAGCACGCCCGATGCGTCCGAGAAGCCGAAGCCAGGGCCGGACGCACTAGCCGGTCGTACCTGCGGTGGCGCAACCGGACGTCGATGCGTGCCTCGACTCGCTCAGGCCAAGGACTGCCCGGCCCCGCCGGACTCAGGCTGATCGCGCTGCGTCCACGCGACCCGTAGGCGCGATGTAGCGACGAGCTCGGCGTGCACGCTCGTTCGTCCGAGCTCGCCGCGAAGGACCGAGCTTGCTTTCCTAATGTCCGGGCCGGTGCCATCTCCGCGGCCTTGAGCGGTGGGCCGCCGAGCACAGCGCTATCAAAGTGGAATTGATCGAAAAGATGATTGGAGAGGTCACGTGATCGGTGCCGTCCCACTCGTGCTTGCAGACGCTCAGTGTTTGGCGTCCCATGGCTGCCATGCATCCGGAGGGTGGCTCGGCGGGGCCATCGTCGGCGGCGCGGTATTGGTGGGGTTCATCGTGGTCGGAGTGAGGCTCTGGCGCAAACCCGGGACGCACAGCCAGGACGTCGGCATCGTCGGGCTTGCGCAGTCTGGTTCGGTCGCCAGCGTGCAACAGGTGATCGACGCGCTGCAGTCCGGACAGACGAACGTGGTCGTGTCCTCGAGCGATCGTGCGAGCGGCCCGGCCTCCGCCGACGCGACGGTCCAGCGGCGCGCGAAGCTGGAGGAGTTGCACCGACGCGGCGCGTTGACAGATGAGGAGTTCGCGCAGCAGCTATCGCTGTTGCAATCCGAGCCCTGACCTCTTCGCGAAAGGCGTGGTCTCGGCCGTCCGGCAACACCAGCGGTGAGCGGACGTCGGCGTTGAGAAGCTGGCTATGTGTCCCCGAGCAGCGCTTGCTTGCGGGCTTCGAACTCGGTGTCGCTGAGCGCTCCGCTGTCGCGCAGCGCGGCCAGTCGTCCGATCTCGTCCAGCGGGTCGGCGGGGGCAGCGCCGGCATCGGGGCCGGTTGACTCGACCGTACGCTGTACGACGATCATCTTCCCTCCCCGGCTCTGAAAGCCAGTCGCCACGATCGTCGGCTCGGGTAGCCCGAGGATCCGTCGGCGTAACTCCTTGTACTCGTCGTCGGACAGTGCGCCGTTCGCGTAGAACTGAGCGAACCGCTCAAGCTCTGCCCGATGCTCGGGCGGTGCCTCCTGAGCCTCGATGACCGCCTCCCGACCTCTGGGCAACGCCACCTCCGCGCGAACACCCGACCGGACGCGAAGCACGGGCGCGACGTTCTGGCCGGGATCGATAACCACACGTGAGTGATCGTCAGGGTCATAGAGGACGGCGATACTGTCGCCCGCCCGTGGCATGAACAGGACCTTCAGGCTCGCTTTCAGCTCGGCCTCAAACGGCTGCCCGTCGGACGGATGCACGCGCAGTTGGAGGATCCAACTGCGGCCGTTCAACTGGTTGCCGTAGGAAGAATCGAAATGCTTCGTCGGCTCGGAACTCAGCACCTCCGCCGATGCCTGACGCCCGCTCTCAGACAGCTGTCCCTCAACCGACTTTCGTCCGAACCCAAACGGCATGGTGCGACAGTGTATGTCCGATCGACCGCGACGACCGGCGGCCGGCCGAGCGCTCGCGCTGCACGCCGGGGGATTCTTCAACGGTCATGATGTCTGTCAACGCCAGTGGCCGAGCGGTCGGGTGCGGCCCGAGTTCCATGCTGGTCGTTGGGAGATCAACCATGGCAGCAACGCTGAAGTTGACGCACAAAGCAATCGGAGCCGAGGTCCGTCGCGGCGCGTACGACGTCATGGTCGACGGCGATCGTGTCGGGTCGGTCGGAATGAACGACACGATCGAGATACCGGTCGAACCTGGACGCCACACCGTGCAAGTCCGCAATGGCCGGAACTCCAGCCGAACTCAGCCCTTCGACGCCGCCGAAGGTGACGTCGTCGCCTTCCGATGCACCGGAAAGCGCTTTCTGCCGATCTTCCTCGCGTCCTTCGTTGCTCCGAGCCTGGCACTCGCGCTCGTACGCCAGTAGAACCAGCTCCCCGGTCGGAGCGCCATGCGCGGAATCAGTTGATGCCCGTGACGAACACGGTGTTGAATTCGTAGCGCAGGTAGGTCTTCGGGGCTGTTCCTGGAACGTAGATCTCGCCCCGTGCGCTGTCGACGGTGCGCACCCTCGCGTCGACCCTAGTGGCCGCTTTGCGCGAGGTGCCCGCACTGGTTGCCCTGCCTCAGAAATCCGGCGCCGCCGGCAGCCCGGCGTAGTTCTCGGCCAGGCTGTGCGCGGCCACCGGTGAGCGCGCCAGGTACTCCAGGCGCGATCGTTGCAGGCGCTCCTCGAAGCCGCCACCGAGGCGGTGCAGCAGTTGCGTCATGTGGTTGGAGAACTCCTGTGCCCGCCACACGCGCCGCAGCGCGGCGGTCGAGTAGCCCTCGAGGCCGGCGTCGCCGCCGTCGCGATAGTGGCGCGCCAGCGCGTCGGCGAGCAGACGGGCGTCGTTGACGGCCAGGTTCAGGCCCTTCGCGCCGGTCGGCGGCACGATGTGGGCGGCGTCGCCGGCCAGGAACAGGCGCCCGTGCTGCATGGGCTCGCACACGAAGCTGCGCATCGGCGTGATGCCGCGGTCGAAGATCTCGCCCTCGTTGACGCGCCAGCCCTCGCTGGCCAGGCGCAGCTGCAGCTCCGACCAGATGCGCCCGTCGGGCCAGTCCTCCAGGCGCTCGTCCGTGCCGACCTGCAGATACAGGCGGCTGACCGTCGGCGAGCGCATGCTGTACAGCGCGAAGCCGTGCTCGTGCCGGGCGTAGATGAGCGCCTCGGTGGCCGGCGCGGCGTGCGCGAGGATCCCCAACCAGGCGAACGGGTAGACGTACTCGTACTCGGCCAGCACCCCCGGCGGGATCGCCGCTCGCGACACGCCGTGGTAGCCGTCGCAGCCGGCGACGAAGTCGCACCGCAGTTCCTGGGTCCCGAAGCGCACGCGCGGGTGCGGGCCGTCGAGGTCGTGCAAGGCGGCATCGGGGACCTCGAAGTGCAGCTCACCGCCGCGATCCAGCCAGGCGGCGATGAGGTCCTTGACCACCTCCTGCTGGCCGTAGATGGTGACCTCGCGTCCCGTCAGGGCGGCGATGTCGACGTCCAGCGTGTGGCCGGGCCAGCGCAGGCGGATGCCGCTGTGGGGCAGGCCCTGGCGATCCAGGCGCTCCCCGACGCCGAGGCCTCGCAGCAGGTCGGTGGTGTTCTGCTCGAGCAGGCCCGCGCGTACGCGCCCCTCCAGGTAGGCCCGATCGCGGCGCTCGAGGATGACCGACTCGATGCCCTGGCGCTGCAGCAGCAGGGCCAGCGTGAGCCCGGCCGGTCCCGCTCCGATGATTGCCACCTGGGTGCGCACGCGTGCAGCTTCGCATCCCGGCCGGCCCCCCGGTTGCACCCGCGCGGCGCCGAATCCGGTAATGATCACGCCATGAGCGACCCGGCCGACACCCCGACGAGCTACGTCCGCGAGCCGGACGGCATCCAACCGCCGCTCGACAGCCCCGAGTACCGGTCGAGCGCGCTGCGCCACCCTCAGCGGCCGCTGCTGTACCTCCCGCAGGACATCACCGAGATCACCGGGCCCCAGCTCGGCCCCGACCGCGTCGTCGAGGGCGATCACGACCTCACCCGCCAGCACGAGGGCGAGCCGATCGGCGAGCGCATCCTCCTGCGCGGCCGCGTGCTGGACACCGACGGGCGCCCGCTCCCCGGCACGCTGGTGGAGATCTGGCAGGCCAACGCCGCCGGGCGCTACCGCCACCGGCGCGACACCTGGGACGCGCCGCTGGACCCGAACTTCAGCGGCGCCGGACGCTGCCTGACCGACGAGCGCGGGCGCTTCCACTTCCTCACCATCAAGCCCGGCGCCTACCCCTGGGGCAACCACTACAACGCCTGGCGCCCCGCGCACATCCACTTCTCGCTGCTCGGGCGGGCGTTCACCCAGCGCCTGGTCACGCAGATGTACTTCCCCAACGACCCGCTGTTCGAGTACGACCCGATCTTCCGTTCGGTGCGCGACCCCGCCGCGCGCGAGCGCATGATCGCCCGCTTCTCGATCGCCGACACCCAGCCCAGCTGGGCGCTGGCCTACGAGTGGGACATCGTCCTGCGCGGACCCGGCGCGACCCCCTTCGAGCGCGCGCTGTGATCTTCGCGCCGACACCCTCGCAGACCGTCGGGCCGTTCTTCTCCATCGGGCTCCCGTGGCCCGGCGGGCCGGACGCATACGCGCCGGGCTCCCCCGGTCCGGCGGCGATCACCATCTCGGGCTCCGTCTACGACGGCGCGGGCGAGATCGTGCCCGACAACCTGATCGAGACCTGGCAGGCCGACCCCGAGGGCCGCTTCGCCGACCTGCACGGTCACGGCGGGCCGCCCTCCGGGCTGGCGGGCTTCCGCGGCTTCGCCCGCTCGGGCGCCGAGATCGGCGACGGCACCTGGGCGATCCGCACGCTCAAGCCCGGGCCCCTGCCGGCGCTCGGCGGCGGCCGCCAGGCTCCCCACATCGACGTCTCGGTGTTCGCCCGCGGCCTGCTGCACCGCTGCGTGACGCGGATCTACTTCGCCGACGAGGCCGACGCCAACGCCCAGGACGCGGTGCTGCTGTCGGTCCCCGCCGATCGCCGCGAAACGCTGCTGGCCCAGCCCGTTGACGGCGGCTACCGCTTCGACATCCACCTGCAGGGCCCCGGGGAGACCGTCTTCTTTGCCCTCTGAGGCGCTGTTCGCCGGCGTCTTCGCTCGCGGCGGCGTCGCCGCCGAGGTCTGCAGCGAGGCGTGGCTGCAGGCGATGCTCGACACCGAGGCGGCGCTGGCCCGGGTCACCGCGCCGGCGGCCGCCGCCGACACGATCGCGGCCGCCTGCCGCGCGGACGCGTTCGACCTGCCGGCCATCGCCACCGCCGGCGCCGCCGGCGGCAACCCGGTCATCCCGCTGGTGGCCGCCCTGCGCGAGCGCGTCGGCCCCGAGGCGGCCGCGCACGTCCACGACGGAGCGACCAGCCAGGACGTCCTCGACACCGCGGCGATGCTCATCGCGGCGCGCTCGCTGCCGATCCTCGGCGCCGACGCCCGCGCCGTCGCCGACGGCTGCGCGGCGCTCGCCGCCGCCTATCGCGACACGCCGATGATCGGCCGCACGCTGCTGCGCCAGGCGCTACCGACAACGTTCGGGCTGAAGGCGGCGAGCTGGATGAGCGGTGTCGACGCGGCGCGCAGCGCGCTCGGCGCGTTCACCCCGGAGGTCCAGCTCGGCGGGCCGGTCGGCACGCTGTCCCCGTCCGCCGCGGCCGCGCTCGCCGCCGAGCTCGAGCTGGCCGAGCCCACCCTTCCATGGCACGCCGAGCGCTCGCTGATCGTCTCGCTGGCCGCCGCGCTGACAATGCTCACCGGCGCGCTCGGACGCATCGGCCGCGACGTCAGCCTGCTCGCCCAGGACGAGGTGGCCGAGGTCGAGCTGGCCGCGTCCGGCGGGTCCTCCTCGATGGGCCACAAGCGAAACCCGGTGGCCGCGGTGGCGCTCGTGGCCTGCGCCCAGCGCGCTCCCGGACTGCTGGCCACCCTGGCGGGGTCGATGGTGGGGGAGCATGAGCGCGCGGCGGGGGCTTGGCACGCCGAGTGGGAGCCGCTCAGCGACCTGTTGCGCCTCGCCGGCTCGGCGGCCGCGTGGGGTCACGAGCTGATCGCCGGGCTGCGCGTCGACGCCGAGCGGATGCAGCGCAACCTCGCCGACGCCGTCGCCCGCCACGGGATCGCCGCCGACCCGGGCGCCGCCGGCGAGCTCGTCGACCGCGCCCTGGCCGCTCGATGACCCTTGTCCTCTCCGGCTCGCTCGGCACCACCACAGCCATGTGGGATCCGCTGCTCGCCCACCTCGACGGCACGCCCACCCTGGCCTACGACCACCGCGGCCACGGCAGCGCCCCGGTCCCCCGCGGTCCGTACTCGCTGGCCGACCTCGGCGGCGACGTCATCGCCATGCTCGACGCGCGCGGCCTGCGGACCGTCGATTTCTGCGGCCTGTCGCTCGGGGGCATGGTGGGCATGTGGCTGGCCGCGCACCACTCCGAGCGCATCGAGCGCCTGGTGCTGTGCTGCACCGCCGCGCACCTGAACCCCGACAGCTACGCCACCCGCGCGCGCGAGGTCCGCGCCGCCGGCAGCGTCGAGCCGCTCGCCGACACGGTGCTGGAACGGTGGCTCACCCCGGCCTACGCCCGCGAGCACCCCGACGTCGCCGCCGACCTGCGCGCCCAGCTCGCGCACACCCCGGCGGAGGGCTACGCCGCCTGCTGCGAGGCGATCGCCTCCATGGACCTGCGCCCCGACCTGCAACGCATCAACGCGCCGACGCTGTGCATCGCCGCGCGTGAGGACCCGGCCACGCCGCCCGAGCACCTGCAAGCCATCACCGCGGCCATCGCCCGCTCCCACCTCCACACGCTCTCACCGTGCGCCCACCTCGCCCCCGTCGAGCGGGCGCGGGACGTGGCGACCCTCATCCTCGACCACCTAAGGAGCGACCCATGAGCGACCCCCTCTACGACGAGGGCATGCGCGTGCGGCGCGAGGTCCTCGGCGACGAGCACGTCGACCGCGCGATGGAGGCGGCCACGCCGCTCACGCGCCCGTTTCAGGAATACATCACCCGCTGCGCATGGGGGTCGGTGTGGTCTCGCGAGGGCCTGGACCGCCGCACCCGCTCGGCCATCACGCTCGCCGTGCTCGCCGCGCTCGGCCGCGAGCACGAGCTGGCCATGCACGTGCGGGCGGCCCGGCGCAACGGGCTCAGCGAGGAGGAGATCGGCGAGGTGCTCCTGCACACGGCCGTGTACGCGGGCGCGCCGGCTGCCAACCGGGCGCTGGCCATCGCGCAGGAGGAGCTCGGCTGAGCTCCCCCCTAGCCCTTGGGCGCGATCTTCAGGCTGCGCGTCGTCACCACGGTCCGGCCGCCGATCTGCTGCGACAGGATGAGCGTGGCGGTGAGACGGCCGTGGTCGGCCTTCAGCAGCTTCTGGCCCGCCTTGCTCAATGACAGCGAGATCGCCTTGGACCTGCCGGTGATGACGAACCGGCCGCTGGCCAGCGTCACGGTGACGTGCTTGACCGGCTTGCTGGCCGCGACCGCCGGGTCGATTGTCATGGTCAGGTTGACGGTGCACGGCACGACCGCGCAGGTGATGGTGACGGTCACGCTCCTGGCGGTGCTCGTGGCCGATCCGCTGGCTTGTGCGGTGGCGGCGATCGGGGCGTCACTGGCCGCGAACTGCTGGGCGATCACCGAGCCGTTGTCGGTCCAGGCCACCCAGCCCTGCCCGCTCTCGCCCACCGCGCTGTCGACGTCGGCCTCGCTGCCGTCGGTGTTGGGACTCAACGTCACCGGACCGGCCCAGCTCGCGCCCCCCTTCTCGCTGTAGGCGAACTCGATCGGGCCGCCGGCGCCGGCCAGGTAGGTCGCGTACACGCCCCCCGAGCCGTCCTGGGAGACGGAGGCTGACTCCTCGCCCTGCTTGGCGATCAGCGCCGGCGGAGTGTCGAACTTGCCGGTCGTCGCGTCGAAGCGGTGATAGACGGTGGAGTTCGTGCCCAGGTCGTCCTCGACGACGCCGAAGCCGCTCGGGCCGCCCCCGACCGCCGGATACTCCACGTCGCAGTCGGCCTGGCTGACCGGCACCTTCCAGGCGCTGTTCGGGGAACCCGGCGAGATGTTGTAGTTGTTGGTCGCGCTCTGGGTGCCGCTGCCGTAGGCGTAGGCGGTGCCGAACCCGGACGCGCCGGAGCAGCCGAGCGGAGGCGTGGAGAAGTCGGTGTTGAAGATGGCCAGCACGCCCGGGCTCTGCCCCACCTCGGAGGCGAACTGGCCGCCGGCGTTGCCGATCTGGTCGGGGTTGGTGCTCGGCTGAAGCGTCGCGGAGCCCGCCGCGCACATCATGTCCGAGCACTCCGGCGGCGAGGTCAGCGGGAACGCGTTGAAGGTCGGCGGTGAGGCGCCCGCCGTGTTGAAGCCGTAGCCGAGCACGTTCGTGCCGGGCAGCACGACCCCGCTGAGCGGCGCGGTGTCGGCGTTGACCGAGCCGCTGGTCACCGACAGGCCGCCATTGACCTGGGTGAAGGTCGCGCCGCCGTCGGTGGACTGCCACTCCTGCTCGGGCTCGTAGTCGAGGGCCATGTTGCCCTGCGCCCCGTAGACGTCGGCGAGGATCACCACGGTCGACCCATCCACGAGCACCTGCACGCCGTCGATGTTGGTCGCGCCGTCCGCCGGGGTGAGGGTGCCCGTGTGCGAGCAGGCCGTCGCGCCGGCGGGGATCGCACAGTACTGGACCACGTCGGTGGTGTTGGGAGGCAGGTCCTTGGTGTTGGCCCACGCGACGTACCCGGTGCCGCTGCTGCCGTCCACGGCCACGGCCGGCGGGCCGCTCTCGTACGGCGTGCCCACGTTGATCGGCTTGCCGCTGAGCGCCAGGGCGCTGCCCGTGAGCCCGAGCACAAGGGCGCCCGTGAGCGCACCGCCCAACACCAACCCGCGAAGCCCGCGGCCCAGTCCTGTGATCGCTCGCCCGGCGTCGCTGGCACTCATGTGCGCCCCCTGATGATCGTGGTTGGCCCCTCGATCACCGCTGACCGTGGTCGGACTGAGCATAGCCCGCCCGGGGGCGCCCTCCCGCCGGGCGCCGGGGCCGGGGGCCGCGCCGGCGGCCGCGACCGCTCAGAACGGATACGCCGGGATCGCGCGGCTGAGCGTCAGCCACTGCGTCTCGGTGAACGCCTCCACGTTGGCCTGCGCCCCGCCCAGGCGCGCGCCGTTCCCGGACACGCCGACGCCGCCGAACGGGATGTTCGCCTCGTCGCCGACCGTCTGGTCGTTGATGTGCACGAGCCCGCTGGGGATCCGGTCGGCCAGCTCGAGCCCCTCCATGGCGTCGCCGGCGAGGATCGCCAGCGAGAGACCGTAATCGGTGGCGCGGGCCAGCCGGACGGCGTCATCGATCGTGGAAAAGGACAGCACCGGCGCCACCGGCCCGAACACCTCCTCCGCGAACGCCGGGCTCCAGACGCCCACGTCGGTCAGCACCGTCGGCCGGTAGAACAATCCCTCGAAGCTCCCGCCGGCCGCCACCCGCGCCCCGGCGGCCGCGCTGGCCTGGACCAGCTCGTGCACGTGGTCGCGCTGACGCTCGTCGATGATCGGCCCGAGCGCGACCGGCTCGGTGGCCGGGTCGCCCACCGCCAGCGCGTCGGCCTTGGCGGCCAGGCGCGTCACGTATTCGTCGGCCAGGCTCTCGTGCACGAGGTGACGACCGGTGGTCATGCAGATCTGGCCCTGGTGCAGGAACGAGCCCCAGGCCGCGGCGCCGACCGCCCGCTCGAGATCGGCGCCGGGCAGCACGATCAGCGCCGAGTTGCCGCCGAGCTCCAGGTGTGCGCGCTTGAGCTGGCGCGCGGCGCGCTCCCCGACGCGGCGCCCGGCCGCCGTCGACCCGGTGAACGACACCACGCGCACCTCGGGCGCGTCGACGAGCGCCTCGCCCACCTCGGCCCCGCCGGGCAGCACGTGCAGGACGCCCTCGGGCAGCCCCGCCTCCTCGAACACGCGGGCCAGGGCGACGCCGCCGCTCACCGCGGTGCGAGGATCGGGCTTGAGCACGACGGCGTTGCCGAGCGCCAGCGCCGGCGCCACCGAGCGGATCGCGAGGATGAGCGGGAAGTTGAACGGGGCGATCACCGCGACGACGCCGCTGGGCAGGCGGCGGGCCATGCTCAGCCGCGGCTCGGTCGAGGGCAGCAGCTCACCGTAGGGTCGCGACGGCAGCGCGGCCGCCTCGAAGCACTCGGCGGCGGCCACGTGGGTCTCCAGGCTGGCCTTCGGCGGGATCGAGCCCGCCTCGCGCACGATCCAGTCCTCGATCTCCTCGGCGTGGCGCCCCCACAGGTCGCCGGCGCGGCGCAGCACGCCGGCGCGCTCCTCGTGCCCGGTGGCCGCCCAGGCGACCTGCGCCTCGGCGGCGGCGCCGGCCGCCCGCACGGCATCGACGGCATCGGCGGCCCCGAGGCGGCCGAGCTCGGCGCCGGTGGCCGGCTCGACGACGGCGTACTCGCCGCCACCACCGGCTCGCCAGCCACCGCTGCGAATGCGCCCGTGCCAGTCCACACCCAGGAAGCTCATCGATGCACCTCCGCTGTCGCCTTCGCCACCCCGCCCAGCGTACAGCGGGGGCGGAGCCCGCGCGGCGCATCGAGGGGCGGATTGTGATTCACTAGAGCGATCGCTCTAGTGACACGGGGAAAGGTGACGCGATGCCCGAGATCGAACTGTCAGCGGGGACGATTCACTACGAGGACAGCGGCGGTGAGGGGCCGGTGCTCGTCCTCATCCACGGCCTGCTCATGGACGCCAGCATGTGGGATCCGGTGCTGGCCGAGCTCGGCCGCGGTTACCGCGTGGTGCGCCCGGTGCTGCCGCTCGGCTCCCATCCCTACCCGATGCGCCCGGGCGCCGACCTGAGCATGCGCGGCATCGCGGGCCTGATCGGTGAGCTGCTGCAGCGGCTCGACCTGCGCGAGGTCACCCTCGGCGCCACCGACTGGGGCGGGCCGATCGTGTTCCTGGCCGACGCGCCGGCCGAGCAGGTGCAGCGCGTGGCCCGACTGGTGCTGCTGCCCTGCGAGGCGTTCGAGAACGTCCCGCCCGGGCTGCCGGGGCGGACGGCCGCACTGGCCGGCTACCTCCCGGGCGGCATCCGCCTCGCGGTGGCCCAACTCGGCGTGCGCCGCCTGCGCGAGCTGCCCACCCACTTCGGATGGATGACCACCCGCGGCGTGCCCGACGCGATGCTGCGCGGCTGGCTGGCGCCGGCGCGCACCGAGCCGGGCGTGCGCCGCGACGTGGCCCGCTACTCCCGCAGCGGGCGAGCCGCGCGGCCGGTGCTGCGCGCGGCCACCGAGGCGCTCTCGCGCTTCAGCGGGCCCGCGCTGATCGTGTGGTCGGTCCGCGACCGCGTCATGCCGATCGAGCACGCGCGGCGCATGGCCCGGCTGCTGCCCGACGCCCACCTGGTCGAGCTGCCCGACGGCTACACGCTGCTGAGCCTGGACCAGCCCGCCCGCGTGGCGGCCGAGCTGCACGCGTTCATGGGCGAGCGCGTCGGGGCGACCGCCTGACGGGCGGCCACAATGCTCAGGCCGAATGTCGATCCGGCGTCGCCCCGTTCGTCGTTGGGCAGAACGGCCGGCCACCGGGGCGGGCCCACCACGGGGAGTGTTCATGCGCTACATGCTGTTGCTGTACGTCTCTCGCGACGAGGCGCTCGAGCTCGCGGCCCGCTGCCCCACCGCGCGAGACGGCACCGTCGAGGTGCGTGAGCTCATCGACATCTCCGGCATCCCGGGCGGCTCCGCCGCGACCCCTTGACGCGGCTACACCGAGGTGCCGCCGGCGAGCGCGGGCAGCGTGACCGCGCCGGGCGGGGCGGTGATCGCGGGCGCGCGATTGAACTGGCCGATGTTGATGACCTCGCCCACCGTCGTGTTCGTGACGTCGTCCCTGGTCTCGTGGCAGGCGGCGTCGGGCTTGCCTCCCGGCGTCTGGGGCCCGGTCTGCACCGCCCGCAACGGCAGCGGCGGTCCGCTGGCGGCCAGGTAGTACAGCCCGGGCGTGCCGCCGGGGACGTTCCCGCTGTCGGCCAGCACGATCACCGGCTGGCCGTTGACAACGGCGCGGCCCCTGACCGTGATCGTGCCGAGATGGGGACCGAGGGTGCAGCGTCCCACCGTCGCGGGGTCCGCGCTGGCGAGCAGGCTGCCCAGGCCGGGCGCGGAAGCGGACGGAAGGATGAGCCACCGGTTGGCCAGCCGCTCCACCGCCGCCGCCGGCGTGCCCTGCGCGGCCCAGTAGGCCGCGTTGGCGTTGAGGTACAGCGCGCTGCCGATGACGATGAACTGCACCGACCCCTTGCCCTGGCTGAGCGTGGCGTGCAATCGGCCGGGCAGTTGCACGTCGACGCTGATGGCGACGGGCCGCCCGGACTCGCTGCCATGCCCCTCGAACGAGAAGCTGTGCACCCGGCCCAGGGCCGCCTGGGCGTCGGCGAGGATCTGGCTCGCCGGCTTGGACGCCTCGCCGATGGAGGACGAAGGGCTCGAGCCACCGCACCCGGCCAGCGCGACGGCCAGCGCGACGCCCAGCGCGACGGTCGGCGCGACCGCGGCGAGCCGGCGGGCCGGCACGGCTCTCACCGACGCGCCGCGGCTCACACCCGGGCGGTGTCGCGACGGTAGGCATAGCGGGCGAGCGCGGCGCACGCGACCGTCCAGACGGCGATGACGACCCAGCCCTTCGTGCCCCACGCCGGTGCCGCCGAGGCCGACGTGGCTGGCCTGGACGAGCCACCACGAGGGCAGCAGCTGGCCGACGTGGTACAGGAACCCCGAGGTGATCGGAAACCAGGTGCCGCCGAGGAAGGCGAACACCGCGAGCACGCCGCCGGTGGCGGGGCCGATCGAGTCGACGTTGAGCACGTGCCCGAGCCCGACGCCGAGCGCCGGCGAACGGCAGCAGGCCGACGAGGATCAGGCCGGTCATCTCCAGCCACCGGCCGGCCGGCGAGGCTGACGCCGAGCGAGGCCCCGCACAGGTAGAGCGCCACCAGCGACACCAGCGCCATCACGTAGGCGGTGATCACCTTGGCGCGGAAGTAGTCGCGCGTCGTCAGCGGCGTGATCCGCAGCTGGCGCGTCCAGCCGACGCTGCGCTCGCCGGCGATGCGCCCGCCGGAGGCGATCATCGCCGACATCGTGCCGAAGGCGGCCAGCCCGGTCATGTAGTACAGCGGCGCCGACAGGCCGGTGCCGGCGAAGTCGGCGTTGTTCTGGTTGCGGCCCGGCGATGAGGAAGTACAGCGTGATCGGAAAGCCCAGCGAGAACACGAGCAGCCGCCGGTTGCGCACGGTGCGCAGCAGCTCGAAGCGGGTGTAGGCGAGCGATCTCACGCCGCCTGCGTCCTCCCCGGAGGTCAGCTCCAGGAACGCCTCCTCCAGCCCGGCGCCGGTGATCTCGATGTCGCGCGCCTGCGGGTAGCGGTCGAGCAGCACGCGAATCGCGGCGTCGGAGTCGCGCGCAGCGCAGCACCACCGCCTCCCCGCGGCGCTCGGCCGTGCTGACGCCCGGCAGCTCGCCGCAGGGCCTGGCGCGTCGACGCCGGGCAGCGTCGCGCGGATCGTGCGCAGGCCCACGCGCGCCTTGATCTCGGTCGTGGGGCCGTCGGCGACGACCATGCCGTGGGCCATCAGCACCGCCCGGTCGGCGTACGCGTCGGCCTCCTCGAGGTAGTGCGTGGCGAAGATGACCGTCTTGCCGCGCGCGGCGAAGTCGCGCATCGTCGTCCAGAACGCGTGGCGCGCCTCCACGTCCATGCGCCACCGTCGGCTCGTCGAGCACGAGCACCTCGCGGGTCGCTGACCAGCGCGACGGCGAAGCGCACGCGCTGGGTCTGGCCGCCCGACAGCTTCTGCGTGCGTCGCTCGCACGATGTCGCCGATGCCGACCAGCGCGATCACCTCGTCGACGTCCAGCGGCGCCGGGTACAGCGAGGCGACCATCGGATGAGCTCGCGCACGGCGAGGTCGCGGATCAGCTGCCCGGTCTGCAGCATTGCCGCCGACCAGTCCCAGGTCGACGGCGGTCCGCGGCGCGTGGCCGAACAGCGACACGCTGCCGCCGTCGGGGTGCAGCAGCCCGAGCAGCATGTCGATCGTCGTCGACTTGCCGGCGCCGTTGGGGCCGAGCAGCGCCACCGTCTCCCCGCGCGCGATCGACACGTCGATCCCCCGCACGGCGCGCACCACACCTTCCGGCCCGCGGAAGCTCTTCTCGAGCCCCCGCAGCTCGATCGTCGCGCCGCCCACCGCCTGCGACGGCCCCACTGTCGTCGCCGCATGCACGCCCCGCACGATACCCCGCGGCGCGATGGAGCTAACCCGCGCGCGTCTCTGGTCACACCTCGGCCGCCCGCGGCCCGCGGCCCGCGGCCCGCGCCTACGCGTAGGGCAGCCGGTCGCTTGCGCCCACGAGATCGAACAGGTGGGTGATCTGCGCGCCGTGCTCGCGGCTGACACGGAGCTTGTTGGCGTTGGCGCGGCTGGCCGCGACGGCCTCCAGCACGCAGCGGACGCCGGTCGAGTCGATGAAGGTGACGCGGCTGAGGTCGAGCAGCACCGACGGCGTCTCGGAATGGATCGCCTCGTGCAGGGCTGAGGTCAGCGCGTCGGCCGTGGCGATGTCGAGCTCACCCACGGGTCTGATCACCCGCCCGTCGGCACTCGCCTCGCTCTCGATGCGGAACGCACTCTGCGTGGAGTCGGTCATGACACCTCCAAACGTCCAACCCGTCAGGACCCGTTGGGAGGCAATTCTAGTGCGCCCCCGGTGCGCTCCGGGTGGCCACCTCGGCCCACACGGTGCCGCTGTCGGTCTGCACCCCCCAGCGTTCGGTCAGCTGCGCGACGATGCGCAGGCCGAAGCCGCCGTCACCGGACGGCTGTGCCTCGGCGACCAGCGCGCGGTCGAAGCCCTTGCCGTGGTCGATGACCTCGACGCGCACCCGGTCAGCGAGTTGCGTCGCCTGCACGGTCACGCTCTGGTCGCTCGTCAGTCCCGCGTGGCGGACCGCGTTGGTCACGAGCTCGCTGACCACGATCAGCAGCGCCTCGCGAACCTCGTCGTCGAGCGTCAGGAGGGCGGCCATCTTGGCTCTCGCCGTCGCCACCGATTGCGGTTGCGCCGGTAGATCGATCTGCAGCCGTGCCGACGTCCGGCCGTCGAGCTGAATCCGTTCCACGGCAATGGCGTACCCGAGACCCACCCGGGCGAAACGACGGCAACTGCGCCACCGGCGCGCGCGAGTCGGAACAATGGGAGTCGTGACGTCGCACGGCCGCCTGCTTGCGGGTGTACTGCTCGCTGTGGCCGCCGGCGCGATCGCCGTCGCGGTCGGCGTCGCGCTGCTCCTCGGAGGAATCATCGATCTGCGCGGCAGCGCGGACTCGGCGCTGCACTCCGACGGCTACCTCGTGCGGGTCATCGACGTGGAGCGATCGGTGGTCGACGCCGAGACCGGTCTGCGCGGGTACGTGATCACGGGACAACCCTTGTTCCTGGCGCCCCTGCGCCGCGCCCAGCAACAGCTCCCGCCCGAGGCGACCGCGCTCGCGCAGATGGCGGCGAGCCAGCACGCCTTCACCGGCCAGGCGGACGCGCTCGCGGCCGCCGCCCGCGCCTACATGTCCGGATACGTGGCGACCCTGCTGGGGCAGATGGCCACCGACCCGGCGGCGGCGCGCACGCTCGCCGCCACCCTGCAGGGCAAGCGGGTGGTGGACAACATCCGAACCCGTACGGCGGCGCTCGAGGGCCTTGTCTCGGGGCGCCAGGCCAGTCGCGAGCACGCGGCGCACGAATCGGCCGACCGCGCGGTCGGCGAGGGCATCGTCGTGCTCGTGCTGCTCACGCTGCTGACCGCGCTGCTCGGTGGGATCCTCGGGCGGCTGCTCGTCGGCCGCGAGCGTGCGCGCGAGCGTGCCGCCCTGCTGGCCGAGGCGAGCGTCAAGCTCGACCGCGCGGTGACGGTCGTCGAGGCGCTCGAGTGCTTCACCGAGATCGCCGACGGCCGGCTGACAGAGGCCTGCCTGGCCCGAGCGCTCAGGGGCGACGAGGCCGCCCCCGGCGCGCGGGCGACCAGCGGCGACGCCGAGCTGATCGCGCTCGGCGAGGGCGAGGCCGTCGACGCGGCCCTCGCGCGCACGCGCGGCGCGGCCGGCGCCGCCAACAGCGAGGCGCTGGTCATCCCCAGCCCGCGCGGACCGGTGCAGACGCTCGTCATCTCCTGCCGGGTGCGCGGTCGCCTCGCCGCCGACGCACTTCTGCTGCGCGGCGGCGCGGCGTGGGGACCGGGTGAGATCGCCGAGGCGTGCGAGCTCGGCTCGCGCATGGCGCTGGCCGTCCACGCGCGCAGCCTGCAGGCGGAGACCGCGACGCTGCTTTCGCGCGCCGGGCGCACCGCGCGCACGCTGCAGCAGAGCCTGCTGCCCCGGGCCATGCCATCGATCCAGTCGTGCGAGCTGGCGGTGCGGTTCAGCCCCGCCGGCGAGGGCGACCTCGTGGGCGGCGACTTCTACGACGCGTTCGCCGTCGGACGCGACCGCTGGGCGATCGTCGTCGGGGACGTGTGCGGCAAGGGCGCCGAGGCCGCCGCCCTCACCGCGATGGCGCGCTGGACGCTGCGAAGCCTCGCGGGCGCGCCGGTGGCGCCGGCCGACGCGCTGCGCTCCCTCAACGACGCGATGCTGCGCCAGGACCTCGGCGGACGCTTCATCACGGTCGCCTACCTGCTCGTCCACGTGCGCCCGGACGAGGCGCACATCACGGTGGCCTGCGGTGGACATCCCCCGCCGGTGCTCGTACCGACGGGCGGCGATCCCGCCGCGCTGCCGGCGCACGGTGACCTGATCGGGGTGTGGCCCGACCTGCGCGTGCACAGCGCCGACGTGCGCCTCGGCAGCGGCGAGAGCCTCGTCGTGTACACCGACGGGGTGACCGACCAGGGCCCCGATCCGCGGCCCACGCCCGAGCAGGCGCTGCGCGACCAGCCGCCCAACGCGAGCGCCGCGGATCTGGCCGAAGCGCTCGAGCGCCAGGCGCTGCGCCCGCGCCACCAGCGCGACGACGTGGCCATCGTCGCGCTGCGCTTCACCGGCGGCCGGTCGGCGGCGGGACGCCCCCGGCGCCGACGCCCCCGGCGCCGACGCCCCCGGCGCGTCCGCGCCGGGCGCGGACGTCCCCGGCGCGCAGCCGTCAGGCGCCAGCGCGCCAGCGCCGCCAGCGCCGCCGCCGCCGCGGCCGAGCCGCCGGCCGGCCACGCGGCGGGACGTCGCGCACGGTGGCGCCCGGGACGCCGCCCGAACGCCCTGCGCCGCTGACCGCCCGCCATGCGCGACGCGACGCGACGCGATCGCGGTAGAGCCCGCGATCGCGGTAGGGCCCGACTGGTGGCGCGCCCGCAGCCGGTCTGACAGGCTGCGCGCGTGCAACGCCAGCGCGCCCTGAGCCTCGTCGTGGCCGCGGCGGCCGCCGTCGCCCTCATCGCGGGCCAGGCGGCGGCGCGGGGCACCCAAGTGCTCCTGTCGCTCACCTCGCGCCGGAAGGCCACCGCGCTTGCCGCCGTAGCGGCGGCGTTCGCGTTGCTGCCGGCCGGCACGACGGATGCCACGGCGACCGGACAGCTGCCCCGGGACCTGCAACGTCGCCTCGCCGCCGCCGCGGCACTGAACCCCGCCGAGCTGACGGCGCACATCCTCGTGCGGGACTCGGACCTCGCGGACCGCGCGGCGGACTGGTCGGTGGTCATGCGCGCGCGACGATCGTCCGACGAGATCGCGATCACCGGCGTCATCGACGGCCAGCCGCTGGCGCTGTTGCTGGACCACCACTTCCAGTACCTGCACGGTCCGGGGCTGACGCAGATCCTCGGCGCCGATCGCTGGGTCCGGCGTCCGCTCCCGCGCGGAGGGTTCACGGGCAGCGCCACCCAGCTGGCGCTGCAGCTGGCGAACTCGGGCCTCGGGTTCCTGTTGCAGAGCGCCACCGCGGTCAAGCAGGCCGGCCCCGCGGTGATCGACGGGCAGCACGTGATCGGGTTCGACGCCCGCGTGCACGACACGGGGACGACAACGGCCGTCGCCCACCTGTTCTTCGCCTCGGACGGCCTGCTCGTGCGCCGTGCCATCCCGATCGACGGCGGCCACACGACGACGGATCTGACCACCACAGACCCCGTGGACGTGACCACTCCGCCGCCCAACGACACCGTCGACCTCGGCGCGTTGTCGGGGCATCGGCGTGCCGCCGTCAGCAGCCGTGTCATCGACGTGCTGAGCCCGCTCCTCATGGCGGTTGCCGTCGCCTCCGGCCTCGCGGGCTACGACTAGCGCGGCCATGCCGTGCGAGCTCACGGCCCCCGTCGGCCTCCTCAGAGCTTCGGGAACAAGGGCGCCAGAGGGGTGACAGCTCCCCCACCGCCGCCCGCGCCGTACCGCGCGCTGGCCAGCGACTGGTCGTCCACCCCGAGCGCCTGCAGCAGCGCTGCGGTCGCCCGAGGCAGGTAGGGCACCAGCAGCACGGTCACCACGCGCAGTCCCTCCAGCAGCGACGCGAGCACGCCCCCGAGGTCGGCGGCCCGCTCGGGATCCTTGGCCAGCGTCCACGGCGCCTGCTCCTCGACGTAGCGGTTCAGCCGCCGCACGCGCTGCCAGATCACGTCCAGCGCCTGCGTCAGTTCCGCGCGGTCCATCAGCGCGGCCACCTCGTCCGCGAGCCCCTCGAAGTCGCTGCCCAGTCCCTCGTCGAGCCCCGCCGCGGGCAGGGCCACCTCGCGGTAGCGCCCCACCATGGCGATCGTGCGACTGGCCAGGTTCCCGTATTCGTTGGCCAGCTCGGTCTCATAGCGCGTCTCGAAGCCGGCGGTCGAGACCGAGCCGTCACGCCCGAAGGAGACCTCGCGAAAGCAGTAGTAGCGCAGCGCGTCGGAGCCGAAGCGCTCGATGATCGCGAACGGGTCGAGCACGTTGCCCAGCGATTTGCTCATCTTCTGGTCGTCGAGCAGCAGGAACCCGTGCACGAAGACGTGCTCGGGGATCGCCAGGTCGGCCGCCATCAGCAGCGCCGGCCAGAACACGGTGTGAAACTTCAGGATGTCCTTGCCGATGAGGTGAAACGTGGCCGGCCAGAAGCGCTCGGTGAGATCCTCGCCCTCACGCGCATAGCTGAGGGCGGTGTAGTAGTTGAGCAGCGCGTCGAACCACACGTAGAAGACGTGGGTCGGATCCCAGGGCACCGGGACGCCCCAGGTCAGCTTGCCTCGCGTCAGCGAGACGTCCTGCAACCCCTGGGCGATGAAGCTGCGCGCCTCGTTGAAGTGATGCCTGGGCATGACGAAGTCCGGCCGCTGCGCGTAGAGCTCCTCGAGCGCGCCCTGGAACGTCGACAGCCGGAAGAAGTAGTTCTCCTCGCTCTCCCAGGTGAGCACGATCCCGTGGATCGGGCAGGTGTTGCCCTCGGCGATCTCGGACTCACTCTTGAAGTCCGCACAGCGGGGGCAGTACCAGCCCTCGTACAGGCCCTTGTACACGTGTCCGTTCTCGTACACGCGCGTCAGCACCTCCTGCACCTTGGCCATGTGCTGCGGGTCCGACGTGCGGATGAAGAAGTCGTTGCTGACGTCGAGGATCGGGCCGAGGGCCCGAAAGCGCTCGGCGTTGCGATCCGCCAGCTCCTGCGGGGAGACGCCCTGGGCCTCTGCGGCCAGGGCCACCGGCTCACCGTGCTCATCGGTTCCGGTGAGGAAGAAGACCTCCTCGCCGCGCTGGCGCATGTGCCGCGCGAGGATGTCCGCGGCGATCGTCGTGTACGCGTGCCCGAGATGCGGGGCCGCGTTGACGTAGTAGATCGGGGTGGTGACGTAGAAGCTCACGCGGCACGCAGGCTACTAATCGGCGCCTGCCTACCCCTTCGGCTTGGTCACCGTGACCTTCTTGGTGGTCCTGCAGCGCTGCTTGACCTTGCCGTCGACCCTCCTCGGCGTGCAGGTCGTGGTGATGGTCGTGCACACCTCGACAGTCTTGCCGTGTCGCTTGGCCGGTGCGCAGCCGCTCGCGCTGTTGACGCTGGTGCCGCTGGTCATGAGGTCGGAGAGCAACTGGAATGCCACACGCAGAAGGGTGAGGTATTGGTCGACCAGTCCCGCGGGCCGCGCGAACACACGCACCGTCGAGCCGTTGGGCGCGGTCAGCCAGGTCACCGTCACCGGGATGACCCGGTTGAGGAAGCGACGGCGCTCGGCACTCGTGCGCAGGGTCGGCGAGGCGTTGATCGCCGGGCCGGCGCCGACCGCCAGGTTGTTCTGTGCCGTCAGCGAGAAGGATCCGACCGACGGTGCCAAGGCGACGGTGACGGCGCCCACGCCGTCCGGGACCAGGGCCACGAGGGTGTGTCCGGTCTGGTCCAGCTCCGACGGGCCCGAGAACCCGCTCAGGGCGAAGCTCGTGGCGAAGGCCATCGGAGCGGAAGCGGTCATCGTCGAGCCCGTGTGCGTGACGGCCGGAACGTCGATCAGCGCGTACGCCGGGCCCGTGCCCTCCAATGCCCAGTCGAGGCGAAGCTCCTGCGCGAGCACCGCCACAGTGGGCCCGCCGGCCCGTCGGCAGGCGGCCGAGAGCGTGGGCCTGCCCACCGGCGCGATCCCGACGACCAGGTACACCGACCCGGCGCTGGTCTGTTGGAGCAGGCGGGTCAGCGACGGGTCATAGCTCGACAGGCGACCCGTGAGCAGCCCGTGCAGCGTGGCGGCGGCCGGCGGGACGTCGGAGGGCGCCTGCGGCCGGCGCAGCACGGCGTAGGAGGCGAGCACGCTCGCCGGCGTGGTGCCAGCCTGGATCCGAGCGGACGCGCCGGCGTACAGCTGGTTCAGGCATTGCTTCCCGCTGGGCTTCTTCGCCCCCGCGGCGCCCGCGGCGCCGACCAGCCCCACGGCGAGCGCGACGGCCGTGAGCGTCACCGCCCCCGCGCGCCACGCCAGGCCTCGAGCCCACGCGCCCCTGTCACCGCCAGCCCGAGTCACCGCGTCCCCCTGATGGTCACCTGCAGTCGCCCGGCAGTCTACGTTGCGCACCGGTTCCCGACCGCTACGCGCCCCGTGAGCATGCCAGGCGGCCACGAGCGCCGGGCGCCGGGCACCTCCCTACCCCGTCGGCTTCGACACCGTGACCGTCTTGGCGATCTCGACCTCCAGGTGCAGCTCCGCGATGTACTCGTCGACCAGCCCCGCCGGCCGCGCGAACTCGCGCACGCTGGCGCCACCCGGCGCGGTCAGCCAGGTGACGGTCAGCGGGAGGAACTCGTTGACGAAGCGTCGCTGCTCGGCGGCGGTGCGCAACAGCGGCGCGGCGTCGATCGCCGGCCCCGCGCCCTGGCCGAGGTTGGCCTGCACGGGAAGCGTGAAGGATCCGACCGAAGGCGCGTAGCTGAACCGGACCGCACCGACGCCGTCGGGCACGAGGGTGATGAAGCCGCTGCCGATCGGGTGGCTCAGGCCGGAGACGCCATAGCTGAATCCCTCGCCGGCCGCGGCAAAGCTCGTGACGGGTGTCGCGGTGGCCGAACCGTTCGAGCCGGGGCCCGCGACGGAGGGGATCTCGATCAGGGCGTACGCCGGGCCGCTGCCCTCGACGGTGCGCTCGACGTTGAGCAGCCGCACCAGCGCGGCTTCGCCCGCCCGCCGGCAGGCGGTCGAGAGGGCGATCCTGCCGCGCGGCGCGACGCCGACAGCGAGGTACACCGACCCGGCGATCGACCGCGACAGCAGGCGGGTCGCGAACGGGTCATAGCTCGCGAGCCGGCCCGAGAGCAGCGCGGACAGCCCGGCCGAGGCCGGCGGGATGTCGGACGGAACCTGTGGGCGGCGCAGGACGGCGTAGGAGGCCAGCACGCTCAGGGGCGTCGTGCCGGTCCGCATCACCGCGGGTGCGCCGATGCCCAGCTGCCTTGCGCATGGCGACGGGTTGGGCTTCTTCGCGGCGGCCGCACCGGCGCCGCCGGCCAGGAACACCGCGAGCGCGATCGCCGCCGCCGCCACAACACCCGCGCGCCACGCCAGCCGCCGGCCGCGCGCACCCCCGCCCCCGTGCCCGTGCACCCGAATCATCACGTCCCCATCGATGGTCACCTGCGTCGCCGCGCAGTCTACGTCGCGCACCGGTTCCCCCCGCTACGCGCCCGATGAGCCTGCCGTCGCGTCCCGCCGCGCCCACACCTCGAAGTCGGTGAGCGTCAGCGGGCCGAACGAGGTGATCAGCGCCACGTCGACCGCGTCGCGGCCGCGGCCCACCACGACCCGCCCGACGCGCGGGGTGTTGTTGCGGGCGTCGAAGGTGTGCCAGCGACCGTCGAGGTAGACCTCGAACCAGGCGGCGAAGTCCATCGGCTCCGGCGGCCGGGGCAGGTCGATGTCGGGGATGTAGCCGAACACGTAGCGGGCGGGGATGTTCAGGGCGCGGCAGAAGGTGATGGCCAGGTGCGCGAAGTCGCGACAGACACCCTGACCGGCGCGGTAGGCGTCGGCGGCCGTCGTCCACGAATTGGAGGTGCCCTCGACCCACTGCAGATGGCCGTGGACGTAGTCGACGATCGCCTGCACCCGCGACCAGCCGGGGGCCAGGTCGCCGAAGCGCTGCCACGCCTCGTGGCCGAGCTCGTCGGGCAGGCAGAAGCGGCTCGGCATCACGAAGGTCAGGACGTCGTCGGGCAGCGATGCCACCGGCACCTCGGGCGCGCCGGGCTCGACGACGTCGTCGGGGTGCTCGAGCAGCACGTGGGCCTCGTAGGTGACGTGGGTGGCCCCGGCGCCGAGCGCGAACCGCTCGCAGCGGTTGATGTACTGATCGACGTAGCCGTGGTGCTCGGCCGCCGTGTCCCAGCGCTCGGCCGTGATGGTGACGCCGGGTGCCAGACACGGCGCCACCTGCAGGATCGCGGTGGCCGGCTGCGTGGAGTCCAGCCCGAAGCGACAGCCCACCGTGAGCGCCAGCGGCTGCTCATCCACGACGCCGCTTGCGCCCGAGGCCATCCGATCGATCATTGCCACCGAGGATGGCAGCTCTTCGCCGCGTCCTACACGCCGCTCAGCTCCCCGACAGCTGCAGCGAGAACGGGTCGTCCCAGTTGACCAGCAGCAGGTCGAGCGCGCCACACGACGGCGCGACGAACCAGTTGCTCGCCAGCAAGGGGGCGATCCCCACCGTGCCGGTGAACGTCAGCCCGCTGGCCAGCGCGCTCGGCGGCCCGCCCGAGGAGGACAGGGCGAAGCGCAGCGGCACCGCCGTCGTGCAGGTGTTCGGCGGCCAGCCCGGCGGGGACCCGGGCAGCGTGACGGTGAGGCTGAGACTGGCCGTTGCCGACAGCGTCATGAGTCCGCCGCTGACCGCCACGGTGCCGGTCACCGGCCCCGTCGGGGCGAGCGTCAGGTGCAGCGTGTTCGGCACGCCGAGCACGTACAGCGTGCTGGTGAACGGCGGCACGCTGATCGCACCCGTGAACGACCCGCCGGCCAGGTCGGCGCTCCCGGTGAACGTCGAACCGGCCGGGAACAGGATCCGCTGCCAGAGCTGCTCGTCGGTGATGTAGCTGCCGCTGAGCGAGTCGCTCAGCGCCACCGGGGTGTAGGTGAAGCGATCCGCGCTCCCGGTCGGCGACGTTCCCTTGGCCGTGGTGACGGTGACGTCGACCGTGCCGCTGCCCGGTGGGCTGACGGCGGTGATCGACGTGGGCGATTGCACCGTGACACCCGTCGCGGCCGCCGTGCCGAAGTCGACCGTCGCCCCCGCGGCGAAGCCCGAGCCGGTGATCGTCACCGGGGTGCCGCCGAGCTGGGAGCCCGAGGCGGGCGAGACGCCCGTGACCGCCGGCGGGCCGCCGAGCGCGACCGTGACCAGGTTGTTGGGGAACTGGCCGGCGGCGACGGTGGCCGGGCTCTGTGGCGCGAGCGCCCCGGTGGCCGGATCGACGCTGTACTGGGAGATGACGTCGGCGTCGAAGTCGGCCACGAACACGCCGTTGCCGTTCGGGCTGACGGCGATGCCGCGCGGCCCCTGCGGCCGAGGGGACGCTGGCCGGCGCCTTCGCCGACAGCACGCCGGTGCTCGGGTCGATGTCGTACTGGGAGATGACGTCCTGCGTCTCGGCGGAGACGTACAGGCTCTTGCCATCGGGGCTGACCGCGACGCCCACGGGGCCGTCGCCGCTGGCCACCAGCGCCGGCGTCTTGGGGGCCAGTGCGCCTGTCGTGGGATCGATGTCGTATTGCGACACCATGCCGTTGCCGGCGCCGAAGTTGCCGGGATCGGTCACGTAGGCGCTGCGCCCGTCGGGACTGATGGCGATGTTCAGCGGCTCGGCGCCGGTGGCCACCGTCGCCACGGCCTTGGGCGACAGCGCGCCGGTGGTCGGGTTGACGTCGTACTGGGAGATGAGGTCCTGCGTCTCGTCGACGACGTACGCGCTGCGGCCGTCCGGCGTGACGGCGACGCCGAACGGAGACCCGGCGGTCACCACGCTGGCCGGGGTCTTCGGCGTCAGCGCGCCGGTCGTCGGGTCGACGTCGAACTGGTAGACGTTGTTGTCCGACGCGCCGGCGTAGAGGCTCAGCCCGTCGGGGCTCAGCGCGATGTTGCTGTAGCCCGCGGAGGCCGTGTACACCGGCCCCGGCGTGAGCGCGCCGCTGACCGGATCGACGCCGAAGGCCGCGATGCTCGTCCCGTAGGCGACGTAGACGAAGCGGCCGTTCGGGCTGGCCGCGATACCGCTGTAGGACCCGCTGCCGATCGGCACGGTGGCCGGGACGAGCGGGGACAGCAGCCCACCGCTGATCGCGTACTGCCCGACCGTGTTGTCGATGTCGTTGACGACGTACGCGTTGTCGGCGTGCACCGTGGCCGGCAGCGCCGCCAAGGCGACGGCGACGGTCACCATGGTCAGCCGCGCGCACGCGAACCGCCTCACCCGCTCATGTGCAGACACGAATCCCTCTCCAGTCAGTGATGTTGGGGGCTCGGCCGATCGCTCGCCGGTGCCATTGGGCCGAACGTACCAGAGCGCGAGGCGGTGCAGGTGGAAATCTCGATGAGGCGCCGCGTCGACCCGCGAGCTCACCCGCAGGCCGGCGCACCTTTCGCCGCCCGCCCGGGTTGAAGCGAGACGAGGGGCCGCCCGCGGGTGCCGACCGGCAGCACGACGCATCCCGGTCCGAGCGTGCGGCCACGCAATGTGCCCATCCACCGATGAGCGGGGGTTGTACTGATGCATCCTGGGAGCTTCGTGTCCACGCTGGCCGCCCGCGCGGCCGCTGCCGCGCTCGCCGTCGCGCTGGCGTGCCCGGCCGCCGCGCTGGCCACGACCACGACCACTACGAGCAGCAGCAGCGCCACCACGACCACCAGCACGGCCACCACGACCGCGACGACGTCGACGACCACGACGACCGCTCCGAAGCCGCCGAGCGCCTCCACCGGCGCGGCCAGCGCCGTCACGTTCGACACGGCGACGCTCGGCGGGACCGTGAACCCCAACGGGACGGCCACGTCCTCCTTCTTCCAGTACGGCAAGACGACCGCCTACGGGCTGCAGACCACCACGGTGTCGGCCGGCGCGGGCGCCGCCAACGTGGTCGCCGCGGCCGCCGTGTCGGGGCTGGCGCCCTCGACGACGTATCACTTCCGCCTCGTCGCGGCCAGCACCGCCGGCACCGTCGACGGCGTCGACGGGACGTTCACCACGCCGGTCACGCCGCCCCCCCGGCCGGCCACCGGCGGCGCCAGGACGGTGACCTCGAACTCGGCCGTGGTCACCGGCACGGTCAACCCCGAAGGCGTCCCGACGACGTATGAGTTCCAGTACGGCAAGACGGCGGCCTACGGCTTACACACCCCTGCGGTGTCGGCGGACTCGGGCACCGCGACGCTTGCCGTGAGCGCCGCGCTCGGCGGGTTGTCGGCCACCACGACCTATCACTATCGCCTCGTGGCCACGAGCGCCGGTGGCGTCGTGGCGGGTAGCGACCGGACCTTCAAGACCGGCGTGGCGCCGAGCGCCTCGGCCACCACGGGCGCGGCGGTGCAGATCACCCAGACCGGGGCGGTGCTGACCGGCACCGTTCGCCCGGCCGGCGGTGCCGCGCGGTACTACTTCCAGTACGGCACGAGCACCAGCTACAGCGGCCACACCGCGGTGCTGTCGGCCGGCGCGGGGACGGCGGCCGTGGCCGTGCAGGCGCCGATCGGCGGCCTGGCGCCGCTGACCAGGTACCACTTCCGCCTCGTCGTGATCGGCGCCGGGGGCACGATCGCCGGCAGCGACCGCTCCTTCACCACGACGAGCGTGCCGCTGTCGCTGACGGCGACGGCCGTTCCCGACCCGGTCGGCTTCGGCGGGGCGGCGACGATCACCGGCCTGCTGACCGGCAGCCGAAGCGCCGGACTGCAGGTCGTGCTGCAGGCGATGCCGTTCCCGTACACGGCGCCGTTCACGAACGTCGGCAACTCCGAGGTGATCAACGCCAACGGGAGCTTCACCTTCACCGTCCCCGCGCTGGCGCAGAACACCCGCTACCGCGTGGCCGTGGTCCAATCCCCGGGCGTCGTGAGTCCCGTGCTGCTGGAGCGCGTGGCCGTGCGCGTCAGCTTCGGAGCGAGCGAGCGGCGCACCCGGCGAGGGCTGCTCGCTCGCGTGTCCGGCTCGATCGCCCCGGGCGCCGGCGACGTCAAGGTGTTCCTGCAGAAGCTCGTGCGCGGGCGCTGGCAGGCGACGGCGCGGCTGAAGGTACGGGTCGTCTCGCCCGCCCTGCTGCGCTACGCGCGCACGCTGCGCCTGGCCCGCGGCGGCCGCTACCGCGTGCTGGTGCGGGTGACCGACGGCGCCCGCCTGTCGGCAGTGAGCCGCTCGCTGCTCATCCGCCGTCCCCGCCGCTGAGTGGCGCGGTGGCGTGGCGCACGGATCGCGCCACGCCACCGGCCCAGCCGTCCGACCGGCGAGGCCTACGCCTCGCCGTACGTCTCGTGCTCGGTACCGATCAGGCGGCTCAGCGCGCTGAGCATGACGCCGACGGCCGTGGCCATCACGGCGATGCCGATGACGAGCACCCAGACCGCGCCGGTCACGCCGGCGACGATGATCATCGTGACGCTCGACGCGATGCAACCGGCGAGGACGCCGAGCATCACCCGGTTGCCGTGCGCGCTGGACCCGTCGTCCTCGTGCGCGGCGCGAGCCGTCGAGGGAGCAGAAGCTGCCGTGCTCAATGAGACTCCTTATGTGAGGGAGATGGGGCCGAAGCCCCGGGGAGGGAGCCGCAAAATGTACCGGCCGGGGCGTCCGGGCGCCAGCAGGCCGCTGGGAAGGGCGCCCCTTGGGAGACATAGACGTTTCCAAAACGCGCGCCGCACGAGTTCCCGTTCAGGGCGTGGCCGGGAAGATGACCCCCGCCGCAACCGATCCGCTTGCGGTGCCGTTCGATGACGCCGAGGACCTCGAGGCGGTGGCACGCATCCGGGCCCTTACCCTGGCCGAGCGTCTCGACCTCGGCGTGGCGCTCTCCCGCACCGCGGCGGAGTTCCGCCGGGCGGCCCGGGAGGCGCAGCGTGCCGCCCCGCCGCCGCCCTGACGCGCCCGACCTCGCCGCCGGCGCCCCGGCGGGCGTCAGTGCCCGCCGAGGCTGAACGCGTAGAACTGATTGCTCGGGAGCCCCTGGTAGTAGCCCGATCCCCAGTAGACGGTGCCGTTGACGATCGCCGGGGCGGACCAGACCGAGCCGGTGGCGGCGAAGCGCCACAGGATCTGCCCGGTGGCCGCGTCCAGGGCGTACATGTTGTTGCCGAACCAGACGGTGTCGCCGACGTACACCACACCGTTGGCCTCGCTGGCCGGTCCGATGTCCGCTGAGCCGTACGGATCGGCGACCTGCCAGATGAACTTGCCGGTCGCCGGGTCGAGCGCCGCCCACGACCCCCCGGCGACGGGCTGGCCCGACGCGAGGTTGTAGGGGGCCTCGCCCTGGTCGGAGATCGGCACGTAGATCCGGGTGCCGTCGAACGCGGTGCCCCACTCGATGCCGCCGAGCGCCCCGCCGGCGCCGACGAGCGTGTCCCACACGACGTTGCCGTTGGAGGGGTTCAGCGCCCAGTACACGCCGCTCTTCTGCCCGGCCCCGACGAGCGTCGTGCCGCCAACGCGCAGGAGGTTCAGCGAGCCGCCGAAGTCGTCGTCCGGGCCGGCGATCGAGGGGCACCAGCCGGCGCCGGACCCGAGCACGCAGGCGAAGTTCCAGGCGTCCCAACCCTCGAGCTTGTGGCCCCAGTTGATCCGGCCCGTCCGCACGTTGAGCGACACCACGCTGTCGAAGTAGTCGTCGGGTGACGTACATCCGGCGTCTGAGGTTCCGGCCGCCGCGGTTTGCTCCTGGCAGGCCGTGGCGGCATCGGGGGTGGTGTAGTTGTTGCCGGTGGCGACGTACACGCTGCCGGTGGCCGGATCGACCGCCGGCGAGCCCCACACGGCTCCCCCGCTGTAGCCGCATCCGGAGGGCGGGCTGATCTGCGCGCACGGACCGCTGTTCGCGGGCACCATGTAGGTCTGCCACAGGATCCTGCCGGTGGCCACCTGCAGTGCGACGACGCTGCCGCGGAACGTGCAGCACGGATAGAACGGGAACAGGGCGTCGGTCTCCGAGTTCGATGACACGCCGATGATCACCTCGCCGCCGTAGACGAGGGGATTGCCGGTGATGATCGCGGCCGGATTGCTGTCCACCTGGGTGCTCCACAGCAGCCGGCCCGAGAACCGGTTGACGGCGAACACGTGGGCACCGCCGGCCCTCTCCAGGAGGGCGTTGTCCCCGAGGATGAGCTTGGCTCCGTCCACCACGGGGCTGACGCGGGCGTAGTCGCCCGACAGTCCGGTGTAGTTCGAGATCGGCGCCTGCCAGAGCAGCGAGCCGTTGCTGGCGTTCACCGCGTTGAGGTAACCGCCCGAGTCCGGGAAGTACACGCCCCCGCCCTGGACGGTCGGGGTGGCGCTGACGTCGCCGTGCGTGGTGAACACCCACTTCGGTGCCAGCTGCGCGACGTTGCCGACGCCGATCGTGGACTCGTCGGGCTGCGTGCGGCTGTTCGAGAGGTCATGACCGGATGACGGCCAGGCCGCGCCGGCCCCCGTCAGGCCGCCGAGGCGGGCGTGGCCCGCCGCCGCATCGGTCGCGCCGACGAGCAGCGCGCTCCATGACAGGACGATCGACAGCGCGGCGATGCTCCGAGCCGCATGGCCCGCCCGCGGGCGCGGCCGGCGGCGACGTGATGCGGTCATGATGCCTCCCGGGTCGATGGTTGCCTCACGGTGTGCAGGACGGCGTGCCTACGTGCCCGGCCCCCCGACGATCTGGCTCATCCAGTTGGCCAGTGTGCTGCTGGTGATCTCCGGCTGGCCGTTGGTCTGCTGGTAGGCCGCCGTCACCACGTCGAGATGGTTGTACCCCGTGGCCAGCACGTGCACCGCCGGTGCGGGGCCGGCCGGTATCGCACCCGCGGCGCCGAGCGCCGGGGTGATTCCCTCGCCGGCGTCGACGTAGGCGGCCGGACGCTCGGCGATGCCGTTGGTGTAGCGCAGGCCGGCGAGGCTGCCCGAGCGGTCACCCAGCGCGGCGGCGGAGATGTCCAGCACCAGCGCGGTGGGGAAGTAGTCCTCCGTGAACATGGCCGGCGCTCCCTCGAACAGCGCCCGTGACAGCTGGGTGATATCGCTGACCTGACTTGCCGCGGAGGTGTACGGGGTTTGCGTCGGGTCGTCCACCGGCGCCGGCAGCGTGGCCGGCAGCTGGTTGTAGTTCAGCCAGCCGTAGACGGGGCCGTTGGGCGTGGCCGAGGTGGGATCCGGTGCGACGAGGTCGTTGCCGCCCAGCAGTCCGGCGGCCGCCGGCGCCGAGCCGTAGGCCAGCGGGAAGTTCTTCTCCACCACCGGCCCGCCCGTCGGGATGCCGACGCTGGCCCGCAGGATGCCGATGGGATCGGAGACGTCGCCGAAGATGGCGCCGATCGTCGCCTCGTTGGTGAAGTTGAACTGGCGGATATCCGGGTCGTCGGTGAAGAAGTCCGTCCAGCTGTTGGCGAACAGCAGCCGGAAGGTGACGTTGAAGTTGAAGTCGTTGGGCAGCTCGTTCTCCAGGGTCGCCTTCTGGTCCGGAGCAAAGGAGGCCGCCATGCCGAGGATCGGCAGCGCCGCGAACGTCTCGGGCGTGAACGGCGAGACGTCGAGGTAGGGCGCGGCGTCGCTGACCCCGGCCAGGATGCTGTTGAGCAGCCCGCCGAGCGGGTCGGACAGGATCTGGCCGCCGAGGGAGATGGTGAAGCGCGTGTCGAGCGCGAAGAATCCCGCGCACTGGTTGTACCCCGCGCCGGCGGGGTCGCCGGTCCCGGAGAAGTCCCAGTTGGCGAACGCCCCGGTGATGATGCCGCCGAGCGAGTGCCCGCCGCACAGCACCTTCTGCGTGCGCACCGCCGGCGGCAGCTGGCTGATGACGGTGTACTCGTCCCGCACCGTCTGGGCCAGCCCGACATGCCCCAGGAACGCCGCGTCCTGCTCGCTCACGAACCCGGGGAAGCGCTGCCCGTCGATGGTCCCGCCGTCGTAGTAGTAGTCGAGCGCCAGTTGCGGGTCGTGCGCCGCCGCGGCGGCCTGCACGCCGAAGTCGTCGATGAGGCAGTTCGAGCGGCGGCTCAGCGCCCAGAACTCGACGTCGTAGCCGCGCTGGGCGGCCGCGCGCACGGTGTTGCGCGCCACCTGGTCGAGCGCGCCCGCCCCCTCGAAAATGCCCGGCTGGGCCACGAAGATCGCCGCCGCCTGCGCCGGGTTGGCGGGCCCGCCGGCGTCACGGAAGCGCAGATAGCCGATGCGGTCGCAGGCCGCGGGGCGCGGTCCGTCGGCCGCCGGCAGCGGCGCGTAGAGGCTGACGTAGCTCTCGCGGACCAGCGAGGCATCCGGCGCGGTGGAGCTGATCGGTGTCTCGATGTAGCGCGGCGTCCAGGCGAGCGCGACCGGCGGGCGCATCCCCAGCGCCGCGGCCAGCGTCAGCGCGAGTGTCACTGCGAGCGCGGCCCGAGCAGCGATGACGTCCGAGACGATGACCGGCTCCTCCCTCGTGGTGGTCGCCGGGATCTTTGACGACCACCGGACCCGGGGTCAACCTTTGAGCGTGAAAGCGACGCGCACCGACGCGGTTTTCGCGCCGCGCTTGCTCGGAATGAAGCCGGCGCGCACCGTCAGCTTCACCTTGCGGTGGCGGCGTGCCTGCGCCAGCGAGGCGCCGGTCAGCGGCACGCTGAGGGTGTACGTCCCGGCGCGCGAGAACGTCTTGCGCGTCGTGCGCAGCCCGGCGCCGGTCACCGACACGCGACCGGCCGCGGCGATCCGCACCTTGAGGCGCAGCCGGCCGGAGGCGTAGCTGTGCCCGAGGATCTGCAGCTCCGGCGCGACCTTGACCGCCGCGGCCAGCGGACACGCGACGACGCTCACGTTGGTGGTGCGGCTGATCTGTGCGCCGTTCTGGGCGAGCAGCACCGTCTGCAGCGCCAGGGGACCGGGACAGAGCACCGAGCTCGTGGTCAGCAGCGAGTGCGGTCCTTCGGGCAGGTCGATGTCGAGCGAGGAGATCGGCACGTCGGGCAGCCAGCCGGCTGCCGCGCTACCGAACGTGGACGTCACCAGGCCCTTCGACGACAGGGCGACCGAGCCGACCAGGTTAATCGTCACGCCGCCGCCCGACAGCGGCACGTCGAGCGTGGGCAGGCCCGTGCTCTGCGCGACCAGGTACACGGTCCCGGTGAGACCGCCGGGGAGCACCGAGGTCGCGGCCGTGGCCTGCCCGACGACCGAGCTTGCCGGGCAGCCGGCCGGGTTCGCGGTGTAGGTGGCCAGCAGGCAGGCGCCCTGGATCGTGGTCAGGCGCGGCGTCAGCTGCTTGGGCAGCGTCATCTGCACCGAACGCAGATTCGCCTGGCCGGCGGGCGCCGTGAGCTTCACGTCGAGGTCCGCGCCGTTCGCCGCGGAGTAGCTCGCGTCGGTGCTCGCCGTGACCGTCGGCGAGAACGCCAGCGCGCTGCACCCGGTGAGCGTCAGCGGGGCGACCGGCTCGCTGACGGTCGCGCCCTCCAGCGAGCCGAACACGGCGCTGCTGGACTGCGGGCTGCAGTTGGTCCCGTTGAACAGGAACCCGGGGCGGTTGACGGCGATGGTCACCGTCTTGACCCGCAGGGGGATCCCCCCGAGGATCGACGGCAGCGGGCTGCTGGTGATCGTCAGGTGGGCGTCGTTGGGGTCGATGGAGATCCCGGCGCGCACGCCCACGGTCCCGAGGTTGTAGGGACCGGCTGACGCCTGGATGAGGATGCTGAGGCCGTAGGGCGCCCCTCCGTAGGGCCCGGTCAGGTACACCGGACCGGACAGGGTCAGCGGCGCCGGGCCCGCGCCCGAGGCGACCGAGGCGGTGCCGATCATGCTGTAGGCCGGGCAGCTGCTGGCCTGCACCTGCGCGTCGGTGCACTGCGGCACCGAGGCGATCGAGCCGAGCAGGCCGGGCGGCAGCTGCGCGGTGATCTGCGACAGGTACCCCTGCCCGTCCGAGCGCGACACGCCGAGCGTCAGGCTGGTGTTCGCGCCGGCCGCCGTGGTGCCGTCCTGCGCGCTGACGCTGGGGGCGAACGGGGTCCCGCAGGAGCTGTTGCCATTGGCGTCGACGACGCTGATGTTGGCGGTGGGGGTGGCGGGGGCCACCGGCGTCTGCATGGAGTTCGAGTACGGAGAGATGTTGCTGGTCACCTGAGCGGTGCCGCAGGCCAGCGGGCTGGCCAGCACCGCCTGGGGCCCGCCGTTGAACGTCAGCGTGAAGTCGTCGATCGGCGTCTGCGGGCTGCCGTCGAAATGCGTCGTGAGCTGGCCGGTGCTCGGGTCCGTGGTGATGGAGCCGACCAGGCGCACCTCGACGCCGTCCGGTCCGTTGGCGTCGACGAACAGCTGGTCCGGGTTGGCTCCCGGGGTCTGTGACTGCCCGAGGTACACCGATCCGGTCAGCGGGTCGGGCAGGACGGGCGTGTGCATGGACACGCTGCCGACGACCGACGTCCCCGGGCAGGTGATCGGGTTCGCCGTGCCGTACCCGAACTGGGCCGCCGCGCAGGCCTGCAGGGCCGCTCCGGCCGCCGGGTTGATCGAGAAGCCGGGCGGGAGCGTCACGTCGATGTTCTGCAGCTGGGCCTCGGCCAGGCCGGAGAAGCTCTGCGGCTGGGGCACCTTCAGCTCGACTCGCAGCCCCGTGGGCGAGTCGTTCTGCACGCTCGGCTGGACGTTGCCGTTCGCGTCGACCGGAGACACCGACAGCGTCGGGGCGTTGGCGCCGGCGAGGGTGAGCTGGTCGCAGCCGGAGGCGCCGACCGGCGTCGAGTACTGCGCGCTGGCGATGTCGCCGGGCTGGTCGTAGCTGTCCGCGGTCAGGTAGGTGGTCTGCGGTCCCGAGCAGGTGGACGGGAGCGTGAGGAACGCGTTGCCCGGCACGCCGGTGTCGTGGGCCGAGGGATCGCCGAAGAAGTACAACGTCGTGCTCACCGGGGCCAGCGGGAACACGATCAGGTTGAACAGGTTCACCGTGGCGGGCGGGTTGTGGATCGTGAAGTACTCGCCGTAGTCGGGCGGCTGGCCGTTCAGCGCGACGTTGCGCACGCCGCCGACGATGTCGACCTGCGGCACGAGGGTGAACGGGCCGAGGCCCACGCTGAAGCGGAAGTCCGCCGGCTCGCCCGCTGCCGGCACCATGTTGTAGACGGGGGCCGGCACGATCACGTTGGCGGTCGGCCACGCGCCCACGTCGACCTCGCCGACCTGCGTGTCGGCCGGGCAGTTGGGGAAGTCGGCGTCGGCACACTGGGGCACCGCCTGCGGGTTGGTGACCAGCCCCGGCGGCAGGTCCACGCGACTGTCCTCCAGGATGCCGTCAGGCTGGTCGGTTCCGGGCAGCGTGTTCAGCGTGAACGACGTGACCGCGTAGTCGGGGTGTCCGCCGGCCTGCGTGTAGGGCTGCGGGCAGGCCTGGCTCGGGGTGGACACGGCCTGTCCGAGCGGCGGGATGCCGGCGCACGTGCCGGCACCGAAGCTGGCGATCCCGAACGACGCCTGTGCGGCAGGCGCGCCGGCGCCAACGGCGAGCAGGAGCGTGCCGAGCAGCACGGTGAGGCGGGTGGCGGCACGGACGCGCGGCGTCAGCGGATGCCGCAGCTGCCTCGCAAGTCTTCTCATTGGCATTCGTCGCTCCATCGGTCACGGCGCCGACGGCCGCGCTGTTTTGCTCGCACTTGGCTCGCACTTGTATACACCAAACCCGGCGGACTGTCGGAAGTCGCGCGAACCGGATCGAAGTCGCCCGATCGGCATGACGTTCGAGCCGGCGGCCGTCGCGACGGGTCGACTGGCCGGTGCCGACGCGCCGGCGGGCGGTCGCCGCGAAAACCGTCGCCTATGATCGTCGGGTGCGCCTGGCCATCCCCGCACTCGGGACCCGGGGGGATGTGCAGCCATACGTCGAGCTCGCCGCGGGCCTGCGCCGGGCCGGACACGGGGTCGTCCTCGCGACCCACGAGGCATTCAGGCCGCTCGTCCTGCATCACGAACTCGAGTTCCAGGCCCTGCCGGGTGACCCGGCGGCGATGTTCGACGCGGTGGCCTGGGACCCGCTGCGCATCTCGCCCTGGCGCCCGCTGGCGCAGCTGAGCATCATCCACCGCGGCATCGGCTCGCTCGTGGACCAGGTCCGGCCCGAGGCGCTGATGGCCGGATGGGGCGATGTCGACCTCGTGCTGTTCGGACCCACGACCACCTTCGGGCACTTCATCGCCGAGCGGCTCGGGGTCCCGTCGGTCCTGGCCGCGCTCACGCCGGCCGTGGCCACGAGCGCCTTCCCGCATCCGGTGCTCGCCCCGCGCCTGCGACTCGGCCGCTGGGCCAACTACGCCAGCTGGCTGGTCGGCGAGCGCCTGCAGCACCAGACCTTCCAGGAGCCGCTGCGCCCCGATGCCCGACGGGCGTTGGGCCTGCCGGCCGCGCCGCGACCGAGCCGGCCGAGCGCCGCCGGCCGCTGGCCGCCGGTGCCCGTCCTGCACGGATTCAGCCCGTGGCTCGTGCCGCGTCCGCGCGACTGGGCCGCGCACGTCGAGGTGACGGGATGGTGGACGGGCACGCCGTCGGCAGACGAGCTGCCCGACGCCGTCGAGCGCTTCCTCGCGGCCGGGGACCCGCCGCTGTACATCGGCTTCGGGAGCATGCCGCTGCCCCAGCCCGAGCGGGTGGCCGACATCATCGTCGACGCGCTGCGACGGACCGGCCAGCGGGCGCTCGTCTCCGGCCTGCGCGCCGACGCGCTGCAGCGCGCGGGAACATCGGTGCACGTCGCCGACGACCTCCCCCACGACCGGATCTTCGACCGCGTGGCCGGCGTCGTGCACCACGGCGGCAGCGGCACGATCGGCACCGGGCTGCGGGCCGGCCGCCCCACCCTGGTGGTGCCGTTCGTCTACGACCAGTTCTTCTGGGGCCGGCGCGTCGAGCTCGCGGGGGCGGGCCCGCGTCCGGTCCCGTTCGCGCGGCTGTCGGTCGACGACCTGGCCGCGGCGCTGCAGCGGCTCGCCGACGGCGACGTCCGCGCGGCCGCTCGGCGGCTCGGCGAGCGCATCCGCGAGGAGGACGGCATCACCCGGGCCGTCGGCGCGATCGAGCGCGCGGCGGCGTGAGGCCGCGCCGCCTCGCCGCAGTCCGCGCCGCGGCGCTCGTCGTGGCGACCGCCACCCTGCTGGCCGCCTGCGGCTCGGCCCATCCCGCGCACCGCGCACCGGCGGCGCCCCGGGTGGGCATCTATGACGCGCAGGTCGTGGCGACGCGGCCCGTCGGCCTCGTCCAGGCGCGGCGCGTCGTCTACACCACGTTCGACGGGACGCGGGTCCCGGCGCTGTTCGCGGTTCCGTACGGGACCGTGCGCGCCTGCCTGATCTGGGAGGACGGGCTCGGATCCACGAAGTACGACTCCGAATCGGTCTGGCAGGGCGCAGCGAAGATCGGCCTGGCCACGTTCTCGATCGACCTCCGCTACCACGGCGAACGCGGCACGGTGCCCGAGCTCCTGCGCGTCGTGCGCCAGCCGGCGGCGATCGCCGGGCTGGTCACGGGCACCGTGCGCGACCTGCAGCGCGCCGTCGCCTACCTGGACACCCAGCCCGAGTGCCACCACCAGGTCGGCTATGCCGGGCTGAGCCTCGGCGGCATCATCGGCACGCTGCTGACCGCCACCGATCCGCAGGTGCGGGTGGCGGTGCTCATGTCGACGCCGCCGACCTGGAACGCGCTCATCCACTCGACCGCCCACGTCGCGATCGACGACCTGCGGGGCATCTTCCTGCCCGGCCTGGCCAGCCACCCCGCCCAGCTGCAGGCCGCGCTGCGCATCCTGGAGCCGCTGGATCCCGACCGCTACGTGGGGCGGATCGCGCCGCGTCCCCTGCTGATCCTCGCCGGGCGCAGCGACCCGATCGTTCCGCCGAGCGACGCAAGGGTGTTCGAGGCCGCCGCCCGCGCCCCCAAGACGATCATCAACTACGACGGCGGTCACCTCCCGCTGGACGGGGTGAGCCCGGCCGTGGCCACGGCCAACGCCACCGCGATCGCCGCCTTCCTGGCCCGGCACCTCGGTTGACCCGCATCGGCCGCGGGTGCAGCGCATTTGCGATCATCCTCGTCCTCGTGACCGACGAGCGACGGACCGCGCCGATGTCACCCTCACCGTGGACATAGCGTCACTGACGCAGCGAGCAGTGGGCCGGCTCGGCCGCGCGCTGGCGAGGCGGCTCGTGTCCTCGCGCCTGCGCGTCGGACCGGGGACCTACTTCGGGTGGCCGCCGCCGCGGGTGATCGCCTACCCGGGCGATGAGCCGCATCCGGTCACGATCGGCGGCTACTGCTCGATCGCCGCCAACGTCGAGTTCATCATCGGCGGCAACCATCACACCGAGCGCATCTCGACATTCCCGTTCCCCGGCGCGGGGCATCCCACGTCGAAGGGACCGATCACCGTCGGATCCGACGTGTGGATCGGCAAGAACGTGGTCATCCTGTCCGGCGTCACCGTCGGAGCCGGCGCGGCCATCGGCGCCAACAGCGTCGTCACGCGCGACGTGCGCCCGTACGCGATCGTGGCCGGCAATCCGGCGCGGGAGCTGCGGCGTCGCTTCGCCGACGACGACGTGCAGCGGCTGCTCGAGATCGCCTGGTGGACGTGGCCGCAGGACGAGGTGCTGTCGATCGTCCCCCTGCTGACCGGCACGGACGTGTCGGCGCTGCTGGCCTACGCCGAGCGGCGCGCCGGCCGCCGCTCCATCGCCGCGCACTGAGCGAACCGAGCCAGGCCGGGCATTACACTGGCTCGACTCGTGTCAGCGCAGGAAGAAGTCGACGGCACGCCCGATCTGGCGGAGCGTCCCACCACGGATGCGGCGGACGAGCCGTGGGGGCCGCAGCGAAGCAGCATCGGCGCCGTGCGAGCCCTTCGCCGGGCAGGCGTGATCGCGCACAGCTCGACCTGGCCGCGACGGCTGGTTCCCGCTCCCGTGGCGTTCGGGCTGATCGAGGCCTACGCCGCGCTGGCGCAGCGCACGCGGGCCTGGGCGTGGGAGGAGAACCGCCTCTTCCACCGCCAGCTGCTGCAGTACACCGCGCTGGCGGGCACCGAGGACGACGTGGCCCGCCGCGCGGTGGTCGAGTTCTTCGAGTGCGTGGAGATCTTCTGGCGCCCCTGGCTGATGAAGCACGCCGAGATCGAGGGCATGGAGCACTACCAGGCCGCGCGCGCGACCGGGCGCGGCGTGCTCACCGTGTTCCCCCACTTCGGGATGCCCTACGCGCAGTTTCCGATCATGCGCCAGTTCGGGATCGACGCCTGGGTGATCGCGTCGCCGCATCACTACGTCGACCTCGGCAACGGCTACGACGGGCGCTTCGCCCGCTTCGCGCGCCGGACCTACGTCGATCAGCTCGGACCGGAGCGCGCGATCGCCCGCCGGCGCGGCACGACGGCCAGCGGAGCGTTCGGCCCCGCGCTTGCGCTGCTGCGAGACGGGGCGACGATGTCGGTCGCCTTCGACGTGGTCGGCAGCATGCCGACGCCGTTTCTCGGACGGCGCCTGCAGCTGGCCAGCGGCCCGCCGAAGCTGGCCTTCGAGTCCGAGGCGATGGTGGTTCCGTTCGTCCTGCGCCGGCGGCGGCAGTACCCGGTCCTGCAGTTCGACCCGCCGATCGACTCGCGTGACTTCACCGACGCCAGCGCCCTGCAGGAGGCGATCGCCTCGGTGATGGAACGCTGGGCCCTCGAGCATCCCGAGGCGGTGTGGCAGCTGCACACGCAGCCCGGCGGCCCGCCGCTCATCCGCGGCCCGGCGCTCAACGGCGACGCCTGACGCCGGCCTCGGCGGCCAGCGCGGCGAACGCCTGGAGCGCCTCGCCCCGCGTCCACGCCCCCGAGCGCGCCGTGCGCAGCGTCGCCGGGACGGCGGCCAGCGCCGAGCGCGCACCCCGACGGGGCGGGGCCGCCGCCAGGACGACGACGCTGTCCGCGCACAGGCGCCCGGGCTCGCTGCGCAGCACGCGGGCCGTCCACTCGACCGCGGCGTGACGGCCGAAGGCGCGGACGTCCGGCGGGCCGTGGCGATCGAACGCCGCCCGCTCGACCAGGCAGTTGGCCAGCGGGGCGTGGCGGATGGGGCACAGGTGGCGCCCCACCAGCCGGATGACCGCGGCGACGTCCGCACCGTCGGGCGCCGGCAGCTCGTCCTCCAGCGGGCGGCCGGTCCGCTCGTCGAGCACCAGGCCCGCGACGAGCGAGGCTCGCGGCTCGAGCTCGAGCTCGAGCCGCACCGCGCCCACCAGTTGCGCCAGCGCGTCCTCGCGCGGTTGCGCGCCCGGCGCCAGGAACCACAGCCACTGCGCGTCCGAGCCCAGGGCCCGGGCCAGCGCGCCGGGACCGGCGAACACCTCGTGCGGCGGCTCGGTCTGTCGCCCGGCGCCGGACGCGCCCGGTCCCGGCTGGACGGCGGCCACCCGCAGGCCCGTCATCGCGCCGGCTCGCTGAGCCCGTCGCGGATGCCGCGCGCGAGGATCGCCAGCCGCCGGGGATCGCGCCGGTTGACGCGGATGAACTCGAGCACCGTGCGGGCGTAGTAGCGCGCGTAGTCCACGCGCTCGATCGGGGTGAAGCAGTCGCCGCGCAGCAGCAGCAGCGAGTTGCGCGCGTGGTAGTAGAAGCGGTCGCTCGTCGGTGTGGCCGCGCGATGCGGCGTCTCGGTCCAGTGGTACACGCGGCTCTCGGGCACCAGGTAGCCGGGCGCGTCACGCAGGACCCGGGCGGTGAACTCGACGTCGTCGCCCCAGATGAAGAAGCGGGCCTGGGGCAGGCCGAAGCGCTCGATCGCCTCCCGGCGGACGGCGACCGACACGAACGTGGCGTAGCGCAGTGCGAGCAGGCCGTGTGCCACGCCCTCGGCCACATCCCGCCGCGAGCGCCAGCGACCCACCGGGGCGTTCATCGGGTGCAACCGCTCGTCCTTCCAGAGCACCTGGCTGCTCACGATCAAGGGTGGCCCGGCCGGCGCCCGGGCCGCCCCGGCCAGCAGCGTCCGGAGGCTGTCGGCCGTGGCCAGGGTGTCGTCATCCATCAGCCACAGCCAGTCGTACCCGCGCTCGTACGCCCAGGCCATGCCGCGGTGAAAGCCGCCGGCGCCGCCGACGTTCTCGTCCAGGCGCAGCAGCGACACCCGCTCGAACTCCTCGCCGACCATCGCGGCGGTGCCATCGTCGCTGGCGTTGTCGACCACGAGCGTCTCGTCGACCGGACGCGCCTGCTCGGCCAGCGCCGTCAGGCAGCGCCGCAGCAGCTCGCGGCGGTTGCGCGTGACCACCACGGCGCACACCCGCTCCGCGCCCGGCCCGTACGTATGTGCCCCTACCATGCGTGCGTGAAGTCGGCCGTCAAACGGATCGTCCTCGCTGTGTTCGGCCGACCGGTCCGATGCGAGCGCTGCGGGGCGCCGCTGTTCCGGGCGATCCCGTTCGTGTCGCGCGGGCGGGTGAAGCTTAGCGGCGCCGAGCACGCGCTCGTACGCGTTGACTTCGACTCGATGAATCACCTCGTGTTCTCCCACGTCGAGGTCGGCGACTGCCCGCGCAGCGGCGAGCCGCCGCGGTGAGCACCCTCAACGTGATGCTCACCCACCTGCCCGCGGGCGAGGTGGACGCGCAGCTCGTCGCACTGCGCGCGGTCGCTCCGGGCTCGCGCTTCGCGGTGTGCCACGCCGGCGATCCGGCCGAGTTCGCGCGCGTGGCCGATCGTGACAAGGCGTTCGTCGACGACCCGTCCCTGCGGGGCGCGCCGCGCTCGTTTCAGTCCTATGACAGGACGCTGGCGGTGGTGCACGAGCGCTGGCTGCGCGACGAGCCCGCCATCGACGCCGTGTACCTGTTCGAGTTCGACCATCTGATCCTGCGCGCCGGCTTCGAGCGGGCGCTGGACGAGCTGGCGCAGCGCACCGGTGCCGGGCTGCTCGGCAAGGGCGCCTCGGTGCGCAACGCCACCAACTGGCACCACTACACGCGCTTTCGCCGCGACCCGGCGCTCCTGTCACACCTGCGCGAACTGAGCACGCGTGACGATCCCAGCCGCCTGTTCGGGATGGTGGCGTGCGCCATGTGGCTGTCGCGGGCGGCCGTGGAGTCATACGTCGCGGTCGCGACCCATCCCCGCTGCTACGGCGAGCTGTACGTGCCCACGTTGCTGCACCATCTCGGCCATCGCGTCGTCGACGTCGACGCGGTCAGCGACCTGTACCGCCACGTCCGCTGGGCGCCGGTCTACGACGCCGCGCAGGCCGAGGCGCTGCGCCGCGCCGGGGCGACGTTCCTGCACCCGGTCAAGGACGCGACGGTACGCCGGCGGCTGCTGTCGGCCGCGGCCTCCGCGTAGCCGTCCGGCTACAGGCGCAGCGCGGCCCGGCCCGGCGGATGGAAGCGGGGCCGCAGCGCGAAGTAGTCCTCCTGCCGGCGCGCCCGCTGCTGCTCGGCGCTCGCCTGGCCGCGGCGTGCTCGCCGGCGCTCGCCGGGAGTGCGCAGGAAGCGCCACGTGCCGGCGAACGGGCGGAAGTTCTGCCGGTAGGCCAGCGACACCACGTCGCGCACCGGCCGCCGGCGGCGCAGCCCGTCGCGAACGCCGCGCCCCACCTGCGGGATCGCGCCGAGCGCGGCACGGTCCTCGAAGGCGGCGTCGAGCAGTGAATTGACGACCAGGGTGACGACGACGGCGAGTGCGTCGGAGCGGCGCATGAGCTTGGCCGCCACGTAGGCGTGGTGGCGGGCATTCACCCGGTAACGCTGCAGCTCGAACTCGACGATCGGCTCCTTCATGTGCACGGCTCGCACCTCGGGCAGGAACAGGTGTGAAAACCCGCCGTCGAGCAGCCGCATGGTGAACTCCAGCTCGTTGGCCCAGATGAACATGTGCGGGTCATAGCCACCGAGCGCGTCGAGCGCCGGGCGGCTCACGAGCGCCGCGCAGCCCCAGAAGCTGAGCAGCCCGGTGCGCCAGTCATCGTTGAGGCGATGCTGCTCGGCGAACGAGCTGACCACCGTGAAGGACACCAGGTCCGCCCGCTCGGCCTGCGCCGCGAGCACGGCTTGCTCGAGGGCGCCCGCAGGCAGGTAGGCGTCGTCGTCGAGAATCAGCACGTAGTCCCCGCCGGCGACCGCAAACCCGGCGTTCCAGCCGGGGGCGCCCACGTTGCGCTCGTTGCTGATGAGCCGCACGCGCGGGTACTCGCGGCGCACCATCGCCGCCGTGTCGTCGGTCGACGCGTTGTCGACCACGATCAGCTCGAGTCGCTCGGGCGGATACCCGCTCTCGTCGAGCATCCGTCCCAGCGACTCGCGCAGGGCGTCGCGGCGGTTGTAGGCGAGGAAGACCACCGACACCGAGGGCAGCGCCGATTCACCTTCGCGCGGCGCCGATGACAGCTGACTGGGAATGTCGGAAATCGTCACAGTTCAAACCTTCCCGGCCGGCCGGGGAGTCCGTATAGTGACGCAATCTCCGGCCTGGTCTCCACCTCTTCGCCCCTCGACGCCGCCGGCGCGCCGGCCGCGCCGCGGCGACCACGCCGGCCCCGGGTGCTGCAGCCGGCGTTCATCACCGGCCTGGGCTATCACCACCCGGATCGCCGCGTCACCAACCAGGACCTCATGCTGCGGATGGACACGTCGGACGAGTGGATCCGCGAGCACACCGGGATTCGTGAGCGCCGCTACGCCGACGGCGACGTGAACACGAGCGATCTCGGGTCCTGGCGCTGGCCAGCGCCATGGCGGACGCCCGCCTGCCGGCGGACGAGCTCGACCTGCTCATCTGCGCGACGTCGACGCCGGATCACCTCACCCCGTCCACGGCCTGCCTGATGGCCAACAAGCTCGGCCTGCGAGCCACGGCGTTCGACCTCGGCGCCGCCTGCTCGGGATTCATCTACGGCCTGGAGGTGGCACGCGGGCTGGTCGGCGCCCCGGGGCACGGGCAGGTGGCCGTCTGCGCGGCCGAGAAGTACTCGCGCGTCATCAACCCCGAGGACCGGGCGAACTCGATCTTCTGGGGCGACTCGGCCGCCGCGGTCGTGCTGCAGGCGGAGCGACCGGTCGTCGGCATCGAAGTCGTCGACGTCGCCCTGTCCAGCCACAACCACGGCGCCGAGCTCGTGCGGATCCCGATCGGAGGCCACTTCGAGATGCACGGACGGGCGGTCAAGAAGATCGCCTACCAGGGGATGCTCGAGAGCGCGACGGAGATCCTGGAGCGCCACCGGCTGAGCCCGGGCGACCTGCGCGCCTTCGTCTGCCACCAGGCGAACCTGCGCCTGGTCGAGGCACTGGCCGAGCGCCTGGGCATCGAGCCCGACCAGCACTGGCACAACGTGGAGATGTTCGGCAACCAGGGCGCCACCGGCGTGCTGACCTCCTTCTGCGACGGCATCGAGCGCAACGCCGGTGATCTGGCCGACGGCGACCTCTTCCTCCTGACCGTCTACGGCGCCGGCTTCACCGGCGGCAGCGCGCTCCTGCGCTGGGTGGGCGGCGCCGTCGCCGGCCCGACCGTCTAGGGACCACCCGCTCCGCGGACCGCCTCGCGGCCGCCTCAGTAGGTCCCGCCGAGCTTGGCGTGATCCCAGCTGACGATCCGGGTGGGGCGGAAGTGCACCGCCACGCGCTTGGCCACGCGCTCGCGCACGGCGTCGGTGGTCGCGTCGTCGATCCCGGGCTGGCCGTCGCGGCCGCGGCCCTCATAGCGAGCGAACAGCTCCTCCGCCACCTCGGCCACCGTCTCTGGCTCGCGGTGGATGGTGGCGTCGGCGTACAGCGTGGCGCCGCGCAGCTCGGCGTACTCGACGCCGCTCTCGAGCAGCAGCGTCGCCCGCGGCGAGCGCTCGAGGTTGCGCACCTTCTGCGAGTTCGCGTAGGTGAAGATCCACGGCTCGCCGTCACGCATGACGTACCAGAGCGCGGTGAGGTGCGGCCGTCCCTCGTGCCCGTCGGTCGCCACCACGAGGACCCGCTGCTCGTCGAGGAACCGTTGCAACTCGTCCTCGCTCATGCGGATCTGGTCGCGGCGACTCGGCACGGCCGCGGATTCTGGCACAGGCGCCCAGCGACCCCGTCGCGCTAGAGCGCGAAGCCGTACCCCGTGCACTGCGGCTGGAACGACGGGTCGTCGGGGCCGAGCGCGTTGAGCACGTCCTCGAGCGCCGGGGTGTCGAACGTGAGCGCGACGTGCGCCGTCGGGTCTGCCGGGCACTGCGTCTGGATGAGGATGTTCTGCACGTCGGGCCCGCTCAGGAAGGCGTTGGTGTACGGCGTGACCACCTCGTCGTGGCTGGTCTCGATCACCACGTACCGCGGCCCGGGCACCGTGTCGCCATCGGCGAACAGGTGCGTCTGAAACGACGATCCCACCAGCTGCTCGCCAAGCGACGGAGCGCCGATGGCGTCGAACAGGTCATCGGTCGCCGGCAGCAGGCCGAGCTCGCCGAGCGCCGTGAACACGCCGTCGAAGTTGGTCCCGTGGTTGCTGGGGGCCAGGCCGATCAGCATGTGCACGAACCGCGCCCCGCCCAGGAACTTGAGGTAGTAGTTGGGCATCATCCCGCCCTGCGAGTGGCCGACGATGTCCACCTGGCGCGCGCGGGTCACGAAGCGCACCATGCGCACGAAGCCGGCGAGCTGCGCGGCCGACCTCCAGATGTCGCCGAGGCCATCGAAGCGGTCGCCCACCGACAACCCGGTCTGGCCGTAGTTCAGCGCGAACACGCAGTAGCCGGCATTCGCGAGCATCGGCGACAGCTCGGCCCAGTCGAATCCCATGTCGAAGGCGGTCTCGTGCACGAGGATGACCGGGTAGGGATGCGCGGCGCTCGGGCGGCAGCGCCAGTTGTTCGCGCCGGCCACGGCGTCGGGGCTCGACAACAGGTTCCACAGCGCGGTCCCGAAGTCGCCGACCGGGAGCGTCGGGGCGCTGTCGCCGATCGGGCCAGCCGGGCCCGAGGTGCCGGACGGGGTCCTCGGGCCGGGCGTGCCGGCCGGCCCCACCGGGCCCGACGTGCCGGATGGCCCCGCCGGCCCCGACGTGCCGGATGGCCCCGACGTGCCCGCCGGCCCCGACGTGCCCGCCGGCCCCACCGGGCCCGAGGTCCCGGACCCGACCGCCTGCGCGTCCGCGCCGGCGACCATCAGCAGCCCGGCGATGCAGAGCGCCACCAACCAGGCCGCAGTCGCGCCCAGCCACCGGCCGCCGCGCGCGCGCCGCCCGCCCCGCCCCGGTCCCTCGCCGAGCATTCCGTCCCTCCCCGTCTCCGGACATCCCCTCGTCCGGGCCACACCTCACCCCGGACGGACGCATCCTACTGCCAGTGGTACGGCGGCGCTACAGATTTCGCCGGGCGCGCGCGGCGGCGCTACGCGCCGACGTCGGACGTCGCCTTGACCGGCACCTCGGTGATGAGCGGGCAGGGGATCCAGGCCAGCTCGACCGTCTCCGGGTGGGCGACCACGATCGGCTCGAACGCCGCGGCGATGGCCGCGCGCAGCGACGTCGTGTCGCGCGTGCTCGGCCGGATCGATCGGCGGGTAGAAGCGCATGACCAGCCGGCTGCCGTGGCGCTCGGGCACGGCGGGCAGCACCTTCGCCCCGGTCTCGAGCGCCAGCCGCGGGGCGCCCCCGCCGAAGCCGACGGTGCGGCCGAGGAACGGGGTCGGCGCGCGGCCGGGAGCATCGAAGGCGATCGCCACCACCTCGCCGGCCTGGACGATCTCCTTCAAGCGCTCCGGGCGCCCGGTGGCCAGCACGAGGTGATCCATCGGCAGGACCGCCTCCCCGTACGCCCGGCGCCGGTGCATCAAGGCGACCCCCTCGTACCCGGCCGGCATCGGCTCGTAGTAGTGCGGCCCGATGACGATGTACACCGGCAGCCCCACCGAGCCCAGGATGCCGGGCACCGTCCAGGCGCCCAGGATGTGGCCGAACACCAGGACGGCTCCCCGGCCGCCCGCGCGCGCCGCGTGCCAGTGCTCGATCCCCTCCACCGACGCGCCGCGCAGCAGCCACGGTCGCCAGAACAGCTCGCCCATGCGCGACTTCTCGGCCAGCCAGCGGCCCGCCAGCTCGTCCGCCTCCGCGGCGCGAGGCGTGTGCGCGAGCAGTTCGCGCATGAAGCGCTCGGCGTCCCGGCGCTCGGCCGGGTTGCGGCGCTGGCGCATGGCCGGGCCCACGCGGGCGGCGAGCTCGAGCGCGACCGGGGCCGGCAGCAGGCGGTGCGCGAGCGGCGAACCGTAGATGCGCGCCGGGAGGCTGACGTCGCGGATCGTGTCGTCCTGAGGCACGGGGATCTCACCCTGGGCTGGCGTGCGGCTCGGCTCGCTCATCCGACCTCCTCTGATCGCCGCGGATTTCTGCCACGATCATGACGGCATCATCGTTCTGACGCCAGGCAAACGCGGGAAGATCGCCCCATGGACGTGACGAATCTGCGCCGCATCCTGCGGCACCCCATCAGCAAGAACGTCGTGGCGCTGGGCTGGATCCAGGTGGCGACGTTCCTCGTGCCGCTGATCACCCTGCCGTACGTCGCGCGGGTGCTCAGCCAGAGCGAGTTCGGCCTCGTCGTGTTCTCGCAGGGGTTCGCGATCGTCCTGACGATCTTCATCGACTGGGGCTTCACCTATTACGGCGTGCGCGCGGTCGCGGCCGCTCGCCACGACCGCGCGGAGCTGGCCAACGTCGTCGCCCGCGTGCGCGGCGCGCAGCTGTGCCTGGCCGTCGCCTCCATCCCGGTGGCGCTCGCCTGCCTGCTGCTGGTGCCCAAGCTGCACGAGCATCCCGGCTACCTGGTGCTGGCGTGGATCGCCGCGGTGAGCACCGGCCTGATGACCAACTGGTACTTCATCGGGATCGAGCAGCTGCGACGCGTCGCCCTCATCCAGCTGTCGCTGCGCGTGCTGGCCGCGGGCCTGACCTTCGTGCTGGTCACGCAGTCGGGTGACGGTTGGATCGTTCTTGCCCTGTTTGCCGCGTCCTCGGTGGCCATGTGGCTGGTGCTCGACGTGCTCATGTACCGCCAGGTCCAGTTCCGCCTGCCGCCGCTGCGGGCGTCGATCGAGGGGGTGCGCGGGGCGGGGACGCTGTTCATCGGCACGGTCGCGGCGACGATGTACACCTCGTTCAACGTCGTCCTGCTCGGCCTGTTCGCGCCGGCGGTCGCGGTCGCCCACTTCGGCGCGTCGGAGCGGCTGCTGCGCGCCTCGTTGGCGGTGATCGCCCCGATCGGCGGCGCGGTGTACCCGCGCCTGGCCTACCTGCAGGCCTCCAACCGCTCGCACCGCGCCCGCCAGCTGCTTGGGGTCGCGATCGCCGTGGTCGGCGGTCTCGGCCTGCTGATCGCCGGCACGCTGGCCCTGTTCGCCCCGCTGATCATCCGGCTCGTCTACGGCCAGCCCTTCGTGCACCAGGGCGCGCCGATCCTGCGCATCCTCGTGCTCATCATTCCGCTGAGCATCGTCGGTGCCATCGCCGGGACCTGGCTGATCACGCTGCACCACGATCGCCGCGTGGCCATGATCGTGCTGCGCGCGGGCATCCTGAACATCGCGCTCGGGTGCATCCTCACGCCGCTGTTCGGAGCGCAGGGAATGGCCTGGTCGGTCGTGTGCGCCGAGTGCATGGCGGCGGCCGGTGGGATGTTCGCCGTCTACCGGCTCGATCGCTCGGCCGAGGTGCGCCTGCTGCCGCGGTGGCGCGGCTGGCGCCGGGCGAGCCTCGACACCGCGGCCGGGTCGGTCGCGGTGCTGGCGCCGGACGGCGGCGGCGCCGCCGCCGTCGTCGTCGCCGACGGCATGCGGCGACCGGGCCACGGCGACCTCTCGCGCCGGGATCGCGACGAGGCCGCGGCGCTGAAGCGACCGCGCCCCGGCATGCTCGCCGACGGGCGCGCCGCCGCCGACCGGCCGGCCGAAGGGTGACCGGCTGGAGGAGCGCCCCACCGATCGGCACGACCGGGAGGCATGGGGGCCGGCGCGTCGTGGACCCGGGGTCATCGCAGAGGCCCGCGGCGCTGCCGTGCGCGCGTACAGCGCCAGCTGGACGCGCCGGCTGATCCCCGCGCGAGCCGCCGCCGGCGGCGTGAACGCGTACGCCGCGCTCGCGCAACAAGCGGGCGTGTGGGCGGCTCGTGAAGCGCAGCGCTTCTACCGCGATCTGCTCCAGTACACCGAGCGGCAGGGTGACGATCCCGCCCTCGTGCGGCGCGGAGTCGCCGAGTACTTCCATTGGAACGAGATGTTCTGGCGCCCCTGGCTGATGGCCCGGGGCGACGCCGACGGCCTGGAGCACCTCCGCGACGCCGCGTCAGCCGGTCGCGGCGTGGTGGCGGTGTATCCCCACTTCGGGATGATCTACGCCCAGTTCCCGATCCTGGCCCGGGCCGGGGTCGACGTCTGGGCGGTGGCCACGCAGCGCCGCGACGTGGTCCTCGGCAACGGCTACGACGGCCGCTTCATGCGGCTGGCCCGCGAGTACCTGGGCACGCTTGGCGCCGGGCGCGTGATCGAGCCCCGGAGCCGGCTGACGGCATCCCCCGGCGCGTTCGCGCCGGCGCTGCAGCGGATGCGCGCCGGGGCCACGGTCACGATCGCCTTCGACCTGGCCGGGTCGGCGGCAACGCCGTTCCTCGGCCGCCGGCTGCACCTGGCCAGCGGTCCGTCGCTGCTCGCCTGGGAGGCGCGGGCGGTCGTGGTGCCCTTCGTCATCCGCCGGCGCGGCTACCGCCCGTTGCTGCGCTTCGCGCCCCCGCTGGACCCGCGCGGCTTCGCCAGTTCGTCCGATCTGCAGGCCGCCATCGCGCGGCCGATCGAGCGCTGGGCCATCGAGCAGCCCGAAGCCGTGTGGCCCCTGGAGCGCCAGGACGGGGTCCCGCTGCTTGTCCGCGGGGCGAGCCTCGCCGACGCCGCCGGACCCGTGCCGCCCGTCGACGGCGGCCCCCGGTTCAGCCGGGCCGTCGCGCCGTCACGAACTGCGCGTTCTGGCGATCGGCCAGCCGCGCCGCCGGGTACACGCCCAGGCGGATGAGCTCGAACGCGGCCCGCAGCGCCCGCCCCCGCCAGCGCCCGCCGAGCGCGCCGACGGACAGGCTCGTCTCGCGGTAGTACCAGAAGGGGGTGGCGTAGGTGCGCACCCGGACGTCCTGGAAGCCGGCGTTGCCGAGCAGCCGCCGGAAGGTGTCGGGCGAGAAGTCGTACAGGTGGACCGGCAGCTCGGGGTACTCCCAGCGCCCGGTCCGGCGCGCCAGCAGGCGGTAGGTGGCCCGCGGGTACCAGCCGGCGACGTTGGGCAGCGCCGCGGCCAGCTGCCCGCCGGGGCGCAGCAGGCCGCGGGCCAGCTCGAGCTCCTGGCGCGGGTCGCGCAGGTGCTCGAGCACGTCCCAGAACGTCACCAGCGAGAAGCTCCCGCGCGCGAGCTGCGGCGCGACCTCGCCGAGGGTTCCCGTGCGCACGTCGAGCCCGCGCTCGCGCGCCGAGGCGGCCGTCGCCGCCCCGATCTCCACGCCGGTCGCCCGCCACCCCGCCCGCTCGGCCAGCGCCATGAACGCGCCGATCGAACAGCCGACGTCCAGCAGCGTCCCGTCCGGCGCGACGTGCGCGTCGGTCAGCATCTGCAGCTGCTGACCGGCGCGCTCCTGCACCTTCTCGGCCAGCGGGCCGAGGATCGCGCGCGTCCACTCCTCGTCGTGGTAGTAGGTCTTGGCCAGGTCCTCGTCGGTGGGCTGCGGATCCTGAAACGCGAGGCCGCAACCCTCACACCTGACGATCTGAAACCCGTGGCGCGCGAACAGCGGTGCGAACGGGGCCGCCCGCCCGCACACGATGCATCGTCGCTTGTCGTCCATTGCTCGGCTCCGTGCGCGGGGAAGGGCGGGAGGATACCCTCCGCGGCGATGCCGCCGGGCGCAGCCGAGGACCATCCGCCGGGCGCGCGGCGCCTGACCCTCGTCGCCTCCGACGTCGCGCCGATCGGCGGCATGGAGCGGGTGGCGTTCGAGCTGTGCGCCCGGCTGCTGGCGCGCGGCTGGGCGGTCACCGTGGTCGCGCGCAGCTGCGCGCTGCCCCCCACCCGCGACTGCGCTTCCGCCGGCTGTACGCCCCGTCGCGCCCGGTGAGCGTCGCGCTGGCCGCCAGCTTCGTCCACGGCACGCTGCTGCTGTGGCGCCGGCGCGAGGGGCTCGTGCAGACCAACAACGCGATCGTGGCCAACCGCGTCGATGTGGTCAACGTGCACTTCTGCGAGCGCGCCTACCGCGAGCGCGTCGGCGCGTCGCGCAGCCGCCGCGACAGCCGCCTGTACCGGCTGAACTCGTGGCTGTGCTCGACCTTGGACGTGCTGGCCGAGCGCTGGTGCTACCGGCCGGGTCGCGTCCGGCGCCTGGCCTGCGTGTCACGCGGCGTCGCCGACGACGTGGCCCACTTCTATCCCGCCGTCGCCGGTCTGACCCGCACGATCCCCAACGGCGTTGACCGCGCCGCGTTCACGCCGGACCCCGAGCTGCGCGCCCGGACGCGCGCCTCGCTGCCGGCGGAGGAGTCGGAGCTCATCGCCCTGTTCGTCGGCGGCGACTGGCAGCGCAAGGGCGTTCGCCACGCCATCGAGGCCGTCGCCGCCGCCCCCGGCTGGCGGCTGGTGGTGGTCGGGGCAGGCGATGAGCCCCACTTCGCCGAGCTGGCCCGCCGCTGCGGCGCGGACGGACGGGTGCGCTTCACCGGCCGCCTGGCCGATCCGCGGCCCTGGTACGCCGCCGCGGACGTGCTGCTGCTGCCCTCGACCTACGAGGCGTTCCCGCTGGTCATCCTCGAGGCGGCGGCGGCCGGGCTGGCCATCGTGGCCCCCCGCATCAACGGCACCGACGAGCTCGTGGACGACGGCGTCAACGGCTGGTTTGCGCCGGCCGACGGCGCCGCGATCGCGGCGCGCCTGCGCGAGCTGGGGCAGGACCGCGATCGCCTGGCGCGCATGCGCGAGGCGGCCCCGCCACGAGCGAGCGCTACGACTGGGAGCGGATCGTCGACCGCTACGAGGCCCTGTACGCCGAGCTGGCCGGGGCGCCGGACGCCCACGGGTCGCCCGCCGGCTGAGCGGAGCCGTCGCCGAGCGCCTCGGCGAGCATCCGCGCCACCCGCCGCGACACGCTGCGCGCCTCCACGAAGCGACGCCGCGCGGCGCGCGCGGGCGACGACGGCGACTCGGCCAGCGCCGCCGTCAGCGCGGCCAGCCAGCCCTCGACGTCCTCGGCCAGCCACAGCAGGCCCACCTCGGCGCGGGCCACCTCGGTGGTCGCGGGCAACGGCGTGGCCACGACCGGCGTGCCGTGGGCGAAGTAGTCGAGCAGCTTCAGGAACGAGTTGCCGCGGCTGAAGTCCGACACGCGCGCGGGGATGGTCGCCACGTCGAACCGTGTCATCGCCGCGAGCGCCTGCGGGTAGGGCAGCGGGCGCAGGAACACGACGTTGCCGGTCCGCCGCAGCTCGGCGGGCGCGTGGCGGGCGTCGCCGCCGACGAAGGCGAAGGTCCACTCGGGCCGGCGCCGCGACAGCGCCGTGAGCAGCTCCCAGTCGAGGCGGCGGTTGATGCCGCCGGCGTAGCCGACGACCGGTCGCGGGCAGCCGACCAGCTCCCCGGGCGCGGTGAAGCCGGCGCGCTGAATCTGCCGGAACAAGGAGACATCGAAGCCGTTGGGCAGCACGCCGATCCGGCGACCGGGACCGGCCCGCCCCTCGAGCAGGCCGCTCGACACCACATAGGAACGGTCGACCCCATCCAGCAGCCGGCCCTCCAGCCGCGCGACGGTGGCCGCCGGCACGATCGCGCCCGGCAGCGCCGCGTGATCATCGGTGCAGTCGTAGATGCTCGCCGCGTGCGGCACCTCATCGACCAGCTCCGGCAGCGCCCACCAGTAGAACAGCAGGACGCACTCGCGCGCCCCGATGTCGGCCAGCCAGCGGCGGATGAGCGACCCGAACACGCGCGCGTTGCGCCGCCGCAGTGCCTCGGGGGCGCTGAGCGGGCCGATCGCCGCCAGGCCCCGCACCGGAGCCAGCCACAGGCGTTCCTCCACCCGACGCACCCGGGTGGGGCCGACGGCGGTGCGCACCGTGTCGGCCAGCGAGAGCTGGCGCGCCCGGCCCTGCAGCCGGCGCAGCAGGCTGCCGTGCGCCTCGCTGTGCAGGTTGAGCACCCGATGGCGGCGCGCCAGCTCGCGCACCGTCACGGTCGCCGGCTGGTTCATGTCCGGCGAGTACTCATAGCCGCCGACGACGACGATCGGCAGGTCGCGCGGCGGCGTCATCTCCGTCCCCAGCGGCGGCAGCGAGCGCTCCACCCGGTCCAGCGGCAGGCTCCCGGCCCGCCGCAGCCGCCGGTCGAGCAGCACGGTGCGCCGGCGGACCGGCCGGCGCTCGGCCCGCAGCCGCCAGGAGTCGCGCAGCCCGAGTCCCATCCCCTCCAGCATCGCGCCGGGACGCCCGAGCCGCCAGCCGAGGCGCAGCCCCTTCAGCGCGTAGCCGCCGGCGACGAGGACGTCGCTCGGAAACGGCAGCAGGGTGAAGCAGAGCAGGATCTCGTTGCGCCGGCCGTAGACGTCCATGCGGCGCACGCTGCGGTTGGGCGAGGCGAAGTGGTGGATCGGCGCCGCGCGTCCCTGGCGCACGAGCCACCCGGCGTCGAGCATGCGCAGCGAGAGGTCGGGCTCCTCGCCCTGGTGGAAGATGCTCTCGCGAAACCCGCCGAGCGCCAGGAACGGGTCGCGGCGCACCGCATACGCCGTGCCGCGGAAGGTCGCGGCCACCCACCGGCCATGATCGTCGGGCGCCCGCTGGCGGACCACGTCGTCGGCCCCCACGTCGATGTAGGGAATGGCGACGACGGCGATCCGGGGGTGGTCGAAGTCGCGCAGCGTCTGCGCGACGATGTCGGTGGCGCTGAACACGGCGTCGTCGTCGATCGAGATGACGATCGGCGCGGCCGCCGCCCGCACGGCGAAGTTGCGGCGCACGACCAGCCCGGCCGACGCCTCGAACCGCTGCACTCGCACGCCCGGAAACTCCTCGCGCACCATCTCGGCCGTGCCGTCGCGCGAGCCGTCGTCGACCACGAGCACCTCGACGTCGCCCTGCTGCGCCAGCGCCGACGCCAGCGCGTTGCGCAGCACGCCGCACCGGTCCTTCGTGACGATCGCCACCGTGGCCGACGGCGGCCCGCCCTGGCTAGCCGGCCGGCTCATCTCGCCACGCCCAGATCAGCCCGACGCCGTGGTGCTGGTCGAAGGGCTCTCCGACCCGGAAGCCGGCCCGCGCCAGCAGCGTGCGGGCGGCCTCGGTCGTGTCGGCCTGCGGAGCCCCCTGCGGGTGGTACTCGAGCACGATCGCTCCCACCTGCAGCTGGGCGAACCGCGGGTCCTGCAGGATCGGCCACTCCCCGCCCTCGATGTCGATCTTGACCAGGTCGGCGCCCTGCAGTTCGGGCAGGACGTCCACGACCTCGACGGGCGCGGGTTCGCCGTCCTGCTGGTAGGCGCGCAGGAACGGGAACTGGTCGACCGCCTCGAGCGCGCCGTCCTCTCTCACCATGTGAGCGAGCAGCGAGAAGCCCTCCATCAGCGCGGTGCCCGGCGCGACGCCGGCGGCGGCCTGGCGGACGTCGCACTGCGCCTGCAGGCCGTTCGCGGCGACCGCCCGGCGCAGCACCGCCGCCGTGGCCGGGTTGGGCTCGAACGCGGTCACGTGCGCCTGCGGGAACAGCTCGAGCATGAGCAGGGTCGTCGAACCGACGTGCGCGCCGAGGTCGACGATCCGCAGCGGACGATCGCGCGCGCGCAGCAGGCGCTCGACCACCGCGGGCGGCCGGTACACGCCGCGGTTGATCACCTCGTGGACGACCCACGCGTCGGCCATCGGATGGCGGACGAAGATCCGCATGCCCGATCGCCGGAGCCGGTAGGACTGCAGCCGGCGCCGCAGCAGCAGCTCGTTCCCGGCGAAGCGCACCGGCGCGGTGACCCCGGCCGCCGCCGAGGCGACGGTCACCCGCAGCGCCAGCTCGCGGGTCGCGGCCAGCCGCCCCGGCGCCACACGGCGAAGCACCCGGGCGCCAGAACGGCGGAGCGGGTTGGTGATGCGTCGTGGGTGCCGGACGGCCGCGCCCATCGAGACTGACTCTGCCAGATCGCCTTCGGGCACGATCCAGCGCCCCGCCGGCGGGCGAAGCCGCGTGCGAAGATGCCCGCGGTGACCCGCGATAGCACTGAGAGGCTGCGCGTCGTCCTGCTCACCCACGTCGCCCGCCTCTCGGGGGCGGAGATCGGACTGCTGCGGTTCGTGCAGGCCGCCGGCGACATCGAAGCGACCGTGATCGTGGCCGAGGACGGACCGCTGGTGGACGCGCTGCGCGAGGCCGGCGCGCGCGTGGAGGTGCTGCCGCTCGCGCCCGTGGCCCGCGACGCGCGGCGGGCCGACATCGGTCCCGGACGCCAGCAGGCGGTGGCGGCCGGCCACGTGGCCAGGTACGTCGTGCGGCTGGCCGGGCGGCTGCGCGAGCTCGAGCCCGACATCGTGCACGCGATCTCGCTGAAGTCGGGGGTGTACGGGTCGCTGGCCGCCCGCCTCGCGCGCCGGCCGATGCTCTGGCACGTCCACGACTACCTGAGCGCCGAGTACCTCGCACCCCGGCTGGCGCCCGTGATGCGCCAGCTGGTGACAAGGCTGCCCGACGCCCTGGCCGCCCCCTCGCGCAGCTGCCTCGCCTCGGTGGGACCGGCGGCCGCGCGGCTGCCCACCGCCGTCTTCCCCTTTCCCGTGCCGATGCCCGGCGAGGCCGTCCCGATTCGCGACGAGGTCCGTCAGGTCGGCATCGTCGGGCGGATCACGCCGTGGAAGGGCCAGGACGTGTTCCTGAGAGGGTTCGCCCAGGCCTTCCCCACCGACGGGGTGCGCGCCCGCGTCATCGGCTCGGCCCTGTTCGGCGAGGAGGATTACGAGCGCCGGCTGCACGCGCTCGCCGACGAGCTGGGCATCGCCGACCGGGTCGACTTCGTCGGCTTCCGTGCGGACGTCGACGCCGAGCTGCGCACCCTCGACGTCCTCGTGCACGCCTCGGTGCTCCCCGATCCCCTCCCGGGCGTGGTGCTGGAGGGCCTCGCGGCGGGCGTTCCCACGATCTCCTCGGATGCGGGCGGACACGCCGAGCACGTGGCCGAGGCCGGGTCGGGCCTGCTGTTCGCGCCCCGCGACGACGCGGCGCTGGCCGGGGCCCTGCGCCGGGCGGCCGCCGATCACGACCTGCGCGTCGCGCTTGGCCAGCGCGGCCGCCAACAGGCTCGCGAGTTCGCGCCCGAGACCATCGTCGGGCGGATCCTCGCGTTCTACGAGGACGTGCTCGCCTCGCGGCGGGGCGCCAGGTGAGCGTGCCGCGCGGCACGCTCGTGGTGGTCAGTCACCCGAACGTCGTACCGCACAACCAGCTGGTGTACGTGCGGCTGGCCGAGCTCGGCTGGACGCTGAAGCTGATCGTGCCCAACCGCTGGCGCGACGAGTACTCCCCGGGCGGGTTCACGCCGCCGCCGCTGCCGGGGCTGCCCGGCACCTTCGCGCGTGTGCGGGTGGCCAACCCGGGCGCGTATCAGCGCCACTTCTATGTCACCCGTCCCACGCGCTGGCTGCGGCGCTGGCAGCCGGCGGCGGTGTTCCTCGAGCAGGAGCCGTTCTCGGTCCCGGCGCTGCAGTGGGGCCAGGCGTGCCAGCGACTCGGGATTCCGTGGGGCGTGCAGGGTGACGAGAACCTCGACCGTCCGTTCCCGTGGCCGGCGCGGGCCATCCGCCGCTGGACGATGCCGCGGGTCGACTTCTTCGCCGCCCGCTCGCCGAACGCCGGCCACATGCTCGAGCGCTGGGGCGCCCGCGCCCCGGTGGCGGTGGTTCCGCACACGATCCCCGAGTGGCCCGAGGTCGCGCGCGGCGCCACGGCCGGCCCGTTCACGATCGGCTTCGCCGGGCGCCTGGTGCCCGCGAAGGGCATTCGCGACCTGCTGGCCGCCGTGGCCACGCTGCCGTTCGAGTTCCGCTTGCTGGTGGTCGGCGATGGGGAGCTGCGCGGCGAGCTCGAGCGCGCCGACCTCGGCCGCGGCACGCTCGACCTGCGCACCGGCATCCGCAGCGCCGAGATGCCCGCCCACTATCGCCAGATGGACGTCCTCGTGCTGCCCTCGCGCACGACCACCACGTGGGCCGAGCAGTTCGGCAAGGTCCTGTGCGAGGCGCTGCTGTGCGGCGTGCCGGTGGTGGGCTCACGCTCGGGCGAGATCCCCTGGGTGATCGAGACCTCCGGCGGCGGTCGCATCTTCCCCGAGGGCGACGTCACCGCCCTCGCCGGCCTGCTCACGGAGCTGCGCGACGACGCGCCGCAACGCGAGCGGCTGGCGCGGCGCGGGCGTGCCGGTGTGGAGCGCCACTTCGCCCCGCGCGTCGCCGCGCGACAGCTCGACGAGCTCGTGCGGCTCGCCCTGTCGCGCGGCTGACGGCCGGCCGCCCGCTACTCGTCGCCGGCGGCCGCCGGTTCCAGCTCTGCGCGTGCGGCCTCGTCGAGCACCGTGGTCACCCACGCCTCGAGGCTGCAGTCCCGGTGCTCGGCCGCGTCGCACCAGCGTTGGTGGCGTGACGGCTCCAGGGCCAGGTGCAGCGACGCCGTCGACGTGGTCGCGGTGGCCGCCCGGCGCTGCTCGCGCAGCTGGCGCCGCAGCTCCGCCTTGGACCAGCTGCGGCGCACCGCCAGATCCAGCCACAGGTCCTGCTCGCCGCGGGGCAGCGCGCAGACCTCGGCGTGGTGCTGGAAGCTCAGCTCGGCGCGTCGCCGCGACGATTCGAACGCGCGGGCGACGACGGCGTAGTTGCGCAGCGTCTTGTACTCGAGCCCGGTCAGCGCGACGCCTTCCTTGTAGCGCCGGCCGTAGTTGGTGCGGCCGAATCCCAGCCAGTCACCGAGCCACCAGCACGTGGCGTCGGAGTGCGCGCCGATCTTCGACCCGATCTGCTTCCAGCGGTCGATCGACATCGCCGGATCGAACCGCATGCCGGTCCGGTAGGTCTGCACGCCGGGAGCGGGCACGCGCTGGTCGCCGCGCGGCAGTACGCGCATCGGCGGCCGCTCGCCGGCACCGCCGGGACCGCCCGGCGCGACGGCGGGTCCCCAGCGGCGCGGGCGCGCGGCCCCCGCGCCCAGTGACGCGGCCGCCGTGGCGGGATCGACTGCCACCGGACGGTTCGGAGTGAGGCGGCGGGTGGGCTCGGCTGTGGTCGCCATCGAATCAGCCACCTTCCCTCATCGCCGGCCGGCAAACGCCGGGACGCCGGGTCCGGCCGGCGCGGGTGCCGAGCCGTTCGGGATCGGGGCCGAGCAGGACCCCGTCGGTACATGTGACGCGAGAACGCGCGCCGGTCGCAGGTGGTTTCTCAAGGCAGTCCCTCTGTTGGAGATCTGGAATACGGCGATGAAGGTGCTGCAGCTGACGCCGACCCCGTCGCTTCCAGCCAGACACAGACAGACCATCCCTGCTGCGCTGCTTTGTGTACCAAGCGCCGCGCGCCGGTGTCAAGGGGTACGCGCATGTTTCTACAGTCGCCGCGGCAGGCCCCGGGACGGGTCGCGGGACGCCGGAAACGCTCCTGGCCCCTTGTGCCGCCGGCGCGCGACTGCTGGAATCGTCGCGTGCGATCCCCCGCCACCCGGTACGAAAGCGCCGAACCGCTCACGGATGCCCCGCGCCGGATCGCCGGCTGTCCGGACGCCGCGTCATGAGCGGCCGGGTCGCGATCATCGGGCTCGACTGCGCCGACCCGCGGCTGGTGTTCGAGCGCTGGCCGGAGGATCTCCCCAATCTGCGCGCGCTGATGAGCGCCGGAACCTGGGGGCCGCTGCGCAGCGTCGACCCGCCGATCACGGTGCCCGCCTGGAGCTGCATGATGACCGGCCGGGATCCCGGTGAGCTGGGCATCTACGGCTTCCGCAACCGCCGCGACCGCAGCTACGACGCGCTCGTCCATCGCCGACTCGGGCTCCGTGCGGTTCGATCGCGTATGGGATCACCTCGGTCGGGCGGGCAAGCACGTGATCGTCGTCGGCGTCCCGCAGACGTCCCGCCCGTGCCGGTGAACGGCGAGCTGGTGTCGTGCTTCCTCACGCCCGACACACGCCGCGACCCGTACACCTACCCGGCCGACCTGCGCGCCGAGGTCGAGGGGCTCGTCGGCACGTACCGGGTGGACGTGGCGAACTTCCGCAGCGACGACCGGGACCGGCATCCTGTCCGAGATCTACGAGATGACCGAGCAGCGCTTCCGCGTCTGCCGGCATCTGCTCGACACGCGGCCGTGGGACTTCTTCATGGTGGTCGAGATCGGCCTCGATCGCCTGCACCACGCGCTTCTGGCGGTTCTTTGACCCGACCATCCGCGCCACGAGCCGGGCCACCGCTACGCCGACGTCGATCCGCAGCTACTACGCCTACCTCGACGAGGAGATCGGCGAGACGCTGACCCGCTTCGATGACGACGACACGGTCCTCGTCGTCTCCGACCACGGCGCCCGTCCGATGCAGGGCGCGCATCTGCGTGAACGAATGGCTCCTCCGGGAGGGCTACCTCGTGCTCCACGAGCCGCCGTCGGGACCGACGTCGTTCCGCGACGCGCAGGTCGACTGGAGCCGGACACGGGCCTGGGGCGAGGGTGGCTACTACGCCCGCGTGTGCCTGAACGTCGAGGGGCGCGAGCCGCAGGGCGTCGTCGCCCGCCGCGGACTACGAGTCGCTGCGCGACGAGCTCGCCGAGCGGCTGGAGGCATTGCCCGGCCCGGACGGTCAGCCGATCGGGACGCGGGCCTTCCGGCCCGAGGACCTCTGGCGCGAGCAGCGCGGCATCCCCCCCGACCTGGTCGTCTACTTCGGCGACCTCGGCTGGCGCAGCAACGGCAGCCTCGGCCACGGCCGCCACTGGACGTTCGACAACGACACCGGACCCGACGACGCCAACCACGACCGCGACGGCCTGTGCGTGATCGCCGGCCCCGGCGTCCCGGCCGAGCACCGCGACGACCTCGCCATCTACGACATCGCCCCCACCGTGCTCACACTCGCCGGCCTCGAGCCCGACGAGGCGATGCGCGGCCGCGTCCTCGCCCCCGTGGCCCGACCGGCCTGACGCCGGCGCGCGGGGCGCGCCCGGCGCGCCCGGCCCTGACCGGCCGGGGACAGGAGTCCGGCGCGCGGGCGCGCCCGGCGCGCCCGGCCCTGACCGGCCGGGGACAGTCGAGTCGCCCGGCGCGCCCAGCCCCGCTCCGCCCCTCCCCTCCCCGCCCCGCCCCGCCCCGCCGGAGTCACGGGGTGTGGTCGTTTACCACCGCCCCAGCGATAGAAATCGACCACACCCCACCCGCGACCACGCCGCCCCAGCCGGGGTGTGGTCGTTTACCACCGCCCCAGCGATAGAAATCGACCACACCCGGCCCGCGACCACGCCGCCCCAGCCGGGGTGTGGTCGTTTACCACCGCCCCAGCGATAGAAATCGACCACACCCGGCCGTCGCAGCGCCGGCACTCGCCCGACGGCCGCCGCTCGAGCGCAGCGCGCGCGGCGGAGCGGGCGTGTCGCCCCCGGACTTCCCCGCCCCCCGCGGGGCCGCGCCGCACAGGCGGCGGACCGGCCGTGTCCCGCCGGCGGGACAATCCCCGCCCTGCCCCGGCCCACGTCGTCGCGCGCGACTCGTCGGGACTCGGCCCGCCCAGCCGCTGGGGGGCGCCCGCCCTGCTCCGCCCCCTGCGTCTCCCCTGCCACGCGCCCGAACGCGCCCGGCACGGGGCTTGTCCCGCCGGCGGGACAAGCCCCGTCCGGCGCCCTACCGCTTCCCCGCGCGCCAGCCAGGCCACGCGGCCAGGCCCGGCCAGGCCAGGCCACGCGGCCGGGCCGGGCCGCCCGCCCCGCCGCCGTCAGCCGCCGGCCAGTGCCACCGCGAGTCGCGCGCGCGTCTCGCGCGGGGGGATGACCGCGTCGATGGCGCCATCGCGCAACGCCCGCTCGGCGGAGATGTGGCGGGCGGCGTACTCCTCGGCGAGCCGGTCGACAGCGGCGGCCGGGGAGGGCGCCGCTGCCAGTTCGCGGCGGTGCACGATCTGCACCGCCGCGCGCGCGCCCATGACGCCGATCTGGGCGCCGCTCCAGGCCAACGAGAGGTCCGCGCCGAGGTCCTTGGAGTTCATCGTGATGAACCCGCCGCCGTACGCCTTTCGCAGCACCACGGTCAGCCGCGGCACGCTCGCACCGGCGAACGCGCGCACGAGCTGCGCCCCGCGGCGGATGATCCCGGAGCCCTCCTGCCGCGTGCCGGGCATGAACCCCGGCGTGTCGACGAGCACGACGAGCGGAATGCGCAGGCGCTCGCAGCTCGTGACGAAGCGAGCGCCCTTGTCACAGGCGTTGACGTCGAGCACGCCGCCGAGATACCGCGGTTGGTTGGCGATGATGCCCACCGGGTGCCCGTCGATGCGCGCCAGCGCCGTGACCAGGTTGCGTGCCCAGCGAGGGGCGAGCTCGAGCACCTCACCGCCGTCGGCGAGACTGCGGGCCACGTCGCGCACGTCGTAGACGCGCCGTGGCTCCTGAGGGACGTGACGGGCGGGATCGTCCTCGCGCGGGGGCTGCGGCGACCACCGCGTCGCGCGGCCGACCCGTGCCGGCAGGTAGCCGAGCAGGCGCCGGGTCATCGCCGCCGCCTCGAACTCGTCGTGGGCGACGAGGTCGCACACCCCGGTGCCCTGATGGACGCCGGGACCGCCGAGATCCTCGATGCCGACGCGCTCGCCGGTGACCTCGCGCACGACTCCGGGACCGGTGAGGAACATCGCCGCCGGGCGGGTCATCACGGTGAAATCGGTGAGCGCGGGCGAGTAGCAACCGCCGCCGGCCGAGATGCCGCTGATCACCGAGATCTGTGGCACCTGAGCGGTGAGGGCGACGTTCTCCCTGAAGATGCGCCCGAACCCTCCGAGCGCCGCGGCGCCCTCCTGCAACCGCGCGCCGGCGCACTCCAGGAAGGCGACGATCGGCGCGCCGCGGTCGCGCGCGGTCCGCATCGCATGCACGATCACGTCGGCCTCCGCCGCGCCGACCGAGCCCGCGGACAGGGTGCCGTCGTGGGCGTAGCAGACCACCGGACGGCCATCGACGGTTCCGGTGCCCGCGATGACGCCCACCCGCACGTCGCCGTCGACGGAGGGCAGCGCACGCAGGGACAGCGGATCGCAGAGGAGCTCGAGGTGCCGCAGCGGGCTGCGGTCGTGATTGACGTCGCGCAGGGCGGCTCGGCCCGGCAGGGCAACGTCGCCGTCGGCCTCGGACCGTTGGCGAATCGCGGCTCGGATTGGGCTCACCTGATCGTGCATGTCCAGTCCTGCGGGGTGTGGCGCCCCGCCCGCGGTTGAAGAGAGCGCCGCTGCTGCGTCGGACGTCTGCGGCCGAAGTGACCGCATCCTAGGCGGCCACCCCGGGCCCATCAAGCAGGTAACACCTGCGAGCTGAATTCGGCTTCTAACTTGACCTCCAGGTGGACGTGTGACAGAACAGGGGCCGCTAAGGCTCCGGGGGCGGCGGTATCGCCGTCTCAGCGTTTATTTAGCGGCTACCGCGCGTTGGTTAAAAGCGCAAACCGTGTACCTATGGGTGGGAGAACGGTCATTCTCCTCGGGAGGGAAGCCCGTGCGCAGACTCGGCGAATCGGTGACTGTGGGGTGACGAGTGCCCTGGCATTTGTGATAGGTGGCGCGTTGAAGGTGCGGGTGAGCCGTGCCTGAGCGCGTCCACAGCCCGATGCCTGCAGACGCGAGCCCGCCCGCCGGCCTCGACGTGCTCGTGGTCACTCCCGCCGGCCATCCCGAGCCGAGCCTCGCCGTGGCCGCCAGCCGCGCCGGCGCCATCGGCGCGCTCGACCTGCGCTTCTGCACCGACGAGTCCGCAGCCGAGACCGCCATCGGCCGGCTCGCGCGGCTCGCGCATGGACGCTGGGCATTGGCGGTCGATGCCGCCGCCGGGCTGCCCGGCACCCTGAGCGCAAGCGATCTCTCCGGGCTGGACGCCGTCATCGTCGCCGGAGACCGCGGCCGGGTGGCCGGGGCGATCGCCGGTGCGCACGCGCTGGGCGCGCGCGCATTCGTGCAGGCGCTCAGCCTCGAGGACGCGTGCGCCGCGCAGGAGGCCGGCGCCGACGCCGTCATCGCCACCGGCCACGAGGCGGGCGGCTGGGTGGGCGAGGAGGGCAGCTTCGTCCTGCTGCAGCGCTGCGTCGGTCAGCTGCGGGTTCCGGTCTGGGCCCACGGTGGGGTCGGGCTGCACACGGCGGCCGCATGCGCCGTGGCCGGAGCGGCAGGCATCGTGCTTGACAGCCAGGTCCTCCTGGCGCGGGAGTCGCCGTTGCCGCCGGAGATGCGCCGGCACGTCGCCGCCATGGACGGTGGCGAGACGCGCTGCCTGGGCGCACCTCTGGGTGGCGCCTTTCGCTTGCTCGTGCGACCGGGCCTCGAGGGGCCGGCGGCGCTGGCCAGCCGCGCCAACGCGCTGGAGGCCAAGGCCGCCGCCGACCCCGACGGCGCGCTGCGCGCCTGGCGCACGGCGCTGGACGAGCGCGTCGCCTGGGATGACCGGCCCGGCGCGGTGCTGGCCATCGGCCAGGACGGCGCCCTGGCCGCAGAACTGGCGCGTCGCTTCGTGACCGTGGGCGGAATCGTCACGGCGCTGCGCGACAGTGTGCGCGACCATCTCGCCGCCGCGCGCGCGTGCAACCCGCTGGCCCCGGGGTCCGGGATCGCCGCCCTGCACGGCACGGTGCACCCGATCGTCCAGGGGCCCATGACCCGCGTGAGCGACCGCGCGGAGTTCGCCGCCGCCGTCGCCGACGCGGGCGCGCTGCCGTTCCTGGCGCTCGCGCTCCTGCGGGGGCCCGAGGTGGCGGAGCTGCTGGCCCGAGACCCGCCAGGAGGTCGGCGACCGCCCGTGGGGTGTCGGCATCCTCGGCTTCGTCCCCGCCGAGCTGCGCGCCGAGCAGCTCGAGGCGGTGCGCGCCGTCCGGCCCCCGTTCGCGCTCATCGCCGGCGGGCGGCCCGACCAGGCGCACGCGCTGGAGGCCGACGGCATCGTGACCTACCTGCACGCGCCGTCCCCGGCGCTCGTGCGCCTGTATGTCAAGGACGGCGCGCGACGATTCGTGTTCGAGGGCCGCGAATGCGGCGGCCACGTTGGGCCACGCACGAGCTTCGCGCTGTGGGAGGGCGTCGTCGGGGCGCTGCTGGACGAGCTGCCCGAGGACGGCGGCGACGCTGTCGGTCCTGTTCGCGGGCGGGATCCACGACGGCCTGTCGGCGGCGATGGTGGCCGCGCTGGCCGCGCCGCTGACCGCGCGCGGGGTGCGGGTCGGCGTCCTCATGGGCACGGCCTACCTGTTCACCGAGGAGGCCGTCAGCCACGGGGCGATCACCGAGGCGTTCCAGCGCGCGGCGCTGACGGGCACGAGCACCGTGCTGCTCGAGAGCGGCCCGGGCCACGCGACGCGCTGCCTGCCGTCGCCCTTCGTCGACGACTTCGCCGCCGAGCGCCTGCGACTGCTGACCGAGGACGCTCGGCCCGGCCGAGCTTCGGGATCGGCTCGAGCAGCTGAACATCGGCCGGCTGCGCATCGCCGCCAAGGGCACCGACCGCAACCCCGAGCATGCGAGCGATCCGCATGCCCCGAAGCTCGTCGAGCTCGACGGCGAGCAGCAGTGGCGCCAGGGCCTGTTCATGATCGGGCAGGTCGCCGCGATGCGCGATCGGGTCGGCACGATGGCCGACCTGCACGAGACGCTGGTGGCCGGGAGCCGCCGCCCGGCTGGCCGCTCTGCCGGCCGCGGAGCCGCCGGCAGAGCCGGCTCCCGAGCCGGCCGACGTCGCGATCATCGGCGTCGGCACGATCCTGCCCGGGCGCCGCGGACGCGCGGACGTTCTGGGACAACATCGTCAACGGCGTTGACGCCATCACCGAGATCCCCGAGACGCGCTGGGACTGGCGGCGCTACTTCGACGCCGACCGCGCCGCGCCCCGACCCGTCTACTCGCAAGCTGGGGCGGGTTCCTCGGCGACATCGCGTTCGATCCGCTGCGCTTCGGCATCCCGCCGAACACGCTGCGCTCGATCGAGCCGTTCCAGCTGCTCGGCCTGCTCGTGGCCCGAGGCCGCGCTGGACGACGCCGGTTACGCCGAGCGCCCGTTCGCCCGCGAACGCACCTCCGTGATGTTCGGGGCCGGCGGCGGCGGCGCCGACCTGGCCGTCGGCTACACGGTGCGCTCGGCCCTGCCCACGCTGCTGGGCGACGACGGGCAGCGACTGATCGACGACCTCGGCGAGCGGCTGCCCGAATGGACCGAGGACAGCTTCCCCGGCATGCTGATGAACGTGGCCGCGGGACGGATCGCCAACCGGCTCGACCTCGGCGGCGTCGAACTTCACCGTCGACGCCGCCTGCGGCTCATCGCTGGCCGCGGTCACGCTCGCGTCCGCGAGCTGCAGAGCGGCACCAGCGACATGGCCATCGTCGGCGGCGCCGACGCCATCCAGAACCCATTACGCCTACATGTGCTTCGCAAGACGCAGGCACTGTCCCCCACCGGCCGCTGCCGGCCCGTTCGACGCGGACGCCGACGGCATCGCGCATCAGCGAGGGGGTCGCGGCGGTCGTCCTCAAGCGTTTGCGCCGACGCCGAGCGCGACGGCGACCGCATCTACGGCGTCATCAAGGGCGTCGGGGCGGCGAGCGACGGCCGCGACCGCGGCCTGACCGCGCCGCGCCCCGAGGGACAGATGCGGGCGCTGCGACCGCGCCTACGCGCAGGCCGGCGTCTCGCCGGGCGAGGTCGGGCTCGTCGAGGCGCACGGCACGGGCACGGTGGTCGGCGACCGACCGAGATCGCCGCGCTGCAGCCGTCTATGCCGAGGCGGGGGCGGGCCGCAGGCGTTGCGCGATCGGCTCGGTCAAGTCGATGATCGGCCACACCAAGTGCGACCGCCGGCGTGGCCGGGCTGATGAAGGCGGCGCTGGCGCTGCACCATCGCGTGCTTCCGCCGACGCTGGGCGTGGAGACGCCGAACCCACGCACCGACTTCCCGTCGAGCGCCGTTCTAACCGAACGTCGAGGCCGCGGCCGTGGCTGCGCGACGAGCAGGACGGCCCGCGTCACGCGGCGGTCAGCGCCTTCGGCTTCGGCGGCACGAACTTCCACGTGGTGCTCGAGGAGCACACCGACGCGGTGCTGCCCAACGCCGATGCCTGCCTGGATCGCTGGCCGGCCGAGCTGCTGCTGTGGCGCGGCGACACCCCAGAGGCGCTCGCCAGCTCGCTCGACGGGATGCTCGAGCGGCTCGCGGCCGGCGCTCGACCGGCGCTGGCCGACCTCGCTCTGACGCTGGGGGAGGATGCCGCGCGCGAAGCGCCGACCCAGCCCACGGTGGCGATCGTGGCCACCGACCTCGACGATCTGCAGCGCAAGCTGACCGAGGCGCGCGAAGCGCTGCGTGACGGCGCCGAGCGCCGCCACGCACCCCACGGCGTGCACCTCGCGCTGGCGCCGTTCGCCGGCGACGGCGGGCTGGCGCTGTTGTTCCCGGGGCAGGGCTCGCAGTTCGTCGGCATGGGGCGCGAGCTGGCTCTCGCCTTCCCGCAGGCGCGCCGCGCGCTCGAGCACGCCGACGCCGTGCTGGCCGGATCCCATCCGCAGCCACTGAGCCGCTACATCCTGCCGCCGCCGTCGTTCACCGACGAGGAGCGCGCGCAGCGCCAGGCCGCGCTCACCGAGACCGACGTCGCGCAGCCGGCGCTCGGGGCCGTGGAGCTCGCCTACCTGCACGTCCTGCGCACGCTCGGCGTCGCCCCGGACATGGCCGCCGGGCACAGCTACGGCGAGTTCGTGGCACTGGCCGCGGCGGGCAGCCTCGGCGAGGACGACCTGCTGCGAACCTCGGAGGCCCGCGGTCGCTTCATCCGCGAGACGTCCGGGGACGACAGCGGGGCGATGGCCGCGGTCGACGCCGGCCCCGAGGCCCTGGCCGGAGCGATCGCCGACCCCGAGCTGGTGCTGGCGAACCTCAACGGGCCCGAGCAGACGGTGCTGTCGGGCTCGCAGGCCGCGATCGAGCGGGCGCTGGACTGGTGCCGCGCGCACGACCTGCGCGCCCGCCGGTTGCCGGTGGCGTGCGGATTCCATTCACCCTATGTGGCCGACGCCCAGCAGCGGCTGGCGAGCTGGCTGGCGCAGACGCCGCTGGCCGCGCCCGCGTTCCCGGTCTTCTCCAACACCACTGCCGCGCCGCACCCGGAGGATCCGGAGGCGATCCGGGCCACGCTCTCGCGTCACCTCGTCGAGCCGGTGGCATTCGCGGAGGAGATCACCGCGATGTACGCCGCGGGCGCGCGGATCTTCCTCGAGGTCGGCCCGCGCAGCGTGCTGACCGGACTGGTGGGCCGGATCCTCGGCGACCGGCCGCACGTGGCGGCTCCGGTCGACCAGCGCGGGCGCCCCGGGCTGGTGGCCCTGCTGCACGCCCTCGCGACGCTCGCCGCCGAGGGCGTCCCGGTCGCGGCCCCGCTGCTGCTGCGCGGACGGCGAGCGCGGCGCCTGGACCTGCGGACGCTGGAGCCGCTCGGCGGTTTGCCGACCCGCTCACCCACCACGTGGCTGGTCAACGGCGGTCGCGCGCGACCGGCCTCCGAGCCGCTGATGCCCGTCCACCCTCTTGCCCTGCCCCTTCCGACGTCAAGCGAGGAGCCCATGAGTCACGCCAACGGCGCGCATACCAATGGCCATCGTGGCGCCGATGCCGAGATCCCGCCACCGGCGGTGCTCGCCGACGCCGCGCCCGCACCGCCACCCGCGGCCGCGCCCGCCCGGATCAGCGCCGAGCGGGCCGGCGACGTGATGGGCCGCCATCACGAGCTGATGGCGCACTTCCTGGACACGCAGCGAAGCATCATGCTCGCCTACCTCAGCGAACGCCGCGGGCGAGCCGGCGCGCACGAGGATGCGGTCGCGCCGCCACCGCTGCGGCCGGCTCTGCCGGTGGCGGCGGCCCCGGCGGCCCCGGCGTCCCCGGCGGTCCCCGCGGTCCCCGCGACGGCGCCGCACGCGCCCCCCGCCGCGCCCGCGCCCGCCGCCGCCCCGGTGTCCGGCGCCGCCCCCGCACCAAGCGCCGTCCCGGCCGAGGCGGTCGCACCGACCCCGGCCCCCGCCGCGGCGGCACCCGCGCCCGCCGCGACGCCGAGTGCCGACATCACCGCGCGGCTGCTGGCCGTCGTCAGCGACCGGACGGGATACCCGCCGGAGATGCTCGACCTCGACGTCGACCTCGAGTCCGACCTCGGCATCGACTCGATCAAGCGAGTCGAGATCGCCGGCACGATGGTGCAGGAGATGGCACTGCCCGACGGCGTCGACCTCGACGTAGAGGAGCTGACGGCCAGCCGCACCCTGCGCGAAGTCATCGGGGTGCTCGAGCGGCTGGCTGGCGCGCCGGCCCCCGGCGGCCCAGCGAGCGAAGGGAGGGAGGAGCCTGTCCCTTTTGACCAAGAACCGGCTGGTGGGCGCATCGGCCGGTTCGTGCTGCAGACCGCCGGCGCTCCGGCGGCCACCCGCGATGCCGAGCTCGACTCAGCCGGGAGCGTCGTGATCGTCGACGACGGCCATGGCGTGGGCGAGCGGCTGGCCCGCCGGCTGAGCGCCGACGGCCGCCACGCCGTCGTCCTGCCCGCGCAAGGCTCCGAGACCCACGCCGTATCGCTCGAACAGCTGCGCGGGGGCCGCACCCGCGTCGGCGCGCTCGTGCACCTTGCCGCGCTCGCGCCCGACGCCCCGCCCGACCTCGGCGCGCTGCTCGCGCTGACCCAGGCGGCGCGCGAGGACCTCGAGCAGGCGACCCACAACGGCGGGGCCGCGGTGCTCGGGGTCACGCGGATGGGCGGCTCGTTCGCGATCGACGGACCGGCCGAGGAGCTCGATCCGTGGGCCGGGCTGGTCCCCGGCTTTCTCAAGTCGCTGGCGCACGAGTGGCCCGGCGTGCGCGTCAAGGCCCTCGATCTGGGCGCCGGTGATCCGGACGAGCTCGCCGGGCTCGTGCTCGCGGAACTGCTGAGCGGCGACGGCCTGGTGGAGGTGGGATACCGCGACGGCCGCCGCATCACCCCTTCGCTCGCCCCGAGCGAGTTACGCGCGCGCGAGGCCCCATCCGCGCCCCTGGCCCCGCTCGACGCCGACGCGGTGGTGCTCGTCACGGGCGGCGCGCGCGGCATCACCGCGGAGACGGCCATCGAGCTTGCGGAGCGCTACCGCTGCAGCTTCGTGCTCGCCGGGCGCACGGAGCCGATCGACGAGGCCCCGCAGACGGCGAGCCTCACCGGCGAGCGCGACCTGCAGCAGGCGATCATGGATCGCCGCCGCACCGCCGGCGAGGAGCTCACACCGCGCGCGGTGCGCGCGGAGCTGCAACAGCTGCTGGCCAGCCGCGAGGTTCGCCGCACCCTCGAGCGGCTGCGGGACGCCGGAGCGCGCGCGCGATACGTGACCTGCGACGTGGCGGTGCCCCACCAGCTCGGCGCGCTCGTCGACTCCGTCTACGCCGAGCACGGCCGGCTCGACGGCGTCCTGCACGGCGCCGGCGTGATCGAAGACCGACTCGTGCGCGACAAGGACCTCGACTCGGTCGAGCGCGTGCTCGCCACCAAGGCCGGCGCCGCCATGGCGCTGGTCGGGCGGCTGCGCCCCGAGAGCCTGCGCTTCCTGGTGCTGTTCAGTTCGGTCTCGGGGCGCTTCGGAAACCGAGGGCAGGCCGACTACGCCGCCGCCAGCGAGGTGCTCAACAAGCTCGCCCAGCAGCTCGACCGCCGCTGGGACGCCCGCGTGGTCTCGATCAATTGGGGTCCATGGGGCGGTACCGGGATGGTCAGCGACGACGTCGCCCGCCAGTTCGCCGAGCGCGGCGTGGCGCTGATCGCGCCCGAGGTCGGCCGCGCCCGTCTGGAGGAGGAGCTCCGCCTGGGGCGCAAGGGCGAGTCGGAGATCCTCATCGGCGGCAGCGAGGGGATGGCGACCGCCACGCCAGCGGACGCCCGCGCGCCGGCCGATGCCACCGCCCCGTCCAACGCCACCGCCCCGCCCGACACCGCGCCCACGCGCGCCAGCGCCGCGTTCCTGCGCGCACCAGGAGCCGTGGCCCGCCGCGAGGACGCGCACCTCGAGGTCATCCGCTGCCTCGAGCCCGAGCACGACCGGCTGCTGGACCACCACCGTCTCGACGGCAAGCCCGTGCTGCCGTTCACCGGCGCGATGGAGCTCATGGCCGAGACGGCGGCCACCGCCTTCCCCGAGCTCGACGTGGTCGAGCTGCGCGACGTCCGTCTGCACAACGGCGTCACCCTGGAGGGCCCGAGCGTGGTCGTGCGGGTCCTCGCCGGCCCCAGCCCCGACCGGGCGCCCGACGCCGCGACGGCCGAGGACGGGACCGTCATCGTGCCCGTGACCATCGACGGCGGCGAGGGCCAGCGATCGCGCTACCGCGCGGACGTCGTCCTGGCCCAACGGGGCACGGCCAGCTCGCCCGCTGCCCCGGCGCCCACCCTGGACGGCCTGGGGGACTTCCCGCTCAGCGTGGCCGAGGCCTACGACGCCTACCTGTTCCACGGGCCGCTGTTTCAGCGCATCGAGTCGATCGAGGGCATGGGCGAGCGCGGGGCCGTGGCGACGCTGCTGGCCTCCGACCCGGCGGGCGCCGTGCACGGCGCCGGCGCGGAGGCAGCCTGGATCCTCGACCCGATCCTGCTGGACTGCGCGCTGCAGGTGCAGCTGCTGTGGTCGCGCGTGCAGTGGGGTCTGACGCTGCTGCCGGTGCAGGTCGGCGCCTGGCGCCGCCACGCGCCGGCGCCGCTGCCGGGCACGCCGGTGCGTCACGAGTTGCGCGTGCACCCCGAAGCCCGGGCGCCGCTGTGCATGGGCGACCATCGCTTCCTGAGCGCCGACGGCACGCTGCTGGCCGAGCTCGTCGGCATGCAGGGCTTCGGCAGCCAGGCGCTCAACCGGCTGGCGGGGGTGCCCGCATGAGCCGGGCCGGCGTGGCCATCGTGGGCATGTCGTGCCTGTTCCCGGGCGCGCCGGATCTGGACGCCTACTGGCGCAACATCCTCGGCGGCGTCGACGCCATATCGGACCCGCCGCCCGAGGCGTGGGACGTGGGCACCTACTACGACCCGGCGTTCGAGAACGAGGACAAGACCTATTGCAAGCGCGGCGGGTACCTCGGCGACCTGGTGTCGTTCGCGCCGCTCGCGCACGGCGTGCCTCCGGTCACGGTCGGCGGCGAGCCCGACCAGTGGCTGGCCCTGCAGCTGGCCAGCGACGCGCTCGTCGACGCGGGCTGCCGCGAGCTGCCAGCGGAGATCCGCGCCCGCACGGGCATCATGCTCGGCAAGGGGACCTACCTCAACGGCGGCAACGCGGTGGCCGTGCAGCGCGGCCTGGTCGTCGAGCAGACGCTGCAGGTGCTGGCGCGCCTGCATCCCGAGCACACCCCCGAGCAGCTCGAGCGCCTGCGCGCCGAGATGCGGCGCGTGCTGCCGGACATCGGGCCGGAGACGGTGGCCGGACTGATCCCGAACATCATCGTCGGGCGCATTGCCAACCGGCTCGACCTCATGGGTCCCAGCTACACCGTCGACGCAGCCTGCGCGTCGTCGCTCATCGCCGTGCAGCACGCGGTCACCCATCTGCGCGACGGCTCCTGCGACCTCGTGCTGGCCGGCGGCTCGCAGGTGTGGATGCCGGTGCCGACGCTGAACATGTTCTGCCAGCTCGGGGCGCTGTCGCGGCGCGAGCGGATCGCCCCGTTCGACGAGCAGGCCGACGGCACGCTGCTCGGGGAGGGCATCGGCATGCTGGTGCTCAAGCGCGTCGAGGATGCCGAGCGCGACGGGGACCGCGTCTACGCGGTGATCCAGGGCGTCGGCGTGGCCAGCGACGGCCGGGGCGCGAGCGTCATGGCCCCGCGCGTCGAGGGCGAGGTGCTGGCGCTGCGCCGCGCGTACGAGCAGGCGGGCATCGACCCGGCCACCATCGAGCTGCTCGAGGCGCACGGGACCGCCACGCCGGTCGGCGACGTCACCGAGATCGAGGCCCTGACCGAGGTGTTCGGGACCCGCGACGGCGGCCTGCCTCGCTGCGCGCTGGGGACCGTGAAGTCGATGATCAGCCACACCATCCCGGCCTCCGGGGTGGCGGGCATGATCAAGCTCGCGCTCGCGCTGCACCACCGCGTGCTGCCCCCGACGCTCAACGTGGAGCGTCCCAACCCGAAGCTCGGCCTCGAGCGCACGCCGTTCTACCTGAGCACGCGTACCCGTCCCTGGGTGCACGGGGCGCCGGCGCCGCGACGGGCGGGCATCAACGCGTTCGGCTTCGGCGGCATCAACGCCCACGCGATCCTCGAGGAGGCGCCGGCCCCCGCCCCCGCGCACCTGCCGCCGTGGGACAGCGAGCTGTGCCCGCTGGAGGCGCAGTCGACCGCCGGCCTGGCCGAGGCGGCGCGCGCGCTCGCCGCGCGGCTGGCCGCGCCCCCGGTCACGTGGACGCTCGGCGACGTGGCGGCGAGCCTGGTCTCCCGCCTCGGCGCCGTCGAGCGCCCGCTGCGCCTGGCCATCGTCGCCACGTCGCTGCAGGATCTGCGGGCCAAGCTCGACAAGGCCGCCACCCGGCTGGAGCAGCCCGGCACGCATCGCATCAAGGCCGGCTCGGGCACCTACTTCGCCGACGCGCCGCTCGGGCGCGAGGGGGGCGTCCTGCTCGTGTTCCCCGGTGAGGGCTCGCAGTACCCCGACATGCTGGCCGACCTGTGCCTGCACTTCCCGGAGGTGCGCGAGGCGTTCGACCTCGTCGATCGCGCGCAGCACGACTCGACGCGCGAGGACGTCGCCAGTGACTGGGTGTTCCCGCGACCCACCTTCGACGAGGGGGAGCGCCATGAGGCCGAGCGGCGACTGATGGACCTCGACGTGGCCGTGGGCGCGGTACTGGGGGCCAACCGCGCGGTGCACGGGCTGCTGCGGCGGCTCGGGGTGCGCTACGACGCCTGCCTGGGCCACAGCACCGGCGACTACTCCGCGGCGGACGCGGCCGGCGTGCTGGCGCTCGACGACGACGCGAGCCGCGCCCGCCTGAACACGGCGCTGCTCGACGCCTACACACGCGCCGCGGCCGGCGACGGGCTGCCGCCGGCGACGCTGCTGGCCGTGGCCGCCGACCGCGAGCAGGTCGACGCGATCGCGCGCGAGGCCGGCGGCGAGCTGTACGTGGGCATGGACAACTGCCCGCACCAGACGGTGCTGGTGGGCGAGCCGCAGGCCGCCGAGCGGGCGCGGGCGCTGCTGCAGCGAGACGGCCTCATCCACGAGCAGCTCCCGTACGACCGCGCGGTGCACACGCCGAGGTTCGCCGGCTACGCCGACGAGCTGCGCGAGGTGTTCGCGCAGACCGAGATCCGGTCGCCCGCCATGCCGCTGTACTCGTGCACCACCGGCGAGCGCTACCCCGACGATCCCGCCGCCATCCGCGAGCTGCTGGCCGAGCACTGGACGAGCAGCGTCGAGTTTCGCCGCACGATCGAGGCGCGGCACGCGGCGGGAGACCGCGTGTTCATCGAGTGCGGCGCGCGCGGGAACCTCAGCGCGTTCATCGAGGACGTCCTGCGCGGCCGGCCGTTCTGCGCGATCCCGGCCGACGTGCAGCGCCGCTCGGGCACGACCCAGCTGAACCATCTCGTCGCCCAGCTGCTCGTGCACGGCGTCGAGGTCGACGCGGCGGCCCTGCACGCCGGCCGCGCCACCACGGTCATCGACCTCGACGCCGCGGCGGACGACGATGCCGGCCAGCCGCTGCGCATCGAGCTCTCCCACGCCTGGCCGATGCTGCGGCTCGGCGACGAGCTGGTCGCCGAGCTGGGCGCGGAGAACCGCATGGCCGCGCCCGCCGCCGAAGCGGCCCGCGCGGCGGAGCCGGCGCCGGCGCACGCCGGCGCGGCGGCGCCGCAGGACGCGGAGTCGGGCCCCTGGGCGGACGAGCCGCTGGACGGCGACGTGCTGTTCGACGGCGATGAGCCGATCGCCTGGCCGCCGCTGCTCGCCGACGAGCCGCTCGAGCCGCTCGAGCAGGCGATGGACACCTACATGGCGACGATGGCGCAGTTCCTGGTCGCGCAGGACGATGTCATGCGGGCGTATCTCGCGCCGCCCGTCACGGCGCCCGGGCCGTCGCCGCTGGGCGCCGTGGTGGCGCGATCGGCCACCGAGCTGGTGGCCGTGCGCACCTTCGACCCGGCCGTGGACCCGTCGCTGGACGACCATCGCCTCGGCGGTGCCCTGGCGGTGGTGCCGCTCACGCTCAGCCTCGCGCTGCTCGCCGAGGCCGCGGCCGAGCTGGTCGGCGAGGCGGTGGTGGTCGGGCTGCGCGACGTCCGCGCCCACCGCTGGATCGCGGTCGAGGACCGGCCGCCGACCGTCGAGATCTGCGCCCGGCGTCTGGCCGACGACGGCGGGCACGCCCGCGTGGCGGTGCAGGCACGCGTCGTCGACCCCCCGGCGCAGGACGGACGGCCGCCCGAGGTCGAGGCGACGGTGCTGCTGGCCACCGCCTACCCCGCCGCGCCGCCCGCCATGGCGCCACCCGCGGGCGGCGAGCCGTCGCGCCTGCCCGCCGACCGCCTGTACCTCGACGCGATGTTCCACGGCCCCCACTGGCAGGCGGTGCGAGCGATCGACGCCACGGGACCGCACGGGATCCGCGCCCGGCTGCAGGTGCTCGACCGCCCGCCCCTGGCGCTCGATCCCGTCGTGCTCGACGCCGCCGGCCAGCTCGTGGGGTTCTGGACGGCCGAGCGGCTGTCGCGCGGTCGCGTGGTGTTCCCGTTCCGCCTGGAGGCGCTCGACGTCTTCGGTCCGCCGCGGCCGGTCGGCGAGTCGCTGACCGGCGTCGCCGAGATCGCGCTGGTCGGCGAGCATCTCACGCGCTCGGACATCGACGTCCTGGACGCCGACGGATGCCCGTGGATGCGCCTGCGCGGCTGGGAGGACAAGCGCTTCGACCTGCCGCCGTCGCTGGAGTCGCTCATCGTCGGCGGCGACGGCGCGCCGATGTCCGTCCCGTGGCCGGTGCCGATCAACGGAATGCCGGCGAACGGGCACCCGGTGCAGTGCCGGCGCCTGGCGGTGCCCGGCGCCGCGGACGCCGACCTGTGGTCGCGCATCTGGGCGCAGCGGATGCTCGGCCCCGCCGAGCGCGAGCAGCTCGCCGCCCTGCGCGGGCCGGCCAGCCGCCGGATGGCGTGGCTGGCGGCGCGCACCGCGGCCAAGGAGGCGCTGGCCGACCTGGTGCTGCGCGTTCACGGGCTGCACGTCGAGCCGCGCGAGATTGAGCTGGTCGCCGATGAACGGGGTCGGCCGCTCGTCGGCGGACCGGCCCTGGCCGGGCTGGCGCAGATGCCCCGCGTGTCGCTGTCCCACAGCGGCGGGCACGCCGTCGCGCTGGCCTCGCTGGACGCGACGCCGGGCATCGACCTCGAGCGGGCCGGCCCGCTGCCCGAGGGGTTCACGCAGGTGGCGTTCGCCGAGGGCGAGCGGGCGGGGCTGGCCGGCCTGGCCGAACGCTGGCAGCTGTGCTGCTACTGCGCCAAGGAGGCGGCGAGCAAGGCGCTGGGCACCGGCCTGGCCCACGGGCCGCGCGACATGACGGTGACCGCGGTCGACCCCGAGCAGGGGACGGTGCTGGTGCGCCCCACCGGAGCGTCCGGACCCGAGCTGCGCGTGCACTGCGCCGAGGCCGACGGACTGATCGTGGCGACGACCTTGATCGAGAAAGGAGGGCCGGCGCGATGACGCTCACCGACCCGCAGATTCAGCAAGAGGTGCTCGAGATGGTGCGCGAGCTCGCCGAGGACTGGGAGTACGACGGCGACCTGGCGCCGGACACGCGCTTCCTGGCCGATATGGGCCTCGAGTCACTGGACATCGTCGTCATCGGCACGATGATCCAGCACCGCTACGGCCGTCTCCCGTTCACCGAATGGCTGGCCGAGATCGGGGAGCGCCCGGTGGAGGAGCGCGACGTCACCGTGGCCGAACTGGTGGACTTCATCTGCCGCCACCGCCAGCCGAGCGCGGCGGAGGTCCACTGACATGCCCAGCACTGTTCTCCTCGGTCTCGACGGCGCCACCTTCACGGTGCTCGACCCGCTGATGGAGCGCGGCGTCATGCCGTTCCTGGCGGAGCTCACCCAGCGCGGCGTGCGGGCGCCGCTGCGGACCGTGATGCCGCCGCTCACGCCGCCGGCCTGGACGTCGCTGATGACCGGCATGCGCCCCGGCCAGCACGGCGTGTTCGACTTCTTCCAGAAGGAGGACCCGGACAGCGAGTACCTGCACCTGGCCACCAGCCAGGACATCCACGCCGACACGATCTGGTCGCTGGCCAGCGACGCCGGCAAGCGCATCGTCTCGCTGAACTTCCCCCTGCTGTTCCCGCCACCCCCCATCGACGGGTCGCTGGTGCCCGGCGGCTGGATGCCCTGGCGCCAGCTGCGGCTCGGCTGCCATCCACCGGGGCTGTTCGACCGGCTCAAGCAGCTGCCGAGCTTCGAGCCCCGCGAGATGGCCCTCGACATGGAGCTCGAGGCCAAGGCGATCGACGGCTGCCCCCACGACGAATACGCCGACTGGATCCGGCTGCACGTGCGCCGCGAGGAGCGCTGGTTCGAGATCCTGCGCCATCTGCTCCTCGAGGACGGGCGGGCCGACCTCATCGGGATCATGTTCGACGGCACCGACAAGCTCCAGCACCTGTGCTGGCGGTTCATCGACGCCGCCTGCCGCCCGGCGCAACCCGACCCCTGGGAGCAGGAGATCATCGAGCTGTGCGAGTCCTACTTCCGTGGCCTGGACGCCAAGCTCGCGCAGATCGTCGAGCTGGCGGGCGCGGACGCCACCGTGGTCGTCGCCTCCGATCACGGCTTCGGACCGACGTGGGACCTGCTGTACGTCAACGCGTGGCTGGAGGAGCAGGGGTACCTGGCCTACCGGGACGCCGCCGCCCCCGGCGCGGCGGCCAGCGCGGTGGGCTTCGCCGAGATGACCCGCCACGTCGCCCAGCTGGACTGGGATCGCACGGTGGCCTATGCCGCGACGCCGAGCAGCCAGGGCATCACCATCGTGCGCAAGCAGCCCGGCGGCGACCCGATGCCGCGCGAGCGGCGCGAGGCACTGGGCGCGCAGATCGCCGCCGGCCTGCGCGAGATCACCAATCCGGTGACCGGCCGGCCGGTGGTCCTGGACGTGCTCACGCGCGAGGAGGCCTATGCCGGCCCGCACGAGGAGCTCGGGCCCGACCTGTCGCTCGTGCTGGCCGATGGCGCCGCGATGTCGATCCTGCGCAGCGACACCGTCGTTCGCCGGCGGGAGTACCCGCTCGGCAACCATCAGTGGCAGGGCGTGTTCATGGCCGCCGGCCCCGGCATCCGCGCCGGCGTCGCGCTCGAGGAGCTCTCGATCCTCGACGTCGCGCCGACCCTGCTCTACAGCCTCGACGTCCCGATTCCCCCGGACATGACCGGCCGGCTGGCCGAGGCGGCGTTCGAGCCGGCGGCGCTCGCCGCGCGACCGCCGCGCAGCGCCGGCCCCCGCCCCGCCGCCGCCGGCGAGGCCGAGGCGGCGCCGGCCATCGACCTGCAGCTCGACCCGGACGAGGAGCAGACCATCGTCAACCGCCTGCGGGCACTCGGCTACGTCGAGTGACGCGAACAGGAGAACCATGCCGAAGGTGACACTGAGCCAGGGGGCACGCCTCCACTACCAGCAGGTCGGCGAGGGACCTGAGCTCGTCCTCATCCACGGGCTGACCGGCAACCTCGCCGTCTGGCACCTGAAGATGGTGCCGCTGCTGTGGGACGACTTCCGCGTCCTCACCTACGACCTGCGCGGGCACGGCTACAGCGACATGACGCCGAGCGGCTACACGTGCGATGACATGGCCGGCGACCTGCTCGAGCTGCTCGACGCGCTCGAGATCGAGCGGGCGGCGCTGGTCGGCCACAGCTTCGGGGCCGACATCTCGCTGTACTTCGCCGCCGCCCATCCCGAGCGCGTGCAGCACGTCGTGGCGATCGAGGCCGTGCTGCCGGCGCTGGTGCAGGAGCGCGGGCGCGACGAATGGGAGGGCTGGTCGCGCTGGGGTGAGATGCTCACCCGTGCCGGCGCCGACGTGGAGCCGGAGCGCCTCACCGACGTCGACTACCTGCTGCGCACGAGCCTCGAGCTGCCGAAGAAGTGGGGGCCGCTCAACGGGCTGCCCCGCAACCCCAAGCCGTTCCTGCGCCTGGTCGAGGAGACGACGGCCGGCAGTGACCTCGAGCACGTGGGCAGCTTGCCGATCGAGCGCTTCGCGAGCATCGAGGCGCCGGTCACGCTCATGTACGCGGAGGACTCGGTGTTCCGGCGCACCCACGACGTCCTGCTCGAGCGGCTCCCCAACGCGAGCTCGATCTTCCTGCCGGTGACCGAATGGGGCCACTTCGGGCCGCTCGAGCAGCCCGAGGTCGTCGCGTCCCACATCCTCGAGACCCTGGAGGTGCGCCAGCCATGAGCGGCGACAGCGTCCTGATCACCGGCAGCGGCACCGGACTCGGCCTGGCCAGCGCCCTGTACCTGGCCGAGCGCGGGTTCCGCGTGTATGCCACCGTGCGCAACCCCGCGCAGGAACCCGAGGTGCTGGCCGCCGCGCGCGAGCGCGGCGCCGAGCTGCGGGTGCTGCGCCTGGACCTGACCGACCGGGCCAGCATCGATGCGGCCGTGGCCACCGTCGTGGAGGAGTGCGGCACGATCGACGCGCTGGTCAACAACGGCGGCATCGGCCTGCGCGGCTGCATCGAGGACGTCACCGACGCGGAGATCCGGGCCGTCTTCGAGGCCAACGTGTTCGGCACGATCGCGGTCACCCAGGCGGTCCTGCCGCACATGCGGGCCGCCCGCCGCGGACGCGTGGTGACGATCACCTCGGTCGGCGGACGGATCTCGACGTTCGGCCTCGGGGTGTACTGCGCGAGCAAGTTCGCCCAGGAGGGCTTCGGCGAGGCGCTCGCGCTCGAGCTCGACCCCTTCGACGGCCTGCACGCCGTGATGATCGAGCCCGGCATCATCAAGACCGAGCGCTGGGACGAGCACCGGGGCACCGCCGCCGGCGCGCTGGACCGCTCGAGCCCCTACTACGAGCTGTTCCAGGCCAGCGAGGCGGTCGCCGACCAGTACGTCGAGCGCTCGCGCACCACGCCGGAGGACGTGGCCGCGGCGATCCACGAGGCGCTCACGGCCGACCGGCCGAAGATGCGCTACGTCGTCGGGCGGCCCGCCGCGGCGGCGATCGTGCTGCGCCGCTACCTGCCCTCCGGCCTGTTCGAGCGGGTGTACTTCGGGCCGTTCCTGCGCCGCATCCGCACGCGCGCGGCGGCCGCCGCCGAAGGGGCGCCGTGAGCCGCCTGCTCGTGACCTGCTGGCCGTTCACCGGCCACGTGCACAGCCAGCTGGCGATCGCCGGCGAGCTGCGCCGGCGCGGCCACGACGTGCGCTTCTACACGGGACCGAGCGCCGCCCCACTGCTCGAGTCCGAGGGCTACTCGGTGTTCGCCTTCGAGCGCCTCGACGAGCAACGCGGCTATGCCGGCATGCAGGCGCTGGAGCCCGAGGACGCCCGCGCGCGACCCAAGCCGGCGGTGGTCCGCCGCGCCCTGCGCGAGTGGCTGGTGGAGACGATTCCCGACCAGCTGGCCGATCTGGAGCCGCTGCTGGCGCGCTGGCGGCCGGATGCGCTCGTCTGCGACCTCTCGCTCTGGGGCCCGATCATGGTGCTGTGGGAGAAGACGGGCATCCCCGTCGCGCTGTCCTCGACGTTCATGGGCCCGCTGATCCCGGGGCCCGACGCGCCACCATGGGGCCTGGGCATGGCGCCGCCGCGCACGCGCCGCGAGCGGGCGCTGGCCGGGACGATCACGTGGGTGACCGAGCGCGCCGGCGCGCCGATGCGCGCCCGCCTGGACGAGCTGCGCGCCGAGCATGGGCTGCCGCCGGCCGCGGCGACGCCGAACGCATTCACCGCACGACTGCCGCTCTACCTCGTCGGCAACGTGCCCGAGCTCGACTACGGACGCCACGACCTGCCGGCCAGCGTGCACTACCTCGGGTCCTGCGTGTGGCACCCGCCGGTCTGTGTCGAGGACGCCACCTGGCTGGAGAGCCTGCCCGACGGCGAGCCGTGGGTCCACGTCAGCGAGAGCACCGTGCGCAAGGGAGACCCCTACCTGCTGCGCGCGGCGGCCCGGGGGCTGGGCGCCGCGCCGTGGCAGGTCGTCATGAGCACCGGTGGCCACCGGGACCCGCGCGACCTCGGCCTCGGCGCGCTGCCCGCCAACGTGCACGTGACCCGCTGGGTCAGCCACGGGGCGCTGCTGCCGCGCTGCTCGGCGGTGGTGACCGGCGGGGGCGCGGCGACGGTCATCGGCGCGCTGGCACACGGCGTGCCGCTTGTCGTGGTGCCGACGGCCCACGACAAGCCCGATAACGCCCGTCGCGTGGTCGAGGCCGGCGCCGGCGTCCGCCTGTCGCCCCGCGAATGCACGCCGGCGCGCCTGCGCGCCGCGGTGCAGGAGGTGCTCGGCGACGCGGGCTATCGCGAGCGCGCCGGCCGGCTGGCACAGCGCCTGGCGCAGGCGCCGGGACCGGCGGGCGCCGCCACGCTGCTCGAGGATCTCCTGCCGGCGCGTGACGCCCCGGCGCCGGCAGGGGCGGTGAAGGCGCCGTGAGCGCGCGTTTCTTGCTCTGCTGCTGGCCGTTCCCCGGGCACGTCAACCCCAACGTCGCGGTGGCGCGGGCGCTGCGGCAGCGCGGTCACGAGGTGGCGTTCTACACCGGCGAGGACGCCCGCGAGCGGATCGAGGGCGAGGGCTTCACCGTGTTCGGCTTCCAGCGCGTCGCTGCGGCGTGGGAGCCCGTGCGCAGGGTCGAGGAGAGCGGCGCCGGACGGCGGGGCATGCTGCGCGCACAGGCACGCGCGTTTCGCGGCTGGCTCGTCGGCACGGTGGGCGCCCAGGTGGCCGACCTGCAGCCGCTCGTGGAGCGCTGGCAGCCCGACGTGATCGTCACCGAGCCGGCCATGCTCGGCCCGATCACCGTGCTGTGGGAGCAGACGGGCATCCCCGTCGCCGCGCTGGCCACGTTCATGGGGCCGCTGGTGCCCGGACCCGACGCCCCGATCGCCTTCGGCTTCGGCCTGCCGCCCGCCCGCACGCGGGCGACCCGGCTGGCCAAGTCGCTCGCGGATCGCGTGGTCGACCGCGCCGCCGCGGGCCTGCGCCGCGACGTCGACGCGGTGCGGGCCACGCATCGCCTGCCGCCGCTGGGCTGCTCGCTCAACGCGTTCACCGGCCGGCTGCCGCTGTATCTCGTCGGCAGCCTGCCCGAGCTCGACTACGAGCGCGGCGACCTGCCGGCCAGCGTGCACTATGTCGGCCCGTACACCTGGCAGCCGCCGGCCGACCCCGACGCCGCCGCGCGGCTGGACGACGTCCCGCACGTCCGGCCGTGGGTCCACGTGACCGAGGGCACCTCCAACACCGGGCAGCCCTTCCTGCTGCAGGCGGCCGCGCGCGGGCTCGCCGGCCGCCCGCTGGAGGCCCTGCTGACCACCGGACACCGGGATCCCGCCGCGCTCGGCCTGAGCGCTCCGGCGCCCAACGTCCACGTGAGCAGCTTCCTCAACCACGCCGAGCTGCTGCCGCGTTGTGCGGCGATCGTCACCACCGGTGGCGCCGGCACCGTGCTGGCCGCCGCCGTGGCCGGCATCCCGCAGCTCGTCGTCCCCACCACCTGGGATCAGCCCGACAACGGGCGGCGCCTGGTCGAGGCCGGCGTCGGGCTGAGCCTGCCGGCCCGCCGCTGCACCCCGCAGCGCCTCGGCGACGCCGTCGAGGCGCTGCTCGGCGATGCGGACCGCCGCCTCCGGGCCGAGCGGCTCGGCCAGCGGCTGCGCGCCACCCGCGGCCCGGACCGCGCGGCCGAGCTGCTCGAACGCCTGTCACCCCGCGACGCGACCCCCGGGCGCGTCGTCACCACTTCGGCACCACCCACCACGGAGAAGGAGCTCGCATGAGGAGGAGTCGCCGCACGCTACCGGTCATCCTGGCCGCAGCCGTGCTGTTCTCACTGGCCACGGCCACAACCGCCGCGGCACAGGCCGCCGCGGCCCCGCCGCCCATCCAGGTCCTCGCCTACGACGGCTTCGGCACGCCGAACAACGACTACGCGTGGTCGATGGCGTGGTTCGACAACAAGCTCTACGTTGGCACGGCCCGCAGCGAGGGATGCGTGGAGGGTGCGACCGAGGTGTTCTACTACCCGACCGAGCCGTTCCTGTACTCGACGCAACCGACGCCCGGCGAGACCTGCCCGGCCAACGAGTACCAGATCGACCTGCAGGCGCAGATCTGGTCGTTCGAGCCGTCGGACGGGGTCTGGACGCCGCTGTACAACTCGCCACAGGACATCCCCAACCCACTGTCCCCCGGCAACTACGTGGCCCAGGACATCGGCTTCCGCGGCATGGCCGTCTACGACGGCGCCCTGTATGTCGGTGATGTCACGCCGGATGAGTACATCCCCGAGCTGGCGCACGTGATCCCGCCGCGGATCCTGCGCACGACCGACGGCGTGAACTTCACCCCGATCCCCGCGCCAGCGTCGATCGACACCTACCTCGGCGTGCAGGACCCGATCGGCTTCCGGGCCATGACGGTCTTCAACAACCAGCTCTACGTGACCGCCACCAGCGGCCTGACCGGCGACGGCGTGGTGCTGCAGGTCAACAACCCCGGCGGCGCCGACCCGACGTTCACGCAGGTCACCCCGTCGGACATGCAGGTGTTCGAGTTGCAGACGTTCAACGGCTACCTGTACGCCGGCGACGGCAGCTCCGCCAACGCGGGCTACTCGGTGTACAAGACCGCGGGTGGCGCGTCGCCGACCTGGACGCCGGTGGTCACCGACGGCGCCGGCGCCGGCGCGCAGATCACCTCGGTCGTCTCGATGGGCGTGTTCAACAACCAGCTCTACGTGGGCTCCAGCGGCTGGTACAACACGGCCTTCCCGGGCTCGGAGATGATCGTCATCTACCCCGACAACAACTGGGACCTGGTGGCCGGAACCGCGCGCACGGTCAACGGCGTCCTGAAGTACCCGCTCAGCGGACTGCCCGACGGGATGGGCAACCCGTTCAACGCGCACTTCTGGCGCATGGACGACTGGGCCAACGGCCTGATCACGGGCACGAACGACTGGAGCTACATCCTGCAGGACTGGCCGGTGATCGGTCAGCTGCTCAGCCCGCAGTACGGGTTCGACGTCTACGGCACCTGTGACGGGCGGGCCTGGTTCCCGCTGACGTACAACGCGTTCGGCGCCGGCGAGGACAACTTCGGCGCCCGCTCGATGATCACGGCGCCGGACGGCACGCTGTACCTCGGCAGCGCCAACCACGCCCAGGGCACGACGATCTTCGGGAGCACCTCCAGTGCACCGTCGTGTCCGGCGGGGACGCCGCCGAGCACCGAGAGCGCCTCGTCGAGCACCGGGACCGCCACGACGGCCGCGGCGGCGAGCGCACCGGCGCATGCGAGCACGGTCAGCGTGTCGGCGCACCCGAGCACGGCGGCAACGCCCGCACGCCCGAGCGAGCTGCTCACCGACGTGCAGGGGTGCGGCACCGTCGTGTCGTGGGAGCCGACGGCGGGCGCGGCCCGCTACAAGGTGCTGCGCTCGACGCCGCGGCTCGTCAAGGTGCCGCTGCTGAAGCGCACGCTGCTGGCCGGCGGGGCGGTCCCCGACGACCCGCCGCCGTTCTCCGGCAAGGAGGCCAAGATCAAGATCAACGGCCCACCGAAGGTGATCGCCACGACCAGCAAGCCGTTCTACATCGACCGCGGTGCGGTCGCCGGGAGCCTGTACGACGTCGTCGCCGAGGGCGCGGACGGTTCGCTGTCGGCCCCGTCGAACGTCGAGCTCGCCCCGTCGCTGTTCGAGCCGGCCACGTTCGCGAACGCCTGGGCGGGATTGATTCCCGCGCACGGCAGCGCGACCACGGCCTCGGCCGCGGACGCCGGCGCGTCGGCGCTGCTCGGCGACGCCCAGGCCCAGTGGAACAGCGGCGACCGGGCCGGAGCGCTGGCCGCGCTGGCCCAGCTGGATCGCACGCTGGGCAGCTCGGCGGCGACCAGCTCGTTCGGCGCCGGCGAGACCCGGGCCGACATGCAGGACCTCGTGTACCGGCTCCAGCGGCGCCTGCAGTACGCGGGCATCGCCTGCCAGCGGTAAGGAAGGACGGCGCGTGACAGACACCACCAACGCAGGATCGCCGGACCCCCAGGCCGCGCCGTCGGCCCGGCCTGGGGCGGCGGCGCCGGTCGCGGACCGCGCGCCGACCGGCCAGCACGATGGTGCTGGCCGGTCGCGCGGGCCGCGCGACGCCGCGATCCGGCCGGAGTGGGCGCCGGTGGCGGCGCTGGCTCCGGCCGATCGCCGGCGGGCGCTCGGCCACTGCGGCGCCACGGTGTGGCTGACCGGGCTGCCGGCCTCGGGCAAGTCGACGCTGGCCGGTGAGCTCGAGTGCGCGCTGGTGGCGCGCGGGCGGCCCGCCTTCCGGCTGGACGGCGACGAGTTGCGGCGCGGGATCTGCCGCGATCTGGGCTTCGCCCGCGCCGACCGCGACGAGAACGTGCGTCGCGCCGCCCTGATCGCCCAGTGGTTCGCCGAGGCCGGCGTGGTGGCTCTGGTGGCGCTGGTCAGCCCCCACGCCGAAGCGCGCGCCCGCGCGCGGGCGCTGCACGAGGCGGCCGGCATCTGCTTCTTGGAGGTGCACGTCGACACCCCGCTGGAGGTGTGCGAGCAGCGCGATCCCAAGGGGTTGTACCGGCAGGCCCGCGCCGGAACGCTGCGAGGATTCACCGGCATCGACGACCCGTACGAGCCACCGGTGCAGCCGGAGCTGTACCTCGGCGACGCCCCGGTGAGCGCCTGGACCGCGGCGGTGCTCGCGGCCCTGGACCAGCGGGAGCGGGTGGCAGCGTGAGGACGGTGCGGGAGCGTGCCGATGCAGCCGTGCGATTCGGGCGGACGACTGGCCGCCGACGACGACCGATGAGAGGGGTACGACCATGAGCTCAGCGACCACCACCAAGGCGCCACGCGCCAGCTTCCGCCAGCGCCCGGCCAAGCGGCTGCTCGAGGCGGTGTCCACGGTGGCGCCCGGAGTGAAGCCGGCCGCGCAGCGCTGGTTCATCCGCGTCGGCTACGGCGTCGTCAACCGCTGGATGGATAAGGTCCAGGCCGGCTGCATGAACTACGGCTATGCCTCGGTGGACGCCCAGGCGCCCGGCCCCGGGGCCGGCGACAGCGAGGTCTACGGTCATGCGCTCTACGCCCACGTGGCCGGCGCGGCGACGCTGAAGGACGCCGAGGCGCTCGAGGTGGGCTGCGGGCGCGGGAGCGGCGCCGCGTTCGTGGCCGGGCACTTCGACGTGGCGCGGCTGACCGCGCTGGACTTCTCCGAGAAGGCGATCGAGCACGCCCGCGACCACCACCTCGACCCGCGGTTGCGCTTCGTGTGCGGCGACGCCGAGGCGCTCCCGTTCGCCGACGCGTCGTTCGACGTCGTGCTGAACGTCGAGTCATCGCACTGCTACCCGAGCGTGCCGCGGTTCCTGGCCGAGGCGTCGCGCGTGCTGCGGCCCGGCGGGCACTTCCTCTACGCCGACCTGCGGCTGGCCGAGGACGTCGGGGAGATGCGCCAGAACCTGCTCAACGCCGGCTTCGAGATCCTCGAGGAGGAGCGCATCACGCCCAACGTGGTGCGCTCGCTGGAGCTGGACTCCCCGCGACGCGAGGAGTTCGTGGGCCGGTACGTGCCACGGTGGCTGCACCCGTACGTCCTCAACTTCGCCGCCACGAAGGGCAGCGAGGTGTTCGAGGCCCTCAGCGCCGGCAAGCTGGAGTACATGCGGTTCGCCCTGGTGAAGCCCGCCGCCCCGACCGACACGACCGCCCCGACCGCCTGACCGGCACGAGCGCCTGACCGACACGACCGCCCGACGCGATGCGCCGCTTGGCGACGGCGGCGGTGACCGCGGGGGTCGCGGCGGCGTGCCTGCTCGGCGTGACCGGTACGGCGCAGGCCGCCTTCTGCCCGTGGATGGACGCGGGTCGGCCGCCGGCCGCGCGAGCCTTCGAGCTGCTCTCGGCGATGTCGCTGAGCGACAAGGTCGCAATGGTCACGGGTGCCGATCCGTGGGACCCGGAGAACCCCAACCCGTCGGCCGCGGGCTACGTGGCGGCCAATCCGCGCCTGTGTATCCCGGCCCTGGTCATGAACGACGCCACGAACGGCGTCGGCGACGCCCAGGCGCTCACCACGGCGTTCCCGGACAGCATCGGCCTGGCCGCGACGTGGGACCCCCAGCTCGCCCGCCGGTACGGGCAGACGCTGGCCGACGAGGCGCTGGCCAAGGGAGTCAACGTGCTGCTCGGGCCGGGGGTGGACATCGCCCGCAACCCGCTGGCCGGCCGCAACTTCGAGTACCTGGGCGAGGATCCGCTGCTGGCCGGGCAGACCGCGGCGGCGATGATCGGCGGCATCCAGTCCCAGCACGTGATCGCCACCGTCAAGCACTTCGCGCTCAACGATCAGGAGGCCGATCGCGGCACCGACTCCTCGGACGCCTCGCAGCGCACCGAGCAGGAGATCGACCTGCCGGCGTTCGAGATGGCGGTGCGGGCGGGCGTCGGGGCCGTGATGTGCTCCTACAACCGGATCAACGGCGTGTACGCCTGTCAGAACCCCGACCTGCTCGGCGACGTGCTCGACGATCAGTTCGGCTTCAAGGGCTTCGTGACCTCCGACTGGCTGGCCACGCACGCCACGGTGGCGTCGGCCGACGCGGGCCTGGACATCGAGATGCCCTTCGGCCTCTACTACGGCGCCGCGCTGCAGAACGCCGTCCAGTCCGGCGGGGTGTCGACCGCCACGCTCGACCAGATGGTCTACCGGGTCCTCTTCACGATGTTCCGCCTCGGCCTGTTCGACCACGTGCCGGCGGAGGGCGCGCAGGCGGCGGCCACCCCGGCCACCGGCGCGGCCAGCATCGCCGTGGCCGACCGGGTGGCCGAGGACGGGACCGTGCTGCTCAAGGATGCCGGCGCCATCCTGCCGCTGACCGGTCCGGGCCAGCGGATCGCGGTGATCGGACCGGCCGCCAACGAGCTCGGCGCCACGCTGGCCGAGCAGGGCTACGGCAGCGGTCACGTCCCGGAGCTCTCCTACCAGCCGCAGGTCGTGGCGCCGTTCTCGGCGATCGCCGCCCGCGCGGCGCAGGCGGGCGACGTGGCCACCTACACCGTCGGTGACGATCTCAGCGCCGCCGCGGCGGCCGCCACGGGAGCCTCGGCCGCCGTGGTGTTCATCAACGACGTGGAGACCGAGGGGGCCGACCGGCCGGACCTGAACGCCCACGCGGGCACGTGCTCGCTGCTGCTCGTCTTCTTCACGCCGACGTCATGCCTGTACCTGCCGGTCGATGAGAACGCGCTCGTGGCCGCGGTGGCGGCCGCCAACCCGCACACGATCGTCGTCGTGCAGAGCGGCGACCCGATCGCCATGCCATGGATCGACCAGGTGCAGGGCGTGATCGAGAACTGGTACCCGGGTCAGGTCGATGGAGATGCCATCGCCCCGATCCTGTTCGGCGACGTCGACCCGTCGGGCAAGCTGCCGGTGACGTTCCCGGTGGCGCTCTCCGACGACCCGCTGCAGAGCGCCGCCCAGTACCCGGGCGTGACCGAGCCGGGCGACCCGGTCGGGCCGCACTCCAGCTACTCCGAGGGGCTGCTGGTCGGCTACCGCTGGTATGACGCGCAGGGGATCGCCCCACTGTTCCCGTTCGGGTTCGGCCTCGCCTACACGACGTTCGGCTTCTCCGGCCTGAGCGCGACGACGCAGGGCGACGGCGCGGTCGTGCGCTTCACGCTGCAGAACACGGGGGCGCGCCGCGGCGCGGACACCGCGCAGGTGTACGTCGGGATGCCCGCGTCGACCGGCGAGCCCCCGCGGCAGCTGAAGGGGTTCGCCAAGGTGTGGCTCGATCCGGGGCAGGCGCGGACGCTGTCGATCCCCCTGGACGCCTCCGCCTTTGCGCACTGGGACACCGCCTCGGGGCAATGGGTGATCAGCGCCGGCGGCTACCAGATCGAGGTTGGCGACAGTTCGCGCAACCTCCCGCTGCAGGCGACGCTCGGCCTGCCGGGCCGGGACCTCGGGCCGGGCGCCTACTGACGCGCGGGCGCCAGCCGGATCGCGGCCGGGTAGCCGATCAGCCCGCTGTGGTCGACGGCGCGCAGCCCGAGCCAGGGCGCGCTCGTCGACACCGTCGCGCACTGGCGCGTCCCCCCGGCGCCGGCGCCGGGGCGCCGCCGAGCGGGCGCCCGGCGGCGAAGCTCTCCGGCGTGGGCGCCTGCGCGAACCCGCTCAGCTGATAGCTGGCCGCCGTGCCCACCGACCAGTCGTCGCCGGGGGCGATCCAGCACACCCGCGCGCCGCGGCGGGTGCGCGACACGGTGACGGCGCGCGGCACCAGCGGCGGTCGCGTGTCCATGCCGTAGCGCCCGGTGTGCCAGTTGTCCTGGTGGAAGCTGTAGGCCTGGTTCTGCCCGGACAGCCCCGGGGTGTCCCACACGAACAGGTAGCCCTCGCGGGTGATGTCGACGACGTCGTTGTGCCCGGTGCCGTCGAGGTCGCCCACCGCCGGCGTCCACAGCGTCCAGCCGCCGGTGAACTTCGGCCATCCGGGCACCGGCTGGCCCTGCTGATTCCAGGCGCCGACGTTGTTGGAGTCGCTGTTGGAGATGACGTCGGGCTGCCCGTCGCCGGTCACGTCGGCCACCGCGGGGGCGGTGAGGAACGCCAGGCCCATGGCCGGGGCCGGGAAGCCGGCCAGCGGCTGGCCGGTGACCGTGTCGTTGGCGCGCATGAAGTTCGTCACCCGCTGGGCCACGCCGTTGTGCTGCAGCGCGGTCATCGAGGCCAGGTCCACGCCCGGTGACAGGTAGGCCAGCGTGCCGCCGAACTCGGCGATCGTGCCCGAGGAGGTGAAGCCCACCGGCGCCGCCGCGGTGGTCGAGGTCGGGATGCGGTCGTCCGGACCGGCCGCCGGCGGCAGCAGCGAGGTCCAGCAGCGGGCGCCAGGAACGACGTCAGCGGCGGGTAGTACGTCTCCACCTGGCCGCCGGCGTTGATCTTGTCCTCGAAGCCGAGGAAGCCCGTCGACTGCATGATCTGGTCCGCGCCGTTGCCGTCGATCGGCGCGGCCGACGCCGACTCGACGCCCTCGGTGAGCGCGTCCTGGGCGGAGCCGTAGTAGTCGAAGGCGCCCTGGATCGAAGCCGGGAAGCCCGGCACGAACGGCACCGCCGGCGTGCAGGTTGCCGTCGGGCCACAGGGCGAGCTCGAACATCTTCGACCCGGCGCCCAGCTCGCCGGCCAGCGGCCCGTACAGCTCGGTCTGCTGGCTGCGCAGCACGAGCTCGTACTGGCCGTTGCCGAACAGGTCGGCCAGGGTGGGCGTGGCCACGAGCTTGTAGTCGTTGACCGCCTCATAGGGCGCCCCGAGCTGGTCGGCGGCGGGCACGGTGGCGGTCACCGGCCAGCCCGGCACGTCGTTGCCGTGGCCGTCGAACACGTACACCCGGCCGTCCTCGCCGGCCTGCACGATCGACAGGGGCGTCGAGCTGTTGGGCATCGGGGCGAGGACGGGCGTGGCCAGGGTTCCCTGGATCGGCGGCCGCGTCATCGGTTCCTCCGGCGGCGGCACCGGCGCACCGGCGTCCTGGGCGCCGACGGTGCGCGGGAAGCCCGGCAGCAGCCGGCCGAAGCGGTCGAAGGCGTACACGTTGCCGCTGGTGCTCGACACCACCACGTCCGACGCCCCGTCGCCGAACAGGTCGCCGACCGCCGGCGAGGTCTCGATCGGCTCGTAGACCTGCGGGGAGACGATGCCGTCTCGCACCCCCGGCGAGGCCGCCAGGTAGCCGAGGTTGAGCGCGTCGGTGTGCACCGGCCAGCCCGGCAGCTCCTGGCCGGTGTCGGGGTCCAGCGCATGGACGTAGCCCTCGGAGTCGCCGAAGATGATGTCCAGCTTGCCGGTGCCCTGCAGGTCGGCGAGCACCGGCTCGGAGTCCTTGCCCTGGCCGATGTACATGGGGAAGCCCGGGCGCAGGCTCGGATCTCCGAAGACCGCGATCACCCGCCGGTCCTCGCCCATGTCGCCGCGCTCGTCGGTGGCCTGGATGCGGATCGTCACGTCGTACTGCTCGATCGACGAGAGGTCGCTGGTGAACTGCAGCGGCGCCGACCAGAACGACGCCGGGATCTGTGAGAGGTCCAGGCTGGCGATCTGCCCGGTCAGATGCTGCCCGTCGACGTGGCCGGAGGCGATGGTCTGGAACTGGGCCTCCGTCGGCTGGGGCCCGAGCCCGTACTGCACGCGCCAGTCGAAGGACTGCGCCCGCCGCGCCTCGATGTCGGCGTCGATCGGGACCGACTGATCGTGCGTCGGGTCGTACAGCGCGTACCAGTTCGGCGACTGGATGTCGGGGACCGGCGGGATCCGATTGGCCGCCACCGCCTGGTCGGCGGCGAGCACGTCCGGGCGCCCGTAGCCGTACTGGATGTTGAACGTCGCCCCCGGCTCGCCCGGCCAGCCGAGGTTCGGGTCGTCGATGTTGCGAGGCCGTCTCGCGCACCACCTGCTCGATCTCGCCGGCGTTCAGCGGCGCGGAGATGAGGTGCTGGTCATAGGCCTGCGCGCCCCTCCGACCCGACCAGCAGCGCCACCCCGGCCTGGGTCGGCGAGGACTCCGACGTGGAGCCGCCCGCGTCGGGGACGCTGAACAGGGCGTGGGGGCCGAAGCTCGTCTCGTTGGAGCGCTCGCGATAGCTCGTGACCAGCGTGCTGAGGTCGATCGCGGGGGTGCTCAGGTCGTTGGGCTGCAGCCCGTTGCCGGGCCACTCGTGCGGCCAGAACATCCCCTCCTGGTGATCGGCCGAGTCGAAGTCGTTGGAGGCGCCGACCACCACGACGCCCTTGTCCCACGCGTACTGCAGCGCCTGCTTGGTGAAGTCCGAGTAGCCGAGCTCGGCGGTGAGCAGCGTGATGACCGACGCGCCGGAGTCGGTGGCGAACATCACCGACTGGGCGATGCGGTCGGTGGTGTCGAGCGCCTCCTGTCCCGCCTTGATCGGCAGCAGCATGCAGTCGGGGCACACGCCGACGCCGGCGACGCCGTTGTTCGCCTCCGCCACGGCGCGCTCCATCTGGTCGTCGGAATGCAGGTAGGCGCTGTCGCCGGTGGCCGGATCGTTGTTGTCGTTGAGGAAGTTCCACCCGGAGATGTCGTTCGGGTAGCCGTTGCCGTCGTTGTCGAAGTGCCCGTTCGGCGGGCAGCCAAGCGGACCGATTTGGTGGTTGACGATCTGGCAGTGCCCGAAGGCGACGATCAGGTCCTCCGGGGTGATCGTGCCGTAGATGTAGGGCCGATGGATGCGCGGGTCCTGCGCGTAGTCCTCGACGTTGAAGATGCCGTCGCCGTTGCAGTCATAGCTGGCGCAGGTGGATCCGTCGGCGCGCTCGGGCAGCGGCAGCTCGCCCTGGTTGAGGTACGTGCGGTCGGCCAGCTCGGCGCGGGCGGTCGGGTCGGCCCAGTTGATCCCGCCCTCGACGTAGGCGAAGACCTCGTCCGCGCGCCCCGGAGTGAACTGCGACCAGGCCTGGTCGACCGACATCCCGGCGGCCCCGGTCGGATCGGTGGCGAACGGCGTGCACTTGGGGATGAAGGAGAACAGGAACCACTCCTCGGAGTGGATGCACAGCGCCGGGTTGTGCTCGGCCGGGTCATAGCCGGGATCGTTGGGCTCGCCCTGGCCGTTCCACTGGCCCGAGGCCGCCAGGGCGCCCGGGACGGCGCCGACGCACACGCAGATCAGTGCCGCCACGCACGCACGCGCGACCACCCTCCGGCCTCCCGATCGCATGCGGTGAGTGTTTCACACCACCGTCGCGCCGCTAGGCCGAGCTGTCGCCGTAGCCGGCCGCGCCCGCCCGGTCGGGCAGCGGCGCCTTGAAGCCGCACAGCAGGCAGTGCGTGCTCTGCAGCAGCGGCAGCCACGGGGCCGGGTCCGGGGCCGTCGGCACGACGACGACGCTGGCACAGGCCGCCAGCAGCGCGGCGCGGGAGTCGAACACGCTGTAGCTCCACGCGATGCCGTCGGCCTCGCTGTAGTACCAGCCGCCGCGGTGGCGGCGGCGCAGGCTGTTGACCGCGTCGAGCAGGCCGACGCGGCGCAGCCCGAGCTTGGCCACGCGGCTGGCCAGCGGCCCGACCCCGTAGATGTTGTCGTCGGACAGGAACACGGCCTTGCGGGCCACGCGCAGCATCTCGGCCACCACCACGTCCGGGCGCGCCACGTGGTGCAGCATGCCCGTCTCGATCACCGCGTCGAACGCGCCGTCGGCGAACGGCAGCGGGTCACTGCGCGCACAGGTGAGCGAACGCGCCGGCACCCCGTAGCGCTCGGTGGCCACGGCCAGCAGCTCCGCGGACGGGTCGTTGCCGAACACCTGCACCCCGGGCAGGGCGTCGCGCAGGTAGCGCATCGCGCGACCGGTGCCACAGCCGGTGTCGAGCACCGTGCGCGCGCCGATCCACTGCAGGTAGGCGGCGACGTGGCGCAGCGCCACGTAGTGCTCGTCCTCCCGGCCGGTGTGCCGCTCGTCGTAGTGCTCGGCGGTCTGGCGGTAGTAGCGCCGCTGCGCGACGGTCGCGGCGGGGTCGTCGGGACCGTCGAGCGTCACGTCGACGCCATGGAAGCCTGGGCGCGGGCGGTTCATCGGAGAAGGTGGCGCGCCGGCGGGGAGGCGTACGCGGCCGCCGGCGCGACTGACCGGCACAGTACCCAGCCGCCCGCCGATCGCCAAGCGCCAACCGCTGCGGCGACGTTCAGCGCGACAGCGCCTGCCGCAGGCGCGCCGCGCCCCGGTTGCGCACGAGCTGGGCGGCCAGCGTCGCCCGGCGCGCGCGCGAGCTCCAGGCGGTGCCGGCGCGGGGGCCGAGCACGCGCGTCAGGCCGGGCTCGCGCAGGCACACGTCCAGCGCCCGCAGCAGCGCCGCGGCGCGCCGGTCGGGCTGGCGGTCGCTGAGGCGGTTGGTGAGGTAGCAGTAGCCCACGCCGGCGGCCGGCCAGGCCGCCCCCACCGAGCCGCCGAGGCCGGCGTGGCCGAACGGGTCCTCGGGCACGCCGAAGGACCGGGTGCGGGGATGCAGCTCGAATCCGAGGCCGAAGCGGACGTCGGCCCCGAACACCTCGTCGCGCCACACCGCGCGGGGCTGGCGGGCCAGCGCGATGGTGTCCGGCGACAGCAGGCGGACGCCGTCGAGCTCGCCGCCGTTGGCCAGGCAGGCGTACAGGCGCGCGACCGACCGGGCGGTGGCGATCCCGCCGACGGCCGGGATCTCGGCGGCGTGCAGCTCGGGCCGGTTGAACCACTCGTCGGGCCGGCTGGAGATCGGCGGGTTGGCGTAGACCTGCGCCAGCAGCGCGACGTACTCCGATGCCGCGTCGAGATCGAGGGAGTCGAGCATCTCCCCGTAGTCGCCGCGCAGCTCGAGCACGCTGACCCGGGGCTCGAGCCCGGCCGGCAGCCCGATCCACGCGTCGAGGCCGAGCGGCCCGCGCCACCTCCTCGGCGAAGAACCGCCCCAGCGAGCGCCCATCCACCCGCCGCAGCAGCTCGCCGCACAGGTACCCGTAGGTGAAGGCGTGGTAGAAGCGCGCCGCCGCCGCGCCGGCGAACGGCTCCTGGTCGGCCAGCGCCGCGGCGAGCGCGACGTGATCCTGCAGCTCGGCCACCCCCACCGCGGCGCGGAACGCGGGCAGGCGGGCCTGGTGTGAGAGCACGTCGCCGACGGTCACCTGCCCCTTGCCGTGGGCGGCGAACTGCGGCCAGTAGCGCGCCACGGGAGCCTCGAGCGCCAGCGCGCCGCGGTCGAGCAGCATCAGCAGGCAGACGGCGGTCAGCCCCTTGGTACAAGAGAAGATCACCGTCAGTGTGTCGCGCGACCACGCCCGCCCGGCCGCCCGGTCGGCGGGCCCGCCCCACAGGTCGACGACGGCGCGGCCGCCCACGTAGGCGGCGAACGCGCCGCCGAGCTCCTCGCGGAAGCGCAGGTTGCGGGCAAACTCGTCCCGCACGGCCTCGAATCCGGGTGCGGCGTATCCACTCACGCTGGCCAGCGAAGCACTCCTTGTCCCAAACTCAGGCGCGTGGCCCGCGACGTGCGCGGGGCCCGCGATCAGTCGTGGATTCGTAGCAGGCGCGGCGAGTCGGTGAGGTCCACCTGGATCGTCACGCTCGTGGCCGTGCGGGCCACGATGTCGGCCGCCACGGACTGGCCGGCCAGCGGGTCGTACGCGTCCACCGTGGCCGCGTTGCCGTCCACCCCGCCGATCTGCAGGCGGTAGCTCTCCGGCGGCAGGTCATAGCGGGTCACGTCGGTCGGCGGCGCGGTGGGGTCGTACAGCTGCGCGATGTTGCGCGTCATCACGTAGGCCGGCACGACGAACGTGTCGTCGTTGACCTGGAAGGGGAACACGCCGAGCACGTCGCGGTTGTACAGCGGCGGATGCGCGGTGGTGCCGTCGCCGGCGAACTGCTCGGCGTCGCCCAACTGCGCGATCGACTGCAGCGTCAGCGAGCGCGGCTGGGTGATGCTCGTCGGCCCGATGAAGGTGAACATTCGCCCGAGCGCGTCGATCGTCGGGCCCCCGCTGGTCCCGCCGCTGGTGATCAGCGAGACGGGATCGACGAGCCCGAACTCCGATCCCCAGACGGCGTAGAAGTCGATCTGGGACACGCCCTTGTTGACGAACGACACCAGCGTCCTCAGCGTGGCCTTGGCCTCCATGTGCTCGACGTCGGTGGCGGCCAGCGACACCTGGCCGGGGTCGATGTTCGTCTCCGTCACCCAGGTCGGGGGCTCCGCGGCGCGTCCGTGCGCGACGCCCGAGATCGTGTTGGTGATCGGTGAGATGTCGCGGATGAGGCTCTCGGTCTGGATCGCCGTGAGGTAGTACTCCGGGAAGTAGTCGGTGAACGACGGCGTGTAGCTGTCCTCCCACAGGTTGTCGCCCAGGTAGGTCCCGTCGGGCTGCCCGAGCGCGTTGAGCGGGCGGCAGGCCCGTGGCCCGATGCCCGGTCCGAACACCGTGCGCGTGCCCGCGTAGGGATGCTTGCTCAGCGCCGTCAGTCCGGTCAGCCCCGCTCCGGTGTCGAAGGGCGTCTCGCTGGCGAACCCGTCCGTGCACCCCGACGCCCAGCATCCCGTTGGCCGGGTCGCGCAGCCAGCCCAGCGTGCTGGCCAGGATCGCCTCGGTGGTGTCGCCGGTGCCCTGCAGCGCGGGCGGCACCGGCGAGTAGTACGCGCCCGGGTTCAGGAAGTCCGAGCCGAAGGTCAGCTCGTTCCAGACCTCCACGTCGAAGTTGTCGCCGCCGAGCGCGGCGCGCGCGGTGTCCGTGACCGCGGCCACGTAGCTCAGCCACCCCGCGAGGGTGGCTGCGAAGGACGCGTTGGGTGTGCCATCCGCGTTGAGCGGCGGGGCAAAGGGGGCGTAGCGAAGTGTGTCGCCGGGGTAGCTGCCGGCCGGGACCCAGATCGGCAGCGGCTGCGACAGCGTGGCGGTGCCGCCGGGCGTGACCGACGTGATGATGTAGTGGGCGGCGTCGGTGGAGTCCGTGAAGCCCGTCAGCCCCGGCACCACGGAGGACACCGACTGGGGGGCCAGCTGCACGGTGGTGGCGCCGGCCGCGGCCGGGGCGGCGAGCACCAGCGTGACGGGCAGCATCGGTCCCGGGCCGCCCGAGTTGGCGTTGAGCAGGATCAGGGGGCGGATCCCCTGCGCCTGCAGCGCCTGCAACTCGGCCACGAATCCGCTCGGATCGGACAGCTGGGTCGGGTTCGCGTAGGACATGTTGCTCCACCCCTCCTCCAGCCGCGCGTGGGTGAAGCCGTTGTCGCCCAGCAGCTGGGCGATGCCCGGCGCCTGGTCGGAGGTGACGTTGAAGTTGATGCCGAGCGCATCGGAGAGGGCGCTGGCCGGCGGGGTGTCGAGGTAGGCGCGCCAGGGCTGCAGCCAGTAGGAGCGGTCGCAGAAGGCGAGGTCGGTCTGCTGCGACGGGTCGATCGGATCGTTGAGCACGTTCCAGCCCGTCATGTCCGGCGGCCCCTGGCTGGGGACCGGGACCGCGCTGCCCGGGCTGGCGCCACCGCCGGGGCCCGCGCCGCCGCCGGGGCTCGCGCCGCCGCGCGCCGCGGGGGCCCGTCCGCGAGTGCCGGCGCCGGTCTGCGCCGCCGGCGTGGCGGTGATCGGCGTGTCCGACGGGGCGGCCGGGTTGCCGGCGTCGTCGACGATCGCTCTCCCGCGGTATCGGATGCGGGTCGGCTGTCCGGTCTGCGCGACGTCGAGCTGGACGCCGTCGCCGACCGGGCGCACCGATCGGGCCGGCCACGCCGGCCCCGACCCCGCCTGCAGGCTGAGGTCCGCGGCGGCGCGGGCCCAGTCGGCGCGCACCGACTCCGACCAGGTGAGGACCACGGTGCCGGCCGGCGTGCCCTGACGGGCCGACAGCAGCACGGGCGGCGCGCCGTCGCTGGCCCGCAGGTCCTCGGTGCGCGCGCCGAGGATCAGCGTCAGGCGCGGCCGCGCGCCGGTGTCGGGTCCGGCGTGCTCGACCAGCTCGGCGGTGATCACGCGGCCGTGGCGCACGAGCGCGCGCAGCGCGTAGCCGCTGACGCTCAGCGCGACGCGGGTGGCCGGCGAGGGCGCGGCCGCCAGGACGACCTGCACCTCGTCGATGCGCCCGTCGTGGTTGGTGTCCAGCGTGCGCGCCGATACCACCGGCCCGGCCGGCGCGGCGAACGCGATCGCGCCGGCGCTCAGCGCGCCGAGCACGACAGCGCACACGATCGCCAGGCGGGCGTATCGACGCGGGGACATCAGGCTGGCATCGACGGCCTCATGGCCGTGCTGAGTGATCGCCGCCACGCTGGCCGAATGTCCGCCGCCGATTGGCCGGCGGTGCCCGTCCGTGGTCGGTTCGCCGGCCGCTGGCGATGGGCGGTCCGCTCAGCCGCCGGCGGACTGGCGCGCCGGCGCGCTCGCGCTGGGCTTCACGCGGGTGAAGCGACCGGCGTCGCGGGCCGGGGGAAGCTCGTGCAGATGGGGCACGCCGGTCACCCGCGCCAGCTCGGCCTGCAGCCGGGCGCGGAAGATGTCGGTGCTGAAGCGCCGTGCGTTGGCCACCACCCGCGCGGTGTCGAACGCGTCGAAGGCGCCGTAGCGCATCGCCTCGGCCAGCGCACCGATGTCCTCCTGGGGCACGAGCAGGCCGGTGGCGCCGTCGACGATCGTCTCCCGGGCGCCGCCGGCATCGACACTGATCACCGGCCGCCCGGCGGCCTGCGCCTCCACGGCGACGATCCCGAACTCCTCGACGTTCGCCACCACCACGGCGCGGGCGCGCGCGTAGAGGTCGGCCAGGCGCGCGTCGTCGACGCGCCCGAGGAACTCGACGCCCTCACGCCGGCCGTAGCGGCGCTCCAGCGTGACCCGGTCGGGCCCGGCGCCGACCACCTTGATCGGCTGCCCGCTCAGCTGTGCGGCGGCGAGCGCGAGCTCCACGCGCTTGTGGGCCACCAGCTCGCCGACCACCAGGAACCAGTCCTCCGGCTGTCCCGGGGTGAAGCGGCCGACGTCGACGGGCGGATGGATGACCGTCGCCTCCCGCTCCCAGTAGTCGCCGATCCGCTGGCGGGTGATCTCCGAGTTGGCGACGAAGTGGTCGACGCGGTCGGCGGCGCGTCGGTCGGCGAAGCGCACCCCGGCAAGGACCGCCTCCAGCGCCCCGCGCAGCGGCCGCGGAGTGACGTGCAGCGCGCGGCCGCGATCGTGCCACGCGTAGCGAAACGGCGAGTGGCAGTAGCACACGTGCACCGCGCCGGGCTCGGGACGGATGCCGTGCGCGAACGCGCTGGAGCTCGACACCACCAGCCGCGCCCGCGGACGCAGGGTGCGCACGGCCAGCGGGTAGCAGGGCAGCAGCCGCCGGAAGCGCTCCTGACGTACGTTCAGTCGCTGCAGCAGCGAGGTGCGGATCTCACGACCCGCGTAGCGCTGCTCGGTGGCCACCTCGTCGTACAGCAGCGTGTAGATCGGGGCCTCCGGCCAGCAGCCGGCCATGACCTCGAATGTGCGCTCGGCCCCCCGATTGACGAGGAGGTAGTCGTGCGCTAGTGCGAAAGGATGATCCGTCGAAGCCGCCACACCACGTTCCCTCCCGAGGGTGTATCCGTTCGCTCCTCAACATACACATCCTCGTTCACGTTGGCACCGATTCGGTTACCATCGTGCCTTCGGCGATCATGTTGGTCGTACGCGCCGCACTATCACGCCCGTTCGTGTTACCCAAGGAAGGGACGCGCGTGACAGAATGGCCGACCAAGCGTCGTCCGGCATTGGTGTCGCCGGACGCGCCCTAGGGGCTTCACCAGAATCGATTGGGCGCAACCTACGAACAAGAGCGCGGTGACCTGGGAGCGCTGCTCGGCGCGCTGCGTCGCCGCGTGTGGCTCGTGGTCATCACGGTCGTCGTGGCCATGCTCGCGGCGTTCGCCGTCGCCAAGGTCCAGACCAAGCAGTACGAGAGCAGCGCCCAGCTGCTGTTCCAGCCGCTGTATCTCGACGTCACCCTGACCGGCGAGCCGCTGCAGCTGCCGAGCGCCAACCCGACGACGGAGTCGGGCACCGACGTCGGGCTGGTGCAGCTGCCCCAGGTGCGCGACCTGGCGGCGACCACGCTCGGCGCCGGCTACACGGCGAGCGGCCTGAAGAACGACATCAGCGTGACGGCGTCGAACAGCACCAACATCGTCACGGTGACGGGCAAGGCGCCGAATCCCCAGACGGCGGCGCTGATCGCCAACACCGTGGCCAACTCCTACGTGGACTACCGGCGCAGCCAGCTCGTCGCCGCGGTGGATGCGGCGGAGAAGCAGGTCATCGCCCAGCAGAACGCGCCGGGGGTCCTGCCGGCGGAGGTCGCGCTGCTGCACACCGACTACACGCGGCTGGTGCTGATCGGGGCCGTCCAGCCCGACGACGTCCAGCTGGTCAGCGCCGCCCAGCCGGCGACGACGCCCTCGTCGCCGAAGACGGCGCTGTACGTGGTGGTCGGCGGGCTGCTCGGCCTCGTGCTCGGGCTGGCCATCGCCTTCAGCGCCGAGGCGCTGGACCGCCGCGTGCGCCAGCCCGACGAGCTCGAGGAGGCGCTCGACCTGCCGGTGCTGGCCACCGTGCCGACGAGCAAGGCGCTGCGCCGCGGCAACACGCTCGGACACGGGTTCTCCGGCGGCGAGGCGGAGGCGTTCCGCTTCCTGCGCGAGAACGTGCATTACGGCGACGAGGCGCACGACCATCGCGTGATGGTCATCACCTCGGCGGTGCCCGAGAGCGGCAAGACGACCGTCGCGCTGAACCTGGCCGCCGCGGCCGCGGCGGGCACGGTCGGCGATGTGCTGCTGATCGAGGCCGACCTGCGTCGCCCGCAGCTGAGCCGCACCCTGGAGCTGCCGCCCGACCGGGGCCTGTCCACGCTGCTGCGCTCCTCCTCCGCGTCGCTGGAGGATCTCGTCGTGCACGTGCCCACGGGCTCCTCCGACACCGGCCTGTCGCGCGACCCCGACGAGTTCTTCCCCGGCAGCTTCGACGTGCTCGGCGCCGGCCCGCCGCATCCGAACGCCACCGAGCTGCTGCGCTCGCACCGCATGCGCGAGCTGATCCGCCTCGCCCGCCGCGAGTACGCGCTGACCATCATCGACGGCCCGCCCCCGAGCATCGTGCCCGACGCGCTGCCGCTGATGGGCCAGGCCGACGGGGTGATCGTCGTCGCCCGCGTCGGCCACGAGCGCGGCCCCGAGCTGCGGCGCCTGCGCACCGAGCTGCGCCGCCACGGCGTGGAGCCGATCGGCGTCGTGGCCAACTTCTCGCGCGCGGTGAAGAACCCGTACGCGTTCTCGGGCCGATGACGCCCGCGGTCGCGCCCCCGCGGCGATGAGGGCCGCCGGCGCCGCGCTGCGGCCCGGTCCCGGCTGGCCGGAGTGGAGCGTCGTGCGCCGGTACCTGTTCGCGGTGCTGGCCGCCGCGCTGCTCGGCCTGCTCGTCGCCGCCGGCCCCATCTGGTGGCGGCTGCTGCTCGCCGGCACGGTGGCGCTGCTGCTGCTCTCGCTGATGCTGACGCGCCCGGGGCTGGCCATCCTGGCCACCTTCACCTACCTGATGCTGCTGGCCTTCCTGCGCCGGCTGCTCATCGCCGAGGCCGGCTGGTCCTCCGCGGACCCGATGCTGCTCGTCGGCCCGCTGGTGGCGATCGTGGCGATGGTCAAGCTGTTCGCCCTGGAGCGCCGTCCGCTCGTGCCCGACCTGCTGTCCAAGCTCGTCGCGCTCGTGCTGGTGCTGACGCTGCTGGAGGTGGTCAACCCGGACGGCGGCGGCATCGCCGCCGGGCTCGCCGGCCTGCTGTTCACCGCCGTGCCGCTGTTCTGGTTCTTCGTCGGGCGCGAGCTGCTCGACGACACGCTCATCGACCGGCTGCTCGGCCTGTTCCTGCTGCTCGGCACGCTGATCGCCATCTACGGCCTGGCGCAGACGCAGCTGGGCGACCCGCCCTGGGACGTCAACTGGCTCAACGTGGCCGCGGGCGGGGGGTACAACTCGCTGAACGTCGGCAACACCGTGCGCGCGTTCGGCACCTTCGCCAGCGCCTCGGAGTACGCGCTGTCGGTCGGCGCCGCGCTGGTCATCGCCGCCACCTTCGTGCTGCGCGGCCGCCTGTGGGCGCTGCTGCCGATCCCGATTCTCGCCATCGCGCTGTTCCTGGCCTCGGGTCGCTCGGCGCTGATCCTCGCCTTCCTCGGCGTCATCATCGTCGCGGCGCTGCGCCCCCGGCGCCCGGCGGCCGCGCTGGTGGTCACGCTCGTCACGCTCGGGGCGGCGTTCGGCGCACTGCACTTCCTCGGCTCGGGGCTGTCCTCCTCCTCGTCCAACAGCCTGGTCGGCCATCAGCTCGGCGGCATCACCGACCCGCTCAATCCGGGCAGCTCGACGCTGCTGCTGCACCTGCAGCTGGCCTGGGATGGCATCAAGGGCTCGATCCACCATCCGTTCGGGCAGGGCGATGCCGTCACCAACAACGCCGCCGGCGTCAATCAGAACTCGGTGACCAGTCAGACGCAGGCGACCGAGGTCGACATCTCCAACGCCTTCGTGGCCCTCGGCCCGCTCGGCGGCGCCTTATATCTGCTCACCGTGCTCGTCGTGCTCTGGCGCGCGGTGGCCGGCTACTTCGCCGGGCGCGACGCGCTGCTGGCGGTGATCGGCGTGCTCGTGGTGGCGCTCGGGCAGTGGCTGATCGGCGGCGACTACGCGCTGTCGCCGCTGTGCTGGCTGCTCATCGGCGCGGTGGCGGCCGGCTCGACCGCCGCGCTCACCCGTCCGACGCGGCCGCCGTCGAGCGCGCGCCTGGCGCGCGCAGGTCAGCGATGACCTCCTGCGCGGTGTCGAGCGCCTGGCGCATGCAGTCGTCCATGTCGATGTAGAGGTAGTTGGCCAGGCGCCCGGCGAAGTACGTGCGCTCGGGACCGAGCTGCTCGCGCAGGAAGTGCTGGTAGCGGTCGTTGAGCGCCCGGTTCTCCGGCAGCTCGATGGGGTAGTAGCGGGTGGGCGCGTTGGTGAACTCGAACCCCAGCACGGTGCCCTCGCATTGCTGCCCGGAGGCGTGCTTGGTCTCGTGGATGCGGATGAACGGGTACTCCAGCCCCGGGTAGTTGACGACCATCGCGCCCTGGGCGTACTCGACGTGCGGGACGTGGACCGAGCGCACCACGATGCCGCGCCAGTCCAGGGAGCCGAAGCGCGCGCCGGTGAACACGTCCAGCGGGCAGGTGAGCACGATCACGTCGGCCTGCTCGCGGGCGGCGTGCGCGTCGAGGTTGTCCAGGTCGACGTCGACGTCGGTGCGCAGCGCGATCGCGGTCGTGGGCGAGCAGCCCGTCGATGAGGTCGGTGTAGCCGTTGGGGCCGGCCGGCCAGCCCTGGAACGGATCGTCGAACAGGTAGGGATCGTTGTCCCAGCGCACCGACACGCGGCGCGGCGCCCACTGCGCCGACAGCGTGTGCGCCGGGCGCCCCCACTGCTTCTCGGTGTAGGGCTTGATGTAGCGCTCGTAGAGGATCGGCCCCATCAGCTCGAGGCACCACTCCTCGAAGTTCGCCGCCTGCGCCGCGCGCCGCGGCGTCCACGTCGCGGCGCGCCTCGAAGTTCGCGCCTTGATCTCCTCGCTGCGCGACTGCGCGTCGATGTCGGACAGCAGGATCGGCCAGTTGAGGATCTGCCCGTCGACCACGATGTCGACCCGGTGGCGGTAGGGCCGAAACGGCGTCATCGCGGTGGCCAGCGACCACACCTCCTCGTCGGGCGTGTGGAAGATGTGCGACCCGTGCGGCTCGTAGAGCACGCCGTGCAGGTGCTCGGAGCGGATCAGGCCGCCGGGCACGGCGGCGCGCTCGAGCAGCACGCAGTCGATGTCCTCCTGGGCCAGGCGCCAGGCCAGCGTGCAGCCGGTCAGCCCGGCACCGACGATCAGTGCGCGCGTCATCTCAAGGTCGCCGCGGACCCGGCCGTCAGTGGCCGGGTCAGCGGCGGTAATCGTGGCAGATGCGTCAGTAGGAGGCGCCGTAGTCGCTGCAGCCCGGCGCGAAGCTCGGGTCGGGACGCGCGCTGAGCTGGTTGAGCACGTCCTGCATCACCGGCCAGTCCTCGAACATGCCGATGTGCCCCACCGTGTCATCCGGGCACTGGCTCTGGACAAGGATGTTCGTGACGTCCGGGCCGGACAGGAACGCGTTGGTGTACGGCGTCACCACCTCGTCGTCGGCGGTCTCGATGACCACGTAGCGCGGCCCGGGCACGGTGTCCCCGCCGGCGAACAGGTTCGTCTCGAACGACGAGCCGACCTGCTGCTGGGCCAGCGCGGGCGCGCCGATGGCGTCGAGGAACTGCTGCGTGAACGACGCGACCACCGGGTTGGCGTTCAGCTCGGTGACGATCCCCTCCTCCGTGGTGCCGTGGTTGCTCGGGGCCAGCCCGATCAGCTCGTGCACCTTCGCGGCGCCGCCGAGGAACTTGATGTAGTAGTTGGGCATCATGCCCGCCCTGCGAGTGGCCGACGATGTCCACCTGGGAGGCGCCGGTCTCGGCGAGCACCTGGTCGACGAAGGTGGACAGCTGCTGGGCCGAGGTGGCGATGTCGGCGAGGCCGTCGATGCGGTCGCCCAGCGACAGGCTCGTCTGCCCGTAGTTGAGGGCGTACACGCAGTAGCCGGCGTTGGCCAGCAGCGGGGCCAGGGTGACCCAGTTGGCCCCCTCGTCGGCCAGGGTGCCGTGCACGAGCACGACGGGGTACGGATGCCGTCGATTGGGGATGCAGCCGTCGTTGGCTCCGGCCACGAAGGTCGGCGCGAACAGCTCGTTGTATACGCCCCCGGCGCTTGCCGTCAGGCCGAACGGCACCGGCAGCGGCGGCGCTCCACCGCCCGGACCGCCGCCGAAGCCGCGCCCGGAGTGACCGGACCATGCGCCGGCGCTCGCCGGTGCCGCCAGGATGCAGATCGCGGCCACCAGGGCACCCACGATCCTCGCGTTTGCGCTTCCCATGTCCCTTTCCCTTCCCCTCGCGATCTCGGGCGGCGCCGAGCAGACCCGCAGCGGCACCGTCCCCGCGCCGTCCCAACGGCGCGCTGCGGCAAACGTAGCTGAAAATGCGACACATTGCTGAAATGTCGCGCTACCCGGCCCGGTCGCGCGGCTCGCCCGGCGGCCCAAACGCCGCCGATCTGCCGCCGGTTGAGATCCTCTGATTGTTCACAGTTCGCCGAGTGTGCCCCCCCCGGCGTGGCCGCCCCGGGGGTCGGCACGGGCGCGGCCTGCGCGAACCGCCAGAGGATGCCCGGGAAGGGGCCGCAGCGGTCCGGGAACGGGCCGCGGCGCTGCGGGAAACGGGCCGCGGCGCCCCGGGAAGGCGCGGGCGACCATCTAGCATTTTCGCCATGAACCGCCCGGCTCGCGCCGCCCTGCTCGCCGCGCTCGGCCTGTGCGCCGGGGGCCTGCTCGCCGGCTGCGGCGGCGGGCACCGCCAGCCGGATCCCCGCCCGCCCGCGAACATGTTCCCCGACAACGCGCGCGCGCCGCTGCACGCCACCGTGACGGCGGTCCCGAGCCTGTCCGGCGACGGCGTGACGGTGCAGGCGATCCACTACACGACGTTCGACGGCACACGGGTGCCGGCGCTGCTCGCCCTGCCCCAGCGGGTGCGAGCGCGTGGCTGCCTGATCTACCAGGGCGGCATCGGCATGACCAAGGAGGACTCCAGGCCCCTGTGGCCCGGCGCCGCCGCACTCGGACTGGCGACGTTCACCATCGATCCCCGCGACACCGGCGCCCGCGGCAGCGTGGCCGAGCTCGCACAGGCCGTCCGCAGCCCGGCGGCGATCCGCTCGGCCTACGTCGGCACCGTGCGGGATCTGCGCCGCGGCCTCGATTACCTGTTCACTCGCCCGGAATGCCATCGCAACATCGGCTATCTCGGCACGAGCTTCGGCGGCGCCGTCGGCGCCATGCTCGCCGGCAGCGATCACCGGGTGAAGGCCGTGGTGCTGACGTCGATCGGCGCCACCTTCGCCCAGGCGCTCACCGCGCCGGGCACCCCGCTGCTGCCCGGCGTCGCCGGCGAGCCGACGGCACTCGACGCGGCGCTGAAGGTGCTCGATCCCGCTCAACCCCGCCACGTGGGTGGCGCTGATCTCGCCCCGCCCGCTGATGCTCATCAACGGCACCCAGGATCCGTACGTGTCGAGCACGTCCGCCGGCCAGCTGGCCCAGGCGGCGGGCCAGCCGACCACGGTGGTCACGTTCACCGGCGGCCACAATCCGTTCTCCGGCGCGCCGGCGGTCAGTAACGCGGATCAGGTCGCCGCGTTCTTCACCAAGCACCTCCTCGGCGGCTCGCCCGGCTGAGTCGCCCCCGCGCGTTCCGAGGCGTGATACGGTCGCGCCGAGGGATCGTTGTGAGCTATGAGGAGGAGGAGTCGATGCGGTCTTCGGCGCGCGGGCGTGTGGCGGTCGCCTGGGTACTTGCGGTGGCGGCGCTTCTCCTGGTTCACCCACTCGCCGCGACGGCGGCCACTCCGGTGGCGGCCGAGCAGAACGTCGCGGTGACGTCCTTCGACGGCGCCCAGATCAACGTCAACTTCTTCCCGGCCAACGGCCTGACCGAGGGCCAGACGGCCCCGACGGTGCTCGAGGGCTCCGGCTGGGGCTCGCCCGCATACCCGGACTCCATCGGCGCGGTGTCGTCGATCCAGCTCGGCCCGGTGAGCTTCGGCGGCGAGCTGCTCGGTCCGGCCGCGCTGAACGCCAATGGGTACAACGTCGTCACCTGGGACAACCGCGGCTGGTTCGGCTCCGGCGGGCAGGTCAACATCGACAGCCCGAACATCGAGGGCCGCGACGTCACCGCGATCATCAACTGGCTGGCCACGCAGCCCGGGGTGCAGCTGAAGGGCCCCAACGACCCGGTGGTGGGCATGACCGGCGCCAGCTACGGCGGCGGCATCCAGCTGTCGGCGGCGGCCATCGACCATCGCATCGCCGCGATCGAACCGAACATGGCCTGGTACTCGCTGATCGACAGCCTGTACCCCAATCAGGTGATCAAGTCCGGCTGGGGCAACCTGCTGTGCTTCGCCGGCGAGCTGGTGAGCGCGCGCTTTGCCCCGGAGGTGACGAAGCTGTGCGCCTCGGCCCAGAGCGGCGTGGTCACCCCCGACGAGGTCGCCTTCGGCGACAGCTCCAGCCCGGGCCCGGTGATCGGGAAGATCACCACGCCGACGCTGCTGCTGGCCGGCACGGTCGACACGCTGTTCCCGATCAACGGCGACGTGCAGACCTACGAGGCGCTGCGCGCCGCGGGCACGCCGGTGCAGATGATCTGGTACTGCGGCGGGCACGGCCTGTGCAACCTCGAACACCGGCGCGCCCGACCAGGTCCTCGACGCGCAGCTGGCCTTCCTGGCCAAGTACCTCAAGGGTGAGAACGTCTCCACCGGGCCCGGCTTCCAGTACGTCGACCAGACCGGCGTGTGGCGCTCGGCGCCCTCCTATCCGGTGGCGCCGACCGGTCAGGTGACGGCGAACGGCAGCGGCTGGCTGGGCATCAGCGGCTGGCTGGGCAGCGGGCTGCTCGGCATCGCCGCGACCCCCGCGGCCAACGCGGTGGACATCGACGTCCCGCCGCCGAGCGCCCCGGTGGAGGCGCTGACCGATCCGACGCTGTCGCTCACCTACCGGGGCCTGGCCACCCAGGCGAACGCGCCGGTGTTCGCCCAGCTGGTCAACCGGGATGACAACAGCGTGCTCGACAACCAGGCGACGGCGGTTCCCCTTGTGCTCGATGGCCAGACGCACACGGTGACGCTGCCGTTGAACATGGTGGTGTGGGCGCTGACGCCTGACAGTCACATTTCACTTCAGATCACCGACTCGTCCGACCTGTTCTTCGCCCAGCAGGCCGGCGGCCTGGTGCATTTCCTGCACGCGCGGCTGACGATCCCCACCTCGCCGCAGGGACCAGCCGACTGAGGCGCGCGACGGCGAACCGCCGGCCGCCGTCGTCCCTGCCGACACCGGCCACGCGCCGGCCCTTGACAAACAGCGCCGTTTCCGAAATGGTCAGCGATGCTGAACCGTGGGCTCCGGGGTGGGGCCACGTGAGCGAAAGGGGAGGGGCTCCGGATGGTGACAATGGGACAGTTCGCAGTTCGGGGCAGAGCAGTGCTCGCCGGCCTCGCGACGCTCGCCGTCGCGCTGGGCGTCGCCATCGGCGCGGCCGCGCCGGCCGCTGCCGCCACGTCGACCACCAGCGAGAACCTCAGCTGCGAGGTCGCACCCGGCACGCTCAACGTCCCCGCCACGCTGCCCGTCAGCGTCACCACCTCGGCGACCGACAATGCCATTGCAGACGTCACGCCGATCACGCTGACGATGACGCCCTCGGTGACGCTCCCGGCCAGCCTCGTCAGCAGTGTCTTCACCGCGCTCGGGGCGACCGAGCTCAGTGCCACCGTTACCGGCTTGGCCGTCAGCGCCACGAACGCATCGCCGACCTCGATCGATGTGCCCGCGTTCGGCGTGACCGACGCGCCGCTGTCCTCGGGTCAGTCGCTCACGCTCAGTCCGACCAGCGCGATCACGCTCGGCCCCTGGGACGCCACCACCGCCGGCAGCAACGCGGTGTTCGCGCTCGGCGCCGCCCCGGACGCCCCCGCCGGCATCCAGATCCAGTTCACCGCGATCACCGCAACGGGGACGAACGCGCTCGGGCCCCTCTCGATCGACTGCACGAACAGTCCGGTGACGATCGCCACGGTCACCGTCCCGCCGCCCGTCAGCGCCCTCATCGTGGCGCCCGCGACGCAGACGGTCCCGGCGAACACGACGGCGACGTTCACCGCGACCAACGGCGCCGGCACCGCCGTCGACGTGCAGTGGCAGTCCTCGACCGACGGCAGCACGTGGACCGACATCGCGGGCGCCGCGGACACGAGCACGCTCAGCTTCGTGGCCAGTTCGACCGACGCGCCCTACTACCGCGCCGTGCTCACCGGCACCACCGACGGCGACCCCAGCAACACCGCGACGCTCACCGTCGAGGTGTGCGGTGACATTTCGCCGGCGATCACCACCCAGCCGGCCGGCACCAGCGTGACCGCGGGCCAGACCGCCACGTTCACCGCCGCGGCCGTCCTGCAGCCGTGCGAGCTCGGTCCGATCAGCACCGCCTGGCAGGTCTCCACCGACGGCGGCAACACATGGACGGCGATCGCCGGCGCCACCACGCCGACGCTGACCCTGACGAACACCACGCTGGCGCAGAACGGCTATGAGTACCGCGCGGCGTTCGGCAGCCCCGCGGCCAGCCCGGTCGACACCACCGCCGCGACACTCACGGTCGTCGCGCCGGCAGCGCTGCCGGCGGTCACCTCGCTGCTGCCGAGCAGTGGCGGCGCGTACTCGCTGGTGCTGATCGAGGGCAGCAACCTCGCTCACGCCACGCAGGTCGACTTCGGCGCCGGCCACAAGGCGTTCTTCCTCGGCCTCGGCGGCCACGTGATCCTCGCCCTGGCGCCGCCGCAGCCCAGCGGCACCGTCGCCGATGTGACGGTCACCACCCGAGCGGGCACGAGCGCGACGTCCAGCGCCGACCGCTTCACCTACAAGTAGACAAGGACCCTGCGCAACCCCGTGACCGCGGCGACCGCCGCGGTCAGTTGCACACGCCGCAGCGCCCCTGCGCGCACGAGCAGACCGGGAGCGCCGCCCCCAGTCGCGTCGGGCGCCAGCGCTGCAGCCAGGCGCGCGCCGCCGGCTCGGTGCGGTCGTCGCTCCCACCGGGCCAGCACTCGCCGAGCATGCGCGTGGCCAGGCGCAGGCGTTCGGGCGCCGACTGGGCGGCCGCGCGGATGTGGTCGTGCATGGGGTTCTCGGGCATCGGGATGAGGGGCGATGGCCCCTCATCGGGTGATCGACGGCCCCGCGGGCCACTTGAGCGTAGACCCGCCGAAGGTGCCCGGCCAGCGCTGCCCGGCCGGGCACCGGCACTCGGGCTCAGGCGCGCTGGGGCACCTGGCTGATGGCCTCCTGGTAGATGGCCATCTGGCGGGCCACGCCCTCATTGGTGAAGCCCTCGAAGTGGCGCAGGTCGTCGACGATCAGGCCGGCGTCGACCATGTTGCGCCGGAACTCCCCGTCGCCGCGCAGCGCGGTGATCTGCTCGGCGCTGCCGCGCACCTCGATGTAGCCGGCGAGGTCGCCGTTGGGCTCGAGCAGGTGGACGTCGAACCCTTCGATGCTGCCGTCCTGCTGGCGACGTCCGAGCAGGCCCAGCGCCTCGTTGAACACCTCGAGGCTGCGCTCCTCGGAGCCGCGTACGACGGCACCCCAACCGATGAACAGCATCCGGTCGGCCATTCGCACTCCTTCCTCTCATGGCCCGGCAGCGGAACGGGCCGGGCCGGTGCGCCGACTCTCTCACCGGGAGGCGGGCGGCGCAACCCCGGCCGGCGCGGTCAGTCCGCCTTGTCGCGGGTCAGCCCGCGGTACAGCTCGTTGGCCGCGGTCCCGGTGAGCGACGCGACCACCGACGCGGCCGCGCGGGGCCGCGCCCCCGCCTGGACGAGCGCGCGTCACCGCGACCAGCGACCTCCTGGCCGCGCCCGGCCGGGCGGCGCGGCCCGATCACGAGCACGACCTCGCCGCGCGGAGCGTGCTCGGCGTAGTGCGCGCGCCAGCGCGCAGGCGGTGCCCCGGCGGACCTCCTCGTGCACCTTGGTCAGCTCGCGGCAGACGGCGGCCGGGCGGTTCGGGGCCGCTCGGCGCCAGCGCGACAGGCGTGGCCACCAGGCGCTGCGGCGCCTCGAAGGCCACGAGCGTCTCCGGCGTGGAGCGCAGCACCCGCTCCATCTCCCGCGCTTGCGCGGCAGGAAGCCCACGAAGCGCCAGCGATCGGTCGGCAGGCCGGAGGCCACCAGCGCGGCCAGCGCCGAGCTCGGCCCCGGCAGCACCTCGACCGGCAGCCCGGCGGTCGACGCAGCGCCTGGACGAGCACGAAGCCGGGGTCCGAGACGAGCGGCATGCCCGCGTCGGAGACCAGCGCCACCGTGTCGCCGCGCTCCATCCGCGCCGACCAGCTCGACCGCGCGCGCGCGTTCGTTGTGCTCGTGGTTGGAGACGCAGCGGCGCGGGCGACGCCGTAGCGGTCGAGCAGGATGCCGGTGCGGCGGGTGTCCTCGCAGGCGATGACGTCGGCGTCGCGCAGCGCCGCGCAGCACGCGCAGCGTGACGTCCTCGAGGTTGCCGATCGGCGTCGGGCAGACGACGAGCCGGCCCGCGGGGGTGCTCATGCCGGCCTCCGGCGGGCGGGCGGCGCGAACGGGGTCACGCCACCACCGGCGACGCGCGCGGACCGGGTCACGCCACCACCGTCCGGTTGATCCCGTCGAACGCGAACGCCGCGGCGCCGATCATGCCCGGCTCCGCGCCGAAGCGGCGCGCTCGAGCGCACGGGGTCGCGCAACGGGGGCAGGGCGCGCTCGGCCACCACGTCGCGGGCCGGCTCGAGCAGCAGCTCGTCCGCCGCGATCACGCCGCCGCCGATCACGACCACCTCGGGCTCGAAGCATGTTCGCGAGGTTGGCGATCCCGACGCCGAGGCGGGAGCCGATCAGCGCGAAGCACCGATCGCGGCCGCCCGTCGCCGGCGAGCGCCAGCTCGGTGATCGAGCACGCCGGTGATCTCGCGGCCCTGCGGCGAGCGCCGCGCCCGAGCGCCGAGTCGGGCGTGTGCCGGCGACCCGCCGCCCCTCGCGCGCCGAGCGCCGTGCCCGAGGCGAGCGACTCGAGGCAGCCGTGGTTGGGGCAGTTGCCCTGGCAGGGCGGGCCGTTCTGGTCGATGACCATGTGGCCGAGCTCGGCGGCGGCGCCGATCGCCCCGCGGTAGACCTCGCCGTCGAAGATCAGCCCGCCGCCGATCCCGGTGCCGATGGTCAGCATCGCCGCGTGCGGGTGCCGCGGGCGGCGCCGTAGCGGTGCTCGGCGAGCAGCGCCAGAGTTGGCGTCGTTGTCGACGAAGACCGGCAGCCCGATCCGCTCGCTCATGATCGCGGCGAAGGGAACGCCGGCGAGCTCGAGGTTCACCGAGGTGACCGGCACCCCACGGGTCTGGTCGATCAGGCTGGGGATGCCGAAGCCGACGGCGGCCACCGGCTCGTGGGTGGCGGCGCGCACCTCCGCCACGGCCTCGGCCAGCGCATCCAGCGCGGCGTGCTGGCTGCGCGCCGGCGCCGCGCGCTGCGCGCGGTGGCGGACCTCGAGGCGCTCGTCCACCGCCCCGGCGATCAGCTTGGTGCCGCCGATGTCGACCCCGATGACGGTGCGCTCGCCCATCCGGAGACTCTATAGCGGCACCGGCGCGGCGCCGCCACGGCACCGGCCCCGCACGCCTCGGGGCCGCCCGAACCGGGACGCGCGAGACGGCGACCCCCCGAGGCGGTAGCGTGGGCGCGGGTGGATCAGCCGGCGTACCTTCAAGGTGCGTGTTCGCCGTGCCGACAAGAGAGGACATGGGGGACATGCCGGGCGCGGTCGGGATGAACGTGAAGCTTCTCGAGTCGGTGCTCGCCGAGGGGCTGACCGACGCCCAGCGCGTGATGCTGTGCGCGATCCCGGGGGCCGCCTTCACCCTGTTCGACCGTGACCTGCGACTGCTGTTCGCCGACGGCGACGCCGTGCGCGCCGCCTATCCCGATCCACAGCACGAGGTCGAGGGCCGCCTGCTCGAGGACGTGCTCGGGCCGCGGATCGAGCGGCTGCTGGATGCCTACCGCGAGGCGATCGCCGGGCGAGCGGTCGAGCTCGATCTCGACTACCGCAGGCGCACCTACTGGGTCCACGTGGCCCCGATCTTCGACAGCGACGGCACGGTGGCGGCCGGGCTGGCGATCAGCATCGACGTCACCGAGCAGCGTCGCGGGGAGGCGGATGTCGACCGCCGGGCCCGCGGGCAGTCGGCGCTCGCCGTCCTGGGCCGCCTTGCGCTGGACGGGGCCAGCGAGGGGCGGCTGCTGACCGAGGGAGCCGAGGCGATCAGGGCGACGCTCGGCGTCGATGCCGTCAGCGTCATCACGCTCGACGAGGCCGCCGGGGCGCTCGTGCTGCGCGCCGGGGCCGGGTGGCCGAAGGAGGTCATCCGCAGCACCCGCATCCCGATCACCGACGCGCATCGCCGTGCGCTGGCCGCTCTGCAGGCGGGGCCGGAGATCCTCCTTGATGCCAGCCAGCGCGATCCCGACGGACCGCTGATCGCCGCACTGGGCGCGGCGAGCATGGTCACGGCACTCATCGGGCGCGGCCGACCGGCCCTACGGCACGCTGAGCGCGTTCAGCTTCTCGCCCCGCCAGTTCACCGCCGAGGACGCCGACTTCCTGCAGTCGATGGCCAACATCCTGTGGAGTGCGATCGAGCGCGCCGACGTCGACGACGAGTTCCTGCGCTCCGCCCTGTACGACGAGCTGACCGAGCTGCCCAACCGGCGCCTGTTCGAGCAGCGCCTGGAGCTCGCGCTGCTCGCGCGCGCAGCGCGAGCACTGCGGGGTCGCGGTGCTGCTGCTCGACGTCGACGACTTCAAGGTCATCAACGACAGCCTCGGCCACTGTCGGCGGCGACGAGCTGCTGCGGGCGCTCGCGCCGCGGCTGCTCGGCGTGGCCCGCGACGGCGACACCGTCGCGCGCCTCGGCGGCGACGAGTTCGCCCTCGTGTGCGAGGGGATCGTCAGCGAGGAGCACGCGCTCGAGGTCGCCAAGCGCGTCATGGCCGCACTCGCCGAGTCCGATCGAGCTCGGGCGCCGCCGCCAGTCAGTCAAGGCGAGCATCGGCGTCGTCGTCGACGGCGGCCGACTCGGCTCCCGGCTGCTGCTGCGCGACGCCGACACCGCGATGCACCGCGCCAAGGAACGCGGTGGCGGCTGCGTCGAGCGCTTCTGCACCGTCGATGCGTGAGCGCGTGGTGGCGCGCATGCGCACCGAGTCCGAGCTGCACGGGGCCATCGAGCGCGACGAGCTGCGCGTGCTACTTCCAGCCGTTCTTCTCGATCCCCGACCGGCGCCTGCTCGGCATGGAGGCGCTCGTGCGCTGGCAGCATCCGCACCGCGGCCTCGTCCTGCCCGGGGAGTTCATCCCGCTGGCCGAGCAGAACGGCCAGATCGTCGAGCTCGGCGAATGGGTGCTCGCCACCGCCGCCAGCGCCCTGGCGGGCTGGCGCTCGGCGCTCGCCGGCGAGCGACGAGCTGATCGCTGAGCGTGAACGTGTCGGCGCGCCAGCTGCTCCCGGCCCAGGGCGGCCTTCGCTCCCTGCCCGACGCCGTCACGTCGGTGCTGTCGCCAGGCCGCGGTCTGCCGCCGGAGCTGCTCGCGCTGGAGATCACCGAGAGCATGCTCATGGAGGGCGGCGACGAGCCCGAGTCGGTGCTGCTCGAGCTCAAGCGCCTCGGCGTCCAGATCATGCTCGACGACTTCGGCACCGGGCACTCCTCGCTCGGGCGCCTCGGCGACTTCCCGCTCGACGTCGTCAAGGTGGATCGCCGCTTCGTCCGCGGCCTCGGCCAGCACGGCAGTCGCGAGCCGATCGTCACCGCGATCATCGCCATGGCCAGGGCGCTGGACCTGCGCGTGATCGCCGAGGGCGTCGAGACCGACGACGAGTGGGAGAGCCTGGTCGCGCTCGGCTGCGAGGCCGCCCAGGGCTACGGGCTGGCGCGCCCGATGCCTCCCGAGCAGGTGGGCGCGCTGCTCGCCGGCGCGCAGGCCGCGTAGACGCGCCGCGGGCTCGCACGCAAGCCCGCCGTTCGGCTAGGTTCCGCCCATGAGCAGGGGATCCCGGCTGTCACGGCGCGGCGCCTCGTGAACGCCTCCGAGGCGATCGCCACCGGTCGTACCCGCGCGGTCGCCACCAGCCGGCGCCTGCCGGTCGGCCCGCCGTGGCTGCGAGCGCTCGCGTTCTACGTCGTGTTCGCGATCCTCACCGTCGGACGCTCGGCGATCACCAACCCGACCGGGGTGTGTGCCTGCCTGGGCAACTCCGACGCCGCGACGTTCATGTGGTCGCTGAGCTGGTGGCCGCACGCCGTCGTACACGGGCTCAACCCGTTCGTGACCCACTACGCGTGGGCGCCCAGCGGCTTCAACGTCACCCGCTCGACGACGATCCCCACCGCGGCGTTCGCGATGGCGCCCGTCACCGCCCTGTTCGGCCCGATCGCGGCCTACAACGTGCTGTCCATCCTCAGTCCCGCACTGAGCGGCTTCACCGCGTACCTGCTCTGCCGCCGGATCGCCCGGCGCGAGCTGCCGGCGGTGGCCGGCGGCTACCTGTTCGGCTTCGGGACCTACCAGCTCGCGCAGCTGGTCGGTCACATCAACCTCACGCTCGTCTTCCTCGTCCCCGTCGCGGTGCTGCTGGCGCTGCGCCGGGCGGACGGCGAGCTCTCCCGGCGGGCCTACGTGCTGTCGCTCGGCCTCGTGTTCGTGCTGCAGGCCGGCCTGTCCACCGAGATCCTGACCAGCGGCGTCATGCTCGGCATCGTCATGCTCGTCGCGGCGCGCTTCTGGCCCGGTGGCCCGGGGCGCAGCGTGATGAATCGCCTCATCGGCGAGACGTTCCTGGCCGGTTTGGGGGCCATCGTCGTGGCCTCGCCGTTCCTGTACTACGCACTGTTCAACGGGAGCTTCCCCCAGGGACTGCCGGGCCTGTCCGACGCGCTCGGGCTCGACCTCTTCAACCCGCTGTTCCCGACGAACATCACGCTGTTCGGGAGCAAGTCCTTCGCCGCGCTGTCCAAGACCTTCGAGGACGCCAACGTCGCGGAGGCCGACGGGTACCTGTCGCTTCCCCTGATCGTCGCCTACGTGGCGTGGCTGGCCACCACCCGGCGGCGCTTCCTCGCCGGTATGTCGCTGTTCGCCGCGGCGGTCAGCCTGCTGGCCGCGCTTGGCTCGCACCTGCACGTGGCCGGTCAGCAGACGATCGCGCTGCCGTACAGCTGGGTGTCCACCCTCCCGCTGTTCAACTTCCTCAGTCCCTCGCGATTCATCATGTACACCACGCTGGCGATCTCGATCGGCGTGGCTGCGTGGCTGGCCGATCGCAGCGGCAGCGGGCTCGTGCGGTGGGCGATCGTCGGTCTGGCCATCGTCGCGCTATACCCCAACCTCCCCGCCGACTACTGGAACGAGGCGCCGGCCAACCCGGCCTTCTTCCGGGACGCCAGCCTCTATCGGCGTTACCTGACGCGAGGCGAGATGGCGCTGGTGCTGCCCTACGGTGCCGACGACAACAGCATGCTCTGGCAGGCCGAGACCGGCTTCTATTTCCGCATGCCGGAGGGCTACTTCGGCAATGTCGCGCCGCCGCCGTTCGACCAGTCCCCGGAGGTCGGCGAGCTGGGCGGGGGCATGATCACTCACCCCGCCGCGTTCCTGCAGTTCCTGCGCGACTACGACGTGCGCGACATCATCATCCGCGCGAACCAGGCGGGCAGCTTCCCCCCGGAGTTGGCCAGCCTGGCGCTGCGACCCATGCAGGTCGGGGGCGTTCTGCTCTACCGGGTCTCCGCCACGCCGACAAGCCCGCCCGCGACCTGACGTGCGACCGCGCCACTCGGCGGGCGCCACGCATGCGCGCCGGCCGCTGCCCAACACCGCGGCGCACCTTCTTATAGTGATCTGCAGCACGATCACGCGCACCGCCTCGTCGGCGACACGCGCGCGCGGCCCTGCGCGCGCCCCGGGCGCGTCACCCTGAACCGAGCAACGATGAGCCCCGAGCCCCCCGATCAGCGCGGACGCACGCGTCTACCGCCCGCACCCCCGTCGCCGTCCGAGCGCCGCCGCGGCGCGCCCCCGGACGCCGCCCCGGTGGGGCGCGCGCCGGCGACGCCGGTGCCGGCCGGCGCCGGCGCGCAGCCCTCTGGCCGCGGGTCCGCGCCGGTGCCATCCGCTCGCGCGGCGTCCACGCCCGCGGGGTCCGCTCGCGCGCCGTCCACGCCGGCCGGGTCCGCTCGCGCGCCGTCCACGCCGGCCGGGTCCGCTGGCGCGCCGTCCACGCCGGCCGGGTCCGCTCGCGTGGCCACGCCGGCCGGGTCGGCGCGGCGCGCGGCCAGCGCGCCCGTGGCGCCCGACGCGCCGCCGCGTTCGCCCCGCGGCCCGGCGGCGCCACGCCCTGTCGCTCCCGAGCACCCTCCCGCCTACCGTCGCTACCGCGCGGGGCCGCGCCTGCGGCTGCCGTGGCGCCGTGGCGACGACCTCGGGCTCGCCGGCCTGCACGACGAAGCGGATGCGCCGGCTCGCCGGCGCATCACCCCCCGCCGCGTGCTCGCCGGCCTGGCGCTGTTCGTCGTGGGCTGGCTGGTGCTGTCGATGCTCGTGTTCCTCACCAGCTCGCACTTCGAGCGGATCGCGCCGCCCGCCGATGTGGCCGCCGCGCTCGATCCGGGCGGACCGCTGCTGTTCTCAGCGAACAACATCCTGGTGCTCGGCTCCGATCAGCGACTGGCCGGGAGCAAGGAGGGTGGGGCGTTCTCCCAGGCCTCACGCTCGGACACCATGATGCTCATCCGGACCGGGGGCGGGCACTCGGCGCGCCTGTCGATCCCACGCGACACGGTGGTCGACATCCCCGGGCACGGCCTGCAGAAGATCAACGCCGCCTACGCCTTCGGCGGACCGGCGCTGGCCATCCGGGTGGTCAAGGCGTACCTCGGCATCCCCATCAACCACGTCGTGATCGTCAACTTCTCGAGCTTCCCGTCGCTCGTGGATTCGATGGGCGGGGTGACCTACACCGGCGGCTGCATCAACTCGAACATCAGCGGCGGCGTGGCAAACGGCGGCCAGACGCTCGTCCTCCCCGCCGGCACCCATCACCTCAACGGCGAACAGGCGCTGGTGCTGGCCCGCACGCGCCACAACGCCTGCAACCCCAACGAGGACGACCTCGGCCGCGAGCGCGCCCAGCAGGCCCTCTTCCAGGACATGCAGCACCAGCTCGAATCACCCTCGACGTTCCTGCGCCTGCCCTGGGTGGCCTGGCACGCGCCGCCGACGATCATCTCGGACATGAGCGGCCCCACCCTGCTGCAGCTGTTCGCCGCGCTGGCCATCGGCGGCAGCGCCCCGACACGCCAGCTGCTCCCGTCGGGCAACGAGTTCCTGCCCGACGGCGAGGAGGGGCTGAGCGTCTCCACGGCCGAGAAGCAGGCGGCCGTGCACCAGTTCATGTCGAACTAGCGCCCGGCGCTGCAGCCACCTGGCCGGTGTGCGCTCACCCCAACCGATCAGGAATCGAGAAGCGCCGGTCACCGGCGTCACCTACAGTCCCGACCATCCCACCGGGTCGGCACGACCCACGACCTCAGGAGCGACCATGACGGGTTCATCCACCCAGGGAATCAAGACGGTGCTGCACCCCGTGTCCGACCTGGAGTCGGCGAAGGCGCTGTACAGCGTGCTGCTCGGTGTAGAGCCGACGGCCGACTCGCCCTATTACGTCGGCTTCGACGCCGGGGGCCAGCACATCGGGCTGCTGCCGAACGGCGGACCGCAGGGCATGACCTCGCCGGTGACCTACTGGGAGGTCCCCGACATCGAGGCGAAGCTGGCCGAGGTGACCGCCGCGGGTGCCACCGTCAAGGAGCCCGCGCACGACGTCGGCAACGGACGCCTGGTGGCCAGCGTCACCGATCTCGATGGCAACGTCCTCGGGCTGCTGCAGGATCCGTGAGCGCGATGGCCACGAGGACGGACGCGCGGTCGGCGGCATTGCACGCCGCCGATAGCCACGACCTGATCCGCGTGGTCGGCGCGCGCGTGAACAACCTCAAGGACATCAGCGTCGAGATCCCCAAGCGCCGGCTGACGGCGTTCACCGGCGTCTCCGGGTCGGGCAAGAGCTCGCTCGTCTTCGGCACGATCGCCGCGGAATCCCAGCGGATGATCAACGAGACGTACAGCGCCTTCGTGCAGGGCTTCATGCCGACGCTGACGCGACCCGAGGTCGACGTCCTCGAGGGCCTGACGACCGCGATCATCGTCGACCAGGAGCGGATGGGTGCCGACGCCCGCTCCACGGTCGGCACCGCCACCGACGCCAACGCGGTGCTGCGCATCCTGTTCAGCCGGCTCGGTCAGCCCCACATCGGGTCGCCCAGCGCGTACGCCTTCAACGTGCCCTCGGTCCGGGCCACCGGCGGGATCACCGTGGAGCGGGGTAACCGCAAGACCGTGAAGGCCTCCTTCACCCGTACCGGCGGCATGTGTCCGAGATGCGAGGGCCGGGGCGCGATCAGCGACTTCGACCTGTCCGCGCTGTATGACGACGCCAAGTCGCTGCGCGAGGGTGCGCTGACGATCCCCGGCTACAGCATGGACGGCTGGTACGGGCGCATCTTCCTCGGCTGCGGCTACTTCGACCCGGACAAGCCGATCCGCAAGTTCACCAAGCGCGAGCTGCACGACCTGCTCCACAAGGAGCCGACCAGGATCAAGGTCGACGGCGTCAACCTGACCTACGAGGGCCTGATCCCGCGCATCCAGAAGTCGTTCCTGTCCAAGGACGTCGACGCGCTGCAGCCGCACGTGCGCACTTTCGTGGAGCGGGCGGTGACCTTCACCACCTGCCCCGACTGCGACGGCACCCGGCTCAGCGCGGAGGCGCGGTCGTCGAAGATCCACGGGGTCAACATCGCCGACGCCTGCGCGATGCAGATCAGCGACCTCGCCGACTGGGTGCGGGACCTGGACGAACCGTCCGTCGGGCCGCTGCTGGGGTCGCTGCAGCAGACCCTCGACTCGTTCGCCGAGATCGGGCTCGGCTACCTCAGCCTCGACCGGGCGTCGGGCACGCTGTCGGGCGGCGAGGCGCAGCGCGTCAAGATGATCCGCCACCTCGGGTCCTCGCTCACCGACGTCACCTACGTGTTCGACGAGCCGACGATCGGGCTGCACCCCCACGACATCCAGCGCATGAACGAGCTGCTGCTGCAGCTGCGCGATAAGGGCAACACGGTGCTGGTCGTGGAGCACAAGCCGGAGGCCATCGCGATCGCCGAGCACGTCGTCGACCTCGGCCCCGGCGCCGGCGCCGGCGGTGGCGAGGTGGTGTTCGAGGGCACCGTCGAGGGGCTGCGGGCCAGCGATACGGTCACCGGGCGCCACCTGGACGACCGCGCCACGCTGAAGCCGTCGGTGCGGGAGCCGTCGGGAGCGCTCGAGGTGCGCGGGGCCAACCTGCACAACCTGCGCGACGTGGATGTCGACATACCGCTCGGCGTCCTGGTGGTGGTGACCGGCGTGGCCGGGTCGGGCAAGAGCTCGCTGATCCGCGGCTCGGTGTCGGGCCGCGACGGGGTGGTGTCGGTCGACCAGGCGGCGATCAAGGGGTCGCGGCGCAGCAATCCGGCCACGTACACCGGCCTGCTCGACCCGATCCGCAAGGCGTTCGCGAAGGCCAACGGCGTGAAGCCGGCGCTGTTCAGCGCCAACTCGGAGGGCGCCTGCCCGACGTGCAACGGCGCCGGGGTGATCTACACCGACCTGGCCATGATGGCCGGCGTCACCTCGATCTGCGAGGACTGCGAGGGCAAGCGCTTCCAGGCCGCGGTGCTCGACTACCACCTCGGCGGTCGCGACATCAGCGAGGTGCTCGCAATGTCGGTGACCGAGGCCACGGCGTTCTTCGGCGCCGGCGAGGCGGGCACGCCCGCCGCGCACGCGATCCTCGAGCGCCTCGCCGACGTTGGGCTCGGCTACCTCAGCCTCGGCCAGCCGCTCACCACGCTGTCGGGCGGCGAGCGCCAGCGACTCAAGCTGGCCACCCGCATGGCGAAACCGCCCCACCCACCCGGGATCTACGTCCTCGACGAGCCGACCACCGGCCTGCACCTCGCCGACGTCGAGCAGCTGCTCGGCCTGCTCGACCGGCTCGTCGACGCCGGCAAGTCGGTCGTCATCATCGAGCACCACCAGGCGGTCATGGCGCACGCCGACTGGATCATCGACCTCGGCCCCGGCGCCGGGCACGACGGCGGCCGGGTCGTCTTCGAGGGCACGCCGGCCGAACTCGTCGCCGCCCGGTCCACCCTGACCGGCGAATACCTCGCGGACTACGTCGGCGGGTGAGCGAGGGCCTGCCTCTGGTGCCGGCGGGACGAGCTCGCTCATGTGCTTCGACCCGTTGCTGAGAGGGCGCGTCGTACCGCGTCGAATGGCCATGCATCCGTCTCCATCCGCGGTCGTATGTGCCACGATCTCCCGGGTGACCAGCGGACCCGCCGCCGAGCAGCACCTGCGCGACCTCGCGCTGCTGCGACGCGTGCGCGACCGGATCGACCGGGACTACGCACGGCCGCTGGACGTCGCGGCGCTCGCCCGCGGCGCGCACATGTCGGCCGGGCACCTCAGTCGCGAGTTCCGCCGGGTCTACGGCGAATCGCCGTACGGCTACCTGATGACGCGGCGCATCGAGCGCGCGATGGCACTGTTGCGCCGCGGCGACCTCAGCGTCACCGAGGTCTGCTTCACGGTCGGCTACGGGTCGCTGGGCACGTTCAGCAGCCGCTTCACCGAGCTGGTCGGCATGCCGCCCAGCGCCTACCGGCGCCATGCGGGGGACGCGACGGCGGGAATGCCGCCGTGCGTCGCCAAGCAGGTGACGCGGCCGATCAGGAATCGCGACGCGCAGGCCGCCCAGCTGACCTAGAGTGGCCGCCATGGACATCAGCATTCACTACGCCTTCCTCCCGCACGCCGACCCGGATGAATCCCTGGCCTTCTATCGCGATGTCCTCGGCTTCGAGGTCCGCAACGACGTCGGCTACGGCGGAAATCGCTGGATCACCATCGGCCACCCCAGCCAGCCCGGCACCTCGATCGTCCTGGAGCCGCCGGTCTGCGACCCCGGCGTCACCGACGACGAGCGCCGCACCGTCCTCGAGCTGATGGCCAAGGGCAGCTACGGCCACCTCACCCTGGCCACCCCCGACCTCGACGCCGCCTTCGCGCAGGTGGAGGCCAGCGGAGCCGACGTCATCCAGGAGCCCGCCGACCAGCCCTACGGCGTTCGCGACTGCGCGTTTCGCGATCCCGCGGGCAACCTGATCCGGATGAACGAGCTGCGCTGAGGGGGGCGGGACGGGGGCGCGCAGCGGGGGCGCGGCGGCGGGACGGGGGCGGCGGCGGGCACGCCGAGGGCGCGGCGGTACCCGCCACCCACCCAACCCAAGGTGTGGTGACTTATTCGTCCCACAGACGGTCAACTGACCACACCCCGCCGACGCGCCACCCACCCAACCGAACGCCCCCCGACATGCCCTCAGCCGAACTGACCGTGCGCGTCCAGCCGCGCGCCCGCGCGAACGAGATCGTCGGCGAGCGTGCCGGCGCCCTGCTCGTGCGCGTGACCGCGCCACCCCTGGACGGCCGCGCCAACGACGCGTTGTGCGCGCTCATCGCCAAGCGCGCGGGCGTCGGCAAGCGCAGCGTCTCGGTCGTGCGCGGTGCGTCCTCGCGCGACAAGGTCGTGCGCGTCGACGGAGTCGCGCCGGCCGCCCTGCGCCAGGCGCTCGGCCTGGACTGACGGCCGCGCCGCGCCGCCCGCGCCGCCCGTGCCGCCCGCGCCGCGCCGCCCCTACCCCCCGGTCGGTCCCGGCTCGGCCACCGGCGCCGGCTCGCCCGGGCGCCAGCGCAGCATCGTCGCCTCCGGTCCGGCCCGCACGAATCCGGCCTGCGTGACGTTGACGCGAAAGAGGTGAAAGTCCCCGCTCGGCCGCCAGTCCAGCGCCGCCTGCAGCGCGAGGCAGTAGCGCTCGCGTTCCTCGCCCGCGGGCACCTCCACCGCCAGGCCGTAGACCTTCAGGTCCCCCTCGGTGCCGGCCGCCTCGGTGACGGCGCTGTGCACCACGCAACGCGCGTCGCGCCGTAGATCAAGCGCCTTGCGCGAGCGCCACATCATTCCCAGGTACAGCTCACCGCCGGACACCAGCGCCTCGACCGGGCTGATCCGCGGCCATCCATCGGCGCGCAGCGTCCCGACGAGCGTGAGCACCGCCCCGGGCTCGAGCCGCTCGCGGGCGAGGTCGCCGAGTGGGCCGGCAGCCTCGGTGAACTCACGCCACGAGCTCACGCCACTCGGCCGCGAGGTCGTGGCCGGCCACGCCGCCGCCCGCCGGCAGCAGCCGGGCCACGTAGTCGGTCGGGGTCGTCCCGGCGAAGGCGCGGAAGTCGCGATTGAGATGGGACTGATCGGCGTAGCCGCAGCGGTAGGCGGCGTCGGCCAGGCTGCCCGCGCCGCCCTGGCCGAGCAGCTCGGTCACCCACGCGAAGCGCCGGATCCGGGCGAACGTCTTCGGCGCCAGCCCGATCTCCGCGGCGAAGCGCACCGACAGGTGGCGGCGACTCCACCCGGTCTCGCGCGCGAGCGCGGCGATCGTCATCGCGCCGCGCGAGTCCTGCAGCCGTCGCACGGCGTAGGCGAGCTCCGGCGCCACCGGCGCGGCTCGTGACAGGCGGGCCAGCAGCAGCTCGTCCAGCAGCGCGAACCGAGCCGGCCAGCCGTCGGCCTCCCACAGTCGCTCGCGCGCATGCTCGACCTCGCCGAGCAGCTCGCCCATCGGCACCACCTGGCCGGCGATCTCGTCCATCGGCAGGCCGAGCAGGCGACGCGCGCCGATCGGGGTGAGATCGATCTGGACCCCGTGCTGCTCACCACCGTGCTCGGTGACGGTGGCGCGATCGACCAGCCCGGCCACGAACGAGCGGTGGCGCGCCCCGTCGACGCGAATCTCCGGTCCGAAGCTGAGGATGATCGGCACGAACGTGCACGCCACCTCCAGGCGCGAGAACGGCACGCCGACGCGCTCGACGTAGCCGCTGTAGCCGAGCACGACCCCGCGCAGGCGCGGATCGGGCACGCCGCGCGTGAGCTCATGCGTGGCCAGCGGACGGTCGCCGGACATGGCCGCAGCGTAGCCGCCGCCCGGGCGCCGCGCCAGCGACAGACCGGCACCCGACCGGCCGCGCGCGGCACGCCGCCCTCGGCCCCCTACACCCCTAGAGGTGCGAAGACCCGGGCGCCCGGCGCTGGTGAAACCGCCCACCGGCGATTACGATCGCCGGCAGGTATGGACGGCGATCTGCTGGAGCGTGGGACGGCTCTCGCGGCGATCGATGAAGTGATCGAGGCGGCGCGTGCGGGTGCGGGCGCCGTCCTGCTGTTGGAGGCGCACCCCGGCCTCGGCAAGACCCGCCTGGCCGAGGCGACCGCCGAGCGCGGCCGGACGCTGGACCTGCGCGTCCTCGGCGCCGCGGGCGCCGCGCTGGAGCAGGACCTCGGCTGGGGGGTGGCGCGCGGCGTGTTCGGCCCGGAGCTGGGCGATCGCGCTCGCCGCGAGGCGCTGCTGAGCGGGGCCGCCGGCGCCGCGTCGGCGCTGTTCGCCCCCGGCGCGCGCCCGACGGGCTCGTCGACCGCCGCGATCCTGCACGGCCTGTACTGGCTGCTGTCCGACCTGGCGGCCGAGCGTCCCACGGTGATCGTCGTCGACGACGTGCACTGGGCCGACGCCCCGTCGGCCCGCTGGCTCGCGCATCTCGCCCCGCGGGTCGGCGATCTGCCGGTCTCGCTGCTGCTGACCGCGCGCCCTTCGCCCCCGTCGCCCTACTGGCAGGCGATCGCGGCGGCCCCGGCGACCCGCCTGCTGACGCTGGCCCCGCTGTCTCGCGAGGGCACCCGCAGCCTCGTCGCCGTCCAGCTCGACCGGCCGCCGGACGCGCCGCCGGACGCGCTGGCGGACGCCTGCCACGATGCCACCGGCGGCAACCCGTTCCTGCTCGGCGAGCTGCTGCGCAATGTGGCCTCACCCGACCTGGCCCCGCCCAACCCCGAGCAGATCCGGGCCGTGCGGCCCCAGTCGATTCGCCGCGCGGTCCTGCTGCGCCTGGCCCAACTCGGCGAGCCCGCCACCCAGCTGGCCTTTGCCACGGCGATCCTCGGCCACCACGCGACCGTGACGCTGGCGGCCGAGCTGGCCTCGTTGCCGCGCCCTGAGGCGGCCCGCGCCGCGGACGCCCTCGAGCGCGCCGACGTGATCCGGATCGGCCCGCGCATGGAGTTCGTGCACCCGCTCGTGCTCGACGTCGTGCTGAGCGAGATCCCGACCGCCCAGCGTGGCGCCTGGCACCGCGACGCCGTCGAGCTGCTGACCGAGCGCGGCATCCCGGCGCAGGAGCTGGCCCCGCACCTGCTGGCCACCGAGCCCGACGGGCGGGCCGACGTCGTGGCCACCCTGCGCGCCGCGGCGGCCGACGCGCTCGCGGTCGGCGCGCCGGAGACGGCGATGGCCTGCCTGCGCCGGGCGCTGGAAGAGCCACCGGCCGAGACCGAGCGGGTCGACGTGCTGCTCGAGCTCGGCCGGGCCGAGGGCATGCTCGCCGAGCCGGCGGGCGCGCAGCGGCTGCGCGACGCGCTGGTGGCCTGCGACGACGCGGTCAAGCGGGGGCGGATCACGCTCGAGCTGGCCGGTCAGCTGCTCGTGCAGGGCGCGATCGCGGAGGCCGTGTCGGCCTGCCAGACCGCCGCCGATGAGCTCCCCGACGATGAGCGCGACCTGCGCTTCGAGCTGCTGGCCCACGCGCGGGTCGCCGCGGGGCAGGACCTGCTCACGGCACCGGAGGAGCCACCGGGCGTGGACCTCGACGCGCTGACCGGAGCGACCAAGGGTGAGCGCATGCTCCTGGCCGCCTTCTCCAACGCGGCCGTCGGCGGCACGTGGCGCCAGCGCGCCCTGGCGGCCGCCGGCGATGCGGCCCCGGAAGCCGACGCCGGCGCGATGGCCCGCATGTCGGAGATGTCGCGACGCGCCCTCGGCGACACGGCCCTGCTGAACGACGTCACCGCCGACGGCTCCCAGTTCTGGGCGGCCACGATGACGCTGATGTTCGGCGAGCTCTACGAGGAGGCCGAGCGCCACATCGTCGATGCCGTGGCGGACAGCCGCCGCCGCGGCTCGCCCCGCGGCTACGGCTTCTGCCTGTGCTTCGGCAGCTCGCTGCGGTACCGGCTCGGCGCGCTCACGCCCGCCGCCGATGACGCCCGCGGCGCACTGGAGGTGTTCGCCGGCGAGCCGCTGATGACCGCATACGCGCTGAGCTTCCTGCTGGAGGCGCTGATCGATCAGGGCAAGGAGAGTGAGGCGCGCGCCGCCCTCGCGGCCCTGGACGTCGACGCGCTCCCGCCAATCGCCGCCTTCGCGCGGTTGCGCGCCTGCCGCGGACTCCTGCGCCGTGCGGAGGGCGACGTGGCCGGGGCGGTCGATGATCTGCTCATCGGAGGCGCGCAGCTCGGCGCCGCCTCCCCCGTGTTCCTGCCCTGGCGCGCCGACGCCGCCCTCGCCCTGCACGTCGCCGGGCAGTCCGACCGCGCGAGCGAGCTGGCCGGGGAGGAGGTCCGCCGGGGCGAGCGCGTGAGCTCGCGCTGGGTGCAGGCCCGCGCGCTGTACGCGCTGGCCGTCGTCGAGAACACGCTCCAGCCGCTGGAGCGCGCCGAGGCGCTGACCCGTGATTGGCCGACCCGGCTGGAGCGCGCGCGCGTGCTCGTCGCGCTCGGCGGCGCCCTGAGCCGCCGCGGCCGCACGCGCGAGGCGATCCCCCGCCTGCGCGACGGGCTGGACCTGGCGGACCGCTGCGGCGCCACGCCGATCGCCACCGAGGCCCGCGAGCAGCTGCACGCGGCCGGAGCCCGCCCGCGTCGCCCCCGCACGACCGGCCGCGACGCGCTCACGCCGAGCGAGCTGCGCGTGTGCCGGATGGCCAGCGAGGGGATGAGCAACCGCAGCATCGCCCAGGCCTTGTTCGTCAGCCTGCGCACCGTGGAGACGCACCTCACCCGCAGCTACGTCAAGCTCGGGGTGCGCCGCCGGGAGGAGCTCGCGCAGGCGCTGCGCGGCTGAGCGGCGACGGCGGCGCCACCGCGGGGGCCTACGTCAGCCGCACGGTCTGCGTGGTGGTGACCGGCTGGCCGTTTCCGGCGCGCTCGGTGATCTGGATCACGACCGACTTGAGGTGCTTGTGCGCCTTCAGGAAGCGGCGCCCCTTCTTGCTGTCGTGGACGTGAATCATCCTCGTCGCGTGCCCGGGCACCTGGAAGTGCGCCGAGCCGAGCTCGACCAGGACGGTCTTCGTCTGCGTCTTCGGCTTCTTCTTCGCCTTGGCCGCACCGGCCAGCGGCTGCAGCGGCGCGAAGGTGATGGTCGCCTGGCCGAAGATCTTCTCGGTCCCCGTGCAGATCGCCTTGGACTCACAGTTGATCGTGTTGCTCTGCGTGCCCGTCGAGGGATCGTTGGTCGTCGTGCTCGGCGGCGGGGATGGCGGCGTCGTGAACGTCTCGTCCGGTCCGTAGCTTGGCGCGTATATCGCCGCGTACTGGTTGGCCGAGCCCTGGAAGCCGTTGCCGGCCGGGAACGAGCCCAGGTACGGGACCCACGTCGGCGTGTGCGGAGGCTTCTGGTCGAGGCAGTCGTAGGCCAGCGGGTCGTCCTGGTGGGCCTGCGGCGGCGATGGGCACAGCCCCTCGCCGAAGGCGTCGACCAGCCGGTAGTGGTAGGTCGTCCCCGGCTGCAGGCCGGTGGCGAAGGCCTGGACGGTGGTCAGCCCGCACAGCTGCAGGCTGTCGGCGTTGCTGGCCAGCACCCCGTCTGAATAGGTGGTGTCGGTGCCGAACTGGAAGACCCCGAACTCCGTGTCGGCGTTGTAGGAGCCGCCCAGGAACGCGAGCTGGTTGCCGTTGCCGCCGAGCCCGAGCCACACGGCCGGGGCGTTCCCCGAGGCGGCGCTCACGAGCGGCGTGTACGCCGTGGCCGGCTCGTAGAGGAGCTGGTCGACCTGGTTGGTGTTGTCCATCCACGGCGTCTGCGCCTCCAGCGACGCCGACGTCGGCGTGCTGGCGGCCACGTCGCCGCTGGGCGTCACCGCCTGGTAGTAGTTGCCGGTGTAGAAGCTGCTCAGCTGCGTGTTGTCGGTGGAGCCGTCGGCGGTGGTGAGCTCGACCTTCCAGGAGATGAGGCTGACGCCCGCGTACACCAGGCTGGGAACGGTGTTCGACAGCTGCTGGGTGCTCGTGCTGGCGGGCACGTTGAACGGTCCGAGCGTGACGGTGCTCGTGTTGCTGCCGATGCCGTTGGCCCCGTAGCAGCCGGCGAACTGTGCCGTGTAGACGATCTGGTAGGTCGACGCCACGCCGCCGTCGTTGACGGAGGTGTTGAACGTCACCGCCCCGTCGTAGTGGCCGAGGCTGTCGGTCGGGCCGGACACCCCGGCGGAGAGGGTCACGCCCGGCGGCTGCGTGGACTCCTGCGCGGTGTCGGTCTCGCTGGCGCTGACGTTGTGCAGCACGCACGGGTTGGTCAGACCCTGGCACGACCCGCCGGTCCAGCCGTCGAAGTACCACCCGGAGATCGGTTCGGCGGTCAGCGTGACGGTGTCCCCGGCGCTGACGGTACAGGTCGTCGGCGCGCTCGCGTCCAGGCCGGTGCAGTTCGAGCTCGGGTTGGAGTCGCTGATCACGGCTCCCGGGTAGGCCTCCGAGAAGAAGGGCCCCTTCGCGGTGATCGTGTACAGCGGTGAGAAGTGCGCGGTGGCCGTCGTGTTGGCGTCGACGCCGTACAGCACGCACACGTTGGTGGTCGAGCTCGCGCAGGCGCCGCTCCAGGAGGCGAACGTCCCGCTCGCGTCGGAGGCGGTCAGCGTCACGCTGTCGCCCGGCGCCACGGTACAGCTGCCGCCGCTGCAGCTGGCGGTGGAGGAGGGATCGGTCGCGGCCACGGTGCCGCCGTTGTCCGCGCTGGCGGTGACGGTCACCGGCGGGGAGGTGGTGAACGTGCGGTCGGCCCCATAGGCGGTGCCGTCGGCGTTCGTGGCCTCGACGCGGTAGTCGTAGCGCGTGCCCGGCATCAGACCACTGAGGATGTAGCCCACGTTCGGCTGCCCGGTGAACGCCGACGGCGTGACGCTCGGCGTGACCGAGTCATAGCCGCCGCCGGACCCGAGGTAATAGAACTCGGGCGCGTACTGGAACACCGCGGTGGTGCTCAGCCCGTTCGGGTTGACCGTGGCGTTGAGGATCGCGCCGCTGCCGCCGACGAAGTTCGCCACCGCCGTGGTGGCGGTCGGGCCGAGCGTGGTGAAGGTCGCGTTGGCGCCGTCGTACGCGGTGCCCCCGCAGGTGGCATCAAGGCGGTAGTCATACGTGGTCCCGCCCGACAGGCCGCTGATATCAGCCACGGCGACGAAGTCCGCGCCGGTGCCGCTGTGCGACGGCGTCGTGCTGCCGTACGACGTCGTGGCCCCGTACTCGAACTCGTACGTGCAGGTCTGCCCGCCGGTGTTGATCGCGCCGTAGAGCGTGGCGGCCTGGTCGGTGACGTTGTCGGTGGAGCCGGTCACCGCCCCGGTGGCGCCGCTGCCGGACCCGGCCGGGCCGGTGGGGCCGGTGGCCCCCGTCGGTCCCGTCGCGCCGCTGCCGGGCCCGGCCGGGCCGGTGGGGCCGGTGGCCCCCACCGGTCCCGTCGCGCCGGTCGTGCCCTTGGGGCCGGTCGCGCCGGTCGGTCCGGTCGGACCCGTGGGCCCGGTGGCGCCGCCGCCGCCACCGCCGCCCGAGGAGCTCGCGGTGGTGGTGAACGTCAGGTCGCTCCCGTAGGTGGTGCCGCCGTTGCTGGTGGCCACGACGCGGAAGTCGTACTTCGTGCTCGGCAGCAGGTCGCCGATGTCGGCCACCACGGCCTGCACGCCGGGCTCGTCCTTGGCCGGGTAGATCGGGGTGGTGAACTCGTAGCTGAAGCCGTTGGCGTTGTAGTTGGCGTCGGTGTCGTACTGGAAGAAGTACAGCGTGGCCTGCGAGTCCTGATCGATGTCGGCGCCCAGCTGCACGTCGGTGGCATCGATGCTCGCGGCGCTCTCGCCGCTGATGATCGGCGAATGCGCGCCCGACTGGTAGGCGCCGATGTCGCAGTTCGCCGTCACCGGGCGGGTGGCGCCGCGCTGATCGGTGAGCGGGCAGCCGACGACCTGTGCCGCGATCGCCGGACTGCTGGATTGGAGGCTGACGGTGTCGGTGGGGCCGCCGTTGTCGGCCAGGCTGACGTCGAACTGCCCGTTGCCCTGCTGGGCTCCCACGAGCTCGGGATTGGTGGTCGTCTGGTCGCCGCCGCCGGTCAGCCCGCAGCTGTCGCCGTCGTCGATGTTGTAGCCGTCGTCGGTGGCGATCGTGTGGCTGCCCGAGCAGTTTCCGGTGTCGCTGAACACGCCGTTGTCGATGATCGTCCCGCCGACCTGGAAGCCGCCGCCGGCGAATCCGGAGCCGGTCTCCTGCGCGCTGTTGTCGGCGATGGTGGCGTTCTGCACGTCGGGCGCCGCACCGTTGACGTCGCTGTACAGCGCCCCGCCCTCGTTGGCGGCGGTGTTGTAGGCGATCGTGCTGTTGGTGATCGAGTCGCCGGTGGCGTCGGGGCCGTAGTAGATCGCGCCGCCGTCGCCCGTCCCGGACTGCGTGGCCGAGTTGCTGGTGATGAGGCTGTCCTCGATCGTCAGCGTGCCGTCGTCGTAGATGCCGCCGCCATTCTCCGCGCTGTTGGCGGTGATGACGCTGTCGCTGATGTCCACCGTGGTATCGGAATCGATGTCGACGCCGCCGCCCTGCGTGGCGCCGCTGCCGTCGTTGATCTCGAGGTTCGACAGCGACAGCTGGGCGCCGGCATCGGCGGCGGAGACGCTGAGCGCCCCGCCGGTCGTCCCCTGGATCACGGTGTCGGCGGCCACGTTGCCCTCACCCTCGATCGTCAGCTGCTCGTCGTTGATCCCGTCGCCGGGCACGTCGATGGCCAGCGGCACGGAGCCGACGGAGTAGGTGCCGGGCGGCAGCTCGATCGTCGCCTGGTCGTAGACCGGCGCGCTGTCGCTCGTCTGCGTGGCTGTGGTGATCGCCTGGCTGAGCGTGCTCGCCCCCGGGGTGACGCCGACGAGGAACGTGGCGCTGGCCGCGCTGGCGCTGCTCGCCCCGATCCCGCACGCCGCCAGCGAACCCACCAGCACCACCAGCGACCGCACCGAACGCCTCATGACACGCCCCCCTTGGGCTCTATCTCCGCCTCACCGAGCCGGCCGGCGACCTCCTGGAACGCCGACAGCAGCTGCAGCCAGCCCGAGAACGGCCGCTCGGGGCCGTCGCCGGACCGCACGCGGCCGGCGATCTGCTCGCCGTCCACCGACAGCTCCACCGTGACGACCGCCTCTGCCGGTTGCACGCCGGCAACCCTTCCACCCACCTGCCGGCTTGTCGTCGTGGTCGCACCACGATCTTTTCTCTGCGTGCGCGGAATGGCGTCGCGGGCGGCCCCAGCCGCCCGCGACGCCTCCTGGCGCTGGCGTGCCATTCGGCGGCGCGACATGCCCGTGCGGGCTACCGCGCCAAATCTGGAATGCGCCGGGGGACACGGTGCCCGACCGGGCGGTTCTTGTCCATCGTGGTCAGACCACGATCTTTGGCGCGGCTGGTGGACGCGTCCCTACGGCCCTCCCGCACGAGCGCGTCGCGTGTGCCACGACGCATGCCGACGGGCCGCTCTCATCGCTCAAGAGCTTCCGACCGGCGGCCGATGCGGCTGCCATGGAGGCGAGCGGGACGACGCCGGAACGCGAGGTCTGGGAGATCGGGCTGTGGCAGCTGGTCGGCGTCGCGCTACTCGTCGGCCTGCTCATGTTCGGCGCTGTGCGGCTGCTTGGTGGTTCGAGCTCCGGGGCCGGCGCCACCGCCACCGGCCCCGGTCCGGCCGTCGTGGCGCGCGAGTTCATCGCTGACGTATCTGACTCCGACCCGCGGACGCCGGACGCCAATATCGGCGCATCCACCCAGATCGCCACGCCGGCCATGGTCTCCGGCGTGCGCGACCTGGATCGCGTGCGCGCCGGTCTACGCCTGACCACCGGTCTGCAAGTGACCGGGGTCACGCTGCGCTCGCTCACCCCGACGCGCGCCGTCGCGGCGGTGACCGGCACCCTGACCGGGAACCTCCTCCCCGGTTGGATCGAGACCGACACGGTGGCGCTCACCACGACGAACGGGCGCTGGCTGGTGTCACAGGACCTCGGTTCGACCGAGGGCCCGGCCCCGACGGCCGACGCCGGAGGCCCGCCTGCATCGGCTTCGCCGGTCGTCGTCGCGCGAGCGTTCGTGATCGACGAGTACTCCTACGACTGGAGGTCGCCGGACGCGGGCCTCGATGCGGCCGCGCAGGTCGCCACGCCGTCCGTCGTCAACCAGTTGGCCGGCAACGCCGCCTTCCGCGCGGGGATGCACAGCGTCACTGCCATCAGGCCGACCAGGGTGACCGTGAAGTCGCTCACGCCGACGACGGCCGTGATCGCCGTGACCGGAACCATGACCGGCTTCGCGGCCGGGTCCGTGGACGTCGAGACGGTGGCGCTCACGAGGCTCGGCGGGCGGTGGAAGGTGACCGACGACCAGGGAACCGACGCCACCCCCGCGGTCACGCGCGCCCCGTCCGGCACGCCCTGAGCCGCCGGCCCGGCCGACCGCGGCGCGCCGCGGAACCCGCGCCTGTGAGGTGCTAGCGCAGGTACAGCACGCCGTGCTCGTAGGCGCGACGCAGGCACTGCCGGTGCGCGTCCGGGCCTTCGGCGCTGTAGACCACGCGGCCGGAGTCGCTGACCAGCTGCCAGCCCGAGCCGCGCGGGGCGAGCGTGAGCGTCTCGTCGGCCGAGCGGGTCTGCGACCAGGCGAACTGCCGGCGGGCGCGCGGCCGAAGCGCAACGGTGGTGGGAATCGAGGAGATCATGCTCGACAGTCTGGGCCGCGCTCCTGAACGCAGCCTGAGCGCCACCTGAGAAGTTCCTTCAGAAGGTGAGGCACGAGGTACGATCGCGCAATGCCCGAGCTCACGCTGCAGCGCACCGCGCGGGGCCAGTACACCCTCGGGGACATCGGCACCCTGCGCGAGCTGCGGATGTTCGCCGCGGAGATCACGGCCGACGGGCGGGCCTGGACGCTGCGGAGGGCCTTGTTCGGATTTGGCCAGATCGTGCGCGCCAAGGACAGCGCCGGCGGGGCGCGCGCGGCCGACTACGTGCCCAACGGCTTCCTGCACCTGCGCGGCATCTACGCCGGCACGATCCGCCACGGCGACCGCGCGCTGCTGTGGCGGGCCAACCACCAGCTCGGCCGCGAGTGGACGCTGACCGAGCACGACGCCAAGCTCGCCCACTTCACCGCCGGCTCGCAGGCGCAGCCGGCCCACGTCTCGGTCGAGCATCCGGCCGACATCGGATCGCTGCTGCTGTTGTTCTGCTGTCACCTTGTCAAGCAGGCGGCGGATACGGCCAAGGCGGGCGCCGTCGCGTCGGCCGGGGTCGCGAGCGGTCGGTAGCCGTGCGTCGGCCGGCGCGGTCCGCGCGCAGGCCGCCGCGGTCCGCGCGCAGGCCGGCGCGGTCCGCGCGCAGGCCGCCGCGGTCCGCGCGCAGGCCGCCGCGGTCCGCACGCAGGCCGCCGCGGTCCGCACGCAGGCCGCCGCGGTCCGCACGCAGGCCGCCGCGGTCCGCACGCAGCCGCCGCGGTCGCAGCATGGTCGCGGGCCGCACGGAGGCGTCGAACGCGCCGATGAAGACGCGCGCGCAATGTGCGGCGTCGACAATCCCGCTGTGTCCACCGTCCTCGTGGTCGACGACGAGCCGATCGTGCGCGGCGTCGTCGTGCGCTACCTCGAGCGCGACGGCTACCGCACGCTCGAGGCCGCCAGCGGCGACGAGGCGCAGCGCCTGTTCGAGCGCGAGCCGACGTCGCTGGTGGTGCTCGACGTGATGCTGCCCGGCGTCGATGGGCTCGAGGTGTGCCGCTGGATTCGCGCGCGCTCGGATCTGCCGATCGTGATGCTGACGGCCCGCGGCGAGGAGGCGGATCGAATCGTCGGCCTGGAGCTGGGAGCGGATGACTACCTGACCAAGCCCTTTTCGCCGCGCGAGCTCGCCGTGCGGGTGCGCAACCTGTTGCGCCGCAGCGCCCGGTCGGCGCAGTCGCCGGCGGGCATGCTCGCCTTCGGCGACATCGTGGTCGACCCGGCCGCCCGCCAGGTGCGCAAGGGCGGCGAGCTGCTGCGGCTGACCCTGAAGGAGTTCGACCTGCTCCTGTTCATGGCCTCGCATCCGCGGCAGGTGTTCTCGCGCGACCAGCTGATGGACCGCGTGTGGGGCTACCAGACCGCCCTGGACACCGGCACGGTGACGGTTCACATCCGCCGCCTGCGCACGAAGATCGAGGACGACGCCTCGCGCCCGCGCCACCTGGAGACCGTGTTTGGCGCCGGATATCGGTTCACGCCATGATCGAGTTCGCGCTGCTGCTGTCCGTGAGCACGCTCGCCACCGGCGTCGGGCTGGCCCTGGGGCTGCGGCGGCTGCCGACGGTGCGCCTGCAGCTGGTCGGGCTCGCCCTGCTCGCCGTGGCGCTGCCGCTCGCCGCCGTGATCCTCGGCGGGCTGGTCATGTTCCGCATGCAGGACGACGTGAAGATCCTGGCCATCGCGGCCGCGTCCGCGTCGACCGCGCTCGGCGTGGCGCTGCTGGTGGCGGCCGGGATCGCCCGGCGCATCCGCGGCCTGGAGGCCGCTGCGGATGAGCTGTCATCGGGCGAGCTGACGGCGCGGGCGCCCACGCAGGCACCTCGCGAGCTTGCCCACTTGGGCGACGCCTTCAACGCGATGGCCAGCAACCTCGAGGCGCTGTTCGACGCGCGGCGGCAGCTCGTCGCGTGGGCCAGCCACGATCTGCGCACGCCGGTGGCTTCGATCCAGGCGATGCTCGAGGCGGCGGAGGACGGCCTGGTCGACATCGACGAGTACCTGCCGGTCCTGCGCCAGCAGACGCAGACGCTGGCCATGCTGATCGACGACCTGTTCGAGCTCGCCCGCATCGACGCCGGCGCGCTCACGCTGGAGCTGCGCGAGACCCAGCTGCCCCGTCTGGTGTCGTCCTGCGTGCGCGGCCTGGAGGCCGAGGCGCGGGCGCGCCAGGTCCACCTGGAGAGCCAGCTCGACGACGCGCTGCCCGACGTGCGCTGCGCGCCCGAGCACGTGCAGCGGGTGCTGCTGAACCTGGTCAGCAACGCGCTGCGGCATACGCCATCGGACGGCTCGGTCGTGGTCCGGGCTCGGCGGCAGGCCGCCGAGCTGGAGGTGTCCGTCGAGGACACGGGCATCGGGCTGACCAGCGAGGCGCAGCAGCGCATGTTCGAGCGGTTCTGGCGCGGTGATGCTTCACGGGCGCGCGCCAGCGGTGGCGCCGGGCTCGGCCTGGCCATCGCCCGCGGGTTCGTCGAGGCGCAGGGCGGTCGCATCTGGGCGGAGAACCTGCCCGACGGCGGCGCCCGCTTCGCCTTCACGCTGCCGATCGCCGAGCCGGCGCTCGCGGTCGCGTAGCGGCGCCGCCGGCGCCGGGCGCTCGCCGTCGCGTGGCGCCGCCGGCGCATGGCGCTCGCCGTCGCATGGCGCCCGCCGCCGCCGGCGGCGGCGGGTTCACCGGATGTTCATCTCCGTGCAAGCGCCGGGTCAGAAGTCGCCGGCATGTTGGTGGTCGCCCGGGGAATGAGCCCCGTCAGACCCAGGAGGATCCACCGTGAAGCTGCTTCGTTACGTGGCCGCGCTCGCCGCGGTCGTCGTCGGTGTGGCCGTGCCGGTCGCCAGTGCCGCGGCCGCGCCCGACTTCTCCGGCCAGCGCATCGTCGGCCATGTGTACATCAACGACAACACCGCCGGCCAGAACACGATCGCCGCCTTCGACCGCCACGCCGACGGATCGCTGACGCCGATCCCCGGCTCGCCGTTCCCGGCCGGCGGCGCCGGCACAGGTGCCGGCATCGGTTCGCAGGGCGCGCTGCAGGAGACCCCCGACGGGCGCTACCTGCTGGCGGTCGACGCCGGCAGCAACCAGATCTCGGTCCTGCGCATCGGGTGGGATGGCGGCCTGCGTCCCGTGTTCGGCGGGCCGGTGTCCTCCAACGGCGTCGAGCCGGTGAGCATCGCCGTCAGCCGCGACCTGGTGTACGTGGCCAACGCCGGCAACGGCGGCAGCAACTACACCGGCTTCGTGCTGGATCCGTTCGGCCGCCTGCATCCGCTGCCCGGCTCGACGGTCGCGTTGCCGGACGGCTCGACGCCCGGCGACGTGCTGTTCAACGCCACCGGAACGAACCTGGTCGGCACGCGCGTCGGCACCTCTGAGATCGACAGCTTCAGCGTCGGTCGGGATGGGCGGCTCACCGCCGCACCGGGCTCGCCGTTCGCGGCACAGGGGCCCGGTCCGTTCGGCAGCGAGTTCCGCCCGACCAACCCGGCGCAGCTGTTCGTCTCCAACGCCCACGGCGGTGCGGGGGCCGGAACGGTGTCGGCATTCAGCGTGGCGGGCAACGGCGTGCTGACGTCGATCGGGTCCTCCCCGTTCGCCGACCAGCAGACCGCCCCGTGCTGGGTGGAGATCAGCCACGACGGTCGCTTCCTGTTCACCGTCAACACCGCGAGCGGCAGCGTCTCGCGCTACGCGATCGGGCCCGACGGCTCGCTGGCCCTGCTCGGAAGCACCCCGTTCAACGAGGCGGGCGGCGCCGGCGCCGAGGACGTGCGACTGGCGCCCGACGGCCAGACCCTGTGGGTGGTCGAGACCGCCGCCGACGCGGTGAGTGGCTTCACCGTTGCGGGTGGCAACCTGACCGAACTGGCCTCCTCGCCGACGGCCCTTCCGGCCGGGGCGGCACCGTTCGGGATCGTGGTGAACTAGCGCCGTAGCGGCACGTTCGGCGCGACCCGGGGCGGGCGGTTCGCCGCCCGCCCCGGGGTGCGGCGGGGCTGCGCCCCTCGGGGCGTGGGTCACCCTCGTGTGGTTCAGGCGGGCGATCGCCCGCCCGGTCTCCTCGGGCGCGCGAGCGGTCGGGGCCCGCGGAGCCGCCTGCTCGCTAGGCCCCGTCCGCGCGCAGCCATACCGACCAGGGCTCGATGCTCTTGATCGTGAGCACGCTGTCCGGCCACGGGTCGTCGGCCAGGCGGGCGCGCACCGCCGCCTCGTCGGGCAGGTCGACGACGAGCAGGGCATCCTCACCGTCGCCCTCGCCCACCGGGCCGCCGAGCACCACGACGCCCTCCTCGACGAGCGCGTCCATGAACGCGGCGTGAGCGTCCCAGCCAGGCTGCTCACGGCGGGGGCGCGAGTGGTCCCACGCTGGGCCGCGGGCCTGGCGAACGAGGAAGTAGTCGGCCACGCCGAGAGGGTAAGCGTCATCGGGCGTGTATGCGCCGGCCGGGGTGTGGTCGATTCCCATCGCCCTGGCGATCGATTTCGACCACACCCCCGGCGCCTCGCGCCTCCCGACCCGGCGCCGCGGCACAACCGGCCGGGGTGTGGTCGATTCCCATCGCCCTGGCGATCGATTTCGACCACACCCCCGCGCCTCGCGCCTCCCGACCGGGCGCCGCGGCACAACCAGGCCGGGGTGTGGTCGATTCCCATCGCCCTGGCGATCGATTTCGACCACACCCCCGGCGCCTCGCGCCTCCCGACCCGGCGCCGCGGCACAACCAGCCGGGGTGTGGTCGATTCCCATCGCCCTGGCGATCGATTTCGACCACACCCCCGGCGCCTCGCGCCTCCCGACCCGGCGCCGCGGCACAACCAGCCGGGGTGTGGTCGATTCCCATCGCCCTGGCGATCGATTTCGACCACACCCCCGGCGCCTCGCGCCTCCCGACCCGGCGCCGCGGCACAACCAGCCGGGGTGTGGTCGATTCCCATCGCCCTGGCGATCGATTTCGACCACACCCCCGGCGCCCTACCGCGCCAACACCCGCAGCCGCCCGGCGCTCACCGCCGCCCGCGGCAGCCAGCTGAAGCGCCGGGCCGCCAACGCCGCGGCCGCCACGCCCCAGACCGCGAGCACGGCCAGGTCGCCGGGCGCCAGCGCGGCCGTGAACGAAGCGTGCACCGAGGCAAGGTGAAGCGCCGCCGCCAGGTGCTCGATCGGGAACAGCGAGGCCACGGTCTGCAGGCCGTGGGGAAGGCTTGCTGACGGGATCCAGACGCCCGAGATGAAGTACAGCGGGAACAGCGTCAGCTGCACCACGGGCTGGGCGGCGTCGGCCGAGCCGATCAGCCCGGCGACCGCGTAGCCGAGGCAGGCGAACGCGAGCGTCCCGACCACCACGGTCACGGCGATGGCCGCCAGCGCGCCGGCCCCGAACGTGACGCCCCAGCCGAGCGCAGCGACCACCAGCAGCACCACGGCCATCGCCGCGGCGATGGCCAGCGTGGACAGCGCCTGCCCGGCGACGAGCACCCAGGCGGGCGCCGGCGTGGCGCGGCGGCGCTTGAGGATGCCCGTCTCACGCGTGGCGACCACCGTGATCACCAGGCTGCTGTACGCCGCGTTGATGATCGACAGAGCAAGGATGCCCGCCACGAAGTAGCGCGCCAGCTCGACCCGCACCCCGTCCACGATCGTCGTGCCGTGGCCGAACACGCTCGTGAAGATCACGAGCATGAGCAGCGGGAACACGATCGTGAAGAAGCGGGCGCGGGGATTGCGCAGGCTGGCCCGCAGGTCGAAGCGGGCCTGGTGCAACAGCAGCGCCAGCGGCCCGCTGGCCGCGGGCGACGCTCCGGCCGCGTCGGCGGAGCCGCGCGCCACGGCCGACGAGCCCGCCGCGTCCGCGGATCCGCGCGCCACGGCCGCGCGGCCGGGCACGAGGGCACCGGCGGTGGCCGCGCGGCCCGGCAAGAGGGCGCCCGCGGTGGCCACACCGTCGGCTCCCGTGGCGACGCCACCTGACGCGGCCGCCGCCGCCAACCGCTGGGCCTGCCAGCGGCGATAGAGACGAATGCCAATGAGGATCATGAGTGAAGGCTCCCGTGTTCGTGTTGGTCGGTCAGGCGCAGGTAGACGTCCTCCAGGGTCGGCCGGCGCACCTCGAGGTCGTCCAGCTCGACGCCCACATCCAGCGCCCAGCCCGACAGCCCGTGCAGGTCGGCGGCGACGTTCGTGCTCGACAGGGACACGCGCCCGGAGGCCGTCGCCTGCGCATCGGCGCGCAGCCCGGCCGGCAGGTCGGCCACCGTCCAGCTGCGCGGCAGCGTGAAGCTGACCCGCGCCGCCGCGCGGTCGCGATCGCCGAGCGTCTGGGGCGTGCCCGCGGCGACGATCTCGCCGCCGGCGATGACCGCGATGCGGTCGGCCAGGCGCTCGGCCTCCTCCATGTAGTGGGTGGTCAGGACGATCGTCTTGCCGAGCGCACGCAGCCCGTCGATCACCGCCCAGGCGGCCCGGCGGGCCGACGGATCGAAGCCGGTGGTCGGCTCGTCCAGGAAGATCAGCTCGGGATCGCCGATCAGGGCCAGCGCCACGTCCAGGCGCCGGCGCTGCCCGCCCGACAGCGTGGCCGCGCGCTCCTCGGCCCGGTCGAGCAGGTCGACCAGCTCGAGCGTCTCGCCCACCGGACGCGGCGAGCGGTAGTAGCCGGCGTAGAGCTGCAGGCACTCGCGCACGGTCAAGCCGATCTCCGGTGCGGACTCCTGCAGCACGATCCCCAGTCGCGAACGCCACTCGGCGTCGGCGTGGGCGGGGTCTGCGCCGAGCACCTCCACGCGACCCGACGTGCGGTCGCGAAAGCCCTCGAGGATCTCCAGCGTCGTCGTCTTTCCGGCCCCGTTGGGGCCGAGGAAGGCGAAGATCTCGCCGTGCGCGACCGAGAGGTCGATGCCGCGCACCGCGTCGTGCTGGTCATAGCGCTTGTGCAGCCCTTGTACCGAAATTGCCAGGTCGGTACTCCCGTTTGGTGAGGTCGCGGAGCGCTGTGCGCTGGCGACCTGAAGTGAGTTAGTGAGCATGGTCGAAACGCTAGGCGCGCCCCCGCCGCGCGTCATCGGCTCGGGAGCCGAACTTCGGGCTCCACCCGGGGGTGGACAGGTGCCGGCGCGCCTCCACCCGGGAGCCGATGACGAATGCGCCCGGCGGGCCTATCGTTTCCGGTGCAAATGAACAAGAACATGTCGACATGGCTGCGCAGGGGCGACGGGATCTGGAGCGACCCCCGGGGCGAGATGCCGAACGAGGTCGTGCTGCTGCGCGTGATCGGCCTGTTCTTCCTCGTGCTGGTGATCGTCGACACGGCGACGACGCATCCCCTGCCCTCGTGGCACGGCAAGGGCCTGGTGGTCACGGTGGCCCTCGTCGCCATCATCGCCGGCGTCGTGGCCGCCAATCCCCGCAACCGCATGTCCGACCGCCGCCGGATCGCCGGGCTGGCGTTGCTGGTCGCCATCGGCACGCTGCTCGAGGTCATCCAGCCCAACGGTGTCTGGGAGGCGGTGCCGTACTTCGTGGCCATCGTGGCGGCGATGCGCCTGCCGCGGCCCACCAGCGTGATCGTGCTGCTGGCCGGCCTCACCCCCTTCATCGTCGTCTCCGGCGTGCAGAACGACTGGGGTCCGGCGATCGCCGTCATCAGCGGCGCGGTCCCGTGGTTCATCGTGCTCAGCCTGATGCGCGGCCTGCGCGAGCAGCACTCCGAGCTGAAGGCCTCGCGCGCGGCCGAGGCGCGCGCCGCCGCCGACGCCGAGCGCGGCCGCCTGGCCCGCGAGATGCACGACGTGCTCGCCCACTCGCTGTCCGCCCTGGCCCTGCAGCTGGAGACCACGCGCCTGCTCGCCCGCGAGCACGGCGCCGACACGGCGGTGACGCACGCCATCGACCAGGCCCACCACCTCGCGGTGGGCGGGCTGGACGAGGCGCGCCGGGCCATCGGGGCCGCGCGCGGCGATGAGCTGCCCGGGCCCGAACGGCTGGAGGCGCTGGCCGACGCCTTCTCCGAGCAGAGCGGGCTGCCCGTCGAGGTCGAGATCCTCGGCGAGCCCCGTGAGCTCGCGCCCGACGCGCGACTGGCCATCTACCGCACCGCTCAGGAGGCGCTCACCAACATTCGCCGCCACGCCGCCGCCGCCCGGGTGCGCGTGCGGCTGCACTACGACCGGGACGCCACCGTCCTGACCGTTGAGGATCAAGGCGCCGCCGCCCTCCCCGTGGCCGTCGGCCCGCCGGGCGCCACCGGCGGCTACGGACTGACCGGCATGCGCGAGCGCGCCGAGCTGCTGCGGGGCAGCCTGCTGGCCGAACCGACCGACGACGGCTTCCGGGTACAGCTGTGGCTGCCGGCGAGCTGAACGGCGACGGCGCCGGTGCGCCCCTGCGCGTCCTGCTGGCCGACGACCAGCGCCTGGTGCGCGAGAGCCTGGCCACGATGCTCGGCCTGCTCGGCGGCATCGAGCTCGTCGGCACCGCATCCGACGGCGAGGAGGCCGTGCGCCTGGCCGTCGCACACGCGCCCGATGTGGTCCTGATGGACCTGCGCATGCCGCGCATGGATGGCATCGAGGCCACTCGGCGCCTGCGCGAGACCGCCCCCGCCGTGCGAGTCATCGCGCTGACCACGTTCGACGACGACGAGAGCGTCCTCGGCGCCCTGCGCGCGGGCGCGCGCGGCTACCTGACCAAGGACGCCGGCGCCGAGGACATCCGCCGCGCCCTGTTCGCGGTCGCCGCCGGGGAGGCCACCCTCGACCCCGCCGTCCAGCACCACGTCGTGGCCGCATTGGCCGGCGGTGGCGGCGGTGGGGCTGGCGACTCCGACGCGTCCGCGGGCCCCGAGCTGCCCGACGGCCTGACCCCGCGCGAGGCCGAGGTGCTGGCGCTGATCGCCGAGGGCCTCAGCAACCACGAGATCGCCGAACGACTGGTGGTCAGCCCCACCACGGTGAAGTCGCACGTCAACCACTTGTTCGCCAAGACGGGCGTGCGCGACCGCGCGCAGGCGGTGACCTACGCGTACCGCGCGGGGCTGGCCGGGCCGGCGGCGTGAGCCGCGGCTGACCCGACCAGCGCACGCTGGACGCCTATGGGTACTTGTAGTGATCCGCGCTCGTGATGGCGCTCGTCCCGGCGTTCGACACCACGGTCACGTCCACGGTACCGGCGGCGTGTGCCGGGGAGAGTGCCAATTCTATGCTCGTGCCGTCCGGCTCGATGACGGTGGCCGGCGTGCTGCCAAAGTACACCTTCCTGATGCCGGTGAACCCCTGGCCGTGGATAATGACCAACGTCTCCGCCGGGCCAGTGGTCGGGGACAGGGACGTCACCGCTGGCAGCGGAGGGCTGGTGTATGTGAACTGGTCGGCACTGCTGGTCGGGCTCGTGCCCACCCCCGTGGTGACCACGACGTTGACGGTGCCGACGGTGCCCGGGGGTGCGGTGGCCGTCAGCGTCCCCTGACTGTCGCTGACGATCGACGCGGCCACCCCACCGAACGTGACGGACTTCGCGCCGGCGAGATTGGTGCCGGCGATCTCCACCCGGGTGCCGCCACCGCCGCTGACCGGCCCGACGCTCGTCACGGTCGGAGCACCCTCGAACGTGAATTGGTCGGCCGGGACAAGCGGGCTCGAGCCGCCCGGGCCTGTCACCACGAAGTCACCGGTGATCGCCGACGTTCCCGGTGCCGTGATGCCGGGCAGCGTGATGGTGCTATCCGACACGACCGTGAAGCAATTTGGATAGGCATTGAGCGCCGCGCAGTTGTCGACGCTGCCCCATCCGGTCAGATCGTTGCCCCATGACACGGCGGTGGCGCCGGTGAAGCCCGATCCCGTGATGGTGATGGGTGTTGGGCCGGGAATCGGTCCGCTGGCCGGCGATACGCCCGACACGAGCGGCGCCGGGCCAGCGGCGCAGGTGAGAAGGTCCTCGTCGGCGCCGGCTGGCCCGCACGTATTGCCGGCGCTGGTGCGCACGAGCGACGGGGGATCGACCAGTATCGACTGTGCTCCGTTGTTGTCGTCGCTGAGCGTGTTCCCTCCGCCGAGCAGGACCGGCACGTTCGTCGCATTCCAGGTCACCGTCAATCCGGTCTGATACCCGCCGCTGGTGTTGATGGGCGAGGTGAACGTGTTCCCGACGAGGGTGTTGTATTCCGAGTAGATATCGGACTGCCCGGGAGGCGGAGCGTTGGTGGCAAAGTTCAGGTAGAAGAGCGAGTTCGACTGCGAGACGGCGTTGTCCAGGACGCTGTTGTGAAGCCAGCTCTCCATGTGCTCGCCGTAGGTGGTCACCCCGCCGTTCCAGGCGTCGGAGATCGTGTTGCCCTCGATCGTCGTGTTGGCGATGAACCCCGCTGTCTCGATGCCAGCGTCCCAGACGTCGGCGACTGTGTTGTCGGCGACGATGTCGCCGGTGACGGGGCCGGGCGCGGTCGTCTGTTGCACGACCACGCCATCGTCAGAGCCTTGGGTGCGCTGACCGCCGGACAGGGCGTCCCCGTTCACCTTGTTCGCGTCGACGACGTTGTCTGCCCCGTCAACGACCCCGATCAGCGTTCCGGTCACCGAACCGTCGGGCAGCGTGATCGTGTTGGCGCCGACGTAGCTGTGCGAGATTCCCTCCGCCTCGTAGAAGGTCGCGTTCGTGAGAACGTTGTTGTCGAACACGAGGCCCGGGCCACCTCCTTCGAACTGGACGCCCCCGACACCGGCTGAGGTGAACTGGTTGCCCTCGACGGTGCCGTTGCTGGCATTGTCGAACACCCAGCCCGTCCCCACAGCCTGGCCCTGGAAATTGCAGTTGGTGACCAGGAAGTGAGACACGCCACTCATCACCAACGGCGCATAGACCGTCGAGGTGTTGATGATGCTGTGGTCCTGTCCGGTCGTCGGATCCTGGCAGTCCAGCGTCACGTTGGTCGGCGTGCCGGACTGACCGACGAAGGTCAGGCAGTTGTTGTTCGCGGTCGCGGTGAGATCCGCCGAGAGCACATAGGTCCCGCCGCCCAGCGGCGTCGAGCTGCACTGCGTGAGCACGTGCGTCGTCGACGCGCTCGGCGAGGCCGTCGTGACGGTCAGCGGCGGGCTGGCCGCCGTTAGCCCGGCGCTCGTCAGCGCTTCCACCGTGTAGGTGTAACTGGTGTTCGGCGCCAGCCCGGTATCGAGATAGTTGGCGGCGAGCCCGTCCAGGGTGGTCTGCGGACTGTTGCTCGCCCCGCTGTTGAACTGGCCCGCCGGCGGCGGCAGGGCGACACCGTTGCGAAGCACCGTGTAGCCGATCACGCCCGGGATCGCGGGAGCGCTCCAGGTGATGGCCGCCTCGGTGAGTCCCGTCTCGTTGAGCGTCAGGCCGTAGGGCGTCCCGGGACCATAGGTGTACTGGTCCGCCGGGTTCGCGGCGCTGGTGCCGCCGGCGGTGGTGACCTCGACGTCCACGGGCGCACCCGCCGTTCCCGCCGGGGAGACCGCCGTGAGCTCGGAGGAGGACACGAACGTCACGCTGGTCGCCGGCGTGGCTCCGAACGCCACGGACGTGGCCCCGGAGACGAACCCCTGGCCGTAGATCGTCACGGTCGCTCCACCGTTCGTGGATCCGGATGACGGCGACACGCCGAGCACCTGCGGAACCGCTTCGTAGGTGAAGACATCCTGCGGGTCCGGCACGCTCGTGCCCCCCGCCGTCGTCACCTGAACGTCCGCGGTCCCGGCATTGCCGGCCGGCGACGTGGCCGTCACCTCGGTGCTCGACACGTTGGTCACTCCGGTGCCCGCGCCGCCGCCGAAGGCGACCGCGGTCGTACCGGACAGGTTGGCGCCGGTGATCGTCACGGCCGTGCCCCCCGCGGTTGGACCGGCGTTCGGCACCACCGAGCCGACGGTCGGCGCGCTGGCCGCGAGCGCATCCGGAACCCCGTAAACCGCGCCGGCGGCGAGCACCGCCAACGACACGGCAATCCACCTCAGCGCGCCGAGCATCCGGCCGATGGGACCGGTCGCGGCGTGTGCCCCACTCAACGAGCGCGTATTCGACATCAGAGTGCCCCCTCCGCACCGCCGCTCCCGCCACGGCGCCTCGATCGATCCGTTCCCTCGGCCATCCGGCAGCCGCAGCCAAGACACGCGCGCGCCCCGCCGTCGCAGCGGCGCGAACCTACCAGACACCGCGGCCACGGATCAAGCCAATCTGAGCAACCAGCGTGAAGGCCCGACCCGGTGAAGTCGAACGTCCGCAAGTACGGCGTACCCAGCCGCTGAGGTGTGGGTGACTTGACCGCCCATACGCCGAACAACCCACCACACCCCCACCGCCAAAGTGTGCCGACCCGCGCCCGCCCCGCCCCGCACCCGCCCCCAGCCCTAGGGTGGCGCCCGCTCGCGGCGCCCGCGAAGATGCACGACAAGCCACTCATCGCCGACCGCGGCCTGCGCGCCGCGCGAACAAGGGAGTTCGACATGTGCCGCACATTCCGCGTGCGCTGGGCGATCGCGATCGCCAGCCTGATCCTGCTCACGGGCACCGCCGCCGCCCAGGCCGCCCTCGTCGGCGCCAACGGCGAGCTGCACGGCTGCGTGGCCGCAGACGGCGTGCTGCACGTCGTCGCGCCGACCGCGAAGTGCAAGCACGGCGGGCAGTCGATCGAGTTCGGCGCCCAGGGCGCCGCCGGGGCACCCGGCGCTCGGGCGCCGCCGGGGCACCCGGCGCGCCCGGCGCCGACGGGCACGCGGGCCCGGCCGGGCCCGCCGGCGCAGCCGGGGCGGCCGGACCGGCGGGCGCAGTCGGACCCGTCGGGCCGGCCGGCCAGCAGGGACCGGCCGGAGCGCCGGGACAGGAAGCCGACGCGACCGCGGTCTCGACGCTTCAGGACCAGGTGGCGGCGCTCGAGAGCGAGGTCGGCGCCCTGCAGGCGACGCTGGCCGGCGTCACCCGCACCGGCAACACGCTGCTGCTGTCCGGCCTGAACCTGCAGATCGAGAGCGGCGCCGGCAGCACCGGCGCGCCGGTCAACGGCCTGGGCAACGTGATCATCGGCTATGACGCGAACCCGGGGACGCAGACCGGCTCGCACAACCTCGTCATCGGGGACGGCCAGACGTTCACCAGCTACGGCGGAATCGTGGCCGGGTCCGGCAACACGATCGGCGGCCCGGGCGCGTCGGTGCTCGGCGGTCAGAACAACACCGCGTCGGGCGCGGCGGCAGCCGTCCTGAGCGGATACGGAAACCACGCTTCCCTGACCGACGCGGCGATCGCCGGCGGTTACAGCAACACCGCGTCGGGCCAGTACGCCGCGGTCCTCGGGGGCTACTCCAACACGGCGAGTGGACAGGACGCGGCGGCGGGCGGCGGCGAGCTCAACAACGCCCACGGCGCCACCTCGTCGGTGACCGGCGGGGACCTCAACCTCACCACCGACTTCGGCGCGTCGATCACCGGCGGCTGTGAGAACGTCGCCGGGAGCGGCACGGCGCTGACCGGGATGTGCGAGTCGACCGAGTCGATCAGCGGCGGTACCGGCAACGAGGCCACCGGCACGGCCAGCTCGGTCGGCGGCGGCACCGCCAACGAGGCCACCGCCACGGACAGCTCGGTCAGTGGCGGCCAGGGCAACCTCGCCTCGCGACACCGACGCGTCCGTGCTCGGCGGCTGCGACAACATCGCCGGACCCGTGGGCGGCGTTCTCGACGTGACCTGCTCCGATCAGGCCGAGGCCGTGGCCGGCGGCGAGGCGAACACGGCCAGCGGGACACAGGCGTCGGTGGCCGGTGGCAACGGGAACAACGCCACGGCCAACGACGCCTCGGTGGCCGGCGGGAGCGGGAACAACGCGGCGGGCCAGAGCACATCGATCGCCGGCGGCTCTGGCAACGAGGCCGGGTACCTCAGCTCGACCCAGTCGCTCGGCGCCTACAGCTTCATCGGCGGCGGCTTCGACAACATCAGCAACGGCGGCTACAGCGCGATCCTGGGCGGCCAGCGCGTGACGCTCAGCACCACGTACGGCACGTCTCCGTAAGCGCCGCCGCGCGGCGCCCGTGCCGCCGCACCCCGCGCGTGCCGCCGCACCCCGACCCCACACAGCGCGAGGGTCCCGCCCATTGGGCGGGACCCTCGCGCACTGCAACGCTGGTACGGCGGCGCGACTACGGACGCGCGGTCGTCACGGGCGCCACGTTCACCGGTCGGTGCGACGAGGTGATGACGTAATGCTCGACCAGGTGCCAGTACCCGTCCTCGCCGCAGTAGTAGGTGTCGTAGTGCGCGCCCGAGAACACGACGACGCGCTCGCCGGTTCCGTACACGGTGCCGTTGTACTCGCAACCGGCGGCTCCGGCGCCTCCCTGGATCGGCTGCGCGTTTGCCCGCGGCGCGAGGGCCAGCGATGAAGCGGCCAGCATCAGCGCGATGAGAGCGGCGAGCCCCAGCAGGAGCGTGCGACGGCCGGTCTGTGCGGATCCGATCTGGGTGGCGGTGCGGAACATGTTGCCTCCGTTGCAGTTGGTTGTTGATGCATGCATCACGATGCCTGCCCGGGGGCGCCGCCGGTAGGCACCCTAGGGGTGGAGTCGTCCCACCCCTCCCGCCCAAACCGGGCACCGGCGCTCTGATATGAATGGCCCTCATGGCGACCGTCCTGATCACCGGGGCCAGCCGTGGCATCGGCCGCGCGACGGCGGCGCGGCTCGCGGGCTCCGGGTGGGATGTCGTGGCCGGCGTGCGCTCGATCGAGGACGGCGAGGCGCTGACCGCCGACCTGGGCGCCCGCATCACGCCGGTCAAGCTCGACGTGACCGAGCCGGCGGACATCGAGGCGCTGACCAGCGCGCTGCCCGAGCGCCTGGACGCGGTCGTCAACAACGCCGGCTACGTGGTGGACGGGCCGGTCGAGACCGTCTCGCCCGACGCCCTGCGCCGCCAGTTCGACGTCAACGTGGTCGGGCAGGTCGCGGTCACGCAGGCGCTGCTGCCGCGGCTGCGGGTCAGCCAAGGGCGGATCGTGTTCATGTCCTCGCTCAGCGGCCGTATCTCCACGCCGATGACCGGCGCCTACAACGCCTCCAAGTTCGCGCTGGAGGCGATCGCCGACGCGCTGCGCGTGGAGCTGCGCCCCTGGAAGATCGCGGTCATCCTGGTGGAGCCGGGCGCCACGGACACCGACATGTGGCGGACCGCGCTCGACGCCAACGACCAGACCCAGGCGGCGATGACCGACGAGCAGCGCGAGCTCTACGCCAACCACCTGGTCGGCACCCGCAAGCTGATCGCGCAGCTGCAGAAGCGCGCCGTGCCGGCCGACGACGTGGCCGCCACGGTCGAGCGCGCCCTCACCGCCTCGCACCCGAAGGCCCGCTACCCCGTCGGGCTGGCCAACCGGGCGCAGCTGGCGGCGGCCGCCGCGCTGCCCACGCCCATGTTCGACGCCGCCATGGCGCGCGCCACCGGCGCACGCTGAGCGCGTTGCCAGCCGGGCGCGGGCCGAAAGCCAGCGAGCGCAACGCTGCTGAAGCTCGCGGACGCGCCTCGCACGGATGGCTCAGCACGAGCTTGACGCCCTGCTGGGCGAGCTCGCGGGCTCGTCGCTGCGCATCGTGTGCGCTCGCTGGCGCACCTGCGCCAGATGAAGCAGGCCGCCGGGCGCCGCCAGGCGCGCCCGCGGGCTGTGGCCGCGCAGCCTCCTTGCGCCGCCGCCGCCGTCGCAGCGGATCTGAGGCGTGCCCGGGCGAAGGGGGTGTGGTCGATTCCTATCGCTGGGGCGTGGATAACTGACCACACCCCCGGTGCGGCAGCACGGATCGCCGGGGGGTGTGGTCGATTCCTATCGCTGGGGCGTGGATAACTGACCACACCCCCGGTGCGGCAGCACGGATCGCCCCCAGGACCTGCTCGATCTCGAGCACCTGCCCGGCGCGTGAGCGTCCTCACCCCTTCCCCTGCCAGAACGCGATCTCCCCGCCCGCCGGCGTGGCGACCACGCTGCGCCACCCCACAGGGCCCTCGCGCGGCTGCAGCAGCACCGTCGCCCCGCAGCGCCGCGCGCGCTCGTGGCGTCCTCGATCGCGTCCACCTCGACGTAGGGCAGCCGCGCGAGCCCGAGGCGTTCGAGCGCTACCCCGACCAGCCGGTGGACGAGGGCAAGTTCGACGACGTCTTCGGCCGGTTCAGATTGCCCGAGCGGCTGGGCGCCGAGGCGAGGCGGTAGCTCAGCTGGCGCACCGTCTCAGGCCTCGTGCAACGCCGGTTGCCGCCGTGAGGCTGGGATGCCGACGCGTCGAATACAGGATGTACTCACGAGACGAGGGGGGCGTCATGGCTGGCCGCCGCGCGGACGTGGAATCGACGCCGGGCTGCCCGCCGCCCGGGCGCGATGACCGGCGCCGTATCGAGATCGGGTCGCTGTCCGCGGCCACGGCCGCGGCCACGGCGACGCCTCGCCTGCCTGCCGACGCGTCGCGACTCAGCCGCCGCGCCGCCGCCGTGGTCCTGGGTGCTCTCAGCTGGTTCTGCCTGCTGGTCGCCGGCGCCGGGGCCGAGGCCCAGATGACGGGTTTCCTGGCCGCTCCGACCGATCAGCTGGCGGTGCCCGGCGACCTTGCGGGCGGCGAGATCACCCCGGAGGGTGACCTCTACACCGGCTGGGCCGAGTATGAGCTTTCCTTCGGCACCAAGCTGCGCCCGTGGTACCAGCCCACGCGCACCCTGCCAGTCCCCTCCGTGCCGCTGTTCCTGTCGGGCCTGCACGACGGCCAGGTCACGTACACCCAGCAGCTGTTTGCCGTCTCCGTTGACGGCGCGCCCGTGGCCTATATGACCCTGACGGCGCATAACGGCGCCCAGGGTGCGCGCACCGCCCGGGCGCAGCTCGCGGTGGCCTACACCCGCGGGGGGCTCGTCATGGGCCTGCATGGCGTGATGACCGCACGCTTCCGCTACGAGCGGCCGGTCGCCCCCAGCGCCGCGGGCCTGTTCACACAGCCCGGCGTCGCGTTCAGCGCCGCGTGGCGCTACTCGCGCCTGGGCCGCGACATCGTGCGCGACGGGCTGCTGCTGGCACGCGGGCCGCAAGCGCCCTCCCGGGCGGTCCTGCTCGCCTCCGCCGCGGCCACGGCTCCGGGCGTCAGGGAGACCTTCGATCAGCGGCTGGCCGCCGGTCAGAGTGTCTCCTGGACGTGGCAGGTTCCCCTGCAGGCGGCCGCGGATGGTGCGGGCGTCGACCGGCGCCTGGACGCCATGCCGCTGCAAACGGCCCGCGCGGCTCTGTTCTCCCTGTGGCGAGAGCAGGAGGCCGGCATGACGCAGATCAGCGTGCCCGAAGCGCGCGTCAATGCGGTCTACCAGGCCAACGCCATGGAGATGCTTGCCTCCCGCTACCGCACGCCGTCGGGCTGGGTGCAGACGTCGAACAAGCTGCAGTACCAGGCGTACTGGATTCGCGATTCGGCCATCGAGACCAACGCACTGGATCAGATCAACCTGCATGAGGCGGCGGCGCAGAACCTCGCCTTCCTGGCGCACTGGCAGCAGCCCGACGGGCTGTACATCAGCCGCTCGGGCCAGCAGGATGGTGTCGGGCAGGCGCTATGGGAGCTGTCCGAGCACGCCCAGCTGACCCAGAGTCCCGCGTTTGCCGCCCGCGAGTTGGCCAGCGTGGGCGCGGCCGTCAACTGGATCGACAGCAGCATGCAACTGGATGCGCTGGGCATCCTGCCGCCCAGCGATGCCGGCGACGACGAATTCGCCGCCGGCTACCTGACCGGGGACAACCTGTGGGCGGCGGTCGGCCTGCGCGAGGCCGTGCGTCTGGCCACGCTGGCCGGACGGCCGGACCTGGCCGACGCCTGGCAGGCCGTGGACACCCACTTCGAGGCCGACCTGGATGAGGCTCTCGCCATCGCCTACGCGAGCAGCGGGCGCATCTCGCCCCTGCTGGACTCGGCCGCCGGCTTCGACTGGGGCAACTACGGGGCCGCCTACCCGCTGCCGATCGTCGCCCCGGATAGCCCGCTGGTGGCCGCCACCATCGCGTGGGCCAACGCCCACTCCCAGGAGGGGCTGGTCACCTACGACGACGGGAGCACACTGCACGACTACCTTGGCTTCAAGATCTATGAGGCCGAGCTCGACGCCGGCAGCGTTGCCGCGGCGCTGAGCGGGTTCTACGCCGAGCTCGTGCACACCACTTCGACCGGCGGCGGCTGGGAGGAGGGCATCGCGCCGTGGGGGAGCCGCGAGAACGCGCTGATCCTCGCGCCCCACGGCACCTTCGCCGGCGAGTACGTGACGATGCTGCGCAACCTGCTCGTCCGCGATGACGGCCCGTCGATCGATCTGCTCGGCGGGGTCAGCCCGGCGTGGATGGCCGCCGGCGATCGCATTTCGGTCACCAACGCCCCGACCCACCACGGCAACATCTCGTTCACGGCGATCGCCACCCGCTCGGGGGCCACGCTGCGCTGGTCCAGCGACCTTCCGCCAGGGACGCCGCTGGATTGGAAGCTCCCCTATTGGGTCCCCGACGCCCGCACACCCGCCGGCGTCAGCGTGACCGACGACCTGCCGTTGCGCACGCCGTCGGGCACGGCGCAGCTCCAGTGGTCGGCGCCGGCCCCGGATCAGTCCTATGCCCAGACGGTCAGCGCGCTGAATGCGGGCTACCGGGCCCACGGGCAGCCCGCTCCGATCGTTCCGGCCCTCGACTAACCGGCTCACCGCCGCCGCAGCCGCAGCGCCGGCGTCAGCGTGCAGTTGCCCACCCGGTCGCACACGCGGGCGCGGGTGAACGGCACCGAGGCCGCGCCCCGCCCGGCCGGCAGCGTCGCGTGCACCATGACCACCTGCTGCCCGGGCGCCACGCCCGAGCCGTCGTCGCTGACCGCGCAGGCGATCGTCACGCCGCCGGAGAGCAGGCCGCGCGGCGCGGCGTTGCAGCTCACCGTCGGCGCCTTGTCGTCGAGCGCGACGCTCAGCGGGCCGGCGGTGACGCAGTTGCCGGCGCGGTCGCACAGCCGGCGCGTGGAGGTCTGCACCACGCCCTCCGCGCCGGGCCCGACGCGGGCGGCCAGCCCGAACGCCACCAGCGCCGGGCCCGATCCGCTGTCGCGGGCGCTGCAGGCCACGCGCAGGGCCGCCCCGCGCTGCCAGCCGCGGGGCAGGCGGCAGGTGATCACGGGCGGCTCGCGGTCGACGTGCAGCGGGCCGATCGGGCCGGCGGTGGCGCAGTTGCCGGCCTTGTCACAGATGCGGCGCACGCTCGTGAACGCCGTGGCGCTCGTCGCGCCGGCGCCGACGGTGGTCGTCAACTGGAACACCGCGTCGCCGGCGTCCGCCAGTCCGGACTGCGCGTCGCTGGCGTGACAACGGATCGCCGCCGCGCCGATCCAGCCGCCGGCTCGCGGCGTGGCGCAGGTGATGACCGGCGGGACGTGGTCGATGGCCACCGGCGAGGGCGGCGGCACCTTGGCGCAATTGCCGGCCACGTCGCACACTGGCGCGTGGGCGGGGAACGCGACCTTCGCCGACGCCTGGCCCAGGGGCAGCGTCGCGATGAGGGTGAAGCTGCGGTCCTTGGCCCTGGCCAGCGGCGCGCCGCCGGCCACCGGGCGCGTCGCGCAGTCGGTGCTCACCGAGATCGCCCAGCCGTGCGCGGCCACCGGGTCGCAGCTGACGATCGGCGGCGCCAGGTCGATCCGCAGGCCGGTCACCGGTCCGGCGACGGTGCAGTTGCCGGCGCGGTCGCAGATCCGCAGGCTGTTCGTGCTCGCCGACGAGCTCGCCGTGCCCGCCGGCACCGACGTGCTCAGCGTGAACGCGTGGCGCGCCACCCCCGAGCCGGCGTCCGCGGCGGTGCAGGGCACGGCCGCGTTGGTGTTCAGCCAGCCGGCGGGGCGGTGGCAGCTGACCGTCGGCGGGGTGGTGTCGAGGATGAAGCCGGGACGCGGCGCCAGCGCCAGGCGGAAGTAGACGTCCTGGCCGGAGACGCGCAGCAGGTAGGTGCTGCCGGCGGCCACGCGCACGGTCAGCCCCGCCGCGCCGGCCGACAGCAGGTGACGCGGCGCCGGGCCGGCTGCCGGCGAACAGGGCCAGGCGCGCCTGCGGCGAGCCGGGGAGCGCGACGTGCAGCGACCCGCGGGTGCCGGCCGGCACGGTCCAGGCGTACCAGGCGGCGTGGCCCGTCGAGCCGGCGGTCGTGCCGCTGATGGACGCCGCGGCGTGCCCGGTGACGGCGCTGCGCACGGCCTGGCCGAGCGGGCTGGCCGAGGCCTGCGTGGCGTTGACGGGCGCGCCGGCCGCCGGCAGCACGATCTGCAGGTGGAAGGCCCCGGCGGGGCCCGTGGTCGTCTCCACGCGCAGCCAGTACGTCACGCCGGGCAGCGCGTCCACCACGGCCAGGACGTTGTCGCCGCCGGGGTCTGAGTGGTCGACGCGCACGAGGTGGCGGATCGCCGTGCCGGTGTAGGCGCTCACCCGCACCGGCACGCCGGCGCCGACCGGCACCACGAACGCCTGGCCGGGCGCCGTGGGCGTCCAGGCGAACCACACGGTGCGGTCGCCGGCGGCGACGTCGGGCTCGCCGGGCTGGCGCCCGGCGCCCGCCGTCGTGCCGGCGATCACGCCGTCGACGCCGACCGCGGTCGCGCTGGCGAAGTTGTCGTTGGCCGGCGGGCTCGTCCCCGACGGGGCCGCGACGGCGAAGGACAGCGAGACGATCGCCACCAGCGGCACCAGGGCGAGCAGCCACCAGGCGCGGCGGCGCCGCGAGGGGGGATCGGCGCGCGGGCGGCTCACGGGCAGTTCCCCGAGAACGGCGGGTCGGGCTGGGTGATGTCGACCCCGTTGCCGTCGGCGCAGACCGCGAAGGTGCCGAGCGAGAAGGAACCGAGGAAGTTGCTGGCCGACAGGGCCGCGGACGCCTGCACCTGGTTGGGGGTGCCCGACAGCGACACGTTGCCCATGGCGGAGCCCAGCGGCGTGGAGCCGCTGATCGTGCCCGAGCCGTCGATGTTGAAGGTCAGCCCGCTGTTGGAGTTCACGTCGAAGTTGAAGGCCCAGTTGATGTTGGCGCTGGTGCTGGAGCCGAGCAGGCTGGCGCTGTAGTTCAGCGAGCCGGGCGCCACGCTACCGCTCACGTCCCAGCTCGAGCCCGTCGCCTGGCCGGAGATGGTGTAGCCGTAGTCGGTGAAGGCCAGCGAGATCGACGGGTCCTCGCCGCCGCAGTAGGAGGCGGTGCCGGTGATGCCGTAGACGCTGGCGCTGCCCTGCAGGTCGCACACGTTGCCGTCGGTGCCGAACGCGGCGCTGCCGTTGAAGCTGATCGCGTTGTCGAAGCTGGCGTTGACCGTCGCGGTGGCGGTGGGGCCGCCGAGCGGGTCGCCGTTCTGATCCTCGTTGGCGAGCGTGAACTGCCCGGCCAGGCTGGTGCCGAGCACGTTCAGCGAGCCCTGGCCGCTGAACGAGTACAGCAGCGGCTGCCCGGGCCCGTCGGACAGCGAGCCGTTCAGGGTCGTGTTCAGCAGGCCGCCGAGATCGAGCGAGCCCGACACGGTCAGGCCGCTCTGCGAGGACAGCGTCAGCGTCGCCGAGCCGAGCGGGTAGCCGTCGAAGGCGACGGCGTCGCCGCTGGCGGACAGGTTGTAGTTGTAGTTGCCCGAGGCGTCCTCGCCGAAGCTGCCGTTGACCATCGCCGAGTTGCCGAGCGCGTTCACGTTGAGCTCGCCGTTGGCGAAGATGTCATAGCCGCCGCTGGGCGCGGTGCCGAGCTGATCTTTCAGGGCGCCGAACTGGAACTGGCCGCTGGCGTCGAAGCCGGCCAGGTTCAGGTCGGCCGTGCCGCTGACCTCGAAGTCGCCGGACTGGGCGGGGACGGTGCCGCCGTTGGGGCCGAGGTTGGGGTCATAGGCGGTCGCCCCGGCGAGGTCGCTGGCCGAGCCGTACCAGATGCGCCCGCTGAGGCTGGCGATCGTCTGGGGCCGGGGCCGGCCCGAGGGGTCCAGCGGGTCGAGGAACTGCGCGCTGGCCTGCTGGATGTCGAGCCCCTGCGAGTCGACGGTGCCCTGCAGGGTGACGCCGATGCCGTTGACGGCCACGCTGCCGTTGACGCTCACCGTCAGCGGCTGGGCCGCGGAGGCGTCGTAGCTGGCGCCGATGCACGGGCCCGTCGACGGCAGCCCGGCCGGCGCCTGCGAGCCGCAGCCGCTGCCCGACACGCTGACCCCGCCGATCGACAGGCTGCCCGGGTCGGCGTACAGCGACGCGCTCTCGATCCCGCCCGAGCCGAGCTGCACGCCGCCGGCCAGCGTCATCGTCTGGCCGAGCACGGTGGCGCTGGCCGAGCCCTGCAGGTTGAAGCTGGGCAGCGGGCCGGACGAGCCGTTGGTCAGCGTGCCGGTGGCCGACAGGGAGAACTGGTTGACGGCGACCACGCCGGGCAGCCCGAGGTTGCCGCCACTGGTGGACAGCGCGAACGTCGGTGGACCGCTCGTCGACGCCTGCACGGCGACGTTGGCCTGCAGCGTCGTCGTGCCGAGCGACACATCGCCGGAGAAGCCGAGGTCGAACAGCACGCCTTGCAGCGGGGCGACCTGGAAGTTGAACGTCGTGCTGGTGAGCGACAGGGGCCCGAGGCTGATCGCGCCGATCGACGCGGAGGCCTTGATCGACAGCGTGTCCGGGTCGACGTCGGCGTGCACCGAGATCGGCACCGCGAGCACGTCGGCGTCGAAGTCCAGCGAGAAGCCGGGCTGATAGGTGACGGCGTTCGGCCCGGCGCCGATGGTCACCGGCAGCGGGCTGGGGCTGACCACGATGCTGGCGTCGTCGACGGTCAGCGCGCCGTTGCCGAACTGCAGCACCGGCGTCGTGCTGTTCGGCGTGCCGATCTCCAGTGCGAACAGCGGCGCGGTGTCGGCGATGTTCACCGCGATCGACATCGGCTTGGCGTTCGGGGCGGTGGGGTCGGGATTCGGCGTGCCGTAGGCGGGCGTGGCATCACGCCCGCTGCCGCTCGGATTGGGGTCGTTGGTGCAGCCGTTCTCGTCGTCGCCGATCGTGTGCGCCCACTGGCAGGGGATCGCGTTCAGCGCGGCGGAGAAGCCGAACGTCGGCGTCGGGAACGGGGTGGTGGCGAAGTTGATCCCCAACTGGAAGGACAGGTCGCCGATGTCCAGGCCGTTGAGGCCGAAGAAGTTGCACAGCAGGCTCGACGAGCTCTGGCTGTCACAGCCGGTGACGGTGGCGGCCATCGTGATCGTCGGGCCGGTGAGGTCCAGGGCCACCGCCGCATTGAAGGTCAGCGTCGAGCAGCCCGACGACCCGTCGGCGCAGCGCGTCAGGTGGCTGGACTGCTGCCCGGAGGTGGTGGGCGGCGGCAAGGTGAGCGTCGCGCCGCCGCCGATGCTGAAGCTGCCGTCCAGTGAGATCTGCAGCTCGATCTGGTTCAGCGACACGCCGACCTTCCCGGCGGAGAAGATCGGCAGCCCGTTCGGCCCGGCGGACAGGCTCGCCGTGATGGTCGGCACCGCCGCGCCGAAGTCGGCGCTGACGATCAGGCTGCTCGGGGCCGCGTTGCCGCTGCTCGGCGGCGTCCCGTTGACGCATGCGTTCTTGTACAGCGCCTGATCGAGCAGGCACTGCAGGTTGCTGGGCAGCGAGAAGGACCCGAGCGCCGCGACGCTGTCGGCGTCGACGCTGGTGCCGGCCAGATCGGACTGCTTGAGGTTGGTGCCGGCGAACACGCTGGCCGGCACCTCGTTGGTGTCGGACAGGTCGTTGATCTGCTCGCTGGAGAAGATCACCGCCCCGGTGCCGCCGATCGGCAGCCCGAGCTTGGACAGGTCGATCGAGCCGACGGCGATCAGGCCCCCGTCGGGCAGCAGCGACAGCGTGCCCGCCGCGTTGACGCCGTCGACGGTCATCTGCCCGGCGGCGGTGACCGACAGCTGGTTGGCGCCGCCGCCGGGGCCGGGCAGGTCGGCGATCGTCAGGGACAGTCCGTTCAGGGTCAGCGGCACGCCCGCGAACGGCGTCCAGCCGTCGAAGCCCTGCGTCGTGAACACGAACGCCGACGAGCCGGGATCCACGCAGGCGTCGGCGCCGATGTTGATCGCCGGCAGGTTGCCGGGCAGCGTGACGGAGGCGTTGCCGCTCAACTGCAGCCACAGCGGCTGGCTGGCGCTGGAGCCGGCGAACAGCGGCTGGCAGGCGGTCGGCGGCGTCTGGTTGGAGAACTCGGCGCTGAGGTCGCCGACGCTCAGCTGCGTGCCGCCGCCCGAGTAGGTCCACGGGGTGGGCAGGTTGAGCTTGACGTCGAAGGTGATCGTGCCGCCGACGTCGCCGACGGTGCCCATCAGGGTGGCGTTGCTCAGCGACACGCCGGGGGGCAGCCACGCCGGAGTGCCGACGCTCGTCAGGGTGGCGGTGGCCGACCAGTCGCTGGAGTCGACGTAGGCCCCGCTGAGCGTCACGTCCACCGCCCCGCCGCCGAGGCTGGCGGCGGCGCTCAGCGTCAGGCCCCCGGAGTCCCAGTGCAGCTGCGCGTTGCTGATGGTCACGCCGGCGATCGCCGGGAGGTCGTTGAGCGACAGCGTGACGCTCGGAGTGACGGTGCCGTCGCTGCCCACCGCCACCGTGCCGGTGCCGCTCACCGACGCGCCCGCGCCGGTCGCCTTCACCATCGCGGTGAACGCGCCGTCGCTCAGCGACACGTTGGCGTTCACGCTCACGGTGGCGCCGAGCAGCGTGGCGCCGGCGACCAGCGACGCCGTCGTCTGTCCCCCGCTCGCCGCCAGCATGACGGTGGTGGAGGCGCCGGAGGCGCTGGCCGGCGTGCCGAGCCAGGGCAGCGCGCCCGACCAGGTCACCCCGCCGGTGACCGGCCCGTTGAACGACACGTCGATCGGCGTGGAGATCGTGCCCGAGCCGAGATCCCAGTTGCTGGGCGCCGACACCGTCCCCGAGTTGAGCATGATGCCGTCCGAGGACACGGTGGCCGACACCCCCGACAGCGTGAACGGCCCCACCACCACGTGCGCGGCGCTGAAGCTGAGCGTGCTGCTCGACGACCAGCTCGAGCACGCGATCGCCGCGCCGACGGACTGGCCGAGGTCCAGCGTGACCGGCCCAAGGCTGAGCGTCGCGTCACCGCCGCCGCCGAGCTGTCCGAGGATCGAGGCCAGCGGCCCGCCGGTCGGGCAGGACGTGGAGCTCGTGGAAGAGGATGAGGACGACGACGATGAGGACGACGACCCGCTGGCGCCCGGCGTGAACGAGGGCACGTTTCCGACGATCACCGGGACCGTGGCGGTGCCGGTGCTGCCGCCGTTGGTCACCGTGACCTGCAGCGTGACCACGCCGGTGAAGCCGCTGGCCGGCGTGTACTGCGCCACGCTCGTGTCGGTGGGGGCGGGGACGTGGACCTGCCCGCCGCCGCTGGCCACCGACCAGGCGTAGGAGTAGCCCTGCCCGGTGCCGCCCGTCGCGCTGGCCCGCAACACGGTCGTACCGCCCGTGCCGACCGTGAGCCCGCCCGGCGGCGTGCTGCCGCTGAACGGCCGCACCGTCACCGCCAGCGGCGCCGCCGGCTGCAGGGCGACGGTCACGGTGTTCGTCCCGGTGGCGTCGGCCGCGCCGCTTGACTGCACCGCGGTGACCTGGAAGGTGACCGTCTGCGCGCCGCTCGTCGGCGCCGGCGCGGTGAAGCTGACCGAGCCGCCGAGCGGCGTGAGGTTGGACACCGTCGGCCCGCCCGTCTGCGCCCACGTGTAGGTGGCGGCCGTGGCCGCATGCGCGCTGGCCAGCGCCGGCGTGAAGATCCCGCCGCGCACGCCGGGCACGCTCCCGCCGGGCAGCCCACCGGCCGGCAGCGTCGGCGTCGGCGTCGCCACCGGCGGCGTCGTGCTGGCCTGCAGGTTCACCGTCGAGCCGGTGATCGCCGGGGCCGTCGGCCCATTGACGTACACCGTCAGCGGCGGCGGGCTCTGGCCCGCGGACGCCACGGCCACCGCCTGCTCGGGGTTGCCCTCGGCGTCGTCGTGGCCGTTGGTGATCGTCGCCTTCAGGCTGACCACCGCGATGTGCGCCGGCCAGCGGAAGCACAGCGCGTCGGTGGCGCCGCAGACGGCCGGCACGCCGACCTTGCCGGGGAGCACGGGAGCCGGCGGGCTCGCGCTCGGCCGGCTGAATGACCACTTGTAGAGCAGCGGGTCACCGTCCGCGTCCTGGGTGTAGGGCGTCAGCGGCGCGGCGATGATCAGGTCTCCCCGGTTGGGCGTGGCGTCGCTCGAGCTCAGGCAGGTCGGGACCACGTGGGCGGTGCGGTCCCACAGGCACAGCGTGGGCGCCACCGGCGGCGGCGGCGGCGGCGGGTCGAGCGTCACGACGGTGGTGGTGCTGCGCGTCACCGTCCCGTCGGTCACGTACACCGCGAAGGTGAACGCCGTCGGCCCGCTCAGCGTGCGCGGCCGCGGGAAGGTGAAGCTGGTCCTGGCGCCGTAGGCCGCCGGCACCCCGCCGTATCCGAACCGCCGGAAGGTGGGCAGCGACCCGGACGGGAACGCCGGCAGCGAGCCGCCGGGCGACGAGGACGGGTCCGACGCGGTCCAGCTGACCGGCGGCCCGGTGAGCTGCACCCAGCCGAAGGTGAGCGGCAGCCCGTCGGGCAGCGTCTGGGACGCGTCGAGGTGCACGGTGGTCGGCGTGATCGTCCCGCCCTGGTGCTCGAAGCCGGCGGGCAGCTCCTGGTCGGCGCCGGCGTCCGGCGTGAACGTCCGCACCTTCACCTGCAGCGGCATGACGCTGCCGAGCGCGCTGACGCCGCCGCCGACGACGGCCGTCCGGGCGCTGGCCAGCAGCGTCTTGGTGCTGCCGGCGGCGACCGACACCAGCCCGGCGTGCAGCGTCTGCACGCCCATCGCGGTGGTGGCGAAGGCGACCGGCACGGTGACCGTGCTCTGCGCGTGCGCGGGGAACGACGTCGCCACGCAGATGACCTCCGCGCCACTGCCGTCGCAGGTCAGCGCCGGCGCGCCGCCCGGGGTGATGGCCGCCGGCGGGTGGGAGCTGCCGACCGGCGGGATCGTCTCGGCGGTGGTGGCCGGCCCGTAGGAACCGGCGGCCACGCTCACCCCGGCGGGCAGCACGAGGGCCACCGCCACCGGGGCGGTCGAGGCGCCCGAGCCGGGGTTCTGCACCCCGAAGGTCACCTTGACCCGGCCGCCGGGATCCACGGTGGGCTGCGCGCCCGAGATCTCCGGCGCCACCGCCGCGGAGGTGGCCAGCGGCACGGTGACCTGGTCGACCTCGCTGGTGACGTGCTGGGATCCGTCGCCGGACTGCAGCTGCACGTTGGTCTGCGCCGGCACGGCCGTGAAGCCGTTGGCGCCGGAGATCCCCACGTCCAGCGGCGGCGTCGTGGCGCCAACGGCGAGCACGGTGCCCGAGCCGCCGGGCTGGTAGTCGCAGGTGAGCGTGCCGGCGCTGCCGCTGCAGCTCCAGCCGCTGCCCGAGGCGCTGGCCAGCACGCCGCTGGGCAGGTGCTCGGTGAGCACGAGCGGCGCCGACCCGGCCGCCCCGTCGCCCTGGTTGGTCACGGTCAGCGTGTACCTGGCCGTGCCCGCGCGCGGCGCGGCGCCCAGCACCGCCGCCAGCCCGTTCGCGCCGGTCGACTGCGAGAAGTGGATCGCCGGCCGCGCGGTGCCGGCAGGCGCCTGGTCGACGGCCAGCTGCGCGCTCGCGCTGACCGGTCCGGCCGCGTCGGCGGCGGTCGCGGTGGCGGTGAGCGACACCGGGCTGGCGCCGCCGGGCGTGCCGGCGAGCTCGAGCCCCAGCGGGGCGGCGGCCGCGCCCGCCGCCAGATCGGCGGCGTACGTGCAGCGCGGCGTCGCGGCCGCGCCCGAACAAGCCCAGCCGGTGCCGTGCGGCGTACCCGCCAGCGTCACGCCGCCGGGCAGCGAGAGCGTGACCGTGGCCGGCGCGCTGGTGGCGCCGGCGCCCGGGTTGGTCAGCGCGAGCACGTAGCCCTGGGGCGCCTTGCCCAGGCTCGCCGGGCCGCTGAGACCCAGCTGCAGCCGGGCCCTCGCGGTCAGGTCGGGCAGCACGCGGATCGGGTCGGTGGCCGGTCCGGCCAGCACCGCGCCGGCCGCCGAGTGCACGACGTAGCTGATCGGCACCGGTCCGCTCGGCAGCGTCCCGCTCGGCTTCAACGTGAGCACGAGCGGGGTCGCGCCGGCGGCCGCCCCGACGGCCGCGGTGTCCGCGCAGTGGATCATGTCGGCGTCGTAGACGGCGATGGTCGAGCACATCCAGCCGCCGCCGGCGGCCACCGGCGCCAGCGAGAAGCCGGCCGGGTTGCCCGACGGGATCGTGAAGTCGACCGCCAGCCCGGGCTCGAGCGGGGCCCGGGTGCGGTTGGCCAGCGCCAGCGTCAGGGCGGAGGCGGCCCCGGGGTACAGGATGCCGCTGCCGGTCAGCGCGGCGGACACCCCGGTGGCGGCGACGACGTTGGTGAGATCGACAGCGGTCTTGTCCGACCCGTCCGCGTCCCCGGTGTCGCTGAGCTGGAAGCTCGCGGCACCGCCCTGGCTGGCGGCCGTCACGGCAACCGTGATCTGCAGCGTCGCGCTCTGCCCCGGCGCGATCGGCGCGCCGGTGTAGCGACAGCCGAGCGCCGAGGCGCCGGACGCGGTGCACGTCCACGGGCCGCTCGCGCGCGTGTAGCTGATCCCGCTCGGCAGCGTGGCGGCGAGCGTCACGCTGCCGGCCGCGGCCGCGGTGCCGCGATTGACCACCTGCACCTGGTAGACACCGCTGCCGGCCGCCGTGTACGGATCAAGGTGGCTCACGCTCAGTGCCAGATCGGGGCTGGTGGCGACCGGCGGTGCCTGCGCGCTCGGCGTCGAGGACGCCGTCGAGGACGTCGCGCTGGTCGTCGCGCTGGCCGCGGCGGTGGTGAAGGTGGCATTCGCCCCCGTGCCCGTCCCGCTCGCGTTGCTGGCCACGATGCGGAAGTCATACGGCGTCGCCGCGGTCAGGCCGCTCAGCTGCGCCGTCACCGCCTGGGCGGTCGACCCCGAGCCGGCGGCGGTGGCCGTCGTCGACTGGTTGTACGTGTCACCGTGCGCCGCGTAGTAGGCGTCGGTGGCGTAGTCGAAGTGGTAGGTGGTGCTCTCCCCGTTGGGGTTGACGGTGCCGCCGACGCTCTCGGTGGCGGAGTCCACCGAGGTGCCCGATCCGGTGCTGACCGTCGGCACGGGCCCTTGACCGGCGGCGTAGTGGGCGGCGATCCGCGCGGCCGACAGGGCGCTTGCGTACACGGCGATCTGGGCGGCGTCGCCCACGAACGGCAGGTTGACCGCGTTGTCCACCCAGTTGCCGACGAACACGGTGTTCTGCTGCAGGTTGAACGTGGTGTCCGGCGTCTGGGCGCCGAGGCTCTGACCGTCGACGTAGCCGGTCACCGTCGGGCCGGTCGAGTCGTAGGTGATGGCCAGGTAGTGCCACTTCTGGTCGAACAGGTTCACGCCGGCGGTGGTGGTGTCCCAGCAGTTCGACGACCCGTACTCGTCGAGCGCGAGGTCCGAGCCGTTGGGATTCGTGCAGGCGCCACCGGAGTGCGTGGGCCAGGTGGCCAGGCCGGCGACGTTGCCGTTGCCCGCCGTCCCGATCGCCACCAGCACCTGGTTCTGCGCGGTGGTGCTGCGAAACCAGCCCTCCAGCGTGAAGCTCTGGTTGCCGACGATCCCCGAGTCCCCGCCGGTGCCGATCAGCGCGCTGTTGCTCCCGTCCCCCTCCACGGCGGTCTCCACCGGATCGGTGACCAGCGGCCCGGTGACGCTGTAGATCAAGCCGCTCGGCGAGAACGTGCCCGCGGACTGGTTGGTCGAGGAGTCGCACATCGTCGGGCCCGACGTCTCGTCCAGGCGGTAGTAGGCCACCGGCGAATCGGCCAGCACCGCCTGCGTGTAGGCGTCAACGCGCGCGGAGCAGCCGTTGGCCGGCCGGGCCACGGCCGGCTGCGCGGCGGCGCCCGACGGGTTCGTGGCGCCGGCGAGCGGCGAGCCAGTCAGCCCGAGAGCGCCGACCAGCACCGCCGTGGCGGAGGCGATGCCGACGATCGTCCGCGCCCGGGCACGACGGAGCGATCGCCGAAACGACCGCGGTTCCCGACCGTTCTCCGGCGACGCCCCCATCCTCGATCCGTGATCTCCCAGTCCAGTGCGCTGGAACGAGCGTACACCCCCGTGGGGCGGTCACCGGGGGCGCGGGGGCGGCGGGGGGCGGCGCGCCGGGTGTGGGCGATCGAGCCCCTTCAAGTGACCACAGCCGCCCTGGACCGGCGGCGCGCCCCGCCCGGCGTGCGGTCGGCCCCCGGCGCGCCCCGCCCGGGGACCCGCCCGGCGCGGCGGCCGCGCCCCGCCCGGGGACCCGCCCGGCGCGGCGGCCGCGCCCCGCCCGGGGACCCGCCCGGCCGGCAGCCGCGCCCCGCCCGGGGACCCGCCCGGCCGGCAGCCGCGCCCCGCCCGGGGACCCGCCCGGCCGGCAGCCGCGCCCCGCCCGGGGACCCGCCCGGCCGGCGGCCGCGCCCCGCCTGGGGTGTGGTCGATTAACCCCGCCAGGGGGTGCGGAATCGACCACACCCCCTCGACCGGCGGCCGCGCCCCGCCCGGGGACCCGCCCGACCCGCGGCGCGCCCCGCCCGGGGACCCGCCCGGCCCGCGGCGCGCCCCGCCCGGGGACCCGCCCGACCGGCAGCCGCGCCCCGCCCGGGGACCCGCCCGACCCGCGGCGCGCCCCGCCCCGGGACCCGCCCGACCCGCGGCGCGCCCCGCCCCGGGACCCGCCCGACCCGCGGCGCGCCCCGCCCGGGGACCCGCCCGGCCGGCGGCCGCGGCCCGCCGGGGGACCCGCCCGGCCGGCAGCCGCGCCCCGCCCGGGGTGTGGTCGATTAACCCCGCCAGGGGGGCGGACAAGTCGACCACACCCCCCTCGACCGGCGGCGCACCGGTCCGCCCCAAGGAACCGGTTACCGGGCGAGCTCGAACGCCCGCGCGGCGCGGTCAACCGATCGCGCCGCGCGAGACGCCCTCGCTAGTGAAACGTGAACTGCTGCGGCGCCGTCACGACCGCGCTTTCCGGCGACGACCCCTCCCCAGCGGTGTATACGGTGACGTTGTACGTGCCGGCCGTGGCCGCCGGCGTCTTGAAGGTCACCGCGGTCTCGGTCACGCTGGACGGGGCCACGATGTGGCCGGCGATCACGATGTTGTCCACGGCGCCGTCGGCCAGGAAGCCCGTGCCGGCGAGCGTGACCGTCGTGCCGCCCGCGACCCCGCCTGATGTGGGCGAGACGCCGGTGATCACCGGACCGTAGATGAAGTACCCGGACCCGGAGTTGACCGGCGAGGTGCCGCCCGGCGCGACCACCTGCACGTTGACAGCGCCAGTGGCATCGGTGCCCGCCGGCGCCGTCGCGGTGATCTGGGTGTCCGAGTTGACCGTGAACTGCGACGACCCCAGAACGCTCGACCCGAAGTCGACCGCCGTCGCCCCGGTGAACCCGGACCCGGTGATGGTCACCTGGGTGCCACCCGCGACGGCACCTTCGCTCGGCGACACGCCGGTGACCGCGATCGCATACGTGAACTGCTGCGACGCCTGCACGTACGCGCTGTCGGGCGACGAGCCCTCGCCGAGCGTGATCACGGCGATGCTCACCGCGCCCGCGGCGTGCGCGGGCGTGACAAAGCTCACCGCGGTGTCGGACACGCTGGTCGGCGTGACGATCTTGCCCCCGATGACCACCGTGTCCACTCCACCGTCGGCGAGGAACCCGGTACCGGACAGCGTCACCGTCGTCCCACCGGCGATCGATCCGGTCGTCGGCGAGACGCCCGTGATCACCGGGCCATAGATGAAGATCCCGGACGCGGCGTTGACCGGTGACGTTCCCCCGGGCGATACCACCTGGATGTTTACCGCGCCGGACGTGTCGGTGCCGGCCGGCGAGGTGGTGGTGATCTGGGTGTCCGAGTTGATCGTGAACTGAGACGGCCCGAGCACGGTCGACCCGAAGTCGACCGCCGTCGCCCCGGTGAACCCGGAACCGGTGATGGTCACCGGCGTCCCGCCGGCCACGGCTCCCTCCCCGGGCGCGACCGAGGTCACCTGCGGCTGGGCCTCGTATTCGAATGACTGGGACGCCGTCACGTACGCGCTGTCGGGCGACGAGCCTTCGCCGGCGGTGATCACGGCGATACTCACCGCGCCCGCGGCGTGCGCGGGCGCGACGAAGCTCACCGCCGTGTCGGACACGCTGGTCGGCGTGACGATCTTGCCCCCGATGATCACCGTGTCCACTCCACCGTCGGCCAGGAACCCGGTGCCGGACAGGGTCACCGTCGTCCCACCGGCGATCGGTCCGGCCAGCGGGGAGACGCCCGTGATCGCCGGACCGTAGATGTAGATCCCGTTTGCGGCGTTGACCGGCGAGGTGCCGCCCGGTCCGACGACCTGCAGGTTGACCGCTCCGGTCGTATCCGTGCCGGACGGGATCGTCGCATTGATCGTCCCGTTGCCGTTCTCCACGAAGCACAGCGGGCCGGAAGACGAGCTGCAATACGGCTCGACGGTCGATCCGAAGTCGACGGCGGTGGCGTCACTGAGGGCATAGCCGCTGATGGTGACCGTCCCGCCGCCGCTGACCGCGCCCTCGCTCGGGGTGACGGTCGTGATGGCGGGCACGTAGATGAACGGGTCAGTGGGCCCGGTCGGCGTGATGCCTCCGGTGACGGCCGAGCTGCCGGCGGGCGTCGTCACGATCACGTTGACGGGAGACGCCGCCCCGGCCATCGCCGCCGGCGCCGTCGCGTTGATCGTCGTGGCGGAGACCACGGTGAAGCTCGTTGCCTTCACCGCGCCGAAGTCAACCTCGGTGGCCCCGGTGAAGTTCGAGCCGGTGATCGTCACCGCGGTTCCGCCGCCTCCCGCGCCTCCAGCGACCGACAGGCCGGTGACGACGGGGAAGCCGCCGTAGGCGAACTGGTCGCCCAGCGAGACGGGCGACGTGCCGGCCGACGTTACGACCGTCACGTTGACCGTGCCCGAGCCGGCCGGGCTGGTGGCGATCAACTCGCTGTCGGAGAGCACCTTCGTGATCGTGCCCTGCGTGGCCCCGAAATACACCTTCGTCGCCTTGAGCAGGCCGGTGCCCACGATCTTGACCGACGTGCCGCCGCCGGTCGGCCCTTGACTCGGGTACACGCCGGCCGTGGTGGGCGGCTGCGTCGCCGGCGTGACCGGGGTGCCACAGCTGGTGATGCCCGAGGGCAGCGGGGCGATGCACTCGTTGCCCGACTGGGAGGTGACGACGCCGGGATCGATGAGCGCCGACAGCGTCGAGCCGAAGTTGTTGCTGTTGAACGTGTTGTCGCCGACCAGCAGCGGGATGCTGGCGTTGTGACCCGTTGCCGTGGTCCACTGGCTGATGAAGGTCGAGTTGTCCCACTCGTGGTTGGCCGCGGCAACGGAGACGTTGCTGGTGAACGTGTTGCCGTAGAAGTCGTTCTCGGTCTGGCCGGTGGCCAGGCTGTTGGCGCCGTTCAGGGAGAACATCGTGCCCCCCTGGAACGTGGTGTTGCCGGTGGCCGTGTTGTCGAGCCAGCTCGTGTACCAGTAGCTGCAGATGCCGGCGGCCCAGTTGTTGTCGAAGTAGTTGTTGGCGAACAGATCGTGCGAGATGAGGTTGCCGGTCTCGATCCCGCAGTCGTAGACGTCGCCCACATCGTTGTTGACCAGCGTGTCGCCGGACTCGTAGTCCAGCCCGATCGCGTCGTCGGCACCCAGGTGATCCGCATAGCCGCCGAGGTCCGACGAGCCGTCCAGCTGGTTGTGGTCGACGACGTTGTTCGAGAGCACGGGCGGATTCTGCTGGCTGGGATTGCCCTGCATGGCGAGGAGATCGTTGGTGTTCTGGCCGGGCTCGCTCGCCGTGTTGTTGCCGAAGTAGTCGTTGGACCCCTCGGTCTGCGTCACCGGAGCGTTGGTGAAGACGTCGCTGTTGAACGCGACGTTGCTCGTGGAGCTGGAGTACACCCAGGCCTCCTGGGGCCCGGCGGTGAACGTGTCGTTCGTGAACTGTCCGTTCTGGCTGCTCGTCACGTCGACCAGGTCGTCGTAGGGAGGCCACGTGTAGAAGGGCTCGGGCGCGGCGAAGTTGCAGTTGGCGACCACGAATCCGTTGACCCCGTTGAGCACCAGGTCGGTGGCGTTGTTGTTGCCCTGCCCCAGCCCGTCGCTGATGGTGTGGGTCTGGCAGTCCAGGCTGACGCCGCCGGAGGCGGCGCTGAACTGCAGGCACGGCTTGCCTGCGGGCGCCGTGAGATTGCCGCTCAGCACGTAGTGGCCACTGCCGTAGACCGTGCTGCTGCAGCTGCTCAGCGTCGTGGTCGACGTCGTGCTGACCGTGGCCGTGTTGGCGCTCGGGTTACCCGTGCTGGGGCTCGTGCCCGAGACGGCGACGACGCTGTAGGTGTAGGCCGTACCGGGCGAGACGCTGGTGTCGAGATAGTTCGTGGTGTAGGCATCGGTGGTGAAGATCGGCTTGGATCCGCCGCGGAACACCTCATAGCCGGTGACCGCTCCGGTGCCGGTGGTTCCCGTCGGGGAGGCCGTCCAGGACACCGCGACCTGCTTGGCGCCGGGGGTCACCTGCAGGTTGCTGGCCGGTTGCACGGCGAGCGCCGGAGCGACCATGACGGCCATCCCCAGCGTCAGCGACGCGACGAACACGAGGCCGCGGACGCGGGCCCGCGGCGTGCGCCGTGGCTCGTCCACGAGAGCTGCCCGACCAGCCGAACCTGCCCAGCAACGCGCGTACACCAAGGTGCCTCCCCCGTTCCCTAAGTTGCCCTTGCCGGACGGGCGGTTAGCCCCTCCCCGGCCCGCGTCGTGACGCGAGCGCGGCGCAGCCTACACAGACTGCGCAGGCAGCGTCAACCGGTGATTTCCCCCGAGCCGCCCGCTCAACTCCCGGCGCCGCCGCGACGATGATCTACCCTGGATGCGGAGTCATCGAGAGGACGATTGACGCGTGCCGGCCAGCCAACCGCACCTCGGGCAACGAGCCAGCCGCGCCCTTCTCGCGGCCGCGGCGGCCATGGCCGGATTCGCTCTGCTGGGCACGCCGGCCGCGAGCGCCGCCACCGTGCCCGAGTCGGTGTGCCCGCCTGCCCCCGCCGGGTACGCGCGCTGCCAGGCCGAGATCCTCGTCAACGCGGCCACCGGCGCGGTGGCCCATCCGGCCGACGTCGGCGCGGCCGCCCCGCAGACCGGCAGCCCCGCCTGGCTGCAGTGGGCCTATGACCTCGAGGGCCTTTCCGCCCAGGGCCCGAGCAGCACGGACACGGTGGCGGTCGTCGATCCCTACGGCTACAACTCCGCCGAGAGCGACCTGGCCTACTTCCGCTCGACGTTCGGGCTACCTGCCTGCACGACCGCGAACGGATGCTTCGAGAAGCTCAACCAGTCCGGCCAGCAGTCCAGCTACCCGGCCGAACCCACCGGGGGAAACGCCGGCTGGATCACCGAGACCGCGCTGGACCTCGACACCGTCTCGGCCATCTGCCCGGCCTGCCATCTGCTGCTGGTGCAGGCCAACTCGAGCGCCGACCCCAACCTCGCCGCGGCCGAGCTGACCGCCGCGGCGCAGAGCCCACAGCAGATCACCAACAGCTGGTCGTGGACCGGCGACAACAGCTACAACAACGACTTCGACCCCAGCAACATCGCGGTGGTGGCGGCTACCGGAGACGGCGGTTACAACACCTTCGGCGTGCCGGCCGAGCTGCCGCACGTCACCGCCGCGGGCGGCACGAGCCTGCCGGCGGGCAACGACGCCCGCGGCTTCGCCGAGACCGCCTGGTCGGGCACGGCCAGCGGCTGCGCCACCGGCATCACCAAGCCGAGCTGGCAGACCGACACCGGCTGCACCTCCCGCACGGTCGGCGACCTGGCGGCGGACTCCGATGTCAACACGGGCGCGATCGCCTATGACTCGGAGGTGGACGACGGCTTCTTCGCCGCCGGCGGCACGAGCGTGGCCTCGCCGCTGATCGCCGCCTACTACGCGCTCGTGGGTGGCGCCGCCGGCGACGGCGGCGCCGACTGGGCCTACAGCCACGCCGCCGAGCTGAACGACATCACCTCCGGAGTGGACGGCACCTGCTCGCAGTCGGTGCTCTACCTGTGCACCGCCGAGGCAGGCTACGACGGCCCGACCGGCGAGGGCAGCGTCAGCGGCGACGTCGTGGCCGGCCCGCCCCAGGCGGCCGGCGCCTACGCGCAGTCGGTCAGCTCCACCGCGGCCACGCTGGCCGGCGGCGTCTACGCCAACCAGAACGACACCCAGGCGTACTGGCAGTACGGGACGTCGGACGACTACGGCCAGCAGACGGCGCAGACCGACGCCGGCAGCGCGGCCGGCGCGACGCCGGTGAGCGCGACCCTCAGCAACCTGACACCGGGCACCGAGTATCACTTCCGTCTCGTCGCCACGAACGGTACGCAGACCAACTACGGCTACGACGCCACCTTCTTCACCACGTCCCCGACGACGACGACCTCCGGCTCGACGTCCACCGCCGTGACGCAGACCTCGACCGTGATCACGGTGACGCAGACCGCGAGCACGTCCACCACGCCCCCGACGACCAACACCTCGACGGCGACCCGGGCGCTGAGCACCACGACCTCGACGACCACGACCCGCACGGTCACCCACGCCAGCACCACCACGGTCGCGCTGTCGGTCACCGTCGGCGCCGCCGCGCACGTTCACGGCCGCCAGGTGCGCGTCCGCGTGAGCTGCAACCGCCGCTGCGCGGGCAGCGTCCAGCTGCACGTCAACGGCAAGGTGATCGGGCAGGCGAAGCTCGCGCTCGCCGCCAACGGCTCCGCCAGCCTGGTCGCCGTGACGCTGAACAAGGTGGGGCGGCGGCTGGTGCGCCACCACCGCACGCTGCACGCCGTCGCCACGCTGGCGCTCAACGGGCACGCGGTGCGGCGGGCGATCCTGATCGTGTAGCCCCGAGGGGCGCTCAGTTCACCGTGAAGCGATCGGCGCTCACCGTCTGGCTCGTCCCGTACAGCGTCTTGAGCGTGATGTCGTACGTGCCGTTCGCGAGTCCGGACGGCACGAGCGCGACGATCTCCGTGTTGCCCACCACCTCGTCAATGGGGCACTTCACGCTGCCGAACCACACGCTGCGCACGCCGCTGAATCCCGACCCCTTGATGACCAGCTCGGTGCCCGGGGCCCCCTTCGTGGGGGTGAGCTGCGTGATGATCGGCAGGTAGGTGAAGCCGGCGCTTGCCACCGCGGTCGCGGGCACCAGCGCGCCGGCGATCCCTCCGGTCGACACCACGACGGGAGCCGGCACACTGGATCCGAAGGCCGGAACGGTGGCGGTGAGCTTGGTATCCGAGATCACGTCGACGTTCGTCGCGGCCAGGCCGGCGACCGTCACGCCGGTCACCGGACCGTCGGCGGTGAACCCGCTGCCGAGAACCGTGATCTGGGTGCCGCCGCTCACCGGACCGGACGACGGAGTCACCGAGGTGATCGCCGGGCAGGCGAGGTTGATCGTCCCGGCCCCGGTCGGGGTCTCGGGACACGAGTTGTTGGTCGCCGTGGCGAAGATGGTCGCCGGCTCGATGATCGGCGCGGGAAGCGTGCCGAAGCTGTTGGAACTGATCACGTTGCCGACGGTGGTCAACGGGACGCTCGAGGACGCCGACTCGAAAATCGCCGACTGCTGAAAGACGTCGTTCGGCGCCGTGAAGCTGTTGCCGGAGAACGTGTTGTACTCGAAGTACGTCGTGGTCTGGGTCGGCAGGAGATCGTCGTTGAGCAGGAACATGAACAGCTGGCCGGACGCGCTCGCCGTGTTTGCCGAGACGACGTCGTTCGCCCAACTCACCTCGTGATACGTGCCGATGGCATCGATATAGGCATCGGAGATGGTGTTGCCCGAGATGGTCGTGCCGCTGAGAATGCCTGACGGCTCGATGCCGGCATCCCACACGTTGCTCACGGTGTTCTTCACGACCGCGTCGTTTGCGGTCCCGTACTCGACGCCGTTGTCCAAGCCGTAGAGCGCGATGCCGTCGTCGGCGCCCGTCGTCTCCTGATTTGCGATCGACTGCGGCGCCCCGCCATCGACGGCGTTGCCGTCGACCACATCTCCCGACGTGCCGACGAGCAGGATCGGCGCCTCTTGATAGTACTCGCCCGGATTGGTGATCGTGTTGGCCTCCACCAACCCGCCGGTGTCGAGGTCGAGAGCGACGTTCGCGTTGACGAACTGACTGCCGATAACGGCCACGCTGGCATTGGATGAGCCGCCCACGCCGGCCTGCAAGGCCGTTGAGGTGTTGTTGAACTGGTCGTTGTCGAGCGTGCCGTCCGACGACGAACTGATATACGCGTCGGCCCCCGCCGAGTCGAACACGCAGTTGACGATGAAGAAGTGAGACCAGTCGGACACGTCGAGGCCCGCGTAGTTCCCCGAGGTGTTGATCTTGTGGCCCTGGCAGTCCAGCGTGACGTTCGTCGTGGCGCCACCCCCGATGGGCGATGTCAGGCAGTAGCCAGACGATGCCGTGAGGTCCCCCGTGAGAACGTACCTCGTGTTGCCGACCAACGGTGCCGTCGGGCATTGCCCGCTCAGCGGCGTCTCGCTCGCCGTGGTCGGCGTTGTCACGTCCAGGCTCCCTGACTGCCCCTGCAGGCCGCCGGTCGTGTCGACCTCGACCGAATACGTGTGCGACGAACCGGCCGCGACGCCGTTGTCGACGTAGCTAGTCGTGTAGCCGTCCGTGGTCGCCGGGGGCGGGCTGCCCGAGGAGACGACGGAGGTGCCATTCACCGTCTCAATCGGCTGACCGTCGCGAAAGACGACGTAGCCGATGATGCCCGACACCGCGGGCGCCGTCCACCGAAGCGCCACCTCGGTCGGCGTCATTCCGTCGACCTGCAGGTTGGCTGGCGCGAGCTGCGCGTAGGTGAAGACGTCGGAGCTGCTCGTCGCGCTCGTCACGCCGGCCACCGTTGCGGTCACGTGGACCGAGCCCGCGGAGCCGGCCGGATCGACGGCCGTGAGCTCGGTGCTCGAGACGACGGTCGTTGTCGTGGCCGGGGTCGCGCCGAAGGAGACGGCGGTCGAGCCGGCGACAAACCCGGTCCCGTAGACGGTCACGGAGAGGCCCCCCGTCGTCGTCCCGCTCGACGGAGACAGACCGACGACCGCCGGTGCCGCCGCGGCCTGAGCGACGCCGGACCACAGCAGGCTGGCGACGATGATCGTCGCGGCCAAGCTGGCGCTCACCATCGCCATTGAGAGGAAGCTCCCGTTCCGTCCAACCCGACGCCCACGCCGCAGTTGCATCGCCCCTCGCCGCATCGCCCCTCCCAAGATCGATGATCGAACCGTGCACCTGCGTGAGCCCACCAGAGCGCTCACGAACGCTCCACCACCAGCCCGGCGCGACTGTACACGAGCGCAACCATGGCGGTCAACCCGACGGATGTGCCGCCCCGGAGGTGTGGTCGATCGACCCGCCGCAGACGAACGACCTATCACATCCCGCCCCCCGGTGATACCCTCGACCACGATGCGTTTCACCTCTCGACCTCGCTGACCGTACCCCCCGCCGCCGGCCCCTTCGCGCCCTGAGCGCCCGGCCGGCCGTCCCGCCCCGCCGTTCCGAGTCGAGAGTGTGCCGTGAGTTCGTACCTGCGCGTCCTGCGCCATCCAGATTTCCGTTACCTGTTCGCCGGCCAGGCCGCGAGCACGATCGGCGACCGCGTCGTCGTCGTCGCGCTGGCGCTGTTCATCACCGAGCACGGCGGGTCGCCGACCGACCTCGGCGTGGTGCTGGCCGCCCAGGCGCTGCCGCTGGTGGCACTGCTGCTGTTCGGCGGGGTGTGGGCCGACCGCCTGCCGCGCCAGCGGATCATGATCGTCACCGACCTGGCGCGCGCGGCGCTGCACGCGACGCTGGCGATCCTCATCCTCACCGGGGCCGTGCGCCTGTGGCAGATCGTGGCCATCGAGGCGCTGTACGGCGCCGCGCTGGCCTTCTTCCAACCGGCGTACAGCGGGCTGGTCCCGCAGACCGTTCCCGAGTCGCTGATCCAGGACGCGCGCGCCCTCAGTGAATCAATGTCAAACGTGGCCTTCCTGCTTGGCCCCGCGCTGGCCGTCGCGCTGGTGCTGGGGCTCGGCGCCGGCGAGGCCTTCGCCTTCGACGCCGCCACGTTCCTGGTCAGCGCCCTGCTGCTGACGCGGGTGCACCCGCGCGCGCGAGGCGCGGCGATCAAGGCCACCTCGGTGCTCGGCGACCTGCGCGCGGGCTGGCGCGAGGTCCGCTCGCGCGCCTGGGTGTGGGTGACGATCGCGGCGTTCAGCGGCGCGGTGCTGTGCGTATACGCCCAGTGGTACGCGCTGGCGCCGGGGATCGCGCGCGCCGACTACGGCGGCGCCGGCGTGTTCGGGCTGCTGGAGGCGGTGGCCGGCGCGGGCGCCGTGGCCGGGGCGATCGCCGGCGTGAAGTGGCACCCGGTGCACCCGATGCGCACCGGGCTGCAGATGGTCCTGGCCTGGCCGCTGCTGGCCGCCGGCTTCGCGCTCGGCGCCCCGCTCGCGCTCGTCGTGGTGGCCGCGGCGGCGACCGGGTTCGGCTTCGCCCTGATGACGATCTGGTGGGAGACGGCGCTGGCGCACCACGTGCCGCCCGACGCGCTGTCGCGGGTCAGCGCCTGGGACTGGATGGGCTCGCTGGCGCTGCTGCCGCTCGGCTACGCCGTCGCCGGCCCGCTGGCCGGTGCGTTCGGCGCGCGCACGGTGCTCGGCGTCGGCAGCGCGATCGGGCTGGCGCTGCTGGCGCTCTCGCTGGTGCCCCGCTCCACGCGCGAGCTCGGCGACGGCGGCGCGGCCGCACCCCGGCGTCCGCTGCGCTTGGAGGTTGGCGCCGCGAACCGACCGGGTTCGTCGGAATAGACTGCGGCCGATGGAACCGCCGCGCCTGCGCGGGGTCTCGGTGGCGGAGCGGGGTATCGAGCGTCTCGCGCCAGAGATCGGCGACGCGCAGTACGAGCAGCTGCTGGAGGCAGCGGAACGGTCGCGCCGGCTGATGGCCGGGCGGGTCGTCTGGAACGTGAGCTCCACCGAGCATGGCGGTGGCGTGGCGGAGATGCTCTCGCCGCTGATCGCCTACGCCCGCGGAGCCGGCGTCGACACCCGCTGGGTCGTGATCGGCGGCGCCCCGGCGTTCTTCGTCCTGACCAAGCGCCTGCACAATCGGCTTCACGGAGAGCCCGGGGACGGCGGTCCGCTGGGAGACGCCGAGCAGGAGCTGTATCGGCGCACGCTGGAGGTGAATGCCGCGGAACTGCGGACACGTGTCCGCCCCGGCGACGTGGTCATCCTGCACGACCCCCAGTCGCTCGGCTTGGTGCCTGCGGTCAGGAAGCTGGGTGCCACGGCCGTGTGGCGCTGTCACATCGGCGTCGCCGCGCCGAATCGGCTCGTCCGCGACACGTGGGAGTTCCTGATCGCGTTCGCCCGCCAGGCCGACGCGTGCGTCTTCTCGCGCTCGGCGTACGCGTGGGAGGGTCTGCGAAGCGAGGCGATCACGATCATCGCGCCGGCGCTCGACCCGGTGTCGGCCAAGAACCAGGAGATCGGCCCGGATGCCGTCCGTGCGATTCTGCACCGGGCCGGCCTGGTCAGCGGTCGCAGCGGCACCGACGCCGGTCCCGCGTTCACGCGCAGCGACGGTACCGACGGCCGGGTCGAACGCGCCGCGTGGCTCGTGAGCGACACCCCGCCGCAACTCGTGGATCGCCTGGTGATGCAGATCTCGCGCTGGGACGCCCTGAAGGACCCGCAGGGCGTGATGCGCGCGTTCGCCGAGCACGTCGCGCCCGTCTGCGACGCGCATCTGATGCTCGCCGGTCCGGCGGTGGCGACCGTCTCCGACGACCCGGACGAGGCCGACGTCTTCGCCGCGTGCGTCGGCCAGCGAGCGGAGCTCGGGCCCGAGATTCGTGCGCGCGTGCACCTCGCCTGCCTGCCGATGGAGGATGCGCAGGAGAACGCCGCGATGGTCAACGCCCTCCAGCGCCACGCCGACGTCGTCGTGCAGAAGAGCCTCGCCGAGGGATTCGGGCTCACGGTCGCGGAGGCGATGTGGAAGGCCCGGCCGGTGGTCGCCAGCCGCGCGGGCGGGATCGAGGACCAGATCGTCGACGGTGAGAGTGGCGTGCTCATCGAGGCGGCGGACCTCGTGGGCTTCGGCCGCGCCGTGGTCGCACTGCTCGACGATCGCCAGCGGGCCGCCACGATGGGCGCGCGCGCCCGCGAGCGCGTGCGCACGAACTTCCTTGCTCCACGTCAGCTGATCGACTACGCGCGGCTGCTTGCGCGACTGGAGCAGCGCGCCGTCGCCGGCCCGTCGAACGAGTGACGTCGGTCGCGCGCCACGGGCGCCGATCCGATCACAGAGCCAGCGGCGGCGCGCCCCCGTCGCCACCGACCACCGTCATCACCCACGTCGGCTCGTGCCGAAACCAGCCGTCGGACCTGCCGTCCCTCCATTCCACGCGCAGCGGGCGCCAATCGTCGGCGCCGCCGCTTGGCTCGCCGAGCGCCACCTCGGCACGGCGCACGTCCAGGCGCAGTCCCTCCCCGCGCGCCTTGGCCGCGGCCTCCTTTGCGCTCCAGATCAGGTTCGCCATCCAGGCCCGCTCGCCGCTCGGCACGCCCCGCACGAGCGCCCGCTCGGCCGGGGCGAGCCATTGCTCGATGAACGCTGTGCTGCGCGGTTCCACGAGCTCGAGATCGCAACCGACGCCCCGGCCGCGCGTCGCGAGCACGGCCAGGGCACGTCCCGCGCGGTGACTGAGGGACAGCTCGACCCCCGCGCGAGCGCCGTCCAGTCGGGGCACCGGCGCCCCGCCCGGCGCCGCCACGACCTCGACACGTCCGGGATCGACGGCCAGGAACGTCGCGACCGCGGCCTTCGCCGCGCAGCGGCCGAGGCGCCAGTCGGCGCGGCGCTTCTCGATCACGAGGCCCGCGAGCGCCGTGCGCTCGAGCGGTCCGAGCCAGGCCTCGCCTGCCGGCACCTCGGCGAGCCCGCGGGTGAGCCACCGGGTCATCGTGTTCTCGCCGGTGGCCGGCGTCGCGGCCGGCGGCGGGCGGCCGCCTGATCGTGGGGTCCCTCTCGGTTGCTGCGTTCGATCCCGCGCTCGACGGCGTCGATCAGATACGGGCGCAGCGTGGCGGGGGCGATGGTCCGGCGCACCGAGCCCATGCGCACCGCGCGCTCGACGCTGTGAGTCGCATCGAAGCGTGCCGCCAGCGCGGCGCGCTTCTCGGCGACCACCTTCGCGAGCAGCGTGGCGCGCTCCGCGCGCAGCTCGCGTCGTGCCCCGCCATCGGTGGCCGCGACCGATTCGTCCAGCCTGGTGATCCTCGGGTCCTCGCGAGCCGCCTGCTCGACCTCGCGCGCGAACACCACGCCGGCGGCGGCGGCGCCGCCGATCACCGAGGCGTACGTCCCCTCGAGCGCCACCGTCTCGAGCTGCTCGTTCAGGCGCTGGGAGAAGACCACGAACGCGCCTCCGTGGTAGCGCGAGATGACGCAGAACACGATCGGTCCGTCGAAGTTGACCACCGCGCGCCCGATCTCGGCGCCGTACTCGAGCTGCCACTCGCGCATCGATTCCGGCGAGCCGTCGAAGCCGGCCAGGTTGGCCAGGACGACGACCGGGCGGCGGCCGCTCGCCGCGTTGATGGCGTGCGCGACCTTCTTCGACGAGCGCGGGAACAGCGTGCCGGAGGACCATTGCTCGGGGCCGTCGGCGGGGACGAACCCGTGGCGCTGCAGCGAACGCGACTCGATCCCGAGCAGCGTGACCGGCCAGCCGCCGAGGTGCGCATCCCAGACCACGGCCGACTCCGCGCCCTGCATGTCGGTCCAGCGCTCGAGCGGGGAGTGGTCGGCGTCGATCGCCGCACGCATCACGCTGCGGATGTCGAACGGCTGCTTGTGGCCGGGGTTGGCCTCCGCGGAGAGCACGTCGCCGACCCGCGCCAGCGGTGAGCCGGGGGCGACGTGCCGCGCGTCGCTGACGTCGCGGTCGCGCGGGTCGACCGTCGCGGCGCGCCGCGGAAAGCGCTCGCCCGGAGCCACGTAGGCGTGCGCGTGGTGCTCGAGCAGGATCCGGCACGCGCCCGCGAGGTCGTGCGCCCAGTACTGCCCCTGGCCGTTGGGGCCCATGATCCGCTCGTACCCGCCGATCCCGAAGTTGTCCTCGGCCGAGACGGCGCCCGAGTAGTCGAGCGCCTGCTTGCCCGTCAGCACCATCGCGCTCGCCGGCGTCATCACGAGGATGCCGCGCGTGTGCATCAGCATCGTCGCCTCGGCGTTCCAGTACGGCTGCGCGCCGACGTTGATGCCGGCGACCACGACGTTGATCTCGCCTCCGCCCTGGGTGAACTCGACGATCCGCCGCAGCACCGCGGCGATCCAGTCCATGCTCTCGGTGCCAGAGTCCATGGCGATCCTCGCGCCGGCCGAAAGGGCGAACCAATCGAGCGGCAGCTGCTCGCTGTCGGCCTTGTCGAGTGCGGCGATGATGCGCCGGCATTCGGGCTCGGCGAGGGAGCCGAGGGCTCGGGTGGGGTCGCCGAACAGCGTCACGCGCGCCATGCCCTCTGGGTAGCGCGCCGTGCGATTGCGCACGATCCCGGCCACGATCCCGGCCGTGTTGGTCGCCGGCGGCCGATCGACCGGCACGAGACGACCGTGCTCGTCGAGGTCGTGCTCGCTGAACTCACCGGCATGCCCCGCGGTCAGCAGCCTGACGATCTCCGCCGGGTGCATCGTCCCGCGCCGCCGCGCGGAGATGATGCGCCGCGCGCCCTCGTCGAGCGGCTCGATCGGCCGGGTGGGCTGATCCTCGACCTGGAGCATCGGCATGCCACCGCTGGTGGCGTACATCCGCAGCACGCGCGGACGCACATGGCCGCCGGCCTCGCGGACTCGACCGCTGACGAGGAGCAGCTCGAGCCCGAGGCCGGCGGTCGCCGGCGCCAGGCGCGAGACCAGGCCGTTCATCTCCTCGGGCGAGAGGTCGATCTCCGGCCAGACGTACAGCAGCAGCCGGTTCCACTGCAGCCGGCGGTTGGGCGGGCGGTGGCCCTGGAAGGCGCGGATCCCCTCCAGCCCCTCGACGAGCATCTGCTCGAACTCGGGCAGCGCGACCACCCGCCCGTCCTCGTCACGGATCGGCGTCAGGTCACGGACCTCGGCCAGGGCGAACAGCCGCTCATCGTTGGGGTTCTCCCGAGCGACACCGTGGAACAGGTAGACGTCCTCCCCGGAGGGAACCCGCTCGAGGACGAACTTCTGCAGTCGCCATAACGACAGGCGCTCGCCCATCATCGGGTGCAGCCCGCGCAGGGGCTCGTCCTCCATGAGGCCGCCGGGGCCCGGACGGAAGGTGAACAGCTCGACGGCCGACATGCCCCGGCCCCGCGTGGTGGCCGCGACGGCGACGACGATCCGCTCGGTGCTCGCCGGAAACGCGACCGCTTCGAGCTCGTGGCGCAGCGCGGGCGCCAGCTCGCTCGACGACGCCTCGGCCTGCTCGGAATAGAGATCCACCACCACCGGCTCGCCGGCCGGCAGCCCGGCGGCGTGCGTCGCGCAGGCGCGCGCGGCCGTCTCGAGCTCCGAGCGGTCGACGAACGCGGTCAGCACGTGGTGCGTGCATCCGGCGTGCTCGTAGGAAGCGGCCAGGATCAGCTGGCCGTCGAACTCGATCTCCTCGAACCCGCGCAGCTCACGGGTGCGGTAGTAGCGGCGCGTCATCACCTCGAGCAGGGGCCGGCGCAGCCTCGGCGGGGCGTTTGCCAGTCGGCGGCTGAGCAGCGGCGCCAGCGGACGGGGACAGGCCACGAGCGCGGCGATGCGCTGCGCACGATCCGACGGCTCCACCGGTTCGGCGAGCGCGCGCAGGTGGTGCTCCATCGCGACGTACGCCTGCTCGCGCGCCGCGGTGATGAGCGGCTCGTCGAAATAGCGGAACCGGGTCTCGCGCGCCAGTTCGGCGAGCACCTGGTCGCGCCCCTCGGTGGCGACCACCAGGCGCGTCAGCGAATCGCGGAAGTCCTCGCCGAGCCGGCCGACCAGCTCGTCGGCGAGCTCCAGCCGCCGATCGAGGATCGCGAGCATGGCCGAGCGCGCCACCGCATCGCGCTGTTGGGAGAGGAACAGCCGGTAGCAGGCGTCCTCCAGCGCGGGAGTGCGTTCGAGCCCGATGACTCCGTAGTGCGCCAGCGCAGCCTCCAATCGCGCCGTGAAGTACTCGGGCAGTCCCTCGGCGCGGGCGTCGAGCGAGCGCAGGTACTCGTGCAGGTGCTCTTGGGGACTGCGGAGCAGGTCCTCTCCCGGCTCCGCCAGCTCGCGCTCCGGGTGCGTGAGCGCCCGCAGGTCGGCGTACATCCCCAGCAGGCTGTGCTCGGCGTCGATGAGCACCGGATCGCCGGCGAGCGATGTCGGGGCGGTCGTGCAGGTCGGCGACAAGCCGCGTCATCTCGTCAGGCGCGACGTCGTAGCCGAGGATCAGCCGCTGCAGGCGCGCGAGGTCGTCGCGGCAGCGCTCCTGCGCTCCCCCCGGGGCCAATGGCAGCAGGCGCGAGAAATCGAGCAGCGCGACCCAAGTCCGCGGAATCACCGGCGTCCAACGGCTCGATGCGCACGATCGGAGCCTGCGCAACGAGGTGCACGGCGGGCGCGACCATCACCTCGCGCACGCGACCGGCGGAAGGGGGCGAGGTAGGAAGACTCCATCTTCATGCTCTCGACCACGGCCACGACATCGCCCGCAGCGACGACGTCGCCTGTCGGCGACCGGAATCGAGACGACGACGGCCGGCGCGCGGCTGCGCACGATCCCGCCGTCGTCGCGAGCGAGACGGTGCGAGACGCCATCGACGTCGACGAGCAGCTCGGCACCCTGCGCAGAGACGACGGTCCGGTGCACCCGATCGGCGACCTGGAGACGGCGCTCGTACCGGCCGAGGCGACGTAACTCGACCTCGACGGTCGCGCCCTGCGACCTCGAGGCGGTAGCGAGCGCGGCCCGATCTGGTTGACGGCAGAATCGGATAGCGGCCGGCGCCATGGCGCAGCTCGGATCGTGCGCGATCGCTCGCTGTCGACCTGGGGGCGTCCGCGGCGGGCGAACGCGAAGAAGCGCGCCCGGTCGTCCGCCGTGGTCTCGTCGGCGATCTCGATGGCGGCGGCGAGCAGCGCGACCTCGCCGTGACGGACCGGAACCGTCTCGCCACGCAGCTGGATGCGTGTCGAGCCACGCCGTGTCGACGTCCCCGGCGAGCAGGTCGGAGCGCCCGAGCAGCTCCAGCAGGAACGGCTGGTTGGTCGTGCCGCCGTCGATCACCACGGTCGTCTCGGCCAGCGCTCGACGCAGGCGCGCGAGCGCCTCGCCGCGGTCGCTGCCCCACGCGATGACCTTGGCGATCATCGAGTCGAACTCCGCCGGAATCACATCGCCTTCGCCGACGCCGGTATCGATCCGCAGGCCGGGACCGGTGGGCAGGCGCAGCAGCTCGATGCGGCCGGGAGCGGGCGCGAAGTCGAGCGCCGGGATCCTCGGCGTTCAGCCGCGCCTCGACCGCGTGACCGCGCGCGGCGGGCGGCGCGCCGTCGAGGCGCCCGCCGGCGGCAACGTGCAGCTGCAGCTTGACCAGGTCGACGCCGGTGGTGACCTCGGTGACGGGATGCTCGACCTGCAGCCGGGTGTTGACCTCCATGAACGACAGGCCGCCGGTCGAGCGGGTGATACAGGAACTCCACCGTGCCGGCACCGCGGTAGCCGGCCCGCACCGGCGAGGCGCACCGGCCGCAGCGCGCAGCTCGTCGTTCTGCTCCGGCGTCAGCGCCGGCGCTCGCGGACTCCTCGATCACCTTCTGGTGGCGGCGCTGGATACGAGCAGTCGCGCACGCCGAGCGCCCACACGGTGCCCGTGGCCGTCGGCGATGATCTGCACCTCGACATGGCGCGCCGGGCTGATCAGCTGCTCGAGCAGCACGGTCGCGTCGACCGAAGGTCGCGAGCGCCTCCGCCTGGGCGCTCGCGAACGCGGACGACCAGGGCGTCGATCGAGTCCACCCGCCGGATTCCGCGCCCGCCACCGCCGGCCGCGGCCTTGATCATCAGCGGGAAAGCCGATTCGAGCTGCGCATGCTCGAGCGCATCCTTGACCTGGCTCGACGCGCGCCGCCGCTCCACGGAGCGACCGGCACGCCCGCCTCCTCGGCGAGCCGCTTGGCCTCGATCTTGTCGCCGAGCGCGGCGCATGACGGCCGGCGTCGGGACCGACGAACACGATGTCCAGCCGCTCGCACAGCTCCGCGAACTCGGGATCCTCGGCGACGAAGCCCCATCCGACCCAGGCCGCGTCGGCCCGCGTGACCACGAGCGCGCGCTCGAGCGCGTCGTAATCCAGGTAGCCGCTGCGGCGGTTGCCCTGTTCGTCGACGATGGTCGCGGGCCCGAGGCAGACACGCCTCGTCGGCGTCGCGCGACGAACATCGCCCCGCGCTCCGGGTCGGTGTACAGGGCGATCGTCCGGATCGGTGCGCTCGCCCGCGGCGTTGAGCTCGCGCACGGCATGGATCAGCCGCATCGCGGGCTCGCCGCGGTTGACGATCGCCAGCCGTGCGAACGGGCGGGCGAGTGACATCAGCCCGACCGTGGGCCGGCCAGTGCCGAGCCGGATCGGCTCGAGCGCGGCCGACTCGACGGCTCCCCGGGCAGCTCCGTCGTGCTGTAGCCCTCGAGCCGCAGCAGCACGCGGCCGCGTCTCGTCGACGACGTCGGCGTCGACCCTCGTCGGCGGCGTCGCCGAACTCGCCGCGGGGACGCACGAGCGCGAACGTGGCGCCCGGGTGCCGGGCGCCGTAGCGCAGCACGCGGTCGACGTGCGTGGGCAGCGCCATCCGGCCGGCGGTCGCCGAGCTCCCACACGCCCGCGGTCTGGAAGCACAGCTCGATCAGCCGCGGGTCGACCTCGGTCGGCTGCTGCGCGGGGTCGTGGTCGGCGGGCAGGTCATCGGCGAACAGCCGACGAGCATGCCCGTCGTCGACGCCAGGCGCGGTCGAGCACCTGGTAGGCGGGGCCGTGGAAGTAGACCCGGTAGACGTCGTCGTGGGCCACGCCGGCCTCGGTCGGCCGGCGGCTCTCGGCGCTCGGCGGCGACGGCCCTGCACGCGCGGCCAGCCGGACGCGTCCGGTGAAGTGCAGGGTCTCCTGCTCGCCCTGCCCCGCGAGCGCGCGCCGGCCGATCAGCTCGCAGTCGGCGAGCAGCGTGCCGTCGCCGCCGTCGCGCAGCAGCGCCCGGAGGATCAGCGTCCGCGGCTCGTCGCGGTAGAACTTGAACGGCGCCAGCAGCTCGACGTCCTCGAGTCGCGACCACGGTCAAGCCGGGCAGCAGCGCGCGCGCGACCTCGGCGAAGCCCTCGATGTCCCATCACGCCCGGAAGCACCGGCGTGCCGTCGATCCGGTGGTCGATCGAGGAACGCCTGCCGCGCCGGGTCGAGCTCGGTCAGCGACGCGTCAGCTTGCCGTCGCGCCGGTCAAGGCCTCGATCCGGCCGGTCATCGGCCCGCTGCGGGTCTCCGAGCGCGGCGATCGCCGCGCCCGGGTCGAGCGCCGCCCGTCGGGTGGCGCTCGGCCGTGAGCACGCCCAGCGCGCCGGCGATCGACACCTCGCCGCCGCCGCCGGCGGCCGTCGAGCTCGCGTCGCACGACGGGATGCCGACCTGCGGCGGCAGCATGTCGATCCCGGCCAGCCTCCATCATCTTCGGGATCGAGCCGCGGCTGGCCATGCCGATGTCCGCCCAGGCGGTCCAGTCGATCGCGATCGCCGCGGGTCGCGCCGTCGGCGCGCAGGTGCGAGATGCTCTTGCACAGCAGGTCGTTGGCCGCGCTGTAGTCGGTCTGGCCGCGCGTTGCCGAAGCGCCCGGCGATCGAGCTGAACACGACCGCGGTCGCGGATGCGTCGGCGCCGCGCAGCGCGCGCAGAACGTTGAGCCAGCCGTCGCGCCTTGACGTCGAACACGAGGTCGTACTCGCGCTGGGGCTTGTCCGGCAGGAAGTGGCTGATCTCGAGCCCGGCGCAGTGCAGCAGCACGTCGATCCGGCCCCGTGCTCGCGCGCCGGTCGCGACGCGCGGCCGCCACCTGGTCGGCGTCGGTCAGATCGACCTGGTGCCAGAGGGCGCTGGCCGCCGCTCTGCTCGATCGCGGCGATCGCGTCAGCAGCGCGGCGCGGGCGCGCTCGATCCGCGCCAGCTCGCGCTCGACGAGCTTCGGCGTCGGGCGCTCGCCGGCCGCCCTGAGCCGATCCGCCAGCTCGCGCTTGAGGCCGTCGCGGTCGGCGGCGAAGCGTTCGAGGTCCGGATCGGTCGGGGTCGGGGGCCGGCGACGAGGTCGAGCAGGTGGAACGTGCCGCCGCCGGCGTGCGCCGCGAGGTCGGCGATGACCGCTGACACGATGCTGCCCGCGGCGCCGGTGACCAGGAACACGTGCCGCCGGCCGGCAGCTCGACTCGCCGCCGCGGGCGCGACGGCGCGCTCGAGCAGGCGCACCGTCCAGCGCAGTCCGTCGGCGTAGCCCGATCTCGACCGCGCCCGGGTCGCGCAGCGTCTCGTCGATCAGCAGGTCGGCCGGTCACGGCGGTCTTTCGCCCGGGCTCGAAGTCGACGGCCTTGACCAGCGTGTCCTCGGCGCTCGCGGGCCAGCGCCTTGCGGAACCCGCGTGACCGCGCCGCCGATGACCGAGGTCGCGCCGTCGGCGTCGTAGCCGTGGCGGCCGCCCAGCCGGGTCGCCGCGACCAGGAACGGACCGCGGTGCCGTCGCCGGCCAGCGCCCGCATCGCCGCCGCGAGCAGCTTGACCCGCACGTGCAGTCCCGCGTGCCAGTCGCTCGGCTCGAGCGCCTCGAGCGGGCCCTCGTCGTCGAGCGCCGCGAGCCAGTAGACGCCGCGCGATCGGTCCGCTCGGCGGCCCACCCGGCGAGCGTCTCTCGAGCTCGGCGACCGCGGGCCGACCGTCGATCGTCAGCACCTCGACGCCGCGCTGCGTCAGCCGGCCGGCGAGCGCCGCGGCGACGCCGCCCCGGTCGGGCATCAGCAGCACCCGCTCGCCCGCGGCGAGCTCCACGCCGGTGGCCACGCAGCAATCGAGCGGCGGGCGCAGCACCGGCACGGGGACGCGGCGGCGGAAGGCACTTGCACCCTCCGGCTCGGAGGGTTCGGGTGACTCGGCCGGCTCGGGTTGTGGCGGGCTCGGCTCGGCGACCGCCGCGGCGGGCTGCGGCTGGCGCTCGCGTGACGAAGCGCACGACGTGCGCAGCGTCGGGTAGTCGCGGAGCTTGAGCGCTTCGTCACGCTCGATCCCGTAGTGCTCGCGGATCGCGGCGAACACCTCGGCCTGCTTGACCGTGTCGATGCCGAGATCGGCCTCGAGATCGAGGTCGGGATCGAGCAGGTCGGTCGGGTAGCCGGTCTCCTGGGCCACGAGCTCGAGCACACGCGCGGTGACCTCGTCCTCGGAGGTCGCCGGCGCGGCGGCGCTCACCGGCGCGGGCTCGGCCGGCGCGCGGGCCGGCGCTTACCGGCGCGGGCTCGGCCGGCGCGGGTGCCGGCCGGCGCCGGCGCTCGCCGGCGCCGCCTCGGCCGGCGCAGGCTCGGCCAGCGCGGGTGCGGCCGGCGCCGCGCTCGCCGGCGCCGCCTCGGCCGGCGCCGGTGTGGGCGGCCCGGGTTCGCCGTCGGCTGCCGCGGGCTGGGGCGAGCGCTCGGTGACGAAGCGCACGACGCTGCGCAGGGTGGGGTAGTCGCGGAGCTTCAGCGCTTCGTCGCGCTCGATGGCGTAGTGCTCGCGAATCGCGGCGAACACCTCGGCCTGCTTGACCGTGTCGATGCCGAGATCGGCCTCGAGATCGAGGTCGGGATCGAGCAGGTCGGTCGGGTAGCCGGTCTCCTGGGCCACGAGCTCGAGCACGCGCGCGGTGACCTCGTCCTCGGAGGTCGCCGGCGCCGCGGCGCTCACCGGCGCGGGCTCGGCCGGCGCCGGGCCGGCGCTCACCGGCGCGGGCTCGGCCGGCGCCGGTGCGGGCGGCCCGGGTTCGGAATCGGCTGCCGCGGGCTGCGGCTCGACGGGCTCCACGGGCTCGACGGGCTCGACGGGCTCCACGGGCTCGGGCCGAGCCCGCGCCGCCTGCGGCTCCACCGGCTCGGGTTCGGGCCGCGCCTGCGCCGCGGGGGTCGGCGCCTCGGCTGCGGCGGCGGGCGCCTGCGCCGCGGGGGTCGGCGCCTCGACGGCCGCGGTGGGCGCCGGGGCCGTCCGTGCCGGCGCCGTCGCGGGCTGCCGCCGGGCGGGGCCTGCGCGTCGACGACGCGCAATGTGCGCGTGACCACCTCGAGCTGCGGATCCTCCTGCCCGCTGACGCGCCGCAGCCACGCGTCCACGCCTCGCGATCGGCGACCCTGTACGCGAAGCCAAGCTCGTCGGCGGCTGCGCTGCGCCCGTCGGCGACCGGCGTCCAGCGCAGCAGCATCATCGAGATCTGCGAGCCGAACCCGGCCGCCAGCCGTAGCGCGTAGCGCGATCGGGTACGCGCCGCCGCGCAGGTAGAGCTCGCCGAGCTCGGGGTCGACGTCGCTGAAGTTCGGCACCGGCGGCACGATCCCGGTCTCCAGCGCCTTGACCGCGAGGACGTCCTCGAGTCCGACGCCCATCGGATGTCCGGTCAGTCCCTTGACGTTGGCGATCACGATCCGGTCGGCGCCGTCGCCGAACACCTGCCGCAGCGCGTGGATCTCGGCGGCCGCGCTGCCTCCGCGCGCCGGCGTGTAGGTCTCGTGCGAGACGAACATCGTCTCGCCGGCGATCTCCTCGCGGCGGACGCCGCGGCGCTCGGCCCGGCTGACGACTCTCTCCATCACGCCGCCGATGTGGTCGACGTCGAGGCGAGTGCCGTGGAAGGCGCAGTTGGCGGTGATTGTGCCGAGCACCTCGCAGATCGGCGTGAGCCCGCGCTCACGCGCGGCGGCGGCGCTCTCGACCACGAGCGCCGCCGCGCCCATTCCGAGATCATCCCGTGGCGACGGCGGTCGAACGGGAGCGCAGCGTCCTCAACCACCTCGTCGGTCGCGGCGGCGCCGGTGGCGAGGAAGCCCGAGCCGATCCACCGCATCAGCTGTCGGACGTGGCGTCGTCGGCCGCGGCCACGATCACCCGCCGGACAGCGCCCGGCCCGGATCCAGTCCTCGGCCACGGCGACGGCCTGCGTCGTGCTCGCGCATGCCGCGTTGATCTGGGTGTTCGGGCCGCGCGCGCCGATCAGCTCGGCCAACTGCGAGTGACCCATGGACAGCACCCGGAACAGGAAGCGCCGGTCGAACTCGTACGGCTGCGGCGGCGATCTCGAGCTCGACCTCATGGATGCGGCGCTCGCACCTCCGCGAGGCCCCGCGTCGGTCGGCGTCCTCGGTCAGCTCGCGCCTCGATCGCGCGCAGCGCCTCGAGCTGCTCGCGCCGCAGCTGGTCGGCCCAGAACCGGTTCATCTCGTCGGCGAAGTCATTGACGCCGGGAAGGCCGAGGCGAAGATGATGCCGGTGTCGTCACGCAGCTACTCGGGCAGCGACCAGCGATCCGGGAGCTGTGTGCCGGTCGTGGTCGTGCGATAGCGGAGGACGAGCGGGATGCCCGCGTCGCGCAGCGCGTCGATACCGGCACCGATCGCCAGCTGCGTGTCGCGGCCGAGGGCCAGCGTGCGATCGCTCGACACGCCGAACTCGTCGGCGAGCTCGAACGCGCCGGCGCGCGCGGCGAGCTTGATCACGTCGCTTTCGCGGTCGATCGTCTCGAAGGTCGCGCCGCCGTCGTCGCCCTTGACCAGTCGCGTGATGTGGTGCTCGAGCATCTCGTGGCGCAGGTGGGCGGGGATCACGTCGATCCCCTGCTGGCCGTGCAGGATCCGCGCGAGGTTGGCGTCGTCGAACAGCTGCTCGACGCCGGGCAGTCCGAGGGCGGCGCCGGTGATGACGACCGGCTCGGCGCGTCCCGGCGTCCTCGCCACCGAGGATCGCGCGCCCGCGCTCGAGCACGCCGGCGAACACCCGCCCGAGCTCACGATACTGTCATCGGGTAGTGACCCGGCGGCTGGCGCCGAGCGGTCCGGCCGCGGGCGGCGGCCGTCGGCTCGGCCGACGCGGGACCGGCGGGGCGGCGGCCGTCGGCTCGGCCTGCACGCGGGACCGGCGCGGAAGCGGCCGCGCGGCCCACGCCGAGCCCGGCCGCCTAGCAGCCCGCACAGGGCGCTGTTGAACGAGCGAAGGTCGCCCTGCTTGGGGTGGTTGGTGGCGAGGCTGACGACCGCGTCGTCACCGAGCACGTCGGCGGCGAAGCCCTGGAGGGCGCGCTTGGGTCCGACCTCGACGAACACGCGTGCGCCCGCCTCGTGCAGGCGTGCGCAGCCCGTTGACGAACTGGACCGGCGAGGCGACCTGGCGCGCGAGCAGTTGGACGATCTGCTCCTCGACTCCCGGCCCCATCGGGTAGAAGCCTCCGTTGACATTCGCCACGACCGGGATCTGGGGAGGCGCGAGCGACGAGGCGGCGCAGCGTCGCCCGCAGCGGCTCGGCTACGCCGCGACGATCTCGGTGTGGAACGCGTGGCTGACCGGCAGGGGGATCGACCGGGCGGCCCCGCTCCTGAAGCCTTGTCATCGCCTCCTGTACCGCGGTCGGTGGCGCCGCCGACCACGACCTGGCTGGTCGAGTTGACGTTCGCGACGACGACGTAGCCGTCGACTTCGGCGAGCATCGCCTCGACCTCGGACAGCGGCGCGGATGACGGCAGCCATCGCTCCGGGGTCCTCCGTGCGCAGGCTCGCCATCTCGCCGCCTCGCGCGCTGACCGCCTCGAGCGCGTCCTCGAACGACATCGCGCCGGCGGCGATGAGCGCCCCGTACTCGCCCAGGCTGTGGCCGATGACGAAGTCGGGCGTGATCCCGTACTCGCCGAGCAGGCGCGTCAGCGCCATGTCGACGGCGAGGACCGCCGGCTGGGTGATCTCCGTGCGGCGCAGGTCGGCTTCGGCCTGCGCGAGCGCCCCGGGGTCGTCCGGGTCGACGAAGATGAGTCCGGACAGTGTTCGGCCCTCCAGCAGGGGGCGCCATCACGCGTCGGCGATCGTCGAACGTGTCGGCCACGACCGGCTCGCGACGCCGCAGCTCGCCGAGCATGTTCGCGTACTGCGAGCCCTGGCCGGTGTACATGAACGCGACCTTGCCGGGGGCGCCGGAGCCGCGGAAGATGCCGCGGGCGGCGAGCGCGCTCCAAGCAGCCGGCGAGTCGCCGTCGAGCGCCCGCAGTGCCAGCTGCGCCTTCTGGGCGAGCTCGCCGGCGTCGGCGTAGTCGATCGCGATCCGCTCGGCCGCGCGCAGGTCCGCCTCGGCCGGCGGGCAGGGCGTCGGCGCATCGCCGCGCCCGGCCGCCTCGGCCACCGCACGCAGCCGCGCGGTCAGGCCGCCGCGATCGGTGGCGCCAAGGACGAGCGCGCCGCGAGGCGGCGCCTTCTCAGCGGCGCCCGGGACGACCGCGGGTCGCCGCACGTCGGGCCGCGGCACGGACGCCTCGGGCGGCGACGGCGTGCGCGTCCCGATCTCGACCGGCACTGCGATCGACGCGTGCCCGTTGCCGGCCAGCCGGCCGGGCTCGTGCTCCTCGAGCACCACGTGGAAGTTCGTGCCGCCGAAGCCGAACGCGCTCACGCCGGCCAGGCGCGGGTCGCCGTTGGCGCGCTCCCAGTCGCGCAACTCGGTGTTGACCCGAGCGGCGTCGCGTCCCAGTCGATGTTCGGGTTCGGTCGCTCGAACCCGAGGCTCGGCGGCAGCTGCCGGTGGTGCAGCGCGAGCGCCGTCTTGAGCAGCCCGGCGGCGCCGGCGGCGGCCTTCAGGTGGCCGATGTTCGACTTCACCGAGCCGAGCGCGATCGAGCCGGGCTCGAGCCGCGCATCCGCGAAGGCCTCGCCGAGCGACGTCACCTCGGTCAGATCGCCGACCCGGGTCGAGGTGCCGTGGCCCTCGATCAGCGAGCAGCGCGAGGGATCGAGGCCGGCGTTCGTCCACGCGCGATGCACCGCGAGGCGCTGCCCCACCGGGTTGGGGGCGGTGAGACCCTTGCCCTGGCCGTCGCTGGCGCCGCCGATGCCGCGCACGACCGCGTAGATCCGATCGCCGTCGCGCTCGGCGTCGGCGAGCCGCTTCAGGACGAGCAGGGCGGCGCCCTCGCCCATCACGAATCCGTCCGCGCCGTCCGCGTACGGGCGCGTGCCGGTGGCGGACAGCGCGCCGATCGCGCAGAACTTGATGAACGTCGCGATGCCCATGTTGCGGTCGACGCCCCCGGTGATCGCCACGTCGAAGTCCCGATCGACGAGTCCCTCGACGGCCGCCGCCATCGCGGCCATCGCGGACGCGCAGGCGGCGTCGACGACGTAGTTGGGGCCGCGCAGGTTGAACAGGTTCGCCACGCGGCCGGCGAGGCAGTTGCCGAGCTCGCCGGGCATCGTGTCCTCGGAGGTCGCGGGCAGTCGGGCATCGACAGCGGCGTGGAGCTCAGCCTCGATCCGCGTGCGCTGGGCCGCCGGCAGCGAGGCGAAGCTGGGCGCGCGCTCGAGATCGCGCGCGAGCTCCGGGAACACGAGCCGTGACTGGGTGAGGTAGTGATGCTCGCCGGACATGGCGTTGCCGAGGATCACCGCGGTGCGCTCGAGGTCGAGCGCACGCTCGGGCCAGCCGGCATCGGCGAGCGCCATGCGCGCGCACGCGATCGCCCACTTCTGCCCGTCGTCCATCGCGTCGGTCACGTGGGGCGGCAGCGGGAGCTTCCAGCCCAGCGGGTCCCAGTCCCACTCGCGCACCCAACCCCCGATCTTCGAGTACGAGCGCTCGGGCGTGTCCGGGTCCGGGTCCCAGTACAGCGCCGGATCCCAGCGCGCGGGATCGACGTCGCTGATGGCATAGTGGCCGCGGCTGACGTTCTCCCAGAAGGCGTTCGCGTCGGGCGCGTCGGGGAGGATCGCGCCGACACCGACGATCGCGACGGCGTTGGCGGATGTGTCGCTCATGGTGTGCTCCGATGCGTCCGCGGGTCAGGCACGGCCGTAGATGTGGTCGGCGAGCTCGTCGAGGTCGGCCACCAGGCCGACCTGGGCGCCTCGAATCGCCGGCGCCAGGCCGTCCTCGAGTGCGTCGAGGTCGCCGCCCTCGGCGCCGCCGACCCAGCGGACGCCCTCGGTGGCGACGGCGAGTGAGACGTCGCGCGCGTTGATGCGGCTCGCGGCGGCGAGCGCCTCGCGGCCGAGTCGCCGGTCGGCCTTGGGGTGCAGCTCGTCCCGGGCGGCCGCGTGCGCGCGGCGCGCGAGCGCGCCGGCGCCCTCGACGCGCGCCTCGAGCTCGCCGAGTCGCAGCAGGATGTGCTGATGGCGGGTCAGCCGCGCGGTCCGGCACGCCTCGAGCACCTCCGCCAGCGCGTGGTGGGCCAGCGCTGCCGTGCCGGCGCCGAGCCCCGGCTCGGACACCTCGAGCGCCTCGAGCCCGCGCGCGGCCTCGTGGTAGTGGTCGCCGCGGGTCTTGAGGTGCTCCTGCCAGCGCCCCCGGGCGATCGTCATCTCCATGATCTCCGACGTGCCCTCGTAGATGCGCGTGATGCGGACGTCGCGCTTGAACTTCTCGACCATGTACGCGTGCGTGTAGCCGTAGCCACCGAGCGCCTGGATCGCGGCGTCGGCGGCAGCGTCGCCGGCCTCGGTGGCCAGGTACTTGGCGATGGCCCCCTCGACGTTGAGTGCGCCCCCGCCCGCGTCGATCCGCTGGGCGGTCTCCTCGATCGCCGCGCGAGCCGCCTCCAGGCGGACCACGTGGGGAACGATCAGCTTGTGCGTGAAGCCCGCCTTCTCGGACAGCGGGCCGCCGGCCTGGATGCGCTCGCGCGAGTACGGGATCGCCCGGTCGAGCGCCGCCCAGCCCGCGCCGAGGCCGAACGCGGCCACCATCAGGCGCGTGTAGCCGAACACCTGCTGGGCCTGGACGAGACCCTGCCCCTCGACCCGTCCGACCAGTCGGTCGGCGTCGACGTACACGTCGTCGAGGAACAGCGCCGCCGTGTTCGACAGGCGGATGCCGTGCTTGTCCTCGTGCTGGCCGTGCGTGAAGCCCTCGCTGCCCCGGTCCACGACGAACCAGCTCGGTCCGCCGGGCGCGAGGGCCAGCACCGTGCTCAGCTCGGCCACGCCTCCGTTGGAGATCCACTGCTTGGCGCCGGACAGGCGGTAGCCGACGACGTCACCGTGGTCGCTCACCGGGACCGCGGTCGTCTTGAGCGCCGCGAGGTCGCTGCCGGCGTCAGGCTCGGTGGCGCCGTAGGCCATCAGGATGCCCTCCTCGGCGATGCGGCCCATGAACTGCCGCTTCTGCTCCGGGGTTCCACCGACCGAGATCGGGTCGCTGCCCAGGAACGTGGCCAGCACGGCGGTGGCGAGGCCGAGGTCGATCGCCGCCAGCCGTTCGCACACGCGGTAGACGTCGAGCGCATCGCCGCCCATCCCTCCGTACTCCTCGGCCACGAACAGCAGCTGGATCCCGAGCTCCTCGCCGCACATGCGACGCACCAGCGACTCGGGGAACTCGTCGCGCTCGTCGAGCTCGATCAGCAGCGAATCGGGCAACTCATGACGCGCAAATTCACCGATCGATTCGAGGGTGAACGTCAGCGTCTCGAGGTCCAACCCGCCGACGGCGGTGGCCTCCTCTCCCCACATCGGGTTGATTGTCCCACCGTGCGCGACGCGGTCATCCGGTTTCTTCCGCGCGGGCGACAGGGCAAGTACGTACTAACCGGCCGACGTGCCAGCGAGCGCCGACAGCTCGCGCACCGCCGCGGCGACGCCGTCCCTGAGGACGTCGAGGTCGGGCACGGCGACGCGATCGGCACACAGGCCGAACGTCAGCCCGCCGGCGTAGGAGACGACGGCGATGCCGAGCGCGTGCCCGGCCGCGAGCGGCACGAAGGGCAGGATGTCGACCATCGGCGCGCCCGACGAGTACAGCCGCTGCGGCGGGCCGGGGACGTTGGTGATCGTGACGTTGAACAGCCGGCTCGCGAACAGGGAGCGCGCGATCACCGCATGCAGCACGGGCGGCGCGAGCTCGGCCAGACCGGTCACGGTGCTGGCCGCCAGCGCCTGCCCGCCGGTCTTCTGCTTGACGACGGCGGCTCGCACCAGCCGGTAACGACGCAGCGCGTCGGCCTCGTCGACCGGCAGGTCGACGAACAGCGAGGAGACCATGTTGCCGAGCTCGGCGTGGTCGGCCTTGCGGCGAATGCTGACGGGCACCATCGCCCGCAGGCCCTGACGCGGCGGCTCCTCGCCGCGCACGAGCAGCAGTTCGCGCATCGCCGCGGTGGCAACGCACAGCACGACGTCGTTGATCGTGCCTCCGAGCGCCGACGTGATCGCGCGCAGCTGCGCCAGCTCGACGTGAACGGTCGCGACGCGGCGCGTCGCGCCGATCGACACGTTGAGGCTCGTGTGCGGCGCCGCGACCAGCTCGTCGTGCACCAGCAGCTCGATCACCGCGCGCGAGCGCTCCAGCGCCTCGCGTGGATGCACGAGCGCATGCGCCCCGACGCGAGTGGCGGCGAGGCCCGAACCCACCACCTGCCGCAGTGACTCGGGCGTCCGCGTGAACCATGCGTGCGGGGACTCGTCGGGCGCCGATGCGGGCGCGCCGCGTGAGACCGACGGCGGGCGCGGCTCGGCCTCTGCGTCGAGCAGCAGGTGGGTGACGTCGACCGAGCCGACGCCGTCCACCAGGCAGTGGTGGGTCTTCCAGACCAGCGCCCAGCGTCCGTCGGCCAGGCCATCGAGCAGCATCATCTGCCACAACGGGCGGCTGCGGTCCAGGCGGTGTGAGTAGAAGTCGGAGATCCAGTCGAGCAGCTCGGGATGCCCGCCGGGGGGCGGGAGCGTGGCGTGGCGCACCTGGGCCTCGAGGTCGAAGCGCTCGTCGTGCTCCCAGGAGGGCCAGGCCAGTCCGCCGGTGCGGGGCGCGGTGAGCTTCTGCCGGTAGCGCGGCAGGAGATCCAGGCGCCGGTCGAGCTGCTGGCGGACCGCCTCGATGGTCGGCGTGCCGCCGCCGGGGAGCGCCTCGAACACGAACGCCCCGCCGATGTGCATCAGCGCGCTGTCGTCGGCCTGCTCGAGCTCCAGGAACGTGGCGTCGAGCGCGCTGAGCTGGTCGGTGGCGGGTATGGCGGCCGTGGTCATGACCGGGGCACTGCTCGTCGCGGTCGCTCGACCTCGATTCCGAGTCCCCCGATCGCCGACGCGAGGCCCTGGTAGTGGCCGATGAGCAGGCACAGCTCGATCGTCTCGCGGTCGCCGAGAGCCGCCCGCACGGCGCTCCACGTGGCGTCCGACAGGGTCCGCCGCGTCAGCAGCTCGTCGCTGACGGCCAGCAGCGCCCGCTGCCGCTCGGTGAAGCCGTTCGCCGGCGATCGATCGGCGGCGCCGGCGACCTCATCCGGCGTCAGTCCCGCGCGCAGCGCGATCGGGACGTGCTGCTGCCACTCGTAGGCCGAGCGGCACCGCCACGCGACCCGCAGGATCGTCAGCTCGGTGTCGCGGCGTGAGAGCTCCCCGGACAGCATCAGGCGGGCGGAATAGCGCAGCCAGGCGCGAAACAGGCGCGGGTCCCGGCCGAGCGTCGTGAAGATGTGCGGGGGGCCGCTGCCCGTGATCCGCGCCGCGATCGTCGCCACGAGCCTGGCCAGCGGGCGTAACTCGTCGGGCCGGGCCGGGGCGATGCGGGGCGGGCCGCTGTCCGCGGCCGGGAGCAGTGCCTGCAGCCGGGCGACCGCCGCGCCGCGATCACCCTGCCCGCTGACGGCTGGATGGATCACGCCCGGTAGAGGGCGGCGGCAACGGTTATCCCGGCGCCGGCGGACACGAAGAGAGCGGTGCTGCCCGCTGCGAGGTCCGCCGACTCGAGCGCCACGGCGGGCGCCGCCGTATGGGCGTGGGCGAGATCGTCCGCCGCGGTGGCGATCCGGTCGGCGGCCACGCCGAGCCGGCCCGCCAGCGCTTCGGCGAAGCCCGGAACCGACGCATTGGCCACGAGCAGGTCGACATCCCCGACCTCGAGCGCCTGCGCCGCCGCCAGCTCGCGGGCGGTCGACTCGGCGCACTCGAGCGCCCGCGCGGCGTAGGACTCGGCGACCTCGACGGTGAGGATGTTCCGGCCGTGGTGGGCGAGCCCACGCCGGGCGTCCTCATGCCAGTCGACGTAGCTGCGGAACAGGTCGGCGAACTGCGGGAAGGTGGCGAATCGGAACGCCGCGAAGCCCGCGTCGGACTCATCGCGGCTCAGCAGCACGGCGCCGCCCACGGTCGGGAACGGGAACGCCTCGGAGACGCCCGGCTCCGGGTCCATGTCGCTCGCGACCACCATGCCGAGCTCGATCGTGCCCGAGGCGAGCATGCCGTCCACGAGCTCGATGCCTGTCAGCAGGCCGCAGGCACCGTTGGCGACGTCGAACGAGAACGTGCCGTGGCCGGTGCCGTCACCGATGTCCGGGTTGGCGCCGATGTCCTCCTGGATGAGGGAAGCGAACGCGGGCTCGGTCAGGTTCTTGTCGTGATAGATGCCGGCGTTGATGAGCAGGTCCAGCTCGTGGGCCGTGCGGTTCGCGCGGTCCAGGCACGTGCGGGCGGCACTGTCGGCGAGCTTCAGCGCGCCCGGGGCGCGCGGGTGACGGTGCGCCGTCGCGCTGGCGGTCGCCTCAATGATCGTGCCCATAGCGTCCGACCAGCTGGCCGACTTTGAAGATCACGACTCCCACCTCCAGGCCCGAGGCCAGCGAGAGGAGCAGGACCCTATCGTCCTCGGTGAAGCGACCCTCCGTGAGGTACTTCCAGAGGGCGACGAAGTGCGTCGTCGACGCGGTGTTGCCGAACTCGTCCACCGTCACGACGACGTGCTTCGGCGCGACCCCCACCTTCTCGGCGTGCTGCTTCGCCCCCTTCTTGATCGCGCGAGCGGAGGTCTGGTGGGGAATGAGGTAGTCGATGTCGTCGAAGTCGAGTCCGGCCTGATCGAGCGCCTCGATCAGCAGCGGCAGCGAGGCCTCGGTGGCAACCTTGTGGATCTCGCGCGCGTCGGTGTGCATCGTCGCCCCGCGCCCGATCTTCGCCGGAAACGCCAGGCACAGACGGCTGTGCTCGGACAACGTCGTGAAGCCGGCCACCTCGATGCCGGGGGCGCCGTCGGGCGACCGTTCGAGGATCACGGCGGCGCCCGCGTCGCCGAGGGTGAGCGAGGCGAGCTGGTCGCTCATCACCGTGCGGACCTCGCGTGCGGCGTTGCGCCCGAGCTGGGAGATGTACTCGCCGCTGACGACCATGCCCCGCCGGATCCGGCCCTGGCGGATCATGTCGTTGAGGAGGAATACGCCGGTCATCATCCCGGCGCACGCGTTCGTGAGGTCGAAGCTCATCGCCTGCTCTGCGCCGATCGCCTCCTTGAGCGACAGGCTGAGCGGCGGTTCGAGTTGCATCCGCAGCCCCTCGACGTAGTGACTGATGCTGGACACGATCAGCACGTCGAGGTCCTGCGGACCACAGTCCGCGTGCGCGAGGGCGTCGCGGGCCGCTCCGAGCGCGAGCGTGAAGGTGTCCTCGCGCTCGCTGACGACGTGGCGCTCGTGGATGCCGGTCAGCCGTTCGAGCTCGATGTGGGTCCGGTGCTTCGTGCTCGCCATGAGCTCGTCGCTGCTGACCCGCCGCTCGGGCACCAGGGCGCCGATCGCGCCGATGCGGCTCGGATACGCCCGGCGGCCGTTCGGGCTCGCCGCGCCGCCCTCCAGCGCCATCCAGTGCTCGCCGTTTCCGGACCTGATGCCCCGCTCCTCCATGTGCCGATTCTCAACTTCTGACCAAGCCGCGCAACCGTGGTAACTACCGGCTGCCGATGGGGGGCTTCATCCGTCGCCCGGCTCGACCGACGCGCACCTGCGCTGGGCGGCCGAGCCGATAGTTCGGCCTTGCCTGCTTCTACCGAGCGCGATCCGTGCCGGCCGCCGATGCGCCTCACCCGCCGGCGCCGTAGCGTCGAGCGGCGGCCGAGACGAACAGTGCCTCGGCGGCTTGACCAGAGGAGAGTCTGTATGGGCGAGCAACTGAGTCCCCTCGACGCGACGTTCCTCGAGCTCGAGCAGCTCGACGAGGGTGGCACGATGCACATCGGCGCGGTGATGGTGTTCGACTCCCCGACAGGGTCGGGTGCGCCGCCGGTGGAGTTGCTGATCGCGGAGATGGCGCCTCGGATCGACCCGGTCCCCCGGTTCCGTCAGCGGCTGTCGACGACCCACATCGGCGGGCTGCACTGGCCGACCTGGGAACCGGTCGAGGGCTTCGACGTCAGCGCGCACGTCCGACACGCGATGCTGCCGGCGCCCGGCGGTGACGAGGAGCTGTTCGAATGGGCGGGAGACTTCTTCTCGCATCGCCTCGATCGCACGCGCCCGCTGTGGGAGATGGTGATCGTCGACGGCCTGGCCGAAGGACGCTGGGCGGCGGCGACGAAGCTGCACCACAGCCTCGTCGACGGGGTCGGCTCGCTCGACATCGGGCAGATGCTGCTCGACACCGAGCCCCACAAGCCACGACCGATGGCGACGGCACGACGTGCCCGGGCACGCGCCCAACGCTCCGCGGCCGAGGCGGATGCCGCGCCGGCGATGGCCGACTCCTCGGGCCGGCCGTGGTGGGCGCCGCCGGGTCTGTTGCTGCGCGGCGCGCGCGCCGGGGTGGACCTTGCCTTGCATCCCCAACGCGTGCCGGGCATTGTCGACCATGCCGCCAAGCTCGCCGAGCTGCTCGCACGCAACGAGCTGGTCGCCGCGCCGCCGACGAGCATCAACCACCCGATCGGGCCGACGCGCCGCTTTCGCGCCGTGCGCCTGCGCCTCGAGGAGATCAACGCGGTCCGCCATACCCTTGGCGGCACCGTCAACGACATCGCGCTGGCCGTCGCCGCCGGTGGCCTGCGGCGCATGCTCCTGGACCGCGGCGACGACCTCCCGGACGCGCCCGGCCTGCGCGCGATGGTCCCGGTGAATGTGCGGGTCGCCGAGGAGGAGCACAAGCTCGGCAACCGTGTCTCGACGCTGTTCGTGCACCTGCCCGTCGACGAGGCGGACGCGCGGGCTCGCCTCGAGCGCATCGTCGCGGAGTCGCGCAAGCTCAAGGAGGGTCACAAGGTGATCGGCGCGACCACGTTGATCGACCTGTCCGGCCTGGCGCCACCGGCGCTGCACGTCTACCTCGCCGGCCAGCTGTACGCGCCGCGGCTGTTCAACCTGACGATCACGAACGTCCCGGGCCCGCGAACAAGGCTGTACGCGCTCGACTGCCCGATGCGTGAGCTGTTGCCGCTCGTGCCGCTGGCGGCCGATCGCGCGATCGGGATCGCGATGTTCAGCTACGACGGGACGATGTGCTTCGGCCTCGCGGCCGACCACGACAGCGTGCCCGACCTGCTCGTGCTCGCCGAGGGCATGGAGGAGTCCTTCGCCGAGCTACTCGCGCTCGCCGGTGCGGCCGTCGCGTGATCGGCGACGTCGCCCGACGTCGCCGTGATCACGACCGCTGCGACTCGCCCGCCGCCGCCAGCTCGACCGGGAGCGTGATCTCGCGCTTGACGATCTTGCCGGTGGGGCCCTTGGGCAGTGCGTCGACGAACCACACGTGGCGCGGGTACTTGTAGGCGGCCACCTGGCTCTTGACATGCGCCTGCAGCTCCTCGGCGGTCACGACGGCGTCCGGCTTGAGCGTGACGACGGCGGCGATCTCCTCGCCGAGCTCCGCGTGCGGGATGCCGATGACCGCGACCTCCTGCACCGCCGGGTGTTCGTACAAGACCTCTTCGATCTCGCGCGGATACACGTTGTAGCCCCCGCGGATGATCATGTCCTTCTTGCGATCGACGATGAAGAAGTAGCCGTCCTCGTCGACCCGGGCCAGATCGCCGGTGTAGAACCAGCCGTCGGCATCGAAGGCCTCGGCGGTCGCCTCCGGCCGTCTCCAGTAGCTCTTCATCACGTTGTGGCCGCGGATCGCGATCTCACCGACCTCGCCCTGAGGGAGCGTCCGGCGGTCGTCGTCCGCGACCTTCATCTCCACCCCCGCGACCGGCGTGCCGATCGAACCGGGCTTGCGCTCCCGATCGGGGTGATTGAACGAGGCCACCGGCGAGGTCTCCGACAGCCCGTAGCCCTCGAGCACCGGGCAGCCGAACGACTGCTCGAACCCGCGCAGCACCTCCACCGGGAGCGCCGAGCCGCCCGACACGCAGACCCGCAGCGTGGAGACGTCGACGCGGTCTCGATCGGTGTGGCCCAGGAGGCCGACGTACATGGTCGGCACGCCCTCGAACACGGTGACGCGTTCGCGCGCGACCGTGTCGAGCACGGCGCCGGGCTCGAAGCGCGCCACGAGCGCCAGACACGAACCCGCCGCCACCGCGGCGTTCAGCCCGCACGTCTGACCGAACGAGTGGAACAGCGGCAGCGCGCCGAGGATCACGTCGTCGGCCTCGAGCGAGATCATCGCCGCGACCACCTCGGCGTTGCGCGTCAGGTTCGCATGCGTGAGCTCTGCCCCCTTCGGCTCGCCCGTCGTGCCCGACGTGTAGAGGATCACGGCCGTGTCATCGGCGCGGCGCTCGACGATCTCGGCCGTGGGTTCGGTGTCTGCGAGCAGCCGCTCGAACTCGCCCGGGGCGACGATGATGCACTCCGCTCCAGCCTCGCTGGCGCCGTTCTGTGCCGGCTCGGCAAAGGCGGGCCAGGCGAACGCCAGGCTGGCCTCGGAGTCGCGCAGGTAGTACGCGACCTCGCGCTGCTTGAGCAGCACGTTCATCGGAACGACCACGGCGCCGGCGCGCAGCACGCCGTAATACAGCGACCCGAACTGCGGCACGTTGGGCATCATGATCCCGACGCGGTCGCCGGGGCGCACCCCTCTGTCTCGCAGCAACCCGGCGACACGAGCGGATGCGTCGTCCAGTTCGGCGTAGCTCATCGCGACGTCGTCGAGCTTCAGCGCCGGCCGGTGCTCATGCGAGCGCGCCGTGCTCTTCAGGGTCAAGGCGAGGTTGCTGCTCATCGGGCCCTCCTCCAGGCTGCGACACGGGGACTGCGGTCGACGCGCGCCGGCCCGTCACGGCCAAATCGCCGAGCGAACGCCGTGCTCGACAGCATAGGCCCCGGCGCGGCTCAGCCGTCCGGCGCCGAGGAGAGGGCCTGCTTGAGCCCGCGCGGCGGCTGTTGGGTCACCAGTTCTTCCACTCGGGCCACCATCGGACCCTTGGCCAACATCGACAGCACGCGGCCGGGATCGAAGAACGTCTCGTAGCGGGCCAGCGTGCGACCGTCGCCGAGCTCCTCGAAGCTCCAGGTCGCCGTCATGCTGCGCAGGTCGCCGCTCTCGCGTTCGATCCGGATCGCCCGGGGCTCCTCGTAGGTGAAGCGCAGGTCGACCCGGACTCGAGCGATCATCGCGTCGAGCGTGGTGCGCACGAGCGAGGCGCGACCCTTGGAGTCGCGCTCGAGCACCTCCGCCGCGGCGACGACCTGGTGCCACTGCGGCGTTCTCTCCGTGTCGCAGACCACGGCGAAGCAGGACAGGGCGGACGCCTCGATCTCCACCGAAGATGCGCCTCCGAACTGAGTCACGGTCCCCCTCCGAGGTCTCGCCGACGGCTCGACACTACCCGATCGAATCGCTCAGGGCCGCCCACTGCGCGCCCCCGAGCGACTCCCCGCCACCGCATCGCCGAACCCGCTCGCGGGTTAGATCGAGCACGAGGGAGCGAAGGGCTGTGACCTCCCGCGACAAGACGACAAAGGAGCCACTCCCATGCGCAAAGCGCCGATCCGCCTTGCGGCGGTCGCCCTCACCGTGGGGCTCGCCGCCCCCGCCACCGCCCTGGCCGCCACCCAGCTGTCGATCGCGCCCAAGCTGTCGGGCACGCTCGGCGGCAACGGGGCCATCGCCTTCAACATCACCAACACGAACACGCTCGGCGGGCTGCCCGAACCGATGAGCTCGCCGTTCGTGGCGCAGCTGCCGGCCGGCATCACCTACAACGTGGGCAGCTTCCCCACCTGCTCGCTGGCGACCATTCAGGCGGCCAACGGCAGCGTGCCGCCGGTCTGCCCGGCCGGCTCGCAGGTCGGCACCGGCTCGGCGGCCATCGCCGCGCAGCTGGGCGCGACGACGCTCAAAGAGACCGCCGCCGTGCGGGTCTTCCTGACGCGTAAGAGCCCGGTGACGGTGGAGTTCTGGGGCAACGGCACGACGCCGATCGCCGAGACGCTGACCTTCGCGGGCACCCTGAGCGGCGCCGCCGCCCCCTACGGGCAGAAGCTGAGCGTGCAGGTGCCGACGATCCCGACGGTCCCGGGCGGCCCGGACGGCTCGGTGGTCAGCCTCAACACGACGTTCAACGCCACCCGCAGGGTGACCAAGACGGTGTCGGTCAAGCAGGGCCGCAAGACGGTCAAGCGGCGGGTGACGAGCACGGTCAGCGAGTTCACGCTGCCGAAGAAGTGCTCGGGCAGCCTGCGCTGGTCCGGTGCCGCCACCTACGCGGACGGCACCAGCAGCTCGGTCACCGCCACGACGGCCTGCCCGAAGAAGTAGCCGCGCAGGGGCGATCGCGCCGGGCAGCGACGCACGCGAGAGGGCGCGGGAGGCGCCCTCAGACCGCGACGATGTCCGGCGCGACGACCAGCGAGAAGCGGATCTCGCCGCCGCCGATGAGCTCGCCGTGCGCGAACGAAGCACGCTCGAGCTGGCTGAGCAGCGAGCCGGCGTAGGAACGCGACAGGCCCATGAGCTCGCTCAGCTCGCGTGAGGTCAGCGAGCCGTGGGTGCGCAGGAGGGCCAGCGCCCGGGTCTGAGAAGGCGTGAGGGGGGAGCCGTCGAGGAACACGTCGATGTGTATCGGCAGGCCGGCCGAGGACCTGAAGGGGGAATTCCACGGATCTTCCGGATGACGGCCTCGACCGGCCCACCAGCACCGCAAGACGCCCCCCGAGCGGTTAGATTGCAGGGGTGAGGAGTGCCACGGTCCCCGACGACGGCCCCTGCGGGCCGCCCGCCCGCGGCACGCGATGAAGGCGCCGATGCGATGGCTGCGAGCGCTGTGGGCGTTCGCACAGCGGGTGCTGGCCATGCTCAAGCGCTGGCTGGTCGTGATCAAGCGGCTGCTGGCCGATCCGCTGGCGCCGATCAGCGCGCTGTCGCTGATCCTGGTCATCTCGCTGTTCGCGCGGGTGTACGACCTCTCCCAGCCCTGCACCGCGCCCTGCAAGACGCCGGACAGCCACACGCTCATCTTCGACGAGAGCTACTACGTCAACGCGGCCCGCGTGATCGCCGGCATCGAGCCCTCCGCGCAGAACAAGTACTCCGGCAAGCCCCACAACGGCGGCGCCCCGCTCGGCGACGACCCCAACGCCGAGCACCCCCAGCTGGCCAAGGCGATCATCGCCGGCTCGATCAAGCTGTTCGGCGACAACCCGAAGGGCTGGCGCCTGCCGAGCGTGCTGTTCAGCCTGATCGCCCTGGTCGCCCTCTACACGCTGGTGACCGGGCTGGGGGGCAGTTCCTGGCTGGCGGTCGGCGCCACCGGGGTGATGGCAATGGACAACCTGATGCTGGTCGGCGGACGCATCGCCACCCTGGACATCTTCGGCGTGGCGATGATGCTCATATCGGCCAGCCTGTACGTGCGCAAGCGATACCTGCTGGCGGGTATCGCCTTAGGCATCGGCGGCGACATGAAGGAGACGTCGCTGTACCTGGTCGCGGTCTTCGTGCTGTACGAGGCCATGCGCCTGTTGCGCGACCTGTGCGTCGAGCACAACGCCAAGGGGTGGGTGCGCCGAAACCTCCGCCCGGCGCTGACGGCGCTGTTCAGCACCGTCGTCACGTTCCTGCTGGTGCTGTGGATCCTCGACATCTTCATCCCGGCCTACGACACCGGGACCAACATCACCTACGCCGGCAGCCCGTTCACGCACCTGTTCCACATCATCCATTACGCCGCGCTGCTGCACGCGGTGCCCAACGCGACCGGCATCTCCTCGACCCCATGGGAGTGGCTGCTCGACCAGCGAGGCATCAACTACGCGCGCGTCGCCGTCAACTCGATCTCCAACGGCACGATCGTGGCCAGCCGCGCCACGATCTACTTCCAGGGCGAGATCAACCCCTTCATCATCTTCCTGGCCATCCCGGCGCTGTTCGCCGCGGTGGCGCAGTGGTGGCGCGACAACGACAGCGTCGCCCTCTTCGGCGCCGCCTGGGTGATCGCCACCTTCGGCCTGTCGGTCTACGACGCCACGATCACCGGCCGGATCGCCTACCTCTACTACATGATGATCGTGCTGCCCGGCGTGTACCTGGTGGTCACGCGGCTGTTCTCACGCAAGGGCATGCCCACCGCGGCCACACTCGGCTGGGCGGTCGGGCTGGTCTACAGCTTCCTGAACCTCTACCCGATCCGGACGCTGTTCTAGGTCCCGCCCGGCGCGGGCTCGGCGGGGTGGGTTGCGCGCGGCCCGGCTGGGCGAGTGCGGGCCCGCAGCGCGAGGGGCGTGGTCGCTCGACCCCCTGTGGGGCGGTCAACTCACCACACCCCCCCCTACACCCGCGGCGACCCGCGCCCGAGGTGTGGTCGATTTCGCACGCCGGGGCGATGAAAAGTGACCACACCCCCTACACCCGCGGCGACCCGCGCCCGAGGTGTGGTCGATTTCGCACGCCGGGGCGATGAAAAGTGACCACCCCCCCACACCCCCCCCCCCGCCGGGCGCCGGCCGCTCACCGGGGTTTGGTCGAAAATGCACTGCCCCCCGCAGACCAGCAACACACCACACCCCCTCCACCCGCCGCGAGCCGCGCCCGAGGTGTGGTCGATTAACCCCCCCACAGAGGCACCAACTCACCACACCCCCAACCAAGCCCCACCCCGCCGCTCGCGCCGCGACCGCTCACGTGGGCAGCGCGGTGCCCGCCTGCTCGGCCACCATGTAGGTGGCGTACCAGTCGGGCCAGTTCGCGTCGGCCTGGCCGATGCGCGCCTCGTGCTCGCCGTGGGCGGCCGACGCGCGCCGCATCGCGCTGGCCAGGTCGTCCACCGAGGCGTAGGCGGTCGTGGCCGGGTCGATCCGGCCGGGCAGCCGCGTCGTGACCTCCTGAAGCAACCAGCCGTTGCCGTCGGGGTCGCTGAACGAGACGAACGAGCCGTAGCTCTTGCGATCGGGCGCCGGGCCGCTGACGCGACCGTCGTCCGGGTGGAACCGCGCGCCCTTCGCCCCCTCATGGAACACCTCGCTGGCCGGCACGCCGCGGGCGACGAGGTCTTCGCGCGCGGCCGCGACGTCGGAGACGACCAGGTACAGGCCCTGGGCCGTGCCGGGCGCGGCCGGCGTGAGCTGCGTGCCGAACTGGATCGAGCAGCCCGAGCCGGGCGGCGTGAACTGGACGAAACGGAAAGCCCTCAGCGTCGACGTAGGCGTCCAGCCGCCAGCCGAGGCCGCCGTAGAACGCCTTGGCGCGGTCGATGTCGGCGACCGGGATCACGACCACCTCAAGCTTCGCGCCGGCGATTCTTGACGCTCGCGCTGCCGCTTGCCTCGTTGCCGCTCACCGCGGTGCTGCTCATGGTGACCTCCGTAGGTTCGTATACGGAGCATGTCTTTGCTGGGCCCGGCCGGTCGCGCCCGTGGGATCCCTGGTCGACGCCCTGGTAGGGACGCGCCCCGGAGCCTCGTCGTCGTCGCGTGGCGACGGAGCGGCGCGTTCGAGTTGTCCGACGTCTTCCCGCGGGCCTCTTCGACAACGACGTCTCAGCCGGCACAGCTGTCAAGCGCCGATAGGTCACCGAGGCCCGCTAGACCCTCAATACCCCCGAATCCGCCGATATCGCCAATGTCGCCGATCGCGCCGCCAGCCGTGAGCGAACCCAAAGATGCGTCGTCGTCGAGTCCGCCGATGTATCCGCCGGCCCCCGAGTAGTCCAGGGAGTGCGTTGGCTTGAACAGGGGGAGGACGTTCTTCTGTGGCCACGTGCCGGACCCACCGGAATCGTTCGGCGACGACAGGGTCGGCGAACAGAACGTGACGCCTTCCCGCACTCCGGCACATCGTGACCCGTTACCGGGGCTCCCGGCTCCCAGTCGACGTCGCCGCTGGGGCCGCTCGCCGAGGCGGGCTGGCCGTACTCATCGGTGATGCTGAACGAGTCCCACCGCCGTATGAGACCGAGCTGCCGTGAGGTCCGCTGACGGTTACGTTCGCCGATATACCTCCGGCGCCCACGATCGGTTCGCCATGATCTGTATCCCATCCGAGGCAGATACCGAAGCACACGGTGATGGTCGCCAGGCCACTCGGGTCCGAGAAGTTCGCGGGGTTGTCGCTGGCGAAGTCATACGCCGCGCCGGTGACAGCCGCCGCCGGATCCCGTGTCAAGAATCCCCCCGTCCCCGGATCGTAATACCGAGCCCGCAAGTACTCGTACCCCGTCTCGGCATCGGTGTACTGCCCGTCGTACTGCAGGTCGCTGCTTGCGCTCCCGGTGTGCGCCGTCACGGCGCCCCAAGCGTTGTAGCTGTAACTGCCGACCACCGACCCGGCGCTCCCAGTGAGCAGGCGCGTGCTCCCCTGCTGATCCTGGTGCAGATAAGTCACGGTCGTCCCGCTGATCTGCTCGATCGGCAGCCCGGTTGGCCCGTAGATGTAGTCGGTGGCGCCCGCCTGGAGCAGGTCGGGGACGGAGCTGGACCGGTCCCAGACGAACTGGGTCGTCGTGCCGTTGACGTCCTTGCTCGTGCGCAACCCGTCGCCGTCGTAGGCGTAGGAGACACCGCTGCCGACCCCGATCAGCCGATCGGCTTGGTCGTAGCGCAGCGAGACCGTCCCCGCCGGGCCGGTGACGCTCGTGCGGTCGCCGTCGCCGTTGTAGGTGAACGTGTTGCCGGTGACGACGGCCGGCGTCGCGACGACACGCAAGGCGGCGAACGCGACGCCTGGCCGTGCTCGCTCCGTCCCCGGGCGAGTCGTCCGGTCGGCGCCGGACGGGTTGCTCGCCGCCGATGCCGGCGGCGGCCCGCCAACCGGGGCCGACGCCGTCCTCGGCGGCACGACGGCCGTGCGCTCGACCGGCGGGCGCGCGGTCGCCGCCGACGCCCCCGCGCTCACCGCCACCGCCGCCAGCTGCCACGCGCCGGCCTTCGGCGCGGTCGCGCCGACCGCCGTCGACCCGCCCGCGGCCGGGCCGTCACCGCGCGCCACCCACGAGCTCCCGGCGTGGTCGACGAGGGCCAGCCCGCGCACGAGCGTCGGAGCCTTGGAGCTGGCTGTGTGCGCGACGGCGAAGAGCAGAGCGCCGCCCGGTGCGTCAAGCGTCAACGTGGGCACGCCCTTCTTCGCGGTTGCCGTGCCGTGCGCTGCGACCAGCGCCGTGTTGCCGGCCAGCGCCGCCAACGTGATGTTCGCGGGGTAGCCGGCGTCGTGCAGATGCGCCACCACCTTGACCGTGCTGCCGGTCCGGCCGGTCTCGTGCGTCTCCCACACCTCGGCGACCCCGGCGGCCCCGCGAGCGGCTGCGACCGCAGACCAGTCGAGCCCGCCGCCGGTCACCCCGCTGACGCGCTGGCCGCTGGGCCCACCGGCGGTGATGAACGCCAGCACCAGTGCGCCCGGCGCGGAGATCGGCAGCTTCGCCGCGGCCGTGTCCTTTCCGTGGGTCGTGGCGCCGACGATCGTCTTGGCGATGTTCGGCGGCTGGCTGGTGAAGCCCTGGACGCCACCGTGCCCGCCCGACGTGCTCGTGCTCGAAGTGCTCGAAGCACTCGACGTGGCGACGCTCGTGGTCGCCGATTGCGTGGCGACGGTGCCGCTGGGGTTGCCCCCGCCGGAGCCCGTCTGCCCGCTCGAGCTCGAGGCCGGCGAGCTGGCCTGGCTGGTCGTCGTCGACGAGACGGCGGTCGTCGTCGGCGTGCTCGTCGTGGTGGTGGTCGTCGTCGGCGTGCTCGTGGTCGGCGTCGAGCTCGTGGTGGTCGTCGTCGGCGTGCTCGTGGTCGGCGTCGAGCTGGTGGTGGTCGTCGTCGACGTGCTCGTGGTCGGCGTCGAGCTGGTGGTGGTCGGCGTCGAGCTCGTGGTGGTCGTCGGCGTCGAGCTCGTGGTGGTCGTGGTGCTCCCGCTGCTTGTCAGCAGTTCGTTGGCCGGGTCGAACGTCTGCGTGGCGCCGCCGAACGTGGTCGGGTTGTCCGCGGCGTCGTAGCCGTACGTAGCGCTCCCTGCGCCCGTGAGCTGTCCGAGCGAGTTGTACGTGTAGTCGATCGCGCCTCCGGGATCGCTGGGAGACGTCTCGCTGATGACCCGTCCATCGGCGTCGCGGGCATAGTCGAAGCTGGCCAGCGTGGAGTTGGCGTTGGCGTCGGTGATCGCCGTCAGCTCATCGGCCGCGTCGTAGCCGAAGGTCGAGGTCACGCCGTTGGGGTCGGCCTGGCCGGTCAGGTCGCCGTCGGCGTCGTACCGGAACGTCGTCGTGTTCCCGAGCCAGTCCTTGATCGAAGTCAGCCGTCCCGCCGCGTCATACGCGTGCGTGACGGCCTTGCCGTTGGGATAGGTCAGGCTGGTCAGCCGGCCCCCCAGGTCATAGGCGTAGCCGACCGTGGCTCCGGAGCCGTCGGTGACCGCAACGAGCCGGCCGAGCGCGTCGTAGATGTAGCTGCTCGTGCCGCTGCCGTCGGTCATGGTCAACCGGTGCCCGTCGGCGTCGTAGGTCTCGCTGACGTTCGGCGTGCTGCCGTCGGAGTAGCGGACGCCGGTGATCTCGCCGTCGGCGTCGTAGGCGTACGTCGTGATCGCACCGTCCGGGTTGGTCTGGGTCAGCTCGTGTCCAACCGCGTCATAGGTGTACCTGGTGACGTGCCCATCGGGGTCGGTGCGCGTGATGACCCGCCCGAAGAGGTCGTACGCGTAGGCCGTCGTGTTCCCGACCCCGTCGGTCTGCCCGGTGGTGTTGCCGTCCGCGTCATAGGCGGTGCGCAACACGCTGCCGTCGGCCCGCGTGACGGCGGTGGTCTCGTTGTCGGCGTCGTACGCGTAGGTGGTGGTGTGCCCGGCCGCGTCGGTGACCGTGAGACGGTTGCCGTCCCGGTCGTAGGTGTAGATCGTGGCGTGCCCGAGCGGATCGGTTTGCTTGAGCAGCTGGCCGGCGGCGTCATAGCTGTATGTCGTGGTGTGCCCGTCCGGCGTGGTCTGCGACGTCTTGCGCCCAAGGACGTCGTAGACGTAGGCCGTCGTGTTCCCGTCGGCGTCGGTGACGCTCGTGCGATCGCCGGCGGCGTCATACCCGTAGTGGGTGACGTTGCCATCGGGGTCGGTGACCGCCGTCACCTCGCCGGGCGACGCGGTGTACGCGTAGCTGGTGGTCGCCGTGTGCCCGCCGATCGGCGCGGAGGTCGACAGCAGATTGCCGTGGCTGTCGTAGGTGTAGCTCGTCGTCTCCCCCAGTGGGTCGGTCATCGACGTGCGGTCGTCGAGCGCGTCGTAGGCGTAGGTCGTCTTGCGCCCCAACGGATCGGTCACCGACAGCACGTTGCCCTGCGAGTCATACGCGGTGGCGGTGGTGTCCCCGAGCGGATCGGTGACCGTCGTGCGCCCGCCGGTGACCGGGTCATAGGTGTACGTCGATGTCGCCGCGCCGGCGGTGCCGTGGGCCTGGGTGCTCGAGCTCAGCTGCCCGCCCACGTAGGTGTCGGCGGTGACCACGCCGCGCGGGTCGGTGACCAGCGTCGTGCCGGGGGTGCTCGTGTAGTCGAACGTCGTCTTGCGCCCGAGCGCATCGACCTGGCTGACCACCCGCCCCTGCGTGTCGTAGCTGTTCGTGAGGACGCCGCCCCGCGGGTCGGTGACGGTGAGCAGCTGGTGATTGCTGTCGTAGGTGTAGCTCGTGGCGCGGCCGAGCGGGTCGGTCACCGACGTGAGGTCGCCGGCGGCGTCGTAGCCGTAGCGGGTCACGTTCCCCGCCGGGTCGGTGAGCGAGGTGACGTGCCCGCCGCTGAGGACGTAGGCCAGCGCCCGCCCGGATGGATCGGTGACCACGAGGTGGTCGGCGTCGGGGCGGCTGAGCTTTGTGGTGTAGCCGTTGAGGTCGGTGATCGCGGTGAGGTTGCCGCTCGCGTCATAGGTGTAGGTGAGGCGGTGGGCGACGACGAACGTGTAGGTGCCGTTGGTGTTCTTGGTCAGGGAGGCGATCACGCGCGAGGCCGCCACGTAGCCGCTCGCCGTGTTGGCGAAGCTCACCTGTGCCCCGCTGGCCTGGACGACCGTCACGTTGCCGGCGGCATCGATGACGAGATGGTCGCCGTAGCTGAAGCTCCAGCCGTAGCCGAAGTCGCCCAGGGTCGAGGCGTTGAGCGAGTCGTAGGTCCGCGTCGCGTCCAGCGCCGGGCCGTTGCCGGGGACCGACGCGTCGGTGTCGGTCTCGCTGTAGTCGCCGGTCTGCGTGTTGACGGGATCGCCGCGCCAGCCCTCCGAGCAGCCGCATGCACGCTCGGCCGGGTTGCTGTCGCCGTAGGTCTCCGGCGCGCTGATCGCCGGCACGCCACCGACGACGGCGTGCTCGAGCGTGGGCGTGCTATTGACGATCGTGCTGACGGCGTAGAACGCCGGGAAGCTCGACTTGATGTAGGCGTCGTTGGCCGATGCCGGCAGGGTGGAGATGAGCGCTCCGCCGGGGCTGGTCGCCACCGGCGTCGCCGAGGCGGCGAACGGGGTCTCGATCTGGGGCGTGGCGAACACCTCGTACCCGCTGGCCCCGGGGACGGACTGCCAGTGCAGGTGCACGTACCCCGGCGTGTCACGCACGGCGTTGAGCGCATAGACGGTCGGCGGGGTCACGGCGGTCACACCGGCGCCGGGCGACGCCGATTGGCCGGCAAAGCCGATGCTGGACAAGGGTGGAGTGAAGGTGCCGAGCACCGCCCCGTCTGGCACCAGGATGTACCAGTGCGAGTAGAAGGTCTGGCCCGGGTCCAGCTCCCCGACGCTGTCGCTGAACCGTTCGTCGGGCTGGTAGATGAAGCCGTAGGGCGGCGTCGTCGGCAGCGCGATCGACACGTTGTACAGCGGGACATCCGCCTTGTCGGTGATGGCCACCCGCACGTGATACGGGTAGCCGGTGATCAGCGAGCCGCCGTCGGCCTGCACGCTGAGGCCCAGCGCGTCGACGCCCCACACCTTCAGCGGCTGAACGAGCCCGGCCTGGACGGACACCGGTGCCCCGAACGGCTGCAGCGTCCCGCTGTAGTCGGCCGACAGGTTGTAGCTGCCCGCCTGGTCGCCGCGGATGATCCAGTGCACGCTCTGGCTCGACGAGCCGGCGATCGTCGGCACGCTCTGGGTGGCCGACTGCGGGTTGCTCGTGGGTGCAAGGCTGAGACCACCGGGTATCTCCAGCGTCGCGCTGCCGCCGGTGATGTCGAACGGCTCCGGCGAGAGGTTCGTGACCGTCAGGGCGACATTGAAGAACTGCTTGAGCGCTGACGCCTGCCCGTTCATCGTCAGCCACTCGATGTAGGGGTGTCCGTCGGTGTCGCCGCCCACGACGCTGCCGCCCGGTCCCTGGCAGCCGTCGAGCGAGCAGCTCCAGCCGGGCGACGCGCCGCCCTGCCCGGTGAACCCGCACGAGCCGACGAACTGGCCCTCGGCGTTGATGTGGCAGGCGAAGTTCATCCCGTTGCCGGCGAAGGCCAGGTTGAGCGAGAAGTTGAACACCTCGTTGTTGGCCGGATCGTTCGGGTTGATGCCCGCCGCCTCGATCTGGGCGAGGGTCATCTCGGTGGAGGTCAGACTGCTCGTGACCACCGCGCCGCTGGTCAGCGTGATCGTCGCCTGCCCGACGCCGCCGGACACCGTCACGCTGCCGGTGGCCGGCTGGTAGCCGCTGGCCCACGCGTCCACGGAGTCCTGGCCGTCGGGCAGGCCGGGCAGCGAGGCCACCCCGGAGCCGTTGGTGACGGCGCTGATCCTCGCGCCCGAGGGAGCGAGGTAGACGACGTCGGCACCGACGAGTGGAGCTGCGTTCGTGCCGAGCACCGTGATCTGCGCCGCCGGAGCGGCCGCGGTGACCACCACCTGCACCGAGGCGCTGCTCGTGCCCGAGGGCGCGGTAACCGTCAGCGTCGCCGTGTACGTGCCGGGCGTCGTGTAGGTGTGCTTGACGCTCTCGCCGTCGGCGGTGGTGCCGTCGCCGAAGTTCCACGAGTAGCCGGTGATCTCGCCCGCCGGCGTGCTGCCGCTGCCGTCGAACAGCGCCGGCGTGCCGGCCGTCGTCTGGACGTCATCGCCCGCCACCGCCTTCAGCGGGACCGCCGTGACGGGCGTCGTGGCGATGCTGGTCGCCGGTGCGCCGGGGCCGCTGGGACCGTAGCCCTGCTCCTGCACCTCGAGCTCGTCGCCGTACTGGCTCGGGCCCGGCACGAAGGTCGGCCCGTTCGCGTCGGGGATCGGGGCGCACGCCGTCCCCAGCGCGGTGCACGACAGCCACTGATAGCCGTAGGTCGTCACACCGGGGCTCCAGCTCCCGTGGACCTCGACGAGCGTCTGCCCCTCGACCGGCGACCCCTGAATGGTCGGCGCCGCGGAGCTGGTCGGCAGTGGCACGAGCGTGCCGTCGATGTTCGGCGTCGTTTGTGCGTTCGTCACCGTCACGGCGTTGGCGCCCGTCAGCGACGGCTGACCGTTGTAGTACTGCGAGGGGTAGGTCGACGGGCTGCCCCAGCTGAAGCCCACCCCGTAGCTGCCCGCCGTGAGGCCCGCGACGGTGTAGGTGCCGTCGGTCCCCGTGGTCGCAGTGGTGACCGCGGTCCCGGTGCTGTCGTAGACGGTCACCGTGGCTCCGGCCGCGCCGGCGGAGCTGCCCGCGATGGTCACCTTCCCGGAGATGCTCCCCGACGGCACGAGCGCGGCGTCGATGCCCGCGACCACCTGGCCGGTGGTGACGGCCACCGCCTGCGCGCCGCTCGCGGTCGCGCTCGCCTTGTAGTACTGGGACACGTGGTCGTTGGTGGGATCGCTGAACTGCACGGTGTAGCTGCCGCTGGGCAGCCCGGTAAAGCTGTACTGGCCGTTCGTGTTGGTGACGGCCTTCCCGATGTACTCGGAGTTGGCCGAGCCGCCGTTGATCTGGACGTCGATCCCGGCCAGCGGGGCGTTTGAGACCGAGTCGGTCACGGTCCCGGCGATCTCGCCGCCGGACTGCAGCGCGGCGTTGATGCCGGTCGTCGTTGCGCCGGAGGTGACGGCAATCGCGTTGGCGCTGGCGAGCGTCGGCTCGTCCTTGTAGTACTGCGGCAGGAGACCGCCTCCGGAGGGCAAGAACTCGACGTGGTAGGCGCCGGCGGGGAGGGTGCTCACCGTGTACGTGCCGTCCGACGCCGTGGACGCGTCGGCCACGACGTTGCCCTGCGCGTCGTCGGCGATCACCTCGACGCCCTCGATGCCGCCGCTCGACCCGGTGACGGTGCCGGAGATCGCTCCCGGCAAGGGCAGGGTGGCGTTGATGCCCGTCGTGGTGTGCCCGACCGTGGCCGTCACGGCGTTGGCGGCGGCCAGCGTCGCCTGACCGTTGTAGTACTGCGTCTGATAGCCCGCCGTCCGCGGCGCGAACTCGACCAGGTAGCTCCCGCCGGGGAGCGGCCCGACCTGGTAGCTGCCGTTGGCGGCGGTGCCGCCACTGCCCACCAGCGCCTTGGTGGTGGCGTCGTAGACGTAGACATTGGAGGACACGGCGGCCGCGGCGGAGTTGGTGATCGCCCCGGAGATGACGGCCGCCGGCTCCAGCGCGGCGTTGATGTTCGCCGTCAGCTTGCCCGTGGTCACGGTCACGGGGTTGGCGCTCGGCGGACGTGGACTGCGCGTTGTAGTACTGCGTGAAGTGCGCCCCATTGGGATCGGTGAACTCGACGCTGTAGCTGCCGGTGACGAGCCCCCCGATCACGTACTGGCCTTGGGCGTTGGTCGTCGCCTGGCCCACCTGCCCGCCGGAAATGGTGTCCGCGATGACCGTGATGCCCGCGAGGGACTTGGTCGATGCGCTGTCGGTGACGGTGCCGCCGATCTCCCCGCCCAGCACCAGCGCCCCGCTGACCCCGGTGGTGGTCTGTCCGGTGGTGACGGCGAACGCGGTTGCGGTGGCCAGCGTGCTCTGGCCGTTGTAGTACTGGGACACATAGCCCGATCCGGACGGCGGGAGGAACTCGGCGCGATAGCTGCCGGCGCCGAGGCCATAGGCGGTGTATGTGCCGTCGGCCGCCGTCGTGGCGCCGGTGACCTGGTCGCCGTTCGCATCGAGGATCGACACGGTGACGCCGGCGATGCCGGCGTGGGTGGTGGCATCGGTCACCACGCCGGACACCATGCCCTTTGGTTCGAGCGCGGCGTTGATGCCGCTGGTGGTCTGGCTGCCGACGACGGTGATGGTGTCGGCGTCGGCGAGCGACGACTGATCGTCGTAGTACTGCGGGATGTAGTCGTTGAGCTGGGCGCCGTCGGTGAGGAACTCGACGTGATAGGTGCCGGCCGGCAATCCCGTGGCGACGTACGTGCCAGCGCTGTCGGTGTAGGCGGTTTCGACGAAGTTGCCCGACGCCGTGTACACGTTGACCTGCCCGCTGCCGAGGGGCAGGTGCGTTGCGGCGTCGGTCAGGGTGCCGGTGATCGTCCCGCCGGGCTTCAGCGCGGCGTCGATGCCGGAGCTGGTCTGGTCGGCCACGACCCCCACCGGGGTGGCGCCGGCCGACGAACTGGCGCCCTTGTAGTACTGCGTGAGGTAGCCGAGCCCGCTGCTGTAGCTCGAGCCGGAGAACTCGACCGTGTAGTTGCCGGCCGGGGCCCCGTAGAGCGAGTAGTCCCCTTGCGCGTCGGTGGTCAGCAGCCACTCCTCGCTGTACGGGTAGCTGCTCAGCGTGGCCGTGAGGGTGACGGTGATGCCCGCGAGGGCGGCCTGACTCGTCGCATCGGTGACGGTGCCCGTGATCGCCCCTCCCTGCACCAGGGCGACGTTGATGTTCGGCGTCGGCGAACCGGCCGTCACGCTGATGCTGGTGGGGCTCGCGCCGCCGTACCACTGGCTGACGTCGTAGCTCTGGTAGGGACCGCTGGCGGAGACGTAGTACTGGCCCGTCGGCAGGCCGCTGACGGTGTACTGACCGCCGGCGCCGACCGGGACCGATGTGAGGTAGGTGTAGCTGGTGGTGTACACCTGGACCGAACCGCCGGCGATGCCGTTGCTGGTGGCCGCGTCGGTGACGGTGCCGGTGATCTGCCCGCCGGGCTGCAGCGCGGCGTTGACGTTGGTGCTCAGCGCGCCGGCGGTCACCGTCACGTCGGTCGCGCCCGTGGCCGTGGGCTGATCGTTGTAGTACTGCGTCAGGTAGTTGGCGCCACTGTTGGCGGGCGAGAACTCGACCTGCCAGCCGCCGCTGGCCAGACCGTCGATCTCATAGCTGCCGTCCGCGGCCGTGGTCGTCTGCTGCTCGACGGTCCCGCTGGGCCCGACGGCGCTCACCTGGATCCCGGCCACGGGCTTGTGGGTCGCCGCGTCGGTCACCGTGCCGGCGATGCCGCCCAGGGGCGCCAGCGCGAAGTTCACGCCGCTGCTCACCTGCCCGGCGGTGACGCTCAGTGGCGTCGCCCCGCTAAGGGTGGAGGCGCCGCCGTCGTATTGGGCGGCGTATCCGTAGAGCGAGACCTCCGCCACATAGGTGCCGCTCGGCAGTCCCGGGACCGTGTAGTCGCCGTTCACGTCGGTCGGTGACGAGCCGACGTACACACCGGCGGTGGTGTAGACCTCGACGTAGACGTCTTGCAGCGGGATTTGCGAGCTGCTCTCGGTGACGGTGCCGGCGATGTCCCCACCGCTGGCCAGGGCCGCGTTGATCTGCGGGGTCGTCTGGCCGGCGGTCACCGAAACGCCGTCGGCCAGCGACGACGACGTGCGAGCGTTGTAGTACTGCTCGACGTAGCCACCGGCGCTGAATGAGACGGTGTACGTGCCGGTGCTCAGGCGACCGACCGAGTAGACACCGGACGCATTGGTGGTGACGATGCTCTCGCCGAGTACGCCGGAGGTGGAGACGGCCACGGTGGCGCCGGCGATCGGCTGATGGGTTGTCGCGTCGGTGACGGTCCCGGTGATCTGCCCGCCCGCCAGCAGCGCCGCGTCGATGCCCGGGGTCACCTGCCCGGCGGTGACCGCGACCGCGGTCTCCGTGCTCGAGGTCGGCTGCGCGTTGTAGTACTGCGGCGCGTAGTCTCCCACCGGCCCGTAGAACTGCACGTTGTAGGTCCCGGTGGCCAGCGACCCGAACGAGTACGTCCCGTTGGGCCCGGTCGTGGTGGAGTCGTACGGGAAGCTATTCCCTGCTTCGTACAGGGACACCGTGGCCCCGCTCAGCGTCGCCTTGGTCTGCGCATCGCTGACGGTGCCGGTGATCTGCCCGCCGGCCTGCAGCGCCTGGTTGATGTTCGCGCTCAGCTGCCCGGCGACCACGGTGACCTGCCCGGCGGTCGCCGCCGGACCGTCGTAGTCTGCGAACAGGTAGCCGCCCGAGGCGCCGCCGTTGTAGAACGCCACCGTGTAGCTGCCAGGCGGCAGCCCGCCCAGGAAGTAGTCGCCGTTGGCGTCGGTGCTGGTGAGGAAGTCCCCGGCGGTGCCGGAGACGTCCACCTCGATGCCGCCGATCGGGTGGGTCGTCGCCGCATCGGTGACCGTTCCGGCGAGCTCCCCGCCGCCCGCCATGGCGGCATCGACGTTCGCCGTCGTCTGGCCGAGCGCCACCGTCACGCTGTCGGCCAAGGCGAGCGTGCCGCGAGCGTTGTAGTACTGCGTGGCGTACGCGCTGGCGCTGCCGAAGTAGGACGCTCCGGCGCCGGAGAATCCGACCCGATAGCCACCGGCGGGCAGCCCCTCGAGCGCGTAGGTGCCATCCGGCGCGGTCGTGGTCACCGCCTCCGCGTTGCCGTTCGTGTCATAGGCCGTCACCGTTACGCCGCCGGCGGCGTGCGCCGTGGCCGCGTCGGTCACCGTCCCGGTGATCTGGCCGCCCGGAGTCAGCGCCTCGTTGATGCTCGGTGTTGTCGCCCCGGCGGTGACGGAGATCGCGCTGGCGCCGGCCAGCGTCGCGGCGCCGTTGTAGTACTGCGGCGCGTAGCTGCTGCTGGCGCTGGAGCCGGTCCCGGCGAATCCGAATCCGAGCCGGTAGCTACCGGTCGCCAGGTCACCGATGACGTAGTCGCCGGCGGCGTCGGTCTGCGTGGCGTAGACCAGGTTGCCGCCGGCGTCATACGCGTCGACCGCGATGCCGGGCACCGGCCCATGGGCGGAGGCGTCGGTGACCGTGCCCGAGATCTGTCCACCCGCCTGCAGCGTCGCGTCGACGCCGCCGGCGGTGGCCCCGGCGCTTACCGCGACCGGGGTGGCGCTGCCGGCGCACCCTGGCCGTTGTAGTACTGCGGCGCGTAGCTGCCGGAGCCCGGGTTGAAGAAGCCGACCGTGTAGCTGCCCGCGAGCAGCCCCGCCACCGTGTAGTCGCCGCTGGCGTCGGTCTGCGCGTAATAGGTCGAGGCCGGGTTGCCGGCCGAGTCGTAGACCTCGACGTCGATCCCGTCCAGCGGCAGATGCGACCCGGCCGCCGTCACCGTCCCGCTGATGACGCCCTGCCGTCGCAGGGAGGCGTTGATTCCCGTCGTGTTCATCCCGGCGGTGACGGCCACCGCACCGGCGGCCCCAAACGTGGCGTGGTCGTTGTAGTACTGCACCCCGTAGGCCTGGTTGCGGGCCGGAACGAACTCCACGACGTAGCTGCCGGCGGCCAGATCCGAGACGGTGTAGTGACCCCCCAGGCCGGTCTGAGCCGAGCCCTCGTAGGTGCCGCTCGGGATGCGGGGGAGGACCGGGCCCGACGGCCCCGACGGCCCGAACCCACTCACGCTGCCCGAGACGGTCGTCGTGGTCGTCGTGGCGGCCGAGAAGATCTCCACGTCGATCCCGGCCTCCGGCGTGCCAGTCGCGGCATCGGTGACAGTGCCGCTGATCTGTCCGCCGAACTGCAGCGCCTGGTTGATGTTGGCCGTGGTCTGCCCCGCGCTGACCACCACCGCGGTGGCAGCCGACAGGGTGCTCGCGCCGTTGTAATACGCCGACAGGTAGCCGCTGGCATAGAACTGCAGGCGGTAGCTGCCCGGGGCCAGGCCGGTGATCGTGTACTGACCCTGGCTATTGGTGGGCGAAGACCCGGAGTACACATCGCCGGCGCTGTACGCGACGACGGTCGCGTTGGCGATCGCGGCGTGCGACATCACGTCGGTCACCGCACCGCTGATCTGCCCGGTGGACGCCGCCTGTGCGCTGACGATCGGGCTCGCGCACACCACGACTGACCAGAACGCCAGGGCCACCAGGAGGGCACGAGCGAGCCGCGCGAGATCCGTCAGACCCCGCGCGCTACCAGACCGCGACCGACGACCCCGCATGTGCGCCTACAACCCCCTGTCGCGCCGTAACCCTTCCCTGGTCCACGGCGATTCAGTCACGCAGCCACCGATTGCGCAGCCCAGTCCGAGGCAATCTACTCATCTCTACTCATTCGCGTCAAGCGGCAGATCGGCGCGGCGGTCACGGTGGCCGCGGGAACGCGCAACCGGGCAGAACCGCGGCCTGCGCCGCCGCACTGACCAGCCCCTCGTGCTGCCCGATCACGGCGGCCCATTGACCGGGCCCGCCCCCCACCGCTCCACGCGCGACCGCCACATACAGGGCCAGCAACTGCCCGTACGCCCCCTGCAGCCGGGCCAGCGACAGCCTTTGGGAACGCGGCGTCGGCAGCCGCCCGAGTGACTCGAACGTGCGTCTGGTCGGCGTGGTGGCAACGGCGGCGTAGCCCCGGACCTGGGCGAGTGAGTACGGCGCCGTCAGCGAAGACGGCAGGCCCCCCAGCGTGGCCGTGCACACGGTGTCAGCCAGCGCGTCGAAGCGCTGGGCGGCAGTCGGCGGCACTGAGGCCGCGGCGGAGGTGGAGGAGATCGGCACCACGACCGGGGCAGACCCGGCCGCCGGCGAGCTTGAACCACAACCCGCGAGCGCCAGGGCCGTCGCGCCGAGGATCGTGCCGGCGAAACCCCGGGTGCGGTCCCGCAACGCCCTTGTTCTCCGATTCACCCGGGCCACCTCGATCGCGGGGCAATATAACCGTCCGCCTGCTGGGCCCGTCCGTCGCAGACCGCGAGGCGGTCATCCCCGCGCGGTCACAACTTGCTTACAAGAAAGGCCGCCGGGTCCCGGTCGCCTCCGCGGCACCGGGGTAGCTCGGCGGCCAGGCGCACTGCTCACCGCAGCACTTCGACGCGGATCGGCAGGTCGAGCTTCGACCAGGCGCGATCTGCGGTGAGGACCTCCGCGGGGCTGCTCCGCACGGCCAGCGCCAGGCAGCAGCGATCGCCGAGCGACAGCGATCGCCCGCCGTTCAGCGAGCGCATGGCGCCGGCCAGCTCGGCATCCTCGGCCAGCAGCGGTTCGATCGTGACGCCGGCGGCCGTGAGCAGTCTCCCGAGGCGACTGGGATTGATGTCCGCGTCCACGAGCTTGCCGATCACCTCAGCGAGATTGACGGTGCCCAGTACGCCGCCGAGGAGCGCCTCGGCGACCCGCCCGGCGCCGGGCTCGTCCTGGACGAGCGCCAGGACCGCGGACGCGTCGAGGACGGTCACTCCAGGGCCGCGGCGGCGCGACGGTCGGCCAGCAGCTCCTCGACCAGCGATCGGGCCGGCGGGACTTCCGAGGCGAAGCGCCGCAGCTCGTCCACGGCGTCCTGCGGTCGCTCGAGCACAAGCCGGCCTCCAGCGAGGTACAGATGCAGTTGCTCGCCGGCGGCCAGGCCGAGCCGCTCGCGGATCTCCGCCGGTATGACGATGCGTCCCTGCCGCCCCATCACCACAGTGGCATCCATCGGCACAGCATGCCACATAACTCGGTTACGTGCCACATGCGGCGGTGCCGAGCGGGTCACCTCTCTGTCGCAGGAGCGGTGAGGGCCTCGCCGCACAGGGCGCCCGCCGCGGTCACATCTTCTTTACAAGAAAGTCCCATCCGCGTCACGAGTCGCCCCGGAGGCCGTCGTTACGTTCGCGAGACCTGTCCTGACAGAACCCTCACGGGAGGAACACCCATGTCATCGAAGCTGTCTCGCCTGCGATCGCGTCGATCGCGGCTGGCGCTGCTGGCCACGCTGCCGCTGCTCGGCGGCGGCGTGTATGCCGGCGTCACCCTGAGTGCCTCCGCCCAGGCCGACGGTGGCTTTCCCGGCGGCCCGGGGCTGCAGCCCGGAAACCTGCTCGTCTTCACCAGCACCTACCAGGCGCCGAACCTGATCGCCGGCTCGACGGTGCTGCCCCCCGGGTGCACGGCGGCCAGCGCCGCCGCCTCCGGCGCGCCCTGCGGCACGGCCGGCTACGACGGCAGCTACCCGCAGTCCTTCAACAACGACGCTGATGACCCCAGCTTCGGCATCACCTCGCCGATCTTCCTCGACGAGCTCGACCCCTACAGCGGGCGCCTGCTCGACACGATCCCGGTGCCGACCAGCGATCTGGTGACGAGCTTCTCGTCGAAGTCCGAGGGCGCGCTCAACCTGTCCACCAACGGCCAGGAAGTGTCGTTCATGGGCTACGCCGCGCCGAGCGCCGCAATCGATGCGTCGGCCTCCAACGCGCCGGGCGAGGTCGATCCGACCAACCCGGTCACGGGCGCCTACTACCGCACGGTGGCGACGCTCAACAGCCGCGGCCAGTTCAACTTCACCGAGACCAACGCCTACACCGGCGACAACGGCCGGGCAGCGATCGTGGCGGACAGCAAGGGCAGCAGCCCCACGATCTTCACGGCCGGCAACGCGGGCAACGGCAACGCCTCGTTCCCGCCGCCGTCGGGCACGACCCAGTTCCCCGGCGTCGTCCTCGGCGCGGGCGCGCAGTCGGTTGCGCCCTCGATCGGCTCGGAGGCATTCCAGAACCCCGGTTCGCCCACCCCGGTCGGCAGCTTCGACGTCACGCAGCTCGGTGACAAGCAGGACAAGATCGGCAAGGACGACAACTTCCGCGGCCTGACGATCTACAACAACGTCCTGTACTACATGAAGGGCAGCGGCAGCAACGGTGTCAACACCGTGTACTTCGTCGACACCACCGGCTCGGCGTGCCCGAACGGCGTCGGCGTGCCGGCGCCCGGCGCACCGCTGCCGAGCGCGCCGCTGGACTACAACCTGCCGGCGATCCAGGCCGGCGGTCCGCTGCCGAGCAACATGTGCATCCTGAAGGGCTTCCCGACCCTGATCGCCAAGTCCAAGACCGGCGTGTCCTACCCGTTCGGGATCTGGTTCGCCAACGCGGACACGATCTACCTTGCCGATGAGGGCAGCGGCGACAACACGTACTCGACGACGACGGGGACGTACACCAACGCCCTGCCGGCCAACAACCCGACGGCCGGCCTGCAGAAGTGGGTCTACGACGCCACGACGGGTCAGTGGAACCTGGCCTACACGCTCACCAACGGCCTGAACCTGGGCCAGCCCTACACGGTCCCCGGCTATCCGACCGGTGACAACGCGGCGACCGGGCTGCCGTGGGCACCGGCCACCGACGGCCTGCGCAACATCACCGGCCGCGTCAACCCGGGCGGGACGGCCACGATCTGGGCGGAGAGCTCGACGGTCAGCGGCGGCGGCGACCAGGGTGCCGACCCGAACAAGCTGTACGCGATCACCGACAACCTCGGCGCCACGACGCTGCCGGCCAACGAGTCGTTCACGGCGATCGACTCGGCCGGCTTCGGTCAGGTCATCCGCGGCGTGTCGTTCACCCCGGGCACGGGAGCCGGCTTCCCGCAGTTCGGCGGTAACCGGTAGGACGGGCAGCCGCGCGCCGCAGCGGCGCGCGGCCTAACGACGGCGCTTGCGCTGCTGCCTCCCCGGAGGCAGCAGCGCGCCGGCGCCGGCCCGCGGGGGGCCGACCGCACGCCCCTCTTGCGCCGGTCTACTTCGCCGCGTCGGCCCTGGCCCGCCTGGCGGCGACCTGTGCCTGGAGCGCTGCGCCGAGCGTGGCGCGGTACTGCGCGGCGGTCTCGGTCGCCTCGGTGGCGCCGGGGTGCGCGGACATCTGCAGCAGCTGCTCGTTCGCCGCGGTGGCGGGGAGGCTCTGGGCGCCGAAGTCGACGACGCGGATGCAGGACTTCCTCGACACGCAGCGCACCGAGGTGACGGTCACCCAGCACGTCGCCATCGTCGAGGCGCTGCTCGCGGGGGCCATCGAGAGCGCGAGCGAGCTCCTGGCCGCGCACCTCGACGAGGCGCGCGATCAGGCGTCGCAACGGGCCGCCGCGGCGGTCGAGCGGATGCTCACTGCGGGATCGGTGCTCGTCGAGCCGGCGGGCGGAAGCGGCTGACAGCGGGGCAGATCAGATCGACCCGTGAGCGTCCATGCCCGTTTCCGCCGTGTCGGCTCCACGCCGGAAAATGGGGGGGTACCGGCGTGGAGCCTTGGCACGGTGGTCGGTGTTCGCGGCGCGATCGCGACATAGATGTTGAGACCGCGACGCATACCGGTCATCGACGGCGCCGGCGCGCTGCTTGAGGTGAACTCGGGCGACGCGGGAGGCGATGAGCCCAAAGTGTCAGAGTTCTGACTCGGGCGCCGACACGCCGACGCGAGGCGCGCGCTGCGGCGCGGGCGGTCACCTAGCCTCGCGGTCAGTGACCGACGTCAGCGAGGAGCCGCTCAGCCGGGAATGTGCGACACCAGGCGCGACCGCGGACGGCGCGAGCATGCCCGACGTCGGCGGCGCGCAGCCCGACCGCCCGGCGAGACAGCCGCCTGGCGGCGGCGATGAGCGAATCGCGATTCGCCGCGACTGGCCAAGCCGGCTGGCGCGCTCCGCCGCCGCCGGCACGTGGGGGCTGACCGTGTTGGCGGTGCTCACCGGTGCGGGCGCCGGCATCGGCGCGGTCGCCTTTCGCTATCTGATCCTCGGCTTCACGTACCTGTTCACGGGGCATCGCGACTACAGCGCGGCCGGTCATGTCGGCAATCCGTTCCTCGGGCCTGGGCGTGTGGTTCGTGGTGCTGGCGCCGGTGGTCGGGGGGCCTGCTGTACGGGCCGTTGGTCTCGCGCTTCGCGCCGGAAGCCCGCGGGCACGGCGTGCCCGAGGTCATGTACGCGGTCAACCGCCAGGGCGGGCGCATGCGACCCGCAGGTGCCGATCGTCAAGTCACTGGCCTCCGCGCTGTGCATCGGTTCGGGCGGCTCGGTCGGGCGCGAGGGCCCGATCGTGCAGATCGGCTCCGCGCTCGGGTCGGTGACCGGGCCAGGCTGCTGCGGCTGTCCGAGCCCCAGCTTCGCCTGCTGGTGGCCTGCGGTGCGGCGGGCGGCATCTCGGCGACGTTCAACGCGCCGATCGCCGGCGTGTTCTTCGCGCTCGAGCTGATCCTGCGCAACTTCGAGACCCGCTCATTCGGGCTGGTCGTGCTCAGCTCGATCACCGCAGATGCGATCGGCCGCGCGGCGTTCGGCAGCCACCCGTTCCTGTCGCTGCCCACGTTCGCGTTCGGCTCGCCGCTGGAGCTGCTGCTGTACGCCGGGCTGGGCGTGCTGGCCGCCGCGGTGGGCCTGGCCTTCGTGCGTGTGCTGTACAAGGGCGAGGACGTCGCCGACCGGCTGTGGCACGGGCCGGACTGGCTGCGCCCCGCCGCCGGCGGCGTGCTGCTCGGCCTGCTGCTGCTCGTCGTGCCGCAGATGTACGGCGTGGGCTACCCGGTGCTCGAGCAGGCCGTCGGCGGTCATTACGTGATCGTGGTGCTGCTCGGCCTGCTGGCGCGCAAAGATCCTGGCCACGAGCCTGACCATGTGGATCGGCGGCTCGGGCGGCGTGTTCGCGCCATCGTTGTTCATGGGCGCGATGCTCGGCAGCGCCTACGGCGCGCATCGCCCACCAGTGGATGCCACACCTCGCCGCCGCCGCCCGGCGCCTACGGACTGGTCGGCATGGGCGCCGTGTTCGCCGCCAGCGCCCGCGCGCCGATCACCGCCGTGATCATCATCTTCGAGCTCACCGGCGACTACCGGATCATCCTGCCGCTCATGCTCGCGATCGTCGTCGCCACCGCGCTGAGCAACGCGATCACCCGCGACACGATCTACACGCTGAAGCTGCGCCGCCGCGGAGTCGACATCGACGCACCCGCCGCCACGGGACGGCTGACGCAGATCACCATCGGCGAGGCGATGGGCTCGCTGCCGCGGCCCCTGGCGCCCAACCAGCCACTGACCGACGTGCTCACACGCTTCAGCGCCGAGCGCACCGAGACGCTGCCGGTCATCGACGACGACGGAACGCTGCTCGGCGTCGTGGCGGCGAGCGACGTCGAGCAGGCGCTCGCCCATACCCCAGACGGCCTGCGCGCCAGCGCGCTGCTGCACGCCGCTCCAGATCTGCACGCCGACCAGCCAGTGCAGGACGCCGTCCGGGCGCTGGCCGCCACCGAGGATGCGGGTCTGCCGATCCTCAACGGCGATAACGAGGTCGTCGGCTGGGTCACCCACCGTCGCCTGCTGCGCGCCACCAGCGCGCACATCGCGGGCGAGTGACAACCACCGTCGCGCTCGACGGCAACGCGACGCACCAGCCGGACCGCGACGGGCACGACAGGTGGAGGATGAGCGCGTTCAGCCTCGGCGCCGGCCTTGCGCCTGGCGTGAGCGCGCGACCGCTGCGCAGCCACGAGGAGTGTCGGAGTTCTGACCATCGCGTCAGCAGCCGGACCGTCGCGTTGGATCGCGGGGCGGGCCTGAGACAACGTGCGCTTGGCGGCAAAGGAGAGTCATGACCGGGCCGATGCATGAAGTCCGTCGTCACGGTGCGCATCCGCACCCGGCGAGGCGGGCCAACGCCCACCCCAGCAACAGACGGCAGCGACACGATGACGCAGTCATCCAGGCAGAGATCAGGCTCCTGGCGCTCGCGCTGCGCCCGTGTGGCCTGGCGCGCGAGGACGCTCTCACCGATGCGGCGATGGCAGCGAAGGAGCACGACGGCAGCTTCCAGCGAGCGCTGTCAACGGCTCAGCGCTCCATCGCGCGCGCCTGAGTACAGCTGAGCCACCGTGAGCCCGCTCAATCGCAAGGCCTCGCTGCTGGCGCTCGCGCGCAGGCAGCTGCTGCCGCCTCCGTGCTTGGGCGGCCAGGCCAGCGGGCCGCTCACGCCAGGTCTGGCGGGCGACGCGGATCGCCGGGCTGAGCGACGGCGACGGTCTGCAGCTCGAGCAGCTCGCCGGGCGGTTGCCCGGACAGCAGCCAGGCATCATCGACCACGCGCACGAGTCCGCGATCGGCCAGCTCGGCCAGCGCGCTGGACACCGTGGGCCGGCGTGCCGCGACGAGGTCGGCCAGCACGGCGTGCGTCAGACGCAGCGGGAGGCTGATCCCGTCTCGCGACACGCGACCCCAGCGGTCGGCGAGATGCCAGAACTGCATGTGCAGACGGACGTCGACGCGTGGCTGATGGACGATCGCCATGCTGACGGCCAGGTTGCGGGAGCGCTCAAGTGCCCGCCCGACCAGGCCACCGGTCAGCTCCGGGTAGCGCGCGAACCGTCGTGCGGCAAGCGCGTCCAGCACCGCGACGCGGGTTGGCTCGAGCACACGCCAACCCGTCGTGCGCGGCAGCGTCGGCGCCACGTCCCGACCCTGCCAGGGACGCAGCAGATCCCCTTCCCCCAGCAGCTCGGCGCCGAAGCGCCCGTCGATGCCGACGCGGCGGATCAGCAGCCCCTGCAGCACCAGCAGGCCGATGCCCTCACGAATGATCTCGGTGCGCTGGCCGGTCCAGGGTCCGCGCGCGATCCGCACGACCCGCGCGATGCACTCGTCGATCGCCTGATCTCGCTGTGCCGGCGGGATCGCCTCGGCCAGGTCGGGATCCTCACGCAGCACGTGGCACACGCTCGAGGGGGTTTTCCGCGCAACGCTCACAACCCCAACTCTGTCAGAGTCACCGCGGGCGCCTGGCCCGACCACCGAGCATGAGGGCCGAGCGAGCAGGCGGCGCAGCAGCCTCCGAACTGGCTAGGTTCCCCCCCGAGCGTCCGCCCAAGCAAGCCGCCCCGCACCCGTCCTGCATCGCTCGCTAGACGCGCATCCCAATCGAGTCGACGCCCGACCCGCAGCGCGCGGCGAGGAAGGCCCGGCTGCTACCCGGCTTTTGCTCGATCCAAGTACACGACGCGGTCCGCGATCTGCTCGCCGGCGATGGCTTGGATCGCCGCGATGAGCGGGCCGATTCCGGAGGGTCGACGTGAGAAGCGGCTGGAGAGGGCAATCACGACACCGTGGTGGTGGGCGCCGGAGGTGCTCTGCTCGGCAGCGAGTCGCGTGAAGTCGCCGACGTTCTCGGTGAGCACGCAATACCCGCCGGCGACGGCTGCGCCGAACACCTCGGGATCCGACGCGCCGGCGAGTCGAAGATTCGCGACCGTGGTCGCTTCGATCCCAGCGGCGTTCAGCGCTTCGGCCACGGCGGGCGGGTACATCTCGTCGACGAGGATCTTCACCGCGCTTCGGCCGCTGCGGCTTCGCTGCGGTGAAGCTCAATCCGGGCTTGGATCTCGTCCGGGTAGGCGGCGCGGTAGGCAAGTGCCGCGTCAATCTGAGCGCGGGAGACGACGCCGTCGGCGGCGAGCTCTGCGGCTGGGTTCTCGATCGATCCGAGGTCGTCGATCCACATCGCCACCTCCCACACGTCCGGGCCGCCGATCAGTCCGGCGCGGCGGCCCGTCGGGCCATCACGGAAGGTGATCATCGGATGCTCGTCACGGCGCGCGCCTTCCTCCGCGTAGCGGCGAAGGCGATCGGACAGGCTCTCGCCCGCGGCGCGCGCACGTAGCCGTAGTCGTTCGGCGAGACGGTCATCGAGGCGGACAGACACATTCACGGACATGCCTACAGTGTTGCACGTTGTCAACGGTAGGAGCTGGCGTGATGAAATCCGTCGCGATCTCGACCGCTCTCGGGGCGCCGTCCTCGTGATTCGGCGCCAACTCGGGCACGCCAACCTCGGCATGACATCGATCTACCGGCGGTACTTGGTCGCTGACCGCGCGGCATTACATCGACCTTCGCCGACCCGTCGGCTCAGTACGGCAAGCGCAGGTCCGCGAACATCGGGAAGTGCCGGACGTTGCAGGTCAGCAACCGGGAGTCGTGGCAGATGGCGGTGGCAGCGATCGCCAGGTCAGCACTGTCGATTCCGTGATGGCTCGGGAAGCCAGCGACGACCGAGCGCTCCAGCCTGCTCGGCGACTTCGGCGTCAACCGGATGCCAGACGAGGGTCGACAGCAACAGCCGCGTCGCCTCCTCTTCCGTCGAGCGCATCCCTGCGAGAACCTCCAACCGCGTGATCTCGCTGGCATGCAGCGGCGCAACCGCCCGCTCCGACTCGAGGCGCTCGGCGGCACCCGGGTGGCCGCGCAGGTAGTCGATCAGGACGGAGGTGTCGACGAGCGCGCTTATGACGTCCGCAGCCGCTCGCCCGAGCGGATCCGATCGACCCAGGCGGCACCATCGAGCTCGCGGTCCCGCCATGAGCCCAGCGCCCGCCTCATTGCGACGAGGTCATCCTCCGCAGAGCGCTGCGCGCCGTACATGGTGTCGACCGCATCGCGGATGAGCGCCGAGATCGAGCGCCCCGTGCGCGCCGCTTCGGCCTGCAGGGTTCGGCGTTCGTCCTCTGTCAGAGAGATCTGGGTGCGGATCATGATGTAAGCTTACATCACGCCCGCGGCGGCCCCGCGCCGCTCGATCGCGGTCACGACGCCGGTCATGACGCGTAGTACGCGGTCCACGCGTACAGGCTCGTGGTGCCGGCCATCGTGCGGAACATCCCGGGATTGGTGTTCGGATCGGAGATCGGGCCGCCCCACCAGCTGCCCAGCCACAGACCGCTCGAGTTGCTCGCGTGCTGCATCGCGGCCGCCGCGTTGTCCTCGGCGACGTCCAGCCAATGCGAGTCGTTGGTGGCCTTGCCGTAGGCCATCATCCATTGCATGAAGATCGAGTCGTACAGCGGCGCGAGCGTGTACGCGACGCCGTAGACCTCGGTCATCGCCGTGGAGACCTGCGCGGCGCGCCGGCAGTAGCGCTGCACGCCGGTCGCCTGGCACAGCACGTACTGGGCATAGACCAGCGGCGCCTCCACGTAGGACACGTACGTGTTCCGGCCCGGGTTGAGGCTTCCGTACAGCCCGTCGCCGACGACGTCGTGCGCGTTGACCCAGTCGATCCACTCGCGGGCCTGCGCGAGGTCGAAGGCGTCGTGCGTGCTCGAATAGAGCAGCGTGCCCAGCAGGCTGTCGGCGGCGAGCGCCTCACCGGAGTGCTGGGAGTGCTGGGTGTTCCACCACATGCCGTTGTTGCCGTCCCAGCCGTGCGCGGCGATGAACGAGAACCCGCCCTGGGCGTCGTGCAGCCAGCGGCGCTCGCCCGTCGCGCGGTAGGCGTCGTAGAACGCCAGCCCCAGCCAGCCGTTGTCATCGAACCAGGCCTGCGCCGCGGGGTAGTCGTCGCCCGGGTAGGGATCGAAGCCGTTGAGGTAGCGGTTCCAGTACAGCGAGTAGGCCTGGCCGGCGAGGCGGTCCACGGCGGAGCGATGCGCGCGCGTCGGCTCCGCCAGCGCGACGGCGTCGACGGACTCGAACATCCGCACGATCCCCCAGACCGTCAGCAGGGGGTATGCGTTGTACCGTGTCGAGCAGTGCAGGTACTCGCAGTACCAATTGTCCTGCGAGGTCTTCCAGTGGCGGCTCTGCTGGGTGATGCCCTGCTCGGCCAGCGCCACGTACTGCGCCGGGGTGGTGGCCGTCGGCGTGGGCGATTGGCCGAGTGTGCCTGACGGCGTGAGCGCGGCGACGATCAGCGCCGCCGCTACGGCAGCGAGGATGCGCCAACGGCTCGTGAAGAGCGGCGTGAAGATCATGGCCTGCCGCGAGTGACTCGGCCCCGCGAGGATGTCACATCGGCGTCTCGGCGGACCGCGCAACCCCGCGCGCCCTCACCGCCGCCACGGCGACGGCGGCGCGCGCAGTTCGAAACTCAAGCGTCGGCCGGCAGCAGGGTGAACGCCTGGCCGGGCAGCGAGGTCGCGGCGCGGCAGTGGCGCTCGTCGAAGCTCACGATGCGGTCGGTCGCGTACCGATCGGCCAGCACGACGAGCGCGCAGTCGGCGAGGCCGAGCTGGAGGTCGGCGTAGCGAGCCTCCAGACCAAGCACCGTGGCGTATCGCGGTCCAGGCCGGCCACGGTGATCATCCGGCCTCCAGCAGGCCGAGTTCGCGAAGGCTGTCGACGGTCTCGGTGATCGTGGTGTGCGCCGCGCGTGGCTGCCAGCCGAGTTCCTGTTTGGCGCGGTCGTTGTGGATCGTGAGGGGCGTCGGGTCTTCGCCGGCAGCTTCCTGGAGGGTGACGTTCGCGCCGGCGGTGCCGAGGTGGTCGCGGATCGTCTCTGCCAGGCCCAGCCAGGTGATCGTCGGACCGTCGGCGAGCAGGAGGTAGCGCTTGTTGGCGGCGCCCGGCATGGCCGCCGCCTTGAGATGGGCGTCGGCCACGTCTCGCACGTCTGCCACGCCGAAGCGTTGGCGCGGCAGCGCCGGCATGGTGCCCTCTGCGATCGCCTTGATCGCGACCAGGGAGGAGCGCAGCGTGGTGACCAGCGTCGGGCCGATGATGAACGTGGGGTTGAGTACGACCAGGTCCGTGTCGCCTGGGTGCTGCTCGATGTCATCCCAGGCGGCGCGCTCGGCGATCGCCTTTGAGCGCGGGTAGGGCGGCAGGCCGGGGGTGTCGGGATCGGTCCAGTCCTCCTCGGTGTAGTCGCGTACCGGCTTGGGCGAGTAGCCGACCGCGGCGAAGCTCGAGGTCAGCACCACCCTGCGGGCGCCGGCCGCGCGCGCGGCCCTGAGGACCCGCAGCGTGCCCTCACGCGCGGGGACGATGAGCTCGTCGGGATCCTCGGGCTGAGCGGGCGGGATCGGGCTGGCGACGTGGTGGACCTCCTCGACGCCGGCCGTCGCGGTGGCCCAGCCGTCGTCGCTGGTGAGGTCGGCTGTGACCACCTCCAGCCCCTTGTCGTCGGCGCCGTCGCGGCGCAGCGCCTCGCGGACCTCGGGCTCTGAGTTGAGTGAGCGCACCGTCGTTCGTACCTTCCGTTCCTGCCGAAGCAGCGCCGCGATCACCTGGGTGCCCAGGTAGCCGTTTCCGCCTGTTACCAACACCATGCTCATCGCGGCACCACCTCCTCCAGGCGCGGGATGATCTCCTGCACCTGCTCGCTTGCCTCTGATTCAGCGTCCTTGTCCCCGCGGTCACGGGCGTCCCATAGGGCGGCCTTGGCGCGCAGGTAGCCCAGGTGTACGTGGAGCGTCTCGATTTCGGCCGTGATCCGTTCGGCGTGGCGCAGCAGCAGGTCGCGCTGCTCGCCCGCCTTGGCATGACCGAGCGCGCGGTTGGCCTGATAGGTGCGCATGTCCTCGATGCCCACGCCCATCGAGCGCAGGCACGCGAGGGCCTGCAACGTGTCGAGGTCCTCCTCGCGGTACCGACGGTGCCCGCTGCTCGGGTTGCGTGCGACCGGGCCGATCAGTCCGACCTGCTCGTAGTAGCGCAACGTAGGCTCGCTGAGCCCGCTGCGTCGGGATGCATCCTGAATCGTGAGAGCTGTCATGCGAACAGCAAAACAGACCTCAAGCGCTTTAAGTCAAGGGGGTCGCGGCGAGAATACGGACGCTCCCCCTGCCGACCCGGTGGCTGCCAGCCAGATGGACGGCACAGGGACGCCCATCAGCGACGGGAGATGTCGCGCCAATTCACGGCCGCCGCGATCACGACACCGTGCCCGGTGACCGACACCCGGATTGCGCGGAATCGGGGGCGCGGGCGAGTGATCGGCGGCCAACGGCCGGCCTCAGACGCGAGTTTGGCGACGAGCGCGACTGTGGGTCTCGGCTGACCTAGACCTGCCTTCGTGCTCCGGCAGGTGCCCGTGGCTGGGCGACTCGCGGGGCTCTATCTTGCCCGTTAGCAGCCGCGTCGCGACGGCGGGCGAGACGGCCGCTCAATCGCGGATGGAGAAGTCCGTCACTGTCGGCGGCGCGCTGCTGCTGCTCCTCAGAAGCGGTCACGCGGGGCGCGCGTCTTGTGGTGCCTGCATTCGTCCAAGAGCGGCAACGGTTGAGCGCAGAACACGGACACCTTCGCCTCGTCTTGGGCGTTACTGTTCGCCTGGACTGGGGCATGGTCCAGCCGGCGGTGGTGTCCTCGGCGTCCTGCTCGGCTTCAGAGCCGCGTTTTGTGCGGCTGCGGACCCGTAGTGTCTACCGACTCGCGGGCCGATCGTCCTTACTACGGTGGTCGCCGATGCCCCGTGCACTTCCGTCCCTGCTGGTTTGCGCAGGCGTAGCCTGCTTGGTCGCCGTCACGCAGGTATCGGCGAGCACGCCGTCGAGCACGCCGTCAGAACAGCTCCCCGACACGCTGACGGGAACCGTGACCTACGGGGTGACCTCGACCACGAGCGACGTCTCGCTGAACGAGCAGTTGACCACGACGGTCACATTCACGCTCGTCAGCGACGACTCGAGCAGCGCCGTCTATCAAGCCTCCTCGGGCTCGGTCGCGTGGTCGGAGTCGGGCGGTAGCGGGGACTGCAGCTCGCAGGGCAGTGCGACGTTCGATCTTCAGCCGGACAGCGGTCAGATCACGATCGACAAGACGCGCAGCAACGGGAGTTCGTTCTACTACACGTGGACGAGCCAACCGGTCGCCCAGCCGTTGCCGTACACGGTCACGTGTCCCGGTCCCGGCGGAGGATCTCAGGACGTGAGCCTACCGCCCCTGACGTGGTGGCCAACAAGCCTGCCCGGCGGGCCACCGCCGAGCCACCTTAACCCCTGGACGGCGCCGATTCACGACAACCTAACCGGCGGCGTCAGCGGAGCGGCGTTCACCGAGAGCTGGACCTTCCAGCCGGCGCTGAAGAAGCCGTGCACGAACAAGGCGAGCCAGATCACCGACGTGTACACGCCGAACGGGGAGTCGACCAGCCTTGGCAGCTTGAAGGGAACCAGCCTGTACCCAGGGCAGACGATTAGCGCCGATCAGGACGTCAAGCTCGAGTTCGCAGACGGCTCCGGTGTCTCTATCGCGAAGGGCAGCAACTTCGAGGTCAACGACTGCGAGGGGGCCGGCACATCGCCCAAGATGACGTTCACCTTGCTGCTCGGGACGATCTGGGCCAAGATCAACCATGCCACGGGCACGAATGATCATTTCGTGGGTAGATGCGGTGCGCCTGATGGAAGGTGTACGGCCGGCGTTCGAGGCACCGTGTTCTGGGTATCGGATTCCCACGGCGTGATGTCCGTGCACGTCGACAAGGGATCGGTCTCGCTGCAGGAGCTGAAGGGCACCCAGCCGGTCGGCAAGCAGTGGATCGTCAAAGCAGGACAGACGGGCACGTGGACGGGCGCCACACCGGTCATCCGTCGAGGCGGACCGACGACACCGCCTGCGCTCGGCGGGTTCGGCACCACCTGACCAGACGCCCGATCCAGCCCGCCCCGTTCACTGCCGCCTCGGACGAGTTGCAGCAGCGCGCCGCCGACGTCGACGGGACTGCTCCATCGTCGACGAGCAGTTGTCTCGCCCGCCGTCACACTGCTCCTCCCAGGCTTGAACCGGCACGCCGTCGGCCCCCACCGAGACCTGCTCTGCGACTGCCCCGGGCGCCGGCCAGGCCCTTCTTTGCGCGGTGGCTGTCGATCAAATCTCGGCGGGGTATGCCGCGGGGCAAGTCCTGGTCGGCACCGTTGGCTGGCGGACGGCGTTGGCGGCCGTCGGGGCGGTTAGGCCCCGACGGTCGTGAGCTGGTGGCGGTGGAGTTTGAGCAGGTTGTGCGTCGCGTTGACTAATCGCCACTCGGAGTTCACAGCGGAGCGCCCTCGTCGTTGGAAGCGCTCGATCTTGCGGTTGAACTTCAAGTCGGCGAACACCGGCTCGACAAGCGCCTGGCGTCTTCGATACAGCGCCGCGCCAAGCTCAGTGGCGAGCACCCGGCGCATGAACGCGTACATGCCGTCGTTCCAGCCCGGTCGGGCGCCGGCACGTTTGCTTGCGTCGGGCGGGACGAGCACCGGGGTGCCGGCAGCGGCGATGTTCTGCATCTGGACCTGATGCCAATAGCCGGCGTCCGCGAGCGCCACCTGCGGACGCTCGCTCACCCCGATCGCTTCCAGCTCGCGCTCGGCAGCGGTGATCATCGGTTCGAGATGCCCGAAATCCGGCGAGTCGATCGTGACCTCGGCCGCGATCACGATGTGGTTTTCGTTGACTGCGGCCTGCGCGTTATAGCCCTGCACCCAGCCCCGCGGGCTCTTCACGTTCCGCGAGTCCGGGTCGGTCACGTTGATCTTTCCGGGCGGCTCCACCGGCGGCTCATATGGCTTGGAGGGACCACCTACCCGGTTTGCCTTCACGCCCCCGGCGACCCGCTCCGCTCGCCACGCGTCATACCCCTCACTCGCGACGCGCTCGACCGCCAGATCCTGCTGCATCCGCCGCTCGGCCTCAAGCAGCCGCATCGCCCGCGACCGCGGGATCGGCTCGGCGTGCTGGCGGCGCTGCTCATCAAGCTGATGGCGAGCCTCCCGCATCCAGCCACGCCGAGCCTGACGATGACCAACCATCGCCGCACGATCCAGCTCTAGCGGCTCGCTCGATGCTTCCGCGCAATCGTCGATCAGCCGATCAGCCACGGCCGCCCGCTCGGCGAGGCGGCGCTTAGCCTCACGCAACGCTTCGCGTCGCCCCTCGGGAGTCTGAAGCTGCTCGGGCAGCTCATCACCGCGAGCGTCTCCATACAGCTCGTCCTCCTCACGGTCGATCTGGTCGGCCTCTTCGAGGATCTTGCGCGCGAGCTGCTGATAGTCAACGCTTGAGAACCGGCTCGCGTTGGCATGCACCTTGGTCCCGTCGACCGCGATCACGCCGACCGACACCAACCCGGCCTCCTTGCAGAGCGACAGCACCTCGCCGAACAACCCCGCCACAGCAGCCTCGTGACGCTTGCGGAAATCCGCGATCGTCGAGTGATCGGGCACCAGATTCGCGCAGATCACCCGGTAGGCGACATCCTCGATGCACTCGCGCTCGATCCCGCGCGAGGACCGATTCCCGCGCGCGTACGCATACAACAACAACGCCACCATCATCGACGGGTCATACGCCGGCCGGCCGTGACCATCGCTGCGATACACGCGATAAAACGCGGTCAAGTCCATCTCCTCAACCGCCGCTAACACAGTCCACACCAGATGCCCCGCCGGCACCCAATCCCGCAACGACGGCGGCAACAAAAACGACTGATCCCGATCACAAGCAACAAAGTTCTGGGGCATGCCCAGAATCGTCTTAAACCCGCCGGACGACCCTTTTCCCGACAGCCACCGCGGAAAGCGCGCCCAGGCGCACGATCGCTTCGGGGGGTTTCGGTCGGCTCGGTGCGGCGGCGGTGTTGCCCGTCATGCGTTCGGCATAACAGGCGAGATTTTCAGGGCGCTAAGAGCTGTCTCAGAAGGGCTCGGGGGCGGGTGGCGAACATTTGCGCGGGCGGGACCCATCTCGATGGCGTGTGGTTCGCAGGTCGTTGAGCCGTTACATGCTCTTCACGAGGTGTCTTCGCTCTGCGCGTAGACTGACCGGTCGGCCGGGCATCCCGGAAGCGCGCGTGATTTGAGAGGTCAGTGGGCATGGTGGCTGGATCGTCGATCCTTTGGCTGCTTGCGGGAGCTGTGTTTGCCTTGCCCGCACCCGCGACTGCGTCTGCCGCGACCAATACGAGCACCTTCGGCTCAACCGGTGGCGAGCAAACGTTTACGGTGCCCGACGGCGTCACCCAGATCTCGGTCTACGCGGTCGGCGCTCCGGGTGGCTCCGGCGAAGGGGTTTCCGGCGGGTTCGGTGCGCAGGTGAGCACCGACCTGTCCGTGACACCGGGCGAGACGCTATACGTCGAGGTCGGCGCCGCCGGCGGTGACGCCGGTAACCTGAACGGCAGCGGTGGCGGGGGCGGCTTCAACGGCGGCGGCGTCGGCGGCGCCGGCACCGCGGCCTGGAGCAACGGTGGCGGTGGCGGTGGCGGCGCGAGCGACATCCGTACCACGCCTCTGACCCAGAACGACCTCGCCTCACGGCTGCTTGTCGCGGGGGGCGGCGGCGCCGACGCCTTCGACTGCACCGGCGGCGATCCCGGGGCCGGCGGCGGCAATGGCATCGGCGGCAGCGGCGGGCCCACTGACGAGCAGGGCTACGTCGACTCGAACGGCAGCGCGGGCCCCAACTGTGGACCGGGCATTTGGGCAGGCGGCGGCCTCGGTGGCGTCACCTCAACCTTCAGCTTCACCAGCAACGGCAGCAACCACACGATCGGTGCCGGCCCTGGGGCCGGCGGTGCCGGTGCCACCGGCAACCCCGGCGGCGGCGACAAATGTCCGGACGGCGGCTCTGGGGGCGCCAGCGTACTCGGGAGCGGCGGCGCCGGCCAGGCCGGAGGGCAGGCCGAGGCGGTCGACTCGGGTGGTGGCGGCGGAGGCGGCGGCTATTACGGCGGTGGCGGTGGCGGTGCGGGCTGCGGCTTGAGCGCTGGTGGCGGCGGGGCCGGCTCGAGCTACTCGTCGGGGACGAACACCTCGGTGGTCACGGCCGGCGTCAACAACAACAACTTCGACGCGACGCCGGAGGTTCAGATCAGCTGGGTCATCGCGACGCAGACGATCAACTTCACCTCGCTGACGCCGGACTTCCCCACGCCGGGAAGCACGTATACCGTGATGGCGACGGGCGGGGGATCCGTGAACCCGGTGATCTTCTCGATCGACTCCTCGTCAACCAGTGGGGCGTGCTCCATCTCGGACTCACTCGTGACGTTCGGCGCCCCGGGGACCTGCGTGATCGACGCCAACCAGGCCGGCGACAGCGGCTACTCGGGCGCACCACAGGTTCAGATGGCCATCGCCGTGGTGGAGCCACCCGCGGCAGCGATCAGCTCGCCGGCCGACGGGCAGTACTTCGCGATCGGGCAGGCCGTCCCGACGTCGTTCTCGTGCACCGAGGGCGCGAACGGCCCGGGCCTCTCCTCGTGCACGGACGACAGCGGATCGGAGTCGCCCGGGGAGCTCGACACCTCTTCGCAGGGGACGTTCACCTACACCGTCACCGCGACCAGCTACGACGGGTACAGCGAGACCGCCCAGATCACCTACCACGTAGGGGAGCAGGCCATCACCTTCACGTCGAACCCGTCTAACCCGTCGGCCGGCAACACGTACACCGTGACGGCAACGGGCGGCGCGTCGGGGAACCCGGTCAAGTTCTCGATCGACTCCTCCAGCACGTCGGGGGCATGCAAGATCTCCGGGTCAAAGGTCTCGTTCGCCGGTCCGGGGACTTGCGTGATCGACGCCAACCAGGATGGAAACGACTCCTGGAGCGCTGCACCACAGGCGCAGCAGACGATCGTGGTCGCCGCAAAGGCATCATCGGCGATCGAGATCGACCAGCTGCGGCTGTCGGGACCGAGTGGTGCGAACGACCAGTTCGTCGAGCTGTACAACTCGGGCAGCTCCGCGATCCCGGTCGGCAACTGGCAGCTGGAGGGCTCAAATGGCGCCTCGACGACGCTCGGCCCGGCGGTCTCGATCCCGGCCAACGGTCATCTGCTGATCACCGGCTCGGCCTACTCGCTGAGCTCGATCGCCGCGGGCGACGCGTCGATGCCGGCTGGGATTCCGGCCAATGGCGGCGTCGAGCTACTCGCCGGCTCAACCCCGATCGATGCTGTCGGGTTTGCCGGCGCCCCCTCAGGGTTCCGCTCGGGCACCGGGCTGATGGTGCCCCCGCGGCTGCCGAGCGACGACGACGCATGGGTCCGGCGGTTCGCCGACGGTGCCCCCGTCGACACTCACGACAACGCTTCGGACTTCGCCTTCGTCGCCGTCAGCGCCGGCGACGTCACGCCGAGCGACGCTGAACTCGGCGCGCCGGCGCCATCCGATCTGGCCTCGCCGATCGTCCACAACAACGTGCTCCAGTCGAGCCTGCTGGACCCCGGGGTCTTGGGCACCGCGCGACCGAATCAGATCTACACCGCCGGGTCCCCGGGCACGCTGATCCTCAACCGGGTCCTGACCAACTGCAGCGGCCAGGCGCCGGCGCCCGGGACGGCGTGCGCGAACGTGCCCGCGGGAACGACCCCAATGACCGTCACGCGGCTGCGCTTTCGGATCACCGGCCTGACGACGCTCGGCGCCCCCGGGTCCGCGGCGACCCAGGCCGTGTTGGAAGCCGAGAGCTCCAGTGGCGAGAGCGGTGTGGTCCTGTCCGGTGGCGGTACCGCGAGCCCGCTCGGGCTTACGCTCGACGCGCCGAGCATCTCCGGGATGGGCGGCCTGGACGCGACCTGGACCGCTACGTCGCTGCTGCCGCCCGGTGGGCTGACGGCAGGCTCGGCAATCGATGTCGAGTTCCGGTTCTCCGTCCGGCAGACGGGAACGTTCAGCTTTGCCTACAACAGCGAGGACGACCTCGTCCCGCAGGGCACCAACCCCGCCAGCCCGTCCCCCAGCGGCGGCGCCACCGACACCGGACCTGTGGCCACCGCGCCGCCCGACGCAGCGCCGACGAGCACGAGCGTGACCGGCGTGCTCGCGGCAACAGCGACAGCCACGGGCGCGCCGTCGGTTGCCACCAGGGTGCCCGCGGTCAGCCGCAAGACCACCGAGCCGCCCGCTGTGAGCACGAGGCGGCGCACCGCAGCACAGCGACTCAGCGAGGCGATCAGGACGTGCGAGCGGCTGAAGAACAAGCGCAAGCGCCGCGCGTGCGTCACGACCGCACGCAGGCACAGCCATACGCGTCCTCGAGCGCGTCGAGGCAAGTCCACCGCGACCGCACGCGACCGCAAAGGCAGCTGACCGAGGTGCCCGTCCCCACCCCAGAACAGCCCCGGGAACCGACAGGCGATCACGCCTCGCCCGCATATGAGCCACCCCGGCTCACACCTCTGGGCAGCGTCGAGCAACTCACCCGCGGTGGCAACGTCGGGAACCAAGCCGACGGCTTTGGCTTCGCCGGTGCCAACGGATCGATCTCCTAGTTTGGGCCCGATACCGGCCGCTGCCGCTCGCCGGTGTGCCGCAAGCCTTCCGACCCGAAAGCGTGGACACGCGCTTTGCCGTCACGATCGACGCGGCCGCGGACAGCGGCGTCGCTGGTGGTTAGCCAGCCGCCGCGCCGGAAGGCGTGATGCTTCAGGCGTGATTCGGCAACGTGGCGCCCGGGATCCAGCCGGATCGATGGCGCGCGGGGACATCAGTCCCGCGGATCACGGCCGCTCAGGTAGTCATCCCCGGTCGGCGGCCCGCACGCTCGGCGGTAGCTCGTGGGCGGGCGCAACGGCGCCGCAGTTGCGATTTCATAATCCTCTCGGAACAGGCGCAGGATCAGAGACTCGGGGCGAGCCGCGCTCGGGGCACAATCGCAATGTAGGGTCGGCGGGACGCGTCCGCGGACCGTACGGCCGAGCCGACTGGTCCGGGGTCGCCTCCCGCCGACCCTACAAGCGCGCATCTGTCGACGATCGCTTTCGCGTCTGGAACGACTTCGAAACTCACGAGCGCATCGGCGACATGGGAGATGCGCCGATCCGCGCGGCCGGTGTCACGGCTGACGACCGCCTTCGCGCCCAAGGCAGGTACGCCGCCACCGCGCCCGCTCTGTTCCGCCTCGGACGATCATCGCGTGCCGGCGACGTCAGCGCCGTTCTGCTCCTCGCGGATGCAGAACTGCGCGCTGGCGCCCACCACGATTTGTCACACGCGGGCGCGTGCTACGGCCAAGAGACCGGATCGTCCGAATCAGATCAGTTGTAGACGTGCAGGACCAAGCGAGCTGCGACGAGAATGACCATGCCCGCGAAAGCGAGAGCGCCGCGGCTGCGCCGTGCGGTCATCGCCGTGATGGTCCCGCGACGGACATCGCGTTGCCACAACGCGGTAGTCCACCCGGCGCCGATCGTGGCCAGCGCGAGCGCGGCGATCCACACCGCGTGAGAACTGAGGGCGCTAATGAGGGCGATGATGATCGCGAGGACGCTGAGCGTGAGACCAACGGTCACGACGACGAGCTTCACCCGCTGATGCGTCGGGCTCATACGACTGCGCATCGGCTGCCCGGCGCACGCCCTTGAGCCCAGACCAGCGGGCAGTGTCTCGCTTACAGCCGAGAAGCAGGCCCGCGCTTCTCGGCGGGCCGCTGTTCCGCTGTGGACGACGCGCAGACGCCGGCACTCGAGGCCTCGGCTGTCCCGCATTCTTCGTGAGCGGGCGTCCGCCGCTACCCTACGGCGCATCCGGGCGTGCCGCAGTTCCACGTACAGGCGGTCACGCTGCTCGGTTGGGAGCCGCTAACGAGTGGCGACGACGTGGCCGATGTATTCGTATGCGCGGAGTGAACTCGGCGTCCGACGGAGGGAGCCCGGGAGCGCGGCGGCGAGGACCGGCGCGCCGAGCGCCATTCGCGGATGCGCTGTGATGTCGGCCTGGGCGGTATTCCTTGTGGCAGTGTGGGTGCTCGGGCCCGTCGTCGTATGGCGGTATGCGAAGCGACATGGTCTTGAGCCGCTTCAATTTGTGGCGCTCAGCGTGCTGCTCTCGCCGCCGGCGGGATTTCTGCTCGCACGGCGGGAAATCAGGACCCGGCGCGCGGAGGAACGCTGACCCGTCGACCGGCGGCGTAGGCTTCCCGAGGGTGCTCAGAACGAGCGGCCCCAAATCCGTGCTCCCGGTCAGCGAGCAATGCGGCCGTGACGCAGTGACTCAGAGCCCCGCCTCGGATGAGCGGGAGGCCCGACGCGGACCTCGGGCTGCTGCTCTGCATCGGTGGAGAGAGCAGGACCCGTCGGAATCGCCGTCGTAGCAACAGGCCGTCTCGCCTCGCCGTGGGGCGCCTCCGCACCCGCTTTGATCGACGGAGCAGGGCCGGCGCCCGCTGACGCTCACTGTTCCGCTCAGGACGACCCCCGGCCGCGGCGGCCACCCCACTGAGGACTGCCGCTCACGAAGAAAGGAGAACTGCGCCGGCGCCGAGCGGCCGTCCGCGGCGCTCGTCCATTGCGGCAGCGTCCTCGCTGGCGGCCGACTGTTCCGACTGTTCCGCTCTGCAGAAAGCGGCGCTCGTAGGGCGCGAGGCATCTCGGCGCGTGGTGCTCGGTGGACCACGGCTCGTGGCGGGGATAATTTGAGCGATGACGCGGCTGTGGTGTTGCGCAGGAGCGGCGGACCGCGCAGTGCCATTCGAGGCCTGAGACCCGTCCACCCGACTGCAACCGTCTCACGCCGTCTGGGTATAGGCCGATAGGGCCCTGGATATGAGCGACATCCCATTGAGCGTGGAGACAGGGTCGGGTTCGCCGTGGCGGACCGCTGTCACGGCGGTCGCATTGCTCGCCGCTTTGGTCGGAAGTCTCGCTGCGACGTGGACCGGGTTCTGGGCGGTCCTGAGCTTCGAGCCGACGTCTGATTCGAACTACAAGGCCTGGGTGAACACCCCGCTGCTGACGCTCGGGTTCCTGTCCCTCGTTCTCTCGCTGCTGACGCTCCTTCAGCTGGCCTTCCTGCACAACCGACGTCCGGTCCTCAGCAGGCGCGCTGCGGTAGCGGCGCTCGTCACCGTGCCGGTGCTGTTGGGCGTGGCGCTCCTCGAGCGGCACGCCCGCTCGCATCCGATCCCTGAAGAGCGCTCGATCGTCGCGGCCTTTCCGATGCCTGCCTCCTACGGCCGCGGCGCGATCGCCACACAGCTGCCGGCGCCCGGGTCGGGATTCCCCTACCTGGGGCTCGTGGATCCACCGACTTCGACCCGAACGTGGATCACCCGCACAAGTGGCCTAGCCGCATGTCGCGATCTCATCGTGGCACTGCGCTCCTGGCCCGGCGCCCAGCTGAACACGCCCGCGTCCCAGATCTACACCGACAGCACGAGCCTCTGTGAGTTCAGTGGGGACTCCCCCCAGGGGTGGGAGATCAGCGGCGAGGTCGATACTCGCGGGCACGACGCCTTCGCCATCCCGGGCACGAGCTCAAAGGCAGGGCAAAACATCCCCACGGGGGTGGCCGTAATCACACTGATGGTGCAGGTACCAGGCCAGTGAGCGCAGGCCCCGGCGGGTCGGCTCGCCGGAACCCGTGTCCTGCTTGCGGAGCTGAGCAGGCGTCGCCCGCCGCCGCTCCAACTGTTCCGCGAAGCACGACACGGGGAACGGCCGCGCGGCAACTCGCCGGCGCCCGCATTGCCGGCGCGAACGGGAGCCCGACGTTTGATGAGGTGTAGTCGGCGTTTGTCGGGAGGGCCGCGCCCAAGCCGCTGTTATTCGGCCCGACCCAGCGGCGTCGACGTCACCGCCATCCGCGCACCCCTCAGTGCTTGCCCGTCGGCACAGGTATGCGTTTGACATATAACGTATGCCGGGCGTAGGATGCGGCCATGGCACGGTCCGCTCAAATGACCGCGAAGGCCAAAAAGCCCGTAGGCACTAACCGCGCGGTGGTCGCCGAGATCGACGCGCGTCTGGCCGAGGTCGACCGCGAGCTCGCTTCGGTTGAGGATCTGATGGCCGAGCGTCGCCCCCTGGTGCAGGCGCGTCGCGCGCTGACCGGCGAGGGCCCGCCAAACGGCACGCTGCTGCGCCGGATCACCCAGGACGAGGTGATCGCCTACCTGGGCAAGCACGCGGGCGTGCGGGGCGGCGTGATCGCGAAGGATCTCGGTGTGCCGCTGACGAACATCTCGCAGCATCTGCACCGCGGTAAGGACACCATTTTCGAGCGACGCAACGACGGCTGGCACCTCCGCAAGGCCAAGTGATGCGCGGTCGAGAGCGTGTCGCGAGTGGTCGCGGTGTAGGGGAGCGCCGGGAACCCGTCAAGCGCGCGCCGGCCTTTGCGGCGAGCTCGAAGGTGCTGGGCGCGCTTGACAGAACCCCGGCGCTCCCCTTGATCGGCACTCAGGTGTCGGCGATGCCGACACCTGCCCAAACGGGGCAGGGCCACGACCGAGTATCCGGAGCAGCACTGCCGCGCGCGACGAAACCGTCCACGTCCACGCGGATCATCTCGAGCTGATGTCCCGTCCCGCGTCAGGCCAGGTGATCGAGCGCGCAGCGGCTGGCGGCTTGACCTTCGCGCTGCGCTTCCGCGCTTACGGTCGCCGCGAGTACATCACGCTCGGCACGGTGGCAGAGGGGTGGACCCGGACCCGCGCGGCGGAAGAGCTCCAGAACGTCCTCGCCGACGTCCGTCGCGGCAGGTGGCGGCCGCCCGCTGGGCCGATCGGGCCTTCGATGCCGGCCGACCCCGACTTCCACCACTTCGCGTCGCTGTGGTTCGCCGAGATCAAGCCGTCGCTGCGGCCGAACACCGCGCTCGACTACCTCTGGCAACTCTCGCACCACTTGCTTCCGTTCTTCCACCGTCATCGCCTCTCGCAGATCACCGTTGCCGAGATCGACCGCTACCGGGCCGCGAAGGTCCAGGAGGGCGCGCTGAGCGCAAGCTCCATCAACAAGACCCTCACGCGCCTCGGCCAGATCCTCGACGTCGCCGAGGAGCGCGATCTCATCGCCCGAAACCCGATGCGCGTCAACCGCCGCCGGCGCAAGCTGCGCGAGCCCAAGCCGCACCGCCCCTATCTCGACCGCGCCGAGCACATCGAGGCGCTGCTCGCCGCCGCCGAGCAGCTGGATCGCGAGGCGCGACGCGATCGCCAGCTGCCGCGGCGGGCGATCCTCGCGACACTGACCTTCGCCGGTCTCCGCCTCGGCGAGCTGCTGGCTCTGCGCTGGGCCGATGTCGACCTCGCCGGCGGGCGCCTTCGCGTGGGCGAGTCCAAGACCGACGCCGGGCGACGCGAGGTCACCCTTCTACCCGCGCTGCGCGACGAACTCGCCGCGCTGAAGGCCAGGACGCATCCCGAGCCGCAAGCGCTCGTGTTCGGCACGACGAGCGGCAACCGGCAGAGCCCGAGCAACATCCGCAACCGCGTCCTCGACGGCGTGGTGCGTCGTGCCCACGGGCGTCTCCAAGAGCGCGACCGGGCGCCGCTCCCCGCCGGGCTGACGCCGCACTCACTCCGACGCACGTTCGCCTCCCTGCTCTTCGCGGTCGGCGCGACCGCGCCCGAGGTCATGGAGCAGCTCGGCCACACCGACGCGCGCCTGACGCTCGGCATCTACGCGCGCACGATGCGCCACGGCGACGAGGAGCGCGAGCGCCTCCGGCGGCTCGTCGAGACCCCCGTTTGGGCACCATTGGGCACTGGCGCTGCCACAAGCGCGTCACGAGCTCGCCGATCCAAACGCCCCCGCCCAACGAAAAACCCGCCGCGAGCGGCGGGTTCTCCTCATGGGCACGGCTGGGCTCGAACCAGCGACCTCTCGCGTGTGAAGCGAGCGCTCTCCCACTGAGCTACGCGCCCTGGCCCCGGCGATTCTACGGGCCGGCGGCGCCCGGCGGGGCTCTGGGGCGTCGCGCGGGGCGCGTGGTTCCCCGTGGTGGCTGACGGCCGTTCCAGCAATGCGCCCGATATGGCGCAGCATGCGCCGGATCCGGCGAATTGCGCTAGACTCGAGTCGCCAATGCGACAGCGCAGCGCCGACCTCTTTCCCACCGACCAGCCGCTGCCGGCCAGTCAGATGATCGGGCGCGCGGCGGACGTGCGCGAGGTGAGTGCGACGCTGCTCGGTGGCGGCAATCTCGTCATCGCCGGTCCGCGCCGCACGGGCAAGACGAGCGTCTGCGACGCCGCGCTCGGCGAGGCCGATAAGCAGGGGTGCTACGTGGTGGCGGCCGACCTGTTCCGGATCGCCAGTGCCGCCGAGCTCGCCGAGGTGCTCGTCGCCGCGACGATCTCCAATCGCTCGGTCCTGCGGCGGATCGTGCACCAGGCACGGCGCGCGGGGCGGCTCGTCGCCGACGCCGCCGGCATGTCGGCCGTTGTGCGATCGAAGGCGCAGCTTGGCGATGAGCTCGAGATCGCGTTTCAGCCTGGCCTGGCGGCGCGCGATCCCGAGCGCTACCTCGACTACGCGCTCGCGCTGCCCGCACGAATCGCGCGCGCCGACGGCCGGCCGGTGATCGTGTTCTTCGACGAGTTCCAGGAGATCGCCGGGCCGCACAGACCCTACGGTGACGCCGACGCGCTCACCAAGCGCATGCGCGCGATCTTCCAGCGCTCGGAGGGCGTGAGCTACCTGTTCGCGGGGAGCATCGACCATCTGATGCGCGATCTGTTCCTGCCCGGTCATCGCGCGCTCGCGCAGTTTGGAAGCTTCCACGAGCTGCGCCCGATCGACGCCGACAGCTGGCTGCGCGGACTGCGTGAGCGCTTCGCGGCCGACGACTGCGAGGCCGACGCGCTGGCCCTCGCCCGCATGGTCGAGCTCGGCGAACTGCACCCCCGCGCCACGATGCTCATTGCGCAGAAGACACATCTCACCGCGGTGCTGCTGGACGTTCGGGCGATCGATGCGGGCCTCGTCGAGCAGGGCTACCTCGCCGCCCTGCAGGGCGACCGGCCCAGCCACGAGCAGGTCGTCGAGCGGATCCGCCAGCTGCACCGTCTCGGTCTGGACGTCGCGCGCCGGGTGGCTCGGGGCGAGCCCCCGTACCCGAACCTGCCCCGCGGCGCCGTGCGCCGGGCACTGGAGGAGCTGCGCGGCGCGGCGATCATCGAGAGCCGAGGTCGCGCCGACTGGCAGATCACCAATCCGCTGTTGCGGCGGTATCTCGCGGACTCGAGACCGTTCGCCACATGATGCGTTGCATCCGACGCATGATGCGCCGGATCTGGCGCATCATGCGCGATCTGCCGCCGACGGCGACCGTCCCGAAAACGCCGGGAACACGGCCCCGTTCCCGGCTGCGGCGCCGCTCGACGACGCAATTGCGCGTCCGGCTGCGCCATGCGGGTTTCCCCCGATCCTCGCCGTTGCCCGAAGGTTTCCGCTGCGGCGTTCGATAACTGTTTAGTAACAGAAAGGACCGACGATGAACCCATTTTCTGAGGCCATAGTCCGATGAGCGCATCTCGCCGCAGCCGTCCGCGGATCGGCTTGGTTCTCGGCGCCGGCGGGGTTCTGGGCGGCGCCTGGCTGGTGGGCGCGCTGCATGCGCTCGCCAGTGAGACCGGCTGGGACCCGGGCAGCGCCGACTACATCGTGGGCACGTCGGCCGGCTCGATGATCGGGGCGCTGTCGGCCTGCGGCGTCCCACCCTGGTTCATGGTCGCCCACTCGGCCGGCGAGGACGTCAACCTCATCGGCGCCGACGGACGTCCGGTGAGCGATGCCGACCGCTCCGCCGGTGGCAGCTACCGCCTGCACCGCGGTGTGCCGGTGCTCGGCCCGGGCTCCTGGCGGCTCGCACTCGCGTCGCTCGCTCGTCCCTATCGCTACGCGCCGGCCGCCGTGCTCGCCGGCTGGGTGCCCGAGGGCATCATCTCCTCCGAGCCCCTGCGGGACACGGTGCGCCGCGCCGCCGGCAGCGGCTGGGCGCCGCACCCGAACCTGTGGATCATGGCCAGCGACTACGAGGACGGTCAACCCGTCGCGTTTGGCCGCAAGGGGGCTCCGGCCGCAACACTCGCCGACGCGGTCGCCGCGTCGTGCGCGGTCCCCGGCTTCTACCGCCCGGCGCGCATCGGCGGCCGCCGCTACATCGACGGCGGCGTGCACTCGCTGTCCAATCTCGACGTGCTGGCCGACCTCGGGCTCGATCTCGTGGTCTGTCTGAACCCGACATCCTCGCTGCACGCTCCACCGCGCCAATCGCTCGCCGAGCGCGCCGCCGGCCTGCTGCGCCAGGCGTCGGGACGCGCGCTCGGGCGCGAGGCCGCACGTGTGCGAGCTTCCGGAGCCGAGGTCGTACTGATCCAACCGACGGTTCACGACCTTGACGCGATGGGGTCCAACCTGATGAACGGCCGTCGTCGCCATCAGGTGATCGAGACCGCGGTGCGCACCGTGACCGAGCACCTGCGCGAGCCTGAGTTGCGCGCCGCGCTCGCCGACCTGCCCGGCGGCATCCCGGCGCTCGTGACTCGCCCGCCGGGAGCACCGTCCACCTGGCCCGAATTTCGCGAGCTGGCGCGCCTGCGCCGTACGCCCGCGCTGGCGGCGCGCCGGCGGACGAAGCCTGCCGGCGGCGAGCCGACGCGCATTGCGGCAGCGGCCGGGGCTGCGGGTGGCCGCGCCAAATCCGGCGGGACCGCAGCGAAGCGGATGCGCTCGGCAGGCGCGCCGGGGGGTCGGCGCGCGGCCTAGGGTCGGGCGCCGTCTCGCTCGCGTTCGTTGGCGGCAAGCCAGGCCTGTTGCATGAGTGTGGCGGTTGCCGGCGGGGGGTTTTCGTCGCGCCAGACGGCACGCAGCGCGTCGGTATCCACGAGCTCCTCATCGAGACCCGAGCCGTCCCACGTTGCCGCAAACGCGCGCGACGCCGGGCCCCAGAAGGCGGCGCCGAACTCCGCCTTCGAGCGGCGTGTCAGCACCGCCTCGGGCAGGAGGTCGCCGAATACCCAGCGCATCGCAGCGGTGCGGTCGCCGTAACCGCCGCGACCGCCCCTGGTCGCGAATGCGGCCAGGAACCCGCGGTCCAGCAGCGGATGCACGACGTGGGTGTCCTGTGCGGCTGCGAGCACGCTGAAGTTGTGCGTCATCACGTGCAACAAGCGTCGCCGTGCATACCAGTCCAGGCGCCGGTCGAAGCGCACTGGCTCGGACGCACGTTCGGCGGCCCGACAGGCCCAGACCGCCTGCCGCGCGGCCGGCCGCAGCCACGGCCACTGGGCCCCGAGTCGGCGCCGGTAGTAACCCGCGCGAATCGCCGCCGGCGAGGTCGCCAGCGCCACGCGGAGTACGTCGCGCGGGTTGACCGGGCCGCGGCGCACCAGCCGGGCGCGCAACTCCGCCCAGGCCCAGCCAAACAGTCCGTCGCCGTCGACTCCGGTTAGCAGGCTTCCACCGGACGCGCGAGCGAACAGAGGAACCAGGAAATGGGCATTCGGTGCCCACAGCAGACCGTGGCGCCGCAGCCCCGTACGCGCCAGCTCGCCGAGGAAGTCGAGCTCGCTCCCCATCTCGATCCGCTCCCAGTCGCGCAGCCCCAGCTGAGCGATGACGAGCTCCTGCCATTGCGACTCGTGTGTCGTCGGTGCCCGCGGGAATGACAGCGTCACGGGGATCGGAGATTCGAGACCGTGACGGCGGGCCACGCTGGTGGCGAGCGCGAGCACCGCCGATGAGTCGCGACCCCCCGAGAACGCGACGGCGCATGGGGTTCGGTGGAGGGCCGACAGCATCACGCGCTCGAGCGCCGAGCGGACCGGCTGTGTCGAATGGCCGAGCGCAGGGGCGCCGGGTTGGGCGCCGAGCGGAAATCCGAAGGCGCGCTCCAGGCGGCCGAGCGTGGCCGCGCGTGATGACTTGTTCACGCGGTCACTACTCGATGAGCGGGCGTGCTCAGCGGTCGGCACGCAGCCGCTGCGTTCTTCCGGGTCGCGAGCCGCGTGTCACGAGACCGCCAAAGGCGAACCCGTTTGGTCGGCCCGGCGGCTCGCCGGCCCGACCAAACCGCCTCTCTGTTACGCGTGTCCCCCGGGATTCGGGCCGTCGCTGAACTGGCTGCCCGCCCCGAGCGTCTGCTGCCCGACGGTCCCGAGCACAACGAGCGCGGGTGACTCATAGACCGGGGAAGCCGTCGTGCCGGCGACGGCGTCGGTCGGTCCCGAGGCCCCGGATGGGCTTTGCGAGGGATTCAGAGACATCGATGCTTCTCCTAGGTTGATCGTCATGGTCGGTCAGTGGTTCGGCGGGATGAGCGGGTTCCAATTGGGCGGCCCGCTGTGAGAGTCGTCCCACGGGTGCCCGAAGAATCCGCGGAACGGCCCAAAGGGCGAAGCCGATGCGTCGATCACGCTGACAGTCCCGTCCTTCCCGTTGTCAACGTACGCCAGCGACCCGACGATCGCCACGCTGCTCGGCAACCGCCCGACCGACACCTGGTACAGGATCTTCGGCGTGGAGGATCGAAGCGAAAGGACGTCCGCGTTGTCGTCGTATGCGTTCGCGACGACGAGCGTGCTGGTGCTCGGGTTGACGGCCAAGCCGAACGGCCCCGTGCCGACCGAGGTCTCGCCCTCATCCGTCAGGGTCCACGTGCCGCTCTGCTGCGAGAATGCGACCTTGAGCGCGCTCACCGTGTTGGCAGCCGCGTTCGCCACGTAGGCCGTCGAGTCGAACGGGTCGTATGCGATGCTTGCCGGGTAGCTGCCGGAGGGTAGGGACACCGTAGCCAGAACGGTGGCGGGCTGCAGCGCGCCGCTCGTAGGGAAGGACAGGAGCGTGACGGTGCTGTTCGAGTCGTCGCCGACGAGGAAGTCGTTGCCTGCGACGTTCGCCACACCGGATGGCAGGGAGCTCGGCCCGAACGAGTAGGTCGAGATCGGCTGATAGGTAGACGCCACCTCGCTCAGCGAGAAGACGTTTCCGCTGCCAAAGCACGTCACCACGATCTGTGGCGGTACCAGCGGCCCGGCCGGCGCCGCGGCGATGTCAGCGGCGTTGGAACAGCCGGGGACCGAGATCGTCGGATTCGACGGAGCGGTGGAACTGATCGTGTTCGCCGTTGCGTAGAAGTTGACGGCGAACACATCGCCTCCAGCCGCCGCGGGGTACTCGGGGAAGTCGAGGCCCGAGAGTGACGGTGGGGTGAGCACGGCCGGCGGGTTGCTGCCGCTCAGTTGAAACACCGCATTGGAGCCGCCGTCGGCGACGTACACGCTGTGACCATCCGTGGCCTCACCGGTCAGCTGACCGGCGGTGGGGTCGACGGTGACCGTGTCGGTCACCGGGAGCGTCACCCACTCCGTATCGAAGCTGCCCGGTCCGATGAGCAGGACCTGAAACGACGCGGTCTCGACGTAGTTCCCCGTGGTACCGGAAATCACCCCGGTGGAGTAGTTCAGATGCAGGCCGGAGGGCAACCGTCCGACGATGAACCACAGGTCCGGGCAGCTCGTTGTGGCGCTGCTTGTCAGCGTGTAGCTGTAGCTCGACCCGATCGCCGCAGTCGGCAGTGTCGATGGCGATGTGATGGTTTGGCCCGAGCAGACGTTCGTGGCCAGGGCGGACGAACTCGTGCCGACGAGCAGAGCCGCCGCGGTCAGGCCAGCAAGCAGTAGTGAGTGCTTCGTTAGGCTGAGTCGCGCGTTCATGCTCTGACCTCCGTCTCGCGTGTGTCGACTAGCCGCCTTGCTCCCCCTTCGACCGACTCCGCCCAAGGTGGCGTTGCGGCGGGGGCATCCTACATCCATCGCGCTCCTCGCCGTTGAATAATTTGCCACTGAGCGCAAGGGGAAGCTCATCAGGCTCTTCCCGACGGGGGACCCCACCGTCTTGGACCCGCCCGCGACGGCAATGCTGAGTTCGCGCCGAGACGTGACGCCAAGCACGGCTCCCGGTGCCTACGGCCTGCGACTCGATGGTCTCAGTGGCGCCGAGCGTTGGATGCAGCGCATTGGCCGTGACGCTCCGCGGCTGCGCGTGGCGGTCTCAAAGGTGGCCCCCGATCACTCCGCCACGCGCATCGACAGGGAGATGGCCGACGTGTCGCTGCTTGGCGGAGGCCGCATGCGAGCGCGACACGGCGAGGATCTCGTCACGTTCCTGCTTCCGGAACGTCCCACGGCCGCCGAGATGCTTCATCCATTCCTCGCGCCGGCCGCTGCCGTCATGTGGCAGTGGCGCGGGCATGAAGCGCTTCACGCCGGCGCTGTCCAACTCGGTGGTATTGCCGTGCTGCTGTTCGGTATCAAGGGGGCCGGCAAGAGCACGACGCTCGGCTGGCTCGCGCGCGAGGCGGGGCTGACCGTCCTCAGCGACGATCTTGCAGTGATCGTCGACGGCGAGGTGCTCGCGGGACCGCGAAGCGTTGACTTGCGTTCTGCGTCGTGGGTTCCCCCCGGAATGCCGGCGGTGCGTCGGGGGGAGCGGGTACGCATGACGCTCGGGCCCGCGCCTTGCTCGCTTCCACTTGGCGGGAGCGTGCTCCTCGAGTGGGCGCCGCGGCTGGAGACGGTCGCCGTCCCACCGGCGGAACGGCTGAGCGCCTACGTATCCGCGCGATCGTTCGGCTCGCTGCCCCCGAACACGGGGACGCTGCTGGACCTCGCGGCATTACCGATGTTGGTGCTGCGTCGCCGGCGCGAGTTGCGGTCGATCGAGGCGACCGGCCGGGCGATCATCGAACGCTTCGCTTGACCCACCGAGAAGTGTCGCTCCGACGAGCCAGGGATGCACAACTCCAGGCCGCGTGGCCTCGTTCGAGGCGAGCGTCAACGAGCGCC
>CAVYPO010000004.1:0-1392129 GCA_963770405.1 uncultured Solirubrobacterales bacterium
GCTTTAAGCGGTTCCCGACCTCTGAAAATGCCGATTCGATTGCCCCTTCGCCCTCTCCCAACGGGGATTCCTGCCGGTCACCGATTCACTCGGCGGGCGAATCCGGCAACCCGGTGGGACGGCTTCGAAAGGATTGGCTCCTTGTTCTCGAACAATTCCGAGCTTGCGCATTCTGTAGACCAGGGTGGTCCGCGGCATTCCCAGCCGTGCGGCGGCGCCATGGTCTCCCCCCAGCACCCACCGCGTGTCACGCAGGACTTCCACAATGTGCTCTCTCTGGGCCTCCGCCAGAGTTCGCTTGGCCGCCGGCGAGGTTTGGCTGGGCAGGCGTTTAAGCTCGCCGAAAAGCGGGCGAAGGACGGTGCCGGTGGACATGATGACGGCGCGCTTGATGAAGTTCTCCAGTTCGCGAATATTGCCCGGCCAATCATGAAGTTTCAAGACCTCCATCACTTCGGCAGGGATGGTCTCGACTTTTCTTCCCATCTCGCGTGAGAACCTTTGCACGAAGTATTCGACCAACGCCGGGATGTCATCGGACCTGTCGCGGAGAGGGGGAAGAGCGATGGGAAACACATTTAATCGGTAGTAAAGGTCGGGTCGAAACCTTCGCTCTTCCACCATCTGCGCCAGATTCTGGTTGGTGGCCGCGACAATCCGGACATCGATGCGGACGGTGCGTGTGCTTCCAAGTTTCTCCAGCATCTGGTCCTGGAGGACACGCAACAGTTTTGGTTGCAACTCCAGGGGCAACTCACCGATTTCATCCAGAAACAGCGTGCCCTTATCGGCAAGTTGGAAGCGCCCAGTGCGAGTGGCAAAGGCCCCCGTGAAGGCGCCGCGGTCATGGCCAAATAGTTCGCTTTCCAGCAAACCGGCAGGAATCGCCGCACAATTCAATTTCACAAACGGGCCACTCCGGCGCGGGCTGCGATCGTGTATGGCTTGAGCTATGACTTCCTTTCCCGTTCCTGTCTCACCCTGAATTAGAACCGTCGTAAGGCGTCGGCGCTACCGTCTCGACCTGCTGAAGAACCAGCTTGAAGGATTGGCTCGAACCAATGATCTCGTTGCGAAAAGCCTTTCGTTCGACGGAAGGCTTGGGGATGGGGGTTCTGAACAGTGCCATACGCTCTGTTTGTCTCATGGCACACCTCCATATAGTCGGGCCATTAAAAGAGTCTATGCAGACTCCAACGCTTCCAAGGCGAGCGGGTGCCCGACCTTGTGGCCCAGCGTTATGGTCAATTTTTGATTCTTAAGCCCTGTGGTTGCTTGGCTATGCGCCTAGCGAGACGATCGTGTTTGTCTATCCGGGTCGTGCACCTTCAGTTGCTCGAGCAACGAACCCCGAGCAATTTACTACGCTTACGTGGCGGGCGGCGAGGTCATGGAAGAGGGCCACCCCCGCACGGTCAATGAAGGCGACACCCGAGAGATCCAGGGTAAGTCGCCGACCTTCGGCGAGAGCCTGATCACAGCACGAATTGAGTTCATCGACCGCCTCGCCAATGACCTTACCTTCTATCAGCAGCGTCATTGCGTTACCGGTCGACTCTCTAACCGATATCCTTACCATCAGTTGCACACCCTAGGAACGCTTTCGTAATGCAAGTCAAGAGCCAATTTATTTCATGGCACTGCCTGGTCTCACAACATGCTGAAAATACAAAGGATATAGGAGTTTTCGCGAATGGGTCGGGATTGGATTTCTGCGGCTATTCCGTGAGCGTAGCACGGCAGACCGTAACCGCTTACGGGGTTCCGTGACCCGACCGGGAAAGTCCCAGCTTGTCTGATGCGGTCCCGAAGGGTATTGGGGTGAATCTTGAGGATCTCAGCCGCGCCTTTTGGGCCGCTGATTTTCCATCCGGCCTGCTCCAGCACCTTCAGAATATGTTGCCGTTCGAGCTCTTCCAGCGAAGGAGCATCTGCGGGTGGCGCTTCCTGCCGAGGCGCTTGAACTGCGCCGTCCACGTTCCGCCCGCGAACAGGAACGGCGCCGGGGACCGAATCGAGGTTGGAAATCTCGGGAGGAAGGAGGTCGAGCCCCAACGTTATTGCCGAACTCGGGGATAGCACGACTCCTCGTTCAATAACATTTCTGAGTTCGCGAATATTCCCCGGCCAGGAGTAGTTTACCAATCGTTCCATGGTCTCGGGCGAAATTGCTTCGATCCTTTTTCCCATCTTCTTCGAGTAGTGAAATAGAAAGAACATCAGAATTTGGGGAATATCCGATTGGCGCTCACGAAGCGCCGGTACGTGAAGCGGCAAGACATTCAGCCGATAGAACAAATCCGAGCGGAACAAGCCCGCCCGCACCGTCTCGGTCAGGTCGCGATTGCTGGCCGCGATGATCCGCACGTCAACATGAACGGTGCGACTGCTTCCGACCGGTTCGAATTCCTGCTCCTGCAAGACACGCAGAAGTTTCACCTGCGTGTCCAAAGGCAGCTCGCCCACTTCGTCAAGGAAAAGCGTTCCCCCATCCGCCAGTTCGAATCGGCCGGTGCGGTCACCCGTCGCGCCCGTAAAGGCGCCTTTGACGTGGCCGAAAAGTTCGCTTTCCACAAGGCCAGCGGGAATCGCACCGCAGTTGACCTTTACCAAGGGTCGATCTTTGCGCGTGCTGCGGCTGTGGACGGCCCGTGCAATAAGCTCCTTGCCCGTACCCGTCTCCCCGCTGATCAGGACGTTCGAATCAGTGGGCGCAACCTGCTCCACCAATTGCAATAGCTTCAGCAGGCTGGGGCTATCCCCGACGATTTCGTCGGGGTTGTATTCCCTCCGGATCTCTTCCTCGAGGTACTGTTTCTCCGCGGCTAAGCGTACCCGTGATTTGGTCACTTGCCGGTAATTCAAGGCGTTATCAACGGCGATGGAGATTTGACTCGGCAATCTGTCTGAGGAAATCAACGTCTTGCTGCGCCAGAGGGTGCTCACGCCGCCAAGCCAGATGGAGGATTCCCAGTGCATGATCGCGTTGGGTGAGAGGAAGATAGCAACTGATCTTCAGCCCTTCCGCAGCCACCGTCTGTTCGTAGGTTTCACCGCTTCGCGCCTGGATAGGGATCAGGCCCTTTGGCGCGCGCTCCCGCGTCACCTACAACAACGGCCTTCCCGGTACGGAAAGACTGCCCGGCGGCGAGCCGTGAATGGGAATCAGCATCCCTTCCCGTATTGAGCCTTTCGACTCGACGCACTCGAGCACATCGAGGCGCAGTTGGTCTCCCTTAGTCTCCGGAAGCGCCAGGCCGACAAACTCGCACTCCATAATTTGCTTGAGCTCCGTCAGCAGCGCTTGAAAGAGCTGGTGGAGGTCCAGGTTTGAGGCCGTTCGGTTGTTCAAATCCAACAACAACCGCAGGCGGTCGCGCTCGTGCTGAAGGTCGCGTTCGAAACGCTTGCGCTCGGTGAGGTCGCGGATAATTTTTGCGTAACCAACGAGTTTCCCATCTTTTTCTTTGATGGACGTGGTCATGACTTCCGCCCAGTATCTCGAGCCATCCTTGCGGACCCGCCAACCCTCCACCCTAGAGCGACCCAAGTCCTCAGCCTCTTTCAGCTCCTGCTCAGGCTTACCCAGCTCGATGTCTCCCTTTTCATAGAACCGTGAGAATTGCCGGCCTAGAATCTCCTCGGCGCGGTAACCCTTGATACGCTCGGCCCCTTCATTCCACGTAACCACCCGCCCTTCCGGATCGAGCATAAAGATGGCATAGTCTTCACGCCTTCCACGAGCAAACGAAAACGCTCTTCGCTCTTTCGCAGCGATTCTCCCGTCCGCTTCCTTTCAATCCCCTGGGAAATGGAATCTGCCACGGCGGCGAGGGTGTCGAGAATGCCGGTGCTGAGCGGCGTCCGGGAGAAAACGGCCATAACTCCAACCGCTCGATCGTCAACCACCAGGGGATAACCGGCAAAAGCCACCATGCCTTCCTTTTTGGCCCACGCCTTGTCGTTGATTCTGGGATCGTCGATGACGTCGTTGGTAAGATGAGGTCTTTTATTCTCTGCGATCAGGCCGATCTTCAGGTCGCCCACGGGGATGCGGCTATGCGGGACCATCGATATGCGTGTACATGCCGGCGCTGGCCTGCATCTCCAGTAATCTCGCATCGTCAATCCGAGTCCAGATGCGGGCAAAGGCCACATCAAGGTGTTGAACCATGGCCTCCGCGCATCGCTGGAGGACCACGCGAAGATCCTCTTCCCCCGTCAACGCATGGCTAATATCGGCGCGAATCGCCGACTGCCGCGCCCGCGCCTGGCGCAATTCCTCTGCTTCCTTCCGCTCGGTGATGTCGCGGATGAAGCCGGTAAAGACGTGCTGGCTGTTACTCGCGACCTCACCAAAGGAGATCTCCACGGGAAATTCCTCGCCACCCTTCCGTACGGCGGTTAATTCCACGCCCTGCCAGTTCAGGTGTCGCTGCCCGGTTCTTAGATAGCGCTCGAAGCCCGCGTGGTGGAGATCGCGCAAACCCCGCGGCATGAGAATCGTCAGGGACTGCCCAATCAACTCGGCAGCAGAGTAACCGAAGATTCTGGTTATCGCCGGATTAAGGTAGAGGATATGGCCCGTCTCGTCGATGGAGACGACCGCGTCGGTTGCGGTGTCTACAACGTTGCGAAACTGCTCTTCGCTGTGGCGGCGGGCAGCTTCAGCCCTTCGGCGTTCGGTAATCTCTTTTCTCAGCTCCTCGTTCGCCGAGGATACTTCGCGGGTCCGTTGCTCAACCTTTAGATACGAGTTTCCGTTCGACCCGCTCTGTGTTCGCTCAGCAGCCGCGCCTCTTGCAGCCCGGCAAGACAACTGAACGAGTTGCGCGCGGAGGCGACAACAAGGGGACCCGCCCGAGCCGGCCGCGATCACCAATCCGGGCCGGGCGGCCACCGCGCGTAAGCCCACGTTCGGGATCCCGCTCGCCGCCCGCCATACGCGCCCGTCGGCGCTCGACAGGATCGTGCCGGCGTCGCCGACCACGATCCAGCGATTCCCGGTCCACACGGCGCCGCGCAGCGCGTGGCTCACCGGTGTCCGACGCACGACCCACCGCGACGGCGTCGACGACGTCGCGATCAACCCATCCGACCCCACCGCCACGACGCGCGAGCCGTTCGCGTCAACGTTCGCCAGGGTCAGCCCGCCGCCCGGCGCCCGTGCGCAGCGAGCCGCGACAGCGTGCCCACCGCAACCGAGCGGGCGCCGGCGACCAGCGTGTTCGATCCCGCGACGACCAGGCCCGCGGCCATGACCGCCGCCGCCCCCACGGCGATCTTCGCGCCCGCGAACGTCACAGTGCCGAGATGCTAGCCGCTCGAGATCGGCCCCACGGGGACGCACGGCGTCGAATCTCGTCGTCGCCGCCGACCGTACGGACGCCGCGACCTCGACCTGCCGGCTTCAGCGCCGCAACCCGCTCGCGGCCTCGAACGCTGCCTGGCGGCCCTGCATTCGGCTCAAATGCCCGCGGGAAGGACTCGATCAGCTCCGCGCCGAGCCACTCGGAAGCGCCCGCCCGCGGCACCCCCCTGGCAACGCAAGCCGCAGCCGGGCATGATGCCGTCGATGCGTCACCGTGTCGTGGTCATCGGAGGCGGCTTCGGCGGACTGCGCGCCGTGCAGGGGCTGCGCGGGGCCGGCGTGGAGATCACGTTGATCGACCGACGCAACTTCCACCTGTTCCAGCCGCTGACCTACCAGGTCGCCACCGGTGCGCTGTCGCCGGGCGAGATCGCCTACCCGCTGCGGGCGCTGTTCAAGCAGCGCGCGGACGTGCGTGTCCTGCAGGCCGAGGTGGCGGGCGTCGACGTCGACGCCCGCACCGTGATGCTGTCCGGCGTCGACGACATCGAGCCGCCCCCGGTGCCCTACGACACGCTGGTCGTGGCCGCAGGGTCGGCGTACTCGTACTTCGGCCACGAGGAGTGGCGCGCGATTGCCGCCGAGGTCAAGTCACTGGAGAGCGCGCTGGCCGTGCGGTCGCGGGTGCTTGCGGCCTTCGAGCGCGCCGAGCTGAGCGACGACCCCGAGATCGAGGCGTCGGAGATGACCTTCATCGTCGTCGGGGCGGGGCCCACCGGCGTAGAGATGGCGGGCCAGATCGCCGAGCTGGCGCGCGACACCCTGCGTCAGGACTTCCGCTCGATCGACCCACCGCAGGCACGGATCCTGCTCGTCGAGGCTGCCGACCGCGTGCTCGGCTCGTTCCCGAAGTCGCTATCGCATCGCGCCAGCCGCGCGCTGGAGCGCCTCGGCGTCACCGTCATGGTCAACCGCATGGTGACCGACATCGACCCCCGCGCGGTGACGCTGCGCGCCGGCGATGGCAGCGAGGAGCAGATCGCCACGCGCACCGTGATCTGGGCCGCCGGCGTCAACGCGTCACCGCTTGCCGGCCTGCTCGCCCAGCTCGCCGACACCGATGTGGACCGCGCCGGGAGAGTGACCGTCGAGCCCGACCTGACGCTGCCCGGGCATCCCGCGATCATCGCCCTCGGCGACATGGTCCGCGTGCGCGCCGAGGGCGGCACAACCGTCACCTACCCGGGTGTCGCTCCGGTGGCGATCCAGCAGGGGCGCTACGCCGCGCGACTGATCCGCGATCGCCTGGCCGGTCGCGGTACGCCGCCATTTCACTACCGCGACAAGGGCAACGTCGCGACGATCGGGCGGCGCGCAGCCGTCGTCGACCTCGGCTACGTGCGTCTGAGCGGCACGCTCGCCTGGCTGGTCTGGCTGGTCGTCCACCTCTGGTACCTCGTCGGCTTCGAGAACCGCCTGCTCGTCATCATCCGCTGGGCGATCAGCTTCGTCACCCGCGGGCGCGGCGCGCGTCTGATCACCGCGCCCGCGGTGACCGAGGTCCCCGGCCGCGACGAAGCGCCCGCCGAGCAGCGCTGACCTCGGCCGAGCGGTAGGCATCGTCGACGCCGGGCACTTCGGAACAGATGCTCCCCGCGACTTGCCGCGCGCCGCTGAAGCGGCCGGACGGCGGCGACTCGTGACCCGACCAGGGCCCCGACCAGGGCGTCCACGGGCGCGACCGGGCGCCCGCAGCGCCAGCGTGGTGTCACCAACCGATCGAGAGAGGTCGAGATGAGCAACGTCGACGACAGCAGGCATTACGACGTCATCGTGCTGGGCGCCGGCGCACCCGGCGAGCACTGCGCCGGCGCGCTGGCGGACGGCGGACTGCGCGTCGCCGTCGTCGAGCGCGACCTGGTCGGGGGCGAGTGCACGTACTGGGCCTGCATCCCGTCCAAGACGTTGCTGCGCCCGGGCGAGGCGGTGCATGACGCCCGCGAAGCGGCAGCGACCGCCCAGGTCGACGTCCCGGCGGCGCTGGCCTGGCGCGACTTCATGGTCTCCAACTATTCCGACGCCGGGCAGGCGCGCTGGCTCGCTGACAAAGGGGTCGAGCTGCTGCGAGGCAGCGGCCGGCTCGCCGGCGTGGGCGTCGTCGAGGTGGACGGCGTGCGCCACACGGCCGAGCACATCGTCGTGGCGACCGGCTCGTATCCGGTTGTGCCGCCCGTACCGGGCCTGCGCGAGCTCGCAGGCGTCTGGGGCACCCGCGAGGCCACCGGCATGAAGGCCGTCCCGAAGCGGCTTCTGGTGCTCGGCGGCGGGCCAGCCGGGGTCGAGCTCGCGCAGGCCGTGCATCGCCTCGGCGCCTCAGTGATCCTCGTCGAAGCCGCCGAGCGTGTGCTCGCCCGCGAACCCGCGCCGTTGGGTGACGCGCTCGGCGATGTCCTGCGCCGCGACGGCATCGAGGTCCTCACCGGCGCGCGCGTGACCGCGGCGCGACGCGACGGTGAGGACTACGTCCTGGAGCTCGACGACGGCCGCGCGCTGCGCGGCGACCGCCTGCTCGTGGCCACTGGCCGGCGCCCCCGCGTCGACGGGATCGGCCTGGAGACGGTCGGCGTAACGGCCAACGCCCACGGGATCCCGGTCGACGAGCGCCTGCGCGCGGGCGAGCGCCTGTGGGCGATCGGCGACGTCAACGGTGTCCTGCCGCTGACCTACGTCGGCGAATACCAGGGCAACGTCGTCGCGGCCAACATCCTGGGCGAGCCGCGCGACGCCAACTACGACGCGATTCCGCGCGTCACCTTCACCGACCCCCAGGCCGCGTCGGTCGGGGCGGGCGAGGCGCGGTTCAGCGCGACCGCGCCGGTGTCGGAGGTGTCCAAGACCGCCACCTACACACAAGCGTACGCCGAGTCCAATGGCTTCCTCACGCTGCTGAGCGACGGCGGGCGCCTGACCGGCGCCTATGCGCTCGGCCCTGAAGCCGGCGAGTGGCTCCAACAAGCCACGCTGGCGATCCGCGCCCGCGTCCCCCTGGAGGTCCTCCGCGACACGGTCCAGCCCTTCCCCAGCTTCTCCGAGATCTACAACGCCGCGCTGACGGCGCTCTGGCGACAGATCGCGGCCGAGCGCGCGACCACGGCTCGGGGCGACGGGCGCGCGGCAAGCGTCTCCCGGTGACGGGGCCCGCTCGGGCCCCATCCCGACGACCCGGCGGTGGGCTGGCCGGTCGAACCCCGATGAGCGCCCGGCTCCCCGGACCTGAGATCAGCGGCCGCCTGCTCCCCGGCGCCAGCGGATTCTGGGCCGGTCGCGCTCAGCCAACCATGGGAGCGAGCTCGTCGCCGAGCAGCGCGACGAAGTCGAGGTCGTCGTTTGCGAGGTGTTGGCACATCACGCGACTGACGCCGGCGTCGCGGAGCGCGCTCAGCTCCTCCGCCACCTGCTCAACGACGCCAATCACCCATCCGGGCGGACGATCAGCCAGGAGGGCATCGGGCCCGGCCCAGCGCGTTCGAGCCACGCGCGTGAGGCGGTCGCGCAGATCCTTCTCGTCGTTTCCGGTGATCACCGCCGTCATGATCGAGAACGGGATCGGCTCGCGACCGACGCGCTCGCACGCTGCCACCAGCCGCTGACGCCGGTCACGTACGTCCGCGAGGCTCGGGAACACGGTGTTGTACTCGTCGGCGTACCGCGCGGCCATGGCGCAGCTGCGCGGCCCGGCGTTCCCGCCCATGATCAGCGGCGGATGAGGCCGTTGGACCGGTTTCGGTTCAGCGTCGAGATCGCGTAGGCGATAGTGCTTGCCATCGAACGAGAAGGGTCCATCGGACCAGTTTCCCAGGACAACCTGAAGCTGCTCCTCGAGGACGTCCATCCGTTCCCCGACGCCGGGGAACGGAAAGCCGTACGCCTCGTGCTCGCGCTCGTGCCAGCCGGCCCCCAGTCCGAGCTCGATCCGTCCGTTGGAGATGTGGTCGGCCGTGGTGACGAGCTTGGCGAGCGTGGACGGGTGGCGAAACGTCGCCGGGGACACCATGGTGCCCAGCCGCACCGTCGACGTCACCGCCGCCAGTGCGCTCAGCGTCCCCCAGGCGTCAAGCGATCCCCGCTCCGGGTGGCGTCCGTCGAGGTTGAGGTAGTGGTCAGACCGCAAGAGGGCCGGGACGGAGTGCTGCTCGCACGCCAGCGCGAGCGCCTGCCATTGAGGCCAGGTGACGCCCTCCTGCCCCTCGACCATCAAGCAGAGGTCCATCGCGCCAACAACAATAGATTCCGGCGCCGCAACGCGACACCCAGACCCAAACCGAGAACATGTACGCGGCGATGCCTGGTGTCTGAACCCGACCGGCCCCCTGGATGGCTGCCGAAGGCCGAGTACGACTCGATCTACGGCCGGGTCCCGAGACTCTGCGTCGAGGTCGTGATCTCGGTGCCGGAACGCGGGGTACTGCTGATGCGACGCGACATCCCCCCCAATGTGGGCCTCTGGCACATTCCCGGTGGCACGGTGCTGTTCGCCGAGCCGCTGGGCAACGCCGTCAGGCGGGTCGCGCAGGACGAGCTCGGGCTCGAGGTCGCCGTCGGGGAGCTGCTCGGGTTCATCGAGTATCCGAGCCATTACCTCAACGGATTGGACTCGCCGGTCGGGCTCGCATTCGACTGCACCATCGTCGGGATGGGCGTGGACGGTCCGGCGCCGGACGGTGGGGCGTGGTTCAGCCGCCTACCGCCCGACCTGTACGTCGAGCAGCGCGAGTTCCTGGCTCGGCGCCTTGGCCTGCCGTCTTAGCCCGGGCAGCGAAAGCCGAAGCGCGCCCTCACCGGGAGTAGTTCGGCAGCGCGTCTTGGAGGCCCCTGCGGGAGCTGATGCCGAGCTTCGTGAACACCTTGCGCAGGTGCCATTCGACGGTGCGGGGACTGAGGAACAGCCGCGCGCCGATCTCCGGGTTGGACAGGCCTTCGCGCGCGAGCCGCGCGATCTGCTCCTCCTGAGCCGTGAGGTCATCGCGTGTCTCGGCGGTGCGCTTGCGCACCCTCTCGCCCGTTGCCAACAGCTCGCGGCGGGCGCGCTCGGCGAATGCCTCCATGCCGATCTCGTCGAGCATCTCGTAGGCGGCGCGCAGCTGCTCGCGGGCGTCTCCGCGGCGGCCCTCACGGCGCAGCCACTCGCCGTAGAGCAGGTGCGCTCGCGCGAGCTCCGGGCGCAGCTGCGAGGGGCCCAACCGTTCGATCGCCTCGCGATAGAGGCCCTCCGCGGCCTCGCCCTCGCTGAGCAGCGCTCGCGACCGCGCCTCGATCCCCAGCCCAAAGTCGGTGGCGGCAGGCTGGGTGGTCGCCGCCAGCCGCTCGAGCGCAAGGCCGGCGGCTTCGGGCTGTCCACAGCGGGCAGCCGCCTCGACCAGCTCCGGGAGGGCCCACATCGACGGGTAGAGATCCAGGGGATCCGAGCTGGCCTGCTCGGCCGCCGCCAGCGCCTGCTCGTAGCGCCCGAGACCGTTGTACAGCACGGCGGCCGATCGATGCGCCTCGGTGACCGCGACTCCCAAGCCCGTGTCCTGGGCCTGCGTGAGGGTTGCGCCGATCAATGCGCCGGCCTCGGCTTCCCTGCCCTGGAGCGAGAGAAGCAGCAGCGCCGCAAAGGGCGGAAGGCGGGCCCCGGTCGCCGCGGTGACCTCGTCAACCTCCGCGATGAGCGACGCCGCCGCCGCGAAGTCACCACTCCACGCCGTGGACACGCCCAGCGCAACGAGGTAGAGCGGCAGCCCTTCAAGCGCTCCGGCGTCCCGGACGAGCTGGATTTGCCGTTCGCAGGCCGCGCGCGCCCCGTCGTTGTCCCACATCGCATAGCTGGCCGCCGTGGCCAACCAGCCCCAGCGGAGACCTTCTTCGACCGACACGTCGTCGCTGGCGAAGGCGCTCGCCGCTCGCCGCAACGTCGCCGCGGCGGCCGCTGGTCCGTCCGTGACCCTGAGGGCAAGGCCATCGAGGAGCAGGTCGACCGGGCGCGGAGGCTGCGCCGGCGGCGGGAGCGACCTCGCAGCCCGGCAGACCTCGGGAAGATCGCCCGGACCCACGCGTGCGGCGAAGGCTGCGGCGCCCCACGCGCTCAGGTAGGTCTCGCGCGCCAGCTCGAGGTTGAGCGGCTCGAGCCGCTTCGCGGCTCTCAGTAGTAGCGGCGGGGCGTCGCTGCCCAGGCCCGAGGCGAACGCGACTTCTCCCCGCAGAAGCTCGATCCTGGCCCGCTGCAGCTCGTCGAGCGACCCGGCCTCCGCGGTGGCCAACAGACTGAGCGCCACGTCAAACGCCCCGGCCTGCAGGTTGGTCTCGGCCGCCGCGAGCGCGCGTTGCGCCCGCCGGGCCGGCTCACGCGTCAGCGCGACCGAGCGTCGCAGAAACGCCGCCGCCGCCGCGAGCCCGCCGCGCGCCTGCGCCCGGCCGGCCGACAGCTCGAGCTCGAGGGCGACGTCCTCGTCGGGGCCCGACGCCGCGGCCGCCAGATGCCAGGCGCGGCGATCGGGGTCAACCTCCCGATCGGTCACCTGCCCCAGAGCCAGGTGCACCGCGCGGCGCTCCCGCGGCGAAGCCGCCCGATAGACCGCCGAGCGCACCAGCGGATGGCGAAACGTCACGCGTTCGCCGATCGCCACCAACCCGTCGGTTTCGGCGGCGGCCGCCGCGGAGACGGCGATGCCCAGTCGCTCGGCCGCACGCCACACCAGCAGTGGGTCGCCGACCGGCTCCGCCGCTGCCACCAGCAACAATTGCGCAGTCTCAGACGGCAACGCCGCAAACCGCTGCCGAAAGCTGTCCTCGATTCGCCCCGACAGCGTCTGCGCGCCGAGCAGCTCGAAACCGCCCGCCAACTGACTGGCGCTCATCCCCCGCGGCAGCTCCAGCAAGGCGAGCGGATTTCCGCGCGTCTCGGCCACGATCCGATCGAGCACCGGCTCATCGTGGAGAAAGCGAATGACCGAGCCCAACAGCGCGCGGGCATCGCCATGGTCCAGGCCCCGCACGTCGAGCTCCGGCAACCCGCTGAGGTCCGCCCCCGGCTCGCGCGCGGCGAACACGAGCCCGACCGGCTCGGCCCCCAGTCGCCGCGCCACGAACCCGAGGGTCCCCGCCGACGCCTGATCCAACCACTGCGCGTCGTCAACCACGCACACCAGCGGGCGCTCGTCGGCGACCTCCGAGAGCAGGCTGAGCACCGCCAACCCAACGAGGAACCTGTCCGGCGCGGCCCCGCCACTGAGGCCGAACACGATCCGCAGCGCGTCGCGCTGCGGGGCCGGAAGCCGCGCCAGACGATCGAGCATCGGCGCGCACAACTGGTGCAGCGCGGCGAATGGCAACTCCATCTCGGACTCCACCCCCACCGCCCGCACCACCCGCAGATCCGACGCCGCCTCGAGCACGTGCTCCAGTAGCGCGGTCTTCCCCACGCCGGCCTCGCCCCGCACCACGAGCGCACGACTCTGCCCCTCGCGGACGGCGGCGATCATGCCGTCCAACGCGGCGCATTCGGTGCGCCGTCCGCGCAACCCGGTCAGCCCTCCCGAAGCGGGATGGTCGTCAACCATACGCAGCAACGATCCTAGTCCGTTCCGAACCATTCAGGCACCCGGCGAAGCCGGCCGGCCGCCCGTCACCGAACGAATGCCGCGACCGTCGGGGTCGGCGCTCAGGCCAGTCGGGTGATGGGCGCAAGCGCAGCCGCCATCGAACACAGCGCTCAGCCGGCAGGCGCGACGCGATGGACGACCGGCTGCCAGCAGAGCTCGACCGGCTCTGTGAGTACCGCTGTGGCCATGGCCGTCGCGCCGTACCGGAGCGCTTGGGTGATCCGCCTGTCGTTGGCCTGCAGTGTGCCGACCAGGCGCGCGCCGTCGCTGACCGCGATCTGGTGTACGTGAGCGCCGCTGTGATGCCGCTCGCGCGCAAGCGCCGCGGCCTGGCGGTTGTACACGCCCTGCCGCGCCCTGAGCAGCTCCGCGAGCCGGGCGTCGTCGCGCACGACGAAGGCTTCGCCGAGCTCGCTGTATGCGGGCTTTCGGTAGCCGGCGGGGCGCGAGCGCAGTACGAGCACGTGCGTGGCGCCCTCGTTCAGAGCGGACTGGAAGGGGATGGGCTCGACGAGGCTCCCGTCGGCCATGCGCTCCCCCCGGAACACCGGCGGCGCTCCGGCGAAGCGAGGCAGGAACGAGCTTGCCCTCACGGCACACAGCAGCTCCCCGACGTCGGTGAAGTCCGCGAGCACCCGCAGCGACATCGTCTCGAGCGAGGTCGCCAGCGCGCGGAATTCGGGTCCGAGCGCAAGGCGCGGGAAGGACAGCGGCTTGCGCAGGGCGATCAACTCCTCGAACAGGAGGTCGAAGTCGACAGCCGGGCGGCCGCGCAGCGGTCCGATCCGGTTGACCACGCCCTCGGCAACGGCGTCCTGGTAGTACGTCGCGCTCAGTGCCGCTTGGCCCACGGCGGTGGCCCAGCCGTTCAGCGCTCCCGCCGATACGCCGTAGATGCGATCGAACGCCGCGGTCAGGCCAGCCGCCTCGAGCAGCACGCACATACCAGCCGTCACCGCGCCGCGCATGCCGCCGCCCTCGATCGCCAGGCAGACGACGTGCTCGTCGTCGCGCTCGCGCGGCCGGCTGCCGGCGCGGGCACGGTGGAGGATCGCCCGCAACACGGGGCTGGCGACGTCCTCTGGTGCAGCCAGGAGCGCGCCAGCCTCCGTGGCGGCGAGCGCCTGCGCACCACCACCGCCACCACCATCGGCCGGCCGGTCGATCAGTTGCAGATCCCGCACGCACGGAGGGTGTCACGCTCGCCGGGCTCGGGGCAGCGGGGACGCACGATGACCGCACGAGGCAAACTACGGGTCGCACCGCGCCGCTGCAGGTCCGCAACTGTCGCACGGACCGGCCGGTGCACCCGCCGTGGCCGGCCGCGATACTTGCGCGGATGCACCCACCGGTCGCCGGAGAGCGCCTCTACCGTCTGCTGGTGCTGATCGGCGTGCCGCTGCGGCGATGGTGCCGGCTCGAGGTACGCGGACGGGAAGTTCTGCCGCCCCCCGACACGGCCGTGCTCGTCGTCGCCAACCACGACAGCATGCTCGACCCGTTGGCAATCGCTGACACGTTGATGCGCGCCGGGCGGCCGCTGCGTTTCCTCGCCATGGACCGCCTCTGGCGATGGAGCCTCGTGGCAAGGGTGCTCGACGGCGTTCGCCAGATACCGATCCGCCGTGGCGCCGGCGACACGGCGGCGCTGCAGGCCGCGGTCGATGCTCTCAGCAACGGCGAGGCGATCTGCATCTTTCCCGAGGGCGGCCTGTCGCACGGAAGGCGCGTGCGCGCGCACCGCGGCGTGGCCCGGCTCATCCGGGCCTCACCGCACGCACAGGTGATCCTCGCGGCGGTCACCGGCGGCACCGACCTGGCGCGGTTTCCGCGCCGCCCGCGCGTGCGCGTCGAGCTGTTTCGCCCCACGGACGCCACCCCGGAATCCGGGGAGAATGAAGCAGCGCTGGCTGCGCGCCTGCTCGAGGAGATTCGCGAGCGCGTGCCCCCGGTGGCCGCCGGTCGCCGGCGGAGCGGTCCGGGGATGGGCCGGCGCGCCCGGGTGTGAGCGCGATCCTCGACGCGTCGCATCCCGTGCCAGCGCGGGTCGATGAGGTCTGCCGACAGATTCGCGGACACGGGATGGCCTGGTAGACGATCTCCTTGACCTCGATCGGCGTGACGCCGACGGTGAGCGCGGCGCCGAGCGTGACCCTCGCGTCAAGCTCCGGCCGCAGCGGTGCTGTACTCCTCGTCGGTGACGTGCTCGCCCCACGTTGCACCGTTGCCGCTGTCGTCGACCTCAAGCATCGCGAGGTGGGTCATGAACCGGTCGGGGGCCGCACCGTGCCAGTGGTCCTCGCCGGGCTCGAAGAACACGCGGTCGCCGGGCCGGATGATCTCGACCGGCCCGCCGCGACGCTGGCAGCGGCCGATCCCTTCCAGCACGTAGATCGTCTGGCCGAGCGGGTGGGTGTGCCAGGCGGTGCGGGCGCCGGGCGTGAAATGGACGCTGGCGGCCTGCAGACGCGACGGCGGGTTGGGGCTGGTCACGGTGTCGACGTAGACGCGACCGGTGAACCACTCGCTGGGGCCCGTGCCGGTCGCGAGCGAGCTTCTGGTGATCTGCATCGGATCTCCTAGCGGTTGATCATTGGCTGGCGGCGTCACGTCCTGCTCGACCCGGCCGGCGAGCCGCTCCGCTGACTACCTAGAGCGCACGCAGCTCGATCGGGAGGCCGTCGCCGGGGAAGGGTCCGGTGCCGTAGTCGAAGGTCGGCTCGTAGCCCGCCGGAACCGTCCACGCGTTGCGGAGGAGCAATTGGTGAAGGATCGCCTTGACCTCCATCCCGCCGAAGTGCAGGCCGATGCACTTGTGGACGTTGCCGCCAAACGGCGCCCACGCGTACCGGTGCGAGCTGTCCTCGCGGCGTTCGGGCGCGAAGCGCTCGGGGTCGAAGGTGTCGGGATGGCTCCACCAGGGCCGCATCCGCTGGGTCGGGTAGATGCCGATCATGAGCCGCGTGCCGGCGGGGATGTGGTGGCCGTCGATCGCGGTGTCCGTCAGCGCCTGGCGAGCGATGACCCCGACGGGCGCGTTCATTCGCAGCGTCTCGCGAAAGACGAGGTCTATCGAGGTGAGCGCTTCGAGGTCCTGGTAGCCGAGCGCGGTGGTACCGATGGCGCGGGATTCGGCACGGAGACGTTCCTGCCAGTGCGGGTGCGTGGCCAGGTAGTAGACCATCATCGCGAGGGTGATCGTGCTCGTGTCGTGAGCGGCCATGAGGACGAAGATCATGTGGTTGACGATGTCCTCGTCGGAGAAGCGCTGCCCGTCCTCGGTCTCGGCACGACACAGGACGCTGAAGAGGTCATCGCCGCCGTCCGCGCGCTTGGTGGCGACCTGAGCGTCGAAGTAGTCCTCGAGCAGGCGGCGTCCCTCCAGGCCGCGGTGCCACTTACCGCCCGGCATGTCGGCGCGGACGATCGCCTGGCCGCCATGCACGGTGTCGACGAAGGCGCGGTTGAGGCGATCCGCCTCCACGCCGAGCTCGGCGCCGACGAACACCTCGGTGGCGAGGTCCAGCGTCAGCTGCTTGAGGTGGGTGTAGAACTCGAAGGCGCCGCCGGGCTGCCAGCGGGCGAGGCCGCGTTCGATCGCCGGGTTCATCTTCTCCAGGTAGGCGACGAGGCGATCGTGCTTGAACGCCTGTTGCATGATGAGCCGGTGGTGGCGGTGCTCCTCGAAGTCCATCAGCATCACGCCGCGCCGGAAGAAGGGACCGATGAAGTAGCCCCAGCCCTCTTCGTTCGAGAAGGCCCTGTCACGGTTAGCCAGCACCGTCTCGATGCCGTCGGGTCCGAGGACGATGACGAGCCTGGTGCCGGCGACGCTGGTCCAGAACACCGGGCCGAAGCGCTGATGGAAGCGCCGGGAGACCCCGAGCAGGTCGTGGAACACCTCGATCGTGCGCCCGACGATCGGCATCCCGGGATCGCCCATGACCGGCTTGAGCCCGCTACCCGCCGGCGGGTCGGCGAGCGGGCGCCCTCCGCTGGGCGGGACGCGCGCGAGCAGCGCAGCGGCGATGCCGCGTGCTCGCAGGGCGGACGGGGCGGTCATCGCTGGTCAGGTACCTCGGTCACAGAGATCCCAGGAAGTCCAGCAAGGGGCCATTGACCTGGGCGGGGTGGGTCATGTTCGAGGCGTGCGGAGCGCCCTCGATTGCGACCACGCCCGTGCAACCGGACAGCCCCCGGCACAGCTCTTGTGCCTTCTCGATCGCGATCGACCGGTCGGCGGTGCCGTGGAACACGATCGCCGGACAGACGATCTCACCCAGGCGATCGGAGATGTCATCGCGCTCGAACAGACAGTCGCCGGGCGCCGACAGCGTTTCGCGCGGCAGCTCCTTCCACTTCGCGATCCAGGGCTCGCTGAGCACGGGGTCGCCGATGATCAGGCCGGCGATCGCCTCGGTCAGCTGATCGACCGGCCCTGCCGCAAGCCAGGTTTGCTGCATTTGCCGGTAGGCCGGCAGCCGCTCAGGGTCCTCGGTCCCGGCCTGGGTGTCGATCAGCACCAGAGCGCGGACTCGCTCGGGGGCCAGCAGCGCGGCACGCAGCGACAGGAAGCCGCCCTGGGACATGCCGCCGAGCACGGCTCGCTCGATCCCGAGTTGGTCGAGCAGGCCCAGGCAATCCCGAGCCGAGTCCCAATAGCTGAACGGCTCGCCATCGAACTCGGTCTTTCCGAAGCCACGCTCATCCCAGGTGATGACCCGGAACTGCGGTGCGAGTGCGCCCACCTGATGCGCGAACATCTCGTGGTCCATCAGGAAGCCATGCGCGAGGATCACCGGAGCGCCGTCTCCGCCGGTGTCTTCGAACCAGATGCGCTGACCGTTGACTTCGGCTAGTGGCACGGGAACCTCCGGTCGACGCGCCGCACTCTACTCGGGCGATGATGGTCGCGCGCGCAACCTGAGTCGGCTGGCTCACGTCCGCGCCATGAGCCAAGCGGCTGGCAGCGCGGGATCCCGTACAGGCAGACACGGCGCTCGCCCACGACGCCACCGTACTGGCCGCGTGAACCGGCGAAACGGCGGAACTGCGGCTACCCAAAGGTGAACACGTACGCCTCGGCGCCAGGCTCGAGGAACGTGACCTCAAGCGTCCGCTCCCGGACGGCGTCGTGTTCGCGCACGAGCTGGTAGAGGCGGCCGTCCCGGAGCAGCCCGTTCCCGTCCGGATCGACGTCCACGCCATGTGACAGGCCCGGAGCCTCGCCGTCGAGCAGCACGCGGAGGGGAATCGGCTCACGCGCTCGGTGAGACAACACCAGATGCGCGTCGCGCGCGTGGAAGCGGTAGACGATGCTCCCGCCCGCCGCCTGGCTCACGGCCTGCTCGCGCCCGATCGTCCATTCGCCGGCGAGGGCCCATTGATTGAGGAGCTGGCGTGCGGGGCGCTCGTAGGCGCGGCGTTCGCCAAACGCGGCGCCGCCCGGCGACGAGAACTGGTCGCTGCGCTCGTAGCCGAGATACGTCTCGGGCGAACGCAGGTGATGCCAGTCGGCCTCCGCTTCCACGCCCACCCCTTCGACGGAGACGAGCGCGCGCTCGACGCCGAGCAGCCGTTGGATGACGCGCTCCGATTGCTCGTACCGTCCTTCGCCGAAGTACTGGTCGCGGATGATGCCGTCCGCGTCGACGAAGTACAGCGCCGGCCAGTAGTGGTTGTGGAAGGCGCTCCACACCTCATAGTCGTTGTCGACCACGATCGGGTAGTCGATCCCTCGCTGTTCGGTCGCCTGCCGCACGCGATCGATCTCGTGCTCGAATGAGAACTCCGGCGTGTGGACTCCGACCACGACAAGCCCGTCGTCCCGGTAGGCCGTCGACCACGCTCGAACGTACGGCTCCGTACGCAACCAGTTGATGCACGTCAGCGTCCAGAAGTCCACGACGACGGCGTGGCCGCGTAGCTCGGCGGCGGCGAGTGGCTCGGAGTTGAGCCACTCGGTCGCCCCACCGAAGCCTGGCATCTGCAGACGTTCGAATACGGTCATCTAGCGCAGCGAACGGAACGCGGCGCGCATCTCTTCTGAGAAGAGTTGCGGCTGCTCCCAGGCCGCGAAGTGCCCGCCCCTGTCGAGCTCGTTGAAGTAGATGAGGTTTTGGGGATACGCGCGCTCGGCCCAGCTCCGCGGGGCCTGGTACAGCTCGTAGGGAAAGACGCTGATGGCGAACGGGATCGTGATCGGCTTGGCGTCGAAGAAGTCGGCCTTGTTCTCCCAGTACAGACGGGCCGAGGACACCCCCGTGTTCGTCAACCAGTACAGCGTCATGTTGTCGAGGATGTCGTCACGTGTGAGGGCGCCCGGCAGGTCTCCCCGAAGGACCTGCTGGAGCAGCCCGGGCTGGCCCGTGCCGTCGCCGTGGTCGAGCATGAATGCCGCCAGGTCGACGGGTGAGTCCGCCAGTCCGTAGAGCGTTTGCGGTCGCGTGGCCATCATGAGCGCGTAGGCCACATGCTTGGCGTAGAAGCTGCTCAGCTGCGTGTAGGCGCGCAGCTCGTCGCCTGCGAGATCTGAGGGCGGCGGGTCGCCCTGCTCGAACCCCTTGACGAGATCGGCGGGGGCGGTACCCGGCATGTTGGAATGAATGCCGAGCAATTCCGGCGGGGCCTGTACACCCATCGTCTGCGTGACCGCCGCACCCCAATCGCCTCCCTGCGCGACGAACCGAGCGTATCCGAGGCGCTTCATCAGCACGGCCCAAGCCCGCGCGATGCGAACGGGATCCCACCCGGTGGCGGCCGGCTTGGCGGAGAACCCGTGGCCCGGCAGCGAGGGAATCACCAGATGGAACGCGTCCGACGCGCTCGCGCCGTGTGCGGTGGGGTTGGTGAGCGGATCGATGATCTTCAGCTGCTCGATGATCGAGCCAGGCCACCCGTGCGTCACGATCAGCGGCAACGCGTCCTCATGCGCGGAGCGAACGTGAATGAAGTGAATGTCCAGCCCGTCGATCTCGGTGACGTGCTGCGGCAGGGCGTTCAGCTTCGCTTCGCACGCATGCCAGTCGTAGTCGGTACCCCAGTAGCGCGCGAGCTCTTGCATCGTCGCGAGCGGCACGCCCTGCGAGTCGTCGTTGACCGTCTCGCGCTCGGGCCACCTGGCGGCGTTGATGCGCCGGCGCAGCTCGGTGAGCTCCGCCTCGGGAATTCTGACCTGAAACGGTCTAATAGCCGTGCTGGCGCCGCTCGTCCGTTCGGCAACGTCGGTGGCGGACATCTGATCTCCTCACCTTGTGTCGCGCGGCTGGGCCACGGTGCCCAGCTCGTCGCGTAGGACATGCGGACAATCCTCCGCGGCGCGGTGTCTCGCGCCCGTGAACCCCCTGGTCGAGCCCCTGGTCAGATGGTGGTCTCGCGGTGTGCGTCGATCAGCAAGCCGGCGTCCGCGCAGGTCGCGTTGTGAGGCGCCGCTGAGCGGGATGCGCGGCTGAGGTGCGCCGCTTGAGGGTGATCACGGCGCCGTCGGCGGGCACGATCGTCACGGTGTGGCGGGCGACCCGTTCTGCGGGCTTGCTCGTCGGCAGCAGCTCGGCGCGACGCAGGAGTGTGCGCAGCACGATTCGCGTCTCCAGTACCGCTCATCACCACCGACGGCGAACCCGCCCTCCAGCTCTACCGAGAGCTGATCGCGCAACGGCTCCGCGCCGAGGTCGACGCCGGCCGCGCCGCATCACCGGATATCGACCGTGCGGCCGAAGTCATCGCCAGGCTCGCGCAATCGCTACTGCTCACCCAAACGGGCACGATCTCCCTCGATGACCCCGAGAGCCTCGCCACGCTCGTCCGCCTCGCGCTGGTGCCATGCTCGAGCCATCGCCCCGCTGAGTCCATCCGGACGGCCGCGCCAAGGGTGCCGTCATCCGGCGCTCTGGGGCCGCCAGGCCTTCGCGGGATGTGTCACCGTCTCACCGAGCTGTTCAGGGGCGTGCTTCCAACACGAGGTTGAACGGGGTCTCGGTTGCGCGGCGGAAGCCCGTGAAGCCGCCCGCCTGGACGACCTCGCGCAGCCGCGCCTCACCGGCCTGCGCCCCGAGCGCCAGGCCGACTTCCTGGTCGCGCGACGCCGGCGTGCACACCATCGTCGAGGCCGAGTAGAAGACGCGACCGACCGGGTTGAGGTTCTCGGACAGGTCGTCGTTGGCGAACGGCTCCACGATCAGCCAGGTGCCATCGCCGGCGAGCGCGTGGTGGACGTGCCGAGCGGCCCCGACCGGGTCGCCCATGTCGTGCAGGCAGTCGAACATCGCCACCAGGTCATAGCTCGACCCGGGGAACTCCTTGGCACTGGCCACCTCGAAGGTCACGCGTCCATCGACGCCGGCCCGCGCCGCCGCCTCACGGGCATGGGCGATCGACTCAGAGTGATAGTCGAAGCCAACGAATTCGCTGCGCGGGAACGCCTCGGCCAGGATGATCGTCGAGGCGCCGTGGCCGCAGCCCACGTCGGCCACGAGCGCGCCCGCCTGGAGCTTGTCGGCCACGCCATCCAGCGCCGGAATCCAAGCCGAGAGCAGGTTGGCGATGTAGCCGGGCCGGAAGAAGCGCTCGGTGCCGCAGAAGAGATCATGGTCGTGCTCGTGCCAGCCCACGCCCTGGCCGCTGCGAAACGCCTCGGCGATGCGTGGCTCGTCCTTGATCAGCCCGGCCGCGAGCTGAAACGCCCCGGGGATGAACGCGGGGCTGTCGTCGTGCGCCAGCGCCAGTGCCTGCTCGGGCTCCAGCACAAAGCGGTCGGCGTCGTCGTCGTAGCGCACGTATCCGCCTGCCGCCTGGCTGGCCAGCCACTCGCGCACGTAGCGAGCGTCGGTGCCGGTGCGCCGCGCGAGCTCGTCAGGGGTGATCGGCTGACCGTCAGCCATCGCCTTGTACAAACCGAGCTGATCGCCGAGCATCACCGTGGCGACGCTCAGTGCGGCGCCGAGGTCCTGCACGAACTGGCCCATGAAGGCGTTGAGCTTGTCCTCGTCGATGGGGGTGGTCGTGGTCATGTCGCGTCTCCGTTTCTTCCGCACTGCGCGGTGGTCGATGTGGAGCACGAGCTTCGCCGCCGCCCGTCACGGCGCCGTCAAGCGAGCGTCAAACGCGCTCGGTCGCCGCAAGTGCGGCGAGGTTGCGCAGCGAGGTGGTGATCACGTCGCGCTGCGCGTCCAGCCGGGCCGCTTCGGCCTCGGGGATCTCGACCTCGACGCTGATCGCCGTGCGCGACCCGTCCGCTAGCGGCGCCAGCCGCCAGGCGAACGCGAGGTCGGAGACCATGCACGAGACCGTCACGCGTCCCTCCGAGCTCTCGGAGCGCAACGTCTGCGCCATCGGGTAGTCGGGATAGCCCTCCGGGAACATCGTGTACTCGCCGTCGCCGGTCACCTCGACGCTCCCGATGCCCGCCCACCAGTCGGGAAACCGCGCCGGGTCGTAGAGCAGCTTCCACACCACCTCGGGCGCGGCGTCGCTCTCGGTCGTGTCAGTGAAGGACGGCATGCGCGGCCTCCGGATCGTCGCTGGTCAGCTCGCGGATGTCGGCCAGCACCCGCCCGTACTCGTACTCGGGATCGACCAGACCCACGAGCGGCCGGCCGAGGTCGGCCAGCACTGCCGCCAGGTCATCGCCGGCAGCGAGCCTCGAACGCTCGCGCTGCCAGCCGTCGGCGGCCGCGCGCAGCCGCGCCACGGCGTCCTGGTGCTCACCGCGTGCGGCGGCCACGAGGCCCTCGACGCGGGTCAGGCGGTACACCAGCGTGGCCGGAAAGTCGCTCGGGCCGATGGGCTCGAGCACCGTCGCACGCAGCTCCGCGACCGCCTCGTCCGGCCGCCCGAACCGGGCGAGCGCCTCTGCGCGCGCGAGCCGGGTCAGCGGCCGGCTCACGGGGGCGTCGGCGGCGTCAAGCGCCGACGCCAGCAGCACCGCCGCCTTCTCGTAGCGTCCGCGAGCCAGTTCCACGAAGCCGGCGTCGTGCGCGGCGAGCGCGAGCAGGCGGGTCTGGCCGAGGCGCTCGGCCAGCGTATGCTCCGCCGCTACGGCGGCGCTTGCCTCGTCGAGCCGGCCCATGTGCGTGAGCAGGAACGCGCGCTCTGACAGCTGGTGCAACTCGATGCTGAGCAGGCCGTGGCCGGCCAGCGCCTCGCGTCCGCGGTCGACGAACGCCAGCGCGCGCTCGACTTCGCCTGCGGCGGCGGCGGCGGACGCGGCGTTGCTCCAGCATCCCCAGGCGAGATCCGGCCGTCCGGCGCGTCCGATCGCCTCACCTGCCGCGACCGACGGAGCGTATGCCTCGCGAAAGCGTCCGCGGCGCATGAGCGCCGCCGCCCGCGCGTGCCCGAGGTCATAGATGGCGAGGTCGCCGCGCTCGTCCGGGTCGACGAGATCGGCGAGCTCGACCAGGACCCGCTCGGCGTCGTCCGGGTCACCAGCGATCGCCGCGGCCCAAGCGATGGCGGCCAGCGCCTCCCGGCGCTCGGGCAGCGTCGTGGCCCCGTCGGGGACCAGCGTGAGCGCCTCCTGGGCACTCGCACCGACGAGCGCCGGCATGCAAATCGGCCCGTGGTACCACCGCGCTCGGCGCAGCCAGGCTCGCGCGAGGGTCTCGGGCGGCCCGCCGGCCAGCGAGCGGCGTGCGTGATCAAACGCGGCCTCGGCCGCCGCGCGATCCTGACGCCAGGCCTGGACCTCTGCGAGCTCGATCCACAGGGCGGCATCGTCGCCGGCCAACTCGAGCGCCTCGGTCAGGTAGCCGGCGGCCTCACCGAGCGCACCAAGCGTGCGAGCGTCAGCCGTGGCGCGCACGAGCTCGTCCGCAGCCAGGCGGGTGTCCCCGGCGATGCGCAGGTGGTGGGCCACCTCGGCCGGCCGTCGTTCGCCGCCGGCTCGCTCGCAGGCCAGCAGCGCCTGCGCCCAGCGACCATGCAGGGCCTGGCGCTGCGGCTCGGGCAGCTCGGCGTACGCGGCCTCGCGCAACAGCGCGTGCGTGAAGCCGACCCGTCCGCGTTCGCTGCGCAGGAGCCCGCCGTCCAGGGCGCGGACGGCGGCCTCGGCTGGCTCCTGGAGCGGGAGCGCGAACAGCTCGGCGCGGTGCAGATCACGGCCCGCGACGGCCGCGAAGGCGGCCAGCTCGCGGGCGTCTTCGCTCCACGGGGCCAGGGTCGCACGGACGATGGCGGCGAGCCCGGCCGCCGGATCCTCGCCGCGCGCGAGCGAGCGAGCGGCCTGCGTGGCGAGCAGCGGGTTGCCCTCGCACGTGCGGACGACCTCGCTGACCTGCTGGTTGGTCAGTTCGGCCACACCGCGGGCCAGCTGCGCCACCGCCGTCGCCGGCAACGCCCCGAGCTCGACCTCCCCGGCGAGCAACTCGCGGGCCCGCAGCGCCAGCTCGAGCTGGTCGAGCTCGGAGCGGCGCGGATGCACGCGACGAGTCAGCACGAGTAGCACGGGCAGTGCCGTCAGGCGCCGGGCGACGTAGCCGATGAGCTGCAGGGTCGCCTCGTCGGCCGCGTGTGCATCCTCGACGAGCAGCAAGAGCGGGCGATCGCGCGCGGCCCACTCGACGAGCGACACGGCCGCCTCGAACAGCCGCGCCCGCTGCAGCTCGGGAGCGATCTGGGGCGTGGCCCCGGCCGAGGCGGCGAGCCTCGTCGCCACCTCGGGCGCCAAGCGGGCCAGGTCGCCGGGCCACCCACTGCCGAGCGGGGGCGGCGGCAGGTCGCGCGCGAGTTCGCGCACCAGCTCGGCCCACAGGCCGAACGGGGCCGCGCCGCCCAGGTCCAGCCCCGCGCACGCGGCCGTGCGAGCACCCGTGGCCGAGGTGCGCGCGAGCAGGGCCGCCGTCAGGCGGCTCTTGCCGATCCCCGCCTCGCCACACACCACCGCGACGGCCCCCCGGCCACGACTCGCCTCGCTCCACAGCGCCTCCAGCGCGGCCAGCTCGGTCTCGCGACCGAACAGCGGCGGTGCTTCGCGCGGCCGCGGCGGGGCAATCGGGCCGGGGTCCGGCGCGGCGGCGGGCCCATCGCCGCGCAGCGCGCGCACGAGTTGCTGGCTGGCCGGCGAGGGGGTGACCCCGAGCTCGCGTCGCAGCCGGTCGGCGAGGGTCCGGTAGACGACGATCGCGGCGGCGCGATCACCGCCGTCGGCCAACCGGGTGATCAGCCGCCGATGTGCTTCTTCGCCGAACGGGTCGATCCCGACCTGCCGACGCGTCCAGGTCAGCGCGCGCTGGCCGTCGCCAGCGTCGTCGGCGGCGGCAGCCAGACGTTCCAGCACGTCGAGGAGACGATCACGGTAGGCCTCCCGAGGACCGGCGATCCACTCGTCCTCGAAGCCGGCCAGCAGCGGCCCGCGACACAGCTCGACCGCCGCCTCGAGCTCGCCGCCGTCAACCAGCCGCTCGAACGCCAGAGCGTCGACCCAGACGCCGGCGTCGCTCAGGCCGACGCTGTCGCGGTCGGCCACCAGCAGGGTCTCGGCGCTGTGGCCGAGCTCGCGGCGCAGCGCCCAAACCGCGCTGCGCAGGCTCGCCCGCGAGCTCGCGTCCATGACGTCCGGCCAGAAGCGGGCCGCAAGATCCCCGCGGGGGTGGCGACCCGGATGGAGGGCCAGGAAGGCCAACAGCGACCACGGGCGGCGCGCCGGCGGCGTTTCGATTCGCGCGCCGTCGATCTCCACCGCCATACCCCCGAGGACAGTGAGCCTCAGCATGCTCGCCAAGCGTACTCGCCGTCAGCCCGGATGGAAATCGCCAGCCGGGGTTTGACGCCGGCTTGACGGCTGATCAACGCCGCTGCGGTGACACTGCGTTCGTCCGATTGACCCGAACGCAAAGGAGTCCCGCGCATGTCCACCACCACGTCCACCCAGTTCGACCTCGCCGCCTACACCCGCGCCATCGAGGAACGTGACGCCGCCACCCAGGTGTCAATGTACGCCGACGACGCCGAGGTGACTCTCGCCGACCGCATCACCCAGCCGGGCTCACCGCGAGTGCTCCACGGCCGAGGCGAGATCGCCACCTGGATCGAGGAGCTCTGCGCCCGCGACATGGTGCACGACGTCCAGACGACCGTCGCCGATGCCGGCGGCGCGGCATGCGTCGTGGCCTGCCGCTACGCCGGCGGCACAAACGTACTGTGCGCCGCCGTTCTGACGCTGCGCGATGGGCACATCGCGAAGCTGACCGGCGTGCAGGCGTGGGACGAGTGACACCGCACACGCTTGCTCCCGCCTACCGCGCAGCAGGCCCGGGCCGCGACCCCGACGCGCGGCGTCCGGGTCGCGTGCGGAGGCGACGTTACGCGCGACACCTCGTCTCGTCGGCCCGCCGCCGAGCCGGCCTTGTCACGCGTCGACGCCGCAATCAGCCGAGCGGATCGACGCGCCTGATCCGTTGACGGTCGATGCGGTCATCGCGATCAGGGCGCTCACTGCGGCGGGCGCGAACTGGTGGCCCGCCTCGGCGAGGCGTTCGGCGGGCGCGTCATCGGATTGGCGTCGCGGGCGGTAGGTCCGGCTCTCGGTCATGACGTCGTAGGCGTCGGCGAGATTCCGTACTCAGCGCCCGCATCGGCGTCTGAAGTGCTCGAAGCCGAGCAGGTCAGCTGGATCCGCGGTCACCACGAACGCTGGGACGGCACCGGATACCCCGACGCCCTGGCCGCCGAACGGATCCCAGACGGCGCTCAGATCCTCGCTTGTTGAGTTCCACCGCCGCGGCCGGCACGTGCGCTACGACCGCCGTGCCGAGACCCAGGTCGACGCGCGTGGCGATCAGCCCGGCGGCCCCGAGGGCCCACGTAGGCTCCGCTCACTGTGGACCCAATCGACCGCTGGAGCGACGGTGACTGACGACCTACTCGCGAGCTGGAACGACGGCCCGGCCAAGCGGGCCATCCTCGACTTCGTCGCCTCCGCGACGCAGCCGGGGCCCGCTTTCGTTGGCGTCGCCGACCGAATCGCGACGTTCGACAACGACGGCACGCTGTGGGTGGAGCAACCGATGCCGCCACAATTTGACTTCGTGTTTCACACGTGGGCCGAGGAGGTGAAGCAGGACCCCTCTCTGGCCGGTCAGCAGCCCTACAAGGCGATCGCCGAGCAGGACCCGGCGTTCTTTGCCGGCGTCGCGAGGCAGGACCCGGACGTGGTGGCGACGCTGCTGAAGGCGTTCTCGCGATCGTGGGCTGGGGCGACGCCGGCGGCGTTTGACGCGCAGGTAAGCGAATGGACGCAGACCGCCAAGCAGCCCACGCTCGGGCGGCTCTACGTTGACTTGGTCTACAAACCGATGCTCGAGCTGTTCGACCTGCTGCGGGCCCACGACTTCCGGCTGTTCGTGTGCTCGGGCGGTGGGCGCGATTTCATGCGCGTCTTCGCCGAGCAGACCTGGGGGATCTACAAGGAGAACGTGATCGGCAGCGCGGCCGAGTACCGCTACGCCGACGGTGACGTCATCCGCGGCGAGCACGTCCTGGGAGGCCTCGCCCTCGGCGCCGGCAAGCCCGAGCACATCTTTGCCCAGACCGGGCGCCTGCCCGCGCTGGCCGGCGGCAATGCCGACGTGGACATTGAGATGCTCACCGCCGCCCGCTTTGCGCTGCTGATCAACCATGACGACGAACAGCGCGAGTTCGCCTACACCGCGGCGGCCGAGCGGTCGCTGCAGCAGGCCGAGGAGCTCGGCTGGACAGTCGTCAGCATGCAGAACGACTGGGCCACCATCTTCTAGGAGACCACGCCGTGAGTGACCTGACCGCGGTCGACATCCTCATCAACCCCGACGAGGCCACGGTCCAGCACGCCCGCCAGGTCAATGTACGGATGCGCCAGAGCGTGCCCGGCGGCTTCGCCCTGGACGACACCCACCAGCCGCACATCACCACCCTGCAGCGCTACGTGCGCACGGACGACCTCGAGCACGTCTACGACGCCGTCGGGCAGACGCTGGCCGAGACCGATGTCGCGTCGCTGTCCTATCAGGCCGTCGCCATCGGCCATGGCGATTGGGGCGTCCCCGGACAAGGTCTCGCCGTCCTGCTCGTACAGCCCAGCCTGCCGGTGCTCGACCTGCAAGCCAGGCTGCTGACCGCAGTCACCCCGTTCGTCGGCTCCCACGGCACCGCGGCAGCCTTCGTCACCGACCCTGGGGAGGAGATCAGCCAGAGCACCCGCGATTGGGTCGAAGGGTTCGTGCCGGCCCAGATCGGACCCGGCAAGTACATCGCCCACATCACCGTCGGATTCGCCACGCTCGAGGACCTCAAGATCATCGAGGCCGAGCCGTTTGACGCTTTCGCCGTGCGGCCCGCCAGCCTGGCGGTCTACCACCTCGGAAACAGCGGCGCCGCGCGCACCAAACTCAAGGAGTGGGAACTCTGAGCCGCCGCGACGCTAGCTTCGATCGGAGTGCCGCGGGCCACCCGCGGCCAGATCCAGCGCGGCCCGCAGTCGGCGAACAGTGTCGTCCGCCTCCCTCACGACCTGGCTCCAAGTGACCCGCAACACGCGATAGCCCGCCGCCTCCAGCATCGCCTGACGCGAGACATCAGCCTGGCGAGCGAGACGATTGTCGTGGTAGCGGGCCCCGTCCGCCTCGACGATCAGCCGGGCGTCGGCGAACAGGAAGTCCACCTCGACGCGCCGTGGCAGGCCAGTGAGTCTCGCGTTGACCAGTGGTCGAGGAAGACCGTTCGATCGAACCAGATCGAGCACCCGGTCCTCAAGCTCGCTGCGGGTTGCCACCAGACCTGGCGAGATGAGCGCGGCCAATCGCGACGCACCGTGGCGGCCGCGGGCACCACTGAGCACTGTCAACAGTTGCGGCTCACTGGTCAGTCGCTTGACGTACGCCTCCCGCAACGCGCGCCGCAACACGTGCGGCGTCACGACATCCGCCAGGTCAAGCAGAGTCCGTGCGACCGCTGTCACCGAGATCCCACCGACACGCCGGCGGTCGCGTGCGGGCAGGCATCCGACCGCGTGGACACGAATGCCCCGGCGCGACCGGGCATCGTGAGCGACCGTGACGTCGATGGGATGGGCATCGACGTCGTCGACGAGGCCCCACAACGCGGCGGCCGACCGATGGCTCAGCGCGGCGCCCGGACCGAGAGCCAGCACCGCCGCGAGATAACGTCCGCGCTGCGCCAGAGCGTCGTGACCGACCGAGTAGACGCCCCGATGCACACGATGGAGCCTGCCTGTTCGCACCCGTTTTGCGATGCCGCTGTCGCCGAGGCCGAACTCGCGTAGCTGCTGCACCGTCACCACACCGTGCTGGCGAGCGGCGAGCTTGGCGAGCGGCATATCCGTGGGTGACCGACGTTTCTGGCCTGGGGGTGAAGAACCGTCGGTGACGTCGCGCCCGTCCACGCGAAAAGCATGCTGTTCGCCGGCGACGAAACGCCACGGCGCCTCAACGCGCAGCGCCGCGTGTGCTTGCGGACGTGTCGGCCGAAGGCCGAGCAACCGAAGCCCAAAACAAGCCCCTACACAGGCTTTCCTTCGATCGGGGAGACAGGATTTGAACCTGCGACCGCCCGGCCCCCAGCCTGCTCGCGCCGGCCGGCGGCGCCAGCAGCAAACGAACCATTCCCGCCCGAAGGCGATCGCGGGCCGCGAAGGTGGTCGGCCTCGACCCGGCGATGGCATCGTCGCCGCCTCGCTCGCGCGGTCTTCGGGCGCCGTTGCGTGGAAGCGATCGTCAGCGAGAGACGCGCCTTCCGCGCGAAAGAGGCACCGACTCGTGCGCCGGCACGTACGTCCGAGTATCGAAGGAGGTCTCGCCGACCGAGCGATCGCGGGCGTGCGGGTCCGCTTGCTCGCCGCCTCGATATTGGGAGGGCCGAGGCGTCGCCGAACGAGTCCCGGACCTGTCCCGAGAACCTCGCTTCATGAACGAGTCAGGGCACGGACCGGCCGGCCCGTAGTCGCGCAGGCTTTCTGCACGCCGCGTCTTGCGCCCTCGCGGCGACAGTGGGACCCTGCTTCAGCGGGGTCAAGACCCCCACGATGCTGGCCAGGCCAGAGAGGAAGACGACATGACCGAGCACCAGCAAGACGCCGAGTGGAACGCTGCCGAGTGGCACGGCAAGATGCTCGTCGACCGCGACGGCGAGAGGATCGGCAAGCTGCAAGACGTCTACGTCGATGTCGAGAACGACGCGCCGCAGTTCGCCACCGTCAAGGAGGGCTTCATCGGCCGCCACCTGACGTTTGTTCCCCTGGGTGGGATCACGGTAGGTCCGGATGATCTGCGAGTGGCGGTGACGAAGGAGCAGATCAAGTCCGCGCCGAACATCGAACAGCACGGCGAGGAACTCTCGCAGGCCGACGAGTCCGCCCTCTACCACCACTACGAACTCAACTACACGCCGCCAGAAACCGAGAGCGGCCGCCGACTCGCTCGTCGCTGACCGATCAGCACCGCGCGCGCCGACCGCCAGCGACCGGGCGAGCGCTCGGCCACCTTTGGCCCCGCGCGAGCGGAAGTCGATTCCGCGATACCCGCGGAATCACCGAAGCAGGACGCACCCGGGTCGGCACACGCGGTACCGAGATTCGCCAGTACCGCGCGTCCGTAGAGCGCGGAGGCGCCGGAGCGGACGATCCCTTTCATGTGCCAGGTCGGCTTCGGCGCGGGAGCGCTTCGGCAACGAGGCGCACGCTCGGATGACGTCGCATCCAGAGCCACCGCCAGCTAGCCGCGGCCAGCAACCCCAACATTTTTTCTAGAGATTGCACCCCGCTTGCACCCCGCCCCGGCTCCACACGGTGCGCCCCGGAAATCAAAACCCCCCGATTTCCAGCCATTTCCTGAGGGTGAGCGACGGGATTCGAACCCGCGACCGCCGAGACCACAACCCTCCCAATGGGAGTCTCGTCAGCCACGATCTCGCATTCCAGAGCCAATCAGCTGATCGCAAGGTGGCTCAGATTCGCTCAATTTGCACCCCGCTTTGCACCCCGCTTCCTCGGCTCCGTCCCGATGGCTGACAGTCGGAACGCAGCCGGCGCGCTCCGAGCGTCACCTCGTGACCATCGGGAGCGGCGGCGCGCCAGCCGATGTAGGGGACCTGGCTTCCAACCGCAAGGCAGGAAGGCCTCGCAGAGCAGCGAGATGCTCGTCGCTGAAGGGAAGCAGGGGCGCTTCGTGCCGCTGATGCAGGACTTTGCGCGGTGGCCAACGCGCGTTGCGGTGTGGTCGCTTACAGGACTTCGTAGATGTCGTAGATGGGGCCCTCGGGGATCCTGCGGCCAGTGCCGATGGCCACGATCCGGTTGAGCCAGGAGTATTTCTCCGCCCCGGTCTCGAGGATGACTGCGATGCGGAAGTAGTACGCGCCAGGATCGACGTCTTTTCCGTCGGCGAGGGCTTGCATGACGTCGGTTGGTCCGTGGCGGTAGCCGCTGTAGCGCATGTAGATCAACGCGTCGTCGTCGGTCTGCAGTGTTGCTCGGACGTCGATCACGGCCACTCCATCGGGGCGGATGAGCATCCAGTCGGCGCCGAACGGGAGGAGCTGTCCACGGATTCTGGGGCCCTGGAACGTTCCGCCCTCAATCGGGATGATCCGTCGTCGTCCTTGTGGCAGCACCCCGATCTCGGAGGGTGCGCCGACCGTGCCGGTCAGCGTGAACAGTAGCTGTGTGTTGAGCGGCTGCGCGGGGGTCATGCGAGCTGGCGTGGCGAGTCGAGGTAATGCATCTGGTCGGAGTCAAGGAGCGCTTGGACGAAATCCGGGACGCGCAGGCCCGCCGCGACGTCGCTCTCAAAGGACGACTCGGCGTCCTTCACGCTTCCCAGGCGACCCAAGACGGTCTCGATGTCGGCCTGCGGGACGACCACGACGCCATCGCGGTCGCCGACCAGGAGGTCGCCCGGCGAAATCGCCGCGTTGCCGATGACGATCGGTACGCCGACGGTGCCGGGTCCCGATTTGGCGCAGGAGTTGGAGGTGACGCCGCTGACGAACACTGGAAGGCCAGTGGCGATGATTCCCGTCGTATCTCGGGCGAGGCCGTCCGTGACGATTGCTGCGACCTGGCAGTTGCGGGCCATTCCGGCGAACAGGTCGCCGACGACCGCTGTCCCGGTGAAGGCCTCGCATGCCGCAATGACCACATCGCCTGGTCGGGCCATCGCAAACGCACCCAGGATCGCGAGGTTGTCGTCCGCTCCGGCATGGCAGGTCAGGGCAGGGCCGGCGAAGGAGGCGGTGTTTGGGTCTAGCGGCTTGATGCGGTAGTCGAGCGCGCCGTGACCGCCCATCGCGTCGACAAGATGGACGGCGGCCACGCCGGCAAACCGCGCGATCAGACTGGGATCGGGGCGCGCGAAGTCTCGGCGGACAGTCAGGACTGGGGAGTTGGAAATCATGAGGGGGCCTCCAAACAGCCGGGTCACTTCTATGTGCAGAACACCTTCACGGCATCACTGATTGTCACCCTCGGCGGGGGGCGGGGGTGGCGCATTCCACGTCCTCGCACCACCCGACACCGGGTGAGGCCTAGCGCGCCGCGCAACGCAGCCCCGGGGCATCGGATCTGGGACAACGATCGCACGGGGAGCGGTGGCCTGACGGATACGGGGAATACCCCGAGAAATTGAAACTGGGACTTACACCCGAAAGGCTCGCGCTCCCGCCTGCTCGCCAAACTCATGGCTGATGCCGGTGCCGCCGCCGAGCCCTTGCGAGCGCTCTCGTGTCCGCGCGAAGGGGGCCCGCCGACCCTCGAGCCGGCAGGCTCGTCCGGACATCAACGGAGGTCCGGACGCCCCGGCGATCGTAAGCGTGGGAGGCCGTCGGAAAATGCGTGGCAATGCAGTCGTCCGCCGTGATGTGGGCGGATCAGCGAGCCGGCGCGAATCAAGCGTCAGTAGAGCGCAAGTCGTCACCCCGCGTGATCATCCTGATCGCGCGGGTGCCGGGCGTTCGACGAGTACGATGAGTTCCGACTCCGCCGTCAGCGTTTCCTGAACGTCAGACGTGACGATGCGTCTGTTGGCGCCGGTTTCAGGAAGGTGCTGGTCGTGATAGTCTGCGTTGCGATCTGATACCGGTTGCGTGGCGCGCGAGGGTAGGCGGGCGAGTACCAGTACGGCACCGGTGAGGGCGACGACGGCGCCGACTGCCAGGGACACCTGGGTGCCGCTCATGAATGCGGCACGGGCAGCGTGGGCCAGGAGTGCGCCGATGGTGCCGCCAGCGCTACTGGCGGCCGCGAGAGCACCACCGAGTGAGCCGAGAATTGTGTACGTTGCCGCGAGCGGTACATGCCGGCCTACGAGCGCCGTGGAGATGTGGTTCTGGTAGCGGGTCAGCATCAGGCTGCCGATTACGGCTACGCCGAGTGCGCCACCGACTTGGAGGGCGACCGTGTTGACCGCCGAGCCGATCCCGGAGTCGTCCTGGGGGACCGATCCGACGACGGAGTTCGTCGCGGTCGGTAGCAGAAGTCCGGCCCCGAAGCCGATCAGCAGCAGGCCGGGGAGGACGTCGCCATAGGTCGCGGCGACGGTGGATGCCGCAGAGATTTGCCACAGACCACCAGCGATCGCCACGAGTGCGCCGGCGGCGGTGAACTTGATCCCGATGATGCGGGCGGTGACCGAAGCGGACGCGGCGGCGACACCGAGCATCGCCGCGATCGGCAGGATCCGCAGGCCCGCCTGGAGCGGAGAGTAGCCGAGGTCGAACTGGAGGAATTGGGTGGCGACGAACAGGCTCCCCAACAACCCGAACACGCCGAGGCACTCGGCGGCCGCGGCAACGGTAAACCTCCGATCGCGAAAGTAGCCCAGCTTCAACATCGGGTGGCCGCACCTGGCCTCCCAGGCGACAAAAGCGCACAGGACAGCAACGCTCGTCACGCCAACCCCGATCACACTCGCGGACCCCCAACCCAAGGTCGGGCCCTCGATGATTGCCCACAGCAGCAAGCCCAAACCGGCGATCGAAAGCACCGCGCCGCCGGGATCGGGACGATCGGCGGCCGGGTTCTTCGAGTCCGGCACCAGCAGCACCGCGCCGGCGAAAGCGGCGATCACGATCGGCACATTGACCAGGAATATCGAACCCCACCAGAACCCTGCGAGCAGCACGCCGCCGGCGATCGGGCCGATCGCGATCCCGAGCCCGATCGTGGCGGCCCAGGCGCCGATCGCTCGAGCCCGCTGCGCCGGATCACGGAAGACGTCATTGATGATCGACAGCGACGACGGAACCGTCAGCGCAGCGCCGGCGCCCATCACCGCTCGCCACGCGATCAACAGATCGACCGAGCCCGAGAAAGCGGCGCCGATCGATCCGACAGCGAAGATCGTCAGGCCGACCAGAAAGATTCGCTTGCGCCCGAGCCGGTCGGCCAGGCTGCCACCGACGAGGACTAGTCCTGCGAAGACCATCGCGTAGGAGTCGACGATCCACTGCAACTCACTCGAGGTTGCGTGCAGCTTCCGCACGAGCGTGGGCAGCGCCACGTTGAGGATCGTGTTGTCGACGTTCACAATAAGGGCCGCCGCGCACACCACCGCCAACGCGGCCCCACGATGAGCAACCCGCGCCCGGCGCGCCGCCACGGCCCTGTCGCCCACGATCGAACTCACTACCCAAACGCTAAAGGCCGTCAACGCCGATTGCATCGGAACTAGCCCCCACCGCCCCGCGGCAAAGTACCTGCTGCCACCACAACCGGGCATCCGGCTCATCGATGCCCGACAGACTCGATCGGCTGGTCGCTTCGCCTCACGCGATCATGTGAGGGCGAGGGCGGCGTGGTGCGTTGGTTCGGTTGGCTGCTGGGTTGCCTTGACGGTGGTTGTGCCGGGCAGGAACGCGAGGGTGAGCGCGAGGCCTGCGAGCGCGGCGGCGCCGGAGACCAGGAGTGCGAGGTCCATTCCGTTCACGAATGCCGTGTGGGCGGAGGCGAGTAGTGACGGCGAGTGGATCTGGTATGCGACGGCGTCGGCGCCGAAGATGCTCTGGCGTGCGGCTGTCGCGGCCGCGGCGGGGAGCCCGGCGAGGGCGAGGTGGGCGAGGTAGGCGGTGCTGAGCACGCTGCCGAGGATCGCGGTGCCGAGTGGGCCGCCGAGCTTGTTGATCGCCTGCAGTGCCGCGGCTCCGACGCCGCTTCGCTCTTGGGAGAGCTTGGAGAGCGCGGCCGACATCGAGGTCGCCAGCGCGAGGCCCAGGCCGAACCCCACCATCGCCATCCACGCTGCGATGAAGAGAGAGTTCGAAGCGACGCCGGTGCGGGTTCCGATCAGTAAGCCTGCGGCGAGGATCGCGAAACCGAGGGCGACTGCGACCTTGGCCCCGAGCAGACGCGCGATGCGGTCGGCGGGGACCGCGGCGAGCACGAGTCCGCCGATCATCGGCAGCAGCTTCAGGCCCGAGCTCATCGGGGTTGCTCCCAGTACTCCCTGGAAGTACTGGGGCATCGTGAACAGCACTCCGAACATCGCGAAGATCGCAATCGCGGAGAGGATCACCCCCCAGGTGTAGGAGCGGGAGCGGAACAGCGCGAGATCGAGCAGCGGCTGACCGTCCCGTCTGCGGCTGAGCCGGCCCTCCCAGAAGAAGAACCCAACAAGCACCGCGACACCGCCGGCCATCTCCGCCACGGCGTCAGCGTTGCTCCACCCGTGCTGGCCCGCTTGGATCAGGCCGTAGATCAGCGAGACCAGCCCGACGATCGATAGGGCCACCCCGACCGGGTCCACGCCGGGACGCTTCTGCGCGCGTGACGCGGGTACGAGCGTGAAGGTCGCGATCAGGCCGACCAGGGCGACAGGCACGTTGATCAGGAACACCCAGCCCCACCAGGCGTGGGTCAGCAGCCAGCCGCCGAGGATCGGACCGAGCGGTAAGGACACGAACGTCGCTGCCGCCATGATCCCGACCGCCCGCGGACGCTCTCCCTCGCTGAACAGCACGGGTAGCGTCGCGAACCCCATCACGATCAGTCCCGCGCCGGCAATTCCGAGCAGCAGCCGAGCGGCGATGAACGCGCCACTGGACGGCGAAGCCGCACATGCCGCCGAGCCGACCGCGAACAGCGCCAGCGATGCGAGCAAGACCTTCTTGCGGCCATAGCGGTCGCCAAGCAAGCCGAGCGGCAGCATCGCCGCCGCCAGGACCAGCAGGTACCCAGACGAGAACCACTGCAGATCGGACTCCGACGCGCGCAGGCTGTGGGCGAGCGTCGGCAGCGCCACGCTGAGGATCGTGGCGTCCAGGCCGACAGCCAGGGAAGCCAGCACCAACGCGCCCAGCGCCCACCACCGGCGAGGGCCTACGCCGCGGGGATCATCTGCGTGCACCATCATCTTGGTTGAAGGGAACGGATCCCGTTGATGTCGCTCGGCTTTAGTGGGTGGCGAGGGCGTTGGCGTGCTGCGTGTCGGGGCTTTGGCTCTGGGCTCCGTGGAGCACGACTTTGAGCGCACCGGTGTTGGCGGCGTCGGCGAAGGTGTCGTAGGCGGCCATGGTGTCCTCGAGGGCGTAGTGGTGCGTCGCAAAGAGCGACGGGTCGAGGCGCCCGTTGACGATCAGCCGCAGCAGCTGCGGGATGCTGAAGGTGTCAACGAGTCCGGTGGTGATCGTGACGTCGCGTGTCCACAGCTTCTCGAGGTGCAGCGTGGCGGAGCGGCCGTGCACGCCGATGTTGGCGACGCGTCCGCCGGGGCGGATCAGCTCGGTGGCCAATTCGAAGGTCTGTGGCACGCCGACCGCTTCGAGCGCCACGTCGGCGCCGAGACCGTCGGTGAGCTCCATTACGAGTGCGACCGGGTCCTCGCGTCCGTTGTTGATCGTGAGGTCCGCGCCGAACCGCAGCGCACTCTCAAGGCGGCTGTCGGCGAGATCGATCGCGACGATGCGCCCCGGGGTGTACAGCTTCGCGGTGAGGATTGCCGAGAGCCCGACCGGCCCGGCGCCAACGATCGCGACGACGTCGCCGGGTGAGACCATGCCGTTGAGAACGCCGACCTCGAACGCCGTGGGCAGGATGTCGGCAAGGAAGAGAACCTGCTCGTCGCCGAGCGCCTCGGGAACCTTGTAGACGGAGTTGTCGACGAACGGGACGCGAGCGAGCTCGGCCTGCAGCCCGTTGATCGTGTGCCCGAAGATCCAGCCTCCGCCGCCGAGGCACTGCCCGTAGCGTCCTTCTTTGCAGAAGCGGCAGCGTCCGCAGGCGCTCACACACGACAGCAGGACTCGATCGCCTGGCGTCACGGTGCTGACAGCGGAGCCGATTTCGAGCACCGTGCCCACGGCTTCGTGGCCGAGGAACGTGCCGGGTAGCGTCTCGGGAACGTCGCCTTTGAGGATGTGCAGGTCGCTGCCGCAGATCGTGGACGTGTCGATCCGCACGATCGCGTCAGTCGGGTCGATGATCGTCGGATCATCGACGGTGTCCCAGCCGCGCTCGCCGGGACCGTGGTAAACGAGGGCCCTCATCTCAAGCTCCTAGTGCTCGGTGATCGGTGGCATGTCGGTCGGCCGTGGCGACTGGTCGCGTCGCGCGGCGACCTCGCGGTCTTGGCGCGACGCGACCTGACCGTCAGTGAGCCGGCTGTTCGTCGGCTCCGCCCGCGAGCCAGCTCATCGGCCGGTAGGGCGACATCTGCCTGATCAGGAACATCACGACGATTGTGAGGCCGAAGTAGGTGAACAGTTCGATCACGGTCGCGTTGTTGCCGATCATGTTGTTCGCGAGACCCATAACACCGAAGGCGAGCAAGGAGACGCCCAGACCGGCGAGCAGAATCGGCTTGCGGCGCTGCGGCAGGAACTCGCCGCGCACGAGGCTGATCGCGAGCAGCACGACGACCGCCGCCTCGAGCAGCCCGAGCAGCACCCAGGCGGCGTTATCGCCCGGCACGCTCGCAAAGAACGAACCGGCGAACAGCTTCTGAAGCGCGGCGGGCATCGTGCCGCTGTCGGTGATCAGCTTCTCGTAGGAGGCGTAGTAGAACAAGAAGCCGACCGACAGGTAGATGCCGGTGAGCGTCGTCGCGTACGTCGCGACCCTGGCTACACCGGCGATCGCCGGGTGCGTGCCCGCTCGCGGATGACTCCCGGCGTTAGCGGCTGGCGCTTTGAGATCGGCTGGCGCGGCGCCGTTTCCGGCATTAGGGCCGGGCGGGCGGGTGATGACGGGGCTGGCCACGTGGGCCTCATTTCGATGGATGCGAGTTGACGGATGGCGCTACGAGCAGCGTGCGCCTGGTTCACGAGTCGCAACGGCTGTAGCCGCGTGAGCTAGCCACCACCAGGACTGTGTCGCTACCAGCCATTGTACACTTGTGCAAGACAAATGTCTCACACGCGTGTGCAAGACGTTGTGAACAGGTTCATGAACGTGCCCCCATGACCAACCGCGAAGCGCTGCTCGAGGCGGCCATCGCTTGCCTGCAAGACAAAGGCTCCGCAGACACGACGGCCCGCGACATCGCCGGCCGCGCAGGCGTCAGCCTTGGGGCGATCGGCTACCACTTCGGGTCTAAGGACGACCTTCTGCAGGATGCCCTTGCCGAGGCCGTGCGGCGATGGCTCGAACCATTGATCGGGCTCGTCTCGACAGCACCCACCGGTCTACGCCGCGAACAGCTCGGACCGGCCATCGACCGCCTGCTCGAGACCTTCAGCGCCAACCGACGGCTCGTCGTCGCCTATTTCGAGGCCCTCCTGCGCGCCGAGCACGTCGCTGGTCTGCGCAGCGTGATGGCGAGGGACTTCGACCTGCTGCGCGCGGCCGTCACGACCGGGATCGAGCAACTCCAAACAACACAACCACGATCGCGGCGCGTAGACCCAGACGTTGCCACGACACTGGTGATGGCCGTCTTCGACGGCCTGATCGTCCAGTGGCTTGTCGACCCCAACCGCCTCCCGACCGGCGAAGCAATCGCGGAGACGCTCCGGCGAGCCGCCACCCTTCAACAAACGACCCGCCGAGTCCGCCGGCCCGCCCGTACAACGCCGCGATGACCCGCCACCAACCTCCGGCGCGGCGATCGCGGCAGGATGCCGACGGTGCCGACGCCGGCACGCCGATCGTGCCGACGCGTGAGCCGCTCGCCAGAGCTGCCGGGCCGGCGCGGTGCATTCCGGCCCGACAGCGTCCTCCGATGCGCCGTGAGGTCTAGGTCGACGAGGTGCTCGTAGGGTGGTGGTGGTGGTGGTGCCGGAGGGCGGAGCGCCGCCGTGATGCCAGTTGCCACCCCACGGACCGGTTCCGTTGCCCGGGGTGAACGATGCGTCGGTGGCAAACACGGTCGTTGTTCCGTCCGAGGAGGATCTGACGATGATGCGATCACCCGTGGCGAGCGACCCAAGCGTGCTGCTCTTGCCGTCGAGCGTCACGGTCGCGGCGGAAGGCACCGGTATCGTCGGGGTCGCGTAGGGTGACGTGCTGACGCCCTCGACGATCGTGACGGTGTCGCTGGTGGTGTCGACGCTCTTGAGCGTCCCGCCGTCGGTCGTGACGGTGACATACCCGGTACGCGCCGCGTTGAGCTGCACGCTTACCGAGTGAATCGCCCGGCCGCCGCCGAAGCCGCCGTGGCCGTATCGACCGAAGTGACGACCATCGACACCACCCGGGTGCGTACCGTTGGTCGTGGTGGTGGTCTGGACGGCTGCATTCCCGGACGCGGTGGTCGCTGAGCTCTCGGCGATCCCGCCGATGATTCCGGCGATCGCGCACGCGCTGAGGACCGCGCCTCCGGCAGCGATTCGTATTCTGTTCATTAACGCTCCTGTTCGTGGTGACGCGAAGCAGTCGGGGCTCGCGCCTGTGAACAGGATGGTCGATCGTGATAAGCGAGCCGTATGCGCACCCTGGGAGTCGCGTAAGAGCTTTGGACTCAGCGGCCGAAGGGTCGCGTGTGCGCTCGCACGCGATCTGCGTGGGGTCACGGTGGAGCTGCTCAATTGGTCCCAAATTGGTCCCAACTTCGCCGCCTCTGCGCCGACCTTCGCGCCACAGTGCACCATCGTTGCGGGCGTTTCGTTAGGGGTGAGCGACGGGATTCGAACCCGCGACCGCCGAGACCACAACCCGTGCGAGCGCAGTCCTACCGGGCGCAGATCCGCATTCTCGAGTCAACCCGCTGCTAGCGGTGGCGGCCGCGTCGCTGAGATCCCCCCAGGATTCGGCCGCTGGGCACACGGGGCTCGGATCGGCGTCGGCGCTCCGGCGGCCGCCGCCGGCGGCCCCGCCGCCGCGATCCGCCTAGCTCAGCCAGGCCGACAGCTCGTTGAGCGCCTCGGGGATGACGTAGTAGTACGCCCACAGCCCTTGGCGCTCGGAGTCCACGATGCCCGCTTCGCGCAGCTTCTTGAGGTGGTGGCTGAGCGTGGGCTGAGAGATGTCGAACAGCGGCACCAGTTCGCAGACGCAAACCTTGCCGGCGTGCTTGCGCAGCACGTCGACGAGCTGCAGGCGAATCGGGTCGCCGAGCGCCTTGGCGACGGTGGCCATGCGGGCGGCCTCGGCGCGTTCGACGTCGGGGTACACGACGGGTTCGCAGCAGCGTTCGCCGGCGGCGCGTTTCCGCTTGGGCGCGAGCTCTAGATCGATCGACATCGATAGGACGTTAGCACCCTGATCGATGGCTATCGATCCACGTCAGGACTGGTCAGGGGCCGGCCGACGCGGAGCAGCGGGCGGCCGGAGGGTTGCCGTGTATCCTGCGTGGTTGCAATGACAAATGTCGATACAACCACGGGAGATGAGCTCATGTCGCTGTCCCAGGAGACGCCGATCACGCAGCCGCCGGTGAGCCGTCAGCTCGAGCTGTATGAGCCGGCGATGTGTTGCTCCACCGGGGTGTGCGGGCCCAGCGTCGACACGGAGCTGATCGCGCTGCGCGACGACCTGCGCTGGGCCGAGGCGCAGGGCGCGGGCGTGGCCCGTCACAACCTGTCTTCGGATCCGGACGCGTTCGTGGCCAACGTGAAGGTCAGCGGCCTGATGCAGGCGTTTGGCGAGCAGGCGCTGCCCGCGCTGCTGGTCGACGGCGAGATCGCGCTGCACGGCCGCTACCCGACGCGTGACGAGCTCGCCGGCCTGATCGCGTCGCCCGGTGGCGCCGCGGCGGAGCTTCCGCAGGCCGAGTCCTCGTGCGGGTGTGGTCCGGGCGGCTGCTGATGGGGCTGCCGGCGCTGGACACGCTCGCGCCGCTTGATTGGGGTGCGTGGGACACGCGGTATCTGTTCTTCACCGGCAAGGGCGGGGTCGGCAAGACGACGACCGCCAGCGCGGTCGCGCTGCGCCTGGCCGACACCGGCGAGCGCACGCTGCTGGTGAGCACCGACCCAGCATCCAACCTCGATGACATGTTCGGTGTGCGCGCCGGCGGTGAGCCGACGGCCGTGACGGGGACCACGGGCCTGTTCGTGCTCAACCTGGATCCCGAGCAGGCCGCGGCCGCGTACCGCGAGCGGGCACTCGCGCCCTACCGCGGCGTGCTGCCAGAGTCGGCCCTGCGCAGCATGGAGGAGCAGCTGTCGGGCGCGTGCACGGTGGAGATCGCCGCGTTCAACCAGTTCACCGGCGTGCTCGCCGATCCCGACACCGCGGCCGGCTTTGATCGGGTGCTGTTCGACACCGCGCCGACCGGTCACACCCTGCGGCTGCTGAGCCTGCCGAGTGCGTGGAGCGGCTTCGTGGAGAGCAACCCCGAGGGCGCGAGCTGCCTGGGCCCGCTGGCGGGCCTGGAGCGCCAGCGCGAGCAGTACGCCGCCGCCGTGGCCACGCTGGGCGACCGCGCGCGCACGACGCTCGTGCTCGTCGCGCGCGCGGACTCCGGCGCGCTGCGCGAGGCGGCCCGCGCGAGCACCGAGCTGTCGGCGCTGGGCGTGGCCAACCAGCGACTGGTGATCAACGGCCTGCTGCGAGACGGCTGCGCCGATGCCACAGCGCAGGCGCTCGTAGCGCGCCAGCGCGAAGCGCTGCGCGGCGCGCCCAGCGAGCTGGATGAGCTCGATGTCGCCGGCGTGGACCTCGTGCCCGGCGACGTGACGGGGCTGGAGGCGCTGCGGCGACTGACGGGCATCGATCAGGCCCACGAGGTCCCCGTCGCGCACGCCGCCGACGTGCCGACGCCGGCCGAGCTCGAGGCACTGGTCGACGCGCTCGACGCGGCCGGGCCGGGCGTCGTGCTGACGATGGGCAAGGGCGGCGTCGGCAAGACGACGATCGCTGCCGCGCTGGCGGTCGCGCTGGCCGACCGCGGCCACGACGTCGTGCTGTCGACCACCGACCCGGCGGCGCACCTCACCGACGCACTCGCGGGCGACGCGCTGGCGAACCTGGCTGTGGCGCGGATCGACCCGCAGGCCGAGACGGCCCGGTACGCCGCCGAGGTACTCGCCGCTGCCGACCTCGACGACGAGGGCCGCGCGTTGCTGGAGGAGGATCTGCGCTCGCCGTGCACGGAGGAGATCGCGGTGTTTCGCGCGTTCGCGCGAACCGTCGACGAGGCTCAGAACCGGATCGTGGTGCTCGACACCGCGCCCACCGGCCACACCCTGCTGCTGCTCGACGCGGCGCAGAGCTACCAGCGCGAGGTCCAGCGCACGAACGCCGACGTGCCACAGGACGTTCGCAGCCTGCTCGCGCGCCTGCGCGATCCGGCGTTCGCACGGATCGTCATCGTGACGCTCGCCGAGTCGACGCCGGTGCACGAGGCCGCGCGGTTGCAGGCCGACCTGCGCCGGGCGCAGATCGAGCCCTACGGCTGGCTGGTCAACGCCTCGCTGCTGAAGACCGGCACCGCCCACCCCGTGCTCGCCGCTCGCGCCGACGGCGAGCGCGAGCAGCTGCACCGCGTGTCGGCGCTCTCCACCCGGCACACCTGGTGGACCGCCTGGCAGCCCCAGCCCCCCGTCGGCATCGACGCGCTGCGCCAGCTCACCGGCGAGCCCGCCCTCACCGCCCAAGCCTCATGAGCAACGTCCTGTTCGTGTGCCTGCAGAACGCCGGGCGCTCCCAGATCAGCGAGGCGCTGTTCAAGCGCGCCGCGGGTGGCCGCCACGACGCTCGCTCGGCCGGCACGACACCGGCGGAGCACGTGCACCCCGAGGTCGTCCAAGCGCTTGGCGAACGCGGCATCGACGTCGCCGACCGGGTCCCGCACGAGCTCAGCGAGGAGGACGCCCGCTGGGCCGACGTCGTGGTGACGATGGGCTGCGGCGACAAGTGCCCCTACATCCCCGGCCGACGCTACATCGACTGGGAGCTGCCGGATCCCGAAGGGCAGGATCTGGACACCGTCCGCGCGCTGGTCGACGAGATCGACTCCCGAGTCGGCCGCCTGATCGAGGAACTGGACGGCTGATCCGGGCCGCGCCCCGGCGGCCCGGACGGCGGCGCCGAGGGCTCAGTGAGCGGTGACGGGCTTGCGTGCGCGGATGATCGCCGAGGCGGCCTGCGGGTGCACGCGATGGCTCTCGCGGATCTCGATGTCGGTCAGGCCGGCGTCGGAGAGCGCCTGGGTGAACTCCCGCGCGGTCAGCGCTCCGGCGATGCATCCGGTCCATTGCTGCATGTCGGCGCGGGTGGCGTCGTCCATGTCCTCGTCGGCGACGACATCGGAGATCGCGAAGCGCCCGCCGGGCCGCAGCACCCGGGCGGCCTCGCGCAGCACCCGGGGCTTGTCGCCGGAGAGGTTCAGCACGCAGTTTGAGATGACGACGTCGACGCTCGCGTCCGGGAGCGGGATCTCCTCGATGTACCCCTGGTGGAACTCGACGTTGCTCACGCCGGCCTGCGCGGCGTTGCTGCGAGCCAGCTCGAGCATCTCCTCGGTCATGTCCAGTCCGATCGCGCGGCCGCTCGGTCCGACGCGCCGCGCCGAGATGAGAACGTCGGCGCCGGCGCCCGACCCGAGATCGAGCACCGTCTCGCCCTCCTGCAAATCGGCCACGGCCGTCGGCACGCCACAGCCCAGCGACGCCGCCACCGCCGTCTCGGGCGCGTCCTGCGCCTCGGCGGATTCGTACAGAGCACCGCCGAACACCTCGACGCCCGACGCGTCGGTCGTCGAGACGTCGGTCGCGCAGCACGAAGGCTCGAGCGTCGTGGCGGCGGACTGCGCCTGGTGCTCGGCCATCGCGCGGGCGGCCGCGGCGTAGCGATCGCGGACGGTCTCGCGGATCTCGGGCTCCCCCACCGGCGCGCTCGCGCGACCGGCGGCGCAGCCGCAGCTCTCGCCCGCCGCACTCGCGCCACAGCAGGCGCTCTTCTCCGACGGCTCACAGCAGGTGGCCTGCTCCTCGGGGGCACAGCACGACGTGGTGGTGGTCGGTTCAGGCATCGGCACAGCTCCTTGTATCGCATCGGGACCGCCATCCAAATCGACGATCATCTATCTATAGATATCAATAACACCGACGTCTGTCTATGTATTACGATCCGCGCCATGACCTCCACCGCAGCACCCACCCCGTCTGGTCCGGACGCCCCGATCGTCCGCCACCTGCTCTTCGTCTGCAACCACAACGCAGGCCGCTCTCAGATGGCCCAGGCGTTCTTCGAGCGCCAGGGCCCGCCCGACATGGTCGCCGAGTCTGCCGGCACCCAGCCGGCCAAGGAGATCTGGCCGGTCGTCGTGGAAGCGATGGCCGAGGTCGGCATCGACATCGCCGGGCGACGCCCGCAGAAGCTCACCATCGACATGCAGCTGCACGCCGACTGGGCCATCACGATGGGCTGCGGAGACGCCTGCCCCTACGTGCCCACGATGGTCCAGCCCTGGGACGTCCCCGACCCGGCCGACCGCCCGCTCGAGGAGGTGCGAGTCATCCGCGACGACATCAAGGAGCGCATCCGCGAACTCATCGCCGATCACCTGGACGAGATCCGCACCGACCGCACGGGCCACCAGCTGCGCCTGGCTCAACTGCTGCCCGCGCTCGACCGCGAGTTCGCGGCCACCAAGTCGCCCGAGGAGATCCGCGCCTGCGCCGACGCCGTCCTGACCGGCTTCGACGGTGCCCGCGTTCGCTCACACGTCATCACCCTCGCCCATCGTCAGACCCGCGAGTGCCTGCGCCTCGAGACCTGCGATCGCATCCCCACCGGGAGCCCGTCATGACCGCTGGCGGCGACACCGTCGCGGTGATCACAGACATCCACGCCAACCTGCCCGCGCTGCAGGCCGCCCTCGCCCGCATCGACGAGCTGGAGATCGAGACGGTGTTCTGCGGCGGCGACCTCGTCGGCTACGGCCCGCACCCCAACGAGGTGTGCGCGCTGATCGCCGAGCGCAACATCCCCACGATCTACGGCAACTACGACTACGCGATCGCCCGCGACCTCGACGACTGCGGATGCGCCTACGTCACCGCCCACGATCGCGAGCTCGGTCAGCGCTCGGTGGAGTGGACGCTCGCGCACACCAGCAAGGCCTCCAAGGACTTCATGCTCGCCCTGCCCTTCGACCTGCACTTCCCGGTCGGCGCCACCGACGTGCACCTCGTGCACGGCTCCCCGCGCAAGGTCAACGAGTACCTGTTCGAGGACAAGCCGGCCCGCCTGTACGAGCGCCTGGCCGCCGCCGAGACCGACCCGGTGCTCGTATTCGGCCACACGCACAAGCCATGGGTGCACGAGTACGGCGGCGTGCTGTTCGTCAACTGCGGCTCGGTCGGCAAGCCCAAGGACGGCGACCCCCGCGGCGCCTTCGCGATCCTGCGCGCCGCCCCCACCGGCGTCGAAGTCACGATCGAGCGCGTCGAGTACGACAGCGACGCCGTCGCCGCCGAGGTCCGCGAGGCCGGGCTGCCCGAGGAGTTCGCCGACAAGCTCGTGACCGCGGCATGACGATGGGCCCCTCGCTCCCCCCGCGCGAGCCGTGACGGACGCGCCGCTCGGTCGCCGGCTGCTCGCGGAGTTCCTCGGCTCGGCCTTCCTGGCCGCCGTGGTGATCGGCTCGGGCATCGCCGCTGCGCAACTGTCGCCCGACGACATCGGACTCGAGCTGCTTGAGAACGCCGCCGCCACAGCCGCCGGGCTCTACACGATCATCCTCATGTTCGGACCGGTCTCCGGAGGACACTTCAACCCCGTCGTGTCCTTCGTCGACGCCAGCTTCGGCGGGCTGCGCCCGCGCGACGCGCTCGCCTATCTCCCGGCCCAGGTCGCCGGCTGCATCAGCGGAGCCGTCGTGGCCAACGCGATGTTCGCGCTCGCCGCCGTCTCGATCTCCACCAAGCACCGCGCCACCCCCGCCCACCTGTTCTCCGAGGTCATCGCGACGCTCGGCCTCCTGGTCGTGATCTTCTCCCTCGCCCGCACCCGACGCGGCGCGACCGCACCGGCGGCCGTCGGCGCCTACATCGGCGCCGCGTACTTCTTCACCAGCTCCACGAGCTTCGCCAACCCCGCCATCGACATCGGGCGCATGTTCTCCAACACGTTCGCCGGCATCGCACCGTCATCGGTCCCCGGCTTCGTCGTCGCGCAGGTGGTGGGCGGCCTCGTGGCGATCGCCCTGATCCGCACGCTGTACCCCGACATCACACCCGAGGAAGCCGCCGACGCCGTGATGCCGCATCACGACGCGGTATCCGCCGCAAGTGACACGGCCAACGGCGCGCTGGCGGTCGGCGAGCCCAGCCGCCCCGACGGGCGCTGAGCCTTAACCCCACCCGACGCGCTCAACGCCGACGCACCGACGTCCGATGCGCCAGCCGCGGTCGCGGCCGCCGACGGTGTGATGATCACGACGCCGACGTGACCCCCGCCGACGACATCCAGCTCAACGACCCACAGACGCTCTACCGGCGCTGGGAGGACTCCCAGTGGTCGCCGTTTGCGGTCGACCTCTCCGCGGACATCACGCAGTGGCCGCAGCTGGAGCCCGGCTCACGGAGGCTGATCCTGTTCGTGCTGTCGTCGCTGATGGTCGCCGAGGAGCGCATCACGACGAAGTTCTCCGGGTTGGTCGGCGCGCACGGCAGCGAGGAGGAAGCCACGTTCCTGGCCACCCAGCAGGTCGACGAAGCGCGCCACATGCAGTTCTACGCCCGCTTCCAGGACGAGGTCATCGCCGCGCCACAGACGATCGCCGCCCATGTCGAGCGAGCGCGCCGGCAGGTCTCCGACGCGTTCCGCTTCATCTTCGACGAGCAGCTCGTGGCGGCGCACGACGCCCTCCTGGCCGAGCCGCAGAGCCTCGCCGCCAAGGTCCGCTTCGTGTCGATCTACCACCTCGTGCTCGAGGCCACCCTCGGCCTCACGTCCCACAAGTTCACCACCGACTACCTCACGCGCGAGGGGCTGCTCGCCGGCTTCGTCGACGGCTACTCGCAGATCCACCATGACGAGACGCGCCACATCGGCTACGGCATCTGGTTCCTGCGCGAGAGCGTCCGCACGCACCCAGAGACCGCAGACGTCCTGCGCCAGACCCTTCGCGAGCTCCTACCGGCCGTGGCGGACTCGCTCAAGCCCCCGGGCGACGGAGCTGGCGAGGCGCTCGGCATCGATGAGAGCGACCTGCGGAGCTTCGCGCTGGACGGCCTCACGCGACGCCTCGACATCATCGGGGTTCCGCTCTCCACCCTGACCGGCTGATCGCGGTACCGGTGCTGCCTCCGGGTGACTGGGACTCTTCGATCGCCCCGGCTGTCGAGCGCCTCAAACAGTACTCGATTGGTACCAAACTCGACCGATTTCGCCCGCCGCGGTCGAACCAAAAGTGTTCGTTTTGCAGGTAATTCCTTGAGTCGGGGAGACAGGATTTGAACCTGCGACCGCCCGGCCCCCAGCCGGGTGCGCTACCAGACTGCGCCACTCCCCGTGGCTACTGCAAAGCGGGCGACGGGAATCGAACCCGCCCTAGAAGCTTGGAAGGCTTCTGTGCAACCACAACACTTCGCCCGCAAGCCGAGGCCATCTTACCGCCGCGCCCCGGACCGGGCCGGAGTCAGGCGGCTCCGGGCGCCGGCCGCCGCGCCTCCGTGGGCACCTCGCCGTCCCCTTCGGTGAGGCCCGGCGGCGGCCAGGGACCGAACCAGTTGTCGCGCGCGCCGTCGAGCGTCACCACCGATCCGTTGAGCGCGCGACCGAGCGGCGAGGCGAGCAGCGCCACCAGCCACGCGTGCTCGATCGGCTCCCCGAGCCGGCCCAGCGGCACCGTGCGCGCAGCTCCCGCGCGCACGACCTCGGGGTACTTTGCGGTCGCCTCGGTCCCGTAGTGCCCGGCGGCCACGGCCACCACGGCCACGCCGAGCGACTCCCATTGCCGGGCGAGGCCCCGGGTGAGCGACTCCACCGCCGCGCGCGCCGCCCCGGAATGGGCCATCCCCGGCATGCCGTGATGCGGGGAGAAGGTGACGTTGACCACCATCCCCGTTCCGGCCGACCGCATCGCGCGCTCGACCGCCGTCTCGGCCATGTTCAGGGTGCCCCGCACGTTCAGCCGCCAGACGGCCTGCCAGCCCTTGCTGGCAATCGCCTCGGCGGGCACGAAGTACTGACCGCCGGCGTTGTTGACGAGGGTGTCGAGCCGCCCGTGGGTCTCGATCACGGCGTCCACGATTCGCGCCGCGTCGTCCGGATCGCGGATGTCCCCCGCCACGTGACCGGCGCGGCCGGTCGCGCCGGCGGCGGCGTCGATGTCCGCCACGGCCTGTGCGAGCACCTCCTCGCGGCGCCCGGCGATGACCACCCGCGCCCCGCAGCGCGCGAGCTCGAGCGCGGACGCGCGACCGAGCCCGGTGCCGCCGCCGGTGATGAGGACGACGTGCCCGTCGAGCAACCCCGGCGCGAATACGGCCGAGGCGCCGGGATGCTCTGTGGCGGCGGCCATCTGGCGCGATCATACGGTGAGCCCGCGGCCCCACGCGAAGCGACCGCGGGCAGCTCGCATTCGTCCCCCGGTGGGACTAGTCTGTGCGCGTGCTCCGGCGGCCCCTCGCCATCGTCGCTGTGCTGTTCGGGTTGGACTACCTCGTCTGGCTGTGGTCATTGGGTGGTTCGCGCGGCGCCATCGGGCTGGTGGCCGGGCCACTGCTGGTGATCCTTGGCTTCGCGCTGCTGTGGCTCATGATCAAGCAGCTGGCGCGGGCACTCACGAGCACGAGACTTCGGCCGCGGTCGGGCGCTTCTGCCCGGAACGCCGCCGGTGGCGCCGGCTCGGTGCGCTACCGTGAGAGCACAGGCACGAGCCCGGCAGGCCCTGATGGTGGGGTTTCGCCGAGCGACGTCGCGCAGACGCCCGTCGGTTCAGGGTCGTCGCCGTCGGCGCAGATCGCAGCCTGAGTCTGCTGGCGGCGCCGGTGGGCCGCCGGTCCGGGAGCCCGGCTCCCACGGGAAGGCCCCACCGCATAACCAGCGAACACCGTTGGTACCCCGTCATTGCGTCGCATCGTGCTCACACGTCGAATTCTTCTTGCCGTGCTCGTCTTGGGCATCCTGCTGGCGACCGTCGCCGCCGGCGGACTGCACTACTACCGCCAGCGCACCGGGAACGTCTACCACCCGAACGCGCCGTTCATCGCCGAACCCGCGCCCACCCTTCCGACACGTCACATCGCGCGCACGGCATGGCCGATGTACGGCTTCGCGGCCAACCACACGCGCGCCTTCCCGGCCTCCGCCGGCCTGAAGCCACCGTTTCACATCACCTGGGTTCGCGGCGGCTCCTCGCTGCTGGAGTTCCCCCCCGCGCTGTACGGCAACAGCGTCTTCCAGCTGGCGGATGACGGCGTTCTGCTGTCGGTCGACAAGGACACCGGCCGCACACTGTGGAGCCGCCGCCTCGGCGTCGTCTCGGCCTCGACGCCAGCGGTGGCGAACAACACCGTGTTCGCCACCGTGATGCAGCGACAGCCCGGTCTCAACGCCGGTCGCATCGTCGCCCTGAACGCCACCACCGGCGCCATCCGCTGGTCACGCAACCTTCCCAGCCCGAGCGAGTCCTCACCTCTGGTGGACGGCCACCGCGTGTTCTTCGGCTCCACCGACGGCACGGTCTACGCACTGAGCACCGACAATGGCGGCGTGCAGTGGACCTACCACGCCGCGGGAGCCGTGAAGGCGAGCCCGACGCTCGCGTACGGGAACCTCTACTTCGGCGACTACAGCGGCCGCGTGCAGGCGATCAGCGAGCGCACCGGCGCCCGCCTGTGGGTCTCGGGCTCCGGCGGCAAGCTGTTCGGCAGCGGCCAGTTCTACTCCACCGCCGCAGTGATCGACGGGCGCATGTTCCTCGGCAACACCGACGGGCGCATCTACGCCTATGACGCCAGCAGCGGCGCGCTCGACTGGGCCGTGCAGACGGGCGCCTACGTGTACTCATCGCCGGCGGTGACCGACGCTCCGGGCCTCGGTCCGACCGTCTACTGCGGCTCCTACGACGGCACCTTCTACGCGCTGAGCGCCCGCAGCGGCCACGAGCAGTGGACGTACCACGCTGGCGGCCGGATCTCCGGCTCGGCGACCATCATCGGACACGTCGTGTACTTCGCCGACCTCGGGTCTCGCACGACGATCGGCCTCGGCATCTCCACCGGCCGGCAGGTGTTCGGCGGCTTCCCGGGCTCGTTCGACCCGGTGGTCACCGACGGCTCGCGGGTCTACCTCACCGGCTACACCGGGCTGTTCGCGCTGACGCCGCGCGACGAGATGCACGCGGCAACCCGTGCGCCGGCCACCGTCGCCGCCGCGCGCGTCCCGGCGACGCGGCCGGCGCCGCGAACGTCCCGCGCGCCGAGCACCACCGCCGTGCGCACGTCGAGCGCCACGACGTCCGCGCTCCTGGGCCGGCTGGCCAACGGCGGGCGCGCGCTCAGCCCCGCCCCGCCCGTGGTCCCCCCCGCCGCTCCCTACCTGCCGTCAACGCCCGGGCCGCAGTCCGTCGCCGCGCCGGCGATCGTCCTGCCCCGGCCGGTCCCCATGCCCCCGCCGGTGCCGCTGCGCTCCGCGCCCTCGCCGGGTCGGTGCGGCGTGCCCGCCGCAGCGCTGCTGCGCGCCGGGACCGGCGACTGCGGCCTGGTCGCCGCCCCCTGACGCCCGCGGTCAGCGGCGCGCGCAGCTCGAAGCGCCGCCGAGCGCCCGCGCCCACGAGAATCGGGCGCTGACCGTGAGCACGCCGGGCGTGCTCGCGCGCACGTGCGTCCAGCCCCCGGGCCCCGGGCCGACGCATCCGTGGCCCGCGGTGACGGTCCAGTAGCGCGTGTAGTGGACCTGGACGATGAAGGACCCCGGCGCGCCGGCGCGCAGCGTGAAGTCGGCGCGCCCGAGCGCCGTGAGCGTTCCGGGTCCGCGCGCGAGTGGTGCGGCGTCGGTGACCTGCCACACGCGCCAGTGCGCGCTGCGGAACACCGGCGCCAGGTAAGGCGCACCCGCGAGCAGCAGGCGCGCCTCGGCGCGGCTGGAGCTGTCCAACGCGACGTCGGGCAGGGCGACGTAGCGCACCGCGTTGGCGAGCAGCCACGCGTGGTAGGCGTCCGACGTCAGCGCGCCGCCGAAGAACAGTCCGTCGTATCGCGTGTCCAGCTGGCGCTCCCAGCCGCGGGCCAGCGCGAAACGCTCGCCGAGCAGCGCGGCCTCCCAGTGCGAACGCGTCAGCGGCACCTCGATCCGCGCGGGCGTGTCCAGGTGGGCCTCCAGGAACCGCTCGAGCGGGGCGTAGTAAGCCGCGTCGACCGACGGGTCGCCGCTCGCCTTGGCGACCTCGCGTACCGGACCCCACACGATCCAGGTGGCCAGCCCGAGGGCGACCAGTCCCGCCGGGACGACGCGTCGCGCCACCAGCCCGCCTGCCGGCGCCCACGGGCAGCCGAGCGCCGATGAGCAGCGGCAGAGCGAACAGCACGCGCGAGGCGGTCGACGTTGCTGCCCATCGGCCCGGAGACCACGAGCGACGCCACCACCGCGACCAGGTTGAGCACCGCCCCGACGCGCAGCACGCGCTCCTCACGCGGCAGCAGCGCGGCGAACGCGACCGCCGCGGCCAGCGCCGCGGCGAACGAGCTCGCCGGGAACGGCTCCCGGCCTCCCTCAGGGAACAGGAGCGTCATCGCGAGCGCCACGGCGAGCGCGGGCACCGCCAGGGCCAAGCCGCGGGCGAAGCGGCGCGTGGCGATGACGTGAGCCACTCCGGCGAGGACGAGGAACAGACCGGCCACCGGGCTGGCCGCCGAGCACAGCCCGGCCAGCAGCACGGTCAATGCCACCCGTCCGTGCACGGCGGCCAGCACGGCCGCCAGCCCGACGCTCACGCCGAGCGCGAAGGTCAGCCGACCGATCCACGCGTCGCCGCTCGCCGCGAGGGCGAACACGACGCTCGCCGCCACCGCCGCACGCGGGGTGAAGTGCCGTCGGGCCAGGCAGCGCGAACAGCAGCGACGAGGCCAGCACCGCGAGTACGGCGGCGCCGCGCAGCCCGGCGAGCGCGGCCAGCGGCTCGAACAGCAGGCTGTAGCCGGGCACGTGGTGACCGGCGTACCAGTTGTTGTCCCAGACGGTGAAGCCAACCGCCCGGAACAGGTCGTGGCGGTAGACCGCGGCGGCGAGATCGGGAGTCCGCGGGTCGACGATCAACCAGACCAGCAGTGACACTCCGGCCGCGGCGAGCGCCGCCAGCGGAGCCGTCCAGTCACTGCCGGAGGCCGTGGAACGCGCAACCGCCGGGCGGGGCGGACGGATCGTCTCGATCACCGTCACGGCAGCGGGCCCTCGTGCGCGGGCAGGGCCTCGACGAGTGGCTCGGCGGCCGGCTCGGCCAGCTCGTCGAGGCGCTCGGCCGCGCGCTCGGCGGCGTGGGTGGCGCGCGCGTCGCTGAGCAGCGCGCGGAAGCTGCGATAGCGAAAGATCGCCGCGATCGCCACGAACGCCACCACGAGCGTGAACACGACGATCGCCACCTGCTGACCCACCGAGTAGGCGGCGACGGTCGCAGTCGGCGCCGCCGAGGCGAAGATGACCACGAGCAGCGCCTGCGTCGCGCCCAGCCCCCCCGGCGTGAATGGCACGATCGAAGCGATGTACTGGGCTGCGAGCACGAGCATCGCGTTGCTCAGCGAGCCGCCGACGCCGAACGCGTCGAGCATCAGCCAGTAGGAGCCGACCCGCAGCGCGTAGGCGCCGCCCTGGGGCACGCACATCCCGGTGACGTAGCGCCGCCGCTGGCGCAGGATCGCCGTGCCGCGACGGATGTCCTCGCGGAAGAACGCGAAGCGACTGGACGCCCACGCATAGGCGACCAGCACGAGCAGGGCGGTGGCGGTGAGCAGGAACAGCACGAGCGAGACGTGGCCGGCGAAGAACGCCAGATCGAACGAGTTCAGGTTGACGAAGTCACCGGGGCTGGGGAAGGTCGGCTGGGCGAACGCATAGCCCAGCGTCGCCGCGCAGGCGACGGTGTCGAACACCAGCACGACGCACAGTGCGACGCTGACGGCGACGTAGCGCGAGTGCGGGATCGAGCGCTTGCTGAGCACCAGCTGAACGACCGTGCCCCCGCCGGCGGGCACGACGCCGTTGATGCCGAACGCGGCGACATAGGCCCCCCAGATCCGCCGGTACTGGATCGGCTCGTCCGGGTACGCCGCCCGGCAGGCGTTATAGGTCGCCAGGGCGCGCAGCAGCAGGTACGCCGCGAACAGCAGCAGTGCGAGTGCGAGATCGCCGAAGCGCACCTGGGCGAGCGAGTCGAAGAACGACCCCATCGCGTCGGCCACGGCGCGCGCGGTGTCCCCGACCGATCCGAGCGGCGCCGCCTCGATACCCCCGGTGATGGTCGCGAATGCGGGCACGCGCTAAGCATGACGCCCGCGAGGGCCGCCCCCGGCGGTGGTGGCCGCCTCGTGCCCGGCGAGCCGCCGGGCCGATGCGCGATCATGTCGGCCTTGCGCATCACGGTCGTTGCCGGCGGGGATCCCGTCCCCGCCCGAATCGGTGTCCGCATGGGCGGGGCTGTGCTCGCCTGTCTCGCCGTGCTGTGCGTCGGCCTCGGCGTCCCCGCGCCGGCCGCGGCGGCGCCGCCGGCGCCGGTGGTGATCGGCTCCGGTTGGGAGATCCACCCGGACCCCACGTTCGTCGGCGAGGCACAGGGCTGGCAGAGCGGGCGCGAGCATGGCGGCTGGTTGCCCACCACCGTTCCCGGCGTGTTCGACGCCCGCGCACTGCCGCAGCTGTTCGGCGGCACGGTGGAGTGGTACCGCGTCACGTTCACCGGGCCGGCGGCACCGAAGGGCTTCGCCTGGGGCCTGCGCTTCGAGCAGGTCCGCCGCACCGCAGCGGTGTGGCTGAACGGCGCGTACGTCGGCTCCAATGCCGATCCCTACTCGCCGTTCACGCTGCCCGGCCCGCGGTCTGCGCAGCGGGCAGCCGAACACGCTGATCGTGCGGGTGGACAACCGCAAGGGCGTGGAGCCCCGTGAGGGCTGGTGGAACTGGGGTGGCATCACGCGGCCGGTGTCGCTCGTGCCGCTGGGACCGGTGATCAGCTCCGACCCGGGGGTGCTGTCGCAGGTGCGCTGCAGCGGCCCGGACGATTGCACGGCACGGATCCTGTTCACGACCACGCTCACCAATCGCAGCGCGCGCGCGAGTGAGTCCGCACGTCACTGTCACCCTCACGCCGCCGGCCGGCGGCCCGCTCACACAGGCCGGGCGCGGCGGCCCCGCCGCTCGCGCCCGGAGCCACCGAGCAGCTCGCCTTCAGCTTCCCGGTAGCCGGTCAACCCGACCTGTGGCAGCCCGGGCATCCGGCGCTCTACACCACCCGCGTGGCGACGTTCGCCGGTGCCACCGTGAGCCAGATCGACGCAATGCAGACCGGGCTGCGCTCCGTCACCGTTCGCCACGGCCAGCTCTACCTCAACGACCGCGCCGTGCAGCTGAGCGGAGCCTCGATCGAGGAGGACGTGCCCGGACACGGGGCGGCGCTGACGGCGGCCGACATGGATCAGATCGTCGCCGAGCTGCAGGCGCTGCACGCGAACGTGACACGAGCGCAGTACCCGCTCAGTCAGGAGCTGCTCGATCGTCTCGATCGGGCCGGGATCATGGTCTGGAGCCAGGCGCCCATCTACCACCGCGACGAGCTGCTGGTCACCGCCAGCGAACGCCACAGCGCGCTCGCCATGATGCAGAGCGCGGTCCTGCAGACGCGAAACCACGCCTCGGTGATCACCCACTCGGTGGCCAACGAGCTCAGCCCGACGCCGGACACCATGCCGGGCACCCGCGCCTACCTCGACGACGCCGTCCGCGACAGCGAGCGGCTGGACCCGACGCTGCCCGTGTCGGTCGACCTGCTCAGCTACCCCAACTACCCACAGCAGCGCACCTACGACCGCTTCCAGATGCTGGGGATCAACAACTACTTCGGCTGGTATGCGGGCCGTGCTCCCCACTCGACGGCCAACCTCGCCGATCTCGAGCCGTACCTGCAGACGATGCATCGGTACTACCCCGAGCAGGCACTGGTGATGACCGAGTTCGGGGCCGAGGCGACGTTCGACGGTCCGGCGACCGTGAAAGGCAGCTACGCCTATCAGACGCAGTACATCGAGCAGACCCTGCACATCGTGCGGGGGCTGCCGTTCATGAACGGCGCGATCTACTGGACGCTGCGGGAGTTCGCCGTCAAGCCCTACTGGTACGGCGGCGGCGGGCCGACGGTGGACCTGCCGCGCGACTCGTTCCACCACAAGGGCCTGATCCGCTATGACGGCGCCGCCAAGCCGGCCTTCGCGGTGACCAGCGCCGAGTTCGCCGGCACGCCCCTGTTCATCTCGCCGCCCGCGGCCCCGACGCCCGTGTGGATCGCGGTCGCCGCGCTCGTCGCTCAGCCTGCTGGCGGTCGGGCTGGTCGCCGCGTTCGACGTGTGGCTGTTCGCGGGCATCCGCCGGGCCACCGGCGGCGCCGGCCTCGCGCTCGGGCGTCGGCGCACCGAGCAGCCCGGCCCCGAGCGGTCCTACGCCTGACCGAGCGCGGCGGCCACGAGCGACGCCGCACGCGGGCGTGACGAGCAACGGTGAGCGGCGCGGAGACGCCCGACTCGTGCGCGGCGTCGCCGCCGGCGAGCACGCGGTAGGTATCGGTGCCCGGATCGGTGAGCGTCGCTGACGAACGAGAAGCCCGCGCCGGTCGGCCCGCCGGTCAGCCAGTCCCTGCGGGCGATCGTGTGGAAGACGCCGTCGCCGCCGAGCAGCTGCAGCGCGACGCCGGCTCCCGGACTCGGCGCCGGTGACCGTCCCCTGGATCGACTGCGTGGCGCCGAGCGGCGCGGTGAGCGTGCTGGCGGCGAGCGTCACGGTCGAGCTGCACGCCGACGAGCGAGCGGCGCGCTGCGACAGTGCGCCGGCGCGCACGCGGTAGACGGTGGTCGCGCGTCGGGGCCTGGCTCGAAGCTGAAGTTGCCCGCCCGGTCGGTCGGCGTGGTGGCCACCGGCTGCGCGTCGGCGGCGTCGGGCCCGGCGAGCAGGGTCACGGTGGACCCCGCATCGGCGCGCGGCGCAGGCGTCGCCCGACAGCGTCACCGGCTGCCCGAGAACGATCGGGTTGGCCGAGGCGACGAGCGAGCACAGCGGGTCCCTGGGCCGACTGCACGAGCAGGTCGAGCGGATCAGACGCGTCGCCGGCGTTGCGCGCATCGCCGGCGAACAGGGCCCGCAGGGCGACCGCCCGGACGCCGGTGAAGGTCGGAGCGGCGCTGAAGCTGCCGTCGGCGGCGAGCGTCGCGTGCGCCGATCGTCACCCAGCCGGCGCGGAGCGCTGCTGCAGGAGCACGGTCTCGCCGGCGTGCCCGGCCGGCAGCACGCGGCCGCTGAGCGCGACGGCCGCGCCGCTCGACACCGATCGCACTCGGCCCGCTAGCGTCACCGACGCGGCCACCGACTCGTGCAGCGACGCGCGAGCGCAGTCCAAGCGCCGTCGCGTACAGGGTCGCGGTTTGGTCCAGCGGCGCATCAGCGCGGGTGAACACGAACCCGCCGCTCGGAGTCGGCGCTCACCTGGGCCAGGACGTCGCGCGGCGGCCCCGCCGGGCGAGCGCTGCCACAGGGTCACCGTCGCGTTGGCGGCGCCCGGGCCGGTAACCCGGCCGGCGATCAGCGCCGGCTCCTCGGCCACCGCCGGGTCCGGGTATGCCGACGAGCGTCACCGCCGGCACGAGCGGCGCCGGCGCCGGCCGGGTGCCCGCCAGCGGCGGGCGCCTCGTCGTGACCGCGCCGCCGCCCGCCGGCCAGCAGGCAGGCCACCATGGCTGCAGCTCGTCGCATCATCGACCTCATAACCCGCTGCGGTGCCCCCTCGGAGCGGTCGGACACCGGGAAAACGCTGCACGTCGCCGATAATGAGCGTCCGCACGATGGCTCCGCGCTCCGTCGCCTCCCCCGTCTCTGGCGGCCTGCTGGCCGCGCTCGGCTCGCCGCGAGCGTGGCTGAGCGGGTGCGGCACGCAGCTCACCGCCGCCGATCACGCCGTCGAGCAACCGCCAGGAGCTGGTCCAGGCCGAGTTCTTCCCGTACTTCCGCGTCTACTGGGACGGCCTGCGCTTCCAGGGGCTCCCGCTCACCGCCGCCGACGGCATGCAGAACTACAACCCGGCGATCGGCGAGAGCCTGCAGTACGGCAACTGCGGCCCGGGCAAGGGGCCGCTGCACACCGGCGGGATGCGTGCTGCCGCTGCAGGTCACGACGGTCATCTGGCATCACCACTCCAACGCCGCCCTCGGGCGCCCAGTCGCAACATCATCCTGCGCGGCGTGCCCGGCCACGGTGTTCAACGGCGGCCGCTCGATCGAGGTCTACACCGGCAAGCAGGCGATCGACGTGGTCGCCGACACCCCGGCGCGCGCGCTGGCCGCCGCGCGCGCGCTGCGCCCGCTCAACGCGCCCGGCAGCGCGCAGGGGCCGCTGCCGCTGCCGGACTACTGCCCGGGCTTCGTCGGGCACCAGCGCCGCACTTCGCCGTCGCGCGCAACCGCCAGGGCCGCCTCGACTGCATCGACGTGCTCACGCGTGTCCTGATCGCCGCCGTGCCCGACCGGGCCTCTTCGATGATTCTTCTCGCGCGCTTCACCGCCGTTTAGGCGCGTCGAGCGCAATGGCATACTCACCGCGCACGCCGCCCGCTAGCGATGGCCGATCCCACCCGCATCCTCGTCGTCGACGACGAGCCCGCCGTGCAGCAGGCGCTCGTCGCGCGCGCTGACGCTCGAGCGCTACGAGGTGGCCGCGGCCGCCGACGGCAGCGAGGCGCTCCAGATGCTCGGGCCTGGCGCCGTACGACGCCGTCATCCTCGACGTCTCGATGCCCCAGCTCGATGGCCTGGAGGTGTGCCGGCGCCTGCGCGAAACCGGCGACCACACGCCGGTGCTGATGCTGACCGCCCGCGACGACATCGACGACCGCGTCGCCGGCCTGGACGCCGGCGCCGACGACTACCTGGTCAAGCCGTTCGCCCTGCGCGAGCTGATGGCCCGCGTGCGGGCGCTGCTGCGACGCACCGGCGAGAACGAGCCCGACGGCGTCATCGCCTTCGAGGACCTGCGGCTGGACAGGCTCGCGCACGAGGCGTGGCGCGGGGATCGCAAGCTCGAGCTCACGCGCACCGAGTTCCTGCTGCTCGACCTGTTCCTGCGACATCCCCGCCAGGTGCTGACGCGCTCGCAGATCTTCGAGCACGTGTGGGGCTACGACTTCGGCTCGAGCTCCAATTCGCTCGGCGTCTACATGGGCTACCTGCGCCGCAAGACCGAGGCGGGCGGAGAGCCGCGTCTGCTGCACACGGTGCGCGGCGTCGGCTACGTCCTGCGCACATGACCTTCCGGCGGCGCATCACACTCGTGTCGGCCGCCGCGGTGGCGGTGGCGGTCGTGCTGGCCTCGATCCTCGTCTACATCCTCACCTCCCAGCAGCTGCACCGCCAGGTCGACCAGCAGCTGCGCGGGCGCAGCCGCACGGTCCTGTTCGTGCTGCGACGCACGCCAGAGCGGCGCCGCTCGCGAACGGGCGCTGCGCGCGGCCGCCGGCGGCGTCGCCCCGTTCGTCGGCGGCCCGGACGCCGACGTGCTCACGGGCCCGGGCGCAGCGGCGCCCGGCGCGGCGACCGGCACGACCGGGTCCCGTCCGGCGTTCCCCGCCCTGACGCCCGCCCCCGACGAGGTGCGCGGCTACCAGCAGGTCATCGACTCGAGCGGCCACGTCCTCTTCCGCACCGTCAACTCCGAGACGCTGCCGGTCACCGCGCGAGCGCGGGCGCTGGCCGCGCACGGTGGCGGCTCGTTCTTCAGCGACGCCACCGTCGCGGGCACGCATCTGCGCGTGCTCACCGAGGCCGCCGGCGGCGGGCGCGCGGTGCAGCTTGCCCAGCCGCTGACCGACGTCGACAATCTGCTCAGCCGCCTGCGCCTGATCCTCGTCGCCATCGACGCCGGCGGCATCGCGCTCGCGCGCGCTGCTCGGCATGTTCGTCGCCGGCGCGGCGATCGCCCCGATCAAGCGCCTCATCCGCGCCAGCGAGCACGTCACGCAGACCCGCGACCTCTCGCAGCGGATCACGCCGACCGGCGAGGACGAGATCGGTCGCCTGGCGGAGAGCTTCAACGCGATGCTCGACGCACTCGAGAGCTCGATGCAGGCACTCGACGCCTCGGTCAGCGCGCAGCGCCAGCTGGTCGCCGACGCCTCGCACGAGCTGCGCACGCCGGTGACCAGCGTGCGCACCAACGTCGAGATCCTCCTGCAGGCCCAGGACATGGAGCCGACCGAACGCCAGCGCCTGCTGCGCGACGTGATCGAGCAGATCGAGGAGCTCACGCTGCTCATGAACGACCTCATCGAGCTGGCACGCGGCGAGGAGCCCCGCGACCGAGACGAGGACGTCCGGCTCGATCTGCTGGTCGGCGACGCGATCGCCCGCGCCCGGCGTCACGCGCCCGACGGCCGTGTTCTCCGCCGACCTCGAGGAGACGCTCATCCTCGGCGCTCCGGCGCGGCTGGACCGGGCCGATCAACAACCTGCTCGACAACGCGGTCAAGTACAGCCCGCCCGGCCAGCCGATCGAGGTGACGCTGCACGACGGCGAGCTGTGCGTGCGCGACCACGGTCCCGGGCTTCTCCGCGCAGGACCTCCCGCACGTCTTCGACCGCTTCTACCGCGGCGCCGAGGCCCGCGGCCGCCCGGGGTCGGGGCTCGGCCTGGCGATCGTCCAGCAGGTCGCCCAGGCCCACGGCGGCAGCATCAGCGCCGAGGCCGCGCCCGGCGGCGGCGCGCTCATGCGGCTGCGTTTGCCGCTGGCGCCAGCGGAGTCGCCCGAGCCGGCGGACGATCCCCGAGCGAGCCGGCCGGCCGACCCGGCGCCGCTCGCTGTGAGCGCACCGCGCGGGCCTCGCTAGCATCTGGCCGCATGCCGCGCCGCGGTCACCGTTCCGTCACGCACGCCCAGCCCCGCGGGCGCCCCGCCGGACCGTGAAGCGACGCGCCGCCTACGCGGCGATGGCGGTCGGCGTCGCTCGGCGTCGCCGCACTCATCGCCCCCGAGCCCGCGTTCGCGCACGGCCTGATCGGCAAGCTCGACCTGCCCGTCCCGAAGTGGCTGTTCGCATGGGCCGCCGCGCTCGTGCTCATCATCTCGTTCGTCGCGCTGGCCACGCTGTGGCCGACCCCGCGCCTCGAGGGTCCGCCGCGCACCCGTGTGCTGTGGCACTACCCGCGGCTGCTCGAGCCACTCTGCGGCGCGATCGGCATCGCCCTGTTCGCGATCGTCGTCTACTCGGGCCTGGCCGGCGAGCAGTTCGACGAGTTCTCCAACCTCACCCCGACATTCATCTTCTACCTGTTCTGGGTGGGCGTCCCGTTCCTCAGCCTCGCCTTCGGCGACGTGTTCCGGGCGGTCAACCCGTGGCGCGCGTTCGCGCGCGCGGTTGCCTGGCTAGCCGCCCGCACGCGCGGCGAGGCGGGACTGCCCGCGCCGCTGCCCTACCCGACCTGGCTGGGCCGGTGGCCGGCCGCGGCGGGGATCCTCGGCTTCGCCTGGCTGGAGCTCGTCTACGTGAACCGCGGTGACCCGCAGGTGCTGGCGTACCTGTCACTCGGCTACGCCGCGGTGATGCTGATCGGCATGAGCATCTACGGGATCGAGCCGTGGACCACGCGCGCCGACGCGTTCTCGGTCGAGTTCAACCTGTTCTCGCGGATGGCCCCGCTGCACTGGTACCACGATCGCGTCGAGGGCCGCCCACCGCTCGTCGGCATCGTCGACCTGGAGATCGTCCCCGGCACGATCGCGCTGGTGACGGCCATGATCGGCTCGACCAGCTTCGACGGCTTCGAGCAGGGCGCGGCCTGGCTGCGCGGCCTGGAGCCGTCGCTGCAGAGCTTCTTCGCCAACTCGTTCGGCGTCGGGCCCGATGCCGCGCTCGAGCTCGCCTCCACGCTCGGCCTGCTGCTGGCCTGGGGCTTCGTCAACGCGCTGTATGACCTGGGCATCCGCGGCATGGAGACGATCGACAACCGCTTCTCCCACCGCGAGCTGGCGCGGCGCTTCATCCATACGCTCGTCCCGATCGCGCTGGCCTACATCGTCGCGCACTACTTCTCGGCCCTCGTGTACGAGGTGCAGGGCGGAGTCGCGCTGGCCTCAGATCCGCTCGGCAACGGAGCGAACCTGTTCGGCACCGCCAACCTCCAGATCGACTACAACGTGCTGTCGCCGGACTCGATCTGGTACGTGCAGATCGGCGCGCTGCTGCTCGGACACGCCTGCGGGCTGATGCTCGCCCACGATCGCGCGCTCGTGCTCTACCGCCGCACCGCCGACGCCGTCCGCTCGCAGTATTGGATGCTCGCCGTGATGGTCGCCTTCACCAGCCTCGGTCTGTGGCTGCTCTCCGCGGCGGAGTGACCGGCGCGGCGGCGGCCGCGGCGGGCTGGCGGCGCGCCAGGGCGCCCCGAGCCGCGGCTCGGAAGCGTGCCGGCGCCAGTCCGTAGCGGCGAGCGAACGCCGCGGCGAAGGCCGAGTGACTCGCGAAGCCGACGAGGCGCGCCACGTCGGCCACCGCGATCGACTGCTCGGCGAGCAGCTCGGCGCCCGCCCGCAGCCGGGCGCGCCGCAGCTGCTCGGCGACGGTCGTGCGACCCTCCTGGGCGTACGCGCGCTGCAACGCCCGCCGCGAGGCGCCGCACCGGCGCGCCAGCTCGGCGGTCGTGAGCGGTTCGCGGTAGTGACGAGCGATCACCGCGTCGGCGAGCCGGCGCAGCTCCGCGCGTTCTCGAGCGGTGGACGGCCTCATGGCGTCATCTCCGACGCCGCGCCGCCAACGGGACCGCCGCCGCCTCAGCTCAGATGATCACCGCGACGGCGCCACCGTCGACCGACCACGCGGCGCCGGCGACGGTGCTGGCCCGTTCCGAGCACAGGAACACGATCGCCGCCGCGACCTCTTCGGGCTCCGCAAAGCGGCCGAGCGGCACCTTGGCCGTCTGGCGGCGCAGCGCCTCCTCGCGGGTGACGTGCTGGATCGCCGCCATCTGGTCGGCCATCCCGCCCGGGGCCATCCACAGCGGCGACCCGACCGGTCCCGGCGCCACCGCGTTCACGAGCACGCCGCGCGACGCGTAGCGGTCGGCGAAGGCCCGCGACAGCGACAGCTGCGCCGCCTTGGTGACCGAGTAGGCCAGGTTGTTCAGCGACGGGCGCTTGCCCGCCGAGGAGGCGACGTTGACGATGCGGCCCCAGCCTCGCTCGGACATGGCGGGCGCCACCCGTTCCATCAGGCGCCGGGAGGCCATCACGTGCAGCTCCCACAATCCGTTCCAGTCCTCGTCGGTCAGGTCCTCGGGCTGGCGCGCAAACGTGGTGCCGGCGTTGTTGACGAGCACGTCGGCGTCACCGAACTGCGCGGCGCACGCCTGCGCGATGCGCTCCGGCGCATCGGGCGAGGTGACGTCGGCGGCCAGGGTGGCGACCCGCCCGGTCGTACCCGCCGCCACCGACTCCGCGGCGTCGAGCAGGCCCGGCGCCGTGCGCGCCACCATGAGCACGCCCGCGCCCTCGCCCACCAGCAGCCGCGCGGTGGCGAGCCCGATGCCGGCGCTCGCTCCGGTGACGATGCATGCGCGTCCCGCCAGTCCGAGGTCCATGGCCGCATTCTCACCGACGCGCGGCCGGCGCGCCGCGCCGGGCGCGCTCAGCGGACGTAGCGGCGCGCCACGGCGTGCACGGAGTGGCCGTACCCGCCGCCGAACAGCGCGGCGTGGACGAGCAGCGGGAACAGCTGCCACAGCCCGACCCGATCCTGGTGGCCGTCGGCGAGCGGCGCGATCTCCTCGTAAGCCTCACGTACGCGCGCCGCGGTGGCCGGAGAGCCGAACAGCACGAGCATCGCGAGGTCGACCTCGCGATGACCGCCGTAGGCGGCCGGATCAATGAGCCATGGGCGCCCGTCGCGCCCGGCCAGTACGTTGCCGCTCCACAGGTCACCGTGCAGGCGCGCGGGTGGCTCCGCCGGACCGGCGAGCTCGGCGATGCGGTCGCACAGCCGCTCGATGTCCCCGGCGGCGCCGCGGGGCAGGGCGCCAGCGTCGTGCGCGATCACCGCGAGCGGGCGCAGACGGCGCTCCGCGTAGAACGACGGCCAGTCGGGCAGCGGCCCGCCGCCCAGCACGAGTGGGCCGATTCGCAGCGGCGCCGCACCGCCGTCGTCGGCCGCGGGCGTTCCGGGTGGCGCGGCCCCGAAGGCGGGCGCACCGGCGGCGTGCACGGCGGCCAGGCCGTGCCCGAGCGCGCGCTCGCCCTCGCCGTCGAGCTGGCCGGGCGGCACCCACTGCAGCGCGAGCCATCGCGACCCCGGCGCGGCGTCTGCAGCATCGGCCAGCGCGACGACGGCGGGCACCGCGAGGGCGCCCGGCGCCGCCAGCCACCGCAGGCCGGCCGCCTCGCTGGCGAAGTCCCCCGCCGGCGCGTCGGGGCGCCACTTGACGAACACCTCGCGTCCGTCGGACAGCGTGACGGCGAACGCGCGGTTGATGTCTCCGCCGGTCACGCTGCGCGCCGCGGTCACGTCGACGCCGCAGGCGTCGGCCAGCCCGTCGGCGACCGGTGCCGGCAGGTCCCCGCCCCGAACGGGGTCCGTCACGACGGCGCCGTGGCCTCGAGCTCGCGGAGCAGGCCGCGGCATGCGGTCGGTCACCACGTCCAGGACGTCCTCGAAGCCGCGTGACCCGCCGTGATACGGGTCGGGGACATCCAGCCGCCCGGCGGCCACGGCCTCCGGGTCGTACTCGCGCAGCAGCCGCACCTTCGCCGCGGCCCGCGCGTCGGGGGCAAGCGCCAGGAGGGCGTGGCGGTTGGAGCGGTCCATGGCGAGGAGCAGGTCGAAGCGATCGAAGTCCTCGACGCCGACCTGACGTCCGGCGCCGCTGAGCTCGATCCCGCGGCGCGCGGCGGCGGCGGCAGACCGGCGATCGGGCGGCTCCCCCACGTGGTAGGCAGCCGTGCCCGCGCTGTCGATCTCAAGCGGCGCCGGGAGCACGCACTCCCGAGCCAGGGCGCGCAGGACGCCCTCGGCCGTCGGGGAGCGACAGATGTTGCCCAGGCACACGAACAGCACGCGCACGCACGAAGGATAGGCCGGCGCGATCAGTCGACTGGTGCCGCGGCGGCGTCCTCGACGTGCTCGACGCCGGCCAGCGCGCGCGGCACCGCGCCCACCCGGCGGGCGTCGGCCAGTCGCTCGCCGTCGGCGACCACGCCATGCTCGGCCAGCCGGCGCGCGCTCGGCAGCACGCGCGCCTGCAGCGTGCCGACGGTCTCGTTGTAGGCGGTGACGGTTCCCGACAGCCGCTGACCGACGCGGTCGAGGCGCTCGACGAGCAGACCGAGGCGCTCGTGCAACTCGCGCCCAGCTTGTCCGATGGCCCGCGCGCTGTCGGCCACGCGCTCCTGCTGCCAGCCGTAGCTGACGGCGCGCAGGAGCGCGATCAGGGTCATCGGCGTCGCGACGAGGACGTGCTCGCGAACGCCCTCCTCGAGCAGGTCGGGCGCCGCCTCCAGCGCCGCCTGGTGAAAGTGCTCGGCGGGCAGGAACATGACGACGAAGTCCGGCGCCGCGTCGAACTGGGCCCAGTATGCCTTGGCACCGAGCCGGCGCATGTGCTCACGCAGCACGCGCGCGTGGGCGGCGAGGTGCCGTTCGCGGGCGTCGTCCTCGGGTGCCTCGCAGGCGTCGAGGAAGGGCTGCAGCGGCGCCTTCGCATCGACGATGACCTGCCGCCCGCCGGGCAGCTGGACGATCAGGTCCGGACGCAGAAGGCCGTCCTCACCGGTGACCGAGCGCTGCTCGACGAAGTCGCAGTGCGCCGTCATCCCGACCAGCTCGACCACGCGCCGCAGCTGCATCTCACCCCAGCGACCGCGTGTCTGGGGCCGGCGCAGCGCCGACACCAGCGCGTGCGTCTCGCCGCGCAGGCGCTCGCTGCTCTCCACCAGCGTGCGCAGCTGGACCGACAGCTCGGCTCGGCCCGCGACGCGTTCGCGCTCGAGATGTCCGAGCCGGTCGTCCACCCGCGCTAGCGACTCGCGCAACGGGCCGACCAGCTCGCCAAGCGCCTGCTGACCGCGCTCGCGCGCGCCGTCGGCGGTCGTGCGCAGCGTGTGCAGCTCCGCGCGTGCGAGGGCGAGGAACTGGTCGTTATTGGCGCGCAGCGCCTCGCCGGACAGCGCCGCGAACTCGTTGCGCAGCGCCGCCCCGGCCTGCTCGCGCGCGGCGAGCGCGGCGCGCGCCGAGGCGAGGCGCGGGAGCAGCACGAGCGCCGCGAGGGCGGCGCCGGTGAGGAGGCCGACGAGGAGGAGCACCATGACCCCAGTGCAGCGCGCGCTGCGGACGGCACGCACGCCGGGTTGCAGCCCGGGGCGGGCGGGGGCGAATCAGCGGGCTTCGTCGCCCAGCTCGAGCACGGCGAGGAACGCCTCCTGGGGCACCTCGATGCGCCCGACCTGCTTCATGCGCTTCTTGCCCTCCTTCTGCTTCTCCAGCAGCTTGCGCTTGCGCGTGATGTCGCCGCCGTAGCACTTGGCGATCACGTCCTTGCGGTACGCCTTGACCGTCTCGCGGGCGATGATGTGGGAGCCGATCGCCGCCTGGATGGGGACGTCGTACTGCTGCCGGGGAATCTTCTTGCGCAGCTTCTCGGTGAGCAGGCGACCGATGTCATAGGCCTTGTCGCGGTGCACCACCATCGACAGCGCGTCGACCGGATCGCCGGCCAGGAGCACGTCGAGCTTGACCAGGTTCGACGGCTTCGTGCCGCTCAGCTCATAGTCCAGCGATGCGTAGCCGCGCGTGCGCGACTTCAGCTGGTCGAAGAAGTCGAGCACGATCTCGGCCAGCGGCAGGTCGTAGGTGAGCTGCACGCGCTCGGGTGAGAGGTAGTGCATGCCGGCATGCTCGCCACGACGCTCGACGCACAGCTCCATGACCGCGCCGATGTACTCCTTCGGAGTGATGATCGAGGCCCGGATGAAGGGCTCGCGGATCTCCGCGATCGTCCCCGGGTCCGGCATGTCGGACGGGTTGTGCACGGTGAGCTCCGCACCGCTGGTGAGCGTGACGTCGAACTCCACCGACGGCATCGTGGCCAGCAGCTCGAGGTCGTACTCGCGCTCGAGGCGCTCACGCACGATGTCCATGTGCAGCAGCCCGAGAAAGCCGCAGCGGAAGCCGAAGCCGAGCGCGTCGGACGTCTCGGGCTCCCACGACAGGGCGGCGTCGTTGAGCGTCAGCTTCTCCAGCGCGTCGCGCAGGTCCGGGTAGCGGTCGGAGTCGATCGGGAACAGGCCGCAGAACACCATCGGCTTGACTTCGCGGTAGCCGGGCAGGGCCTCGGCGGCCGGGTTGGCCCGTGAGGTGAGCGTGTCGCCGACGCGCAGCTGGGTGACGTCCTTGATGCCGGTGATCACGTAGCCGACCTCGCCGGCGGCGAGCTCATCGGTGGGCATCATCTGGGGCGAGAAACAGCCGATGTCGTCGATGTCCGCCTGCACGTCGGCGGCCATCGCCCGGATCGCCTCTCCCTTGCGGAACACGCCGTCGACCACGCGGATGTAGGCGATCACGCCGCGGTACTGGTCGAACTCCGAGTCGAAGATGAGCGCCCGCGGCCGGCGCGGACGGGTCGCCCGACGGCGGCGGCACGCGCGCGATGAGCTCCTCGAGCACCTCGCTCCACGCCCTCACCGGTCTTGCCGCTGATCCGCAGGATGCTCGCCCTCCGGCTCGCCGATCAGCTCGGCGACCTCGCCGGCGACGCGCTCGGGCTCGGCGCCCGGCAGGTCGATCTTGTTCAGGCACGGGATCAGCTCGAGGCCGGAGTCGACCGCCAGGTAGGTGTTGGCCACCGTCTGTGCCTCGACGCCCTGGGAGGCGTCGACGACGAGCAGCGCCCCCTCACAGGCGGCCAGCGACCGCGACACCTCATAGGTGAAGTCGACGTGGCCCGGCGTGTCGATGAGGTGCAGCTGGTAGGTCTGGCCGTCGCGCGCCTCGTAGAACACGCGCACCGCCTGGGCCTTGATCGTGATGCCCCGCTCGCGCTCGAGATCCATCGAGTCGAGCAGCTGCGCGCGCATCTCGCGCTTGGCCACCGTGTGGGTCAGCTCGAGGATGCGGTCGGCCAGCGTCGACTTGCCGTGGTCGATGTGCGCAATGATCGAGAAGTTGCGGATGTGGGACTTGATCCATGGTGCGTGTCGAGCCGGAACGGTGTCAGCTACGGGCGAGCGAGCGGTTGCCCGCTCTCCGACACAGGGTAGATGGCGCCGAGCCCGCTGCCCCGGCTCCGCGCGGCGCCGCCTCGACGCCCCGCTCAGCCGCTCGTGGGCGCCTGGCTCGGCTGCGTGCCGAGCGTCACCCTGACCGTCAGCGTCTGGCTGCCGCGCTTGACACCCAACGTCACCTTGTCGCCGGGGACCTCGGTGGCGATGTCATCGATGAGGTCCGCGCTGCCGTGCAGCGGACTGCCGTTGAAAGAGACGAGGATGTCGCCGGCCTGCAGGCCCGCGGCCGCGGCCGGCGTGCCCGATCCCACCGACTGCAGCAGCACGCCGGCCGCGTCGGGCGCGTCGGTGGTGCTCACACCGAGGTAGCCGTGCTGGACCGGCTTGCCCTGCTCGAGCCCGGACAGGTCGATCTTGGCCAGGTCGATCGGCACGGCGAAGCCGACGCCGCTGCTGGTGGCCGTGCCCGACGCGGTCTGCACGCCGCCGGTGGCGATCTGATCGGCGATGCCGACGACGTTCCCGTTCGCGTCCAGCACCGGCCCGCCGGAGTTGCCCGGGTTCAGTGCCGCATCCGTCTGAACCGCGTGGGCGATGTTGAAGCCGTTGGGTGCGCTGATCGTGCGGTCCAGGCCGGCGACCACCCCCGTGCTGAGACTGCGGTCGTAACCGAACGGGTCGCCGATGGCGGCGAGGTAGTCACCGACGCGCAGGGACCGGGAGCTGCCGAGCGGTAGCGGGTGAAGCGGGATGCCGGCCGGGTCGACCTTGATGACCGCGACGTCCCATGCCCGGTCCTCGCCCAGCAACTGGGCCGAGCGGGTCGTCCCGTTCTGGAAGGTGACGGTGATCGAACTGGCGCCGTCGACGACGTGCCCCGCGGTCAGGATGTCGCCCCGGGAGTCGACCTCGAATCCGGAGCCGAGGTCCGTCTGGCCGCTGCTCCCGCCGAACGGAACCGCCTGGCCCTGCGAGCCGCTGACCGCCGTGATGTCGATCGTGCCCGCGGCGGCGCGCGCGTAGAGCGCGGCGGCGTTGGCGCCGCTCGTGACCGCCGCCGGCGATGATCCCGACGCCGTCGCGGCAGCCGGCGCGATCACGGTCGTGGTCTGTCCGCCGTGGCCCAGGTCGCCCGCGATGGCGAGCACGGCGACGACGATGCCGCCACCCAGCAGCGCGGCGAGGAGCGCGACTGCGGCCACGGCGGCGCGCCCCGGCCCGCGATAGGCCGGCCCGTGCGACCCGGCGCCGGCGACGCCGGGCGGGACGCGATCGCCGGATGGCGGGACCGCGGCCACGAACGCGCGCGTCGGCGCCTCGTCGCCGCCGCCGGTGGGGCTGCCGGCTGGCGGCAGGCTCGGCCCACCGGGCTCGATCGGCGCGGGGACCAGGTCCGGCGTGGCGCCCTCGCTCGGGGCAGCACGGTACGGCGCATTGCCGGCGCTGCGATCGGGCTCGATCTCGGGATGGTGGGGGTCTGAATCCATGGTCACGTGAATCCCCTTGTCCTCATTCATAGCGCGCCGACGCGGCCGACCGGGAAACTCTCAGCATCGCTGCGCCCGCCCGAGCCAGGCGGGCGCGAGCTCGACGGCCGCTACGCGCGTCCGAACTGGCGCAGCACGAGGGCACGCACCTGATCGGCCTCGGGGATGCGCATCGCGAACACCGCGCGGACGTACACGTACAGCCCGGCCAGGCCCGCCGCCCCGACGCTGATGATCTGGGCCGGCAGGGACACGCCGAGCAGGCGATCGAGCACGGCCCATACCGCCCAGGAGACGAGCGCCAGCAGGGCCGAGGCGACGAGGATCCGCACGGTGATCATCGTCGTCTGGCGCCCCTCGAAGCGACCGTTGAAGCCGATGCGCAGCCGGTACAGCAACAGCGCGGTCATGACGGCATTGGCGGCCAGCGTGCCGATGACCAGACCGGCGATGCCCAGCGGCTTGTACAGCCCGACGCTCACGATGATGTCCACGATCATGTTCAGGCCGGCCATGCGGGTCGGGATCCACGGCCGCTGCAGCGCGAAGAAGGTGCGGGTGAGCAGGAGATTCAGGCCGCCGAACGGCAGGCTCCAGGCGAACCAGAACAGGGCGATCGACACGATGTGGGTGGAGTAGGCGCCGAACTGGCCGCGCTGGAACACCAGCCGGACGATCGGGGTGGTCAGCACGAGGACGAACGACGCCGCCGGGATCAGCATGAGGTTGATCTGGCGCATGCCGTTGCCGACGGTCCGGCGCATGCCGGCCGCGTCTCGCCGGGCCGCCATCCGGCTGAGTGTCGGGAACAGGACCGTCGCCACCCCGACGCTGAACAGGCCCTGGGGGAGCATGTAGATACGAAACGCATTGTCGATCGCGCGCGGCGCCTGATCGGAGACCAGCGTGCCGAAGGCCGAGTTGATCAGCTGGTCGAGGTTGACGATGCCGAGGCCGATCGTCACCGGCAGCATGAGCATGAACACCTGGCGCACGCGTGGATCGCGCCAGTCCATGTGGAACTGCAGCCGGAAGTCGATGCGACCGAGCGCCCCGACCACCATCGCGAACTGCACCGCGGTGGCGGCGACGATGGCCACGGCGTACGCGTAGATCTCCTGGCTGAACTGGTGGCGCAGCGTGACGAGCCCGACGATGATGATGATGTTCCACACGGCCGGGGTGATCGCCGGGATCGTGAAGTGCTCATAGGACTGCAGCACGCCGACGAGCAGCCCCGTGAGCCCGAGCAGCAGGATCACCGGGAACAGCACCTGGGCCAGGCCGACTGTCAGCGCGTCGGTCGCGGGCGTGAATGTCGAGCCCGTGAACAGCGGCATGATGCGGCCGGCGAACAGGATGAAGAACGCGGTGACCAGGCCGAGCGCGATCAGCATGATCCAGAACAGCGTCGAGGCCAGCCGCAGCGCCTCGCGCTTGCGTCCCTGCTGCAACAGGTCGCTGAACACGGGCACGAACGCCCCCGACAGCGCCGCGTTGGCGAACAGGTTGGCCAGCAGGTTCGGCACCAGGAAGGCGATCGTGAACGCGGACGCCGCGGCGCTGGTGCCGAAGTAGCTCGCCGCGACGATCTCGCGCACGAGGCCCGCGACGCGGGAAAAGCCGGTGGCGATCGAGAAGATCGCGGCGTTCTGGGCGATACCGCGTCTCGCGGGGCTGACCCGCTCCACCGGCGAATCGCCACCTTCGGTGATCGCGGACAAGGCCGCTATAGTACGGCGCTGCGCGGCCGGCCCGGCTCCGGGTGTCACCGCGCGGAAACGCCATGGCCAACATTCACTCTCAGAAGAAGCGGATCCTGCGCGCCGAGCGCGAGCGCCTGGAGAACCTGCGCTACACGTCGGCGATCAAGACCTACTTCCGCCGCCTCGAGGCGATCGTCGCCGGCGGCGAGGGCGACGCCGAGTCCGAGCACCGCACGCTCGTCAGCCTCATCGACAAGGCCGTGAAGGTCGGGGCGCTGCATCGCAACACGGGCGCGCGCAAGAAGTCCCGCGCCGCCCGCTTGCTCGCCGGTCGCTCGTCCTCGTAGCGGCGACCGCCCCTCCCGCCAGGCTGCCGAGAGGCGCTGGCCCAGCGCCCCTACGCGCTGATCGCCGCGATCGCCCGTACGGCCAGGGTGTCCTCGGCCAACCCGGCCTCCGGCGATCGGTGCGTGCGGACGGGTGCGCCGCCGCGCGAGTCGAGCTCGAGGTCCGCCAGCGCCTGCAGTGCGCGGCGCAACGCGGCGGCGTCGCGCGCGCGCACGTCGGCGATGAAGCGATCGGCCGCCTTGGGCGGCATGCGCAGGGTGCGCTTGATCTCGGCCGGGGACTCGCCGTCCTGGAGGCGCAGCGCCACGGCGTGGGCGTCGCGCAGGCGCTGCGCGATGAGGTACATGAGGCCGGGCAGCCGCTCGCCCTGCTCGCGCAGCCGCAGGTAGATGCGGGTGGCGCCGGGCGCGTCGCCGGCCACCAGGGCGTCGGCCAGCGCATAGGCCCGCCACTGCGCCGAGGCGGCGGCGCGGGCCTCGATGTCCTCGACGGTGAGCGTGACCGGGAGCGCGTCCGCCTCCAGCGCGAGCTTCTCGAGCTCCCGCAGCAGCCGCTGCTGGCGCTCGCCGACCTGCCCGACGAGCGCGCGGGCGGCAGCGCTGTCCAGTTGCACGCCGAGGCCGCCGGCCGCCTCGCGGGTCCAGCGGGGCAGCTCCCACGGCTTGACGGTCAGCTCGGCCGCCACCTGGCCACCGGCCTGCTTGACCGCGTCGTGCAGGGCCGCGGGGGCCTTCTGGCGGCCCTCCTCGCGAGCGAAGAAGGCGACCGTCGTGTCCGGGGCGATCGTGGCCAGCGCCGGCGCGAGGTACTGCGAGACCTCCGCCTCCTTGTAGCGCTCGACGCCGTCGACGATGATCACCCGGCGCCCGACGGTCAGCGTCATCGCCGCCAGCGCGGCCGCGACCGCCTCGGGCGTGCCCCCGTCGCCGTCGAGCACCTCCACACCGCCCCCTCCGCCGGATGACTCGGCCAGGGCGCGCAGGCGGGCGCGCCGTTCGGCCACCGCACCATGGTCGTCACCGTGGATGAGGTAGGCCGGCCGCAGCTCGGCCATCAGCGCACGACGAGGTTGACGAGCTTGCCCGGCACGACGATCTCCTTGACGATCTCGTGGCCATCCAGGTGGGCCCGGATGTTCGGCGCCGCGCGGCAGAGCGCCTTCAGGTCCTCCGGGCCGGCGTCGGCGTCGGCGGTCACGCGATCGCGGACCTTGCCGTTGATCTGGCAGACCAACTCGTAGGTGTCGCGGGCCAGCAGCGCCGGGTCGGCCTGCGGCCACGGCTGCTCCCACACGCGCTCGCCGGTCAGCAGCTGGTACGCGTCCGCACTCACGTGCGGTGCGATCGGGAACAGCAGCGACGCCGCCGTCGCCAGCGCCGGGCGCAGCGTCGCCAGCTGCGCCTCATCGCGCACCCGGGAGGCCTCGTTGAACAGCTCCATGACCGCGGAGATTGCGGTGTTGAACGCGAACCGCCCGAGGTCGGACGTCACCTTCTCGATCGCCCAGTGGGCCTTGCGGATCAGCTCGAGATCGGCGCCCGCCAGGGTGCCGGCGTCGAGTGGCGGTAGCGGTGACGGGCCGCCGGCGCGCTCGGCGACCTCCGCCGACAGGCGCCACAGCCGCCCGAGGAAGCGGTGGATGCCCTCCACGCCGGCGTCGGACCAGTCTGCGTCCTGCTCGGCCGGCCCGAGGAACAGGATGTACGCGCGGGCGGTGTCGGCACCGTAGCGCTCGACGATGAGCGACGGCGACACCGAATTGCCCTTGCTCTTGGACATCTTCGCGCCGTCCTTGGTGACCATGCCCTGCGTGAACAGCGAGGCGAAAGGCTCCTGGAAGCCCAGGTGCCCGAGGTCGGCCAGCGCCTTGACGAAGAAGCGCGAGTACAGCAGGTGCAGGATGGCGTGTTCGACGCCGCCGATGTATTGGTCGACGGGCATCCACTGCGCGAGGACGCCAGGGTCCCAGGCCGCGTCATCGTTGCGGGCGTCGCAATAGCGCAGGTAGTACCAGGAGGAGTCCACGAACGTGTCCATCGTGTCGGTCTCGCGCCGCGCCGCCCCCCCGCACTCCGGGCAGCTGGTGCGCACCCAGTCCTCGGCCGCGGCGAGCGGGGAGCGCCCGCGCGGCGCGAAGTCCTCGATGTCGGGCAACACGACCGGCAGGTCGGACTCCGGTACCGGCACGAGGCCGCACTGCTCGCAGTAGACCATCGGGATCGGCGCGCCCCAGTAACGCTGCCGGGACAGCAGCCAGTCGCGGAGCCGGTAGTTGACCGAGGCGTGGCCCTTACCCTGCTGCTCCAGCCAGGCGACGATCTCCGCCAGCGCCTCGCGGTTCGGGCGCCCGTCGAAGTCCGGGTTGGAGTTGACCAGCGGCCCAGCGCCCGTATAGGGCAAGCCCTCGGCATCGCCCTCCCCCTCCGCCGGCCTGCCCTCGATCACGCGCCGGATCTCCAGATCGAACGCCCGCGCGAAGTCGTAGTCGCGCGTGTCGTGCGCGGGCACCGCCATGATCGCTCCGGTGCCGTACTCCATCAGGACGTAGTCGGCCACGAACATCGGGATCTGCTCGCCGTTGACGGGATTGGTGACGCTGCGCCCGAGCGGCACGCCGGTCTTCTCCTTATCCGCGGCGCCGCGCTCAGCGTTGGACTCGTTGAGAGCGTGGTTGATGTACTCGCGCACGGCCTGTTCGTGCGGCGTGCCCTCGGCCAGCCGCAGCACGTCGGGGTGCTCGGGCGCCATCACGAAGAACGTCGCCCCGAACAGCGTGTCGGGGCGCGTCGTGAAGACGGGGTAGTCGATCCCCAGCTCCTCGCAGCGGAAGCTGACCTCGGCGCCCTCGGAGCGCCCGATCCAGTTGCGCTGCATCGTCTTGACGTGCTCGGGCCAGTCGATCCCGTCCAGGTCGTTGAGCAGGCGCTCGGCGTAGTCGGTGATGCGAAAGAACCACTGCTCGAGCTGGCGCACCTCGACCTCGGCGCCGCAGCGCTCGCAGTGCCCGTCGACGACCTGCTCGTTGGCCAGCACCGTCTGGTCGTTGGGACACCACTTGACGGCGGCCTCCTTGCGGTAGGCCAGGCCGGCGTTGAACAGCTGCAGGAAGATCCACTGCGTCCAGCGGTAGTAGCTCGGCTCGTGCGTGGCGATCTCCCGCGACCAGTCGATCGAGATGCCCCAGGAGCGGAACTGGCGCTGGAAGGAGGCGATCGACGCCGCCGTCGAGTCACGCGGGTGAACTCCAGTGCGGATCGCGTGGTTCTCGGCCGGCAGCCCGAACGCGTCGTAGCCCATCGGGTGCAGCACGCGGTGGCCGGTGCGCCGGCGGAAGTGGGCGATCGCGTCGCCCACCGAGTAGCACTTCAGATGCCCGATGTGCGGTTCACCGCTCGGGTAGGGCAGCATCTCCAGCACGTAGGCCTTCGGCGGCGCACCATCCGCCCGGCCGGAGGCGTTGGTCACCTCCCAGGTGTGCTCCTCAGCCCACAGCTTCTGCCAGCGGGGCTCGATCTCCTGCGGGTCGTAACGGTGCTCGCTCATCGGTCTGTGCCGCGGAGGTTAGCGGCGCGACCGCGCGCCGGGGTGTGCCCGCGCCCGGCGGCGGCCGGCGCGGAGCGCGTGCCTCAGCGGCCGCCGAAGATGCGCAGCAGCGCGAGGAAGATGTTGACGATATTGATGAAGATGCCGGTGGCGATCCACACGACGTCGTCGGGTCCGGCCTGGCGGCGGAGGTACTGGAAGTTGATGGCCAGGAAGGCCGAGGCGAAGACGTAGATCGCCAGCGAGATCAGGATGCTGCCGCCCGAGCCGACGAGCACGAGCACCCAGCTGACGATGATCACGGCGAGGAACGTCCACAGCAGCGGGCGCGCCCAGCGCATGAGGTTGCGCGAGGTGGACACGCCGAACGTCCCCATGCCCAGGACGGTGAGCGCGGTGCCGCCGGCGGCCTGGTAGACGGCGGTCGGGTCGGTCGACGCGTAGTAGTTGAGGACCGGGCCGAGCCCGATGCCCAGCAGCAGCGCCAAGCGCGTACAGCCAGCCCACGGCGAGCGGGCCGCGTCGCAGCGGCGCGGCGAAGGCCTGGGCGAAGAGCATCACGATCGCGACGATCTCGAAGATAAGGCCCGTGTTGTACGGCAGGTCGCGCCCGATGTAGGCGCCGCCGGCAAAGAAGGCGATGGCCACGCCGACGAGGAACATGACCTGGCCGAACAGGAGCGTCGCGTCGCTCGCGCGCGCCTCGGCGGGTGCGCTGAAGATGGACAGTCCCTCTGAGTTCGCCATGCGCTCCTCATCCTTGCCTGAACGGGTCGCCACCCCCGGCGACCCTGTTGTCTTCGGTACCAGAATAGGGCGCGACGGTTACGTATCGACCCCGGCCCCGCGGGACTGAGATGCTGCACGCATGCCCGACGACCCCGATGTCGACCGCCTCCCCCTCGAGCAGGTCGAGGTACGCCCCGGTGTGCGGCTCGCCGTCACGCGCGCCGGCGCGGGCGGGTACCCGCTGCTGCTCGTGCACGGTTGGCCGGAGACGCGCCGCATCTGGTGGCGCAACGTCGAGCCGCTGGCCGCCGCCGGCTTCGAGGTGATCGCGCCCGACCTGCGCGGGTTCGGCGACTCGGGGCTCGCGCCCGACGGGTTCTACGACCTGGCCGCTCATGCTCGCGACCTCCATGCCCTGGTGGCCGAGCGCTACGGTCACGGCGAGTGCGCCGCGGTCGGCGGCGACCTCGGAGGCGGTGTCATCCAGGACCTGGCGTTGCGCTTTCCGGGCTTCGTCGTACGCCAGGTGCTGTTCAACACCGTGCTGCCGGCGCTCGGCGAGGACTACGCGCAGGCCGGGCTGCCGGCGATGCCCACGCCCGCCGTTCGCGCGACCGCCGACTACTACCGCCGGCAGGGACGGGAGGCCGACTCGCTCGCCGCCGAGCTCGACACGCCCGAGAAGCGCGAGCGCTACGTCGGCGAGTTCTACGGACACCGGTTGTGGGCCACGCCGGGGGCCTTCTCGCGCGCGGATGTCGCCTTCATGACCGAGCCGTTTCGCGACCCCGAGCGGCTGCGTGCGAGCTTCGGCAACTACGAGAGCGCGGTGGGCAGCCGGCCGCTGTCCGAGGCGCCGCGCTGGTTCGAGGTGAGCGCCGTGCCGACGCTCGTCCTGTACGGACCCGACGACCACGTCATCCCGCGCGAGTTCTGCGAGATGTGCGAGGTGGCGTTCAGCGATCTCGTCGGTCCGTTCGTGGTGCCGCGAGCCGGGCATTTCCTGCAGTGGGAGCGGGCGTCGCTGCTCAACCGGACCGTCGCCGCCTTCCTGGCCGACCGCACGGCGAACTGACGCGCTTCTTGCAGCACGGGCGATCGGCGCGACTACCATCACGGCCATGGAGTACGACGCCGGTCCGCCCTACGAGGAGGACGACGGGTACGAGGACGAGGCGGACCCCGCGGCGTGGGAGCCGGACGCCGACCCGGCCACGTCGGAGCTGCACGAACCCGCGCCCGAGGCGCCGGCGGCAACCGAGGCCGAGATCGCGTCGCCACCACTCACCGAAACGCTCGTGCTGTCCGCGCGGTTGCAGGCGATCGTCGACACCGCGGAGCGCTCGGCCGAGGAACTGCGCGCGCACGCCGAGCAGCGGGCCAGCGAGCGGATCGCCGAGGCGCAGCGCGCCGCCGAGTACCGCGTGCAGGCCGCCGAGGAGGACGCCGCCGAGATCGTCGCCGAGGCCCGCGCCAAGGCGCAAGAGATGGCCGCGGAGGCGGTGAACGCGGTCGACTCCATCCACGCCGAGGCGCATGCGGCGCTGCGGGAGGCCAAGGCGACCCTCGCCCAGGCCCAGCTGGACGCCGAGAAGCTGACCAAGGAGGCGATCACCAAGGCACGGGAGGAGGCGCGCGAGATCGTCCGCGCCGCGCACGTCGCCACCCGCGAGGTCATGGACGACGGCAGCGAGCTGTCCGCCCAGCTGCGCGAGCTGTCCTCCTCGCTGCGCAACAACGCCGAGCGGCTGCTGCGCGACATCCGCCTGGCCCACGGCAGCATGACCGCACGACTCGATCAGGCCCTCCCCGAGGGCAGCGCGGCGTTGCGATCGGCCGGCCGCCTGCGCGAGGCCGAGCGCGCATCGGGCGACGCGCCGCGGCGCCGCTCGCGCCCCGAGGACGCTGAGGCGGCGGTCGACTTCGAGGTGCCTGACTTCGTGGTTGGGGAGGAGTAGGCGTCGCGGGCCTGCCCGGCCGCGCGTGCCGGTAAACTGACCCTCAGCACCCGGGGCTATAGCTCAGCTGGGAGAGCGTCGCGCTGGCAGCGCGAAGGTCGTCGGTTCGAGCCCGACTAGCTCCATAGACGTCGCGCAGGGCCGGTTCTCTCCGCGCTCCGGCGCGGCGTCGGCTCGTCTGGGCCGTATACGCTCCAACCCGCCAGGCGCGCCTCCACCGATCGCCGTTCGCGCCACATGCGCGCGGGCGGACCGGAACCCGAGCCGGCGGGTGGCAAGCCACCGCCGCCCCGTCGAAAACGCGTAGTTTCCACGGGTTTTCCGTGCCGGCGTGCCTGTGACGATATGTCGTGCCCTATAAGGAGGAAGGGCACGTATGGAGCAAGCCCAGGCCCAGCGCCCGCGGCCCGCCGAGGGAGGCGTTGGCCCAGGCAACATGCCCCATCCGCCAGCCGGATCGGTCCCGCGGTGGTTGTCGGCCGCCCCGGCGGTCGCCGGCGTGGTGGTGATCGCCATCAGCCTGCTCGTGCTCGTCGGCTGGCTCGTGGGCGCCGACGCGCTCAAGCGGATGCTCCCCGGTCTGCCGGTGATGAAAGCCAACACGGCGCTGGGACTACTCGTCGCCGGCGTGGCCCTGTGCTGCCTGCGCGAAGGCACCTCGCCGCGCACGCAACGCATCGGGCGCATCCTCGGTGTGGCCGTCGCGCTGCTCGGTGTGGCCGTGCTCGTCGAGTACCTCTTCGGGGGGGATCGGGATCGACCAGCTGCTGTGGCGTGATACCGCCAGCGCACACCCCGGCCGCCCATCGGCCGATACCGCGCTCGCGTTCGTGGCGGTCGGGCTCGCCCTGGCGACGATCGATTGGCGCCGCTGGGGCGGGCAGGCGTTCACCACGCTGACGACGCTCGTCGGTGTCATCACGCTGTTCAGTGGCGTCGGCTACCTGTACGACGTCGACGCGCTGCGCGGAATCGCGGGCCGCAGCGGCGTGGCGGTCCACACGGTCCTGGCCCTCGTGGCGCTCACGGTCGGCCTGGTGTGCCTGCGCCCTGACCGCGGACTCGTCGCCGTCCTGCGCGGCGCGGACGCCGGCGCCCACATGGCCCGGGTGCTGCTGCCGATCGGACTCCTGGTGCCGCTGGCCTTCGGCGGGCTCGAGCTCGAGGGGCAGGAGCAGGGGGTGTTCGGCCCACAGCTCGGTGCGGCCGCGTTGACGCTGGCGACGATCGCGATCCTCACCGCGGTGATCCTTGTCACCGCGCGCCGCCTGCGCTCCAGTGACGAGGAGGCGCGCCAGTTCACCGGGATCGTGGCCTCCTCCGACGACGCGATCACCCGCATGGACCTCGAGGGCAGGATCCTCAGCTGGAACCCGGCCGCGGAGCGCATCTACGGGTACGCCGCCGCGGACATCCTCGGTCGCTCCGTGGCCGTCCTGATCCCGCCCGATCGCCGCGACGCCCTGTTCGCCGTCCTCGCGCGTGCGCGCGCGGGCGAGGTGTCGCGCCTCGAGACCCAACGCGTGCGCGCCGACGGCCGGCTGATCGAGGTGTCGCTGACGATCTCCCCCGTGCGCGACGCGGACGGTCGGGTCGTGGGCGCCTCCTCGATCGTCCGGGACGTCACCGAGCGCCACCTCGCGGAGGCCGAGGCCCGGCGGCTCGCCGGCGTCGTGGAGTCGTCGGCGGACGCGATCGTGAGCTTCGATGTGGACGGCCGCTTCAGCAGCTGGAACCCGGGCGCCACCGCGCTGCTCGGCTTCACCCGCGAGGAGGCGATCGGCCGGCCGGTGCTGAGCGTCGTGCCCGAGGCGCGGCGCGAGGAGTTCGAGCGGTGCGTCGAGGCGGTGCGGCGCGGCGAGACGATCTTGGGTTGGGAGACCGAGCGCCTCCGCAAGGACGGCAGCCTCGTCGAGGTCGAGATCACGGTGTCACCGCTCAGCGACGCCGACGGCAACTTCACCGGCATGACGGCGATCGTGCGCAACATCAGCGAGCGCCGCGAGGCCGAGCGCCGATTCCGGTCGCTGCTGGAGGCCGCCCCGGACGCGATGGTGATCGTCGACGAGGCCGGGATCATCACGCTGGTCAACGACCAGGTCGAGCGCCTGCTCGGCTACGCGCGAAACGAGCTTCTCGGCGAGCGGGTCGAGCGGCTGCTCCCGCTCAGGCTGCAGGACGAGCACGTCGCGCATCGCCGCGGTTTCGCGGCCGAGCCCCACGCCCGCGCGATGGGCGCCGGCCTGGATCTCGTGGCCCGACACAAGGACGGGCACGAGGTGCCCGTCGAGGTGAGTCTCAGTCCGCTGCAGACCGACGACGGCCTGCTGGTGATCGCCGCCGTGCGCGACGTGACGGCGCGGCGGCGCGCCGAGCGCGCGCTGGCCGAATCCGAGGAGCGCTTCCGGCGCTCGTTCGAGGACAGCAGCGTCGGCATGGCCCTCGTGCTTCCAGACAGCTACCGACGCCGGCTGCTCGAGGTCAACGAGGCGCTTGCCGCGATCACCGGTTACTCGACGGACGAGCTGCGGCTGATGGGCCCCCTGACGATCGTGCACCCCGAGGACCGCCCGGCGCTGACCGACGACCTTCGCGAACTGATGCGGGCGGAGCGTGCGGCGGTGCGCCGGGAGGTACGCCTCGTCGGCGCAACGGGCAACCTCATCTGGACGGCGCTGACCGTATCGCTCGTCCGCGACGCCGCGGGCGAGCCAGTGCACGCCGTCGTGCAGGTCCAGGACGTCAGCGAACGCAAGCGGTTCGAGGGCCAACTGCAGTATCTCGCCGACCACGATGCGCTCACCGGGCTGTTCAACCGCCGCCGCTTCGAGGAGGAGTTGCGCCGCGAGGTCGCCACGGCCCGCCGCTACGGCCACGGTGGCGCGGTGCTGGTGCTCGACCTCGACCACTTCAAGCTCGTCAACGACTCGCTCGGCCACGCCGCCGGAGACGAGCTGATCAACGTCATCGCCCGCGTCATGCGGCGCCGGCTGCGCGCGAGCGACATCGTGGGGCGCATGGGCGGGGACGAGTTCGCCGTCGTACTGCCTCGCGCCGACGAGTACGAGGCACGCCGCATCGGCGAGACGCTGCTGCGAGAGATCCGGGCCGACATGCGAGCCGCCAGCGCGAGCGGCGAGCGGCGGGTCACGGCCAGCATCGGCATCGCCCTGTTCGGTGACCGGCCCGAGGAGCTCGGGGCCGAGGAGCTGCTGGCCGAGGCCGACATCGCCATGTACGACGCCAAGGAAGCCGGCCGCGACAAGCTCGCGGTCTACGACGCGCAGGCCCCGCGCCACGACCGGATGGAAACGAGGTTGGCCTGGGCGCAGCAGATCGAGTCGGCGCTCGTTCACGACCAGTTCGTCCTGCACGCGCAGCCGATCCTCGCCGTCGACGAGTCCGGCGAGCGTCGCTACGAGCTGCTGCTGCGGATGGTCGGCGACGATGGCGACCTGATCCCGCCCGGCACGTTCCTGTACGTGGCCGAGCGACACGACCTGGCCGGGCGCATCGACCGCTGGGTCGTCCGCCGAGCGCTGACGCTGCTGGCCGAACAGCACCGGTTGGGCCGCGACGTGAGCTTCGAGATCAACCTCTCGGCCAAGTCGGTCAACGACGCGGACATGCTCGCCTTCATCGCCGACACGATCGCCGAGCTGCGGGTGAATCCGGCCAAGGTGATCTTCGAGGTGACGGAGACGGCGGCGATCGTCAACATCGCGCAGGCCAAGATCTTCGTGCAGGGCCTGCGCGACATCGGATGCCAGTTCGCGCTCGACGACTTCGGCGCCGGCTTTGCCTCCTTCTACTACCTCAAGCACCTGGCGTTCGACTACGTCAAGATCGACGGCGAGTTCATCGCCGATCTCGTCGGCAGCCACACCAACCAGCTCGTCGTGCGCTCGGTGGCCGACATCGCCCATGGACTCGGCAAGCGCACGATCGCCGAGTTCGTCGGGGACACGTCGACCATCGAGCTGCTGCGCCAGTACGGGATCGACTACGTCCAGGGCTACTTCACCGGCCGGCCGCAGCCGATGGAGGAGATCGACTTCGCGGCCAGCCCCGGCCTCGCCGCAGCCAAGCCGACGGGCCCGCACGCGCCGGGCCGGCGACGCCCGGGCTCGCCGGCCGGCACGCCACGCTCGGCCGCGGGTCGGCGCGAGCCGCCGGACTCGACGTTGTAGCGCCGGACGCGCGTCGTAGCCCGCCGCGCCGGCCGTGCCGGGAAGGAACACGATCGCCGCGGAGTCCTGTCTGCCAGCCCGGGCACGAGCCCGCGGCGCCAAGACGCGAGCTGCACTGGGGCATGCGCGCACAGACCGACAGGTGAGGCGGCGCTCACGCGCCGCGTGGCCCTCGCCGGGCCGACGCGATGACCCGAGCGATGACCCTAGAGCTGACCGCTCGGGGTCGCTCGCGGTACGGCGCGGCAGTACAGTCGCGACGCCGGTGCAACCGCAAATCGTGAAGGGGAATGAGCGATGGGATTGATGGATCGCATGAAGCAGGCCGCCGAGTCCGCCCAGGCCGCGACCAGCAAGTTCGGCGTCGGCGCGTCGGCCGAGCAGATGGCGCTGGCCAACAAGGCCAAGCGGCTCATGAGCGAAGGCGTCGACACGCCGGCCCATATCGACTCGATGGTCGCCACCGGAAACACCGACACGCCCGGCGGGACCGAGTACGACATCACCCTCACCGTGTCGCCCGCCAACGGCGACGGCTACCAGGTGACGACCAACCAGTACATCTACCCGTCGTCGCCGTACAGCGAAGGTGAGGACGTCGTCGTGAAGGTCGCCCCGTCCGAGCCCGACGTGGTGATGATCTTCGGCAAGGCGTAGCCGCCGCCTCGCCCGAGCCGCCCTACTCGCCCTCGGCCAGCTCCCGAATCGGGGCCTCACCCCAGAGCTGCTCGAGGCGATAGTAGTCGCGCGTGTCCGGCGTGAAGATGTGCACGACGACGTCGAGGTAATCCATGAGGATCCACCGAGCCTGCCCCAGCCCCTCGACACGGCGCGGGTGGAGCGAGCGCTCGTCCTTGAGGCCGCGGAGAATGCCGTCGTGGATCGCCTTGGTCTGACGCTCGGTGTTACCGGTGCAGACGATGAAGTAGTCGGTGTAGCCGAGCACGCCGCGCAGGTCGAGCTCGACGACGTCGTGCGCCTTCTTGTCGGCGGCAAGCGTGGCGATCGATCGCGCGAGCTCCTCGGAGCTCGGACGTTGCTGCTCGGGGGCAGCCGCCGGGCTCAGCACGCGTTGCTCATGCCGGGAAGGACGCTCCTCATCGATACGACCGAGGATAGCGGCGTCGTCCGACGCGTCGCCCGTCCTCGCGTCCCCGGAGCCTGTCACGACCGCAGCGCTTCCCCGCTGCCGGCCGGAGCCCGCGCGCCGTACAGGTCGTGAACCGCGATGTAGTCAGCGACGGCGTCGGGCACGAGGCCGACGATCGCCTGACCGCCCGCCACCCGCTGGCGCACCATCGATGAGGACACGTCGACCGGCGCCATGTCGAGGAACGCGACCCGCGGCACGCCGTCGAGGCGCTGCAGCGCCCGGAGGATCTCGCGCCGTGCGCTGCCGTCGCGCTCAGCGACGGCGAGGCGGGCGAGCGCGAGGATCTCGTGCGGCTCGCGCCAGCGTCCGAGCGTGCGCGCCATGTCGGCGCCGAGGATGAACGTCAGCTCGACGTCCGGGTCGGCCGCGTGCAGCGCCTGCAGCGTGTCGACGGTGTACGAGGGTCCGGCGCGGCGCAGCTCCAGCTCGGACACCTCGAGGCGAGGATCGTGCCCGATGGCGAGGCGGCACATGGCCAGGCGGTGCTCCGCGCCCGGATCGTCCTCGGCGGACTTGTGCGGCGGCACGCCGACGGGCATGAAGGCGACCCGATCGAGCCCGAGCTGCTCGATCGCCTGTCGCGCGCAGCGCAGGTGACCCTCGTGCGGCGGGTTGAACGTCCCGCCGAGGACGCCGAGCGCGGCGACCCGCGGCTCAGGCGCGGACGTGTCCGTCTCCCTCGACGAGGTACTTGAACGTGCACAGCTCGCGCAGGCCGATCGGACCGCGCGCGTGCAGCTTCTGGGTGGAGTTGCCGATCTCCGCGCCCATCCCGAACTCGCCGCCGTCGGTGAAGCGCGTCGAGGCGTTGACGTACACGCAGGCCGCGTCGACGCCGAGCTCGAACGCGCGCGCGGCGATCGCATCGCGGGTGACGATGGCCTCGGAGTGGCCGCTGCCGTGGCGGTTGATGTGCTCGATCGCGGCCTCGGCGGAATCGACGACGCCGATCGCGATGGTCAGCGACAGGTACTCGGTGTCCCAGTCCTCCTCGCCGGCCGGTGCCACCGGCACGCCGGCATCGCCGAGCAGCGCGACCGTCCGCTCGTCGCCCCGCAGCGTCGACGCCCGCGCCGGCCAGCGCGGCGGCCAGTCGAGGCAGGAGCGCCGGCGCGACGTCGGCGTGCACGAGCAGCGTCTCCGCGGCGTTGCAGACCCCGGGGCGCTGCACCTTCGCGTTGAGAACGATGTCGGTGGCCCAGTCGGGATCGGCGGTGGCGTCGACGAAGACGTGGCAATTGCCCGAGGCGGCGTAGATCACCGGCACCGTCGCGACGTCCTTGAGCGCCGCCTTGAGGCCCTCCCCGCCGCGCGGGATGATGAGATCGACGACGCCGCTCTGCGTGGCCAGCTCGGCGAGCTCGCCGCGCCCGCCGCCGGCCACGAGACTGACGCAGCCCTCCGGCAGCCCGGCGCCGACCGCCGCCTCGGCGGCGATCGCGGCCAGCACGGCGTTGGAGTGCGCGGCGGTGCTCGAGCCGCGCAGCACGATCGCGTTGCCGGACTTCAGGCACAGCGCCGTGGCGTCGATCGTCACGTTCGGGCGCGCCTCGTAGACGACGGCGATGACGCCGAGCGGCACGCGCACCTTGCGCACGTCCAGGCCGTTGGGCAGGCGCCCGCCGCCGATCACCTCGCCGACCGGATCGGGCAGCGCCGCGATGGCGCGCACGGCCGCGGCGATCTGCGCCGACCCGGCCGCGCGTCGAGGCGCAGCCGGTCGAGCAGCGCGTCGCCGATATCGGCCTCGCGCCCGGCGTCCATGTCACGCTCGTTGGCGGTCAGGATCTCGGTCGTGCGCGCGAGCAGCGCGTCGGCGATCGCGCCGAGCGCCGCGTCCTTTGTCGCGCTGTCGATGGCGGCCAGACGCGCGCGCGGCGCGCTGCGCGGCCAGGCAGATATCGGCAACGGACGTCGTCGTGGCGGCCATGCGCGTTAACAGTAGAACCTCGCCGGCGCGCGGCCAGCGGCCGGCGCCCGCCCGACCCGCCGTCCGCCCGACCCGCCGCCGCCGCACGCGTCAGTGCAGGACAAGGTAGTCCCGGTGCACCGCCTCCTCGGTGCCCCGGGGCAGCCGCTCGCGCACGGCGTCGGACTTCAGGCCCATCACCTCGCGCAGCTCGGCGGCCGAGTAGTTGCAGATGCCCTTGGCCAGCGCCGGGCCGACGGCGCCGGCGACGTCAACGCGCTGCACGACCTCCACCGCGTCGCCGGCGTCGAAGCTGCCGTGCACCTCGACGATGCCGACCGGGCAGCAGGCTCGTGCCGCCCTCGCGCAGCGCCCGCGCGGCCCCGGCGTCGACCACGAGCGTGCCGCGGCTGGGCTTGGCGTACTTCAGCCACAGCTTGAATGACGAGTAGCGCGCCGCGCGCGGCGGAAAGGCCGTGCCCTCGGGCTCGCCCGGCCAGCGACGCGCCTCCAGCGCGCCCTCGCGCAGCCCGTTGCAGATGACCGTGCGGATCCCCGCGGCCGTGGCCATGTCGGCGGCCACCACCTTCGAGCGCATGCCACCCGACCCGAGCGGCGAGGTGCTGCTGCCGATCTCGAGCTCGGCCAGCGTCGGCGAAGTCGGTCACCTCGCAGATGAGCGACGGCGTCGGGCGACGCGGCGCGGATCGTCGGTGTAGAGGCCGTCGATGTCGGTGAGCAGCACGAGCAGGTCGGCCGACACGAGCACCGCCACCTGCGCGGCGAGGAAGTCGTTGTCGCCGAAGGAGATCTCGTCGGTCGTCGTGGTGTCGTTCTCGTTGATCACCGGCACCACCCGCCAGTCGAGCAGCGTGCGCAGCGTCTGGCGGGCATTGAGGTAGTGGGTACGCCCGCTGACGTCGTGGAAGGTCAGCAGCACCTGCGCGCTCGTCGCGCCGCGCTCGCGCAGCAGCTCGTCATAGACCCGGTACAGCTTGCCCTGACCGACCGCGCTGGCCGCCTGCAGCTCGCCGATCGAGGTGGGGCGGGCGGGCAGGCCCATGACCTGGATGCCCCGGGCGATCGCGCCGCTGGTGACGAGCACCACCTCGTCGCCGCCGGCGCGCAGCGCCGCGGCGGCGTCACAGATGCGCGCGAGCGTGTCGCGTCGCAGCTCGCGACGCTCGTCGGCGACGATGCTCGAGCCGAGCTTGATCACCACGCGGCGCATCAGTCGATCCTCGCTCGGGTCGAGCTCGAAGGCGATCCCGGCGATCTCGATCTCGTCGCCGGGTTCGAAACCCTGCGCCTCCAGCGCCCGCAGCACGCCGATCCGCCGCAGGCGCCCCTCGACGTAGGCTCATCGCGTCCTCGTTGTCGACGTCGAAGCGCAGCATCAGGCGCTCGATGCCCTCGCCGACGACGCGGAAGGCGTGCTCGCCCAGGCGCTCCACGCGGAACCCGCGCCGCGCCGCCGGGCGGAACAGCTGATGCTCGGCCAGCCCCTCGGCGCCCGGCAGCGGCTCCGACGCGGCCACCGCCGGCGCGGCGGGCACGAGGCGCAACAGCAGCGCGGCCAGCTCGTCCAGGCCCTGTCCGGTCGCGCTGGAGGTGGCCAGCACGGGCACGTCGGGGCCGAGGCGCCGCGACCACTCCGCCACCGCCGCCCGCGCCCGCTCCGGATCGACGAGGTCGGCCTTGGACAGCGCGAGCACGCGCGGCAGCGAGGCCAGGCGATCGTCGTAGGAGCGCAGCTCGCGCTCGATCAGCTCGAAGTTGGCCTGCGCGTCGGCGTCCGGCTCGCCGCTCAGCTGTGGCGCGACGTCGAGCACGTGTACGAGCAGGCGGGTGCGCTCGACGTGGGCGAGGAAGTCGTGTCCGAGGCCGGCGCCGTCGCTGGCCCCCTCGATGAGACCGGGGATGTCGGCGACGACGAGCTGGCGGTCGTCAGACTGCAGCGTGCCGAGCACCGGCTCGAGCGTGGTGAACGGGTAGTCGGCGACCTTGGGCGCCGCGCGCGTCAGCCGCGAGATGAGCGAGGACTTGCCCGCGTTGGGCAGGCCGACGAGACCGACGTCGGCGAGGAGCTTCAGCTGCAGCGACAACCACCCCTCCTCCCCCGGCCAGCCCGCGTTCGGCGAAGCGCGGCGCCTGGCGCGTGGCCGTGGCGAAGCGCTTGTTGCCGCGTCCCCCCGATCCGCCGCGCGCGACGACCGCCCGCTGGCCCGGGATCACCAGGTCGTAGCGGCGCCCGTCAAGATCGCCCTCCTCGCCGCGCACCTCGGTCCCGGGCGGGACGCGCAGCTGCAACGGCTCGCCGTCGGCGCCGTGGCTCAGGCGACCCCCGCCGTGCCCACCGCGCTGGGCGCGATGCTGCGCGCGATGGCGGAAGTGCTGCAGGTCGCGCAGCGAGTCGTCGCACACCAGCACGACATCGCCGCCGCGTCCGCCGTCGCCGCCGTCGGGCCCGCCCGCGGGGCACATGCGCCTCGCGGCGGAAGCTGCGGCTGCCGTCGCCGCCGGCACCGGCGTGCCACCTCGATTCGAGCGCGGTCATAGAGCATTGCCGCGCAATCGTGACATGCCCATCGATCAGGAAAGGACCCCGCACCCCATGACCCAGGACGACCGACCCGACCTCCGACCGTGTCCTGCTCATCACCGGCGCCTCCTCGGGCATCGGCGCGGCGACCGCGCTCGCCGCTGCGGCCGACGGCTACCGGGTGGTGCTCGCGGCCCGATCGCGGGACGCCCTGCGGGCGCTCGCGGACAAGCTCGGCGGCGCCGAGCGCGCGCTGGCCGTGGCGCTGCGACGTGACCGAGTGGGACCAGCAGCAGGCGATGGTGGCGGCGGCGCTCGAGCACTTCGGCCGGCTCGACGTGGCGTTCGCCAACGCCGGCTTCGGCGGTCCCGCGCGGCTTTCTCAGCGACACGCCCGAGCACTGGAAGGCAATGGTGCTCACCAACGTCTACGGCGCCGCGCTGACCCTGCGCGCCACGATTCCCGCGCTCACCGAGACCCGCGGGCACCTGCTGCTGACCTCCAGCGTGGCGGGGCGACGGGCACTCCCGGGCTCGATGTACTCCTGCACGAAGCATGCCGTGACGGCGATGGGCGAGGCGGCCCGCCAGGACCTCAACGGGACCGGCATCCGCGTGACGCTGATCGAGCCGGGGATGGTCGACACGCCGTTCTTCGACGAGCGTCCCCAGGACGCGCTGCAGCCGGAGGACATCGCCCGCGCGGTCATGTACGCGATCGACCAGCCCCCGCAGGTCAACGTCAACGAGATCCTGGTGCGACCGACCGCGCAGGCCGGGTAGACCCGGGGCGGCGGGCCGGCGTCCGGGGCGGCGGACGTTCAGTCGGGCTTGAGCCGACGGGAGAAGGACAGCCCGGCCGCCGCCGCGCCGCCGGCCACCACAGCCGTACCGAGCGCTCCGGCCCGCGGCAGGTCCCCCGCGGCCGCACCGGTGGCCGCCAGGTCAACGAGATCCACCACCGCGCAGGTGGCCTGCCAGCGCGGTCCGACCTCGGGATGGTCGACGGTGTGCAGCGCGATCATCCCGAGCACGACGTCACGCACGCCGATGCAGCGCACGAGCGCCCGCGCCCCGGGGCGCTGCGCCAGCTCACCGATCCACGCCCCGCGCCGTGCGCTGGGGAGCGATCAGCAGCCCGACGCCGACCGCGACGCGGCCGCCCGCGAGCAGGCGGGCGCCGAGTCGCGCATCCACGCCTAGGCGGCGGACGAGTCGCCGTCGGCGACGACGCTGACCACGCGCCCGCGGCGGCCGGTCACGAACTGCACCGTGCCGGCGCTGCGCGCGTAGAGCGTGTCGTCCTTGCCGATCCCGACGCCCGGACCCGGCTTGAAGCGGGTGCCGCGCTGGCGCACGATGATCTCGCCGCCGGTCACGGCCTGACCGGCGAACGTCTTGACCCCGAGGCGCTGGGCGTTGGAGTCGCGTCCGTTGCGGCTCGAGCCGAGCCCCTTCTTATGAGCCATTGTCGGTCTCCTTGTCGGCGCCCGGCCGCCGCCTTGGCCCGCGCGGCCCGCTTGGCCTTGCCCTCGAGCGCTGATGTCGGTCACCTCGATGCGGGTGAGCTCCTGGCGGTGGCCGGTGCGGCGGCGGTAGCCGCGCTTGGGCTTGAACTTGAACACGCGCAGCTTCTCGCCGCGCAGGTGCTCGACCACGCGCGCCTGGACCTGCACCTTCTCGAGGCCGGCGGCGTCGACATCGTCTCGTCGGAGCGGAACATGACCGGCTGCAGCGCGACGCTGGCGCCCTCGGCCTCGGGCAGCCGCTCGACGAGCAGGGTCTGGCCCGGCTCGACGCGGTACTGCTTGCCACCGGTCTTAACGATTGCGTACATGGGTCATTCCTTGGCGTGCGAGATTCGAGCCGGTCGCTGGCGCGGCTAGTCCCGCGCCTTGGCCTTGGCAGTCGAACGGCGCCGTCCGCCTCTGCGGCCGCGGCGCCGACCGCCAGATTGTAGGTCATCGGCGTCGCTCTTCGCCGGTCGCGGCCGACGTCCGTCGTCGCCGGGGGCGCGCGGTCGGCGTCATCGGCCAGATGCGCCAGCGCCGCCGCCTCGGCCTCGGCCTGCGGATCCTCGATCGTGAGCGCGTCGACGAGCAGCGTGTTGTCCACGCCCTCGGCCGCCTCGGCGGGCGCCGGCAGCGTCTCGGCCTCGCCTCGTCGGGTCGGCGCTACGGCCCGGCCGCGCCCGCGGCGCGTGCGCGCTTCTTGTCGCCTCGGACTCCTCGCGCTCCGCCTCGGCTTGGCCGCCGCTCGTGCGCTTGGCCGCGCGTCGGCGCTCCGCGGTCGCCGCCCGCGCGCCCGAACGGCGCGCGCGCTCGTACTGCGCGGCGCGCGGCGCGGCGATGACCTCGCCGTGCTCGTCGAGCAGCAGCGCGCTGGCGGCGGTGCGGCCGACCTCCTGGATGCGCACCATCCGCTTCTCCCCGACGTGGCCGGCCGCACCGGCGATCGAGATGATGTAGCCGTCGATCTTGGCCACCGCGTCGTCGACGTTGTACATGTGCGGCTCGACGATCTGCACGAGCACCTCGTCGCCGTCGCGGAACGGCAGCGCGCGCTCCTCGACCTCCTCGCGGCGTGCCCTGGAAGGTGATCGCGAAGTGGTCGAGCGCCAGCCCCTCCGAGCCCTCGAAGTGGAAGAACATGCCCCGTGTCGGCCTCGAGCGCGTGCAGCGTGCGCGAGTTGTGGCCGGTGAACTGGGCGGTCACGCGCGGGTTGATCTGCACGAGGAAGGCCTCGACCCCGCGCGGCGCCTCGGCGGCGATGTCGCGCAGCCGGCGCTCGAACTCGATGGCGATCGTCTCCTCGGAGAGGATCACGCCCTCGCCGTCGCAGGTCGGGCAGGGACGGCTGATGATCTCGCGCACGCCCTCGGTGACGTTCTGGCGCGTCATCTCGACCAGCCCGAGCTTGGAGATCTCGGCCGTGAACGTCTTCGTGCGGTCCTCGTCCAGGGCCTTGCGCAGCGTCTTCATGACGGCGTCGCGGTTGCGGGCGCGGGCCATGTCGATGAAGTCGATGACGATGATGCCGCCGATGTCGCGCAGGCGCAGCTGGTTGACGACCTCCTCGGCCGCCTCGAGATTCGTCTTGGTGATCGTGTCCTCGAGGCGTGCGCCCTTGCCGCGACCGATGAAGCTGCCGGAGTTGACGTCGATGACCGTCAGTGCCTCGGCGTAGTCGATCATCAGGTAGCCGCCGCTCGGCAGGTCCACGCGGCGCGACATGACGCCGTTCATGACCTCCTCGACGCCGTACGCCTCGAACAGCGGCTGCTTCTCCTCCCACAGCTCGACGCGGTCGACGAGCTCGGGGGCGGTGCGGGTGAAGAACGACAGGAGCCGGTGGTACTGCTGGGGGTCGTCGACGATCGCCCGCTCGAAGTGCGCCGGAGAAGATGTCGCGCACGACGCGGACCGAGAGATCGGCCTCCTGGAAGACCATCGCCGGGCGCCGCCGTCTCCTCCACGCGCTTGACGAGCACCTCGTGCAGCTTGTGCAGGTACTGCAGCTCGCGCTCGAAGTCGGCGCGCTTGGCGCCGTGCGCGGCGGTGCGGACGATCGCGCCGCCGCCGCCGAGGTCGAGCTTGGCCGTCTCCTTGCGCAGCCGGTCGCGCTCGGCGTCCTCCAGGCGTCGCGAGACGCCGATCCCCTCGCCGGTGGGCGCGTAGACCATGTAGCGCCCGGCGATCGTCAGCTCCATGGACAGGCGCGCGCCCTTGGTCTTCAGCGGGTCCTTGACGACCTGAACGACGATCTCCTGGCCGGGCTTGAGCAGGTCGGTGATCTTGCGCCCGCCGCCGTTGGCCCGGCCGCGCTTGACCGTCTCCACCCCGGGCAGGACGATCTCGTCGACGTGCAGGAAGCCGTTCTTCTCGAGGCCGATGTCGACGAAGGCGGCCTCCAGCCCGGGCAGGACGTTGTCGACCTTGCCCTTGTAGATGTTGCCGACGATCGAGCGCGCCCCGCGCCGCTCGATGTACAGCTCAGCGATCCGGTAGCCGGCCCCCGGGCGGGCGCTCTGCGAGCGCCGGCGGAGTTGATGCGGTGCGGGAGGCGCCGGGCGTACCGGTCGCCTCCAGAAGCGCGACGCGCGTCTCCGCGCGGTCGACGCTGACGAGTACTTGCTTTTTCAATTGACTTCAGTCTTTCGGTAACGGTCGTCCCTCCCGCGCAGGCCGGGCGGACCGCAGCGGTCGTGGCGGCGACAGGGGCGCCCGGGCAGGGCGTCGACTGGGATGGTGCGGGGAGGGACGAGCATGGTCAGAAACGGAGCACGCGGCCCTTGTAGGCGGCCGCCGTGCGTGCCTGCACGTAGATGGACTGCAGCAGGCCAACGGCGAGGAAGGTGGAGATGACCGAGGAGCCGCCGTAGCTCATGAGCGGGAGCGGCACGCCGGTGATCGGCATGATGCCGACCGTCATGCCGACGTTGACGAACACCTGGAACATCAGCATGGCCAGGATCCCGCCCGCCACGAGCGTGCCGAACAGGTTCTTGGACATGACCACGATGCGAAGCGCGCGCCATATCAGCAGCGCGTAGAGGGACAGCACGAGCGCGGCACCGACGAAGCCGTATCGCTCGCCCAGGGCGGCGAAGACGAAGTCGGTGCTCGATTCGGGGAGGTAGCCAAGTTGTTGCTGGGAAGAATTGAGGGCGCCGCGTCCGGTCACCTCGCCGGAGCCAATGGCTATCTTCGACTCGTTCTGCTGATAACCCTGGTCGTTGGCATTATCGGACGGATGGAGGAAGGCCGTGAGCCGCTGCACCTGATACGGGTGTAACACATGTACCCCCACCGCCGGAGCGGCGACGAGGACGAGCGTGATCGCCACGACGCCGAGCGTGACCAGTCCGGCGATCTGCTTCCAGGACGTGCCGGCCACGAACAGGATCATCAGCGCGACGGCGACATAGACCATGCCCGAGCCGAGGTCGGGCTGGGCGATGACGAGCATCGCCGGGATGAGCGCGAGCAACATCACCCGCGCCGTCGTGTCGCGCTCGCCGAGCTGGCGGGATCGATCGACGACGTAGGCCGACAGGGCGAGGATGAGCAGCACCTTGCCGAGCTCGGAGGCCTGGAAGCTGAAGAACGGCAGGTTGATCGCCCGCTGCGAGCCGAGCGCGGCGTGGCCGAGGCCGAGCACGGCGAGGATGCTCAGCAGCAGCGCCCCGTAGAAGCCGTACTTGAATTCGCGCAGGCGTGAGTAGTCGATGCGCGAGAGCATGAGCATGAGCGTCAGCCCGAGCACGAGGTAGATCGCCTGGCGCTCGACGTAGTAGTTGGGCTGGCCCGGGACGTCGCCGCTCGTGGCCGAGCGCAGCGTGACGAGCGAGACCGCGCCGAGGCCGAGCACCGCCAGCGTGACGAGCACGTCGAGCGGCAGGCGCACGCGCGGCGGCGGCGGCGACGTACTCGTCGGGAACCTGCAGGGTGGTCGCGGGGGTCACAGGGTGGAGTTGTTGCCGCGGACGAGCTTGGGCGGGACCCCGAACCACTCGGAGGCCAGCAGGCGGGCCACCGGGGCGGCGGCGGCGTCACCGAAGCCGCCCTTCTCGATCGTCACGGTGATCTCGATCGGACGGGTGCCGTTGGGGCCGGGGATGTAGCAGTCATACCAGGACTGGTCGGCGGCGTAGTCGCCCGAGCTGCCGTGCTGCGCCGTGCCGGTCTTGCCGTACACCGCGTACGGGAACCCGGCCCACACGTCGGCCGAGGTGCCGCCGGGCTGGCTGGTCGCGTCGTGCAGGCCGGCCATCACGACCGACAGGTCGCTCGGGTCGATGTACACGTGGCGGGCGGCGGGCGGCGCGATCTGCTGCACGAGCTGGCCGTTGGTGTCGTCGATCTCCTGCACGAGATGGGGCACCGGCACGATCCCGTGGCCGTCGCCGTGCATGTAGACGTTGGCCAGCGTCGAGTATACGTCCGCCATCTGCAGTGGCGAGGCCAGCAGGTCGCCCTGGCCGACGGCGAGGTTGACGTTGTCGCCGATCGTCCACGGCTCGCCGGCGCTGATGCCGCAGCTCGGCACGTGGTGCCGGCGCTCGCAGGCGAACTCCTGAGGCGTTCAGCTGCCGCAGCCAGGCGGCATCGGGCACGACGCTCGGAGACGGTCTCGCCCGGCAGGTCGATGCCCGTCGGGCGGCCGAGCCCGAGCATCCGGGCCATCTGCTGGATCGCGGTACCGCCGTTGGCGGCCTCGCCGAGCTCGTAGAAGTACGTGTCCTCGGAGACCTTGATCGCGTTCTCGAGGTCGAGGTCGCCGTAGTCGGCCTTGCCGGAGTTGCAGAACTGCTGACCGGCGGCGCCGACCGACACGCATTGGCCGCCGCCCATCAGCGTGCTGGGCGTGATCAGCCCGGCCTTCAGGCCGGCCAGAGCGGTGATCGGCTTGAACGTCGAGCCGGTCGGGTACAGGCCGTCGATCGCCCGGTTGAACGCCGGCGCCCGCGGTCTGGCCGGTGCCGAAGAGCGGTCGTACTGCGCCTGGCGTGAACGGGCGCACGAGCTCGTTGGGGTCATAGCTCGGGAACGAGCCCATCGCCAGCACGGCCCCGTTGCGCGGATCGAGCGCGACGAAGGCACCGGCGTTGGCGCCCGACGGCGGTCATCACCTGGCTCATCGCGTTGTCGCCCGCCACTCGAGCCCGCTTGTCGAGCGTCAGCTTGACGTCGTGTCCGGCGACCGGCGCGATCGACTTCTCCGTCCCGACGTACTGGCCGGACGCGTCGACCTCAACGCGCTGCTCGCCCGGGCGCCCGCGCAGGTAGCTGTCGTAGGAGGCCTCGATGCCGTCCTGGCCGATGACCGTGCCCTGCTGGATGCCGCGGTAGGCCGGCGTGCCGAGCTCGGCCGGTGTTGATCTGGTCGACGTAGCCGAGCACCTGCGCGGCGACGTCGCCGTCGGGGTAGTCGCGCAGCTGCACCTGGGCCTCGGTCACGCCGGGGAACGACGAGCTGGTGCTCCTGCAGGACGGTCAGCGCGCCGTAGCTCGGCGTCGACCTGGATCGTGATGTCCGCGTACTTGCGGCTGCACGCGCGCGCTTGGTCACCACGATCGACTCGATCTCGCGCCACGGCACGCCCGAGCACGTGGGCGAGGCGGCGGTACAGCGCCTTGCGCGGGGCTCCGCGGCGCCGGGAGCTGATCGGGCACGATCTGCACGACGTAGGACGGACGATCACGTGGCCAGCACGCTGCCCGGTGCGATCGAGGATCTCCCCGCGCGGTGCGGCGATCGGCAGCGCGCGCACGCTTGTTGACGTTGGCCTCCTGGCGGTACTGGCTGCCGGAGAGCACCTGCAGGTACCAAAGGCGGAAGAACACGATCGCGAACAGCGCCAGCGCGACCCCGCCGATGACCGCCACGCGCAGCGCCAGCTGCGGCGACACCGGCAGGTTGCGTTCGCTCGGGCGCGGCCGGCTCGATCATGCGCGCGAGAGCGGGCTGAGGCCGCCGGTCGTGTAGTTGCGCCGGCGGCGGCGACGCGGGATCGTCGGGCAGGCTCGGCGACAGCCAGCGACGCACGATCGCGAACACCGGCAGCGCGATGACGCAGTTGACGAGGATCCCGATGATGATCTGGCGCAGCAGCAGGAAGCTCACCGGCGCATCGACGCCGAGCATGAACTCCATCACCGAGTAGCCGATCGAGGCGAACGCCGTCGCCGCCGCGCCGAGTGACCAGCGGGACGATCGCACCCTGCGGGTCGCGCAGCTCGCGCAGGCGTCCGGCGCCGTAGCCGATGACCGTGTAGATGAGCGAGGACAGCCCGAGCGTCTGTACGAGCGCGAGGTCGACGAACAGCCCGACGCCGAAGCCGGTCGATCGCGCCCTCGATCGAACCGGTGAGCAGGCCGACCGAGCTGACGACGAGCGGCGACAGGTCGGCCGGGGCGCCGAAGATCGGGAACTGCGAGACGGCGGCGCTCTGCAGGATCACCGATACGACGATCAGCGCGAGCACGCGCGCCACGAGCGCCAGCGAGGGGATCTGGGCATTCGTGGCCATCGCCCTAGCCCCCCGGGCTGGGTCGACGCGGTCTGGGCGGCGGAGGCCTGCGCCGTGGAGCCGGGCTCGCTGCCGGCCGGCGGCAGCGCGTCGATTGCCTGGCTGGCGGGCACGCCGCTGGTGTTGCGCGTCAGCACCTGGACGGTGTCGAGCTCGCGCAGGTTGGCCAGCGGGCGCACGTCGACCGAGGTGGTGATCGTGCCGTTGGGCACCGAGGTCACCTGTCCGATCGGGAATCCCGGGCGGGAACAGCGAGGGATCCGACGGCCGACACCGTACCGGCGGTGACCACGTAGTCGCCCTGCTGCACATTCGCGTTGGCCGCCAGGTCCTGCAGCACGAGGCTCTGCGGGTCGCCGACCTTGGCCTGGATGATGCCGTACACGCCGGCCTGGGGGTCACGCGCCGCCACGGCGCTGGACTGGTCGGTGATCAGGGTGACCTGCGACACGCCGGGGGTCACCTGGGTCACCTTGCCGACGAGTCCGTCGGCGTCGACGACCGGGTCGTCGACGCTCACGCCCGAGCCGGAGCCCTGGTCGATGAGCACCGTGGAGTACCACAGCGTCGGCGATTGGCCCGACGACGTCGGCGTTCACCGGCGCGTAGCGATCCAGCTGGTAGGTGGCGTCGAGGTGCAGCAGGCGCAGAGCCTCGCCCCCACGGCGCGCCGCGAGCAGCTCGTTGGTGTACTGCCTGGCGCAGGATCTCGTTCTGCTTGCGCAGCCCGGCCAGCTCGCCGCGCGCGTGCAGCGTCTCGCCGATCCCGCTGAACAGGTCGCGCACGGGCTTCAGCGCCTTGCTGGCACCCTCCTGGATCGGCGAGAGCACGGTCAGGAAGCCGCGCTGCACGGAGTGCAGGCGGCCGCCGGGCGCCTCACCGAAGTAGACCGTGAGGAGGATCAGGGAGAGGGCGACGAGCAGCGCCAGCACGGCGCGGCGTCGTCGGACCGTCTTCTCGTACACAGATTGCCTTCCGAAGTCGTCCGGGGAAAGGGTAGCGCCCCGCGGCCGTTGCCCGGCGCCGCCGGGCGCATCCCGACCGCTCGCCGGCACGGGCGCGCGGCGAGTGCTCATCGCCGGCGGCGGCTGCGCGAGTTGCGGTTGGAGCGATGGATCGCCTCGAACTCCTCGAGCGAGCGACCCGATCCCACCGCGACGCACGTCAGCGGCGACTCGGCGAGATGCGCGGGCATCTGAGTCTCTTCGCGCAGCCGCTCGTCGAGGCCCTGCAGCAGCGAGCCTCCGCCGGCGAGCATGATGCCACGATCCATGATGTCGGAGGCCAGCTCCGGCGGCGTGCGGTCGAGCGTCTCCTTGACGGCGTCGATGATCTGCACGAGCGGCTCCTCGAGCGCCTGTCGGATCTCCTCGCTGGTCAGCACGACGGTCTTGGGCAGGCCCGAGACCATGTCGCGACCGCGGATCTCGGCCTGCAGCTCCTCGGCCATCGGGCAGGCCGAGCCGATCTCGAGCTTGAGCTCCTCGGCCGTCTGCTGCCCGATGAGCAGCTTGTACTCGCGCTTGGCGTAGTTGATGATCGCCTCGTCGAGCTCGTCGCCGCCAACGCGGATCGACTGCGAGACGACGATCCCGCCGAGCGAGATCACCGCCACCTCGGAGGTGCCGCCGCCGATGTCGACGACCATCGAGCCGGTCGGCTCGCCGACCGGCAGGCCGGCGCCGATGGCCGCGGCCATCGGCTCCTCGATGAGGTAGGCCGTGCGCGCCCCGGCCGACAGGCACGCCTCCTCGACGGCCCGCTTCTCCACGCCGGTAACGCCGGAGGGGACGCAGACGACGACCCGCGGGTGCGCCCAGCGGTTCTGGTGCACCTTCTGGATGAAGTGGCGCAGCATCTCCTCGGTGACGTCGAAGTCGGCGATGACGCCGTCCTTCAGCGGTCGGATGGCCTGGATCGTGCCGGGCGTGCGCCCGAGCATGCGCTTGGCCTCGATGCCGACGGCGTGCACCTCGCCGCTGCGCGAGTCGATCGCCACCACGCTCGGCTCGGACAGCACGATGCCCGCGACCGCGCACGTAGACGAGCGTGTTTGCCGTGCCCGAGGTCGACCGCCATGTCGCGGCCGCCGAAGCCGGTGAGGTAACTGAACAGACCCATGGAAGAGGGGAGAAATCGGGGCGAGGGCGCTTGGCCTCGCGCCGCCACGGCGCCGCAACCGCCGCCAAGCGCGTACCCGGGGCGCAGTGTAGCGGAAGGCAGGCGGTCGGCCTCGACGCAACGCGCCTGCCAGCGTGGGAAAAAGCCTGCAAACGCTGGTCCGTGCGCCGGGCCGGACCGGCGGGATCAGAGCAGCGTGACGCTCTTGTAGACCCAGCCGCTGGTTCCGCCTATGGTGCGGAAGCCGGCGCGCATCTTCACCTTCAGCCGGCGATGGTGGCGCATCTGGCTGGTGCCGTACTTGGTCAGACGGATGGTGACCCAGACGTAGCGGCTCTTCTTCGACGTCCACACCTTCACCGGCACGATGTCGCGCGAGCTCAGCACGAGCTTGCCGCTCGTCGGCAGACGCAGGTACAGCCGCACCGCGTGATGCTTGAGGCGCTTGATGCGCAGGACGGCGATCACCAGCCACTTGGCCGGTCCGCTGGACCCCTTGGCGGTGCCGGTGCTGGTGCCGGCGCTCGAGGTCGTCGCGCATCCGCTGATCTGGGCCGTGTTCGTCACGCTGGCCGTCTGGCCGCTGTGGGAGGTCGCCGTCGTGCTCACGCTCGGCGCGCTCGAGCAGGTCAGCGCGTCGGTGGTCGTCAGGGCGGAGTTGGGTCCCGCCGGCAGCGTGAGGGTGAAGTTCGTCATCGGCACGTCGGGGATCGAGGAGAACGTGGTCGTCAGACCCGCCGAGCCGATGGCGATCGCGCCGCTCAGGTCGATGCTCACGCCATCGGCGCTCAGGGTCAGGTCGAGCGCCGGCATCGCGCCGGGCTGCGCGACCAGGTAGACGGGGCCGGTGAGCGCGTCGGTGAGGACCGGCGTGACGGCGGTGGCGGTGCCCACGTCCGAGGCGGCCGGGCAGTTCGCCGGGTTGGCGGTCGTACGTCGAGGCGACGCAGGCCTGATTGACGTGCTAGGCGTGGGGCGATCGTCGAGGGCAGCGTGACCGCCACCGACTGCAGGTTGCCCTGGCCGGTCTTCGGCGTCGACGGCCACGCTCAGGCTCGCGCCGGTGGCCGTCGACGTGGCGCCGCCGAGGGTGGCGACGATCGCCGGCGAGAAGGCGAGCCCGGCGCAGCCCGTCGGGGTGAAGCCGGCCTGCGCCGAGGCGCTCGTGCCACTCGTGCCGCCCGCGACGCTCGGGGCGGCGACGATCGATCCGGACAGCGTCTGGGCCTGGCAGCTCGTCGGGTTGACCATGAAGCCGGCGTCGGTTGAGGTTCAGCGAAACCGCCTTCAGGCGCAGCGGGATGCCCTGCAGGATCGTCGGGAAGGTCCCGCTGGTGATCGTCAGGTGGGCGTCGTGCGGGTCGATGGCGATCGCGGCCTGCACGACGACGGTGCCGAGGCTGTACGGGCCGGCGATCAGCCGGAACGGCGATCGACAGGCCGAAGGGATGGCGGCGTCGGGGCCGACGGTGAGGTACACGTGCCCGGACTCAGCTGCAGCGGGCTGGAGCCGACGCCCGCGCTCACCGTCGCGGTGCCGATCTGGCTGTCGGAGGAGCAGGTGCCGGCCGAGGCCTGGCTGCTGGCGCAGAGCGGCACGCCCTTGATTTCACCGATCAGCCCCGGCGGCAGGGTGGCGGCGATCGAGCCGAGGTTCTGCTGCTGATCGCCGCTGGCGAAGTTGATCGTGATCGGATCGCCGGCACCGGCGTTCGTGTTCGGTGTGGTCAGGCTCATCGTGGGCGCGAACGCCGGCGTGGTCGGGCAGGTGCCGCCGCTGCCGTTCGCATCGACGGTGTAGGAGACGCTCGTCGACGCGGCCGAGTACCGCTCGTCGGCGTCAGCGTGCTCGTGGTGGTCGCGGCGCCGCACGTGGCCGGGACTGGCCAGCGGCGCCTGCGGGCCGCCGTTGAAGTTGAGCTTGAGGTCGGTGAACGGTATCGGCGGCGTGTTCGCGAACGTGGCCGTCAGCTGGCCCGTGCTCGGGTCGGCGACGATCGAGCCGGTCGAGGCGCACCGAGATCCCGTAGGTCGCGTTCTCGGCGTCGAGGAAGATGCGGTAGGTGTGCTGTCGGTCGCCGTTCTGCGGCGCGCCGATGTACACGTCGCCCTCGAGCGGGGTGGGCAGCAGCGGCGTATCGATCTCCACCGTGCCAACTGCGGCGCGGCCCCGGGGCAGGGACCGGGTTGTTCGTGCCGATGCCGAGCTGCGTGAGCGTGCAGGCCTGCAGCCCCGCGGCGACCGACGGGTTGAGCGACACGCCCGGCGGGGAGCGTCACGACGGCGCTCTGCAGGTTGGTGTCGCCGGACGGCACGTGCAGGTCGACCGTCAGGCCGAGCGGCGCGTCGGCCTGCGTCGTGGTCGGCGTCTCGCTCAGCGTGGGCACGAACGGCGTGGAGAGGCAGCCGCCCATCGTCGCCGGGCTGGTGAACGGCAGCGCGACGCCGCCGGTGGAACGTCGTCGTGCCGGCGATCGTGGCGGCGGCGCAGGAGGTCGGGTTGGTGATGAAGTTGGGCTGGTTGATGGCGACGGTGATCGTCTTCAGGCGCAGCGGAACGCCGTCGAGGATCGTCGGGAAGCGGATCGGTGGTGATCGTGATCTGGCCCTTGAACGGTGTCCACGGCGACGGCGGCGCGGACGACGAGGCCGTGACCCGAGGTTGAACGGCCCGGCCGTACAGCGGGCACGACGATGGCGAGGCCGAGCGACGCGCCGTTGTAGCCGCTCGTCAGGTAGACCTTGCCCGCGGTGAGCTGGAAGCGGGGTCGAGCCGGCCCCGGCGGTGACGGTGGTCGTGCCGATCTGGCTGCCCGCCGGGCAGGTGCCCGCGGCGGCGTTCGCGTTCGAGCACGGCGTGATCGAGGTGAGGTTGGCGAGCATCCCGACCGGCAGTTGCGTGGTGAGGCGTCGAGAGCGTCTGGTCGCCGTCGGAGCGGGTGATGCCGAGGGTCAGCGTGTTGCTCGCGCCCGCCGTCGTGTTGCCGAGCGTCGCCGTGGTCACGGCGTTGAACGGGATCGTGCTCGGGCAGGACCCGCCGCTGCCGTTGTTGTCGACCATGAACTGGGCGCTCGGGGCGGCGGCCGCCAGGCCGGAGGTGGGGCCGAGCGACGTGGTCGTCGTCGCCGTGCCGCAGTTCAGCCCGTTGGCCAGGAGCGCATCCGGAGCCGCCGTTGAGGTGCAGGTCGAGGGTCGGTGAACGGGATCGGCGGCGGGTTGACGATCGTCGTGGTCAGCTGGCCGGTGCTCGGATCGGCGGTGACGTCGGCGACGAGTCGCACGCTGAGTCCGTCCGTGGCGTCCTCGCCGTCGAGGAAGAGCTCGTAGGTGTTGGCGCTCTGGGGTCCGACGTAGACGTTCCCGGTGAACGCCGCCGCGACGAGCGGGCTGGAGATCGTGACGGTGCCGACGGCCGACCCGGCCGGGCAGGTGACCGGGTTGCTGGTGCCGGCGGCGAACTCGGCCGCGGTGCAGGCCGCCGGACGTCCGTTGGCGGCCGACGGGTTGATCGACAGGCCGGCCGGCAGCTTCACGCTCGCCGACTTGCAGCGCCGAGCTGTTGGCCGGGACCTGCAGGTCGACGTCCACGCCGGTCGGGGTGTCGCGCTTGGTCGAGCTCGGCGTGACGGTGATCGACGGGTTGAAGGGCAGCGCGCCGCAGCCGGTCATCGTGAGCGGGTCGCTGATGCCCGTCGTGGCCGAGCCCGTGGAGCCGATCGTGCCGGTCACGGCCTGGGTGGCGCAGCTCGTCGGGTTGACGAGGAAGTTGGCGGCGTTGATCGTGACGCTCACCGTGCGCAGGCGCAGCGGGACGCCCTGGAGGATCGTCGGCAGCGGGTCGGTGGTGATCGTCACCTGGCCGGTGGTGGTGTTCACCTGCACGGCCGCGCGCACGATCACCGTGCCGAAGTTGTACGGCCCTACCGACGCGGCGTTGACGACGATCGCCAGGCCGAACGGCGCGCCGTTGTAGGCGGCGGTGAGATAGACCTGCCCGCTCAGCGAGTACGGGTTGGTGCCCGCGCCGGCGGTGACCGTCGCCGTGCCGATCTGGCTGCTCGGTGCACACGTTCCCGCATTCGCGTTGGCGTTCGAGCACTGCGGGATCGAAGTGAGGTTGGCGAGCATGCCCGGCGGCAGCTGCGCGCTGATCGTCGACAGCGTCTGGTCGCCGTCAGAGCGCGCGGTGCTCAGCGTCAGCGTGTCGTTCGCGCCGGCCACCGTGTTGCCGGGCGTCGTGGTCGTCGTGGGGCCGAACGGCAGCGTGCCCGGGCAGGACCCGCCGCTGCCGTTGTTGTCGACGGTGAAGGCGCTCGTCGGCGTCGCGTTGGAGCCGCCGGAGTTCGGCGTCAGCACCGAGGATGTCGTGGCCGTGCCGCAGGCCTGCGAGTTGGCCAGCAGGGCGTTGGCCCCGCCGTTGAAGTCGAGCTTGAGGTCGGAGAACGGGATCGGCGGCGCGGACGGGAAGCTGGCCGTGATCTGGCCGGTGCTCGTGTTCGCCGTCGCCGTGCCGGTCAGGTGTACCTCGAGGCTGTCGGTGACGTCCTGGACCCACACGTAGAGCGTGTAGCTGTTGCCCGATTGGGGTCCGACGTACACGAAGCCAGTGAACACGTTGGACAGCAGCGGCGTGTCGATCTCGGCGGTGCCGACCTCCGAGGCGGCCGGGCAGCTGTCGGAGTTGAACTCGGTCGACGTGCAGGCCGCCGAGCCGAGCACGTTGGCCACCGACGGGTTGATCGACATGCCCGCGGGCAGCGTCACGGACGCGCTCTGCAGGTCGGAGTTGCCGACCGGGAGGTGCAGGTCGACGTTCAGGCCGGTCGGGGCGTCGCGCTTGGTGGTGCCGGGGGTGGCGGTGATCGTCGGGGCGAAGGCCACCGAGCCGCAGCCGGTCATCGTGAGCGGGTCGTTGATCGGCGAGGTCGCTGACCCGGTCGACGTGATCGTGCCCGTGAGCGCCTGGGCCGAGCAGTTCGTCGGGTTGGTGAGGAAGTTGGCCGCGTTGATGGTCACGCCGACGTTGCGCAGGCGCAGCGGGATCCCGTCGAGGATCGTGGGCAGGGGCTGGGTGGTGATCGAGACCTGGCCGGTCACCGTGTTGACCCCGACCGCGCCGCGCACGACGACCGTACCGAGGTTGTACGGGCCGGCGATCGCCGGCACGACGATCGATAGACCGAACGGCTCGCCGTTGTAGGAGGTCGTGAGGTAGACCTGCCCGGTGAGCTGGAAGGGGTTGGTGCCCGCGCCGGCGGTGACGGTCGTCGTGCCGATCTGGCTGCTCGGGGCGCACGTGCCGGCGTTGGCGGCCGCGTTGGAGCACTGCGGGATCGAGGCGAGGTCGGCCAGCATGCCGGGCGGCAGCGTGGCGGCAATCGTCCCGAGGTCCTGGTCGCCATCCGACCGCGCGGCGGTGAGCGTCAGCGTGTCGCTCGCGCCCGCGGCGGTCGTCCCGAGCGTCGTCGTGGCCGTCGGGCCGAACGGCAGCGTGCCCGGGCAGGCGCCTCCGCTGCCGTTGTTGTCGACGGTGAAGGCGCTCGTCGGCGCCGCCGCGGCCTGTCCGGACGTCGGGGTCAGCGTGCCGCTCGTCGTCGCCGTGCCGCACGTCTGGGCGTTGGCCAGGAGCGCGTCGGCCCCGCCGGTGAAGTTGAGCTTGAGGTCGGTGAAGGGGATCGGCGGCGCGGACGGGAAGCTGGCCGTGATCTGGCCGGTGCTCGTGTTCGCCGTCGCCGTGCCGGTGAGATGCACCTCGAGGCCGTCGGTGGCGTCCTTCACCCACACGTACAGCGTGTAGGTGTTGCCCGCCTGCGGACCGACGAACACCGACCCGGTGAACGCGGTCGAGACGAGCGGCGTGTCGATCTCGGCCGTGCCGACTGCCGAGGCGGCCGGGCAGGTGTCGGCGTTGAACTCGGCCGAGGTGCAGGCCGCCGAGCCGAGCACGTTGGCCACCGACGGGTTGATCGACATCCCCGCCGGCAGCGTGACGGTGGCGCTCTGCAGGTCTGACAGGCCGCTGGCCAGGTGTACGTCGACGTTCAGGCCGGTCGGCGCGTCGCGCTGGGTCGTGCCCGGGGTCGCGGAGATCGTCGGGGTGAACGCCGGCAGCGAGGCGCAGCCGGTCATCGTCGCCGGGCTCGTGAAGGGCGAGTCGTCGGCCGCCGTGGAGGTGACGGCGCCGGTGATCGTGCCGGCGGCACAGCTGGTCGGGTTGGTCAGGAAGCCCGCCTTGTTGATCGTGACCACGATCGTCTTCAGGCGCAGCGGGACGCCCTGCAGGATCGTCGGCAGCGGGTCGGTGGTGATCGACACCACGCCGGTGGCCGTGTTGACATTCACCGCGGCGCGCACGACGACGGTGCCGAGGTTGAACGGTCCCGACGATCGCCGGGACGACGATCGACAGACCGAACGGGGCACCGTTGTGAGCGGCGGTGAGGTAGACGGTGCCCGGTAGCGACAGCGGCGTGGATCCGGCGCCGGCGCTGACCGTCGTGGTGCCGATCTGACTGGCCGCGCCGCAGGTGCCGTTCGTGGCCGCCGGCTCGGTGCACGGCGTCACGGTGGAGATGTTGGCCAGCAGGCCCGGCGGCAGCTGCGTCGACACGGTGGAGAGCGTCTGCGTGCCGTCGGAGCGGGCGACGTTGAGCGTGAGCGTGGGATTCGCGCCCGCCGCGGTGCTGCTGAGCGCCGCGCTCGCGGCCGGCGTGAAGGGCACCGTCGGCGCGCAGGAGCCGCCGGAGCCGTTCTGATCGACGGTGAAGCTGCTCGACGGAGTGCCGGCGGGGTTGCCTGAATACGGGACGAGGCTCGTCGTCGTCGGGGCGCTGCCGCAGGTGAGCGAGTTGGCGAATAGCGCGCCGGACCCCGTGTCGAACTGGAGCTTGAAGTCGCTGAACGGGACCTCGGGCGTGTTGTTGAACACCGCGGTCAGCTGGCCGGTGGAGGTGTTGGCGGTGACCGTGCCGGTGAGGCGCACGTCGACGCCATCGTTGCTGTTGGCCGCGTCGACGTAGACCTGGTAGGTGTTGTTGGTCTGGGGACCGACGTAGATCGAGCCGCTCAGGGTCCCCGCCAGAGCCGGCGAGGTGATCGTCGCCGTGCCGACCTTCGAGGCAGCCGGACAGGTGATCGCGTTGCTCGTGCCCTCGCCGAACTGCGTGCTCGTACACGCCTGCAGGCTGTTGCCGGCCGACGGGTTGATCGACAGTCCGGCCGGCAGCGTGATCGTCGCGTCCTGCAGCTGCGAGGGGGCGATGTGCGATGGGTTCTGGTCCTGGGGCACCGACATGTCCACCGTGATCCCGTCGGGCTGGTCGCGCTGGGTCGTGCTCGGTGTGACCGTGACGCTCGGATTGAACGGGATCGAAGCGCAGCCGCTCGCGCCCGTCGGTGTCGTGAAGGCGTCGGTGCCGGTCTGACCGCTCGTGTACGTGTCCGCGTACATGTTGGTCGTCTGCGCTCCGTTGCAGACGGTCGGGTTGGTGACGAACGCGTTGTCGGCGGCGCCGCCGCCGTTCTGCTCCTCCGGCGCGCCCCAGAAGGCGAGCGTCGAGCTCTGCAGCGCCACGCCGAGCAGGTTGCTGATGCCGCTGATCGTGAAATAGTCGCCATAGTCGCCGGGCTGTCCGTTACTCGGGTACCAGCGCACGCCGGCGACGAGATCGGTGCGGATCGTGATGAGGCCGGCGATCGTCACCTGGAAGGCGAAGTCGCCCGGCGAGCCGGCCGGCGGCACCATGTTGTAGACGTTGCCGGTGGCGTCGACGGTGCCGAAGAGCGGCACGTTGGCGATCGCCACGCTGCTCGTGCCCACCTGGGTATCCGACGGGCAGGAGCCGAGGTTCGTGCCCGACTGGTTGCACTGCGGGATCGCCTGCGGGTTGACGACGAGGCCGGGCGGCAAGTCGACGCGCACGTCCTGGAGCGAGTCGAACAGCGACGTGTTGACGGTGAACTGCGTGAGGGCCTCGGCCGGATGCGAGCCGGCCTGGGTTGCGTACTGACTGGGCGTCGGCGGATCCGACGGGCTCGTCGTGTTCACCACGCCGGCCTGGAAGCTCGAGATCAGTGAGGCGGCGGCGGCGGAACTCGGAGCGCACAGCCCGGCCAGCGCGACGGCGCCCAGGGTCAGCAGTGCGGCGAGCGCGAGCGAAACCCACGCCCGGACTCGAGCCGGGCGGCCGGCGGCGATGCCCGATGCGCGGCTATGTGCCCCCATGCCAATGGTTATCGGGGTGCCCACCGCGCGCCATGAGCGCACGCATGCGTCGCTGGACGGCTCGCGGGCGGGCCGAAGCCGCGACCGCCGCGGCGTCAGATCGTCACTCGAGTAGCAGGCCGCGACACAGGTCGATGAGTGTCGCTACCGGCAGTCCAACCACGTTCTCATAGTCCCCCACCACGCGGGTCACCAGCGCGGCCCCGGCACCCTGGATGGCGTAGCCGCCTGCCCGGTCGCGCCACTCTCCAGTGGCCAGGTACCAGTCGATCAGCGGCTCGTCCAGTGCGCGAAACGTCACCTCGGTCGTGGCCGTGGCCACGTCCTCGCGGTTGCCGCCGAGCAGCGCCAGGCCGCTGACCACGCGGTGCGTCCGTCCGCCGAGCGCGCGCAGCATCGCCCGGGCGGCGTCCTCATCGCCAGGCTTGCCGTACAGCCGGCCGTCGAGCTCGACCACCGTGTCGATGCCGAGCACCAGCTCGGCATCGACGTCCTCGCGGGCCGCCGTCGCCTTGCGCAGCGCGTTCTCGGCGGCCGCCTCGCGCGCGTCGCCCGTCATCACCTCCGGTGCGTCGGTCGGACGCACGGTGAAGTCCACGCCGAGCCGCGTCAGGATCGCGCGGCGCTGGGGCGAGCGGGACGCCAGGACGAGCCGCGGGCGCTCGGACAGACCGCGTCCTAGGCGAGGCCGGGGAAGAACAGCGAGATCTCGCGCGCCGCCGATTCCGGGCTGTCGGAGCCGTGCACCATGTTCTGGCCGACCGCGATGGCGAAGTCGCCCCGGATCGAGCCGGTCGCGGCCTCGAGCGGGTTCGTGGCGCCGATCACCTGGCGGGCCGCGCGAATCGCGTCCTCACCCTCGAGCACGAGAGCGACGAGCGGCGCGGACGTGATGAAGTCGACGAGCTCGCCGAAGAAGGGACGCTCGGCGTGCTCGGCGTAGTGCTGCTCGGCCAGCTCGCGAATGACGGTCATGTGCTTCAGCGCCACGATGCGCAGGCCCTTGCGCTCGAAGCGGGCGAGGATCTCACCGGTGAGCGAGCGGGCGAAGGCGTCGGGCTTGACGAGGATGAGCGTGCGGTCCATGGTGTCCTTTGCTGGAAACGGGGTGACGGCGGCCGCAGCCTAGTGGTTGACGGCGCCGAGCGCCGCCGCGGAGCTGCCGCTAGGGCGCGCTGCCGCGCGGTGCCGGGCGCGCCCGGTGCGGGGCGGCGGCGGTCTCCTCATCGCGCGGGTCCCGCTCCTCGGCCACCTCGGGCCGGCGCCGGCGCCGGCGCGGGGCGGCGCCCGCCACCTCGGTCTCGCAGTAGGGGCAGATCGTCCAGGCCGGATCGAGCGGCCGGCTGCAGGAGACGCAGCGCTCCTTCAGCTTGCGCAGACAGGAGGGACAGCGCAGGAAGTCGCGCTCGGTCGGATAGTCGCAGTGCGGGCACAGCTGGTAGTTCAGCGCGTACATCTGCGCCTCGGCGGCCTGCATCTCGAGATCGCGCTCGCGCACGTCCTCGAGGTATTCCGGGGGCCGCAGGATCATGTAGATGATCGTCCCGACGTAGGGGAACAGCGACGCCGCCACCGAACAGGCGATCAGCACGGGATCGGCGATCCGGCGGCGCGCGTCGGCGAACGTCCAGTACACGAGCGCCACGTACACCAGGATCAGGAACAGGACGACGAGTTTGATCGCCAGGTTGACGCCGCTGCTGTTGATCCCGAAATAGGCGAGGGTCACGGCCATCGCACCGATTTTGCGCGCATTAGCTGGGCGAGTCTAGAGAAACAGGCGGCCGAACCCATAGCCGGCGGCGAAGAATAGGAGGATCACGTAGGGCCACGATCAGCGCGACGGCGCCGATCATGGCGAGGACCGAGGGACCGTCGTCGTTCATCGAGCCTCCGCCTCCGTGACGCGCAGGTTGCCCAGCAGCTCCCCTACAAGGTAGATCGAGCCCGTCGCCAGCACCACCCCGCCGCCCGGTTGCCCGGCGGCCCAGGCCCGAGCCGCGGCGAGCGCGCGCCCCGGATCCGGCTCGCACTCGGGCTCCACGAAGCCGACCTGACGGGCAAGCGACTGCAGCGTAGGGGGCGGCAACGCGCGCGGGCTGCGCGGCGCGGTCACCCACAGGCGATCGACGTGCGGCTTCAATGCGGCAAGCATGCCGGCGCCGTCCTTGTCGTCGAGGATCCCGACGACCGCGGCCAGCGGTCGTCCCTCGCGCAGGTCCGGGATCGACTCGGCGAGCGCCGCGAAGCTGGCGGGGTTGTGGGCGCCGTCGAACACCGTCGGGGGGTCGTCGCCGACCAGCTGGAAGCGACCCGGTACAAGGGTGGCCGCCGCCGCATCGCGCACCGCCGCCTCCTCGAGCTCACGGCCGGCCGACTCCAGGTAGGCCCGGGCCGCCGCCACGGCGAGCCCGAAGTTCGCGCGCTGGAACCGCCCCCACGCCTGCAGCGCCGGCACCCCGGCCCCGGCGGGCGACGGCGCGACCACGACGGCGGTGTGCAGCTCGCCGGCCACCGCGCGGGCGTACGCCTCGACCTGCGCGTCCAGCTGGGAGCCGAGCACGAGCGTGGTGCCGGGACGCACCACGGCGAGCTTCTCGCGCGCGATGTCCGCCACCGTCGGCCCGAGCCAGCGCGTGTGCTCCAGGCCGACGTTGGTCAGGACGGTGACCGCGGCATCGATGACGCTTGTCGCGTCATAACGCCCGCCGAGGCCGGCCTCGATCACCGCCACGTCGACGCCGCGCTCGGCCAGCAGCGCATAGGCGGCGGCGGTCAGCAGCTCGAACTGCGTGACGGCGTCGCCCTCGCCCAGCGTGTGGTTGACGCGCTCGGCCGCCCAGGCCGCGCGCCCGACCGCCTCCGCGAACGCCTCGGCGCTGACGTCGCGCTCGTCGACCTGCACGCGCTCGGTGTAGGAGATGAGGTGCGGCGACAGGTAGGCCCCGGTATGCAGCCCGTGACGCTGGAGGATGGCGGCGATGAAGCGCGTGGTCGAGGACTTGCCGTTGGTGCCGACGACGTGGATCGCAGCGAACCGCTCGTGGGGCATGCCGAGCACGGTCATCAGGCGCCGCATGCGATCCAGGCCGAAGCGCATGCCGAAAAGGTCCATCGAGCGCAGGAAGCTCTCGGCCTGCTCGGGCGACCATGGCCGCCCCCGGCGGGGTGCGGGGCACCCGCTGCGGGGTGGGGGCCCGCCACCGTCCGGGCGGGGACTCACAGGGCCTCCAGCTCGGCGCGCAGGCGGGCGAGCTTCTCGCGCTCGGCCGCGACGACCTCCGGCGGCGCCTTGGCCACGAAGCCTGGATTGGCCAGCTTGTCCTCGGCCCGCTTGATCTCGGCCTGCAGTTCGGCGCGCCGCTTGGCCGTTCGCCGCTCGGCGGCCTGCAGGTCGACCCCCTCGACCGGCAGCACGTCGACCGTGGCGCCGGGGATCGGCACGGTGGCGATCGGCACCTGCCCGTCCGCGTCGACGATCTCCACTCGGGCCAGTCGGGCGATCGCCCCCGCCACCGGGGAGTAGTCGTCGGCGTCCAGGCGCACCGGGACGATCAGGCCGGGACGCAGCTCGGCGCCGTCGCGCCATCCCCGCAGAGCGGTGATCGCAGCGATCGCACGCTCGATCGACACCTCGGCCCGCGGATCGATTCGCGCCGGGTCCGACTCCGGGTAGCGCGCGCCGGCCAGCAGGCCCTCTCCCCCCAGCTGCGACCACAGCTCCTCGGTGACGAACGGGATCACCGGGTGCGCCAGCGCCACGGTCTCGCGCAGCACGTGCAGCAGCGTGGCCGACAACGCCGCCCGTTCAGCCTCGGGGGCGTCGTCCCGCAGGCGATGCTTGACCAGCTCGAGGTACCAGTCGCACAGCTCGCCGTAGACGAAGTCGTACAGCCCGAGCGCCGCGTGGGCGAAGTCGAACCGCTGCAGGCGAGCCGCGGTCTCGTCCTCCACACGGGCCAGGCGCGAGAGGATCCAGCGGTCTTCGAGCGTCGTCGGCTGCGGGCCGGCGTCGCTGTCGATCTCGCCGGCGACGGTGCGGGTGAGCACGAACCGCGCGGCGTTGAACAGCTTGTTGGCGAGCGCCTGCCCTTGTCTCACCTTCTCCGCCGAGTAGCGGACGTCCTGCGAGGACGACATCGCCAGCAGCCCGAAGCGGACGGCATCCGCGCCATGGCGATCGATCTCGTCGAGCGGGTCGATGCCGGTCCCGAGCGACTTTGACATCCGCCGTCCGTCGGGGGCCTGGATGACCGAGTGCACGTACACGTCGGCGAACGGCACCTCGCCGGTGAACTCGAGCCCCATCATGATCATGCGCGCGACCCACAGGAAGATGATGTCCCGCGCCGTCGAGAGCACGTCGGTCGGGTAGAAGGCGGCCAGCTCGGGGGTCTGCTCGGGCCAGCCGAGCGTGGCGAACGGCCACAGGGCCGAGGAGAACCAGGTGTCGAGCACGTCCTCGTCCTGGCGCACCGGACCGCCGCAGGCGCCGCAGCGCTCGGGCGGCTCGATGGCCACGTAGGTCTCCTCGCACTCGTCGCAGTAGTACACGGGCAGGCGGTGGCCCCACCACAGCTGACGCGAGATGCACCACGGACGGATCTGCTCCATCCAGTCCAGGTAGCGCTTGCGCTGGCTGTCCGGCGTGATGCGCACGCGGCCGTCCAGCACCGCAGCGATGGCCGGACGGGCGAGGTCGTCCATGCGCATGAACCACTGCAGGGAGACAAGCGGCTCGATGCGCTCACCCGAGCGGTGCGAGTAGGGCACCTCGTGGGTGTAGGGCTCGCGGGCGGCGATCCGTCCCTCCGCCTGCAGCGCGGCGACGACCGCGTCGCGCGCCTCCATCACCGTCAGCCCCTCGTAGGGCGCGCCCGCGTCGGCGGTCATGCGCCCGTCCTCGCCGATCACCGACACCTGCTCGAGCCCGTGCGTGCGCCCGATCTCGAAGTCGTTGGGGTCGTGCGCCGGCGTGATCTTCAGCTGGCCGGTGCCGAAGTCGGTCTTGACGTACGGATCGGCGATGATCGGCAGTTCGCGGCCGACGAGCGGCAGGATGGCCGTGCGCCCGACGAGGTCCTGGTAGCGCTCGTCGCCGGGGTTGACCGCCACGGCGGTGTCGCCGAGCATCGTCTCCGGACGCACGGTGGCGATCGTCACCGTGCCGCCGCCCTGCACGTCGTAGACGATCGAGTACAGCGTGTCGGTCTCCTCGCGCTCCTCGACCTCGAGGTCGGAGATCGCCGAGCGGCTGCCCGGGTCCCAGTTGACCAGGTAACGGTCCCGGTAGATGTAGCCCTGCTCGTACAGCGCGACGAACACCCGCAACACCGCCTGGACGTAGCCGTCGTCGAGGGTGAAGCGCTCCTGCTCGTAGTCACATGACGCGCCGAGGCGCTTGAGCTGCTCGATGATCGTGCCGCCGTAGTGCTCACGCCACTGCCACACGCGCTCGATGAACGCCTCGCGCCCGAGCTGCTCCTTGGTCAACCCCTCGGCGGCGAGCGCCTTCTCCACCTGGGTCTGGGTGGCGATCCCGGCGTGATCGGTGCCGAGGATCCACTTGGTGCGCCGGCCCTGCATGCGTCGCCAGCGCACGAGCGCGTCCTGCACCGACCCGTTGAGCGCGTGGCCCATGTGCAGGTTGCCGGTGACGTTCGGCGGGGGGATGGCGATCGAGTAGTTCTCCGCCGGCGAGCCCTCGGGCTCGGGGTGGAACAGCCCGCTGGCCAGCCAGCGGGACACGATGCGCGGCTCGACCTCCGCGGGATCGAAGCGGGTGGCTGACTGCTCGTGGTCGTCGGCCGGCTCGGACATTGGCCGAGGAGTCTAGGAGAGTACGTCGCCGTCGCGGCCGCCCGGGTGGCTGAGACGCCGCCCCGGCGACGCTACATCCCCAGGCCGCCGAAGTAGGCGTAGTGTCTTTGCGAGCGCTCGTACACCTGCAGGGGCGCCGCGCCGCTGCCCTCGACGACCAGCTCGCTGCCCTCGGGCGCCTCGGCGCGCAGGCGCTCGGCCAGCGATTGCGCCTGATCCTCGTCGTTGGCGCCGACGACGAGATGGCGCCAACGACGCAACACCGGGATGCCCTCGCCCTGCAGCCGCTCCGCGAACTCGTTGGCCGCGTGGTGGGAGGGCAGCGTGATGCGCACCTCCCAATCCGGCGCGCCGTCGGCGGCGGACTCGCGGTCCTCCTCCTCGATCAGCCGCTCGTGCTCGACCTCCTGTTGCCCGGCGGTCTGCGGCAGCGGTGCCGAGGCGTCCTCCCAGCGCTCCTCCGCCGGGTGCCACCGGGTGACGGCGGCATCGGCGGGCACCCCCGCCTCGGTGAGGGCGCGCTGCAGCGCGGCGCGGGCCGCCTCGGCGGACTCGGCCGAGTCGGTGTAGAGGAAGACGTCGTCCTCGTCGTGGGAGATGGCCGGACGCCCGAGCGTGCGGCTCGCCTCGTCGCTCAGCTCCTCCTGCTGCAGGCTGGTCACGACGGCGTCGACCTTGTCGGCCGGCAGATGGGCGCGAACGCGGAACTCGTCTTGCACGCGAGGCAGTCTAGGGGCTCGCGGCGGAGCCGGGGGTGAACCCGACCCCGCCGCGATGCCTCGCGGATCCGAGTGCTAGGAGCTCGTCGACTCGGTCGACGTGCCACCGGGCTGGTAGTTGGCGGCGCACTGCGTCAGCCCGAGCTTGTTGGCCGATGCCGTGGCCGCGTCGCTCAGCGGCTTGGCCTTGGCCACCAGGGCCTGCGCCTGCGCCGTGTCGCCGGCCTTCAGGGCAGCGCTCGCCTGCGGCAGGATCGCCACCGACTGCTCGAGATCGCTCAGCGTGGACGCCCACAGAGCCTCCTGGCCGGAGGGCGGCGTCAGCTTCTTGATCTCCGCGAGCTCGGCCTGGATGATCGGCAGCTCGGCGTCCAGCGATGCGGCCACCGACGCGGCCGTGTTGCCGGGCGCGGGCAACGCGTTGATCTGGGCGCCGTACTTGGCGCAGATCGCGTTGGCCTGGTCGGCGAAGCTCGCCGTGGAGCTGCTGCTGCTACTGGAGCCCCCGCCGCATCCGGCGAGAAAGACCGCCGCGCCAACCGCGGCAAGGGAAAGGATCTTGTTCATGTCGTGGTGCCCCTTTCTGGAGCGTTTGCGGGGGTCACCGCAGCAACGGATGTCGCGGTGGCAGCCCGTGGGAGTCGCCAGTGGGGCAACCCGAGGACGAGAAAGCGGTACCGGAGCGGACGGACGGCAGGCGCGCGGCTGGATCGCTGTGGGGTCAGACGCCCCGACGGCGAAGGTCGCGCACAACCGGGACGAGGTCCCGGCCGAAGCGGGTCAGATCGAGCTTGCCGATCAGCCGGCGCAGCTCCTCGCGCTCCCCGGAGGAGAGACTGCTTGGGTGCCGGCTGCTGTCGCGCAGCAGCCGCACGAGACGCGTGCGCTCCTTGTCGGACAGCACCAGCCAGCGCTGACGCGCGACGATGCCCCCCTGTAGCAGTGCCGCCCATGGCAGGGCACGCACACGCGCAAACCGCTTCACGTCGATCATCCTACCGTCCCGGGGAGCGGCTCCCCGCGGCTGCGCGGTCGGGCGCAGCGGGCGGCGCGGACTACGCCGACTCCTCGCGCAGCTCTTCGTCGTCGTCGCGCGCGGCCTCGGTGACGAGCGTCGGCGTCAGGCCCTTCTCGACGGTCTCGCGCGTCACCACGCACTTCTTGACATCGCGGCGCGACGGCAGCTCGAACTGCACGTCGAGCAGGATCTCCTCGATGATCGACCGCAGCCCGCGGGCCCCGGTCTCGCGCTCGAGGCCCTTCTCGGCGACCGCGGTCAGCGAGTCGTCGGAGAACACGAGCTCGATGCCGTCGAAGGAGAAGAAGCGCTGGAACTGCTTGACAAGGGCGTTCCGCGGCTCGGTCAGGATCGACACCAGATCGTTGCGCGTGAGCTGGTGCACCGCCGAGACGACCGGCAGGCGGCCGATGAACTCGGGAATCAGCCCGTACTGGATGAGATCCTCCGGCAGGCAGTGCTCGAACAGCTCGCCGGTGTCGCGGTGTTCCTTGGACTCGATCGCCGCTCCGAAGCCGACGCCCTTGTGGCCGATGCGCCGCTCGATGATCTTGTCCAGGTTGGCGAAGGCGCCGCCGCAGATGAACAGCACGTTCGTCGTGTCGATGGTCAGGAACTCCTGGTGGGGATGTTTGCGCCCGCCCTGCGGGGGCACCGAGGCCTGCGTGCCCTCGAGGATCTTCAGCAGCGCCTGCTGCACGCCCTCGCCCGACACGTCGCGGGTGATCGACGGGTTGTCCGCCTTGCGGGCGATCTTGTCGACCTCGTCGATGTAGATGATGCCGGTCTCCGCCTTCTTGACGTCGTAGTCGGCGGCCTGGATCAGCTTCAGCAGGATGTTCTCGACGTCCTCGCCGACGTAGCCGGCCTCGGTGAGCGCCGTGGCGTCGGCGATCGCGAACGGGACGTTGAGGATCCGGGCGAGCGTCTGGGCCAGCAGCGTCTTGCCACAGCCGGTGGGGCCGAGCAGCAGGATGTTGGACTTCTGCAGCTCGATGTCCTGGTCACCGCCCTGGATCATCTGCACGCGCTTGTAGTGGTTGTAGACCGCCACCGACAGCGTGCGCTTGGAGGGCTCCTGACCGACCACGTACTCGTCGAGCACCTCGTAGATCTCCCGCGGCTTGGGGAGGTTCTCGATGTCGAACGCGGGGGGAGCGGTGAGCTCCTCGTCGATGATCTCGTTACAGAGATCGATGCACTCGTCGCAGATGTAGACGCCCGGACCGGCGATGAGCTTCTTGACCTGCCGCTGCGACTTGCCGCAGAAGCTGCACAACAACTGCTCGTTGGAATCGGTGGGCCGGGCCAATGTCTCTCCTACAGCAGCGTGCTCGGTGTATCTCGGACGCTAATGCTCCGAGATCACGCGGTCAATGATGCCGTACTCCTTCGCCTCTTCGGAGCTCATGAAATAGTCGCGCTCGGTGTCCTTCTTGACCTGCTCGATGTCCTTGCCGGTGTGCTTGGCGATGATCTCGTCCAGCCGCCGGCGCACGTCGATGATCTCGCGCGCGTGGATCTCAATATCGGTCGCTTGACCCTGAAAGCTTGAGCTGACCTGGTGGATGAGGATCTTCGCGTTGGGCAGCGCCATGCGCTTGCCATGGGCGCCGCCCGCCAGCAGCAGGGCGCCCATCGACATCGCGATGCCGACGCAGATGGTCTGCACGTCGGGCTTGATGAACTGCATCGTGTCGTAGATCGCCAGACCGGCGTACACCGAGCCGCCGGGCGAGTTGATGTAGATCGAGACGTCCTTGTCCGGATCCTCGGACTCCAGGTGCAGCAACTGCGCCACGATCAGGTTGGCGATCTGGTCGTCCACCGGGGTGCCGAGGAAGATGATCCGCTCGTTGAGCAGACGGCTGTAGATGTCGAACGCCCGCTCGCCGCGAGACGTCTGCTCGACCACCATGGGGACAAGTGGGCTCATGATCCTCGCTTTGGTTTCGCTTGCTCGGCTCGATTCCTTCTGACCGCCGCGAGGATCCCCTCGCCGACCGCCCGAGCCGAGTGCGAGCGCCGCCTCCCGGCCTTCGTGCCGAGTCTAGCAATCGCCCCTGGGCCGCCGACAGCGTGCGGCGGACGGTTTGACGAAGGGTTACGCAGGTTTGCGCAGAGACGCCGCGATCAGGCCTGGACGACCGGGGCGGTCACGTGCCCGGCGTCCACAGGCGACCGCTCGAACCGCCGGCGCCCTGCTCCTTCTCGGGCGTCCACAGCGCCTCGCGGGCGGCCGCGCGATCGAGCTCGATCGGCTTCGCGGTCTCGGCGATGAGATCCGCCGCCTGGCGAGCCGCCAGGTCCTCGCGCACCTCCTCGAGCCGGCCGGATCGCTGCAGGTCGGCGAACAGCTTGTCCGGCTCGACGCCCTCGCGCTCGGCCAACGGCTGCAGTGCGGCCAGCACGTCGTCGTCGGTCGGCGCGAGCTGCTCGGCCTGGACGATCGCCGCGATGACCGCCTCGCGCCGCAGCGCCTGCTCGGCCTCTGGCATCGCCTCGGCCAGCACCTCCTCCTCGGGCCGCCCGGCGATCTGCAGATACGCCTCCTTGGAGATCCCGCGGTGCGAAAGGGAGTGCAGCATCTGCTCCCACAGCTCGGTCGCGCGCGCCTGCACGAGCGCCTCGGGCACCTCGACGGTGGCCTGCGCGACGGCGGCGTCGAGCGCCGCCTCCCGGAACTCGGCCTCGACGCGGCGTTCCTCGCGCTCGGCCAGACGCGCTGCGGACGTCGTCGCGCAGCTCGGTCAGATCATCGAAGCCCGCGTCCACGGCGAAGTCGTCGTCGAGCTCGGGCAGCTCCTTGTGCTTGACCTCCTTGACGGTGACCGCGAAGGAGGCCGGCTGGCCGGCCAGCTCCTCGTGGCCGTAGTCGTCGGGGAAGGTGACCTCGAGCGTGCGCTCCTCCCCCGCGCCGGCGCCGATGAGCTGTTCCTCGAACCCGGGGATCAGCCGGCCCGAGCCCAGCTCGAGCAGTTGGTCGCGCGCCTCGCCGCCCTCGAAGGGCACGCCGTCCCTGGAGCCGACGTAGTCGAGCACGATGAAGTCACCGGTCTGCGCCGGGCGCTCCACGGCCTCGAGCCGGGCCAGCCGCTCGCGCAGACCGTCGACCTCGCGCTCGATGTCGGCGTCGTCGACAGTCGCCTCGCGCCGTCCGACCTCGAGTCCCTTGTACTCGCCGAGCGTGGCCACCGGACGAACCCCGATCTCGATCGAGAAGGTGAGCGCCTCGCCGTCGGCGGGCGGATCGCCGAGGTCGACCTTCGGGTCGCCGACCGGACTGATGCCCGACGCGTCGATCGCGTCGCGGTACCAGTCGACCAGCGTGTCGCGGATCGCCTCGTCGAGCACGGCGTCACGCCCGATCCGCTGGATCACCAGCGCGGGCGGAACCTTGCCCTTGCGAAACCCGGGGACCTTCAGACCGCGGCCCAGGTCGCGCGCCTTCTGCTGGACGCGACGCTGAACCTCCTCGGCGGGAACCTGCGCGTCCACGCGCACCCGCGACTCGGGGAGCTCGGTGACCGAGGTGGTGACGGTGCTGGCCATCGCGGTTGACGATAGCGTGCCGACCCGTGAGCGGTATCGCCCGCCAGACACGCTCGAAGCCTCGGCCGACGGGCTCCCGCCCGCTGCGCCGGCTGGAGACGTGGCTGTGGACCGGCCCGGTCGGCCACATGGTCGCGGGCGTGCTCGACTGGTGCCAGGCCGTGGGCGTCTGGCTGGCGCATGTGGCGCGCCGGCGGGTCGCGCGGGGGCGGCGAAGCGGGTAGGGGCGGCGGCGGCGCTGGCACTGCCATTCGCCTCGGGGGTGTGGTCGATTCCGCACACCCTGGCGTGGCGTATCGACCACACCCGGTCGCGCGGCCGCCGAGCCCCGACCCGGTGGAAGCCGTTCTTGCCGCCGGAACGCGATCTCCACCGCTCCGGCCGGGACTCGGCGCGCCGTTGCCCGCCGGTAACGCTCGCCGCCAGAGGGGTGTGGTCGGTTTTCCACCTCCGCCGTGGCTTTTCGACCACACCCCTGCGCGCGACCGAGCTGCCGCCTGCGTCGAGCGCCCGACCGTGCCCACCCGCCCGCGTCGAGCGCCCGACCGTGCCCACCCGCCCGCGTCGAGCGCCCGACCGTGCCCACCCGCCCGCGTCGAGCGCCCGACCGGCGCCGCCGCCGCGCGCGCCCGGCCCAGCCAAGGCACGTCGGCCCGGCTCACCCCAGGGCCAGCGCGAACAGCGGCCATGCCCCGGGCACCCCGCGCAGCTCGTGGTGGCCGCGATCCTCGAACCCGAACGGCCCCCCGACGACGGTGCCGAACACGGTGCCCGACACGAGCACCTCGCCGGCGGCGGCGAGCGCGGCCACGCGGGCCGCGATGTGGACGGCCATGCCGGCGACGTCGTCCTCGACGATCTCGCATTCGCCGGTGTGCATCCCGACTCGCACGTCCAGTCCGAGACCGCGTAGCTCCCCGACCATGGCGGCGGCGCAACGCAACGCCTGAGACGGTGGTCCCGAGAACGTGGCCAGGAAGCCATCGCCGGTCGTCTTGACCTCGCGGCCGCCGAAGCGGGCGAGCTGAGCGCGGACGACGGCGTGGTGATCGGCGAGCCGGTCACGCCAGCGCTCGTCACCCGACTGGGCCGCTCGGCTGGTGGCGTCGACGATGTCGGTGAACATCACCGTCAGCAGAGCGCGGTGTGGCTCGACGTGGTTGCGACTGCCGGTGAGGAACTCCTCGACCTCGCCGACCAGCGCCTCCGAATCGCCGTACCACGGGAATGAGTCGACGCCGGGAAGCAGCACCAGGCGGGCGTTGGGGATGTGCTCGGCCAGGTAGCGCGAGTGGCGCACGTCCCAGGTCTCGTCGCCACTGCGATGCATCACCAGCGTCGGCACCGCCACCCGCGGCAGCATGTCGCGCACGTCGAGATCGTTGGTGGCCAGCGACATCATGCGCGCCGTTCGCGGACTGGCGGCCAGACGCTCCAGGCGGGCAAACCACTGCGCCGCCGCCGGGTCCTCGCCGGCGCTCGCCACCAGCGCCGTCGGCTGCTCGGGGTCGCCCCAGCGCTCGACGAAGCGCTCGACCATCTCGGTGCGCTCCTCGCGCGTGGGCGCCCACTCGTAGTCGGTGTCCCAGATGGTGCGGGCCACCGACGCGTACAGCACGAGCGCGCCGACACGGTCGGGTCGCTCCGCGGCGAGCCGCACGGCCACGGGACCGCCGAGCGCGAACGCGGACAGCGCGACGCGGGTGCTGCCCACCGCATCGAGCACCGCCACCGCGTCGCGCACCTCGTCGTCGAGACTCGGCGCGCTGGCCACCGGTTCGGAGAGCCCGGTGCCGCGCCGATCGAAGAGGATGAACCGCGAGAAGGCGGCATGGCGCTCGAGGAAGCGGGTCACGCTCGGCGACTCCCACACGTGCTCGACCTGCGAGATCCACCCCGGCATGAAGAGGATGTCGAGCGGACCCTCACCCACCACCTGGTAGGCGATGTTCACGTCGCCGCTCTGCGCGTAGCGTGTGGCCGGCGTCATCCCGCCGTGAGCGTATCCGGACCGACGAGCGCCGCCCGCGGAAATCAGCGGGCGGAAACGCGCCTCGGTCGCGGCGCTGATCTCAAGACGTACACAACTTCTCTACAAGCCTTTAGCACTCTCGCGGCGTCGGCGTCCATACGGTGCGAGCGCCGAACCAGCTCTGACCTTTCCGAACAGGAGCCAGACACATGCGACGTCTGCTTGTCGTGTTCGCCGCCGCTGCGGCGCTCTCGGCGCTCTTGGCCACGATCGCGAATGCCGATCCCGCCGGACGCCCCAGCACACCGATCCGCCATGTCGTGATCATCTTCCAGGAGAACGTCTCCTTCGACCACTACTTCGGCACCTACCCCGACGCCGCCAACACCGACGGGCAGCCGTTCCACGCGTCGCCGTGCACACCCGCCGGTCGACGGCCTGCTCCCGGCCACCAGCTACCTCGCTGCCGCCGAGCCTGCGGCACACCACCAACCTGCTGACCAGCAATCCCAACCTGTCGCTGCCGCAGCGGCTGGACAGCAGCGCCACCGGCCTGGCGGGAGACGCGGGCGGACAGCTCACCTGCGACCAGGACCACAACTACAGCGACGAGCAGCAGGCATTCGACGGCGGCCAGATGGACCAGTTCGTCCAGAGCGTCGGCACCGGCCGCGGGCCTGTCGCCGTTCGGCGACGCCGTGCAATCCCGACACGGTGATGGACTACTACGACGGCAACACGGTCACCGCGCTCTGGAACTACGCCCAGCACTACGCGATGAGCGACAACTCCTACGGGACCACGTTCGGCCCGTCGGCGCCGGGCGCGATCAACCTGGTCTCCGGCGACACCGGCAACGTCGACACGGCGCACGAGGCCAACAGCCCATCGATCTCCACGCCGACCAGCCCCGATGCCGACCTCACGCCGGACGGCAAGGGCGGCTACTCGCTGACCAGCGACGCCCAGCCCTACTGGGACGACTGCTCGACCCGCGACGCGGTCGCGCTGTCGGGCAAGAACATCGGCGACGTGCTCAACGCCGCCGGCCTCTCGTGGGGCTGGTTCGAGGGCGGCTTCCGGCCCACCACGACCTACAGGCGGCGCTCGCGGCGACCGGCCACACCGGCCAGTCGACGAGCACGTTCATCCCCGACGAGTTCAAGACCGCCGGATTCCAGACCTCGGTGCCGCACTCGAGCAACCAGGGCCTCTGCGACGCGGTCACCCCGGTCGGCGCGGCCCTCGGCGGAACCGGCCAGTGGGGCTACAAGGACGACTACATCCCCCACCACGAGCCGTTCCAGTTCTACGCCTCGACCGCCAACCCGCATCACCTGACGATCCCGACCAACGGCAGCGGCCAGGACACGCTGGCCGGGCTGGCGACGATCGGCACGGACACGCAGTCCTACGTCGAACGGGGCGCCGCAGTTCAACACGCCCAACCACAACTACGACACGAGCGACTTCGACCAGCTCGTGGCCGCGATCACCAACCATGAGCTGCCGCCGTCGGCGCTGCCGGCGGTCAGCTTCCTCAAGGCCCCGGGCTACGAGGACGGCCACGCCGGCTACTCGGACCCGCAGGACGAGCAGGAGTTCATCGACCCACACGATCAACGAGCTGATGCAGACGCCCGGACTGGAAGCACACGCGCGATCTTCATCAACTACGACGACTCCGACGGCTGGTACGACCACGCCTACAGCGGGGTCCACAACCCGTCCCTGTCGCCGGCCGACAACCTCACCAACACGACGCTCAGTGGGCCGACCTCGGGCCAGTGCGGGCCGAGCCCGCAGACGAGCGCACCGCTCGCCGGCGAGCAGGGACGCTGCGGACTTCGGCCCGCGTCTGCCGATGCTGCGTGATCTCGCCGTACGCGAGCGCACAACTCACGTCGACCACAACCTCAGCGACCAGGCCTCGATGATCAACTTCGTCGAGTACAACTGGCACCTGCCCGGCATCTCGGGGTCCTTTGACCAGGCGCTGGCGAAGACCGATCGGGCGGAGCGCATCCCGTTCGATCTCGCCGGGCTGTTCGACTTCTGGTTCGTTCCGAACCGGCCGCTGATGCTGGACCCGACCACGGGTCAGCCAACCGGCCCGGAGCGCTGAGCATCCGCCTCGGCCGGGACCGCTGTGGTCCCGGCCGAGGCAACGCTCGGCTCGGCGGCCACGTCAAGCGCCAGCCGCGCCTGCAGGCTCCGCAGCGCGCCGCGCAGCGTCCGCGCCAACCACCAGCGCCCACCGGCGGCCAGCAGCAGGCGATCGCCCCAGCCGAGTGACTGCGTGCGCGCGGCGAGCACCACGCGACTGCCCCCCGGACAGCGGGTGATCGACCAGGACAAGGTGGCCCGGGTGCGCGGCCCCGCCTCGACCCGCCCGACGAGCAGCGCCGGTTGGCGCAGCGACACGATCCGGGTGCGTACCGTGCGGCGGATCCCCACCGGGCCGCGCAACCGCAGCACGTATCCGTCGCCATCGTCCTGCGCTCGCAGCGGGACCGCCCGCGGCCCGGTCAGAGCCCAATGGCGGTCGAGGTGGCGCAGGTAGTTGAACACGCGCTCGGGCGGGGCGGAGATCGTCGCGGCCGCGCTCAGCTGCACGCGGCCACACGCTAACGCCTGCTCACACGGGTGCAAACCTCGCTACCGCTTGAAGCACCCGTTACATTCCGTGAGGGATGGGTCAGGACCGACCTCGCGCGGCGGCCGGCCCACGGCCTGAGGAGGCTCGACCCGCAGTCGCTGGGCGAGCACCTCGACCGCCTGTACCGCGCGGCCTGGGCGTTGTGCGGGTCCCGCGAGGACGCGGAGGACCTCGTCCAGGACACCTTCGCCCGCGTGCTCGCGCGGCCCCGCCACATTCGCGGCGAGAGCGACCTCGCCTACCTGATGCAGGTGCTGCGCAACACGTTCCTGACCTCTCGCCGCACGGCAGGTCGGCGCCCGCGCGTCGCGGCGACGCTCGAGGACTTCGAGTTCGCCGACCCGCGGCGCGGCTCGCGACCCGAGGACGCCGTCGCCACGGCGAGGTGTTCGCGGCGATCGCCGAGCTGCCGGAGCCGTTTCGCCTCGCGCTCATCGCCGTCGACATCGTCGGGCTGTCCTATCGCGAGGCCGGCCGCGCGCTCGACACGCCCGAGGCCACGGTGACCACGCGGCTGTACCGGGCGCGCCAGCAGGTCATGCACGCGCTGTCGCCGCCGGACCCGCCGGCGACCCGGGCCGGCCGAACCGCCCCGCGCCGAGTCCGCCCCGGGCCGGCCGGCGCTGGCGGTGGCGCGCGCATTGGCCGATGAACGGGAAGGAACGGCCCCGGAGGGCGTCATGACTGAGATGGACCGTTTTGGCTTTGACGACGCCGATCGGGCGGACGACGAGTCGCACACGCGGATCGACGCCCGCGCCGACGCGGCGGAGCCCTCGCGGGAGCGAGATGAAGGCGCTGGCCGCCCTGGCCGACGGCTCGCTGCGGTCGGACGAGATGCGCGCGGAGATCGAGGCGGATCCCGACGGCGCGAGCACTGCTCGACGAGCAGGTGCGGGCCGTGGCGCTCGTGCGCGGCGCAGCCGACGATGTGCGCGCCCCGGACGCGCTGCGCGAGCGGCTGGCTGACGCTCGGCCCCGATGAGGCGGGCGCCCGTGGAAGCCGCGCCGCGCTCGTCCCGCCCGCCCGCGGGAGCGCGCCGCGTCGGCGCCGGCTCCTGGCCGGCGTCGGCCGCGGTGGCCGCCGTGGTCGTCGTCGTGCTCGCGCGTCAGCCTGTCGGGGGACGAGCGGCTCGCCGACGGTCGCCCAGGCCGCGGCGCTGGCCACGCGGCCGGCGACGCTGCCGGCGCCCCGGCACGCGGCCGCCCTCGCCCTGATCAACCGAGCGAGGCCGGGGTGCCGTTCCCGTACTGGGAGGACCACTTCCACTGGGGCCGTCGGCGCCCGCACCGACACGCTCGCCGGCCGCACCGCGACGACCGTGTTCTACGTCGATCGCCACGGACGGCGGCTGGCCTACGCGATCGTCTCGGGCGCCCCGCTGCCCGCGCCGAGCGGCGCCCGGAGCGATCGTGCGTAACGGCGTCGCATATGTGGGTGGCGACGATCTCGGGCGCAACCGTCGTCACCTGGGAGCGCGACGGCCACAGCTGCGTGATGGCATCGGCCCAGGTGCCCGCCGCCAGCCTCGTGCGGCTGGCCAGCTGGCGCGCGAACGGCTCGATCCCCTACTAGCGCGTCCCGCCCGCCGCGCCCGACGCGGCCGATCGTCGTGAACGACCGGTGATCGCCGGGAAGGTTTGCGCAGCATCGGGGTCGCCTCTCCCGAAGCACCAACTCACTGTGAGAGGAGCGACCTTGCCGAAGCATCGACAGGCCATTGCCACTACCGCGCTCGGTCGGCGCGGCGGCCGCACCGCCGCAATCGTCGGAGGGCTGTGCGCGGCGCTGGCGCTCGCCGCCACCCCGGCGACCGCCGCCGCGGCACCGTTCATCTCGCCGTTCTCCAGCACCACGACCCTGGCCAGCACCGTTCCCGCGAACGGCGACCAGAACCCCTACGGGATCGTGACCGTGCCGCGCTCGGTCGGCAAGCTGCATGCCGGCGACATCCTCGTCAGCAACTTCAACAACGAGGGTCCGACCGACGCGAACGGGAACCCGACCTCGGGCGGTAACCAGGGCGAGGGCACCACGATCGTGCAGTTCAACGCCGACGGCTCGAACCCGCGGCTGTTCGCGCAGCTCGACCCGGCCGACTTCCGCGGCGGCGTCGGGCCTGACCACGGCGCTGGCGGCGCTGCCCAACGGTTACGTGGTCGTCGGGAGCCTGCCCACGACCGACGGCACCTCGGCCACCGCCGCCGCCGGCGCGCTGATCGTGCTCAACCCGCAGGGCAAGCGTGGTCGAGACGCTGTCCGGCGGACCCGATCAACGGGCCGTGGGACATGACCTCGGTCAGCTTCGGTCCGCTGACCGAGCTGTTCGTGACCAACGTGCTCAACGGCACGGTGGCGGCCAGCCCGAGCACCGTGAACGAGGGAACGGTCGTGCGCATCCTGCTGGTCGCGTTGCCCAGCCTGCGCCCGATCGTCTCAGCGAGCAGGTGATCGCCACCGGCTTCGCGGAGCGGACCGATCCGGCCGCGCTGGTCGTCGGCCCACCGGCGTCGGGCTCGGGCAGAACGGCACGCTGTACGTCGCCGACACGGTCAACAACCGCATCGCCGCGGTCTCCGAACGCGCTCGGTCGCGCGTGACGCCGGCGACCGGCGGCGGGCAGACCCTGACGAACGGCTCGGTGGCCAACGGCGGCGGCGCCCTCAACGGGCCGCTCGGCCTGACGATCGCGCCCAACGGCGACGTGCTCACCGTCAACGGCGGGGACGGCAACCTGGTCGAGACGACGCCCGCCGGCTCGCAGGTCGCGCAGTTCACGCTCGACACCAACAACGGCAACGGCGCGCGGTGACCTGTTCGGCCTGACCGTCGCGCCGAAGGGCAGCGGCGTCCTGTTCGTCGACGACTTCGACAACACGTTGCGCTTGCTGCACTGATTCGCTCGGCCAACGCCGACAACAGCCTCCGGCCCCGCCGCCCCCGCGGGGCCGGCGGAGTTGGCGGCCGGGTCTGCCGCACCGATCCGCCGCCACACGGACCCGAGCCCGGCCCCGCCGGCCCGCCCCGGCGGGGTCCGGGGGCGGTCCGGGCCCGGCACCTGCCGGCCGCGATGCTCGGACCGCGCGCCCTGGCCCTGACTCTCCTCTTGGGGGGCCGGGGGCGGCGGGTCCGCGCGGGGTGACCCCACTCGCGGCGAGAATCCCGCTATCACTGCTGATGCCCCGCGGCCGCCGCGCGCTCCCGGTGCGCTGTCAAGGAGATCCGTGCCGAGCCGCACCAAGACATCCACAGACCCGGCCGAGCGGCCGCGGCCGCGTCACGTGCCGGCGCGGCCGGCGTACGGTTCCTGCGATCCTGGCCGGGATCGCCGCGATCTGGCATGGCCGGTTGCGGCGGCTCTGGGTCGCCCCCCGTGGCCGCCGGGCCGGTGACGGCGGACGGATCCTGCGGCGGCGTGACGCACTGCCCGTACACCGCGGTGCGCTCGGTCGGGCGCCGGGGCGGCGGCGTGCTGCGCGTCCCGGAGGCCCTGGCGATCGCGCCATCCGGCGACGTCTACGAGGGCGATCAGTTCAGCTACGTCGTGCAGCGCTTCACGTCCGAGCGGGCGCTTCCTCGGCCAGTGGGGCTCCTACGGCAGCGGCCCGGGGCAGTTCGGCTCGGTCGGTGCGCTGGCCGTCGACGGCCAGGGCGACGTGTACGTGCTCGACAGCACCAACGACCGCGTCGAGGTGTTCACCGCCGGCGGGCACTTCCTGCGCTCGTGGGGCGGCCGCGGCACGGCGGCTCGGGCGGTTCCGCTTCGGCGGCGGCGGTCGGGCCGAGATCCCGCCGGGCGGCGGGCTGGCGGTGTCGGGCTCCCACGTGTACGTCGCCGACAGCGGCGGCGACCGGATCCAGCGGTTCACGCTGCAGGGCACCGATGCGACGGCGTTCGGCGGACCCGGCAGCGGCCCCGGGCGCTTCGCCGACCCGCGCGGCCTGACGATCGCCGGCGGACGCCTGTACGTCGCCGACGACCAGAACCACCGCGTGCAGGTGCTCACCCTCGACGGCGCCTACATCGCCCAGACGCCGCCGGCGGCCACCGGCGTCGCCCACCTGGCCGACCCCTACGACGTCGCGGTGGACGCCGGCGGCGAGGTGTTCGTCGCCGACGACAACAACAACCGCATCGTGCGGTTCACGCCGAGCCTGCACTACGCCGGCGCGTGGCGCACGCCTGGACGCCAGCGGCGAGACGATCGGCTACATCCGCGCGGTGGCCGTCGGCGCCCGCGGCGCCGTCTTCGTCGCCGACAGCGCTCGCGACCGCGTCGCCGTGTTCGATCCCAGCGGCACGCCACTGCTGCGGTGGGGCGTCTCGGGCCAGTCGCACGGCCAGTTCGACGCCCCCCTGGACGTCATCCAGCGACGGCAGCGGCGGCTTCCTGGTCATCGAGGGCTACGGCAGCCGCGCCCGCGTGCAGCGGCTCGACGGCTCCTTCGCGGTGCGCGAGAGCTGGTCCGGCGGCGGCGACGTGATCCTCGGCCGCTACTTCTTCAGCCCGACGGCGGTGGCGGCGCAGGCCGACGGCTCGTTCTGGACCACCGATCAGGCGAACGGGCTCGTGCGCCACTTCAGCGCCGGCGGGCGCGCTGCTCGGCGCGGTCGGTCACGCCACGGCCGCCCCGCCGCACTTCGCCTCAGCCGACCGGGATCGCCAGCGGCCCCGGCGGGCGGCTGTACGTGGCCGACACCGCGCACGGTCGCGTCGTCGTGCTCAGCCCGGCGGGCGGATGCTCGGGCGAGCTGCCGCGCGGCGGGGCGACGCTCGGCGCGCCGGCGCGCCGTCGCCGTCGACGCGCGCGGGCAACGTGTACGTCGCCGACGCCGCGCGCAGCCGCGTCGACGTGTTCGACCCGCCGGGGGCGTTGCTGCGCTCCTGGAGGGCGGGGCCTCGCTTGCATGACCCGGACGGCATCGCCGTGGACGCCGCCGGCGACGTGCTCGTGTCCGACGCCGGGCACGACCGCGTCGAGGTGTTCACGGCCGGCGGGCGACCGCTGCGGCGGTTCGGGCGGCCCCGGGACCGGCGCAGGCGAGCTCAGCCACCCCGGCGGGCTGACCGTCGACTGCCACGGAGCGGTCGTCGTCGCCGACACCGCCAACAACCGCCTGGAGGTGTTCGCCGGCGCCGCCGCCCCGACCGGCGCGCTGCGGCCCGGCCTGACCCGGGGCGCCGCCCGCAACACCGGCGGTTGCTCGCGCCGGCGAGCGTCGGATAGGTGGACTCCGGTTCGGGCACTGGAGCATGGCGGGAGGGACGCCACGCCCGGATATGGAGGTCCAACTAAGGAGGGTCCTACCGTCACCCACACCAGCAGGTCGGGGCCAGCGCGGTGAGAGGCGCGTCGTCGTCGCGTTCGAGCGCCTCGCGCACGAGCTCGCGCACGCCGAGCGCCAGGGCCAGGTACGCGCGTTCGGGGAGCGGGCCGAGCGTCGGATCCCGACGGCGGCTGGCCTCGTGGTGCTCGCGCATCAGCGCGGCCCTCGGTACGACCGAGACCGCCTTCGTGCCCGAGCCGGGCGTCACCAACGAGTACGTGCAGGACTTCTGCCCGCTCGATCCGGTCGGCCACATCCGGCTCGCCTTCGACCCCGACGTCGCCCAGCTGATCACCAACGCGCTCGACCCGGCGCACGCCAGCGCGGTCGTCTGCAGCGTGGGGCCGCCGTTCTGATCGTCGGCCGCGCGGTGGGGGGCGGCGGGTCGGCGGCCGCCCCCGCCGCGCGCCGGCGAGGGCCTCAGCCGGCGCGCTCCGCCGAGGCAAGCCCGCGGCGGGCCCACACGGCCATCAGCGCGATGCCGCCGGCGAGCAGCCCGAAGGCGAGCGCGACGTCCGTCGGCGCGCCGGCGAGCAGTCCCCGCGAGCTCTCGAGCACGACCGATGCCGGGTTGTACTTCGCGGCGGCGTGAATCCAGCCGCTCAGCAGCGCGAGCGGCACGTACACGGGCGCTAGGAACAGCGCCACGAACACCGGCATCTGGATGAGCGCGCCGGCCTGCTCGGTGCGCAGGAACATGGCCACGCCGCAGCCCCACAGGGCGCAGACGAGGTTCATGCACACCCCGAGCGCCGACCAGCCCACCGAGGTCCACCCCACCCCCGGTCACCCGCATGCCGGCGACGAGCGCGGCGAGCGTGACGACGCTCGCGGTCACGCGCCCAGCGACCGAGCGCGCCGACGGCGTAGCCGGCGATGATCCCGCTGCGCCGCGGCGCGCTGAGCAAGAGGCGCTTGGCGAAGCCCGACGTCGAAGTCGCGGGCGATCGCGAAGCCGGTGAACACGCCGCCGAAAGCCGCCGACTGCAGGAAGACGAAGCACGAACTGGAATGCGGTGTAGCCCGGGCCGTAGTCGAAGTTGGGCACCTCGGCGATCTTCGACAGGCCGCCGGCAAACGCGGCCAGGAAGAACAGCGGGAAGATGATCGACGGCAGCAGGATGCGCCGGACTGACGAACGTGTTGTGCAGCGAGCGCCACGCCACCGCGCGAGCGACGAACCCGAAGCGCCTCATGTGCGCACCAGCCGGTTCTTCATGGCCATGCCGGAGAGGCCGAGGCTGAGCATCGCCAGCACCAGCGCGAAGCCGAACCCGAGCGCCAGCGCCCGGCCGTCCCAGCCGGTGATGATCAGGCTGCGCATCCCCTCGATCAGATACGAGACCGGGTTGTAGGTCGCGACCTCGCGAAACCAGTGCGACCTGGATGAGGTTGCGCGGCAGGCTCGACGAGCTGAGGAACACCGTCACGAACAGCAGCGGGAAGAACCCCTGCACCGCCTCGCCACTCCCGAACCGCAGCGCGATCAGTGTGCCCAGGCCGGCGAAGCCGAAGGCGATCAGGATCGACAGCGGCAGCAGCACGAACGCGCCGCCGACGCCGCTGGCGATGCCCACGCCAGTCGCGACGCCGACGAGCAGGTAGACAGGTGGACTGCACGCAGGCGACGACGACCGGCCCGCCGAGCTGGCCGGCGATCAGCGCGGCGCCGCGCATCGGCGTCAGCGCGAGCCGGTTGAGGAAGCCCGACTCGATGTCGCGGGCCAGGTCGGTGCCCGCGGTGACCGACACGAACAGCGCGCCCTGCATGAACGTCACCGCGAGCGCGAAGTCGCGATAGCTGACCGGCGGAAAGCCCGGGATCCGGCGGGCGGCGCCGAGCGCGCTGCCGTTGATCGCGAACAGGATCAGCGGGAAGAGCAGCGGGAAGATCAGCAGCGCGCCCTGGCGCAGCGTGCGCTTGACCGATCGCCGGGCCAGCGCGGCGATCTGCTCGAACAGGCCGGGCGCCGTGACGCCGGGCGCCGTGACGCGCTCAGCCGCCACGACGTCCTCGCCGCTCCGGCGCCGGCTCGTCGGCGCCGCCGCCGTCCGCATCGGCGGCCCCCTCCAGCTTGCGCCCCGTCTTGGCCAGGAACACGTCATCCAGCGTCGGCTGGTGCAGATGCAGCGAGGCGACGTGCAGGTCGGCCTGGTCGAGCATGCGCACGACGTCGGCCAGCTGCGCCTCGCCGCCGGGCAGTTGCACGGTGAGGCTGCCGCGACCGTTGCGGGTGAGCGCGCCGAAGCCGCCCAGGCGCTCGGCCAGCGTGTCCTGCTGGGTCACGTCCGCGGGGACGATCTCCACGCTCGGGGAGCCGATCTGCGCCTTCAGCTCGGCGGGCGTGCCCTCCGCGACGATCGTGCCGCGGTCGATGATGCCGACGCGGTCGGCGAGCGCATCGGCCTCCTCGAGGTACTGGGTGGTCAGGAACACGGTCATGCCCTCGTCGTGGGCCAGCCGGGCCACCTCCTCCCACAGCGCCGTGCGACTCTGCGGGTCCAGTCCGGTCGTCGGCTCGTCGAGGAACAGGATGCGCGGATCGTGGACGAGCGCGAGCGCGAGGTCCAGCCGGCGCTTCATGCCGCCCGAGTAGCCGCCGACCCGGCGATCGGCGGCCTCGGTGAGGCCGACCCGCTCGAGCAGCTCGTCGGCCCGGCGCGTTCGCTCGGCCTTCGGGATGCCCTGCAGCGTCGCCTGCAGCGCCAGGTGCTCGCGGCCGGTCAGGATCGCGTCGAGCGCGGCCTCCTGCAGCGCGGCGCCGATCGAGGCGCGGACCTCCGCGCCCTCGCGCACGATGTCGTGGCCGCCGACCGTCGCTCGTCCCGCGGTCGGCGGCAGCAGCGTGGTCAGCATGAGCACGGTCGTCGACTTGCCGGCTCCGTTGGGGCCGAGGAAGCCGTAGATCTCACCGGGCGCGACCGCGAGGTCGATGCCGTCGACCGCCCGCGGGCCCTTGCGGAACTCGCGTACGAGCTGCTCGACCTCGATGGCTGGCGTCTGAGCCGCACACGAGGCGGTAGACTAGCTCGATATTTGATGTTGTCAACTATCGAGTTGCTCAGCTATCCTCACCGGGATGACGCCCGCGGCCGCAGCTGTGAAGACCCGGCGCGCGTCGGCGGCGGACGAGGCGTGGGCGCTCATGCATCAGCTCATGATGGCCGAGCGCCGGCAGTTCCTCGCGGTGGCCGGCCGAGCTGGACCTTCATCCCGCGCAGGCGGGCGCGCTGGTGCAGATGGAGCCGGAGGTGCCCATGCCCATGCACGAGCTCGCCGCCTCCCTGCGGTGTGACAACTCCAACGTCACGGGGATCGTCGACCGCCTGGAGGCGCGCGGCCTGGTCGCAACGCAGGCCCTACGAGGGCGACCGGCGGGTGCGTCAGGTCGTGCTCACCCCGCTCGGGGCGGCCGCGCGTGACCGTATCCGCGGGCGCATGAGCACGGCGCCGGAGTCGCTGCGAAGACTGTCGGCCGCCGACCAGCGCACGCTGCGCGACGTGCTGCGGCGGGCGCTGGTGGGCGACTGACCCGCGCCGACCGGGCCGGCCGCTCAGTAGCCCTGGCCCTGGCCCTGGCCTTGTTGGCCCTGGCCCTGGCCCTGACCGTAGGACCAGAGCACGCTCTGGTTGGAGCCGAGATGACCCTTGCTGCACTCGTGCACGGCCGCGGAGCACACCCAGCCGTGCGGCTTGTGACCGGCCTGGTCCTCGCGATAGACCGTGCGGGCGGTGGTGCAGGAGACGCCGTGGGCCTGGATGGTGACGCCGCCGATCGACCCGCACGAGGTCGTCTTGGCCATGGCGTTGGCGGCCAGCAGCGCCAGCACGGCCGTCGCCAGGACGGCGGCGGCGATGGCCATCGTGGCGATGACGGCATGACGGCGCGGCGGCGAGGACGGATGAGCGCTGGTGATCGACACGGTGCCTCCCTGATCGACTCGGTGTGGGCGCGATGCTACTCCGGCGAATCGCTATGCGGTCCTCGCGAGCCCGGTGGCGGGAGTCGCCCGCGGGCTCGGTCGCCCCTTGTTCTCAATCGGCGACCCGTGCCCCGGTCGGGTCGGGGGAGCGCCACTGCTCGATGAGCGGGACCCGGTAGGCGTCGCTGATGAGCGGTGAGTCCGTACCGGCCGTGGCGCTGGAGGGCCACCAGCTTCGCTCGCGGGGACGATGATCCGGGTGTCGTGGTTGACCGCGTTCTTGTAGTCCAGGCGCGCGGACGTGCCCTCACCGACGAGGCCCGCGGCGGCCCCTGCCGTGGCTCACGCGCGCACGGGCCGGCCGCGGCCGAGGTTCGACACGATCACCGCCACGACCGTGACCAGATAGACCTGCCCGAACAGTGCCTCCGAAACGGACAGGGTGTGGCCCAGGTTGGAGGCGGCGGTGAGATCGCCATAGCCGACGGTGGTCATGGTGGTGAAGCTGTAGTACAGGCATCGCGCGACGGTCGCCGGCTGACCCCCGGCGAAGAACGGACCGCTGCCGAAGCGGTCGATCGTGCCGTAGGCGAAGGCGAAGAACATGCCGATCAGGATGTACACCGACAGCACGCCGAACACCGCCTGCAGCGTGACCGCCTGCCTGGCCCGCAGGTCGCGTATCACGCCGAGGACGACCGCCCCGGGGGCCAGCGCGACGAGCAGCGCGTTCTCCACCCGCGTTGCCCCGCTGTCGATGTTGCCGTTCGCCGCCTGGATGACGCTGGCGATGATCACCGCCCCGACGAGTGCCGCCGCGCCGCGCAAGAGGAGCGGCCTCGTCTGGCCCGCCCAGAAAGCGAGCAGCAGCGTGAGCCCGAGCAGAACGCTGACCAGCACCTGCTCCCAGGCGGACGGCTCGGCGATGCCCTGGATCGCGAACACGACGACGAGCGCGCCCAGCAACAGGCCGAAGCGCGCCCGCGGATTGCCGGAGGCCGGGGGGGCCTCCGCCGGCGGGGTCGCCGCTCCGTCTGGCATGACCGGAACCTAGCTTCTGCGGCGGCAGAACCGCTGGCGCGCGCCGGCCTAGCGTTGCACCACCACGGGGTAGTCGATGTTCTTCACGCCGTACGGCGTCTTGATCACGACGCGGAAGGTCAGCGGGTAGCCGACGGAGGTCGACGGCCACGTGAGCGTGTCGTGGAACACGCCCACGAAGTCCGGAGAATGCCCCCCGACCTGCTGCGTGGACACGAGCTGACCCTGGAAGAGATACGCATAGGAGATGTGGCCGCGGATCGGGCGTCCGCCCTTGGTGAGGGTGACGGTGATCGTCCAGTTGCCGACATGCGGGTCGTGGCCCGGCGCGCGCAGCACGGCCGCGATCGGTCCGGGCGGGACGCTCTCGGATGTCGTCCGGGGCGCGGTGCTCGTAGCCGGCGCGGTCGTCGACGTCGGCGACGCCGTCGTCGCGCGGGTCGGCTGGTTCGTGGCCGCGGGCCCGGGGCTCGACCCGCCGCAGCCACTCAGGGCGATCGCCACGCCGACGAGCGCCGCGCTCGACAGCGGTCGCCACGCTCCCGTCGCCGGCATCGGCTCGTCGGTGCGGGTCCGGGGCATACGCGGGCGCGCGCCGTCGACCGTCAGAACAGGTGCAGCAGCGTGCCGCCCTGCTCGAAGCGGGGAATCGCCTGGTTGATCGCGCTGCGCTCCTTGCCGGCGTCGCCGCGGGCGCCCGAGCTGTTGCCGGCGCGCGCCGCGACGGCGGCCGACCGGGCGTCCGCCGTCGCGGTGAGCGCCGCGCTGAGCGCGGACAGCACCAACGCGCGCCCCTTGCGCCCCGCGCTGCTGGAGGCCTGCTGGCCCGATGCCGCGCGCGAGGCTCCCGAGAGGTCGCCCTGCACCCCCGACAGCCGCGCGAGCACGCCGCCGGCGGCGCCACGACTGGGTGCCGAGAAGTTCGCCAGATAGCCGATGTCCGAAGTGAGCCGCGACTGGTAGCCGGCGAGCGCGTGCTTGAGGCTGGCGTCGCTGGCCCGCGCGAGGGACGGCGTCGCCAACACGGCGATCGAGACAAGGCACGACAGCGCGATGCGTCTCATCGACTCCTCCTCACTGGCCAGCTTGCCGAGAGCCGTTCCTGCGGTGACCTCGCCTGATCGTAGCGCGCGACGGCCTGATCGGCGCCGCTGTCGGGCCGACGCGCACCGCTCTCGTCGGCCGGGACCGCCGGCGCGTGGTCGTCGTGCAGCGCGGGTGCGGCGGGGCTCGTCGTGCAGCGCGGGTGCGGTGGCGCTCGGATGAGCGTGCAGCAGGCGCAGGTACGGTGCATCATCGGCAGCCCGACAGAACGGAGAAGCGAATGTGCCGCTGGCTTGCGTATTCCGGGTCCCCCATCCTGCTCAAGGAGGCGCTCTACACGCCCGCTCACTCGTTGATCGACCAGAGCCTGCACTCACGGCTCGGCGCCGAGACGACCAACGGAGACGGCTTCGGCCTCGGCTGGTACGGCGCGCCCGAGATGCCGGGCGTCTTTCACAGCACCGAGCCGGCGTGGAACGACCGCAACCTGCACGAGCTCGCGGACCACATCAGCTCGGGTCACTTCTTCACCCACATCCGGGCGGCGATCGGCAGCGCCATTCAGCAGACCAACTGCCACCCGTTTCGTCATGAGCGCTGGCTGTTCATGCACAACGGCTTCATCAACCAGTTCGCCACGATCAAGCGCGACCTCGCGCTCGCCGTCGACCCGTCCCTGTACCCGGAGATCGAGGGCCAGACCGATTCGGAGATGCTGTTCTACCTCGCGCTGACCTTCGGCTTGCAGGACGACCCGCCCGCCGCGGTCGAGCGCGCTATCGGGCTCGTCGAAGCCGTCGCGAGCCGGCACGGAGTCCCCACCCCGTTCCAGGGCACCGTCACGACGACCGACGGCGACGGCATGTGGGCGTTTCGGTACTCCAGCGAGGGCAAGTCGCGCTCGCTGTTCTATACGACGGACGTGCCCACGCTGCGAAAGCTCTACCCGAAGCAGGCGCTATTCGAGGAGGTCTCGGTGGACACACGACTGATCGTCTCCGAGCCGCTGACCGACGTCGTCGGCGTCTGGAACGAGGTGCCGGAGGCCACCACCTGCGTGGTCGCCCGCGGTCACGACGAGATGCGCCCGTTTCGCCCGAGCGCCCCGCCGGCGACCACGTCGGTGCTGGCGTGACGCGACCCCGGCGTTCACGGCGAGGACGTCGACGACACGTCAGCGATGAGCTTGCGCAGGACCACGTTCGGCTCGGCGCTTCGCTGCGTCACCTCGACGGGGTCGCCGACGCTGATCGCAAGCCGGGGCGCGTAGACGTGGGCGAGATTCTGCGCGAAGAACACGCCGCTGTTGGACTCGTCGTGGGCGTTGATGCCGCGGCGCGTCGTCAACGCCCGGCGCACCGCCTTGCCGATGACGGCGGTGGCCTGATCCACATCGGGGATCGCGCAGCGGTCACACGCCTTGACGACGAACGCGGCCATGGCGCCGATGTGAACCCGCGTCCAGAAGTCCTCGTCGTAGGGCGCCAGATCGCGACCGTCGACGACGACGTTGGGGCGAAAGCGATTCATCGGCACCGGCTTGTCCATCTCGGCGTTGAGCCGGGCCAGCGACGGCTCGGCGGCCAGCAGTATCGAGTGGCCGTCGGCAAAGCCGACCTGGTTGGAGGTCTCGGTGTGCCGGTAGCTCGCAGCGATGAACCGGGGCGCATCCTCGCGAACCCGCAGGAGGCGATAGCGCCGGTTCTCGCGATGAGGCGGCAGGAAGGCGGTGAACCACTCGTTGAGGGCCTCCGACACCACCTGCCCCACGACGGGCTTGCCGTGGACCGTGGCATCGACCAGCCGTGCGTCGTCGTGTTCGATGTGAAGCGGGACCTCGGCAGGTGGCATTCCCGGCGCGGCCAGGGTGATCGCGCGTACGCCGATCGTGGGCACGATGAGCGCCATCTCGGGGATCTGGCGCTGGGACAGGAAGCTGCCGTCGTCGCCGACGATCATGTAGTCGCGGTCGTGCTGCAAGCCCCTCGGCGTGATGTGCGCCCGCGGGAGCGCCACGCCGGCACAGGACTTGATCGGGTACGTGTACAGCCCGGTAATGGCGATCACGCTCATCGGTATGGCTCGTCCTCGGTCGCAGGGTCACGTGTCCGCTCCTGCAGCCCCTCGCGCGGCGTGTTGGGCCCGGGTCGCCCATGGCCAAGCCGGCGTGCAGCGCCGATCGGCGGGCGATCCGCGTGCCCGGCCTCGGCGAGCGACGGAGTGTAGACGGCTCGCGCGAGACGTCCGGCCGGCGGAAGGACGGCTAGGTTGTGCGCGTGCCCGACTCGACCGCGGACTCGCGCGGGCTGGAACCGATCGCCGTGGCGCGCCCGGTGGGGCGATGAGCGCGATCTTCGCCCTCTGCGCGGCATTCAGCAACGCGCTGTACGTGGCCACGCAGCACGTCGCCAGCACCACCGGCCGCCGGGACAAGGCGACGGGGCTGCAACTGGTGGCGGCCCTCTTCCGCAGCCCGCTGTGGCTGTTCGGCTGGGCGGCGGGCCTCGGCGGCTTCGTCTTCCAGGCGGCGGCGCTGGACAAGGGGCAGCTGTCAATCGTGCAGGCCCTGCTCGTGACCGAACTGGTCTTCGGCCTGTTGCTGCGCAAGTTCTGGATCCGCCAGGCGATCCGCCCCGCGGCCTGGGGCGCGGCCGCGGTGACGTGCGTCGGACTCGCCGCCTTCGTCCTCATCGACCAGCCCCAGGGCGGCACGCCCATGCCGAGCACGCACGCGTGGCTGGGCCCGCTGGCGGCATTCGGCGGCGCCGCCGCCGTCATGGCGCTGGCGGCGCGCTGGGGGTCACCGAGACGTCGAGCGGCCCTCTACGCGGCGGCCGCCGCCACCGTGTGGGCGCTCGAGGCGGCGTTCATCAAGACGGCCACCGAGACGCTGACCGGATCCGGCGTCGCCGCGGTCTTCACCCACTGGCCGGTGTACGCCGTAGCCGTCGGTGGGATCGCGGGGGTCGTCCTGGTGCAGGCGGCCCTGCACGTCGGACCGCTCAGTGTCTCCCAGCCGCTGCTGACGATCGTGGACCCGTGCGTCAGCGTTGTTCTCAGTGTGTGGCTCTTCCAGGAGCACTACACGCGCGGTGCGGTGGCGATCGCCGCCAGCGTGGTGGCGTTCGTCGTCATGTGCCTCGGAGTTCTGGCGCTGACGAGAACCGCGCCACAGACGATGCAGGCCCAACCGGCGAGCTGACGGGCGGTCGGCTGACGCGCGCGGCTCGCTGCGAGGGTCGCAGCGAGCCGCGACGGCCAGCGCCGGCTACGCGGTGGCGTAGTCCTTCTCCGCCTGGTCGAGCTCGCGCTTGAACTCCTTGTTGTCGACGTCCATTTCCTTCTCCGTCGACTTCAGGGCGCGCGTGAGCACCTTGTCGAGCTGCTCCTCCACGCGCGACTCACCGATCACGAGCAGGGTTGCCTGTCCCTCGTCGATGAGATCCCCGAGCTCCTTGGCGTCACCGCGTGAGATGCCCCGGCGGAAGTGCCCGCCGAAGCCGCCGATGACGCCGCCGATCAGCGCCGCGGGGATGACGGCGGGCGCGGCCAGCACCCCAACCGCCGCTCCGACGGCGATGCCGCCCCACGCGCCGTGCTGCGTCGGCTTCTCGTGCTTCTCGAGGTGGACCTTGCCGTCGGCGTCCTTGGTCACCAGCGCGACGTCGTAGGTGCCGACGAGCTTCTCCGAGTGCAGTTCGAGCAGCGCGTCGTAGTCGGCCTCGGCGGCTGCGGTGTCGGCGTATGTCGCGAGGTAGATGAAAACCGGTCTGTCGCTCATGTGTTCTCCTGTCGTGGGTTGCTCAGGCTCCGCCCCGTGCCTGGCGCCGGCCGGCGGCCGCAAGCCTGCCCCATAACGATGGCGGCACGAGCGGCCTCGGGACAACCGCCAAAGCCCGTGGCTGCGACACGGCTTTCCCGCAGCGCGAGCCTGGACGCGTCCCGGCGCGGCGACACGATCAGCGCCGCGCTCCGGAGGTATCCTGCCCTCTGACCCGCGATTGGCCGGCGCCACCGGGATGACGCGGTGTCGCATCACATCGAGGAGGGAGACGCATGACGGTCACCAGGGAGATGCTCGACGCCTCGCCGACCGGCGTCCCGCTCAGCGCCGAGGCGGTCGCGGCGGCCATAGACGCGTGCTTGAGCTGCGTGCAGACGTGCACCGCGTGCGCGGACGAGGATCTCGCCGAGCCGAACGTCTCCGAGCTGCGCGCATGCGTCGCGCTCTGCCTGAACTGCGCCGACGTCTGCCACCTGACGGCGCGGCTCCTGTCGCGACCGGCCCACTGGGACAACGTGGTCATCCACCCGCTGCTGCAGGCCTGCGTGCGGGCGTGCACGCGTAGCGCGGAGGAGTGCGCCCAGCACGCGCGCCACCATCGCCATTGCGCCGTCTGCGAGAAGGCCTGCCGCGCGTGCGTGGCGGCCTGCAGCGCCCTGCTCGACGCCGAGGTCTTCGCGGAGGTGCAGCGCCTGGCCGGCGGCTGAGGCGGCGACGCGCAGCGTGGCGCGTTCCGGGACCGCCGCGAAGCGGCATACTGCGTCGATGTCCTCCGCCAACCTGGAGCTCGTGCGGTCGATCTACGCGCAGTGGGAGCAGGGCGACTTCAGCCGCACCGCCGAATGGGCCGACCCCCAGATCGACTGGGTCAGATTCGGCGCACCCGGCGCCAACGCATGGACCGGCGTCAACGCGATGGTCGAGGCCGCCGGGGAGCTCCTCGGCGGTTACGAACAGTTGCGGGCCGAGGCCGACGACTATCGCGACCTCGGTGACGAGCGGGTGCTCGTGCTCACGCGGTGGATCGGGCGCGACCGAGCCGGCGAGTCCGAGGTCGAGCAGCTGCGGGCGAACCTCTTCCGCATCCGCGACGGCAAGGTGGTCAGACTCATCTTCTACTGGGACCGCGACCGCGCGTTCGCCGACCTCGGCCTCGACCCGGACCCCGGGTCGTCGCGCGGGTAGACCGGTTCGAGATACGGCGGCCGCGATCGCGTAACGATTGCTGACGCCGGCGCGCGAGTCCGCCGCGCTTCTGCTCTGGGGCCAGTTCTCGATTGATTGCCATCGATGGCTGCGATGGTCCGGATCGAAAATCATCGATCTATCTCGATCGATAACACTGATACCCGTCTATGTATTACGATCCGCGCGATGCTCCCCGCCCGTCGCTTCGCAGACCAGTGGCGCGTGCCCACGTGACCGCGACCCCCGACGCCGTCGCCGTGATCACCGACATCCACGGCAACCTGCCGGCGCTGCAGGCCGCCCTCGCCCGGATAGGGGACCTCGGAATCGAGCGCGTGTTCTGTGGCGGGGATCTGGTGGGCTACGGTCCGCATCCGAACGAGGTGTGCGCGCTGATCGCCGCGCGCGACATCCCGACCATCTATGGCAACTACGACTACGCGATCGCCCGCGACCACGACGACTGTGGCTGTGCGTATATCACCGCCCACGACCGCGAGCTCGGTCAGCGCTCGGTGGAGTGGACGCTGACCCACACCAGCCAGGAGTCGAAGGCCTACATGCTGTTACTGCCGTTCGACCTCCACTTCCCGGTCGGTGACACCGACGTGCACCTGGTGCACGGCTCCCCACGCAAGGTCAACGAGTACCTCTTCGAAGACAAGCCTGCACGCCTGTACGAGCGCCTGGCCGCCGCTGAGAGCGACCCGGTCCTGGTGTTCGGCCACACCCACAAGCCGTGGGTGCACGAATACGCCGGCGTGCTGTTCGTCAACTGCGGCTCGGTGGGCAAACCCAAGGACGGCGATCCCCGCGGTGCCTTCGCGGTCCTGCGTGCCGCCGCGCACGGTGTCGAGGTGACCATCGAGCGCGTCGAATACGACAGCCACGCCGTCGCCGCGGAGGTCCGGCAGGCCGGATTGCCGGCGGAGTTCGCCGACAAGCTCGTGGCCGCGGCGTGATGATCAGCGCACAGCCGCCGCTCGCGGAGCCGTGATGGACGCGCCGCTGCGTCGCCGGCTGCTGGCTGAGTTCCTGGGCTCGGCCTTCCTCGCCGCCGTGGTGATCGGATCGGGCATCGCCGCCCAGCGGCTCTCCCCCGGCGACGTCGGCCTCGAATTGCTCGAGAACGCCGCGGCGACCGCCGCGGGGCTTTACGCGATCATCCTGATGTTCGGTCCGGTCTCGGGCGGGCACTTCAACCCCGTCGTCTCGTTCGTCGACGCCAGCTTCGGTGGGCTGCGCCCCCGCGATGCGCTTGCCTACCTGCCAGCCCAGGTCGCCGGCTGCATCACGGGAGCCGTCGTGGCCAACGCGATGTTCGCGCTCGCCGCCATCTCCATCTCCACCAAGCACCGCGCGACCCCCGCGCACCTGTTCTCCGAGGTCATCGCCACGCTCGGCCTGCTGCTCGTGATCTTCTCCCTGGCCCGCACCAAGCGAGGCGCGGTGGCGCCCGCGGCCGTCGGCGCCTACATCGGCGCGGCGTACTTCTTCACCAGCTCGACGAGCTTTGCCAACCCCGCGATCAGCATCGGGCGCATGTTCTCGGACACCTTCGCCGGCATCGCACCATCGTCGGTGCCCGGCTTCATCCTCGCCCAAGTGATCGGCGGCCTGGCGGCAATCGCGACGATCCGCACGCTCTACCCGACATCAGGCCGAAGAGGCCGCCGACGCGGTGCTTCCTCACGACCACGGGAGCCGCGGCCTGGCGTCTGGGCCGACGGCGATGTGATCGTCATTCGGCCGACATGAATCCAGTCGACGACATCCAGCTGAACGACCCGCAGACGCTCTACCGGCGCTGGGAGGACTCCCAATGGTCGCCGTTCGCGATCGACCTCACGGCGGACGCCACACAGTGGTCGCAGCTGGATCCGGGCTCGCGCGACCTGATCCTGTTCGTGCTCTCCTCGCTCATGGTCGCCGAGGAGCGCATCACCACGAAGTTCTCCGGGCTCGTCGGTGCCCATGGCAGCGAGGAGGAGGCCACCTTCCTGGCCACCCAACAGGTCGACGAGGCCCGCCACATGCAGTTCTACGCCCGCTTCCAGGACACGGTCATCGCCTCGCCCGAGACGATCGCCGTGCACGTCGACCGCGCCCGCCGACACGTCTCCGACGCGTTCCGCTTCATCTTCGACGAGCAGCTCGTCGCGGCGCACGACGCGCTGCTGGCCAAGCCCCTCGACCTCGACGCGAAGGTCCACTTTGTCTCGATCTACCACTTGGTGCTGGAGGCAACCCTGGGCCTCACCTCGTACAAGTTCACCACCGACTACCTCACGCGCGAGGGGTTACTGGCCGGATTCGTCGACGGCTACTCGAGGATTCACCACGACGAGACGCGGCACATCGGCTACGGCCTCTGGTTCCTGCGCGAGAGCGTCCGCACGCACCCAGACACCGCGGACGTCCTGCGCCAAACGCTCCGCGAACTCCTCCCCGCGGTCGCCGACTCCCTCAAGCCGCCGCCGGGCGGAGCCGGTGACGCGCTCGGTATCGATCAGGACGAACTACGGAAATTCGCGCTGGCCGGCCTCACCCGCCGCCTGGACATCATCGGGGTCCCGCTCTCCACAATCATCGGCGGATAAGCGCCCGCACAACCGCCGCCCGACTCCCATATCCCCCACCCCCTCGCCCACTCCCGCAGGCGGAGCCCGCGAGGTTCGTCGCCGTCGAGGCGAGCTGGGTGAGCGAGATCCCGACCGCAACCGGACGCAAAGCCTCGGGGCTGCTCTCCCGGCGAGCAGCCCATCGCGCGGGGACGCCCGCCCCCAAGGCAGCAGCAAGCACGCGCGAGCCGAGTCGCTGCGACTGACCGAGCAAGCGGTCGGTATTGTCCCCTGGTAGTGGAACCAGCCGCGACAGCCGAGGCCGTCGGTACCACCACAGGACCGGTAGAGGTCGTTCAGCGGTTCCTGCTCGCACTTCAGGCCGGCGAGCTCGACGAGGCACTCGCGCTGCTCGCTGAAGACGTCACCTACACCAACGTGTCGCTGCCGACGGTCCATGGGCGATTGCGCACCGAGCGGCTGTTCCGCCCGGCCTACGAGCGGTTCCACGGCGGCTTCCGCGTGCACTTCCACAACATCGCCGCACACGGCGGCACCGTCCTCACCGAGCGGACCGACGCGCTGATCCTCGGCCCGATCGAGCAGCGCATCTGGGTCTACGGCCGCTTCGAGGTCCTCGACGGCCGGATCACCGTCTGGAGGGACTCCTTCGACTGGCTCGACGTGCTGATCGGCCTCCTGCGAGGGATCGCCGGCGCCGTGTTCCCCGTTCTCAATCGCCCCTGGCCCGGGGACGACCGAAGCTGACGTCGCCGCACCAAGCGTCTTTCGTGGCGTAGCCGTACCGATCCGGGGCGATCGAAACGCGAGCGCCGGGTCGCTGATGGTAGCTGAGCCCCGGCAGCCAAGGTGCTTGGCGGCTGACAGCCCTTCAAGATCGGGCCGTGGCCCACGATCCAGGGGCCCGTCATGAAAGCGAGTTGTACGCGAGCTTTCGCTCGGGTTACAACACTGCTGCATGTCACCGGGGACCCAGTCCACCGAGCCCGCCGGCGATCCCGGCTGGCTCGGCTCTGGCAGCGCGGCTTGGTACGGCCACGCGCTCGTGTCCAGCCTGTTCGGGGGTGTATCCACGTTCCCGATGGTGGCGCCTGACCCGGGGGGTGGCGGCGGGCGGTCTCGGCCGCCGCCGCGTACCGAACGTGAGGGAGCAAACGTGCCGGTCGCCGTCTGATCACAAAACGTCGGACAGAGACAGAGAGGAGATGGAGCATGGGGCAGCGAGGCTCGGACACGGGGATTTCGCGTCGGCGATTTCTGGCGCGGGCTGGTGCCGCAGCCGGCACGTTTGCCGTGCCTGCGCTGGCGCGGGCGGCGACGGCCTCCGGCGCAGTCGCCGGTCGGGCAAACGCGGACCTGACCACCCAGGTGGCCGTTCTCGGCGGTGGCATGGGCGGCCTCGCCGCGGCTCACGAGCTCGCCGAGCGAGGCTTCAAGGTCACTGTCTTCGAGCCGAGCGTGCTCGGTGGGAAGGCGCAGAGCATCCCGATCCCGGGAACGGGGACGGGCGGACGCGGCGACTTGCCCGGTGAGCATGGGTTTCGCTTCTTCCCGGGCTTCTACCAGAGCGTTCCGGACACCATGAAACGGATCCCCGTGGCCGGCAACGCGAACGGTGTGTTCGATGACCTGGTCGACGCCACGGAGGAGCTGATCGTACTCGGCGCCAGCCAGGAGCTGTTCGCGCCGATCACTCCCACCGCACGCGAGAGCATCAACGAGCTCGTCACCACGATCGTCACGGCGCTTGGCGTTGCCGCCGCCATCCCCGCGGACGAGTTCGAGTACTTCGCGCAGATGATCATCGTCTTTCTGACGAGTTCTGACGCGCGCCGTCTCGGCGAGTGGGAGAACGTCGGTTGGTATGAGTACGTCAACGCCGCCAACTTCTCGGCCGAGTACCAGGCGGTGTTCGGGACCGGACTGACGAAGGATCTCGTTGCCGCGAAGGGCACGCTGGCGTCCGCACGTACCGTCGGACTGATGGGCGAGGCGTTCGTGTACGCGCTGCTTGGCGACTTCGATCCGGCGGTACAGCAGCAGAGCGGCTACCGCAGCGCCGACCAGTTGCTGAACGGGCCAACCAGCGAGGTGTGGATCCAGCCCTGGGTCGCCTATCTCCAAACCCTCGGGGTGCAATTCGTCATGGACTATGCCGCCACCCAGCTCAACGTCCAGGGCGGCGAAATCGTCGGCGTTCAACTCACCGACGCCAACGGCGACCAGATCGACGTGAGCGCGGAGTGGTACGTGGCAGCAATGCCGGTCGAGAAGGCCCGGGTCCTGTTCGATGCTCCCGTCCGCGCCGCAGCCCCCGAGCTCGCGCTGCTCGACAACCTCACGGTTGACTACATGAACGGCATCCAGTTCTTTCTCAATCGCCCGCCCCGGCAGCGCGTGGAGGGTCACGTCGCCCTGGTCGAGAGCCCGTGGTCGCTGACCTCAATCGATCAGGGCCTGTTCTGGGACCGCAACCTCCGCACTCAATACGGCGCCGGCAACCTCGCCGACATCATCTCCATCGACATCTCCGACTTCTTCACCCCGGGAATCCTCTACGGCAAGCAGGCGGTGGACTGCACGCCGCAGGAGATCGCCAACGAAACCTGGGCGCAGATGAAAGCCGGCCTGAACGCAAATGGGAGAAAGGTCCTCCACGACGACATGATCATCAGCTGGTTCCTCGACCCCGCAATCCAGTACCCGGCCGGCGGCGGTCCTGCCACCAGCACCTCACCACTGCTGATCAACACGGCCGGATCGCTGGCCGACCGCCCCAACTCCGCCACCTCGATCCCCAACCTGTTCCTCGCCGCCGATTACGTTCGCACGAACATCGACCTGGCAACCATGGAAGGCGCAAATCAAGCCGGCCGACAAGCCGCCAACGCAATTCTCGCGGCGTCCGGCTCGGCCGCCACACCGGCCACGCTCGGCAAGCTCTGGCAACCTCCCGAGCTCGACGACATCAGGGCACAGGACGCAGACCGCTACGCCTCCGGCCTGCCCAACGTCTTCGACGTGATTCCGGCGAGCACCTAACCGTAACGAGGCCCGTCGGCTACCCGCTCGCCGGAGCGACACGGGCGCGTGCCAGGTAATTGCCGCAGAGCTTGGCGAGCTCGTCGATGAACTGTTCGCGGGGAATCGACGGCCCGTCGAGGACATAGCGGATGCAGAGCTGCTGGGCGAGCTGCACGAGGATCCAAACCGCCGTATCGAGGTCGGCATCGCGGATCACATCCCGGTGAAGCATCAGGTACGCGCGCGTGAGATCCTCGATTCGCCGCTCGAAGTGCGCGAGCTTGTGGATCCCCTCGCGACGCGGAATCTGCTCGACGACCGCGCGCAGGATCTCCGGCTGCTCGCCAATGGCGTCGACCAGCGCGGCCAGCATCGTCCTGATCAGCGTCTCCGGGCGGGCGTCGAGCAGCGAGGTCATCTGGTCGGCCATCCGCATCGCAAGATCGCTGCTGTAGCGCTCCACGACGGCCACGATGATCGCGTCCTTATTGGGGAAGTACTGATAGAGCGACCCCGGACTCACTCCGGCAGCGGCGGCGATGCGGTTCGTCGAGGCGCCGTCATAGCCGTGCGCGACGAGAACACGGGTTCCCGCTTCGACGATGCACTCCACGGTCGCACGCGAGCGCTCCTGCTGGGGCTCTTTGCGGGGCGTTAGTCGTTGCGTTCTGGCCATCGGCGTCGTCCAGGCAACCGGATCATATGCGAGTCAACACTCGCGTTACGGCGCCCGCACCCAGGCAGCTCAGGTGGTGGGCGCGCGCGAACGACCAGGGCACCACCGACCCCGAATCAGGCGGCGGCCCGTCTGGAGGCGACGGCAGGCGACCGGAGCTGCTTCAGGCGGCGCCAAGCAGCGCCGAGGAGCGCGCTTCAGCTCCCAACCGACGTCGGCGTCACCACTCGAAGGCGACGCGCGCGCAAGTCCGCTTCGGGAACCGTCACGACGTCCAGCCCGTAGCAATCCTCGAGCTCGACCATCTCGTCCGCTCTGCGCCGAACCAGCCCGGCGACTCGGTAGAGGAAGACTCCGTCCGTCAAGTACATGCCTACTCGATCTCTTTGCCCGGCGATAGCGCTCGAAAACACGGGAGCATCTGCGCTACGACCGGTGCGATCGAAGGCCGCCGCCTGCGTCGTTTCTCGAGTGAACCTCATCGACGCACTGTGACCCCCGGGCATCCGCAGCCCATCCGCGCTCGGCCGATGATCTGCGCGTAGGTCCCCGCAACCCTCCGTGCGCAACGCCCGCAGATAGAGGCCTTGCTCCGCGCCCGCGTCAGTGTGGCTCGGCGTGCACGTCAGCTCGCTCAGAAGGAGTGCCGCCTGGGCCGACGGGACCGGCGGTCTAGTGGGTGAAGCTCTGGCGTGGCCCAGCGCGGTCGGGCAGCGGAACCGGCAGCGCCTCCAGCGACGCGGTCAGCTTGCGTACGTCGTCGAGGAACAGGTCCGCCATGTCCGCGCTCATCCCGGCGCGCACGACCACCCGCAACACCGACAGGTCCTGGCGGTTCTCCGGGAAGGTGTACGCCGGTACCAGCCAGCCGTGCTCGCGCAGTCGGTCGGAGACGTCGAAGACGGAGTAGTTCTTGACCTCGGCCTTGAGCGTGAAGGCGAACACCGGAAGCTCGCTACCGTCGGTGATCAGCTCATACGGGCCGATGTCGGCGATCCCCGCGGCGATGTGACGGGCCACCGCGGAGGACGCCCGCTGCACCCGCTCAAACCCTTCGCGGCCAAGCGTCAGGAAGATCCAGTATTGCGCGACGACCTCGCTGCCGGGACGCGAGAAGTTCAGCGCGAACGTGGGCATCGAGCCGCCGAGGTAGTTGACGTCGAAGATCAGGTCCTTGGGCAGCGCCTCCTTGTCGCGCCACAGCGCCCAGCCGACGCCCGGGTACACGAGCCCGTACTTGTGGCCGGAGGCGTTGATCGACTGGACCCGCGGGAGGCGGAAGTCCCACACCAGGTGGGGCTGCACGAACGGGGCGACGAAGCCGCCGGACGCGGCGTCGACGTGGATGGGGACAGAGAGGCCACGGCTGCGTTCCAGCTCGTCCAGCGCATGGGCGATCTCCTGCACCGGCTCATAGCTGCCGTCGAAGGTCGAGCCGAGGATCGCCACCACTCCGATGGTGTTCTCGTCGCACAGCTTGACGGCCTCCTCGGCGGAGAGGTGGTAGCGCTTGCCCTCCATCGGCACCATGCGTGGCTCCACGTCCCAGTAGCGGCAGAACTTCTCCCAGCAGACCTGGACGTTCGCGCCCATCACCAGATTCGGCCGATCCGTCGGCTCGCCGGCGGCGCGCCGTCGCTCGCGCCAGCGCCACTTCAGCGCCATGCCGCCGAGCATCGCGGCCTCGCTTGACCCGGTTGTCGACGTCCCGGTCGCGTCGTGGCCGGCCTGCGGGGAGTTCCACAGCTCGGCCAGCATGTTCACGCAGCGCTTCTCGAGCTCGGCGGTCTGGGGGTACTCGTCCTTGTCGATCATGTTCTTGTCGGCGGTCTGCGCCATGAGGTCGGCGGCGGCCGGGGGCATCCAGGTGGTGACGAAGGTCGCCAGGTTCAGGCGTGCGCTTCCGTCGAGCTGCAGCTCGGCGAGGATCAGGTCGCGGGCGACATCGCCTCCGAGTCCGTGCTGGGTCAGCTCGTAGCGCGGGAGCGCGACGGCGTCGGCCTCCGTCACGAGGGACGACTGGTCGCCGCCGTTCGCACTACCAGGAGTCGGCGTGTCGCTTACAGCAGCCATCCGAGGGCCTCCACTCGTCGTTCCTTTCACCGGGTCACGCCTCTCAGGCTACGCCGGGCGCCCCAAACGCGTCATCACCCACAACAGGTGAGTGCGCGCCCGGCCCGGGCGGGCCGGAAACGGACCGGACGGTGCCCCGCCGCACAAGGCCCTTCCCGATCGGCGCCGCGGGTTTGAGCTGCTTCCCTGTCCGTCCGCACGGTGAGCAGGGGGATTCGGCTCGTGATTGCCGAGACCACAACCCTCAGGCGCGGCGTAAGCTGTGCTGACAAGAGGTCCGAGCTTGTTCCCAGCGCCCATCTCCGACGCGCTTCGTCGACGTTCGGCGCGGCCGCATCGGCCGTGGCTGGTGGTGCTGTCCGTCGGCGCGGCCCTGGCGGGCTGCGGCACCGCTCAGCCCGCGGCCCCCAGCCGGGGCGGCACTCGACCCGCCGCGGCGCACCTGTCGATCATGCCGGCCAGCGGCCGCACCGACACGGCACCCAACCGGGGCATCACGGTGACGGCGCTGGCCGGCCGGATCACGAGCGTCATCGTTCACACCAGGGGCGATCCGGTCGCCGGCACGCTCAACGCCGCCGGGACGGTGTGGCACAGCACGTGGGCGCTCGGCGTCTCGCAGCGCTACACGGTCACGGCCACCGCCGCGGGCGCCTCGGGCGCGACGTCCACCCAGACGAGCTCGTTTCGGACGTTCACGCCCTCGCACACGTTCTCGGTCGAGATCGTCCAGGGCCAGGGTCAGACCTACGGCGTGGGGATGCCGATTGTCCTGTACCTCAGCCGGCCGGTCACCGATCGCGCGGCGGTCGAGCGGGCTCTGCAGCTCCGCACCTCGAGGCGGATCGTGGGCGCCTGGTACTGGGACAGCGAGTGCGGCCTGGCGCCGGTCTGCCTGTACTTCCGGCCGCGCCACTACTGGCCGGTGCACACCGAGGTCAGCTTCACCGGGCACCTGAACGGCGTCGAGGCCGCCCCGGGCGTATACGGCGATCACACGCTGACGCAGACGTTCACGATCGGCGATTCGGTGACCGTCGTGGCTAGCGCGGCCGGCCACTACATGGACGTCTACCGCAACGGGCGCCTGTTCGCGCACTGGCCGATCAGCACCGGGCGGCCGGGGGACGACACCCCCGACGGCACGTACCTGACGATCGAGAAGGCCAATCCCGTCGACATGGTCGGCCCGGGCTACAGCCTCGAGGTGCCCTGGTCGGTCCGCTTCACGTGGAGCGGCGACTATCTGCACGACGCCTACTGGTCGGTGGGCGAGCAGGGCTTCACAAACGTCAGCCACGGCTGCGTGAACATGCCACCCGCGGACGCCGAGATCTTCTACGGCATGGCCGATCCGGGCGACCCGGTGACGATCGTCGGCAGCCCCGTGGCGGGCACGTGGGACAACGGCTGGACGATGTGGTTCCTGTCCTGGCGGTCGTGGCTGCGCGGCAGCGCGCTGCACGAGGCGGTGGTGGCTGGCCGGCACGGCAGCACCTTCGTCAGCCTCCGATCGCTGTCAGAGCCGCGCCGCCGCGCGCCCCGGATCGCGCCTGATCGGCGAAGCGGGGCGCTGAGCGGCCGTGCGGGCGCGCCCTGACCGCTTGGCCGTCGGCGTCGCGGTTGCCGCATTGATCTGTGGTTGGCTTGCCGGAACTGCGGCAGCCGATGTGTTTTGGGTCGCTGGCCCGAGCTGGGGCCGTATCGACCGTGCAAGCAATGCCGGTACCCGCGTCGACCGCGGCTTCATTTCGGGCCTGAGCGGCGTCGGGACTGTGGCGGTTGACCGTCGTCATCTGTACTGGACCAGCAGGACCGCCATCGGGCGCGCAAATCTGAGTGGAGGTGCGATCGAACGCGCCTTCATTCCTGACCTGGGCGCCGTCAATGGCGTCGCCGTCGCGGGTCGGTACGTGTACTGGCTCTCCGATCACGACCCGGCGTGTGGCGGCAGGCCGGGATTTGGACGCGCCAGGCTGAGCGGCACCGACCTTCGGCGCGGCTTCGTCTGCGGCGGCGGACCGGACCGAGGCATCGCCGACACTCCGTACGTCAATGGCCTTGGCATTGCCGGCAGGTATCTCTACTGGAGCTGGATCGGAGGCATCGGCCGGCTTGACATCCAGCGCCGAACGTACGTCAACCGGTTCATCGTCCTGCCGCTTGGCTACACGGCCGGAGGAGTCACCGTCGCCGCCGATCACATCTACTGGGGGAGCTTCAACCTCGGACCCGTGATCGGCCGAGCGAACCTCGACGGCGAGAACGTGGACCTGACGTTCATCGCCGGCCTCACTGGCAACATCGCTCCGGAAGTGTCGGCGTCCGATCACCGCCTCTACTTCTCCAACGACTACGGTTCAGCGGCGACCGTCGCTCGCTCCACGCTAACCGGCCTGGTCGACTGGGACTTCATCGCCGGGTTCCAGGTCGTCGGTGATCTGACGGTTGGCGCCGCGTAATCTGCGGCGGCGATCGCGCTCACGCATGCCGACACCGTGAACCGCCGCGACGAGAGGAGTAGCGTGCGCAATATGGCCGCTCGCGTGGCGGATCAGCGTCCCTCCAATCGCGTCCTGGTCGTCTTCGGCGCGACGGGCGACCTTGCGCGTCGCAAGCTGTTCCCCGCCTTCTTCCACCTCTTCCGGGAGGGCCTGATGCCGGAGGACTTTCGGATCATCGGCTCGGGCCGTCACTCGCCGGGCAGCGAGGATGACTTTCGCGAAACGGTCGCCGAGGCGCTGCGCAGTCACGGTCGCGAGGAGATCGATGGGCACTGGGATGCGTTTGCGCCGCGCCTGAGCTTCGTCGCCTCCAGCGAACAGGACGGGGCGAATCTGGCGCGTGCGGTTAGCGCGGCCGAGTTGGAGATCGCGGCGCAGGGCGAGCGATTGGTCTATCTGGCGGTTCCGCCCGGGGCGATGCGCGGCATGGTCGCCATGCTGGGCCGCGCCGGGATCACCGAGCACTGCTCGGTTGTGGTGGAGAAGCCTTTCGGTCACGACCTCGACAGCGCGCGCGAGCTCAACGCGGCGCTGCATGCGGTGCTCGACGAGGATTCGATCTATCGCATCGACCACTTCCTCGGCAAGGAGGCGGTGCAGAACATTCTCGCCCTGCGCTTCGCCAACGGGATGTTCGAGCCGGTCTGGAACCGCGATCACATTTCCTACGTGCAGGTCGACGTTCCCGAGGCGCTTGACATCCAGGGTCGGGCAGGCTTCTACGAGCAGACGGGTGCGTTCCGCGACATGGTCGTCACGCACCTGCTGCAGGTCCTCGGTTTCGTCGCGCTTGAGCCGCCGTCGTGCGTCGACGCCGCCGCGCTTGATCTCGAGCGGACGAAGGTGTTCGATGCGATCCGTCCGCTGGATCTCGGCCGGGTCGTGTTCGGTCAGTACGAGGGCTATCGCGACGGGGACGGGGTGGCCGCTGATTCGCAGGTTGAGACGTTCGCCGCGCTTGAGGTTCGCATCGACGCGTGGCGCTGGAGCGGCGTCCCGTTCTACCTGCGGACCGGCAAGTCGCTGGCCGAGAGCCGCAGCACCGTGACAATCGGCTTCACCGACGCTCCGCTGAGCATCTTCCCCGATCAGGATCCGAGTAGGGTCGTTCGACCCTCAGAGCTCGTATTCGAGCTGTCTGACGATCCCCAGGTGAAGATCGCGGTTCAGGCCAAGATCCCGGGCCCGTCGATCGATCTGGGGCTGGCGGCGTTCAATCTCGACGTCGAGCAGGCGTTCGACGACCGCGGCGACGGCCTGGAGGCCTACGAGCGGCTCCTGCACGACGTGATGCTCCGGGATCGCCTGCTGTTCACGTGCGCCGGACAGATCGAGCGCCTGTGGGAGGTGTGTGCTCCGGTGATCGAGCAGTCGCCCGCCGTGCATCCCTACCGGCCCGGTTCCTGGGGCCCTTCGGCCGCGCTCGAGCTTCCCCGCGCGCCCGGCTGGCGACTGCCGGACGGCAATTGAGGCCGCCGAGTGGACGAGCGCATCGGGCTCCCCGGCCTCGCCTCCAGGTCCCCGGCTCGCCTCGTCCGACCGCCAATGGATGACATCCGCACACCTTCGCGGCGATCAGGCCCTGGGCCCGCTGCATCGCGACTGCCGACTCAGCCGCGGCGGAGAAGCTCGCCCCCAGCAGGCACTTCCGCGCAATGCGCCGCTCGATGCGCCGAGGCCGAGCGCTCGGCTACCGGCGCTGTCTCTGCTTGACGCCCGCGCGGCCGCGGTCGATGGACGGCCGGCGCGCCGGCGTCGACGGCGTTCCGGCGGCGAGGACCTGGCTGAGCGGGAGGGCAGGCCCGATGTGGTTGAGCTTGCCTTTACTCGAGACCTCCAGCCTCGCCGACGCCACAATGGGATTGGCAGCGACGACGCGGAGGCGCCTGTGAGTTTGGGGAGCCCGGAACCGAGATCTTCGATCAGCTCGTCGGCACAGCGGACCGCTGTCGTTGAGGGCCAGGTGCCCGTGTTTGGGCGCTTCTTCCCAGCACCCCTTGCTGCGAAGGTCCCCGAGATTATCTTCCTGTTCTGGGTCGTGAAGATCGGGACGACGGCCGGCGGAGAAGCGGCCTCTGACTTCCTGAAGACGTACGGGAACTTTGGCGGCGGCGGCACCGAGGTCGCGATCGTTGTCATCGGCCTCCTCCTGCAGTTCGGGACGCGCCGGTATCGAGCCTTCGCGTACTGGTTCCTGGCCTATGCCATCGCCACGACGGGCACCGGCGTGTCGGACTTCCTGCATCTCGACGTGCACATTCCCTACGCGGGAACGACCATCTTGTGGGCGGTCATCCTCGCAGCCGTGTTCTGGACCTGGCAGCGCAGCGAGGGAACGTTGTCGATCCACAGCATCACCACGCAGCGACGCGAGGCCTTCTACTGGGCCACCGTGTTCGCGACCTTTGCCCTCGGCACCGCGCTTGGGGACTTCACGGCAACCTCGCTCGGCATGGGCTACCTGGCCTCCGGGATCTTCTTCACGGGACTCATCCTGCTCCCCGCGCTGGCTTGGTGGCGATTGGGCCTGAACAGCATCGCCGCGTTCTGGATCGCCTACGTCCTGACGCGTCCCCTCGGCGCGTCGTTCGCCGACTACATCAGCAAGCCCGCCAACATGACGGGCATCGGCTTCGGGGACGGCCAGACAGCGCTCGTGTTCGCCCTTGCGGTCTTTGTGCTGGTCGCCTACCTGGCGATCGCCCGGCCCGACATCCAGACCGCCGAGCCAGCCCACGCGGTGAGTTCCAGGCCCGAGCACCTCATCGGGGCGCTCGAACTCGACGTCGAATAGATCCCCAGCCAGCCTGCGTTCACCGCGGCCGTAGCTCGGAGCCATCCTGGGCTCCACGCCGCGGGCCAGCGGCATCGCTTCGTCGTCGCCCGCGGCAGCCAACCGCGACCGCTTCGTGGTGATCGAGCAGCGCGGCTCCGCAGTCGTGCCGCCGCGCCGGACTATTGCATCGGGTTTCGAGCCCCGCTCGGGGCGACGATCGAGGTGGCGACGATCCTGTGATGGCGACGCCGTTGTGGAAGTCAGCGGCCTTGCGTGCGGGCGTAGCGTACGAGGCTACGCAGAAGCCAGAGGTCGAGGACTAGGAAAGCAAGGAACACGAGTCCCCACCAGTAGCCCTTCACACAGAGGAAGACGGTGACGAAGAGGATCCACGGCGCGAGCAGGGCGCGCACGACGATCGCCTGGTTGACGTGCTTACGCGCCCAGGGGTCGACCCAGCCGCCGAGTTGGTCGTCTGCCGTCATTTCGAAACATCCATCTTACGCCGCAGTGCCAACGGCTCAAGCGGCACCGAATCAGGCGGTCGCCTGCCGTTTGCAGCGGTCCGGGGTGTGCGCTGCGTCGGCTACCGGCGGCAGCGTGGGGGTTGTGGCGACTCAGTGGCGGCGGCAACGAACGCGAGCAGCAGCTCGACTGTCTCGTCGGCTTGGAGTCGCGGGCCGCGTGTCAGTGACTGCCACGTGTTGAAGTCGAGTGCGTGTGCGATCGCTGCACGCCACGGAGACGCGCAACGCGAGCCGGCCTTGCACCGCGTCGGCGCGCGCCGGGGTCGTTGCTACTGATCCTGCGGCTTGATGGCACCCGGCTCGTGAGTGTTGACGACCTCGCCGCTCGTGCTCACGCGCTGTTGCAGCGAGACTCGCCCCAGACGACCGTCGAGTAGCGCCGCGATCGACGTGACGTCGCCGCCAGTGCTCGCCAGCTCCTGCTCACTGACGCCCCACCCGTACAGGTTGCGGATCGCCTCAGCGTTCTCGCCGCCCTCATGAAAATCGTAGGTCTCCAGACAGACCTTCTCCCCGCCAGACTCACCGCCGACGACGACGCAAAGAGGCCGGAACGACAAGCGGTCGTCCGCGATCACGACTTCCTCGACGCGCAGCGTGTACTCGCCCGGGTCGAGCACAACCACCGGTTGCTCTGCGAATCGCCGTAGCTGCTCGCTGTCCACCGCGACCTCCTCGCCCGGGGAATGATTGGCGACGCTATCGGCCGCGCACCAACAGCCTACTCGCAGCCCTGCGCTTCAACGCCGGCGCAACGGGCTGGGCGCGCTGCTCAGGGTGATGGTCGATCCCAAGGCCCCCGCTCAGACCCCCCCTCGCCACCGGCGGCGCGCGCCAGAAACCAAGAACCCTCAGGTTTCCAGCCACTTCTGAAGGGTGCGCGACGGGATTCGAACCCGCGACCGCCGAGACCACAACTCTCGCAACAGGGGTCTCGTCAGCCGCGATGCCGCGTTCGAGAGCCAATCAGCCGATCGCAAGTTCACTCAGATTCGCTCAAATTGCGCCCGCTTTGCACCCCCCTCAAGCCGACCGATACGTTCAGGCGATTGGTCGGCTTATCGGCGATCGCCTCATGGTCGAAGCCCGAGCCGAGAGGGCCTGAGCGCGTCGAGACGCTCACGGCTGCTCCACTCGAGGCGGTCTTTACGGCTTCAGGTCAGCGTTCTCAAGCGATCGGAGATGGAATGCTGCAGGCGATGAGTCGCGAACCCGGGATCCGGGAGGTTGTCGGGCACATAGAGCGGCTCGGTCGGTTCGTGGCCCAGCGTGACCGTCGCGAGCGCGAGGACGCCAGTGCCCTTGCGGAGCTGGCGGCGCGACCGCTACCGCTTCCACGAGGCCTGGAGCTGCGCTGGCTGGGCGTGGCCGGTTACCGGCTCGCCTACGAGGGAAAGGTCATCTACATCGACCCGTACGTCTCGCGGGTTCCCCTGCGGGCCGTCCTGTCGCGACGACCCGCGCTGGCCGACCGGGTGCTGCACGACCGGCTGCTTGGCGCGGAACGCGGTGAGGTGGTGGGCATCCTGCTCGGCCACACTCACTTCGACCACGCGGTCGACGTGCCGGCACTGACGGCCCGCTGGAACACCACCGCCTACGGATCGAGATCGCTGCGCACGCTGATGGCGCTCCACGGCATCGTCGATCGAGCCGTCGAAATCGTGCCACAGCACGAGTATCAGCTTGGACCGTTCGAGGTGACGTTCGTCCCGAGCTTGCACTCCAAGCTGCTGCTCGGGTATCGGGTGCCGGCGGACGGCGAGCTCAGTTGCGAGCACCTGGACGGACTCTCGCCGCGCGCGTACCGCTGCGGCGACATCTACGGCATCCGGATCAAGGTCGGCGGCACAGTCCTATATCACCAAGGCAGCGCCAACCTGGTCGACGAGTTCGTGCCGCGCGGTGGCGTGGACATCTTCCTGGCCGGGATCGCTGGGCGGAGCTTCACCCCCGACTACTGGGCGCGCATCCTGCCGAGGCTCGAGCCGAAGGTCGTCGTGGCCAGTCACTTCGACGACTTCTTCCGCGCCGCCGATGCCCCGCTCGGGTTCTCACTGAACGTCAACCTCACCGCATTGCCCGATGAGATCGGCGCGGTCAGCCACGACTTCGAGGTCGGAGCCCTTCAGCCCGACCTTCCCGGCCTGGGCGACTGATCCTCCCCACCCTGCAAATCCGAACCCTGCACTTTCCAGCCCCTTCCGAAGGGTGAGCGACGCGATTCGAACCCGCGACCGCCGAGGCCACACCGTCGCAATAGGGCCGTTCTCGGGCGCGATCCCGTGTTCCACCGCCAATCAGCCGATCGGGGACGCGCTCAGATGCGCTCGCATTGCACCCCGGTTTGCGCCCCGCATCGACAGCTGGGCCGAGCCTACCGGCGAGGGCGCCCGCACGGGGCTCCCACAGCGAGCGATCGCGACGACGCCGAAGCGGGTAGTGTGGGACTGTGGACACTGACCGACTCGTCTCGCTGATGTCCTCCCGGGTGCGCCGAGCCTGCGGCGTCATCTCTGTGGCCTCCCGCACTGGTCTGCGACGGGGAGCGGTCTTGGGTGTCTTGGCGGCGCTTTGCGCGCCGGCGGCCGCCTCAGCGCAGTTCGACGTGCAAAGCGTGACACCTTGGTTGAGCGGCACTGGCTACGCGACCAACGCCTCGGTGACGGCTTGGTCTCCGAACGGAACCACCGTCTACTTCAACTCGAACGCGAGTGGCACTTGGGCGGGCTACAGCGCCAGCCCAAACGGGACGAATATTGTGCCCGTGACCGCGTTCTCCGGGGCCGGGGGCATCATCGACGTGTCGCCGAGCGGACAGTACCTGCTCGAGGATGGTCCGGAGGCGGGTACGAGCGGGTCGGAGCCGGGCCTGGGCACAAACGCCGATGTCTATCTGGAATCGGCCAACCGGTCGGCGACGTGGGACCTGACCAATATCGCGGCGGCCGGCAACCCATTGAGCAAAGCGCTCGGGCAGCCAGTCATCGGCACCATGTGGCCCCGGTTTGACCACACCGGCAACCAGGTCGTCTTCTCCGCAATGCTCAACACCAACAACACGATCGGATCGTGGGCGCTGGTCGTCGCAACGGTCACGTGGACCAATGGCACTCCCTCGCTGACGCACTTCCAGTTCCCCCTGGAGGGGGACGCGATCCCCACCGGCGGGGGGACTCCGGCCACGTTCTTTGAGCCGTACGGCTTCACACCGAACAACCAGGGAATCGTCTTCGCCAGCGATCTGAACCCGGCAAGCAGCACGGATGCGCCCTGGTACAACAGCCAGATCTACACCGTCAACCTCAGCGGAACGGGACTGACGCGCATATCAACCCAGGACCCCACGTTCCCGGACACCGCCTTCTTTAACGACTACGACGAGTTCGCCTACTTCACGCCGGACGACTCCACAATCCTGTACGGCTCCAACTACCAGGGCGACAATGGGCTGATGGACCTGTGGGAAGCGAATCCGACGGGCACCGACCCTCAGCAGCTCACGTATTTCGGCCCGTCCTGGGACAGCACGCTGCCCGAGTACATCTCTCCCTTCTCGGGGTCAGCGGGGTCCGTCGGGTCCCTTGCGTTCAATCCCGACAACTCAGACCAGTTTCTGCTATCGGTCGAGCACCTCGCGGTCCTCGCGCAGAACGATTACTACGGTTCGTACCTCGTGACGCTGGCCCAAGCCAGCGCGGGCGGGCTCAACGAGACGTTCTATCCGAACCTGTACGGCACGAACCCCCTGTCCACCACCTCCGTATCTAGCCCGTCCGAGCCGTTCAAGTGGGTCACCGCCCCAGCGGCCGGCCTTGCGAACGCCGGACCCTACCGCGTGAGCTGGACGGGCACGCTAACGCCGAGGGTCACCGGAACCTATGAGATGTGCACGATCGCCGATGGTGGGATGCAGGTCCTGCTCAACGGTGTGAAGGTGGTCAACGGATGGAACGGTGACGAGGCCAAGCAGGTGTGCGCCCAGGTGCCGCTTACTGCGGGTACCGTCGAGTCGATCGAAGTCGACTACTGGCACTGGGACTTGCTGGGGACCGCCGCGTACGGCTTCGGCGAGCTCACCTGGGAGCTGCCCGGTCAGACGACTCAGTCGATCATCCCGCTCGCGGACCTGCAGCCGTAGTCGTAGCGCAGCGAGAACTCCCAGCCGGTTCCTCCGCCGCCGCGCTCACCGCAGTCGCCGACAGCCTCGCGACATCGCGATCGCCCCTTGCACCGCGGATGAGTTGTAGAACGGCAAGAATTCGGCGGCCACTATCCGTGCAGCTTCGTGGACTTGCTCCGCGGTGGCAGTGGCGTACGCGTGGACGAGCAGGTGGCGCAGCTCGCGGCGGTGTCAATGCCGATCCTCTCTACATCATCGCCCACGCCGATGGGTCGCTCCTATTTGGCGCCATAACCCTCGGCCTGATCGGTGCCGACCGCGCCTACCCTGACCTGGACGCGTTCTCGCTGTTCAACCCGCCGGGCCTCGCGATCGCCAACAACGACGCAGTCGACGGTTACGGCTGTGGCGTTGGCGTGGCCGCGCAGCTGTTCGGGACCGCCGCCGAGTACTGCAACTACCCCACCTCGCAGGCGCTCGCGGCCGCGCCCCAAATCCAGAGCATCGTCCCAAACGCCAACCTCACTCAGGGCGCGGTCCCGACGGCTCCGGGCTTCATCTACAACGCCATTGACGACGAGATCATGCTGATCCCGCAGGTCGACGCGCTGGTCGATCACTGGTCCGCCGCGGGCGACAAGGTCTACGACGACGGTTCCAGCTTCGGTGAGCACATCATCGGCATCTGGGTCTACAACCCGCTCGCCCTGCTCTACCTAGACAGCAGGTTCGCTGGGTTCCCGGCGCCGAACACCTGCGCGAGCGCGCCGCCAACGATCAGCGCGCTGACGGCGTCGGCCGCCGCCCCGTTATGTGCGGAGCTACCCGCTAGGAGCAGGGCAGCCCGTCGTGAGATCGGGCGCTTGTGCGCGGGCGCGTACGGATCGAATCTATCTTGCGGGACGCTTGTTCGCACGATGTTCTGGCGCGCGCCTCACCGCCAATCGGGCCACGCGCCTCGGATGGGTGGGTCGATCGGTGCCGGCGTCATGTTGCACCGGTCCGCTAGCCCAACCTGTGCTGGTGCACAGGCCCGATTGGCGCAGTGAAGTGTAGATTCTCGCCGAGCACACATGGGCGCAACACGTCCGCTGCGCGGCGGGTTGGTCCGTGGGGTGTGGGTGACGGTGGCGGGTTTCGCCGCCCTGGTGGAGGAGGGTGAGCCGATGCGTTTCAGGGGACGTGGATGCTTGCGGTTGGTCGTCGTGGCGGCAGCGACCGTCGCCGCGGTCGCCACCTTCGCCTCGAGTGCCTCGGCCCGGCGGCCGTTATACGTGGACCCATACCCCACCGCCCCGGTGAACGTGTCGTGGATGCCCGGGTATCAGTCGCCGGGCACGCCCGCGAGCCTGGACAAGGTCGGCGTGATCGAGGTGGGCTCCCCGACTGCCAAGAACGTGCTCGTGCTCGAGCCGGGAACGCAGGCCGCTGGCGCCTATTTCGTGCCGCTGGCGAAGTGGGTGGCGGCGACGCTCCCCGACTGGCAGGTGTGGGCCGTGGTGCGCCGCGAGAGCCTGCTCGAGGACCAGTCAGAGCTCGACCTGGCCAAGGAAGGCAAGGCGACGTCGCAGCAGCTCTACGACTACTACCTGGGCTGGCTGACCAACCCAGACGACACAAGTCACATCCAGCTGATCCCCGACTCGCAGGTGGGCTACGCGCGCCAATGGGGTGTGAGTGTGGCCGTCCACGACCTGCGCAACGTGATTCAGGCGGCGAAGCTGCGCGGCGGGAAGGTCGTGCTCGGTGGCCACTCGCTGGGCGGCTCGGTCGTCACGGCGTACGCCACCTGGGACTTCAACGGCCGGCCGGGGGCTGACGACCTCGCGGGACTGGTCTACGACGACGGGGGCAGCCCGGCGACGCCAGCGCCGAACGCCAGCGGTGCCCTGGGCGGCCTGGCCACGCTGGCGCTCAGCTCGCCGTGGCTGGGCATCGGCGTTCCCGCTCCGTTGCTCGGGTTGCTTGGCGTCACGAGCGCGGCGGCGGCGCTGATCAGTCCGAACCAAGCTGCGGTCGGCCAAGAGTTTCCGTTCCTGCCGTCAGTCCTCGACCCTTCCTTCCCGGTGACCAACCTCGCGCTGTTCGGATACGGGGTCGACCCTGCGACCTCTCCGGCGGCGCTCGCCTTCGCGCAGGCCCACGTCGGTCAGCTGGCCAGCGGCGGCAGCCCGGTCGGCTGGGATAGCACCGGAGCGCTGACGCCGATTCAGCGCTTCGCGGAGATGTTCTCCGGATGGGGCCTCAGCGGCCTCGACGGCCTCGAGTGGTACTTCCCGGAGCGGCTTGCGATCGACAGCTTGGCGATCCAGGACGGCAACGAGAATTCCGCCCAGCTCGTCCTGGGCCTGCAGGCGACGCTCGGCAGCCACCTGCCGCGGCGGCTGCGGATCTATGCGTTCGGCGCCTGGGGCGGCCAGAGCGTGCTCGACGACGCAACCACGCTGGCCGCCCAGTCCCACATCCCGAGCAGTCAGCTGACCCTCATCAACCGCAATGGCACCTACGTCCACAACGACCCGGCAGGCGCCTATCCCGACAATGACTTCTTCAACGGGCTGGTGACGTTCCTCAAGGGGCTCAGCCCGTGAACGCGCGCCTGCGATGCCGCGGCCTCGTGTCGGTCGTCGTGGCCGCAGCTGGCGTCGCGACCCTCGCCTCGACCGCCGCGGCGCAGGCCAGTTACACCGAGCCGTATCCCAATGTCCCGGTGACCGTGACGTGGCTGCCCGGGTACCAGGCGCCGGGCACGCCGGAGAGCCTGGACAAGGTCGGTGTGGTCGAGGTCGGCTCGCAGAGCGCCAAGAACGTGCTCGTGCTCGAGCCCGGCGGCTCCGCCGGCTCGGGATATTGGGTGCCGTTTGCCCGATGGGTGGTTTCGACGCTCCCCGGTTGGCAGGTGTGGTCGGTCGAGCGCCGTCAGAACCTGCTCGAGGATCAGTCAGAGCTCGACCTGGCCAAGGAAGGCAAGGCGACGGCGCAGCAGCTGTACGACTATTACCTCGGCTGGATCACCGACCCGAGCATCACCAATCACTTTCAGTTCATCCCGGACTCCTCGGTGGGCTACGCGCGTCAGTGGGGCATGAGCGTGGCGGTCCATGACCTGCGCGCTGTGATCGAGGCGGCCAAGCTGCGCGGCGGCCACGTCGTGCTGGGCGGTCACTCGACGGGCGGCGCGATCACTTCAGCCTACGCCACGTGGGACTTCAACGGCCGAGCCGGGGCGGATGACCTCGCCGGCCTGGTCTTCGACGATGGCGCTACGGCTCCCACCGCGTCGCTGACCGGCGATCAGGCTCTCCAGGACCTGATCGCGGCCCAGTTCGCCTCACCGTGGTACTCCTACGGAAGCGTTCCCACTCCGTTCCTTGGCCTCCTCAGCGCCACGGGCTCGACTGGCGCGCTGATCGACCCCGACGAGCCTGCGTTCGGCCAGTCCTTCGCGTTTCTGCCCTCGGAGATCGATCCCCCGCTCCCCGTCACGAACCTCGGGCTGTTCGGCTATGCGGTCAGCAACACCACCTCCCCGGCGTCACTGGCCGCGGTTCAGGCGAGCGTCGGTCAGCTCGCCGCCAGTGGGAGCCCGCGAGGATGGGACGGCACCGCGGCGCTAACGCCCATCCAGCGCTACGCCGAGATGCTCTCCGGGAGTGGCCTCGAGGGAATCGACGGCACCGAGTGGTACTTCCCGATACGTCTGGTGCTCGACAGCGAGGCGGTGGCCGACGGCAACGAGAACCCCGCCCAGCTGGTGCTCGGCCTGCAGTCGACGCTTGGCAGTCACCTTCCGCGGCGGCTGCGGATGTACGCGTTCGGGGCGGCCCTGGGCGGACAGAGCGTCCTCGATGACACCGTCGCGCTCGCCCGACAGTCACGCATTCCGATGAGCCACCTGATGCTCATCAATCGTCAGAGCACCTATACGCACAACGACCCGGCCGCGGCGTATCCCGACAACGACTTCTTCAACGGCCTGGTCACGTTCCTGGGTCAGTTCAGCGGGGGCGACGGTCCTTAGCGTGGTTCAACAGACCCCGTATTCGCCCAGAAGCACGAATGTGTCGATCGCGCCATCGAGTGGTCGCCGAGGGAGTCGTCCGGCGGGGAGGGCGGGCTGGCGATCGCGTTCGTCGCAGAGCTCAGCCCGGCCAGCCGGAGATGTTCGGCGAATGCAGACGCGCTATCACCCCTCCGGCAACACGGCGTACTGCCGCGTATTGCTTTGAAGCCAAGAGATCTGGCTCCCCGCGAGTCGCAGCGAGTGCGGGGCGACGCTCGACCCAGATGCGATCCGACGATACCCGCCGGCGCCAAAGGTGTAGACCGACCAGCGCGGATTGCTCGCGATCCATGCCGTCGCGCCGTCGCGGGTCACCACGAGCGAGCTGATCCTGCCGTCCCCGGAGTACGCGCCGTAGCCGTTGCTCTCGACGTCCGGGCCGTCGGCGACGTCGTAGAGAACCTTGCCGCTGCGCACCCCCATCACGCTCACGTAGTCGCCGCACGGACCGTAGTCCGGCAAACACTCCGACCACGCGATCGCCGCGACCGTACCGTCGAGAGCCGCCCGCGACAGTCCTGTGTAGATCCCGTCGAAATCGCCGAGGTCTCGCGATTCGCCATCACGCAGGCAAGCCCGAAGGTCTATGCCCCCACTTCCGTCACCAACGGCATAGAGCACCACTTGGCGATCGCGGGCGAGGACCCGTGACCCTCCCGGCCGACAGGCGTGGCCAAGCCGTCCCGCCGTCGCCGCTGACGGCACAGCGACACTGCAGGCGACCAGCGCGCCGCTGAGGATCAGGATTGCCGTAACGCGGCGCATACATGGGGTCTTTGCCGAGCTTCCATAGCGATCGCGAACGCCGAAGCGGCACGATCGCTTTCGCCTCCGGCGTCAGCGTCGGCTGACGACTCCGGCGGCGACGCTGTGATCGCCCGGATCAGGTCGGACCCTCGCGGCACCCGACGATAGAAGCCGCCCGTTGCTAGGGGTCGTGTCTCGGTCCGCCGAGTGCGGGTACCCGGGCCCTGGACCCGCGCTGCTACGCACGCGCCATACGGAGCTGGTGCCCGACCGGCGTCGAGGCGCCCGTGAGAACACCGTGAGAACAAAGGCCCCTTCATATGCGTCCGATCCGTACGCACCCGCGTTACGAAATGCCCGGTTTCGCGGGCCTCGGATGCATCATCTGACACCTCCTGGGTCAGGTTGAGGGCCTTGTCGGCGGGCTGATCCGATACTAGCGCCGACGCGGCGTCGGAGCGCATGGTTCTGCGCGCTTCCCAGCGTCCGCATGGAGTGAACTCGTGCTGTCCACGAGAGGACCCGAATCTTGCGGATCGTCGTTGGACGGAGCGGCGTGCGCCAGAGCGGCGGCGGCGCTGGCGGGCCAGGTCTGCAGGAACGAGTCGACGGCTACGACGTCGAGGGGCCGAGCGTAGAGGAAGCCCTGGCCGCTGTCGCATTCCTCGTGTTGCAGCATCGACAGCTCCTCCGGCTCCTCTATGCCCTCGGCGAGCGTCTCGATAGACAGCGCCTTGCCGAGTTGCACGAGGGTGTGGATCAGGGCCTCGCCGTCGGCACTGTGCGTCAGCTGGGAGATGAACGAGCGGTCGATCTTCAGCGAGTCGACCGGGAACCGCTGGAGATGAGCCAGGGAGGAGTATCCCGTTCCGAAGTCGTCGATGGCTATCCGTACGCCCAACTGCTTGATGGCAGCGAGCCGCCGGGCGGTGTCCTCGGCGTTGCGCATGAGGGTTGTCTCGGTGACCTCGAGGGTGAGCGCGCTGGCCTCGAGGCCGCTCTCTGAGAGGGCGTCCCTCACATCGCCGACCAGCTCGTCGGTGTCAAGTTGGCGAGCTGAGACGTTGACGGCCACTGCGATCGGATGTCCGGCCTGACGCCACCTCGCGCCCTGACGGCAGGCCTGCTCCAGGACCCACCTGCCGACCTCGATGATCAGCCCCGTCTCCTCAAGCAGGGGGATGAAGTCGTTGGGCCCGACGATGCCTCGGGTCGGGTGCTTCCAGCGGATCAACGCTTCCACGCCGGTGGGGCGCATGTCGCGCAGGTTGAACGTGGGCTGGTACACCAGGAACAACTCGTGGTTCGGGAGGGCGTGGCGTAGGTCCCGCTCGAGCTCCATGCGGCGCTGCACCGCGTCTTGCATGCCGGGCTCGAACACGACGTAGCGGTTCGTGCCGTCCCACTTGGCCTGGTGCATCGCGATGTCCGCTTCACGCAGCAGTTCCTGGGCCGAGGTCCGCTCGCCGACCGCGATCCCAATGCTCGCGCTCACGGTGAACGACGTCTCTTCGTCGTCTTCGAGCTTGAACGAAGGCCCGAGCGCCTCCAGCAGGCGCCCGGCGGTCGGTTCGGGACCGGCCTCAAGCGAAAGGTCCTCGCAGATCACGATGAACTCACCGCCGCCAAAGCACCCCAGCGCATCGGCGCCGCGTACCGCGCCATCGAGTCTCGCCGCGACCGCTCGAAGGAGCTGATCGCCCGCTGCATGACCGAGCGTGTCGGTGACGGTCTTGAGGTTGTCGATGTCGACGGCCAGCGCCGCCACCCGCGTGTGGTTGCGAGCCCCGCGCGCGAGCATCTGCTGGGCGCGATCGAGGATGAGCGTCCGGTTGGGCAGGCCGGTCAGCGCGTCGTGGGTGGCCATGAACGCGAGCTCGTCGTCTGTTCGCTGGCGCTCGCCATCAAAGGACCTGGCCATCCGAATGAGCGCGAAATCGGTGCTGTGCTGCAGGATGTGCAAGGCCTGGGTGAGCGCCTCGGCTGACACCTCCAGCTCCGCGGCGCTCTGGCGCAGCACCTCGGCCACCGCGTCACGCCACCACAGGCACCGCAGCGTCGCCTCCTCGAGCGACGCCGCGCGATGAGCCGCCAGCTCGCCGTGGAACAGCATGGTGTCGTTGCTGGCCTCACGGGCCACCTGCGGGCCTTCGCCGGCAAGCCAGCGGGCGACGGCGAGCGTGGAGGTCTGGTTGATCTCCTGGTAGCGGCTCTGCACTGCGGCATCGACGCCCGATCGCCGTCTTCGCGCAGCCGTCAGTTCGATCACATCCGCGGCCCGCGCCCTCAGCGCGTCGCCGAGCGGATGCACGTCCTTTCGGACCTCGGACAGCCCAACGGCGGGCACCGACGATGCCGGCGCTCGACCCGCTCGCGGGCCACGGGATGACCGTCTGGCTGCCATCACGTTAATGCGTCGGTCGGCGCACCCCAACCCTTGACCGGGCGACCCGTAATGCCATCGATTAAGCCGTCCCACCGAGCACCAGGACCGGCGCCGACGCCCGCCAAAGGTCCGCAACGACAGCCCAGCAAGACGGCGGATGCGACGAGGAGGGAGGCAAACGAATCCAGGTGCCGACTTGCTACCGCAAGCTCGCTCGCAGCGCAGCGGCTCAAGGCAATCGCCGGGCCCGAGAGCATCCTCACCAACACGGACGACATCGTCAACTCGACCTGGCACTCGCTCGGTGGCCCGTGCATGAACAGCGTCTGCGACCTCGAGGGCCGAGTCCAGGGTCAGACGAGCCTGTACACCCTCGACGGAGCGCTGATGCCGGGCACCACCTGCGCCTGCAACCCGTCGATGACGATCGCCGGCGTGGTCGAACGGGCGCTCGACCAGATCGTCGCAAGCGACGTCGGCACGATCATCTGACCCTCCGCCGATCCGTCGAACGGCGGGCCCCCGAGCAAAGCGCCGGGCTCACACCGCCCGTTTGACCGTGTGCGGTCTGGGCGTCCGCGCATCTCGCAGCGCCTGCCGCGGGTGGCTACGCGGCGAACTGTGCCTCGTCGCGCCGCTGCGCGATCTCGCACACGATGTCAACCACGTGCGCGTCGAACTGCGCCCCGCGACAGCGCCGCAGCTCGGCGAGCGCCTCCTCGACGCTTCGCGCCTCGCGGTAGGGGCGCGAGGAGATGATCGCGTCGAACGCGTCGCAGGCGGCGACGATGCGCGCCCCGAGTGGGATGGACTCACCCGCGAGGCCGTCCGGGTAGCCGCTGCCGTCGAAATGCTCATGGCTGGAGCGGATGAGCACGGCGACGTCGGCGAGGTCCGGCGCGGCCCGGACGATGCGCTCACCGATGAGCGTGTGATCGCGGATAAAGGCCCACTCGGCGTCGTTGAGCGCCGCTGGCTTGTTGAGGATCGACTCCGGAATCGCGGTCTTGCCGACATCGTGCAGCTCGGCGGCGAGGCGCACCCGCTTGACCTCCTGCTCGTCCAGGCCGAGCGCCTGGGCCGCTTCGGCGGCGAGCTCGGCGACGCTACGGGTGTGCTGGCGCAGCGAACCGTCGCGCGCGTCGAGCAGCTCGAGCAGCGCGTCGGCCGTGTGGCGGGTCGCGGCCCGCCGCGGTCCGGCCTTGCGCGCGTACATGCGCTGGTCGGCGAGGGCGAGCGCCGCGTCCGGCGAGTCCGCCTCGCGGGGGAGCAGCACAAACCCGGCCGAGCAGCTGATCTCAAAGCCGGCGCCGGTCTCGCTGAGGGCGCTGCTGGCCCGCTCGATGCAGGCGTCCACCTCGCCGGGCGGCACTGAGAGCAGGCAGCAGAACTCATCCCCGCCCATGCGGTAGGCCGCGCCGCTCGTGCCGACCCCCTCGGCGAGCCGCTCGGCGAAGCGCGCGAGGAGGGCATCCCCGGCAAGATGCCCGAAGGAGTCGTTGTAGGCCTTGAAGCCGTCGAGGTCATATACGGCGAGGACGAGCGGATGCTCCTCGCTCGCCACCGGGATCCGGCGGTCGAGCGCCTCGATGAGCGCCCGGCGGTTACCAAGCCCGGTGAGCGCGTCCACCCGAGCGTCGCGGCGCGTGGCGCCGAGCAGGCGCAGCCAGCGCAGGTAGAAGACCACGAAGGCCAGGAGCAGCAGTGCGAGCACGACCGCCGTTCCGACCAGGGACTCCGTCTGCGCGCGAGAGGCCCGCTGCTGGTATTGACGACCGGCGAGCGCCATGGCTGCCTTGACGTCATCGCCGAGGACGATTATCGGGTTGGCAATGCTGCCGATCGAGTGAGTGGCGCTCTCCGTGAGCAGGGCGGGATCGTCGAACAGGATCTGCGCGAAGCCGTTCGTCGAGCTGAAATCCTTGTTTACCAGCGCGACGGCCGAGGCAAGGGCTGGCACCGGCCACGCGCGTCGAAGACCGGCAAGCGAGCCCGTCACGCTCGCCTCTGCCGCATACATCTGACGCGCCACGCTCTTCACCGGTATAGCGGGGTCGGCGACCTCGAGCACCGTCTCGTTGGCCACGTCGAACTCGGCTTCCGCGGTGGCGATCGCCGCGTCGGCGCGCCGGTAGCCGTTCTCCCGGTTCTGGAGGGCGACGACCTCAGCGAAGACGAGGACCGCGAGCACCGCCGCGACGAGAGGGATGACGAGGTTGCCGAAGCGCCGGTTCATGGCCGGCTCACCGACGAGCACCGGCCGCCCGCGCGCGCACGACCGCCCGACGTCAACGGCTCAGCGACGGACGCGTTGGCCATGACCGTCTCATCGGCTGCGGAAATGGCGTTCTTGAGCCCAGACCGAGGGCCGGCGACCGGTGATCTCACGCTGTCGCCGCGAGGGGTGGCTCAGCAATGAGCGCCTCCGGTCGCGACCGGAGCTCTCGTCCGAGCGCGTAGAAACCCCGAGCTCGGCGACAAGTAAAGCGTTGGATAAGTGTCCTTGCCCGGTTGCCGTCGCTAACGGGTGGGCCGCAGCGGCCGACACGAGAGCGGAGAGCTGCTGCCTGCCAACGTCCGGAGGGCCCTCATGTCACGAAACATTCTCATCGTCGGCGGCCTTGTTGCCTCGCTGGCCCTCCCCTCGTTTGCTCAGGCAAGCGACGCGAGCTTCAAGAACGCGCTGTTGCCCTATCAGGCAGAGTTGACCACGGACCTCGTGTTCCTCGCCGGGCTCACTTCGGCGCCCTCGAAGTCGGCGGCGCCGTCCGACGCGAGCAAGCTGCGCACCGCGCAATCGGAGCTCGCCGCCTGCGCCCGTACGCTGCGCGGCCAGAAGGCGTCATCGAGCGTGGATCGTAAAGCACAGGCCGAGATGCTCCAGGGTCTCGCGCTCGCCTATAGCGCCGCTGGGTATGGCCTCGATGCCATGGCCGCCGTCGAGGCAGGCAAGACCTCGGTGGCGACGTCTGACATCGCTAACGAGCAGCGCGAGGTCGCAGCGGCGATCGCTCCCCTTGAGGCGGGCGCGGCCGCCCTGGGCGTGGCCACGTGAGTTGCCCCGCAGCTCTCGGTTAGCCGCCGCGCTCGGCGCCACGGCCGCGCGTGGTCGCCCGCACGGCAACGTCGTCCGCTGGCTTCCGTTCGCTCATCGGTAGCGCGTCCAGAGGACGAGTCCTGGGGTCAGCAGCGGTCGACCCGGAGGAGACGAGCTGGGCGGCCGGCGGGAGCAGCCGCGCGTTGTGGACTGCCACCTCGCCCGAGGTGCCGAGGACTGCGAGAGCACCAACGCAGGTCTCATCCGGCGGCCGTCACGAGTCCCGCAAACCGCGCCAACGGCACGTCTTAGACGGCGTCCGAGCCGAAGCGCATGCAGACGGGCCGAGCGTGCCTGGCACCTAGTCCCACCCGGCATCGTGCAGAAAGGGGCCGCCGGCCTGGCCGGCCGAGAGCCGACCCGGCGCCGCGGCCTGTCGATGGCAGGCCCCGAGCGAACTCGGCGCATTGGCGTCGTGCGGCGACGTTTGCCGCGGAATTCGTCCCAAATCGGTCCCACACGCAGGGCCCTTTCGCAGGGCTCGCCACCGGCAAACACGCCTCCATGCAGGTCTTTCCTTGAGGGTGAGCGACGGGATTCGAACCCGCGACCGCCGAGACCACAACCCGGAGCTCTACCAGCTGAGCTACGCCCACCAAGCGAGCCAGGGAGTCTAGCGGCGCGACCCGGGCCGGCCGCCTCGACCCACGCCCGGCCGGCCGATCAGCCCGTCGCCGCCTGCCGCGCTCGCCCGAGCATGATCTCGGCCACCAGCTCGGGGCGCTCGATCTGGGGGCAGTGCCCGCAGCCGTCGATCGTGGTCAGCCGCGCGTCCGGCAGCTGCTGGATCGCCAGCGCCGCGTTGGCGTAGGGCAGCATCCCGTCCCGGCGTCCCCAGACCAGATCGACCGGCACGCCCACCGTGTCCAGCTCGAAGGGCTCGGACAGCTCGGGAACAAGCCGGTCCGCCACGTGCAGGCAACGCATCAGCGTGGCGCGGTCGCGCAGGTGCCGGGCAAACGCTTGCACGACGTCCGGGCTGACCTGACCCTGCTCGGCGATCGCCAGCTGGCGGTAGATGCGCCCGACGATGCGCTCCACCACCGGGCCCGGCGCCAGCGGCGGCAGCCGGACCAGCGCCCGCAGCAGCGCGAAGGCCTCGAGCCGGTAGATCCACCCGCCCATGTCGAACCCGGCCGGCGCGAGGGCCACCACGCGCTGCACCGGCTCCCCATCGGCCGCGGCGAGCAGCGCCGCGCTCGCGCCCAGGGAGTTGCCGACGAGCACGCACGCGCCGGCGCCGTCGTAGTGACGCACCGCCGCGGCGGCGAACGCCGCGAGCTGCTCGAGCACCGGTTCGTCCTCGGCCAGCGGCGCGGCGTCGGCGAACCCGGGGAGATCCAGCGCCACGGCCGCCCGGCGTTCGGCGGCCAGCAGCGACAGCACGGGACGCCAGGTGTCGGCGCTATCGGCGAAGCCGTGCAGCAAGACAAAGCGGGGTCCCTCACCGCGCAGCTCGATCGCGCGGGTACGGAAGGAGCCGATCCGCACGCGCGACTCCTCCAGGCGCCCGGACCGCCGGGTCGGCCGCTCCACCGAGGGCTGTGCATCCTTGCCGGGCGCCACCGCCACATGCTATGCCCGTCTGGCGACGGGCTCAAACGGCGACGCGCCGAGCCGCGGCGGTCGGACGACGCCGGCGTGGTCGTCGTGAAATGCGTCCAGAGCCAGCCACGTCGTGGCGGCGGCCGAGCGGCCGGTGAGCACGCCGAGGTGCCCGCCCGGGGCCACGGACAGCCTGACCTCGGCCGAGCGGGTGAGCAGCGGACCGACGGCGTGCACGGCGGCGCGCGGTGCCAGCAGGTCCTCGCTCCCGGCGATCGACAGCACGGGCACCCGGACGTCGGCCAGCTCGATCGTCCGGTCGGCGAGCACGAGGTGACCGTCGACGAGGTCGTTGACGAGGAAGAAGCGGTGGAAGATCTGGCCGAAGCTGCGCCCCGGATAGGCGAGCATCGCGTCCATGTACGCATCGGTGGCCCGCACGTGCCCGAGCCACTCGCGGTCGTCCAGGTGCACGGCGACGGCCAACGGCCGGAACAGGTAGCGACGGAACGAGACCGCCTTGAAGGCAAGGCTCGTCAGCGGCGCCGGCGGCGTACCGAGCACGCGGTACAGCGAGGTGGTGATGGCGCCGCGGGTGAGCGCAGCGACGAGGCGTACCGGCGCGCCCACACCAACCTGGTGAAAGTCGAAGGGGCTGCCAACCATGGTGACCGTGCGCACCGGCAGCCGGCGGCGCGACGCCACCGTGAGCAGCGCCATGATCCCGCCAAGCGACCAGCCGACGAGATGCACCTTCTCGCCGGCGTCGCGCGCGGCGGCGCGGATCGCCCGCGGCAGCACGTCATCGATCCAGTGCTCGAGGCCGAGCTGACGGTCGTCGAAGCCGATCGCGCCGTAGTCGACCACGTACGTGTCGTGTCCGCGCACGGTCAGGTGCTCGATGACGCTGCAGCCACGCCGCAGATCGAAGCAGCGCGCCGGCGCGGCGAGGGGCGGCACGAGCAGGACGGGCCGACGAGGCGCGGGCACATCGGGGTTGTGCCGGTAGCGGGTCAGCGTGTTCTGGGGCGATCGGTGGATGACCTGCCCCCGGAGCGGAGTCGTATCGGCCAGCGCGCCGGGGCGCAGCAGGAAGTCGAAGGCGTTGCGCGACAGGATGAAGGCGTCTTCCAGCGCCTCGACCGTCGCGGCTCCCAGGGACGCCAGCACGTCAGTTGCTCGTCGGAGGGCGCCGCGCGCTCAGTCAGCGGCGGGCGCGGACGGCGCCGCCAGCTCGCGGCGACCGAGGTCGGTCGCCTTCAGGAATACGCTCGATCCGCTGTCCTCGGCCCAGGTCTCCAGCGCGAGCAGGAGCGGCTCGATGTCCGGACCGGGCACGGCATTGTCGCCCGCCGTCGCCCGCGTCCCGCGACACAGCTGCGCGTAGCCGCCGAGCAAGAGCGCGCGCAAAGCGCCCTCCGCCGCCACCAGCCGATCGCTGGCCCGCCAGCCGGGGAACCAGCTGCTGGCCAGACGCCAGGCCTGATGGGCGCTGACCAGATCGGCCGCGCACATCGCCAGCAGCTCGCGCGCCAGGTCGTCCAGCGTCGGCGCCGCCGCGGCCGGTGGGGGTGCCAGCATCTGCTGGGTCACGTCCCGGCCGCGACGCTGGGCGGTCGTCCAGCCGCGGTTCATGGCCATGTCGGTGGTGGTCAGCTCAGGGCCGTCGATGATCGTCAGCGTCGCCTGCTCGGGCACCCACCTCTGCTCGGCGACCTCGATCGGCTGGTTGCGCAGCCACGGCGCGATCACGGTGCCCCGCAGCTGTGCCTCGCTGAGGTTGTACACGTGCGCGACGTGGGGGAAGCGACGAAGCTCGATGTGGAACATCCGCCCCACAGCCTAGGCGGCGCGACCGCGGGCGGCCGATCAGGCTGCCGCGGTGACGCGCCCGCGGATGAGGTCGGACGCCCGCTCGGCGATCATGATCGTCGGCGCATTCGTGTTGCCGCCGGGGATCAGCGGCATCACCGAGGCGTCGACGACGCGCAGCCCCTGCACCCCTCGCACGCGCAGCTCCGGGTCCACGACGGCCGCGTCGTCCGTGCCGATGCGACACGTGCCGACCGGGTGGTAGAGCAGGTCGACGCGCCGCCGCGCGTCCTCCTGCAGCTCGGCCTCGTCCTGGAGCCCGGCGCCCGGGTACAGCTCGATCCCGCGCGCGGCGGCCAGCGGCTCGCACGCCGCGATCTGGCGCGCCACCCGTATGCCGGCGACGAGCGCCGTCAGGTCCTCCGGCTCCGACAGCGTGTTGGTGAGGATCCGCGGTTTGTCCCGGGGGTCGGCCGAACGCAGGCGAATCGTGCCGCGGCTGCGTGGCGAGATGAGCACCGGTCCGCAGGTGAAGGCGTGGCCGTCGTACTCGGCGGCGCCGTGGTCGACGAAGTAGGCCGGGGCGAAGTGGAACTGGATGTCGGGCGCCGGCAGCCCCGGGCGGCTGCGCACGAACGCGAACGCCTCGGCGACCGAGGAGGTCAGCGGGCCGCGGCGGCGCAGCACCCATTGGGCCAGTGCCCGAGGCTTGGTGGCGTCGGCCAGCGACTCGGGCAGGGTGGACTCCCAGACCGCGGTCAGGAACGGGTGGTCCTGCAGGTTCTCCCCCACCCCCGGCAGATCGGCGTGCACGGTGATCCCGTGCTCACGCAGCTGATCGGCGGGGCCGATCCCCGAGCACAGCAGCATCTGGGTGGAGCCGATCGTGCCCGCGCACAGGACCACCTCGCGCTCGGCGCGCAGCGTGCGCCCGTCCTGCAGCGACACGGCGGTCACGTGCCCGCCACGCAGATGCAGCCGGCTGGCCTGGGCCCCGGTGATCACCTCCAGGTTGGACCGGGACATCGCCGGGCGCAGGTAGGCGTCGGCCGCGCTCCAGCGCCGCCCGTTGCGCTGCGTCACCTGCGCCGGTGAGGCGCCGTCCTGCTCGGGGCCGTTGTAGTCGTCGATGCGGGGGATGCCCGCTTGCTCGGCGGCGGCCAGGAAGCGAGCGGTGAGCGGCCGCGGCGAGCGCTCGTCCTCCACGCGCAGCGGTCCGCCGACGGCGTGGTGCTCGGAGGCACCGCGCGCGTTGTCCTCCGCGCGCAGGAAGTAGGGACGGACATCGTCCCAGCCCCACCCGTGCGCGCCCTGGGCCTCCCAGAGGTCGTAGTCCAGCGGACGCCCGCGCACATAGAGCATGGCGTTCATCGAGCTGCTGCCCCCCAGCCCCTTGCCGCGCGGGATGTACAGCGAGCGGCCGTCGCACGCCGGCTCGGGCTCGGTGGAGTAGTCCCAGTCCAGCGCGGTGTGGAACTGCTTGGGGAAGGCGGCGGGAATGGCGATGTTCGGATGTCGCCCGGATCCCCCGGCCTCGACGAGCAGCACGCTCGTCGTCGGGTCCTCGCTCAGGCGCGCGGCCAGCACGCAGCCCGCCGAGCCGGCCCCGACGATCACGTAGTCGGCCACCGTGCGCACGGTCCTATCCTCGCCGATCCGCCGGCGCGACCACGCGTCCGCCTATCCGCAGACACCGGCGTTGCCACCGGTGCCGAGCTCGATCTGCATGAGCAGCTCCAGACCGGCGTGCGCGCTGCCGCTGACGTGGCTGCCGTTGTTCGTGCCCCCGCCGGAGGTGAACGAGCTGGTGGCCGCGCCCGGAGCCTGCGCGAACACCTCGTACTGGACCCCCTTCGGGAAGCCGGCCAGGCTGAAGCCGCCCTCGTCGTTGAGGGCGAGGTAGTCGCCTCGAGCCACGCACAGGTTGACTGGATGGAAGGTGGTCACCGTCGCGCCGCTGACCGAGCCGCCGCACACCGGGAGGTTGGAGGGTCCGCTCGTCACCTCGACCGTGGCACCCGCGCCGCCGCCGGGGGCCAGCGCCTGGAAGTGGATCTGCGTGACCGGCACCTGACCGCCGGTGCCGCGCCTGGCACAGCCGCGCACGCGGACGGCCAACGCCTGGCCCTTCTCGGGCGCGCGCGCCTGCGCGCCGCCGCTCAGCGCCGTCGACCAGAACGCGGTGTCGACCGGGCGGGCGATCGCGGCGGTCGCCGGACTGCCGAGCCCGCTGCCGAAGTTGACGAGCGCCGCCTGCCCGGCGGCGGGAAGCACGCAGGCCCCGACGGCGATGAGGGCGGCGATCGATGCAACGACGCGGCAACAGGACTGCGGGACAAGGCTGCCTCCTGGAGCTCGGCGGGGATCGTGGCCCCAGCCTATCGGGCGGCCCGCGGCCTTCCCCTACATGCCACGCCTACACTGCGCAGCAGCGCACACAGCCCGCCGTCGCCACAGCCACCGCGAGCCGAAGGAGCCGCCCATGTCCAAGCCGATCTACACGGCCGAGGCCCACGTCGAGGGCGGTCGCATCAACGGCCACGGCCGCACGAGCGACGGCGCGCTCGAGGTCGATCTGCGCGTGCCGGTCGAGACCGGCGGCCCGGGTGGCGGAACCAACCCCGAGCAGCTGTTCGCGGTCGGCTACGCCTCCTGCTTCGAAAGCGCCCTCGGGGCCGCCGCCCGCCGCAGCAAGGAGGAGCTCACCGACGTGGCGATCGACTCGAAGGTGTCACTGCTGCCCACGGAGGAGCGTGGCTTTCGCCTCGCCGTGGAGCTCGATGTCTTGCTGCCCTCGGTGTCTGACGTCGCGCACGCCGTCGAGCTCGTGCGCACCGCCCACCGGATCTGCCCCTACTCCAACGCGACGCGGGGCAACATCGACGTCACATTGACGGCGAACGGCGCGGCCGTCGAGTAGCCGCCGCCGGGCGGGTACTCCCGGACGCGCCGGCGCGCGCCGGCGCGCGCGAGGCGGCCGCCCGCCGGGGCCGCTTGGCGGGCGCCGGCTCGGCGACGTCCGCGGCGTCGTCGCCCGACCGCCACTGCGGTATGCCGAGCGCGATCAGGCGCAGCTGCTTCTCGGCCGTGCGCACGACCTCGGCCTCGGCGATCGGGTCATCCGGGCCGGCGTCGAGCAGCGCCTCGGCGGTGGACACCATGGTGTTGACCATCAGCGCCGCGATCATCTGCAGGTTCTCCGAGCTCCAGTCGCTCAGGTGCGGGAAACCGCGACAGATCGGTGGCCAGCTCGCTGCTGAACAGGCGGATCTCGCTGCGGATGGCGCGGCGCAGCGCCGGTATCGCCGCTCGAGCGCTCGCGCGCGATGAAGCGGAAGTGCAGGCGGTGCTCGTAGACCTGGCGCACGAGGACCGCGACCGAGCCGCGGATGATGCCGACGGGATCGCCGTCATCCTCGCGTGCGCCGCGCAGCATCTGACGCAGGCTGCGAAACGACTCGTCGACGAGCGCGAAGCCGAGCTCGTCGAGGTCCTGGAAGTGGCGGTAGAAGCCGGTCGGCACGATGCCCGCCTCGCGCGCGACCTCGCGCAGGCTGAGGCTCGAGAAACCGCGCTCGTCGACGAGTCGCAGGGCGGCCTCCATGAGCGCCTCGCGAGTCCGCTGCTTGCGCTCCGCCCGGCTCTCAAGAGTGGCGGCGGAGTGCCGATGTCTGCGTGTGCGGGCGGCTCACGGTGGGATTGTGATCGATGTCACACAGCCACCGTGGTTTATCCCGTTGACAGCCGGGTAAGCGGTCGCTAACGTCAGTGTACAGATGTTCACTCAACTGTTCCGGACAATTGATGGGCAGCAGGCGGCGCGAACGCGCCGTCCCTTCGGCTCTCCGCGCTCGCTCGTGCGATCGGTGGTCGGCTCCGGCCTGCTCGACGCCTTGACCTTTCCCCACGGCGTCGACCGCTACCTCGAGATCGTGCGGCCGAACCTCTCGCTGCGTGACCTGCGAGCCGAGGTCGTCCACGCCCGCCGCCAGACGCACCGACAGCGTGACGCTGACGCTGCGCCCGAACTCGCAGTGGCGGGGCTTCCCGCCGGGCCAGTCGGTCGCCATCACCGTCGAGGTCGACGGCGTGCGCCGCACGCGGTGCTACTCGCCCGCGAACTCGGCCCACGCGAGCGACGGCCTCCTGGAGCTGACGCTGCGCGCGCACCCGAACGGGCTCGTCTCCCGGCACCTGCGCGAGATCGCCCGCCCCGGCCTGGTCGTCGGGCTGACGCCGGCCGCCGGTGACTTCGTGCTGCCCGCGTCGCGCCCCGAGCGCCTGCTGCTGGTCAGCGGCGGCAGCGGCATCACGCCGGTGCTCTCGATGCTGCGCACGCTGTGCGATGAGGGCCACTCTGCCCCGGTCACCTTCCTGCACTACGCGCGCGACGAGCGCAGCGTCACCTATCGGGCCGAGCTGGCCACGATCGTGCAGCGTCATCCCAACGTCCGGGTGGTACACGTGTTCACCCGCGGGCGCTCGCACGGCGCGCGGCGCCAGCACTTCAGTAGGGCGCAGCTGACGGCGCTCGCCCCCGACTGCCTCGGCGCCCCGGTCTTCGTATGCGGGCCCCCGTCGCTCATCGACGGCGTCCGCGAGCTGTGGGCGGCCGCCGGCGCGGAGGGCAACTTCCACGCGGAGAGCTTCCTGCCCGTCCGCGTGGTCCCGCCGGCCGACGGCGTGACCGGCACCGTGCGCTTTCGCTCGAGCGCGGTGCAGGCCGACAACTCCGGCGCGGTCCTGCTCGAGCAGGCCGAGGCCGCCGGACTGCGCCCGGCGCACGGCTGCCGCATGGGCATCTGCCACACGTGCACGTGCCGCAAGCTGGCCGGCCAGGTGCGCAACGTGCACAGCGGCGAACTGTCCTCCGCCGAGGAGGAGGACATCCAGATTTGCGTGTCGGTGCCCGCCGGCGACGTCGAACTCGACCTCTAGAGCCACCAGGAGCCCCCACTTGATCAAGGCCGCCCCCCATATGACCCCCGAGCAGGTCGAAGCGTTCGGCGAGGAGCTCGACGCGCTGCGCCAGCGCGTGCTCGACGATCTCGGCGAGCGCGACGTCGACTACATCCGCAACGTCATCCGTGCCCAGCGCGCGCTCGAGGTGGCCGGACGAGGGCTGCTGTTCCTGTCGATCCTGCCCCCCGCGTGGCTCGGCGGCGTCGGCGCGCTGTCGCTGTCCAAGATCCTCGACAACATGGAGATCGGGCACAACGTCATGCACGGTCAGTACGACTGGACCGGCGACCCGACGCTGTCGGGCAAGGAGTTCGAGTGGGACACGGCGTGCCCGGCCGATCAGTGGCGCCACTCGCACAACTACATGCATCACACGTTCACGAACATCGTGGGCAAGGACCGCGACATCGGCTACGGGATCCTGCGCATGTCCGAGGAGCAGGAGTGGGAGCCCTACTACCTGGGCAACCCGATCTACGCCACGTTCCTCGCGCTCTTCTTCCAGTACGGCGTCGCGCTGCACGACCTCGAGATCGAGCAGGTGCGCACCGGCAAGTACGACTGGAGCGACCGGCGCGAGATGGCGTCGAGCATCTGGCGCAAGGTCCGCCGCCAGTCGCTCAAGGACTACGTCCTGTTCCCGCTGCTCGCCGGGCCGCAGGCGCCGCTCGTGCTCGCCGGCGACGCGACGGCCAATCTCGTGCGCAACGTGTGGGCGTTCATGATCATCTTCTGCGGGCACTTCCCGGACGGCACCGAGGAGTTCACCGAGGAGGAGGCCGAGAACGAGACGCGCGGCGAGCTGGTACCTGCGCCAGCTGCTCGGGTCCTCCAACCTCACCGGCGGCAAGCTCTTCCACATCCTGTCGGGCAATCTGAGCTTCCAGATCGAGCACCATCTGTTCCCGGACATCCCCGCGCACCGTTACGCGGAGATCTCCGTCGAGGTGCGCGAGATCTGCGAGCGCTACGGCATCGACTACCACACGGGTCCGCTGCCGAAGCAGTTCGGCACGGTCGTGCGCAAGATCGTGCGCCTGGCGCTCCCCGGCGGTCCGGACCGGCGGTCCGCCTCCGAGGCGACGCCCGCGAGGGCGGCCGCGCCGTCGCCCGCGGGCAAGGCCGAGGCGGCCAAGCGCCCGGCGACGCCGCGGCGCGCCGCGTCCAAGCCGACCCCGGCCCGGGCGAAGACGAAGGCCAAGTCCGCGACGACGGCCAAGGCGAAGCGGCCCGCCGGCGCCGGCGCCACGGGCGCCGCTCGCCGCCGCGCCGCCTGACGCCGGGCCCTACGGGCCGCTGGCGACCGTGAACGTCCAGGTCGACGTGTAGCTGCCCGACAGTGCCTTGGCCGGCACGTTGAGCTTGAAGGTGAGGCCGATGTCGGCCGGGCCGATGCCCGTCCCGGCCGCCGCATCGACGATCTTGGTCCCGGCCGGCGGCGTGCTGCCGGCCGGCAGCGTCAGCGGGTAGCCGACCACGTTGGTGGGCAACCCGCAGCTGCCGGCGGCCGCGTTGATCGTCGCGCCGGTGATCGTGGTGGCGTTGGTGGGCAGCGTCTTGCCCAGCGTGTTGGTGAAGGTGGTCGACGACGCACTGACGTTCCAGCCCAGGAAGTCGAGCGTCTCATCGTCGGGCACGATCGTCGCCGAGGTGGTGACGGTCTGGTCGAGCCCGTTGAGCGCCACCGTGGGCAGCGTGATCACGTTCGGCGTGACGACGCTCAGCGTGCCGGTGCTGCAGCGGCTGATGTAGGCGAGGATCTCACCGCCGGCGCCGACCGCAAAGCCTCGCTGGCTGTTGGCGAAGGCGATCCCGTTGAGCGCGTTGGTGACCCCCGACAGCAGCCCCAGCCAGCTCAGCCCGGAGGTGAGGGTGTTGAGCAGCGTGCCGTTGGCGCCCGCCGGATAGCAGAGGCTCAGGCCCGAGCAGGCGATGGCGTAGAGCGCCTGCGTCGTCCCCGACGTCTGCGCCGTCCACGAGCTTCCGCCGTTGCTCGTGTTGAGGATCGTGCCGTTGGCGCCGACCGCCCAGCAGACCGTGGTCGAGGCGCACGTGATGGCGTTCAGCGCCTGCCCCGTCCCGGAGGTCTGGGCGCTCCAGCTCGACCCCCCGTTGCCGGTCGTGATGATCGTGCCCGCTGCGCCCACCGCCCAGCACACGGTGGTGCTCGCGCAGGCGACCCCGTTGAGGGCGTTGGCGGTGCCGGAGGTCTGAGCACCCCACGTGCCGCCGCCGTTCGTGGTCGCGACGATCTTGCCGCCGGCGCCCACGGCGATGCATGACGTCGTCGAGGGACAGGCGACCTCGTTGAGGTTGTTCGTCGTGCCCGAGGTCTGCGCGCTCCAGCTCGTGCCGTTGGTGGTCACGATGATCTTGCCGGTCGCACCGACCACGAAGCAGGTGGTCGTCGACGGGCAGGCGATGCCGTCCAGGTTGTTCGTCGTCCCCGAGGTCTGCGTGGCCCATGTGCCGCCGCCGTTGGTGGTCGCGGTGATCGTGCCGTTGTCCCCCACCGCCCAGCAGTCGCTGGCGCCCGGGCAGGCGTCGTCGTTGAGGTTGTTGGTCGTGCCCGACGCTTCGTTGACCCAGCCCCCGCCGCCGCCGTCGGTGGTCGAGAGCACCGTGCCGCCCGCGCCGACGACGAAGCACGTCGTGCTGCTCACGCAGTCGACGCCGTTGAGCGCGTTCGTGGTGCCCGAGCTCTGCAGCGTCCACAGGCTGCCGCCATCGGTGGTGACGACGATCGTGCCGTTCGCGCCCACCGCCATGCAGTGCTCCGCGTCCGCGCAGGAGATCGCGTTGAGCTGGTTGGTCGTCCCGGAGCTCTGGGACGACCAGGTGGCGCCGCCGTCGGTCGTGGCGATGATCGCCCCGGTGCTCTCCACCGCCCAGCAGGTGGTGTCGTTGGCACACGACACGTCGTAGAGCGTGTTGGTGGTACCGGAGGTCTGGGTCGCCCAGCTCGTGCCGTTGGTGGTGGCCAGGATCGTGCCGCTGTCCCCGACCGCGAAGCAGTGCGTGTCATCGACGCAGTCGATCGCCTCGAGGGTGGGGCGGAACCAGCCGCCGACCGGCCCCTGGTTTGACCAGCTGCTGCCGCCGTCGGTGGTGGCCATGACCAGCCACTGATCCTAGAGGAAACCGGTCGACGCCCCGACCGTCCAGCAGTGCGTCGTGTCGGGGCACGAGATCCCTGCATGCGCGTGCCGGAGCCGTCGTTCTGGGCGGTCCAGGTCGCGCCGCCGTTCGTCGTCACGGCGAGGCTCCCCGCCGGCGCCGGCGCCCCAACAGTCGCTGGCGGTGGCACACGACACGCTGTTGAACGCGTTCGCCGTTCCGCTCGTCTCGCTGGTCCAGGTCGCTGCCGTTGGCGGTCGCGATCATCGTGCCCGCGGCGCCACCGGCCTGGCAGTGCGTGGCATCCGCGCATGAGATCGCATTGAGCGCGTTGCCGGTGCCCGAGCTCTGGGCGTCCAGTCCGCGGCCGACGCGGGGGCGGCGGCCGCGACGTTGAGCAGCAGGGCAAACAGCGTGATCGCGACCGCGCGCCGGCACGCGCTCGCCCGCCCGGCGAGCGCCGCTCGGTGCGTCAGCACGTGCGGGGGACACAGGCACCGGCTCACATGCGAGCGGGCCGCGCTTCGGCCTCCCATCGGCGCCGCCGCCGCGCGAGGATCAGCCAGAACATGAGCGCGGCGAGGCCGATGAGCAGCCCGAGGCCGGCGGCCGCCGCCCACGGCCCACCACGAGGCGCCGCGCCGCTCGCCCGCGCGGGCCCCAGCGAAAGGCCATTCGGGTTCGCCACCGTGCCGGACAGCGCACCGCCGAGCCGCGTCAGCGTTGCGGAAGGTGACCGGCGTGCCGCAGCCGGACACGGTCGCGCTCGACGCGTAGCTGCCGGCGTTCAACGGACGCGGCCAGGGCAGCGGGTACGGGATCGCTGTCGCCGGGCAGCACCGTGTCGAACTGGCGCGTCACCGTCGGCTGCAGGCCGCTAGCCCCGGCGAGCGTGACGGCGAGCGTCGGCTTGCACAGGCTTCAGGCCGGTGTTGCCGAGCGTCGACGACCACGGAGGGCACCTTTGTCCCCGGCAGGGCGGCCAGCTGCATTCCGCTCAGCGAGGCCTGCGGGGCGCGCGGCACCGGGGACCTCGACGAGGATGCCCACGACGGTGCGCACGATCTCCGTGATCGAGAAACGCCCGGGCGAGCGCTGCGGATGGGCGTTCTCCGCCGCGATGCCGGCGAGATGGTCGCCGGGCACGGTGCCCGCGGGCACCTGCACCGCAAAGGAGACGAGGCGAGATGCCCCGCCGGCCGGGACGGTCAGGAAGTTGACGTTCGGCGTGACCCATCGGCCAGCCTTCGCAGCGGGTCGTGCGCGTCGCTGTACACGGCGCCGGACGTGGCCCCCGTGAGCCCGTCGACCGGGTAGATGCGCAGCTGGATCGTCGTCGGCCCGGTGTTGTTGATGACGACCTGATCGGTCGACCGTCTGACCGGGCGGTCCGGTCTCGATGAAGTAGGCGCGCGTGGCCGGGTCGTTCGGATTGAAGTGCGACGGGCGGACGCTGAAGCCGCCGATGCTGGCCGCCGAGGCGGGACCCGGCAGCATGCAACTGGCCGCCGCGATCGCGGCGGCCAGTGCAACGACCCGCATGAAGACTGAAATGCCGCATCCGCTTACGGAGCACTCACCAGGGAAAGCGTCCAGGTCGACGTGTAGTGCCGGAGTACGCGTTGGCGGGGATGGCCAGCGACCAGGTCGGCGTCACCGTCTGGTTGCCCATGCCGGTGTTGGAGTTGGCGTCGAACATCTCGGTCGCCGTCGGCGCCGTGGCGGCCGCCGGCAATGTGTACGGGTAGCTGACCTTCGTGCCCAGCAGGGTGGCCAGCGTGCAGGTCGAGCCGGCGTCGCAGGCGACGGCCGGCGTGGCGGCGATCGTCGTCGCCGCCGTGCTCAGCGTGTGGCCACCGCTCGTGAAGGTCGTCGACGTCGCGGTCACGTTCCAGCCCGTGCCCGAGCCGGTCGCGTCGCAGACGTCGATGGCTGGGTCGCCGTGGCGGTCTGGTTGGTGCCGTTCAGCGTGTCGGTGAAGGTCACGTTGCCCGGCGCGGTCTTGAATCCGAGGGTGCCGGCCGTGACGGTCGCCGTCGCGGTCGCGGCCTCGGCAGCCGTCACGCTGCCGAGTACCGCGCCGCAGGTGAGACCGCACGAGCACCAGGACCCGAGTCAGTCTGACTGATTCGTCCTCGCATGAGCTGGTCTCAGCGCACTCGCGACTACGGGGCGCTGACGAGCGACAGCGTCCAGGTCGAGGTGTAGGAACCCGCGTAGGTGTTGGCGGGGATCGCCAGCGACCAGGTCGGCGTCACCGTCTGGTTGCCCATGCCCGTGTTCGTGTTGGCGTCGAACATCTCGGTCGCCGTCGGCGCTGTGGCGGCCGCGGGCAGCGTGTACGGGTAGCTGACCTTGGAGCCCAGTGGCGTCGCCAGCGCGCAGGTCGAGCCGGTGTCGCAGGCCACGGCCGGCGTGGCGGCGATCGTCGTCGCGCCCGTGTTGAGGGTGTGGCCGCCGCTGGTGAACGTCGTCGACGTCGCGGTCACATTCCAGCCCAGGCCGGAGCCCGTCGCGTCGCTGACGTCGATCCCCTGGCGCGCGGTGGCCGTCTGGTTGGTGCCGTTGAGGGTGTCGGTAAAGGTCACGTTCCCCGGCGCACTCACAAAGCCGAGCGTGCCGGCGGTGAGGTTGGCGGTGGCGGTCGCCGCGTCGCCACCGTCACGCTGCCGAGCAGCGCGCCGCAGGTCAGGCCACAGAGCACTACGGCCCGGCTGATGTTGCTGATTCGTCCTCGCATGAGCTAGTCCTTTAGCGTTCGCATTGGGGCCGCTCCATCCCCCACATCCTCCGGGGCGCCTATCGGGGCTTCGGCCGGTGGCCCGGACCCCTTCTGTGCTGAAGGCTTGGAACAGCCGTCTTTCGTCCTTGCCTGCTTTTCGGCCCTGGGCGCCCAGCCTTGAATCTCGTCCAACCGGCTGGACACCTGTACGGCAAATCGGCCTGATTCGGAGGGTTCGCCGGGTGCGTGGCGGGTTCTGGGGCGGATCTGACAGCCTGCCCCCCTCCCGGGGCAAAACCTCGCAATCCTCCCGTGGCGAACGCGCGATGGCCTTGAGGGAAGAAATCTGGGCGCGGGGTGGTCTGTGATGGTGCGGCCCTCTAGCAGCCGCCGCGCCGATCACCTGCCGACAGGAGCCCCGCATGCGCCCGACCGTCAAGTTCCTCCTCCCCGCGCTGTCCGCGTCGGTGCTGCTGGCGGCCTGCGGAAGCTCGTCGAGCACGACGAGCTCGAGCACGGCGATCACCGCGGCCACGGCGGCCGCCAAGACCGCCCTGGTCACCACCGCGTCCAATGCGACCCTGCAGCGCACCATCCTCGTCGATGCGCAGGGCCGGACGCTGTACCACCTCAGCGGCGAAGGAGCCGGGAAGTGGATCTGCACCAGCTCGGCCTGCGTCGGGGTCTGGCATCCCCTGGTGGCGACGAGCGGAGGCGTGTCGGGCAGTACCGTCGGGTCGCTCGGAACGATCGTGCGCCCGGACGGAACCAGGCAGGTCACCTACCAGGGGATGCCGCTGTACACCTTCGCCCCCGACAGCAGCGCCGGGGATGTCAAGGGCCAGGGCATCAGGGACGTCGGCACCTGGATGGCTGTGACGATCGGCGCTGCCACGACGGTAACGTCCTCGAGTTCGAGCTCGGCCCCGCCCGCGGCCGCCGGCGGCGGGGGCTACGGCGGCTACTGAGCGCCCCCGGGTTCAGCTCAGCTGCACGCGCAGCCGGCGCGCCGGGTCGCGGGCGCGCGGCATCAGGTCGACGTGGCGAAGATCGGGTATGAGCGCCGTGGCGCGTGACAGCGACTCGCGCCCCTGGTGGCGGGTGATGCCGATCACGTCCATCCCGGCGGCGCGGGCGGCCTCCACGCCGTTGGGGGCATCCTCGAACACGAGCGCATGCTTCGGGGCCACGCCGAGTCGCCGGGCGGCGAGCCGGTAGGCGTCCGGCGCCGGCTTGCCTCGTGCGACGTCCCCCGCGGTGACGAGCACCGCCGGTGTGGACAGGCGCGCAGCCGCCAGGCGGGCGCGAACAAGGGCGTGGGTGGCCGACGTCACGATCGCCCACCGATCCGGCGCATGGCCGGCCAGCTCGCGCAGCAGGCGCTCGGCGCCCGGCATCGCGACGACGCCGTCGGCCGTCGCCGCGGCGCGCGTCTCGACCGCGCCCGCCTCAACGGCGGCGTCGAGGTGCGGCGCGAACGACTCCACGAGCTCGACGCTGCGACGGCCGTGCGCCACCGCCATGATCGCGTCGCCGTCGAGGCCGTGCCGTGCGGCCCAGGCTCGCCACAACCGATCCGTCGCCTCCCGCGAGTCGACCAGCACGCCGTCGAAGTCGAACAGCACGGCATCCACCTCGAACGCGCGGCCGTGGGGCCTTGCCAGGTCGGGCCCGTCGCCGGTCACCGGTCGAGCGCGCCGCGCGGGCATCGTCACAGGTCCACGATTGCCAGATCGCCGAGTCGCTCGCGCAGCGCCGCGGCGACGACGCTGCGGTGGCAATGCGCCGGATCTGCCTCCAGGCACAGCAGGGCGGTCGGCGGGGCCGACCCCAGGCCGGCGGCGAGCGCGTCCAGCGCGCTCCCGGCGGTGGACTCGAGATGCGCCTGGAACGCCGCGGCCGCGCGGCGAGTGGCGCCCGCGCGGTAGAGCGGCCGGATCTCCGGTGGCGTGCCGAGGTCGCGCCGATGCTCGTAGGCCAGCCCGTGCTCGGCCAGCAGGTGGGCCAGCCGCGTCTTGGACATCCCGGGGCGCCGCGACTGCGGCCGGTAACGCACGTCGATGACGCGTCGCACGCCCGCGTGCTCGAGCTCGGACACCAGCGCGAGCGGCATCAGACGCTCGTAGCCGATCGTCCACAGGGTGGGCACACCGCCAGGGTAGCCCGGGCGCGAACGTGCCCGCGACCCACACGCGGCGACAGCCGCCTGGTACCAATACAGCCATGACCGATCTCGAGGCGGCGCCCCCGGCCGCCATCGCCGAGCTTGCCGTCGAGGTCGACCCGGCCGACGTTGGGCTCGACGCGCGGCGACTGGAGCGGATCGAGCGCCACTTCCACGGCTACGTCGAGGACGGCCGGCTGCCGGGCTGGATGGTAGTCGTGGCCCGTGAGGGCAAGGTCGCCCATATCGCGATGGACGGCCTGCGCGACCTGGAGCAGGGGCTTCCGGTGCAGCTGGACACGGTGTGGCGCATCTACTCGATGACCAAGCCGATCACCACGGTGGCCGCGATGATGCTGTGGGAGGAGGGCCGGTTCGAGCTCGACGACCCCGTCTGTAGGTTCATCCCCTCCTTCGCCGACGCGCGGGTGTGGCGGGGCGGCTCCTCACTGAAGCCGCTGACCGATCCGATGGTCGAGCCGATGCGCATCTGGCATCTCATGACCCACACGTCGGGGCTGACGTACGGCTTTCACTACTCTCACCCCGTCGACGCGCTCTACCGCACGGCCGGGTTCGAGTGGGGAGCCCCGGCGGACCTCGATCTGGCCGGCACATGCGACGCCTATGCCGGTCTGCCGCTGCTCTTCCAGCCCGGCGCCGAATGGAACTACTCGGTGGCCACCGACGTGCTCGGCCGTGTGGTGGAGGTCATCGCCGGCCAATCGCTGGATGTGTTCTTCGCCGAGCGCATCTGCGCACCGCTCGGGATGGCGCACACCGGCTTCGCCGCGACCCACGATGACCTACCGCGGCTGGCCGGCCTGTACTCGCCCGATCCGCGGACCGGCCGGGCCAAGCGCAACGAGCGAATGGATGTGGTCGGGCGCGCGGCACCCAAGGTCCTGTCCGGCGGCGGCGGACTCGTGTCCACCGCCGGGGACTATCACCGCTTCACGCAGATGCTGCTCAACGAGGGCGAGCTTGGCGGCGTGCGGCTGCTCGGCCCGCGCACGCTGCGCATGATGGCCACCAACCACCTGCCCGGCGACGCCGATCTCGAGGTGTTCGGACGGCCCCTGTTCGCGGAGACGTCGTTTGCCGGCGTCGGCTTCGGCCTGGGCTTCTCGGTCACCCTTGATCCGATCCCCGGTCACCATGGCTCCACCGTCGGCGAGTATGGGTGGGGCGGCGCGGCCAGCACCGCCTTCTGGGTCGATCCGGCCGAGCGGATGACGGCCCTCTTCCTCACGCAGCTGCTGCCGTCGAGCACCTACCCCCTGCGCTCCCAGCTGCACCAGATGGTGCGCCAGGCCCTGGTGGACTGAGGCGGTATCCCGGTCCCGCGCGGCGTCGTGCTGGCGGTGACCGCCTGCGCCCGCGCTAGCGTTATCGGTCTGTGGCGGCGACCGAGCGGCTGGAGGCCAGAGAGCGAACCTCCCAACACGTGCGCTTCGGCGTCCTTGCCCTGCTCGCCGTGGTGGTACTGGCGGCAGCGATCGGGCAGCGTGTCGCGGCCGAGGGGACGCCCCCGCTGATCGTCCACCGCATCGTGCCGGCGTACGTCCGCCTGTCCGGGAACGCCCCCGTGCTGGCCTGGCCCGCCGGCGGCCAGGCCGCGGTCGAGGTGGAGGGAGTCGGCAGCCTCGGGACGTCGGGGAGCTCGACGCCGGTGCCCATAGCCAGCGTGGCCAAGGTCATGACGGCGTACCTCACGCTGCTCCAGCATCCTCTGGCCGCCGGCGAAGGGGGATTTGTCATGACCATCACGCCCGCCGACGTCGCCGACGAGCAGCAGCGCCGCGCCCTGGGCGAGTCCACGGTGGGCGTGCGTGCCGGCGAGCGCATCACCGAGCGTCAGGCGCTCGAGGCCCTGCTGCTCCCGTCGGCGAACAACATCGCCGCGATGCTGGCCGTTTACGACGCCGGTGGGACGGCGGCGTTCGTGGCGCGGATGAACGCCACGGCTCGCGGGCTTGGCATGGTCTCGACCACCTACACCGATCCGAGCGGCTTCGAGCCGAGGACCGTCTCCACCGCCGCCGACCAGCTGAGGCTCGCTCGGGTGGCCCTGCGCCAGCCGGCGTTTGCCGAGATCGTGGCCGAGCCGTCGGCCGAACTGCCGGTCGCCGGCACGGTGGCCAACTACAACGGCCTGGCGGGCTGGAACGGGTACGTCGGCGTCAAGACGGGCTCGGATCGAGCCGCCGGTGGCTGCCTCGTGTTCGCGAAGCGGGTGACCGTCGGCGACCGGCGGCTCACCGTGCTCGGCGTCGTCCTCGGCCAGCGGGACGGCTCACTGATCCCGGCCGCCCTCCTGAGCGGCGAGCGCCTCGGCGACTCCGCCGCGGCCGCCCTGCGGGTGCGGACCGCCCTGCCTGCGGGCACCCCTGTGCTCACCGCCAGCAACGCCGACGGCCGCCGCACCACGGTCGTCACCACCCGCGCGCTGCGGGAGATCGGCTGGGCCGGCCTCGCGTTTCCCGTCAGGGTCGTGGTCCGCGCGTCCCTGACCCAGGCGGCGGCCGGTGAGCGGATCGCCACGGTCACCGTTCGCGGCGCGAGCCCGGCTTCGGCCCGCGCCGTGGCCGCCCACCCGCTCGGGCGCCCATCACTCGGCTGGCGCCTGCAGCACCTGCTCTGAGGCCGACTCAGGCGCCCAGCCGAAACGGCGGGTACTGATCGGTCACGAGGATGAAGGCGTAGCCGATGACCCGGTTGTGCCAGCGGATGGCACCTTCGACGTAGTCGAAGATCCCGCGTGGATACCGGCCCGTCAACAGGACCGCGAACCAGGCGATGATCACCGCCACGATCACGCCGATGTAGAGGAAGAACAGCGCCACGTAGTGTGGGATGGCCAGGAACCACTTCACCAGCGGCAGCCAGCGATTGAGCTCCTCCCGGGCGTCGGGATAGGCAAAGCTCAGATGCACGGCCTGCTCGTCCTCCGTGGACGGATAGCGGTCGTCCATCAGGGCGAAGTAGACGCCCACCCGGTTGGCGAAGCGCAGGAGCTGCAGGTTCCAGTCGAACCACCAGCGTGGGTACCTCTGCCGGAACACCACCATCAACAGCACGGGCAGGAACAGCAGCCCGGTGCCACCGACGGCGATCGTTGTCGCCTCGGTTCCGCCGCCGCCACCACCGAGCCGCGCCTCGAAGCCCTCGATGCTCGCCAGCACGATGGCGATGGGGATCACGGCGAAGACCCGCAGCGCCGAAGTGAGCCGGTCGAGGCTGCGGTCGGGGTAGTCGATCGAGAGCTGTACCGGGTACTCGTTGTCCATGTCCCGCTCCTGTCTGGTGGCGCGAGTCTGATCGAGATCCCGCGCCCTCGCGCGGTACGCGATCGCGGGTGCTCGTGGCCGGCCGGGGTCGGACCGGTGAGAGCGTGCGCCCGTGGACACGCTGTCTCCACGATGGTCCCACTTGCGACCCGCGCGGGTCGAACCCCGCCAGGGCATAGGCTCCCGACCGTGCACTGGCTGGTGGATGGCATGAACGTGATCGGCACACGCCCGACGCGTGGTGGAAGGACCGAGACCGCGCGATGCTGCGGCTCGTGGACCTGCTCGAGCGCTGGGCGGCCGCCGAGGGCGAGGACGTCACCGTCGTGTTCGAGCGCGCGCCGCGGCCGGCGATCTGCTCGACGGTGATCGAGATCGCGCACGCGCCGAAGCCGCGAGCGAACGCGGCCGACGACGAGATCGTGCGACGGGTGGCCGGCGGCCGGACCCGGCCGTCGTGCGGGTCGTCACCTCGGACCGCTGGCTCGCCGATCAGGTTCGCGCCGCCGGCGCGACGGTGGAGCCCGCGAGCTCGTTCCGCGACCGGGTGGAGCGCGGATCCGGGCCGACCGAATGAGCGAGGACGGGGATCGACGTCGCCCCGGCTCGCCCAAACGGCGCGAGCATCCCGCCGGCCCGGTACGCTCCGGCACCGTAGGCGAACGCGACTGGACGGAGGGCGTATGCCGCGGACGCGTGGATTGACGGTCCTCGATCGTCGACCGATGAACGGCCGGCCGATGTTCGGGCGCGCATTCACCCGCCACCGCACCACCATCACCGCGACGGTCGCGGTGATCGTTGCCGCCGCCACCTTCGCGGGCGCGGCGGCGGCGGGACTGTCGCCGCATCTCAGCGCTGCCGGCTGGGCCGCCCTGCAACGACTGAACGCGGTAGCTACACGTCCGCCTCGGCCTGCGCCAGGGTCGCGGGCGGCTCGGCGGACGCGGAGGCGCACGGCGTCGTGGGCCTGTGCACCGACGGGGCCGAGCTGGGCCCGTGGTTCGCGCGCCTCAGTACGCAGTGCGGCTCGTTCAGCTCCGGCGGCGTCGACCCGGTGCTGGACGGCGGGAGCTCGGCCACCAAGGCGCGGTGCGCCACGGACGTGGCCGGCGTCGCCGGGGCCTTCTCCGGGCTGGCAGCTTGGGGTCGCTGGTTCTCGGCCCGCCTCGCCGCCGGCGCCTGCAATTCCGGGTCCACATCCGACGGGCGCGTCGCGAGTGGAGCGGCCGCGGTGGCCACACACCTGGCGAGTGACCTGCGTGCCGACGCCGGACCGAGCCGTCTCAACAGCGATGGCAAGCAGTGGGTGGCGGCGGCGTCCAGCGTCATCAGCGGCGCCTCCACCGCCGGGCCCGACTTCGCGGCCTGCAAGCCGTAGCCGGCGGCCACGCGCGGGCCGCGCCCGCCTCATGCCGAGCGCCCGGGCGCTAGGGCTGGGGCTGCTGCAGGATGGTGCTGCCGGATGTCCGCCGAGGTCGTCTCGCGGCTCCCGCGGGAGGCCTTCTGCGTGACGTCGCGCAACCTCCCGGCACGCCGTGGCGGCGCGGCGCCGAACTCCTCAGACCGGGTTGATGATGAAGCAGCCGACGTCCTCGGCGTCGCTCTCGATCGAGCGAGCGAGGGCGATGCCTTCGTCGTAGAGCGGCGTGTTGCCGATGTTCTGCAGGACGTTCCCGGCGGAGTCGAGGACCTGGTTGATCGAGGCGGCGAAGTCGTCGCAGTCCGCATTGGTGGCCGGCCCGTCGCCGGTCGCGCCGGCGCCGACCGGCATGTCGTGGTGGATGCGAGCGATGACGTTGGCCGGGTTCGGCAGGGCGTGCCCGGTCGGCGCTGGCCGCGCAGCGGCCACGGCCGTCGAGGACAGCACGGCAACGACGCTGAGCGCGACCGTGAGTCGGAGCTTCGAGATTGTGGCGAGCATTGGGATCTCCTTGGGGCAGTTCGTGAATGACGCCGCCGATGGTGCCCGTGCATTCACGTGCCCGGTACCCACCCTGGGGTTGGTTCCTTCCACCCCTTCCTGTGTCGCCGAAGAATCGATCCGGGCCTGCCGGCCGCTGCGATCGAGGCTGTGCCTGGCCTGCCCTGGGAGGTAGGGGGACCACCTACGCTGTGGATCGATGACGCGGGCAATCGAGGATCGCAACCGCCGGATGCTGCGCGCACGCGACACGATGGACCGTGCGTTCGCGCGGCCGCTCGACGTGCCGGCGCTGGGGCGCATCGCGCACGTATCGCCTGCCCACTTCAGCCGCCAGTTCCGGGAAACGTTCGGGGAGACGCCGCACAGGTATCTTCAGCGCCGCCGCGTGGAGCGGGCGATGGAACTGCTGCGAGAGACGGAGCGTTCGGTGACCGAGATCTGCCTCGATGTCGGCTTCAACAGCCTTGGCACCTTCAGCCGCACGTTCCGAGACGTCGTCGGTGAGTCACCGAGCGCTTACCGCCTGCGCTTCGCGGACGGCGGCGCGGCGTTGCGCGTGCCGGCGTGCGGGGCGATGGCTTGGATGCGACCCGCCGGCTAGCGTCGCGGCAGAGAGCGGTTTCGGAGAAGCGGTGATGTTCGCCGGGGTTACCGTGACGCCATGCTCACACAAATCACCCACACCTTCATCTACGTTCTCGACCAGGACGAGGCGCTTGACTTCTACGTCGGCAAGCTCGGCATGGTCGTCCACACCGACGCGGATCTCGGCGCGATGCGCTGGCTCACCGTCACGCTGCCTGACCAGCCCGCCCTACAGATCATCCTGATGCGGCCGGGCTCGCCGGTCCACGACGACGCTACGGTCGAGCAGATCCGGGAGCTGGTCGCCAAGGGCGGCGCGGGCGGAGGGCTGATCCTCGAGACCGACGACTGCCGGGCGACCTACGAGACGTTGCGCGCCGCCGGAGTCGAGTTCACCCAGGAGCCGGTCGAGCGCTTCTACGGCACCGACTGCGCGCTGCGCGACCCGTTCGGCAATCCGATTCGCTTCACGCAGCCGCCCGCAGGACCGATCGTCGTGCCATCGGCTGAGGAGCTCCGCGCGGGGACGTAGGAGCGCGCACCGGACCGCCCACGGTCGATGTCGGCCTGGCGACGATCCCTGTCTGTATAGGCAGGCCTTTCAGTGCCTTCGCCAGGCGAGCCGGCGCTCACGCGATACCTCACGCACGTCGAAGCAGCGATCGAGCAACTCGAGCGGCTGGAGGGACCGAGCTCAGCAGGCGTGACGGGAGTCGCCGAGTTGGCGCCAGACCTGGAGGTTCAGACCTAGACATTCGCTCAAGCTCCCCGAGGGTCGGTTTCTCCGTTCCGATGCCGAGGGTAATTGCGGTTTCGCGCGAAGTTCCGGCTGGCCACCATCAACATCGGTTGCCGATGTCGAGCCTTCGAAATCCACTGGTCTGCCGTGTGCTGACGTTGGGCGCGGTCGTTGTGGCGCTAGCAGGCTGGGCGCCGGCGGCACGGGCTGACTGGTCGACGCCGCAGGTGGTCGCATCCGCCCCGCCGTTGCACTTGGGCAGTGGCCCGGTGTCCGCGATCGACGGTCGCGTGGCCGTTGACTCGCGCGGTGACGTTGCGGTGGCCTGGTCGAGGACCGGGGCGCGGCCGGCCGAGTATCAGGGCCGTCGCTGCTCGTGGGGGCCGGGGAAGCCGGAGCCGAAGCGGTTGGGGTGCTACCCGGTGACCACGGTGCATCTCACAGTGGTGATGGCGAGTGGGCAGACCGTCACCCGCGTGGTGACGTCTGCACGGGCCGAGGCGCTGATCGGGGTGGTGCTCAGCCCCGCAGAGGCGACGGTGCTACTGCGGTACCTGAAGCCCCGGATCGACTCCCCGGGCGGCGTGCGGGTCGCCTACGGCCCACTGATCGGGCGCTGGTCCGCGCCGCAGACAATCAGTGGGCGCTGGAGCATCGGGTGGACGAACGGGCTTCCCCTGGGCGCGCCGCATCTCGCGCTGTCGCCGGATGGCACCGTGCTGGTGGCCTGGAACGGGTGCCTAACGCAACGTGCGTGCGATGGCATCATCGGCGAGGGGTACACGCAGCAGCGGGTTGTGGTCGCATGGCATCGTCCGGGACGGCCGTTCGGCCCGCCGACGGTGGTGCGCGCGGCGCCGCTGGAGTCGGTCCCGCAGTTCGACGCGGCCGGGACCGCGTACCTCGCCGGCAGCTGCAGCGGGACCGTAGCGATGGCACCGGCGCCCAGCCGGCGCTTCAGCCGCACGATCGTGACCAGAGGGGCCGCCCAGTCGTTCACGCTCGACCTGTCCGGCGCCGGACAGGGCCTCGCGGCGTGGGTCGCCGGAGCCTGTTCCTACGATCAGGCGGCCGGCAACCAAAGCGGGACCGTGCTCGTGAGCCTGTTGCGAGCGGGCAGATTCGCCACGGCGTTCGCGCTCACGACCGCGCCGGCGGAGTCGGCCGATGCGGTCGCGTCTCCCACGGGCGTCACGGTCAGCTGGTATGACGGCACGAACCACATCGTGCAGATCGACGCCAACGGCGTTCCGGGAACGGTGCAGGATGATCCGACAGCGCTTCCCCTGGGCGCCGACGGCGGCGGTGACGTCCTGTTTGCGCCGGTGGCGCAGTTGGGCTTCGGGGACTTCGTGCGGCCGGCCGGTGGCGGGGCCGATCAACCCGGTCCGGCGCCGTGGCCGCAGCAGACGTGGGCTGTCAGCCCATCTGGGCGCGCGATCGCGCTGATCTGGCACCCGGACCTGACCAAGCTTGACCTGTCGCTTTGGAGCCCGTGACCGGCGCTGGGTGCCGGACCCCGAAAACACTGGCCTTTCAGAGAGGTAGCCCCGGGCCCGGCCCGCCTCAAGCTCGCCGCTCCGGGGCGGCCTGCGGCCGGAGCTTGACCCGTTCCGGTCCCGGCGCTGATCAGCACTCAGGTCGGCTGTGCCGACCTTGCCAGACGGGGCTGGCTACCCCGAGACGACGGTCGTTTCGGGAGCCGCGTCCGTGTCGGCCGCCGCGCGGCGGGCCAGCTCGCTCTCAGCCCGATCGGCGCCCATGGCGAGGAGCATCGCGTTCTCGGCCATCTCGGCCGAGACTTCGTCGGTCCACTCGCGGAGACCATTCCCGTCGCCCACCCAATCGCCGTCTGGGAAGTCGACACCGAGGTACTTGATTCGCATGACCTAGAGGCTACTCGCCCAGGCTCACGTCGCCACAAGATCGATCAGCAGATCGACGAGCGGGCCCAGGGAGGCACGATCGTCCCCGCGCAGGGCCCATCCGACTGCGTCGTCGTGACGACGCATGGTCCGGTCGAAAACAACGCCGGGGATGTCAAGCGCGTGTAGGGCCGCCTGCAACGTCACGAAGCCCGCTCGGAGGTTGCCATCAACGAACGGGTGGATGCCAAGCACGGCGACGTACATCGCAGCCGCCGCGCGAAGGGCGGCGCCAGGATCGCCAGGCGAGCGATCCGCGACGAGGGCCTCGCGAGAGGCGTTGAACCGCTCGCATTCGGCCGTCAGCTCGCGGACGACTGCGAGCCGGCCGCGCGTCCCCTCGACGGGCCGCCGGCCGCGTCCGCTCGTGGTCTCGACAGAGACCGAGAACCAGACCGGCTCGCCGTCACTACGAATCCGACCGGCGTCGGGTTCAAAGGTCGTCAGGAAGATCGCCCGGTGCCAGCGGCAGACGCGCTCGACGGTGATCGGGACGGCGTATGGAGGCTGGTCTCGGACGTCGTTGATCACACGTACGAGGCGAGAGGCGGCCTCAGCCCAGGTCGCCTCCGGGGTCATGCCTCCCGATCGGTAGAACGGCGCATCTGGCGATTCACGGAAGCCCTCGAAGCCGCTCATGGGGACTCTCCTATGGGCGCGGGTGAGACCGCGGGTTCGGAGAACGCGGTGCCGAGACGACGGGCAGCGTCGGCGCGTGGCTTGTAGTGCATGTAGATCTGCGTGGTCGAAAAGTCGGAGTGGCCGAGCCACTCCTGAACCTCGCGCGGATCGGCGGAACGGATCGCCACGCTGCCGAAAGTGTGGCGGAGGTCGTGGAAGCGAAGAGGCCGGAGGCCAGCTGCGTCGCGAGCGCGCTTGTAGCGGCGCCTGAGCGCTGAGCCGTCAAGGAAGGTGCCCGACACGCCGGCGAACACGAGGTCGTCAGCGTCTGTGAAGCTCGCACGAGCGGCCAGCCGGGCAAGGGTTGACGCTACCTGGTCGGCCATGGGAACGGCGCGACCGAGGCCGGACTTCGGCGTTCCGAGCCGACCGGCCGTGTAGCTGGCCACGACGCGGAGCGTCTGGGCGGAGAAGTCGACCTCGCGCCAGCGCAGGGCCAGCAGCTCGCCTAGGCGCAGTCCGGTGAGTGCAGCGGTCAGATAGACGGCCGCGTCCTGCTCGTTGTCGGCGGCGCGCGCGAGGGCATGGACCTCCTCGGGGGAGTAGAAGTCCAGACCCGTCCGTCGGGGGACGCTCGGGCGCTCCACCTCGCTGACCGGGTTGCCCGGGAGACGCCACACGCGCCGAGCGCGGCGGAAGATGCCGTTGAGCAGCACCACGAGCTTGTGCAGGCTGCGCCGCGACAGCACCCCGAGGCGGAGCTGCTCCGAGAGCCAGGCGTCGACCATCTCGGTCGTGATCTGCTCGAGCTCGAGGCCGCCGAAGGCGGGGAGCAGATGGACACGCACGGCCGAGCGGTAGTCGGCAAGCGTCGAGGCCTTACGGCCGCGCTCCTGTTCGACGTAGCGCAGCCACTCGGCCGCGGCATCATCGAAGGTCGCCCCGCTGCGCGCGAGCCCGGGCAGCGTGCCGCGCCGGGCGTCGGCGAGCGTGTCGGCCAGCCATTGCTCGGCCGAGCGCCTCGTCACGTAGCCCGCCGGCGGGCGCCCCCGCCCCGTCCACGCGGGCCCGAGCTTCTTCTGTACCTGGCGCCCGTCGGGCAGCCGGTACTTGGCGTACCAGACGGGTCCGCGCTTGCGGTCGACTCGGTAGACGTGGCCGCTCGGCGCGCGGCGGGTAGGGCGGTTCTGGGACATGTCGGGGACACATCCGACGGCCGCGCCCTCACCGGGACACCGAAAACGCCCGAAACATCGGGCCTCAAAGGCGCCCCCGGCAGGACTCGAACCTGCGACCCTCGGATTAGAAGTCCGACGCTCTATCCAGCTGAGCTACGGGGGCAAGACGGTCGTCGAGCCCGGCGCGGGCGCCGGGCGGACAACGACGCGAGGCATCATCGCCGATCGACCTCGGCCGGCGCGACCGACGAACCGGGGTTTGCGCGAATCGGTCGCGTGAGGCGTCCCGAGGCTCAGGTCGGCCCCCGCCATCGCCGATACTTCGATACTTCGTCACAGTGGCGCGCAGGCAGAGCCAGTAGGCTCCGCCGTTGCAGCGCATCGGCGCGCGCGCCGGCGCGCGCTTAGATTCCCTTCAGCGACGAACAGGTAAAAACTTCAGAAGATGACTACCGCCGACGGACCCGAAGATCTCACCCGTAAGCAGCGGCGCGAAGCCGCCCGCGAGCAGCGCAAGGCGCTCGAGGCCGCCCAGAGCGCCAAGGCCGCGCGCCAGCGCCGCCTGATGCTGCTCGGCGGCGCGCTCGGCGCTGCCGTGGTGATCGTGGTCGTCGCGATCATCGTGAGCTCGAGCGGCTCGGGCACGAAGACGGAGACCGGCATCCCGAAGAGCACCACGGCGCAGAGCGGCGTGGTCAACCAGATCAGCTCGCTGATCGGGAACGTTCCGCAGAGCGGCACCACGCTCGGCAGTCCAACCGCGCCGGTCACGCTGCAGTACTACGGCGATCTCGAATGCCCGATCTGCCAGGAGTTCTCGCTGCAGACCCTCCCCACCGTGATCACCGACCTCGTCAGGACCGGCAAGCTGAAGATCCAGTACCGCTCGCTGGAGACGGCCACGCAGAGCCCGACCACGTTCCAGCAGCAGCAGGTCGCCGCGTACGCCGCGGGCCAGCAGAACAAGGGTTGGTACTACATCGAGCTCTTCTACAACGAGCAGGGCAAGGAGGACTCGGGCTACGTCAACACCGCCTACCTCGACAAGCTCGCCGCCCAGGTGCCCGGCCTGAACCTGGCCAACTGGCAGTCCGCACAGAGCAGTTCCGCGCTCGCCGCCCAGGTCAAGAGCGACGAGACGACGGCGACCTCGCTCGGCTTCAACTCGACGCCGACGCTTGTCTTGACCGGGCCGCACGGCACGAAGGGCACCGTCGGATTCGTGCCCTACAGCACGATCCAGCAGCTGTATCAGGCCGTCGCCTGATCCCCGCGTCATGACCGACCGCAAGCTCCGCATCGCGATGATCGTGCTGGGCACCATCGGGCTGTGCGTAGCGAGCTACCTCGTCTACACGCACTACGCGAACGTCCAGGTGGCATGCTCGCTCGGAAGCCAGTGCGAGACGGTCCAGCACTCCGCCTACGCCGATCTCGCCGGCGTGCCGGTCGCCCTGATCGGGCTGATCGGCTACGTGACGATCCTCGGGCTGCTGACGCTCGCCCCGCAGAACGACAACACGCGGGCGGCGCTGCTGTTCGTGATCATCACCGGCTTCGGCTTCAGCATGTACCTGACCTACCGTGAGCTGTTCACGATCAACGCGATCTGCGAGTGGTGCGTGAGCAGCGCGACGATCATGACGCTGCTCGCCGGGCTGGCGATCACGCGCTTCCTGCGGGGCGACGACCCGGTGACTCCGGCGGCGAGCGGTGGCGCCGGATCGGAGCCGAACCGCGCCGCACCCGAGCTCGCGCCGCACCCGCAGGCCTGACGCCGTCTCGGCGGCGTCGCGCGTTCCTGCCCCGGCCAAACGCGACTGGACGAATGTTCTAGTCATCGCGAGCGAGGCTCCGGCCGATGCATCTAGGTGAGGTTTGAGGAGGGACGCGACGAATCGGTGCGAAAGCATCGGTGCCAGGTGCCCGCGCGCACGCGACCGTCAGCCCCCATGTCCGCTCAATGTCAAGGTTCCCTGCAGTTGTCGTGCTTTAGCCGCGCGTCGTCTAACGTGGTCGGCCGACCTCGGTGGGTGCCGCGTCCGCGCCGCTCGTCGCGGGGTCACGACGAGAGATGAGAACGCACGTCGCAGCCCGGTCGGCACGCTGCCGGCGCTTGGTCGCCGGTCTCGGCGCGCTCGCCGCCTGCGGCCTGGCCAGCGGCCTCGCCGTCGCACCCTCTGCCCATGCGGTGATCGTCGACGCATCGGGGCACCGCTTCGGCCTCGCCCCGCGCGGCGCTCCGTCGGCCGGCGTCCCGTCGTACGTCCGCGCCACCGCGCTGGTCGCCACCAGCACCAGCTCGGCGTCGAGCGATCGCTCGACGACTCGAACCGCCAGCACGACCGCTCACACGACGACGAGCACGACGACCGATGCGACGACCGCGTCCACGACGACCTCGACGTCGACCGCGAGCACGACGCAGAGCACGCCGCCGGGCAGCTCGACGACGACGGTCCCCGCGGGCGGCTTGAGCTCGAGTGCCACGAGCAGCTCGACCAGCGACGCCGGGTCGAGCACGACGGACAGCGATTCGACCACCACGACCGTGACCACCAGCGCGGCGCTGCCGCCCATGGCCTGGCACGGCGGCCCGGTGCTTCGCGGCCACGACACCTACGCGATCTACTGGGATCCCGGCGACGGGTTTCCCGCCGGCTTCGAGGCCGGCGTCGACCAGTACTTCGAAGACGTCGCCAGCGCCAGTGGCGCCAGCGACAACGAGTACTCGGTGCTCACGCAGTACTACGACTCCACCGGCCCGGGCATGTACCAATCCACGTTCGGCGGCTCGCTCGTCGACACCGACCCCTATCCGGCCAATGACGGAACGAGCGGCTGCCCGCCGGCGCCTGACCTGCCGGCCGGCTACACGGCCTGCCTCACCGACCAACAGGTCCGCGACGAGCTCAGCAGCGTGATCGCCAGCCAGGGTTGGCCGCAATCCGCCCACGCGATCTACTTCGTGTTCCTCCCGGCCGGGATGGACGAGTGCTTCAGCGGCCCCGACGGATACGGATACACCGGTGGCTGCGCCGACAGCACGTTCTGTTCCTACCACTCCTACTTCGGTTCCGGCCAGCCGCCCCTCTATGCCGTCATGCCGTGGGCCGACGTGCCGGGCTGTCAGACCGGGGAGAGCCCCAACGGCACCGGCGGCGACGACGCGCTCGACGACCAGCTCAGCCTCATCAGCCACGAGCACGCCGAGACGATCACCGACCCCTACGGCACCAGCTGGTACGACGCCAATGGCAACGAAGTGGCGGACGACTGCACGAACCCGGACGAGTTCGGCCCGCTGAGCGGCCTTGCCCCGGACCAGTACAACGAGACGTTCGGCGCGGACGACTACATCCTGCAGGAGAACTTCAGCAACGACGGAGACGGCTGCCGGGCGCGCTACGAGGCGCGCTTCGATGCCCCGACCAAGCCGGTGGCCGCGCGCCCCGTCGCATTCAGTGCCCTGCCCCCAAGCGGATCGCCGGGCATCGTGTCCTACACCTGGGACTTCGGCGACGGCACCACCGGAAGCGGAGCGACGACGTCGCATACCTACGCGACCGCCGGCCAGTACACCGTCACGCTGTCGACGGTCGACAGCGACGGCGGCACGGACTCCGTCAGCCACACGGTCGCCGTGTCGACGGTGCTCGCTCAGTTCAACGCCCCGGCTCAGGCCAATGCCGGCCAGCCGGTCACGTTCGACGGCAGCCCGTCGCTCGGCGCGGTCACGTCCTACAGCTGGGATTTCGGGGACGGGACCACCGCCAGCGGCATCTCGCCCTCCCACACCTACGCCGAACCGGATGCCTACACGGTGACGCTGACCGTCACCGACAAGGCGGGTGACCAGAGCAGCACCTCGCAGGCGGTGACCGTCGGGCCCGCCTCGCCTCCGAACAACGGCGCTCAGAGCACGTCCACCCCGAGCACGACCAGCTCGACCGCCACCTCCGACAGCGAGTCGAGCAGCTCTTCCACGAGCGTGACGACCACGACGATCACCGCCACCGCCCCACCGGCGAGCACGAGCACGAGCACGAGCGCGCCGCCGTCTCCCGGCCCGAAGGCTCCTCCGCCCCCACCGCCGCGTCTGCGAGCGACGCTCGCTCGCACGGGCCCCGCGAACGTCCTCGTCCGCGGCGAGCTCACCGTGGCGCATACCGGCGAGACGATCGCCTGCCCCAAGGGAGCCGGCGCGTGCGTGGTCGGCGTCACCCTCACCCACGTGACGGCGCTCTCGGACTCGTTCACCAACGCCTTTCACGCCTCCCCATCGCTCACGCTGAGCTCGGCCCGCCTGGTGATCCCCACCGGACACGCGGCTGAGATCTCCCTCGACCTGAGTCCGGCCGGGGCCAGGCTGCTCCGCGGAGCGGGTCGCCTGCGCGCCGATCTCGAGATCATCGCCGGGGTGACCGGCGGCGCCTCCACGACGCAGGTGCTGCCGCTCGACCTGACCGCGCCGCGCACCCGCCCGCGCTGAGCGCCGGCGGCGCCACGTCCGAGCGCGCGGCCGGCTATCGTCGCGGCTCATGTCAGGGGACCGCGACGCGCAGAAGCAGGCCGCCGCCGAGGCGGCGGCCTTGCTGGTGGCGGACGGCGACCGGGTCGGGCTGGGAACCGGGAGCACCGTCGCCTACCTCTTGCCCGCGCTGGCCGCCCGCCGGCTCACGCTCCGCTGCGCCGTGACGTCGCCCGCCACCGAGGACGCGGCGCGCGCGCTCGGCTTCGAGGTCGCGACCCTCGACGAGATCGGGGAGCTCGACATCGCCATCGACGGCGCCGATCAGGTCACGCCCGACGGCTGGCTGGTCAAGGGCGGCGGGGCCGCACACACCCGCGAGAAGATCGTTGCGGCCGCCGCCCGACGATTCGTCGTCATCGTCTCGGCCGAGAAGGCCGTGCAGGCGCTGCGCCCGCCGGTGCCGCTGGAGATCCTGCGCTTCGGCGCCCGCCACACGCTGCAGCTCTGCTCGCCGGCGCGGCTACGCGACGTGCCCCCGAGCGCCGACGGCAACCTCATCGCCGACTACCTCGGCGAGATCGGCGATCCCGCTCTGCTGGCCGATCGCCTGTCGTCGACGCCCGGCGTCGTCGAACACGGCCTGTTCCCGCCGTCGATGGTGCACGACGTGCTCGTGGCCACGGACACGGGCGTCGAGCACCGAACGCTGGCCTGACGGCCAGCGGGCGGCGCCGCGCCGATGGCGTACCCTTGGTCGTGTGGTGATCCTCGGCCACATCGCGGGTCTACCGGTGCAGGAGAGCCTTGCCTACGTGGCGCCGGTGATGGTCGTCGTGGGCTGGATCTACTGGGCGGGACGGCGCGAGCGCCGTCGGGCGGAGCAGCTCCCCGACGCCGCCGCCGGCGACGACGATCTCGACGAGCTGCTCGGGCCGGACGCGCCCACCCGGACGCGCCCCGCCGCCAAGCCGGCACTGACCGTCACGCCAGGAGAACCCGAGGGGCGTCCGCGCTGAGCCTGGGCGGAACGGGCCGCGCACGCGCTGCTCTTCCGATCGCGCTGGGGTAGCATCCCCCCATGCGCACCGGACGTATCGTCCGTACAGCCGTGCCGCTCGGCCTCCTCGCCGCCGGCGCCACGCTGGCCGTCCGGGGCGGATTCGGGTCCGGGGTCCTGCATCTGGCGCCCGCGCTGGTGCTGTTCGCCGCGCTGCTCGCGCGGCGCTATCCCGGCGAGCGTCACGTGGTCGCCCTCGTCGTCCGCGGCCGGCGCCCACGGCGCCGTCGGCGAACCGCGATCGTTCTCATGACGCCACGGCCCAGCCGCTCGTGTCCCCGCGGCGGGCTGCTGGTCGCGTCCGCGCTGGCGGAGCGCGGACCGCCCGCCGCATTCGCCGCCTGCTGACGCGACGCACGCCCGGGAGACGGGTCGGCGCCGCGGTTCCCCGTAGATCCCGACCCAGAACCCTCCCGGAGAGGAACCCCATCGATGCGTCATCTCACGCTCGTCGCCGTGCTGGGCGCGCTCGCAGCCGCGCCGGCGCCGGCGGGCGCCGTCGCGGCGTCCAACCCCGACCTGTACGAGCAGGCCTCCGCCACACCCGGCGCCGACCAGGGCTCCAACTCGAACTTCCGCTCCTACATCGTCAACGTCACGCCGTCGGTGCCCGGGCTGCAGATCCAGATCCTGGCGTTCGCGGACCGCCTGCAGGTGTTCAACCACACGGGGCGCACCGTGACGATCTACGGCTACCAGGGCGAGCCCTACGCGCGGCTGCTGGGCGACGGCACCGTCCAGCTCAACGAGCGCTCTCCGGCGCTCTATCTGAACACGAGCTTCTACGGCGGCGGAACGGTGCCGGCCAGCGCCAACCCCAGCCTGCCGCCGCAGTGGACGACCATCTATAAGACCGGCACCTTCCAGTGGCACGACCACCGGATCCACTGGGCGTCGCCCGCCACGCCGCCGCAGGTGACGGACAAGAGCAAGCGGACGCTCATCTTCAACTGGAGGGTTCCGATCGCGGTCGGCAGCCAGGCCGGAGCGATCAGCGGTCAGCTGTTCTGGACGCCGAGTACGTCCACGGCCTCGCCGGCCGCCTACATCGCCCTCGCGATCATCGCCCTACTCGGGCTGGCGCTGGTGATCGTCGTGCGCCGCCGCCGCGCCGGCCCGCCCGCCGGCGGCGCGGCCGGCGACCCCGAATCCGGTGGCACGGCGCGGCCGACGCCACGGGAGGCCTGGTGAGCCGGCCGTGAGCAGTTCGATCCGCCGCACGACACGAGCGCTGGCCCTGGCCGCCGGCCTGCTCGCGCTGTGGGCGCCCAGCGCCCTCGCCCACGCGCAGCTGCTCAATACGGTGCCCGCCCGCGGCGCCACCGTGGCGACCCCGCCGGGCGAGGTGATCTTCGAGTTCAACCAGCCGGTCGGCGGCACGCTCGGCGCGGTGAAGGTCTACAACGCACAGGGCCAGGAGGTCGACAACCACGACGTCGAGCACCCCGACAGCCAGCAGGCCTGGATGGGGGTCGGGCTGCCCTCGCATTTGCCGCACGGCACCTACGTGGCCACCTACCGGGTGATCTCCGCCGACACCCATGTGGTGTACGGCGGCAACGTCTTCAACATCGGCGCACCCGGCACGGGGCCCGTGATCACGGTCGGCGCGCTGATCGCCCGCAACAAGACCGGAGTCGTGACGGAGGTGGCGTTCGGCGCCGTCAAGGCGGTCGACTACGCCTCGATCGCGCTGTGGGTCGGGGTCCTGAGCTTCCTGGCGCTGGTGTGGCTACCGGAGCTGCGCGAGCACGGCGGAGCCGGTCCGGAATGGGAGGCCGCGTCGGACGCCTTTGCCCGCAGCGCCACGCGGCTGCTCGGCCTGGCCGTCGCGCTCGGGGTCGTCGTGGCGGCGCTGGGGCTCGTGCTCCAGGGCGCCACCGAGGCGGGGGTGTCGTTCTGGTCGGCGCTGGACGGTCACATACTCGACACCGTTTGGCACAGCCGCTTCGGCTGGGTATGGGGCTCGCGCGGCCTGGTGTGGCTCGGCCTGGGCGGCGTGCTGTTGCTCGCCTCCGCGGGCCGGCGCCAGCCGGTGCCGGCGCTGCGTCCGGTCGCCCTGGGCGCCGACGGCCTGGCGCTCGCGCCGGGCCCGAGCGGCGCCCTGACCGGCGCCGCGGTGCTGGGCGCCGCCTATCTCGTCATCACCCCCGCGCTCAGCGGGCATGCCAGTGTCGGCGCCGACACCGGGATCCTGTTCCCGCTCGATGTCGGACATGTCGTGGCGATGTGCGTCTGGCTCGGCGGCCTGCTGTGCCTCGTGGTCGCGCTGCCACTCGCCACACGCCGCCTGGCCGCGGCCGACCGAACCCGGCTGCTGGCCGGCACGCTCATCCGCTTCTCGCCGCTGGCGCTGGCGTGCGTGCTGGCGCTGCTGCTGACCGGCGTCGTGCAGGCATACCTGCACATCCGCACGTGGTACGGCCTGTGGCACAGCGCGTACGGCGCCGCCGTGCTCATCAAGTTCGGGCTGCTGCTCGTCCTCATCGGACTCGGCGCGCTCAACCGCCAGCGGGCCATCCCGGGGCTCCGGGAGGCCGTGCGCAGCGGGCGCTCGCCCGGGGAGATCGGCGTCGCGCTGCGGCGCACGCTGCGCGCCGAGGTGGCCCTGATCCTCATCGTGCTCGGCGTCACGGGCGCGCTCTCCAGTTACACCCCGCCCGCGGACGCGACGGCGGGGCCGTTCGCGACCACGACCAGCCTCGGCCCGGCCGAGCTCGAATTCGACGTCGATCCCGCCCGGGTGGGGATCAACACGATGCACATCTACCTGATCAACCCGAAGGACGGCAGCCAGTTCACCGCCACCCAGGAGCTCGACGTGACCGCGAGCCTGCCCGCCAAGGGCATCGGGCCGCTGCCGCTTACCGCGACCCCGGCGGGGCCCGGCCATTACGTCGTCAGCGCGGCCGAGCTGATCCCGGGCGGCACCTGGGACATCCAGCTGACCGACCGCGTGTCGCAGTTCGACGAGTACCTGCAGACCGTGAAGGTGCCCATCCAATGAGCGCCGCAGACCCCACGTACCCCCTCGACGACCGGAGGCACAATCCAATGCGACACCGCCGCGCCGCCCTCATCGCCAGCGCCCTGCCGCTGTTGCTCCTGCTCGCGCCCGCGGCGCAGGCGCACATCAGCCTGCATCCCAACACGGTGCCGGCCGGCGCCTATGCGACGCTCGACGTGCGCGTGCCCGGGGAGCAGGCCGGAGCCCACGTCACGCAGGTGGACACGCTGTTTCCCCCCGGATTCATCAGCGCCGACTACGAGAACGTGCCCGGCTGGACCACCTCGGTCATCTACCAGAAGCTCGCCACGCCGGTTCAGACCGACGACGGCCCGATCGACGTCGAGGTGTCGCAGATGCGGTGGACCTGGCAGGGGCCGCTCGGACGCGTCGACAACAACACGTTCATCAACTTCCCGCTGTCGGTCGCCATTCCGGCCACCGACGCCGGTCAGTCGCTGGCCTTCAAGACCGTGCAGACGTACAGCAACGGGCAGGTGGTGCACTGGATCGGCCCGCCGAGCGCCGACACGCCCGCGCCGACAATCAACATCACCGCCCCGGGCGGCGTGGTCGAGGACGTGGCCGGGGCCGAGGCCGGGCCCACGCCGGGAGAGGTACCGACCGGCGCCGCTACGAGCACGGCCGCAACGGTGAAGCCCGGGGCGAGCAAGGGCCTGGCCATCGCCGCGCTGATCGTCGGCGCGCTCGGTCTGATCGCCGGTCTGGCGGCGCTGCTCAGCCGCCGGCGCGTCCCGGTCGGCCGCTGACGGCCGGACGGACAACCAGCAGTCGGGGCGCCCGGATTCGAACCGAGGACCTCCGCGTCCCAAACGCGGCGCTCTACCAGGCTGAGCTACGCCCCGAACTCGCATAAGCGTAGGGACCGCGCGACCGCGACACGGCCGCGGCCCGTCGCTTGCTAGCGTGCCGCGCCACCGTGGCCGAGATCCAGCCCCTGCGCGCGCTTCACTACGACCTCGCCGTGGTCGGGTCGCTGCGCCGACGTCGTCGCGCCGCCCTACGACGTCATCGACGACGACCAGCGTGCCGTGCTGGCCGCGCGCTCGCCGTACAACGTGGTCGGGATCGACCTGCCGCGCGCCGACGGGGACGGCGACCCCTACGCGCGCGGCCGCCGCGCTGTTGTCGCAGTGGCGCGACGCGGGCGCGATCGTCCGCGACGACGAGCCCGCGCTGTGGGCGCACGAGCAGAACTACATCGGCCCGGACGGGCAGCGAGCGCACGCGGCGCGGGTTCTTCTGTCGCGTCGCCGTCGAGGAGTACGGACCGGGGCGCATCCGCCCGCACGAGCGCACGCATCCCGGTCCCAAGGAGGATCGCCTGCGCCTGACGCGCGCCACGCGCGCGAATCTCTCGCCGATCTTCTCGCTCTACTCCGATCCGGCCGGCGCCGCCTGGAGCGCGCTGGCGCCGGCGACCGCGGCGGCGCCGTGGGGTGAGGTGCGAGACGAGGACGGCACCCTGCACCGTCTCTGGCGGGTGGGTGACCCGCAGGCGATCGCCGCCGTGCAGGCGGCCGCGCGCGACGCCGAGCTGCTGATCGCCGACGGCCATCACCGCTACGAGACCGCCCGCGTCTATGCCGAGGAGATCGGCGGCGACCGGCGATCACCGGCTACGTGCTCATGTGCCTGGTGGCCACCGAGGACCCGGGGCTGAGCGTGTTCCCCACGCACCGGCTCGTCCGGGGCCTCGGCGCCGAGCGCCAGGCGGCGCTGGCCGAGGCGCTGCAGCGCGACTTCGAGCTCGTGCCGGTCGCCCGGGAGGAGATCGCGCCGCCGCCGTCCGACGGCCCGCTCGATGTTCGGCTACATCGACGCGCAGCTCCCGGCGCCCCTACCGGCTGACGCTGCGCGACCAGGCGATCGCCGACGCGGCGCTGGCAGACCGCTCTCCGGCCTACCGCCGCCTGGACACCGGCGTGCTCGAGACGCTCATCCTCAAGGGCGCGCTCGGCCTCAGCGACGATGACATCTCCCACCTCAACGGCTTCGGCTACGCGCGCGACGCCGAGCAGGCGCTCGCCCTCGTCGAGAGCCGGAGCGTACGACGCCGCGTTCGTGCTGCGCCCGACGCCGGTCGCGCAGATCCGCGAGGTCGCCGCCAGCGGCGAGAGCATGCCGCCCAAGTCGACCTACTTCTTCCCGAAGCTGCTCACCGGGCTGCTGTTCAACCCGCTCGCCTGACCGACGCGCTCGATCGCCCTTGGCGAGCGGAGGGCCGGGAGTAGCATTAGCGCCAGGGATGAACGGCAACTCTCGGAAAGGCATCAGCATGAAGGCGACGGCACGCCGCAGCGGCAGCACGTTCAAGCACAGCGTCCAGGTGCGCGACCACCAGCTCACCGTCGACGAGCCGCTCGAGTCCGGTGGCGACGACGCCGGACCCGACCCGCAGGAGCTGCTCGCCGTGAGCCTCGCCTCGTGCACCGCGATCACGATGGAGATGTACGCGGGCCGCAAGGGCTGGGACATCGGCAGCATCGAGGTCGACGTCGAGTACAGCCCGGCCGAGCGCGGCTGCCCGACCAAGTTCGAGCTCGTCCTGCGGCTGCCCGCCGATCTGCCCGACGAGCAGGTCGAGCGCCTGAAGGTGATCGCCGCGAAATGCCCGGTCCACCGCACGCTCGACGGCGAGGTCATGTTCCACGAGCGCGTCGAGCGCGCAGCGCTCACCGCCTGAGCGTCCCGCCGGCCGATCGCCGCGTCTCCGGCATCCGACGCCGTCGCATCGCTCGCCGGCCCGCTCGGCGAGACGCTCATCGACGCACGCGAGGCGATGCGGACCGAGCTGCCGGGCCAGGTACCGGCCGCGGTGCTCGTCGCACTGTGCGTCGGCAACGAGCCCGAGCCGCAGGACGGCCTGCGGGTGGTGTTCACCGTGCGCCGCCCCGACCTGCGCCGCCACGCCGGGCGAGATCTCGTTCCCCGGCGGCCGCCGCGACGCCGCCGATCCCGACCTCGTCGCCACCGCACTGCGCGAGGCCGAGGAGGAGATCGGACTCTACCGCCGGCGAGGTCACGATCGTCGGGGCGCTCGAGCCGACATCCGACGTTCGTGACCAACTACGCGATCTACCCGTTCGTCGGGCTGTTCGACCGCGGGGCAGCGCTGGCGGCTGTCCGAGCGCGAGGTGGCAGCCGTGCTCGAGGTCTCGCTGGGCGAGCTGCGCGCGAGCGTGGGCACCACGCGGATCGAGCGGCGCGGCCTGTCCTTCGAGATGCCCGCCTACCTCGTCGGCGAGCACGTCATCTGGGGTGCGACGGCTCGGATCGTCGATCACCTGCTCCAGCGCACCGAGCGCCTGGACGCTCGCTCGGTCGCCTGAGCGGCGCCGGGCCAGACGCCGGCGCCGCCGCGACGATCCCTCTCCGTGGGTCAGGCGTCCCTCTGCACGGGCACGTTGACGAGGTTGCCCCACTCCGTCCACGAGCCGTCGTAGTTCTTGACGTCGGCGCTGGCCGAGCAGCTCGGAGAGCACGAACCACGTGTGCGCGGAGCGCTCGCCGATGCGGCAGTAGGCGATGATCGCGCTGCCACCGTTGAGCACGCCCTTGCTGCGGTACAGCTCCTCGAGCTCGTCCTTGGACTTGAACGTGCCGTCCTCCTTGACCGCCTGGGCCCATGGCACCGACGCCGCCCCCGGGATGTGACCGGCGCGCTGGGCACCCTCCTGCTCGTAGCCGGGAGGCGAGATGAGCTCACCGGAGAACTCGGCCGGCGAGCGCACGTCGACCAGCCGCGTCTCCGCGTCGAGCGCCGCGAGCACCTCATCGCGCTTCGCGCGGATCGAGTCGTCGCCCGGTCGGGCCGTGAACGTGGCCGCCGGGTGGGTCGGCACCTCGGTGGAGGTCGGGCGCCCCTCGGAGATCCACTTCTCACGCGGGCCGTTGACCAGCAGCACCTTGTCGTGGCCGTAGTACTTCAGGTACCAGTAGGTGTAGGCGGCGAACCAGTTGTTGCGATCGCCGTAGAGCACGACCGTGTGCTCGTTGGAGATGCCGCGGCTCCCGAAGAGGGCGCCGAACGCCTCGGGACCGAGGAAGTCGCGCTTGACCTGATCCTGCAGATCGGCCTTCCAGTCGAAGCCGATGGCGCCTGGAATGTGGGCCTCGGCGTACAGCTGGGGGTTCTCGTCGACCTCGACGATGCGGATCGAGTCGTCGTTGAGGTGCTCCTCGACCCAGCTGGTCTCGACGAGCACGTCCTTCGCGTAATCGGCCACGGGGCCCTCCCTTTATTGAAAGCGGATCGGGTTTGGGGGGATTTACCGGACAGCATAGCGCCGCCCGGCCGGCCTCCGCCACCCCTGCGGCTGCGGCCGCGCCCTGAGCCGCGCCGGCGCGTTCAGCTCGGCGTCCAGCCGGACAGTTCCGACCACACGTCGGCGGCGACCGGCGCCTCGGCGTCGGCCGGCGCGCGAGCCGGCCACAGTCCCCCGGCGGCGATCGCCGCGCATCCGCCCAAGGCCATGAAGGAGCCGATGCGCAGCGTCAGCGTGATGAACTCGGGATCCGGATCCGGGCGAACGATCATCCGGAAGATGGTCAGGACGGCCCCGACCAGGCCGATCCCGACGAGGAACCGGCGGCTGTCGGCCGGCAGCACCGGACGGGCGCTGGCCAGACCAACCAGGGAGATGAGGATCGCCAGCGCGGCGATGATCAGCAGCGCGATGCTGATGTTGTGCAGCACCTGGTGCGCGGACACACCCACGAGCGAACGCCCGGCCAGCGGCGCGGCCTCGCTGCTGAACTGACCGCTGTACTGCGAGAGCCCGGGCAGCGACGAGACCTCCTGCGCGGCCAGGCTGACCCCCGCCGGGGTGATGCCCAGGCCATAGAAGGGCTGATAGACGGCGATCGCGGTGAGGATGCCGCCGAGGGCGGACACGGCCAGGGCGATGCGGGGGCGGTCGGCGTCCATGTTGCTCGTCACAGAGCATCGGAGCGCCCGAACCCGCCCATGAGCGGGGCCGCGATCAGCTGGACGGCGCCAGGAACGAGTCGACGCTCGCCTGCGCCGCCCCGAGCCACCCGGGATCGCCCGGCGCGACGTCGATGACCGCGTACGGGATCGCGTTGAGCTCGCACACCTCGCGCACGAGCGCCCGCCCCGCGTCCAGCAGCGACGGCGCCACGGTTCCGGCCGCCTCGTAGACGAAGCCCCGTACGGTCGTGTCGATCACCTGCGTGAGCCAGTACTCCAGGCGCGTTCGGTAGAGCGCCTCGAGCCGCGCCGGCTCCCCCTGCGCCGTGCCGAGCAGCCAGCAGGCCACGGTCACACGGTCGAGCGCCTCGCGCAGCGTGGCGATGCGGTCGGGGTCGCCGATCCAGCACTCCGCCCCGGTCGCCTCGATCGCCGCGCGCCCCGCCTCCGCGCGCGTCGTGATGCGAACGGCGTGTCCCGCGGCGAGCAGGCTGCCGGCCAGGCGGCGACCGCGGCAGCCGCCGCCCACGATCAGCACCCGCGCCATCGTCTAGCGCGCCGGGAGCCGGCCGTCGTGATCGCCCGGGTCGCGCAGCTGCCGCCGGTACTGCTCGGCGGTGACGGGCGCCTCGCCGCGGCGGCGGCGGCGCTCGTTCGCGGTGGCCAGCAGATCCTCGAGGTCGCGCTGCGCCTCGTCCGTGGACGCCTGGCCGGCCAGATACGCGGCGCGGCGACGCTGCTGCTCGGCCATGTCGGCGGCCACCTGCAGCTCGATCTCCTCCAGCGAGCGCTCACGCGCGCCGCGCCGGCGGCGGCGCTCGTTCTGGGCGGCCAGCATCTGCTGCAGGTCATCCACCTCGAGCTCGGCCTCGAGCTCGATCGACCGCGTCGGGCGCCAATCCAGCACGTCGGCGCCGGTGCCCGGGTAGTAGTAGCCGAGCAGCAGCACGGCGAGCACGATCACGCCCAGCCCACCCGCGGCCACGATCCCGAAGCCCATCGCTTCGCTGATGTTAGACCTCAGCCGGCGAGCTTGGGCGTGGTCCAGGGCGCGGCCAGGCGTCCCGCAAGCTCGTCCGCGAGCGCGTCGATGGCGATCCGCTCCTGGGCCAGCGAGTCACGGTCACGCACCGTCACCGTGCGGTCCTCGAGCGTCTGGTGGTCGACGGTCACGCAGAACGGAGTGCCGATCTCGTCCTGGCGGCGATAGCGGCGGCCGATCGAGCCGCCCTCGTCGTACTCGGACTGCATGCGCCCGCGTAACGCCTGGTGCACCTCGCGCGCCACCTCGGGCTGACCGTCCTTGCGCACGAGCGGCAGCACCGCGACCTTGACCGGCGCGAGGCGGGGGTGCAGGCGCAGCAGCGTGCGCGTCTCGCCCTCGACCTCCTCCTCGTCGTAGGCGTCGACGAGGAAGGCGAGCGTCGCCCGGTCGGCCCCGGCGGCCGGCTCGATGACGTGCGGGACGTAGCGCTCGCCGGTGGCCTGGTCGAAGTACTCGAGCTTCTCGCCGGAGAACTCGGTGTGCTGACGCAGGTCGAAGTCGCCGCGGTTGGCGATCCCCTCCAGCTCGGACCAGCCGATCGGGAACAGGTACTCGACGTCGCTGGTCCCCGAGGAGTAGTGCGACAGCTCGTCGGGGTCGTGAGCGCGCAGGCGCAGGTGGTCCGGGCGTAGCCCGAGCCGCAGGTACCAGTCGTGGCGCTCCTGCAGCCAGTACTGGAACCACCGCTGCGCCTCGTCCGGTGGCACGAAGAACTCCATCTCCATCTGCTCGAACTCGCGCGTGCGGAAGATGAAGTTGCCGGGCGTGATCTCGTTGCGGAAGGACTTGCCGATCTGGGCGATCCCGAACGGCGGCTTCTTGCGCGCGAACTGCAGCACGTTCTTGAAGTTGACGAAGATGCCCTGCGCCGTCTCCGGGCGCAGGTACACCGTGGCGCCGGTCTCCTCGACGGGACCCATCGTCGTCTTGAACATCAGGTTGAACGCGCGCGCCTCGGTGAGGTCGCACTCGGCGAACTCGCCGGGATGCACCGACGGCTTGCGCGGGCAGGCCAGCTGCTCGAGGTGGTCGGCGCGGAAGCGCTGCTTGCAGGTGCGGCAGTCGACCAACGGGTCGGTGAAGTTCTGCAGGTGGCCGGAGGCCTCCCACGTGCGCGGGTGCTGCAGGATGGCCGAGTCCAGGGCCACCACGTCGTCGCGCTCCTGCAGCAGCGAGCGCCACCACTCGCCCTTGACGTTGCCCTTCAGCAGGACGCCGTAGTGGCCGAAGTCGTAGGTCGAGCCGAGGCCGCCGTAGATCTCCGAGGCGGGGAAGATGAAGCCGCGGCGCTTGCACAGCGCCACGATCTTGTCCATCGTCACCTTGTCCCGGGTCTCCTCGGCCATCGCGCGACGATGGTAGAGGGTCGGTCAGCCGCGCGGGCAGCGGCGGGCCGGTAGCGTGTGCCGCGAGCGGTGCCGGGTGGGCGCGATCCCGGTCCGCGCGGGGCGAAATTCGCGCATGGCCCTTTGGCCGGCCGTCGCCAGGAGCGATCGCAAATGCAACAGGGATCGATAACGTTGCAGCCGCCAACGTCGACCCGAGAGCGCCGGCCCGCTGACCAACCCGACGTCTGCCGGCATCAAGACAAGGAGACCCATGGACTTCGACCTCACCGATGAGCAGCAGCTCATTCGTGATACCGCCCGCGAGTTCGCCGACAAGGAGATCGTCGCGCAGTCCCGCGAGAACGCGCGTAACCATCACTTCGACACAGAGCTGGTCAAGAAGATCGCCGCCCAGGGCTATCTCGGGGCGATCGTCCCGCGCGAGTACGGCGGCGCCGGCCTCGACTACGTCACCTACGGCCTCGTCGTCGAGGAGATCGGGCGCGCCGACTCCGCGATGCGCACCGTCGTCTCGGTGCAGACGTCGCTCGTCTGCTCGGCGCTCGTGCGCTGGGGTACCGAGGAGCAGAAGCAGCGCTACCTGCCCAAGCTGTGCTCGGGCGAGTGGCTCGGCTGCTTCGGGCTGACCGAGCCCGACACGGGCTCCGATGCGGCCAACCAGCGCACCCGCGCGACCAAGACCGACAGCGGGTGGCGCATCAACGGGGCCAAGATGTGGATCTCGATGGGCAACTACGCCAAGCTGGCGCTGATCTTCGCCCAGACCGATCCGGCCCTCGGCCACCGCGGCCTTGGCTGCTTCCTGGTCGAGACCGACCAGCCGGGCTATCAGCCCACCACGATCGAGCACAAGATGGGGTTGCACGGCTCCGACACCGCGGCCATCTCCCTCGACGACGTCGAGGTTGGCGAGGACGGCCTGCTCGGCCAGGTGGGCGACGGCTTCAAGGTCGCCATGAGCTCGCTGGACTCCGGCCGCTACTCCGTCGCCGCCGGGTGCGTGGGCATCTGCCAGGGCTGCGTCGACGAGTCGGTCAAGTACGCCAAGGAGCGCGAGCAGTTCGGCCGCCCGATCGCCAGCTTCCAGCTCGTGCAGGCGATGATCGCCGAGATGAAGGTCAAGACAGACGCCGCGCGTCTGCTGACCCTGCGCGCCGGAGTGCTCAAGGACAAGGGTGAGCCGAACACGACGGAGACCTCGATCGCCAAGCTGTACGCCACCGAGTCCGCGGTCGAGTGCGCCAACACGGCCATCCAGGTGCACGGCGGCGCCGGCTACGTCGACGACCATCCGGTCGAGCGCTACTTCCGCGACGTGCGCGTCACGACGCTGTACGAGGGCACGTCGCAGATCCAGAAGCTGATCATCGGGCGTGCGCTGACCGGCGTCAACGCACTCGTGCCGGCGTGAGCGACACGGCGTCAGCGCCGGCCCGCGTCATCGGCGTGCTCGGTGCGGGAACGATGGGCTCGGGGATCGCCGAGCTCGCCGCCCGCGCCGGGGCACGCACGCTGCTCTACGACCCGGTGAGCGACGCGCTCGCGCGCGGGTTGCGGCGCATCCGTGACGACCTGGACACGCTCGTGGCCCGCGGGCGCCTCGACGCCGAGGCTGCAGCCGAGGCCGTCGCGCGCGTGGAGGCAATCGACGACCTCGCCGCGCTGGCCGGCGCCGAGCTGGTCATCGAGGCGGCGCCCGAGCGCCTGGAGCTCAAGCACGAGCTGCTGCGCGCCGTCGCGGAGGTGACCAGCGAGCAGTGCGTCCTGGCCAGCAACACGTCGTCGCTGCTGGTGACCGCGATCGCCGCCGGCGTGCCGACGCCCGAGCGCGTCGTGGGGATGCACTTCTTCAACCCGCCGCCGATCATGCGCCTGCTCGAGGTGGTCGCCGGCGAGCAGTCCGGCGAGCGGGCGCTCGCCGTCGCCCGCGCCACCGGCGCGGCGATGGGCAAGGAGGTGATCGTTGCCCGGGACGGACCCGGCTTCCTCGTCAACCGCTGCAACCGGCCGTTCGGCCTGGAGGCGTTGCGCCTGTGGCAGGAACGAATCGCCGACTTCGCCACCATCGACCGCATCGTGCGCCTGGCCGGCGGCTTTCGCATGGGCCCATTCGAGCTGATGGACCTCGTCGGGGTCGACGTGGGCCTGGAGATCTCGCGCAGCTTCTACGAGCAGAGCTTCGGCGAGCCGCGCTGGCGCCCGTCGATGATCACCGCGCGCTATGTCGCCGCCGGCCGTCACGGCCGCAAGACCGGCCGCGGCTACTACGACTACGCCGGCGAGCGCCACCGCCCCGAGGATCCCGAGCCGCCGGCCCGCCGGGGGCGGCGACGGCGTCATCGTCGTCATCGGTGAGAGCGTCATCTCCGCCGAGCTGTCGGCGCGTGCGCCGGCGAGGCGGGCTGGGCAGGTGCTCAGCGGCGATGAGCTCGAGCGGCGGGGAGGCGTTCCTGACGCTCGACTGCGGGTCCATCGACGAGGAGGATCTGTTCGACGACCAGGAATGGGGCGGCCCGCGAGCCACGCTGTGCGATGTCGGCTCGCTGGCCGTGCTCGACCCGGGCGGCCCGAGCGTCGGCTTTCACCTGCTGCCGCCGCTGGCCCAGTGCCAGCTCGTCGAGCTGACGCACATCCCCTCCTCCGACGAGCTCGCGGCCCGCGCGCCGAGCGCTTCTTCGCCAGCCTCGGCCTGCACACCGAGTGGGTCGGCGACGCCCCCGGCCTCGTGCTCGGGCGGATCGTCTGCCAGCTCATCAACGAGGCGGCCTTCGCCCTCGGCGAGGGCGTCGGCGAGCGGCGGACATCGACACCGGCATGGTGCTCGGACTCAACCATCCCCGCGGCCCACTGGCCTGGGCCGACGCGATCGGCCTCGACCACGTCCTGGCGGTGCTCGACGGCCTGTGCGAGGAGTACCGCGAGGAGCGCTACCGCCCGGCGCCGGCGCTGCGCCAGCACGCACTGGCCGGCCGCCTCGGACGCCACGCCGGCGCAGGCTTCTTCGATTACGAGTAGCCGCCAGCCACGCCGCACCACGTCTCACGAATTGGCCGCGATGGGCGTTCAGACGTGTGATGAGCCCGCGCGACGCCCCCGGTGTCCTTGTCCCATTTGCGCAGTTCCTCGACGGGTACCGCGATCTGGTGTGGCGATTCCTCGTCGCATCGGTCGGTGCCGGGGAGGCCGACGACTGCTTTCAGGAGACCTGGCTGGCCGCGCTGCGCGCCTATCCGCGATTGCGCCCGGACTCCAACGCAGCGCGCGTGGCTGCTGACCATCGCCCACCGCAAGGCGCTCGACACGCACCGGCGGCGCGCCCGGCGCGCCGTGCCGGTGGCCGACGTCGCCGCGCTCGCCGGCGCGGCGCGCCCGCGCCGCCTCCGCGCGACGGCGCGCTGTGGGCGGCGGTGCACGCGCTCCCGCCGCGGCAGCGCGCGGCGGTGCTGCTGCGCCACAACGCCGACCTGCCCCACCGCGAGATCGCCGAGGTCCTCGGCTGCTCGCGAGGAGGCGGCGCGCGTCACTGCACGAGGGTCTGGCCAAGCTGAGGAAGGTCGTGACGCCATGAACGAGATCGAGTTGCTGCTGCAGCGGGGGCCCGCCGCGGGCCAGGACGCCGACGGCGCGGCGCGGGCGGCCGCGCGGCGCTTCAGCGAGCGCGTCGCGGCGCAGGGGCGCGCCGACGTCGCCTATGCGACGATCGACTCCCCGCTCGGGCCGCTGCTGCTGGCCGGCACGCCGCGCGGGTCTGCTTACCGTCGCCTACCTGGACCGGCGGCGGCGAGCCGGCGCTGCTCGGACGCCTGGCCGCGCGCGCTGTCGCCGCGGATCGTCCACGCCCCGGGCGCGCTGGACGTCGCGCGGCGCGAGCTCGACGAGTACTTCGCCGCCCGGCGGCGACGCGTTCGACCTCGCGCTGGACTGGCGGCTGGCCGGACCGTTTCGCCGGCGCGTGCTGGCGGCGACGGCGCGCATCCCCTACGGCAGCGTCAGCGACTACGGCACGATCGCCGCCCGCGCCGGGCAGCCCGCGCGGCGCGCGCGCGGCGGGCAACGCGCTCGGGGCGAACCCGATCGCCGATCGTCGTGCCCTGCCATCGCGTGCTGCGCCACGGCGGCGAGCTCGGCGGCTACGCCGGCGGCCCGGATCGCAAGCGCGCGCTGCTGGCCCTGGAGGGCGCGATCGCGTAGGCTCGCGTCCGACCGTGGCCCAGCAGCATCTCGACCGCCTCAGCGCGGTGGACGCCGGCTTCCTGCATCAGGAGAGCGACGCCACGCACATGCACATCGGCGCGGTGGCCATCTTCGAGGGCCCGGCGCCGGCGCACGCCGAGTTCCTGGCCCACATCCGGGCGCGCCTGCCGCTCGTGCCGCGCTATCGCCAGAAGCTCGCGGCGCCGCCGCTCGGACTCGGCCGCCAGCGCTGGATCGACGACCCGACGTTCAACCTCGAGTACCACGTGCGGCGCAGCGCGCTGCCGGCGCCCGGCGACGAGGAGCGGCTGCGCCAGATCGACCGCGCGCGTGTTCTCCCAGGCGCTGGACCGCACGAAGCCGCTGTGGGAGATGTGGCTCGTCGAGGGTCTGTCCGGCGGGCCGCTTCGCGCTCGTGTCCAAGACCCACCATGCGCTGGTCGACGGGATCTCCGGCGTCGACCTGATGACGATGCTGTTCGACGTCACGAAGGCCCCGCGCCCGGTGCCCGGCGACGAGTGGGTGCCGCGGCCCGAGCCGACGCCGGCCGAGCTGACGGCGGCGTCGCTGCTCGATGCCGCCGGCGCGCTGGCCGGCGTGCCGCTGCGGGCGCGGCGGCGCTGGCGCACCCGGGGAGGTGGTCGACGAGCGTGGCCGAGACCGTCGAGGGGGTGTCCGAGGTAGCGCGCGCGCTGGTGCTCGCCCCGGCGCCGAAGTCGACCCTGAACGTCCCGATCGGGCCGCACCGGCGGATCGCCTTCGTGCCCGCCCGCCTGGACGACATGAAGGCGATCAAGGACGTGCTCGGCGGGACCGTCAACGACGTCGTGCTCGCCGTCGTGGCCGGCGCGATACGGCGCCTCTACGAGTTTCGCGGCGAGTCCGACCGAGGACGTGACGCTGCGCGTCCAGGTGCCGGTGTCGACGCGTCGCCGCGAGGAGCGAGGCGCGTTCGGCAACCGCGTCACCCAGATGGTCGCGCCGCTGCCGATCGGCATCGCCGACCCGGTCGAGCGCCTGCGGGTCGTGAGCGCGGCGATGGCCGGGCTGAAGGAGTCCAAGCAGGCGCTCGGGCGCCTCGACGATCGCCGAGATGCAGGACTTCGCGCCGCCGACGATCCTTGCCCAGGCGTCGCGCCTGAACTTCAACAACCGGATGTTCAACCTGCTCGTCACCAACGTCCCGGGCCGCAGATGCCGCTGTACGCGCTCGGCCGCGAGCTGCAGGCGGTGTTCCCGATCGCCTTCCTGGCCGGCGACCGCGCGCTGGCGGTCGCGATCATGTCCTACAACGGCGGGATGAACTTCGGACTGCTCGGCGACTACGACGCGCTGCGCCGACATCGACGTCGTCGCCGCCGGGCATCGAGGACGCCCTGGCCGAGCTGCTGGCCGCCGCCGCGATCCCGGCAGCCCCCACCGCGCGGGCAAGCCGGCCCGGCGGTCCGGCACCGGCACCGGCACGCGGCACCGGCTCCGGCGCGAACGGCGGCGGCGCACGGCGCCCCGACCGCGTCGGGGCGCGCGCACCAGGGGCTGAGGCCCTCTGCGCGGCCGCGACCGACGCGCGCGGCGCGGGCGTCGCGGCCTGCTACTCGGCCTCGGCGAGCGCCTCGGTGCTCGCGTCCGGCGTCCCACTGGGCCTCGGCGAGGTCGCCCTGAGGCAGACCGAGGTCGGGCATGCCCGGGGTGTCGCGCAGGTACCACTCGGCGTCCAGCGCGGCCTGGCAGCCGGAGCCGGCGGCCGTGATCGCCTGGCGGTAGGTGTGGTCGACGAGGTCGCCGGCGGCGAACACGCCGGGGCGGTTCGTGCGCGTCGAGCGGCCCTCCGTCGACCACGTAGCCGTTGTCGTCGACATCGATCTGGCCGCGCACGACGCCGGACTGCGGCTCGTGCCCGACCGCGATGAAGGCGCCGCTGACGCGCAGCTGGCGCTCCTCGCCGGTCTCGGTGTTCGATGAGCGTCGCGCAGCCGAGCGCGCCGTTCTCGCCCGGGACGAACGGCCTTGACGGCGTACGGCGTGAGGAACTCGATGTTCGCCTGCTGGCGAGCGCGCTCGAGCATGATCTTCGAGGCGCGAAACTCGTTGCGCCGGTGGACGACGGTCACCTTGGAGGCGAACTTCGACAGGAAGATCGCCTCCTCCATCGCCGAGTCGCCGCCGCCGACGATCACGGTGTCGGCGTCACGGAAGAATGCGGCGTCGCAGGTGGCGCAATAGCTGACGCCGCGCCCGGACAGCTCCTGCTCGCCCGGGACGCTCGAGCTTCTTGTGCTCGGCGCCCATGGCCAGGATCACCGTGCGAGCGAGGTGCTCCTCGTCGGCGACCCACACGCGGTGCACGCCGCCCGGCTCGGTGGCCAGCTCGACGCGCTCGACCTCGTCGGTGACCAGCCGCGCGCCGAAGCGCTCGGCCTGGTCGCGGAAGCGCTGCATCATCTCGGGGCCCATCGACGCCCTCGGGAAAGCCCGGGTAGTTCTCGACGTCGGTCGTCTGCTGCAGCAGCCCGCCCCAGGCGAAGCCCTCGAAGACGAGCGGCGCCAGGTTCGCGCGTGAGGTGTAGAGGGCGGCCGTGTAGCCGGCCGGGCCGCTGCCGATGATGATCACGTTCTCGACGTCAGCCATGTGTCTGAGCTCCCCTTGTGGTCACGCGCCCGGCGGTTTCGAGACCTCGCCCGCCGGTCGCTTTACTTTGTAAAGTATAGCTGCATCGTGGCATCACGCGCTGAGCCACCTGGGAGCCGAGCGACTGCTCGGCGGCCGCGCCCTCGGCAGCAGCTCGCCCCGCCAGCGACGGACGGTGCCGCGCAGCTGGAAGTACGCGATCGCGCCCGGGGATCGTCGGCAGCCAGAAGGCGATCGCACGATACACGAGGACCGCCACGACGGCGAGGTTGAAGTTCACGCCGAAGGCGGCGAATGCGCCGATCATGCCGCCGTCGACCCCGCCGACGCCGCCCGGCAGCGGCAGCAGGTTGCCGAGCATGCCGATGAAGTAGGCCATCACGATGACCGGGAACGGCGGGGCGCTGCCGAAGGCGTGGAAGGAAGCCCACAGCACGCAGATGTCAAAGCCCCACCAGGCCGGCGCGCCGAGCAGGTAGGGGTCGCGGGTCCGCACGAGATCGATCGCGGTGCGCACGCCGCTGGCCCCGGTGGCCGGGACCGACACGGCGCCGGCGAGCCAGCCCGCGAGGCGTCCGGAGCCCTGCGCCCAGCGCTGCAGGCGCCGCTCGACGTCGCGCGGCAGGAACGCCACGGCACCGGCGAACGCCAGCAGCCCCGCGGCCACGATGGCTGGAATGAACGTGATGGCGAACGAGCCGCCACCGGGAAGCAGCCCGGTCCCCAGCCCGATCCCGTCCAGCAACAGGGCGAGCGCATAGACGAGATACAGCAGCACGAGGAACGCGACCATACGACAGGCCACCACGCGCGGGGGCATGCCCGAGCGGCCGAGGGCCCACGCGGTGAGCGCGATGCCGCCGGCGCCGGCGGTGGCGAACACACGCGACGCGGCCAGTCCCGCCATCGTGATCTCGTAGCTCTCGGCCCAGCCGATCCGCCCGTATCCGCGCACGAACACGGCGCGGAACAACGCGATGTAGCCGGCGAAGGAAAGCATCTCGAAGAGCACGGCCAGCAGCAGCCACCACTCGTCGCCATGTTCGATCCGGTGCCACGTCTGCCCGAGCCCGTTGGGACCCGAGATCTTCGGCAGCACGAAGTACAGGAAGGCGACGATCGACAGGATGAACGCGCCGAAGGCGATCGACTGTCGCGTCGTCACCTGCAGGCGCGGCATGTCGTCGTCGTCGGCCGCCTCGTCGTGCGGCAGCCCGATCGCGCTCGTCATCCGAGCGGGCGCCGCCGCGTCAGGCTTCCCGTCGCCGGTTGCGTCCCCGCCGGGACGGGAACCGTCCGGCGGCGTCGCCGCCGCCGGCGCGGTGTCCTCCCCCCCGGTCAGCGCGTCGAGCGCGGTGGCTCGACGCTCGTCCTCCTCCACCTCATCTCCCCTCGTGCGCTCTCGCCTCCAGTGCCGCCACCGCCTCCCCCGCCCGTTGTAGCAGCGGCGCCGCGCGCGGGCCGAACCGCCACACGGCCCCCGACAGCACGGCGCCGGCGATCAGGTCGGTGGCGTAGTGCTCACCCAGGTACACGAGCGCGAAGCCCAGCGTGGCCGCGTAGGTCCAGCCCACCGCGCCGGCCACCGGCCCGGCGCGCTGCAGCAGGGCGGCCGCCATCACCGAGGTGGCGAAGTGCAGCGACGGCATCGCGGCGAGCGGATTGCCGCCGAAGACGCTGTACAGCGGCCCCCAGCCGTCGCGCCAGAAGAACTCGCCGTACTCGACCATCATCCGCCGCACGGGCAGCTCGCCGCGCTCGGACGTCGGCTGCGTGGCCGCGTACCACGGCGGCGCGGTCGGCAGCACCCAGTACACACTGGCGCCGAGGTCGAACACCGCGTAGGTCATGGCCGCGGCGGCCGGGAACCTCTCGGGACGGCGCCAGAGGATGTAGGCGAGCGACGCGTGCGGGACCAAGAACCACGACCAGTGGGTCCATACAAGCACACCGTCGAGGCTCGTCCAGCGACCGGGCCGGGCGAGCGACCGCTGCAGGCGGACCGTCGGCAGCTCACCGAGACCGAGCGCCCGGTCGATGGCGATCGGGTAGTCGATGCGCACGCGCTGCGCCTGCCCCTGCGCGTCGTCGTGGGGCGATTTGTAGGCGGCCAGGTAGGCCCACATCTGGAGCGCGCATGTCGCCACGTCACGCGTCCGCGAGCGGCGTATGGCCACGCACAGCCCGACCGGCGCGGCAAAGGCCACCGTCTGCGTGACCACTGCCGGTGCGGCGATGCGGCGACGGAGCAGCGGGGCGGCCACGCCAGCGACGACCACCCCCCACGCCGTGGCTCTGATGGCGCTGGACAGGCGCAAAGCGGGCAGTATCGCAGTCCTGCTGGACGGCCGGCGGCGGATCTGCAGCCGATGCCGGGAGCTCAGCCGGCGGCCGGGCTGCCGGCCGCCTCGCCCCGGGCCGCGGCCGCCTCGGCGACGAGCGCAGCCACGAGCGGGCTGGCGTCGTCGGCCTCCGGGTGCCACTGCACGCCGAGGGCGAAGCGCCGCTCGGGCAGCTCGATCGCCTCCGGCAGCGAGTCGAACTCCGACCAGCCGCTGACGCGCAGACCCTCGCCGACGCGATCGACGCCCTGATGGTGATGGGACTTGGTGTGGTGGATGCGCTCCCCGGCCGCGCGCGCGGCCAGTGACCCCTCCTCGAGCACGACGTCGTGGTCAGCGCCGTCGAAGGTTCCCGATACCCGCCGGTGCTCATGGTGGCCGTGGCTCTCCGGCAGGTGCTGATGCAGCGTGCCGCCCAGCGCGACGTTCATCACCTGCATGCCGCGGCAGATCGCCAGCACCGGCAGGTCGCGCGCGAACGCGGCCCGCAGCAGCGCGATCTCGAAGCGATCGCGCTCGGGCACCGTACCGACGGTCTCCGCGTGGACAGGCGCCTCATAACTGGCGGGGTCGACGTCGGCGCCGCCGGCCAGGATCAGCCCATCGATGCGGTCGAGCAGCTCGTCGGGCGCCGACGCGAGCGCCGGATCGGGGGGCACGAGCAGCGCCAGGCCGCCGGCGGCCTGCACGGCGTCGACGTAGTTACGGGGCAGCAGCACGGCCTCCTGGTCCCACACGCTCCAGCGGGCTTGCTCGAGCGCGGTGCAAAGGCCGATGACGGGACGGGAGGACATCGTGTGGTGAAGCCCAACGGTAGCCGCTGGACGGGACCGAGCCGGCACGCGGGAGCCGCGAGTCGCACCCAGCCCATAGGATGCTCGCGGGCAGGGGACGCCCGCGAGCGATAGGAGATCGAAGATGACCACCGCCCCGCCCCAGCTGCAGACGGTCGACCTGGTGGTCGAGGAGGGGGTCGGCTGGGTGACGCTCAACCGCCCCGACGCGCTCAACGCGTGGAACCGCCAGCTCGGCGTCGATCTGCTCGCCGCCGTCGAGCACGTCGCCGCCGATGAGGCCGTGAGGGCGATCGTGGTCGGCGGCGCCGGTCGCGCCTTCTCCTCCGGCGCGGATCTCAAGGACATGTCCGGACGCCAGGACGAGCTCACCGCCACCGGCCGGCCCGACGTCTACCGCACGCTCACCGAGCGCTACCACCCGATCATCACCGGGCTGCGCCAGGTGGGCAAGCCGGTCATCGCCGCGGTGCGAGGACCGGCCGTGGGCATCGGACTGTCGCTGGCCCTGTGCTGCGATCTCATCGTCGCCGCCGAGAGCGCGTACTTCCTGCTCGCCTTCGTCAACATCAGCCTGGTGCCGGACGGCGGCTCGTCGCTGTTCGTCCCCAACCGGGTCGGGATGGCCCGGGCGACCGAGATGGCGATGCTCGGCGAGCGCGTGCCGGCCGAGCAGGCGCTGCAGTGGGGACTCGTCAACCGCGTCGTGCCCGACGACCGCCTCGACGAGGAGGTGGCGGCGCTCGCGGTGCGGCTGGCCGCCGGCCCGACGCGAGCCTACGCCGGGATCAAGCGCCAGCTCAACCAGTGGCAGTTCGCCGGCATGGAGGCGCAGCTGGAGCTCGAGGCGCGCATCCAGCAGGAGATGGCCGAGACGGACGACTTCGTCGAGGGAGTGAGCGCGTTTGCGCAGAAGCGCGACGCGAACTTCGCCGGCCAGTGAGGTGCCCGGGACAGCCCGCCGACGGGCGGTCGCCGGCACGCATGAAGCGGCTCCGGCGAGCACGTGAATACAATCCCCGCGATCTTGGCTGACGAACGCTCCCCTCGCGCCCGCTCCGGCGCCCCGAGCTCCTCGCGACGGCGCCCCTGGCGACCCGGTCGTCGACTGCGCCTGCTCGGCCTGTGCGCCACGCTGGCGATCGCCGGTCTGCTCGCGCTGGCGCCCGGCGCGTTCGCCTTCTTCACGCCCGAGTCGGGCGGCTCGCCGAACGCAAATGCGATCGACGAGCTCTACAAGATCACGCTGGTCATCGCGCTGATCATCTTCGTCGCCGTCGAGGGTGGCCTCATCTACGCGTTGGTCAAGTTCCGCGCCCGCAAGGGGGTCGTGGCCGCGCAGATCCGCGGCAACACGCGACTCGAGCTCGGCTGGACGCTCGGCGCCGCGGTCATCCTCGTCGTGCTCGCCGTCGTCACGTTCATCAAGCTGCCGTCGATCCAGGATCCTCCGAACTCCACCGCCTCCGACCAGTTCGCCGGCGAGAGCGGCCTGCTGGCCAGCGCCGACCTCAAGCTCCCGCCCAACGGCCGGGCGCTGCGAATCACGGTGACCGGACAGCAGTACATCTGGCGCTACACGTACCCCGGCGGCTCCGCCGACGGTCTCGGCGCCCCCTATTCCTTCGAGGCGATGGTCGTCCCCACCGGCGTCACGGTGGTGCTGGACCTGCAGTCGCTCGACGTCGTTCACTCCTGGTGGATCCCCCAGCTCGGGGGCAAGTTCCAGGCGATTCCCGGCTACAACAACTACGCCTGGTTTCAGATCAACAAGCCCGGGATCTACAAGGGCCAGTGCGCCGAGATCTGCGGCCGCGGCCACGCGCGCATGATCGCCCAGGTCGATGCCGTCTCACCGGCCCAATTCGATGCCTGGATCGCCTACCAGAAGCAGGCGATCGCCGCCGCCAACGCCAACGCGGCGGCCACACGCGCCCGGCTCAACGCGCAGACCGGTCCCGCCGCCGTCACCGTCACCAGTCCGTGATCCCCTCCCAGTAAGCGACCAGGAGACCTTCCCCAGCCATGGCCACCTACGCCGCCCCAGTCCCCCAGGTAGTCGCCCACCGCGTCGAGCGCGAGGACCGGGGCTGGACGAGCTGGTTCACGACGACCGACCACAAGAAGATCGGGATCATGTACATGGTCACGACCTTCGCCTTCTTCATCCTCGGCGGCGTCGAGGCCCTGATGATCCGCCTGCAGCTGAGCGTCCCGGAGAACAACCTGGTCACGCCGCAGGTCTACAACCAGCTGTTCACGATGCACGGGACGACGATGATCTTCCTGTTCGTCGTGCCGTTCATGGCCGGCCTGGGCAACTACTTCCTGCCGCTGATGATCGGGGCCCGCGACATGGCCTTCCCGCGGCTGAACGCGCTCTCCTACTGGCTGCTGCTGGCGGGGGGGATCGTGTTCTACGCATCGATCTTCTGGACCCCGCCGGAGGCCGGCTGGAGCAGCTACGTACCGCTGTCCTCGATCACCTACTCCCCGTCGGGCGGCCAGGACGCGTGGATCTTCCTCATCCACCTCACCGGCCTGTCGTCCCTGGTCGGCGCGATCAACTTCTACGCCACGATCGCGAACATGCGCGCGCCGGGGATGAGCTGGGGGCGCCTGCCGCTGTTCGTGTGGGCGATCCTCACTTACTCGGTGCTGCTCATCTTCGCGCTGCCGGTGATCGCCGCCGCGGTGACGATGCTGCTGACCGACCGCCACTTCGGCACCCACTTCTTCGACCCGACCAACGGTGGCTCGGCGCTGTTATGGCAGCACCTGTTCTGGTTCTTCGGGCACCCCGAGGTGTACATCATGATCCTGCCCGGGTTCGGAGTGGTGTCCGAGATCCTCCCGGTGTTCGCCCGCAAGCCGATCTTCGGCTACAAGGCGATCGCCGCCTCCACCGTGGCGATCGCCTTCCTGGGCTTCCTCACCTGGGCCCACCACATGTTCGCCACGCCGACCCCGCTGGTCGTACTCATCTTCGTGATGCTCAGCTCGTTCCTGATCGCCGTGCCGACCGGCGTGAAGATCCTCAACTGGATCGCCACGCTGTGGCGCGGCAGCATCGAGTTCAAGACGCCGCTCGTGTTCTGCGCCGGATTCATCGCGCTGTTTCTCATCGGCGGCATCTCCGGGGTCTTCCTGGCCATCTTCCCGGTCGACTGGCAGCTCAACGACACCTACTTCGTGGTGGCGCACATCCACTACGTGCTGATGGGCGGGGCGGTGTTCACGATCTTCGCCGCCATCTACTACTGGTTCCCGAAGGTCACCGGGCGCATGCTCAGCGAACGCTCGGGTTGTGGTCGTTCGGCTGGATGTTCATCGGCTTCAACCTGACGTTCCTGATCCAGCACGTCATGGGCCTCGACGGCATGCCGCGGCGCGTCTACGAGTACTCGAACACCGGCCATCTCGCGCTCTACAACATGATCTCCACCGTCGGCGCCTTCGTCCTGGCGTTCGGGATCCTGCTGACGATCATCAATGTGGCGCGCAGCCTCAAGGTCGGCGCCATCGCCGGTCCGGACCCGTGGAAGGGCAACACGCTGGAGTGGTTCACCACCTCGCCCCCGCCGGTGAACAACTTCGACATCGTGCCGCGCGTGCGCTCGGTGGAGCCGATGAAGGACATCCGCCGCGAGATCGAGCGGCGCACCTCGGGCGCCTGCGCCGAGTCCGGCCACCGTGCCGGCGGGCGCTCGCCAGATCGGCGTCTGAGGCGGGTCGCGCCGGTGAACGCGCAGCCCCTCCCGCCCTCAGGAGCACCCCCCGCCGTGGGCCCGCCGCATCCACCCTTCGGCGCCGCCGCGCGCGCGTCGCGCCCGCAGCTGCGAGCGACTACTTCGAGCTGACCAAGCCGAAGGTGCAGACGCTGCTGCTGCTGACGACGATCACCACGATGTACGTGGCCGGCGACCCGTCGCCGCGTCTCGTCGCGCTCGTCTGCCTCGGCGGCTACCTGTCGGCCGGCGGCGCCGGCGCCGTCAACCACTACTGGGACCGTGACATCGACGCGCGCATGTCGCGCACCGCCGGGCGCCCGATTCCCGCCGGGCGCGATCTCGCCGCGGCGCCGCGCTCGCGTTCGGCTTCACGCTGTCGGCACTGTCGTTCCTCGAACTGTCGCTCGATGGCCAACGTGCTCGCCGCGTCGCTCGCGCTGGCCGGGTTCGTCGGCTACGTCGGCGTGTACACGATCTGGCTCAAGCGCCGCACGCCGCAGAACATCGTCATCGGCGGCGCCGCCGGCGCGGTCCCGCCGCTCGTCGCCTGGGCGGCGGTCACGGGCCACCTCGCACCGATCGCCGTCTACCTGTTCTTCATCGTGTTCTTCTGGACGCCCCCGCACTTCTGGGCGCTCAGCCTGCTGATGAGCGACGAGTACGCCGCCGTCGAGATCCCGATGCTGCCGGTCGTGCGCGGGGAACGCGAGACGCGCAAGCAGATCGTCCTCTACTCGATCCTGCTGTACGCGGTCACGCAGCTGCCGTTCTGCGCCGGGCGCTTCGGCGACGTGTACCTGGTCGTGTCGATGATCCTCGGGGCGCTGTTCATCGGCGGGGCGGTGCTGCTGTACCGCCGTGCCGACCGACGGGCCGCGCTGCGCCTGTACCTGTTCTCGCTGGCCTACCTCGCGCTGCTGTTCTGCGCGATGGCGATCGATGCCCACGCTCTAGGCCGCTACCGCCGGCCGGCGGGGCGCGCGCCGGGCGGCAGGAGTATCCTTCCCGCCCATGATGACCCGTCGCCTCGCCCGCAAGAACCTGCGCACGGCGCTGATCGTCGGCGCCCTGTCGATGTTCATGTTCGGCCTGACGTTCATCGTCGCGGCCATCTACATCTCATGAGCCCGCTCGATCCGGAGGTCCCGCCCGTCGGCGAGGAGATCCATCTCCCGGGGCCGAGCATCATCCCGTTCCTCACCGCCGTGGGGATCACGATGATCGTCGTCGGCCTGACGACGTTCATCGAGGTGACCATCGCCGGCATCATCCTCACCGTCGTGTGCATCGGGCGCTGGATCATGGACATGCGCCGCGACATCGACGAGCTTCCGCTCGGCTGATTCGCCGCCCGGCCGCCTGAGTGGCGCGGCGTGCGTCGCCGGCGTCGCGCGCTGATCGGATTGATCAGCGCGCGCGCCAGGCGTGAGAGCGGACGCCCGCGGGATGCGCGGGCGCGCCGCTCCACCAGTGGGGTGCCGTGCGCGTTCCCTCACCCGCGCACGGTTTCTGATGCTCCGCGCGCTCCCCAGGGCGCGGAGTCCCTCACATCACCCCACCGCCGCGCTCTCCGGGACCGGACAGATCGCTCCGTCCTCGGTCCATCGGCGCACGATGTCACGCACCGAAAGGACGCCCACGATCTCGCCGTGCTCTACCACAACGAGATGGCGGAAGCGCCCCCGCACCATGGCGGCGGCAGCCTCCTCCAGGGACCAATCGGGTGCGGCGAAGACAAGCTCAGCCGTGAGGTGATCGCCGACCCGCTCGTGGTCCGGGTCCTTCCCGGCACCGATCAGGCGCAACACGTCGCGCTCGGTGATGATGCCGGGCCCGTGCCCGTCGGGGTCGAGAACCACCGCCGCCCCCACCTGGCGATCCGACATCAGGCGCGCCGCCTCGCGGACCGTGTGGTCCGGGCCGACCGAGAGAACCATCGAGCTCATTCCCTCCTGCACCTGCATCGGACGCTGCCTCTCCGTTCGTGGGGCGCCGCCCGCAAGCGGCGCACTGGACTTGCAACGATTGACGCAATGTACTCGTTTGTCGTCGCGCGCGTCAAGCCGGGTGTGCCGCAAGCGCGCCGCCGGTCACCGGCCGGCGACCAGTACGGACCGCCGTGGTGGCCTTTCGTGCACTTTCGAAGGTTGCCCATTGCCATGTATCTGGTGCAACGATTAGGATCGGCGTCCCCGATGAGCTCCCCCTTCCCAGAGCCCTGCCGGCGACGCGCAGGAGCGTGTGCGGCTCGTGCCTAGACGCACCCTCATCCCCACCGTGACGGCCGCGCTGGTCGCCACCGCGCTCGGGATCTTCCTCGGCCTCGGGGTGATCAACTGGTTCCCGCCGGAGGCCTCGACGCAGGCCCACAACACCGACCGCCTGTTCTACGTGCTGGTCGTGGCGTCGATCCCGATCTTCGTGCTCGTCGTCACGGTCGATCCTCTACTCGGTCTGGCAGTTCCGCATGCGCCCGGGCCAGGAGATGCAGGACGGCGCGCCGATCCACGGGAACACGCGCCTCGAGTTCATCTGGACCGTCGATCCCGGCGGTCCTCATCCTCGGCCTCGTGTCCTACTCGTTCGTCGTGCTGCACGACAACGAGAAGAAGCCGCCGGGCCCCGAGCTGCAGGTCGGGGTCATCGGCCAGCAGTTCTTCTGGACCTTCAAGTACCCGCCCGCCAGGGCCGGCGGCCCCGAGGTCACGTCGAGCGTGCTCTACCTCCCCGACAACCAGTCGGTGCGCTTCAACATGGTCTCGAAGGACGTCATCCACGCGTTCTGGATCCCCGCGTTCCGCCTGCAGGAGGACGTCGTGCCCGGCATCACCACGCACTACCGCGCGACGCCCGATCGGCTCGGGCGCTACCCGGTCGTGTGCAACCTGCTCTGTGGCCTGGGGCACTCGCTGATGCGCGCGAACGTGATCGTGCTGCCGCCGGCGCAGTTCAGCAGCTGGCTCGCGCGCCAGCAGCTGGCTGCCGCCGCCGCGCCGGCGGGTGGGGCCGCCTCGGCCAGCACCGGCGCCAGCGGCACAGCGGCGGGCGCGGGTTCGGCCAGCGCGTCGACCGCGCACAGCAACGTGACCAGCTTCGTGGCCGGCGGCGCCGGATGAGCGCGAGCGTCGCCCGGCTTCCCGGCCAGTTGCCTTCCCCGCGCCACGGATGCGGCAGTAGGCTGTCGATCAGAGGGATGTGGTCCGGGCGCGATGCGCGCGCGGGCGATTCGATCACGAGTTTGGAGGGATGCTGATGGTTGCCAGGCTCCGCGCCCCGGGCTTCTACCGCGCCGGCCTCGGCTTCGTGATCGGGATCGGCGTCGCGATCCTGCTGACCTGGCTGATCCGCGCGTCCGGCGGCCACCTGAAGTTCCACCACTACCTCGACGGCACCGCCTGGGTGACCGTGGCCCTCATCTCGGCCCCGATCGGCTGGCTGGCCGGGTTCGGCGTCTTCGACTACTGGCTGCGCTGGGCCGTCGGCAAGCCGACGATCCCGGACGACCACTCGGCGCACGGCGCGCACAGCTGGCGCGACTACTTCAAGGTCAACACCGACCACAAGGTCATCGGCGTCCAGTACGTCGTCACGTCGTTCTTCTTCCTGCTCGTCGGCGGCATGCTGGCGATGCTCATGCGGGCCGAGCTCGCGCAGCCGGGCGCCAACTTCGTCGACGCGAACACCTACAACAGCCTGTTCTCCGTCCACGCGTCGATCCTCATCTTCTTCTTCGTGATCCCCGTGTTCGCGGGCCTGGCCAACTTCGTCCTGCCGTTGATGATCGGCGCGCCCGACATGGCGTTCCCGCGCCTGAACGCGCTGTCGTTCTGGCTGCTGCCGCTCGGCGGCATCATCATGCTCTCGAGCTTCCTCGCTCCCGGCGGCGCGTTCGCCGACGGCTGGACCGCCTACGCGCCGCTGTCGACCTCGGCGCCGATCGGGCAGAACTTCTTCTCGCTCGGGGTGCAGTTCGCGGGCTTCTCCTCGATCGCCACGGCACTGAACTTCCTGGTCACGATCATCACCATGCGCGCGCCGGGCATGAGCTTCTTCCGCATGCCCCTGCTGGTGTGGGCGAACTTCTCGACCTCGCTGCTCGTGGTGATCGCGACGCCCTTCGTGGCCGCGTCGCAGTTCATGATCCTGCTCGACAAGGGGCTCGGCTTCAACTTCTTCAACGCCGCCAAGGGTGGCGACGTGATCATGTACCAGCACATCTTCTGGTTCTACTCGCACCCGGCGGTGTACATCATGATGTTGCCCGGCTTCGGGATCATCAGCGAGGTCATCGCGGTGAAGTCGCGCAAGCCGATCTTCGGCTACCGCATGATGGCGTTCTCCCTGCTGGCCATCGTCGTGCTCGGGTTCACCGTGTGGGCGCACCACATGTTCACGTCGGGCATGGCCGCCTGGATCCGTATCCCAATGGCCGTCACGACGGTCATCATCGCGGTACCGACGGGCATCAAGATCTTCTCCTGGCTGGCCACGCTGTGGAAGGGCGTGCTGCACCTGGATACCCCGATGCTGTTCGCGCTCGGCTTCCTGACCACGTTCACCTGCGGCGGGATCAGCGGCGTGATGCTCGCGATGATCCCCTTCGACATCCACGTGAGCGCGACGTACTTCATCGTCGCGCACATCCACTACGTCCTGTTCGGCGGCTCGCTGTTCACGATCTTCGCCGGCGTGTACTACTGGTTCCCGAAGATGACCGGCCGGATGTACGACGAGCGGCTCGGCAAGTGGCACTTCTGGTCCACGTTCATCTTCTTCAACCTGACGTTCGCGCCGATGCACATCCTCGGCCTGCAGGGCATGCCGAGGCGCGTGGCCACCTACGCGGCCCAGTTCGCCGACCTGAACCTGTTCATCTCGATCGCCAGCTGGATCCTCGGCCTGGCGACGCTCATCTTCGTCTACAACATGGTCACCAGCTGGCGCGGCGGCCCACGCGCGGTCGCCAACCCCTGGCGGGCGCTCACGCTGGAGTGGCAGGTCCCGTCCCCGCCGCCGATCTTCAATTTCGACGCCGTGCCCACCGTGGTGGGTGGCCCCTACGAGTACGGCGTGCCCGGCGCGGTGCACGGCGTCTTCAAGGGAGGGGCCGACGTGCGGTCCACGCCAGCGGGCAGCGTCGCGCAACCCACCAGCGAATGAGTCCGTCGCAAACGTCATCAGGTGTTCGGAGACTGTCCGCCACCACGGAGGGAGGGAGACATCCATGACCGAGGTGCTCGTCATTGCCAACCAGACGCTCGCCGGGCGCAAGTTGTTGGAGGAGGTCCGCGCGCGCGCGGCGCAGGGCAACGTCAGCTTCCGGCTCGTCGTGCCCATGACCAAGCCCACTGCCGGGCTGGTGATCTACGACGACGCCGTACGCGACGCCAGCCAGGTGCGCGTCGACCTCGCACTGTCGGTCCTCGCCGCCGAGGGGATCGTGGCCAGCGGCGAGGTCGGCGACTCCGACCCCTACTCGGCGGTGCACGACGCGATCGGCGCGCACGGCCGGCCCGACGAGATCATCATCTCCACCAAGCCGGCCGAGAGCTCCGGCTGGATGCGCCGCGACCTCGTCGAACGCGTCAGCAGCGCGACCGGGGTCCCGGTGAGCCACATCGTCACCGACCTCGAGCTGGAGGACCTCCCGTTCAACGTGACGCTCGTCGTCGCCAACCGCACCTCCAGCGGCGAGGAGCTCGTCGAGCGCCTGGTCGAGAAGGCGGCGAACGACAAGGAGCACCTGTTCATCGGCGTCGTCCCGCAGCAGAGCGGCCAGGGCGCCGCCGCGCACGACGCACGCGAACGGCTGGCGGCGATGCTCGACCGGCTCCACGGCGCCGGTCTGCTCGCCTCGGGCATGATCGGCGACCCCGATCCCTATACGGCGACCGTCAACGCGCTCGAGTTGTTCCGCGTCGATGACATTGTCATCTCGACGCTGCCCGATGAGCGCTCCGGTTGGCTGCGCTCCAACCTGCTCGAGCGCGTCCGGCGGGCCACGACGGTGCCGGTCGAGCACGTCGTCGTGACGCACGACGCCGCCGCGGCCACGACCACGGCGGGCCAGTAGCGATGGAAGCCGCCGGCATCGCGGTCGGGCACGACGCCCACGCCGAGCACCACGGCCCTCCGCCGGCAAATCGCAGCTCGCGGGTGGATCCCCACGAGCTGGGCATCCTCCTTTTCATCATCTCCGAGGTGATGGTCTTCGGGGCGTTCTTCACCGCGATGTTCTTCATCCGCGTCGCGCAGGGGGAGCCCTGGCCGGCACCGGGGACGACGCTCCCGGTCGAGGTGGCCGGCTTCAACACCGCGATCCTCGTGTCGTCGTCGTTCACGATGCACTGGGCGCAGACGTCGATCAAGAACGGCAACCGGTTCGGCTTGAAGGCGGGGATCTTCACCACCTTCCTGCTCGGCTGCACGTTCCTGTTCATCCAGATCAACGAGTACGCGAACATCGGCTTCGCGCCGCAGGACTCCGCACAGGGCACCGTGTTCTACTCGTTGACCGGCCTGCACGGAGCGCACGTGTTCGTCGGCCTCGTGCTGCTGCTCGTGGTCATGGTGCGCTCCTGGCGCGGCCACTATTCACCGGAGGAGCACCGCGGCGTCGAGGTCCCGGGGATCTACTGGCACTTCGTCGACATCATGTGGATCGTGGTGTACCTGACGGTGTACGTCATCCGGTGAGCCCGATCGACCGCAGCGGCCCGCCCGCCGTCGGCGAGCGCCCGCCTCACCCGTTCTGACCACGGCCGTGTTGAACCCGCTGCGCAGCGAGGACGAGGCCTTCCGGCTGTTGCTGTACGTGCTGGCCGCGTTCCTGGTCATCGTGGTCATCGTCGTCATCGTCCAGACGGTGCTCTGAGCGCCCGCCGGCTCGCCTTCGGGCGCGGCCGGCCCGGATCGGCCCTGGGCCGTCTGACCGTCCGGGGCCGCGTATGACGGTCTGACGGCGCCCGGCCGGCCGTCGGCCGTCTGCCGCCGGCCCCCAGCCCCTCCCAGCGGCCTGACGGCGCCCAGAAGGGCGCCGCAGCGCTACTTGACGGTCAGGGTGCCGTACATCCCGGCGGCGCGGTGGCCGGGAACCTGGCAGAAGAACGTATACGTGCCCGGCTTGAGGGTCACGTGCAGGGTGTCGGAGCCGCCGTTCTGAACCACGGGGCCGGCGGCCAGCACCGGTCCGCTCGTGCCGCTCTGAATGGCGATGTTGTGGCCGATCATGGCCATGTTCGTCATCTTGATGGTCACCGGGCCGGCCGTGGCGACCGCCTTGCGGGTCGTGTAGGAGAGCTGCCCGGTCGGGTCGGCCGCGAGGGCGAGCGTCCCCGCCTTCTCCACGGCGGGCGGCCCGGTGCCGGCCGGGTGTACCGCCTCGGCCAGCAGGCCGGTGTCCTGGCCCGGCGCATCGGCCGCCTGGGACACGTAGGCGGCGATGTCGTTGATGCACGCCGCTCTGGAGGGAGCGGCACCGGCGGTGCCGGGAACGATGCAGCTGCGGTCGTTCACGAGCCCGGACGGCATCACGCCATTGGGGTTCGGATTGAGGACCTGCCCGCGCACGACGCCCTCGATCGTCGAGCGCCCGAGCCCGTCCTGGATCGAGGCCATGAAGGCGTCATCGAGGTTCGGACCGATCGTGCCCTTGGTGTCGGCCCGCGACAGCGTGTGGCACGCCCCGCAGGTCTGGATGAATGCCACCTTGCCCGCCACCACGTTGGGATTGTCGAAGCGCTTCAGCGAGCCGCAGGCACTGACGGCGCCGGCGGCGACGATCACCGCGGCGGCCACTCCCAGTCGTCTCAGCGGGTCTGTGACGTTCGTTACGGACATGGCGCGCGGGCACTCTACCCGAACCGCCGGAGGGCGGGTGCAGTATCCGTTCTCCCCCGGCGCTCCGATAGAGTGCCCGGAGTGAGTGAGAACGACCGCTATCGCCTGCGGACCCCGTCCACCGGGCGCGAGCTGATCCTCGAGGCCGAGCCCGGCCAGATCTATCTCGACCGGGAGACCGGCGAGCCGCTCGAGATCTCGGGCAAGTTGCTCCCGCTCGCCCCGTCGGAATCCCGGCTACCCTGGGCGGTGGAAAACCTGCGTTTTTGTCCATGGTGCGACCAGCTGGCCCAGAAGGATCTGAACGACTGCCCGACCTGCGGTCGACGCATGGGACCGCTCGGCGGGTGACCGCCGCCCGCCAGCGGCGCGTCCGGCGGCTCGGGGCGCCCTTGTTGCTCGTCTCGTGCGCGCTCGGCCTCGCGGCCTGCGGCGGAAGCAGCAACGTCGCCGACGAGACGCCCCAGACGCTTCCGGCGATTTCGACACCTCCGGCCAGCGCCAGCGTGCCCAGCGGCGGCACCGTCACCACGCCCACCGGAGCCACCGGCACGACCGGGACCGCCGGCGCGTCGGGCAGCGGCGCCAGCTCCTCCTCCGGCGGGAGCGTCGCGGCCAACGGCGGGACCGCGGCCGGCGGCAGCGCGGCAGCCGGGACCGGAACCGGGACCGGGGGCTCCTCCGGCGGCACCGGCACCGGCACCGGCACGGCCGGAGGCACCGGCACGGCGGGCGGGACGTCTCCGAGTAGTGGCTCGTCCAGTCCCGGCTCCTCGACCGGCGGCAGCGGTGGCGGGTCGTCGGGCGGCGGCGGGTCGTCGGGCGGGAGCGGCGGGTCGAGCTCGCCGACGGGCGGGGCGAGCGCACCCTGAGGTTGGGTTTCGGTCGGGCTTTGCGCCCGGCCGGCGATGGTGTTCGCCTTGGTTGGCTGTTTCGGCACGCCCGCCCCCTGACGCGTCGGCCCCGCGGCCGGCCAGCGTCGCTTCCTGCGGGTCGCGGCGGAGCCCAGCGGCGAGTCGGTGGTGCCCGGCGGCGGCCCCTTGTCCGCAGCCCCAGCGCCATCGAAACTGGTCCCCGCAGTCCGACGGACCCGGGGCCGACGTTGGGCACCACCGAGGCGCCGCCGCAGTCAGTCACCGCGGTCAGGGTCGCCGGGCGCGCCCGGCGCGGCGCCGGGCGCTAGCCGTCGGCGGACGTCGACGTGGTGACGCTCAGCAGCTTCAGCGGAGTGGCGAGCGGGGCCTTCTTGGCCGTGGTCGTCTTGCTGCTGGAGGTCGTCTTGGTGCTCGTGGTCTTCTTCGTGCTCGTGGTGGTCGACGTGGTGGTCGATGTCGTCGTCGTCGAGGAGGTCGTCGTCGTCGTCGACTTGACGAGCACGGGGTTGGTGATCAGCGTGGCCGAGTAGGTCAGACGCGCGGTCTTGTAGAGGCAATAGAACTGGACCGTGGTGCCGAGCGTCTGCAGGGCGGTCTGCGTGTTCGTGGTCGTGCACTGGCTCTTGGCCCGGCTGGCGCGCCACGAGGTGTCGCCCTGGTAGCCGAGCGCCAGCGACGGGGCCCACGTGGGCACGGTGAGCGCGATCACGTCGCCCTTGGTGACCGGCAGCGTCGTGGCGAGCGGGAACTGCACGCTTCCGCCGAAGTAGGGCTGCAGCAACTGCGTCGGGCTCTCGGCGACCAGCGTGTAGTTGAGGCTCTTGCCCGGCGCCAGGACGGCGATGGCGGCGGAGGCCGGACCGCCCTCGTTGGCGTTGAAGAAGCTGATCTGCTTCGAGTTCGGCGCGCCGAGGGTGATCGTCCAGGCGACGATGCGCCCGCTCGTCGGCACCACGAAGGGCGAGCGCGTCGTTCCCACCTTGGCCTGGTAGCCCGTGGTGCGGCTCACGGCCAGGCAGGGCGTGCCCGGGCAGCTCGGAGCGGTCGAACGTGACGGTGGGGGTCGAGCTCGCGGGCACGATGCCGAGCTCCTGGATGCTGGCCAGCGAGCCAGCCGGAAGGAGCAGCGCGGCGGCCCCGGCGCAGGCGATGACGAGGGCGATCAGAGAGCGTTTCATGGGGAGATTGAACAGGAAGGTGGGGACGTCCGAGCCATGCATGGCGGCAGCGGACAGGCGCCGACAGTGGCGGATCCGAAGACTCCCTTCTAACGCATTCGTGCTCTGCGAAGTTGCGGTGCACGGCAGGATTGCGACCGCCGCCAGCCGGGCACGCGGCCCGGGAAGCCGGCGCGCAGTCGCCCGTTCGCGGGGTCGCTGCCGGGGCCGTGCGGCGGCTCAGCGGCCCTCGAAGGTGGCGTTCCCGGGTCCGTTGTCGAGGAACGAGCGCACGGCGGCCTTGAGGTCCTCGGTGGCGAACAGCTCCCCGGCGATCTCGGGCACGCGCGCGTCGGCCGTGCGCGCGCCGCCCGCGCCGAGCGCCGCCCGCACGATCTGCTTGGTGGCCACGTGCGCGCGTGTCGGCCCGTCGGCGAAGTCCCCGCGCGAACGCCCGGCTCGCCTGCTCGAAGCCCTCGTCGGGCAGCACGCGGTTGACGACGTTCCAGGCGTGCAGCGTCTGCGCGTCGAACAGCTCGCCGGTCATCACGAGCTCGCGCGCCCGCGCCGGGCCGGCGCGCTCGACGAGGCGCTGGGTGCCGCCCATCGCCGGCGTCAGGCCGACGACGCGCTCGACGAGGCCGAAGCGGGCCGAGCTCGACGGCCAGCAGCAGGTCGCAGGCCAGCGACAGCTCGAAGGCCGCGGTCAGACACAGGCCGTGCGCGGCGAACACCGTCGGCATCGGCAGCTCCTCGACGCGGTGGATCGTGGCCAGCAGCAGCTGCCACATCGCCGCGGCCGCCGTCACCGACAGCCCGTCGAACAGGTGCACGTCGACGCCGCCGCTGACCACGCTGCCCTCGGCCCGCACGAGCAGCCCCCGAGCGTCGCTGCTCTCGACCTCGTCGACCGCGGCGATGAGGTCGTCCATCAGCTCGACGATCGAACAGGTTCAGCGGCGGCTGGTCGAGCACCATCACGGCGAGCGTGCCGTCGCGCTCCACGCGTACGGCGCTCATCGCGTCAGCTCCGCGGCGGCAGCTGCGATCTCCTGCGGGTCGCCGGGTGCGGGCGCCACGGCAGCTGCAGCGGGTCCCCCTCGTAGCGCGGGATCACGTGCACGTGGAGGTGGAACACGGTCTGCCACGCCGCCGCGCCGCAGGAGTTGATCAGGTTCACGCCGGCGGCGCCCAGGCGCTCCATGGCCCGTCCGGCGAGGCGCTGCGCGGCGACGATCACCTCGCGCAGATCGTCGCTGTCGATGCTGAGCAGATCCTGGGCGTGGGCCCGCGGCACGACGAGCGCGTGCCCGCGCGTGGCCGGGTTGATGTCCATGAACGCGACCGTGCGCTCGTCCTCCGCGACGATCGTGGCCGGCAAGCTCGCCGGCGATGATCCGGCAGAACAGGCAGTCGGGGTCGCGCATCGCGGCCGGGATCCTAGTCGACTTGCTCGCCGGCCGTCCGCGGCGGCGCGGGCCCAGGCGCGCGCCTGCGCGCGCGTGCGCACCTCGCCCGCGTACTGCGCCGCGAGCAGCTCCTCGACGTGGCGGCCGAGCTCGCGGCCCGGGTGCGAGCCCCATCTCGCGCGCAAGATCGTCCCCGCGCAGCAGCGGCGAGGGCGGGCCCTGCTCGCGCCAGCGCAGGGCGTCGCCGAGCACCGACCGGGCGAGCGCCAGATGCAGCTCGATCGCCTCCGCTCGGACGCCATCGCCGCGGGTGGCCAGGCGGTCGGCGACCGAGAGCAGGGTGACGTCGACCTCCACGGGAGCGCACGCGCGCAGATAGGCGAACGTCCGCGCGCCGCGACAGCGGCATCTCGTGCACGAGGAAGCCGAGCCGCAGGTGGCTGGCGGGCCAGCGCTGCGACGTGGGCGCGCAGGCGCTCGCTCGTGCGCAGGCGGGTGAGGATCTCGCGGGCTCATGCGCGCGCCCCGGCGACGTCATGACCGATGAAGGTGACGCGCCCGTCCGTACGCCGGCCCTGCGTGCGCGGCTTGGCGATGTCGTGCAGCAGCGCGCCGATGCGCAACGCCGTGCCGCGCGTGAGCTCGTCCGACAGCGGCTCGCGCCAGCAGCGCCGACACCGCCTCGGCGTGCTCGTCGCCGAGCGCCGCCGCCGGGTCGCTGCTGCATCGCCACGACCGCGCCGAGCACCTCGAGCGTGTGCCCGTAGACGTCGCGGTGGTGGAAGCGGTTCTGCTGCACCCCGCGCAGCGCGCCGAGCTCGGGCAGGATCACCTCGGTCGCGCCGAGCCGGTCGAGCAGCGCCAACCCGGCCGAGCACCTCGTCGGCTGCCAGCACGCGGCGCAGCTCCGCGAAGATGCGCTCGGCCGAGCCACGGCGGCGAGCGAGGGCGCCGCCCGGCGCGCCGCGTGCGGCGGTGCTCGGCCTCGGGCTCCAGGCCGAGCTCCACGGCGAAGCGCACGAGGCGCAGCACCCGCAGCGGATCGTCGGCGAAGGACGCCGGGCCGGCGGCCCGCAGGCGGCGGGCCGCCAGGTCCGCCACGCCGCCGAGGGGATCGATCAGCTCGCCGCCGCCGAGCGGCTCGGCGATGGCGTTGATCGTGAAGTCGCGCAGTCGCAGGTCGGCCTCCAGCGAGCCGCCGCGCAGCGGGCTGAGATCGACCTGCCAGCCGTGGTCGCGTGCGACGACCCGCCAGGCGCCGAAATCATCGCGGACAGCGCGAACGGCGGTGCCGCCGGCGCCGCGGCCGAGCGCGCGCGCCGCGGGCGCGACGTCGCCGTCAGGACGACGTCCAGGTCGTCGGTGTCGCGGCCGAGCAGCCGGTCGCGGGGCACGCCACCGACGATCCAGGCCTGCGGTCCGGCGAGCGCCGCGGCCACGACGGCGCGCGTGCCGGTCCCGGCCGTCGCCGGCGTGGCTCACGCGTCCTCGCGTCCGCTCGCGAGCGCCAGCGCGCCGTCGAGCCGGGCGCGCCGTCCTCGTGGTACTCGCGGGGAACGCGCGCCGACGAGGCCGCACGTCACCTCGTAGTTGATCGTGTCCAGTCGCCGCGCCACCTCCTCGCAGGTGATGCGCTCGGACGCCGTCGCGGCCGATCAGCGTCGCCGCGGTCGCCGACCGCGCGGCGGCGCCGTCCCGACGTCGACGGTGACGTTGTCCATGCTCACGGTGCCGACCAGCGGATGGCGGCGCCCGCCGATGAGCACGTCGGCGTTGTTGGTCAGCGCGCGCCGCCAGCCGTCGCCGTAGCCGATCGGCAGCACGGCGAGCGTGGTGTCGTGCGTGACGACGAAGCGCCGCCCGTACCCGGCGCTCTCACCGGCGCGGCAGGCCTTGACCGCGGCGACGGTGCTGTACAGCGCCAGCGCCGGCTCGAGCGCGCGGGGCGTCGGGATCCTCGCCGAACGGATCCAGGCCGTAGGCGGCCACGCCGCAGCGAACCATGTCGAAGTGCGTGCGCGGATCGCGCAGCGTCGCCGCGCTGTTGGCGGCGTGCAGCGATGATCTGCGGGTGGCGCTGCTTGAGCGGGCAGCGCCCAGGCGGCGAAGCGCTCGCGCTGCTCCGCAAAGGAATGCGTCCGAGGGCTCGTCGGCCGTGGCGAAGTGCGTCATCGCGCCCGCCAGCGTCAGCTCGGGAGCTCGCGCGACGGCCTCGGCGACCTCGTCGGCGAGCCGGGGATCGCGGGTGCCGAGTCGCCCCATGCCGCTGTCGAACTTGACGTGCACGCGACCGCGCCCGAGCGCGGCGACCGCGGCCACGAACTCGGGCGTCCAGGCGACGACGTCGGCGTCGGCGTCGATCGCGATCTCGCAGCTCCGCTGGGGTCAGCGCGCCGAGCACGAGCAGCGTCACGCGCGCGATCCCGGCGCGCCGCAGCTGCGCCGCCTCCTGCGCCGTCGCGACCGCGAGCGATCGGCGCCGCCTCGAGGGCCGCGCGCGCGCTGGCCAGCGCGCCGTGGCCGTAGCCGTCGGCCTTCACGACGACGCACAGCGCGACGCCCGGCGCGAGCTCACGGCGCAGGCGGGCGCAGTTGCGGCCGATGGCCGCGACGTTGACCCGTGCGAGCGCGCGAACGGCGGACACCGATCCAGCCTACTGCGGCGCCAGTGCGGCGGGCAGCGCAGCGATCACGTCGGAGGCGATGACCCCGTCGGTGCTCCCCTGCCGGCTCGCCGCCTGGCGCCCGGCCTCCGCGTGCAGCCAGGCGCCCGCCGCCGCGGCGGCAGAAGGCGGTCAGGCCGCGGGCGAGCAGGGCGGCGATGACGCCCGGTGAGCACGTCGCCGGTGCCGGCGGTCGCCAGCGCCGGACTGCCGCCCGGGCTGACCGCCACACGGCCGCCGGGATCGACGACGAGCGTGTCGTCGCCCTTGAGCAGGACGACGGCGCCGCTGCGCCGGGCCGCGTCGCCGTGCGTGCGCCAGGCGGCGGCGCTGCACCTGCTCGCTGTCGATCTCCAGCAGCCGGCCGAGCTCGCCGGCGTGTGGGGTGCAGACCGTCGGGGCTCCGCGCGCGGTCAGATCCTCCAGGCGCCCGGCGTGCGCGTTGAGGCCGTCGGCGTCGAGCACGAGGGCGACCGGCGCGCGCGCGGCGAGCCGGCGGGCGAAGGCGACCGCCGCGTCGGCGCGCCCGAGGCCCGGGGCCGAGCGCCAGCGCGCCGCCGCGCTGCGCCGCCGTGAGCACCGTCTCCACGCCCTCCGGCGCCAGCGACCCCTCCTCGTCGGGGAGGGCGCGCGTCATCACCTCGAGCAGGTGACCGGCGAAGATCGTCTGCAGGGAGGCCGGCACGCACGCGGTGACGTAACCCGCCCCCGCCCGCGCCGCGGCCAGCGCGGACAGGCAGGGCGCGCCGGTCAGGCCTTGCGAGCCGCCGGCGACGAGCACGTGGCCGCTCGAGAACTTCGTCCCGTCCGCGCCGCGCCGGGGAACGACGTCGAGCGACGTCGGCCCCGATCAGCCCGGCCGACGCGTGCAGCGGCGCCCCGCGCGGAATCCCGATGTCGATGACGTGCACGTCACCCGCATGCCGCTTGCCGGGATTGATCCACAGCCCGAGCTTGGCCAGATGGAATGTCGCCGTCGCCGCGGCGCGTCACCGCCTGGCCGGCCACCTCCCCGGTGGAGGCGTCCACGCCGCTGGGGATATCGGCGCTGACGACCGGACCGCTGGACGAGTTGAGCGCGTCGATGGCGGCGGCGACGGCGCCGCGCGGCTCGCCGCTGAAGCCGGTGCCCAGGAGGGCATCGACGTACCCGGCATGCCCGTCCAGGGCGCCGGCGGCGAACGGCTGCGGGCCGGCCCCGGAGAGGCGCTCGACGTTCGCGCGCGCGTCCGGCGTGGACTCGGCGAGGTCACCGGTGGCCAGCACCGTGACCTCCCTTCCGGCGTCGCGCAGCAGACGTGCGGCGACAAGGCCGTCCCCGCCGTTGTTGCCCTTGCCGCAGACGACGGCGATCGGGCCGTCCGGGACGACCGCCTCGGTCAGCCGCGCGAGACCCGGCGCCCGCCCGCTCCATCAGGTCGAGCGACGGGACGCCGCGCTCCTCGATGGCCCAGCGATCGATCGCGCGCATCGCCTCGGCGTCGGGCAACGGCGCCAGCCAGCCGGGCGTGTCGGTCGACTGATCCATCGTCCCGCGCGATGTTAGGGACTGGCGTCCTCGACGCCCGCCACCAGCGCTGCGCCGCTACTCGACGGTGACGGTCTTGGCGAGGTTGCGCGGCTGGTCGACGTTGAGGCCGCGCCGGCGGGCGATGTCGTAGGCCAGCAGCTGCAGCGGGATGATCGCGAGGATCGGCTGCAGCATCCAGTCGATCTTCGGCACCGGCACGATCGACCGCGCGTGCGCGCCGATGCTCGGTCGTCGCCCGCGGTGGTGATCGCGATCACGTCGGCCCCGCGCGCCATCACCTCCTGCATGTTGGAGACGACCTTCTCCAGCACCGGCGACTCGGTCGCCACGCACACCACCGGCGTGGACTCGTCGAGCAGCGCGATCGGGCCGTGCTTCATCTCGCCGGCGGCGTAGGCGTCGGTGGCGATGTAGGAGATCTCCTTCAGCTTCAGGGCGCCCTCGAGCGCCACGGCCAGCCCGATGTGCCGTCCGAGGTAGAGGAAGAACTGCTGCTGGGAGTGCTCCTCGGCGATGCGACTCACGACGTCGGCGCAGCCCGCCAGGACCTCGTCGATCGCGGTGGGCAGACGCTTGAGCTCGCCTGACGAGCTCGACGAGGCGCTCCTGGGGCAGCGTGCCGCGTAGCTCGGCCAGGCGCAGCGCGAGCAGGTACATGACCACGACCTGGCACACGAACGTCTTCGTCGCCGCCACGCCGATCTCCAGGCCGGCCCGCGTGAACAGCACGCCGTCGGCGTCCCGCGTGGCCTGGGAGCCCATCATGTTCGTCACCGCCAGCACCGTGGCGCCGCGTTCGCGCGCGAGGCGCATCGCCGCCAGCGTGTCTGCCGTCTCGCCCGACTGGGAGATCCCGATGACCAGGTCGCCGGGGCCGATGATCGGATCGCGGTAGCGGTACTCCGAGGCGACGTCGACCTCGACCGGCACGCGCGCCCAGCCCTCGATGGCATAGCGGCCGATCAGTCCCGCGTGATAGGACGTGCCGCAGGCGACGATGACGATCCGCGTCTTGCCGGCCAGGATGCTCCTCGTCCAGCGCGCCCTCGTCGGACAGGTCGACGGTGCGCGTCCCGTGCGCCGCGCGGTCGGCAATGGTCGGCGGCGACGGCCTCGGCCTGCTCGTAGATCTCCTTCTGCATGAACGTCTCGAAGCCGCCCTTCTCGGCGGTGTCCTCGTCCCAGTCGACCTCGACGATCGCGCCGCTCGATCTCGGTCCCGTCGGGCGCGCAGATGGTGACGCCGTCGGGCCGCAGGACGACGATCTCGTCGTTCTCCACGAACTGCACCCGCCGCGTCTGCGCCAGGAAGGCCGGCACGGCCGAGGCGACGAACTGCTCGCCGTCCCCGCGACCGACGACCAGCGGGCACTCGCGCCGCGCACCGACGAGCAGCTCCGGCTCGTCGGCATGGATGCGCCACGAACGCGTAGTGGCCGCGCAGCTCGGCGAACGCGGCCCGCACGGCAGCGACCAGGTCACCCTCGTAGTGACGAGAGATGAGGTGCGCGATGACCTCGGCGTCGGTCTCGGAGGTGAAGACGCAGCCGCTCTGCAGCAGTTCCTCCTTGAGCGCCATGTAGTTCTCGACGATCCCGTTGACGACGACGTGGACCCGATCGGCGGTGTCGAAGTGCGGATGGGCGTTCTCCTCGCTTACCCGGCCGTGCGTAGCCCAGCGCGTGTGCCCGATGCCGATGGTGGCGGGGGCGTCGGCGACGGCCACGGCGGTGCCGCCGTCGCGTGCGGCCGAGCGGGCCGAGAGCTTGGCCTCGAGCTGGTCGAGGTTGCCCACCGAGCGCACCGCCTCGATGTGATCGCCGACGATCAGCGAGATGCCGGCGCTGTCGTAGCCCCGGTACTCCAGCCGTCGCAGGCCGGCGAGGATGAGCTCCTCGGCCGGGCGCTTTCCGACGTAGCCAACGATGCCGCACACCGGCGCGGGTCCTTTCCTTCGTCAATGAGGACCCACGGCGGACGCCGTCCGGGCCGCGGATCTCCGCCCGGCGGAGAACCGGTGTGACGATATCAGCGCCCACCGCGGTCACCGACGGCGGCGGTCGCAGCCGTCGCCGCTACTCACGCCAGCTCGCGCTCGACGATCGCCACGAGCCGCCCGCAGACGGCGTCCGCCTCCTCGGCCGTCGGGCGCCTCCACCATCACGCGCACGAGCGGCTCGGTCCCGCTGGGGCGCACGAGCACGCGGCCGCGGCCTTCCAGCGCCTCGTGCTCGCGCGCGATGGCGTCGCGGACGTCGGCCGCATCCTTGAACGCATCACGATCGCGCACTCGCACGTTGACGAGCCGCTGCGGGAGCTTGCTCCATCGCGTCGCGCTCGGCGAGATCGCGCCCGGCGAGCGCCTCGAGGGTGAGCAGCGCGCTGGCGATGCCGTCGCCGGAGCGGTTGAACGCGGTGTCGATGATGTGGCCCGACTGCTCGCCGCCGAGCGCCCATCCGCGCGCCCGGAGCTCCTCGAGCACGTAGCGGTCGCCGACCTGCGTCGTGGCCACGTCAATGCCGACCCGCTGCATCGCCGCGTGGAAGCCGTAGTTGGTCATCACCGTCACCGCCACGCCGCCGCCGCTGAGGCGGCCGCTGCCGTGCAGATGGACCGCAGCAAGGGCCATCAGCTCATCCCCGTCAACCACCACGCCGTTGCGGTCCACGGCCAGCACCCGGTCGCCGTCCCCATCGAACGCGAAGCCGACCGCGTGGCCGCCCGCCACGACGCGCTCCGCCAGCGCGTCGACGTGCGTGGAGCCACATCCGTCGTTGATGTTGCGCCCGTCGGGGTCGTCCGCAATCGCCGTGACCTGCGCGCCGAGGCGGCGGAAGATCTCCGGCGCGGCACGGTAGGTGGCGCCGTTGGCACAGTCCAGCAGCACGTCCAGGCGCCTGAGGTCGAGGTCGGCGAAGCGCACCGACAGCTCGCGCAGATAGTCCTCGTGGGTTCCCCGCAACGTTCGGATGCGCCCGATTCGCGGTTCCGCCCCAGCGTCAGCCGCGTCGGCGCCGCGCTCGAGCTCGGCCTCGATCGCCAGCTCGACGTCGTCGGACAGCTTGAAGCCGTCCGCACCGAAGAACTTGATGCCGTTGTCGCGGTAGGGGTTGTGTGAGGCGGAGATGACCGCGGCCAGATCGAAGCAGTAGCGCCCGAGCAGCAGCGGCGCGGCGGGCGTCGGCAGGATGCCGCCGAGCAGCACCTCTCCGCCGCCGGCGGCCGCGCCGGCGGCCAGGGCGGCCTCGAGCATCTCTCCCGACTCGCGCGTGTCGCGGATGACGAGCACGCGCGCCCCGTCGACGCCGGTGTGCGCGGTGGCCGCGCGGCCGAGCGCAAGAGCCAGCTCGGCGGTGAGCAGCGACCCGGCGACGCCCCGTACGCCGTCGGTCCCGAACAGCTTGCGTGTCATGCGCCCTACCGGCGAATCAGCGCTTGGAGAACTGCGGCCGCTTGCGCGCCTTCTTCAGACCGGCCTTCTTGCGCTCCTTGGCGCGCGAGTCGCGCGTCAGGAAGCCGCGGCGCTTGAGCTCGCCGCGCAGGTTGGGGTCGGCCTCCAGCAGCGCGCGGGAGATGCCATGGCGAAGCGCGCCCGCCTGGGCGGAGATCCCGCCGCCCTGCAGACGAGCGATGACGTCCATACGCGCCTCGTAGCCGACCGTCTCGAGCGGCTGGCGGATGTTGCGCTGCAGCGTCGCGCGGGGAAAGTGCTGCTCGAGCGTGCGCCCATTGACGAGGTACTCGCCCTTCCCCGGGCGCAGGATCACGCGGGCGATCGCCGTCTTGCGCTTGCCGGTGGCGCGATAGCGCGCGCCCGCGGCGAGATCGATCGCCGCGGAGGCGATCGGCTCGGCGATGATCTCCTCGCCGCGTCGCCCGAAGCGGCGGGCTCCTCCTCGTCGATCGCATAGGGATCGGCGTGTTCGTCGCGGGCCAGCGGGTCGACGCCCTCCGGAACGATGTCGACCTCGAGGTGTGCGCCGGGGACAGCCGGCTTCACCCGCGGCGCGGGCTCCTCGTCCTCCTCGGTGGCCTCGGCGGCCGGCTCGGGCGTGGCCTCGGCGACGGGCTCGGGCGTGGCCTCGGCGACGGGCTCGGGCGAGCCTCGGCGACGGGCTCGGGCGTCGCCTCGGCGGCCGGCTCGGGCGTCGCCTCAGCGGCCGGCTCAGGCGTCGGCCTCAGGCGTCGCTTCGGCGACCGGCTCGGGCGTCGCCTCGGCGGCCGGCTCGGGCGTCGCCTCGGTAGGCGTCACCGGCTCGGCGGTGGCGCCGGCGTCCGCGCCAGCGTTCGGCTCGGTCTGCTCTTCGGGCTGCTGGGTCTCGTCCGACATGGGTCTCCTGCGGGATCGGGGTGGGCGCCGCCGTGCCTGCGCCGCGGAAGCTAGGCGCCGAGCTCCATCGGTTCGGGCTTCTGAGCAACGTGGGGATGCTCGGGCCCGGCGTAGATCTTCAGCTTCGTGAGCTGCTTACGAGCCAGGCGGTTGCGCGGCAGCATCCCCTTCACCGCGAGACGGATGATCTCCTCGGGACGGCGGGCCAGCATCTCCTCGAAGGTGCGGGAGCGCAGTCCGCCCGGGTAGCCGGAGTGGCGGTAGTAGCGCTTGTCCGCGCGCTTGTTGCCGGTGACGACGATCTTCTCCGCATTGACGACGATGACGAAGTCGCCGGTGTCGATGTGCGGCGTATAGGTCGGCTTGCGCTTCCCACGCAGCGCGTCGGCGATCTGAGTGGCCAGCCGACCGAGCGTCTGACCGTTGGCGTCGACGACCAGCCAGCGGCGGTCTCGGTCGGTGGGAGTGGCGACGTAGGTCTTCATAGCCAAAAAAGGCCGCGCTCGGGCGTGCGCGGCGACCCGTGCATGATAGGGAATGTCGGGCGAAGACCCGGACCCGAGTTGAGCGGGGCACCCAGGGGCGTCGGCTCAGCCTAGACTGCTCGGGCCTTGAGCGCCTTTGTCCAGCGGCTCCGCGCGGTGCGAGCCGAGCTCCAGACGCTCGCCGCGCTGCGCGTGCTCCCCTTCCCCGTGGCGGTGTTCTTCCTGCGCGCCCGTGGACGCGCCCACCGGCGGCGGGACCAGTTCAGCCTCGCCTCCGCCGCGCGGCCGTCCGAGCTGGCCACGCTGCTGGCGCTGGCCGCGGGACGCGAGCGCGTGGTCGAGCTCGGCACCGGCACCGGCTGGACGGCCGCCGCGCTCGCCGTCGCCGACGAGCGGTGTCACGTCGTCACCCTCGACCCGATCGAGCGCCCCGAGCGCGCCGGCTATCTGCATCTTGCCGGCGCGGCGGCCGCGCGTGTGCAACTGCGCGCCGAGCCCGACAGCGCCGGCCCGAGCGATGGCGACGTCCCGGTCGACCTGCTGTTCATCGACTCCTCCCACGAGCGCGAGGCGACGGTGCTCGCGTTCCGGGTCTGGCACCCCACGCTCGCGCCGGGCGCCATCGTCGCCTTCCACGACTACGGGCACCCCGACTATCCCGGTGTGGCCGAGGCAGTGGCCGACCTCGGCCTGGCCGGCGATCGGGACGGCGGCCTGTTCGTGTGGCGCGCCCCGTAGCGGACTTCGCTCGGTCCGGGCTCGTTGCGCGAGCCCGCGCCCCACGCCCGGCCGCAGCGGTGCTCGCCCCCCGGCCGCGCCGGGTGTGGTGACTTATTCGCCTGTGGGACGGTCAATCGACCACACCCCACCGCCCGCCGCGCGCAAGCCACCCCGCGCCCCGGGCCGAGGCCAGCCGCCCGCCCCGGCCGAGGCCGACCCCCCTCACCCCACCCCGACGAGCCCCGGCAGGTCGTCCATCGCCCGCAACGGCTCCGCGCCGGCTGCACGCAGGGCCCGCTCGTCGCTGTCGGCCACGTAGCCGAGTGCGCGCATGCGGGCCGCGACGGCGGCGATGACCCCAGAGGCGGTGTCCTCCACCACGACGCAGCGTTCGGGCGCCGCGCCCATGCGCGCGGCGGCGTGCAGGAACAGGTCGGGGTGAGGCTTGCCGCGCGGCACGCCCTCGGCGGAGAACAGGCAGTCGGGCGCGAACAGCGGCGCCAGGCCGGTGAGCGCGAGCGAGAGGCGGGTCTTCTCGAGCTTGCCCTGCGAGGCCACGCAGATCGCCACGCCGGCGGCCGCGATTCGCGCCACCGCGGCCGCCACGCCGGGCACCGCGCGCAGATCGCGCCGAAACGCCTCGGCCCGATCACGCTCGTAGCGCTCGAGCCAGCCCGCGGGCAGCGCGCGCCCGAGCCGATCCGACGCCCGGGTGACGACTTCGGCCAGCAGCAGCCCCTGGTAATCGCGGCGGGCCTGCGCGAGCGTCGTCGGCAGGCCCTCTGCCGTCAGGGCGTCGGCGAGGACCTGGTTGGAGATGACCTCGCTGTCCACCAGCACGCCATCGCAGTCGAAGATGACGAGCTGCAGGTCGCGCCCCGACCGGGCGCCTACTCCCACTCGATCGTGCCGGGCGGCTTGCTCGTGATGTCGAGCACCACCCGATTGACCTCGCGCAGCTCGTTGATCATGCGCGAGGCGATCGTCTCCAGCAGGTCGTAGGGCAGGCGGGCCCAGTCGGCGGTCATCGCGTCGTCACTGGTGACGGCGCGGACAACGACGACGTAGCCGTATGTGCGCTCGTCGCCCTGGACGCCGACCGTGCGCACGTCGGGGAGCACGCAGAAGGACTGCCACAGCTCGCGGTACAGGCCGGCCTTGCGGATCTCGTCCTGCAGGATCGAGTCGGCCTCGCGGAGGACGTCGAGGCGCTCCTTGGTGGCCTCGCCACCGACGATCCGGATCGCCAGACCGGGGCCCGGGAACGGCTGGCGCCACACGAGCCGCTCGGGCAGGCCGAGCTCGGCGCCCACCGCTCGCACCTCGTCCTTGAACAGCGTGCGGAGCGGCTCGACGAGGTCGAACTCGAGGTCGTCGGGGAGGCCGCCGACGTTGTGATGGGACTTGATCGTGGCCGCGCCGGTGCCGCCGCCCGATTCGATCACGTCGGAGTACAGGGTCCCCTGAACGAGGTAGCCGGCGCCGGACAGCTTCGCCGCCTCCTCCTCGAACACGCGAATGAACTCGGCCCCGATCGCCTTGCGCTTGGCCTCCGGATCGGTGACTCCCTTGAGCTTGTCGAGGAAGCGCCGCTCGGCGTCGACCGCAACCAGCGGAACCTTGAAGTTGTCGCGGAAGGCGCTGATCACCTGATCGCCCTCGCCCTTGCGCATCAGGCCGTGATCGACGAACACGCAGGTCAGCTGCTCCCCGACGGCGCGATGCACGAGGAGCGCCGCCACCGACGAGTCGACCCCGCCGGACAGGCCGCAGATCACGCGTCCGTCGCCGACCTGCTCGCGGATGCGGGCGATCTGCTCCTCGACGATCGAGGCGGCCGACCACGTGCGCTCGCAACCGCACACGTCGGTGAGAAAGCGCGCGAGGATCTCCTGGCCGTACGGGGTGTGCACGACCTCGGGGTGAAACTGAATGCCGTAGATGCCGCGCTGCACGCTCTCCACCGCGGCCACCGGCGAGGCGGTCGAGGAGGCGAGCGCCGCAAAGCCGGGCGGCGGCTCGAACACGGTGTCGCGATGAGACATCCAGCAGGTCTGCTCGGCCGGCAGGCCGGCCAGCAGCCGGCCGTGGTCGCGAACGGTGAGGTCGGAGCGGCCGAACTCGCCCACGTCGGCCTGCTCGACCCGGCCGCCGAGGGCGTGGACGAGCAGCTGCATGCCGTAGCAGATGCCCAGCACGGGGACGCCGAGGTCGAGCAGCCGGCTGTCGAGCGCCGGCGCGCCCGGCGCGTACACCGAGGCCGGACCGCCGGAGAGGATGATCCCGCGCGGACGCCGCCGCGCGATCTCCTCGATCGGCACGTGATGGGGCAGCAGCTCGGAGAACACCCCGCAGTCGCGCACGCGGCGCGCGATCAGCTGGGAGTACTGACCGCCGTAGTCGAGCACGACGATCTCCTCGGCCCGCGTCGCCGGGCCCGCCGCCGCAACCGTCGATCCGGCCTCCCCTGTCCCCGCGCCTTCGCGCGAGCTGGCAGGGGTTGCGGTCGCGGCCGCGTCAGTCATTGACGAGGACGGCCGCCTTGCCGATCGAGCCCATCCCGACCTGCTGGTCGCGCTGAAGCTGCTTGCCCTCGGTCTGCAGGGCGGGTGCGACCATCAGCTCGGCCCGGTTGAACTCGGCCAGGTCCTTGTAGCCGCATGTCGCCATCGATGTGCGCAGGCCACCGAACAGGTTGAACGTCCCATCGTTCTCACGCGCCGGCCCGACGAGGATCTCCTCGAGCGTGCCGTTCTGGGTCGTCGCCACGCGGGCGCCACGCGGCAGCGTCGGATGGAACGTCGCCATGCCCCAGTGGTAGCCGCGGCCCGGAGCCTCGTAGGACCGCGCCAGCGGAGAGCCGATCATCACGGCGTCGGCGCCGCAGGCGATCGCCTTGGAGACGTCACCGCCGTTGCGCATGCCGCCGTCGGCGATCACGTGGCAGTACTCGCCGGTCTCGAGCATGTGCGTCGAGCGCGCTGCCGCGACGTCGGCGATCGCCGTCGCCTGCGGCACGCCGATGCCGAGCACGCCGCGGGTGGTGCACGCGGCGCCCGGGCCGACACCGACGAGCACGCCCGCGGCGCCGGTGCGCATGAGATGCAGACCGGTGTGGTAGGAGGCGCAACCGCCGACCACGACGGGCACGTCGAGGGACGGGACGAACTCCTTGAGGTTGAGCGGCTCCGAGACCGTGGAGACGTGCTCCCCGGAGACGACGGTGCCCTGGATGACGAGAACGTCGAGGCCGGCCTCGAGCGCCAGGTCGTAGTACTTGAGCACCCGCTGCGGCGTCAACGACGCGGCGACGACCACCTTCTGGGCCTTGATCTCCTGGATGCGCTGGACGATGAGCTCGGGCTTGATCGGCTCGCGATAGATGTCCTGCATCTCGCGCGTGGCCAGCTCCTTCGGCAGCGTGGCGATGCGCTCGAGCATCTCGTCGGCGTCCTCGTAGCGCGTGAAGATGCCCTCGAGGTTCAGGACGGCGAGGCCGCCGAGCTGGCCGATGATGCCGGCCGTGGTCGGCGACACGACGCCATCCATGGCCGAGGCGAGCAGCGGCAGCTCGAACTGGTACGGACCGAGCTTCCACGAGATGTCGATGTCGTCGGGGTCCCGCGTGCGGCGGGACGGGACGATCGCGATGTCATCAAATCCGTAAGCGCGGCGAGCTTTCTTTCCGCGCCCGATCTCTACTTCCATCTTAGGATCCTTGCACTCGAGGCGGACGAAAAGACCCCGCGCGAGGCGGGGCCGAAGGGGCCTGTGAGAGCGCGCGGGGGCGCGATGTGACACGAGGCGGGCAACCGGAATCGAGCATAGCAACGGGCGCAGCGGACGGCCGGCTGCGCACTCCGCTCGCACCGGCGAAAAGGCGCGCGCAACGACCCGCCCGCGAGCCCCCAGCGCGCCCGGGCGGGACGGCACGCGGCAGGCGCGCCTAGCCGACTTCGGCGGGCAGCTGGACCTCACGCACGGTGACATCCGGCAGCAGGCGCTCGACCTCGCGGGGGTCGATCAGCCCGCGCCGAGACGGCTCGTCGATTCCGCGCCACACGCGACGCCGAAGCGCAGACAGTCCTCGGGTGCCGAGCCGCCGTAGCGCGCGGCCACGTAGCCGGCGATGAAGGCGTCGCCCGATCCGATCGCCGCCACCGGCTCGCGCGGCTCGATGTACACGCGATGCATCCGCGAGCCCCCGTCGCGAGTGACCTGCGCGAGGCAGCCGTCGGTGAGCGTCATGATCGCCTCGCGCGCGCCGAGCTGGGTGATCTCGCGCACCGCGATCGAGCGATCCTCGTCGTCGTTGAACTCGTGCCCGACGAGCTCCTCGGCCTCGAGCACGTTCGGCGACACGACGTCGGGCTCGGCCCGCACGGCGTGACGCAGTGGCTCGCCGTCGGTGTCGATCACCGTCGTCACGTCGAGCTTCTGCAGGTCGCGGATGAGTGTGGCGTACAGGTCGGAGTCGACGCCCCGGGGCAGCGACCCGGCGAGCACGATGATCGCTGCGCCGCGGGCCAGGTAGAGCAGCTTGTCGCGGAAGAGCTCCACCTCCTTGGCGGACACGGACGGGCCGCGCTCGTTGATCTCGGTCTGCTCGCCGTTGGTCGGATCCAGCACCGACGTGTTCGTCCGCGACTCCTCGCGGATGCGGACGAAGTCGTTGAGGATCGACTCCTCGGTGAGCTGCTCGACGATGTGCGTGCCGGTTGCACCCCCCGCGAGCCCGGTGGCGATGACCGGCTGTCCGAGGCTCTTGAGCGTTCGGGCGATGTTGACGCCCTTGCCGCCGGCCATCGTGCGCTGCTCGACGGTGCGGTGGCGACGACCGAGGCGGAAGTTCGGCACCGAGAGCGACTTGTCGATCGCCGCGTTGAGCGTGACGGTGATGATCATGAGTCTCTACGGCTCGCCAGCGGTCCGGTTCCGCCGCCGCTCCCCCGCGCGAGTCGCCCGGTGGCGCAACAGCACCAGCACCAGGCTACAGAGAACGAGCACGACCAGTAGTACGATCGTCGACGGCCGCGAGAAGTACACGCGCAGCCGGTGGCCGAGGGTTCCACTGGCCAGCGGCGGCGATACGGTCGCGGACACGACGACGGTGCCCGCCCCGGACGTCGCAAGGCCATCCGGCGCTCCCCCCGCGTACAGCCTCGCGCCACCCGCCGCCGGGCGCACGAACGCGACGCCCGCCGGCGGGGCGCCCCCGCCGCCGGGCGCGCCCCGACCGCCGCCCGGCGCGCCGATCGCAGCAAGCCACGCGAGCACGAGCAACAGTCCGAGGGCCGCGACTGCACGAGCAGGCGCACGGCGAGCCATCGCGACGATCCTACGCGAGCGCCCACGCCGCGGCGCGCAGGCGCTCGGCCTCGCGCCTCGCCGCGGTGGCCGGATCGGCGCCATCGGGCGCCGGTGCCGCGGCGACACTGCGCGATGCGGAGATGAGCCCCCCGGCCCGTCCGGGCGCAAAGGCCGCGGCGAGATCAGCGACCCGGCCCCCCTGGGCGCCGACACCGGGGAGCAGCAACGGCGCGTTGGGCATCAGCTCGCGCAGCCGCGCCAGGTGCGCCGGCGCGGTCGCCCCGACCACGGCACCGACGTCGGCCAGCCCGTGGCCGCCGACGGCGTCCCGTCCGAGCTCGCCGACAAGGCCGGCCAGCCGGTCGGCGACCGTGCCGCCGCCGGCCAGCGCGAGGTCCTCGACGTCGGCGGCGCCCGGATTCGACGTGCGCACGAGCAGGAGCACGCCGGCGCCGTGCGCGCGCGCCGCGGTGACGAACGGCGCGATCGCATCGGTGCCCATGAGCGGATTGACGGTCGCGAGGTCGGCCCGCAGCCCGGGGATGACCCCGAACGGCGACTCGGTTCCGCCGAACAGCGCCGCGGCGTACGCCGTCGCCGTCACGTCGATGTCGCCGCGCTTGCCGTCGGCGATGACCAGCAGGCCCGCGTCGCGGGCATGCGCCGCGGTGTCGTGCAGCACGCGCCACCCCGGCGGCCCGAGCCGCTCGAAGCAGGCCAGCTGCAGCTTGACCCCGACGGCGGCCGGCGCGACCGCGTCGATAAGCGCGCGGCAGTGGCAAAGCACCGCCGCCGCCGCCCGCTCGGCCGGCGGGGCGTCGGCGGGCAGGCCATCGCCGGCCACCGGCCAGAGCGCCGCCGGATCGGGGTCCAGCCCCACGATGAGCTGCGACTCGCGCGCGGCCACGCGCTCGGCCAGCCGGTCGCCGAACGGCGCCAGGAGCTGCGACAGGCCAGGGGCAGCCACGCTCACCGGTCCACGGCGATCAGCGGCCGCCCTTCACGGCGCTCTTGAGCCCGCTGCCGGCGCTGAAGCGCGGGACGCGCGAAGCGTCGATCTGGATTCGCTCGCCGGTGCGGGGATTGACGCCCTCGCGGGCGCCGCGCTCGCCGACGTGAAACTTGCCGAACCCGGCAATCGACACCTCGCTGCCGCGTCGCAGGGCGTCTTCGACCGTCGCCAGCACGGCATCCACCGCGCGCGAGGCGTCATTCTTGGTCAGCTGGGCGCGGTCGGCGACCTGGTCGACCAGTTCGGACTTCGTCACTTCACTTCCTCCTCATTCGTGACAGCAGGGGACGCGCGCGAGCGCAGGTCCCCGCCCCGTGGGCGTGCGGCTGGCGAAGCTAACAGCGGCTGCGGACGGCCGCGAACGCGAGGCGCGCATCGAATTCAACCAGCTCTCGCGGGGCGCGCCCGGCGGCAAGGGCCACGAGCGTGCCCGCGCCGTCGCGCGCCAGGACCGGCCGGGCACGCGCCGCGACCTGCGGATCCGCACCCAATGTGGGGCCGGGACCCGAGCGGCTGGCGAACGGGGCCAGCTCGGCGTCTCCCGCGAGCAACCGGCCCTCACCGTCGAACAGCGCGCAGCGCGTCACATCGGGGCTGAGCTCGCGCAGATAGGCCAGCGCGAGCTCGGGCGCGAGAGCGGATGACATGTCGGCCCGCCACAATACGTCGATGCCCCTGTCCCGCGTCGCCTGGCTGGTCACTGTCGGCATCGCCCTGATCACCGCGCTGCTGCTGCTGCTCGAGGGCTACAGCGGCTACGCCGGCGTCAGCCTCGCGGTCGGGGTATCCGCGGCGATCAATCTGTTCTAGAGAAGGCCGACCCGTCGCCCAGCGCCGCCAGCAGCGCCCGGGCGGCGCGGCCGCGGTGGCTGATCGCATCCTTCTCGGCCGCGGACAGCTCGGCCATGGTCCGCCCGGGCGGCCCATCGTCGGGCAGGAACGCCGGGTCGTAGCCGAACCCGCCGGTGCCGCGTGGCCGCTCGGCCAGGCGCCCGGTGCAGCGGCCCTCGAACAGCCGCTCGGACCCGTCGGCCGGGTTGACGAGCGCAATCACGCACACGTAGGCCAACTCGCTGTCTGCCGGCGCCTCGCGCAGCAGCTTGGCCAGGTTCTCCTCGTCGCTGGCACTCGGACCCGCGTAACGGGCCGAGTAGATCCCCGGGGCACCGCCGAGCGCGGCCGCCTCGATCCCCGAGTCATCGGCGATGGCCGGCATCGACATGCCGGCCGCAGCCGTCCGCGCCTTGGTCAGCGCGTTCTCGGCGAACGTCGTCCCGGTCTCAGGCGGCAGCGTGACGCGCCCGTCCAGGGCCACCAACTCATGCGGCGCCAGCAGCTCGGCGAACTCGCGGCGCTTGTGTTCGTTGTTGGTGGCGAGGACGAGACGCACTACGAGGCGACGGGCGGCCGGGCGGCGCGGCCGGCGTCGGTCGCGGCCTCCTGCACGCGGCGCAGCTGCTCGATCCCGGCGGCGGCCAGCGCCAGCAGCTCATCGAGGTGCGCACGCGACAGCGGCGTGCGCTCCGCGGTGGCCTGGACCTCGATCAGCCCGCCCTCGCCGGTCATCACGACGTTGGCGTCGACCTCGGCGCTCGAATCCTCCTTGTAGTCGAGGTCGAGCACGGGCTGGCCGGCCACGATGCCGCACGACACGGCGGCCACCGACGCCGGTCAGCGGGCTGCGCTCCGAGCCGGCCCTCCGCGGACAGGCGCTCGCAGGCGAGCGCCAGCGCCACGAACGCGCCGGTGATCGACGCGCAGCGCGTGCCGCCGTCGGCCTGCAGCACGTCGCAGTCCAGGTAGATGGTGCGCTCGCCGAGGGCCGCGAAGTCGATCACGCCGCGGATCGAGCGCCCGATCAGGCGCTGGATCTCCACCGTGCGCCCGTCCGGGCGCCCGCGGGTCACGTCGCGCTGCTTGCGATCACCGGTGGAGGCCGGCAGCATGCCGTACTCCGCGGTGACCCATCCGCGCCCCTGCCCGGCCATCCAGCGGGGCACGCTCTCCTGGGCCGAGGCCGTGCAGATCACGCGCGTCTCGCCCACCGAGATGAGCGCCGAGCCGGTGGCGGTGCGGACGAAGCCGGCCTCGATCGTCGTCGGGCGCAGCTCGTCGGGAGCCCGGCCGTCGTGACGGGCGCTCACGGGCGCCGCCCCGATGCGAACGCGGACGCCGGCAGCTCGAGCTCGACGTGGTGGACTGCGCCGAGGGGCATCTGCAGGAAGCGGCTGCCGAGCGCCTCGAAGGCGGTCACGTCGCCCGTGCACAGGAAGCGGTAGCTGCCCTCCTCCTGACCGGTGCGGGCCAACCCGCGGGCGGCCAGCGCCCGCTGCACCGTGCGCGCCACCGACTCCCCGGAGCCGACCAGCGTCACCTCGGGCCCGAGCATCCGCTGCAGCATCGGCGCTACGAGCGGATAGTGCGTGCAGCCGAGGATCACCGTGTCGACCCCGGCCTCCCGCAGCGGCCGGCAGTAGCCGCGCACCGTGTCCATCACCTCGGCCTCGAAGGGGAAGCCGCTCTGGATCAGTGGCGCGAGGTCCGGGCAGGGCACGGCGAGCAGCTCGATCCACTCGCCGGTCGCATCGACGGCGTGGCGGTACGCGCCGCTGTTGACGGCCGCCGGAGTGGCGAGCAGCCCGATGCGGCCGTTGCGCGTGTGCTGGACGGCCAACCGGGCCGCCGCATCGACGACCCCGATCACCTCTACGCCGCTGTCGAGCTGCGCGAGGTGCGCGCGCAGCCGGGGCAGCGCCGCCGCCGAGGCCGCGTTGCAGGCGACCACGAGCAGCTTGGCGCCGCGCGCCAGCAGCGTCTCGGCGATCGCCACCGCGAAGTCGGCGAGCTCGTCGGGATCGCGCTCCCCGTATGGGAAGTGCGCCGTGTCCCCGAGGTACAGGTAGTCCTCGTGCGGCAGGCGCACGAGCAGCTCGTGCAGCACCGTCAGCCCGCCCACCCCCGAGTCGAACACGCCGACGGGCCGCGCGGGCTCCGGCGACGTTCCGGCTGCGTCGATGGTGGTCACGATCGGATCTCCACGGCGAGGATCATGGCAAAGGCCGCGGGCGCACCCGGCCAGACCGGCATCGGCGCGCTCGCGCCGCGATACTCGCCGCGGTACATGCGAGCGCTCGTCGTGTCCAACCTGCTCCCGGACGCCGCCTCCCCCGGACGCGGCGTGTTCGTGCGCGACCAGGTGGCGGCGCTGCGCGAGCTCGGCGACGTCGAGGTGACGCACTTCGAGTTCCCGCCGGGCCCCCCGGCCCTCGCCGCGGCGTCGCTGACGCTCGGCCGGCGCTACCGGCGCTCACGGTTCGACATCGTCCACGCGCACTTCGGCCTCAGTGCGTGGCCCGCGCTGGCGGTGCCGGCGCGGGCTCGGGTGCTGACGGTGCATGGCACCGACGTGCGCCATCCGCGCACGGGCCGCCTCACCACCGCGGTCGCGCGGCGCATGACACTCGTCGCAGCGGCGTCGGCCTCGCTGCTGGCCGAGGTGCCGGCGACGAAGCCCGGCGTGCAGCGCGCCGTCCTGCCGTGCGGGGTCGATCTGCAGCGGCTGCGTCCCGACCCCCGCGCGGAGGCACGCGCCGCGCTCGGTCTCGACCCCGCGGGGCGCTACCTGCTGTTCCCGGCCGACCCGCAACGGGCCGCGCAAGCGCTACGACCGTGCGCGGGAGGTGGCGGGGGACACCCCCTTGCTGACCCTCGGAGCCGTTGAACCGCATGCGGTGCCGCTCTGGATCAACGCCGCCAACGCGGTGCTCGTGCCATCGGAGGCGGAGGGCTTCGGCCTGGCCGTGCTCGAGGCGCTCGCCTGCGACGTGCCCGTCCTGGCCACCGACGTCGGCATCCACCCGCTGGCGTTGCGCGGCGTAGCCGGGACGCTGTGCGGTCCCTACGCCCGGGACGCCTGGCGGGCGGCCCTCGCCCCCCATCTGCGGTCGCCCGACCCGCGGATCCACGGCCGCGCCCGCGCCGAGCTGTTCTCGGCCCGGCGCATGGCCGAGCGTGTGCTCACCGCCTGGCGGGCGCTGCTGACGAACCGCTGAGCCGATCGCAGGGCGACGCGCGCAAGGTTTCGCCTATGCGCGTCTTACGCTCGTGACGCGGTTAACATGGGCTCACCGATGTCACGGATTCCCCGTTTGGGGCGGTCCGGCGCCGACGCGCAGTCCGCGGCGGCGGCCGACCCCCTCGCCTCATCTGAACACGACGACCGCTCGCCGACCGTCGTGATGGCGGTGTCCGCGCTGACGCCCGGCGCGGCGGGCGAGGCGCCGCCGACCCTCGGGCCGGCGGACGGGTCCGGCCCCGATCCCCAGTCGGCCGACGCGCTGCCGGCGGGCGCCGATCCCGAGCCACCGGAGTCGCTCGGATTCGCAGAGCGCGCCCGCGCAAGGCGCCGGCTGCGCTTCCTGCGGCGTGCGCGCGAGCTCGGCTTCCGCGACCTCGGCGGGCTCGTCTTCGACCTTCACCGCTTCGGCCGCGAGCGCGAGGACCTGATCGCCGCGAAGGTCCACACGCTGTCGGTGATGGATCAGGAGCTGCACGCGCTCGAGACGCTGCTGCGCGACCGCCGCACGATGACGGTGCTCCACGAGCCCGGGATCGTCGCCTGCCCCCGCTGTGCCGCGATCCACGGCACGGAGACCAACTTCTGCCCCAACTGCGGCCTACCCACGCGTGGGCGCGCGGACATGCCGATGGCCGTGCCCGGCTCCCCCGCCGACGGGGCGGCGCCAGCCGCAGTGGCTGGGCCGCACGTACGTGCCGCGGCTGCCACGCTCGCCGCTGACGCCGTGTCGGCCCCGGTGGCGCCCGCCGAGTCCGTTGCGCCTCGGGCGATGCCGGTCGAGCCCGCGGCGCCGCGAACGGCGGCAGCACCCGCCACGCCGCCCCTGACCACCACGCCCGCACCGCCGCGAGCGACTCCCGTGCCCGCTGAGCCGCCCGGGGCCGCCACGTCGCCCGGGTCCACCGCGCCGGCCGAGAGCAGCGCGCCGCCCGGGTCCACCGCGCCGGCCGAGAGCACCGCGCCGCCCGGGTCCACCGCGCCGCCCGAGACCACCACGCCGCCCGACCCGGCCACGCCGCCCGAGACCACCGCGCCGCCCGACCCGGCCACGCCGCCCGAGACCACCGCGCCGCCCGCGTCCGCCGCGCCGCCCGGGTCCACCGCGCCGCCCGGGTCCACCGCCGACCCGAGCGTGGGACCGGCAGCGGGCGCGACTGCCCAGCCGGTCCGTCCGGCGACGGACATCGCCACCGGGGAGATCGCCGCCGAGGCGCCGGGCCGCTCGGCCTGGCGCGTCAGCGCCGCCGTCCCCGACTCGGGCGCGGCATCGAGCGACGATCGCCCGCTGTCGCGATGACGCCGGCGGTCACGCCGCCCGGCACGCCACCGCAGCCCGACACGCCGGCCACGCCTCCCGTCCCCAGTGAGCGCTGCCCGCTGTGCGGCACCGAGCTGGCGCCCGAGCAGCAATGGTGCCTCGAGTGCGGTGCCGCGGCTCGCACCCGCCTGGCCTCGCCCCCGCGCTGGCGCGCGCCGCTGCTCGCCGCGCTCGTCGTGATCGTGATCTCGTTCGGTGTGCTGGTCGCCGCGCTGGTGAAGCTCTCCGCCGGATCAGGCACGACGCTGGTCGTCGTCCCGGCCGCCACGGGAGCCACGGCGCCGACGGGAGCGACCGGCGCGCCGGCAGTTGCACCGCCGGCAACCGGCGCCACGGCGGCCACCGGCCCAGCCGGCACGACGGCGGGCGGGGTGGCAGCTCCCACGGGAACCACGGCCCCGGCCGCCGCCGCGCCGGGCGCCGCCGGAGCGACGATCACCACACCGAGCGTTTCCACCACCGCGCCGCGCGCCACGACCACGACCACACACGCCACGACGACGACGCACGCCACCACGACCACGCACCACAGCTGACCCGCGGCCGCGGGACGCTCAGCCCAGATTCCAGTACGGCTCCAGACGGCGGCGCGCCTCCAACGCAAGCGGATGGACGGCCCGGTCCGCGGCCGGCGCGCGCGACCACGCGGGGCCCCGACCCGCACGGGGTGCGATCGCGCCGAGCGTTGCCACCGTGCTGGCGGCCAGCGCATCGAGCGCATAGCCGCCCTCGAGCACGACGCCCAGCGGCGCGCCCAGCTCGTCGCCGACCCGTCGCATCGCCGCCGCCATCGTGGCGTACCCGTCCTCGGTGACCAGGCAGTCGGCCAGCGGATCGCCTGCGTGGGCGTCGAAGCCGGCTGAGATGAGCACGAGCTCGGGCGCGTAGGCGCGAGCCAGCGGGACGACGACGTCGTCCACGAGCGAGACGAAGCAGTCGTCGCCGGAGCCCGGCGGGACCGGCAGATTGATCGTGTACCCCTTGCCCGGGCCCGAACCGAGGTCGGCGACCCAGCCGGTCCCGGGGTACAGCGGCGACTGGTGGATCGACACGTAGCAGACGGCCGGCGAGGTGTGGAAGATGTCGTTGGTGCCGTTGCCGTGATGCACGTCCCAGTCGAGGACGAGCACCCGTTGACGATCGTGCGCGTCCAGTGCGTGCGCCGCCGCGACGGCGACGTTGTTGAACAGGCAGAAGCCCATCGCCTGACCTCGCTCGGCATGGTGCCCGGGCGGACGATGCCCGCTGAAGCCGGTTGGCGCGTCCCCGGCCAGCAGTCGATCGACCAGCTGGCAGGCCCCGCCGGCGGCATGCAGCGCCGCGCGCCACGAGCCCTCGCTGACGATCGTGTCGGCGTCGATGATCGCGCCGCCGCTCGCGCTCGCGCCCCGGATCTGCCCGACCAGACGCGCGTCGTGCACCGCCATGATCTGCGCCTCGGAGGCCGGCTGCGAACGGACTCGCTCGTAACCCAACCAGTCCTGCGCCGCCATCGCCTCCTCGATTGCGGTGATCCGGGCGGCGTTCTCGGGGTGCGGGCCCGTGTCGTGCTCCAGCGAGGAAGCATGGCTGAGGTAGACCGGCGGTCCCATGCGGATACCGTACCCGCGCATGGCAGCGCCGGCCGGCCCGCACACCAGTGACGTCGACGAGCCGCTGATCCGCGCCGACATCGCCGTCGTGGGCGCCGGCGGCGCCGGGTTGTACACGGCGCTGAGCGCGGCCAGGGTGGGCGCTCGCGTGGCGCTGGTGTCGGCCACCCCGCTTGCCCAGACCGCGAGCTACTGGGCGCAGGGCGGCCTGGCGGCGGCGCTCGCCGCCGACGACAGTCCCGAACAGCACCTCGCCGACACCCTGCGCGCCGGGCGGGCCGCCGTGCGCCGGTCGGCGGCGGAGGTGCTCGTGACCGAGGCCCCGGACCGCGTGCGAGACCTGCAGGCGCTCGGCGTTCGCTTCGACGCCGACCGCCGCGGCCGACTGGCGCTCGGCCTCGAGGGTGGGCACTCGGTTCGCCGGGTGGCGCACGCGGGCGGCAGCGCGACCGGCCGGCGGGTGGTGCGCCAACTGTCGGCCATCGCCGTCGAGGAGCCTTGGATCACCGTGTTCGAGGGCGCGCGGGCGCGCGCCCTGTGGCTCACCGACGGCGTCTGCCGGGGCGTGGCCTGCGAGGACGGCCGTCTCATCAGCGCCCGCGCGGTCGTCCTGTGCACTGGCGGAGCCGCCGCGCTGTGGGCCCGCAGCACCAATCCGCCTGGCTCCCAGGGCTCCGGGCTGCTCCTCGCCCACGCCGCCGGCGCGACGCTGGCCGACCTCGAGTTCGCCCAGTTTCATCCGACCGCGGTGATCGACGTGCCCGGTCGCGAGGGGTTCCTCATCACCGAGGCGATCCGCGGCGAGGGGGCGACGCTGCACGACGCCGAGGGGCAGCGCTTCGTGGATGAGCTGGCCCCCCGCGACGAGGTGGCGCGCGCCATCTGGGGCAAGCTCGCCGAGACGGGAGTGCGATCGGTGGGGCTGGACATGCGCGCGATCGACGAGGCGAGCTTCCCCAACGTCTTCTCGGCGCTGCGCGAGGCAGGCGTCGACGCCACGCGCGAGCTCGTGCCGGTCGCCCCGGCCGCCCACTACATGATGGGCGGGATCGTCACCGACCTCAACGGACGCTCCGCGGTGCCGGGCCTGTACGCCGTCGGCGAGAGCGCCTGCACCGGCCTGCACGGAGCGAACCGGTTGGCCTCCAACTCGCTGAGCGAGTGCTTCGTGTTCGGCTGGCGCGCCGCGCACCGGGCATTGGCCGAGCCGCCCCCGCCGCCGATGACGGCCGCCGAGCGGGAGGCGCTCGCCGGTGCGCCGCCGCTGCCGGTGCCCGGCGCCGACACGCGCACCGCCCTGTGGCGCGACGCCGGGCTGGAGCGGAGCGCCGAGGGCCTGAGCGCGTTGCTCGACGACCCCTACCCGCTGGCCCGCCTGATCGCGCGATCGGCGCTGGCCCGCGAGGAGTCGCGCGGCGCGCACATGCGCATCGACCACCCCGAGCGCGATCCGACGCTCGACCATCGCCACGCGGTGCTCGCCGCCGACGGCGAGCTCCGGTGGGAGCAGTGGCGCTGAGGCCCCCCGGCCGGCGCTGACGCACCCGGCCAGCACCGACGCCGCGCGCGGCCGCGGCGCCCCCTCGCCCCGCGCCACCCCCTCGCCCGCGGCGCGCCGGTCGCCACCGCCAGCCCGCCCGCGAGTCGCTTAACGCCAACTCAACAATCACGTCGTTGGTGCTTTCGCATACGCAGATGCCCGTGTAGGCGCGCAGCGCTCCGGGTAAAGGTCGTGTCACATCACGGAAGTGACGGAGGGTTTGCCATGTACCAATTCAGCCGGGCCATCTATCGAGAGCTCTCGCCGCACATCGCCCCGCGACGGGTCGGGAGCGAGGTGGACGACCACCTCGCTGTGCTGCACGCCTGCGAGTCGGCGATCACCCGCCTGGCCCAGGACAAGCACGCGTTCGCCCGGCCGGCGCAGACGCTGTTCGGCGACATACGCACGTATTTCCCGATGCGCGACCAGCAGCGCGTGCTGCGCGTCGCGTCGCTGTACCTCGACTACGCGCGCCAGTTCCTGGCCGAGCACCCGATGGCGTATCACGACGTCAGCGGCGAGCCGCTGCAGTGCCGGGCGACGACGCGCAAGGGCACTCCCTGCCGGCGCACCCCGCTGCCGCGCAACGGCTACTGCCCATCGCATCAGCATCTCGCCGAGACCGAGCACGCCGAGCAGCTCATAGCTGCCTGAGGGGCAGCAGCGGGCCCGCCGAGCCAGACCAGCCGGCGATGGCCCTCCGACCGGTGGACGCGGCCGCATCCCTCCGTGCGTGCCGCGTCCGCCACCGGCGCACCGGCCGCTCCTGCGTCTGACCCCTGACATCCCTGACATGCGCGCCGGCGATGGACGGGCTAGCGTCCCGGCCATGTTGCTGGGAGTCGACGTCGGCGGCACGTTCACCGATGCGGTGCTCGTGCTGGACGACGAGATCGTCACGGCGAAGGTCCCGACCACGCCCGACGATCAGGCCCGCTCCGCGCTGATGGCCGGCGAGGCCGTGCTGGCCCGCGCGAACGTGCCGGCCAGCGCGGTCAGCCGGTTCGTGCATGGAATGACTGTGGCCACCAATGCCCTGCTCGAGGGGATGGGGGCCCGCACCGTGCTGGCGGCCACGGTGGGCTTCGAGGACATGATCGAGCTGGGCCGTCAGGCCCGCCCGAGCCTGTACCGCCTGTGCGAGGCGGCCGCGCCCCCGCTGGTGCCGCGCGAGCGACGCGTCGGCGTCCCTGAGCGCTGCCTGCCCGAGGGCCCGACGCTGGCGCTGACGCCGCAGGCGAGCGCCGAGGTCGTGGCCGAGATCGCCGCCCACGCCCCGGAGGCGGTGGCGGTGGTGCTGCTGCACTCCTACGCCCACCCCGAGCACGAACGCCTGCTCGGGCGTTTGCTCGCCGAGCACCTGCCGGACGTGCACGTGTCGCTCAGCCATGAGGTCGTCGGGACGTTCCGCGAGTTCGAGCGCGCGGCAACGACCGAGGTGGACGCCGCGCTGTCGCCGCTGTTGCGGGGCTACCTCGGCGAGCTCGGCCGCCGCGCCGGCGATGCCGGCCTCCCGGCGGTGGAGGTCATGCAGTCCTCCGGCGGCGTGACCGGGGCCGCGCAGGCGGCCGGCCACGCCGCGCTCACGGTCCTCTCGGGCCCGGCCGGCGGCGTCGGAGGCGCGCTGCTGCTCGCCGCCGAGGCCGGCGAGCCCGACGTGCTGTGCTTCGACATGGGAGGCACGTCCTGCGACGTCTGCGTGATCAAGGGAGGCGCGGTTCGCGAGACGGCATCACGGCAGGTGGCCGGACGGCCACTGGCGCTGCCGATGCTCGACATCCACACCGTGGGCGCCGGCGGGGGCTCGATCGCCTGGCGCGACCCGGGCGGGGCGCTGCGCGTCGGTCCCCAGTCGGCAGGAGCCGATCCGGGACCGGCATGCTACGGGCGCGGCGGCGAGCTGCCGACGGTGACCGACGCAAACGTGCTGCTCGGCTACCTGCCCGCCGACGGCGCGCTGGCCGGCGGGGTGACGCTCGACGGCGCGGCGGCCCGCGCGGCGATCGAGCACCTGGCGCGCGAGCTGTCACTCGATGCGCTCGACTGCGCCGCCGGCATCGTCGCCGTGGCGAACGCCGAGATGCTCGGCGCGCTGCGCGTCGTGACGGTGCAGCGCGGCGTCGATCCGCGGCCGTTTGCGCTCATGCCCTTCGGCGGCGCCGGGCCCCTGCACGCGACCGCGCTGGCCACCGAGCTGGGCATCCGGCGCATCCTGTGCCCGCGCACCTCGGGCGTGCTCTCGGCCCTCGGGCTGGCCGCCGCCGCGCCGCGCTGGGACGCCGCGCGCACCGTCCTGTGGCGCGGCGAAGCGCTCTCGGGGCCGCAGCTGGCCGACCTCGTCGCGGCGCTCACGCGTGAGGCGGGCGCGGGCCTGGTGGCCGAGCCCGACCGCGTGCGGGTTCGCTACGAGCTGCGCTACGAGGGGCAGTCCTTCGAGCTGGAGATCGAGGCGGGCCCCGACCCGGCGCCGGGCGAGCTCAGCAGCGCGTTCGCGGCCGCCCACCGGGAGCGCTACGGCTTCGAGGACGCCGCCGCCGTGGAGCTCGTGACGGTGCGGGTGTCGGTGTGGGGCCCCGCCCCGCCGCTGGCGCTCGGCGGCTTCGCCGGCGACGGCGCACGCCCGGTGGCGCATCGCGCCCGCTTCGGCGGGGTCGAGCGCGACACCGCGCTGTGGCGGGGCGAGCTGGCGCCGGGCACGCGGCTGGCCGGCCCGGCGGTGTGCGCCCTGCCGGAGGCGACCCTCGTTGTCGAGCCCGGCTGGTCGGGCGAGGTCGATGAGCGGGGTGGCATCGTGCTGTGCAGCGAGGACAGGCGCGGATGAGCGCGACAGCCCAGGACGGCGCGCCGCTGGACCCGATCGCGCTGCAGGTGATGGCCGGCGCGCTGCGCGCCGCCTGCGAGGAGATGGGGGCGGTCCTCATCCGCTCGGCTCACTCGGCCAACATCAAGGAGCGGCGCGACGCATCCACCGCGCTGTTTGACGCGGGCGGCGAGATGGTGATGCAGGCTGAGCACATCCCGGTCCACCTCGGGGCCATGCCGGCCGCCGTGGCCGCCGTGCGCGACCGCGAGCAGGCGCCCGACCGGTCGTGGATCCTCAACGACCCGTTCGCCGGCGGGACCCACCTCCCCGACATCACGGTCATCACCCCGGTGTTCGCGACGGACGGCGCCGGACACCGGGTGGGGGGCGGCCGCCGGCTGCTCGGCTTCGCCGCCAGCCGCGCGCATCACGCCGATGTCGGCGGCGCGATCCCGGGCTCGATGCCCGCCGACAGCCACACGCTGGCCGAGGAGGGCGTCGTGATCTCGCCGCGGGTGCTGGATGAGGGGGCGATCACGGAGATCACGTCGGCCATGCGCCAGCCGGCCGAGCGGCGGGCCGACCTGCGGGCGCAGCTGGCCGCCAACCGGGTGGGCGCCATCCGCCTGTCCGAGCTCGCCGCGCGCATGGGGGTGCAGAGCCTGCGCGACGCGTTCGGCGCGGTGCTCGACTACGCCGAGCGGCGCACGCGGGCCTGCCTGCGCGCGCTCCCCGACGGCGAGCGCCGTGCGGAGGATGTGCTCGAGGCCCAGGAGGGCGACCTGCGCCTGACGCTCGTCGCGCGCGTGCTCGGCGACACGCTCGAGCTCGACTTCTCCGGGAGCACGCCCCAGCATCCGGGCAACCTCAACTGCCCCCTCGCGGTCACGAGGTCGGCCTGCTACTTCGCCGTACGCGTGCTGACCGACCCGGACATCCCGCCGAGCTCGGGCGCGTACCGCCCGCTGCGCGTGCTGGCACCGCCCGGCTGCCTGCTGAACGCCAACCCGGGTGCCGCCGTCGCCGGCGGCAACGTCGAAACGTCCTCACGCGTGGCCGACCTCGTGCTCGCCGCGTTCGGCCGCGCGCTCGGTCAGGGCACGATGAACAACCTCACCCTGGGCAACGACCACTTCTCTTACTACGAGACGCTCGGCGGCGGGCAGGGGGCATGCCCCGACGCCGACGGGCCGAGCGCCGTGCATGTCGCGATGTCGAACACGCTCAACACGCCGATCGAGGCGCTCGAGCGCGACTTCCCGCTCCGCGTGGTCACCTACGCCGTTCGCCGGGGTACGGGCGGGAGCGGGCGCCACCGGGGCGGAGACGGCGTGATCCGCGAGCTCGAGGCGGTCGAGCCGATGCGCTACTCGCTCATCACCGAGCGCCGTCGGCACCCGCCGCCGGGTGCCGACGGCGGGCGTCCCGGGGCCCCGGGACGCAACCGGCTGATCGCCGCGGACGGCGGCGTGCGCGAGCTTGCCGGCAAGCAGACGGGTACGCTCCGTGCCGGTGAGCGACTACGCATCGAGACCCCCGGCGGAGGCGGCCACGGGACGCCCTGAGCGGATCGGCTTCCTCGGCCTCGGGATCATGGGCTCGCGCATGGCGGCGAACGTCGTGCGCGCCGGGTTTGCGCTCACCGTCTGGACGCACACCCCGGGCAAGGCGCAGCGCTGGTGCGACGAGCACGCCGCAGCGGCGGCGGGGCGCGAACCCGCCGTCGGCGACTCCCCGGCAGCCGTCGCGCGCGACAGCGACATCGTCATCAGCATGGTCGTCGACGGCGCACAGGTCGAGTCGGTCCTGCTTGGTGCGGACGGCGTGGCCGAGGGTGCGGCGCCCGGGCTGCTGTGCGTCGACATGTCGACGATTGCCCCCGGCGACACGCGGCGCATCGGCGACGCGCTGGCCGCGCGCGGGATCGCGCTCGTCGACGCCCCCGTCACCGGCTCCTCCCCGCGAGCGCAGGATGCGACGCTGACGATCATGGCCGGCGGGACCGAGAGCGACGTGGCCCGAGCTCGTCCGCTGCTGGAGACCATGGGTTCGCTGGTGGTACACGTCGGCGAGCTCGGGCACGGCCAGACGGTCAAGGTGATCAACAACGCGCTGGCCGCCGCGAATGCCAGTGCCGTCGCGGAGGCGCTCGTGCTGGCCCGCGCGGCCGGCGTCGATCTGGACGCGCTGCTGCAGGTGGCCGGCGCCGGCTCCGGCGGCTCGGCGATGCTCGCGCTGAAGGCGGATCCGATGCGCCGCCACGACTTCACCACACTGTTCAAGACGGAGCACATGCTCAAGGATGTCCGCCTGTGCCTGGAGGTCGGCGAGGCGCTCGGCGTTCCGTTCCCGTCCGCCTCTCACGCGAGCGATATGCTCCAGGCGACGGTGTCACGCGGGCTTGGCGACGCGGACTTCGCCGCCATCATCGAGGCCGCCGAGGCAGCGGGCGGGCCGGGTCAGAGCGCGCCAGACACGCCCGCCTGATACCGCCCGCCAGCGCGGAAAACTGCTGAATTTTCCAGGCGATTTGGGATTTTCATCGGGTTTACGTATCCTTTGACGTCGTTCCCGATGCGTTGTCTGCCCCGTGGACACCGCGCCGGGAGCGTCCTGTTCTAGGTCCCCTCTTCGCCTCACCTTCCCTATGCCAATTGCTTTCAAAGAATGGGCGGTCACCGTCCGTGCGCTCGCCGAGGGCGAGCAACTCGTCACCCTGCGCAAGGGCGGCATCCGTGAGACCGACAAGCACTTCCAGGTCGAGCACGATCGCTTCTTCCTCTACCCGACGTTCGACCATCAGCGCAACGATCTCGTGCGCGAGTCCCATCAGCCCGAGCTGCGTCGCGCGCTCGAGGAGGGCGTGTGGCCCGAGGGCGAGCCGCATCCGCGGGCGCTGAGGGCTGACGGCGGCATCGAGCAGCCCGAGCGCGTGCGCATCCGGGCCTGGGCCGAGGTCGCCGCCCATTTCACGATCACCGACCCGCGCGCCGTCGACGCGCTGTCGCCGTTCTACGTGTGGACGCCCGACTACGCCGAGAAGCGCCTGGCCTGGAAGCGACGCCATCCCCTGCACGTGCTGCTGCTGCGCACGTACCGGATCCCCCGCCCGGTCACGGTGAAGGTACGCGAGGAGTACCTCGGCTGCCGCTCCTGGCTGGAGCTGCAGCGCGATCTCCCCTTCGAGGGAACGCCGGTGCTCTCCGACGACGAGTTCGAGCGCGCCGCCGAGGCGATCGAGGCGATCACGCGCGAAGCCGGTCAGCCCGTCCTCGCCTAGCGGCGCCGTAGGCGGCCGCGCGGCGGCCCACGCAACGGGCGCTCGATGAGCTGGGTGGAGACGACATCCCCGTCGTTCTCGGCGCGCCACGAGGAGCGCGACGGCGACGATGCGGTCTCGGTGCTCGAGCTGCTCGAGGGAACGCGCGAGCGTCTGGCCGGGGCGTTCGCCGCGCTGCCGGCCGAGGTCGCCGTGATCCTGCACGCCTCGGTGAAGCAGGTCGCGTTCGCGCAGCCGCCGTTGCCGGTCGTTTGGCTACTGACCGCGCCGGCCGGGCGCCGCTACCTCGCCGGCTGGATCTCCGCCCGCGAGGTCCACGTGCTCGCCCCGCGGCTGCTGGCGCAGCGCGCATCGAGCGTGCGCGGCTCGCGCGAGATGCTCATGCTCACGCCGGCCGCCCTCTACGCGCAGCTCGTCGTCGGCGCCAACAACCCACGCCTGCCGCCCCCGTTCTCCCCGCGCCGCTTCGCGACCTACGTACGCTGGTCCTGGCTCGCCGCCGGAGCCGGCCAGTACTTCTCCGGGCAGACCGTTTACGCCCGGCCGGCGATCGCCCGCCGCCTGCGCGAGGGACGCACGCCGCGATTCCCGCCCAGCGTGGCGGACGCCTGGCTGCTCGGCGGTAGCGTGTTCGACCTCCTGGCCGGCGAACGCGGCGAGGCCGCCGCCGTGGACCTGGCCATGTCCGCGTTGCGGGGCGGCGAGCGGCGAGGCGCTGCGCCACGCCTTCGCGGGGCGTCCGCTGACGGAGACCGAGGCGGTCTGGCGCGCCCACCTCGGCCACATCGCCGAGCCCTGAGCGCTCTGCTCGGGCGGCCGCGCGATCAGCCGAGCAGCAGGCTGCCCACCCAGGCGATCGCGGCCACGACCGCGAACGCGCCGACGACGCCGGCGAACAGCCGCCACGGGGGATCGACCCCGGTCGCCGACTCGTCCCCCACGAGCTCGCTCTCCAGCAGCACCTCGCGCGCGGCGGAAACACCGGACGCCGGCACGAGCACGTCGCGCGGGCCCGCGGCCAGGAAGTCCGGAACGTCGAAGCCCCGCGACCGCCGCAGCAGGCTCGGCACGCCCTCCTCGAGCAGCAGTCCCTGGATGAACTCCGCCTCGGCCTGGTTGCGTCCACCGGCGACCCGCACGAGGTCACCCTCGGCGTACTGCGGCTTGACCTTGCGGGCGCGCGCCTGGCGCTCGCTGACCTCGGCGTCGACGCCGAGCGTCCCACCGTAGACGAGCGGCATCCGGCAGCTCGGGCAGAAGCGGGCCTCGAGCGGGTGCGTCGTCGCGCAGCGCGGACAGACAAGCGGCTCGGTCGTCTTCACGGTCGCTCACTCCTTCTGGAGCGCTACCTCCTGGACGCGTTGGTCGACGATCCGAAACGCGCGCACCTCCGGCTCCTGGCCCGCCACCCCGACGATCACGTACAGCGAGTCGGGATAGAAGGCGAGGTTGATGTCAGTCTGCGACGGATACGGGTCGCTGCGCGTGTGTGAGTGGTAGATCGCGCCGAGGTCGAGCCCAGCGTCCTCGATCTCGGTCTGGATGCGCAGCTGCTCGAGGCCGTCGATCTCGTAGCGCAGTGGGCTGGCGGCGGCGTTGGTGGCGCGATGCACGCGCACCGCACGGCCATCGGACGAGGCGATCATGCCGCAGCACTCGTCCGGGGCGTCCTCGAGCGCGTGGGCGACGATCTCCTGCCACAGGTCGGATGGAATGATCATGGCGCCGAGGCTAGCGAACGTTCGTCCCGTCGCAGACGTGGCGGCCCCACGGCTCACCACCAGACGGTGGAGTCCAGATTCTCGATCTCGTCCACGGGCAGCGTGTAGATGCCGCTCGAGAGGTACTTCCAGCCGTCGTCGGCCACGATGAAGACGACGTTGCCCTCGTCCAGCTCTCCGGCGATCCGCACGGCCACGCGGGCGATCGCGCCCGTGGAGACGCCGGCGAAGACGCCCTCCTCGTCGAGCAGCTTGCGCGTCCAGATGATCGCGTCGCGGTTGGTGACGAAGATCTTGCGGTCGAGCAGCGACAGGTCGATGATCGGCGGGATGAAGCCGTCGTCGAGCGAGCGCAGGCCCTGCACCGGCTCGCCCTGCATCGGCTCGGCGGCCACGATCCGCACGGCGTCGCCGAACGTCTCCTTCAGCCGCCGCCCGTTGCCCATGAGCGTGCCGCCGGTGCCCAGGCCGGCCACGAACGCGGCGACATCGTCGAGCTCCTCGAGGATCTCCAGCGCCGTCCCGTTGTAGTGGGCAAGCGGGTTCGCCTCGTTGCCGTACTGATACGGCATGTAGTAACCCGGATCGCCGCCGGCCATCTCGAGTGCCAGCTCGACCGCGCCGTTGGAGCCCTTCGAGCCGTCCGAATAGACGATGTCCGCACCGTACATGCGCAGCAGCTGCGTACGCTCCTGCGTGACGTTGTCGGGCATGACCACCTTCAGCGGATAGCCCTTGCGCCGGCAGATCATGGCCAGGGAGATGCCCGTGTTGCCCGACGTCGGCTCGAGGATCGTCTGCCCGGGCGCGATCGCGCCCTTGGCCTCGGCGTCCTCGATCAGCGCCCGCGCGACCCGATCCTTGACCGAGCCCGTCGGGTTGCGGGACTCGAGCTTGGCCCACAGGCGCACGCCCGGCTTCGGCGACAGCCGCTTGAGCTCGATCAGCGGCGTGTTGCCGATCGACTGGACGATGTCCCCGTACCGGCCCCCGCAGGGTTTGTTCTCCAGGCGCGCGGAAGCCATGGCGTGGCTCCAAGGATAGCGGCGCGCGGGGGCGCCGGAGATCGGATGTCCACGCGCGCCGTCCAAGTGGCTACCATGGTCGCGCACAAGAATGACGCCTACGTCAGGAATTTCGGGATGCGCGGCACCGATGGGGACTTCGACTACGACTGGTTGGTGATCGGCTCCGGCTTCGGCGGGAGCGTGTCGGCGCTCCGCCTGACCGAGAAGGGCTACCGCGTCGGCGTGCTCGAGTGCGGCCGGCGCTTCGACGACAAGGACTTCCCCCGCTCGACCTGGAACCTGCGCCGCTACTTCTGGGCGCCCCGCCTGGGCATGCGGGGCATCTTCCGCGTCAGCGCGTTCAAGGACGTGACCGTCGTCAGCGGCAGCGGCGTCGGGGGCGGCAGCCTCGGCTACGCCAACACGCTGTACGTGCCGCCGCGCCCGTTCTTCGATGACCCGCAGTGGGCGGCGCTGGACGATGACTGGCAGGCCACGCTGGCGCCGCACTACGCCGAGGCCGAGCGGATGCTCGGCGTGACGTCCTACGACGAGGACGACCCGGCCGACCAGCTGCTGCGCGAACTCGGCGACGACCTCGGCGTGGGCGACACATACTCGAAGACGCGCGTCGGGGTGTTCCTCGGGCCGTCCGGCGTCACCGTTCCCGACCCGTACTTCGACGGCGAGGGGCCGGCCCGCACCGGGTGCATGCGGTGCGGACGTTGCATGGTCGGTTGCCCGCACGGCGCCAAGAACACCCTGGTCAAGAACTACCTCTGGTTCGCGCAGCAGCGGGGCGCCGAGGTGATGGCCGAGCGCGAGGTGGTCGACATCCGCCCGCTCGGCGCCGCCGACGGCAGCGACGGCTACCGGATCGTCACCGAGCGCCCCGGAGCGTGGCTGCGCAAGCGCCGCCGCGAGCTCACCGCCCGCGGCGTGATCGTGGCCGCCGGGGCGCTGGGCACGAACCGGCTGCTGCAGCGCTGCCGCCTGGCGGGCTCGCTGCCCCGCGTGTCGGAGCGTCTCGGGCGAGCTCGTGCGCACGAACAGCGAGGCGATCCTCGCGGTGACGGTGCCCAAGGACTACCCCGACGATCTCACCCGGCGTGTGGCGATCACCTCGAGCATCTATCCCGACGCCGACACGCACATCGAGACGTGCGTGTACGGGCACGCGGGCGGCGCGATCCAGACGATGTACACGATGCTCATCGGGCAGGGGACGAGTACCACGCGCCCGCTGAAGTTGGCGGCCGCGATCGCCCGCCACCCGCTGCGCTTCCTCAAGCTGCTGGACCCGCGCGGCTGGTCGCGTCGCACGATCATCCTGCTGGTCATGCAGACGCTCGACAACGCGATCGCCCTGCGTCCCGTCCGCATGCCCGGTGGCGGCGTGCGCCTGCAGACCGAGCAGGACCCGGACCGCCCCATCTCGGCCTTCATCCCCGCGGCCAACCACGCCGCCGAGTGGTTCGCCAAGCGCACCGGCGGCACCGCGCAGAGCTCGACCGGCGAGGCTCTGTTCAACGTGGCCTCCACCGCGCACATCCTCGGCGGCGCCGTGATCGCCGCCGACCCCGAGCACGGCGTGGTCGACGCGCATCAGCGCGTGTTCGGCTACGAGAACCTGCTCGTGTGCGACGGCTCGGCGGTGCCCGCCAACCCGGGCGTCAACCCGAGCCTGTCGATCACCGCGCTGGCCGAGCACGCCATGTCGCACATCCCGCCGGCGGGCGCGCCCGCCGAGGCCCCTGGCGAGCTCGCCGCGACGTAGTCAGGCGGCCAGCTGTGGGGTCGGCTCGCCCCGCTCGATCCGCCGCCGCTCGGTCGCGGCCACCATGGCGAAGGACCGCGTGTTGCCGCCGCGGCGCACGCCGGCGGGGACGAACGGCCGCGTGGCCCGCAGCAGCGCCAGCGCCGCGGCGAACGCGGCCGCATGGCCCTCGCTCCAGCGCAGCCCGTACAGCGCGCGCACCCGCGGCGGCAGGCTGCCGAGCATGATCAGGTCGTGGATCCGCTTGCTCGGCTGGGCGTGCCAGGGCATCGGGATGGCGAACGCCGTCGCGTGGCCGATCCGGCGCGCCTCGTCGGTGAGATGCATCTCCGGTGAGGCCAGACGCGTCTCGTAGTACTCGCGAAAGGCGTCGTAGGAGGCCGGGACCTCGGCCGCAGGCAGGCCGAACAGCTCGCCGAAGCGCACGTAGTCGCGCCACAGGCTTTCGCGCTCGTCGCCGTCGAGGCGCCGCACGAGCAGCTCGAAGAAGCACTGCGCCGAGTCCATCATCACCGCGATCGTCCACAGCATGAGCGCCGGATCGGTGGCCGAGTAGGGCGTGCCGGCGGGGAACGGGCCGGCCGCCTCCGGGAGCACGCCGTTGACGCGTTCATGCATGCGCGCCACGATCGCCAGCACGCGGTCGGCCTCGGCGCGCGTCCCGAAGAAGACCGTCTCGAACATCTCCCCCGTCCGGGCGAGGCGCTGGAAGGGCATCTCCCGCGCCCGGGTGTGCTCGCTGGTGCCGACGAAGTTCGGGGCATGCAGCGCCCCGATGGCGAGCGCGCGCTGCCCGTAGAGCAGTCCCACGGCCCGCTCGGCGTGTACGGCCCGCAGCACCGACTGGCCCCTCGGAAAGTAGCCGTCGTCCGGCGTTCGCGATGCCCGGTCGGTCACCGCATGAACGCTAACCGACACTGGTGTCGGTTGTCAACGCTCGACGGCCGCGTTGAGGCCGTCCCACAGCACACCCATGGCGACCGCGGTCAGCTGCTCGCGCGGCAGCTCGGGGTGCTCCAGCCACCAGCGCGCGACCCCCACCAGCCCCGACATGATCAGCTCGACCGCGGCCGTCGCGCGGTCGCTGGCCGGCTGCAGTCCCGCCCGGCGCAGATCCGCGCCGAGCAGCTCGCGCAGGGCGGCGTTGACACGCTCGGCGATCTCGCGCTGGGCGTCCAGCACGGTGCTGTCGCCGGGCACCGGCGACAGCAGGACCCGGGCCGCGAACGGCCGCTCGCCGACGGCGAGCAGGAACGCGTCGATCGTGTCGCGCATGCGCCGCTCCGGCGAACCGGCCCCCCCGATCCCCCGGGCGACGTCGCCGAGCAGCGCGTCGGCCTGCTCGCCGAGCAGCGCGATGAACAGCTCGCGCTTGGAGGCGAAGTGGTCGTACAGGACCGTCCGCGTCACGCCGGCAGCCGCCGCGATCTCGGCGAGCGAGGTCGCCTCGTACCCGCGCGTGGCGAACACCTGGACGGCGGCGTCGATGATCCGCGCCCGCCGCGCGGGGGCGCTCAGCCGCCGGCGGGGCTGGCTCAGCGCCCGCCGGCCATGGCCGGCAGGATCACCAGCGTGTCGCTCTCGCCGACGGCCGTGTCGAGGCCATCGAGCACGCGCACGTCCTCGTCGTTGAGGTAGACGTTGACGTAGCGGTTGAGATCGCCGTCGGTCGAGAACAGCTGCCCCTCGGTGGCCGGGTGCGCCGAGGCGAGCTCGCGCAGCACCGCGCCGACGTTGTCGCCGGCCGCGTCGACCTCCTTCTCACCACCGACGGATGCACGCAGGACAGGGGGAATCTTGATGGTCGCCATGAGAGCCTTCGGTTCGGGGTGGACGGGCTGTCGATCGGCCGCGCAGGCTACCCGGCGGCGGCGCAGAACGCCTCGTAATCGGGGAACACGCCCATCTCGTCGTCGGAGATCGCATCCGGCGGGCGCGAGCAGATCGGGCAGTCGGGGTCGCGTCGCACCTTCACCTCGCTGAGCGTGGCGGCCAGCGCGTCGTACAGCAGCAGCCGCCCGATCGCCGGGTCGCCGATGCCCAGGATCAGCTTGACCACCTCGGTGGCCTGCAGCAGCCCCATCGTGCCGGGCAGCACGCCGAGCACGCCGTTGGCTCCGCAGGACGGCGCCAGCTCGGCCGGCGGCGGCTGCGGGAACAGGCACCGGTAGCACGGGCCGTCGTAGGGCTTGAACACCGACAACTGCCCGTCGAACCCGAGGATCGAGGCCGACACCACCGGGACCTGCAGGCGCACCGAGGCGTCGTTGAGCAGGTAGCGCGTGGGGAAGTTGTCGACGCCGTCGACGACGATGTCCCAGCCCTCGAGGATCTCCATGATGTTCGCGGCGCCGAGGCGCGTCTGGTACTTGACCACCTGCACGTCGGGGTTGAGCGCGTGGATGGTCTCCTCGGCCGAGTCGACCTTGGGAATGCCGATGCGGGCGTTGGTGTGGATCACCTGGCGCTGCAGATTGGACAGGTCGACATCGTCGTCGTCGACGATCCCGAGCGTCCCGACGCCGGCGGCGGCCAGGTAGAGCGCGGTCGGTGAGCCCAGCCCGCCGGCCCCGAGCAGCAGCACGCGAGCGTCGAGCAGCTTCTGCTGCCCGTCGGCGCCGATCTCGGACATCAGCAGATGACGCGAGTAGCGCTCGCGCTGCTCGGCGCTCAGTGTCCGTGGCACGTCGACCTCGTAGCCGCGGTCCTTCCACAGCGTGATGCCACCGGTCATCGAGCGCACGTTCTCGTAGCCGAGGTCCTCGCTGAGCGTGCGGGCGGCGTAGGCCGAGCGGTTGCCCGAGGCGCAGTACAGGACGATCGGCGTGTCGCGATCCGGGACGGTGCCCTCGATCCGCGACTCCAGATAGCCGCGCGGCACATGGCGCGCACCGGGAAGATGGCCGGTGCCGAACTCGTCGGTCTCGCGCACGTCGATGAGCACCGGCGCGACCGTGCCGTTGCCGTTGCCGTTCGCGTGCCCGATCAGCTCGTGCACCTCGGAAGGATCGATCTCGTCGATCCGGCTCTTGACTTGGCGGAGCAGCTCCGCGCTCGACGGGCTCATCGGGAAAACTCCTAAACCTTGGTCGGGATTCGGTGAGACTTCAGAAAGTATAGCGCCGGAGCTACGGGCCGCCGCCGAGCGTGAACATGAGGTCGAGGTGATGCTCGTCGTTCGACGGCAGCACGCGCACGGTGGTCGGCACCGTGAGCGACAGGCTGCTCGACGAGAACCCGCTCGCGATCCACGGACCCTCCCCACCACCGGCGGCCGCCCACGCGATCTTCCTCGCGCTGCCGCCATCGAGCGCGCAGCCGCCGCCGCACGAGAACGTCGGCGTGGTTCCCGCCCCGCCCTGGGTGGACTACGAGGCGCCGGTCGCGACGGCCTCGGCCTACGGGCCGCTCGTCAGCGACCAGACGAGGTCGACGCGATACACCTCGTTCGTCTGCAGCACCTGCAGTGTCGACGGCGTCGCGAGCGCCAGGCTCGTCCCCGAGAAGCTCTGGGTGTTCCAGGTGCCCATGCCGGCACCCACCGCCGCCGATGCCACCTTCACCGGCGTGGCGCTGTCGACGTTGCACACCGAGCTGCATTGCAGCGTCGGCGCGGTGCCGCTGGTTCCGCCGCCAGGCGTGAAGCTGGCGCCCGTCGAGTTGAGCGTGAGCGAGTCCGCGGGCAGCGATGCGCCGCCGCCGACGTAACCCGGACCGGAGTCGGTGCCGCAGGTCGCGTTCGGGCAGTACTGGGCGAACACCGCGCTCAGGCCCGAGCCACTGTGGCCCTGTACGGTCACGTTCCATCCCGAGCCGCTCCCCGACGCGTCATCGACGCCGAAGTTCGTCATCGTGCCGTGCGTCGTCTGCGCCGCGCCGTTCAGCGTGATGGCGCCGAGCGACGGCGTGGCCGGAACGGTGGAGAAGGCCAGCGAGCCCGCCGAGACGCTGAAGCTGGTCGAGTCGTTCTGCGTCTGCGCCATCGCCGTTCCGGCGAAACCGAGCGCGCACGTGACGGCGAGGGCAAGGCAACCCAATGCTCCGGAAAACCGTGTTGTCGTCATCCTTGACCCCCTCACTTGCGTCCCGACGACAATGCCGTCGGGGCAACCGCTGACGGTATGCGCACCGGGCGCACGCTCTCGTCCATGTCGATCGGCAGCAACCGGCCGATCCTTGATCGCGGCGCGGGGACGGCTCGACGAAGAGGCGAACCGGCGATCGCCCGCGTGCCTGCGCTCGTGACTACGCCGGGGTTCGCACGGCCGGGGTGGCGACGCTGGCGATGAACCAGACGGGGTCCGTCGGAGCGGTCGCCGTGGCCACCGGCAGTCTGTCGCCCACCAGCAGCACTCCCTCCCGAGACAGGGCCGCGGCGAGGTCCTGCGCGAGTCCCTCGGCCGTGGCCTCGCTCGTGGCGGGGAGCACGACGACGACGCCCTGCGCATCGAGATCGCACACGCGGTCGGAGGCGCGCAACCGCTGGCGCACCACGGCCCGTGCACGCCGGCGGCCGTCGCCGGCCGTCGGGTTGAGCGCGATGCGCACGACGCTCACGGGCGCCGTCTTGCTCGCACCGGCCAGCGTGCGCTCCAGGTAGACGCGCGCGGCGCGGCCGCGCAGCGGGCGCCGCCGGCGAAGGGCGACCACGAGCACCGCGCCAACGGCGGCGACGAGCGCGAGCACGAGCACGAGCACGACGACCGCCCAGGTCAGTCCGCTTCCACCGCCTGCGGCCGCCGCCGCAGGCGAGACGACGTAGCGCTGCTGGGTGGCCGCGGCGGCATGCCCAAACGTGACCTCGGTGTCGAGATGGGCGATACCGAGGCCGTACCGCAGCGTCGCCTGCACCCGGTAGCGAGTGCCCTCGGTCGGCTCCTCGCCCGGGACGGCGACCGGGTACGCGATGGACGTTCCGGTGACGAACGTGCCGGGGCCGAGGGCAATCGCGGCGACGACATGCCCGGCGCGACTGATGGTGGCCTGGCCATGGACGCCCTCCAGGATGACGTTGCCCGCGTTGCGGGCCAGCAGCAGGAACGTGAGCGCCGACGGGTAGCGCACCACCCGCGCGCCAGTGAAATCGATCGCCTCGTGGCGCGGCCCCGGAAGCTTCAGCTCGACCCCGATGGCGTAGCGGTCGATCTCGCCGATCGCCACTCCACCCGCCGTCTGCGTCGAGGTCTCGGCTCCGATCGCCTCCACCGCGATGCCGCTCAGGTAGTCCCCTGGCTGCGCCGAGCGCGGCACGTTCGCCGCGACGGCGACACTGACCTCGCCGCGGGGCGGGATCGTCACGCGATCGTCGCTCAGCACGATCCACGGTGTCGGGCCGTGCGTCGACGCGGTCAGCGCATACGCCGAGCCGAGCGTGTCCGTGGTCAGGGCGTCAACCGGATTGAGCCGGACGCGCACGGTGCGCCCGGTCGGGTTGACCAGCTGCAGCGAGCCCGCCTGCACTGCCGTGCCGGGACGAGCGGTGGCCTCGAAGTACGCCGACGCGAGGCCCGAAGCCTCGTGCACCCGTACGATCACTGCCGGCGGTGGCGCGGTGACGCCGGCCCGCGCCGCGGCCGGCACCGACGCGACCATGAGGACGACGCCAAGCGCGAGGGCGAGACCGCCCCTGGCGGACGTCCACAGCAGCGCCGCTGCGTCGCGCGCCGTCACCGTCTCGTTGATCGCCACTCGTCTCATCGGCTCTCCAGGGCCGGGTCGATCGTGGCCTTGGCGCACGCAAGGCGCGTGGCCGATCGAGGGCGGGCCCGTGGACTGCAGCGATTGCTTCGGCAATCCCCCGTGATCGCTTTAGCGCTGGGCTCAAGCATCGCCTGGGATCACCCGATGTCGAGAGCACCGTGCCCGATACCGCCGGTCAGCGATGGATCGAAGCGATCCCGGCCCCGCGGGCCGCGCGACGATGAGCACCCCGGGGGCGCTCCGGGCGCCGCGGGCGACTTCGTCCCGCTGAGTGAGCGAATGGCGATGCTGCGCGCCTTCCGCGTGCTGGCCGCCGCCATCATCCTGGGCGGCTGGGCGCTGCTCCCGCAGACGCGTGGGGCCTCGGCGCAACTCCTGGTCGCGGTCAGCGCCGGCTACGTGATCGGGATGCTCGCGGTGGAGATGCTGTGGCGAACGTCCCGCCGTCGCGCCAGCTGGATCTTCGGCCTCGTCGTGATGTTCGACGCCGTCTACCTGGCCTGGGCGACATACGGCACCGCCGGCCTGAGCACGCCGCTGCAGGCGTTGCTGCTGCTGCAGCTCGTGACGGTGTCGTTGCTGGCCTCGTTTCGCACCGGACTCAAGCTGGCGCTGTTCAGCTCGCTGCTGCTGCTGTGCGCGTTCTACGCGCAGGAAGCCGGGCTGCTGCGGTTCGTGGGCGGGCGAGCGCTCAGCTTCGACGACAGCGACTATCGGTTGATCTGTGCCCAGATATCGATCTACTGGCTCGCCGCGCTCGTCACCGCGAGCTTCGCCGCGGTCAACGAGCGCGAGCTCCGCCGCCGGCGCTACGACCTCGAGGCGCTCGCCCAGCTCGCTCGCCACCTCGAGGCCCTGCACGAGCCGCGCGAGGTCGCCGACCGCGTGCTCGCCGATGTGCGCGAGGCCTTCGGGTACGCGCGTTCGATGCTCGTCGAGCTCGTCCAGGGGGAGGCGACGTGCCTGGCCGTTCACGACGTGAATGGCGCCGGCGTGCTCGCCTGGCCGCTGTCGCGCCCTGAGCTGGACGCACAGGCGCCGCGACTCTCGCGAACCATTGCCGAGGGCGCCACCGCGCTCGTGCGTCGAGTCGAAGACGAGACCGACGCCGTCCTCGCCGCGTTCGGGCCGCAGTGCAACCTCATCGTTCTCCCGCTGCGCGCCGACGGCAGCTCGATCGGCGTGCTGGTCGTCGAACATTCGCTGCGTCGAGGCTCGCGCGTGGAGCGCCGCGTGGTGTCGATGCTCGAGAGCTTCGCCTCACACGCTGCGCTCGCCCTCGGGAAGGCGCGCCTGCTGCAGGAGATCGCCGCGCAGGCCACGATCGACGCGCTCACCGGCCTGCCCAACCGGCGGCTGCTCGACGAGGCCCTCGGCCGCGCCTGCGCCGAGGCGCTGCGCACCGGCGCGCCGCTCGGCGTGCTGATGATCGACATCGACCAGTTCAAGCAGCACAACGACACCTACGGCCACCAGTCCGGTGACACCGTCCTGCGCCACGTAGGTGAGGCGCTGCGCGACCACGTTCGCGGCATGGACGTCGCCGCGCGCTTCGGCGGCGAGGAGTTCTGCGTAGTCATGCCCGGCGCCGACCTCGCGACGGCTGCCGCCGCGGGGGAGCGGTTGCGCGCCGCGATCGCGCAGATGGCGCTCGAGCATCCGGTCACGGCGAGCGTGGGCGTCGCCTGTGCTCCCAGGCACGCTCGCACGCCGGCCGAGCTCACACACGCGGCCGACGTCGCCCTCTACGAGGCCAAGCGCCGCGGCCGCAACCAGGTCGTCGTAGCCACCGAGCCCGCGTCCACCCCCCCGGCGTCCGCCGGAGACGTGCCCGCAAGCTGAATCGCACGCGGGCGGTCAGGCGAAGTCGAGCTGGGGATCCGCGTGGACTGGCGCCAACGCGAGCTTGGGGTCGCTGCGGTCGATCCGGTCCTGCAGGAGGAAGAACAGCGCCATCACGACGATCAGCAACGCGGGAAACGCGGCCCGCTCGGCAACGGCGCGCACCGCGCGCGCGAACGCGCCGAGCGTGCCGTCGCTGTCCGGACGCCGAGGCGCCACGAGGGTCAACCGGTGCACCGGTGCCGTCGTGGCGTTCACCCGACCGCTTACCGGGCGAGCGCCGCGGTGCCGCGGGCGTGGCGTCGGCCGGGTCTGCCGGGCGGGCGCCTGGGGCGTGACCGGCGAAGGTTGGGGACCGGCGACCGGCACCGAGCTCGTTACGGGTCGCTGCCGGCCCGTGCCCGCGGGTGCGCCGGCGGACGGGTTCCCGCGCGGGGGCGGCGGCGGCGCGTGGCCGAACGTCACGAGCGTGTCGAGATACGCGGGGCCCCCGGGGTAGTCGAGCTCGGCCTGGACCCGGTACACCGTCCCCGGGCTTGGATTCTCGCCGGGCGCCCGTACCGGAATGGCGATCTGCGTCCCCGTCACGAAGCTGCCGGGCGTAATGGCCTGGGCCACGACCAGGTGCCCCTGCCGGCTCACCGTCGCGTGGCCGGACACCCCGGTGACGATCACGTTGCCGTCGTTGTGGGCCAGCAGGTTGAACACCAGCGCGGAGGGGTCACGCTCCACGCTGGCGCCGCTGAAGCCGAGGTGCGGGTGGCGTGCCCCCGGCAGCTGCGTCTCCACGCCGACGGCATAGCGGTCCTCCTGGGCGAGCTGGGCGGTGCCCCCGCCGGGAGCGGGTCCCGCCTGGTCGGTGCTCAGCACCGAAATGCCGGCGAGGTAATCACCCGGGCTGGCCGATGACGGCACGGACACGCTGACCTCGATGCTGCCCGTGGCCTCGGGCGCCAGTGGCAGGCTCCCGGCGCTCAGCTGCAGCCACCGCGCCGCACCGGAGAGCTCGCCGCCCGCGGTCTGGTAGGCCGAGCCGAGCGTGCTCATGGTCAGCGCGTTCACCGGCGAGAGCTGGACGACAACCGCATGGTCGGTCAGGTTCTCGATCGCCAGCGAGCCGGCGGTTGCCTCCTGGCCGGGCTGAGCCGCAACGGTGAAATACGACGACGGCGCCCCGGATGCCTGGTGCACCACCACGGCGATCTGCGGCGGGTCGGCCAGCGCCGTGCTCGCAGTCAGCGCACACAGCGCCAGCGCCGCGCCGACGGCAACGCAGGCGCCGGACACCGCTGCGGACACGCGGAGGTGCGTCATGGACAGCGCATCGGCCGCCGCCCGTACGTCCAGCACCGAACGACGCCCGCGTCGGCGGATGGCTGGCCGCGGGCCACGCCGCGGGCGCCGGGCCCGTGCGTGACGCCATGGCCGCGGCCAGGTCATCGCCGCGTTACCGTTAACGCCCGTGCAGCCCCGCCTCAAGCTCGCACTCAGCTCGGTGCTCGCCCTCGTCGTGGTCGCGCTCGCCGCCGTCGTGCTGTTCGGCAACGGTCAGGCGGCGACCGAGCCCACGTCCAACACGCTCGAGGGCGGCCAGGTCGACATGCCGGCACACGACTTCTCGCTCGTCGACCAGAACGGCAGGCGCGCCTCGCTGTCCCAGTACCGCGGCCAGGTGGTCATCCTCAGCTTCATGTACTCGACCTGCCAGAACACGTGCCCGGTCGAGGCCCAGCAGATCCGCGGCGCGCTGGACGACCTCGGCGAGTCGGTCCCCGACCTGGCCGTCAGCGTGGACCCGTCGCAGGACAACCCGATCAACGCGCAGCGCTTCATCTTCAAGGCCTCGCTCGTCGGCCGCATGCGCTTCCTGCTCGGCACGCGGGCCGAGCTGACCCCGATCTGGAAGGCCTACGGGATCCAGCCGGAGACGGGCACGAACATCAAGAACTCCAACCACTCTGCCTACGTGATGCTCGTCGACAGGCGCGGATGGCTGCGCGACGGCTTCCCCGACTCCGCCCTCACGCCGGAAGCCCTTGCCCACGACATCCGCGTGCTGCAATCCGAGCCGGCGTAACCGGCACGCTGTCCAGCGACCCCGCGACCGCGGATCGGGCCGCTCAACCTCGACGGGCGGGCCGTCGATACGCGTAGGAGCACGCCGATCGCGTGCTCGCCAACTCCGGTCCAAATGCGATTCTTCCGTCCGTCCGCCACGGTGCTGTCAGGGATCGCCGCCGTGCTGGCGTGCGGCGGCCTGGGCTGGCCGGCGCCGGCGCGCGCGGCCCAGGCGATGACGTACTTCCGCGGCGGGTCGTCGGCGACCACCGGCAGCACCACCGCCTCGTCGCTCGATCTGGCCGCACCGACCGATCTCGTGACCGGCGATCTCATGATCCTCGAGATCGACGCGACGGGGAGCACGGCGATCGGTGCGCCGTCGGGCTGGACCAGCCTCGGTGCCGCGACGTCGAACATCGGTTACTACCAGGTGGCGTACAAGGTCGCAGCCAGCGGCGACGTGGGCGCCACATACACGCTCAACCTCGGCACGGCGCGGCAGGCGGTGGCCCGGATCGTCGCCTTCCTCGGGATCGACACGTCAAGTCCCATCGAGGCGAGCGCGTTCGATACCGGGACGGGCACCACCGCGAGCTTCCAGCCGATCACCACCACGCTGACGAACTCGTATGTGCTCACCGCCACCGCGGCATCGCTGGCCGGCTCGCTGCCAACCATCACGCCGCTCTCCGGCACCCTGAGCTTCCTCACCGCCGACGACGGCGCGTCGACGTGGATCGCCACCGATGAGTCCGTGTACCGCAAGTCCAGCGCCGCGTCCACGGGCACGACGTCGTCGACGGTCGCGCCCAGCGCGAACTGGCGGACCTCGAACATCGCAATCACGCCGGCGACGTCCGGCGCGCTGCAGTTCGGCATCGCGCCGACCGTGCCCGCGACCTTCGGATCGCTGACGCTCGACGGGCAGGCGCAGGCGCTCACCACGACGATGCCGAACTTCGATGTGGACGACACCACCGGGAGCGCCTCGGGCTGGAACGTGACCGTCCAGGGCGCGACCGGGACCGGTCTCAGTCCGGTGTTCGCGCAGTACTGCCCCAACGCGACGTGTGGCAGCGACACCGGTCCGGGCTACGTCGCGGGCGGGCGCACGCTGCCCGCCGACTCGCTGACCCTCGACAGCACCGGTGCCACTTGGAGCGGCAACAGCGGATCCGGGAGCTCGCCGACCCTCAGCTGCGCGAGCGGATGTGCGCTGGATAGCTCGTCGGCGACACAGGTCGCCTCTGCGGCGGCCGCCGGCGGCATCGGTGGCTGGGAGGCGCAGTCGTTCGGCGCGTCCAGCCTCTCGCTGACGGTGCCGACGACCACCCGCACGCTGCAGGCCGCCGAGGTGTACAGGGTCGACCTCGTGTGGACGCTCTCGAGCGGCCCCTGACCGCTGCGCGACCCGGGACTCGTCCCGCCGCTGATAACCTACCGCGCAGGTAGGTATTGGCGAGATGATGTTCTCCACCAAAGCCGAGTACGGCGTCCGCGTCATGGTCGAGCTCGCGCGCCGGCCCGGCGACGAGCCGGTCCCGCTGGCCGAGATCGCCGAGCACGACGGCCTCCCCCTCGCGTACCTCGAGCACCTCGTGGCGCGCCTGCGCAAGGCGGGCCTCGTCGACAGCCGTCGCGGCTCGCGCGGGGGCTATCTGCTCGCGCGACCGCCGCAGCAGATCAGCATGGCCGAGGTCGTGGAGGCGCTCGAGGGGGCGATCGCTCCGATCGAGTGCATCTCCCAGGGCGCCGACGGCAGCATCGTGTGCTCGCGCGAGTCCAGCCCGACGCAGCCCTGCCCGACCAAGTTCCTGTGGACCCGCGTGCACGCATCGATCGTGCGCACGCTGCAGGACACCACCCTCGACGACCTGCTCGCCGCGGGCGAGACGTTCGGCTCGAGCCCCCTGCCGACCCTGACCCACACCATGACGACCGGAGCGGAGCTGACGTAACGATGGCTGACCTGGAGATCGCAAACCTGCATGTGCGCACCGAGGATCGCGAGATCCTCCGCGGTGTCGACCTGAACGTCAATCGCGGCGAGATCCATGCGTTGATGGGTCCGAACGGCTCCGGCAAGTCGACGCTCGCCAACACCCTGCTCGGCCACCCGTCCTATGAGATCACCGAGGGGACGATCACCTTCCTCGGCGAGGACATCACCGAGGCCGAGCCGCATGAGCGCGCCAAGGCCGGCCTGTTCCTCGCCTTCCAGTACCCGGTGTCGATCCCCGGCGTGTCGGTCGCGAACTTCCTGCGCATGGCCATCAACGCCAAGCGCGAGGAGCCGATCCAGGTCAAGGAGTTCCGCACGCAGCTGCAGCACGCCATCGACCTGCTGGACGTGGACCGGTCCTTCACCTCGCGGCACCTCAACGACGGGTTCTCGGGCGGTGAGAAGAAGCGCGCCGAGATCCTGCAGATGGCCATGCTCCAGCCGGTGATCGCGATCCTCGACGAGACCGACTCTGGCCTTGACATCGACGCGCTGCGCGTCGTCGCCGAGGGGGTGCAGCGCCTGCACGACGAGCAGGGACTCGGCGCGCTGATCATCACCCACTACCAGCGCATCCTGCACTACGTCAAGCCCCAGTTCGTGCACGTCCTGATGGACGGTCGCATCGTGCTCGAGGGCGGCGTCGAGCTCGTCGAGCGCCTCGAGCGCGAGGGCTACGACCAGATCCGCCAGCAGCACGGCGCCGCCGACGCCCTCGACGCCGCCGGGGCGTGACGATGTCCGACACCGCCGTCACGCCGAAGCCGGGGCGTCATCGCGAGGCCACGCTGAACCACGCACTCGCCGGCGCGGGGGCGGGCGACGGGCGCTCGTTGCCCGAGCTGCGCGAGGCGGCCCGGGCCGTCTACGACGTGGAGCCGCTGCCGGTCTGGCGGCGTTCGGGCTTCTGGACGACGAGCCTGCGCGAGCTGGACGTGGACGCGCTGCACGTCCCCGAGCACGCGCCCGGCGACACGCCGGCGATCGTCACCGAGACCCTGGCCGGCAAGCGGACGGCCGGGCGGCTGGTGCAGCGCGGCGGCTCGGTGGTGCACACCGAGCTGTCACCCGAGCTCGCCCAGCGCGGCGTGATCCTCTGCTCGCTGGAGGAGGCCGCCCGCGAGCATCGCGAGCTGTTCGAGCGCCACTATCTGCGGCGCCTGACGATCGACCGCCACCGCCTGGAGGCGGCCAACGCCGCGCTGTGGACCGGCGGGGCGTTCCTGTACGTGCCGCCCGGGGTTCTCGTCGAGGACCCGTTCGTCGTCGCCTACGTCATCGACGAGCCGGGCACCGCGCAATACGCACACACCCTGGCCATCGGCGACCGCGGCTCGGACTTTCGCCTGCAGGAATACGACCTCGCCCCCGACTTCGAGGGCACGGCGCTGCACGCCGGCGCGTTCGAGCTGTACCTGCACGACGGTGCGCGCTGCCGCCTGGCCCATTTCCAGGACTGGGGCACGGGCGGGGTGCACGACGTCTCCACGCACTTCGTCGGCGTCGGGCGCGACGCCTACTGCCACTGGCTGCCGGCCATCCTCGGCGGGCACCTCACGCGCCAGCATCTCGAGCTCGCCGTGTCCGAGCCCGGTGGGGACATGGCGTTTCGCGGCCTGTTCTTCACCGAGCGCGACGAGCACCTGGACGAGTTCGCGGTGGACCTGCACGAGACGGGACCGTCGAGCGGCGACGTGCACTGGCGTGGCGCCGCCACCGGCGCCAGCCGGGCGAGCTTCGAGGGGCTGATCCAGATCGACCCGGGCGCGCAGCAGACGCACACCTACCTGCAGATCCACACGATGATGCTCTCGCCCAAGGCCAAGGTCGACGCGATCCCGTCGGTGCTCGTGAGCTCCGACGACGTCTCGGCATCCCACGGCGGCACCGTCGGCGAGCTCGACGAGAGCGCGATCTTCTACATGCAGAGCCGCGGACTCGATCGTCCGGCCGCGGTGCGGGTCATCGTGGAGGGGTTCTTCGAGCCGCTCATCGGCGAGCTCGACGACGAGCACCTGGAGGAGCTCGTGCGGTCGCGCGTCGCCGCCAAGCTCGAACGGGCCCGCGGCGACATCGAGTCCTACGCCCAGAGCCGGTGAGCGCGATGGCGTCGGTGAGCACCGGCCTCGACCTCCGTCACGACTTCCCGATCCTGCGCCGGCAGATTGCCGGGCGGCCGATCGTCTACCTGGACTCGTCCAACACCTCGCAGAAGCCGGCGAGCGTGATCGAATCGATCTCCGAGTACTACCGCGAGCACAACGCGAACATCCACCGCGCCGTGTATCAGCTCGCCGTCGAGGCCACCGACCTGTTCGAGGGGGCGCGCGCGCGGATCGCCGCGTTCACCGGCGCGCCGGTGCCCGGCACGATCTTCACCCGCAACGCCACCGAGGCGATCAACCTGGTGGCCTACGCCTGGGGACGCGAGCACGTCGGCCCCGGCGACGCGGTGCTGATCACCGAGCTCGAGCACCACTCCAACATCGTGCCGTGGCAGCTGCTGTGCGAGGAGCGCGGCGCCGAGCTGCGCTACCTGACGATCTCCGATGACGGGACGCTGTCCCTCGATCAACTCGATGAGGAGCTCGCGCGCGGCAACGTGAGAATCGCCGCCTTCACCCACATCTCCAACGCCCTCGGCACGCTCAACCCCGTCGCCGAGATGTGCGCCCGGGTGCGGGCCGCCGGCGCGGTGTCGCTCGTGGACGGCTCGCAGGCCGTGCCCCAGCTGCCGGTCGATGTCGGCGCGATCGGCGCGGACTTCTACGCCTGGACCGGACACAAGGCGCTCGGGCCGACCGGGATCGGCGTGCTGCACGGCCGTCCGGAGATCCTCGAGGCGATGCGCCCGTTCCTGGCCGGGGGCGACATGATCGGCTCGGTCGGGCGCGTTCACTCGACCTGGAACGAGCTGCCGTGGAAGTTCGAGGCCGGCACGTCGATGATCGCCGAGGCGGTCGGGCTCGGCACGGCCATCGACTACCTCTCCGAGGTCGGCATGGCGACGGTGCGCGCGCACGAGCAGGCGCTCACCGAGCAGGCGCTGGCCCAGCTGCCCGGTGTCCCGGGCCTGCGTGTCCTCGGGCCCGCCGAGGCGAGGGAGCGCGGCGGGGTCATCTCCTTCACCGTGACCGGCATGCACCCGCATGACGTCGCCGAGCTGCTCAACCGCGAGAACGTCTGCGTCCGGGCCGGTCATCACTGCGCTCAGCCGCTGATGCAGTGCCTCGGCGTCGCCGCCACGGCGCGCGCCAGCTTCGGCCCCTACAACGTTCCCGGTGACGTCGACGCGCTCGTCGGTGCTCTGCACCGCGCCCGCGAGGTCTTCGGTCTATAACGAGTGACCATGGACGATCTGTACCGCGACTACATCCTCGAGCACTACAAGCGACCGCGGAACTTCGGCGAGCTCGAACCGCACGACCTCGAGGCGCACGCGAAGAATCCGCTGTGCGGCGATGAGATCGGCGTGCAGATCCAGGTCGACGACGACGGGCGCATCAGCGACCTGCGCTTCCACGGGCACGGCTGCGCGATCTCGCAGGCGGCCGCCTCGATCGCCTCCGAGGAGCTCATCGGGATGCCGGTCGACGACGTCGCGGCGCTCGACGCCGACTGGCTCATCGACCTGCTGGGCATCCCGATCTCCGCGACGCGGCGCAAGTGCGCGCTGCTGAACCTGAAGGTCGTGCGCGAGGCGGTCAGCGGCGACACGAGCTGGCCGGCCGGCGCGGCCTGACCACCCTGCCGCACCGCGCGCTCACGTAAGCGCGGCGTGCACGACCGCGCTCAGCTGACCGAGGCCTCGTGCGGTGACGGTCGCGGCGGCGGTCAACGTTCCGCGTCTGGCGTGGGCGCCCACCAGGATCGAGAACGTCGTCGTCCTGGTGCTCCCCGGACGCAGGCTGAGCGTCCAGCACAGCCGCTGGCCGTGAACCTGGGCACCGGCCGGGGCCTCGACGCTCGTCCCGCTCGGCGCGGTGGCACACAAGCGCGCGCGTGTGAGCGCCGAGGCGCCGCTGACCAGCACGACGCGGAACGCGAGGCGGCCGCGAGGGCCCACGCTGCGCGTGCCGGCGTACAGGTGCAGGCTGGGCCGCGCCGTCGGCGCCCTGACGATCGGGACGGTGGTCTGTGACGTCGTGGTCGTCGTCACGCTCACCGGACTCGAGGGCACGGTGGTCGCCGGGACGGGTGGCAGCGGCGGCAGGACGGCGGGGGCATCGCCGGTGCGACTGGCCGCCGTTCCACCGGCGTTCGTGGCCTGGACCAGGAAGTAGATCTGGCGCCCCACATCCGAGGGGGCGACCTGGTAGCTCGTCGAGCCAGTCTGCAGCATGGCCCCGGTGGCATCGTCGGCGAACTCATAGGTGAACGTCGGCGAGTTCGTCCACGTCCCCGGCTGGCAGGAGATGGTGTCGCCCGGGCGCAGCGTGCCGGGGTTCTGGCAGCTGATGTCGGTCCCGCCCTGCGGCGCCGGCGGATTCGGATCGGGGACGCCGTCGATGAAGTCGGCGATCTCGGGCACGGTGACCTTGGCGAAGAACGTCGTGAAGCCGGGCTGGCACTGGTTGCCGCTCTCATCCACCTCGCCCGCGTCGACGATGCCGAGCACGACGGGCGGCGTCGTCGTGCTCGTCAGCGCGCTGCCGCTATCGCCCTCGCAGGTGGCACCGGCGGGAGCGCTCGCGCAGCCGACGAGGGCGTCGAAGGTCGGCACGCAATCCCCGGCCGGCGCGACGCCCATGGACAGGCTGTTCAGGGTGCCATCGGGCGGGATCCCGAACGAGGGCGGCTGTTCGAGGCCGAAGCCGGTCACCGACAGCTCGCTGTTCGGGGCGACGCCGCCGGGAGGACCGAGCGAGATCGGCGCGACGCCGGCGCTCCACGTCAGTGGCGCGGTCAGCGTCAGCACGCCGACGTCGTCGGCATCGCTCACCGGTTGGTAGGACGGGTCGGCACGGGCGACCGATACGGAATCGTGCGGCGAGCTCAGGCCGAGCGCGCTCACGTCCGAGACCCCGGTGAACACGTAGAAGTCGCTCACCGGTGCCACCTGACTGGTGTTGTCGTCGATCAGGCAGTGCGCCGCCGTCAGGATGTGCGTGGCGTCGAGGATCACGCCGTCGCAGGCCCATCCGCCGTCGGCCGCATCGACGTACAGATAGGCCGTCCACGGAGCCTGGCTGATCTGGGCCGGCGAGCCGCCGACGACCGCCGCCCGCGCCCGAATGGGGCGCCGGGTGGCGCGGCGCCCGCGGCGCGCACGCGTGGGCGAGCGCGCGGCCGGCGCGGCGCCGGCGGCATGCGCCGGGTGTGCCGGGTGCGCCGGGCCGGCTGCCCGCGCCGAGCCGGCACTCGGCCACGACGCGAGCGCGAGCGCACCGTACGCAAGAGCGACACGCGGCGCGATCGTCCGCGGCGCGGCGATGCGACCCCACATGACGGCTGGCTCCTTCCACGCCGAGCGGCGCATCGACACCCTGCAGCCGCAGCGGATCGGCCGCGGCGGCGATATTGATCAGAACAGACTAATCGGGTGGCGCCCTCAGCGCCAGCCGTCGCGCGCACGCTCGATTTGCGCCGTTTGTCGCCCGCCGCCGATCGGGCGGACGCACCCACTGGCGTGCTCGCCCCCGCCCTCGGTACAATTCCTACTGTCCAGCACAGGATTCGCACGCGACCCCGGATCGAGGACCCATGGCGACCACAGACCGTACGAAGATCACCAAGCCGAGCCCGATCGTCGAGGACGAGCAGGGCCAGTTGCGCGCGCGCCAGGGCATCTCGCGCGAGGTCGTCCGCGAGCTGTCCAAGGTCAAGGGGGAGCCGGCCTGGATGGCCGAGAAGCGCCTGAAGTCGCTGGAGATCTTCGAGCGCAAGCCGGTGCCGACGTGGGGCGTGGACCTGTCCGGCCTCAACCTCGACGAGCTCGTGCTCTACTCGCCGCCGACCGCCGGGCGTTACAACAGCTGGGACGAGGTCCCCGAGGAGATGAAGCAGACCTACGAGGATCTCGGGATCCCGCAGGCCGAGCGCGAGCATCTCGCCGGGGTCGTCGGCGTGTGGCGCCAGGAGCCGGTCTATGAGGGGCTCAAGGAGGAGTACCGCAAGCTCGGCATCCTCTTCTGCTCGATGGACACCGCCATCACCGAGTACCCCGACCTCGTGCAGAGGTACTTCATGACCAAGTGCGTGCCCGCGCAGGACAACAAGTTCTCCGCGCTGCACGGCGCCGTGTGGTCGGGCGGCTCGTTCCTGTACGTGCCCAAGGGCGTCAAGGTCGACCTCCCCCTGCAGGCCTATTTCCGCATGGAGGGCGCCGGCGAGGGCACCTTCGAGCACACGCTGATCATCGCCGACGAGGGCTCCGACGTGAACTACATCGAGGGCTGCACGGCCCAGACCTACAGCGTCAACTCGATGCACTCGGCCGTCGTGGAGATCTTCGTGCACGAGGGCGCCAAGGCGCGCTACACGACGGTGCAGAACTGGTCCAAGGACGTCTACAACCTCAACACCAAGCGTGCCGTCGTCGACGCCGAGGGCACCGTGGAGTGGGTGGGTGGCTCGATGGGCGCCAAGTACGTGATGCTCTACCCGGGCTCGTTCCTGCTCGGCGAGGGTGCGCGCGCCGACCACCTCAACGTCGGCGTGGCCGGCGCGGGCGTGCACAAGGACACCGGCGCCAAGGTCGTGCACCTGGCGCCGAACACGACCTCGAACATCCTCGCCAAGTCGATCTCCAAGGACGGCGGGATCATGGGCTACCGAGGCCTCGTGCGCATGGGCCACAACTCCGCCGGCTCGAAGGCACGCGTCCAGTGCGACGGACTGATGATGGACGGGATCTCGCGCTCGGACACCTGGCCGGACATCCAGATCCAGAATCCGCACGTCACCGTCGCCCACGAGGCCACCGTCGGGCGCATCTCCGACGACCAGCTCTTCTACATGGGCTCGCGCGGGTTCACCGAGGACGAGGCGGCGGCGATGATCGTCAACGGCTTCATCGAACCGGTGACCAAGGAGCTGCCGATGGAGTACGCCGTCGAGCTCAACCGGCTCATCCAGCTGGAGATGGTCGGCTCCATCGGGTGACCGAGGGCGTGGCTCCCGCACCCCTCCGGGGCGGGGGCCGGCGCGGCCGAGCGAAGAACCCGACGTGCGCACCGACTTCGACCCCGCGGAGCTGGGCGCCCATGCGTTCTACGGGCTGCTGACGTCCGTCATCCTCCCGCGGCCGATCGCGTGGGTGTCCTCGGTCTCCGCCGCGAGGGGTCGAGAATCTCGCCCCGCACTCGTTCTTCACCGTGGCCTGCACCGACCCGCCGGTCGTGCAGTTCACCTCGGTGGGGCGCAAGGACTCGCTCAACAACATCGAGGCCACCGGCGAATTCGTGGTCAACTTCACCCCCGAGGGCCTGTTCGAGCAGGTCAACGCCAGCGGCACGAACTTCCCCCCTGACGTCAGCGAGTTCGACGCGGTCGGGTTGCGCCGCGAGCGCAGCGCGCGGGTGCGCCCCAGCCGGGTAGCCGAATCGCCGGTGGCGCTCGAGTGCGTCCGCCACGCGACGCTGTCGTTCGGCAACTCGACGGTGGTCTTCGGACGCGTCCTGCATGCGGCCATCGACGAGAGCGTCCTCACCGACGGACGACCCGACGTGCGCAAGCTGCGGCCGATCGCACGCCTCGGCGGCAACGAATGGAGTCGCCCCGGCGAGGTCGCGAGCCTCGACCGGATCCCCTACGACGGCTGGCCCGGGCACTACGCCCGCGGCGCCGGTTCCGCCGGGGCGTGAGCGTGCGCGCCCCGGCCAACCGCATCCACGCGCCGGAGTTCCCGGTGTTCCTGAAGTGGGTCAACGTCCCGCGTGTGCGCATGGACCGCGAGCGCGGTCACCCCGTGCTGCTCGAGTTCTGGGACTTCTGCCGGCCGAGCTCGCTGCGCACCCTGCCCTACCTCAAGCGCTGGTACGAGCGATACGCGCCGATGGGCCTGCAGGTCATCGGCTTGCACTGTCCGGGCTTCCCGCCATCGCAAGACATCGATGCGGTGCGGGCGGCGGTCGCGCGGCTGCAGATCCCCTACCCGGTACTGATCGACCCGGAGTTCGAGGTGTGGCGCGACTACGGCAACGCGGGCTGGCCCGCGCGCTACCTGTGGGATGCGCAGGGCATGCTGTTCGAGTACCACTACGGCGAGGGCGCCTACGACGAGACCGAACGCGCGATCCAGGAGCTGCTCGGCGTTGACGGGGAGCTGCTGGCGCCGCTGCGCGCCGAGGACGCTCCCGGCGCGAGCCTGCGCCCGCAGACCGAGGATCAGCCGGGGGCCTACAGCGGCCCCTACGAGGCCGGCGCCGTGTGGGCGGTGCTCGAGGGCCACGGCACGATCTGGGTCGACGGTCGCGAGATCGCGGTCGACCATCCCGGCGCCTACCTGCTTGTCGAGCACCCCGCGCATCGCGAGGACGTCCTCGACCTGCGGATCGGGCCGGGCGTGACCTGCCACGCCACCTGCTTCAGCCCGGGCGTGAGCGTGGCGTCAGCCGTCGGCTCGCCCTGACGGGCTCGCGGCGGGGGCCGGCGACCGGGACCGCGGCGGGGCGATCTGCTCGCGCGTGCGGTCATCCAGCAGCCGACGCAGCTGCGGGGGTCCCTCGTCGTCGACGACCACGCAGCCGCCCGGCCAGTAGGAGCTCTCGCGGGCGGTCGCCCCGACGAACCACCCGTCGAAGGACCAGCATCCGGCGTTGACCAGCCGCGCGCCGGTGGGCGCCGTCCACTCCGACCAGGCATCCGCCGGCAGCGGCCCGGCGCGGTGGGTGTGACCGAAGATGAGATGCGAGGCGCCCGTGCCCAGCCGGCGGCCGACCTCACCGATCGCGCGCAGGCCGGCGCGGCGCAGCTCGGCCCGCGAGATGTCGGCCCGCAGCGGCCCCAGGCCGGCGGCGTTGAGCGCCGCCACGCCCACGGGGAACCCGGCGGCGAGCGCGCGGCCGGCCAGCGTGCGGCGGCCCGCAGCGGGGCGCAGGGCACGCCAGGCGCGCACGGTCACCTGGCCGTTGAGGGTGTCGCCCGTCGGAGCCTGCTGGGCCACCGCGTCGATCCAGGCGAACAGCGGACCCATCACCGCCTCGTAGTCGTCCGCCCCGGTGAACGTGGCGGCGGGACGGCGCAGCACGCGCGACATCGCGCCGAGCGCCAGCCGCTCGACCGTGGGCACCGTGACGTGGCAGTCGAGATAGTGACCGTGCGTGGCGTACACGTCGGGGCGCAGCCATAGACCTGGATAGGCGCAGGACAGCTCGGCCGGCGCCGCCCACTCCGCGAGCTGGGCGGCGATGTCCGACGACTCGGCGGCCGAGAAGCGCTGCTCGGCCGTCAGCGCCGCCGGCACCTCCCGAGCGGCCCTCCGGGCGAGCCACGGAGCCACGAGCGGATGGTCGTGATTCCCGGCCAGCGCGATGATCTGACGACCGGCCATCGCCCGCCCGAGGTCGCTGAACGTCTCGCGGGCTGCGGCGACGGCCTCCCGCCGGGGCCCGTGGCGAAGCTCCAGGACGTCGCCGAGCAGCACGAGCCGATCGGCGTCGCGCAGCGCCTCCAGCAGCGAGGCTCGGATCTCGGGACGGCGCAGCACGTCCACCCCCGTGCGGGCCCCGAGATGCAGATCGGAGATGACGAGGGTCCGCACGCCGCGGCGCTGGCCTGCGCGGTCAGGCTCGCTGGGCGGCCAGGGCGGCGCGGATGGTCTTCGGGAGCATGAAGCGCACGTCCTCGTGGACCACGTTGAACTCGCGCACGTCCTCCACGCCGCGCTCGCGGAAGAAGGCGACGAGCCGCTGCACGAGCTCCTCGGGCGCGCTGGCGCCGGAGCTGACGCCCACCACGCGCTTGTCCGTCAGCCACTCCTCGCGCACCTCGAGCTCGTTGTCGATCAGGTGCGACTCGGTGCCGTAGTCGCGGGCCACCTCCACCAGGCGCTGGGAGTTCGATGAGTTGCGCGAGCCGATCACGAGCACGAGGTCGCAGTGGTCCGCCATCTGCTTGACCGCCGCCTGGCGGTTGGTCGTGGCGTAGCAGATGTCGTCGGTGCGGGGGCCGACGATCGCCGGGAAGCGCTCGCGCAGCCGGTCGATGATCGTCTGCGTCTCGTCGACCGAGAGCGTCGTCTGGGAGATGTAGGCGACACGCTCGGGATCGGCGACCTCGAGCGCCCGCACGTCCTCCTCGGTCTCCACCAGCACGATGTGCTGCGGCGCCTCCCCCATCGTGCCCTCGACCTCCTCGTGGCCACCGTGGCCGATGAGCACGATGGTGTAGCCCTCGGAGGCGAAGCGCTTGGCCTCGACGTGCACCTTGGTGACCAGCGGGCAGGTGGCGTCGATCGTGCGCAGTCCGCGCGCGGCGGCGTTGGCATGCACGCTCGGCGCCACGCCGTGGGCCGAGAACACCGTCACCGCTCCCTCGGGAACGTCGGTCTCCTCCTCGACGAAGATCGCGCCGCGCGCGCGCAGCTGATCGACCACGTGCTTGTTGTGGACGATCTCCTTGCGCACGTACACGGGGGCGCCATGGAGCTCGAGCGCACGCTCGACCGTCTGCACCGCCCGGTCGACGCCCGCGCAGTAGCCGCGCGGCGCCGCCAGCAGCAGCCGCTCCACGGTGTTGGGCTCGGCCACCGTCTCGCTCATCTCCCCCGATTGTAGAGAGCGGCCCGTGCCCGGCGCCGCCGGAGCGACCGTCGAGCCGCCGCGGCCGGAGCCCCGCCGATGTCCCTACAACCAGCCGCGCAGCACCGAGAACCCGGTGGCGGCCGCCCAGATCACCACGGCGGCGAGCACGAGCTGCATCACCAGCACGACGACGAGCAGCCGTACCGAGCCTGGCCGCCTCCCGGGTTCTCGCCGCCTGACCATGTGAGCCGCCCGCCTTTCCGTCGTTTGTCCACCCCCGTCGGCGGCGATCATGAGTAGGCTAGGTGGTGGTCTGCGACCACGACGTGGCGGGAGGGTCCGACCGCCCGTCCCGCCCGGCCAGGAGAGCTCCAGTCATGCCGCAACAGCATCTCGATCGCCTCACCCCGGTGGACGCGTCCTTCCTGCACCAGGAGGGACCCGTGTCGCACATGCACGTGGGCGGCCTCACGGTCTTCGAGGGTCCCCCGCCGACGCTGGAACAGTTCCTCGAGCAGATCCGCAGTCGCCTGCATCTGGTGCCGCGCTACCGCCACAAGCTCGCCCACACGGCGATCGACAGCGGCCGCCCGGTCTGGGTCGACGACCCGGCGTTCAACCTCGAGTACCACGTCCGGCACACGGCGCTGCCCGCCCCCGGCGACTGGGAGCAGTTGCGCCAGCTCACCGCGCGGATCTTCTCCCAGCAGCTCGACCGCACCAAGCCCCTCTGGGAGACCTGGCTCGTGGAGGGACTGGAGCACAACCAGTTCGCGCTCATCTCCAAGACGCATCACTCGCTCATCGACGGCATCAGCGGCGTCGACCTGGCCACGGTGCTGTTCGACATCGCACCGGTGCCCCAGCGGATCGAGAATTCCGGTCGCCCATGGCGTCCCCACCCCGAGCCGGGGACGGTCTCGCTCATCACCGCGGGCCTGCGCGGCGCGGTCCGCGCGGGCATCGAGATCGCCGAGGGCGCCGTCGAGGCGGTCGCGCACCCCGACCGCGCGATCGCCAGCCTGCGCGAGGCGGCCGAGGGCGTCGGTGAGGTCGCCTGGGCGGTGCTCAACCCGGCGCCGCCGAGCCCGCTCAACGTCGAGATCGGCCCCCACCGGCGCTTCGTCGGGGTCCCGTGCCGCCTCGACGAGTTCAAGACGGTCAAGAACGAGTTCGGAGGCACGGTCAACGACGTGGTGCTGAGCGTGGTCACCGGCGCGCTGCGCTCGTTTCTCATCTCGCGCGGCGTGCGCACCGCGGGGCTGGAGTTGCGCGCGCTCGTGCCCGTCTCCACCCGCCAGGAGGACGAGCACCATCAGCTCGGCAACCGGATCGTGGCGATGCGCGCGCCGCTGCCGGTGTACATCCCGGACCCGGTCCAGCGCCTGCGCTTCATCAAGCGGGCGATGGACGGCCTGAAGGAGTCCAAGCAGGCGGTCGGCGCGGAGGTGATCGCCGGGGTTCAGAACTTCGCGCCGCCGACGATTCTCGCGCAGGCCTCGCGTCTGAACTTCTCCACGCGGCTGTTCAACCTGCTCGTCACCAACGTGCCGGGGCCCCAATTCCCGCTCTACGTGATGGGTCGCGAGCTCGAGCACGCTTACCCCGTCGCCTTCCTGCCCAAGAATCACGCGCTGGCGATCGCCATCATGTCCTACAACGGGCAGATGAACTTCGGCCTGCTCGGCGACTACGACGCCCTCCCGGACATCGACGCGATCGGGGAGAACATCCGCAGCGAGCTGGCGACCCTGCTGGCGCGCGCCGCGGCGGTCGGTGGCGGTCCGAGCAACGGGGCGGACCCGTCGCACCGCGACCGGGACGCGGCGGCACAGACGCTGTAGCGAAGCCGGCGCGCGCTCTCGATCGCGCTAGAAGCCGAGCGCGAACTTCGCGTCCTCGGACATCTTGTCCGGGGACCACGGCGGCGTGAAGACCATCTCGCACTCGACCGAGCGCACGTCGTCGAGCTCGCCGACGAACTCCTCGATCTGCTCCGTGACCTGGGGGCCGATCGGGCAGCCAGGAGTCGTGAGGGTGAACGTCACCTGGACGTCGCCGTCGTCGATCTCCACCCCGTAGATGAGGCCCAGCTCGACGAAATCGAGCCCCAGCTCGGGGTCGATCACGTTGGTGAGCGCGTCCATGACGTCCTCGACGGTGACCATGCGCACCAGTCTAGCTGCCGCGATCGCGCTGGCCACCCGATCGAGTCGACGCCGATACCTCGGGCCGCTCCGGGCGCCCGGCCGGGCCGGCGTCAGGGCGCCGACCGCGCGCCCGGAGCGCCGGCGGTCGCCCGCAGGGCGGGGGCGATCTCGGTGCCGAGCAGCTCGATCGCCCGCATGACGTCGCCGTGGGGCATGGTGCCGACGCTCAGGTGCAGCATGACCCGATCGAGCCCGAGCAGCTCGCTGACGGCGGCGAGCTTGTCGGTGACCTCGGCGGGGCTGCCGACGGCCAGCGATCCGCCGGGGGCGCGCAGCGCCTCGAACTGCTCGGGGGACATCGGCGGCCATCCCCGCTCACGGCCGAGCTGGGTCATCACGGCCGCGTACGGTGCGTAGAAGGTCTCGATCGCCGCCTCGGTGGTATCCGCGACGAAGCCGTGCAGGTGCACCCCCACGGGCAGCGCCGCCGGGTCGTGGCCGGCGCGGCGCGCCGCCTCGCGGTAGAGCTCGACGAGCGGCGCGAACCGTCCGGGGGCCCCGCCGATGATGGCGACCATGAGCGGCAGGCCCAGCGTCCCGGCCCGAATCACCGAGGCCGGCGTCCCGCCGACGGCGATCCACACCGGCAGCGGATGCTGCTCGGGACGCGGGTACACGCCGGCGTCGTCCAGGGGCGCGCGGTGGCGTCCAGACCACGTGACCCGCTCGTGCTCGCGCAATGCGAGTAGCAGCTCGAGCTTCTCGGTGAACAGCTCGTCGTAGTCGTCGAGGTCGTAGCCGAACAGCGGGAAGGACTCGATGAACGACCCGCGCCCGGCCATGATCTCCGCCCGGCCCCCGGACAGCAGGTCGAGCGTGGCGAACGACTCGAAGACGCGCACCGGGTCGTCCGAGCTGAGCACGGTCACGGCGCTGCTCAGCCTGATCAGCTGCGTTTGCGACGCGGCGGCCGCGAGCACGACGACCGGCGCCGAGGCCGCGAAGTCGGGGCGGTGGTGCTCACCCACGGCGTACACGTCCAGTCCGACCTCGTCGGCGCGCTCGATCTCCTCGACGACCTCGCGCAGCCGTTTGCCCGCGCTCACCGTCCGCCCGGTGTCCGGATCGGGCGTGCGCTCGGCGAAGGTCGAGATTCCGATGTCCATGGCTCCCCGGGGATGGTAGTTCGCGGGCGGCGCGCGACCAGGGTCAAACGGCACGCGGTGCTGGCGCGTTAGCCTTCAGCCGATGGTCCTGTTCGTGCTCTTCGTGTCGCTGATCGGAATCACGCTGCTCGAGCTGTACGTGGTGATCACCGTCGGTGAGGCGATCGGCGTCCTGCCCACGCTCGGGCTGATGCTGCTCGACGCCGCGCTGGGGGCCTGGCTGATGCATTCCCAGGGCCGGGCCGTGTGGCGGCGCTTTCGCGACGACCTCGCCGCCGGGCGGCTCCCGACGCGCCACGTGCTCGACGGGGCCCTGGTCATCGCCGGTGGCGCCTTTCTCATCACCCCCGGCTTCGTCACCGACCTGTTCGGCGCGCTCCTGCTGCTGCCCCCCACCCGGGCGATCGCCCGGCGAGCGATCACGCGCCGCATCACTGGCCGCGTCGGTGCGGTCGCCGCGGCCGGCACCAGCGCCATGTTCGGCACCGCGCGGCGCGCCTCGTCCGCCGGCCGGGCGCCGCGAGACGGCGCGGCATCGACGGGTCCCCCCGGCGCGGACATCGAGGGCACGGCCACCGAGATCCACGACGAGGACACCGGTCGATGAGCTCGCCGGCGAGCAGCCCGACCCCATTTCCACGGCCCGCCGACGCGCAGCCGGGCGACGTCCTCAGCCTGGCCTTCGCCGACGAGCGCGCGGGCGTCTACGGCTGTGGACGGCTGCAAGTCGACGAGCGGACCGCGCAGGCGCACTCAATCGTTGTCGTATTCGCCGAGGCGCGGCCGATCGCGATGATGGCCGGTGCGGCGTCGGTGCAGCCCGACTCCCGGGACGCCGGCACGATCGACGGCGGCGGCCTGACGTTGCGCGACGACGGCGGCGAATGGGCTGCGCGGTTTGCCGGCGGCTCCGACGGCGTCGGGGGCTTCACGGTCCGCTGCACCGCGCGACATCCATGGCTGGCCGCCCGGTCTGATCATGGAGAGCGCCGCGTGCAGCGCGTCGACCTCGAGGGCGAGGTGCAGACAGCGGCCGGTCCGCTGGCGCTCGCCGCGAGCGGCCAGCTGACGTTCTCCCGAGGGCTCCTGCCGACCGGCGCCGCGGTGACCCGCGAGCTGGCGATCTGGGTGGGCGAGCGACTCGCGGTCGACGTCACGGCGGTTCGCGAGCGCTCGGGCGACGGTCACGACGCCGAGTCGCTGCAGGCGGTGCTGATCGAGGACGACCCCGCTTGCCTACAGGTGATCGAGCTGCCGCGGCTGTCGACGACCTACGACGCGGACGGCCGTCCGTTGCGGGCCGGCCTCGAACTCTGGCTCAGCGAGGAGTCCGGCTACGCGCGCCGCGTCGCCGGCGAGGCGCTGTGCGCCGCGACCCTGGCGACCGACACCGGGCGCTGGGACTGCACGTTCCTGCGCTGGCACATCGAGGGCGATGCCGGCATTGGGCCGTACCTCCTGTGGCGCGCCGCAACCGGTCGCCGCTAGGCCGCACGCCATATCAGTTGTCGCCTCCGACCCGATCCCAGACGTACAGGTCCACGCACTCCTGCACCAGTTCGAGGGCACGCTCGCGCGAGAGGTACGGCAGCACCGTCTTGAGCGTCTGCTCCTCCGACACGCCGGCATCAAACGCCTCCTCGCCGCGGAACCCGGCCGCGATCTTCAAGCGCCTCGCGGCGGTTCTCGCCCAGCCGCGGGAACACGCCGACGAGAAAGTCGGTGTTGGGGATCGGCTGCCCGACCTCCAGCGAGGCGTGCCAGGCGGCAAGCATGTGCAGATCCTCGTCGTCGAGATCAGCCACCGCGCGCGCGTAGTGCACGCACAGCTCCTGCTCGGGGATGTCGTCCACCCAAGCGCGCACGACCTCGCCGACGAGCTGCCGGCGCGCCTCACGGCCGAGGGAGTCGGCGATGACGCGGATGGCGTCCTGAGGTTCGATGAAGCAGAGCGACATCAACGCTCCTTGATGCTCGTACGGAGGGCGATACCGGCACTGTAGGCCCCGAAGTGGACGTCATCGTGGCCGCCGCGGCGCCGCCTCCATCCGCGCCGTCAACCGGCCGGCCGCGCCGGCGCCCGATTACAACTCGAGGGCGTCGCGGGCCCGCTCGCCGGCATCCGCGTCGGCGCTGTCCTCCGGCAGGCCGAGGGTCATCCGCTCGGGCGCCGCCCAGTTGGCGAGCGCGAGGTCGAGCGCCGCGAGCGGCACCTCGGCGGCGTCGCTCAGCGCCCGCGCGCGGCGTTCGAGGTTGAGGCGGTCGCCGATGCCGAACACGCGCTTGGCGGCCAGCGTCACCTCGTCGTCGCCGATCAGCTGCAGCGACTCGGGCTCCACGTCGTACAGGCCGAGCCGCCCGAGGATGACGAGCATGTCGAAGCGCGCCGACCGCGTCAGCCCGGGCAGGCCGAGGCGCTCGAACGCGCGCTCGAAGCGTCGCGACGGGCTCCAGCCGGCGTCCCCCAGCAGCGCGGCCGCCTGCGACCCGGCGCGCTCGGCCCAGTGACGGTAGGCGATCAGCGTCTCGTCCCCGCGCGCCGGATCGTGGGAGGTGCGCGGGCCCAGCTCCACGCCGTCCAGATCGGGCAGCTGACCGCTCGACCATTCGGTCAGCGCGCTGCGGATCGACCGAAACGGATCCGCGGGATCCTGCAGCGGCGACAGGTAGACGGTGAGCAGAGCGACCCAGCTGCCCTGCTCGGGATCGCCGGCGTCGCGCGCGAGCGCATACGTGCCCGGCGGATCCGCGCCGAGCGCATCGAGCCGCCCCTGCGCGAACGCCAACTCGTCGGCCAGGCGCCCGGCGTCGGCGGAGGCGCGCAGGCCCGGGACCAGCGAGCAGCGGTAGCCGTCATCGCTCGCGCGCGACTCGCGCCGGACCTTCAGCCCGTCGGCGCGAGGTCGGCGCTCGACGGCACCGCCCGAGGAGGCCGCGCGCGGGCGCGCCGGGCGCGAGCCGCGTGCCGGTCCGCCCGGCAGATCACGGCTGCAGATCGGGCAGCGCTCGATGAAGCGGTTGTGCTTGCAGAACGTGGGCACCCGCAGCAGTCTAGGCGGGCACCCACGTTCAAGGCTTCAGTGCTTGGTGTCGACCTTGAATCCGCTGCACTTGGCGGCGTGCAGCTGCTTGCAGACGACCACGTAGCCGGGCCGCGGAACGCCCTTGGGATCGAGCAGACCCGCGTCGAAGCGCGCGGCCGCCGAGGCGCCGGTGAAGTCGAAGATGTACAGGCGCGAGATGCGGGGGCTGATGTTGGCCAGCCTGAACATGTATGTGAGCGCCTTCGCCGCGCGAGTGTCGCCCGACCCGTTGTGATTGGGGAACGCGCCACCGAAGTTGACCAGGCCGCCGGTCTCGGTCAGCCACACGTCGCCGGGCACGGCGGCCAGCACCGCGCGCGTGCGGGAGGTGCTGAAGCGGTTGGTGTCGGAGTAGTTGTGCAGACCCCAAAGCGACGGCGTCGGCACCGGGCCGAGGCGAGACTTGCCCGATCCCTGCGTCGAGGACAGGTCGGCCCGGAACGCGGCGATGTAGGCCAGGGTCGGCGAGACGTCCGGCTGGTCGAGGACGTCGAGCGCGACGATCGTGCAGTGCTTGGTCACCTTGTGACAGTTGCTGCGCATGGCCTTGTAGTACTCGGCCGACTGCAGCGCCGACGGGCTGGCCAGGATGTGCGCGATGTAGCCGCGGTTGGCTTCGTTCCACGGCTGCCAGGCGGTCACCGCCGGGAACCGCTTCATGAAGCGCTCGATGTCGCGCGTGTAGGTGGCGACGCTCGGCATCTGCGTCACCTTCCGCGGTTGCTCGGAGTGGTAGAAGGCGACCAGCATCTGCACGTGGTCCGCCTGTGCGTGGTTGTACCAGTTGATGAAGTCGTTGAGGTAGGCGATGTTCGCGCGAGTGCCGTCGGCGGCGTCGTATGGCGCGATGTAGCGCGAGATGCGGTGCGAGGCGGGCTGCCGGGCGATGAGCTGGGTGTAGTACTTGTTGACGAACATCGTCGCGCTCTGATCGGCGACGCCGGTCAGGTACGCGTCGCTGACGGTCGGCACCACCAGGGCGACGGTGGCGATGGACAGGGCCAGCAGCAGGATCCGGCGCATACGCACGTGCTCCACCTCTCTTGGGGTTGTAAATCGTCGACCGCCGCCCCACCAGGGCCGGCAGGCCAGGCACCCCCACCGGACCGGGGTCCACCGCCGGGGAGCCGTGCGCCGCGCCACCGCAAGCGAGGCCGGCAGCGTGCACACTCCTCCCAACAGGTTAGAAGGGCTGAGGTTGCGCTGCCGTGACGTCGATGTCCAAGACGGCGTCAGCCGGAGGCGCGCAGGCCGGCCACGAAGAGGCTGGTGACGAGTCGCGTGGCCCCGTCTACGTCGGGCGGCTCGCGGGCGGACATGCGCAGCGCGACCTCGATCGCCGCGCCCACCATCGCCGCGGCCATGTACTCGCTGTCGTGCGCAGGCAACAGGCCCGAGGCGATCGCGTCGTTCAGGTCGCCGCGCAACTCCTCCATGCCGGCGCCGATCGCCGGCTCGTCGAACAAGGTGCGAATGGTGCCCGCGTTGCGTCGCATCAGATCGAGCGTGTCCCGATCCTCGCTGACGAACTGGAAGTAGGCGCGGAAGCCGTCCTCGACGAACGCCTGCAGGGTGGTGGCGCGCCGGCGCGCCTCGCGCGCCCGGACGAGGATCTCCGCCGCGCTCTCCTCCACCAGCGCCCGGAACACCGACTCCTTGTCGGGGAAGTAGTTGTAGAACGTACCCGCCGCGAGATCGGTGCGGCGCACGATGTCACGCACGTTCGCGGCGCCGAAGCCCATCTCGACGAACACCTCGCGTCCCGCCTGCAGGATCGCGGCCCGATTGGCCGCCTTGTTGCGCTCGCGCTTGCTCGGCCGCTCGCCGTGGCCGTCGAGCGCGGGATCGGCCGCGCCGGCCAGCGCCGCGCGACCCTGGTCGCTCACCGGCTGAGCGCCTCGCTGGCCACGCGCGCCTGCACCGGCAGCGCGTACCCCCGCGCGCGGGCGCGCTCGGCGCCGGCTCGGCGCTCCTTGTCCAGATCGTGCAGGTAGTCGTCGAAGTCCACCTGGATGGTGTGGCGCTTGGAGGCGACGTAGCGCTTGTGCATCGCGGCCTGGTCGCGCGCGATATCCGCCAGCAGATCGCTCCGCGCCGGCAGGGCGTAGCGACCGCACAGGTAGTCCGAGACCCACTGCCCCTGCGCGTCGGCGAGCGGCATCAGCGCTCCCAGCGGCTGCAGCAGGCCGATGAACGCGAGGTTGGCGAAATCGGGATGGAAGACGCGGCGGAACAGCTCGATGTGATTGTCGGGCGCGGACAGGAGGTCGTCATCGAAGAACGGGAAGCTGATCTTGTAGCCCGTGCAGTAGACGACGATGTCGGCGTCAACGACCGTCCCGTCCGAGAACCGGACCTGACCTCCCTCGAGCGCCGCGATGTTCGGCTTCGGAGTCACCGTCCCGTGCGCGATGCGGTCGAGGATGCGCCCAGACACCGTCGGGTGGGCCTCGCCGAAGCGGTGGTCGGGCTTGGGCAGCCCGAAGCGCTCCGGGCTGCCGGCATAGGCCTTGATCAGCGCACCGATGATCCGCTGGCGGATGGCGAACGGAACCCGCGGGTCGTTGTTCATCTGATCCACCGGCCGCCCGAAGATGTACTTGGGCACGATCCACGCGCCGCGGCGGGCGGCCAGGTACGTGCGCGCGGCGACGTAGCTGGACTCGACCGCGATGTCCATCGCGCTGTTGCCCATGCCCAGCACCACGACGTTCTTGCCCGCGAAGATCGAGTTGTCGACGTAGGAGTGCGCGTGCATCTGCACCCCCGTGAACGTGTCGGCTCCGGGGAACGCCGGCTCGGGCCAGCGCGGATCCCAGTGGTGGCCGTTGGCCACCAGCAGGGCGTCGTAGCGGCGCGTCTCGCCGGTGTCGAGCGTCACCTCCCACGTGCGATCACCGCTCAGCGCCGCATGCTCGACGCCGGTCTCGAAGGTGATGTGCTCGCGCAGACCGAAATGGTCGACGTAGGCGTCGAAGTATTCGGCGATCTGGCTGTGATGCGGGAAGTCCGGATAGGTCTTGGGCATCGGGTAGTCCGAGTACTCCATCCGCTCCCGCGAGGTGTTGATGAACAGGTCCCGGTAGGCCGCCGACATCCGGTTCTTGTTGCCGAACACCCAGTTGCCGCCGACACGGTCGGACTTCTCGAAGCAGTCGAACGGGATCCGATGCTGCTTGAGCGCCTTCACGACGGCGATCCCGGACGAGCCGGCGCCGATCAGGCAGGTGGTGGGCAATGTGGGCGTGGACACGGGGCGGGGCTCCTTCGACGGCGACGGTTGGGACGACGGTTGGCAGGGTAGGGAAAGATGACGCCTGCGTCAAGGTTGACGTAGGCGTCACGTTTGGGGTCGGCGCGTCTCCATTGCGCGCGCCGGGCGGGCGCACCGCGAGGGTCTGTGGTGACCCAATGCGCTGGTCACGTGGCTCACCCCGTACCGCGGCCTCGAGGCGGGGTGTGGTCACTTTGCACCCCCCGGGCGTGCGAAATCGACCACACCCCCCGGGCGCCCGCCCTCGACGAGCGGGGGTGTGGTCAATTTCAACCCCCCCGGCGTGCGAAATCGACCACACCCCCGCGGGCGCGCGCCGTTCGGCGCCCAAAGACGCGCGCCGTCCACGCCACAAGCCCGCCAACCCCCCGCGACGACCAGAACCCGCGCGGCGCCCGGCCGCGCACGAGACGGCGCCGCCTACGACCGCGCGCCGAGCCCGGGCCCGACGTGCTGCGGCGGGCCGACGGGGCCCGCATCGGCGTCGGCGTGCCCGGCCAGGCCCTCGTCCTCGGGCGCACCGGCGCCGCCGGGCGCATCGGCCGGCTCGGAGCCCTGGCCGAGCGAGCCGAGGTAGCGGTCGACCATCCGCGCGCACTGCCGTCCCTCGTTGATCGCCCACACGATCAAGGACTGTCCCCGCCGCGCGTCACCGGCGGCGAACACGCCATCGACCGACGTGGTGTACGGGCGCACGGCGCGGACGTTGCCGCGCCCGTCGCGCTCCACCCCGAGTCCGTCGAGCAGCTCAGGCTCGGGATGCAGGAAGCCCATCGCGAGCAGCACCAGCTGGGCGGGCAGCTCGCGCTCGGTCCCGGCCACCGGCCCGAACGGCGGTGCCGGCTCGGCCTGCGCGATGTGCAGCGCCCCCACCCGGCCGTCCTCGCCGCTGAACCGGGTCGTCACGACCGAGTAGTCCTGCTCGCCGCGGTGCAGCTCCTGGGCCTCCTCCATCGCGTAGCTGAGGCGGTACTTGGTCGGCCACAGGGGCCACGGCGTGCGCTCGTCGGGACGCTTGGGCGGCGGCTCGGGCAGCAGCTCGAGCTGGACGACCGAGAGCGCCCCCTCGCGGATCGAGTTGCCCACGCAGTCCGCGCCGGTGTCGCCCCCGCCGATCACCACCACGTGCTTGCCGGCGGCGCTGATCGGCGCCGCCGCCGCGGGCGCCGCCACGGTCGGCGCCGGGCCGAGCTCGGCGGCGACCCAGCGGTTGCGCTGGTAGAGGTAGTCCATCGCGAAGTGCACGCCGTCGAGCTCGCGCCCGGGCACGGGCAGGTCGCGCGGCACGCGCGAGCCGGTGGCGAGCACGACCGCATCGAACTCCTCGCGCAGGGCGTCGACGGTCACGTCGCGCCCCACGTCGACGCCACAGCGCAGCTCGACGCCCTCCTCCACGAGCTGATCCACGCGTCGCTGGACGAGCCACTTCTCGATCTTGAAGTCGGGCACGCCGAAGCGCACCAGGCCGCCGGCCGCCTCGTCGCGCTCGAACAGCACGACGCGATGGCCGCCGCGGCGCAGCTGCTGCGCCGCGGCCATCCCGGCCGGGCCCGAGCCGATGACCGCCACCGAGCGTCCGGTCTCGCGCTTGGGCCGCTGCGGGGTGACCCAGCCCTCGTCCCAGGCGCGGTTGATGATCGCCACCTCGATCTGCTTGATCGTCACCGCCTCGCCCTCGCGGATCTCGAGCACGCAGGACGCCTCGCACGGCGCCGGGCACAGGCGCCCGGTGAACTCGGGGAAGTTGTTCGTCGCGTGCAGCTGGGCGATCGCATCCTCCCAGCGATCGCGGTAGACGAGGTCGTTCCAGTCCGGGATGAGGTTGCCCAGCGGGCAACCCGAGTGACAGAACGGCACGCCGCACTCCATGCAGCGCGCCCCCTGCGCGCTCAGCTCCTCGTCGCCGCGCGGGAGGGTGAACTCGCGGAAGTCGTGCACGCGCTCGGCCGGATCCCGCTGGGGGACGCCGATCCGCTCGATCTTCAGGAAACCGCCGACCTGCCCCACTAGTGGGACTCCTGCGAGGGCTCGCGGGCAAAGCGCTCGGCGCCGTCGCCATTGGCGCTGGCGCCATCGCCGTTGCTGGCGGCATCTGCGACCGCCGCGGCGTCGCCATTCGCCGATACCGCCACGGCCGCGTGCGCCTCGGACGGGACGTCCCCGTTGCGGGCGACCGCTGCGGCCTGCTCGTCGAGCACGCGGCGGTAGTCGGTGGGCATCACCTTCACGAACCGGGGCAGCGTCGCCTCCCACTGCTCGAGCAGGCGCGCGCGCGACCGGCGAGTCGGTCCGCTGGGCGTGCTCCTCGATCAACGAACGCAGCTCGGCGGCGTCGGCCTCGCTCGATCTCCTCGAAGTCGACCATGCCCATGTTGCAGCGCTCGGCGAAGCGACCGTCATCGTCGAGCACGTAGGCGATGCCGCCGCTCATGCCGGCCGCGAAGTTGCGCCCGGTGGGGCCGAGGACCACGACGAGACCACCGGTCATGTACTCGCAGCCGTGGTCGCCGACGCCCTCGACGACCGCCCGCGCCCCGGAGTTGCGCACGGCGAAGCGCTCACCGGCCAGCCCGCGGAAGAAGGCGCGCCCGCTGGTCGCGCCGTAGAGGACGGTATTGCCGATGATCACGTTCTCCTCGGCGACGAAGTGCGGGCCGACGCGCTCATCCGGGCGGACCGCGAGCACGCCGCCCGACAGGCCCTTACCCGTGTAGTCGTTGGCCTCGCCGAACAGGGTGAAGGTGACGCCCGGCGCCAGCCAGCCGCCGAAGCTCTGCCCGGCCGTGCCGCGGAACTCGACGTTGATCGCATCGGGATCAAGTCCCTTCGCCCCTCGCGCCTGCGCGATGTGGCTGGAGAGGATCCCGCCGACGCAGCGATGGACGTTGCGGATCGGCAGCTGCAGCGAGACCGGCTCGTCGCGCTCGAGCGCCGGGCGCGTACGCTGCACGAGCTCCCAGTCCAGCGCATCGTCGAGCACCGGCGGCGGCGACTGCACGCGGTGACGCGCGGCGCCCTCGTGCGAGCGGCACCTCGCGCAGCACGTGGGTGAGGTCGACCCCGCGGGCCTTCCAGTGCTCGATCGCCGCGTCGGCGTGCAGCAGGTCGACGCGACCGATGGCCTCGTCCAGCGGAGCGCAGCCCGAGCGAGGCAAGCAGCTCGCGCACCTCCTCGGCCACGAAGAAGAAGAAGTTGACCACGTGCTCGGGCGTGCCCTTGAAGCGCTTGCGCAACTCGGGGTCCTGGGTGGCGATGCCGACCGGGCAGGTGTTGAGGTGGCAGGCGCGCATCATGATGCAGCCGGTGGCGATCAGCGGGGCGGTGGAGAAGCCCATCTCGTCGGCGCCGAGCAGCGCGGCGACGACCACGTCGCGACCGGTCTTCAGCTGACCGTCGGTCTGCACGATGATGCGCGAGCGCAGGTCGTTGAGCAGCAGCGTCTGCTGGGTCTCGGCGAGACCGATCTCCCACGGCACGCCGGCCGCCTGGATGGAGGACAAGGGGGAGGCGCCGGTGCCGCCATCATGCCCGGCGATCAGCACGCGGTCGGCGTTCGCCTTGGCTGACGCCGGCGGCCACGGTGCCGACGCCCACCTCGGACACGAGCTTGACCGACACCTGGGCCCGCGGGTTGGCGCAGCGCAGGTCGTAGATGAGCTGCTTGAGGTCCTCGATCGAGTAGATGTCGTGGTGCGGTGGCGGGGAGATGAGCCCGACGCCCGGCGTGGTGTGGCGGATCGAGCCGATGTACTCGTCGACCTTGTGGCCGGGCAGCTGGCCGCCCTCGCCGGGCTTGGCGCCCTGGGCCATCTTGATCTGCAGCTCGTCCGCGTTGACCAGGTAGTTGATCGTCACGCCGAAGCGGCCCGAGGCGACCTGCTTGATCGCCGAGCGGCGACGGTCGCCGTTGGGGTCGGGCGTGAAGCGGACCGGGTCCTCCCCGCCCTCGCCGGTGTTCGAGCGCCCGCCGAGCCGGTTCATGGCGATCGCCAGCGTCTCGTGGGCCTCGCGCGAGATCGAGCCGAGGCTCATGGCGCCGGTGCAGAAGCGCTTGACGATCTCCGACGCGGCCTCGACCTCCTCGAGCGGGACCGGGGTCTGATCGCCGGCGAGCTGCAGCAGCCCGCGCAGCGTCGCCTTGCGGGCGGCGTCCTCGTTGACCTGGCGGGCGTACTCGCGGTACTTCTCGTAGGCCGGGCCGCCGCGCACCGTCAGCAGCGCCTCGGCGTCGCCGGCCAGGGCCGCGGTGACGTCGCCGTTGGCGGCGCGCACGGCATGCTGCACGAGCGAGATCGTCTCGGGGTTCCACATGGTGGTGCTCGCCGTCGCGCCGCCAGGCGTACACGCCGCCGACCGGAAGCAGCTCGTCGTGGGGGCGCGGGTAGGCGCGGGCGTGGCGCTCGAGCGCCTCGGTGGCGAGGATCTCCACGCTCACGCCGCCGATGCGCGAGGCCGTGCCGGTGAAGTGCATGTCGATGAGCGTCTTGTCGAGGCCGACGGCCTCGAAGATCTGCGCGCCGCAGTAGGACTGGATCGTGGAGATCCCCATCTTGGAGATCGTCTTCAGCAGGCCCTTGCCGATCGCCTTGACCAGGTTCTGCGCGGCTTCGGGGCCGCCGATCGCCACCGTCTCGCCGGCCGCGTCGGTCTTGGTGATGCGACCGCGGTAGGCAAGCTCGTCGAGCGTCTCGAGCATCACGTACGGGTTGACCGCGCTGGCGCCGTAGCCGATCAGCGTGGCGAAGTGGTGCACCTCGCGCGGCTCGCCGGACTCGACGATCAGCCCGGCGCGCAGCCGCGTGCCCTCACGCACGAGGTGGTGGTGGACGGCCGCGACGGCGAGCAGCGGCCGGGATCGCCGCGCGCTCGCGGTTGAGGCGGCGGTCGGACAGGATGATGATGTTGACGTCGGTCTCGATCGCGTCGTGGGCCTCGTCGCAGATGCGCGCGATCGCCGCGCGCATGCCCTCGGGCCCCCCGGCCACCGGCCAGGTGATGTCGATCGTGTGCGCCCTGAACACGTCGTGCTCGACGTGGCGTAGCGTCTCGAGCTCGCGGTTGAGCAGGATCGGCTGATCGAGCACGAGCTGGTGGGCGTGCTCGGGCGTCTCGTCGAGCAGGTTGCGCTCACGCCCGACGCTGCTCGCGAGGCTCATGACGATCTCCTCGCGGATCGGGTCGATCGGCGGGTTGGTCACCTGCGCGAACAGCTGCTTGAAGTAGGAGAACAGGGGCGGCGCCTGGTCGGAGAGCACGGCCAGCGGCCAGGTCGTTGCCCATCGAGCCGATCGGCTCGGCGGCGTCGCGCGCCATCGGCTCGATCAGCACGCGCAGGTCCTCCTGCGTATAACCGAACGCGCGCTGACGAGTGCGCAGCGGCTGGTCGGAGAGCGTCACCTGATCGGACGGCGGCAGCTGGCTGAAGTGCACGCTGTTGCGCGCGAACCAGCCGCCGTAGGGCTGCTGGGTGGCGATCTGGTGCTTGATCTCGCCGTCGTCCACGATCCGGCCCTGCTCGAGGTCGACCAGGAACAGCTTGCCGGGCTGCAGGCGCCCGAGTTGCTGCACCTGCTCGGGCGGGATCCCCAGCGCGCCCTCCTCGGAGCCGAGCATTCCCGCCTCCGAGCCAAGCACGACGTGCCCGTCGGTGGTGAGCACCCAGCGTCCCGGGCCGCAGGCCGTTGCGATCGAGCGTCGCGCCGACGACGCGGCCGTCGGTGAAGGCGACCGCCGCCGGGCCGTCCCACGGCTCCATCAGGCATGAGTGGAACGCGTAGAAGCCGCGCAGCTCCTCGGACAGGTCCTCGCGGCCCTTGTAGGCCTCGGGGATCATCATCATCACCGCGTGCGGGAGCGAGCGTCCGGCGAGCATGAGCAGCTCGAGCACGTTGTCGAACGTGGCCGAGTCCGACCCACCGGGACGCACGATCGGCAGGATCTTCGCCAGGTCGCGCCCGAACAGGTCGGATGCGAGCTCGCTCTCGCGGGCGCGCATCCAGTTGATGTTGCCCATCACCGTGTTGATCTCGCCGTTGTGGCAGATCACGCGGTAGGGGTGCGCGAGCTCCCAGCTCGGGAACGTGTTCGTCGAGAAACGCGAGTGCACGAGCGCCAGCGCGCTCTTCACCCGCTCGTCGGCGAGGTCGGGGTAGAACCCCGCCAGCTGGTAGCTGATGAGCATCCCCTTGTAGTTGATGGTGCGCGACGAGCTCGACGCGACGTACAGAGCGGGGCCAGCAGCGATTTCGCAGATGCGCCGGATGACGTACAGCTTGCGCTCGAAGGCGTCCTGGTCGGCGGCGTAGTCGCCCTCGGCGCCGACGAACAGCTGACGCATGATCGGCCGCGACTGGTTGGCCGTGTCACCGACGTGCGACTCGTCGACCGGCACGTCGCGCCAGCCGAGCACACGCTGGCCCTCGACGCGGACGTTCAGCTCGAGCAGATCCTCGAGTTTCGTACGGGCCAGCTCGTTGGTGGGCAGGAAGCAGACGAGCACGCCGTACTGCCCGGCGGGCGGCAGCTCGAAGTCGACGACCGCCCGCAGGAACTCGTCGGGGATCTGCATGAGGATCCCGGCGCCGTCGCCGGTCCGCGGGTCCGCGCCGGCGGCGCCGCGGTGCTCGAGGTTCTCCAGCGCCGTGATCGCCCGTCGCACGACCTCGTGGGTGGGCGTGTTGTCCAGGCGCGCGACCATGCCGACGCCACACGCGTCGTGCTCGAAGCGAGGGTCGTAGAGGCCGACGGCCCCGGGAGGCTGAGTGTGCGGTTTCATGGCAGTGCGGTGGGCGGCGGCCGGTGGATCCACGCGGGATGCGGCTCCCGTGGGACACCCCCCAAGTGGTCATACGGGCACGTGAGGCGGAGCCCTGAAGCGTATCAGCGGAGCGCCCCCACGACGACGGCGACGAGGTCGACATCCGCTGCCACCGTTGACTCTGCGAAGCGAGTCGCGGCAAGCGACTCGATGAACGCCGGTTGCGTATTGTGTCGGCCCGCACGAGCGGTGCCGCGCGATCTGCGCGATCAGGCCCGGCCGGCTCGTGGCAGCCGCGCGTGTGAAACGGGCGTCTGCGGGGCACCATGAACAGCATTCCCCCGTCGATCAACGCCCGAGAGAGGTAACGACGCCCGATATCGAGCTCATGCTGCCGGCGCGAGCGGAGAACGTCGCCGTCGTCCGGCATGTCCTCGGCGCCCTGGGCGACATCGGGGCGCTCGACGACCAGCGGCTGGCCGACGTGCGCCTCGCCACCACCGAGGCCTGCGCAAACGTCGTCGTCCACGCCTACCCCGAGCGAACCGACGACCCGCTCGAGGTCGAGACGGTCATCGACGACGGTCGCCTGCAGGTGACCGTCCGCGACCACGGCGCGGGGATCGCGCCCGGCGACCGGCCGGACGGTCTCGGCTTGGCGCTGATCGGCGCGCTGGCGGACACGATGCACCTGGGTCGCGACGATCAGGCGCGTACCGAGGTGCGCATGGGCTTCACCCTGTCGCCGCCGCGCCGCGGTGGCCACCCGGAGGCGCCCCGATGAGCGCGCCGGACGCCGCCTCGCCGTCGTCAGCGGCGCCGTACGCCAACTTCGCCCGGCTGCGCGTCGCCGCCGGCCCCCTCGCGGGGCCCACCATCTGCCGGCTCGTCTCGATCCTCGCCGGCCGTGCCGGATGCCCGCTCGATCGCCTCGACGACGCCCTGCTCGTGTGCGACGCAATCGTCGACCACGCGCCGGCCCGCTGCCCCGAGGGACGCATCCCGATCGAGGTGACGGTCAGCGAGACCAGTCTCGAGCTGCGACTCGGCCCGCTGGCCCGCGCCGACGGCGAGGCGATCCTGGCCGACGCGGATATTCCCGGGATCGGCAACGTGCTCACCCGGGTCAGCGACCGCGTCGCGGTGCAGCCGGTCGGCGACGGCGAGCAGCTCTTCCTGGCGCTGGACTTCGCCCCGGCACGACCGCCGAGCGGGCCGGTCGGACTGGCGCTCTGACAACCCGCTCAGCTCGAGCGCTTGGCCGGCGAGCGCGAGCCGGCGCGCGCGCGGGGCTTCGACTTCTTGTCGGCGCCATCGCCGTCGGTCGCCGGCGCGCGGCGCCGGCGCGCGCCACCGTCGCCCCCGCTGCGACCCCGCACCTGCTCGAGACTGGCCTGCAGCGCGCTCATGAGGTCTGGCGCGGCGGCGGCCGGCTCTGCCACCGGCGGCGCCACGGTCACCTCCTCGCCCTGCGCCTTGCGCTCGATCATCGACAGCACCGCCTCGCGGTAGGTGTCGTGGTACTTCTGCGGCTCAAATGGCGCCGCGAGGGACTCGACGAGCTGACGGGCAATCTGCAGCTCGCGGTCGTTGGTCGCCACGTCGGCGTCGGGAAGCTCCTCCAGCCGGTCGGCGGGCACGATCTCATCGGCGAAGTTCATCGTCGCCATCGCCAGCACGTCGCCGGTCGCGCGGATCGCGACGAGTTGCTCCTTGGAGCGCAGCACGACGCGGGCGATGGCCACCTTCTCCGATGCGCGCATCGCCTCCAGCAGCAGCCGGTAGGGCTTGGCTCCGCCCGCGCCCGGCGTGAGGTAATAGGAGTGGTCGTAGTAGATCGGATCGATGTCGGACAGCTCGACGAAGTCCTCGATCTCGATCGTGCGCGACTTCTGCGGCTCGATCGAGGCGAGCTCCTCGGGCGTGATCACGACGTAGCGGTCGGGCGCGATCTCGTAGCCCTTGACGATGTCGTCGTAGGCCACCTCCTCGCCGTCCGCGGGACACACCCGCTTCTGCTGGATGCGCACGCCGTCGGCGGCGTGCAGCTGGTGGAAGCGCACGGTCTTCGACGAGACGGCGCTGTAGAGCTTCACGGGGACGCTGACCAGCCCGAAGCTGATCGCGCCGGTCCAGATCGATCGGGGCATCAGAACAAGTGTTACCCGATGGCGCGCGCGTGTACCCGCGACGCACGCGATGTTGCGAGCCGGCGGTCAGTCGGCCGACCGGCCCGAGCGCTCGCCGCCCTCGCTGCGCAGGCGCGCCAGCGCCTGGCGGATCATGCGCGACACCTGCATCTGCGACACGCCGAGACGCGCCCCGATCTCCGCCTGCGTGAGGTCCTCGGCGAACCGCAGGCGCAGCACGACCCGCTCACGCTTGGAGATGCGCGCGAGCAGCGGCTGCAGCGTCGCGCGGGCCTCGGCGTCGTGGAAGCCGTCCTCATCGACGCCGAGCGCCTCGCCGAGGCTCTCGCCGGCATCGCCGCCGGATCCGCCCCGTGGCGCGTCCAGCGACCCCGCCCGGTAGGCGCCGGCTGCGGCGAGCGCCTCGAGCACCTGCTCCTCGGAGACCTCGAGCGCGGCGGCGATCTCCGCCACCGTGGGCTGGCGGCGCAACTCGATGGCCAGCCGAGCCACGGCGCGATCGGTTCGCAACGTCATCTCCTGCAGCTCGCGCGGCACGCGCAGCGACCACGTCCGATCGCGGAAGTGACGCTTGAGCTCTCCGACGATCGTGGGCACGGCGTAGCTCGAGAACGCCACCTCGCGGCCGGTGTCGAACCGGTCCACGGCCTTGAGCAGGCCCACCGAGGCGACCTGGATGAGGTCGTCCAGCGGCTCGTCGGCGTTCTGGTAGCGCCGGGCCAGCTGTCGGGCGAGCGGCAGATAGCGCTCGACCATCTGCGAGCGCGCCTGACCGTCGCCGGCCTCCCGGGCCCGCACGAGCAGCTCGGCGTCGGTCGGACTGCCGGCCTGGGCGGTCGGCGGCGACGGTCCGGACGCGGATGCGCTCCGAGCGTTGTCCGGCAATCGAGCTCCTCCGTTCTGTCCCGCGCCCTGCGCGGGAGCCGACTCCAGCGGCCGCTTCAGGGTCGCTCCCCGCCGTCGTGCTCCCCCTGGCCCGACGGATCGAGCATCGATCTTGCCACGATCGGTTCCCCGTCGCGCCGAACGCCGGCGGGCGGATCCCGGAGCGTGAGGCTCGGCGGGTGCGAGCAGAGCGCACGCCGTCCCGGGCAGGTCAGGCACAGCTCGCGATGCGGCAGCTCGCTCACCGCGTACCTCCCCCCCGTGATCGCGGCGACGCGCTCGCGCAGGTCACCGGCCAACTGCTCCGAGTCGTCGGAGACGTAGCGGACGGCGACCGGCTCGGTGGGCCGCTGCAGATACCAGTGCACGACGTCCACGCTGAGCGCGCCGCCTCGCAACGCCGCGAGGCCATAGACGCGCCGCTGGATCCCGTAGTCGCGCTCGGTCAGGGCGACCAGGTCCGCCGCGCCGACGCGGTCGCTCTTGTAGTCCACGATCAGGCAGCCGCCGCCCAGCTCATGGGCCATCAGGTCCACGACGCCGGTCATCAGCGGTCGATCGTCGCCGAGGGAGAACGCGAACGGATGCTCGCGCCACACGCGCGGCGCCGATGCCAGGCGGCCGCCTAGCTCCGTATCGGCCACCGCCACCACCAGCCGCGCGATCTCGGCCGCCTCGTCGGGCCGGGGCACCTCGCCGAGCTCCCCGGCCAGCGCGACGATGAGCTCGGTCGGCGGCGCGACCACGCTGCGGAAGTCGAGCGTCTCCAGCAGCCGGTGCACGAGCGAGCCGCGCACTCGCCCGGGGAGCTCACCCCCGGTGTCGTCGACCGCGGGTCCCGGCCCCGAGCGGGGTGCCGAGCCGGCGATGCGCTCGAGGCCGAGCACCCGCTCGAGGTAGTACCGGTAGCCGCAGCGCTCGAACTCGGCCAGCGCCGTGTAGCTGAGCGAGCCGGCGCGGGCGCGCGCGAGCACGCGCGGGTCGGCGGCCGCCTCGGCACCCCAGTGCTCGCCCGGCGGCCGGCTCGCCGGCGGCGGCTCGCCCGTCCCGTGCGGCTCGCGGGTCGTCCCGGCCGGCGGCTCGAGCCGCAGCACCAGGCCCACGGTGGCCGGCGCGTTGAAGCGGCAGCGCACCGACACGTCGGGCGCGGCCGGGGGGTGCAGGATGGTCACCGGCTCCTCGGCGCGCAGCCGGCCAGCCAGGTCCTCGGCGAGTGCGGGGCCCAGCCAGCCGAGCGGCGGGGCACCCCGTCCGGGGCCGGGACCCATCGCGCGAGGCGCCGGCCAGCGCTCGGGATTCACCGCTCCACTGAGCAGCAGGCGCTCGCGCGCGCGGGTCATCGCCACGTACAGGATCCGCCGCTCCTCCTCGGCCTCTGCCGCCGCGCGCTTCTCCTGCAGGGCCGCGTACGCCAGCGCGGGCACGGCCGGGCCGCCGTCGAGCGTCTGCAGGCGCAGGCCGACCCGGTCGCCGTCGACGAGCAGGTCGGGGACGTCGCCGCGTCCCGCGCGCCCGAGATCGGCGATCGCCACGACGTCGAACTCGAGGCCCTTCGCGGCGTGGATGGTCATCAGCCGCACGGCGTCGCTGTCGGCGTCCGCCACCGGAGCCTCGGGCTCCCGCACCGCCCCGATGCGGCAGTGTTCGGCGTGGTCGACGAAGCCGCGCAGCCCGCCGCCCTCGCCGCGCTCGTAGTCGCGGGCCAGACGCGTCAGCTTGTGCAGGTTGGCCAACCTGCGCTCGGCGAACGGGAGCCCGAGCAGGTGCGCGTCGTAGCCGCTCGCGCGCACCACCCGGCGCAACGCCGCGTCGATCGTGCGACGCGGCGCCAGCCGCCGCTCCGCCGCCAGGAAGCCGGCAAAGGCGGACAGCGCGGCCGCGTCGGCCTCGGAGAACGCCGCGCGCAGCGCCTCGAGCTCCTCGCCCGGAGCGGGCTCGGCACCGAACAGGCGCGCCAGCGCGTCGCCGGCCCGGCCCGACCCCCGTCCGCGGGCCAGCAGGGCAAGGCCGTCCGAGGACACCCCGACCAGCGGCGACGCCAGCGTCCCGTACAGCGCCAGATCATCGAGCGGATTCGCCAGCGTGCGCAGGTAGGCGAGGCAGTCGAGCACCTCCTGGGCCGACCAGAAGCCCGCGCCGTCGGCGACCAGCGTGGAAACGCCCTGCTCCTCGAGCGCGGCGGCGAACACCGGGACGTCGCCGGTGGCGCGCAGCAGCACGGCGATCTCGCCCGGCACGGCGCCGTCGCGCACGAGCTCGGCGATGCGCTGCGCGAGCAGTCGCGCCTCGGCCTGGCGCCAGCAGCGGCGCGTCGGGCAGCGTGCCCGCGGGGTCGACGAGCGAAGCCTCCCAGCCGCGTTGATCGGTGATCAGCAACTCGACCGGCGGCTCGTCCCCGGCACCGGCGTCGGGGCCGAGACGCGCCGCGAGGCGCTCGGGTCCGGCCCGCTCGCGCCCGGCGACCAGCGGCGTGAAATCCGCGCCGAACAGCGGCGAGAACACGGCGTTGATGGCGTCGAGGATGTCGGGGCGCCCACGGAAGTTGTGGGCGAGCTGCAGCGTCGCCTCGCGCTCGCCCAGGGCGGACCGGCGGTCGCGAAACAGCGCCACATCGGCGTGGCGAAAGCCGTAGATCGACTGGAACTCGTCTCCGACCGTGAACAGGTTGTCGCGTTCGAGCGAGAGCATCAGCCCGAGCTGGCGGGGGTTGGTGTCCTGGAACTCGTCGATCATCACGAGCTCGAAGCGCTCGGCCCAGGCGCCGCGCACGGCGCCGTCGCGAGCCAGCAGCCGGCTCGCCTCGATTTCCAGATCGTCGAAGTCGAGCGCACCCCGGTCGCGCTTGACGGCGGCGTAGGCGTCGCCATACCCGCGCAGCAACTCCCCCAGCAGCGGCAGCGCGACGAGCGCGTGGTGGTCGGCGCAGGCCTGCCGGTAGGCGTCCAGGGCCTCGCGGTACGCGCCGCAGGCCGGCCCGCAGAGTGCGCCGTTGCCCGTCGGTAACGCAGGCGCCGCGCAGGCGCCGGGCAGGGGTGGGTCAGCGGCGAGGACGAGCGCGTCGACGCGCTGCAGCGCGTCGAGCCCTCGCTCGAGCGCGGTGGACGGGTCGCCGCGCGCGCCGGCGGCGAGGATCTCCTCGCGGGCGGCGGCCGCCGCCGCCGCGAGCCGGCGCGCCGCCGCGGGGAGCGCCGGGTGGGGGGACGACGGGTCCCCGCCCCGCGCGGGGCGCGCTGCCGGTAGCCGGGGAGCGCGCTCACCGCGCGTGCGCAGGACATCGTGCACGGCCACGATCGAGTCCTGCAGGCGGTCGGTGCCGTAGGCGGCGAGCACGTCGACAGCCGCGTCGCCGGAGGCGTCGAGAAATGCCCGCAGGGCGGTGGCGAATGCCCGCTCGCGCAGGTCGGCCGCGCGGGCCTCGTCGAGCACGGCGAAACCGGGGTCCAGGCCGACGGCGACGGCATGGGCGCGCAGGATCCGGGCGCAGAACGCGTGGACGGTGCCGATCGGCGCCCGCTCGCTGTCGCGCGCGAGCTCGCGATCGCCCAGCTCGCGCAGCCGCACCCGGACCCGCTCACGCAGCTCGGCGGCCGCACGTTCGGTGAAGGTGATGGCGAGGATCCGGCTCGGGGGGATGCCGTCCTCGTGCACGGCGCGCACGAAGCGCTCGACGAGCACCGATGTCTTGCCGCTTCCCGCCCCGGCCGACAGCAGCAGGGACCCGCGGCGGCGCGCGACCGCCGCTTCCTGGTGGGGCGTCAGCGCAGGCATCGGCAGATCGACGGAAACGAGCAGCCACCCTGCAGCGCGCAGGTGCGGGGGCGGCCCTCGAGGCGGCCGGCGCCGGCCTGCGCCGCCGCCTCGCGGGCGACGGCCAGGCAGTCGTCAAGGATCGCCTCGACCGCCTCCGCCTCCCGCCGGTCGCCGTTGACCGTGGCCAGCTCCGGGGCGAGCTCGGCCACGAGCACGCCGCGCGGGCGCAGATCGCGCCCAGCGGTGGGCTGGTAGAAGCCGCCGACAACCGGCAGCTCCAGCAGCTGCCGGACCGCGAGCATGTAGACGGCCACCTGCACCCGCCCGTCGCTGACCCAGCGCGCCGGCTCCGGCACCACGCGGCCCTTGTAGTCGTAGACCACCGCCTCCCCGCGCGGGGAGACGTCGACGCGGTCGATGCGCCCGCGCACGTGCACGCCCTCATCGAGGACGACGGCAGGATGCTCGTCGGCGTCGAAGCCGAACGACAGCTCGAGCTCGGCCGGCTCCCACGGACTGCCTTCGCGCGCGGCATGCTCGAGATAGCGGTCGAGATCCACCTGCAGGCGCCGGCGCGCCGCGGCCTCGCGCTCCGGGCGGGCGGACAGCGCCCGCTCGCCCAGCTGCTCGGCCAGCGCCTCGTGCATCAGCGCCTGCGCGAGCTCGAGTCGCTCGGGCGACGAGCCGTGCCGAGCCGGTCTGCTCGCGCAGGCGCCGGTGCGTGGTCTCCAGGACGTCATGCAGGATGCTGCCGCGCGTCAGCGGCTCGGGATCCGGCTCGAGGTCGTCCGCCCGCAGGTGCCGCTCCACGAACCACTTGACCGGGCAGGAGATCCACGCCTCCAGACCGGAGGGCGACCACGTCGCCTGCGCGAGCACGCCGAGCACCGTCGGATTGACCAGCGGCGGCAGCGGCGGCTCCGGGTGGCGGGCGGCGGGCGGCGCCGGCGCGAGCGCCTGCACCGCCGTCGGAGCCTCGCCCGGGCCGGGCCAGCCGACCGCGCCGAGCGGGCGGCGGCGGCGCTGCGCCCACAGCTCGGGGCCGAACAGCGACCGCACCTCGTCCAGATAGGAGGAGGGCGCGGCCGGGGCGCCGTCATCGTCGGCGGTGTGCCAGCTCAGGCAGAGCAGCTCCCGCGGGCGCGAGACGCACGCGTAGAGCAGGTAGCGCTCGGCGCCCGGATCGTCGCCCAGGCCGAGGCGCACCCCCGAGGCGCGTGCGAGCTCACGCCGGTCGTCCTCGCCGAGGAAGGGCTCCGTCCGGGCCATCGCCGGGAACGTCCCCTCCTGCAGGCCGCACACGAACAGCGCGCGGACGCGCCGGGCCCGCAGGGCGAGCGGATCGACCACGGCCACGGCACCGGGGCCCGGCGGGTCGCCGGCCACCAGCTCGAGCCCGGCCAGCGCGTCGATGATCGAGCGCAGGTCCAGCCGCAGCTCCCGCGTGGCCCGGGCGCACTCGAGCAGTTCGACCAGGGCGCGCTGGGCGGCGGCCACCGCGCTCGCCTCGGCCGAATCCTCGGCGTCGAGCACGTGTGCGTCGCGATGCCACGGTGCGCTGAACAGCCCGTCGAGCTCCGCACCCACGCGCGACAGCAGCGCGACCGGGCCGCGGCGGGCTGCTGCCGCGAGCCGGTCCAGCGCCTGCAGCGGACGGGTCCGCTCGCCGTCCCACAGCGCCCGCAGGCCGGAGACGCTCGTGACCCCGGACGCCCGCGCGCGGCGCTCCAGCGCGTCGGCGAGCTCGAGCTCCCCCTCCCGTGCGGACGCGCGCAGCCACGTCAGCAGCGCCGCGCCGTCGGCATCATCGGCCACGCAGCGCAGCAGCGCGCACAGTCCGCGTCCGACGCCGGTGTCGCCGAAGCGCAGGCGGCGCTGCACCGTGCACGGGATGGCGGCAGCGGCGAACACCTCGGCCAGCAGCGGCACCGCCGGCCCCGGCGTGCGCAGCACGACGGCGATGTCCTCCGCGGCGACGCCGCCATCGAGCAGCGACCGGATCTCGCCGGCCACGAGCTCGCAGCTCGGCCCGCGGCCCGCCGCCCTCGAGCAGCCGCACAGCCGCGCCGGGATCTGCGACGCGGGCGCGGCGTCCTCGAACAGCGAGCGCTCGAGGTGGTGCAGAGCCGCCCGCGCCGGCGGGCGCGTAGTACTCGGCCCTCGCGGCCAGGGCGACGTGCTCAGCGGCGAGCGGCGCGAGCGCCTGGAAGGTGGTCGCGCGCCCGGCGAAGGCCAGCCGGCCCGCCTCGTAGGCCAGCGACACGGTGACCGGCGCGTCGACGACGCGCGCGAGCGTCTCGATCGCGTCGAGCTCGATCGGCGTCAGGTCGTCGAAGCCGTAGAAGCAGCACCGGCGTGGCGCCCCAGCGCCCGCGGGTCGCGGGCCAGCGCGTCGAGCGCCGCCGTGGCCTGGCCCTCGCGATCGACGCGCCCGAGCCGGCCAGCAGCGCGTCGATAGCGCGCGTAGATCGTCGCCAGGTCCTCGGCGTAGGCCGGCCGGTCCGCCCGCGTCGCCCGCCCACGCGCGCAGCGCGCTGCGCCAGCGGCCGGGCGAGACGCGGGCGCGACTGCAGCTCGGCGACCAGGCCGCCCAGCGCGCGCGCGAACCCGGGCGTGGCGGCCGCGTCGCCGCACACCCGCAGCGCGGCGCCGGCTGCGGCGCTGGCCAGCACGCGCTCGCGCGCCGGCTCACCGAGCGCCCGGCCGCCGGCGCCCGTGCGGTGCGCGATCTCGCGCACCAGTCCGGCGAAGCGCTCGACGCGCACGCCGAAGACACCGCGGCGGCCCGGTCCGCAAGGGCGCGCGAGCTCGCGCCGGTAGGGCTCGACGTCGCTGCGCGGTGGGAACGACGAGGATCGGCTCCGCGGCCCGCTCGGCGGCGCGCCCGTACGCGGTCGAGCACCAGGCGCGCCTTGCCGGCGTTCGCGGGACCGGTGATGAGCGACAGCGGCATGGCCGCTCCATCGTGGCGCACGCCGAAGACGTGCCGCGGCGGCCGTGTGGCACCCCGCGGCGGGGCCGCCGCGAGCGGGCCGCTAGGCGGCTTCGCTCTCCGGAGTCGGGCGCCGGTCTCGCCGCGCGGCGGCGGCGGCGTCTCGGCCTCGTCGACCTCCGGCGGCTTGGCGCCCTCCTTGGCCCACGGCTCGTTGAACTCCACGCGCCACTTGCCCTCCTCGGTCTGGCTGAGAGCCAGCCGGGCGCGGAAGCTGCGGCCGCTGCGCCCGCGGAAGCCGGTGACCGGGCGCTCGGTGTAGCCGGTGTGGATCAGCTCGCGCGCGACGGCGAGCGGCAGCTGCTTGCCCGCCTTGCCTTCCAGATGACGAAGCCGCAGCCGGGATCCTCGCGCGACCAGCACGAGTAGCCCTTGCGGTTCTCGATGATGTCGTGGCCGCAGACCGGGCAGGGACCGAGGTTCGCGCGGGGGATGCGCACGTCCTTGAGCTTGGCGTCGAGCTCGTTGACGGTCTCGGTGGCGAATCCGGCGATGTCGGTCATGAAGCGCTTGCGCGAGTCCTCGCCGCGCTCGATCTGCCCGAGCCGGCGCTCCCAGTCGCCGGTCAGGCCCGGCGAGGTCAGCGCGTGCCCGCCGAGCAGGCGGATGACGTTCAGCCCCTTCTCGGTGGCGACCAGCGCGCGCGCGTCGCGCTCGATGTAGCCGACGTCGATCAGTCGCTCGATGATCGCCGCGCGCGTGGCCGGCGTGCCGATGCCGGAGTCCTTCATCGCCTCGCGCAGCTCGTCGTCGTCGACGAGCTTGCCGGCCGTCTCCATCGCGCCGAGCAGCGAGGCGTCGGTGTAGCGCCGCGGCGGCTTGGTCTCCTTGCGCTCGCTGCTGACGTCGCGGACGCGCGACGGCTCGCCCTGCTCGAGGCGCGGCAGCTGCTGCTCGGCGCCCTCGTCGTCCTCGTCGGCGCGTGCCTCGCCCTCGGGCAGCTCGCCGTAGACGCCGCGCCAGCCGGGGACGAGCAGCAGCTTGCCGCGCGTGCGGAAGACGTGGCCGGGCGCCGTCGTCGGCGGGTGCCGGCACCGTCGTCTCGACGCGCGTGTTCTCGAACACGGCGTCGGGATGGAAGACGGCCAGGAAGCGCCGCACGACCATGTCGTAGACGCGGCGGTCGTCGTCGTTCATCTTGTCGACCGGGTGCGGGGCCTCCGAGTTGGTCGGGATGATCGCGTGGTGGTCGGCGACCTTGCGTCGTCGACGACGCGCGCGAGCGGGAGCATGTCGAGGCCCGTGCACGTACGCGCCGCCCTGTGCGTACTCCTTGGCGCGCGCCGACGAGCTCGGCGATCGGCTTGATCTCGGGGACCATGTCGGTGGTCAGGTAGCGCGAGCTCGTGCGCGGGTAGGTGAGCGCCTTGTGCTCCTCGTACAGCCGCTGGGCGGCGGCGAGCGTGCGCCGCGCCGAGAAGCCGAAGCGCGTGTTGGCGTCGCGCTGCAGCGACGTGAGGTCGTAGAGCATCGGCGCGCGCTCGCTCTGCTCCTTCTTCTCGAGCTTGGTGATCGTGCCGGCCCGCCGCGGCAGGCCTCGACGATGGCGTCGCGCCTCGGCCTCGGTGGCGATGCGCGGCTTGGCGCCGGCGTGGTAGCGCCCGGCGTAGACGCGCTCGTCGCCGTTGGCGTCGGGCACGAACGTGGCGTCGACGAGCCAGTAGGGCTCGGGCATGAACGCGCGGATCTCCTCCTCGCGCCGGGCGATGATCGCCAGCGTCGGCGTCTGCACGCGGCCGAGCGACACGGCGCCGTCGAAGGACGAGCGCAGGCGGATCGTCGCCGCGCGGGTGGCGTTCATGCCGACGATCCAGTCGGCCTCCGAGCGCGAGCGGGCGGCCTGCTCGAGGCTCTCGAACTCCTCCGCCGGGACGCAGCCCCGCGAACGCCTCCGCATCGCCGCGTTGGTCATCGAGGACAGCCACAGCCGCTGCACGGGCTTCTTCGCCTTCGGCCTTCTCGTACAGGTAGGCGAAGATCAGCTCGCCCTCGCGCCCGGCGTCGCAGGCGTTGACGACCATCGACGACGTCGTCGCGTCCGAGCTGCTGGGTGACGACCGACATCTGCTTGCGCGACCGCTCGTCGCGCACGACGAGCTTGAAGCGGTCGGGGACGATCGGCAGGTCGGCCATGCGCCACTTCTTGTACTTCGGGTCGTACTCGTCGGGCTCGGCGAGCTGCACGAGGTGCCCGACGGCCCAGGTGATGACGTGCTCGGGTCCCTCGAGGTACCCCTCCTGCTTCGCGAACGGGCCGGGCAGCACGCGCGCGAGGTCGCGCCCGACGGACGGCTTCTCGGCGATGACGAGGGTCTTGGACACGGCGGTCAGCGTAGCGGTTGCTGCGGGTGCGGCTGCGGCGCGGCCATCCGGCTAATCCGCGCAGGACCCGGTGCCCACCGGTGCGTGGGGACGCGCCAGCAGCCCGGCGACGACCGCGTTGGCCACGCCGTAGCCGCCGTGCGGGCCCGACCCGGTCGTGGACGCGAACACCGTCGTCGGCCACCTCGCCGGCGGCGTCGATCACCGGGCCGCCGGAGTTGCCGGGCCGCACCAGTCCGCGCAGCGGGGTGATCAGGCGCGACACCGGGCCGTTGCCGTACGCGTCCTGCGTGAGCACCGTCTGGGTCGCGCCGAGCCGCGCGGCGCGCACGTCGAACGGCCCGTCGCGGGGGTACCCGAGGATCGCCGCCCGACAGGCCGGCCGGCGGATTCGCGGCCAGGCGCAGCGGTGGCTCGTGCAATCCCGGCACGCTCAGCAGCGCGATGTCGTCATGGGGGTCGAAGGCGATCGCCTGCGCCGGGAGGCTCATCGCCGGATCGCCGCCGACCTGCACGAGGGTGTCGCGCTCGCCGGCGACGACGTGCGCGTTGGTGACCACGATGCCGGGCCCGGCCACCCAGCCGGAGCCCTCGATGCCGAGCCCGCACGCGCTGCCGATGATCCGTACGACGCTCGGGCCGGCCGCGCGCACCGCGGCGCTGTGGGCGATCGCCGGTGACGGCGGCGGGACATCGGGCGACGGGCCGGCGATGGTCGGCAGCGGGTCCAGGCGAGCGAGCGCGTGCAGCACGCTGCTCGACGACGGCAGCAGCTCGTTGAGCTCGCGCACGATGAACGACTGCTGCAGGTCGCCGCGCAGCTTGACGTTCCCCGGCGCCTGCGCGGCCACCGCCGCGGCGATCCAGACGACGCCGAGCCCAATCGCGGCGCTGAGCATGGCGCCGAGCGCACCGTCGATGATCCCCAGCCCCGGCAGGACGATGACGCGGCGCACGCGGACACCGAGACCCTCGAGACCGAAGGCGAGGATGCCCCCGGCGACGAGCGCGCCCACCAGCCCGAACGCCGGCGCGTACAGCGAGTCGGTGCCCGCCGGCAGCAGCAGCGGGCCAAGCCGGGTGCCGACGAGCGCGCCCGCCGCGAAGCCGATGAACCCGAGCACGCCGACGATGAACCCACGGCGGTATCCCTGTACGGCCAGCACCGCCACGAACGCGACGATGAGCCAGTCGAGCCCGGTCATCTGCTCCGAATCTATAGCGGCCCCGCGAGAATCCCTGGTAATGCGGGACCTATGCTCTACCGTTCTGCGATGCTCTGCGGCGTTTGTATAGGGGGTATGGGCGCTTCCATCGGAGTTCTGCGGTCGGCCTCGGGCGCGCCCCCGCGCCGCGTCACCCGCACCACGTCCCAGCGCCGCCGGGCGCGGTCGCGCCACTCCGCGGCCCGGCGCCGGCGCCTCGGCCGGGCCTGGCCGGTGATCGCGTTGGCCAGCGTCGCGTTCATCGGTGGCGCCATCGTCGGCGCCGACGCCAACGGCGACGGCCATCAGGCGCTCGCCATGAGCTTCATCACCGACTGGAGCGCACAGCGCTACGGGGCCATGTATGCCGACGTCGACGCCGCCACGCGCCAGACGCTCTCCCCCGCGTCCTTCGCCGCCGCCTACCAGTCGGCCTGGGCGACGGCGACCGGCACGCGGCTGCGCCTGGCCGGACACGCCCACGAGACCTCGAGCGGTTCGATCGTCGCCCCGATCGCCGTCCACACCCGCCTGTTCGGCGTGCTGCGATCCAACCTGACGATCCCGTTCATCCACGACGCCACCGGCACGCACGTCGCCTGGTCGCCCGACCTGACCTTCCCGGGGTTGCGCCCGGGCGAGCGGCTGCACAGCCAGCTCGCGCTGCCGCCGCGGGCGGCGCTGCTGGCCCGCGACGGTTCGGTGCTCGCCAGCGGCCCGGCCTCCACCGATGGAGGCCAGCGCTACTCGCCGCTCGGAGCGGCGGTGACCGGCATCGTGGGCACCACCGGCCCGGTCCCCGCCTCCCAACGGCAGGCGCTCGAGGCCGCCGGGCGTGCCCGCCGACGGCGACGTCGGGCTGTCCGGGCTCGAGTACATCTTCGACGCCCAGCTGCGTGGGCAGGCCGGCGGCCCGCTGCTGGCCGGCAACCGCGTGCTCGCCACGGCCACCGCCGTTCCGGGCACCGCCGTGCGCACCTCGATCTCCCCGGCGGTGCAGACCGCCGCCGTGACGGCGCTGGGCGGTCAGCTCGGCGGCGTCGTGGCCCTGCGCCCGAGCGACGGTGAGGTCCTGGCGGTCGCCGGCCTCGGCATCGACGACCTGCAGCCGCCGGGCTCGACCTTCAAGATGATCACGGTCAGCGGGGCGCTGCAGGACGGCGTGGCCACGCCCTCGACGGTGTTCCCCTACGCCACCGAGGCGTTCCTCGACGGGGTGCCGCTGACCAACGCCGGCATGGAGGACTGCGGCGGCACGCTGACGCTCGCGTTCACGGTCTCCTGCAATTCGGTGTTCGCTCCGCTGGGGGCGAAGCTCGGTGCCGCCCGGCTCGTCGCCACGGCCGAGCGCTTCGGCTTCAACGCTCCGGTCGGCATCCCGGGCGCGGTCGAGAGCAGCCTGCCGCCGGCGTCCCAGATCCAGGGCGATCTCGCCGTCGGCTCGTCGGCGATCGGCCAGGACATGGACCTGGCCAGCCCGCTGCAGATGGCGATCGTCGCGTCGACGATCGGCGAGGGCGGCCTGCGGCCGCATCCGACGTTCGTCAAGGACCAGCGCCTGCCGCGCGTCCGGGCGATCTCCACCAAGGTCGCCCACGAGGTGCGCAGCATGATGGTCGACGTCGTCGAGTCGGGCACGGGTACCTCGGCGGCCATCCCCGGCGTCACGGTGGCCGGCAAGACGGGCACCGCCGAGCTCGTCAACACCAATGCGCCGGGCGCGAGCACGCCGCAGAACACGGACGCCTGGTTTGCCGCGTTCGCCCCCGCCCTGGATCCGCACGTGGCGGTCGGCGTGATGCTCGTCCGCGACGGCGCGGGTGGCGCCACCGCGGCGCCGGTGGCGCGCGAGGTGCTCCAAAGTGCCCTCTCGAGCGGCTTCTAGCGGGCACCGAAATCCCGGGATTTGCTGGGCATTCACGCCGCTCTGGTGAAATTTGTTGCGAAAATCTGAATTTCGCTTATGTTTGCTCTGTCAACTGTCGATAAGTGACTGGATGAGCACCAGCACCATGTGCTCGTCCGGGCGGTCTGACCCGCCGCCCTGGTAGGACCCTCCTCACCCAATAACGAGCTCGGGCAGGGATGCCCGAGCTCTGGGCGCCGTTTTCGCGTCCGGGAGCAGCGCCGGCCGCCGGCACCGACGCCGGACGGCCCGGTCCATCACCGGATGGCGCGGTCGTGCATCGCCAGCGCCGGCCGGCGCGATCGGGATCGCGGACGCTAGCTGGCGCTGTCGGCGGCCACGAGCCGCGGCACCGGCGCCGCGACGACCGCGGTCACCGTGTAGGCGAGCTGAACGCGGTCGCGCCCGCCGCGCTTGGCCTCCAGCAGGGCCGCGTCGGCGCGGGCGAACACCGCCGCGTAGTCGAACCGCTCGCCTTCGGAGGAGGCGGCAACGCCGACGGACATCGTCACGGGCAGCCCGTTCATCGGCTCGGAACGCACCGCATCCCAGAGGCGCTCCGCCACGGTGGCCGCCTCGCGCTCGTCGACGCCGGCCAGCAGGACGACGAACTCCTCGCCGCCGAACCGGTAGGCAGACTCGAACGCGCGCAGGCACTTGCGGATCCGGTACGCGGCCTCGCGCAGCACGATGTCGCCAACCACGTGCCCGTGGCCGTCGTTGACCGCCTTGAAGCGATCGAGGTCGGTGACGATGACCGCCACCGGCTCGCCGGTCTGGGCCGACTGGGCGGCCAGTTCGGCCGAGCGCGCCTCGAGCGCCGTGCGGTTGAGCAAGCCGGTGAGGTGGTCGACGACCGACGCGCTGCGATGGTCGACGGCCGACTGGCCGACCGCCCAGCCGATGCTGGCGATCGCCACGAGCTCGGCCAGGCCGAGCAGCAGGATGGCCGGGTCGGCGGCGACGAGGTGCGGAGCCCGGTTGAAGCAGGCGATCGTCATCAGCAGCGCCACGAAGCCGACGCCGACGAGCACGCCCCGCGTGGGGAACACCGCGCTCGAGCCGATGACCATCGTCATGAACAGGCCGAGGGCGAACAGCGGCGCCCCGGTCGACAGACAGAACCCGGCGGCGATGCTCGCCTGGAAGGCCAGCCAGCCAAGCGCGAGTGCGTACTCCGGGCGGCGCATCCGCTCGAGGTTGAACTCCATCGCGTTGTAGCCGATCGCCACGATCACCGGTGGCACGAGCGTCAACCAGCCGTACCACGGCCCGGCCACGATGATGCCGACGAAGGCGATGCTCGCCGCGGCGCGGAACACCCGCCGCAGGCGGCGGTTGAGCTCGAGCAGGTGCTCGCGCTCGATCTCGTCGCGCACGAGCCAGCTGCCGGTCTCGGCCTCCTCGCGGGCGATGCGCTCGCGCCAGGTGCCGACGGCCGGTCCCTCGACCGGGAGCGGCTCGGGCGTCGCGCCGGAGCGCTTGCCGGGGCCCGTCGCCGCGTTCGCGCCGCCGAGCGCCTGCAGCGCCGCCTCGGTGCGCGGCCCGCCGGCGCACACGCGGTTGCGTCCCGAGCGCTTGGCCTTGTAGAGCGCGGCGTCGGCGCGGGCGAACACCGCCTCGAAGTCGAACGGCTGGCCGGCCTCCGAGGCGGCGACGCCGAGGGACATCGTCACCTCGAGATCGAGCAGCGGCTGCCCGCCGACCGCCTGGCGCAGGCGCTGGGCGACCGCCACCGCGCCGTCGACGTCGGTGCCCGCGAGCACGAGCATGAACTCCTCGCCCCCGAGGCGGTAGATCGGCTCGAAGCTGCCCACGCAGCCGCGCAGGCGCGCGGCGACCTCCTTGAGCACGGAATCCCCGCTGGTGTGGCCGTGACGATCGTTGATCGCCTTGAAGTGGTCGACGTCGGCGATGATCACCGCGACCTCCGACCCGGTGACCGCGGCCTGGTGGGTCAGCTCGGCCAGGCGCGGTGCGAGCGCGGCGCGATTGAGCATCCCGGTGAGGCGGTCGACGACCACCTTCGAGCGCGTGTCCGCGTCGAGGTTGCGCACCTGCATCGCCGAGATCGTGAACACGACGCCGAGCAGGATCGGGAAGTACAGGACCGGCGGGCGAGGCGGCCACCTCGGCGCGGTCGAAGCCGAGCCCGACGGCCAGGATGAGCAGCGAGGTGAACACCATGCCGGCGATCGTCACGCGCGCCGGGAAGAGCACGCACACGAGCACCATCGGCAGCACGAGCACGGGCAGCAGGTACTGGCGGCCGCCGCTGGCGACCACGATCGCACCCGCGAGGCACAGCTGGGTGGCCAGGAAGGTGACGGCGGCCACGAGCTCGGGGCGCCGGCTGTCGGCCAGCAGCCGCGGCACGATCAGGAACAGCGCCACGCCGAGCGCTGCGGGCAGCAGCGGCGCCCAGCCGAACATCCCGGCCCCGACGAGCATCGCCAGCAGCGGCAGCCCCAGCGCCACCGGCTCCACCCAGCGCAGACGCCGGCGCATGTCCACCAGCCGACCACGCTCGGAGTCGTTGCGACACAGGAAGCTGACCGGCCTCACACGTGCGACATCGACGTTCCCCGCCCGGGCTTTGAGCCGGATTGGACCCAGCTTGTGGAGGTTTGCTGCGGGTCAGCGCCGGGCCGGCGCCGGGCCGGCGCGAGCCGGCCGCCCCGGGGCCGCGATCAGAGGTCGAGCGTGACGGTGGCCGTCTCGGCCGGATCCGTGGGATCGGTCAGCGTGAGAGTCAGCGGGCGGTTGTCGAAGGCGCTCGTGGGAATCTTGAACAGCAGCAGCGACGCCTGCGTCGGACCGTAGTAGGCGGTGCTGTCGATGGTGGGGATCTGCTGGCCGGGGGCCAGCGTGGCGGCGCGGTAGGCGTACGGGTTGCCGGCCGGCAGCGTCACGGGCGTGTACACGTTGCCCTGCGTGTCGGTGAGCTTGAACGACGACACCGCCGGCGCGGGCTTGCCGCTCGGGTTGAGGACGAGCATGAAGACGCCGAGCCACGCCTCGCCCGGCGCCGGCTGCACCTCACTGGCGGGAATGCCGGCGAGATAGCCGAGCGTCCTCGACCTTGTACGGGTCGAGCAGGCGCGACACCTGGACCTGGTATTTGAGGCCGTCCAGCGTGATGTAGTCGCTGTTGACGCCGCCGGCGCCCGTGTTGTCCTCGTGGTTGAGCGGGGTGTGCGACGAGCCGCATGCGGACAGCGCGAGCGCGAGCGCCAGCACGAGCAGGCTGGCGAGGGCTGGACGGCGGCGGACGGTCATGCGGGCGCGCAGTTTACTCATCGGGGCGCCGGTGCTCAGCGCCCGGCGACGGTGGCCCGCACGCCCCGCCCCTCGTTGAGCTCGAGGATCGAGCGCAGGCGACGCAGTGCGCGCGCCTGCTTGCGGCGCAGCCAGCGACGCTGCCCCATGGCCTCGATGATGCGGTCCGACAGCAGCCGCGGCTCGGTCTCCAGCGAGTAGCGCACGTGCGTCGTGCCGCCCGGGCCGTCGGTCAGCTCGTACACGCCGAGCGTGCGGATGCGATTGGCCTTGCCGGTGCGACCGATCTCGACGATCCGGTGGGGCGGCTGGACCTCGCTGAACGGACACGTCGGCCCAGCTGAAGCGCCGCGCCCGGTCCCGGCGGCACCTTGACCCGGAAACGGGCGCCGGCGCCGCGGCCGACGGGGTCCTCGCGCGTGAGGTGCCAGTCCACGAGGTAGTGATCGGTGAACTCGGGATGGTTGGCGATGTCCTGCAGGTAGTCGAACACACGCTCGCGCGGGGCGTCGATGACGACGGAGGCGGTCACGGGATCCACGGCGCGGCAGTGTATTTGGTTGCTCCCCGGAGGTGATCCGCCGCCGCGCCGGCGACCGTGCGTGTGGCTCGGGCCGTGTCCGCCGCTAGGCGGCGCGCGCGGTGAGACGGACGGCGTGGCCGTACTCGGAGTGGCGCACGACCTCGGAGGAGCTCGGCGGATCCGGGCGCAGCACCCGGCACAGCTCGCACACCGGGCGGTCCTCGTAGCGGTAGACCCGTTCGCCGATCAGCGGGGTTCGCCCGCAATCGCTGCAGCGGTGGCGATCCGCGGCCAGCGCGCCCACGCCTCGCCGCAGCAGCTCGCGCTCGAGTTGATCGGTGTCGGTGAGCACGGGGGCCATCGCCGATCAGATTCGCCGCGCCGACGCCGGATCCTGCCCATGCCAGCGTTTGCCCAGGACCGGGAGCGGGTAGAACCAACGGGCCACGGGATGGCGACGACGGCCCATGAACGGCGGGGGTCAAAGGTAGGCCGGTGAGGCCTTATTTCGGCTCTGCAGTGCGGAAAATGCGCAATAAGCGCTGATTGACATGGGCGTTATGATCGAAGCAGGTTGACGTGCCGTCGGTGAGTCAAGGGCCCCACCCTGAAGCGCTCCCCGAGCTCGTCGAGCCGCAACAGAGGGAGTCCCACATGGAGTCTTTGACGTCGGGAACGATGGCCGGAAGCGGTTCGTTCCGATGCCAGCAGTGCGGGTACGTACTGACGCTCGCGGGCGCCGACACGCTGTGCGACTGCCCGGGCTGCGGTGGGCGCGACTTCGCGCGTGCGTCGCTGTTCAGTTCCGGGCGCTTCACGCGCACCCCGAGCGCGCCGGCGCCCGGAGGAGAAGCAGGAGTGGCTCGTCGAGGCGCGTGAGCTGACCGATCGAGCCGGGCGAGTACCTCGGCCTTCGACGAGGGGTCGCGGGTGCGCGTCGTGCCGCTCACGCGCGAATGGACCCGCGTCGGGCGCAGCCTGGCCGCCGACGTGCGGTTCGACGACCCGACGGTCTCGCGTCGCCACGCCCTGATCGTGCGCCAGGCCGACGGTGTGCGGGTGCTCGACGATCGCAGCCTCAACGGCGTGTTCGTCAATGGCGAGCGCGTCGAGTGGAGCGTGCTCAAGGACGGCGACGAGATCCTCGTCGGGCGCTATCGCCTGTATTTCCTGTCGGTGACCGACACGCCGTCGGCCGTCGACGAGCGCCTGCAGCAGATCGGTTGACGTCCCCGCGGGCCTCGTGTGTCGGCCTTCGCGGCCGCGCCGGGGCCCGCGTGGCGAGCGCAACCGCAGGCCGGCGACCACGTTCACGCGACGGCGACGCCTGTTCGCGCGTCAGCGGCGTAGTATCGCGGCCCATGGCCCACACGATCGCCGTCCTGTCTCAGAAGGGAGGCACCGGGAAGACCACCACGGTGCGCACCCTGGCCGACGTGCTGCGCCGGGTGGAGATCTCGACGCTGGTCGTCGATCTCGACCCGCAGGGCAACCTGTCGGACTACTTCGACGTCCCGCCGGACGCCGAGCCGACGATCGGCGACGTCCTCTCGTCGCGGGCCCCGGCCGACGAGGCGGTGCACGACGACATCATCCCCGCCAACCTCAACCTGGCCGAGGCCGAGCTGATGCTCGGCGGCAAGATGGGCCGCGAGCTCAGCCTGCGCCGCGCGCTGGCGTCGGTCGGCGACGGCTATGACGTCGTGCTCATCGACTGCCCGCCGTCACTGGGGCTGCTGACGGTCAATGCGCTCGTCGCCGCCGACTACGCGCTGATCACCGCCGAGGCGCAGTACTTCGCGCTGCAGGGCGTCGAGCAGGCGCTCGAGGTGATCGAGCTTGCCCGCGAGAGCCTCAACCCCAGCGCTGACGCTGCTCGGGATCGTGCTGAACATCGCCGACATGCGCACCGTCCACTCGCGCGAGGCGTTCGCGTCGCTGCGCGAGCACTTCGGCGACAAGCTGTTCGAAACGGTCATCCGGGCCTCGATCGCCTACGCCGAGTCGGCCGAGCGGGCGACCTCGATCCTCGATCACCGTCCCGACCTCGGCGCCGACTACCTGGCCCTGGCCGACGAGGTCCTGGCACGCGTCGACGGGCTCGGCTCGGCGCGCTCGCGTCTGGCCGGCCTGGCCGCCTGAGCGGGCTCACCCAGACTACAGCGCGCGCACGTCGGCGCCGTGCGGCGCGAACGGCGCCCGCAGCACCTTCGCCCAGCCCTCGGCCTCGGCGCGCAGCGCCTCGGTGACGGCGGCGGTCTGGTCGAAGGCGCACCACACCAGCACCGCCGGCCCGGCGCCGGAGATCGTGGCGCCGAGCGCGCCGAGCTCGCGCGCCCGGCGCAGCAGCTCGCTCGAACGCGGGAACAGGTGTGCGCGGGCGTCCTGGTGCAGCCGGTCGCGACAGGCCGCGGGCGATCAGGTCGAGGTCGCCGCGAGCCAGGCCGAGCATCAGCAGCGCGCCGTGGGCGACGTTGTAGACCGCGTCGGCCCGCGGGACCGTCCGGCTCGAGCACCGAGCGGGCCAGGGCCGTCCGCACGGACTCGCTGCGGAGCCACGATCACCGCCTCCAGGCCGCCGGCGGCGTCACGCTGACCGCGTCGCCGTCGGCGCACACCACGACGCCGCCACGCAGCGCGGCGGCGACGTTGTCGGGATGCCCCTCGATCTCGCTGGCCAGCGTCGAGCAGGTCGGCGTCGAGCTCGAACAGGTGGTCGGCGGCCATCAGGCCGGCGACCACCGCGGCGGCGCTCGAGCCGAGGCCGCCGCACATCGGGATCTCCGAGCGGACGCGAAAGCGGAAGCGGTCGGCGGGGGCGAGCCGCTCGAACGCGCGCACGAGCAGGTTCTCGCGCTCGCGCGGCACGCGCAGGTCGGTCTCGATGGCAAACGACCCGGTCTCGGTCACCTCGAGCTCGAGGTGGCAAGTCCAGCGCGGCGGCGAAGCTGTCGAATCCCGGTCCGAGGTTGGCGGAGGATCCGGGGACGCGGACCACCCGGCGGCGGGTCATCCGAGGACGGCCTGCTCGAGCGCCGGCAGCTCGGCCTCGCACGGGATCACCGCGCCCGTCCTGGGCGAGAGCCGTCTCGGGATCCTTCAGCCCGTGGCCGGTGAGCACGCAGGCGACGGTGCGGGCGCCGTCGGCGCCGTATTTGAGCAGTCCGGCCACCGAGGCGGCGGAGGCGGGCTCGCAGAAGACGCCCTCGGTGCGCGCGAGCAGCCGGTAGGCGGCGAGGATCTCCGCGTCGGAGACCGCCCGGATCGCGCCGCGTGACGCGGTCATGGCCGCCATCGCCTCCTCCCAGCGCGCCGGGTTGCCGATGCGGATCGCGCTGGCCACGGTCTCGGGGTGCTCGACCGGATGGCCGAGCACGAGCGGAGCGGCGCCCTCGGCCTGGAAGCCGAACAGGCGGGGCGCGGCGCCCGCCTCCTGGAAGCCCTTCCAGTAGGCGGTCACGTTGCCGGCGTTGCCGACCGGGATGCAGAGCGCGTCGAGTTCGCCGTCGAGGTCCTCCAGCAGCTCGAATGCCGCCGTCTTCTGGCCCTCGAGGCGAAACGGGTTGACCGAGTTGACCAGCGCGATCGGGTGCGCGTCGGTCAGCGCGCGCACGAGCGTCAGCGCCTGGTCGAAGTTGCCGCGGATCGCGATCACCCGCGCGCCGTGCATGAGCGCCTGGGCGAGCTTGCCGGCGGCGATCTTGCCGTCGGGGACGATCACGGCGCCGCGCAGGCCCGCCCGCGCGGCGTAGGCCGCCGCGCTGGCCGCCGTGTTGCCGGTCGACGCGCAGATCACCGCCTCGGCGCCCTCGCGCACCGCCGCGGAGACGGCGCAGGTCATGCCGCGGTCCTTGAACGAGCCGGTGGGGTTGGCCCCCTCGAGCTTGAGCAGCACGCGCGCCCCGACGCGCTCGGACAGGCGCGGAGCCGGCACCAGCGGGCGTGGAGCCCTCGTTGAGGCTGACGACCGGGTCGCCCTCCTCGAACGGCAGGCGGGGGCGGAAGCGTTCGATCAGGCCCGGCATCGGCCTCCCCTTTTCCACATCAGACGAACTCCTCCTCGATGACGCGGATCGCCCGCGGCGGCGAGCGCAGCGGCTCGAGCGTCGAGATCCGCTCGAGCGCCGCGAACAGGCGCGACTCCAGGAGCGGGTGGATGACCATCGTCAGGCGGGCGTGCTCGCCGAGGCCGCGCTGCACCACCGACTTGATCGAGGCGCCCTGGGCCCCCAGTTCGGCGGCGATCTGGCCGAGCACGCCGGGCTGGTCGGCGACCTCCATGTGCAGGTAGAACGCCGAGGCGACGTCGGTGATGATCTGAAGCGGCTCCTGTGGCGGCGGCGGCGTGGCCGGCGGGAACATCACGCTGATGACATCGCCGAGCACGGCGCTGGCGGTCTGCACGCCACCAGCCCCGGGTCCGGACATGGTGATCTCGGTGATCGCCGGCGCCTCGACGGTGACGGCGTTGAACGGGCCCGAGACCGAGGCCAGCGGGTGACCGGCGTAGAGGAAGGCCGGGTGCACCCGCACCGACAGGCCGCCCTCGCGCCGCTCGGCGGTGCCGATCAGCTTCAGGCCGAGGCCGAGCTCGCGCGCGTACGCCATGTCGTCGGACTGCAGCTGGGTGATCCCCTCGTAGGGCACCTGATCGAGGTGCACCGGCGTGCCGAAGGCCAGTCGCGCGAGGATCGCCATCTTCGCCGCGGCATCCTTGCCCTCGACGTCGTCGGAGGGGTCGGCCTCGGCGTAGCCGAGCCGCTGCGCCTCGGCCAGGGCCTCGGGGTATGACAGCCCGGTGGCCATCTCGGTGAGGATGAAGTTGGTCGTGCCGTTGACGATCCCGTGGATGCGCTCGACGTGCGCGGCGGCCAGCGATTCGGCCAGCACGCGCACGACGGGGACGACGCCGGCCACGGAGGCCTCGAAGCGCAGCTGTACCCCGTGCTCACGGGCGGCGGCGAACAGCTCCTCGCCGTGCTGGGACAGCAGTTGCTTGTTCGCCGTGACCACCGAGCGACCCGATGACAGCGCGCGCAGGACGTACTCGCGTGCCGGGTCGATGCCGCCCATCAGCTCGACGATCAGCTCGGACTCGCTGAGGATCTGCTCGAAGTCGCCCCGGCTGCGGGTGAGCACGCCGACGATCCGGGGGCGGCGTCCGGTCAGCTCGGCGACGTGGTCGGCGCGCTCGCCCAGCAGCGCCTCGAACGCCGCTCCGACCGTGCCGTGGCCGAGCAACCCGATCGGGAAGTCGCTCACGAGACGTCCCGGCCCTCAGGTCTTCGTAGGTCTCACGGCGCACGACGACGCGAGCGTCCCCGTCCCGGCAGAAGATCACCGGCGGGCGGGGGATGCCGTTGTAGTTGTTGGCCATCGCGTAGCCGTAGCCACCGGTCGCCGGCGTGACGATCACGTCGCCGGGACGCGGGTCGTCCAGGCGGGCGTCGCGCACGATCACATCGCTGGACTCGCAGTGCTTGCCGGCCAGCACGCACTCGGTGGCACCGCCGAAGCGATCCGCCACCTCGGCGTCGTAGCGGGCGTCGTAGAGCATCGGGCGCAGGTTGTCGGACATGCCGCCGTCGACCGCGACCCACAGGTCGACGTTGCGCTTGACGCTCTCCACGGTGTACAGCGTCACGCAGCCGTTGGCCACGAGCGAGCGGCCCGGCTCGATGAGCAGCCGTGGGGCGGCGCCCATGTGGTCGTGCAGGGCCTGCACCTTGGCGGCGACGTAGTCCTCGATCGCCGGCGGGTGCTGGTCGGCCCGGTAGGCCACTCCGAGCCCGCCGCCGAGGTCGTAGACCGGGAAGTCGCCGAGCCCGGCCAGCGCCGCGGCCGACACGGCGTACGGCTCGAGCTCGAGCAGCTGCGAGCCGATGTGCGCGTGCAGCCCGACCAGCTCGAGGCCCGCAACGGCCTGAACGATCTCGATGGCCGCGGGCGCGTCGTGCATCGAGAACCCGAACTTCGAGCGCGCCTGGCCGGTGGAGATCTTCGCGTGGGTGTCGCCGCTGACGTCGGGCGTCACGCGGATGAGCGCCTGCTGCGGCTCGCCGTCGCCGCGGGCCCCGTCGGCCAGCAGGTCGCGTAGGCGGTCGACCTCGCTGAGGTTGTCGATCACGATCAGGCCGATGCGCTCGCGCAGCGCCATGGCGAGCTCGGCGCGGGACTTCGCGTTGCCGTGCATGACGATGCGCTCGGCGGGGAAGCCGGCGCGCAGCGCCAGGTGCAGCTCGCCGCCGGAGGCGACGTCGCACCACAGCCCCTCCTGGGCGAACAGCTCGAGCACGGCGGTGGCCGGGAAGGCCTTGGACGCGAACAGGACCGCGAAGTCCTCGTGCCGGGCGCGGCCGGCGGCCAGGAACGCGCGGGCACGCGCACGCAGGTCGTCCTCGGCGACGACGTAGGCCGGCGTGCCGAACTCGTGCGCGAGCTCGATCACGTCGCAGCCGCCGACCTCCAGGTGGCCGCGCTCGTCGAGGCGGCTGCCGATCGGATACACCTGCGACAGCTGGGTGGAAGTTGACATCGTCGCGGGATTATCGCGGCAGCGCGGCAAACGGGCCGGCTGCGATGATGCCGGGCGTGGCCCGCGGTCGCGTCGTGACAGCAGAGCCGCCCGATCAGGCCGGCATCCGCGACGGGCTGGCCTACGCGCTGTTCGTGCCGCCCGGCGAGGTCCACGGCGGCGTCGTGATCCTGCACGGCGCGGGCTCGTGCAAGGAGAGCCACTACGACTACGCCCGCCACGCGCGCCGGCTGGGACTGGCCGCCGTCGCCTTCGACCTGCGCGGCCACGGTGAGAGCGACGGCGCGCTCGATGGGCGGGTCGGTGGGGATGTGCTTGTCATCGCGGGGCTGCTGCCCGACGGCCCCCGGGCGCTGCGCGGGTCCAGCCTCGGTGGGTATCTCGCGCTCACCTGCGCCGATGAGGTCGGCGCCAGCGCGGTGGTGGCGATCTGCCCGGCCGGTGCCGACGGCCTGCGCCGCGGCGTGCGCAACGGCCGCTTCGACGCGCGCATCGATGCGGCCGCCTTCGACGCCTACCTGCGCGACCACGACGAGACGGCGGCCGTGGTGGTGCTGTCCGCGGCGCTGCTGCTCCTGCACGCCGAGGGCGACGAGGTGGTACCGGTCGAGCATTCGGAGGCGCTATACGAGGCCGCCCGTGGCGGGGACGTGGGCACCGTTGCGACACGGCGGCTGATCACCGTGCCTGGCGGGCACCACCGCTCGGTGCAGCACGACCCCGAGCTGCAGGCGGTGTCGCTGCGGTTCGTGGCGCGTGCGTTCGCTGCGGCGGAGGCCTCGCCGGGCGAGTGAGGTTGGCGGGGCGGCGCGAGCCAAAGCTGCGGCCGGCGGCGGGGCAGGCGGACCTCGGCGGCGCCCCGCGCGGCGGCGCGCGCGGGGCGACCACCGAGGACCCGCCCGCGCGCCGATGGGCGGCGTGGTCGATTCCGATCGCCAGGACGGCCGAAATCGACCACACCCCGACCGCCGGCGCCACGCCGCCGCAACGCGGCCACTGGCCCGGCCGACGCCGCCACCGGCCCAGCCGTCGCGCCCACCCGAGCGCCGGCGCCGACGGGCCTGCCAGCCCCTGCGACCAACCCCGAACACCCATTCGGGTCTGCCACAATCAGAGCATGGCTTCACGACGCTCGAACTTCGGTCGCGACACAGGTTTGCAGGCGCGGATGGTGCTGACGCTGTTCCTGCTCGGCCTTGTCTACGCGGTGCTCATCGGCGTGCTGTTCGCCGTCGGCGCCAGCGGCGTGACGATCCTGCTGATCGCGGGCGTGCTGTTCGTTCTGCAGATCACGACGTCGGACAAGATCGCGCTTGCCGCTGCCGGCGCCCACGAGGTGTCGGTCGAGGACGCGCCCGAGCTGCACGCGATCATCGAGCGCCTCTGCGTGCAGGCCGACCTGCCCAAGCCGCGCGTGGCGATCGCCGACGTGCAGGTCCCGAACGCGTTTGCGATGGGCCGCTCGCCGAAGTCGGCGACGGTGTGCGCGACGCGCGGACTGCTCAACCTGCTCGAGCCGGCCGAGCTCGAGGGGGTGCTCGCGCACGAGATCACCCACATCGTCAACCGCGACGTGATGGTCATGACGCTGGCGAGCTTCTTCGCCTCGATCGCCGCGTTCATCATGCAGTGGGGGTTCTTCTTCGGCGGCGGCTTCGGCGGCGGTCGGGGCGGCAACAACAGCGAGGAGGAGGACATCATGATCATCATCCTCGTCTCCGTCGTCGTGTACGCCCTGTCGTTCCTGCTCCTGCGGGCGCTGTCGCGCTATCGCGAGTTCGCGGCGGACCGCGGATCGGCGGTGCTCACCGGTCGTCCGAGCGCGCTCGCGTCGGCGCTGCTGAAGATCAGCGGCACGATCGAGCGCACGCCCGACCGCGACCTGCGCGCGGTCGAGGGCATGAGCGCGTTCTTCATCGTGCCGGCCCGCACCAAGCAGTCGCTGATGAACATCTTCTCCGACCACCCGCCGCTCGAGAAGCGCCTGGCCGCGCTCAGCCGCCTCGAGTCACAGCTGCAGGGCACCGCGTAGCCGCCGAGAGCGGCTGCGCGGCAACCAGCGAACCCCGCACCGCACACCCATGGGCCTATTCGACGCCGTCACCGGACGCCACAAGGTCAAGGGGCCGGCGCCCGACCGGCTGTTTGCCATCACCACCGCCGCGGTGACGCTACAGGCCAGCTACGAGATCGCCCCGGCGGGGGCGGCGGCGATCGTCTTCCAGCCACTGGCCACCAGCGAGTTCGAGTCGACGCTGCGCGACATGGAGGAGGTCGTGCGGGCGACGGCGTCCGACAGCGGAACGCAGGTGAGCACCGAGGACGACAGCTACGGATACCGCTGGATGGTGCTGCGCGCGCCCGGCATCGAGGATCTCGCCGTCGGCATCAACGCCGTCAGCAGCTCGATCGAGTCGGCCGGATACGGCGAGCGACTGCTGTGCGCGGTGTTTGCCTTCGCCGACGCCCAGAAGCGGTCGATCTACTTCATCTACAACTACAAGCGCGGCAGCTGGTACCCGTTCGTGCCCCAGCCCGGCTCGTCGAATGAGCGCTCGACCGAGCGCGAGCTGCAGCTGAAGGCGCAGCTCGGCCGCGAGCTGCCGCTCGAGCCCGAGCTCGAGCGGTGGTTCCCCCTCTGGGGCACCCCGATCTAGCCAGCGCCGGACCGGACCGGACCGGCCGACAAGCGCGCCGGCCAGCCCCCAACCGCAGTCCGTCAGTCCGGAATCAGCCCGTGGTCGGAGAACTCGCTGCGCGCTTCCTCCAGCGAGATGTCCGCCGGCGGGAGCATCAGGTCGGAGCCGCGGAGATCGTCGTCGGCCAGCGGCGTTCCCTGCTCGCGCAGCACCTTCAGCAGGGCGTCGTAGCGTTCGCGAAACGCCACCGCGTCGCCGGCCTCGAGCGCGGCCTCGGTCTCGATGTCGAGCTCTCGCAGGCGATCGATGGCGCCGTCCTCGAGCTCGTACTGACCCTCGTTGAAGACCCGGACGATCATCAGCTCGCCCCACCCTCGGCCGGGGGCTGCTCGGGGGCGGGCGCGGCCGCCTGGTCGAGCGACTCGATCGTCTTGTCCAGCGACGCCTCGGGCGAGTCCAGCGACGCCTCGGGCGAGGGCTGCTCGAGCGCCGGGGCGGCGGTGCCGGCGCCGAGCTCGGCCTTCATGCGGGCGAGATCGTCGTCGACCGCGGTGCTCGCGCCGATCTGCTTGAGCTGGCGATCGATGTCGTCCTCGCCCGGGCCGAGCGCCGTGACGTCGTCGAACGTCCCCGCCGCCTCGAGCTCCTGGACGGCGCCGGCCCGCGCCTTCATCTCCTCGGTCTTGTCGACGGCCCGTTGCATCGCCAGGCCGACGTCGGCCATCTGCTCCCCGACCCCGGTCGCGGCCTCGGAGATGCGCACCTGGGCCTCGGCGGCGGAGTACTGCGCCTTGATGACTTCCTTCTTGGTCCGGAAGGCCTCGATCTTGGCGCGCAGCTTCTGCTCGGAATCGGTGAGGTTCTGCTGCTGCGCCTCGAGCTCCTTGACCTGTCCGTCGAGGCCCTGGAGCTCGCTCTGGGCCAGGTTCTTGCGCTCGAGCGCGGTGCGGGCGAGGTCCTCCTGGCCGGCAGCCAGCGCCTGGCGGGCCTGGGTGTCGAGCTTGACCACGTTCTGCTGCAGCGTCGCCTCCTGCATCTGCAGGCGCTTCTTGGCCGTGACGACGTCCGCGATTCCCTTCTTGACGTTCTGAAGCTGCTCGAGCTGCTTCTGATAGCTGTAGTCGAGCGTCTCGCCTGGGTCCTCGGCGCGGTCGAGGAGCTTGGAGACCTTCGCCTTCACAACGGTGGACATGCGCCCGGTCAAGCCGGCCATCTGATCCTCCTGGGAGCGGGTACGGAGCGTTCCGTCAAGCGTAGCCGACGCGCGCGCATTCGCACGCGCGCCCTCCACGCGGCCCCGGCCGGCTCCTACAGGCCGCCGGGGTGACGGACGACGAAGCCCGTATTGGCCAGGCGCAGCGGGCGCCAGCGCGGGCCCTGCTGGTTGGACGGATCGTCGGCGGCAGAGGTGTCCAGGCGCAGGCCGGCGATGACCATGTACGCGTGGCCGCCGTTGGCGAACACCGTCACCCAGCGCCCACGCCCGGTCGAGCCCCACGACTCGAACTGCGGTCGAGTCCATCGGGGTGTCGAGCAGCAGGCCGCCGTGCAGCGCGTAGGAGACGGTGCCCGAGCAGTCATAGCCGGCCGGGGAGATGAAGGAGGCATGGCCGCCGCCCCACAGGTACGGCAGGCCGATGATGCGCGTTGGCGGCCCAGATCATGTCCTGGACGGCGGGCGGCGCGTCGGCGGGCGCCGCGGCGAGGCCGTCGACGATCTTGGCCTGGTCGCCGGGCACGACCATCCGCAGCAGCCCGGTGCCGCTGCCCGCCTGGCTGCCGCCGGTCGCCGATGCCGCGCTGCCGCTGGCTCCCGGACACGGAACGGTCTCGGCGGTGCCGGGGGCGGCGCCGCCGCCATCGGTCGAGCTCGAGGCACGGTCGTTGGTGGCGCCCGCCGGCAGGCAGGTCACCTGCGGCCGGGGGAGCCGTGTCGTTCGGGGTCGACGGCGGTGCGGACGATCGGCCCCATGTACTGGACCGGCGGGGTGGTCGTCGGTGCGCGTCGGGCGTGGACGTCGGCGTGACCGCGCCGACCGTGTCGCGGTGCGGCGCCGACGGCGCCGCCGGCTGCGGCCGACGCCGAATGTCCCGATGATGCCGCGCTCGCCGGAGCCGCCCAGGCGGCGCAGGCGAGGAACGTCGCGCCCAGCACTCTGATCTGATCCAGACCGCACAGAGACCTCTTTCGTTGGCCTGCGGGGTTAGCTGACGGGCTAGCGCTGAAAGAGCCTGCGCTTCCCACGGCATCTCCGTGGGATTCGCCCCAACAACTCGGGTCCCCCGTTCCTCGGTGTCTGACCGAGGATTCGGCGTTCGGCGGCGGAACCGTAACAGGGTGCAAGGACGGTTGCAGCCAGCGGGCCCCCCAACCGGTATGGCGAGGCCCGTCCGGCCGATGAGACGGGCCCCCTCCAGGGCCAGATCGGGCCGTCTCTAGGGGTAGATCTGCGTCCCGTGCTCGTCGGTGACGATGATCGCGTCGACCGGGCAGTTCTGGGCGGCCTCGAGGATGAAGTCGAGATCCTCGGCGTCGGGGTCGAGCACCACCGCCTTGTCCTCCTCGTCGAGGGCGAACACGCCGGGGGCGGTGTCGACGCAGTCGCCGAAACCGAAGCACAGCGTGCGATCGACTTCGACGACGACTCGGTTGCGGGCAGAGGCCTGTGGCACGCCGTCAGCGTAGCCAGGCGTAGCCACGCGCGGCGACGCGCCGCGTCCCGGCGGTGCCGGCGCCGCGCTCAATACACTTGCGTGCCGAGCCGCGGCGACCGCCGATAGCCGGCCCCCCTCCCCCTCAGCGCATGAGCCAATCCGAAGATCCCGATCGCCTGCAGCGCGGCCAAGCGCACGAGGTGTCCGTCGAGGACGTGCGCCAGCTGATGGGCGCCTCCACGCCGCACTTCGCGCTGCAACTGCGCAATCGCATCGCCGCGCTGATCGCCGGCCTGCCGGCCGACCATCCCGCCCGGCTCGAAGGGCGAGCGCGAGATCGCCCGCCTGGAGCGTCTCGGCTTCGACGGCGAGACGCGCGGTGAGGGCGGCGAGCACGGCGAGCGCCCGCTGCCCTCGCTCAAGGCCTCCTAGGCACCACGCTGCGGACGCCGCCGGGCACGCGCGCCGCGCGCACGGCCGGCCGCGTCAGCGCCGGCCGCGCCTGACGCCGCTGACGTGCTCGTGGCGCGCCTCGCGCAACTGCACACGCAGCAGGCGCACGGCGATCGCGAACACGGCCACGTCGGCGACCAGCGTGGCGTACGTGATCGCACGCGTGATCGGCGTGAACGGGGACACGACGAGCACCACGAGCGTGTGGAACACGACCACGGGCAGGAGGGCCAGCAGGATCGTGTGCGAGCGAAACCCGCTGCGGTGCTCGCGCACCGAGAACTCGATCGTCCCGATGCCGACGGCGGCGACGCCGAGCAGCAGCGGCGTGCGCCCGCCGGTGTTCGGACCGCGACCGAGGCCGACGACCAGGGCGATCGCCCCGGCCAGGATGAGGATCTCGGCCAGCGGGAGCGGATGCCAGGGCGGACGTGGGCGCTCCGGCTTGGCGGCAGCGGCCTGGCGCGGCCGCCGGCGCGCGCCCTCGACGCCCTCGCGCCACGCCTGCGCCCCGGTCGTGGCCTGTGCCGCGGTGTCCGCAGCGTCGCCGGCCGGATGCGGCGCGGCCGGGCGGTCGCGTCCACGGGCGCCGCGACGCTTGCGCGGGCGCGCCCGCCGCTGCCTGCCCTGCGCCACCGGCGAGCCCTAGGCGTGCGGCCGCGTTCGGCGGCGCACGGTACGCATGACGGTCGCAGCGGGCACGGGTCGATCCTCCGCTTGCGAGTATACGTGCGGCCCGGCGCTCCGCCGCGGGCGTGAGGGGGCCGCAGCGAGCGCTAGCCTCACGCTCGTGAGCGCAGACGAGCAACGCGCAGCGCCGGTCGGGATCCCCGGCAGCGAGCTGCCCGGCCCGTACGCCGTCGGCGAGTACGCGCAGGCGCTGCGCGACCGCCTGCGCGCGTTCGCCCGGGTGCAGATCGTCGGCGAGCTGGTCAATCTCCGCGTGGCCCGGGCGCGCGTGTACTTCGAGCTGCGCGACGCCGGCGGGGCGCTGCCCTGCTCGGCCTGGCGCAACGAATGGGAGCGCGCGCTCGTGCACAGCGGGCCGCTGAGCGACGGGATGCAGATCGTCGTCGCCGGCGGGTGCGACTACTACGCGGGCAGCGCGACCTCCTCGCCGGGCTTCTCGTTCTCGGTCACCGACGTGCGCGTGGCCGGAGAGGGCGACCTGCTGGCGCGCATCGAGCGCCTGCGCCGGACGCTCGCCGCCGAGGGCCTGCTCGAGCCCCAGAAGCGGCTTGCACGGCCGCTGCTGCCGCGCACGATCGGCGTCGTGACCGCGGAGACCGGCAAGGCCCGCGACGACATTCTCGCCGGGCTGGCCCGCCGCGGCTGGCAGGGTCGCGTGGTGTGGGCGTTCGCCGCGGTGCAGGATCGCCACGCCGCCCCGGCCATCACGCGCGCGCTCGGCGACCTGGCCGTGCTCGGCGGCGTGGACGTCGTGATCGTGGCTCGCGGCGGCGGCTCGCTGGCCGACCTGCTGTGCTTCTGCGATGAGACGCTGTGCCGGTCGGTGGCGCTGCTGCCCGTCCCGGTGATCGCCTCCGTCGGGCACCACACCGACCACACGGTGCTCGACGACGTCGCCGCCGTGAGTTGCTCCACGCCGACGCACGCGGCCGAGGCCGCGGTGCCGCTGCACTGCGACCAGGCGCGGGGAGCGCTGGCTCGGGAGGGCGAGCGCCTCGGCGACCATGCGCGCCGCGCCGTGCTCGTGCGCGCGCGGGTGCTCCACCGCCAGGCGCGGGCCCCGGCCGAGCATCTCGCGCGCGAGCGCGGCCGCCTCGACCAGTCGCTGCGCGAGCTGCGCGCCAGCGCGCGGCGGCGGGTGGGCAGCGAACGCGCGGTGGGCGCCCGCCGGCTGCTGGTGCTGACCCGCAAGGCCGAGGTGGCGGAGCGCGACCGCGGCCGCACCCAAGCGCGGCTGCCGGTGTCTCACCGCCGAGCTGCGCCGCGCCAGCGAGCTCGGCGCCCGTGCCCGCAGCCTCGAGCACCTCGCGCTCGCGCTGTCCGCGCACGACCCACGACGCGCCCAGGAGCGCGGCTACGCGCTCGTCGAGGACACCCGCGGCGATCTCATCACCAGCGCCGAGGCGGCGCGCGCCGCGCATCGGGTGCGGATCGGCTTCGCCGACGGCACGCTTGGCGCAACCATCGACGGCGAGCAGGCATGAGCAATATGAGCGACACGAGCGACATGAGCGGCATGAGCGACACCAGCGGCGAGACGCCGCCCGGCCCCGCCGGCACGCTCACCTACGAGGAGGCCAGCGCCCGCATCGAGGAGATCATCCGGCGCCTGGACTCGGGAGACGCCGGCCTGCGGGAGACGCTCGACCTCGTCCGCGAGGGCCGCACGCTGATCGAGTTCTGCGCCGGCGAGCTCGATGCCGTCGGACGAGGGCTGCAGGAGCTGCGCCTCGATGAGCTCGTGGCCCGCCTGCAAGGCGACTCCGCCGCCCTGCCGGACCCCCCACCCGACGAGGAGTCCGGCGCATGAGCGGCGAGCCGGTGACCGGCGCGCCGAGCCTGTGGTCGGCCGTGGCCGACCTGCCGCTGCGCATCGACGCCTACGAGCTCGAGGGCCTGACCGAGGCCGTCTCGAGCGATTTCCTGCGCAAGTCGACGGTCGTCCACCTGCGCGGCGACGGCGAGGAGGGAATCGGCGAGGACGTCACCTACGACGCCGTCGACCAGGAGCACCTGCAGGCCGCCGGCCCGGCGCTCCCCCTCGCCGGGAGCTGGACGCTCGGGTCGTTCAGCGAGCACGTCGGCGGCCTTGACACGTTCCCGGTCGCCCCGCAGCGCGACGTGTCGCGCCTGTACCGCCGCTGGGCCTACGAGTCGGCGGCGCTCGACCTCGCGTTGCGCCAGCGCGGCGTCAGCCTGCACGAGCACCTCGGGCGCACCCCGCGGCCGGTGACCTTCGTCGTCTCGCTGCGCCTCGGCGAGCCGCCGACGCCTGGAGCCCGCTGCTCCGCCGCCTGGCCGGGCACCCGACGCCTGCGCTTCAAGCTCGACGCCACGAGCTCCTGGGACGACGACGCTGGTCGCCGCGCTGGTCGACAGCGGAGCCGTCGACTCGATCGACCTCAAGGGCCACTACGTCGGCTCGATCGTCGATCAGGGCGCCGACGCCGACCTCTACCGGCGCGTGGCCGAGGCGTTCCCCCACGCCTGGATCGAGGATCCGCTGCTCAACGAGGAGACCGACGCCGTCCTGGCGGCCCTACCGCGCAGCGCTTCGCCTGGGACGCGCCGATCCACTCGGTCGCCGACATCGAGGCGCTCCCCTACCCGCCGGGCATGGTCAACATCAAGCCGTCGCGCCTCGGCGGCCTGCGTTCCCTGCTCGACGCCTACGACTACTGCACGGCCCGCGGGATCGGCATGTACGGCGGCGGCCAGTTCGAGCTCGGCCCGGGCCGCGGGCAGAACCAGTACCTCGCGTCGCTGTGGCACCCCGACGGGCCCAACGACGTCGCGCCGAGCGGCCTACAACCTGCCCCAGCCGCCGGCGGGCCTGCCCGACAGCCCGCTGCCGGTGGCCGCCGCGCCGATCGGCTTTCGCTGGGGGTAAGAAGACGGATCCGGCGCGCAACTTTGCGCCCGAACCGCGGTTTGACGCGGGCAGAGTGGGTAACGTCGGGCGCGCGGATCTGCCGGTTCGTCCGGATTCGTAGGCTGTTCGGATCGCTGGTGTCGCCGCGCGCGCCGGCGGGGCCCCTCACATGGAGGCGGTCGCAGAGAGAGGTTCCAATTGTTGCTCGCTCGGGCTCACAGACGTCCTCGCTCGTCCCAGGCGCGCCCTCGCGGCGCTCGCCGCTGCGGTGTTCATCGCCGCCACGGTCGCGCTGAGCGGCCTGGCCGGCGCCGCGATCGCCGCCAACGGCGGCGACGCGCCAGTCCGATCGACACGAGCCAGTCCGGCGGCGCGGCGCCGACGGCGCCGCACCAAGACGCCGGCCGAGCGCGCCCCGGCGGTGAGCCTGCCGAAGATCATCCACGTCGTGTGCGTGCCGAAGTCCTCGTGCAGCGGCAACCCCCACCAGGTGACGAGCGGCGGGCGACTGCAGATCACCGGGACGACGATCACCGCCGGCATGCTCGTGGTGTTCCCGCCCGCCCGCGGCGCGCACGCCGCACGGGCGCCGATGTCGAGCCTGCACCACTCCGCGCTCGGCCTGATCGTCGCCGTCCCCCGCGCCGCCGCCACGGGCAAGATCTACGTGGTCAGCGGCACCCGGCGCTCGAAGTCCTACGGCCCGATCTCGATCGTCAGCTACAAGCTGCATCCACCCCCGCCGCCGCCGCCGCCGGCGCCGAAGCCGACGCCCGCGCCGGCCCCGACCGCCCCCGCCGCGCCCGCGCCGACGACCGCCGGCCGGCTCGCCGTTCGCCGGTCAGGGCATGTGGATCTGGTACGTCGACCAGTCCGACGGGGGCGACCTCGCCAGCATCGTCGCCCAGGCCAAGGCCGCCGGCGTCACCACGGTGTACGTCAAGAGCTCCGACGGCTCGGCCAACTACTGGTCGCAGTTCTCGCCCACCCTCGTGCAGACGCTGCACGCCAACGGCCTGAAGGTGTGCGCGTGGCAGTACGTGTACGGCACCTACCCGGCCGGCGAGGCGGACGCTCGGCGCCGAGGCGGTGGCCAACGGCGCGGACTGCCTGGTCATCGACGCCGAGGTCGAGTACGAGGGACGCTACGCCGCCGCGCAGACCTACATCGACACGCTGCGCGCCAAGATCGGCTCGAGCTTCCCCGTCGGGCTCGCGTCCTTCCCGTTCGTCTACTACCACGAGACCGAGCCCTACTCGGTGTTCCTCGGTCCCGGCGGCGCCCAGTACAACCTGCCCCAGATGTACTGGCAGGACATCGGCGTCTCGGTCGACACCGTGTACGCCAACACGTGGATCTCCAACCGCATCTACGGGCGCCCGATCCTCCCGCTCGGCCAGACCTACTCCAACCCGCCGGCCAGCGACATCCTGCGCTTCCGCGAGGAGGCCGTCGACTACGGGGCGGGCGGCTGGTCGTTCTGGGACTGGCAGGAGACCAACGCCGCCGGCTGGGCGGCGCTCGCGGCGCCGCTGGCACCGCTCACCACCGTGACGCCGAATGCGACGTGGCCGGATCTGGGACAAGGAAACCAACGGCGACCAGGTCCTGTGGATGCAGGAGCACCTCGCCGCGGCGATCCCCAGCCAGGCCACGACCGGCATCTTCGACGCGACGACCGCGGCGAATCTCGAGAGCTTCCAGACCAGCCACGGCCTGCCGGCGACGGGCACCACGACCGCGGCCACGTGGCAGGCGCTGCTCGCGCTCACGCCGATCGCGGTCGACTGGGCCGGCACGGGCCCGAGCAGCACGGGACCTCCCCGACGCACGACGGTCACCTCGACCTCGCACGAACGTCGACGGCAGCAACCGTCACCACCCTCACCGCCGGCGGCGCCGTAGGCGCGTCGAGGCACCCTCGCGCGGGGACGCGCGCACGCGGTCACGCCGCGCGCGACGGCGACAATCCTTACTCTTCCCGGGCCGTCGCCGCACCCGTCACGATGTCCACCACCCCGCAGACCACCAACGAGGAGCACGCCCAAGCGGTCGTCGGGCTGCCCGAGACGCTGGCCATCGCCGGCAGCGGGACGATCGCCTGCGGCCTGGCGGCCACCGCCGCCCGCCACGGCGAGGTGACTGCTGCTCGTCCGCTCCGCCGACTCGGCCGCGCGCGCGCGGGCATCGGTGGACAAGATCTGCGGCCGCCTGAGCGGCGAGGTGAATGCGGCCCAGGTGAAGATCGTCACCGACCCCGCCGAGGTCGGCCACGCCACCTACGTCGTCGAGGCGGTGATCGAGAACCACGGCGCGAAGGCCGACCTGCTCGCGTCGCTGCATCGCGAGCTGGCCGCCGAGGCGGTGCTGGCGACCACCACGTCGTCGCTGTCGATCGAGCAAGCTCGGCGCGGCCAGCGAGCGGCCCGAGCGCTTCGTGCGGACTGCACGTCTTCAACCCGGTACCGCGGATGAAGCTCGTCGAGCTGGTGTACCCGACCGCCGCGTCAGCCCGAGACGCGCGCCCGCTCGCTCGCGCTGTGCGAGGCGCTCGGCAAGACGCCGGTCGAGGTTCCCGACATCCCCGGCTTCGTGGTCAACCGGCTGCTGTTCCCGTTCCTGTTCAGCGCCGTGCGACTGCTCGAGGAGACCGGCATGGCCGCCGAGGACATCGACACCTGCATGACGCTCGGCGCCGGCCATCCGATGGGCCCGCTCGCGCTGCTCGACCTCGTCGGCCTCGACGTCTCCGAGGCGATCGGCGAGACGATCGGCGAGCCGGTGCCAGAGCGCATCTACGAGCTCATCGGCGACGGCGCGCTCGGCCGCAAGACCGGCCGCGGCTTCCACCAGTACTGATCCGCTGCACCCGGCGGCGAATTTAGCTCGCGGGTCGGTTGTCGTTTAGCGCGCGTTGATGGCGGCCACGCATACTGCGGCGACAAGCACGACCCGCCTCCTCCCAGTGCTAGCGTCCGGCCCGCGTCCCCCCCGCGGGCCGGACGCGCTTAACCGGCCCGGTTCCCTCAGCTGAGCAGGTCGGCAAGGCCCTTGACGATGAAGTAGATCGCGGCGGCGGCCGACACGAGGACCGCCAGGGCGCGCCCGTGAGCGGCGAACCAGGCGTTGACGCGTTCCAGCGTGGCCACCGCCTTGTCGGGCACGGCGACGAGCATCAGCATCGGCACCTCGATCAGCCACAGCATCACCACGACGACCGCGACGAGGTCCAGCAGACTGGTCGGCGGTCGAGCCCTTCGCGCCGGCGATGGCGGTGATGGCGCCGATGTAGATCGGCGAGGGAAGGACGTAGAGGATGACGCCAAGCACGGCGGCCAGGCGGGCGCTCTGCAGGTAGCGGTCGATACTTCGATGGGCCCGTGGCGGTCTTCGGCGCCGGGCGACGGGCGGCGCAGCCGCACCGCGAGGAAGATGAGCAGCACGCCGATCGCGATGTCGACGCCCGGACCGAGCGACTTGTGCTGCCGCGCGCCGACGCCGAGGTCGACCAGGACGAACAGCAGCAGCGCGCCGACCGCGTACGTGGTGATCGCCGCGGCGAGCACGAACACGGCGACGCGCAAGCGGACGTCCGACCCGCGGCCGAAGGCGATCACCGCGGCCACGGCCGGCGGATAGATCGAGGCGGTGAACGCCAGGGCGAGGGCTTCGGGCGGCACGCGCCGGTCAGGCTACGCTCGCGGCCGGCGGCCGGCGTCCTGCGAAGGGGGTGACGTGCCCGCGCCGGCGAACCTAGGATCCGGATCGGTCGGGCGGCTCGCCGTCGCCGGTGGCCACCGGCGGGCGCTCGCGGATGCGGACCGCCTCGATGCGATTGTCGCGCACCGACTCCACCCGGATCGTGTGCCCGTCAGCCCGGATCGTGTCGCCGCGGACGGGTAGACGGCCGAGCTGCGCGAACACGAAGCCGCCGACCGAGTTGTAGGCGTCGCTGTCGACGGGCAGCTCCAGGCCGTAATCGGCCAGGTCGGTGACCGCCACGTGCCCGCGCACGAACCAGTCGCCGTTGGCCAGCCGGCGCACCTCGCCGGCCGCCGGATCGGTCTCGTCGGAGATCTCCCCCACGACCTCCTCGATGATGTCCTCGATCGTGACGATGCCGGCCACGCGCCCGTACTCGTCGACGACCACCGACATCGAGCTGCGTGTGCGCTGCAGGTCGGCCAGCAGGTCGTCCAGGGGCTTGGTCTCGGGCACGATCGGCGCGTCGCGGACCTCGGGCTCGATCGAGGCGTGCGGGCCCTCGCTCATCAGCAGCCGGGCCAGCGAGTTGGAGTGCACGATGCCACGCACGCGATCGCGGTTCTCGTCCTCGGTCACCACCAGCCGCGTATGACCGGTGGAGATGCACCGCCGCAGCGCCGTCTCGACGTCCTCGGAGGTGTCGACGGTGATGACCGCGGGGATGGGTGTCATCACCTGACGCGCCTCCTGCTCGTGCAGGTGGAAGACGCCGCGCAACATGCCGGCCTCGCCTGGATCGAGCTGGCCACCGGCGTAGGACTCGCGCGATGAGCGCCTTCAGCTCATCGGGCGAACCGGCCTCGCCCTCCTGGTCGGATCGACGCCGAACATCCGCAGGATGCGGTTGGAGACCGCGGTCACCGCGGCGACGAACGGAGGAGGCCACGGCGCGGAAGGCGCCGAGCGGGCGGGCGATGCGCATCGCCACCGCCTCGGCGCGATGCACCGCGTAGAACTTGGGCACCATCTCGCCGGCGATCAGCTGGGCGATGGTGATCAGCAGGTACGCGAGGATCACCGAGATGACGATGGCCACGCCGTGGCTGAGCGGGCCTCCGAGCCAGCCCTTGAGCACGCGGCCAGCGCGGGCGCCCCGAGGGCGCCGATGCCGATCGAGGTCATCGTGACCCCGATCTGGACCGCGGAGATGTAGTCGTTGATCGAGTCGAGCTGGCTGAGGGCCATTGCCGCGCCGCGGTGTCCCTCGTCGCGCTCGACCTCCAGGCGGGCACGGCGCGAGCGCACGAGCGCGTACTCGGCGATCACGAAGAACGCGTTCAGCGCGATCAGGACGGCGGTGACGACAAGCGCAAGGCCGTTCACGAGAGGGGCCCAGCGGCGTCGCCCATCGTGCCCGGCGGTGACGGGGGTGGTCGGCCCTCGAGCGGTGAGGCGAGGCCCGCGTGGCGCAGGGCCACGCTACTTCGAGGGGGGTCTTCGTCGTTCATCAAGGCCGACTGGAGGAACGGTAGCAGGCGCCGCGACGGACGAAGACAATCACGTCGCCGGGGTCAGCCGAGCCCGTCGATGCGCTCGGCCAGCGCAAAGTCGGCCGCCGTCAGGCCGCCCTGGGAATGGGTGCTGAGCGTCAGGCGAACCTTGTTCCAACCATGCAGAGGATGTCCGGGATGGTGGTTGGCCTCCTCGGCCAGCGCGCCGACGCGATCGGTGAACGCCAGCGCCGCGGCGAAGTCGGCCAGCTTCCACTCGCGCGTGATCGCGTCGCCGTCGCGGTGCCAGCCCGAGCCAGCCAGGCGTGACTCGATCTCCTCGTTGGATGAGCAGCGCCATGTTCCCTACAGTCTCGGTGTGCGCATCGTCAGCCTCGTGCCCCACGCGACCGAGCTGCTGTTCGCGCTCGGCCTCGACAGCGAGATTATCGCCGTCACCCATGAATGCGACTTCCCGCGCGCGGCGCTGCGAGCTGCCCCACGTGACCCGCGACGTCGCTCCCCGCCGGGCTGTCGGCCGGCGAGATCGACGCCGCGGTGCGCGAGCGGACCGAGCGCGGCGAGGCGATCTACGAGCTCGACCGCGACCTGCTGAGCGAGCTGGCGCCCGACCTGATCGTCACCCAGGCGCTGTGCCCGGTGTGCGCCGTCTCCTACGACGAGGTGGCCGAGCTGGCCGAGGAGATGCCCTCCCAGCCCCACGTCATCTCGCTGGACCCCAAGACGCTCGGCGAGGCGCTCGGCGACGTGCGCACGCTCGCGCAGGCGACCGAGCGGCGTGACCGGGGTGTGGAGATCGTCGACGACGCCGCCCAGCGCATCGACCGCGTGCGCCTGGCCGTCCGCGCCCAACCGCGGGTGCGCGTGGCAGCGCTCGAGTGGCTGGATCCGGTGTACGTGGCGGGCCACTGGACGCCGCAGCTGATCGAGCTGGCCGGCGGCGAGGACGTGCTCGGCTTCCCGGCCGAGCCGTCGGAGCGCATGAGCTATGAGGCGGTCGCGGCGGCCGAGCCCGAGGTCGTGGTGGTGATGCCGTGCGGATACGGCGCGCGGCGAGCCCACCAGGAGGCGCTCGACCATGCGGACCAGCTCGCCCGCTCGGCGCGCGGCGCGTCGTCGCCGTCGACGCATCGTCGTACTTCTCGCGGCCCGGGCCCCGGCTGGTCGACGGGCTCGAGCTGCTCGCGCACATCCTGCACCCCGAGCGCGTGCCCGAGATCGAGGCCGAGGCACTCGAGGTGGAGCTCGCGCCGGCCACGCCGGGGCGCTGAGCGGACGCCGCCCGCGCGGCGCGGGCGGCGCGTCAGAGCGCGATGCCCGATGCTCATGTACGAGCTGGCGGCCGCCAGCCCGATGACGACGGAGATCACGCTGATGGCCACGCAGCCGCCCAGGCCGAGCGCCAGCGAGCGATGGCGGTCGCCGGAGCGCACCGCCAGCCCGGCGAGCATGCCGCCGATCAGGCCGCCGATGTGGGCCGCCGACGGAGATGCCCGGCGACCGTGAAGGAGAAGATCAGGTTGATGAGCAGCAGCCCGCCGATGCCGGACTGCATGACGCTGCAGGCCGCGCGCTCGCAGCTCGACGACGGCGGCTCCCATCAGCCCGAAGATGGCGCCCGAGGCGCCGAGGCTCGGGGCGGTGGTGGCGACGAGCACCCCGGCGCTCGCCGGCCAGCAGCGAGGTGAAGTAGATGGCGGCGAAGCGCACCGACCCGATCGCCGGCTCGAGCATCAGCCCGAGCAGGTACAGCAGGTACATGTTGAACGCGATGTGCAGCAGGTTCTCGTGCAGGAAGCCGTTGGTGACCAGGCGCCAGTACTGATGGTTGACGTGCGATGTCGAAGCGGTCGATCACGCCGTTGTTGACGACCGATCCGCTCACGGTGCTGCTGTAGATCGTGAACTGCCCCTGCTCGGTGAAGAAGGCGAGCACGTTCAGGGCGATCAGCGTGTAGGTGACGCGCGGCACCGCGGCCATGTTGCGCATCGTCACCACCTTGGTGCGCTGCTTGGCGCACTCCGGACAGCGCATGCCGACGTTGGTCGGGGTCATGCAGTCCGGGCAGATGGGCCGGCCACAGTTCGAGCACGAGACGCCGGTCTCGCGATTGGGGTGCCGGTAACAGGTCGCCATGGCCCTGGCTCAGACGCTATCAGGGGGTGCCGCCGCGACCGGGCGGCACCCCCGGGCGCGCTACGCGCTGACGGCGACGCTCAGGACGGGCGGACCGGACGGGACGCCGTTGGGGCTGCCCCCGAGCGGCTCGGCGGTGACGAGGACGCGCGCCACGCCGTGCAGGTTGCCGGGCACGGCCACCGCCGCATCTCCGGCGCGGTTGACGCCGAACAGGGCGTCCGTCGGGATCGGCGCCCGGTGGGCGCGCTCCAGCCACACCTGGTAGATGCGGTCGGCGGGCGGCGCGGGCATGTCGACCGACGTCGAGCTCGGCGCGTCCTCCCGACTGGCGCAGCACCACCGAGGCGGTCCTGTAGGGCGTCGTGCCGGTGTTCGTGCTCGTCGACGTCCCGCCCGGTCCGATGGCGATCACCGACGACCAGCGCGGCGGCCGCGGCGAGGCCGACGGCTCCGGCGATGCCGAAGAACGCGGCGCGGCCGACGGCGCCGGCGCGGCGTGACCGCCGGCGGCGCGATCGGCGTGCGGCCCGGCCGCGCTGCAGCAGCTCGGCCTCGCTGCGCACGACCGACATGACCCGGTCCTTCAGCGCGGGCGGGGCGATCGCCGGCGGCACGGCGGCCGGCAGCAGGTCGACGACCCCCTGCAGCTCGGCGAGCTCGGCCGTACAGCGGGGGCACTGCGACAGATGCGCCTGGAAGCGCTCGGCTTCAGCGTCCTCGAGCGAGCCGAGCGCGTAGGCGGCGACCTCGGATCGACTGCGGGGCAGGGTGGTTCGCTCATCGGGCCGGCTCCAGCTCGCCGAGCTCGCCGCGCAGCTTCTGCAGGCCAAGGCGCATACGGCCCTTGATGGTGCCGATCGGCGCGTCGAGCATGTGGGCGATCTCACTGTGGGTGAAGCCACCGTAGTAGGCGAGCTCGATCACCCGGCTCTGCTCGTCGGGCAGCTCGCGCAGCGCCGCACGGATCCCGCGCGCCTCGTCACGGCGGGCCACCTCGGCGTCGGTGCGCTCGGGCGCGGCGAAGCGCTCCTCGAGCCCCTCGTCGCTGGCCCGGCGGCGGTCGTGCACGACGCTGCGCCGCAGCACGTCGATGGCCCGGTTGTGCACGATGCCAAGCAGCCAGGTGCGCACGCTGCCGCGCGTGCGGTCATAGCGCGCGCCGCTGCGCCACATCGACAGGAACGCCTCCTGCACGATGTCCTCGGCCAACGAGCGCGTGCCGCACATCCGATAGGCCAGCGAGAACGCGGCGTTGACGTGGCGCTCGTAGACGATTTCGAAGGCCGGCGCCTCGTTGTCGCGCACGAGCTGCATGAGCTCCTCGTCGGCCAGCGAGCGCAGGTCGCCGGCGGATGCGATCGCGGGTGGGCGCAGGCGGGACATCAGCAGCGATACGTGATCGCGGCCCCGATCGGATCACCGACCGCGCGCCTAGCGATCGCCGAACAGCCGGCGCATGCCCTCACCGGCGTCGTGCAGGGCGCGCCCGGCTGGCGTCTCGCGCGCCGGCCACCCCGCCGCGCGGATGGTGCCTGGCGCGCTGACGCGCGCGCAGCAGCACGAGCGCGGCGCCGGCGCTGCCGCCGACGACGACCGCCGCCGCCGGGCGCAGCCAGTTGCGCGGATCGCGCATCGCCGACAGCTCCCAGGACTCGAGCTCCTCGGCGGCGATCTCGGTGAGGTTGGACAGCGTCGCCTCCATACGGTTGACGAGATCGTCGGGCGGGTCGATCGGCGCGAGCGCGGCCCGCAGCAGCGTCTCGAGGTTCGGGAGCCGCCTCGGTCATCCCGCGCTACCGCCCTGGGCGCCCACGATGCCCTCCAGCTGGCGGATGGCGCGATGGATGAGGACCTTGGTGGCCCCGTCGGAGCGCCCGAGCGCGCGTGCGATCTCGCGGTTGTCCATGCCGAGGGCAAAGCGCATGATCAGCGCCTCGCGGCGGTCGTCGGGCAGCTGCGTCACACCCTCGAGCACACGGGCCAGCTCGTCGCGACCCTCGACGAGCTCCTCGGTCGTGTGCAGGGCCTGCAGCGGCGTCGTGTCGTCGATCGGCGCCTGGGGCTTGCGCGATCGGTCGCGGTACAGGTTGGCGGCCAGGTTGTGCGCGATGCGAATGAGCCACGGCCGCAGCGGCCGGCCGTCGGACTCGCGCTGCGCGCGCTCGAAGTGCCGGTAGGCCTGCAGGAACGTCTGCTCGGTGAGGTCCTCGGCGTCGTGATGGTTGCCGACCCGGTAGTAGGCGTAGCTGTAGACGTCGCGCACGTGCGCGCGGTACAGCTCGGTGAACTCGCGGTCGAGCTCCTGCTTCGGCTTGGTGGATCTCGCTCACTCACGAGCAACCCTACCCCTACCTGTCCGGGTCGCTCAGACCGTCCGGCTCAGCTCGGTCGGGCGCTGTCGGGCCCCGGCGGCCATCTCGTCGTCGCGAGGAGCCGGGACGCCCCCGAGCCACTCCCACTGCAGAGTCACGCACGCCCACACCCGCTCGGTGACCGCTCCGGCCGCGTGGCGTGACGGCTCGGCGGCACTGGGGAAGCTGAGCGGGCGCCCGCAGCGCATCCGCACCTTGCGCGGGCGGATGCGCCACCCACGGCGCACCTCCTCGGTGCCGATGACGGCGACCGGGACCACGCGCGCGCCGGTCTCCAGCGCGAGCCGGCCGACACCGCGGCGCGGCGCCGCCGAGCGGGCCGGGCCGCGTCCGGGTGCCCTCGGGGAAGATGACGACGCAGTCACCCCGCGCGAGGATGCTGCGTGCGGTGGCCATCGCCTCCTGGTCGCTCGCCGCCCCGGCGGACCGGGAACGCGCCGAGGCTGTTGAGGACCCACGCCTGCCAACGCCGGTTGAACAGCTCCTCCTTGGCCACGTAGTAGACCGGCCGGCGCACGAGCGTGCCGATCACGAACGGGTCGAGGAAGCTGCGGTGGTTGGAGGCCAGGATCAGCGGCCCCGACGAGGGCAGGTGCTGGCGGCCGATGCGCTCCATACGGAAGTACAGGTGGAAGACCGTCTGGAAGACGAAGCGGATGGGCCAGTAGACGAACGGGTTGACGCCCCGCTCCAGCGCACGCTCATGGAAGCCGTGCAGCTCCTCCGCATCGAGCTGATCCACGCGGGCCACGGCGCGTCTGGGAACGCCGCTGATCCAGTTGATCGCCATACCTGCTGTACCCATGCCGCTCAGGGGCGTTACAGTTGGTCACACCCCATGCCCGTCGACCGAGCCAGAGTCCTGCGCGGAGCCTTCGCCGGCACTGTCGCCGCTGGCGTCTGGGCGGCCCAGATGCCGCTCGACAAGCGCGTGTTCGGGTGCGAGTTCGACGACGTCGAGCTGCTCGGCAAGGCATTCACCCGCGGCCGCGCATGGCCGCTGGTCGGGCTGGCGCTGCACCTGCAGAACGGCGCCGTGTTCGGCGCCGCATACGCGGCCGTCGCGCCGCGGCTGCCGATCCCGTCCTGGAGCCGGGGCCCGCTGCTGGCGATGTTCGAGCACTCCGCGAGCTGGCCGCTGACCGCGCTGACCGACAGCGTGCATCCCGCGCGCGAGGAGCTGCCGCGCGCGTTCACGCAGCCGCCGCGCGATCGCGCAGGCCACCTGGCGTCACCTGCTGTTCGGCGTTCGTCCTCGGCGAGCTCGAGCGGCGCCTGAATGCCGAGCCCGACGTCGAGATCCCCAACTACGACGAGGTCGTGTCCTCCAACGGGCACGGCAACCTCGAGCACGCCGCCTCGATCGGCTGACGCCGTCGGGCGGCCTTGTTCTCGCGGCGCCGCGCGCTAGTCTCGGGCGCCGGCGCCGGAGTAGCTCAGCTGGTAGAGCATTCGCCTTGTAAGCGAAGGGTCACGGGTTCGAGTCCCGTCTCCGGCTTGGGGGTTCTGGGCTGTAGATCGGCCAGTTTCAGGGTCGGGCGGCCGGGCTGGGATGCTTCGATTTCCGGTGCTAGCAGACTCCCGCCGGCGCGGACGCCCGGTGCTTCGCGACGTACTCGGCGACCTCGTCCTGCGTGACGCGTCGCGTCAAGCCGCCGACCGTCGTGTTGTGGCCGGTGAGCATCCGGTGGCGCACAAGCGTACGTCTTCGTCGCCAAGTACCGATGCGACGGCGGCGGCTTGGCCGAGGCAACACGGCTCACCCTTCGACTGCCCCACGCGACGGGATCGCTGTCCGTCCCGGCCACCTCGCCATGGGGAGTGTCAGACCTCGACTACTGCGCGTCGACCGTGGCCAGAGGCGCGGCCGACCCAGGGAATTACCCCGACGTGTCGCCGATCGAGGCGAACCCGGGCCAACTCACCAACCCTCCGTCGGTGTAGCGATCTCGCGCCCAGGGCGCCGCGTGCGGTGTTATCCAGCCACGCACGGCGGGGGCCCTCACGGCGTGGGTCCGCAGCACCCAGGGCTTCGAGATGGGCGGGCTGGAGTGATCGCAGTCCCGCGCCGATAGCTACGGAAGTGAAGGTGCGCTTCGCATTTCGGCGGGATCGGACAGGACGAGGGCGGCCAGGCTCTCGTCGAGCGACGGACATGCGCACGGTGCTCTGCGTCACGCTTGCGTTGGTGCTCGTACTCGGCTTGATCGCCGAGCGGCCTCACCCGTCGACAGCCGAAGCCAACACGGCCAGTGGCCAGACGGCCGCGCGCGGGTTATGGAGCGTGGTCGCGCATCCGCCGCAGTGGACTACGTGCAGCGTTCCGGCCCGGGTGGGGGCGGACATGGTGGTCGTGACGTGCAACGCGTACACCCTTACCTCGAATTTTTCCTCGGGCCCTCCGCCGACGACCGCACCAGCGTCCCCGCCGCCTCCCTCGCAGCAGTACTTCAGCGTCTACTCGGTGGCCCGTGGATCGTGGAGCCCGAGGACGCCGATCCCTGCTCAGGACCTCTTCGCTGGGCCGAACGCCGTCGGCATCAACCCCGCGATCACGCTGCGCAACGGAGACCTGCTGTTCGGCTCGGACCTGTTCAGGGCTGCCACCGATCAATTCGTGCCCGTCGGCTCACCCGGGTTCTCCAACTGCGCAGAGAGCGTCGCCGTGCTTATGCGAGATGGCCGCGTCCTGCTCGCCGGCGGCGGCCACTTCGTTGAGCACGCGCAGGTCACGACGTGCGGCCCGCCCACGACTCAGACGGCGACCTACAACCCGGCGACCAACACGTGGACGCCCGCCGCGCCGATCCGGGTTGCCGTGTTTGACGCCGCCGCGACGGTGCTGCCCAACGGGGACGTCTTCGTCGCCGGCGGACGGACGGCCCACGGCAGCACTCGCGACACCCAGATCTACAAGCCCGCCGCCAACCGTTGGGTCCTCGGTCCACGCCTGCCGGCTCCCCTGAGCGGCGCGGCCGCCGTCACCCTGCACGACGGACGGGTGCTGATCGTCGGGGGCGTCGCCCGCGGCCTCGCTCCGCAACGAGCCGCATTCTTTTTCTCATCGGCGTCGCAAACGATCACCGCGGCGCCGCCGATGCTCGAGCCCCAGGCCTACTTCGCCACCGCGACCACCACCGGCGGGCAGATCATGATCGCCGGCGGCCTGACCGGCACTCTCCCGTTCCACGCGACAGCGCACCTCCGGGACGTCGAGCTCTTCTCCCCGAACACCGACACGTGGAGCGAGGCGCCGCCGCTGCCGCGAGCCACCGCCACCATCGGTGACCTCGTTCCCGGCATCAACAGCCTGCTCCCGCTGACGCGGGGTCGGCTCTACTTCACGACGCTGGGCGCTCGCGACGCGATCTGGACCCCCGGGACATAGCCGCACATCACCCGCCGGCACCGAGACGAGCTCGCGCGCCGTTCCCAACCAACGAGCAATCCCGCGGCACCAGCTCAACGACGCTCGGGCTGACCATCCTGGCGTGGCGCGGCAGATCGAGAATCTCCTCCTGTGCCGGCGCTTCCGGCGCACCGATCGGGGTTCGGATGACTCCGATCATGCTGCCTGGGCTACCGTCGCCATCCTGCTTCTCGCGCTCGGCATCCGCGCAGTTCGCTACCGGCGACACGGCGGTGCATAGCGATGGCCACGCGAACCGAGCAAGCGACGCTGACTGACGGCGGTCACCCGCGACGCAAAGTGCCGAGTCTCACGAGCGAGCCCGCGAGATGCGAGCGGCCGGCAAGCAGGCTGCGTTCAGCTTCCACGAACGACCGGACCCGCGATCGGCGGGGGAAGCCGTATTTCCGTGCCTGACAAGCGCACTCCGCTGACAGCACGGGCGCTGTGGCGGATCATCGTCCTCGCCTCACCGGTCATCGGCCTCATCGGCGCCTTCCTGGGCCTGTCAGCAGTGCTCGACGGCGGTTCGTCGGCTCCGCTCTACGTCGATCCGCTTGTCCTTTCCGCTGTGTGGGCGGCGATCGTTTTCCTGCTCGCTCGTCTAAACGGCCTGAGCACACGCACGCTCATACGCATGACGATCGCGTCAACGATGTCGACCCTGGCCTGCGCCGTCGTCGTCGTGGCCGGGAGCGCGTCATCGCTTGGTATGTCTTCGTGACCAACTGCGGCCCGTGTCAGCCCGCTCCACGTATCCAGGAGACCCCACCGCCAAGGGCCAGATCGTTTGGGCACCAGTGCCCAAACGCTCGCAAATCGCCGTAAATCCGGGGCTATCCGGCGGCCCCCTCTGACCCCCCCGCAATCGCGAGCCCGCAGCGACACGAACGTCCCAGCCGCCGCTCGGTGGGCTTGACGCGCCCGGCCCAAAGCCGCGAAACTGCCGCCGCCATGCGTCGCGCGCTGACCGTCGCCGCCTTCCTCGCTCTTCTGCTCGCCGCCCCGACGGTCGGCCTCGCCAAGGGCAAGAGCGGCAGCCCCGGCAAGGGGAGGACGCCCTCCTCCGGCGGCACCACGAGCCCGAAGTGCGAGCAGGTCCCTCCGGGCGGAAAGGGCCCCCTCTCGGGTTCGGAGGAGCAGGCGACGCGCTCGTGCTTCTCCAGCCTCCTGAGCGAGCTCGACACGACGCTCTCGGTCGGGGTGGCCGGCATCGTCTCGGCCTGCCCGAACACCCCGCCGAACGGTCTCGGCGCGCTCGGCGGCGGCCTGGCGAAGCTCGCCCAGGCCGGTCTCACGCAGATCGACAAGACCAAGTCTGCGAAGGTCTCCTACTTCAAGGCGGAGGCGGCGTGGTATTCGAGTCACCCGAAGAGGAACGAGCACGGCGCAGCCAGCAAGATCGACGCCGTCGTGAGCGCGATCGGCACGTCCGCCTTTGACCTCAGCGGGGTGTACTCGGAGATCTCCTCGGTCGCCTCGTCGATCAGCAACGACGACTGCGGGCAGGCGCAGAGCAACCTCACCGAGGCCCAGAGCGACCTCACCAAGGCAGAGGCCGACGAGCACGCCCTCTCCGGGGCGCTCGTCGCGCTGCCCGAGTAGCCGCCGCCTGACCCCTGCGAGGGCCGCCTGGCCCGCCCCGCGTCGTGGGCGGCCCAGGCCGTCCGACCCGCGAGGGCGTCACCGAGCCGGACCCCCAACCCGGCCGAGATCGTTGCTGGGCAGCGTCAAGTCCGGAGGAGAGCCAGCGCCTCGCTCGCCACAAAAGCTGACGCGACCACCAACCTCGTCTTCCTGCAAGGCGCCCAGTTCCAAGTCCCTTCCCGGGCGTGGGCGACGCGCACGACACGGCTCACCCGTGGCGGCCCGACCGGGGTGCGGGTGGGACTCGACCAGGGCATGACCCGGGCGCGAGCGCCGCGTGCATGGCGCAGGCTTGCACGACATGAGCTGTGTTGCCAGCACGATGAGCCCGACGCCGGCGACGGGCGCCGTTGGCACGCGTCCGCTGCCGCACGACGAGCGTGCCCTCGTGCTCGCGGCCCGGCAGGCTCCCGGGCGGGCGCGAGCCGAGCTGGTCGACGTCTTTCTTCCCCGCATCGCCAGCGTGGCCCGGGAGTACCGCGGGGTTCGCGCCGTCAGCCGAGAGGAACTGATGCAGGCCGGTGTCATGGGCCTCCTGACCGCCCTGGTGCGCTTCGATCCCGCACGGGGAAGCTACTTCTGGGCGTATGCCTCCTGGTGGGTGCGCCAGGCGATGCAGGACCTCGTGTCGTCTCTCAGCAACGTGGTCGTGCTGTCCGATCGCGCGCTGCGCCACCTGGCCTGCGTCAACAAGGCCCGCCGCGACTACCTGCAGCGCCACCGGCGCGAACCATCCCTCAGGGAGCTCGCCGCCCTCACCGGCCTGAGCAGCGCGACCATCAGCCGGCTGATGGTCGCGACCCGCCCGGCGCGAGCGTTGGAGCCGGACCTCGGCGGTGACCACCGCGAGACGACTCCGCGCTGGGAGAACCTTCGCGACCCAGCCGCGGAAGACGCGTTCGAGCTGGCCACCATCCGCCTCAGCGCGAGTGCCCTCCCGGCCGCGCTCGCCACCCTCGCGCCACGCGAGCTTGCCGTCGTGCGCGGCCGCTACGGGATCGATCGGGACCCGCGCTCACTGCGAGAGCTGGCCACGGAGCTGTCCCTGAGCGCTGAGCGGGTACGCCAGATCGAGCAGATCGCGTTGCGCAAGCTGCAGGAGTGGTGCGATGCCACCGCGACCGCAGCGTGAGCGAACGCTGGCGCGCGCTCCGTCAAGGGGGCGAGGCAGGGGCGCATCGGAATGCGGCAGCGCTCCGAGCGGCTCCTTGCGCCGCCAGCTCGGCTCCGGGCCCTGGCCCGGCGCCGGGACGCTATTCCCGGCCGCCGCCGAACAGGCTCAGCAGCAGGAGGAAGACGTTGAAGATGTCGAGGAAGATGCCGGCGGCGATCGGTACCGCGGCTGCCATGTCGGCGCGGCGCAGACGGTTGAAGTCAAAGATCGTGAAGCCACCGAAGATCACCAGCCCGAGCAGGCAGTAGATGACGTTGCCGTTCGGCACCGAAACGAAGATCGTCACGATGCCGAAGACGATCAGGGCCAGCAGCGCCCAGAACAGCGTGCGCGCCCACGAGGACAGGTCGCGGCGGGTCGCGTAGCCGAACGCGCCGAGGCCGGCCACGAACGCACCAGTGGCGCCGGCGGCCTGCCACACGACCGACGGGTTCGAGTCGGCGTAGTAGGCGACCACCGGCGCGACCGCCAGCCCGATGGTCAGTCCGAGGCCGAACAGGAACCCCACCGCCAGCTGCTCGCGGCCGGCTGCGGTGGCGCGGTTGAGCGCGAAGATGCAAGCGAACGCCGCGATGAAGAACAGCAGGCCCGTGCCGCCGCTGAGATCGCGGCCGATGTAGGCACCCAGCGCGGCACAGCCGACCGTAAGGGCCACGAGGCCCATGACCTGTCCGAAGACCGTCCGCGTGTCCGCGCCCGCGATCTCCGCGCGCGGCGCGAGCCCGACGTCGTCGTAGGTGGTCATGTCGTGTCTCCTTGGTTCGTAGTTGTCAGCGGACACATGGGGCGGGTCCCGGGACGAGGGGGTCAGTAGGCCGGCAGCCCCGCCGCGCCTACGGAGGGCAGCCGCCGTCCATCCACGCCTTGAACAGCTGGACCTGGTCTTGCGACCAGGCTGGCTCGCCGCTGTCGCCCGGCGGCATGGCGCCGCTTGACACGGTCTTGTAGACACCGCTCGCGTTGCCAGGCTGGCTCATGTACACATAGTCGTCGAGCGAGACACCAAAGGGCCGCATGTGCTCGATGTCCACGCTCGTGAACAGCGGCAGAACGTCGGTCTTGAAGCTGACCGTCATGACAATCCCTTCTGTCCCGAGATGGTGGCGGATGGCTGGCGGGTGGTGACCCTCGCGCCACGCCCCACGATTCGACCGGCTCGGCGCGTCGCCCGAACAAAACTGCGCCAGCGGCGCCGCGCTCGCGCCCGTGTATTGCCCTGGTCAGATGCCCGGTCCTGCGCGGGCGCGGCCGCGACACGGCGCGCGATGCGGGCCGGCGCCCCGCGTCGCTCGGGCAAGCGCTGCCGCGATGACGTGGTCGAGCGCTGGCCCCGGCTCACGCCGCCCGGACCGCCGCGAGGCCCATCTGGCGCGCGTCCGCCGTCGCCGTCGCCTGCAGGCGCTCGCGCTCCTCGGGTGGCCAGCGCGTGGTCGGCTCGACCACGAGCGTGCGATCGAGCTCGAACCCGAGCATCTCGAACACGTATTCGAGATACGGCTGCTGGTAGTCGGTCATCTCCGGATGCCGCCCGTCGTAGGCGCTGCTGCGGGTGAGCAGTAGCTGAACCCGCGAACCCACCCCCAGGACGCCGACGTGCCGTCCCCGCTCGTCCAGCGTGAACGACAGCAGGGGTTGGCAGATCACGTCGAGCCAGTGTTTCAGCGCATAGGGGATGTTCCAGTTCCACATCGGCGAGGAGACGACCACGCGATCGAACGTCTTGACACGCTCGATCTCGGCCTCGACGCGTGACCAACCCCGTGCCTGCGCCGCCGTCAGCGGTTCGCCGAATATCGGGGCGAACTTGGCCAGCGCCTCCTCGCGTCCGAACGGCGGCAGCTCGTCCTCCCACACGGCGAGCCGCTCGATCAGCACGGGCCGCGTGTCGCGAAGGCCGTCGAGATACGCCGTCGCGCACGCCGTCGACAACGAGCGTTCGCCCTTGGGGCTCGCTTCGACCCAGAGCACTCGCTCGACGCGAACGCGAGCACCATTGACCGCAGCGGATGTGGGGACCGACATGCTCGCCATACCCTATAGTATGGAAGATGGCCGAAACGCTGCTTCGCCACGACACGGCTCACGAGGTCTACGGGATCGCGTTCTCCGAGGCAGGTCGGAGTTCAAGGACACGTACGGCGGCATGAGCGGGCTGGTGTTCCTGGAGTCTCATCGGATCGTGCCCCGTGACCTGGACAGCGACACCGTCGTGATGTTCATGCATCCGATCGGCGGTGGCGCGTTCCTGCCGTTCGTCCAGGCACTCGCCCGGGCGGGCATGCACGTGATCTACTGCAACAGCCGCTACCGCGGCAACGACTCCGCGCTGATCATGGAGAAGGTGGTCGTCGACCTCGGCGAGGCGATCGCCGACGCCAAGCGGCGCTTCGGCTACGAGCGCGTCGTGCTCGCCGGCTGGTCGGGTGGCGGGTCGCTGTCGCTGTTCTACCAGCAGCAGGCGCGTCGCCCGACCGTCACGGCGACGCCGGCCGGCGACCCGCCGGACCTGACCGCGCTCGACCTGCAGCCGGCCGATGCGATGATGCTCGTGGCCGCGCACCCGAGCCGCCATCGCGTGCTCGTGGACTCGCTGGATCCGTCGATCGCCGACGAGGCGCGCCCGGATGACCGCGAGGTCGACGCTCGACCTGTACGACCCGCGACGGCCCGCAGCCACCGTACGACGCCGAGTTCGTCGAACGCTTCCGCGGCCGCGCAGCGGGCGCGCAACCGGCGCATCACCGCCTGGGTGGAGGAGCAGCTGGCGAGCGCTGCGCGCCGCGGGACGGCCCGCACGACGAGCGCGGCTTCGTGGTGCGCGGGACGATGGCCGATCCGCGCTGGCTCGATCCGCGCGATCGACCCCAACCAGCGCATCCCGGGCGTCTAGCTTCCTCGGCGATCCGCAGGTCGTCAACGACGGCCCCGTCGGTCTCGCGCGATTCTGCACGCTGCGCAGCTGGCTGTCGCAGTGGAGCATCGATCACGCCCACGGCGACGGGATCGCCGCGGCGCGCAACGTCGGCGTGCCGACGCTCGTCGTCTGCAACGGCGCCGATGAGATCTGCACTCCTGGCTACGCGCGCGAGCTGTTCGACGCGGTCGGCCATGACGACAAGACGTTCGTCGAGATCGAGGGAGCCAACCACTACTACCTCGGCCGCGACCAGATCGAGAAGGTTCGCGCATCGGCGGCGATCTGCGTCCAGTGGCTCGCGCGAGCGCGGACTGGGATAGTCGTGCTCGAGCCGGGGCCGACAGGAGCGATGAGGTGACACTTCAGGGCCCGCCCCCGCCATCCGCCAACCCACTGGCGCCGATGCTCACGCGACGTCCGCAACGCGCGACGCAGCGCGGTGCCCGTTCCCGCCCGGGGCGACGTCGTCGGACCCGCGTCGGGCGAGGCGGATGATGAGCGATCCGCTCGGCCTCCTGCTCGCCGGCTACATGCGGTACGGGCCGGTGTACTCGATGCGGCTGCTCACGAGCAACGTCGTGGTGCTGCTCGGCCCCGAGGCCAACCATCATCTGCTCGTCTCCAACGCGAAGAACTTCAGCTGGCGCGACGGCGCGATGGGCAACCTGATCCCGCTGCTCGGCGACGGGCTGCTGACGATCGACGGCGACTTTCACCGCCGCTCGCGGCGGATCATGCTCCCCGCCTTCCACCGCGAGCGGATTCTGGCGTCGTTCGAGGTGATCGATGAGGAGACGCAACGCCGCGCTCGAGCCCTGGCGTCCGGGCGCAGCAGATCGACATCTACCACTGGACGCGCCGCCTCGCGCTGCGGATCGCGATGCGGGCGCTGTTCGGCCTCGACCCCGACGCCCCCGAGGTCCGCCGGGCCGACCTCGGCGACGCTGTTCGAGGAGGGCCTGAGCTTCTACTCGTACGACGTGCCGGTGCAGATGCTGCGCGGACCCCGCACGCCGTGGTCGCGGATGCAGCGCGCCAAGCGGCGCCTCGACGAGGTGATCTTCGCCGAGATCGCCCGCCGTCGACGCGCCGGTGAGCGTGGCGAGGACCTGATGAGCCTGCTGCTCGACGCCTCGGACGAGGACGGCGAGCAGCTGAGCGACCGCCACGTGCGCGACGAGGTGATGACGCTGCTGTTCGCCGGCCACGACACGACCACGTCGACGATCTCGTTCCTGTTCTACGAGCTCGCGCGCCACCCGGAGTGGGCCGCAGCGCCTGCGCGAGGAGCAGCGCGAGGCGTTCGGCGGACGACGGCCGGCGGCCGCCGAGCTGATGGGCGACACGCTGCCGCTGCTCGAACAGGTGATTGACGAGACGCTGCGTCGCTACCCCCCGGCCTGGGTCGGCCCGCGCCGGTCGATCGAGCCGTTCGAAGTCTCCGGCGTGCGCGTCCCCGGCGGGGCGCCCGTGCATGTACTCCTCCTGGGTCAGCCACCACCTGCCCGACGTGTGGGAGGAGCCGTTCGCGTTCCGTCCCGAGCGCTTCGCACCGGAGCGCAAGGCGCAACTGGCGCTGGGCCAGTACGTACCCTTCGGCGGCGGATCGCGGCAATGCATCGGCATGCGCTTCGGCCAGCTCGAGATCCGCGCGATCGTGTCGGCGATCCTCTCGCGGTTCGACCTCGAGCCGCCCGCCGGCTATCAGCTGCACATACGCCAGCAGCCGACGATCGGTCCCGCCGACGGCATGCCGGTGCACGTGCGCGAGGCGCGCGTCGGTCGCGTGCCGGCCGCCGCCTGACCCAACCGCCAGCCCCGGCTCAAGCGAGATCGACGGCCAGCTCGGCGAGTGCGCGCTTGAGCACCTTCCCGGTCGGGTTGCGCGGCAGGCTTTCGACGAAGACGACGTCACGCGGCACCTTGTATCGCGCGAGATTCTCCCGCACGTGGGCGCGCACCTCGTCGGCATCGATCGTCGCGCCGGGCCGCGGCACCACGAACACGCACAGGCGTTGCCCAAAGCGCTCGTCCTGCACCCCGATCGCGGCGGCCTCGTCGATCGCCGGATGGCCGGCGAGCAGGTTCTCGATCTCATCCGGAAACACGTTCTCGCCCCCGGAGACGATCATCGCGTCGTCGCGACCGTCGATGTACAGCCAGCCGTGATGGTCGAGATGGCCCACGTCGCCGGACGCGATCAGCCCGTCCACTTGCGGCTTTCCCCCGCCATCGGTGTAACCCGAGAACGGGATCGCGTTGCCGACCACGATCCGACCGGTACTGCCGGCCGGCAGCGGACGACCTGCGTCATCGACGATGCGTACGCGCGAGCCGAGGGCCGGCGGCCCGACGGTGTCGGGCGCCGCTCGCAGGTGCTCGGGCGTCGCGATCGTGGCGATGGCGACCTCGGTCGAGCCGTAGAGGTTGTAGACGACATCGCCGAGCCGCCCCGCGGCCCGTCGCGCCAGGCTTGCGCCGAGCTGGGAGCCGGCGACGAACACGACGCGCAGGTCGAGCAGTGTCGGCTGGGGGCCGCGGGCGTCGAGCTCGTCGAGCAGCCGGCGCAACACCGAGGGCACCACGATCACCGCCGACGCTCGGTGCTCGGCGAGCGCGGCGAGCGTCGCCGGAGCGTCGAAGCGCCGTTGCAGGACCGCGGTCGATCCGAGCCCCAATGCGAGCAGCGCATGGGTGAACCCGAGCGAGTGAAACAGCGGCGGCACGATGACCGTGGTCTCACGCGCCCGAAACGGCACGCGCTCCAGCAGCGCGCCCACGGGCGTGAGCGTCCGCGAGGGCGCCCGGTTGGCCCCCTTGGGAACACCGGTCGTGCCGCTCGTCAGGATCACGAACGACGAGCGCGAGGCGGGCCTCGGTAGCGGCAGCGGCGACCCGCCGGCGATCAGCGCGTCGAGCGTGTCGGGCGCCGCGGGATCCTCGGCCCATGCTCGCCACAGACCGAGCGGGCACTGGATGCCCGCCACGACCCCGTCGAACTCGTCGTCGTACACGAGCGCCCGCACGCTCTCGCGTTCGCAGGTCTCGCGCAGCTGGGGAGCCGCGAAGTCGGTATTCAGCAGCACCGCCCGAGCACCGAGCTTCGCGCACGCGAAGAAGGCGTCGTAGAAGCCGCGGTGGTTGCGCACCAGGATCCCGACGCCGGCGTCGGGTGCCAGGCCGCGCTCGCGCCAGGCGTTGGCCAGCCGGGTCGAGCGCTCGTCGACGTCGGCGAACGAGAGCGCCCCGCGATCATCGATCAGTGCGGTCCTCGCCCCGTGACGCATCCGCGCCCCCACCACGGCGCCGCCGAGCGGGCCGTAGCGGCGCTGCGCGCGCAGGAGCTCACCGGTGTCGGCCAGCGACTGTCGCTCGAGGAACCCTGACTCGCGGCAGGCCCTGATCGCCCGCAGCTCATCGCGCAGGCGCGCCGCGACGGCCGGACCTCGACGGCTCATCGGGGCGCTCCGCGGTCGCCGCGGCCACACGGCGGCTGCTCCCTGTTACACATCGACGGCCTCCTCACATCGGGGTTCCATGACACGACGAAGTTCCGCCCAGGCGCCGGGCGACGCGCCGCGGCTCGATCGCGCCGACCCAGCCAACGGGTCGAGCCGCCTCTGCCATACTCCCGAGTATGGTAATGCGGACGGCGACACGATGATCGATCGGGTCACGCTCTGCGACGTCGGGCCGCGTGACGGGCTGCAGAACGAAGAGGTCGTGTTGGCCCCGTCGGTCCGCACGGCGCTCGTGACTCGGCTGCTGGACGCAGGCACACCGCTGGTCGAGGCGGGAAGCACCGTTCGCGCCGACCGCGTGCCGCAGATGGCAAGCGTCGAGGAGGTCGTCGACGGCGCGGTCAGTCGGCGGCGTCGATGCCAGTCGGCTCTCGCTGCTGGTGCTCAACGCGCACGGCCTGCGGCGCGCGCTGGCCACCTCCGCGCAGGAGATTCACGCGGCCTACCCCGTCACCGACGAGTTCGCGCGGCGCAACCAGGGCACCGACGCAGCCACGGCGGCGTCGATTGCCCACGCGGTCGTCGTCGAGGCCCGCGCCGCCGGCCGCCGCGCCTCGGTCACGCTCGCCGCCGCGTTCGGCTGCCCGTTCGAGGGCGAGGTGGACCCCGGCCGCGTGGCCGAGCGCGCGGCGGCAGCCGCGCGGGCCGGCAGTGAGGTCGTCGTGCTCGCCGACACGATCGGCGCGGCGACGCCGCGCGCCGTGCGGCGGCTGCTGGCGGCCGTGCGGGAGGCAACCGACGCTCGCCTGGGACTGCATCTGCACAACACGCGCAACGCCGGCTACGCGAATGCCGTGGCCGGACTGGAGGCGGGCGTGGACTGGTTCGACGCCAGCGTCGGCGGATTCGGCGGCTGCCCGTTCGCGCCGCGGGCCGCCGGCAACGTCGCCACCGAGGATCTCGCCTGGATACTGGAGCGCGAGGGCGCCGAGCCACGGGATCGACCTCGACGAGCTCGGACGCATCAGCCGAGTGGCTCGGCGCAGCAGCTCGGGCGTCCGGCGCCCGGCCTGCTGCATCGCGCCGGCCGGTTCCCGCCTGCGGAGCGCCTGAGCATTCGCGTCAGCGCCGCGAGGCGCCGTGCTCCGCCGGAGCGATGGCCGCCCCTCGCGCGGTCATCTGCCCGAGACGCCCGGCGTCGACCCCGAGCTCGCGCAGGACCTCCGCGGTGTCGGCGCCCACCGTCCAACGTGCGGCCTGCCGCACGCCGCCGGGCGTGCCGTCAAGGCGAGGCACGACCCCGGGCATCGCAAGCTCACCGTGCACCTCGTCGTCCACGTCGATCACCAGCTCGCGTTCGCGGAAGTGCGGGTCCGCGACGATGTCCGCCGCCGTGTTCACCGGCGCGCAGACCACCCCGGCCTCGGCGAGCAGCCGGTCGAGCTCGGCGGCGGTGCGCATCGGCGGCCCAGGACGCCGATCATCTCGTCGAGCTCGTCCTGGTGCTCGCCGCGGGCCGCGTGCGTGGCGTAGCGCGGGATCGTCGGCGAGCTCCGGGCGCCCCATCGCCGCGGCCAGGCGCCGCCATAGCGTGTCGTGGTTGGCCGCGATCACCACCCAGCGCTCGTCAGCGGAGCGGTACACGTTCGACGGCGCGATCCGCGGCAGTCGCGAGCCGCTCGGCTCGCGCACGACGGCCGGCCTTCGCGTAGTCGGGCACCAGCGACTCGGTCATCGCGAAGCAGGCGTCGAGGATCGCCGCGTCCACGACCTGTCCGCCGGCGCCGCGCACGTCCCGTGCGTAGAGGGCCAAGCAGGATCCCCTGGAACGCCGACCACGCGGCGAGCGAGTCGCCGAGCGAGATCCCCGAGCGCGGGGCGGCGCATCGCCGGGGTAGCCGTTGATGTAGCGCAGGCCCGACATCGCCTCGCCGCCCGACGCGAACCCGGGCCGGTCGCGATAGCGCGACCGCTGCCCGAATCCGCTGATCGCGGGCGTACACGCAGCGCGGGTTGCTGCGCGTGCACGTCGCTCGGGTCCAAGTCCCCACCGCTCCATCGTGCCCGGCCGGAAGTTCTCGACGACCACGTCAGCCCGGACACACAGCTCGGTGGCGATGGCCGCCGCCTCGCCGTCGCGAAGGTCCAGCGCCACCGAGCGCTTGTTGCGCGCCAGCACCGACCACCACAGGGTGTGACCAGCGTGGCGCGCGCTGCCCCAGTCGCGCATCTGGTCGCCCGCCGGTGACTCGACCTTGACGACGTCGGCCCCGAAGTCGCCGAGCAGCGTCCCGACGAGCGGCCCGGCGATCAGCTGGCCGAACTCCACGACGCGGATCCCGGTGAGCGGCGCATCGTCGGCGGACGGTGCCATACCTGCGCCTACGCGACGCGCGGGCGAGCGAGGATTCCCGCGCGCAGCTCGTCGGTCGTGGGGACGGGAGTGAGACTGAACTCGTAGAGCTTGCGGCGGTCCTCCAGCCACGGCGGGAGCGTCAGCGTGTCGCCCATTCGCGCCAGGTCGGGCTCGTCCACACCGAAGCCGGGACCCCCGCACTCGGCAATCTCGAACAGCACTCCGCCGGGCTCGGTGAAGTAAACCGACCGGAAGAAGTGCCGGTCGATCACCGGGGTGGCCTTGGGATCGATCGCCGCGGCGACCTCGGCCCAGGCCTCGATGTCGGCCGGGTCGCAGCCCCATGCGATGTGCTGCACGCAACCGGCGCCGAAGCGACGCCGCTCGGCGGGCGCTGGATCGAGCGCGTACCAGCCGCCCCGGCGCGCGCCCCGGACCTCATGGCGCCCCTCAACCCCGGTGTCCACGAAGCCGAGCGCGCTCGTGATGAACTCCAGGCTTGCCCGCTCGTCGGTCGGGAAGGCTCGCACCCCGTCGATGCCCTGGAGCGCGTACTCGGCGGGAATCTCGGGAGACTCGCCGATCAGCGGCGGATCGATGGCTGTCCACGACGGCGAGCTCATGGTCGAGGCCGTCGTGATCGGCGAACCGCAGGGTCAACTCGTCACGCTCGCAGACCACCCCCTCATCGGCCAGACGCCGCTCCCAGAAGGCCAGCGCGTCCGTGGAGCCGACGCGCCACACGATCAGGTGCACGTTGCCGGCACCCGCCCGCCCATCGGGGCGCCCGCGATACTCGAAGAAGCTGATGTTGCAGCCGTAGCTCGCGCGTTCGTCGCCGTAGAAGAGGTGATACGTCGTTTGGTCGGTCTGGTTGATCGACTTCTTCACGATCCGCAGCCCGAGCACGCGGACGTAGAAGTCCGCGTTGCTCGGTGCGTCGGCCGTCAGGCAGGTGACGTGATGAACGCCTTCAAGGTGCATCGCTGATCCTCCATCCACTGAGAGCGGCTGTCGCCGCCGATACCAATGACCATACCGCGCGGTATCACCGTCACCGTCAGGTCGCGGCGATGGCTCGCCGGAGCGGCAAACATCCGGCACACCATACTGTATGGTATGGTCTTGCGGCGGCGGAACCACCCTCCTCCGCCGCACCCTTCTTTCAGCGCGACGACAGTCATGACAACCATGCGCATCCTCGGACTCGGCGGCTCGATGCGAGCGGACTCGGCGTCCGCGCGCGCGCTGCGCACCGCCGCCTCGGCGGCCGGAGAGCTTGGCGCCGAGGTGCGGCTGATCATCGGGCTTGCCCTGGCTCAAGAACGCACCGGACGCGAGCGCCGCCGACCGGCTCGTGCTCGTCGCCCAGCAAGTCGCGCGATCCATCTCACTGGACCCGAGCCCGGCGTGACGATCCTCGGCGCTCGTTCCTGAGCCGCTTCGCACACCCTCAGCCACGGAGCCCCGGATGCACACCACCGACACGATCACCCAGCGCGCCGACCGCCTCGCCGAGCGGCTCGCCCCGCGGGCACAGGAGGCCGAGGAGCTGCGTCGGCTACCCGATGCCACGATCGACGACTACCTGGCCAGCGACCTGGCCCGCGTCCTCGTCCCCCGGCGCTGGGGCGGCGCCGAGGCCGGCGTGATGGACCTCCTGGAGTCCGCCCGGCTGCTCGCCCACGGATGCACCTCGAGCGCGTGGGTCCTGACCTTCTTTGGCCTGCACAACTGGATGGCGACGCTCTACCCGGAGGAGACGCAGGAAGAACTGCTCGACGGCGACGAGCCGTTCCTCGCCCCCGCTCCGCTGGCGCCCACCGGCCGGGCCGTCCCCTACGCCGATGGGTTCACGCTCAGCGGACGATGGTCGTGGGCGTCGGGGGTCATGCACAGCAACTGGGTGATGGTGGGGGCGATCGCGGGACCGGACGACGCTCCGTTCCCGGCGCTGGCGCTGATGCCGCGCGCCGCGGTCACCGTCGAGGACGTATGGCACACCAGCGGCATGCGCGCAACGGGCAGCAACGACGTCGTGGCCAAGGACGTGCACGTGCCGGCTCGACACGTGCTCTCGGTCCGCGACGTGTACAGCGGGACGACGCCGGGCGGCGCGCTCCATGACACGGCGACCTACCGCTGGCCGCTCGTTCCGCTGCTCGCCCTTGCTGCGGCGATGCCGGCCCTGGGCACGGCCGAGCACGTTCTGGAGCGGTTCTCCGAGCGGCTCGGCGAACGCGTGTCCCTCCACGGCGGCGGCCCCCACAGTGAACGCCCGGCCGCACAGATGCGCCTCGGCCAGGCGGCTGTGCGGCTGGACGCAGCGCGCGCACTGACCCTCAGCACGGCAACCGAGATTCAGACACTCGTCGAGTGCGGCGAGCGCGTCGGACGACGCGAGCGCGCACGGGCGCGGCTCGCCGCCGGGCACGTGGTCCGTGAGTCGCGTCGCGTGATCAACCACCTCGTCGAAGCCAGCGGCGGCAGCGCGCATTTCACCACCGCTCCGTTCCAGCGCGCCCAGCGAGACGTGAACACGCTCGCCGGGCATGTCATCTTCGACTACGACGTCTCGACCGAGATGGTGGGCGCGCTGGCCGTCGGGCTCAAGCTGCCAGCCACCGCGCTCGTCTGACGGATCACCGTCGCGACGGCAGCCGCGCGGCGAGCGCGACCGACTCGCTCACGATGACCGACCGCAGCTCGGCGACGGCCGCACGGTAGCCGGCGTCGGCAAATGCGGAGCGCATTCCGGCGGTGATGGCGCCGGGACTGGGAATCTGCCACACGTCCAGTGCCGCGCCGACCTCGCCGACGATCGATGTATAGGCGCCCGCGAGATGCCAGCCGCCGCGCTCGAGGACGTCGACCACGCGAGGCATCAACGCGAGGAAGTCCGGCCCGCGTCCATAGGCTGTCCGCACGTCGGCCAGCAGGTACAGCGGTGAGCCGGTGGCCGGCGACGCGGCCAAACCGTCGGGCGGCGCGAATGGCGCCGCCTTCGCCATGCGTACATCCTCGGTGAGGACGACGTCGCGCAGCGCCGATTCGATGGTGAGGTAGCGTCCGTCGGCCGACAGGCCGGCGGCCCCGCGCACGAGCGCATCGGCGTCGTCGACCGCCCACATGAGCACGAAGCGACCGCGCCGGCCGACGATCGCCTGGAACGCGGCGGTCAGCCGCCACCCGTGGTGCCCGACGGCCGCCTCAAGCCCGGGCAACTGGGCCAGGAAGTCCGCGGACCGCCCGTACCGGACCGCGACGTCCGCGATGACGTCCAGGGCCGCCCCACCGCGCGCGGGCATGCGGGTCAGCGGCGGCCGTGGTTGTGGTTCCACTCGACCCAGCCGAGCCCGCGCCGCCCGTCCCCAGCGGTGAACGTGCAGCACGACCGCAGAAAGCTGGTGGTGCGCCCGTCGTCGGCGACCATCAGCAGCGGGCCGTCGGCGATCGGGGCGACGGCCAGCTTGAGCCCCGCCGACGGCAGTTCGATGCTGGCCTCGGTGACGAGGCCCGACTCCGCGGTCGTCTCGCTGGTGACCAGGGAGCTCACCTCCTCGAGCTCGGCGCCGGGAACCTGCACGTACCCGACGCCCATCGACGGCCGGCGTGGCACGTGGACATGCGTCGCGTGCACGCGGGTGCCGTCGTCCAGCCGCCCCGCGCTCCATACCCAGTCCATCGCCCACCAGTCCCGCAGCCCCCACGAGTGGTCGCGCTGGCCGTAACCGTCGATGTCGATGCGCCGGCCGTCGATCGACACGTGGCCCGAGACCCGGCAGGGGATCTCGTAACGCGGCGTGATCCGGTACTGGTACGGCTGGCCGTCGGTGTCCCAGGTCAGCTGCAGGGCGATCGGCACCGGCTCGCCGCTGCGACCCTGCAGAATGGCGGCGGCGTCGTCGAAGCGCTCGGCCGTCGCCTCGATCGACACCGAGAAGCGCTGCAACGGCTCCTGGCATACGTGGTCGGCCACCAGGCCCATTCGCGGCGAGATCGCACTCAGCGATCCGGGATCGGGTAGGGGCGCGGTGAGATCCACCACCCTCAGGGTCGGTCCTCCCGCACGCACCAGAGCAAGGGTGACCCACGCCTCGTTGCGGTTGGGGTAGAGGCCGAGACGGGTGTAGCCGGCGAGGCCACTCTCCGTGGTGGTGAAGTCGAAGTACCACGACTCGTTCCACAGCTCCTCACTGCCGGGTCGGTGACGACTCTCGTCGTCTGGCTGCGGCACGAGCGGCGGGCGCCGCGCGGCGCCCGCTCCCTCAGGGGGAAGCAGATCGAGGGAGTCGAGATCGATCGCGTGCTGGGCGTGGCGGGCAAACGCCGCCATGAACATGTCGTCGCCGCGATCGGTGCGCTCCACCAGCATCGCCGCAGCCACCGACATCACCAGGCCCCCGAACGTGCGGCGCCGGTAGAGCTCCCAGCAATCCTCCCGGGTGAAGTCTCGAACCCCAGCCTCCAGCAGCCGCTCGTGGTAGCGGCGCACAAGCGCTTCACCATGCGCGCGGCGATCCTCGGTGCGGAGACTGCAACCCAGGAAGTACCCGAGATCGTGCAACGCCGGCCCGTAGAAGACCGTCTGCCAGTCGACGGCGGTCACGGGTCGCTCGGGCCGGTCGCGGGCGAAGAGCAGGTTGTCGAGGCGGAAGTCGCCGTGTTGCAGCGCCCGCGGCCCGGCGGTGTCGGCGTACCACGCGTCCAGCCTCGGCACGAACCGCTCGGCGAGCGCGACGTGCGCCGGGTCGAGCCGCTGCGCGTACCGTTCGGCGAACGCGGGAAGCAACTGCGTGAGCAGCGCCTGATCGAGCGGCGATGCGGTGTTGAGCCATCGCGTGCTCGCCAGCGTCGCATCGTTCCAGCGCGCGGCCTGGATGCGGGCGAGGGCGTCGACGCCGAGCTCCGCGTCTGCCAGCGTCGCGCCGGCGACCTCGTCACCCTGGCGCGCGGGCGCGAGATCCTCGAGCAGCAGCGTGAACCAACCGGTCTCACGCTCGACCTCGGCGTGGTAGCAGGCGGCGACCGGGTCACCCAGCGTCGCGCCGATGTCGCGGTAGAAGCGGACCTCTCGCGCGTAGGCGCCGAGGGCGACGCCGGTCGAGCGGCTCGTCGGGTCTGACGCGGCGACCTTGAGGACGACGCTCTCGGGGCCGCGCGGGCCGGGCGCGTATCGCAGGTCGACGCGATGGCTCTCGCTCATCTGGCCCGTGCCGATCGACGCGGTCGTGTGGCCGACGATGCGACCGCCGTCGCGCAGAACGTCCGCGGCGGTGAGGACGTCGGTGAGCCACGTGTCCCCGAGGTCCGCGGGACCACGCACGATCAGCGTGCCGCCCGTGTCGCTCGCGCCGATGGTCGCCACGGCAATACCGTACCATGTGGTATGGCCGCTACGAGGGAGCTCCCATGACCAGCACGATCGAACACGCAGCGCCCGACGCACACGTCGTGACCGGCGGGCAGATCGCCGTCGAGGATCCCGCGACCGGAGCGGTCGTCGACCGAGTCAGCGACATGAGCGCGAGCGACGTGCACGCGCTGGCCGAGGCCGCTCGCGCCGTGCAGCCCCGATGGGCAGCGCTCGGGTTCGGTCGTCGCGCGAACGTGCTCAAGCGGATGAGCGGCTGGCTCTCGACGAACGCCGAAGAGGTGATCGAGGTCATCTGCAGGGAGACCGGCAAGACCTACGACGACGCCCAGATCACCGACTGGTCCTATGGCCTGATGGCCTTCGATTTCTGGGCCAAGCATGCCGAGGGCTACCTGGCGGACGAGCGCATCAAGCCGGCGTCGTGGCTCAACCGCTCCAAGCGACTGACGGTGCGCTACGAACCGCTCGGGCTGGTCGGGGTCATCGGTCCGTGGAACTACCCGCTCGCGCTGTCCGTCGGAGACGCCATCCCGGCATTGGCGGCCGGCAACGCCGTGTTGCTCAAGCCGTCCGAGCTGACACCACTGACCTCGCTGTTGCTTCAGCGGGGCCTGCGCGAGTGCGGCCTCCCCGACGGGGTGCTGCAGGTCGCGACGGGCGGCGGACGGACCGGCGCCGCGGTCGTGGACGAGGTGGACATGGTCATGTTCACCGGCTCGACCGCCACCGGCCAGGCGGTCATGGAGCGCGCCGCGCGGACGCTGACTCCCGTGTCACTCGAGCTCGGCGGCAAGGACCCGATGATCGTGCTCGCCGATGCCGACGTGGAGCGGGCGGCCAACTGCGCGACCTACTACTCGATGTTCAACTCCGGCCAGACCTGCATCAGCGTCGAGCGCGTCTACGTCGAGGACCCGGTCTACGACGAGTTCGTGGCCCGCGTCACCGCGAAGCTTCGCGCACTGCGTCACGCACCGAGCACCGGGCCGGGCAGCAGCGACGTTGGCGCGATGACGGCACCGGCCCAGCTTGAGGTGGTGACCCGGCACGTCGAGGACGCCCTCGCCAGGGGCGCCCGAGCCGTCGTGGGCGGCACCACCGGCGCCGGCGGCCGGCCCGGATACTGGTTCGCCCCGACGCTGCTGCTCGACGTCGACCACTCGATGGCCTGCATGCGGGAGGAGACCTTCGGCCCGACCCTGCCGATCATGCGGGTCCGCGACGCGGAGGAAGCGATCCGCCTCGCCAACGACTCCCCGTACGGTCTGGCGGCGTCCGTGTTCGGCCGTGACGCCAAGCGAGCCGAGGCCATTGCCCGGCGACTCGAGGCCGGCGCGGTGTGCGTCAACGACGCAGTGGTCAACTACTCCATGCTCGAGCTTCCGATGGGCGGCTGGAAGGCGAGCGGCATCGGGGCACGTCACGGGCCCGGCGGAATCCGCAAGTACTGCCGCCAGCAGTCGGTGATGGTGTCGCGACTTCACGGTCGCAAGGAGCCATTCATGTACCCCTACCGCCCTCGGACGACGCGTGCCCTGCAACGGGTCCTTCGCCTCGCCTTCGGTCGCGGCGGCTGAGCCCGCCGAGCTGACCTGCACGACGATGCGTGCCGAAACGGAGCCGACCCAACACGCCCGCGCACCGGTGTCGGCGCCGACGCGTGTGGAACACTGAGAGAACGAGATGCCTCCTGCAGCCCGCTCATCCACTGGCCGTGCCTCGCCGCGATTGACGGTCGGCGATTGGGTCGAGGCAGCGCTCGATGTAATCGGCGAGGAGGGCCTGGGCGCCGTCAAGATCGATCGCGTCGCCCAGCGGCTCGGAGCCACCAAGGGGAGCTTCTATTGGCACTTCACCGACCTCGCGTCCTTCCTGGATGCGGTCGCCGCGACCTGGTGCCGGGACCGCGAGGAGATGCGAGCGATGCTCGGCGCGCTCGATGAGCTCCCACCGCGGGAGCGGCTCGCCCGCCTCATCGATCTCATCCAGGACACGCGCTACTGGCGACTGGAGCGCGCGTCGCGCGAGTGGGCACGAACCAACCTGCGAGTGCGTCACACGCTTGCGCGGTCCGACGGCTGGCTCCTGGGGGCGGAGCGCAAGGCGTTCCGGGACCTCGGCTTCAACGACGAAGAGGCGGCCCTGCGCGCCAACACGCTGTTCTACGCCGGCTTGGGTTACATCTTCGCGGGGCCCGACGACGGCCGGCTGGATCGTCGGCAGGTCGACGGGCTGCTCGACGTCTTGGCCGGCTGACCCAGACCGCCGGCCACGTCACTCACCGCGGCTCCCAGCGCGCAACGAGTACCCGGCCCGAGGGGCGACCGAGGATTCGGGCGACAGCATCGGGGGCCGCGGCCGCGTCGATCACCTGCGGCTCGCGCAGCTGCGCCGCACGTCCGCCGTATCGGACGCGGCACTCCCCTGCGGCCAGCACGTTGCGCACCCAATCGGAGCGCTCTCCGTAGAGCACCGGCACGTAGAAGGCCGAACCGACCCGCGCCGCCAACACCGGGGTGCGGTACGTGTGCCCGCTGCGCCGACCCGTGTGCTCGATCTGGGCGTACGGAACGAGGTACGGTGCCCAGAGTCCGATGACCCGGTTGGTGAAGCGCTTGTTGACCCGGGCCATGACCCGAGCGACGGAGCGACGGCGGTCGCGCAGGGCAGGCATTCAGCTCGGTAGCTGATCGAGCAACGCCGGCCCCGGCAGTCGCTCGACGTCTCGGCGGTGGATCAGCATCTGGGTCTCGGTCAGCTCCTCCACGGAGGCCCATCCGTTGCTGCGGCCGATGCCGCTGCACTTCGTGCCTCCGTAGGGCGTGGTGTGGTCGCTCGCCCCGGCACGATGGACGTTGACCCAGACCGTGCCGGCGTCGATCTCGCGGCCCAGGTCCATGGCGTGATCGACGTCCTCGGACCATAGGGAGGCCGACAGCCCGTACTGAGAGTCGTTGGCCATCGCGATCGCCTCCTCCTCGCGGTCGAACGGCACGAACGGCACCACGGGTCCGAACTGTTCGACGGCCACCAGTTCGCTGGCGTGCGGCAGGCCGGTGACGACATGCGGCAGCAGGAAGCTTCCGGCGTCCCAGGAGGCGGGGTCGAGCGCGCGTCCGAGCTCCGTCACCGTGCCGCCGGCGTCCGCCGCCCGCTCGATGAGCCGGCGCACGCGGTCGCGCGCCTCATCACTGATGAGCGGTCCGATCGTCGAGCGCTCATCCAGCCCGTTGCCAACCACGATCTCGTCGGTGGCCTCCATGAAGCGCGCGACGAGTTCGTCGTGGTGTCTGCGCGCGACATATATCCGTTTGACCGCGAAGCAGACCTGCCCGGTCCCGGTGTAGACGGCATGGCGCAGCTGTTCGACGAGATCGTCACCGATGTGAGCCGACTCGAGGACGATCGCCGGGTCGTTGCCCCCGAGCTCCAGACTGACGCCCGCCAGCGGGCCAGCGGCAGCCCGCATCGCCGCCTGGCCCGCGCGGGTCCCGCCGGTGAGCAGCACGCGGCGTACGAGCGGATGAGCCGCCAGAGCAGCGCCCGTCTCCGGGCCGGTTCCCGGGCAGATGTTGACCACCCCCGGGGGCAGTCCCTCCGCCAGCAGCGTCAGCGTCTTGGTGAGCGCGAGCGGGGCGAGTTCGGACGGCTTCACCACCACGGTGTTGCCCGCCGCGAGCGCCGGCGCGATGCCGTTGAACGCGAGCACCACCGGCGAGTTCCACGGCACGATCACGGCGACAACGCCCGCCGGCCGGCGGCGGCGCACAAAGTCGCCCCGGCGGCGCTCGATGCGTTCCTCCTCGGCGACGCGATCGACCAGGTCGGCGGCAACGCCCAACAGGTACGGGGCCGCCGCGACGTCCGCGATCGACTCCCACAGGACCTTGCCCTCCTCTCGCGTGAGCAACTCGGCGCGCTCGCGGATTCCATCGAGGGCCGCCGTGGCCGCCGCCTCCAGGGCTTTGCGACGAGCCGACGGCGTCCATGACGCCCAGTCGCGACCGGCCTCATCCGCCACGCGTACCGCTCGGTCCACGAGGTCCGGCGGCGAGCACGCGACCACCCCGACCACCCGATCGCGGTCTGCCGGATCGCGGACCGCCATCGTCGGCGACCGCACGGTGTCCGGGCCGACCCGGGCCGCTGCCACCTGCACATCGCGTTCGTCTCGCTCTACGTGGTGTTGCACGTGGCCCCCTTCGTCCTGGACCTGCCGCATCGCGGACACGAGCTCACAGCGCGAGCACCATACCACGCAGTATGGTGTCCGCGTGGCGCTCGCACTGATCGACCTCCACCATCACGTCGTGCCGCCGGCCTACCGCGAGGCGCTGGCCAGCGTCGGCGCGACGACGGTCGGGCGCATCCCGCTGCCGCCGTGGAGCGCGGACACGATGCTCGAGCAGATGAGCGAGCTCGGAATCGCCCGTGCGGTCGTGTCGGTCTCGGCACCGGCGACCCTCCCGCTGGATGACCGGTTGGCCGTCGCGACGGCACGCCGCTGCAACGACGACGTCGCTGCCTTGCGCGACGGCGCGCCCGAGCGAATCGGCGGGTTCGCCACGCTCCCGCTCCCGAATGTTGACTCGAGTCTCGTTGAGCTCGACCGCGCGCTCGACGAGCTCGGACTCGACGGCGCGGCCCTGCTGACCAACTACAACGGCCGGTACCTCGGCGATCCCTCCTTCGAGCCGCTGCTGGAGGCTCTGGACGCGCGCGCCGCGCTCGTGCACGTGCATCCCCACCTTCCGGGGACCGGGCCGGTCGGTCTGATGCTGCCCGACCCGGTTCTCGAGTTCGCCTTCGACACGACCCGCGCGGTGGCGGACCTGCTCGTGCGCGGAACACTCCAGCGGTACCCCAACATCCGCTTCGTGCTCGCGCATCTCGGAGGTGCCCTGCCCTTCCTCGCGCCGCGGTTGGCGATGCTCGACAGCCCACTCGCGCGCGCACACCTCGGCGGACCGCGAGCGAGCGTGCTCGACCATCTGCGGCGGCTGTCCTACGACATCGCGCTGTCCGGCTCGGCGGAGAACCTCCGGCTCGCAATCGACCTCGTCGGTGTCGATCACCTCTCGTTCGGCAGCGACGTGCCGTTCGCTCCGACGGAAATCATCCGGCGCGGCCTGAGCGTGCTCGAAAGCGACGATTCGCTGAGCGATGGCGAACGCCAGGCGATCGCACACCGGACGGCCGAGGCGCTGCTCGGCCGTCGCTGAGCTCCGCCAGTCGCTGCGCGGCGCGGACGGCCCGGCGGCGGCCGCCCGCAACAGAGGCTCCTCGCGCGGGGAGATCGTCTCCGTACCGCAGCGTCAGGGACAGGCGGACGTCGCCGTGGCCGCCGCGCTGGTGCCGTCCTGGAACATCAGGTTGGCACCCCAGTGGAGTGTGCCGGAGCACTTCGTCGGCAACGTGACCAGGCCCACCGTCGTGCTGACGCGCTTCTTCTCCACCTTCTTGCCGACCTTCACCGTCTTGGTCGTCGTGACCGAGCGGGTGTCGCTGATGGCAACCGTGATCTCGGTGATCGACACATCAGGACCACCCGGCACGCTCGTGATCGTCGGCACCTGGATCGTGACCTGTTCGCCGTACGGGGACGAGTCCGGCGCGAAGGTGCCGGGAAACGCGAGCGTCTCGGCGATCGGGCTCGTCCCATTGCCCCAGAACTCGATGCCGATCGGGCTGCGCTGGACGAGGTACACATCGACGGCGGCGGGTTCCGTGATCTCGGTGCCTCCGATCACGGCCTGGCCGGTCGCGCTGCCGGAGCCGATCTTCGAGTCGGCGGGGCACGCGGGCGGGGCTCCGACCGCCGCTGTGATCGTCGCCAGCGGGCAGGTCGCGAAGCCCTGCGCGTTGTAGATGCCCCCCTCGGGGAGATAGATGTTGGCGACACCGGTCAATGGAGACGGCAGGCCCCCGAGCGAGTTCGTGACGTTGAGGCCCAGCGTGAGGGCGCCGGGGCCGCCGAGCGCCCCCGAGAGCTTGATCGGACTGATGGCAACCTGGTCAGCGGCGAGAGCGCTCGCGGGCACCGCGAGCGCACCGCCCGCGGCGATCGCAGCGATCGCCCTCAGCGCGGTTGAGGCTGTACGCACGACGTAGCTCCTTTGTTGGACGTTGAGATGAGGGGCGAAGCTGCCCCGGCCGGGTCACGCCGGGGCAGCTCTCCCTGGGGCAGTGATTACTCGACCATGTCGACGCTCTCAGCGGCGGCCGCAGCGCCGGCAGCGCGTCTCGTAGGTGAACTGGTCGGACGCCGATGTAGCGCTCTGACCGGCTCTGCTGTCCAGCGTCACGTCCACCGGACCGCTTGATGTCTGCTCCGGCGCGAGCGCCACGATCAGCCCGCTGGTCAGTGGCATGAAGACCGCCGCAGACGAACCAAAGTCCACCTGGGTCACCGTCCTCAGGCGATGGCCGAAGATGAGCACGAGCGAACCCGGGCGTCCATGGTCGGGCCACACGGCCGTGACCGACGGGAGATCGGCCGCCGCGCGGACCGTCAAGGTGACCACATTGGTCGTCGCGGACCCGGCCGAGTTGGTGAAGACCGCGCGGCCCTCGTCGCCAGACTCCGAGCGAGTCGTCGACGGAACGGCCAACGTGGCCGATGTGGCGCCCGCGATGTCGCTCCATGTCGTCCCGCCGTCCGTAGACACCTGCCACTGAACCGAGGGCGTCGGCGTACCGGAGGCCGCCGCGATGAACGTCACCGGCTGCCCCGCTGCGACCGTCATGCTCACCGGCTGCGTGGTGATCACCGGCGCCACGCCGGTCGCTGCCGCCGTGACGGTGAGGGTGGCGGCGCTCGTGGTCGCCGCACCGGCGGAGTTGGTGTACACCGCCTCATACTCGGCACCGTTCAGGGCCACGGTCGTGCCCGCCACCGTCAACGTGTTCGACGTCGCACCACTGACCGGGCTGAACGTCGAACCACCGTCGGTCGACACCTCCCACTGCACCGTCGGCGTCGGCGTCCCCGACGCCGACGCCGTGAACGTCGCCGACGCCCCCGCCGTCACCGACTGATCCGCCGGACCACTGGTCACCACCGGCGCCACGCCGGTCGCTGCCGCCGTGACGGTGAGGGTGGCGGCGCTCGTGGTCGCCGCACCGGCGGAGTTGGTGTACACCGCCTCATACTCGGCACCGTTCAGGGCCACGGTCGTGCCCGCCACCGTCAACGTGTTCGACGTCGCACCACTGACCGGGCTGAACGTCGAACCACCGTCGGTCGACACCTCCCACTGCACCGTCGGCGTCGGCGTCCCCGACGCCGACGCCGTGAACGTCGCCGACGCCCCCGCCGTCACCGACTGATCCGCCGGACCACTGGTCACCACCGGCGCCACGCCGGTCGCTGCCGCCGTGACGGTGAGGGTGGCGGCGCTCGTGGTCGCCGCACCGGCGGAGTTGGTGTACACCGCCTCATACTCGGCACCGTTCAGGGCCACGGTCGTGCCCGCCACCGTCAACGTGTTCGACGTCGCACCACTGACCGGGCTGAACGTCGAACCACCGTCGGTCGACACCTCCCACTGCACCGTCGGCGTCGGAGTCCCCGACGCCGACGCCGTGAACGTCGCCGACGCCCCCGCCGTCACCGACTGATCCGCCGGACCACTGGTCACCACCGGCGCCACATCCGCGGGCGACACCGTCAACGTCGCCGCCGACGTCGTCGCCGCACCAGCCGAATTGGTGTACACCGCTTCATACTCGGTGCCGCTCAGCGCCACGGTCGTCCCCGCCACCGTCAACGTGTTCGACGTCGCACCACTGATCGGGCTGAACGTCGAACCACCCTGCGCCTCAGACTCCCACTGCACCGTTGGCGTCGGAGTCCCCGACGCCGACGCCGTGAACGTCGCCGACGCCCCCGCCGTCACCGACTGATCCGCCGGACCACTCGTCACCACCGGCTTGCTCGCGGCCACCGACACCGTGAGCGTCGCCGGACTGGATGTCGCCGTCCCCACGGTGAACGGGCCCGGTGGCGTCGCGGCAGGGTTGGTGATCGCGTTGGTGTAGACCGCGCGATACTCGGCGCCGCTCGTTGTGGCGGCCGTGGTATTCACGGTCAGGGTGTTGGTGGTGTTTCCCGTGTCCGTCGTGTCAGCGGCCCAGGTCGCGCCACCGTCGGTCGAGCGCTGCCACTGCACGCTTGGCGCCGGAGTGCCGGTGGCCGCGGCCGTGAAGGTCGCGGCCGCGCCGCCGGCGACCGTTTGATCCGTCGGCGAGCTGGTCACGGCCGGGGGCGCCACGATCGGCAGTGCCGCGAGCGTGTTCGTCGGCGCGTTGCAGTCCACCGGCAACGGTCCCGCCGGGCGGGAGTCCGTGAGGATGTTCAAGCTGCTGTTGACATAGCCGGCCGCGATCGCCACCACGCCGCCACCGCTGGTGGTGTAGCCGGTGATGTCGTTGCCGCTCCAAGCCGGCGCCGTGTCAACCGACGTGCTGGACGTTCCGCCGGCGGCTCCCGTCACCGTGAAGGGCCCGATCGTGAAGCCCTGGACGGTTCCGGTCGGCGCGTCGTAGTTGATGGTCTCGGTCCCGCCGGCGCCGTTGGAGACACTGATGGACTCGGGCACGGTGGTCACCGGCGCACTGAGGCTGACCGGCATTCCCGACACGATCGGGACGGGCCCCAGGGGCAGACCCGGGCCGAAGTTCATGACGTTGAGGCCGTTGTACGGCACCGATTGCGGCGGGTCGACGACCGCGGGCGTGGCGCCCGTTACGTCGAGCGGAAAGCCGGTGACGACACCGGCGGCATCCGCCGCTCCGACCTGGGCGAAGGCGGTAGCCCAGTTGGCGGGTACGACGAGCGCCGCCGTCGAGTTGGTGAACGAGTAACTGTCGCCGGTCTCGACGAAGGCCGGACCAGTGAGACTGATCGTCGCCGGGATCGGTCCCGTGAGGTTCAGTCCGCCGCCGAGCAGGCAGGAAAACGCTTCTGTGGATGAGTACGTGACCGCGGGACCGGGCGTCGCGCTAGCCGGCCCTGCGCAGACCGCCGCGGCCACGAGGGCGGCGAGCAGCCCTGGCGCGCCGGTTCGGAACCGCCTTCGATGTACAGCCATGAACCCTCCTCACAGGTCGCAGCACATGCCCTCCTTCGCCCCACCACGGTCGGCCCGCATTCCAGTCGACAGAGCCTGCTGACGGGCGGCCGGGCGTACAGTACCATACGGTATGGTGAGTGTCAGTAGGGTCCGTGACGTGCCACGAGATGCGCCGGGCGACCTGCCCGCCGGTGGGCTGATTCGGCTGGCGGCGGGGTGCAACGGAGCGGTGAACGGCGCAGGAGGAGAGGGATGCTCATCATCATGGCTCCGCTCACTGGGCGGATTCCGTCTCGCCGGGCGTGTTCGCCCGAACGACCGCCGGCGAGCCGCGCGCCGGAGCGCCGGTCGCGGGGGCGCCGGTGACACTCAGCCGTCGCCGTCGCCTACCGGTGCACGGGATGATTGTCGCGCTGACCTGCGGCCTGATCGCGTTTGCCATCGCCGGCTGCGGCTCGACCGGCGGCGGATATCAGGTGCGGGCGATCTTCGACGACGCCGACAACGTGATTCCCGGCGAGCAGGTGAAGATCGCCGGCGTCACGGTCGGCTCGGTGACCGGCTTGGACCTGACCCCGGACCAGAAGGCCGTGGTCATCCTCGACATCACGAACCCCGGCTTTGCCGCCTTTCGCAGCGACGCGAGCTGCACGATTCGGCCGCAGTCGCTGATCGGAGAGGTGTTCGTCGAATGTGCGCCCACCCAGCCGCGTCCCCCCACGGCACCTGAGCCGCCTCCGCTTCCCGTCATTCCGCCGGGCCAGCCCGGCGCGGGCGAGCACCTGTTGCCCGTGAGCAACACGTCAAGTCCGGTGAGCCTCGACCTCATCGGTGACGTTGCGCGGCTGCCGTACACGCAGCGACTGTCGCTGATCGTCAACGGGCTCGGGGCAGGTCTGGCCGGCAACGGCGCGGCGCTCGAGCAGGTGGTGCAGCGTGCGGACCCGACGCTGGCCGCGCTCGACCGCGTGCTGGGCCTGCTGACATCGGAGAACCGGACACTGGCCCGGCTGGCCACCGAGTCCGATGTCGCCGTGGCTCCGCTTGCGGCGCAGCGCCGGCAGATCGCCGACTCGATCTCGCAGGCGAACACCATCGCCACCGTCGCGGCCGAGCGCCGCGTCGCCCTCGCGCACACCCTGGCCGAGCTCCCCGGGTTCCTCGACCAGCTCACCCCCAGCCTCGCGCGACTGGCGGCGCTGTCGGCCCAGGCCAATCCCGTGCTGGGCAATCTCGCCGCTGCCGCCCCGGACCTCGACGTGGCGACGCAGCACCTCGCTCCGCTGGCGCGCAGCGCCACCACCTTCCTGGCCAGCCTCGGCCACACCTCACAAGAGGGAGCCGCGGCGATCGAGGCCGCGCAGCCCGTCGTGGCGCGCCTCGCGACCCTCGGCATGAGCGCCCGGCAATTCGCACAGAGCACCGCGCAACTGCTCACCGACGCGGACAGGCAGGGAGGCCTCCGCAGCCTGCTCGACTTTACCTTCCGGGCCTCCCTGGCCGGTAACGGCTACGACGCCACCGCGCACTACTTCCGCGCGTTCGCCGTGGTCGAGAACCCCTGCATCTTCTACCAGACCAGGCCGTTCCCGGCCTGCAGCGCGGACTTCCCGACCAAGACGGGCGCTGCCACGGCTTCGGCTGCGCGCGCCGGTGGCGTGCATGCGACCGCGGCGCTGGCCAGCGCGCCGGCCTCCTCGGCCGGCCCGGACACGCTGCTCAACTACCTGCTCGGCCGCTGACGAATGAGCACCACGCTTCCCAGGGCGCCGCGTCGGGCCGGTCAGCCGGGAACGCCACCACCGAGTGGCGACGGCCGCAGTCGCGGCGCGCACGGTCGCCGGCCACGTGGGCGGCGACGGGAGCTCGCGCTGGCAGGCCTCGCGGCGGTGCTCGTGGTCGTCGCCTACCTCGCGGCGACCACAGGCGGCGCCCGCACGTACCACCTGCTGTTCACGAACGCGGGTCAGCTCGTAAACGGCAACGAGGTGGAGGTCGGAGGGGTTCCCGTGGGGAGCGTGACCGACGTCTCCCTGACGAGCGACGACCTCGCCGATGTGACGATCGCCGTCAACCCCCCGATCGCGCCGCTGCACGCGGGAACCACCGCCCAGATCCGCTCGCCGTCGCTGTCGGGCGAGGCGAGCCGCTACATCGCGTTGGCGCCCGGCCCGGACAGCGGGCCCGCGCTCGCCGATGGTGCGACGCTGCCCACCACGGCAACGAGCGGCATCGTCAACCTGGATGCGCTGTTCGACACCTTCACTCCGGCGACGCGCCGGGCGCTGCAGCAGATCATCCAGGGCTCGGCGACTCAGTACGCCGGAGTCTCGCCCCAGATCAACGAGTCGATCCCGTACTTCTCGCCGGCCCTGTCGGCCGCCGGCCATCTCGTCTCGGAACTGGACGCCGACCAGGCGGCGTTCACGGCGTTCGTCGTGGCGACTTCGAAGACGGTCAGCGCGCTCGCGGCCCGAGCACCCCAGCTGAGCGCGCTCGTGCAGAACGCCGACCAGGCCCTCGGCGCGGTCGGGGCGCAGAGCCAGGCGCTGACCATCGGGTTGCGCGAGCTGCCGGCCACCCTGCAGCAGGGCAACGCGACCTTTGCGGAGCTCAATCCTGCGCTCGACGCGCTCACCCGGCTGGTCAACGTCGCCAAGCCGGACACGCGCACGCTCGCGTCGCTGCTGACTGCCCTGACGCCGCTGCTGAACGAGGCGACGGGCCCCGTCAAGAGCCTCGCTGTCGCCATTGCGCGCCCTGGCGCCGGCAACGATCTCACCGACGCGACCCGGGCCTTCCCGGCACTCGCTCAGGCCTTCGGGATGACGGCGCCCGACACCATCGCTGCGCTGCGGGCGGCGTTGCCGGTCACGACGTTCCTCCTCCCCTATGCGCCCGACCTGGTCGGCGCGATGCGCGCGGTCGGTGAGTCCTCCTCCTATTACGACGCAGACGGCCACTACGCCCGCGTCTCGCCGGTATTCGCCGACTTCGCCGCCGGTGCGGACAACACCCTCGTGCCGGTCAACCCCGAGCAGGGGCTGGCCAACCTCCAAACCGGACAGGCCAGGCGCTGCCCGGGCGCGGCCGCCGCCCCGCCGGCCGATGGGTCGGCGCCCTATACCGCCAACGGCACGCTGGCCTGCGACCCGTCCGAGGTGCCGAGCGGATGACCCGGCGCTCGTCACGCTCGCTGGCCGGCTCGCCGCTGCTCATCGGCGCCGTCACCACGCTCATCGTCGTGGTCGCGGTGTTCCTGTCCTACAACGCCAGCAACGGCCTGCCGTTCGTCCCGACATACGACATCAAGGTCCAGCTGCCCGACGCCGACAGCCTGCAGGTCGGAAATGACGTGCGCATCGGCGGCACGCGCGTGGGCGTCGTGACGTCAGAGGCTGCGCGTGAGAATCCGCGCACCGGCGCGGTGGAGGCGATCGTCGCCCTCAAGCTCGACAAGCGCGTGCAGCCGTTGCCTGCGGACACAACCGTCATCGTCCGCGACCAGTCGGCGCTCGGCGAGAAGTATCTCGAGCTCACCCCGGGCACCTCGACCGTGACGCTTGCGGCGGGTGCGACGTTGCCGCTCGCCGCGGCGGCGCCGGCACCCGTCGAGCTCGATCAGCTGCTCAACACGTTCAACGCGCCGACGCGCACCGCCGTGCAGACCAACCTCGCCGCGTATGGTGACGCACTCGCCGACCGCGGAGGCAACCTCAACGACGCGCTGGCCGACCTCGCACCCACGCTGGCCAGCCTCGAGCCCGTGGCCCGCACGCTCGCGGCCCCCGGCACCAATCTCCCCCGACTGATCGCGGCGCTCGAGCGGGCCGCCGCGGACGTCACCCCGGTCGCACAGCAGGAAGGTCAGCTGGCGACGGGCGTCGACACGACGTTCAAGGCACTCGCGTCGGTCGCGCCGTCGCTCGGCGACACCATCGACAACGCTCCGCCAGCGCTCAGCCAGGCGACGTACTCCCTCGCCTTCGTGCGCCCGTTCCTGCACCGGCTCACGCGCTTCTTCACCCTCCTGGCCCCGAGTGCGACAGCGTTGCGCGGCGCGGCCCCGGCGCTCGGGGCGGCGGTGTCCGCCGGCGCCGCCAACCTCCCCCCGGCGACGCGACTGAGTCGCGAGCTGCTGACGACGCTCGACGCAGTGCAGCGCTTCGCACTGGACCCCGCGGTACCGCAGGGCCTGAACGATCTCACGCTCACCGCCGCTGCCGGTGATCCGATCGTCTCCGATCTCGCCGGGATGCAGGCGACCTGCAACTACCCGACGCTGTTCTTCCGCAACCTCTCGAGCTCACTCGCCGAGGGTGATGCGACCGGGACGTGGCTGCGCGCGCTTCCCGTGTTCGCGCCCACGCTGTTCAACCCCGAGCCGATCGGCTCAGCCGTGCCCGACCCCGCCACCTCGGTCGCGGGGCCGAACAACGAAGGCGGACCCGCATCCGCGCCGGCCAACGGAGGGAACGTCGGACCCCAGCCCGAGCGCCAGATCGTCACCCAGTCGAACTACCTGCACGCCACGCCCTACCCGCTCGTCGCCGCGCCGGGCCAGGCACCGACCTGCGAGGCCGGGAACGAGCAGTACGCCGCCGGGCAGACCGTCACGACGCACGCCGCCGACGTGGCTTCCAACCGCGACTTCGCGACCGGGGACGGGTAGCGTCATGGCACGTCTGCCCCACCGGCCCACTCACTCGCCGGCCGGACAATCGCACCGTCGAGCGCAGCCGCCGCGCATGAGCCCGCTGGTCGCCGGCGTGCTCACGGCGGTGTTGCTGCTGCTCGCCACCTACGCGGCATTCACCAAGCGAGATCCCTTTCACCACTCGTTCCAGCTTCGGGCGGTGTTCGCCTCGGCGGTGAACATCGCCAAGGACTCACCGGTCCGCGTGGCCGGCGTCACCGTCGGCAGCGTCGAGGGGATCTCGCTGTACCGCGGCAGCGACGTGGCCGTGGTCACCATGGGCGTCAATGACAACGGACTCCCGTTGCACGCCGACGCGACGCTGAAGATCCGCCCGCGGCTGTTTCTCGAGGGTGACTTCTTCGTCGACCTGTCACCCGGCAGCCCGTCGGCGCCGCTGTTGCAGTCGGGCGCCACGATTCCGATCGCGCAGACGGCCGATCCGGTACAGATGGACCAGGTCGTCACCGCGCTCGACAGCGACACGCGCGGCGACCTGCAGGCGCTGCTGGCCAGCTACGGCACCGCACTCACGCACGAACCCACGGCCGCCGAGAACCGCGTCCAGGACCCCATCGTGCGCGGCAAGACCGCCGCCCAAGCGCTCAACGATGCGGCTCGGCGGGCGCCCGGCGCGCTGCGCGACGCCACGATCGTCGCGCAGGCGCTCGGCGGCGAGCGCGTCAACGACGTGTCGCAGCTCGTGTCATCGCTTGGTCGTGTGACGGGCGCGCTGAGCCAGAACGAGGGCAATCTCCAGGGCGTCGTCACCAACCTGGACATCGCGCTGCGCGCGTTCGCCACCCAGTCCCAGGCGCTCGACGCGGCAGTCGGTTTGCTGCCCAGTTCGCTCGCCGCCACCTACCGCGCGTTCGCCGCACTCAACGCCGCCCTTCCGACGGCGGGCGCCGTGGCGGCCGATCTCGTACCCGCCGTCGAGCAACTGCCGCAGACCGTCTCCGCGGCGCTGCCGTGGATCGCGCAGGCCCGCGTGCTCGCAAGTCAAGGCGATCTCGGCGGCCTGTCGAGCGACCTCGCGTCCGCTGCCCCGCCGCTGGGATCCCTGATTCCGTCGTTGACGAGCCTGGCGCGTCGGCTGGACCCGGTCAGCCGCTGCTTCAGCCAGGTGATCTTCCCCGCCGGCAACACCACGCTCGACGATGGTCCACTGTCGACGGGTGCACCGTGGTATCAGGAGCTCTGGTACGCCCTCGTGGGTGTCAACGGCGTCGGCTCGAACTTCGATGGCAACGGCAGCTACGTACGCGGCCTCATCGGCAGCAGCGCGACGTACTTCGACACGAGCCCGATCAACGTCCTGGGCACGAGCGAGCGCGGCAGCGCGAGCGACGTCCTCGAGGCACGCGCGAGCGAGCCGCCGCAGGGGACGAGCCCCGCCGATCCGGGCAGCCCACCGCCGCTGAAGCCGAACGTCGCCTGCGCGACGCAGTCGCTGCCCGACTACAACGGGCCCGCCGCTCACGGCCCCGGAGACGGGCCGGTCGGGTGATGCGCGATGGCTGAGCACACACCCGGGCGCAGCCTTCGCGGCCAGATCCGCCGCAGCGCCGTCTCATTCGCGGCCGTCGTCTCGATGATGCTCATCGCCGCGCTGGTGGGCCGCTACATCCTCGGTAACGAGCGTCTGACCCTGCCTGGCTGGGTGCCCCTGCTCGGTACCGACTACTACAGCATCAACGCCGACTTCCAGACCGCCCAGGCCGTCGCACCCGGTCAGGGACAGGCGGTCACCGTCGCCGGCGTCCCGGTCGGCTTCATCTCCGGCGTCCGGCTCCACGACGGCGTCGCGGTCGTGTCCATGAACATCAATCCCCGCTACGGCCCGGTGTATCGCGACGCCACGATGCTGTTGCGTCCGAAATCCCCGCTCGACGACATGACGATCGAGTTGAACAAGGGGACGGTCTCGGCCGGCGCGTTACCGAGCGGAGCGACGCTGCCAATCGGGCAGACGGCGCCCGACGTGAACCTCGACCAGTTGCTGGCCTCCCTGGATGCCGACTCGCGCGCCTACCTGCAGGAGCTCATCGACACCACCGGCCCGGCGCTCGACGGCCGCGGCACCGAGTTGTCGGCCGCCCTCCGTCGCCTGGACCCCACCACCCGCGACTTCGAGCTGATCAGTCACCAGCTCGTGGACCGCCGCGGACACATCAGCCGCGTGGTGCACAACCTTGCGCTCGTCACCGCCGCGATCGGAAGCCGCGACACGCAGCTGGCCAATCTCCTCGCGGCGTCCAACGCCGCGCTGCAGACGATCGCCCAGGAGAACACCGCGGTCAGCGACACGGTCGCGCAGCTGCCGGGGTCGCTCACCGCCGTGCGATCCTCCCTCGGTCGCCTCACCACGACGGCGCAGCTGGCGAACACGGCACTTGGCAGGCTGCGCCCGACGGCGACCGCCCTGGCCCCGAGCCTCCGAGCCAGCCAGACGCTGTTCGCCCGCACGAGGGCCCCGCTTCAGGACCAGATCGGGCCCTTCACCCACGCCGCGCAGCCGACGGTGGTCGAGCTCGGGGCGGCCGCCCGATCGCTGGCGAGCGTCACGCCGAACCTCGCCGCCGCGTTCGGCGTGCTCGACAGGTTCCTCAACGAGCTCGCGTACAACCCGAGCGCGACCCGGCCCGGCTACCTGTTCTACCTCGGGTGGGCGGCGCACGACCTCGACAGCATCCTCAGCACCGGCGACGCCAACGGCGCCCTGCTGCGAGCCGAGTTCCTGTTCTCGCCTGTCAACGTGCCGGTGTTCTGCATCGCGCAGAAGGGCACGCCGCCGGCGGCAATCCTCGTCCAGCAGCTCGCACTGCCACAGTGCGCGGCCAACGGCGGCTGACGTGCAGAAGGTCGCCCCCTCGCCCGTGCAGCTCGCCGTCATGGCGGTGTTCGCGCTGTCCTGCTTCGGGCTGCTGCTCTTCCTGTGGGTCTCCTTCGGAGGCTCGGTGCCTCTCGAGGCGAAGGGGTACCGCATGAACATCATGCTGCCCCAGGCGCAGCAGCTGGCGACACGGGCCGACGTGACGATCAGCGGAGTCAACGTGGGCACGGTCGTCGCGCTCACACCCGCGAGAAGCGGGCAGACGATCGCCACGCTGCAGCTGCAGGCGCGCTATGCACCCGCACGCACCGACATGCGCGCGATCCTGCGCGCCAAATCGCTGCTGGGCGAGACCTATGTCGAGCTGACACCGGGTAGCCGCAGCGCTCCCGCCGTCCCGGACGGCGGGACCCTGGGGGCCGCGCAGGTCACGCCGAGCGTTCAGCTCGACGAGATCTACCGCGCGTTCAACCCCCAGACGCGAGCCGCGCTGCAAACGTGGCTCCAGGCCTCGGCAGCAGGGGTGAACGAGCAGGGGCCGGCGCTCAACGCCGCGCTGGGCGAGCTCGACCCGTTCGTGGCCGACCTGGAGGCCGCCACGGCGACGTTGCAGAGCCAGGACGGCGGAATCGGAGCACTTGTGAGCAACGCCGGCGTCACGCTCGACGCACTCACCGACCGCGCCCACCAGCTGCGTGACCTCGTCAGCGTGGCACGCGCGTCGTTCGGAGCGACCGCGGCGGCGAGCCCGCAGCTTGCCGCCACGTTTTCCACGCTGCCCACCTTCGAGCAGCGCTCGCAGACGGCCTTGCAGCGCCTGGACGCCTTCGCCGCCGACGGCTCGCCGCTGTTGGATCAGCTCGCGCCCGACGAGCAGGCGCTCACGCCCACGCTCGACGCACTGCGCAATCTGTCGCCCGGCCTGCGACAACTGCTCGCCGACATCGGCCCGCTGACGGCGGTGTCGGCCCGCGGCCTCCCGGCCCTCGACGGCGTCCTGGCGAATCTCGCGCCGCTGCTGGGGGCGCTCAGCCCGGTGTTGCGCAACCTCGATCCGCTGCTCGCCTACGGCGACCTCTATCAGCCGGAGCTGGAGGCGCTGTTTGCCAACGGCGCGGCCATCTCGGAGGCCACGCTTCCCACGACCACCGAGTTTCCCGGGAGCACGACCACGCTTCACTACCTGCGAGCGCTCCTCGGGCCACTGAACCCCTCGACGTTTGCGTTGCAGTCGCAGCGCGACGGCAGCGCACGGGCCAACGCCTACGCCGCGCCCGGCGCATTCAGCGATCTCGCTGGCGGGTTGCAGACACTCGACACCTCCAGCTGCGCGCGTCCAACTCCGGGGATCTCCGGCCCGCCGAACGCCGACGTGACCGGGGAGACCCTCGCTCTGATCACCGCACTGGACATCGCCGGATCGGGCTCGAACGGCACCGTCGCGGCGCCCGCATGCAAGGGGCAACCCGCTCAGAGCATCGACGGGCTGACGAGCACGTTCCCGCATCTCACGGCGGCGGCGCAGTGACCGGCGTCTCCCCGATCGGCACGGTGGCGACCCGTCGCGACGCCGGCACCAGCCGAGTCTGAGGAGGACGCGTGGCGTATCAGTGGACGGCCGCCGACATGCCCGACCTGCACGGCCGAACCGTGATCGTCACGGGCGCCAACAGCGGTCTCGGCCTGGCCACCGCCCGCGAGCTCGCGGGTCACGGCGCGCATACGGTGCTGGCGTGCCGCAGCGAGCAGCGGGGCGCGCAGGCGCTCGCGCAGCTGCAGGGCTCGGCGCCCCGGGCGGACCTCGAGCTGGCGACGCTGGACCTGGGCGACCTTGCGTCGGTGCGCACCTTCGCCGAGCGCTTCCGCGCCGAGCACGCGGCGCTCGACGTGCTCGTCAACAACGCGGGCATCATGGCGGTACCGAGAGCGACGACCGCCGACGGCTTCGAACGCCACATCGGCACGAACCATCTCGGCCACTTCGCCCTCACCGGCTTGCTGCTGCCCGCTCTCCTGTCCCGCCCAGGGGCGCGCGTGGTGACGGTCAGCGCCGGACTGCACCGCATCGGCCGCATCCAGCTGGACGACCTCAACCGCGAGCGGCGCTACCAGCGCTGGCTGGCCTACGGCCAGTCCAAGCTCGCCAACCTCATGTTCACCTTCGAACTGCAGCGCCGCGCCGCCGCGGCCGGAGCCGACCTGCGCGCGATCGCCGCGCACCCCGGCTACGCGGCCACCAATCTCCAAACCGCCCCCGAGAAATCACGGCTCGGCCGGGTCTACTGGTCGCTGGGCAACCGATTCGTGGCGCAGAGCGCCGACCGGGGCGCCTGGCCAAGCCTGTACGCCGCCACCGCCCCCGACCTGCCCGGCGGCGCGTTCGTCGGACCTGACGGCATCGGCGAGCTGCGTGGCCACCCGCATATCGTGTCGCCGAGCCGCGCCGCGCGCGACCCTGAGACCGCCCGGCGCCTGTGGGAGCTGTCCGAGCGACTCACCGGGGTCGGCTATCCGTTCGCGCCGCCACTGTCGGGCCAGTCGCCTGCGCATTGACCGCCAGGCGTCGTCAGCGACCGCGTGACGGCGCGTTCAGCCAACCCATCGGACGGCGGGGTCGAGCACGCGACATCGGGGTTGTGATCACCGCCGACGGGCTACGTCGAACCGGATCCGGTGGCGCGAACGACGGCTGGACCGATGGGAGGCACCTCCCCGGCCTCGCCGATGCCGTCGTCGTGGTGGGGGTGTGCTGCTGGTGGTGGTCGCCGTCGTGCTCGTCGCCGTCGTGCTGGTCGTGCTCGTCGTACTCGTCGCCATCGTGCTCGTCGTGCTCGTGGCCGTCGTGCTCGTGCTCGTGGCCGTCGTGCTCGTCGTCGTCGCCGGCGTGCTGGTCGTGCTCGTCGCCGTCGTGCTCGTCGTGCTCGTCGCCCCCGGCGGAGCGATCGAGATCGAGTACGGGTTGCCCGGACCCGAGACGAACACCGACAGCAGGGGCCCGAGCAGCCAACCCAGCGGACCACCGCACGTGAGGCTCGGAAGCGTCACCGTGCCGGTGAACGTCACGCCGGTGGCGAGCGCAAGCGCGGGCGCGGTCGTGCTGAATACGAGCGACAGCGGTGTGGCCGTCTGACACGCCAACGGGATCGTCAGACCGAACACGCTGGCGCTGGTGATGCCGAGATTGGCCGCGGCATCCACCGACAGGTCCAGCTCCGACGCGTTGCCCGGGACGGCCGCGATCGTGCCGGTGGCCGCGCCCACCTGCGTGAAGGTCACGCCCACCGATATCGGGATGCCGAGCAGCGACAGGCTCGCCGTGAACGGCGGCACCGTGAGGTTGCCGCTCACCTGCTGCGTGGTGAGGTCCGCCAAGCCGTCAAACGACGCGCCGCTCGGCAACGTCAGCGGCTCACCGAGCGTCTTCGCGGTGACCGAGCCGCTGACCGTCCAGTTGGTGAAGGGCAGCAGGATGTCCTGCGCCGAGGTCGTCGTGGTGGTCGACGTGGTCGTGTTTGCCGGAGTGGTCGTCGTGCTCGACGTGGTCGTGCTGGTCGACGCGGTTGTCGTGCTGGACGCGGTCGCGCTGGAGGTGGTCGTCGTGCTCGACCCGCCCGCGACAATCGCCACCTTGCCAATCGTCACGGCTGGCGACGGTGGGTTGCAGACAATCGGCAGCGGTCCCACCCTGCCACCGCCGGCGTTCAGACCGGACACCGACGCGACGAGGCCGTTCCCGGTGGTGGTGTAGCCGATGATGCTGTTCCCGGTCCAGCCGGGAGCCGTGTCGACGGTCAGGACGGCGTTTGTGCCCGGCGCGCCGGTCGCCGTCCCGGCCGCCAGCGTGAACGGTCCCGTACTCGGCAGCGTGGCGACCAGAGCCTGCCCCGCCGTCAGCGGGAACGGCCCGAACGGGAGCCCGCCGGCCGCCCCGTTGATCGATGCGCTGGAACTGCCGGACACGTCGATGGGAAGGTTCGTCACGGTGCCGGACGCGCTGACGGCGCCGATTTCGGTGAACGCCCCCACGAGGTTCGCCGGCACGGTCAGCGACACGCTGGCGTCGGTGAGTGTGATCGGATCACCCGGATTGACCGAGGCGGGAGCCGTGGCGGTGAACGTTCCGGCCAGCGTGGCCTCCGTGTTCAGGCCGACCGGCGCCGGGTCCAGCACGCAGTCGAGCGACACGGGAACCGAGAGCGCCTGCGTCCCGGCCGGCGCCGCCTGTGCCGACGCCGGCGCCGCGACAAGCGCGACCGCGGCCAGCAGACCGACCGGCGCCGCCGCAGAGCCCACTGACCTCCGTATACGTTTGAGCATCCGGCCCTCCTCCTCGGGTGTGACGTCGGTCACGGCGCGGATCACACTGACAGCCCTTCACGAGGCAGCGCGCTCTGCGTCGAGCACGCGCCATACTTTCGAGTATGGCTTGCCCTGTCAAGACCACCTTGCCGTCATGCCGGCCGTTTGGCTGTGCCCGCTGAACCGACCGCGCGCCCACCGATCCGGCGCGCGTTGCCCCTTGGTTGGCAAATCCACTCGCAGTACCGTACGGTATGGTAAGGTCGGCCCAGGGCCGGTGAGGGTGCTTGGAGGGAGCGCATCCCGCCGCGGTCACAGCGGGACCTGGAGGAGAGGAGCTTGGCTTGGGCGCTGCAGGTGCCGGACCGTCATTTCGCCGCGGACCGCACTCGAGGTCACGGTTCGCCCTGATCGCCGTCGCGGCGACCGGCGCGCTGCTGTCCGCGGCGCCGGCGTCCGCCGCTGCGCTTCCGGACGGCCGCGTATACGAGCAGGTCACTCCGGTCGACAAGGACGGCGCCCTGGTTCAGTCCGCGGCGACGACGAACCCGGTGGCCGTGAGCCCGGATGGCGACGCGTTGCTGTGGGAAACGTCGTTCACTGCACTGCCGTCGCTTGGCAGCACGCCAACCGCACCCATCCTCTCGGCTTCATACGTCTTCCAGCGTGGCGCGGGCGGCTGGTCGTCACAGTCCGCGCTCGCGCCGGACAACCTCGTCGTGTATCGAGGCGGGGCGCCCGACAGCGTGCTCGGCATGTCGACCGACCTCGGCACGTCGATCGGGCACACGTTCTTCGGGCTGACCGACGGGCATGACGCACTCACGGGAACGCCGGTGCAGACCGGTCAGTACGGCCCGATCCAGAACATCGCCTCGTACAACCTGGCTTCCGGCACGGGCACGGCGCTCACTCCGCCGGTCCCGACGGCGCCCAACGACCAGACGACCACCTACGCGCCGACCTTCGTCGGCAACTCGGCGAACGCCGGCCACGTCGTGTTTGCCGCCAACGCATCCTTCCCGGTGGGCAACCAGCCCGTGCCCGATACGAGCGCCGACCCAGGACCATTCCTCTACGACGCTGTCAACGGCTCGCTGCTGAACGTCGGCGTGGAGACCGACAACAGCACCCCGTTCCCCAGCGGTGCATCGGCGCCACAGCTTCCCGGTGTCGTCTCCAGTGACGGGTCGTACATCTTCTTCCAGGCGGCGGCGAGCGGGGCCCCCCAGCTGTTCGTGCGCGAACACGACAGCTCGGCCGCCGCCCAAACGCTGCCGGTCTCGACCTCCAGCCATCCCGACTCGAACTGCACGCTGTCGGCCAACGGCGGCGGCGCGCCAACGGCACCGGCAACCTTCCAGGGCGCGACGGCGGGCGGAACGTTCGCCTTCTTCCTGAGCAAGTGCGAGCTGACGAGCTCGTCGCACACCGGCACGGGCGACAACACACCCGATCTCTACGAGTACGACAGCGCCACTCAGGCCGTGACCGATCTGTCGGTCGACAGCAGCACGGTGGACGCGTCCACGGGAGCCGACGCCCTCGGCGTCGTCGGCTATTCGGCGGACGGATCGTACGTGTACTTCGTCGCCAGGGGGCTGCTCGACGGCAGTGGCGCGCCGAGCGGCGACGACGGGGCTCCGAACCTCTACCTCGAGCACGCCGGAGCCGTCACCTATCTCGCCACTCTCAGCGCCTTCGACAGCGCGGTGTGGACGCCACGCTCCAGCATCTACCAGGACGGAAGCCAGTACAGCGCGGCCCAGGTGTCGCCCGACGGCCAGTACCTCGTGATCGCGTCTGCCGCGCAGCTCAGCTCCTATGACAGCGCCGGCAACCCCGAGCTCTATGAGTTCACGACGGGATCCGCGACGCCGACCTGCGTGTCCTGTGACCCGACCGGCGCCGCCCCGACCGGCGGCGCCGCGCTGACCTTGAACAGCCTCACGGGCACAGGACCGAACACCGGACGGGTGCTGTTCACCACCCCGGACGCGCTCGTCCCCGCCGACACCAACACGGTCAACGACGTCTACGAATGGCAGCCGAACCCGCCACCGGCCGGCGCGGCGTCACCCGACCCGGATGCGGCCGACCCCTACGGGGGCGGCACGATCGCACTCATCTCGGCGGGCTCGGCCACGATCTCGGCCGGTACCACGCTTCCGTCAACCGGGTCGACGCTGATCGCCGCCTCGCCGAGCGGCAACGACGCGTTCTTCGTGACCGACGACCAGCTGGCCGGTCAGGACCAGGACGACATGCCCGACATCTACGACGCCGCGGTCGACGGCACGCCCTCGCCGGGGGCGCCGCCCGGCATCGTTGCCTCATGCGTGCTCGCGCTCAACGGATCCTGCGCCGCGGGCCAGCCGGCGCCTGATCTGACGCCGCCTCCCAACGACCTCGCCGGCACCAACGTCACGACCACGGTCAGCCAGACGTCGACGAGCACCACGGTGGCGGCCGTGACCGCATCCCTCGGCGCCATCACCGCTCGGCAGCGCGCGGCCTTTGCCAAGGCGGGGAGAGTCTCCCTCGTGGTGCGGGCGAGCGGGGCGACGACGATCATCGCCACGGCCACGGCGCGGATCGGCCGGCGCACCGTCACCGTGGCACGAGCCCGGGACGCGCTCTCGCGCGCAGGCTCGGTCACGCTGAGCCTGTCGCTGTCCGCAGCGGCACGGAAGGTCCTCGCCGGTCACTCGACGCTTCGGCTCGCCATCACGGTGTCGATCAGCCACGGCCAGTCGCACCTGTTGACCATCGCCCTGAAGAAATGACCGTGCGCCACTCACACACGAGCTCGAGGTCGCTCCGCGTCGTGCTCGGCGCGTTTGCCGTGCTGCTGGTTTGCCTGCTGCTGACGGCGACGGCACTGGCCGGCCCCTCGCCGCCGACGGTGACGCTCGTGTCGCCCGCGTGCGGCACCACGGCCGGCGGCACCGTCGTGACGATCACCGGGAGCGGGTTCACATCTGGGCCCACGCCACCGACGGTGATGTTCGGGAACGTCGCCGGCGTGAACCCCGTCGTCGTGAACGCGACCACGATCACCGTGACGAGTCCCGCCTTCGTCGCCAACGCCGTGGACAGCACGACCAGCGTGGACGGCGCCGGCACGGTCGACGTCATCGTGACGGATTCCAGCGGCACCTCCGCGCCGTCCTCCGCGGACCGGTTCACCTACGCCCCCGGCGGTCAGTGCGCGGTCCAGAGCGTCGTTCCGGCGTGCGGCAGCCCGCTCGGGGGGACACGAGTGATCGTCACCGGTCCGGGCGTCGGCCCCGGAGACGGCGTCGACTTCGGCACCGTCCCGGCGGCGGCGGTCGGGTACCACGCGCCGGTTCCCGAGGATCCCGGCGTGTCCGCCGAGATCCCCGGCTATCTGCTCGCGGTCAGTCCACCGGGGGTCGGGACGGTCCCGGTCACGGTGATCGATTCCGCTGGGGCGTCAATTGCCGGCAGCACCGACATGTTCACCTATGCCGGGGATAGCAGCGCGTTCGGGCTGTGCGCCGGCTCGACATCGTTCATGGACACCAGCGGCGCCAACTTCACGGTCGCGGCCGGCCACCCGGACAGCGTCACCGCCAGCTTCAGCTTTGCCACGGCGCCGGGCGCTGACGGCTTGGAGTCGCCGGTGCACAACGTCAAGGACATCGTCGCGCAGCTGCCCGCCGGCTTCTTGGCCAGTCTCAACGCCGTCGCCGCGCAATGCCCCGAGCAGGTCTTCGACGGAGGAGGCGGCACGGTCTGCCCCGACACGTCGCAACTCGGATGGCTGACGTTCGCCGACTCGGCGAACGCGCGCGAGATCGCGCCCGTCTACCTCATCGCGCGGCCGCCCGGCCACCTGGCCGAGGTCGGCGTGCAGCCGCTTGCCCCCCAGATCCCGAAGGGCATCAGGGTGTTCCTCGATCTGAACAGCAGCTATCAGCTCACGGCGACGATCCCCAACCTGACCTCGGCGGCGCCGGTGCTCGGCGGCGCGCTGACCGTGTTCGGCTCCACCCCGGGAGGCGGGGCGCCGTTCCTGTACTTCCCGCCGAGCTGCGCTCAGGAAGGCTCGCTGAGCTCGTCGTTTCTCGCCGACGACTGGGACGATCCGGCCGCGCAGGTCACGGCCACCGCATCGTCGCCCGGCCCGTCGGCCGATTGCGCGCTCGCGCTCGCTCCATCGCTCACGGTCACGCCAAGCACCACGCAGGCCGACTCGGCGGCCGGTTATGACCTGCACATCGCCCTGGCCGAGAACACCAGCGGCCCGCAGTGGAACACACCGGCCCAGACGCTCAAGCTGACGCTGCCACTCGGCGTATCCCTCAACCCGGCCGTGGCCGACAGCCTCGGCGCGTGCACGAGCGCGCAGTTCGGGCTCACGAGCTCCGCCACGCCGTCGAACTGCCCGCTCGACTCGGCGGTCGGCACGATCACCGCGACGACGCCGGTGCTTCCGGGCACGCTCAGCGGCGGCGTCTACATCGCGCAGGACGGAACGGCCGCCACGACACCGGCCAACCCCTTTCACGTGTTCGTCGAGGCGCAGGGCTCCGGTCTCGACGTCAAGCTCGAGGGCACCCTCGTGCCCGACCCCACCACGGGTCAGCTGGTCGCGACGCTCACCGGCCTGCCCCCGGTGCCGATCGGTGACGTGGACCTGCGGTTCAACAGCGGCGCCCTGGCGGCGCTCGCCAACCCGCTGACCTGCGGACCGGCGACGACGGCCCTCACGATCACTCCGTGGAGCTATCCGGCCACCGCGGTCACCGCGAGCTCGTCGACCTTCAACGTCGACGCCGACGGCAATGGCGGGGCGTGTCCGTCGGCCTGGCCGTCGCAGCCAAGCTTTGTCGCCGGCCCGACGAGCCCGGTCGCCGGGGCCTTCAGCGGCCTCACGCTCACGGCGACGCGCAACGACCGAGAGGCGCCCCTCACCGCGATATCGCTCACCACGCCACCGGGCTTCACGGCGTTGGTCGGCTCCGTGCCGTTGTGCGACGACGCCGATGCCAACGCGGGCACCTGCCCGTCGAACACCGCGATCGGAACGGCCACCGTCGGCGCCGGGGTCGGCGACGACTCAGGCGTGGGCTCTCCGAGCAGTCACCAGCTGTACCTCAGCGGCACCGTGTACTTCACCGGTCCGACCGACGGCGACCCATTCGGCGTGGCGATCGTGGTCCAGCCGATCGTGGGCCCGTTCAACCTGTCGGACCCGTTCGGCACGCCGGTGGTGGTGCGCGCCGGCGTGGCCGTCAACCCGCAGACGGCGCAGATCACGATCAGCGCGGCACTTCCCAGCATGGTCGACGGCGTCCTGCTGCACGCCCGGACGGTGAGCGTGGGCATCAACCGGCCGGGCTTTGCGCTCAACCCGACGAACTGCTCGCCCCTGACGGTCACGGGGGTCATCGCCGGGGCGCCGGTGTCCGCGCCCTTCCAGGTCGGCGGCTGTGGCGCGCTGGCGTTCCATCCGAAGTTGAGCGTGAGCACCTCCGGCCACCCCACGCATGCCGACGGCGCGGGCGTCGACGTGAAGGTGGCGATGCCGGCCGGCGGTGCCAACCTCCAGTCGTTCGCCGTGACACTGCCGACGCAGCTTCCGGCCCGGCTCTCGACGGTGGAGCAGGCCTGCCCGGCCGCCACGTTCCACGCCAACCCGTCCGCGTGCGGCGCGGGTTCCATCGTCGGCACCGCGACGGCCGTGACGCCGATCCTGCCTGGCGCTCTCACCGGCACGGTCTACCTGGTCTCAAACGGCGGCGCGGCCCTTCCGCAGGTCTACATCGTCCTGGCCGCCGACGGCGTGACGGTCAGCGTGGCCGGCACCGTCTCCTTCACGTCGACCGGCGCCACGATGGCCACCGTCCCCGACGTACCCGACGTGCCGATCACCAGCCTCGACCTCGATCTTCCCACCGGGCCGCACTCCATATTGACCAGCACCGTCACCGATCTGTGTGGTCAGACGCTGACGATCCCGACCAAGATCGTGGCGCAGAACGGCCTCACCATCCTGCAGAACACCCCGGTCGCCGTCACCGGGTGCACATCCTCACAGCCACCGGCGTCCAGTCTCCGCTCGTATGCCGCCTCGCTGCACGGTACGTCGGTCGCCCTGCGCGTCGACCTCGTCGGCAGCGGCGTGCTGAAGGTGAGCGGGGTCGACGTGAAGACCTACTCACACCGGCTGGGCGCGGGCATCCACCGACTGCAGATCGCACTGAGCGCGCGCGGCCGCGGCGCACGCCGCCACCACGATTCGGCCACGATCAAGCTGACGTTCGCCGGGGCAAGCCGCACCATCAGGCTGAGGCTCTGAGCACCGCCAGACGTCGCAGGACGCGCCGAGCGGCCGCCGTCAGCCTCAGCCGCCCCGCTTGCGCCGCAGCGCTCCCCAGCCGTTGGCCGCGAGCACGGCCGCGGCCGTGCGCAGCGCGCCCGCATGCTCACTGGGAGCCTGACCCGCGCCCATGCGTTGCAGCTGACGCGTGTGCCAGAAGAGGTCGACGGCCGCGTCGATCTGCTTGGCCCCGACGCGGCCCTCGCGCTCGGCGACGCGGTCGGTGCGCTTGCTGAGCAGCCCCTCCGGGGCCAGCGGCGCGACGGCGAACGGCCGGGCCAGGCCGATCACGTCGCAGGCACCCGAGCCGAGCGCATGCTCCATCGCGGCGCGGGTGCGAAAGCCCCCGGTAACCATCAGCGGCAGACCCGGTGCCTGCGCGCGCACACGCTCGGCGTAGCGCAGGAAGTAGGCCTCGCGCTCGCGCGTGCTGTGCGCGGTCGAGCCACCGACCATCGCCGGAGATTCATAGGTCCCGCCACTGATCTCGACGAGATCGACGCCGGCCGCGGCCAGCGCGACCACCACCTCGGCCGATTCCTCCTCGGTGATGCCGCCGCGTTGAAAGTCGGCCGAGTTGAGCTTGACCGCCACCGGGAACGCGGAGCCGACGACGTCGCGGATGCGAGCGACGAGCTCCAGCAGCAGGCGCCGCCGTCGCTCCGGATCCCCGCCCCATCCATCCTCGCGCACGTTGGCCGCCGGGGAGAGGAACTGCGAGATGAGATAACCGTGGGCGGCGTGCAGCTGGACGCCGTCGAATCCGGCCGCCTTGACCACCGACGCCGCGGCCACGAAGCGCCGGATGATCTCCTGGATATCGGGCTCGCTCAGCGCGTGCGGTTTCACCGCGCCGGGGACCTTGGGAGCGACGGCACTGGGAGCAACCGGATGCGCTCCCGCGATGCGCAGCGCCTGGCGGCCAGGATGGTTGATCTGCACCCACATCTGACCTCCCCCGGACCGGCCCGCCTCGGCCCAGCGCCGCAGTCCCGCCAGGTCGCGGTCGTCCTCGACCACCACGTTGCGCGGCTCGCCCACGTGGCGCCGGTCGACCATTACGTTGCCGGTGATCAGCAGACCCGCGCCGCCGTTCGCCCAGGTGCGATACAGCCGCTCGAGCTCGGGGGTCGGGCGGTTGTGCCGGTCGCCGAGCTGCTCGCTCATGGCCGCCTTGGCGATGCGGTTGACGAGCGTGCTCCCGCAGGGAAGCGACAGCGGGCTGGTCAGGGTCGGCGTTTCGGTCGTGGACGCGGACAGGGCTGGCTCCTTCTCGGGGGGCCGCGATGGTACCAGCCAGTACCGGGGTGGGCGCCGGGATCCGAGTCAACCGGCAACTGCGCCCCGGTTGGGGTACCTTCTGGTACCGTCAAGCACGAGGCGGCGAGTGCCCCGGCCGCCGCGTGTGTTTCCGCGCGCGGCGCGTGCAGCAACGGCTCAACAGGAGGCGGTCCATGCGCAGAGCAACGATCGGGTTGTCGGTCCTCGCGACCGGCCTGGCCTTGACGACGGCGACCGCGTCGGCGCTGGCCGCCCCGTTGATCACGGTGTCGCCGACACTCACCGGCAGGCTTGGAGGGCCCGGCGTGCTGACCGTCCGCGCGACGGATTCGCTCCCCGGGATTCCCCCACCCCTCACGCAGATCCTCATCGACGTGCCGCCGGGATTCACCTACAACTTCTCCACCCTGCCGGTATGCCCCGTAGCGACGATCACCGCGGCCAACGGGTCCGTGGCCCCGGTGTGCCCGGCCGGCTCGCAGATCGGCTCGGGTAGCGCGATCGTGCAGGCGGCGCTGGGCTCCACCACCCTGATGGAGAACACGGTGATCAAGATCTACGCGATCCAGCGCAGCCCGTTCAAGGCCGAGGTGTGGGGCAATGGCACCACGCCCGTGGCCGAGACGCTGACCTTCCCCGGCACGTTCACGCCGATCGGGGCTCCCTACGCGGAGCAGATCGGGGTGAACATCCCGCCGATCCCCACCGTGCCCGGCGGACCCGACGGCTCGGTCACCTCGCTGAGCTTCACCCTTGGCGGGATGCACACCGCCACCGCCACCAAGACGGTCAAGCACGGCAACAAGACGGTCAAGCGCACCGTCAAGACCTCCGTCGGCCTGTTCGACCTACCCACGAAGTGCACCGGCTCGATCCCGTGGGGGGCCAGCACGAGCTTCGCCGACGGCAGCAGCGTTCCGCTCACCGGCAAGCTGCCCTGCCCAGCCTGACCGGCGATAGCGGGCTCGCGGCAGAACGGGCAGCTGAGCGCGGCAGCCGGCGACCGGCCGTTAGTGTGCCGGCGCGCATGCCCCCGCGTCCCAGTCCCAAGGCCGACGTCCGAGCCCGCGCGATGGAGGGGATCACACGGGCGGTGGGAGAGAAGGGCTATGCGAACGTGACGCTCAACGACATCGTGCGCCACGCGGGCATGTCCAAGCGTACGTTCTACGAGCACTTCACCGACAAGCTCTCGTGCTTCCTGGCCGCGTACTCCGCGGTGGCGGACATGATGCTCGCACGGGTCAACGAGGCGGTGGTCGACGCCGCGCCGCCCGATCGCGTGCTCGCCGGCACGCGCGCCTACCTGCGCGCGATGGCGGAGAACCCGGTCGCGACGCGCACGTTCCACCTCGAGATCCTCGCCGCCGGCCCCGAGGGCGTCCGCCTGCACTATGAGATCAATCAGCGCTTTGCCAAGCTGCTGACGCGCCTGGTGCGCGAGGCACGCAAGGAGCAGCCGGAGATCCCCCGCCTCGGCACCGCCAAGGCGACCGCCCTCGTGGGCGCGATCAACGAGCTCGTCGTGGCGGCCGTCGTGGAGAACCGCACCGATCGGCTCGCCGCGCGCGGCGAACTGATCGCCGGACTGTTGCGCGCGGCGCTGTCGACGCCGGTCAACTAGGGACCCTCGGCCTCGGTCCTCGGGCGCGGGCGAGCGGTGCCCGTCAGCCCACCGCCTTCACCTCGTCGCGACCCTTGGTGCAGATGATCGGCACCGAAGCCGTGCCAGAGAAGCCACCGCCGCTGCAGGTGAAGCCGTTGTTCAGGTGCTCGATGCTCGTGCCGTTCGATCCGGCCGATTCCGTGCCTGGTGTCGTGTAGAAGTGGGTGAACAGCTTGTCGGCCTGAGCGCAAGTGATCGTCCCCTTCACGACGGTGACCTTGAACGAGGTGACACCGCTGTTGAACGGCGGCGAGTTGGGCCTCACCGAGCCACAGGACTTGCGGGCGGCGGACGCGGTGCCCGCGACGGCCCAGAGCGCCGCCACGGCCAGGACGAGTAGGACGACGATCTGCCTGCGCATGTGACTCCCCTCGTGTCGACGCCGCCCTGGCTGCTGCACTGCGGCGGCGGCTCGGTGACGAACATCTGCGCGACGATCCTACCCCAGCGTCGAGGCGCCGGCTCGTGCGTCGCGTCGCACCCTCACAACCGGCCGCATCGTCACCCGCACGACGAGCCGGGCGCCCCGACACACCCCAACGTGAGCCGCACGTGGCTGGCACCACGCCGCCCATGCCGACGCTGGATACGCCCGCGGCGCGCCAGCGGCTCGGGTCGTTGAGCGGACGAGCGGGATCGGCACGGAGCGGTCGGCGTAGACTCCGCCCCGGCCGGCCCGAGCGCCGGCCATCCGAGTGGAGCACGCGCCGAGAGGAGCCACCAGAATGACGACCAGCACAGACTTCACCGAGGAGGAGTGGAAGACGGTCCTCGAGGGCCCGACGAGCGCCGGGATGCTCGTCATCACGGCCTCACGCGGCGGCACGTTCCGCGAGACCTACTCGATGGCCAAGGCGTACGCGGAGGCGCGCCAGCAGCACGGGTCGAGCGAACTGCTCGATGCGATCGTCGCACACAAACCCGAGACCGATCATGCACTGCGCCACTCGCCCGACGAGCTCAAGCAGGCCGAGCTCGCCCACATCCGCGACGCCGTCGCCCTGCTGGAGCAGAAGGCGACGCCGGCGGAGCTCGACGACTACCGCAAGTTCGTGCTGGCGCTGGCCACGCGCGTGGCCGAGGCCCACAGGGAGCATGGAAACGACAACCCGATCGGCGCGGCCGAGCAGGCCGCCATCGGCGAGATCAGGACGGCGCTCGGCGAGCCGGGCGCCTAGCTGGGTGTCGCGGCCACGTCGACGCCGGCGCGCCGGCCGAACTCGAGCATGCTCTCGGTCCGGGGCGGCTGACTGAGCCCGTAGCCGTTGACGGCGTTCCAGTAGCGCACGCTCATCGGCACCCGGTAGGTCTCGTTGTAGAGCGTGTACCAGTCGGGGTGCTCGAACACCTTCTTCATCAGCTTGACGTGCAGCGCAGTGGTGTAGAAGCGGCGCAGGGCCGCCTCATCGCGCCAATAGGAGAGCATGAAGAACTCACGCGGCCCGACGATGGCGGACTTGGCCTGCAGGCATCCATCGGTCTTGCGCGCGGCGAACAGCATCTTGGGCGCCTGGGACACGAAGTATGCGTAGGCGCGCGCGTTGCGCATGATCGCGCCGTTGAAGTACGCGATGGCGGTGGGCTCGCTGAGATCGATCACGAACGAACGGTCGGTTTCGCGCATGTGGCGGCCTTTCTGAGGAACGGAATGAGGTGACGCTCGATGGCGTCGGGGTCGTCGGCGTGCGGCCAATGGCCGCTGTCGGGAAGCACGACGATCCGGGCGTCGGGGAACACCTCTCGCTGACGCACCGCCTGGGCGACCGGGAGGTAGACGTCGTGCGCGCCCCACAACACGAGCGTCGGCGGGTTCGCCGCCCGGAAGTGATCGGCCAGCAGCGCAAGTTGCGTCTCGTCGGTGTTGCGGTACAGGTGCAGCACCGTCTCGCGCGTCGACGGGTTGAGCTCCTCGAACAGCTGGTCGACGAACGCCGCAGGCAGCGGCCGCGGCTGGCCGCGGCGCAGCATGAAACCGAACCCCGCGCGGTTGGTGGCGGCGTTGAACAGCTCACCGAGGATGGGGGTGCGCCAGATGCGGGCCAGCAGATGCCAGCGGTAGGCGATCAGCACGCCGGTGTCGATCAGCGTCACGCTGGCGATGCGCTCGAGGTGGCCCGCGGCCCACACGAGCCCGAACGCCCCGCCGAAGTCGTGCATGACCAGATGGGCATGGTCGATGCCGGCCGCATCGATGCGCTCGCCCAGCCAGCGGGCGTACGCGTCGACGGTGAAGCCGAAGCCGGGCGGCACCGGGGCCCCGGCGAATCCCGGGAGCGTCGGCGCGAACGAGGGCCCGCCGACGGCCTCGGCGGCGGGGCCGACGAGGCGATCCCAATGCCGCCCGGACCCCGGGTTGCCATGCACGAACACCGTGCCCGCCACCGGGGACGTCATCCGACCTCCACCGACGGACGTCGGCCCACCCGGCCCGCTGTCGGGACCGGCGCGGCGTAGCGTCCGACCAGCCGCGAACGGACGAGCAGCCGCCCACCCGGGCTCCACAGCTCGCCGTCCTCCTCGTAGAGGCCCTCGCCGGCGCCCTGCCAGCGCCATACCCCCAGGCACCGGTCCTCCGCGAGCTCGGCCGTCGGTCCAAGCCCCGGGAAGCTCACGCTCAACGACAGCGTGTCCGCTGCGTCGGCGCCCGCGACCTGCGCGAGCGGACCCGGCATCCACGCCGCGGCGAACGCGCTCAGCGAGAGCGCATCCAGCGGACGGGCGGGTGGCCCGGCGAGGCGGACCCAACCGGCCGTGCTGGCGCCGTGCCGCTCGGCCGCGGCGGCCTGCGGGCGCAGCTCGTAATGGGAGAGATAGGCCGGCGGGTGCTGGCGCCACCGCGCCCAGGTGGCCGGCTCGGCGGCGCCCGGCTCGACGTCTTCGCCATCGCGCGGCATGACCGCGCGATGGCCACCGTCGGGGCCGGTGCGCGAGAAGCTGGCCAGCGCGACGGCCACCGGCCGATGATCCTGCTCGAGGCGTGCGCTCGCGTGAGCCAGGCCCGGCTGCGAGGCCTCGTTGACAGCGAACAGCCGTGCCGGGCCCGATCGCGCCGCCCGGCTGAAGTGAACGGTCATGGACCGCGCGGCGCCGGCGTCGCTGCCGACCGCCTCCGACATGCCCCGCAGCACCAGCGCGGCCAGGTACCCGGCGTTCACCTCACGCTCGTCCCACCAGCACTCGTCGACCAGCGCCGCGTAGCCCCGGGCACCGGTGGCCGCGGCGCCGAACGGCAGGCTGGACTTGCTCAGCGCTTGAAGGGCGGTGGCCCGATCGAACGGGTGGACGGCCTCGCCCTGCGGGTGCTCGGCGTCCGCGGTCACGATGGCCGCCGGTCGGCTGAGCGCCCGGGGACGGTCGGCAGCGGCGCGCATCGGTTCGTTCTGGCCATCAATCGAGAATAGCTCGGTCCGAGGGATCGTGTCAAGGCGTCTGTCAGCGACGCCGTGCCTTGACGTGACCCCTCGGACCGAGCTATCTTGCCGATCCATGCGCCACCCGGTCAACGATCCCTCGCCCCGCGCCGTCACGCCGCCGCCCCGGACTCTCCGACCGAGCCCGTGGTCAGCGAGCTGCCTGGCGGCGATCGTCGCGACGGCGATCGCGGCGCTGCCCGCCCGGGCGCTGGCCGCCGAGCAGTTCACGGCTTCGCCGACCATCAGCGGCAAGCTCGGCGGCTCGGGGATCTTCTCGGTCAAGACGAGCATGAGCGACACGCTCGGCGGCATCCCCTCGCCGCTCGGGGAACTGGTGATCAACGCGCCGCCTGGCCCCACCTTCACGTTCGATAGTGCGCCGACCTGCCCGCTGAGCACGATCACGGCGGCGACGGGGTCCGTCCCGCCGGTCTGTCCGGCCGGGTCACAGATCGGGTCCGGCTCGGCCAGCGTCGAGGCCGTCCTCGGCACGACCACGCTGATGGAGACCGCGCCGCTGGACATCTACCTGACCAGTCGAAGCCCGATCGTCTACGAGGTCTGGGCGAGCGGCAGCACGCCAATCGCCGAGACCCTGACGTTCCCCGGCACCCTCACGCCCGCCGGCGCACCGTTCGGCGAGAAGATCTCGGTGAGCGTTCCGCCGATTCCCACCGTGCCCGGGGGCCCCGACGCCTCGGTGGTGTCGCTCACCTTCTCGGTCGGCGGGACACACTGGGTGACGACCACGAGGACCGTCAGGCGCGGCCGCAAGGCGGTCAAGCAAGCCGTCAGGACGGCCGTCGGGCTGATCGAGCTGCCAAAGAAATGCCCGGCCTCCCTGCCGTATGCCGCGACCGCGAGCTTCCAGGATGGCAGCGCGCCCACGGTCACGGGGACGATGGCCTGCCCGTAGCGGCGCGGGCGCCCGGCCCGCAGCGCGAACCGATGCTGCATAATCGTGCCCTGCGGTGTGACAGGTGAGCCGTCGGCGCTCCTGATGGGGGAAGGTACGGATGCGAGAGTGCGCTGCACTGGTCGGCGCCGCCGCGAAGGCGTGCGCTCCAGCGACAAGGAAGGTCGACCGTCGTTTCTGGCCCGCGCTGAGCGGCGCGCTGGCGGGCGCACTGCTGTGTTTCTCGGTCGTCTTCCTGGCCCCATCCGGGACCGTCGTGGCACCCGCGGCGGTGGCATCGGCCGGCGGGCGCGCCGGCGCCGCGGCAGGCGTGGCGGCCGGGCTTCCGCCGGCCGCCCGGCTGGCCGTCTCGCGCGTGCTGGGCGCCGACGAGCGGCCGTACTGGAGCGTTCGCGCCGGCGCCGACCTCGTGGCGCGAAACGGCGCCCAGCACCTGGCGATGCGCTTCGCCACGAGCGGCGTCACGGTGACCACGCCTGCCGGCCGGGTGTGGGTCGCGCTACGCGGCGTGAGCGCCGCCGGACGAACGGTGAGCGTCAGATCCGCGTCGCCGGCCGGCCACGCCAACCGCGTGTCCTACCGCCGTGGCGCCATCACCGAGTGGTACGTCAACGGGCCGTCCGGTCTCGAGCAGGGTTTCACGATCGCGCGTCCCACCCCCGCCGGCGCCCGGGATTCCCTGGCACTCTCACTGACGCTCCGGACCAGTGGAGAGCTCCGGGCCCGTGCCGCGGCCGGCGGCGTCGACCTGCTCGTCAGGGGAAGGGCGGCGCTCCGCTACGGCGGGCTGACCGTCGTCGACGCCCGCGGGCGGGCGCTGCCCGCGTGGATGTCCCTGCGCGGCGCGCGCCTCGTTCTCCACGTGCGCACCGCACGGGCCGCGTTCCCGATCACGGTCGACCCGATCGTGCAGGACGGCGTCCTGCTCGCCGGCGATGGCCAGGCGGGGGACGCGCTGGGCCAGTCGGTGGCCGTGTCGGGACCGCTCGTCGCCGTGGGCGCCCCGGATGCCACCGTGGGCGGCCAGACCGACGCGGGTGCGGTCTACCTCTTCAGCGAGCCATCCGGCGGTTGGGCGAACGCGACCAGCGCCGTACAGCTGACCAGCGCAAGCCCCACGGTGGGCGACGGCCTCGGAACGTCGGTGGCGATCTCGGGCGACACGGTCTTCGCCGGCGCGCCTGGCGCGGGCCAGTCCTCGGGTGCGGTGCCGTTCTTCACCGAGCCCTCGGGCGGGTGGGCGAGCGAAGTCGACGACGGCGAGCTCACCGAGCCCGGCGCCGTCCCCGGAGATCAGTTTGGCTACGCGCTCGCCGCCTCAGGGAGCACGCTCGTGGTCGGGGCGCCCGGGTCGATGTCCTACTCGGGCTCGGTCGACGTGTTCGGCGAGCCCGCCGGCGGCTGGGCCGCCGAGGGCCCGGTCGCCACGCTGGCGACGACCACGGCGGGGCTGGACGGTCTCGGCTTCTCGGTCGCCATCAGCGGTCCCACGATCGTCGCTGGAGCCCCGTTCGCGGACAGCCTCGCGGGCCAGGTGGACGTGTACACGGAGCCATCGGGGGGATGGACGAGCGCCGGCCAGACAGCGCTGCTGTCGGGTTGCTCGGCCGGATGCGCACCCGGCGTTCCCACCGCCGGCCCCGCAGACGCGATGGGCCAATCGGTTGGCGTGTCCGGCACGACCGTGATCGCCGGTGCCCCCGGCGCAACGGTCAATGCAAACCCGGGCCAGGGCGCCGTGTACGTGTTTGGCGAGCCGCCGTCGGGTCCTTGGGTGAACGCGACCGCAGCGGTGGCGCTGACGGCGGCGAGCGGGGCGGCGAGCGACGCCCTCGGCGCCGCGGTCTCGATCTCCGGGCCGACCATCTTCGCCGGCGCGCCAGGGGCCACGATCGGCCAGGCCGCAGCGCAGGGCGGCGTCTATGCGTTCAGCCAGCCAACCGGCGGATGGGCGACCGCAACCTCCGCAACCATGCTGTCGGAGGGCGCCGGCACCGCGGGCGACAGCTTCGGCGCGTCCGTTGCCGTCTCCGGGCCCTCGCTCGTCGTGGGGGCCGACAGCGAGTATGCCAACGGCCCCGCGGGGCCGGGCGCCGCGTTCGTGTTCGGCGGCGTCGTCGACGTCACGGCGAACGGCGGTACCACGAGCAGCAGCACCGCCACGACCACCAGCACGAGCAGCAGCACCACCACGACCACCACGACGACCGCTGTTGCCGACAGCTCCACCGGTTCGAACGGCGCCGCCCCCGGCACCGCCGCCGCCCGCTCGTCGACCTCGACCGCTGTGTCGGTCTCGACGCCGCGCAACTATGCGACGGTCACCGCGGTCAGCGGCGGTCCCGGCCTCGTCACGGTGGCGCTGAGCTGCACCGCCGGCCATGGCAAGTGCACCGCCGTGAACGTGCAGCTCGTCCTCCGGGAGGAGCTGTCCGGCAACCGGATCGTCGGCACCGAGGCCGGCGCCAAGCTCCGCCTGCGCGGCGTGGTGGTGGGCGCGGGTCACGCGACGCTGACCGCCGGCGCGCGCACCAGCCTGACGGTCGATCTGAATCCACTCGGACGCTCGCTGCTCGGTTCCCACGCCCGGATGGCCGTCGGCGTGAGCGTGACCTCGGTCGGGCGCACGCTGCGCCTGGACACCGTCACGGTCACGCCACCGGCGACCGCCAGGCGGCCGACCACCAGCAAGCGCTGACGACGGCCTGGCCGCGGCGCGATCAGTGCGTGCCGGCGACGACGCCGGCCGCGTGCGGCGCGACCTCGACGGCGCGGGCGCGGATGAGGTCGGCGGCGCGTTCCGCGATCGCGATCGTCGGCGCGTTCGTATTGCCGCGCGTCACGGTCGGCATCACCGAGGCGTCGACGACGCGCAGGCCGTCCACGCCGCGCACGCGCAGCTGCGGATCGACGACGGCGGCCTCGTCACTGCCCATGCGGCAGGTGCCGACCGGGTGATACAGCGTGAAGGTGGTCCGGCGGATATGCGCGCGCAGCTGCTCGTCGGAGTCGGCATCGGGCATCTCGTAGTAGGGCCGCTTGACGAACGGGGCCAGCGCGGGCGCGCGGGAGATCTCCAGCCCGGCCCTCAGGCCCTCCACCATCGCCTGCATGTCCGAGTCCTCGGAGTAGTAGTTGTGCAGGATGTAGGGCTTGGCCGTGGGGTCGGGCGAGAGGATGGCCACCACCCCGCGGCTGGCGGGCCTGACCATGCAGGGCCCGAAGCCGAACCCGTGCTCCGCCACCGGGGCAAGGCCCTCCTCGACGTACATGGCCGGCGAGGCGTGGAACTGGATATCCGGTGCGGGCAGGTCCCCGCGCGTGCGGATGAAGCCGCCGCCCTCGGCGACATTGGAGGTCAGCGGTCCGCTCCCGTGGTCGGTGAACTCGGCGACGTGCTCCGGCGCCCTCGCGCTCAGCAGCGACCGCTCGTCGTCGTGCCCCCAGGCCAGGCCCGTCGCCGGATGGTCCTGGAGGTTCTGTCCGACCGAGGGCTGGTCGACGATCACCGGGATCTCCAGCGGCGTCAGCGTCTCGGCCGGGCCGACGCCCGACAGCATCAGCAGCTGCGGCGAGTTGTACGCGCCGCCGCACAGGATCACCTCGCGCTCGGCCCGGTACTCGTGCGTGACGCCCAGGCGCTCGGCCACCACTCCGACCGCTCGCGCCCCCTCGAACAGCACGCGCTGCACGAGCATGTACGGGAGCACCTCGAGGTTGGGCCGTCCGCTGGCCGGATGCAGGTAGGCGTCGGCGGCACTGCACCGGCTGCCGTTGCGTTGGGTGACCTGGTAGCGGCCGAACCCGTCCTGCGCCGCGCCGTTGAAGTCCTCGTTGTGAGGGTGGCCGGTCTCGATGGCGCCCTCGACGAAGGCGTCGATGATCGGGTTGGCCGAGCGCGTGTCCGACACGCCGAGCGGACCGCCCACGCCGTGGTACTCCGACGCGCCGCGCGCGTTGTCCTCGGCCCGCTTGAAGTACGGCAGCAGATCGTCATAGCCCCAGCCCGGGCAGCCCCCGTCGCGCCACTCGTCGTAGTCGGCGCGATGGCCGCGGATGTAGATCATCGCGTTGATCGAGGACGAGCCGCCGAGGACCTTGCCGCGCGGGAGGTAGACCCGGCGACTGTCGATGAACGGCTCGGTCGCGGTGAAGTAGTCCCAGTCGACCTGGGTACGAAACAGCGATCCGAACGCCACCGGTACGTGGATGTTCTCGTTGCTGTCGGGCGGCCCGGCCTCGATCAGCAGCACGCGCACCTCGGGGTCCTCGGACAGGCGAGCGGCCAGCACGCACCCGGCCGAGCCCCCACCGACGATTACGTAGTCGTATTCGGGTTCGCTCATCCTTCCGCCTCGATCTCATGCTCCTTCACCGGCGCCTTCGCGTCAAGCCAGGCGGACAACGTGGCCGGCCCACAGCCGCGACCACCGCGTCGGCCACCGCCGCGCGGGCTGCCGAGACGGCGCGGCCTCGCTCGAGGTAGCCGCCGGACCCGCATCCGGTTACCGTGGTCGTCGCCACGGCCAGCGTGCACCTCCCCGCGGCTGGCCTACCTCCGGCACGGTCGAACTCACGAGAGGAGATGCACATGTTCGCGCAGGACAGCGACCCGCAGCACGGCGAGCAGGCCAGCCCGGCCCAGTCCGACCCGAGGCATCGGCCCGCGCACGCGCCGCCAGACGAGCCTGACTCCAGCCGACTCGGATATCGCGACGTGGACGAGGAGGAGGCATACGAGCAGCGCTCCAGCCAGCGGGACGCCGACCGGTCGGGGTGAGGCGCCAGGGCGCCGGCGGGGAGGAGGCACGCGATCCGACAGTTCTCGGATGAGCATCTCGCGGCGCTGGCGATCATCGCGGCCGCATCGGCCTGGTGCGTGTGGGCGGCACGGCGACACGCCGGACGCCCACTGGTGCTCGTGTCCCGCGCCCTGGCGCTGGTGATCATCGCCGGGTGGGCCGGCGAGTACGTGGCCGACGTGGTGCTCGGCATCTGGTCGGTGCGGTACGACCTGCCGCTGCAGCTGACGGATCTGGTCTCGCTCGTGTCGGCGTTGGCCCTGTGGACGCGGCGCCCTCGCCTGGTGGAGCTGTGTTACCTATGGGCCATGACCGCGACCCTGCAGGCGATCCTCACGCCCGACCTCGGCTATGCCTTTCCCAGCGTGTTCTATTTCACCTATTTCATGTACCACGGCGCGGCCGTCGTCGGAGCCTGCCTGCTCGTGTTCGGTGAACGTCACTACCTGCAGCCCGGCGCGGTCCGGCGCGTGTACGTGACCACGCTCGCCTGGACCTGCGTGGCCGCGCTGGGCGACGTGATCACGGGCGGCAACTACATGTACCTGCGAAGCGCGCCGGGACAGACCTCCTTGGTGACGATCCTCGGTCCGTGGCCGTGGTATGTCGCGGCGACCATCGTCGTCGTCGCGCCGGCGTTCCTGCTGGCGGCCTGGGGGATCGCCAGGCTCGTCGAGAACTGGGATGCCGGGCACGGGCTGGCGCTGCCGGCGGGTGCCCCGTAGGACGGCTTCGGGGAGATCACCCGCGCCGCGGCCCGATCGGGGCACGCCGCGCGGCGGCTTCAGTAACGTGAAGGCACGCTGAACGCACATCCCACACCGGCGACCGGGATGCCCTCGGCGCGCAAGCAGCAGGCACTGGACCTGTTTGCGGGCCTGCCGCGCCACTACGACCTGATCGCGGCCCTGTTCAGCTTCGGCCAGGACCCGCGCTGGCGCGCCCGGATGGTGCGAGCGCTCGCCGCGGCACCTGGCGATCGCGTGCTCGACGTGGCGAGCGGCACCGGGCTCGTCGCCGAGGCACTCGTACGGCGCTACGGGTGCTCGGTGGTCGCCCTCGACCAGAGCGAACAGATGCTCACGCGGGCAGGACGGCGCATCGACGGTGACGCGCAGCTGCGCGACCGCGTGCGCATCGTCCGTGGCGAGGCCGAGCGGCTCCCCTTCGACGACGGGGCGTTCGATGGGCTCACCTTCACCTACCTGCTGCGCTACGTGGACGATCCGGCGGCGACGCTGCGCGAGCTCGCCCGCGTGGTGCGGCCGGGCGGTCGGATCGCGTCGCTCGAGTTCGGCGTACCACCCCGGCCGCTGGCCGCCCTGGCGTGGCGCGCATACACGGCGGTCGGGCTACCGGTTCTCGGCCGTCTCGTGTCGCGGGACTGGTACCGGGTCGGCCGCTTCCTCGGGCCGAGCATCGCCGGCTTCTATGAGCGCTATCCGCTGGACCAGGTGACCGCGCTCTGGCGCGAGGCGGGGATCGAGTCCGTCCGCGCGCAGCGCATGAGCCTCGGCGGCGGCATCGTGACGTGGGGCGTGAGGAGCGGTGGCGGCGGGTCCGATTGAGCGCCCGGCGTTCTATGCGCGCCGAGGCAGCGTGTGGGCCGACGCGGTCACGCTGCTGCATCCTCCCTATACCGCCTGGCACCTCAGTTACGTCGCGCTCGGGGCCGTCGCCGCGCCGCACGTCGTCGGCCTGCGCGTCGGCGCCGCGCTGCTCGCCTTCTTCCTGGCCGTCGGCATCGCGGCACACGCGTTGGATGAGCTGCACGACCGGCCGCTGCGGACCGCAATCCCGGGGCGCGCGCTGGCCGTCGGCTCCGGCCTCGCCCTGGCGGGAGCCGCCGCGATCGGCGTGGCGGGCGTGCTCACCATCTCGTGGACGCTCGCGCCGTTCGTGGCCTTCGGCGTGTTCATCTGCGTTGCCTACAACCTCGAGCTGTTCGGTGGGCGGCTGCACGGCGACTGGTGGTTCGCCCTCGCCTGGGGCGCATTCCCCGCCTGGACCGGCTACTGGGTCAACGCCCTGAGCTTCAGCGCGGCAGGCCTGTTGGTGGCCGGCGCGTGCACCGCGCTCAGCGTGGCCCAGCGGCGCCTGAGCACCCCGGCCCGGCAGCTGCGCCGGCGAACGATCTCACTGGACGGCGAGCAGCGCCTGACCGACGGCCGGTCGATCGAGCTCTCGACGGCCACCGTGCTCGCGCCGCTCGACGGCGCGCTGCAGGCGCTCTCCGTCGCCGTCACGCTGCTCGCCTGCGGCCTGCTGATCGCCCGCCTGTGATGCACGCGCCCGCCGTCACCGCGCTGCGCCCCGACCTCGATCGCTGGCTCGACGAGGCGGCCGTACGCACGTACCACCATCGCACGGCGGCGACCGACGGCGCCACGCTGTGGCGCGCCGCCGGCACGGTGCGCGTCGGGGAGTCGGGTGTCCTCGGCCGCCTGGTGCGCTGGCGGGTGCCCGGCGCGCGAGCGGACCAGACGTTCCGGGAGCTGTTCACGGCCGCGCCGTTCCTGACGCTCGAGCAGGGCGACGGTCACTTGCTGGCCGGCCTGTGCGGCAAGATCTGGACGGTACGTCCGGCACTTGCCCGACTCGCCGCGCCGGAGGAGTTCCGCGACTGGCGGGCCCCGGGCACGGTGCGCGTGCTGTTCGCCCAGTGGGTGGCGCCGGCGGAGACGGGCGCGACCCTCGTCAGCGAGGTGCGCGTGGCTCCGGTGGATCGCGGTGCCGCGCTGCGGCTGCGCACGTTGTGGCCGCTGATCGAGCGCTTCGAGTCGCTGATCAGCAGCGAGCCGCTGAGCCTGGCCGTCCGCCGGGCCGAGGGCGGGCGCTTCCGCCGCGCGTGAGGGCGCCGCGCGGGCGTCGGCCTCGACGGCCGCGGCCGGCCACAAGTTTGAGCATCCGCTTTGAGCGAGTGCTAAACTCTCTGGCCGATGCCATCCGCCCACCCGATTCACGACCCGACCGCGCCCGATCCCGGGCCGTCCAAGGCATTGAGCGGCACGAAGCTGCGGATCGTCGAGGCCGCGTTGCAGACGCTGACGGACGAAGGGATTTGCCGGGGCGAGCGCGCGAGCGATCGCGAGTGAGGGTGACTTCAACCAGGCGCTGATCTTCTACCACTTCGGCAGCGTGCGAAATCTGCTTCTGGCGGTGCTGGACCTGATCAGCGAGCGCCGCATGGCCGCCTAGGCGCCGGCGTTCGAGGGCGCCCTCACGCCCCCGAGCTGGCGCGGCTCGCCCGGACGATCCACGCCGACGACCTCGAGCGGGGTTACATCACGGTGCTCGGCGAGATGGTCGAGCGGCGGCGTCGCCGACGCGCAGCCTGGGGGCCGAGGTGGCCGCCCGCATCGAGCCGTGGATCGACGATGGTGCAGCGCAAGCTCGAGCAGCTGCTCGCCGGCTCGCCGTTGCAGCTGCTCGCCGCGCCGCGCGACCTCGCCTTCGGCCTCGTCGCCCTGTACTTCGGCGTGGACATGCTCAGCCACCTGCAGGGCGACCAGTCGCGCGCCGAGTCGCTGCTCGACCTCGCCACGCGCCTGGCCGTGCTCGGCAGACGCCGCCCTGCCCACCCCACCCGAGGAGGCACCATGACCGACGCAGACGCCCGCTCGACCTCGTCACCGGAGCGTTCAGCTACTCCGGGGGCCACATCGCAGAGCGCCTGCTGCGATCCGGCCGCCGCGTCAGGACGCTGACCTTTCACCCGAATCGCGCGCATCCGCTGCGCGACAGCGTCGAGACGTTCACCTACCGCTTCGACGACCCGGCGGCGCTGGCGCGCAGCCTCGAGGGGGTGCAGCACGCTCTACAACACCTTCTGGGTGCGCTTCGACCACGATCAGACGACGCTTCGACAACGCGATCGAGAGCTCGCGGATGCTGTTCTTCGCCGCGCGACGTGCCGGCGTGCGAGCGGATCGTGCACGTCAGCATCGCCAATCCCTCCGTTCAGTCTCCCCTGCCCTACTACCGCGGCAAGGCGCTCGTCGAGTACGCGCTGGCCCAGTCGGGCGTGCCCGTACTCGATCGTCAGGCCGACCTGGGTGTTCGGCGGCGAACGCGACGTCCTGGCCAACAACATCGCCTGGATCCTGCGCCGCATGCCCGCCTTCGCGCTGCCCGGCAGCGGCCGATACCCGGTGCAACCGGTACACGTGGATGACCTGGCCCGCATCTGCGTCGACGCGGCCCGCTCCGCGGGGGACACCGTGGTCGACGCGGCCGGACCGGAGACGATGCGCTTCCGCGACCTCGTCGCGCTCGTCCGCGCCGCCGTCGACGCGCACGCTCCGATCGTGCGGGTGCCGCCGCTGCTGATGGCGGCCGCCGCGCGAGCACTCGGCCTGGTGGTTCGCGACGTCGTGCTCACGCCGGACGAGATCCGCGGACTCATGGCCGGGCTGCTGGTCTCCGCGAACCCCCCGCTCGGCCGCATCGCGTTCAGCCGGTGGCTCCAGGAGAACCGGTCGTCCGTCGGCTGCTCCTACGCCAACGAGCTGCAACGCCACTTCGCCAGCGAACCCGGACCCGACGCCTGATCGCGGCCGACGCGGCGCCGTGGCCGCAACCCGGTGACCGCGATGCGGTGACCGCCCTCTCCGTCACCCGCGCGGACGGCTATCGTCCAGCCATGCCGGATCTGGCGCCAGCCAAGCGGCCATCGGGCCGCCGGCGACTGGCAGCGGTGGTAGCGCTCCTATCGCCCTGCGCGATGGTCGGTGTGGTCATCGCCGCGTACGCGACGAATCTCGGGCGGGTCGCGCTGGCGATCGCGCTGGTGATCGCGACCGCGGTCGCCATGTGGTTCGCGCTGACGCGGCGCGGGCTGCGGCGTATCGCCGGCCTCGTCGGCACCCTCATCGCCGCCGGCGGCCTGATCGTCCTGATCGTCGCCTACTGGCGTGGCCTGCTCGCGCTCGTCGCTCTCGGCCTGCTGCTCGCCCTGTTCGGGCTCGCCGCTCGCTTCGCGCTCAACGACCGCCTCGGCCGCGCCCCGGACGAGCGGCGCCGCGCGCGCGGCGGTCGCGCCCGCCGGGCGGTGCTGATCATGAACCTGAAGTCCGGCGGCGGCAAGGCCGAGCGCTTCGACCTGGCCAACGAGGCGCGGCGACGCGGGATCGAGCCGATCGTGCTGAGGCCCGGAGATGATCTGCGGGCACTTGCCGAGGACGCGGTCGCGAGCGGCGCCGACGTGATCGGCATGGCGGGCGGAGACGGGTCGCAGGCGCTCGTCGCCACCGTGGCCATGGAGCACGACGTCGCCCACGTCTGCATCCCGGCCGGCACGCGCAACCACTTCGCCCTCGACCTCGGTGTGGACCGCGACGACGTCGTCGGCGCACTGGACGCGTTCACCGACGGGATCGAGCGGCGCATCGACCTGGCCCGGGTGAACGACCACGTGTTCGTCAACAACGCCTCGCTCGGGGCGTACGCCAAGGTCGTGCAGTCCGACGCCTATCGCGACGCCAAGCTGCAGACCTGGACGAGCATGCTCCCCGACCTGCTGGGACCGGGGGCCCAGCCGCTGCGGCTCGAGTTCACCGACCACAACGGCGGCCGCTGCGACGATGCGCCTCTGGTGCTCGTGTCCAACAACCCGTACACGCTCACCCGCCTGGCGGGCGCCGGAACACGGGCGCGACTGGACACCGGGACCCTTGGCATCGTCGCGGTCCGCATCCGCAGCCCCGGCGAGGTGGCGCAGCTGGTGGCGCTCGAGACCGCCGGCCAGGCCGACCGTTTCCCGGGCCTCATGCAGTGGTCGGCGCCCGTGTTCGAGGTGCGGTCGGACCGGCCGGTGGAGGTCGGCCTCGACGGCGAGGCGCTCGTTCTCGACCCGCCCGTGCGCTTCGCCTCCCTTCCCGGGGCACTGCGCGTGCGCACCGCGCGGACCGCGGGCGTCTCGCCCGCAGCCCGCGCCGTCGCGCTCACGCCGGGCAGCCTGCGGGCGCTGGCCGGCGTCGCCGCCGGCCAACCCGCGGATGCCGCCGGCGCCGCGCGATGAGCGGCGCCGGCGCGCCGGCCGTGGCAGCGCGCCGGACGCGCCTGCACCCAAGGTCCCACACCCATCGCCCCCGCGCAACCGACCTGGCGACCACCGTTCGATGATCCCGCCCCGACGCTCCCGCGGCCCGCTCGCGCATCGTCTGCACCGCACCGATCTGAAGCTGCTGCACCGATCGCACCGGGCGCGCTCGGCCGGCGTCGATCGCGCGTTGGTCGGCGTGACACGAGCCGCCAACTACTCTCGGCTGTGGCTGGCGGTCGCAGTGGCACTGGCGGTCCTGGGAGGCGACCGCGGTCGGCGAGCCTCCCGATCCGGAGCGCTCGCCGTGGCGATTGCGGCCACCGTGGCGAACGGTCCCGTCAAGCTCACCTTCCGACGGCGCCGCCCGCCGGCACGGCCGCTGGCACCGCTCATCCCGATGCCGCGCTCGACGTCGTTCCCATCCGGGCACAGCGCAGCGGCGTTTGCCTTCGCCACCGGCGCGTCCGCGCGCCTGCCGATCCTCGCCCCCGTGCTGTTCCCGCTGGCCGGCGCGGTCGCCTACTCGCGCGTGCACGTGGGCGTGCATTTCCCCAGCGACGTGTTGATCGGCTCGGCGATCGGGGTGGCGTCCGGGGTCGCGGCCGTGCGTCTGCGGCCCAGCGGCGCCCCGCCATCGGTCGATGAGCGCGGCGGCAGCGGGGCCGAGCGCGACGCGCGGGCGGCCGCGTGAGCACGCGGGCCCGTCAGGCGGCGCGCAGCGCGGCGGCGGCCGCCTCGAGCTGATCGTCGCCCCAGAACAGCGTGCCGTCCAGCGCCACGGTCGGCACGCCCACGACGCCCCTGGCGATCGCATCGTCGGTCGCCACCTCCAGCTGGTCCTTGACCGCATCGTCGTCGACGCCCCGGCGAACAACGTCCTCGGGCAGCCCCGCGGCGGCGGCCGCCGCGAGCACGTCATCGATGCCGGCCAGCCCGGCGCCGTCGACGAAGTTGCGCGCGAACGCCGCCGCGCTGAACGGCTTCAGACGGCCGTGCTGCGCGGCGACGCACGCCGCCCGCAGCGACGTGAGCGAATAGCTCTGGACGGGCCAGCCGGCCGGCCAGCGCAGCGGCGGCAGACCGTAGCGCTCGGCCCGCCGCTGGCACTCCTTCATCCCTTCCGCGCGCGTGCCGTCATGCATCGACCACGGTGTGCGATTGCGGGCACGGAGCACGAACGCAAAGGCGATCGGCTCCCAGCGGACCGCCGCCGGCAGCACCGCGTCCACCCGGGTGGCGGCGAGGTATGCGTAGGGAGAGTTGAAGTCGTAATAGAAGACCGGCTCGTCCACGGCGGATCGGCGCGCCACGATACCGGCCCGGCCGGGCATCGATCAAGCGGGGCTGAGCATCGCCACGCGCTACCCTGGTTGGGTGTCCTCTCTTTCCGATCGTGCGGCTGAGCAGCGACGAGCCAAGCTCGAGGACATCCAGCGCCAGATCGAAGCGGGCTCGCTGACCGTTCGCACGATGACGCCGACCGAGCGGAAGCTCAACCCGCCGCGCCCGCCGAAGCCGCGGCGCAAGTGACGACCTTCTTCCTCGGCGGCGCCGACGACGCCGGCCAGGACGCTCAGGCCGACTACGCCGAGCTGCGGGAGCGTTCGCGGGTCGCGATCGGCTGTCCGGCGAAGGGCCGGCGGATCTACAAGCTGGACTGCCGGCTGCACGGCTGTGACTGCGAGATCGTGGTGGGCGAGCCGATGCCCAGCGGGCACGGGCTGGTGGCGGCGATCCTCGACCACGGGCGCGAGCAGGACTACGCGGTGCACAGCGATGGACCCCAGCGCGACCTGGTGTGCGTCGGGCGCCCCGTGTATGCCGTGACCGAATTTCGCTGAGCGGCGAACCGGCGGCGTCCGCCGAGTGGCGCAAGCGCGGCCGACCGCGCGACGAACCTCGTGCAACCGCCAGGGTCGGCGGGTCGCTCGGCTATCATCGCCGCAGGTTCTGGTCGCTTCCGCAGGACCGGGTACCCGGCTCGGTACTGAAAGAGTCGATGGTCGAGCGACGGGGGAGGCGCATGCGCGAATCGTGTTGCGCCGGGTGAATCAAGCCGCGGATCGGTCGATGAGCTCAACAGGAGGCGCCGAACGGCGCACGATCGCACGGTGCCATGACTGACACGTTCCGCGTAGACATCGAGACCGACGAGGAGGTCGTCGCCCTCGCACAGCGCGAGGTGCGTGCGATGCGCGATGTGGGTGTCGTGGTCATCGACTGCGACTACGTCGTGCGGGCCATGGAGGGAGGCCTGTACCAATCCGACGACGGGGTCGTCCCCGGATCCACGATCAGCGCCCACGCCGCCGTCGGGACGCCGCTGCCGGAGCTGCTCCCGGAGCCGGCCTGGCAGCGACTGAAGGAGCGCTACGACGGCGCCCTCGCCGGGGAGGTCCAGCACTTCGACTACGTGGACGTCGGCGGCGAGCATGCCTACGACGTGCGCATCACGCCGCTCACGGACGGCGGCGCCCATGTCTGCGGAGCGCTGGCGGCGGTTCAGGACGTCTCGCTGCGCTGGCGCGCCGAGCGCGACCGCCGCCACGCCGACGAGTTCCTCAGGCGCGCGCTGGCCAACATGGCCGAGGGCGTGTACGCCGTCGACGATCGCGGCCGTCTCACGTTCCTCAACCCGGCGGGGGAGACGCTTCTCGGATACCGCGAGGCGGAGCTGCAGGGGAGATTCCTCCACGACATCATCCACGGCCAGTACGAGGATGGGCGACCGCGTCCGCGCGAGGAATGTCCACTGGGCGAGGTGATCGTCAGCGGCAGCGCCTACCGGACCGAGGACGATGTGTTCACCCGCAAGGACGGGCAGCTGCTTCCGGTCGCCTACTCGTGCTCGCCGCTGCCCGCCGAGCCCGACGGCACCGCTGCGACGGGCGGGGCGGTGGTCGCGTTTCGCGACGTGACCGAGCGCAAGCGCGAGTCGCGCCAGCTCGCCCACGATCTCGACGCGCTCGGGTGGCTCACCCGAGTGCGCGACGCGCTCGAGGACGAACGCTTCGTCGTGTACAGCCAGCCGATCGTCGACGCCACCACCGGCGCTCGCGTGCAGGAGGAGCTCCTCATCCGGATGCGTGACCACGACGGAACGGTCATCGCCCCCGGAGCGTTCCTGCCCGCCGCCGAGCGCTACGGGCTGATCTACGACATCGACATGTGGATGGTGGGCATGGCGGCCGGCGTCGCGGCCGAGGGGCGCGAGGTGGCAGTGAACATCTCGGCGTGGACGATGGGCCGGCCGGCCGCCCTCGACGTCATCCAGGCGGCGATCGAGCACCGCGGCTGCGACCCGCGACTGCTGTGCATGGAGATCACCGAGACGGCGCTGATCAACGATCTCGACGAGGCGAGCCGATTCGCCATCGGCCTGCGCGAGCTTGGGTGCCGTCTCGCGCTGGACGACTTCGGCACCGGCTACGGAAGCCTGACGCACCTCAAGAACCTGCCGGTCGACATCATCAAGATCGACATCGAGTTCGTACGCGATCTGGCCAACAACCCGCAGAGCCGCAACGTCGTGCAGGCACTCGTGGCGCTCGCGCACGGCGGCGGGCAGACGACGATCGCCGAGGGCGTCGAGGATGAGGCCACGCTGGCCCTCCTGCGTGAGCTGAACGTCGACCACGTGCAGGGGTACCTGATCGGGCGGCCCGAGGCGCTCGCCCTCGGGCCAGACCGCTCCGGCGATCCGCCGTCCTCCTGAGCCGCCGATGAGCAAGACGGTCTCGATCGAGCGCAGCGGACCGGTGACCACCGTGCTCCTGCGCCGACCCGAGGTGCGCAACGCCGTCGACGGCGAGACCGCCCGCGCGCTCGCCGAGGCGTTTACGGCCTTCGACGAAGATCCGCAGGCCTCGGTCGCCGTGCTCCACGGCGAGGGCGGCGCCTTCTGCGCCGGTGCCGACCTCGGCGCCGTGGGTACGCCCGCCGGAAACCGCGTAACGGCCGACGGCGACGGGCCGATGGGACCGACGCGCATGCGCCTGTCCAAGCCGGTGATCGCCGCGATCGCCGGACCCGCTGTTGCCGGGGGGCTCGAGCTGGCGCTGTGGTGCGATCTGCGCGTGGCCGAGGAGGACGCCGTTCTTGGTGTCTTCTGCCGCCGGTTCGGCGTCCCGCTGATCGACGGCGGGACGGTGCGCCTGCCACGCCTGATCGGCACCAGCCGCGCGATGGACCTCGTCCTCACCGGCCGCGCCGTGGACGCCACGGAGGCGCATGCGATCGGTCTCGTCAACCGCGTGGTGCCTCGCGGCCAAAGTCGCGCCGCGGCCGAGGCCCTCGCCCGCGACCTCGCTCGGTTCCCCCAGACCTGCCTGCGCGAGGACCGCCTGTCGGTGCTCGAGCAGGAGCACCTCGACGAAGCGGCCGCGCTGGCCAACGAGCTCGCGCACGGCGAGCGGTCGCTGCGCGAGGTCGACGACGGCCTTGCGCGCTTCCGCGCCGGCGAGGGTCGGCACGGCGCCTTCTGAGAGAGCGCAGCCGCGACTACGAGCGCGCCGCCGGGCGGAGCCGGCCGCCCTCGCCCGGGCGGCGCATGGCCCCGGCGTCGCGGGCGCCCCGTCGCTCGGCGGAACGCGTCGAGCCCGCCGCCCGACCGCCGGCCAGCCGGCGCACGAGCAACACGAGCGCGGGCGCGACGACGATCGCGGTCATCACGAGGAACCAGGCCTGGCCGGCGTCGGTTCCCTCGCCGAGGGAGTGCACGAGCCCGAGCAGCCACGCTACGGCGGTGCAGCGATGCAGCGCACGCCAGCGCTGCGCGCCGATGCGCCCCCGCGCGTAGTAGGACATGCCGAGGGCGATCATGCCCCAGCCGGCGATGATGCCAAGCGACGTCCAGGCCGTCTTGTACCCGCTGACGAACGGCACGGTGACGTCGAGCAGCGAGGGGCGCAGGTACTGGTCGCCGATCAGCGACAGGCCATGCACGGCGATCGCCACGATCGTGGCCAGCGACAGCACCTCATGCGCGACGCGCAGATCCGGCCCGCGCAGGCGCCTGCCGGCCACGCGTGTGCTCATCAGCAGGCCGATGGCGACCGACACGCTGGCCACGACGAGCGCGACGATCCCCGCCGCGCGGCTGGTGATCCAGAACAGGTGGGTGCTGGGGTCGGTGGTCATGTCCGATGCCTCCTCGTACCGGGACGCGGCGTGTGCGCGGAATCTCCCCGAGCATGAGCCAGCAGGCTGAGCGTTCCCTGAGTGCGACCTGTGAGCTCGCCGGGAGCCCAGCGCTCCGGGTCAGGGGGCGTCGTCGGCGACCAGCCACGCGTACGGCTGCACCTCGGCCAGTCCGGCGACGGCACTCAGCTCGTCGCCCGACTCACCGACGGCGCGGAGGCGCCGCGCGATCATCGCGGACCGATCTTGGTTCCCCGGCCCTACTGCGTGACGTTGCGCGACAGCAGGTGGGCCCCGACCTTGCGCTTGACCCGCTGCAGGGCGTTGTCGACGGTCTTCGTGTCGCAGTCCAGGCGCTCGCCCACGTGCTCGTAGGAGTAGCCGTCCAGGTAGAGGGCCAGCACCCGGCTCTCGAGCTCCGAGAGCGCGGTGGACAGGCATCCGACCAGCGAGCGCAGCTCCTCGGAGGAGATGACCTGGTTGACCGGGTCATGCACCGTCGGGCCCGGTAGCAGCTGGTCGAGCGTGGGCACGTCCTCGCCGGCCGCCGCTGGCGTGGAGGAGAACGACACGTACTGGTTGAGCGGCACGTGCTTGTTGCGCGTCGCGGTCTTGACCGCGGTGATGATCTGGCGCGTGATGCACAGCTCCGCGAAGTTGCGGAAGCTCGACTCCCGGTCGGTGCGGTAGTCGCGAATCGCCTTGTAGAGGCCGACCAGTCCCTCCTGGATGAGGTCGTCCGAGTCCCCGCCGGCCAGGAAGTACGACGAGGCCTTGAGGCGCACGAAACCGTAATAACGACGGACGAGACGATCGTACGCGGTGGGATCGCCCTGCTTGGCGAGGGCAATCAGGTAACCATCATCAACCTTAACTTCAGATTGAGAGTTTTGGGAGATACGTGCCACGAGCAGCCCTTTCTTGGCATATCGGCATGCCGAATTGCTCAGTGGCGCACTCCTCCCCCGGCGCCAACCTATTGAATTTGAGGCCTAAGTCAACCTGAACTTCAGCCTTATGTGCCCGAGCCTCGCACAGTTATGACGCGCTGTCAAGACCAGATTTGCGCTGCAAGATCTCGTACAGCAGCACCGCGCCGGCCGCACTGACGTTGAGCGACTCGATCCGGCCGCGCAACGGCAGCGCGACCAGCTCGTCGCAGGCCGACGCGACCCGCGGGCGCAGTCCCTGCCCCTCACCCCCGAGCACGAGCACCACGCCGCCGCGATAGTCCGGCTGGTCGTAGGCCACCCGCGCCTCGGCGCTCGCTCCGTAGCACCAGCATCCCGCGCGCTTGGCCTCGGCGAGGAAGTCGGCCAGATTCCGCACGCGTGCCACCCGCAGGTGCTCGACCGCGCCGGCCGAGGCCTTGCACACGGCGGGCGTCACCTCGGCCGAGCGACGCTCGGGGATCACCACGCCCGTGGCTCCGGCGCACTCGGCGCTGCGGCACAGCGCTCCCAGGTTCTGTGGATCCTGGATCTGGTCGAGCGCCAGCACGAGCGGATCGGGCCGCGCCAGCAGCTCGCCGGCGCCGGCGTACGGATACGCACCGACCTCGGCGCAGATCCCCTGATGGCCGGCGGACTGGCAGCGGGCCTCGATCTCCTCGGGCGTGGCGTGGCGGACGGGCACGGCCGACAGCCAGGGCTCGCGCGCCGCGCGCGGCGTCGCCCACACCTCCCCGACACTGCGCGCCCGCCGACCGCGCAGCGCCTCGGCCACGGCGTTGCGCCCGTACAGGATCACGGCTCGCCGAGCGGGAACAGCTCCGAGCCCGACGCGGTGTCGCGCAGGCCCCAGCCGAGCCGGGCCAGCTCGTCGCGCAGGCGGTCGGCCTCCGCGAAGTCGCGCTCGGCGCGCGCCGTGTCGCGCCGCCGCTGCAGCTCGGCGGCCCCGGGGTCGACCGCCGTCGGGTCGGCCACCGCGGCGAGCGGCTGCAGGCCCTCGAGGCCGAACGTCTGCAGCATCTCACGCAGGTGGGCGTCGCCGACGGGCGCCGGGCGGCCGTTGGCCTCGCGAATCCAGCCGAACAGGCTGGCGAGCGCCTTCGGCGTGTTGAAATCGTCCGCCAGGGCGTCGTAGAAGGCGTCGCGGTAGCGGGCCAGCTCGCTAGGGCTCGGCCCGGCGGTGGTGCGCCGCAGCGTGTCGCGGATGCGCAGGACCCGCCGGTCGGCGTCCAGCAGCGCCTCGTCGCTGAACTGCAGCGGCTGACGGTAGTGGCCCGAGACGAGGTAGAGCAGGACGGCGTCGCGGCCGTAGCGGTCCAGCACGTCGTGCAGCGGCGCGATGTTGCCCACCGATTTGGACATCTTCTCGCCGAGCAGGATCATCCCGTTGTGCACCCACAGCTGCGCCAGCTCGGCGCCGCGCGCGCAGCGCGTCTGCGCCGCCTCGTTCTCGTGGTGGGGGAACACGAGGTCCGACCCGCCGCCGTGAATGTCGAAGCCGGTGCCCAGCAGCGCCTCGGCCATCGCCGAGCACTCGATGTGCCACCCGGGCCGCCCCGGACCCCAGGGCGAGAGCCACGAGGTGTCCTCCCCCGGCTTGTGCGCCTTCCACAGGGCGAAATCGAGCGGGTCCTGCTTGTGCTCGGCGCCCTCCACGCCCTCGCCCTGGTCCATGTCGTCGACGCGGCGATGTGACAGCGAGCCGTACTCGGCGTCGCTGCGGACCCGGAACAGGACGTCACCGCCCGCCTCATAGGCGTGTCCTCGCTCGATGAGCGCCTCGATGTAGGCGATGATCTCGGCCATCATCTCGGAGGCCAGCGGTTCGTGGTCGGGGCGCTCCAGCCCGAGCCGGTCGGTGTCGGCGCGGTAGCACTCGGTCATCTCGCGCGCCAGTCGCTCACTGGGGATGCCCTGCGCGGCGGCAGCGACGTAGATCTTGTCGTTGACGTCGGTGACGTTGACCACCAGCGTCGGCTGCAGCCCCTCGTGCGCGAGGAAGCGGGCCAGCAGCGCGAAGACGACGTACGGGCGCGCGTTGCCGATGTGGATGCGGCTGTACACCGTCGGACCGCAGGCGTATATCGAGGCCTCCCCGGGCGTGCGGGGGACGAGCGGGAGCACCCGACCGCTGCGGGTGTCGTGCAGACGAACTTTGCGCATTTTGCGCACGGACCCTAGCGGCACTCGCAACTCCGGCACGCAAACACGCGATTCAGTGCCACCGAGACCTCCGTATCGGGAGGTAGGGTGACCAACTTGCCGCCAACGGACCCCCTTCGCCCAGGCCGCGCAGCGGCCGTCCAGGACGCCTTCCGCTCGATGCCCGAGCGCTATCTCGGGGCAACCCGCGACTTCAAGGCGACCTACCACTTCGCGCTCGGCGACCTCGGCCGGACGTGGGAGGTGCGCCTGACCGAGCAGGAGGCGCGGGTGCGCGAGGGCGCCTCAGGGACACCGGACGCAACGATCGGCACCGACGCCGAAACGTGGCTGGACCTGGTCGCCGGGGAGACGAGCGGCATCGAGGGCTTCTTCGCGCGCCGCCTGTGGGCGCGCGGGGATCTCGATCTCGCGCTGGCGTTCGAGGGGCTGTTCCGCCGCCCGGACGGGACCCCGCCGATCGTGCGCATCCACCGCACCGGTCCGGCCCGCTGCGAGCTCTCGGCGCTGACGCTCGGCAACGGCCCCGACGTGGTGCTCCTGCACGGGCTCGGTTCCAGCAAGGTCTCGTTCTTCGACACCGCGGCGGCTCTCAGCCGCGACTACCGCGTCCACGCGATCGATCTGCCGGGATTCGGATCGTCGGCCAAGCCCGCCACCGCCGGCTATGACGCGCGCTACTTCGCCGGTGCCATCGCCGCCTACCTGGACGCCGAGGGCATCGGCTCGGCGCACCTGGTCGGCAACTCGATGGGCGGCCGGGTGGCGCTGGAGGTCGCCCTGACGCGCCCCGAGCGCGTGCGAACCGTCGCGCTGCTGTGCCCGGCGGTCGCGTTCGTGCGTCGCCAACTGCACCCCTTCGTGCGACTGTCGCGTCCCGAGCTCGGGACGCTGCCGCATCGCCTGCATCGCGGCACCGTCGAACGGCAGTTCTGGCGGATGTTCGCCGACCCCGACACGATCGACCCGCACATCGCGCAGATCGCCATCGACGAGTTCCAGCGCATCTACCGCTCGCCCCGGGCGCGCTATGCCTTCCTGTCGGCGGCCCGCAACATCTACCTCGACGCGCCGTTCGGCCGTCGCGGCTTCTACCCGCGGCTCGCCGGACTGGAGGCGCCGGCCCTGTTCGTATGGGGCTCACACGACCCGCTCATCCCCGCCGGCTTCTCGCGCCACGTCGCGCAGTGGCTGCCCGGCGCCGAGCAGATCGTGCTCGACGGTTGCGGCCACGTCCCCCAGATCGAGCGCCCGGCCCAGACCATCGGCCTGCTGCGGCGGCTCTTCGGCAGCGCCGACGCACTGCACGGGGCGACGCGCTCGCCGCAGCGCTTCCGCCGCGTCGCGCGGGCCTCGGCCGCCTGACCGGGCGCCTTCGGGTAACCCCTGAAAATCGGCTCCGGCGGCCGCCCCCGGGGATAGACTGACTGAGGCGATGAGCTCCTCGAGCGCGTCAGCCCGCGCTTCCACCAACGGGCACCACAGCGACAGCGACCTGCCCCGCGGCGGTCCCCCGCCGGCGGCCGGCGAGGCGCCGAGCGACGGTCGCTCGCTCGGCCGCATCGGACGAGCGCTGGCGGGCGCCGTCCAGCGACGCATCCCGGTGGCCGATCTCGACGAGCGCGATCCCGACTTCATCCGCGACAACCTGCCGTGGCTGTGGCTGATGTCGAGCATCTACTACCGCGGCGAGGTGCGTGGCCTGAGCCACATCCCCGAGACCGGACCGGTGCTGCTGGTCGGAAACCACTCCGGAGGGAACATGACCCCCGACACGGGCGTGTTCACGCTCGCCTTCGCCGGTCACTTCGGCGTCGAGCGGCCCTTCTACCAGCTGGCGCACAACCTCGTCGTCAGCTGGCCCGGGCTCGGCGTCCTGCGCAAGTTCGGGGCGATCGCGGCCTCGCCCGCCAACGCGCGCCGGGCACTGGAGTCCGGTGCGGTGCTGCTCGTGTACCCGGGCGGCGACCACGAGGTGCACCGCCCCGTCTGGGAGAGCGCGAAGATCGACTTCGACCGGCGCGAGGGCTTCCTGCGACTCGCGCTGGAGCTCGAGGTGCCGCTCGTGCCCGTGGTGGCCATCGGCGGTCAGGAAACAGCTCTGTTTCTATCTCGAGGCGAGCATCTTGCACGAATACTCAGGCTCGACAAGACGTTCAGGCTCAAGGTGCTGCCGATCTCGCTGGCGCTGCCCTGGGGCCTGAACATCGGGGATTTCTTCGGGCATCTCCCCTTGCCGGCCAAGATCACCATGGAGGTGCTGCCGCCGATCCACCTGCGCGAGGAGTTCGGACCGGAGCCCGATCTCGACGACGTCTACGACCACGTGACGCGAGCGATGCAGGACACCCTCGACGCGCTCGCCGCCGAGCGCCAGCTGCCGATCCTCGGGTAGCACGGCCGAGATGCGCATCGCCGAACAGATCGACGTCTCCGCGCCGCCCGACGCGGTCTGGGACCACGTGTCCGATCCCGCGCGCGTGCTCGAGTTCATGGCCGGCGTGACGCGCTGGGAGGTGGTCGGCGGGCCCGAGCGGGGCCTCGGGGCCCGCTACCGCATCCTGTTCCTGATCGGGTCCGCCGAGGTCGGCGGCGTTGTCGAGGTCGTCGAGCATCACGAGCGACGTGACCTCGCCTGGACGTCGGTCACGGGCCTGGACATCCGCGGACGCTGGCGGGTGCGCGAGCGTGCCTACGGACGCACCCACGTCGAGCTGCGGATCTCCTACGGCGTCGCCGGCGCCGGCATCGGCGGCTGGATCGCCGAGCGCGTCGCCGCGCCCACGGTGCGGCGCAACCTCCGCCGCAGCCTCCAGCAGCTCAAGCGGATCGTCGAGCAGGAACAGCTGCGGCGCCTGGCCGCCGAACGCCGCGCGCGCCGGCAGATCGCCTGAGCGGCGGCGCCGGACGGGCATCAGCGGCCGCGTGGGGCCGCGCGGCGGTTCAGCGCACGCGCAGACTGGCCACCGCGAGCGCGGCGACGCCCTCCTCGCGACCGACGAACCCCATTCCCTCGCCGGTGGTGGCCTTGACGTTGACGCGCTGCCGGGCGATCTCGAGCGTCTGAGCCAGGCTGGCCCGGATGTCGTCGCGATGTGGACCGAGCTTCGGGCGCTCCATGGCCACGGTGGCGTCGACGTTGACGATCTGCAGCCCGGCGACGACGACCATCGTCACCGTCGTGGCCAGCAGCGCCAGCGAGTCGGCGTCCCGGTACTGCTCGTCGTCGTCGGGGAAGTGCTGGCCGATGTCCCCGAGGCCCGCCCCTCCGAGCAGGGCGTCGATCACGGCGTGGGTGAGCACGTCGGCGTCGGAGTGGCCCGCCAGGCCGCGCTCGTGGGGAATCGCGACGCCGCCGAGCACGAGTGGTCGCCCGGGCGCGAAACGGTGCGAGTCGTAGCCGATGCCGCTCAGCGTCACCGCGTCCTCGGCCGGCCAGTCGCCCGGTCGCGCGCTCACGTCGCCCCGATCGGCTGCAGGCTGCGCCGGCGCCCCTCGAACACCGCCAGTTCGCTGACGCCGACGGCCTCGAGCAGCGCCAGCGCCTCCTCGTAGCGGTAGCCGATGTGCGCCGGCTCGTGAGCGTCGCTGGACAGCGCCACGGGCGCGCCGGTCTGGACGGCCATCTCCAGGAACGCCTGCGCCGGATAGATCTCTCCGGCCCGCTTGCGCAGCCCGGCGGTCGACACCTCCACGGCGACGCCGGACTCCGCGATGCCGTCCATGGCCAGCTCGTAGAAGCGACGCAGATCGCCCTCCGGCAACGGCCGCTCGCGCCCCCAGACCTTCACGAGGTCCGGGTGGGCGAGGATGTCGTACAGCCCGCTGCGCGCCGCCTCGCCGAGCGTCTGGAAGTAGCGCCGCCAAACCTCATCGGCACTGCGCACGTTGTCCCACACGCTGTACTCGTGCGTGTCCAGCGCAAAGTCGCCCAGGAAATGCACCGAGCCCACCACGTAGTCCCACGGGCGGCCATCGAGCAGGTTGGCCATCCGGTCCTCGCGGCCGGGGATGAAGTCGGCCTCGATCCCGAGTCGCAGGTCGGTCTCGTCGCGCACGAACGCACAGTACGCGTCGAGGTCGTCGTGCGCGTACGTCTCCCACCAGGGGTGGCGCCACACCGCGAGCGCGTCGCGGAAGCGGTGGACGTGCTCGGACACCCCGAGCTCGGCGATCCCGCGCTCCGCCGCCGCCGCGCGGTAGCGCTCGGCGTTGGCGGTCGTGAACGAGGACGCCGCGGTGGCCTCGGTCTCGTCGGGGCGCAGGTGGACGTGGTAGTCGGTCAGCATCAGTCCCGCGATTCAAGCAGGCTCGTGGCGCCTGGCCCGATCACGCGGACCCGTCGGCGCGCTGGGCGAGCAGCAGCTCGGCCAGGCGCAGGTCGAGGCGCGTCGTGACCTTCAGGTTCTCCGGCGGCGCGGGAACGATCCGCACGCTGCCGCCGAGGCGCTCCACCAGCGACGCGTCGTCGGTGGCCCGCGCGAGCAGTTCCGGGTCGACGTCGAGCGCGCGCTGCAGCGCCGCGCGCGTGAACACCTGGGGCGTCTGCACCGACCACAGCCGCGAACGCTCGAGCGTCGCGGTGACAAGGTGATCCGGCGCCGGCCTCCTTGATCGTGTCCGTGACCGGCGCGGCGGCGATCGCCGCGTCCACGCCGGACAGCGCCGCGAGCACGTCGGCCGCCAGGGCGGCGGTCAGCAGCGGACGCGCCGCGTCGTGGACGAGCACGGGATCGAGGCCGCCGGCGGCCTGCAGGGCACGGCGCACCGACTCCGAGCGCACCCCGCCACCGGGCACACCCACGGTCCCCTCGGGCGCCCGCTCACCCTCTGGCAGCGCGATGACGATGCGTTCGATGGCGGAGACCGCGCGCAGCGCGTCGACGCTCCACTGCAGCAGCGGCCGGCCGGCGAGCTCGACGAACGCCTTGGGGCGGCCCAGGCCGAGACGCTCTCCGCTCCCGGCCGCGACGATCAGGGCGACGGCCACGATGCGTTGAAGCTACCGCGCACGCAGCTCCCCTCCGCTGCGTGCGCGGTAGCCCCGCTACTTGGCGACGGCCACCTTGGTGCTCGCCGACTCGGCGAGCAGATCGTCGAGATAGCTCTCGGCCTCGTCCTCGTCCTTGTCGAGGGCGTACATGAGCTCGGAGGCGAGGATCTTCTTCGCGCGGGTGAACATCTGCTTCTCGCCCGGTGGACAGTCCCTTCTCGCTCTCGCGCAGCGCCAGGTTGCGCACGACCTCGGCGAGCTCGTAGATGTCCCCGGTCTTGATCTTGTCGCGGTTGTGCTTGAAGCGACGGTTCCAGTTCTTGGGCATCTCCGAGACCTCGTCCTGGAGCACGCCGAGGACCTTCTGGACCGTCTCCTCGTCGATCACGCGACGAAGACCGGCGATGGCCGCGTTCTCGGTCGGGACCATCACGGTCATGTCGTTGTGAAGGATCTTGATCGTGAGATATTCGCGCTTCTCGCCGAACATCTCCTTCTCTTCCTTCTTGAGGACCTTGCCCGCACCGTGATGGGGGTAGACAACGTGATCGCCGAGCTCGAACTCGATGAACTCGATCTCACGGACGGTCTCGAGCTCCTCGATCAGCTGCGCGTCGGTTGTATCCGGAATGGTGTCCTCCTTTGTTTGAGGCCGGCCCGGGGGCGGCCATGTCTCAAGTCTGCAGGTAGCGATCCACGAGGTTGATCTCCTGCAAACGGCGCAGGCCCTCGCGGATGTCCTTGGCGCGGATCTCGCCCACCCCGTCAACTGCCTCGAGCTCGGCGTCGTTGGCGGCGAGCAGCTCGTCCAGGCCGCCGAACTCCTTGACGATCTGTGCCACCACGAGCTTCGGCAGCCGGGGAATGCGCCCCAGGATGCGGTAGCCACGCGGCGAGACCGGGTAGTCGAGTGTGTTGAGCTTGCGGTCGTAGCCGAGCAGCTCGGCGATTCGCCCGAAGTCGAGCAAGTCCTGGTGCGCGAGGCGCCCGATCTGGTCCAGCGCGGTGGCGAACGCCTCGTCGGAGTGCTCGGCGAGGTAGTCGTGCACGAGCGCGGCCTTCTCCGCGGCGGTGCCGACCATCGTCTCCTCGAGCTGCATCTCGATCAGCCGCCCCTCGGTCCCGAGCTCCACGATGTAGCGCTCGATCTCCACCGCCATGCGCGTCACCATCTCGGAGCGCTGCAGCACGGTGAGCACGTCGTGCAGGGTGGCTCCGCCCTCGAACTCGAGCGCGGTCAGGCGCGTCGACACCTGGTCGAGGCGCGTGCGGTACTTGTCCAGCGTGGCCAGCGCCTGGTTGGCCTTGGCCAGGACGACCGGGATGTCCTCGAGCGGGTACTTGCCGCCATCGATGTACAGCGAGACGACCTGGCGTCGCTGCGAGATGGCGATCACCAGCGCATCGGTTTGCTTGGACACACGCTCGGCGGTGCGATGGCGCGTTCCCGTCTCGCTCGACAGGATCGTTGGATCGGGCATCAGCTGGACGTTGGCGAGCGCGATCTTGGTGGCGTTGGCGTTCAGCACGATCGCCCCGTCCATCTTCGCGACCTGGTAGACGAGCGCCGGGGTGTAGTCGACGTCGAGCTTGATGCCTCCGGAGTACAAGAACGACAGCTCCTCGGGGTCTCCGATGATGATGAGCCCTCCGGTGCGCGCGTCGAGGATGTTGTCGAGACCCTCGCGCAGCGCGGTCCCGGGCGCGATCATCTCCAGCGCCTTCACCAACCGGGGGCCCTGCCGGGCGTCACCATCTTCTTCCCCGGTTCGCGGTGGCACGACACCCAATTCTAGCGCCATTTAGTCGATGTTTATGGCCCACGGCGGGCGGCGGCGGCGGACGAGTGCGGCCGCGCCGGGGTTTTCGCCCACCGCCGCGGGCCTTCCTCAGGCGGCCCGAGGCTCGCGCGTGACGCGCCGGGGCGCATCCCCGAGGGCGATCGCCAGCGCGTCGCGCAGCGTGGCCGCCTCGCGGGCGCCGTCGCCACTGCCGGGCGGGGCGATGACGGCGGCCAGGCCGTGCCCGGCGGCCTCGGCCAGCCGCCGCTGGGGGTGTCCCACCCAGCGCAGCTCTCCGGTCAGGCCCAACTCGCCGAAGCACGCGAGCGGGGCTCCGGTCACCGGGACGCCGCGCGCCGCGCTGGCCACGGCGAGCGCCACGGCCAGGTCGGCGCCCGGCTCATCCACGCGCACCCCGCCGACGACGTTCACGAACACGTCGGCGGCCCCGACGCCCACCCGAGCGTGGCGGGCCAGCACGGCAAGGATCATCGCCAGGCGGTTGCGATCCAGGCCCGACACCACCCGGCGCGCCTGCTCGACCGGGCCTGCGGCCGTGAGCTGGATCGGCGAGACGAGAGCCTGGACCTCGACCAGCAGCGGGCGCGAGCCCTCCATCGCGGCGAGCAGGACGCTGCCCGGTGCCCGGGTCGCCTCGGCCACGAAGCGAGCCGAGGCGTCGAGCACCTCGACCAGGCCGCACTCGCGCATCTCGAACAGCCCCGCGTCGTTGGTGGAGCCGAAGCGGTTCTTCAGCGCGCGTAGGGCTCGATACGACCGCTCGCGCTCGCCGTCGAACTGCAGCACGCAGTCGACGAGGTGCTCGAGCACCCGAGGGCCGGCCAGCGCACCGTCCTTGGTCACGTGGCCGACGAGCACGACGGCGATCGAGCGCTCCTTGGCCAGGCGCATGAGGCGAGCGGCCACGTCGCGCACCTGACCGACCGAGCCCGGCGCACCCGACAGCTCCGCCGAGTGCAGGGTCTGCACCGAGTCGATCACGCACACGTCCGGCCGTTCGGCCTCCAGCGTGGCCAGGACGACGTCCAGGTCGGTCTCCGCCAGCACCGGCACCTGCAGGGCCCCGGCGGGCAGGCGCTCGGCCCGCAGGCGGATCTGCGCGGCGGATTCCTCGGCGCTGACGTACAGGGTTCGCGAGCCCTGGCTCTGCAGGTGACCGAGCACCATGCCGGTGAGGGTGGACTTGCCGATCCCCGGCGCGCCGCCCAGCAGCACCAGCGAGCCGGGAACGAGCCCGCCGCCGAGGATCCGGTCGAGCTCGCCGATCCCGGTGCCCAGGCGCGCGACGCGCTCTGCCCCCACGGCGCACAGCACCGTCGGCTGGCCGGGCGCCACGCCGCTGGCCGGACCGGCGGCGGATCGGCCGCCGCCCGTGCGCGGCGGGGCGCGCTCCTCGACCAGCGTGTTCCAGGCGCCGCAGCCCGGACATTGCCCGTGCCATTTGGCGCTCTGCAGGCCACAGGCCCCACAGACGTGGATCGTCGCTGCTCGCGGCATCGCCCTGCGAGGCTACGCTGCGGCCCCGACGGCGTGGCGGCGCCGGTCGCGCCGCGGTGCTGCCGCGCCGGGTTCGCTACCCTTTCGCGCCGATGTCTCGTTCGACCCGCCGTCACGCCCGCTCGCTGCTGCTCGCGCTCCCGCTCACCGCGGTCGCGCTCGTGGGCGCGGGCTGCGGATCGTCCAACTCCTCGGGCGGAAGCACGATCACCGTCGGCGCCGAGCCGTCGGGCACGCCGGCGGCCGTGGCCTCCGCGGAGGCCAGCGCCGGGTCAGGCGCGAGCACCGCGAGCAGCACCCCGTCGACGCCGACGACCGGCCCGCTGTCCAAGGAGCCGAACGTCGCCCCGCCCAAGGGGCCGGCCCCCAAGGTGCTCGTGATCAAGGATCTGATCAAGGGCAACGGCGCGACGGTCACCCCCGGCTCGACGGTCACGGTCAACTACGTCGGCGCCCTCTACCACGGCGGCAGGGTCTTCGACGCGTCGTGGAACCGCAGGATGCCGACCACCTTCGCCCTGTCCCAGGTCATCCCCGGGTGGACGCAGGGCCTGCCGGGGATGAAGGTGGGCGGACGCCGCGAGCTGATCATCCCGGCGAACCTCGCCTATGGCGCCCAGGGATCCCCGCAGGCGGGGATCGGCCCGAACACGCCGCTGGTGTTCGTGATCGACATGCTCGGCGTTCAGGGCTCGTAGGCACCCCGCCCGCCGTCCTGCCGGACCGACGTGCGTCGGCGCGCGCGTCCGTCGCTGGCGCATCGCCGCCGAACGACCGATAACCACTGCATGGGACCGCCTCGTCAGACGATCGCCGCCCCGGGGCTTTCCCCGCTGCGCTGGGCGGACATCCGCGCGCGACGTGAGCAGCCCGGGCGCGACTGGCCGGCGGCATGTCCGCTGTGCCGCGAGCCGCTCGCCGACGGCGACGAGGACCTGCGCTGGCTGGCCGAGCACGGCCGCCTGGTCCAGCTGCCCGACGGCTGCGGGGCGCACCGCTACTGCGCGATCGAGAATCCCCATCGCGATCCCGCGCTGATCGCCGAGCACGCGCACGAGCCGTGGACCGGCGCCGGTGACGGCGCCGGCGAGCAGCGGCGCAGCGCGTAGCGGCCGCTCCGGCACGCCGCCACCACGACCGGCCCACGGCGCCGCGGCGTGCGGCTAGGCCTGGCGTTCGGCGCCCGCGGGCGCCTCCTGCGGCGGCAATTCGACCGCGGGCAGTCCATCCAGGCTCGTGCCGTTGCGCTCACGCTGATAGGCGATGATCGCCTCCGGACCTCCGACGCGCAGCTTCTTCTGCGCCCAGGCCTCCGAGTGGGGCCGCAGTCCCTCCAAGCGCATCAGCGGCACCCCGTAGCCGCACGAGTCCGCCACCCGGTTGACCTCGACGAGCACGATCGCCCGTCGCGCCTCGGCCACACCCTGATCCTCGAAGCCACACTCCCGGGCCAGGGCCGCGAATCGCTCGTCGGCGGCGAGGACGATCTCGCCGCGGCCGTGGAGGCGCACGATCCGCGGCGGACCGGAGAATGCGCACAGCATGATCACGATGCGCCCGTTCTCGCGCAGATGGGCGATCGTCTCCGCGCCGCTGCCCACCATGTCCAGGTAGGCCACGGTGCCCTCATCCAGCACCCGCAGGGTCCCGATCGGACCCTTCGGGGACACGTTGACGTGCCCACCGCTCGCGAGCGGCGCGGTGCCGACGAAGAACAGCGCCTGCTGGGCGATCCAACCTGACAGGTGCTCGTCGATGCCGTCGAAGACCTTGCCCATCGGGCCAGGATAGCCACAGGTTTTGGGCCCCGCGATCACGCTGACCCGCAGCAAGGACTCAATCCGCGCCGCCGCGCGCCGATTAAGCTCGAGATGGCGTCCCTGCGTGGCATCCGGCCGACATACGCGTGCGCGGACTCGATCGGCGGCCGGCCTTGAGCGCCCCGCTCGTCACGGTTGTCATCCCCTGCTTCAACTACGAGGGCTACGTGGCCGCCGCCGTGCGCAGCGCGCTCGACCAGGACTGGCCGGCCGTCGAGGTGATCGCGGTGGACGATGGCTCCACCGACGGCACCCCGGCGGTCCTCGCCGGCTTCGGCGATGCGATCCGCGTCATCCGCCGCGAGAACGGCGGTCTGAACGCGTCGACGAGCACCGGCGTGGCCGCCGCGCGCGGCGACTTCATCACCTTCCTGGACGCGGACGACACATGGGCGCCCGGGCGCATCCGCGCGCTCGCCGAGCCGCTGATCGCTCACCCCGAGGCCGGCATCGCCTACGGCGACATGACCGTCGTCGACACCGAGGGCAACGTCGTGCACGAATCCTTCAACGCCATGAAGGGCATCAGCCCGGCGCCGTCGGGGCGCTTTCTCGGCCGACTGCTGAGCTTCAACTGCGTCAGCGCCGGCTCGCTGATGGTGCGTGCGGCGCTGCGGGACCGCTTCCACCCCATCCCCCCGTTTGCCGCCTGGAACGACTGGTGGATCGCCACGCAGGTCCTGCGCGAGGCCGACATCATCGCGGTGGCCGATTCGGTGAACATCTACCTCCAGCACGGCGCGAACATGAACCTCGGCGCCGACGAGGAGCGCGCGGTCTCGCTGCTGCGGGCCGAGTTGCCCTTCCGGCGCTGGCTGCTGACGCACACCGCACCGCCGCTCGTGACGGTCCAGGACCTGCTGGCGGGGCTCGGCACGCTCGAGTGGGCGATCCGCCGCATCGCCGCGCACGACGGCGAGCTGCCGGTCGCGCTGCTCGAGCCCGAGGCGATGGCGGCCGCCGCCGCGCTGCAGGAGGGCCGCGACGCGCTCTGCGGCGCCGATGTCGAGCTCGGGCTGACGCGGCTGATCGCCGCCGTCGCGCAGGCGCCCACCTGGGACGAGCCGCGTCAGCTGTTGGCGGAGACGGTCGGCGTGCTCACCGAGGGGCCGGCGGCACAGCCGGCCACGCGCGGCCGCGTGGAGCTCGTGCCGGTCGAGCACGTCCTGGCGGAGCCGGACCTGCTGACCCGCTGGGTGGCCGCCCACGGCGACGACGCGACGACGCTCGTCATCACCGGCGTGCGCGACGACGGCGCCCGCGACGCGATCGTGGGCGTCGTGCAGCGGCTCGGCCTGAACGATCATCCGAGCGCCGACCTGCTCGCGGTCGCCGAGCGCGAGCCGGCGGCGATCGCCGTGCGTCTCGGACGGGCGCTGGACGCCCCGCTTGCGGCGTAGGGCCGACGGCGCTTGCGGCGTAGGGCCGACGGCCGCCTGGCTGGCTGTCAGCGGCGCGCGCCGGACGCGTACAGTGCGTCCCGCAGCCAGTCCGCCGTGCGGGCGACGCCGTCGCGGAGCTCCGTGCCGGCCTCCCAGCCGAGCAGCCGTCGCGCCTTCTCGACCGACGGCCACCGGCGGGGCACGTCAACGCGGTAGGTGGGCCGGTGCTCGAGCTCGAACTCCTCGGGCGGGCGGCCACAGACCTCCCACACGACGCGTGCGATGCCGGCCACGCTCAGCTCCTCGGCGGCCGAGATGTTGAAGTCCTCGTTCACGGCGGCGGGGTGGCGCATCGCCGTGACGATGCCGTCGGCGATGTCGTCCACGTAGGTGAGCGTTCGCGTCTGCTCGCCCGAGCCGAAGATCTGCAGCGGCTGTTGGCCGGCGAGCACCTTCTTGATCAGGTCAGGCACGAGGTGCGCGATCCCCGGCTCGTCCTCGGGCATCTCGCCCGGCCCGTAGGCGTTGAACGGCCGGCAGATCGTGTACGGCAGCCCGAACTCGTCGTGCGCGGCCAGCGTGAAGATCTCCCCGGTCAGCTTGGAGAAGCCGTAGGCCGAGCGCGGCGTTGGGCAGTCGTCGATGTGCGCCTCGGTGGTCGGGAACTCGGTGGCACGCTCGAAGACCATGCTCGAGGAGACGTAGACGAGGCGCTCCACGTCGTGGTCGAGCGCGGCGCGGAAGACGGCGTTGTACAGCGCGGCGTTCACCTCGCTGAGCGTGTACGGGAGCTTGTGGAAGTTCGCGATCCCGCCGACGATCGCGGCAAGGTGGATCACCCGGTCGCAGCCCGCCACGGCGGCGCGGGCGTGATCAAGATCGCGGAGGTCGACGGTGTGCACCTCGCAGGCTGAGGACATCCAGGCGGGCGCCTCGGAGGCGTCGGCCACGCGAACGTCGAGGTCGCCCTCGGCGAGCAGCCGCCGCGTGACGGCCGAGCCGATCGTGCCTGCCGCGCCGGTGACGAGCACGCGGTCCATCAGGCGGCCAGGCGCAGGGCGGTCGGCACGGAGAACACGTCGCCGGCGCCGAACGCGTTCCAGATGTCGGCGATCAGGCAGCCGGGCTTGGCCAGCGCGCGCACCCGCGCGAGCGCTTCGGGGCCCGTGAACTCGGTGTGATTCGTGGCTACCACGACGGCATCGGCATCGGTGAGCACGTCCTCCAGCGGCGCCGTCGGGGTGGGGACGTGCGGGTCGTGCACCGCGACGTCGGCCAGCTCGCGCTCGAGCAGGCGGATGAGCTTGTGCGCGAGGGAGTCGCGCTCGTCGTCGCTGTCGCCCTTGAAGGCGAGACCGAGCACGGCGACCTTGCGCTCCGCCAGCGACCCCCCGAGGCGGCGCCTGAGGCCCTCGACCACGAACAGCGGCACCGACTCGTTCACGCGCGACACGGCCAGGAGCATGCCCGGAGCGTGCGAGCGTTCCTCGGAGAAGGCGAAGTCCTTGCGCAGGCAGGTGCCGGCCGTGAAGCCCGGCTGGGCCAGTCCCCCGCGGGGATAGTCGCGGTTTACGAGGTCGATGACCTCGAACACGTTCGCGCCGTACTGCTCGCAGTTCATCATCAGCAGGTTCGGCAGCGCAAACGTGGCGTAGCGGTAGATGTTGGCCCAGATCTTCGCGAGCTCGGCCTGCACCGGGGTGGTGCGGACGATCTCGGTGCCGAAGCACCCGAACAGCTCTGCCGCCCGGTCGGCGCACCGATCGGTGAGGCCGGAGACGATGCACGGGAACGAGTAGATCTCCTCGAGGAAGCGGCCCTCGGCGATGCGCTCCGGGCAGTGGGCGACGTGGATCTCGTCGCCGGGGCGAAGCCCGCGGCGCTTGGCCAGGTAGCCGCCGACGAACTCGGTGGTGCCCGGCGCGACGGTCGAGCGCAGGATGACGGTCTGGCCTGCCCGCAGGTATGGCATCAGCACGTCCAGGACCGCGCGGATCTGGGAGACGTCGATCTCGACGTGCGACAGCGCCGGCGTGCCGAGCGTGAGCACGATGTGGTCGGCGCGAGCGGCGTCGGCCACGGTCTCGGAGCACTCCAGCCGGCCGGTCTCCTTGACGCGGTCGAGTACCTCCTGCATGCCGGTCTCCTCGAAGGGCATCCGCCCGCGGCGCACCGCCGCCACGCGGTTGGGGTCGACGTCGACCCCGAGCACGTTCAGGCCGCGGTCGGCGAAGCAGATCGCCAGCGGGAGGCCCACCCGGCCGAGGCCGACGACGGCCACGGTGGGCGCGGTCGCGTTCGCGTCGGCATCAAGAGACCTCATGCCCGTGTCATCGGTGGCGGACGTCGTTCCTTGAGCCCGCATACCATGGGGCGATGCTCGAGCCTCCCGACCCCTTAGAGAAGCGCGAACACCTGCTCGACGTGTTCCGGTCGCGCCACCACGCGGTGCTGCTGGAATCGGGCACCTATCTCGGCGACACCGTCGCCTACTTCCTGCCGCACGCCCGGCGGATCGTGTCGATCGAGGTCGAGCCGAAGCTGTACGCCGATGCCCGCGAGCGCTTCGCGAACGAGCCGAGCGTCGAGCTCATCCTCGGCGACGCGCTCGACGTCGTCCCCCAGCTGGTGCAGATGATGGACGAGCCCCCGCTCCTGTGGCTCGACGGGCACTTCTCGGGCGGCGTCACCGGGCAGGGGCAGGAGGTGGAGCCGGCGGGCACGATCCTGCACCGGCTGGCGCGCATCCGCAAGCCCCACGGCATCACGGCGGTCATCGACGATCTGCGCCTGTTCGGCCGCGATCCGACGTTCCCGACGCTCGACGAGCTCGTGCGCAACGCGCGCGCCGCGTTCCCGGACGCGCGCATGTACGTAGGACTCGATTCGCTCGTGATCGAGGCCTAGGCCGAGGCGTCGCCCGGCGGCCGGCGGAAGTGGTACATGCCGCAGGCGTAGGAGCAGCCGGCGAGCTCGTCGGGCGAGCGGTGGCGGCGGAAGGTGATCGAGTCGTCCACGCCCGCGAACTCGACGAGCTCGAGCTCCGCGAACATGGTCGGGACGTCGCGCGGGTCGAAGATGCGATGACCGTTGAAGCAGGTGCGCGGGCGCCCCACGGGCACGGCGAACAGCAGCTGGCCGCCGGGCGCGATGACCCGCTGCAGCTCGGCGGCGGCCTCGCGCGTGCCGTGCGGGTTGAGCGGATCGCCGTAGCGCCCGAGCCCGATGTGCTCGGCCACGTGCAGGCAGGAGACCGACTCCAGCGATCGGCTCTCGAACGGGAGGTCGAGGATGCTCCCGGTCACGCAGCGGAAGTTCTCGATCTCGACCGCCAGCGGGCGGATGTCCACGAACACCACCTCGGTGACCGCGGTCAGGAAGCCAACGTAGTCGACGCGTGATCCGACGTCCACGTGCTGCGCCGGCCGGCGCTCGGCGACGCGGCGCGCGGCCCACACGTCCTGGAAGAAGTAGTGGCCGTCGTACGGATTGCCCGGCGTACGGTCGGTCAGCTCGGGGATCAGGTCCTCGTCGCGGACGTCCTCGCCGCCCGGCATCGCCCGGTAGGCGGCCAGGTCGCGGACGAACCAGTCCCACCCCGGGGGGCGGTGCGCGACGACTGCCGGCACGTGATCGGGCCCGGGCGCGGCGACCGCGGCGACACGCTCGAGGTCCTCGTTCACGCTCGCCACGAGGCTGCCGATCTCGGTCGCGTCGAAGCGCTCCAGCGGGTACAGCGTCACATCGTCTGGGCCCTCCGAGAGGCCCCAGACGTGGTAGCCCAGGTCGACCAGCTCGCGCACGAGTTCCTCGCGCTCGTACCCCGCGTCCCGGCAGGTCGTCTCGCCGTACTCGAGGATGACGTCGGGATGGTGCAGCCGCAGCGTCCGCCGGGCACCGCGCAGCACGTCGAGCTCCGCCCCCTCGACGTCCATCTTCACCACGGCGGGCGGGCTCAGCTCGAAGCGCTCGACGCACTCGTCCAGCGTCGTGACGTCCACCGCCTCCTCGCCGGCCAGTCGCAGCGGGTGGTCGGGCGGCAGGCTGCGCACGTAGAGCGAGTTGTTGCCGCTCGAGCTGTAGAGGTGCATCGTGGCCGTCCCGGGCTGCGCCCCGAGCGCCAGGCAGAACGCCCCGTCGGGCGCCAGGCCGTTGCGGGCGCGGTTGCGGCGCAGCACGTCGAACGTCGCCGCCACGGGCTCGAACGAGTAGACGGCCCGGCCGGCATCGGCGGCCAGGACCGAGAAGTAGCCGCCGTTCGCGCCGATGTCGTACACGGCCCCGACGGCGCGCTCGGCCAGCAGGCGCTTGAACGTCTCCACGACGTTGCGCTCGTAGTGGGAGCCGCCGGCGTACGCCCACTCCATGTCGCCCGGGACCTCGAAGCCGCCGGGGCCGAGCGGGACCATCTGCGGAGCGCCGTCGGCGTGCCACACGCGGTCGGCGCGCTCGCGAAGGGCGGCCACCGACGCCGACCCGAAGCGCGGCAGCCGGGCGAGGACGCCCGCCGGGGCGCCGTCGGACAGGACGGCGTGGGCGGCGCGCAGCAGCGCGCCGTCACCCTCGGCCGGCGGGACCGCCAGCGCCATCATCACGGGTCCGTCCGGTCCGTCCACGCCGGCGGCCGCGACGACCGACGCGAGGCGCTCGACGAGGTCCTCGGGACCGCCGTGGGGGGCGTACAGGACGAGCGTCGCGTCGTCGTGGTGCCCGAATCCGTTCGCGTAGGCCTTGACCAGCTCAGGGTTGCGCACGACCTCCTCGGCCGCGGCGACGGTGACGAACGACCGCAGGCGGGCATCCTCGCCAGGCGGCGGCTCGGCCGCGGTCGGCGCGGCCACCGGGACCCCCGGCGACGCGTCGAGCCGCTTCGGGTCGGGGATCACGCCAAGCTCGTCCGGAATCGCCTCGGCCACCGGGTCGCCGGCGAGGATGCCGGCGGCCCAGGCGCGCTGCGCCTCGGAGTACAGGCCGGGCCGCTTCTGCACCATGCGGGCCTTCGTCGAGCGGTCGCGGGGGATGCCGTCCGTCGCGAAACGGCCGTCGTCGCGCACGCGGTAGCGCCATTCGGCGTCGTGCACCTTGACCCCGTAGTGGCCGACCGCGCCGCACGCGATCCACAGATCCCAGTCCTCGTAGGCGATCTGCGGGTCGAAGCCGCCCGCCTCCTCCCAGGCGCGACGCCGGAAGACCGACGCGATCCCGAAGAAGTTGCGGCGGGTGAGGACCCTGAAGTCGTACTCGGGCACCGTGTGCAGGTGATCGCGCGCGCCGAAGTCGCGCTGGTCGGTGTAGGCGATGCTCGCTTCGGGATGCGCGTCCAGCGCCGCCACGCACCGTTCCAGGAACGTGGGCGTGAGCGCGTCGTCCGCGTCGAGGCAGAGCACGTACTCCGCGCGCGCCCGGGCCACACCCGCGTTGCGCGGGTGGGCGGGATGCCCGGAGCGCGACTGGCGCTCCAGGCAAATCGCCACCTCCGGGTGCGCGGCGATCAGCCGCTGCACCACCGCCGGCGAGCCGTCGTCAGAGCCGTCGTCGACGACGATCACCTCGATCTCGTGCAGGGTCTGGGACAGGACGCTCTCGATCGCCTCGGCCAGGTAGGCAGCGCCGTTGAAGCACGGGATGACCACCGAGACGCGCGGCCGCTCTCGCTCCTGCACCGGGGCGTCGCCGTCCTCCCACAGGAGCGGCAGCTCGTGGTGCGGCGACGGGTTGCGCACACCGATCACCGTGTCCAGCGACAGCCGCCGACCGGACAGGAACAGCTCGTTGAGCTCCTCTGCCGCCACGTCGCCGTGGCGATTGGGCGCGGTGTCCTGGACGCGGTTGACCGGCAGGTTGATGATCCGCGACTCCTCGAAGCAGATGGCCAGGCGAGCGCCCAGGGGATGGCGGGAGAGCACGTCCTCAAACGTGTTCGGGTCGCGGTATTCGAGCGCGCGCATGAGCGGCGCAAGCTCGGCGCTGCGGTAGATGTGACCGTCGATCGACATCGGATAGCCCCAGTCGCCGTCGCCCTCGGTCCAGTCCCACACCGTGCCGCGCTGGAACGTAGGGATCGCCGTGTGGCGGTCCAGCGTGTAGGCGTAGTCCATCCGCGGGCACATCCGCAGTGACAGGCACATCAGCGACGGGTCCTCGGCGAACGCCGCGAACTCGGGCTCGGCCAGCGAGAATGGCGCCTTGAAGACGTCGTCGTCGACGAGGAAGGTCAGGTACGTGCCGCCGCCGACGAGGCCGAGCGTCAGCTCCCGGAACCCGAGCGGGCTATCAAGCTCGCACACGTAGCGAAACTCCGGATGCTGTGCCCGCACCCCCTCGTAGGCCCGCCCGAACTCGGGCGTGCTGTGCGTGTACAGGACCTGGATGTTGGACTCCTGCCATTCGGCGAAGAAGCGCTTGATGCTGCGCAGCAGCAGCTCGAGCTGGCAGGCGCGGTCCTTGGAGAAGATGACGACGTCGAGCATGGCGCGATCCGATCGGAGAGGGACATCCCCACAATCGGCAGCCGACGCCGGGCCTTGAGACCCGGGTCGGGCGTCGCCGGTCTGGCCACGGCGACGCCCGTCAGCGCAGCAAGCTACTCGGCGGCCGGAGCGCCCTCGGCGGGCGGATCCGCGACGGGCGCCTCGGAACCCTCGGTGAGCTCCTCGGTGGCCCCGCCGTCCGCCCCGACGCCGACCGGCGTCTTCTGCTTCTTGGGCTGCACGACCGTCAGGCGCACCTCGCCGTCCTCGCCCTCGGGCATCGGATCGACGACCACCGTGGCGCCGGGCGTGAGCTCCTCGCGCAGGACGAAGTCGGCCAGCGGGTCCTCGATGTAGCGCTGGATGGCGCGGCGCAACGGCCGGGCGCCCATCGAGGGGTCCCAGCCCTTCTCCACCAGCAGGTCCTTGGCCGGATCGGTGAGCTCGAGCTGCAGCTCGCGCTCGGCCATCGACTCGCGGATCCGCAGCAGCAGCAGCTCGACGATCTGCTTGATCTCGTCCTTCTGCAGCTTGTGGAACACGATCACGTCGTCGATGCGGTTGAGGAACTCGGGCCGGAAGACCTTCTTGAGCTCGCCCATGATCCGGTTCTTCATGTCGTCGTAGGTGATGCCGGTCTCGTCCTCGGACACCGCGAAGCCCAGCGGCGTGTTGCGGGCGATCTCGGCGGCCCCGATGTTCGACGTCATGATCACGATCGCGTGGCGGAAGTCCACCGTGCGGCCCTGGGCGTCGGTGAGCCGTCCGTCCTCGAGGATCTGCAGCAGGATGTTGAACACGTCCGGGTGCGCCTTCTCGATCTCGTCGAGCAGGAGCACGCTGTACGGCTTGCGACGCACGGCCTCGGTGAGCTGGCCGCCCTCGTCGTAGCCGACGTAGCCCGGAGGCGAGCCGACCAGGCGCGAGACCGCGTGCTTCTCCATGTACTCGGACATGTCGATGCGGATCATCGCGTCGTCGTCGCCGAACAGGAACTCGGCCAGCGTACGCGCCAGCTCGGTCTTCCCGACGCCCGAGGGGCCGAGGAAGATGAACGAGCCCGTCGGTCGCTTGGGATCCTTCAGGCCGGCCCGCGAGCGGCGGATGGCCTTGGAGATCGCCTCGATCGCCTGGTCCTGTCCGATGACGCGCTTGTGCAGCTCGTCTTCCATGCGCATGCAGCTTCTGGGTCTCGGCCTCGGTGAGCTTGAACACGGGGATGCCGGTCCACATCGAGACGATGTCGGCGATCTCCTCCTCGCCGATCGCCGGACGCTCGCCGGATTCGCCGGACTCCCACTCCTCCTCGAGCTCGCGCTTGCGATTGGTCAGCTTGCGCTCCTTGTCGCGCAGCGCGGCGGCCTTCTCGAACTCCTGCGCCTCGATCGCCGCCTCCTTCTGGCGACGGTCGACTCGATCTCGTCCTCGAGCTCGCGGTTGGCCGGCGGCGAGGTCATCGACTTGATGCGCATGCGCGAGGCGGCCTCGTCGATCAGGTCGATCGCCTTGTCGGGCAGGAAGCGGTCGGAGATGTAGCGGTCGGCCAGCTCGCCGGCGGCCTCCAGCGCCTCGTCGGTGATCTGCACCTTGTGGTGCTGCTCGTAGCGGTCGCGCAGGCCGCGCAGGATCTCGACGGTCTGCTCGATCGTCGGCTCCTCCACGCGGATCTGCTGGAAGCGGCGCTCCAGGGCCGAGTCGCGCTCGAGGTACTTGCGGTACTCGTCGAGCGTCGTGGCGCCGATCGTCTGCAGCTCACCGCGGGCCAGCGCCGGCTTGAGGATCGTGGCCGCGTCGATCGCGCCCTCGGCCGCGCCGGCTCCGACGAGGTTGTGCAGCTCGTCGATGAACAGGATGATGTCCCCGCGCTGGGTGATCTCCTTCATCACCTTCTTGAGGCGCTCCTCGAACTCGCCGCGGTACTTCGAGCCGGCGACCAGGGCCGCCAGGTCGAGCGTGTAGATCTGCTTGTTCTTCAGCAGTTCGGGCACGTCGGCGTTCGTGATGCGCTGGGCCAGCCCCTCGACGACGGCGGTCTTGCCGACGCCGGGCTCGCCGATCAGCACCGGGTTGTTCTTGGTCCGCCGCGAGAGGATCTGCATGATCCGCTCGATCTCGGTCTCGCGCCCGACCACCGGGTCGAGCTTGCCCTCGGCGGCCAGCTTGGTCAGGTTGCGGCCGAACTGGTCGAGCAGCTTGGAGGACTTCTTGCCCTCGGCCCCGCTCGCCGCGCCCGCGCCGGCGCCCGCGCCGGCCTGGCCCTGGCGACGCCCGCCGGGGCCGGACAGCATGCGGATGACCTCGTTGCGGATCTTCTCGGAGTCGGCGTCGAAGTCGAGCAGGATGCGTGCGGCGACGCCCTCGTTCTCGCGCACGAGCCCGAGCAGGATGTGCTCGGTGCCGATGTAGTTGTGGCCGAGGCTCAGCGCCTCGCGCAGCGCCAGCTCCAGGACCTTCTTGGCCCGCGGCGTGAAGGGGATCTGACCGGACGTGACCTCTTCGCCGGAACCGACGATCCGGACCACCTGCGCGCGGACGCGCTCCACCGTGATGTCGAGGCTCTCGAGCACCCGCGCGGCCAGGCCCTCCTCCTCACGCAGCAGGCCGAGGAGGATGTGCTCAGTGCCGATGTAGTTGTGCTTGAGCGTTCGCGCTTCTTCCTGCGCGAGAACGACGACCTGCCGGGCCCGTTCTGTGAATCGCTCGAACATGTCCTGCTTCCTTCCTGCGAATACGGCGTCGACGGGGACGCGCGAAGCGCTACGTGTGTCCTGGTGGTCTGGTCTTAAGCCTTTGGTCGGTCGTGAAGGTGGTCACTTGAGCGGCACCGCCGAAGCGCTGTTGGTCGAGGATAGGTGGTTGGCGGGACAGTAGCGCTCCAGATACCTCTCTCTTCGTCAAAATGCGCGAAAAGGATGAGTGCCGCTCCCGGATGGCACCGGGGGACAAGTCTACCAACCGCCCCCCCAGGTCTTGCGGACTCCTAGGGCCGGTACAAGGGCCCGTCGCGGCTACCACACGCCCCCGGATCCACCGCCGCCGCGCGCCGTCCGCGGCGCTCAGCGCAGGGCCGGGAACAGCACGACCTCACGGATCGAGTGGCGACCGGTGAGGAGCATGACGAGCCGATCGATCCCGAGCCCGACGCCACCGGTCGGCGGCATGCCGTGCTCGAGCGCCACGAGAAAGCTCTCGTCGAACGGCTGGGCATCCTCGTCGCCCGCGTCGCGGTGGCGCACCTGGGCCTCGAAGCGCGCCCGCTGCTCGTCGGGATCGTTGAGCTCGGTGAACGCGTTGGCGATCTCCATGCCGCCCGCGAACGCCTCGAAGCGCTCGACGAGGCCCGGCTCGGAGCGATGGTCCTTGGCGAACGGCGACAGCTCGACCGGGTAGTCGATGAGGAACACCGGGTCGGTGACCGCCGGCTCGACGTGCTTGGAGAGCAGTTCGTCGACGAGCTGGGCCCAGGTGCGCCCCTCGGTGTCGGCGAGCAGGTTCCGCTCGGCGACCACCCCGGCGAGCGCAGCCACCTCGCGGTAGTGCAGCGGATCGACGCCGGTCGCCTCGGCGATCGCGTCGGTCAGGCGCCGTCGCGGCCACGGCGGGGCGAGGTTGAGCGGGCCCGTCGTAGCCGGCGGCCTGCGCCGCCCGGTGCACGACGGCCTCCACGCGGGCCATCTCGTCGGTGTAGTCCGCGTACGCCTCATACCACTCGACCATCGTGAACTCGGGGTTGTGCTTGAAGGAGATGCCCTCGTTGCGGAAGTCCTTGCCCAGCTCGTACACCCGCTCCAGGCCGCCGACGATCAGCCGCTTCAGATACAGCTCGGTGGCGATCCGCAGGTACAGGTTGCGGTCGAGCGCGTTGTGGTGGGTCACGAACGGGCGCGCCAGCGCGCCGCCGTACAGCGGTTGCAGGACCGGTGTCTCGGCCTCGATGAAGCCTTGTTCATCGAGATATCCGCGCACGGCGGCGATCACGCGCGCCCGCGCCACGAAGAGCTCGCGGGCTTCCGGATTGGCGATCAGGTCGAGCTCGCGGTGGCGGAAGCGCGTCTCGACGTCGTGGAGGCCGTGGAACTTGTCCGGTGGCGGTCGCAGGGACTTGGCCAGCAGCGTGAACGCCTCGATGCGCAGCGTCAGCTCGCCGCGTCTGGAGCGGAAGGCGACGCCGTCGATCCCCAGCAGATCACCGAGATCGAGGTCGAGCAGGCGCTCCATCACCACCGGACCGAGCAGGTCGCGCTTGGCCTGCAGCTGGATGCGGCCGCTGCGGTCCTCGAGGTCAAGGAACGCCATGCCGCCCTGCCCGCGGCGGGCCCGCAGGCGCCCGGCGACGCGGTAGCGGTCGTCGGTGTCCTCGCCGTCGGTCAGCTCGCGATGCGCTTCCAGGACCTCGACGATCGGCACCACGCCCGGGAAGACGTGCGGAAACGGGTCGACGCCTTCGGCGCGCAGCCGCTCCGCCTTGGCGCGGCGCGCGGCGATCAGCTCGGGGAGGGCGCCCTCACCCTCGTCGCCCCCGTCGTCCGGCGGCTCTTCGCCGCGCACGGGAGGGGCCGGCTCGTCGGCGGCGTTCATGGGCGCGATGTTAGGGCCTGGGCGGCGCGGCACGGCGCCCTCCGCGGGCCCCGGGGCGACCGGCGCTCAGACTCCGACGTCGATCTTGGTGATCTTCAGCTGGCGGGCCGGGCCGCGCGGGACCTGCACGGCGACCGTGTCGTTGCGCTTGTGACCGAGCAGGGCGCGCCCGACCGGAGACTCGTTGGACAGCTTGTTCTCCTGCGGCTTGGCCTCGGCGGAGCCGACGATCGTGTACTTGACCGACTTGCCGGTCTTCTCATCCTTGACGTGCACGATCGAGCCCACCTGGACGATGTCCGTGGTGATGTCCTTGGCCTCGATGACGGTGGCCATGCGAAGCTTCTCCTGGAGCTGCGCGATGCGCTGCTCGAGCATGGCCTGCTCGTTCTTGGCGTCGTCGTACTCCGAGTTCTCGGAGATATCGCCGAACTCGCGGGCCTCCTTGATGCGCTCCGCGACTTCGCGACGCTTCTCCGTGGAGAGCACTTCGAGCTCCTCTTGGAGCTTTTCGAGACCCTCGTGGGTGAGGATGACGTCCTTCGGCATGTGACCCTCGCGTCCGGCTTGGATTTCCCCTTCTGCGACGTACAAAACCCGCCGATCGGGCGGGGCCCGCCACTCCCAGGGGGGTGAGCGAGCGCGCAGTATAGCGGGGCGCCACTCGGCCTCCCGCACGCCACTGGACGCATGACCGGCGCCCGCCGGCGCGGCCCCTGGCAGGCGGCCGTCGCGGCCGCCGGCTAGGCCGCGAGCGCGTCCTCGTGCACGAGCGCGGCGAGCCGTACGCGCGCCTGCGCCAGGGTGGGCAGGCGCTGCAAATCCTCCTGTGCGCGCTTGAGCGACGGCCGCTGCAGTCCCATCCGCTCGAGATACCACGGATAGAACTTGCGCAGATACCGCCCCGCGCGCTCGTCCCCCAGGTGCTCGACGGCGCGGTCGCACACCCAGTCGAGCTCGGCGAGCACCTCGGCGCGCGTCGGCGGTTCACGGCGTCCGGCCAGCAGCTCGGAGAAAAGCCACGGATTACCGAGCGCGCCGCGGGCGAGCATCACCGCCGCGGCCCCGGTCGCCTCGTAGGCCGCCCGAACGGCCGGCGCGTCGCTGAGCCCCCCGGTGAGGATCACCGGTACGTCGAGGCGCTGCACCACACGCGCGGCCAGCGCGTAGTCGGGCTGGCCCTTGTGGTGGACCGCAGCCGACCTCGGGTGAAAGGCGATCGCCGCAACGCCCGCATCGGCCGCGAGCCGCTCGGCCAGCACCGCGCCGTCGGTCTCGCCGGGGCGCTGACCGGAGCGCAGCTTCACCGTCACCGGCAGGCCGCTGCCCTCCGCGGCCGCGCGCGCGACGGCGACCGCGCGCTGCGGCTCGCGCAGCAGGGCCGCCCCGGCGCCGGTCTTGCACACCTTCGGGACCGGGCAGCCCATGTTGAGGTCGATGACGTCCGCCCCGGCCTGCGCGACGCGGGCGGCGGCCGAGCGCATCACCTCGGGGTCCGACCCGAACAGCTGCATCGACACCACCCCGCCGCGGCGCTCGTCCGGATGAATGCGCAGCAGCTCGGCGCACGTGCGCTCGTTGCCGTAGTGCACGCCGAAGCTCGAAACCATCTCCGACACCACCAGGCCGGCCCCGTGGCGGCGCGCCTGCAGGCGCACGAACCAGTTGCCGATCCCGGCCAGCGGCGCGAGCGCGACGCGGTTGGGGATCCGCAGCGGGCCGAGAGTCCAGGGGTCGGTGAGGTCGGGCATCCCTGCATTGTGCCGCGCGCGGGCGAGATGGCTGGTGCCGGGCCGGGCGGGTCGGCGGCGATCGCTGCTCGTGGCCGCGGGGTTCTGGCCCGGACGTGGTCGCCCATCGGCGTCCGCAGCGCACTGCCGGCCGCACCGCTCCCGAGGTGCGCCGGCCGCACCGCTCCCGAGGTGCGCCGGGCCAGGGGTGTGGTCACTTTTCCACGCCCCAGCGTGCATTTTCGACCACACCCCCGCCTCGACGCCCCGCCCGCTCCAGGGGGTGTGGTCACTTTCACACGCCCCAGCGTGCATTTTCGACCACACCCCTCCCCGACGCGCACCGGCCCCGCGTCGGCTACGCGCTGCCCCTCAGGCGTTCTTCTCGTGGATGAGCCGCAGCCCGGTCAGCGTGAGCAGGTCGTCGATGACGTCGATCGTCTCGCAGTAGGGCACGATCGCGCCCGACAGGCCGCCGGTGGCGATGGTGTGCGTCTCGGGCCCGAGCTCTTCGCGCAGGCGGCGGACGATCGAGTCGACCTGGCCGGCCGTGCCGTAGACGATCCCGGAGCGGATCGCGTCGACGGTGGTCTTGCCGATCAGCGAGCGGGGCGCGGTGATGTCGATCCGGGGCAGCGCGGCCGCGCGCTCGGTGAGCGCCTCGAGCGAGATCTCGACGCCGGGCGAGATGATGCCGCCGAGGTATTCGCCGTCGGCGGAGATGGGGTCGTAGGTGATGGCCGTGCCGAAGTCCACCACGACGCACGGACCGCCCGCCCGCGCGTAGGCGGCGACGGCGTTGACCAGCCGGTCGGGTCCGATCTCGCGCGGGTTGTCGTAGCGGATCGGCATGCCCGTCCGCACCCCGGGGCCGACGACGAGCATCTCGTGCCCGAGGTAGCGAGCCGCCATCTCGCACCACTCGGGCCCGAGGGTCGGCACGGTGGAGGAGACGATCGAGGCGTCGATGTCCTCCATCGACACGTCGCGGAGCTCGAGCAGGTTGCTCAGCGCGGCGCCGAGCTCGTCCGCGGTGGACACGCGCACGGTGGCGAAGCGCCAGTGCTGCTGCAGCACCCCGTCGACGACCGTCCCGAAATGGGTCTGCGTGTTCCCGACGTCGACCACGAGCAGCACGCGCGGCATTATGCTCGCAACCGATGAAGGCCACCCTGTACGTCATTCCGGGCTCCCATCCGTGCGCGGCCGTCGAGGTCGCGCTGACGATGAAGGAGCTCGACTACCGCCGCGTCGACCTCCCGCCGATCCTGTCCGCCGTGGTCGGCCAGCTCGTGTACGGCGCGCGCACGGTGCCAGGCCTGGTCATCGACGACGGGCCGGTGGGGCGTGAGCGCATCGCCGGCTCGCGCGAGATCATGCGCCAGCTCGACCGGCTGGTGCCCGAACCGCCGCTCCTGCCCGCCGACGAGCCGCGCCGGGCCCGCCTGCTCGACATCGAGCGGTGGGGCGACGAGGTCCTGCAGGCGGTGGCGCGCCGGATCGGCGACGTGCTGTTCATCCGCCACCCGGCCGCGATGGCGAGCTACCTCGGCGACGCCCGGCTGCCGGTGCCGGCGTCGCTCTTGGGACCGAGCGCTCCGCTCGCCGCCCGGCTGATGGCTCGGCTGGCCAACGCCGACGAGTCGCGCGTGCGGCGCGACGTGGCGGAGCTGCCCGAGCAGCTGCGGCAGGTCGACGCCTGGATCGAGGAGGGGCTGCTCGGCGGCGACCAGCCGAGCGCCGCCGACCTGCAGATCGGCTCCTCGCTGTGCTACCTGCACAGCTTCGCCGACGTCCGCCCGCTCATCGCCGCACACGCCTGCGACGCGCTGCGGCGCTACTTCCCGCCGCGTCCCGGCGAGGTTCCGCTCGGCACGATGCCCCCCGGCTGGCTGGCGGCGCCGGCCGCCGCCTGATCGGGCGGACCGACCGACAGCGGCGGGCCCCCACCCCGCAGGGGGTGCCCGGCCCAGCGCACGCCCTCCTGCAGTCCGAGCGCCGCGAGCGCGTCGGCAGCGCGCCGGCCACCGGGGACGGTGAGCTCGAGGTCCAGCTCCAGGGCCGGGATCAGCACGAAGCGCCGCGTCAGCAGCTGCTCGTGGGGCAGCCGCAGGCGCTCGTGTCGCAGCGTCTGCTCACCGAGCAGCAGCACGTCGATGTCGATCGGGCGGGGGCCGTGGCGCACCCCGCCGCCGGTGCGCCCGAGCTCACGCTCGATCGCCTTCGCGGCGTCCAGGAGGGCGAGCGCGTCGAGCTCGGTCTGCACGCGCAGGCAGGCGTTGAGAAAGCTCGGTTGATCGAGCACCTCCCCCACCGGATCGGTGTCGTACACCGACGAGCTGGCCAGCACCCGAACCCCGCGCGCCGGCAGCGCATCGACGGCGCCCTGCAGGTTGGCCCGCCGATCGCCGACGTTGCTGCCGAGCCCGAGATAGCCGGTCTGCATCGTCATCGCCGCGCACGTGACCGGTCCGGCCCGCCGGCCGGGGCCCGGTCCGTCAGTCGACCGCCTCGCGCCAGACCTCGACGGAGACCTCGTCGACCGGCAGCGGGATCGGAGGCTCCGGCTTGGCCGCCTTCACCCAGACCGCCTCGAGCTCGAAATCGTCGAGCAGCCGGTCGGCGATCGCGCTGCACAGGCGCTCGAGCGTGTGGTACGAGCGCTGCTGGGCGACGAGCGCGACGAGCTGGCAAACCTCGGCGTAGTCGACCGTGTCCTGGACCCGGTCGGTGACGGTGGCGTCGGACTCGCCGACGTCCAGGCGCAGGTCGAGCACCAGGCGCTGGCCGATCTCGCGCTCGGCCGCCGTGACGCCGTGATGGGTGTACAGCGACAGCCCGCTGATCTCGATCGTGACCACGGTCTCGGGACTGCCGTCGTCGTCGCCGTCGTCGAAGCCCGAGTCATCGGTCGGCTCGTCGCCGCTCAGATCGTCGGGGTCGTCGGCGTGCTCCTCGCGGTCCATGGCCCGGTCAACGTAGCAGCCGCCACCGCGAGCGCATCTGCAACCGGCGCCACGTCGTGCACCCGCAGCACGCTGGCGCCCCGCTCGAACGCCATCACGCAGGTGGCGATCGTGCCGGGCAGCCGCTCCCGGGGAGCCCGACCGCGGTCGCCGGGCACCCCCTGCAGGGTGGCGCCCCGCCGCGCGGCGAGGCGCCCGAGGAAGCCCTTGCGCGACGTGCCGACGACCACCGGGCGGCCGATCGCCACCAGCTCCGGCAGCCGCGCGAGCAGCTCGAGATTGTGCTCGTCGGTCTTGCCGAAGCCGATCCCCGGATCGAGCAGGATCCGCTCCTCGGCGATGCCTGCGCCAACCGCGAAGGCGAGCCGCTCCTCCAGGAACGCCCGCACGTCGTCGACGACGTCGTCGTAGCGCGGCGCATCCTGCATCGTGCGCGGCTCGCCGCGCATGTGCATCAGGCAGCAGCGCGCGCCGTGATCGGCGACCAGTCCGGCCAGCGCCGGGTCGGCGCGAAACGCCGTGACGTCGTTGACCAGCCGGGCGCCGGCGGCCAGCGCGGCCTCCGCGACGAGCGCCTTGGAGGTGTCGATCGAGATCTCGGCATCGACATCCGCGGCGGCCAGCCCCTCGATCACCGACGTGACGCGGTCGCGCTCCTGCTCCGCCGGCACCGGTGCGGCGCCCGGCCGGGTGGACTCGCCGCCGACGTCGATGATCGTGGCCCCCTCGCGAACGAGTGCCAGGCCGTGGGCGATCGCGGTGCCCGGATCGAGGAACAGGCCACCGTCGGAGAACGAGTCCGGGGTCGCGTTGACGATCCCCATCAGCGCGAAGGCACGCGCTCGCGGCATCACGGCGCCATCATCGCGCACCGCCCGCGCGCGAGGCGCGTCGGAGCCGCGGCAGCCCGGCCGCTCAGGCCGTGTGCGCGGCGAACACGCTGCCGTCGCGGATCTCGGCGATGAGCTGCTTGGACTCCTCGCGCACGACGGTCCCATCCTCGAGCTCGAGCACCGGCAGCAGCCGCTGGCCGCTCAGGGCCTCGATTTCGTTTCGCCGACCGCGCGGGAATCCCGGGTGCTTGACGATCTCGTACTCCACGCCGGCCTCGTCGAGCGCCCTCTGGACCTGCCAGCACGGGTGCGGGCCCCTCACGAACGTCGCCCCGCAGCGGTGGAGCTTGACGGCCATGACCGGGCGGCCTCAGGTCAGCTCGGGGAGATCGCCGTCGGTGCCGCGGAACTCCGCGGTGCCGCCGGCCAGTCCGGGGCGCGGCAGCGGCCGGGGCGACTCGCGGCCGGCGCGCTCGGCCGGGCTCGGCTGGGCCGGGGGCAGCTCGGGCGTGACGGGCTCGTCGACGCCGAAGACGTCGGCCTCGGTCTTGCCGTCGAGCAGGGCGATGAACTCTTCCTTCTCGATCGTCTCGCGCTTGACGAGGATCTCCGAGATCTTGGTCAGGTCCTCGCGGTGCTCGGTCAGCAGGTCGGTGGCGCGCTTGTGGGCGGACTCGATGATGCGGCGCACCTCGTCGTCGATCTCGCGCGCGATCTCGTCGGAGTAGTCGGGCTCGGTGGAGAACTCGCGGCCGAGGAAGGGCTGGCCGTGGTCGTGTCCGAACACCCGCGGTCCGAGACGGTCGCTCATGCCGAAGCGCATCACCATCTGCTTCGCCGTCGCCGTGACCTTCTCGAGATCGTTGGACGCACCGGTGGTGATCTCGCCGAAGACGATCTCCTCCGCGGCGCGGCCGCCGAGCGTCATGGCCATCGTGTCGTTGAGCTCGGCGCGAGTGGTCAGGAAGCGATCCTCCTGGGGCATCGAGATCGTGTAGCCGAGCGCCTGCCCGCGCGAGATGACGGACACCTTGTGCACCGGATCGGCGTACTCGAGGAAGTGCCCGACGATCGCATGGCCCATCTCGTGGTAGGCGGTGATGAGCCGCTCCTTCTCGCTCATCACGCGCGTCTTCTTCTCCGGGCCGGCGATCACGCGCATGATCCCCTCCTCCAGCTCATCCTGGCCGATCTCGCGCTTGCCCTGGCGGGCGGCGAGCAGCGCGGCCTCGTTGATGAGGTTGGAGAGGTCGGCGCCGGTGAAGCCGGGGGTCTGGCCGGCGAGCGCGTCGATGTCGATGATCTTGGCCAGCGGCTTGCCGCGCGTGTGGACCTCGAGGATCCTCGCGCGGCCCTTGCGGTCGGGGCGATCGACGGCGATCTGGCGGTCGAAGCGGCCCGGACGCAGCAGGGCCGGGTCGAGGATGTCGGGCCGGTTGGTGGCCGCGATCATGATGATGTTGTCCTTGGCCTCGAAGCCGTCCATCTCGACGAGCAGCTGGTTGAGCGTCTGCTCGCGCTCGTCGTGGCCGCCGCCGAGGCCGGCGCCGCGGTGACGGCCGACGGCGTCGATCTCGTCCATGAAGATGATGCAGGGCGAGTTCTGCTTGGCCTGCTCGAACAGGTCGCGCACGCGCGAGGCGCCGACGCCGACGAACATCTCGACGAAGTCCGATCCGGAGATCGAGAAGAAGGGGACTCCCGCCTCTCCGGCGACGGCGCGGGCGAGCAGCGTCTTGCCGGTGCCCGGCGGGCCGTACAGCAGCACGCCGGTCGGGATGCGCGCCCCGAGCGCCTGGAACTTCTTGGGGTTCTCGAGGAACTCCTTGATCTCGTGGAGTTCTTCAACGGCTTCGTCGACCCCCGCGACGTCACGGAACGTGATCTTGGGGGAGTCGGCCGACAGGCGCTTGGCGCGCGACTTGCCGAAGGACATGACCTTCGAGCCACCGCCCTGGACCTGGTTCATGATGAAGATCCAGAACCCGATGAAGATGAGGAAGGGCAGGACGTAGGTGAGCAGCGACAGCAGCGTGCTCGTCTTGTCGGCCTCGACGTTGAACGGCACGTGGTCGGCGACCAGCTGGTCTGCAGCGTGGGGATCTGCTGGTCGACGTAGCCGGTCGGAGTACTTCGTCCCGTCGGTGAGCGTGACATCGAGCTCATTGCCCTTCGTCTTGATGTCAACCGACTTGACCTGATGGTTCGGGCAGCTCGGTGCTGACCAGCGTGCCGTAGTTGTGCACCGGCCCGTTCGGCGAGCTCGGCGAGATGAGCCGCTGAGCGAAGAACGCCAGCACGACCACAATCAGGATCGGGAAGAAGGCACTCTTGAAGAAGCGGCTCATGAGAAGGCGACGCCTCCGGCGTCAGCGGCAAACGGGGCTGCAACCAGGCGCCTAGCGTACCACGAGCGTTTGTGCGTTCCGGGCAGCTCGAAGGGATCACCCCGCCGGCGCCGGCGGGGGCTGGGGCCGCGTCGCGGCCTACGGGCGGCCGCTCAGGGCCGCCACGTACGGGAGGTTTCGATACCGCTCGGCGTGGTCGAGCCCGTAGCCGATGGCGAACTTGTTCGGAATCTCGAAGCCGACGTAGCGGGTCGGCAGATCGACCTTGCGACGGTCGGGCTTGGTCAGCAGGGCGCACACCTCCAACGAGTTGGGGTTGCGCGAGCCCAGGTTGCGCAACAGATATTGCAGTGTCAGCCCGGAGTCGACGATGTCCTCGACGATCAGCACGTCGCGGCCCTCGATCGCCGCGTCGAGGTCCTTGAGGATGCGCACCACGCCCGAGGAATCGGTGGCCGAGCCGTAGGAGGCCACGGCCATGAAGTCGACCTCGACCGGGATGGTGATCCAGCGCATGAGGTCCGAGAGGAAGAACACGGCGCCCTTGAGCACGCCGACGAGCAGCAGCGGCTGGCCGGCGTAGTCGCGCGAGATGTCGTCGCCGAGCTCGCGCACGCGGCGCTGCAGCGCCTCGGCGCTGACGAGCTGTTCGCCGATCGCGGGGTCGCTCAGTTCGGACACGAGAGCGGTGTACGGGTACGGCCGGGAGGGGTCCGCCGCCGGCGGCCAGTCGGCGCGGGAGAGGCGGAGTCTAGTGGGCGGCCGGGACCGGTAGGCGCGCAGGCGCAGCAGGCGGCGGGTTCCAGCCCCGACGCGAAAGCGCTCATCGGCGGCGATCCCCGGCACCCACGCCACCCGCCCGCCGCACTCGACCACGGGGATCGTGCCGCGCCGCGCGCGCGGGAGGCGGCGGTCGGTGAACAGGTCCGCAAGCGTCTTGGACCCGCCCGCCCCGATCGGGGCCATCCGGTCGCCGCGCCGCCACGGGCGCACGAGCAGCGGGCCGCTCGCGACGTCGGCATCGAACACGCGCCGTCAGCGTCGGTGCGGTCGGCGTCGCCGTCGGGGTCGAGCTCGCAGCACAGCTCCCAGAGCCCGAAGCGCACGCGCCCGGGCACCGCGAGCGCGCACCGGCGCCGGCACCGGCTGCTCGGCCTCGGCGGTCATGCGCAGGACGCCGTACTCGACGATCGCCCGGACGCCATCGCCAAGGTCCAGCGACGCGCTGCCACCGCGCACCCCGAGGCGCAGCAGCTCGGGCAGTCGCCGACCCGCCGCCGGCGCCAGCGCCCCACGGGCGTCCTCGGCCAGGCGCACCACCACGAGCCGGGCCAGGCCGGACGGCAGCGCCGCCAGCCGGGCCACTTCGATCGAGCGGCCGGCCGGCCAGCACCTCCTCGACGAGCCCGTCGAGCACCGTCGCCTCGTCGCGGAGCAGCGCCGCCGTGCGCAGGACGTTGCGCTCGGCCGCCGGATGCACGGCGCGCAGGGCGGGGATCAGCCCGTGGCGCACCCGGCCCCGGGCGAAACGGTCGCCGTCGTTGCTCTCGTCGTCGTCGTAGGCGAGCCCGCGCGCGCGGCAGTAGGCGGCGGTCTGCTCGCGGCCGACGGCGAGCAGCGGGCGGCGCAGCAGCCCGTCGCGGGGGCGTCATGCCGAGCAGCGCGCGCCGACCCGGAGACGACGGCGAGGCGGTAGAGCACGGTCTCAACCTGGTCGGTGGCGGTGTGGCCGGTGGCCACCACGCCCCCGCAGCCGAGCGCGAGGCGGGTGGCCGCGCCGTAGCGGACGTCGCGCGCCCAGGCCTGCAGGTTGCCGGCGCGGTGCTCGGGCCGCGTGGCGCGGTGGACATCCAGCGGGACGCCGAGCCGCTCGCACAGGCGCGGCGACGAGCGCCTCCGCGGCGTCGGCGCCGGGCCGCAGCCCGTAGTTGACATGCAGCACCCGCACGCCCGCGGACCCGCGCAGCGCGACGGCGACGTCGAGCAGACAGACCGAGTCGCGCCCGCCCGACACCATCGCCACCAGGACGCCGGGCGCGTCGGCCAGCCCCGCGGCACGCGCCGCCGCGCGCACCGTGCCCACCGCACCAGGCTCGTCGTCGCGCGCGGACCCGGGCGGCTCGCCCATCACGACGCCGGGCGGGCCAGGAACAGCTCGGTGGACTCCGAGAAGCCCTTCAGGCGGACCTCGCCGATGAGATCGAAGGCGAGCGCGCCGTCGGCGGCGTCGACGACCGGGCGGGTCACGATCACCTCGCCGCCGGCCGCCCGCGCGACGACCCGCGCGGCCTGGTTGACCTCGCGCCCGTAGTAGTCGCCGTCGCGGTAGAGCGTCTCGCCGTAGTGCACGCCGATGCGCGGCTCGGGCACCTCGGGTCCGAGCACCGAGGCGAAGTTGACCGCCCACTCGGTGAGCGCGCCGGCGTCGGCGCCGACGACCATGACCTCGTCGCCGAGCGTCTTGACCACGCGGGCATCGTCGGGAAGCGTGTGCTCGACGGCCTCGATGAACCGCTCGACGGTGCTCGACCGCCTGCTCGTCGCCGCGCTCCTCGGTCAGGCGCGTGTAGCCGGCCAGGTCGGCGAAGGCGATGGCGACCCGCAGCCGGCCGAGGTCCAGCTCCTCCTCGGCCAGGTCGGTCTCCATGTGGCCGATGATGTCCTGCTCGACGAAGTGCGTGAGAAAGCGCGCGTGCGCGTAGCTCATGATCGGCAGCGCGAGCGGGAGCAGCTCTCGGCTGAGGTTCTCCATCTCCTCGGCCACCTCGAGCCCGGGGACCCCCTCGCGCATGAGCGGCTCGTGCACGTACATGTGGAACAGCCGCACCTCGGCGTCGGCGATCTGGGCGAGCGCCTGGCCGTACACGCGCGCCAGCTGCAGGAAGGCCACCAGCGGCAGGCCGGCGGCGAGCACGGCGGCGCATTGGCCGAGCATCTCGAGGTCGGCGTCGGAGACGCCACCCTCGGGCGAGGGGAAGCCCATGGTCGTGTAGATCCGCTCGATCAGCGCCGGCTCGAGGCCGGTGCGGCGCGCCGCCTCCTTGAGCGTGTGGCGCCCGTCGGTGGCGGGCAGGAGCTCCTCGATGTAGCCGAAGGCCAGTCGGCCGCCGTCGCTGGCCGCCCGGATATCGGCGATCGAGTGTCCGCGGGCGCGCAGGCGAGCGACGATCCGTGCCTGGGTGGCCGCCGCCGGTGTCCAGGTGCCCTGGTACTGCGGCAGCAGGCCCTCCCGCACCCAGCGACGCAGCGTCGCCTCCGACACGCCGGCCCGGGCGGCGACCGTCTTGGTGTCGAGATCGCTCACCGGCCGCCACACGAACGGCCGCGGCCGCCACGGACACGCCGGTGCCGGGTCGGCGCCATCATGGCGGCGGGGCGACGCTTCGGCGGCGGGAAACCGTGGTCCCCGCCGCCCGCGGGCGGATCGGCCCGCTGCGTCGACCTGCGGCGCTCGCCCTGCGACCGACGGCGCCTCGCGGACGGCAGGCCGTCCACTTCCAGGTCGGTGTACATGCCGTTGACGGTATCTCTACTCCCCGCCACGGGCAGTGTCAACAGCGCGCGCGGCGACGGGAGCGACATCGTTGTGGGTGGCGCCGTCAGGCCAGCAGGTGGGGGTAGTCGGACTCGATCATCGCCGTGTAACGGGCGTAGATCGGCTTGGTGATCGGGATGAGGGCCAGCGACGCCTTGACGTCGCCGCCCGTCTTGATCCGCCGCCGGGCGATCGCGATGGCGATGTTCTCCTTGCCCTGGAAGTACTTGTTCGCGGTCTCCGACGACATGTTCATCCGCACCTTCGGCTGCCAATCGACGTCGTCGGTCCACTCCCAGTACAGGTTGACGCCCTCGTCGGGATGCCCTGCCCGCACGTTGAAGACGAGATCGAGGTCCTCGAACTCGAAGCGCTGCGGCACGTCGGCGTCGCGCAGCTTCGGGCCCACGTCCTCGTCCTCGCTCATCAGCGTGAAGAGCCGGTCGAACACCTCGCGGAACTCCTTGGCCGATGTGAACGTCGCTGCCATCTCTGCCTCCTCTGTCGATGCGACCTGCGCGTGTGGCGCCCGCGCGCCGGGTGCGGCGGCGCCGGCTGCGAGGCACAGTTGTAACGGGCCGGGGCCCGGCGGTGCCGCGTCCCCGGCAGGCCGGCTTCCCCGCGGCGGGCGCCGTGCCCACCGACGGGCTGCACTACAGTCCCCGGCTCGACGAGCGGCCGCCGCGTCCGCGGGCGCGATGCGCGCCGGGCAGACGGGCCGCCGTCGCCCCGGCCGTGAACCAGTCCGCCCTGCACCTGCGACCCACCGCGCCGCTGGCCGAGCGCGTCCTGCTGCCCGGCGACCCCGGCCGGGCGCTCGCGCTGGCGCAGTCGCTGCTCACCGAGCCGAAGATGTTCAACCATCACCGCGGCCTGTGGGGATACACGGGCGAGGCGCCGGACGGCGCGCCGCTGACCATCCAGAGCACGGGGATGGGCGGACCCTCCGCGGCGATCGTGCTCGAGGAGCTGATCGATCTCGGCGTCCGCTCGGCGGTACGCGTCGGCACCTGCGGCGCCCTGGACCCGCAGCTGCGCCTCGGCGACCTCGTGCTCGCCCGGGAGGCGATCGCCGCCGACGGCACGAGCCGGGCGCTCGGGTTCGCCGGGCGCGTGCCGGGTGACGAGCGCCTCGCCGGCGCGCTCACGGACGCGCATGGCGCGCGGGCGATGACGTCGCCGGCCGCCGACGCGGCGCACCCCGGCCGGGTGCTGCGCGCCGGCGCCGTCGTCAGCACCGACCTGTTCTACGACCCCGACCCCGGGCGCAACCCGGCCTGGGCGAGCGACGGCGCCCTGGCCGTGGAGATGGAGTGCGCGCCGCTGTACGCCGTCGCCACCCGGCGTGGCATCGCCGCCGGCTGCCTGCTCGCGGTCAGCGACTGCTTTCCCGGCGACGGCGGGCGCGAGCGCATCGACGACGACCGCCTGCTCGAGGCGGCCGAGGCGATGGGCGCGATCGCCATCGCCGCGCTCAGCGCCGGCGCCGCGTCAGCCGCGAGCTGACGGCGCGCGCTTGGGCTTGGCCGCGGTGGCGCGCTTGCGCGTGCCGGCGGGCGGCGTCGACGGCGCGGACGGCGCCTCGACGACGAGGCGCTCCTGGGCGGTCGGCACGGGCGCGCTCGTCCCGGGCAGGTGCTCGCCCAGGTCGCCGATCAGGCGCGTCAGCTGCGAGAGCTGCTCCTCGAGGCCGGCGAGGCGGTCGGCGGCCCCCTCGTCGGCGCTCAGCGCGCCGAGGCGCCGCTCCAGGCGATCGAGGACGTCCTCGATGCCCTCGAGGCGCTGGGAGACCGAGCGCAGGCGGCGGGTCAGACGCTCCACGTCGGAGGCCGACGGCAGATTGAGCGCACCCATCGCGACCTCCTGGGCCTGCGCGGCCCGCTCGCGGGCGTCGAAGGCACGGGCGATCGCGGAGTTGATGAGCGGATTCTCGAGCAGATCCTGGGCCAGCTTGCCGAAGGCGTCCTCCGTCTGAGCGGTGATCCGCTCGCGGATGCCCCCCTTCGCGTTCTGATCAGCCATGGTCCTTCGCTTCCTGGTCGGTGGTGACAGCGGCGACCGCCGGAGCGTATCGCGCCCGCCCCGACCGGCGACGGAATACCGTGGCGCGGTGATGCCGCTGTTCTCATTCGTGCAGGCGGAGTACCCGTGGGCGCTCGGACCGTCGGACGGCCGTCATCTCCTGCGGGACAAGGACGGCCAACCGCAGCACGTCGTCGTGCTCGCCACCCTCGGCGCGCCGCGACGGCATCTGCTCGGTGGCCGCCGCGGCGCACGCCCGACCACGCCCGATCCGGCGCCGGTGTCCACCGCTCGCATCACCGTCATCGACGCGCAGGCGCTGACCGGCGAGGCCGCCGCCCGGGACTGGCTCGGCCGGGCCGACGAGGCGACCGTCGCCGCGGCGCTGGCCGTGACCAACCGCGTCCTGTTCGCGCACCGCATCGCCGCGGCCGACCCGCACGTCAACGAGGTCACGGCCAGGCAGGCGCTCGTGCTGCGGGCCGGATACGGCGAGGGCGAGGCGGTGGCCGACGGCCGCTGGCTGCAGGCCCGCGCGCTGGCGCCGCCGCGCCGCCGCGTGCGGCGCACGGCAGCCCTGCGCCCCCAGGAGCGCCTGGCGCTGCTGCTCGGGGGGCGCCATCCCGCCCTCGTGGTGGAGGAGTTCGCGCTGCGGGCCCGCCTGCGACCTCGACGCCGGGCGCCTGACGCACGCCGCATGGGAGCTGCGCAACGCCTACGCCGTCGGCCTGCCCGAGCTCGAGGGCGAGCGCCGCGACGACCTGGGCGAGCGCCTGGCCGAGCTGCGAGAGCTGCGCGGCGGCGTGGCGGCGGATGCCGGGCGTGCGCCGGACGGCGCGCCGGCGCCCGACGCGGAGCGCCTGCGGCACGCGCTCGAACGCCTGGAGGCGGCGCTGCGGGCCCGCACGGCCACCGGCTTCGGCCTCGACGAGGGCGAGCACGAGTGACCCGATCGGTAGGAACCCCGGACCCTCCGAGCCCGAGGGTGCGTAGCATCTCGGGCGTGATCGACCCCACGCACACCGCCGTCGGCACCTGGAGCGGCGGACGCTTCATGCGCTTCGGCGAGGCGCTGCCCGACGAGCGCCTGCAGGCCCTGCTCGCGCCCGGCGACGGCATCGACACCGTGCTGACCGCCGACGTGTACGGCGCGGGCGACGCCGACGCGCTGCTCGGCCGCGCCCTGGCCGGCCGCGAGCGCGACTCCTACTGCCTCGTCGGCGCGGTCGGCCACGACTTCTACGAGGGCGAGCGCGACGGGCCGAAGGGCTTCCCCCGCTTCACCGACCCGCGCCTGCGCGGCCCCGACGGCTACCTCGACTACCTGCGCATGGCCACCGAGCGCAGCCTGCAGCGCTGCGGCGCGAGCGCTTCGACCTGCTGCTGCTGCACAACCCCGACCGCATCGGCTACAGCGATCCGCGCGTGTGGGAGGCGATGAGCGCGCCTGCGCGAGGACGGCCTGACGCGCCTGATCGGCGTCGCTCCCGGGCCGGCCAACGGCTTCACGCTCGACTTCATCGACTGCGTCGAGCGCTACGGCGAGTCGATCGACTGGGCCATGCTGATCCTCAACCCGCTCGAGCCGTGGCCCGGCGAGCTGGCACTCGATGCCGCGGCGGCCAACGACGTCAAGGTGATCGCCCGCGTCGTCGACTACGGAGGCGTCTTCCACGACGACGTGCGGCCGGGGCACGTGTTCGTCGCCGGCGACCACCGCAGCTTCCGCCCCGCCGGCTGGGTGGAGGAGGGCTGCGCGCGCATGGAGCGGATGCGCCCGATCGCGCAGCGCCACGACCTGACGATGCTGCAGCTGGCCTGCGCCTGGGACCTCGCCCATCCCGCCGTGGCGTGCGTCGCGCCGACGCTGATCCAGGAGGGCGGGCCCGGACGCGCGGCCGGTCGAGGACAAGCGCCGCGAGCTGGCGCGCCGTGCCGCGGCAGACGCCGCTGAGCGACGCCGAGGTGAGGCAGATCCGCGCGATCGGCGACAACAGCGGCTGCATGGCGCTCAAGGGGGGCAGCCCCGATCACGACGGTCCCGAGCGGGCCGACGCCTGGCCGCTGGGGGGCGAGCTGCGCGAGGTCGCGCAGCGCTGGGACATCGAGCCCGAGCGGGACCTGCGCCACACGCACGCCAGCCCAGCGCCGGCCTGAGCCTACCCTTCGCCGAGCGCCACGAGCAGCGCGCCGAGCTCGGCCACGACGTCGCCGTCGAGACGCACGGCGGCGATCGCGTCGTGCGGGGTCCGCCCTGCCGTGATGATCGCGACGGCCCCGCCCGCCCGCCGCGTCAGCATCGGCAGCCCGGCGACCGGGTAGACCTCGAGCGAGCTGCCGATGCACAGCAGCACGTCGGCACTGGCGCACAGCTCCTGCGCGCGCTCCATGGCCTCGCTCGGCAGGTACTCGCCGAACAGGACGACGTCGGGCTTGAGCGGCGCGCCGCAGCGCAACGCGGCACGCCGCGCTCGTCGGACCGCAGGCGCACGCGCACGTCGTCGGCCGGGCAGCGCCCGCCGCACTGCAGGCACGAGGCGTGGGCGATGCTGCCGTGCACCTCCACGAGCTCGCGGGTGCCCGCCCTGCGGTGGAGCATGTCGATGTTCTGCGTGATGACGGCCCGCAGGTGACCGTCGCGCTCGAGCTGCACGAGCGCGCGATGGGCATCGTTGGGCTCGCGGTCGCCGAGCGTGGCGAAGCGGTCGCCGTAGAAGCGCCAGAAGCGCTCGGGATCCCGGTGGAAGGCATCGATGTGAGCCACCTCCATCGGGTCGACGGTCTCCCACATCCCAGTGCCCGGCGAGCGGAAGTCGGGGATCCCCGAGGGCACGGAGATGCCGGCCCCGGTGAGGGCGACGACCGAGTCCGCCGCGCGGATGAGGTCGGCCAGGCGTGCCGTTCCCGCCGAGGGGACCGGGGTCGTGTCAACGGCGTCGCTCACCGCTCGAAACCTAGCGCAGCGCGGTCGGGCCGCATCGGGTTCACCGGCGGCGCTTCGCGGGTAGGGTGGGCGGCGTGAATACCTCCAGACGTTCCTTCCCCCTTGCCGTCGCTGCGGCGACGGCCGTTGTCGTCGCGTTCGCCCCGGCGAGCGCGCAGGCCGCCCTGCCGTCGGTCGCGACCGGCTCTGTCAGCGCGGTGACGTACTCCTCCGCGATCCTCACCGGCACTGTCGACCCGCAAGGCGGCGAGACGGTGGCCAGTTTCCAGTACGGCTCGACCCGCGCGCTCGGGGCCGGCACGCCGGTCACGCCGCTGGGCAACGGCCGTCAGGTGCTGCCGTTCACCTCGCCGGTCAGCGGCCTGACGCCGGCCACGACGTACTACTTCCGCATCGTGGCGGTCGGCGCCAGCGGAACGTCCGTCGGCAGCATCGAGTCGTTCACGACACCGGTGATCCCGCTCACGGTGTCGCTGGCCACAACGCCGAACCCCGTCGTGTTCGGGAACCCGTTCATCGTCGAGGGAACGCTCGCGGGCACGGGTAGCGGCAACCACGAGGTGGTGCTGCAGGCCAACCCGTTCCCGTATACGGCCGGCTTCCAGACCGTCGGCAACCCCCAGGTGACCAACGCGACCGGAGGCTTCGAGTTCCCCTTCATCGGGCTCGTGCAGACGGCCCAGCTGCGCGTGGCCACCGTCGACAATCCCCCCGTCGTCAGTGCGATCGCCACGGAGTCGGTGGCCGTGCGAGTGACCGTCAGCGTGTCGGGCACGCGCCAGCGCGGGTTCGAGCGCTTCACGGGCAGCGTCTCGCCGGCCGAGCCGGGGGCGCTTCTCGGCGTCGAGCGGCTCAAGCCGCGCAAGGGGTTCGTCACGGTGGCCGGCGGCACCCTCGCCGCAAGCGGCACGAGCTTCAACAAGACGGTGAAGGTGCAGCGCGGCCTCTACCGCGTGTTCATCCAGACGAGCGGCGGACCGCAGCTGTCCAACGTCAGCCCCACCGTCTCACTGCGTTAGCGGCGCATGCCCCGCACGCGCCGTGGCGCGTGCGGGGCGGCGGCGCGCTCAGACCGTGGCCGCGGCCGGCTCCTCGATGCGGCGCGGCAGCAGCGTCTCGCGGGCGATGACGAGCCGCTGGATCTGCGCGGTGCCCTCGTAGAGCTGCATGATCTTGGCGTCGCGCATCAGCTTCTCGACCGGGTACTCCTTGATGAACCCGTAGCCGCCATAGACCTGCACGGCGTCGGTCGTGACCTCCATCGCGCTGTCGGCGGCGTAGCGCTTGGCGTGCGAGGAGACGAGCGTGTTGCGCTGGCCGTTGTCGAGCAGCGAGGCGGCCTTCCAGGTCAGCAGGCGCGAGGCCTCCACCTTCGTGGCCATGTCGGCGATCATGAACTGGATCGCCTGGTGCATCGCGATCGGCACGCCGAACTGCACGCGCTCCTTGGAGTAGTCGATCGCGAACTCCATCGCCGCACGGGCGATGCCGGTGGCCATCGCGGCCACGCCCGGGCGGGTGCGGTCGAGAGTCATCATCGCGATCTTGAAGCCCTTGTTCTCCTCGCCGATGAGGTGATCAAGGGGGATCTCGACGTCGTTGAAGCTGATCGTCGCGGTGTTGGAGGCGCGCTGGCCCATCTTGTCCTCGTGCTTGTCGACGACGACGCCGGCGTCCCGGGGCACGATGAACGCCGAGATGCCGCGGTGGCCGGCGTCCTTGTCGGTCTTCGCGTAGACCGTGTACCAGTTGGCGTACTCGCCGTTGGTGATGAAGCACTTCGAGCCGTTGATGACCCACTTGTCGCCCTTCTTGACCGCGGTCGTGCGCATCCCCGACACGTCCGAGCCGGCGTCCGGCTCGGTGAGGCAGAAGGAGGCGAGCAGCGGCGCCTCGGTGAGGCGGCCGAGGTACTCCTTCTTGAGCTCCTCGCTCGCCGCGAGGAGGACCGGCGCGGTCGCGAGGCCGTTGCAGCCGACCGACGTCTGGATGCCCGAGCAGCCCCAGGACATCTCCTCCTCGATGAGACAGCCCTCGAGGTAACCGACCCCGGCGCCGCCGTACTCCTCGGGCAGGTGGGTGTTCATGAGACCGACTTCCCACGCCTTCTCGATGATGTCCTGCGGCCAGGTCGCGTCCTTGTCGTACTCCCAGGCCTTCGGCCGGATCTCCTTGGCCGCGAAGTCGTGGGCCAACTCTTGAAGGTTCTTCTGCTCGTCAGTGAGCGTGAAATCGACCATGGTGGCGATGTCTCCTGTAGGGCTTGCGCGCGGAGCACAGCCTCCCCTGCGGGGTGCTTGGCGATTGCCGCGCAGGAACAGATTGACTAGTCAGTCAACTCGGTAAACAGCGTAGCGAAGCCGCCCTCAGCCAACAAGGGCGGCGCCCGGCGATGTTGACGGCCGGCCCGCATCCGCCACAATCACCACATGGGGAGCATGGTCGCCGACCGGCCGCGCGCCGCGCGGTCCACCCGGCGCCCGCCGACGGCCGGGCGCCCCTGAGCACGCGATGCGCGGGGTCCTGGAGATCCTCCCGTTCGTCGTGGTCGCGGTCGCGGTGATCGCCGGGCTGGTGCAGGTGCTCGGGGGCTCGGACGTGTACGAGCAGATCGGCCGCGGCGGGCTGTCGCTCGGCGAGGGCGCGCCATCGCCGCCGGGCTCCCAGGCCGAACGCGACGACGACATCCGCCAGATGCTGGCGGCGCGCAACGCCCGTCGCGCCCGGCAGGGCCGAGAGGCGCTCGACGTCGAGTCCGAGCTCGGACGACTGACCGGCCGCGGACTGCTCGCGCACGGCGACCCCGAGCTCGAGCGGGAGGTCCGCGAGCTCGTCATCGCCCGCAACGCCCGGCGCGCACGCCGTGGCGAGGCGCCGCTCGACGTCGAGGCCGAGGTGCGCCGCCAGCTGCGGGAGCTGTGACCGCCGGCAACCTGCCGTCGACGAGGTCGGGTATAAAGGGCGCGGATGGCCAATCAGCGGCGCTTCGAGCTCGACGAACTGACGATTCGCCCGGGCACATACTTCAACCCCCAGACCGAGGTGCTCATCGTCGTCGACGATTCGGCCGGCGTCGATCACGAGATCTTCGACTCCGAGGAATCCGAGGGGGCCGAGTGGGTGCTCATCTCCGATGAGTCGCCCGTGGACGAGCACCGGCGCGACGAGCTGCTCGAGCGCTTCCAGGTCGCCCACGGCAGCGACCACGTCGCCGATGAGGCCGAGGACGAGACGGACGATGACGACGACGAGGACGAGCTCGAGCCCGACGAGGACGAGCTGGAGTAGGTCGGGGACGGACGGCCGGCGCACCCCCTATCGGATGGGGTCCGCGTGCGTCAGCCCCCGTTCAGCAACGGCGCGCACTTCGCGCGCGCGACCAGATTGGGCCCGGCCTGCGCGTAGCAACGCAGGTACGCCGGCGGCGCAGCGCCGTTCAGCGACGGCGAGAACCCGGCGGAGGCGGCGGACGAGGAGGAGCTGCTCGTCGAGGAGCTCTGGGTGCTCTGGCCCGCCGCGCCGGCCGACTGCGAGCCGCCCGGGGTGCTCGCCGCCGCGCTGTGGCCGCCGACGCCGAGCTGCTTCAGGTCGCTGATGAGCGTGGCCAGCGGCAGCGCGTGCGCCGGCGCGGCGACAGTCACCGGGCGGTTGATCGCGCTGAACCCGAGCGCGAAGGCCAGCGCGCCATGAAGCAGACCGCCGAGCGCCGCCCCCGTACCGGGCGCGGCCACGATGCTCGCCCGCAGCTCCAGCCGGCGCAGGATGTGATCGGCCGCACCGACGTACACGTCGACGGTCGCGTGCGCGATCGAGCGCGACAGCGCCGCCAGCTGCGCGGCGGACAGGCTCGAGGACGGTGCGGTCGACCCGGCCAGCGCCAGCTCGCCGCCGGCGCCGGTGACGCGATCGAGGTCGGCCAGGAAGCGGGGGACGACGACGCCAGCGCGCACGTGCAGCGTCGGCACGCCATCGAGTCGCACCGTGCCGACGAGCCGCGGAGCCGATAGCCACGCGCCGGGATCGATCCCGAGCGAGGTGAGCGGGGTGCTCCCGGTGCCCGGCGACCGCGCGGCGGCCTGCACGTAGGAGCGCTGCAGCACGGCGAACGCGTTCGCGGGCGCCACGAACGGCACGCCGGCGACCTCGACGAAGAATCGGCTGCCGGTCGAGATGGTGGTGATCGTGGCGGTGCGGCCCTGTGCCGAGTTGGAGAGGCTGAGGGCGAAGCGTGGGATCCGGCCGTTGCCGAGGCTCTGAAACGGGCCGGCCACGGTCAGCGCCAGCGGCTGCAGCGGCCCAGTGGAGCCGCTGCCGGACAGCCCGAACGACAGCGCCAGCACCCCGCTGCGCACCCGTTGCGCCGGATGGAACGCGTCGTTGAGCACGGCGCCGACGTTCACGGTTTCGCCGCCGCACGCGGTGAGGCCGATCATCGCCACCAGGAGCGCAACTAGTGCCGCGGCGATGTTTTTGCAGTCGCGTGCGCTCACGTGTCTCCGTCACCCGGACGGGACCCCCCGCGGGCGGTCCAACGGGCGGCGAGCGTAGCATCGCGATCGTGTACCGCCTGCTGGCCATCGCACTGGCGGGCGCGGCCCTGCTCGTCGCTGCGCTGCCGCGCCCGGCGACCTCGGCCGCGTCGGCCGGGCCGACGGTGTCGGCGTCGCTGGCCTCGCTCGAACGCAGCGGTGCGATCGCCCCGCCCCTGCACCGGCAGTACCTGGCCGAATACGTCGCGGCCAAGCACCTGCTGACCAAGCTGAGCGGGACGCGCGCCGTCGAGCTCGGCGCCGTCATGGCCAACGTGCAGGCGATGGCCGCCGCCGGCGAGTTCATCCCCTCGCGCCTGCCCGCGCTGTTCGAGACGCTGCAGCGCAACGTGCAGTGGTGGAGCACCATGCCGCTGCTGTCCGCCGATGCCCGCGTCAGCTTTCCCGGCAGCGGGCTGGTGTGGGAGTACTACCCGGGCCAGGGGATCGAGATCCAGTGGCTGGCCACCTTCGGCGAGGCGAACGGATACTGGCTGAGCGGCCAGAACGCGAAGCTCGAGGCGCTGCTCAACGAGGTCATCCCACTGGCCACCGCGCGCGCCGGCGGCATCGCGTGGGAGTACCTGTTCCAGTTCGACGGCGGCCTGCCGCCGTGGACGAGCGGCCTGTCGCAGGGCACGGCCATCCAGGCGCTCGCGCGCGCCTGGTCCACGTTGCACGTGGCGGCCTACCGGAGCGCCGCCGCCGCCGCGCTGGGCATCTTCCAGACACCGCCGCCGGCCGGCGTGCGCATCGCCACCCCCGCGGGAGCGCACTATCTGGAGTACACCTACGCGCCCGGCGAGCGGATCATCAACGGCTTCATCCAGTCGCTCAACGGCCTGTACGACTACACGCAACTCACCGGCGACCCGCTCGGCGAACAGCTGTTCCAGGCGGGCAACGCCGAGGCGCTCATCGAGCTGCCGAGGTACAACACCGGCGCCTGGTCGCTCTATGACCAGTCCACCGAGTCCGATCTCAGCTACCACGAGCTGCTCATCACCTTCCTGCAGGACCTGTGCGCGCGCACCTCGCAGTCGCCGAATCCGCTGCCGCCGGCGGGCGGCACCACCGGCCCGACCGGCCCGACCGGGCCGGCCGGCGCCGCGCCGGGCGCCGCGGGCGGCACCACCGGCCCCGGCACGTCGGGCGCGGCCGTCGGCGCCTCGGGTGGCAGCGCCGCGAGCACGCGCGGCGCGGGACCCCGCCCCGAACGGGGCGTCCTGGTCAGCAACCCCGACGCGATCTACTGCACGACGGCGACGAGCTTCCAGGCCGACCTGCACCGCCCGCCGGTCCTGACCTTCACGCCGGCCCTCAGCCACGCGCAGGCCGGGCGCGCCGTGACGGTCGGATTCACCTTGTCCAAGATCTCCACCGTCACGCTCACCGTCGCGCGCGGCGGGACGAGCGTCTACGGCACGTCGATCCTGCTCGGGTACGGCAGCCACAGCCTGACCTGGCCCGGCTCGGCTCAGGCCGGGGCGTACACCGTGACCCTCGGCGCCGTCGACCTCGCGGGCAACCACGGCAGCACGAGCGCGCCGCTGACGCTCACCGCCCCGCCCAGCCGGCGACGCCTCACGGCTCGGGCGCCCACCACTAGCCCGCACCGGTCGCCCGGGCGGGCCGGCCGACCGTAGACTGACCGGCGATGGCGGCGCGGACGATCCTCTACACCGGCAAGGGCGGGGTCGGAAAGACCTCGGTGGCCGCGGCCAGCGCGCTGCGCTGCGCCGGGCGGGGCCTGCGCACGATCGTGATGTCGACCGACCCGGCGCACAGCCTCTCCGACGCGCTCGGGGTGGCGCTCGGCAGCGAGCCGACCGCGATCGGCCGACGAACCTGTGGGGGCAGCAGATCGCCGCCCAGGAGGAGCTCGAGCGCAACTGGGCCGGAGTGCAGGACTGGCTCGGCGACATGCTCGTCCAGCGCGGCGTGAACCGCATCTCCGCCGAGGAGCTGACGGTGCCGCCCGGGATGGACGAGCTGTTCAGCCTGCTCGCCCTGCGGCGCCACCACGACTCCGACGAGTACGACGTGGTGATCGTCGACTGCGCGCCGACCGGCGAGACGCTGCGGCTGCTGTCGTTCCCCGACGTCGCGCGCTGGTGGATCGAGAAGGTGATCCCCCAGCAGAGCCAGATCCTCGCCGCCGCCCGGCCGTTCGCGCGCGCCATGCTCGACGTCACGCTGCCCGGCGAGGAGGTGCTCGACGACGTGCAGCGCCTCGTGGGCAACCTGGTGGCGATGAACGAGATCCTCGCCGATCGCTCGCGCGTGACCATCCGCCTGGTCATGAACCCCGACCGCATGGTCATCGACGAGGCCCGGCGCACGTTCACCTACCTGAACCTGTACGGCTACCTGACCGACGCGGTGGTGGTCAACCGCGTGTTCCCGAGCGAGGTCGGGCGCGTACTTCCACGGCTGGCGCGAGCGCCAGCAGGAGCACCTCGCCGAGGTGCGCGACGGCGTTCGCGCCGGTGCCGGTGCTGTGCGCCCCCTACTTCGACGAGGAGGTCCTCGGCGGCCGAATGCTGCAGCCGACTCGGCGACGAGCTGTTCGGCCGACGCCGCCCGAGGACGTCCTGCACGACCGGCTCGCCCACGAGCTGAGCGTGCGAGGAGGACGGCGCGACGCTGCGACTGTCGCTCCCGTTCGCGCAGAAGGGCGACATCTCGCTGAAGAAGATCGGCCCCGAGCTGATCGTGCGCGTCGACGAGCAGAAGCGCACGATCATGCTCCCGCCCGCGCTCGCCCGCTACCGCCCCGACGAGGCCGAGTTCGCCGACGGCGAGCTGCGCATCCACTTCGTGAGGCGCCGGAGTCCGTCAGGCCCGGCGCAGGCGCCGCGTGGCTGAGCCGCCGCGCCGAGGACCCGCTGGCGGCGCTGCGCGAGCACGTCCGCCACGCGCATGCGGCGGCGGAGCGCCTTGCGTTCGAGCCGCCGGCGTGCCGCGTTCCGGGCCAGGGAGCCGGGCGGCGGCGGGCGGTCGGACCCGCCGCCCGAGGCGGCCGACGCCGCCGAGCGGCTGGGCGAGCCCCGACCCCGGTCCCGAGCTCGGCGGCGAGCTGCGCGCGCTGGTCGAGCTCGTCGAGTCGCTGCACGCGGCTGCTGCCCGCCGAGCTGCGCGAGCAGCTGCACGAGCTGATCCGCCAGCATCCTGCTGCTGATTCGCGCCGTGATCGACTGGCTCGTGGAGCGCATGCAGCGCGAGCCGCCGCAGCGGCCGGCCGAGGTGCAGGACATCCCGATCCGCTGAGACCGCGCGTGGGCGCCGGGGGGCCGCGCGTACAATCGGCCGGGTGACCCCGACAGACGCCCGCACATGGATCCTGACCGGCTCCCCGGCGAACTACGAGGTCACCAGCGAGCTCGGATTCCGGCTCATCGGCTGCAAGGAGCGCCGCCGGCGCCAGGCACTCGAGATGGAGCCCGGTGACCGGATCGTCCTGTACCTGACCCAGCGCATGTGCTTTGCGGCCAGCGTCCTGGTGACCGGCGAGATGTTCGAGGACCGCGCCCCGTTGTGGCCGGGAAAGCCCGGCAAGGCCGATCCCTACCCGTGGCGGCTGCCGACGGAGCCCGAGCTCGTGCTCGAGCCCGAGCAATGGCTGCCCGGCGGAGACGCTCGTGGACGAGCTCGCGCACATCGGGAAGTGGCCGCGCGAGCATTGGAAGCTCGCGTTCCAGGGCCAGCTGCGCACGATCTCGGACGCCGACGCCCACGCGCTGCTCGGGCGGATGCACGAGCGCGCGGTCGTTGCGGCATGACGATCGCCGTCGCGCGGCACTGAGGACCGCGACCCCGTGAGCGCACGCTCCCGGCCACCACGCGAGCGTCACCAGCACGACGCCGGACCCCGCGGCGCGGCGGCGCGGCTCGTCGACGCCTGGCGCGAGATGCACTCCGATCAGCGGCTCGCCGCCTCGGCGGCGGCGGCGCTGTTCGTGACGATGCTGCTGCCGTGGTACACGAAGACGGCGCATCTCGGTCAAGGGGACGCCGTGCCGCGGACGGCCAGACGGCACGTTCACCGCATTCGGCGCCTTCTCGTTCGTGGAGGCGGCCGTGCTGCTCGTCAGCGTGTTCGTGCTCTGCGTGGTGTTCGCGCGGGCCGAGGGACGGGCCTTCCACCTTCCGGGCGGCGACGGCACGATCATCATGCTCGCCGGCGGGTGGGCGGCGATCCTGATCTTCTACCGCATGCTCGACAAGCCGGGTTTGCACACCAACGGCGTCCTGTACACCGAGGGGATCACCTGGGGGATCTTCATCGCCCTGTTCGTCGCGCTCGGGCTCAGCTACGCGGGGTGGCGGATGCGCCTGGCCGCGCGCCCGGAGGCGCAGCTGCCCGTGCGGGCGCGCGACACGCGCGACCCGCGCCGGTCCGATGCCGGCGAGAGCCCTCCCGCAGGCCGGCCCGTCCCGGCCGGCGTCGCGGACGACCTCGACGACGGCAGCGGTCCGGCGGCCCGGCCCGCCGAGCCGGCCTCGCAGCGGCACCCGCTACCCCGCGGCCCCGCCGGCGGATCACGCCGCGCGGGCGCCCGCGCGGCGTGCCGTCACGCGCGAGGACGCCGCGCAGCTGTCCTTCGACGATCCGCCGACGAGCGAACCGTTCGCCGACGACCCACCGATCGCCCGCCGGCCGCGCTGAGCGGCGCTCGAGCACCCCCTGCGGGGTGGGGACCCGCAGCGGCACGCGGTGGCGTCAGTAGGAGCCGCTGGTCGGCCCCGCGGCGACGATGAACAGCGCGGTGGTGACGAGGATGGACACGATGCCGATCAGGATGAGCTGCGCGCCGCGATCAGGTGCCCGAAGGCCCCGATGGCAAACCCGGCGATGATCCCGGCGAGATAGGGCGTGCCGGGCGGATCGGCCGCGAGGACGAGGGTCAGGAGGCCGGGCAACGAGTGGGTCCTATCATTCACGCGCAGTATGCCCGGGCCTCCCGCCTCCGCCATGGACGTCTCCGAGGGCCTGCGGGACGTGGGGTATCTGCCCGGCGACTCGACGGCCCTTGTCGCGTTCCTGGCCACGCGCCTCGGCAAGCCGGTGCTGGTGGAGGGACCAGCCGGCGTGGGCAAGACCGAGCTGGCCAAGGCGCTGGCCAAGTATCTCGGGCGCGATCTCGTGCGGCTGCAGTGCTACGAGGGCCTCGACGAGGCCAAGGCGCTGTACGAATGGAACTACCGCAAGCAGCTGCTGCGCATCCAGGCCGAGGCCGACGGCACCGGCTGGGACCGCGTCCAGGACGACATCTTCGGCGAGGAGTTCCTGCTGCCGCGGCCGCTGATGACCGCGATCGCGTCGGAGACGCCCGTCGTACTGCTGATCGACGAGATCGACAAGACCGACCAGGAGTTCGAGGCGATGCTGCTGGAGGTGCTGTCGGACTTCCAGATCTCGATCCCCGAGCTCGGGCGCGTCGACTCGCGCACGCACCCGGTCGTGCTGCTGACCTCCAACAACTCGCGTGAGCTGACCGAGGCGCTCAAGCGCCGCTGCCTGTACCTGTGGCTCGACTACCCGGCGCTCGAGCACGAGCTCGAGATCGTCCGCCTGCACGCCCCGGAACTGCCCGAGGCCGTCGCGCGCCGGCTCGTAGAGATCGTCGGGATGGTGCGCGAGCTCGACCTCAAGAAGCCCCCTCGATCGCCGAGTCGATCGACTGGGCGCGCGCGCTGCTGCTGCTCGGCGTCGACGAGATCGACGCCGACGTGTTCACCGCCACGCTGTCGGTGATCGTCAAGCACCGGACCGATCTCGACATCGTCAGCGAACGCGTGGGCCTGAAGCTGCCGCGCGCCGAGGCGCTGGCCGGCGCGGGCGAGGGCGATGTCCGCTCCCCGGACGCCTGACGGCGGCGCCGCGCCGCGCGCGACGTCGAGCGCGCTGCCCGGCGGCTTCGCCGGGCAGATGCTCGCCTTCGGCGAGGAGCTGCGCCGCGAGGGCGTGGCGGTGGGCACGTCCGCGCTGCTGGACGCCTTCGCCGCCCTGCAGGTGATCGACTGGACCTCCCAGCCGGACTTTCGCGAGACGCTGGCCGCGACGCTGGCCAAGAGCCAGGAGGACCGGCGCGTGTTCGAGCTGGTCTTCGACCGCTTCTTCTTTCGCGCCGTCGAGGCCGCGGCCATGCGCGAGGGCGTTCGCGAGGAGGGCGGCGTGGCCGGCGCCGACGTGCGAGGAGCTCGACATCGAGCAGCTGCGACGCCAGATCGCCGAGGCACTGCAGGCCGGTGATGAGGGTCGGATGCGCGATCTGGCACGCCTGTCGATCGCCGCCTTCGGCCAGCAGGGCCAGGGGTCCGGCGTGGTCGGCGTCGACGTGCAGCGCATCCGCCGCTCGCTCGGCCTGCGGGCGGAGCCCCAGACCGAGCTGCCGGCCGATGATCCCCGCCACGACGGCGTCCCGCGCGACGCGCTGCGGCGCTTCGAGGCGCTGCTGCGGCGCGAGCTCGAGCGCGCCCAGATCGAGCGCAACCGCGTCGCTGCCGCCGTCCCGGCCGCTCAACGAGCTCGACCGCGCGCTGCCCTCGGGGCCGCTGCAGGACCTCGCCGCGGTGCACCGCGTCGTCGCCCAGCTGCGCCGCCGGCTGGCCACGCAGGGGATGCAGGCCCGCGGCCATCGCCGCCACGCGCACGTCGACGTGCGCCGCACGATGCGCGCCTCGCTGCAGACCGGCGGCGTGCCGGTCGTGCTGAAGTACCGGCCGCGCCGGCCCCGCCGCCCCGAGATCTACGTGCTGTGCGACGTCTCCACGAGCGTCACCTCGGCCTCGGTGTTCTTCCTCTCGGTGCTGCACGCGCTGCACGACTCGTTTCGCAAGATGCGCTCGTTCGTGTTCATCGAGCGCATCAGCGAGGTGACCGACATCTTCGCCACCGAGCGCAACTTCCGCACGGTGTCCGAGCGCATCGGCCAAGGACGCCGGGGTCGCCGACGTGTCCGGCTACACCGACTACGGGCGGGTGTGGTCGGAGTTCCGCACGCTGGTCGAGGACGACCTGCACCCGCGCGCGACGGTGATCGTGCTCGGCGACGCCCGCACCAACGGGCGCGATCCGCGCGCGGACATCTTCGCCGAGCATCGCGGCCAAGGCGGGACGCACGTTCTGGCTGAATCCCGAGCCGCGCCTGTACTGGAACTACGGCGACTCGGTGATCGCCGCCTACGAGCAGTACTGCGTCGCCTTCGAGTGCTGGACCACGCGCCAGCTCGAGGACTTCGTCCGCGCCCTGACCCAGCCCGACCTCGCCCCGCCGGCCACCCGCTGAGGCGCGAGTCCCCGCGCGGGCGCTCGCCCCGCCCGGGACGCACGCCGGGGCTGTCACCGCGCTAGCATCAGCCGTCGAGAACACCCAGGGGGGCTGGCGGAAGGCCGGCTGAGATGGCGTCCCCGGGCCGCGGGCCCACCGGCGCCGACCCTTCGAACCTGCCGGGGTAATGCCCGCGAAGGGAGCGCAATGACGACCGAGCTGGAGTGCCGCGCTTCGCCCCCGCTCGAGGGACACGCGGGCGCTCCGGCGGTACACGCGGAGGGGCTGCGCGCCGAGTACCGGGACCGCCGCGGGCAGGCGGTCGTCGCCCTGGACGAGCTGACGCTGACGGTGGCGCGCGGCTCGGTGCAGGCCGTCGTCGGCCCGAGCGGCTGCGGCAAGACGACGCTGCTCGAGCTCATCTGCGGCCTGCGCCCGCCCGCGCGGGGGCGGATCACCAGCGACCCCGCCGCCCTGATGCCCCAGCGCGACCTGCTGCTGCCGTGGCTGAGCGCGATCGACAACGCCGGTCTGGCCCTGCGCGTCGCCGGCCGATCGCGCGCACAGGCGCGCGCCACGGCCGGGCCGCTGTTCGCCGAGCTCGGCCTGGACGGCTTCGAGCAGGCACGGCCCTCCGAGCTTTCGGGCGGCATGCGCCAACGTGTCGCGTTCCTGCGCACGCTGCTCGCCGGCAAGCCAGTGCTCTGCCTCGACGAGCCGTTCGGCGCGCTCGACGCGATCACCCGCCAGGAGGTCCAGGGCTGGCTGGCCGACGCGCTGGCCAAGGAGCCGCGCACCGTCGTGTTCGTCACCCATGACGTCGAGGAGGCGATCGTGCTCGCCGACCGCGTCTGCATCCTCTCGCCGCGCCCGGGGCGCGTACTGGCCGAGCTCGAGGTGGACCTTCCGCGCCCGCGTTCGCGCACGGACTCGGCGGTCGTCGCGCTGCGTGAGCGGGCGCTGGCGGCGCTCGTGAGCGACCCGCCGACCGGCGCACGATGATCCGGCGCCTGCTGCCCCCGCTGGTGCTGGTCGCGGCGCTGCTCGGCGCCTGGGAGCTGTACACCGACTCCGGCGGCGTGGACGCCTTCGTGCTCCCCGCCCCGCACGCGATCGCGGTCGCCGGGTACGACAACCCCGGGCTGCTGCTCTCCAACCTGGCCGTCACCGCCCGCGAGGTCGGGCTGGGGATCGCGCTGGCGTTCGTGATCGGGTTCGCGCTCGCCGTGGCGATCCACTTCTCCTCCACGCTGCGCCGGGCGGTGTACCCGCTCGCCGTCGGCTCGCAGGCCGTGCCGATCGTCATCTTCGCGCCGTTGCTCGTGTTCTGGTGGGGCTTCGGCCTGTTCCCGAAGCTGGCGGTGATCGTGCTCATCTGCTTCTTCCCGATCGTCGTCACGACCGTGGATGCGCTCGCCGCGGTGGACCCCGACCAGGTGAAGCTGCTGCGCACGCTCGACGCCTCGCGCTGGCAGGCGTTTCGCTTCGCCGAGCTGCCGGCGGCCCTCCCGGGCGCGCTGAGCGGTGCGCGCATCGCCCTGGCCATCGCGGTCATCAGCGCCTACATCGCCGAGACGAGCACCGCCACCTACGCGACCGGACCCACCGGCCTCGGCCGCGAGATCGACTCCGACCTGACCGCGTTGCAGACGCCGCGCGCCTATGCGGCCGCGGTCCTGCTGTTCGCCTTCGCGATCGCGTGCTTCTACCTGCTCACCCTCGCCGAGCGGCGCGTCGCGCCCTGGTCGGCCCGATCGAGAGGAGGCTCTCGTTGATGACACCGCCCCGTAGCGCCCGACCGGCGCCCGCGCCCGCCCCGCCCGCACGGATGCGCCGAGCGCTCGCCGCCGTCGCCGCGCTCCTGACGGTGCTCGCGCTGACGGCCTGCGGCGCCAAGCAGGACGTCGTCTCCCCCGGGGCGGCCAGACCGTTCTCGCTGATGCTCGACTTCTTCCCCAACGCCGATCACGCCGCGATCTACGCCGCCATCGCGCACAACGACTTCGCGGCCGCCGGACTGGACGTCCGCCCGGAGGTCCCGTCCGATCCCTCCCAGCCGCTGCAGCTGCTGGCGGCCGGCAAGGTGGACATGGCCATCTCCTACGAACCCCAGCTGCTGCTGGCGCGCAGCGCCGGCCTGCCGCTGGTGTCGGTCGGGGCGCTCGTGCAGCGCCCGCTGACCTCGCTGATCGCCCTGCCGGGAAGCCAGGTGACCTCGGTGGCCAGCCTCGCCGGCAAGACGGTGGGCACGGCCGGCATCCCCTACCAGACCGTCGAGCTCGACACGATGCTGCACGACGCCGGGGTCAGCCCGAGCAGCGTCAAGCAGGTCAACGTCGGCTACAACCTCGTGCCCGCCATGCTGTCGGGCAAGGTGGCGGCCACGCTCGGCGGCTTCTGGAACTACGAGGCCCTGCAGCTGCGGCTGATGCACCGCACGCCGCTGGTCATCCCCGTCGATCAGGCCGGGGTGCCGAGCTACGACGAGCTCATCCTGGTGGTCCGCCAGGACGAGGCGCAGACCGACGGCGAGGATATCCGCGGCTTCCTGCACGCGCTGACGCTCGGCGAGACGGCGGTGAGGGCCGACCCGGCCGCGGCGGCGCGCCTGGTCGTCGCCGCCAATCCATCGCTGGACCCGAAGCTGCAGCTCGCCTCGATCCAGGCGACGCTGGCGGCCGAATACCCGCCCGGCGGCGGCGAGCCCTACGGCTATCAGAGCCCGACGGCGTGGGCGGCCTTCTCCAACTGGATGTTCGGCAAGGGCCTGCTCAGCTATGACCCGACGCGCGGCGCGCCGCCGTTCACCAACGAGTTCCTGCCGGGGCAGGGGATCTGATCAGCGGCCGCTCACGGTGGCGGTCGCGCAGCAGGTGGGCGGCGGCCAGCGCCGCCCACTCGCCGTAGCCGGCGAAGAACCGCCGCACCTCCGCCTCGGACGCCCGGGCTCGGGGGTCGCCGCCGCTGCAGTGGCGTCCGACGAGCCGCAGGTAGATGAGGTCGCCGGCCGGGAGCTGGTCGTAGCGGCCCTGCCCGTGCAGGGCCAGCGTCTGCACGGTCCACGCGCCGATGCCGGGGATCGCCCGCAGGCGCCGCCAGCCGGCCTCGGGCGCCGCCGCGCCGAGGTCGATGCGCCCGCTGGCCACCTCGCGCGCCGCCCGCAGCAGCGCGACGGCGCGGCCGGCCGCGAGATCGAAGGAGGCCAGCAGCGCCGGGGCGGCGCCGGCCAGCGCGGCCGCCGAGGGAAAGTCGCGCAGCCCGGTCTCGGCGCAGCGGCGCCCGAGACGGGCGATGATGCGCCGCTGGATCGCCGCCGCGCGGTCGGCCTCGATGAGCTGGCCGCAGACGGCGAAGGCGAGCGCCTCGAACGGCTCGGGGCGGCGGCCCACACGCAGCCACGGCCGACGGCGCACCGAGGCGCCGATGAGCGGGTCGCCGGCGAAGCGCTCGCGGAAGTCCGACAGGTCGTCGTCGACGCCGAGCGCGAAGCGCATCCGGGCCAGCCCGTGTTCGGCCGCCCTCGGCGTGGCGGCGCGCGCGACGAGGGTGACACGGTCCGGGGCCGGTTGGGCCGCGTGCACGAGAACTGGCTCCTCGCCGTGGTGCAGCAGCCGCGCCAGTCCGCCGGCGCGCCGGCGCATCAGCCCGTCGAGCTCGACGCCCGGCAGCGCGAACGGACCGGCCGGAGTCAGCTCGGCGCGCCGCAGCACCGGCGCGCGAGCGGTGGGGCGGGCCTCAGTCGCGGCCACCGAGCAGGTGCACGTCGACGAGCAGCGAACGGCTGCCGACGATCTGCACGAGCTCGCCGACCGGTCCCGCGGTCGCGCCGCGCCGCGGGCGCGGGCGCCGGGCCGCGAGGGCGCGACGGTGCCGGCGTCGTCGAACCAGGCTCACGACGGCCACCCCGGCGACGAAGCCTCCGGCGGCCACGGCGACCGTCTGCAGCGGCCGTGGGGCCGCCAGTTCGAGACCCGCGGCAGCGGACGCCGGGGCGGGCCGGACGTCGCGACCGCCGTCGGCGACCACCGGGAGCCAGCTGGGCTCCTCGCGGTTGTCATCGGGCAGCACGGGCACTCCGTCGAGCTCGTCCACCAGATCGTCCTCGGTCGCCGCGTCGGCGTGCCCGTCGTTCACGCGGCGAAGTGTAGAGGCCGCAGAAGACCCGCTGGTCGCCCGCCGCGGCGGGCACCGCGATGTGGCTGCTCACAGGGGCTTTTCGTAGATCCGGTAGCGCCGCACGATCTCGCCGCCCATGCCCTCCATGGCCCGGTTCATCGGTCGGTTGACCTCGAGGATCCACCCCATCTCGCCGCCCTTCTGGGGCGTGCGCTCGGCGGCGTCGAAGTGCATCTGGTAGAAGCGCGCGGCGATGCCGGTGTGCTGGTACTCGGGCTTGACGCCAAGCGCGAACACCCGCACGGCGTCGATCTTGGAGCGCTCGCGCAGGAAGGTCAGCCAGCCGAGTGGCAGCAGCCGTCCTCGCGGGCGCAGCTTGGCGAAGACCTGGTTGTAGTCGGGCAGCGTCAGCGCGACACCGACGATCTCACCGGTGTCCTTGCGCTCGGCCACCATCGCCCAGTTCTCGTCGAGGATCGGCTTCATGTCCTTGGCCATGTGGCGTACCTCGGCCTCGGTCAGCGGCACCGCGCCCCAGTTGCGCTCCCAGGCGGCGTTGTAGACCTCGAGGAAGCGGACGATCTCGCGGTCCATGTCCTTCTTGCGGAAGTTGCGGCACACGATGCCGTGCTCGGACTCGACGCGGTCGGCCACCTGCCAGATGAGCGGATTCACCTTGTCGCGCCCGGTCACGTGCAGGCTCCACATGTACAGGTCCATGGCCTTCTGCAGCCCGAGATCCTCCTCGGCCAGGCGCTGGTAATAGGGGTAGTGCCATGGGCACAGGATCAGCGGCGGCCGCTCGTGACCCTCGATGAGCAGTCCGCACTCGTCGTTGGTCGTGTAGTCCATCGGCCCGATCATCGTGCCGCGGCCGCGCTCGCGCAGCCAGCCCTCGGCGGCGGCGACAGCGCCCTCGCCGCCTCCGGGTCGTCCTCGCACTCGAACCAGCCCCACAGGCCCCAGTCGTTGTCCTGGAACTCGTTGAGGTGACGATCGATGTGGGCGCTGATGCGCCCGACCGGCCGACCGTCGCGGCGGGCGAGGAAGAACTCGGCCTCGGCGTGCTCGAAGAACGGGTTCTTGTCGCGGTCCAGCCGCTTCTTGACGTCCATCAGCAGCGGCGCGACCCAGCGGGGCTCGTTACGATAGATCGCGAAGGGCAGCTTGATGAACGCGTTGAGGTCGCCCCGTGTGCGTACCGGGCGGATCTCGACGGCCATGCCCTCACCCTATATGCCCACTGTGATCGACGTCTTCGCCAAGGTTCGCGGCCACGAACGCGAGGAGATGCTGCGCGCGGCCCGCGAGGCGGACATGCTGCCGTACTTCCGCACGGTCGAGTCCCCCGCCATGCCCGAGGTCGAGATGGAAGGCGCGCCGCGGATCATGCTCGCCTCCAACAACTACCTCGGCCTCACCGGTGACGAGCGCGTGATGGCCGGCGCCGAGGACGCGCTGCACCGCTATGGCACCGGGCTCACCGGCTCGCGGCTGCTCAACGGGACGACGCCGCTGCACCTCGAGCTCGAGCGCGAGCTGGCCGACTGGATGCGGCACCGAGGACGCGATCGTCTTCACCACCGGGCACCAGGCGAACGTCGGGACCCTCGGAACCCTCCTCGAGCCGGGAGACACCGTCGTGGTCGACTCCGGCGACCACGCATCGATCCTCGACGGCGTGCTCATCTCGCGAGCGAAGATGCGCCCGTTCCGCCACGGCCGGATCGACAAGCTCGAGCGCGCGCTGGAGCGCGCGGCGCAGGATGGCGGTGGCGTGCTGACGGTCGTTGAGGGCGTCTACTCGATGGAGGGTGACGTCGCGCCGCTGCTGGACATCGTCGAGCTGTGCGAGCGCTACGGCTCCCGCCTGATGGTTGACGAGGCCCACGCCGCCGGCGTCCTCGGGGCGCGCGGCGCCGGCGCGAGCGAGCTGCTCGGGGTGGAGGACCGCGTGGACCTGCGCATGGGAACGTTCTCCAAATCGCTCGCCTCCTGCGGCGGCTTCATCGCCGGCCCGTCCGACGTCATCGAGTATCTGCGCGTCTCCAGCCGCGCCTTCCTGTTCACGGCCGCCGCGGTGCCGGCCGCGCTCGGGGCGGCGCTGGCGGCGCTGCGCATCCTGCGCTCCGACGAGGGGCCGCGGTTGCTGGCCGCCGTGCTCGACAACGCGCGCTACTTCGCCGACGGGCTCGAGGCGATCGGCCTGCGGGTCCACCGCGGCGCGCCGGTGCGGGGCGTGGCGGGCGCCGGTGAGCCCACGTCGATCACGACGCCGGTCGTCCCCATCGAGATCGGCGACGACTGGAAGGCCGGCCTGTTGTGGAAGGCGCTGTACGACGCCGGCGTGTTCACCAACTGCGCGATCTATCCCGCGGTGCCCCGCGGCGAGGCGCTTCTGCGCACGAGCGTGATGGCCACCCACACCCGCGAGCTGCTCGACCGCTCGCTGTCGGTCTTCGCCGCGGTCAAGCACGATTTCGAGGCCGAGCACGGCCCGCTGCCCGGACCCGACCCGGCATAGCCGTGTTCACAAAAAAGACGCTTCTAGCGCACGACTTGACACTTGGCCAGTTGACCAGGACGGGCGCGCTCACGTAGCTTCACAGGGCGCTTTCGCACGACGGCTTCGGCGGGTCACCCGGGGGATGCCAAGGGGGAAGCCGGTGCGCGTGGGGCTGTCTCCCCACGTCGTACACCGGACCCACGGAAGCCGTGCTGCGCGAGCGCGTACTCGTATCAACCAGTAACGATGTTGTCCGTCGCGCCTGCGCGCGCGGCGTCAACGGGGAGAGTCCACACATGAACGCGACAGCGACGATGACCCCTGCCGATGCCCAGCACATGCGCGCCCTGGAACGCGCTAACCAGGTACGGCTGGCCCGCGCCGATCTCAAGCGACGCGTGGCCGAGGGCATCATCGACGTCGCCGAGGTGATCCTCGCGTGTCCGTGGGAGGCCGAGAGCATGGCCATCGCGGATCTGCTCACCAGCCAGCGCAGGTGGGGGCAGACGCGCGTACGCCGACTCCTGGCCACGATTCCGATGTCTGAGAACAAGACCATCGGGTCCATGACCGAGCGCCAACGCGTGGAGCTCGCGCGGACGCTGGCGGTCGCCCATGGCGGTGCCGGCCGCGACCGGCAGCGAACGCCCATCACCTCCTCGGCGGTCCGGCGGCACGCCCAGCCCGCGGTTCTCGCGAGCTGACGCGTGTGTGGACGGGTGGCTCCGGCTCGTCGCGGGCCGGAGCCACCCGTTCGCAACGCCCCTGAAACGATCCCGGCCTGCGGCCGGGAGGGGGCGGGTGGGTCCAATTCACGGCCACATGGCCGCCTCCGGCACCCCTAAGGACAGCCCGAGGAGAGCTTCACCTCCCACCAGCCGGCCAGCATCCCGATCAGGCCCAGTCGGGGACGCACCTGCCACACGCCGCAGCCGCCGAGCCCGAGATCACGGTTGGCGATCCGCTCGAACTTGTGCCGGCCCGGCTCCAGCAGCATCCGCTCGAGGCGCACGCGGTTGCGCTCGTGCTCGGCGGCGCGCTGCGAGAGCCGACCGCGCGCCGCGACGACCCGGCGGGCCAGCTCGTCGCGCTGGCGCTCGAGCTCGGCCAGCGTCAGCAGGCGGGGGGCGACACCGGCTGCCGAGGGCGTACCGGCCAGCGCCGAGCCGTCGGCGGCGGCCGCCTCCGCGGCCAGGTCAACCGACGCGTGAGCGAAGCAGGTCATGAGCGTGTCGGCCAGATCGCGCTCGAGCTTGGCGATCTGGGCCCGCAGGGTGCGCCGGACCGCGGCGGTGCCGTCGACCGTGACCGCCGGCTGACCGCGCCCCGCGGCCGCCGCGGCCGCCGCGGCCTCGGGCATCTCGCCCGCGGGCTGCTCCAGCGTCTGCTGCACGTGCGACACGTCGCCTCTCCCAGCTCGGACTGGCCGAGTCTACCAACGGGGTTGGCCGTCGAGGAGGGCCGCCGCGCACCGTCCGGCGACCCCGGCTCGGGTCACGTCTGGGCGATCGTCGAGGCGGCCACCCACATGGCCTCCTCGACGTGAATCGCCGGCACCCCGGCCACCTGCACGGAGAACAGCGTCACCTGCTCGGTGCCCCGGTGGACCTCGTGCGCCGGCCCGATCTCGTCGAACAGGACGCCGACCGGCGCCGCCTCGTCGGCCACCACCAGGCGCCCGGGGGCGAGCGTCGACGCCGCGCCGCGGGCGGCGCGCTCCTCCTCCTCGACCGGCCGGATGCCGAGCCGTCCGCTGCGCCGCCGGGCGTCCAGCGCCCACACCGGTACGCTCGTCTGCACCAGCGCCAGCAGGAGGGCGTCGCTGAGCAGGTCCCGCGACACGAACGCGCCGCGCAGCAGACGCTCGAGCACCGCCGCCTCGATCGGCGTGCGGGTGACGTCGGGCTCCAGCCCGATGTGCCGGTAGAAGATCCGGTAGGCGGCCGGCACCGGTTCGCGCCGCAGCGCCAGCGCGGTGGCGCCACGATGGCGGTTGGACAGGGCGGCCAGCTGCTCTCGCACCTCGCGAGGGCTGCGCCGCCGGGACGGCAGCGGCACGTCGCAGTGGACCAGGGCGAGCTGGGGAAACTCCTCGGCCACCTCCGGCGCGATCCAGCCGCGCCGCAGCGGTGGCCCCTCGCCGGGATCGCCGCCCGGGGGCGGTGAGGTGGGCACGCTCACGCCGAGGGGCGCCACCCTCGCGCCCGCGCGTCGGCGACCAGCTGCGCCACGCGGACGCGCAGCAGCGCCGGGGTGGTGTTCCCGAGCAGCGCCGGCTCGGCAACGACGCCGCCGGGGTAGACGAAGGAGACCTGCGGACAGCTGGACACCCGGTACAGCTCGCCGACGGTCCCATCGTGGTCGTATCCCACCGGGAAGCCGTACCGCTGGCTGCGCACGAGCGTGCGCAGCGCGCCCCGATCGCCGCCGATCGCCACCGCGGCGATCTGCAGACCCGGGAACGAGGGCGCGAGCCGCTGCAGGTCGCCCAGCACGTTCGGGCACGAGCCGCCGTTGACGAACAAGGCCAGCACGAGCGGGCCACGGCGGTAGGCGTCGCAGATGTTGAGCGCCTGCGCCAGCTGCACCGCGCACGCCGGGATCCGGCCCGCCGAGCCGTCGTTGGCATGGGTGGCGACGTTCGCGTCGCCGGCCAGCGTGCCGAGCGCCAGGGGCACCGCGAAGGGCGGAATCGTCTGGCCCGGCGGGACTCCCCTTGCCCCGTTGGATCGAGACAGCGTGTGCCCGGCGATGAGCACGATCACGAACAGCGCCGCCAGGCCGGCCATCCAGACGTAGCGCGCCGCATGCGGCGACGCGGTCGCCGGCGCGCCGCGCTCAGGCCGGCTCATGACGCGCGCTCCCGCCGAGCGGGTCGCGGGCGCCCGGCGTGCGCCAGGATCCGCGGGCGGGCCAGGCGAACGCGCCGCGCTCGGCCAGGAGCAGCACCGCCGGCAGCACGACGAGCACGCCGGCCAGCGAGGCGCTCAGGTCGATGACCGTGACGAGGCCGAAGTCGCGCAGCATGTTGATGTCCGAGCACATCAGCACGGCGAAGCCGGCGATCGCCGTCGCCCCCGAGGCGCCGACGGCCGCGCCCGTACGCCGGTACGTGCGCGCGAGGGCCTCGTCGACGGGCAGGCCGCGGCCGCGCTCCTGGCGGTAGCGCTCGGACAGCAGGACGCTGAACTCGGTGGAGATCGCGATGACCAGCGCCCCCAGCGTCACCGACATCGGGTTCAGCGGCACGCGCACCAGGAACAGCACCAGCGCCGACCAGCCGGAGGCGAGCACGATCGGAGCCAGCGGCAGCAGCGTCCGCCGTCGGTCGCCGCGGAAGGCGATCAGCAGCACGAGCGTGACCGCGGCCAGCCCGGCCAGCAGCGTCAGCAGGCGACGCGACGGCGCCGCCACGTCGGCGTTGGCCTGGGCGGCGAGCACGGGAAGCCCCACGAGGCTGGCCTGCACGCCGGCCGGCGGGTGCAGCAGGCGGCGCATCGTGTCGATGACCTGCTGCTGGCGGGCCAGCGGCATCTCGCGGATCCCGAAGGCGAGCGTCGCCGTGCGGCGATCCGGCGTGATGACGCCCTGGGACAGGTAGCCGGGCACGGCGGCGAGCACCGATCGCACCGACGCGTCGGTGACCGTTGCGGGGGTGCTGCCGCTGCTCGTGAACAGGTCGGGCAGCGAGAACGCGGGACACAGCTGCACGTGGCCGCAGCCGCGCGTGGCCGCGCTCTCGGAGTAGCCGTAGCGGCCGAGCACCGAGCGCTCGTACGCGCTCATCCAGTTGACCACCCGGGCGGTGGCGAGGTTCGGGCCGGTGACCATCACGTCGATCTCGCCGCCGACGCCCGTATCGCGCTCGAGCGTGGCCAGGTTGCGCAGCGACGCGAGGTTCTGGGGCACGAGCTTGGTGACGTCGGTCTGGACGCTCGTCTGCGTGTCGAGCCCCCAGCCGAGCACGGCGAGAACGCCGGCGACGGCGAGCACCCGCTCGGGATGGCGCATGGCCTGCCCCCAGGCCATGCGCCTGGCGCCGCGCGCCAGCGGGTTGTCGCGCACGATCTCGCGGGCCCCGGCGAGCGCGGACGAAAGGTCGGACAGCCAGGGCCGGGCGCGTGGGCGCCGCGAGCGGGCGGCGCCGCGGGCGTACAGCGCGATCGCCGCCGAACCGGCCGTCACGGTGCACAGCAGGCTGATGGCGATTCCGACCACGAGCAGGAGGCCGAAGCTGCGCACCATCGGCACCGGGGAGAGAAGCAGGACAAGGAAACCGCCGGCCGTCGCCGCCGCCGCCGTGACGATCGTCGGACCGCCGAGCGCCGCCGCACGGCCGATGGCCGTGGCGGTGTCACCCGGACCGTCCAGTTCCTCGGCCGCGCGCGACTGGAACTGCACGGCGTAGTCGACGGACAGGCCGAGCAGCACCGGCAGCACGCCCACCGACGCCATCGTGACCGACGCGCCGCTCAGCGCCAGCGCGCCGAAGGTGAGCGCCGTCGCCACGAGCGCGATGCCCAGCGGCAGCAGCCGGGGACGCCGCTGGAAGACGAGCGCCAGGGTGGCCGTCATGACGAGCAGGCCGGCGAGCAGGAGCAGCCGCAACGAGCTGGTGATGGCGCCGGTGAGATCGGCCACGATCACCGGCTCGCCGGTGACCAGGTAGCTCTCCCCCTCGCGTGGGCGCCAGTCGGGCATCGCCACCGCGCGGCGGATCTGCGCGATCGCCGCCGTCTGCTGCGCATCGGTGAGCGACGGCTTCAGGCGGATCGTGACGATCGCCGTGTCGGCATTGGGGAACAGGTAGGCGAAGCGCTGCTTGGGCGTGCAGGTCGACGCCGAGGACGTGCACACCAGCCGCGACACGAACGTGGGGTCGTCGATGCTCGGCACCGCGCTCAGCCCGTAGCGCACGCCGGTCTGCACGAGCTGCTGCTCGAACTGGTTGAGGATGATCTGGCTGGCCTCGGCGCCCAGCCGGGCCGCGGTGGCGCTGCCCAGGCCGCGGGCGAGCGCGGCCCGCTGCACGATGGCCGACGCCCGGTTGGCCTGGTTCTGGGCGGCGGCGACCTCGCTGGTGAACTGGTCGCCGATCTGGACGGCCGACTCGTTGATGAACGTGCCGGGCCCGAACACGACCTTGGCCGGCTGCGTGCGGGCGAGCACCCCGCACGGGCCGTTGGGGCCGCCGTGGTCGGCGAGCACGGCACCGTTGAGCGTGCCCGCCAGGCACCCCTCCATCCCCAGCTCACGGTCCAGGTCGGAGGAGAACAGCCACGACGACAGCGGGCCGCGCACCATCACCACGACCGACTCGGTGCCGAAGCTCCGGTAGAAGCGCTCGGTGGCGCGGTACGTGGCGCTGGACGGGCTGACCAGCGTGTCGGTGGCCGAGCTCGGCTGCAGGCCGAGCGCCGCGGCTCCCGCGACCAGCGTGAGCAGGAGCGCGCCGAGCAGCACCGGCACGGGTCGTCGCGCGGCGGCGCCCGCGGTGGCGCGCAGAAGGCGGGCGATGGTCACGAAGCTGAGGCTAACGCCGGGGAACCCGGAGGCATCGCGCCGGCGGCCCTACTCCATCCCGAGCGGACCCTGCGACTCGCCGGAGAGGAACTGGCGCACGAACGGATTCTCGGAGTTGAACAGCTCCTCGGCCGGGCCGGACTCGACGATCCGCCCCTTCCACAGCACCGAGATGTGCTCGGCCACCCGACGGGCGCTCATGATGTCGTGGGTGATGACCACGTAGGCGCCGCCGTTCTCCTCGTGCACCTCCTGGATGAGCTCGCACAGCAGCGCGGTGCGGACCGGATCCAGGCCGCTGTCCGGCTCGTCGAACAGCACGATGTCGGGATCGAGCACGAGCGCGCGGGCGAACCCGGCGCGCTTGCGCATGCCACCCGACAGCTCGTTGGGCATCTTGTCGTCGGCATTGGCCAGCCCGACCTCGGCCAGCCGGCGGTTGACGATGTCGGCGATCTCGGCCTCGCCCTTCTCGGTGTGCTGGCGCAGCGGGAAGGCGACGTTGTCGTACAGGTTCATCGAGCCGAACAGGGCGCCGTCCTGGAACAGGACGCCGAACTTCTTGCGCATCGCGAACAGGTCGTCGTCGGGCATGTTGGGCACCGACTCGCCGTGCACGAGCACGTCCCCCTGATCGGGGTACAGCAGTCCCACCATGTGCTTGATGCACACCGACTTCCCGGTGCCCGAGGGGCCGAGGATCATCGAGATCCGGTGGTCGGGGATCGTCATGTCGAGGCCGCGCAGGATCTTGTTGCGACCGAACGCCTTGTGCACGTCGACGAACTCGATCGCGGCATCCATGTCGTGCGGCCGCTCGACCGGCGAGTGGTACTGGAACTCATCGCTGCCGTCGTCCGCCCCGCCCCGCGGGGACGGCGGACCGCCCGGCCCCGCGCCCTCCGAGACCACCGACACGCGCATCTCCCCGCCGGCTCGCGGATCGTCGGGGCCACCGGTGGGCGGGTCATCCGGGCGCCCGAGCCCACCGTCGGGCTCGCTGGCGCCGACCCAGGGCGGCTCGTCGTCGTGCGTTGGATTGTCGGTCGTCATGGCAGGCGGGATGTCATCCACCGATCGGCGCTCTCGGGTTGGCGCCCCAGAACACCTGGGTGCCGAGCATGCCGACGAGGTGGATGAGCACGAGATTGAGAACCATCGATTTCGCGGTGGCCGTGCCGACGCCGACCGGTCCACCGCTTGCGTTGTATCCGTAGTAGCAGCCTACGAGCACGATCACGGTAGCCATGACCATGGCCTTGATGAGGCTGTATAAGAGATCGGGGGGGTTCTGGTACGACCAGAAGATGAGGAAGTACCCGCCCGAGGACACCAGGCCGATCTGCTTGACCACCGCGATGTAGGAGGCGAGGAAGCCTGCACCCATCGCGGCGAGATACATGAACGGCAGCACCAGCCACGCGGCGAGCATGCGCGTCGCGCACAGGAAGGTGATCGAGTCGATGCCCATCACTTCGAGCGCGTCGATCTCGTCGGAGATGCGCATCGAGCCGAGCTCGGCCACGATCCCGGTGCCCACCTTCGCGGCCATCATGTAGCCGAAGGCGTAGGGCACGAGCTCGCGCAGATCGCACCAGGCGGTGAACACGCCCGTGTAGCCGGGCGCGCCGATCGATTCGAGCGAGTACGCGCCCTCGATCCCGCATTCCAGGCCGATGATGAACACCAGGCCCCAGATGACGAGCGTCGAGGACAGGATCAGGATGCCCGACTGGCGCAGCGCCTCGCCGAAGAACTTCAGCACCCGGCCGCTGTACACGCGGCCGACGATCCGGCCGGTGAACTTCGCGATCTCCCCGGCGGCCTCAAGCCACGCGCGCGGCGTGACGATCAGGTCGTTCATCAGCGGACCACCAGGATCTGCGGGTGGGTGGCCAGCAGGGTCTGGGTGAACACGTAGTCGAAGGAGAACACGGCCAGGAAGGCGATCACCACCGCCTGGTTGACCGCACGCCCGACGCCCTCCGCGCCGCCGGACGCGGTCATGCCCTTGTAGCAGCAGATGATCGAGATGATCGCGCCGTACAGCGACGTCTTGAGCACCGAGCCCCACAGGTCCGTGGTCGAGGCGTTATCGAAGAACGTCGCCCAGAAGCCGCCGATCGGGGCGTGATTGACGTCCATGGCGAGCAGGCCGGCGAAGATGCTGAACAGGATCGCGTAGAGGTTGAACAGGGCGGTGGCGACCATCAGGGCCAGGAAGCGCGGAACGACGAGGTTCTTCACCGGATCCACGCCCAGCACCTGCAACGCGTCGAGCTCCTCGCGGATCTTGCGCGCCCCGAGGTCGGCGGTGATGGCCGAGCCGGCCACGCCGATCACCACCACCGCGTCGATCGTCGGCCCGATCTCGCGGATCGAGAAGAGGGCGAACAGGCCGCCGAGCCGGTCCAGCGAGCCGAACAGCACCAGGAAGTCCGAGGCGGTGAGACCGAGCGCGCCGTAGCTGAACGCCACCGAGGAGATCAGCAGCGGAAACCACACCAGGCGCATCACGAAGATGAACTGCGAGACGAACTCGCCGCCGTACGGATATGGGGGACGCAACGCCGACCAGATGGTCTTGCCGGTGAGGACCATCATGTCCCCGACCTCTTCGAGCCCGGCCCTCGCGCCGAGCGCCCGCTCGGCGACGCTGCGAACCATCAAACCTCCCTCGAGATTCCAACGGCGGCCCGCAGGTCCGCCCGGTCGGGGACTCTACGCTACGGACAGGACCGGCGCCAGCGGCACCCCGTGCGTCGCCGCTCGGCGCGCTGGTATCGTCCGACCGCTGTGAGGAGGAGAACAGCCGTGCCGGTCGCCCTCATCGCCGTCGCCGGCGCCGCCGTTCTGTCCGGCTGCGGGGCCGCCCGCCAGGATGCGCACGAGCCGAACGGCACCTTCCCGGTATCCGTCCTGCACGCGAGCTTCCCCGGCGCGCAGACGCTTGGAGGCTCGAGCCGCCTCGTGCTGGTGATCCGCAACGCCGGGACGCAGACGATCCCGAACCTGGCCGTAACCGTCAACGGGTTCAACTACTACGACACCCAGCCGGGACTCGCCGACCCGCAGCGGCCCGCCTTCATCATCGATCACGGTCCGGGCCCCATATCGCGCCTGCCGGTGCAGGGCACCGGCGCGTTCTCCGAGGGCGGCTATGTCACGGCCTACACGAACACGTGGGCGTCGGGTCCGCTGCCCAGCGGGCGCACGGCGGCGTTCGTCTGGACGGTGACGCCGGTGCAGGCCGGGATCCACACGCTGAGATGGACGGTGGCCGCCGGCCTGAACGGCAAGGCGAAGGCCCGCCTGCCCAGCGGGGCGGTGCCGACCGGGCGATTCGTGGTGCTGACGGCCATGACCCCACCCTCGACGCACGTCGACCCCAACACGGGGCTGGTCGTCAGCGGCCCGGCCCCGAACGCGCCCGGAGCGGCGGTGCGCGACTACCAGCGCGCCGTGCGCTGACGACGGTCGCCGCCACGCGCTGACGGCGGTCGTGGGCGTGCACGCCTGCCGCTATCGCGGCAGGCGTGGCGCGATGATCCGGTACGCCTTCAGGCCGAGGCCGAGCCGCTCGCGGTCCTCGGACTGCATCGGGTCCAGGCCCGTGAGCTCGCGCACCCGGTCGAGCCGGTAGGCCACGGTGTGCCGGTGGGCGTAGATCGCGGTCGCCGTGGCGTTCATGTTGCAGTTCTGCTCGAGATAGGCCTCGAGCGTCCCGACGAGGTCGGTCCGGTACTGGTCGTCGTAGCGGACGATCGGCGCGACGGTGTCCTCGTAGAAGGAGCGCACCTCCTCGGGATGGGAGGCCAGCACCCGGAACAGCAGGCGGTAGGTCCCCGTGCCGATGTCCTGCGAGTCGATGCCGCCCAGACCGTCGGACTGGCGCAGCACGTCGACGACGAGCTCGGCCTCCTGCATCGCTCGGCCGACCTCGGCCGGATCGGTGTAGAAGCTCGACAGGCCGACCGGCCCGTGGCGGCCGAGGCGGGCGGCCAGCTTGCGCGCCGCCGCCAGCGTTGCCTCGCCGGGCCGCTCGTTCTCGACGGCCGGCAGCAGGGCGTAGATGCGCGCCGGCTGTCCGTGGGAGGCATCCATCAGCTGCGCGAGGGCCCCCGGGTATTCGCCGGCGATCACCGCCACGAGGTGACCCGGGCGGTCGCTGGAGAGCTCGGCGCACAGCACCACCGTGCCCCGGGACAGGTCGCACCCCAGCCGTCCGGCGCGCCGGACGATCTCGCTGCCCTCGAGGTCGCTGCGGGCGCGCAGCTCCTCCATGAATGAGCCGCGCAGGTTCTGCTCGACCTCCTCGCGGGCCTCGAACACGGCGACCTCGGTGAGCGAGGCCACGGCGGCGAGGTGCAGGAACTCGAGCTCGCGCCCCCCCAGGGCGTCGCCGTCGTCCCCGTCGGCCAGCCGCACCACCGCTCCGATGAGCTCGTCCCCGGAGGAGATCGGGATCTCCTCGCGCAGCAGCGCCGGGGCCTGTGCCGGGCGGTCGCGAACGCGATCGGCCACGTAGCGTTCGAGGTCGGCCAGCGTGTCCTCCTCCTCCGGCGCGGACGGCCACAGGCAGGCGACGCCGAGGCGAGGGACGACGATGGCCACCCGCGCACCGATCGCCCGGCCGGCGAGCTCGGCCACGCGCGGCAGGCCGTCACCGCTGAGCACCGCGTCGACCATCTCGAGATGCACCGTGCGCAGGCGCTCGGCCGGCTCGCGCGAGCCTTCGCCGGGCGCGGTCGGCGGCGGTGAGGTGTCGTCGGGTGCGGGCACGGCTGCGGCTCGCGGTGATTCGGTCGGGGGCATCGGCTCACCCGCGGGTTCGGGTGTGGACGCCTCGGATGCGCGCAACGGCCGTGTCACCTCCCAGGGGTCACCGGACTGAAGCTCTGTCAGGTCGCCACGGATCGTGGGGCAGGACGCACGTTGGGTCTTTAGCCGCGTGTCGAAAGATCGCCGAGTCGGTTTCGCCAACGGAGCGATGTCCCGCATGACGGAGGGGAATACCATGCCCTTGCTAAGGGAGTGGACGTGCGCGTCCGCTTCCCGACCAGGTCCGGTCACGGCCTCGTCGGCGCCCGACGCCGGGGCATTCCTTGCGCCCGCCGGGAGTCGCGATCCGCGAATCCGGTCAGGCACGACCGCCACCGCCCTCCAGGAGGAACGAGCACCCACATGCCAAGCCCCAGAGTCCGCCAGCACAACGTCACCGCCGCGCAGTGGAGCGTCAACGGAAGCGCTCTCGGCGCGCCCGATCTCACCGTCTCCGGAAACGAGATCTTCGGCACCAACGTCTTCAGTCCGGCCGTCCAGCGCCAGCGGCTGCCGAAGCACGCCTACAAGGCGCTGATGGCGACGCTCGAGCGCGGGGACGCCCTTGATCCGACGCTGGCCGACGCCGTCGCGCTGGCCATGAAGGACTGGGCCCTCGAGAAGGGCGCCACCCACTACACGCACTGGTTCCAGCCGCTCACCAACTCGACGGCCGAGAAGCACGACTCGTTCTACGGGCCGGCCGGCGACGGCACCGCTCTGGCCGACTTCTCCGGCAAGGAGCTGATCCAGGGCGAGCCGGACGCGTCGAGCTTCCCCACCGGCGGCATCCGGGCCACCTTCGAGGCGCGCGGCTACACGGCCTGGGACCCGACCTCGCCGGCGTTCATCCTGGAGAACCCCAACGGGGCGCTGCTGTGCATCCCGACCGCGTTCACCTCGTGGACCGGCGAGGCACTCGACCACAAGATCCCGCTGCTGCGCTCGATGGACGCGCTGTCGCGCACCGCCATCCCGGCGCTGAAGCTGCTCGGCGACGAGGAGGCGGTGCACGTGTTCACGACCGTCGGCCCGGAGCAGGAGTACTTCCTCATCGACGAGCAGTACTACTTCGAGCGCCCCGACCTCCTCACCACCGGCCGCACACTGTTCGGCGCCAAGCCGCCCAAGGGCCACGAGCTCGATGACCATTACTTCGGCTCGATCCCCGAGCGGGTGCTGGCCTACATGCTCGAGTGCGAGCGCGAGCTGCAGAAGCTCGGCGTGCCGGTCAAGACCCGCCACAACGAGGTCGCTCCCAACCAGTTCGAGTTGGCCCCCATCTTCGAGGGGACCAACGTCGGCTGCGACCACCAGATGCTGACGATGCAGATCATGCAGAACACCGCCCGGCGCTACGGCCTCGTGTGCCTGCTGCACGAGAAGCCGTTCGCACGCGTCAACGGGTCGGGCAAGCACAACAACTGGTCGATGGGCACCGACAAGGGCGTCAACCTGCTCGAGCCGGGCGACACGCCGGCGGAGAACCTGCAGTTCCTGTTCTTCTGTGCCGCGGTGATCCAGGCGGTCAACCAGCACCAGGCGCTCCTGCGGGCCTCGGTGGCCGCGGCCGGCCAGGACCACCGCCTCGGCGCCAACGAGGCGCCGCCGGCGATCATCTCGATCTTCCTCGGCTCCGAGCTCGAGCGGATCTTCGACGCGATCGAGTCGGGCAAGGTCGAGCCGTCCAAGCCGGGCTCGTTCCTCGGCCTCGGCACGCCGGTGCTCCCGCCGCTGCCGCTGGCCTCCGGCGACCGCAACCGCACCAGCCCGTTCGCCTTCACCGGCAACAAGTTCGAGTTCCGCGCGCTCGGTTCGAGCATGTCTCCGGCCTGGCCGAACACGGTGCTGAACACGATCGTCGCCGAGGCGATCGAGGACCTCACCGGCAAGCTCGAGGCGGCGCTGAAGACCGCGAAGGGCGACCTCGAGAAGGCCGTCACGAAGGTGGTCAAGGACGCCTACGCGGCCAACAAGCAGATCGTGTTCAACGGCGACGGCTATTCCGAGGCGTGGGAGAAGGAGGCCGCCGAGCGCGGGCTGCTCAACCTGCGCACCACCCCGGACGCCCTCCCGGCGATGATCGACAAGAGCACGGTCGCGGTGTTCAAGAAGTACAAGGTGCTGTCCAAGCGCGAGCTCGAGTCGCGGTTCGAGGTGGCGACCGAGCAGTACTCCACCCTGCTGAACATCGAGGGCGAGACGGCGGCGACCATCGCCCGCACGATGCTGCTGCCGGCAGCGGTGCGGTACCTCTCCGAGCTGAAGGCAGCCGGCCTCGAGGATCTCGTCTCCTCGACGGCGGCGCTGACGGAGGAGCTCGTGTTCTCGATCGACAAGCTCGACGCGGCCAACGAGGAGCACCCCGACGTCGAGGGTCTCAAGCACGCCGTCTACATGCGAGACACGGTGGTTCCGGCGATGGACGACGTCCGCGACGTCGCCGATCGCCTCGAGAAGGTGGTGGCCGACGATCTCTGGCCGCTGCCCAAGTACTCGGAGATGCTGTTCATCAAGTAGCGCACGTTCGGGGGCGACTCGCCCCCCGACCGGCAACCGGACGGGCGGCCCCAGCGGCCGCCCGTCTCGTTGACGGGGCCCGTGGTCGTCACGCCCCCGATACCCTGACACGCACGTGTCAAGGTTGCTAGCATCCCCGGCATGCGCGACTACCTCGACGCCATCAGCCGCCGCGTCGTCGTCTACGACGGCGGCATGGGCGCCACGCTCGAGCAGTTCGAGCTGACCGCCGAGGACTACGGCGGCTTGGCCGGCAAGTGCCACGAGGCGCTCGTGCTCAACCGCCCGGACGTCATCGAGGGCGTTCACAGCGAGATGCTCGACGCCGGCGCCGAGGTGGTCGAGACCGACACCTTCCAGGCATCGCGCCTGAAGCTCGGCGAGTGGGGCCTGGCCGAGCACACGCACGAGATCAACGTCAAGGCGGCACAGATCGCCCGCAGGGCGGCCGGCGAGCACCGCTTCGTCGCCGGATCGATCGGCCCCACCGGCTTCCTGCCCGCCTCCGACGACCCCACGCTCGGGCAGATCCGCTTCGGCGAGCTCGTGGCCATCTTCGCCGAGCAGGCGCAGGGGCTGATCGAGGGCGGTGCCGACCTGCTGCTGATCGAGACCGCGCAGGACATCCTCGAGGTCAAGGCCGCCGTCTTCGGCTGCCGTGAGGCGTTCCGCGTCAGCGGCCGCGTACTGCCGATCCAAACGCAGGTCTCGCTGCTGCCCAACGGCGGCAAGATGCTGCTCGGCACCGACATCTCGGCCGTGCTCGCCACGCTGGAGGCATTGAAGGTGCAGGCGATCGGGCTGAACTGCTCGACCGGCCCGGAGGACATGCGCGACGCGATCCGCTTCCTGGGCGAGTTCTGCCCGGTCCCGGTCAGCTGCATCCCGAACGCCGGCCTGCCGCTGCAGGGACCCGACGGCGAGACGATCTTCCCCGAGGAGCCGGCGCCGCTGGCCGCCTCGTTGGCCGAGTTCGTGCAGCGCTATGGCGTCAGCATCGTCGGCGGCTGCTGTGGCACGTCGCCGGCGCACATCCACGCGATCGCCGAGGCGGTCCGCGACCTGCCGGTCGGGCCGCGACCGGCGCCGCGCCCGCCTCACCTCTCCTCGATGATCGCGGCCACGCCGCTCGTGCAGGAGCCGCGCCCGACGATGGTCGGCGAGCGCGTGAACTCGCAGGGCTCGCGCAAGGCCAAGGAGCTGCTGCTGGCCGACGACTACGACGGCCTCGTGCAGATCGCCGAGGACCAGGTCAGCGGCGGCGCGCACGTGCTGGACCTGTGCGTCGCGCTCACCGAGCGCCAGGACGAGGACGAGCAGATGCGCCTCGTCGCCAAGCAGGTCTCCCTCACCCAGCCCGCACCGATCCAGATCGACTCCACCGAGCCCGACGTGATCCGCACCGCGCTGGAGCAGATCCCCGGGCGCGCGATCGTCAACTCGGTCAACCTCGAGGCTGGGCGCGACAAGCTCGACGTCGTCGTGCCACTGGCCCAGCAGCACGGGGCGGCGGTGATCGCACTGACCATCGACGAGGTCGGCATGGCCAAGACCGCCGAGCGCAAGGTCGAGATCGCCACCCGCATCCGCGACCTGGCCTGCGGCGAGCACGGCCTGGACCCCGAGGTGCTCATCTTCGACGCGCTCACCTTCACGCTGACCACCGGCGACGAGGAGTGGCGCCCGTCGGCGATCGAGACGATCGCGGGCATCCGCCGTATCAAGGCCGAGATCCCGGGCGTGAAGACCTCGCTCGGCGTGTCCAACGTCTCCTTCGGCGTCTCCCCCGGCGCGCGCGCCGTCCTGAACTCGGTGTTCCTGCACCACTGCGTGGAGGCCGGCCTGGACCTGGCGATGGTCAACCCGAACCACATCACGCCCTACGGCGAGATCTCCGACGAGGAGCGCGAGCTGGCTGACGACCTCGTCTTCAACCGCCGCGAGGACGCGCTCGAACGCTTCATCGGCCACTTCGAGTCCAAGGGCGAGGAGGAGGTCCAGGGCGCCGCCGACCCCACGGAGGGGATGGAGCCCGAGGAGGCCCTGCACTTCCACATCCTGCGCCGCCGCAAGGAGGGGGTCGAGGACTGGATCGACCGCAGCGTGGAGAAGATCGGCGCCGTGCCGACGCTCAACGAGGTCCTGCTGCCGGCCATGAAGGAGGTCGGCGACAAGTTCGGCGCCGGCGAGCTGATCCTCCCCTTCGTGCTGCAGTCGGCCGAGGTGATGAAGCGCGCCGTCGCCCGCCTGGAGAACTACCTCGACCGCATCGAGGGCTACACCAAGGGCACGGTTGTGCTGGCCACCGTGTTCGGCGACGTGCACGACATCGGCAAGTCGCTCGTCAACACGATCCTCACCAACAACGGCTACACGGTGATCGACCTCGGCAAGCAGGTCCCGATCGGGACGATCCTCGACGCCGCCGTCGAGCACGACGCGACGGCGATCGGGCTCTCGGCCCTGCTCGTCTCGACCTCCAAGCAGATGCCGCTCGCCATCCAGGAGCTGCACGCGCGCGAGCTGCCCTACCCGGTGCTCATCGGTGGCGCGGCGATCAACCGCGACTTCGGCCTGCGCGCGCTGTATCCGAAGGGACGCGAGTCCGACGAGGTCTACGCGCCCGGCGTGTACTACTGCAAGGACGCCTTCGAGGGCCTGGCCCGGATGGACGAGATCGTCGAGCAGGCCCCCCGCGAGGCGCTCGTCACGCGCACCCGCGAGGCCGCCCGGCGGCTGCGCGAGCAGGGCCCCGAGCCCGAGCCGCTGCGCACCGACGACGACAGCGTCCGCTCGAACGCCCGCACCGACGTCCCGGTGCCCGCGCCCCCGTTCTGGGGCGTGCGCGAGATCGAGGTCGACCTCGACGAGGTCTACCCCCACCTCGACACCCACGTGCTGTTCAAGCTGCATTGGGGAGGGCGTGGCGTCAAGGGCGAGGCCTGGCGCAAGCTCATCTCCGAGGACTTCCTGCCGCGCCTGGAGCGGATGTGGCGCGAGCAGACCTACCTGCATCCGCGCGCGCTGCTCGGCTACTTCCCGTGCTACTCGGAGGGCAACGAGGTCGTGGTCCTGGACCCCGACGACCACGAGCGCGTGCTACAGCGCTTCCGCTTCCCCCGCCAGCCCGGCAACGACCGCATCTGCATCGCCGACTTCTACCGCCCCAGGGACGCCGGAGAGCTCGACGTCGTCGCCTTCTCGGCCGTCACCGCCGGCGACGAGGTGACGACGCTGATGAAGACGCTCGAGGACGAGGGCGAGTTCGCCGAGCAGCTGTTCGTGCACGGCCTCGGCGTGCAGACCGCGGAGGGGCTGGCGGAGTGGCTGCACGCCCGTGTCCGGGCCGACCTGGCGATCGCGCCCGACCAGGGCCGCCGGTGGGCCTGGGGCTACGGTGCCTGTCCCGAGCAGTCCGAGCACACGAAGCTGTTCGAGGTGCTCGACGCCCCGTCGATCGGGCTGCGTCTGTCCGGTGGCTTCGCCATCGAGCCCGAGCAGTCGACGGTGGCGATCATCAGCCACCACCCGCAGGCGATCTACTTCTCGATGAAGAGCGGCCGGCTGCTCAAGGACTTCGCGCCCGACGAGGTCATCGCCGGCACCGACAAGGACCCGAGCCGCCTCGACGGCGCCACGATCGGCGACGCCCTGCCCGACGCCGATCCCCCCGAGGGCGACGCGGTCGAGGGCGAGAGCGCACCGGCCCTGGCCGGCGACGCGGCCTAGCGCGCCGGCCGTCGCCGCGCTTCAGCCGGCCACCGGGACCACGGCGCCGGTCTCGGCGGCGCCGCTCGCGACGAGCGCGAGCTTGGCGACCCGATCGAGCCGTTTGATCCGCGCCTCCTCCCGGCGGGCGCTCGAGCGATCCGGCATCGCCAGCGCCAGCACGAGCGCCACCGGACGGCGGCTGGCGGTATAGCGGCTGGCCGTGCCGGCCTGGTGGCGGGCCAGGCGCCGCGGCAGATCAACCGTCCAGCCGGTGTACAGCGAGCCGTCGCGACAGCGCAGCAGGTACACCCACGCTTCGGCGCCCGGCGCATCGGCGTCGGGGCGAGGGACCGCCGCGCCGCGCCGTGCCGGCCCGGCGGTCAGGACTTGGCACCCCATCCGGGGCGGGGGCCCGCCATGGCCGCCGCTGTCCGCCCCGTGCGGGCCGCGCCCTCGCCCGCGCCGAGCGGCTGCAGCGTCACCGGGGTGGCGTTCATCGTGCGCTGGCGGACGTCACGCCACGACAGGCCCTCCTTGACCAGCGCCGAGCCCCCCATCGTCAGCGCGGTGGTGAGCTCCACCGCCTGCAACACGATGCCGTAGGCGAGCGCCGAGGCCAGCGGCACGTGGAAGGCGCCGTGCAGGACGGCGACGCAGGCGGCCTGGAACACCCCGACGTTCGAGGGCGTCGCCGGGATCACCGCCGTCGCGTTGACCGCGAACAGGACGCCGGCCGCCGCCTCGACCCCGACATGGGGTGCCAGCCCGAGGGCGATGAGCAGGCAGTAACACGACGCCAGCTGCAGGCCCCACGCGCCGAGCTGCACCACGGTCGCCGCGGCCGCGACGCGCGGCCGGCGCACGATCCGCGCGCCGTCGACCACTCGCCGGGCGGCGCCGCGCAGGCGGCTGTTGAGCACGGCGAGCCGCGCGCGGCGCGAGTCCGCGGCCCACGGCGCCAGCGCCGGCCCCACGACGATGGCCAGGAGCGCCGCCGCGGGCGCCACCGCGATGGCGAGCAGCGTGCGGTGATGCCCGTCCAGCAGGTCGACGCTCGAGAACATCACGGCACCGAGCATCGCCAGGGCGAGCAGGTTGATGAGCGCCTGCGACACGATCGTCCCGGCCACCACCGGAAGGGTCTCCCGCGCCCGGCCGAGGCGGCGGGCGACGATCACCGCGCGCGAGGGCTCACCGAGACGCGCCGGCAGCGTGGCGGACATGAGCACGCCGACGAACGTCCCCTGCCACGCATCGATCAGCCTGGCGTGTCGCGCGCCCGGCGTAGCGCGGAGGATGAGGTGCCACGCCACGCCGCGCGCCGCCATCGCGGCGCACATCAGGCCGAGGCCGATGAGCAGGAAGCTCGGGCGCGATGCCAGCAGCGACGCCACGATCTGCGGCAGGCCGATGCGCTCCACGGCGAGCAGGCCGAGCGCCACGGCCGCGGCGCTTGCCCCGATCAGCGCGGCGCGACGGGCCAGCCGCAGCCCGTAGGGGGCGGGCGGGCGCCGCGCACCGGCGGCCAGCGGCGCCGGCTCGAGGCTCGGCAGCGGCTGTGGCGGTACCGCCGGGAGCCCGTCGGCCGGGCGAAAGCCGTGAGAGAGCCCGAACCGGGTGAGGCCCGATGCGGCGCGCGGCTCCACGATCGACGCCGCCTGCTCGTAGACCTCCGACACCTCGCCGGCCACTCGCGGCCATGCGAATCGCTCGGCCCGCTCGCGGGCGGCCGCCGCCATCATCAGACGGCGGCGATCGTCGAGGGCGAGTCGCCGCAGCGCGCCGGCCACCGCCACCGGATCACCCCGTGGCACGAGTAGCCCGTCGGTCCCGTCCCGGACGACGTCGCGGTAGCCGGCGATATCCGAGGCCACCACCGGCGTGCCGGCGGCGAACGCCTCGGTGAGGACCATGCCAAAGCTCTCGCCGTGCAGCGACGGCGCGCACAGGACGTCCGCGCGGCACAGCTCGCTGACCTTGTCGGCGTCGGACACCTTGCCCAGGACCCGCACGTCGCGATCGTCGAGCATCAGGTTTGCGACCTCCTCCGGCGCGGCGCCGACGAGGGTCAGCTCGGCCGGCACGTGATCGCGCAGGGCCTCGAACGCGCGCAGCAGGACCGGCAGGCCCTTGCGCGCCACCGCCTGTCCGACGAAGACGATTCGCAGCGGACGCTCGGGCCCGATGGGCGCGGGCGCGATGCCGAGCGCCCGCTCGACGTCGACCAGGTCGACGCCATTGGGGATGATCCGGTAGCGACCGCCGAAGTAGCGCCGGGCTGTCCACGCCGCTGCTTCGGACACGGCGATCCGCGCATGCAGCCGATTGAGGCGCCGCCGCGCGCCCATCAGCGTGGCGGCGCCGTTGGACAACGAGTTCGTCGAGTAGGTGTGAAACGTACCCACCAGGGGCGAGCGGGCGACGCCGAGGGCATCCCAGCAGATGACCGGATCGAACGGGCCGTGGAGATGCACGATGTCGTAGCCGCCGGTGCGCAGCTCCTGTCGCAGCGCGATCACGGACTCCGGCGAGACGGCGACGTTGGACACCGCGCCGTTCATCTGGAAGCCCACGGTACGTCCAAGCGAGACGAAGTCGTCTGGCATCGCGCGCGCCTGCGGGCGGGCGCCGCGATGCAGGCGCAGCGACAGGCGATCGTCGGGATCGTAGGGGGCGAGGACGCGAACGTCGTGCCCCACGGCGCGCAGCGCACCCGACAGCGACTCGATGTGCCGAGTGACGCCGCCGGGATAGGTCCACGAGTAGGGCGAGACCAGGGCGATCCGCACATCCCCACTCTACCCCGTGCACTGGTCGCGCGCCCCGATGCGGGGGCGGGTGGCGCCTATAATCGGGACAGCACCGCCGAGCCGGCGACGGCTCCTTGCCATGCCTGAGCGACACTTCGTCAAGTACACGTTCCTGAAGGTCGATCCGGCCTGGCGGCGTCTCGACGCCGACGAGCGCGCCCAGCACAAGCTCGAGTTCATCGCCGCCTGCGAGGATTTCGCCGACGGGCACCTGCTGCAGACGCTGTCGCTCGTGGGCACGCGCGGCGATGCCGAGCTCCTCATCATCTCCGAGGCCGAGAACCTCGAGCGCATCCACGAGTTCCACGTCGTGCTCAACCAGAGCGGCCTGATGAAGTGGGCGGACATCCCGTACTCGTTCCTCGGTATGCGCAAGTCCTCGGAGTACTCCGACGAGCTGCGCATGCAGCCGCGCCCGTTCCGCGGCAAGTACGTGTTCGTGTACCCGTTCGTGAAGTCCCGCGAGTGGTACGCGCTACCTGGCGAGGAGCGCTGGCGCATCATGCAGGGCCACATCCAGATCGGGCGCGAGTACCCCGGCGTGGACAACCACACGAGCTACTCCTTCGGCCTGGACGATCAGGAGTTCATCGTGGCCTTCGACACCGATGACGTCGGCACGTTCCTCGACCTCGTGCAGCGGCTGCGCGGCACGGAGGCGTCCGCCTACACGGCGCGCGACACCCCGAGCTTCACCTGCATCGCCACCTCGCTGCCGCGGGCGCTCGGAGCGCTCGACGGCGAGCCGCTGCCCACCGAGGCCAGCGCGGCCTTGTAGGGCCGCCGGGCGGCCCCATGGACTCGCCCAGCGCCTCGACGCGAACGCCGGGAACGTACGTTCAGGGCGCCGTGCTGGTCGTGGCGATGACCGTCGGCAGCTGCATGCTGTGGATCGGTTTCCCGCTCGGTTGGCTGTGGGTCGGCTCGCACATCGGCGACTCCTCCCAGCCGTCGCTGACCCCCTACGTCGTCGTGATCGTCGGACTGGCCGTGTCGGTGCTCCTCGACTACAAGCTGCTCGTCCGCCTCAACGACCGCTACGCACGTGTCATGGGCGTCGCCACCCGCGGGGAGATCCGCAGGGCGTGGCTGCGCAGCATGCGCGACGGTCGGACCCGCGGCCTGGCGCTCAGCGTGCTCGACCGCGTGATGATCGTCACCGTGATCCTCGCCGTGTGCTCGTTCGTCGTGTGGTTCTTCGCCTTCGCCGGCTCGAGCGTCCCGGCCTAGCTGGCGCGCTCAGCCGACGCGCCGGACCGCGACCGTCCGATCGGCCTCGTCGTCGATCTCCCAGCCACCGGCGGCCTCCGACCGGATGAGCCGGTCGACCACCGCGGTCGGGCCGGGAAGGCCGCGACCGCCCGGCCGGCCGGCGCGGGCGTCGTGGAACACGACGTGGCCGCCGCGGGCCACGAACGGCCGCCAGGCGCTCCAGTCGCGCTCGGCACCGTGCTCGCTGTGATCGCCGTCGATGAAGACGAGGTCGACCTCGCCGCTCCACCGCTCGGCGACCGCGGCCGACAGCGCAATGTGCCAGTGCACCCGCGGACCGCCGCGCGCGGCGCGCGCCACCGCCCGGCGCGTGGCCCACTCCGTCGCGCCCCAGCCCCCCGGTAGCGCATCCGGGTGGTGCCCGAACGGATCGATGAGGTGCAGGTCGGCGTCCGGCGGCAGCTGCCGGCACAGCGCCAGCGCGGAGGAGCCCTCGTACACGCCGATCTCGACCACTCGCCGCGCGCCCGCGGCGGCGCGCAGGAGCACGGCGGCGTCGTCGGCGGAATGCATCGTGCGCGGCGGGATCGCGCCCAGCCCGACCGCCAGCGCGCGCAGGCGCACGTCATCGCGCAGACGTGTGGGCACGCGGGAGCGAACGGCGGCGGGGAGGAACGGCATCGCTGCGCTCAGCCTATGCGCACTGCGCCGGCAGGGGCGGCGCGGCCGTCGGCAGTGCCGTGCTGCGCCCAGGCCAGCCACAGGTAGTACGCCGGATACAGGCGCGTGAGCGCGGCATCGGCGAGACCGACCGGAAACAGGTCGTCCTCACGGAACGTGTACTGGAACACGGCGCCGACTCGGGGGTCGGCGTACCAGCGAGCGAGCTGAACGGCCAGCGCCCGACACCCTGCGGCCTCGTCGGCCTCGCCGGGCGGCCGCGGCGCGCCCGCGTGCGGAGCGCCGGCGCCGGTCTCGGTCACCCACAGCCGGGCCCGCCGACCGCACGGCCCGCGCCGCGTCCAGGGCGTCCTCGAGCGCGCCCACCGGGCCGGCGGCGAGCCGCCGCCGCGCCGCGCCGGGCGTAGGCGTGGACGCTCCAGATGCCTCCGAGGCACACCACGTCGTCGGGCAGGTCGGCGACGAACTCGCCGATGCTGGTGTCGTGCATCCCCGACGTCGTATACCGGCGAGCTCGCCCAGCATCATGTGGTGTTCCCCGCCATCGGCCGCCAGCACCGCCGCCATGGCCCGGGCGAGCTGGGCATACACGCCCGCCGAGAGCGAGGGCGAGCGCACCGAGCAGCGCGCCGCGCTGGGGACTGACGAAGTAGGGATGGTTCGGCTCATTCCAGGGACTGAGGTACGGCAGGGCGACGCCGACCTGCCGGCCGAGCGCGAGGATCGCCCCGATCAGCGCGCGATACGCGCCCAGCGCGGAAGGCGCGATCGGACGCGACAGCGCGGTCGTCCCCGCCCGCTCGCAACCGCCCGGCGGCCTGGCGGCCCAGCTGGGCGCGCCGTCGATCACGATCACCGGGACGAACCCGCCCACCGTTCGCTGCTGTGAGGCGATCGCGCGCAGCTCGTCACGCAGGCCCGCGTAGGCGCCGCACGGCGGGATGCCCCGCAGGCAGCCGTCGACCGGTGCGTCGAGTCTCGGCGGCCGCCCGGCCGCCGGCTGCAATGCGGCCCAGTCGAGCACCAGGCGCAGGTACGCGGGTCGCAGCGCGGTGAGCGCGGCACGCCACGGCGCGAACGCGGGCGCGATCCCGGGCTCCGCCGGACTCCACAGCAGGTCGGCGTTGGCCTCGGTGAGGCCGATGGCCACCCGCGGCGGCGCCGCCGTGGCCGGGCGGACGGGGCGGGGATGGCGCACCGGCCTGCTGCCGGTGGTCAGCGCCACGACCAGCAGCGCCACGACCAGCAGCGCGGCCACGGCACCAGCCGCGAGCGGGCGACGTCGTCGCCGCCGGGGCCGTCTTGGCCCCGGGTCAGGCATGCCTTGGCTCGTCACCCCGTCGCCACCGCAGGCGCCCCGCCGCCGACCGGCGCCCTGAGAATCGGCCTGTCACTGTGCGCGGTCCGCGGCCGCCCCGCGCCCGGCACCGAGCCAGGTCCGTCCGACGAGCGGCCGGGCCGCTGGAACGGTGCCGGATTGCACCTCATCGCTCGCCCCGACTGCTCTGGTCACAACGACATCTTCCTCGAACGCGCCGGCCTGCCGGCAATGGGCCGCTCGCGCCGCGGGCGGTCGAGCGCCCGTATGCTGCGCGGGAGCCCGGTGTCCTCCTTGCCGATCATCCATCGCGACGCGGTCCCCGAGCGCACCGTCGCCGTCGGTGACCTGGCCTTCAGGCGCCGGCGGATCGGTGCGGCGGCCGGCGCGGCGCGCATCGGATGCAGCCTCTACACGGTCGATCCCGGCGCACGTCAGATGCCCGTTCACGTGCACGGCGACGAGGAGGAGATCTTCTTCGTGCTCGCCGGCGAGGGGCTCAGCTGGCAGGACGGCGCTGCCTGCCCGATCGTGGCGGGCGACGCCATCGTCCATCGCCCTGGGGCCGAGGCGCACACGATCCTGGCCGGTGAGGCCGGCGTGGAGTTGCTGGCGTTCGCCAGCGGCAGTGACTCCGGGCTGACCTGGCTGCCCCGCGCCGAGGTGCTGTGGGCGGGCCCGCGATGGGTGCCGGTCGACGCGCCGCATCCGTTCCAGGCCGAGGCGGCCGCCGGGCCGCTGCCGCGACCCGCGGCGGGTGCTCGGCCGGGCAACGTGGTCGCGCTGTCGGATGTCGCCGCGCAACCGCGGCCGGGCGCTGACGTCCGCGCGCTGGGCAGCGCCGCCGGCTCGCGAGCGGCGGGGCTCAACCACGTCAGCCTGCCGCCGGGCGCCGAAGGGGCACCGCACCACTGCCACGCCCTGGAGGAGGAGCTGCTCCTGATCCTCGAGGGCTCCGGCACCCTGCGACTGGGCGACGACGAGCACCCGGTGCGGGCCGGCGACGTCGTGGCGCGACCGCCGTCGACCGGCATCGCTCACTCGGTGCGGGCCGGCCGACGACGGGTTGCGCTACCTCATCTACGGCACGCGCGTGCCCGGGGACAGCGTGTACTACCCGGAGCTCGGCAAGGTCCGGCTGCGCGGGCTGGGGATCGTGCTCGACGCGGCCGACCCGGCAGCGGGCCACGGCGGCTGACCGCCGGGGCTGGTCGCCCTGGCTGCGCGGCGAGCCGGTCCGGCACCAGCCGACCACGCGCGGGAGCGCAACGCCCCCGCTGACGGCTCAGACCGCGGAGACCTGCTCTTCCTCGGCGACCCGGAACGACGAGCCGCAGCCGCAGGCGGCCACCACGTTGGGGTTATTCACCTTGAAGCCAGCGCCCTGCAGGCTCTCCTCGTAGTCGATGACCGAGCCGCGGACGAATGGCAGGCTCGCGCCATCGCACAGGAGCTTCAAGCCGTGATCCTCGAACACCTGGTCATCGGGACGAACCTCGTCGAAGGCGAGCTGGTACTGGAAGCCCGAGCAGCCGCCCCCGCGCACGGCGACGCGCAGCCCAGCCGAGGAGACGTCGGCGTTGGCGCCGGCGAGGAACTCGCGGACCTTCTCTGCGCCCTTGTCGGTGATCGTGATCATCCTCGACTCCTTCGGCCCCGGAGGACTGTTCGACCTTGCAATACTTTCCAAAGTGTAGCGAGCCGCAAGACACCGCTCGTGACCTGCCGCCTTCCCCTCTGAACATCGCCCGCGACCTTCTACGCTTGAGCGAATGCCGACCGCCGAGGAGCTGCAACGCCGCATCGAGGCCGCCATTCCGGGTGCGCGCGTGACGGTGCTCGACACCACCGGCGGCGGCGACCACTTCAGCGCCACGGTCACGTCCGCGGCTTTCGCCGGGCGCAGCCGCATCGAGCAGCATCGCCTCGTCTACGACGTGTTCGGCGACGAGATCGGCGGGGCGATCCACGCCCTCGCCCTCAAGACACGAACCGAATGAGGAGCCGCGAGCCATGACCGAGCAGAATCCCATCCGCGACGCGATCGAGCAGGCCATCACCGAGCATCCCGTGATCCTGTTCATGAAGGGCACGCCCGAGGCGCCGGCCTGCGGCTTCTCGGCCCGGACGGTCGCCGCGCTGCAGTCGCTGGACGCCCCCTTCGCCGCCGTCGACATCCTGCCGGACCCGCGGATCCGCCAGGAGCTGTCGGCGCTGTCGAACTGGCCGACGATCCCCCAGCTGTTCGTCGACGGCGAGCTCGTCGGCGGCTGCGACATCGTGACGGAGATGTACGAGTCCGGCGAGCTGGCCACCGTGCTGGCGGCGCACACGTCCGGCAACGGGGCCGACGCCGGCGCGCCGGCCGCGCCCGAGCCCGAGCCCACGAACGGGGCGAACGGGCTGCACCAGATCGAGAACCGGCTCGGGTAGAAGCCCTCGGCCGGCGCCTGGCGTCGGCCGGTGACGGCCCGTCGGGCGGTGACGGCCCGTCGGGCGGTGACGGCCCGTCGGGCGGTCGCGGCCCGTCGGCCGGTCGCGGCCCGTCACGGCCGCGAGGCGGGCGCGAGAGAGAGCGCGTCGCTTCGCTCGGTGGTGCGTTCTCGCAGTGTGGTCACTTAGCCACACCCCTGCGATAGAAATCGACCACACCCCCACGCCCGCGCGCCCGCGCGCCCGGGGTGTCGTCGATTGACCCCGTCAGAGGGCAAACCCACCACACCGCGGCCACTCCGCGCGTGGTGAACCGGCAGCCCGCGCCGCCCGCGCCCGCGACCCGCGCGACCCGGCGTCCCCCGACCGCGCTCTCAGAACCGCAATCGGTCGAGCGACTCCTCGACCTGGCGCACGGCGAACCCGAGCGCGCGCAGTGGCAAGGGCTGGTGGCTGCCGGGCGGCGCCAGGCCGTCGGAGTCGTGCTCGCGGTACCAGTCGATCGTGACCCGCAGGGTGTCCTCGTGGTGGGCCGGACGGTAGCCGAGCTCGCGCTTGGCCTTCGTGCTGCGAAACGCCCACCACATCGCCGCGGCCCGCACCTCGATCGGCGTGACGGGGGGCTGGGTCCAGACCCGCGCGGCCAACTCGGCGAGGGCAAGCGCAGCCGGCAGCGGCAGCTTCAGCGTCGGCGGATCGACACCCGACAGGCGGCCGAGATCGGCGAACAGGCGGTCGAGCGTGAAGTTGCGGTTGCCGAGGATGTAGCGCGCTCCCACCTCGCCGTGCTCGTCCGCGAGCAGATGGCCCTGCGCGACGTCGTCGGCATCGACGATGTTCAGCGTCCCGTCGACGTAGAGCGGGATCTCCCGGCGCAGGAAGCGGCGCACCAGCTCGGTCGAGGAGCGGTGCAGATCGCCGGCGCCGAACACGTGGGCGGGATTGACGATCACGGCCGGCAGCCCGAGGCCCACCAAGCGCATCGCCTCGAGCTCGGCCTCGTGCTTCGAGTTGACGTAGGGGATGCCCTTGGCCGCCGCCGGGAACGCCTGGGTCTCGTCGGCGGTCGTGCCACGCCGCGCCGGGCCGATCGCCGCGATCGAGGAGGTGTACACGACCCGCTCCACGCCCGCCCGCAGCGCCTCCTCGAGCACGATGCGCGTGCCCTCGACGTTGACCCGGTGCAGGACGTCTGCGCGCGCGCGCAGACTCGTCATGCCGGCCGTGTGAAAGACGCGGCTGACGCCCCGCATCGCTCGGCGCACCGCGCGCCGGTCGAGGATGTCGCAGGGAACGAGCTCGTGCTCGAAGTCCAGGTTGTCGAGGCGGCTGTGCTGACGGACGGTCAGCCGCAGATCATCCCCGCGGCGGGCGAGCTGCCGCGCCACGTGAGACCCGACCAACCCGGTTGCACCGGTCACGAGCGTCCTCGACACCGGGCGCGAGTCTATTGCGCGCGTCGGGCGGGCCGCGGTGACTGCGATAGGGTGCCGCTGCGATGCCCGGCGTCGCCGTCGTCACGGACTCCACGAGCTATCTGCCGCGCCCGGTCGTCGAGCGCTTCGCCATCCACGAGGTGAGCCTGTACGTCACCTACGGCGGCGTCCAGTACCGCGAGACCGAGCTCGACTCCTACGACGACTTCTTTCGCGCACTGGCCGACATGCGCGAGCTGCCGACGACGTCCCAGCCGTCGATCGGGGACTTCATCGCCGCGTGGGAGCCGCTGTTGGCCGATGGCCAGGACATCGTCTCGGTCCATCTGGCCGGCGGCATCTCCGGCACCGTCGAGGCCGCCCGCCAGGCCCGCGAGGTGCTGCGCGAGCGGGAGCTGAGCGAGCGTATCGAGGTCATCGACGGCGAGACGTGCTGCGGCGGGCTCGGCTGCATCGTGCTCGCGGCGGCCCGCGCCGCCGCCGACGGCGGCGATCTCGCCGCCGTCGCCGAGACCGTGCGCGAGGCGCGGCGGTCGCTGAAGCTGTGGTTCGCCATCGACACGCTGGAGTACCTGCGTCGGGGTGGGCGCGTCGGGGCAGCCCAGGCCTGGCTGGGCGGCGCCCTGAAGATCAAGCCGATCCTCTCGCTCGAGCGCGAGATCACCCCCGTCGAGCGCGTCCGCACGGCCGGCCGCGCATTCGACCGGCTCGTCGAGTACATGCGCGAGCGTCAGCGCGACGGCTCCGACGGCTGGGTCGTCCAGCACACCCAGGCGCCCGACGGCGCGCAGCGCCTCGTCGAGCGCGGCCGCGAGATCTACGGCTCGGAGCCGATCATCGTCTCGGAGGTCGGGCCGGTCATCGGCACCTACACCGGGCCGGGGCTGCTCGGTGTCGGCGGCGTCCCGCGCCGATTCGTGCCGACGCTGCCGCTGGACTGACGCCACGGACCGGCCGCGCTCGCCTCACGCACACGCGGGGCGGTCCGGCGAAGGCGCCGTCAGCGGCGCCGGCGGAGCAGCCCGCTGAAGGCGGCGATCCCGCCGCCGACGACGAAGCCGGCGACCGCGGCGCCGATCACGACCTCGCGCTTATGCGCGCGCATCTGCGCCGCGCCAGTCGGTGAGCGTGACGACCTCGCCGCGCAGGCGATCGATCGACACCGCGAGCTCGGCGCGGTTGGACTCGATCGATCGGCGGATCTCCTCGGGGGTGCGCTGGGCGGCATCAGCGCGTGCCCTCCGCGTGGGACTCGACCGTGTCGCGGATCTTGCGCGCCTCGTCGATCGCCATCGTCGGCGCCGGCGGCGCTCGACGTGCGCAGCACGCGGTAGGCGATCACGCCGGCCAGCACGCCGAGCAGCACGAGGATGACCGCGAGCGCGAAGAAGCCCCAGAAGAAGTTCGGGCTGTGGCCGGTGGGCAGCACGTACCACAGCAGCCAGCCGAGGCCGTTGAGGCCGTACAGCAGCGCGAGCACGAGGAACAGACCGGCGGCGACGCCGACGGCGATGCCGATGAGCCGTCTTCTTCAGCTTGGCCGTGACCTCGGCCTTGGCCAGCTCGATCTCCTCGCGGACGAGCAGCGACACGCGCTCGGAGACCTCGCCGATCGCCGCCGCGAGATTCTGCTGGTCGGCGGTCGGGATCAGCCAAGGCGACGGAGGATCATGGCGAGCAGGAACCCGCCGGCGAACGCGCCGGCGGCGAGGACCTCCGGACGATCGCCGACGGACGCGCGGCGGACCCGGCGGGGCGATCGGGCCGGACCCGGAGTCGGGGCGGCGACGAGACCACGGACGCGCTCATTCGGGCGGCTCCTCGCCCGTCAACCGCCGCCAGACCTGCGCGGCGACGCGATGCGCGGCGATGTTCGCGAGGGCGGCCACGCCGGCGAGCAGCCCGGACCAGGCGAGGCGCTTGACCATCTCGTTCTGCATTCGCGCGGCAGTCAATCACACGGGGGTGGCGGGAGGCGGCGTCAGCCGACCGCGACGTCGCCGGCGCGGCGGCCGCGTCGAGGCCGCCGCAGACCGTCTCGACGACCATGCTCTTGGCGATCTCGAACGACTCGTCGTCGCTGCGGCAGCAGGCCGAAGATCCAGCCGGTGAGAACCTGCTCGATCGCGCCGTAGAAGGCCATGGCGGCGAAGCGGGCGCTGATCTCGGTCTTGAACACGCCGGCGTTCTGCGCCTTGGTGACGATCTCGGCGATCAGCTCGTAGGCCTCGCCGATCTTCGCCAGGTGCGTCTGGCCGAACGAGTTGGCCGCGCGCGTGACCTCGACGATGATGACCTTCATCACGTCGGGGTCGTGGCGGTAGCTGTCGACGATGAACGACGCGATCGCGTAGAGCTTGTCGCGCGCCCCGATGTCGCGCCCGTCGACGTCGCGGATGAACTCGAGCATCACGTTCCAGCGCTCGAGGAACAGCGTGTCGAGCACCTCGTCCTTGGAGGCGAAGTAGTGGTAGACGAGGCCGTAGGCGACGCCGGCCTCGTCGGCGATGTCGGCGACGCGGCAGGCGTGGAAGCCCTGACGCGCGAACACGCGCACGGCGGCGTCGAGGATCAGCCGCCGCTTGTCCTGCGCGGCCTGGCTGCGCGGGGTGCGGTCGCGCTCCATCAGCGCAGCGTCTCCATCAGCGCGTCGGGCCAGCGGTAGGCCGACGGTCGGCGGTTGGCCAGCGAGGGCAGTCGGCGGCGGATGTCGCCCTGCTGCGTCGAGGTCGAGGTCGGCGACGATGTGTCCCTCGCGGTCGGCGGCCTGGGCGAGGACGATCCCCCACGGGTCGACGATCGCCGAGCGCCCGCCGGAGCGGTGTCCGGCGCCGTCGTCGCCCGTCTGGTTGGCGGCGATCACGAAGGCCTGGTTCTCGATCGCGCGGGCCCGCAGCAGCGTCTCCCAGTGGTCGCGGGTGGTGGCCAGCGTGAACGCGGCCGGCACCGTCAGCACGAGCGCGCCGCGCACGGCGAGGATCCGGTACAGCTCCGGGAAGCGCACGTCGTAGCAGATGGTCAGCCCGAGCGGGACGCCGTGCGCGGTCTCGCTGAGCACGATCTCCTCGCCGGGCTCCTCCAGCGCGGACTCGTGGTAGGCGACGCCGTCGACCTCGACGTCGAACATGTGGATCTTGCGGTACACCGCGCGCACCTCCCCGTCGGGGCCGACGTGCACGCTGGTGTTGGCCAGACGCGGTCGAGTCGGGCAGGCGCTCGACGATGGAGCCGGCCAGCAGGTCGACCGACAGCTCGCGGGCCAGCTCCCGCGGCCCACGTGATGGCCGGCCCGTCGAGCGTCTCGGCGCCGGCGAGCAGGTCGGCCTCGCGGCCGAGCACCGACCACTTCTCGGGGAGCACAATGAGGGTCGCGCCGTCGGCGGCCGCCGCGCGCGCGTGGCGGTCGGCGGCCCGCAGGTTGGCCGAGCGATCGGCGGTGCAGTTCAGCTGCACCGCGGCGGCACGCACGAGTCCCGCAACCATGGCTCAGCTCCTCTCCCCGAGGTCGATTGACTGGTCAGTCAACACGCCGTTCCAAGCATAGCGCCAGCGCCCGCGTCGCGCCCCGCGTCAGCCGTCGCGCTCGCGCTGGCGGCGCAGCTCGGCCAGCAGCAGCTTGGAGTGCATCGCGCCGATCAGCTCGCGCAGCGGCTCGGCGCCGGCGGCGATGATCTACACCGCGCGCTCGACCTCGACCTCGCCGGCGAGGCGGTCGAGCAGCGCGTGCACCTCCTCGGCGACCAGCGGCTCGAGCGCCTCGCGGTAGCGCAGCGTGTCGTACACGGTGAAGCCGAGCGCCTCGTCGTAGCCACCGGCGCGAAAGCGGCTGATCGCCTCGACGATCTTGACGTCGTCGGCGTCGTAGCCGCGCCGGGTGGGCGTCAGCACGCCGAGGTCGACCAGGCGAGCCAGCACGTTGTCGGGGATCGCGTAGCGCTCGCGCAGCTCGCTGGCGGAGACGCGACGGTGCTCCTGGACCGCGAGCGCGCGCTCGACGATCCGGTCCTCGAGCTCGATCAACGCCTCGACCCGCGCCGGGTCGTCCTCGATCACCCGGCGGATCACCCGCAGCGGCATGAAGCGGTCCTCCTGCAGACGCTTGATGAGCTGGATGCGCTGCACGAAGCCGGGCGGGTAGTAGGCCATGTTGCGACTCGTCTTGACGATCTCCTCGCCGTCGCCGAGCAGGCCCTCGCGCAGGTAGTGCTTGATCGTCCCGGCGCTCACTCCCGAGCGCTCGGCGAGCTCGCCCATCTTCAGGAAGCCGGCGGGCGCCCCGGCGGCATGATCCACCGCGACGGATGCGCCGGCCCCTACCCCGAACGGGGTACGCGGGCTCATGCCAGGAAGGAGCCCGCCGCCTCGGCGTTGGGTCCGGCGACGGCGCCACCCTCGTTGCAGCGCCTCGATCTCCACGGGCGCTGTAAGCCGGCCTCCGCGCAGGATCTCGGCGGTGTGCTCGCCCAGCCCGGGTCCCGGGCGCCGGGCGTGATCGCCGGGCGTGCGCGAGAGCTTGACCGGCACGCCGAGCTGGCGCACGGGCGCGCTCGCGCCCGGCTGGTCGAGCTCCACCACCATCTCGCGATCGCGCACGAGCTCGGAGTCCAGCGCCTCGTCGAGCTCGAGCACCGGCTCCAGGCAGCAGTCGTGCTCGGCGGCGAAGGCCTGCCACTGCGCGCGCGTGCGCTCCATGAAGATGCGCCTGCGCCTGCACGTGGGCGTCGGAGCCCGGGCGCTCGAACTGGCGCTCGATGAGGTCCTCGCGCCCCACGCCGCGACACCAGGCGGCCCAGAACTTCGGCTCGAGCGCGCCGAGCGTCACCCAGCCGTCGGCGCACTGGTACGGGCGGTAGCAGATCAGCGAGCCGGCCAGCTCGAGCTCCCCGCGCCGCGGCGCCGCGCCCTCGGCCAGGTAGCGCCCGGCGACGAGGGCCAGCCAGGACAGCGCGCCGTCGGCCATCGACACGTCGACGAACTGCCCTTCCCCCGAGCCCGGGTGCCCGGGCGCTCCATCGCGCTCGCGCAGCGCGGCCAGGATGCCGAACGCCGCCATCAGCGCGCCGCCGCCGAGGTCGGCGATCTGTCCGGCCGCCTGAACCGGCGGACCGTCGCCGTCGCCGCTGAGGCCGAGCAGCCCGACGAGCCCGAGGTAGTTCATGTCGTGCCCCGAGCGGTCGCGAAACGGCCCGGTCTGCCCGTAGCCGCTGATCGCGCAGTACACGAGGCCGGCGTTCTCCTCGCGCAGGGCCTCGTAGCCGACGCCGAGCCGCTCGAGCACGCCGGGGCGGAAGGACTCGAGCAGGACGTCGCCGTCGCGGACCAGGCGACGCAGCACCTCGCGGCCCTGCTCGTGCTTGAGGTCGACGCGGATCGAGCGCTTGTTGCGGTTCAGCGCCAGGAACATCGCCGACGCCGAGGTCGGCTCGACGCCCTCGTACTGCGGCGGCGCCCAGCGCACGTAGTCGCCCATGCCGGTGTCCTCGACCTTGACGACGTCGGCGCCGAAGTCGGCCAGCAGCTGCGAGCAGAACCCGCCCGGCAGCAGGCGCGAGAGGTCGAGCACGCGCACGCCGTGCAGCGGCAGCGCACTCATGAGGCGACCGGCGCGGCGCTCGTGGCCAGGTTGCGCACGCCGATCAGCGCGCGCGCCTGCTCGACGGTGGCCGGTCGCCGCCCGACGTCCTCGCACAGCTGGCGCGCCTTGGCGATCAGGTCGCCGTTGGAGCGGGCCATCGTGCCGTCGGGCAGGTAGAAGTTGTCCTCCAGGCCGACGCGGATCGAGCCGCCGAGCGTGAGCGCCGCCGCCACGAGCAGCCACTGCTGGCGCGAGATCCCGATGACGCCCCAATGCGAGCCGGGCGGCAGGTTGTCGGCCATCGCCGCGAGGTTGCGCGCGCTCGGCGGAATGCCCCCGGTGACGCCCATCACGAAGTCGACGTGCAGCGGCGTGTGCAGCACGCCCATGTCGACGAGCGGCGCCAGCGAGCCGACGTGGCCGAGGTCGAAGCACTCGTGCTCGGGCTTGATCTCCAGCTCGTTCATGGCCTCCAGCAGCGCGATGATCTCGTCGAACGGATTGGCGAACACCGTCTGGAACACGAACGCCTTGCGCTTCGGGGAGTACTTGGCGTAGTTCATCGAGCCCATGTTCAGCGCCGCCACCTCGGGGCGCACCGCGCGCAGATAGTCGATGCGCTTCTGCACCGGGACACCGATCGTTCCGGTCGAGAAGTTGACGATCGCGGCGTCGCCGATCTCGGCGCGGATCGCGTCGGTGATGGCCGCGAAGTCCTCGATCTCGTAGCTGGGCGTGCCGTCGGGCCGGCGTGCGTGAATGTGGATGTGCACGCCGCCCTCGTCGACGATCCGGCGCGCCTCGGCCGCGTACTCGGCGGGCGTGTAGGGGATCGCCGGGCACTGCTCGCGGTTGGCGATCGCGCCGGAGATCGAGCAGGTGATGACGACGGGGTCTTCCAGGCTCATCGGTCCCTCCTGTTTTGAAAAAGGGGGTGCACCGCGTCAGACCGGCACGATCGCGCTGCGCTTGTACGGACGCTCGACCCGCTTGCCCTCAGCCATCTCGAGCGCGCGGCAGATCGTGACCCGGGTCTCGCGCGGGTCGATGACGTCGTCGATGAGATCGTTGCCGGCGGCGATGTAGACGTCGATGATCTTGCGGTAGGTATCGATCAGCTCGGCGCGCTTGGCCTGCGGGTCCTCGGCCTCCTCGACCTGCTTGCGGAACACGATCTCCACGGCGCCCTCGGCGCCCATCACGCTGATCTCGGCCGTCGGCCAGGCGACGATCAGGTCGGGCTCGTAGGCGCGCCCGCACATGACGTAGTAGCCGGCGCCGTACGCCTTGCGGGTGATCACCGTCACCTTCGGCACCGTCGCGTTGGCCACGGCATGCAGCATCTTGGCGCCGTGGCGGATGATCCCGGCCTCCTCGACCTTCGTGCCCACCATGAATCCGGGTACGTCCATGAGGAACAGCAGCGGGATCGAATAGGCGTTGCAGAGGTTGATGAAGCGCGCCGCCTTGTCGGCCGAGTCGTTGTCGAGGATCCCGCCGAGGTGCTTGGGCTGGTTGGCCACGATGCCGGTCGGGCGCCCGCCGAAGCGCGCCAGGCAAGTGATGATGGTGCGCGCCCAGCGGCCCTTGATGTCGAAGTACTCGCCGTCGTCGACGATCCGGCGGATGACCTCGTACATGTCGTAGGGCTGGCGGTTGGACGAGGGCAGGACGTCGAGCAGGTCCTCGTCGGCGCGCTCGATGGGATCGCCGACCGGTCGCCGGGGCGGCGGCTGCTCGCAGTTGGACGGCATGTACGACAGGTAGGACCTGATCGCCGCGATGCACTCCTCGTCGCTGTCGACCTCGAGATCGCCGACGCCGGACTTGCGCGTGTGCACCCGCGAGCCGCCGAGCTCCTCCTGGGTGACGTCCTCGCCGATCGCCGCGCGCACCAGGTGCGGGCCGGCCAGCGCCATCGAGCCGCGGCCCTTGACCATCGGCACGAAGTCGGCCAGCCCGGGGATGTACGCGGTCCCGGCGGCGCACGGGCCCATGAGCGCGGCGACCTGCGGGATGACGCCGCTCATGATCACCTCCTCGCGGAACAGGTGGCCCGAGCCGGCGAACATCGACCCCACGGCCTCCTGGATGCGGGCGCCGGCCGAGTCCAGCAGCCAGATGAAGGGAATCCGCTTGCTCAGGGCCAGCTCGCGCAGGCGGGTCACCTTCAGCTCGCCGGTCATGCCCATCGAGCCAGCCATGACGGTGAAGTCGTAGGCGCACACGGCGGCCAGGCGACCGTCGATCTTGCCGTAGCCGGTGATGACGCCGTCCGCGGGCGCCTCCCTGCCTTCCATCGCGCGCTGGGAGAAGTGCGGGCGCCCGTGGATCCCGAGCTCGGTGAAGGTGCCGTCATCGACGAGCAGCGCGATCCGCTCGCGCGCGGTCAGCTTGCCGGCCTCGTGCTGGCGGGCCACCTTCTCGGCGCCGCCGCCCTCGCGGATGCGCTCACGGCGCTCGTGCAGGTCGGCGACGAGCGGACGGAGGATCGAGGTGGGAGGGGTTTCGGTGGCCACGGCGGTGCTGTCGAAAGTGAGAAGTGCTACTGCCCACTTTGTCAGGTGCGGCGGTCGGCCGTCAAGCCGACCGGGCCGGCGCGCGGGTACGCGGCGTCACGGCAGCAACGGATCGAGCGTCGCGACGACGACCTCGGCCAGCGCCTGATCGCGTCCGCGGGCGGCGGCGGACGGGGACGTCGGCGACCCGGTGAACCCGCAGACCTGCACGCCGACGACCTCGCACGCGTCGGCGACCGCATCGAGCAGGTCGAGCAGCTTCTCGGCCGGCAGCCCGCCCGGCACCGGATCGAGCACGGGCATCGCCTCCTCGTCGAGTACGTCGACGTCGAGGTGGACGTAGGTCGCCGCCCCGTCGAGCGCATGCTGCAGGTGCACGAGCGTCTCGAGCGTCGTCCCGATCACCCGCACCGGCGGGGCGGACAGCAGCCCGCGCTCGGCGTCGTCGATCGCCCGCGTACCGCACAGCACGAGCTGGGTGGCCGGCAGCGTGTCGGGCCAGCCGGTCTCCCAACGCCCGCAGGCGCCGGCCAGCGACATCCGTTCGAGGCCGAGCCCCGGCGCGCTGTCGGGCGTGTGGAAGCCGGCGTGCGCGTCCAGCCACAGCACGCGCGCGTCCGGGCGCCGGCGCGCGATCGTCGGCAGCGTGGCCAGCGAGATCGCGCCGTCGCCGGCCAGCAGCACCGGCATGGCCCCGGCGTCGAGCGCGTCGTCGACCTGGCCGCCCGCCTCCAGCAGGCAGCCGCGGGCGCGCTGCAGCTCGGCGCGCGGATCGGCCAGGACGCCGTCCGGCGGCGTGCCGATCGGGCGCGCGCTCACCCCCAGCCGGCGGCCCAGCGCCGCGCCGAGCACGTCCAGCCCGGTCGCCGTGTCGGGGTCGGCGGTCGTGCAGCGGCAGCGCATCACCACCAGCGCGCCCCGGGCGGCGCCGGGACCGGCGGCGGCCATGGCGCCTAGCGCCCCTTCCACTGCGGCTCGCGCTTCTCGAAGAAGGCGGTGACGCCCTCGACGATGTCCTCGGTCGAGAAGGCCAGCGTCAGCTGGGCATGCAGGAACTCGAGCGCATCGGCGAAGGCCATGTCCTGCTGGCGGAACATCGCGTCCTTGCCCAGGCGCATGAGCACCGGTGACTTCGACGCCAGCCGCCCGGCCCAGTCGGCCACGGCGGCGTCGAAGTCCTCCGCCGCCACCACGCGGTTGACGATCCCGCCGGCGAGCGCCTCGGCGGCGTCGATGCGCTCGCCGAGCAGCAGCAGCTCGTTGGTCTTCTTGCGCGGCACGTTGCGGTAGATGAGCGCCATGATCATGAACGGGAACACGCCGACGTTGATCTCCGGCGTGCCGAACGTCGCGGTGTCGGCGGCCACCACCAGGTCGCAGGCCAGCGCGATCCCGAGCGCGCCGGCGAGCACGTGGCCGCGGGCGGCGCACAGCGACGGCTTGCCGAGCTCGCCGAGCAGCCGAAACAGCGTCGGGAAGCGCTCGGTGGCGAAGTGCTTGTGCACGAGCGGGACCTCGGCCGCGAAGCCGCCGAGGTTGCCGCCGGCCGAGAACACCTTCTCGTGCGAGGAGGCGAGCACGACGCAGCGCACGCGCTCCTCGTCGCGGGCCCGGTGCAGCGCCGCGATCAGCCCCCCGAGGAGCTCGTCGGACAACGCGTTGCGAGTCTCGGGCTCGTTGAGGGTGATCGTCGCCACCCCGTTGTCGGCGACGTCGTAGAGGACGCTGTCCTCGGGCATGCGTGCACCTTTCGCTCGTGGAGTCGGCGCGATCGTATTGGGCTCGCGTCCCCCGCGCCGCGTTCGCAGAAAGTAGAAAGTCCTACTGTTTACTTTTATCGGAGCCTGCGCTAGCGTCCGCCCCGCACTCCTGCGGCGCGGGACCCGCGCACGACCGACCAGAACAAGGAGCCTCTCGCCGACATGGCCACGACCGAGCCCGTCCTCAAGCCCGACCACCAGTCCAAGCGCAAGCACTTCATCTTCACCGACGAGCACGAGCAGCTGCGCGAGTCGATCCGCGCGTTCGCGACGAAGGAGCTTGCCCCGCATTCGGAGGAGTGGGAGGAGACGACGTTTCCCAATTCGGTGTTCACCCGCATGGGCGAGCTCGGCTTCCTCGGCCTGGACAAGCCCGAGGCGTACGGCGGTCAGGGCGGCGACTACTACACCTCGCTCGTGCTCGCCGAGGAGATCGTCCACGCCCACAGCGGTGGCCTGGCCATGGGCGTCGCCGTCCACACCGACATGGCCATGCCGCCGATCCTCGCCTTCGGCACCGAGGCCCAGAAGCAGCAGTGGGTGGTGCCGGCGATCAAGGGCGAGAAGATCCTCTGCCTCGGCATCACCGAGCCCGACGCCGGCTCCGACGTCGCCGGCATCAAGACGCGGGCCGTCCGCGACGGCGACGAGTACGTCATCAACGGCTCCAAGACGTACATCACCAACGGCCACCGAGCCGACGTGATCGTGCTGGTGACCAAGACCGACCCCGACGCCGGCTATGAGGGCTTCACGCTGTTCCTCGTGCCGATGGACCTCCCGGGCGTCATCCGCGAGAAGAAGCTCGAGAAGCTCGGCATGCATTCCTCGGATACCGCGCTGCTCGCCTTCCAGGACGTGCGCGTGCCGGCCGACGCCGTCCTCGGCGAGGTCGGCAAGGGCTTCTTCCACATCATGTGGGAGCTGCAGGGCGAGCGCCTGATCGGCGCCGCCGGCTCGGTCGCCGGCGCCCAGCACGTGTTCGACCGCACGCTGCAGTACGCCCAGGAGCGCACCGCGTTCGGCCGCAAGATCGGCAACTTCCAGGTCATCCGCCACAAGTTCGCCGAGATGGCCACGAAGATCGAGACGGCCCGCCAGATGGTCTACATGACGGCCTGGCGCTTCCAGAACGGCGAGTACCCGGTGCGCGAGATCTCGATGGCCAAGCTGTACGCCTCACGCATCGCCGTCGAGGTGGCGGACGAGTGCATCCAGATCCACGGCGGCGCCGGCTACATGAAGGAGTACGGCATCGAGCGGTCGTGGCGCGACATGCGCCTGAATCGCATCGGCGCCGGCACCGACGAGGTCATGCTCGAGGTCATCGGCCGCTCCTACGGCCTGTAGGCGCTCACCCGGCGCGACCGCGGGTCCCGGCCCGGAGGGTGCGACGTTCCTTCTCCCGCATGCCCGATCCGACGACCGTCCCGCGGCGCTGCCCCGGCCCGCGCCGCCCGTTCAGCGACGAGCATGAGCGCTTCCGCGCTCACCTGCGGGCGTTCATCGCCGCGCGAGCTCGCACCCGGCGCGAGCCGAGTGGGAGCGCGCCGGACTCGTTCCCCGACGAGGTGTTCTCCACGCTGGCAGCGGCGGGCCTGCTCGGCCTGAAGTACCCGATCGAGCTCGGCGGCGGCCCGGTGACCGGCGAGGGCTTCAGCGTGCAGCGGGGTGCTGGCCGACGCAGTGCTCAGCGAGGAGCTCGCGCGCTGCGGTTCGGGCGGCCTGGCCGCGGGGATCGGCGCGCACATCGGCATCGCCACGCCGCCGATCGCCTCGTTCGGCACCGCCGAGCCAGCGCGAGCGCTACCTGCCACCGGCGATCCGCGGCGAGCGCATCGCCGCGCTGGCCATCACCGAGCCCGGCGCGGGCTCGGACGTCGCCGGCGTCCGCACCCACGCGCGGCGCGTCGACGGCGGCTACGTCGTCAACGGCTCGAAGATGTTCATCACCAACGGGGTACGCGCCGACTTCCTCGTCACGGCCGTGAACACCGAGCGGCGAGGGGGCCGGCGGGCACCACGGGCTGTCGTTTCTGATCATCGATCGCGGCGCGGGCGTGCACGCCAGCCCGATCGAGAAGCTCGGTTGGCACGCCTCCGACACCGCGCTCATCTCCCTCGACGACGTATTCGTTCCCGAGGAGAACCTGCTCGGGCGCGAGAACGAGGGCTTCTACCTGATCATGGCCAACTTCCAGTGGGAGCGCCTGCTGATGTCGCTCGGCGCCGTCGGGGCGATGGCACTCGGCGCTGGAGCGCACCGTGGCGGTGGCCCGCGAGGTCGCGCGCCGCCGCGGCGAGTCGACACGCAGGCCCTGCGCCACCGCATCGCCGAGCTGGCCGTCGCCGCTGCAGGCCGGGCGCGACCTCACCTACCACGCGCTGCGCCTGCACGTCGAGGGCGCACGACGCGCTGCGCGAGGTGACGATGGCCAAGCTCGCCACGCAGCGGCGCTGCTTCGACGTGATCGACGCCTGCCTGCAGATCCACTACGACGCCGGCGCGGCGCGCCAGCGAGCGGCAGGTGGCCGACATGGAGCGCGGCGTGCGCGACGCGCGCCTGGGCCCGATCGGCGGCGGCACCGACGAGATCATGCGCGAGATCCTCGGGCGCAGCCTCGGGCTGTAGGGCCCGCCGCGCGGGGCCGCGGCGACCCTGCACATCGCTGCGCAACACCGCCGGACTTGAGCGCCGCGACAGGGCCGCTTTAGCGCTTTGGAGTGTTCGTCGTACAGCGCGCCGAAAAGGTGGCCTGAAGCGGCCAGAAACGGCCAACGGAGCGGCCATACCGTCAAGCGGCGGGGGGGCTCGGACGATCCCGCCACGCATGCTCTCGAGTCGCTCGTCAGCAGTGTCATCGCCACGCTCGCATCGATCTTCAGCTCGCTCTCCTCGCCGCCTCCCGGCTGCCTCGGCCGCACTCGCACGAGCGACGCATCGCTCGCACTGCGCCACGCGCCGCCCGCACGCACGTCCGAGCGCCAAGGCCTGCAAGTCGTCGGTGCGTCACGCGCCCACCCGACTCGCCACGGGCCCCAAGCCGGCGCCGAAGCAAGCCGCCGCCACACCGCGCCCACCTCCACCGCCACGGCGAGCCCGCAGCCGTCGACCACGCCGGCGCCCGCCCCGGCCCCGGCCCCGGCCCCCGACTCCGCGCCCCCGCCCCCGTGGCCAGCACGGCGCCCTGCGCCAACGGCGACCTGACGCCCGACCCGACGAACATCGCGCGCCGTCGAGGCGGCCACGCTGTGCCTGGTCAACCAGGTCCGCGGGGAGCACGGCCTTTCGGCGCTGGTGCCCAACGCCGACCTGCAACAGTCGGCCGACCAGCACAACAACGACATGGTCGCCCAGGACTACTTCGCCCACAACGGCCCCGCCGGCGACACCCCGCTGTCGCGCATCGAGGCCACCGGCTACCTGTCCAACCCCAACGACAGCTACGTCGATCGGCGAGAACATCGCCTGGGGCACGCTCAACCTCGCCACGCCGAGCGCGATCGTCAACGCGTGGGTCAACTCGCCCGACCACCTGGCGAACATCCTCAACCCAGCTACACCGACACCGGCATGTCGGTCTCGCCGCAGGCGCCGGCCTCGTTGGCCGAGGGCCAGCAGGGCGCGATCTACACGCAGGACTTCGGCGGCATCGACACCAGCGGCAACTGACGCTCGCGCCGCCGCCCGGCGCCGCGCGCCGCCAGCGCCAGACCGAATAGCATTCGCGCCCCAGCGCGCCGCCCTGCCCGTCCGACCACGCGCTTCGCCGCCCACGGGGCTTACCCCGCAGGGGTACGAGCGCCCGCACACCAGCTCCCTCGGTCGTTCGGCCTCACATCGGCGGCGCCTCACCACGACAAGGAGACGCAACGCTCATGGGAGTACTCGACGGCAAGTCGGCGATCGTGACCGGGTCGGCGCGGGGCATCGGCCGCGCCACCGCGGAGCTGCTCGCCGCGCAGGGGGCCCAGGTCCTCATCAACGACCTCGACGGCGACGTCGCCGAGCAGACGGCCGGCGAGATCGCCGGCGAGACGGCCGTCTACGCCGGCGACCTGACCGCGCCCGGCGCGCCCGACGCGCTCGTGCAGAAGGCGATCGACTCGTTCGGCAAGATCGACATCATCGTCAACAACGCCGGCTACACCCTCGACGCGCCGATCCACAAGATGAGCGACGAGTGGTTCCAGCGGATGCTCGACATCCACACGATCGTGCCCTTCCGGATCCTGCGCGCCGCCGCGCCGCACCTGCGCGAGCCGGCCAAGCAGGAGCGCGAGGAGGGTCGCGAGGTGTTCCGCAAGGTCGTCAACGTGTCCTCGATCTCGGGCACGATGGGCAACGCCGGCCAGGCCAACTACTCCGCCGGCAAGTCGGCCGTCGTCGGTCTGACCAAGACGCTGGCCAAGGAGTGGGGCCAGTTCAAGATCAACGTCAACGCCGTGGCCTTCGGCTACATCGAGACGCGCCTGACCGCCTCCAAGGACGAGGAGAACACGATGGAGATCGGCGGCGAGAAGGTGCAGCTCGGCATCCCCGACCAGCTCCGCGGCATGGCCTCGATGCTCATCCCGCTCGGCCGGCCGGGCACCCCCGAGGAGGCCGCCGGCGGCGTGTTCTTCCTGTGCTCGCCGTGGAGCAACTACGTCCACGGCCAGGTGCTCAACATCACCGGTGGTCAGTTCACCGGCATGACGCAGCTGAGGCTCGCGCGCCCGCACCTTCCGCGTCACTGCACGACGCGGAAGGTGCCGCGCATCCAGGGATGGACGCGGCAGAAGTACGTGTAGGTGCCGGGCGGCAGGTTCGTCGGCGTCTTCCAGGTCACGCTGCCCGAGGCGGCGGTCAGGCCCGGGGTACCGGTCCCGAGCTCGCCCGAGTCAAAGGCGGTGTTCGCCGGGCTGTCGGCCAGCGGGTAGTGCGTGCCGGTCGAGGCGGTGCAGGGCAGCGAGCAGCCGGTGACCGTGTGGTAGATGTTCAGCGAGTTGTCGTCGTTGACGAACGTGAGGCTCTGTCCCTCCTTGATCACCGGGGGATCGGACAGTCCCCCGCCGAGCGACTCGTTGATGTCGCCGGGCGTATAGGTGAAGTTCTTGATCTCGACCGTGTCCGTGGGGGCCATCGTGCCGATCTCGGCGATCGGGTTGGGCAGGTTGGCGATCGGCACGTCGCCGAACGGAGTCGCGTTCTCGGGCAGCAGCCCGTGGGTGATGTAGCCCCGCGTCTGCACCGCTTGCGGAACGGATCGACGCCCGGCGTGCCGTCGTAGGACACGTAGGCGACCATGATCCCCATCACCTCATACCAGGACTGGTGCGCGACGTCATAGGTGGCGCTGACACGCAGCGTGTCGCCCGCCTTCAGCGCGACGCGCCAGTTCGGCGGGCTCTTGGTCATTGCCATGTCCCAGGACACCGCGCCGTGCTTGTCCCAGTAGTGCGCCTGGGAGCGGAAGATCTCCACCGAGTTCGGCACGTCGCCGGGGATCGGAGCCGGCGCGCCGGCGCGGGCCGCCCGCGCGAGCGTGGCGCCGGGCCGGATGTCCTCGAGCGTGTCGTACAGCCCGCCCGGGTGCATGTGCCCGGCGACCGCGACGAGCGTCGCGTTCTGCGGGACGGTCCACTCGTTGCGCACCGGGCCGGACCCGTACGGGTCGGTCGGCGTCGTTGGGGAAGGTGAACCGGCCGTTGTGGCCGCGGCCGCGATGCGCGTCGAACACCGGGTAGGCCTTGCCGTTCTCGACGTCCATCCACACCGGGATGGCGGGCTTCATCGTCCGGGCCAGCGGCGAGGTCGCCGGCACGAAGTCGATCTCGTAGTCGACGTAGACCGTCATCGGCAGCGGCGTGAGGTTGTGGAGCATGTAGTTGAGCATCCACTGGTCGGTCGCCTTGTAGGGGTAGCCGAAGCCCTGCGGGCAGCTGCATCCACGTCTTCTCCTCGCCGGAGGCGAAGAAACGCTGCGGATAGTGCGGGTCGGTGAGGTCGTGCAGCCGACAGGTTCAGCCAGACCCCGTGGTGCAGGTGGATCACGTTCACCGACGGCACCGTGCCGTTGGTCAGCGTGAGGTTCGGACGGATCCCGACGATGTAGCCGTCCACGGTCGGCTTGGGCATGCCACCGCCGAACATGATCATGTTCGTGCCGGGGGCCACGGTCAGCGGTCCGTAGCGGTAGTGCAGCCGCTCGATCTGCGTGCTGGTGCCGAACGCCGGCGGCGGGCACGTAGTTGGAGGCCTGCGTGCCCGGCGCCAGCCGGGTGGACACCGACCCGGCGGCGCGCGATCGCGCTGCGCTGCGTACCCGCCTGCGCGCTGGACGGGAGCACGGCGAACAGCGCCGCCAGAACCACGAGCGACGCGCGCAACCGCGTTGCTCCGGTCATCAGCCTGATCCCTCGCATCCCCTCTCCCTCTCGTCGCGCGCAGCGTTCCCGCCCCACGCTAGCGCGAACGCCAGCGACTCAGAAGCCGCCGCGGGCCGGCGGGGTCAGCCCACCGGCCCCCGCAGGTCGAGCTGGCAGCCGGAGTAGTACGCGCCGGCGGGCGAGGCGAGGTATGCGACCAGCGCCGCCACCTCCTCGGGGGTGCTGCCGGCGCCGGGGGCGATCGACACCGTCGTGATCCCGTGCCGTGCCCACTCCACCGACAGCGTGCGAGCGAGGTTCTCCAGCGCGGCCCGCGCCGCGTCGGCCAGCGGCGAACGGGACGGCGGCGGGGCGAGCGCGATCACCCGCCCGGGCCGGCCGGCGTCCAGCAGCGCGGGCACGGCGACGGCGCGGATCGCGTTCCACACGCCGGCGAGCGTGGCGTTCAGTGCGGCGCCGCCCTGGCTGAGCGTCGAGCCCTCCGCCTCGTGACGTGCCAGACCCCCGGCGGCGTCGCAGACGACCACGCTGGCCCGCGCGAGCGCCGGCGCGCGGCGACCGCCGCCTGGACCGCGTCCTCGTCGGGGTCGGCGACCAGGCGGGTCACGGACGCGCCGAGGCCACGCGCAGCCGTCGGCGACGGCGTCGGCGAACGCGGCGAAGGGCGGCTCCGGGCCGGCGAGAGCCAGGTCGACGTCCTCGAGCAGGCCGGGGCGCAGGAGCGTCGCGGGCGCGATGGGCGTGGCCTCGCACGCCGAACGGGGTGGACGGTCGGGAGCGGCCTCGAGCATGCCTGGCGTGCTCAGGCCGCGGCGGCGCCGCCGGCGCGGGCCGCCGACCGCTCGGCGCGCCGCTCGCGGCGCACCCGCTCGAGCACGCCCTTGCGTCCGTGCTCCTCCAGGCCGGCGTACAGGCGCTTGATCTCGATCAGGACCTCATCGGCCACCGCCTGCTGCTGGGCGTTGGTCGGATTCTCGACGCGCTCGTAGCGCAGCACGTCGCCGTACTGCACCGTGACCTTCGGGAACTGCAGCCGCTTCCAGTTGCGGATGTGCGAGGAGCCCTGGATCGCGATCGGCACGATCGGCGCGCCGGTCTGGAGCGCCAGCCGCCCGATGCCGCGCTTGGCCTGCTCGGCCAGCTTGCCCGTGCGCGAGCGGCCGCCCTCGCAGTACATGGCGATGCAGCCGCCCTTGCTCGAGGATCGCCTCGGCGGTGATGAACGCCTCCTCGTCGCGCGCGCCGCGCCGTACGGGGAACACCCCGCCATGCGTGTAGATGAACTGCGCCGGCGGCTTGAACAGCTGCGACTTGGCCATGAAGCGGATCTTGCGGCGCAGGTAGCAGCCCATCAGGAAGTGGTCCATGAACGAGAAGTGGTTCGGCGCCAGGATGACCGGGCCGCGCCCGGCACCTTCTCGGGGGAGATCGAGCGGGCGCGCAGGAACGTGTACGCGTACAGCGACGTCAGCAGGCGTGTGAACTCGTACGCCCAATCGGGGTCGCGCGTGCGTGCGCGCTCGTGGAAGCGGTCGAAGTGCTCTGCGGGGCGAGGGTCCCTATAGACCTGCTCGCGCATCGGTGCGAGGTCGGACATGGCTCTGTAGCGTTCTACCGCGAGCGCAGGCCAAGGTTACGCTCCCCGATCTGCGACCGCCGGCCGGGGCCTCCGATCCGCGGGAGGGTCGCGGACCGGCGCCCCGGCCGGCATCACAGTCGGCGGCTGTCACACGCGGGGGGCCGCGCCCCGTACGCGGCTGATCCCCCGGCCCGGCATTGCGGGTCCGCCTGTATGTCCACCGACACGCCAGGAGCGAGCGGGCCGATGGTCTGATCTGATCACCGAGGCTTCCGATGACGTGGCTGAAGATTAGGCGGGCGCCCACCGCCCGCACACCGACACCAGGTCGGAACTTCGTCGCCGTCGCTGGACACTCGGTCGAGGCGGCGACTCATTGCCCCGCCGCCATTGGCGATCCGCGTACGCGCGCACGAAATCGGCGCCCTGGCGCCCGCGATGCAGGAAGCCGCGCGGCGTCCGCCCGCGAGCGCGGTGGTCGAGATCGAGCTCGATCTCGACCACGCGATAGCCGGCCCGCACCGCGTCGATCGTCATGCCGAGCTCCATCCCGAACCCGGGCGCGAACGGCAGCACCGCCGCCAGCGCGTCGCCCGCAACGCGCGCTGGCCGGAGATCGGCGCCCGCAGCCGCAGGCCGGTATCGCGCCGCGCCGCCCAACGCGCGAAGCCGATCGCGGCGCCGACACCGCCGCCGGCGCGGCGCGAGAATGCCGCCACCGCGAGATCGCCCTCGCCGCGCGCCACCGCGTCCACCAGCGCACCGAGACGACCGGCGCTGGCGCCGAGGTCGGCGTCGCAGAGCAGGACGATCTCGTGCTCGGCGCCGGGGCCCAGCTCGGCGAGTGTGGCCGCCGCGGCCCGTGTGGCCGCTGCGCCCTTGCCCCGCCGGGCGCCCCGGCCGCGACCGCAAGCGGCGACGATCACCGCCGCCCCGTGGTGGCGCGCGATCGCCGCCGTCCGATCGCGCGACCCGTCGTCGGCCACCACGATCGGCGTCGCCGGGAACGCGCTCGACAGCGCATCGAGCGTCGCGCCGATGCGCTGCTGCTCGTCGCGCGCGGTCACGATCACGGCGCGCGGGTCCGCCCGCCGCACCGGGCGCGACCCGTCACGCGCCGGTTGCGCCGCGGCGCGCGCGGGCGCGCGGCCGGGGCCCGCGGAGGGGTCGGGTGCGCGGGTTATCGTGTCGGCTCCCTGGCAGTGACAATCCCCAGCTTCCTCGAGGAGGTCGACGTGCCTGAAGTGGAGGCGCACATCACTGGAACGGTGTGGAAGATCGAATGCGCGGTCGGCGACGTCATCGAGGAGGGTGACACCGTCGCCATCCTCGAGTCGATGAAGATGGAGATGCCCGTCGAGGCCGAGGATTCCGGGACGGTGGCGGAGATCCTCGTGCGAGGAGGGGCAGGCGGTCAACGAGGGCGACACGCTCGTCATTCTCGACTGACGGCGGAACGGCGGGCCTCAGCCCGGCAGGCGGCGCCCGAGGATGATCACGTCGGCGACGCGATCGTCCAGGCGCGCCACCCCCGGCAGCCGCCCCCAGCGCTCGAAGCCCGCGCCCTCGAACAGCCGCAGGCTGGCCGCGTTGTGCGCGAACACCACGGCGATCAGCGTGGACAGTCCGAGCGCGGGCCCGCGCTCGATCGCCTCGCGCAGCAGCGCGCCGCCGATGCCGCGCCGGCGGGCGGCCGGGTCGATGTAGATGCCGATCTCGGCCGTGGCGGCGTAGGCCGGACGGCCGTAGAAGTCACGCAGCGAGGACCAGCCGAGCACGGCGCCGGGCTCGTCCTCGGCCACCCGCAGGGGACGGCGCTCCGGGGTGTGCGCGATGAACCAGGCGCCCCGCTGGCGCACGGTGACCGGCTCGAGGTCCGCCGTCGACTCGCGGCTCGCCACCGACGCGTTGTAGATCCGCACGATCGCCGCGAGATCGTCGGGCAGCGCGTCGCGGATCCGCATCGTCGCCGGGAGTCTAGGGCGGCGCCGGGCCGCCGTCCCCTCTAGCCTGTCGCGTCGTGGCCGAGCCAGCCCCCACCCTGCTCGCCGACGGCAAGCTGCTCCTCGACGAGCCCGCCGCGGGCGTCGCGCGCCTGACGATCTCCCACCCGGCCAAGCGCAACGCGCTCGACCACGCGATCCTCGACGCGATCGCCGACGTGCTCGGCCGCCTCGACGCGCGCTGCGTGATCGTGACGGGGGCCGGCGGGATGTTCTCGGCCGGCTACGACATCGGCGAGATCCCCGAGGGCGAGTTCCGGGAGCGTGCGGAGCAGCTCGTCGCGCACCCGTTCACGGAGGCGATCGACGCGCTGGAGGCCTATCCCTACCCGACGCTCGCCGCTGCTCGGCGGGCACGCCATCGGCGGTGGCCTCGAGCTCGCGCTGGCGTGCGACCTGCGCGTCTGCGCGTCCGGCGTGGAGCTCGGGATGCCCCCGGCCCGGCTCGGGCTCGTCTACAGCCACACCGGGCTGCGCCGCTTCATCGACGCCATCGGCGTCGTGCGCACGCGCGAGCTGTTCCTCCTCGGTCGCTACGTCGACGCCGACACCGCGCTGGCCTGGGGCCTGGTCAACCGCACGGTGGCCGCCGAGCAGCTGGAGGCCGACCGCGCTCTCGATGGCGGTCGAGCTCGCCGCCGGGGCGCCGCTGGCCCAGCGCGGCAACAAGCGCGTCATCCGCGCCCTGCTCGACGCGCGAGGCGCGAGCTGACCGGCGAGGTGCGAGCGCGAGCTGATCGCGCTGCGCAAGGCCTCCTTCGCCTCGCAGGACATGCGCGAGGGCGTGCGCGCGTTCGCCGAGAAGCGCGCGCCCCGCTGGCGCGGCGAGTAGCTGCGCCCGGCCGGCGGGCGGCCCGTCCGCTCACCGCCCTAACGTGCCGCGCCGGAACCACAACCTGGAGGTCGCCGACCATGCCGCCGCTGATAACCCCCGAGGAGGCCCTCGTCTGGGCGACATCGAGGACCACGCCGAGATCGAGGCGCTCGTGGAGCGCGCCTGGGAGGCGCGCATCGAGCACTTCGGCGACTCGACCGACATGTGCTCGCTGGTCAACGCGAAGTCCGGTGGCTGCGCCGAGGACTGCGGCTTCTGCGCGCAGAGCAAGTACGCCGACGCCGAGACGCCGATGCACGCGATGATGGAGCCCGAGCAGATCCTCGAGCACGCGCGCGCCGCCGAGGCGGCCGGCGCGCACCGGTTCTGCATGGTGACCCAGGGCCAGGGACTGTCGAAGCGCGACTTCGAGCAGGTTCTGGCGGGCGCGCGGCTGGTCGCCGAGCACACCAACCTGAAGCGCTGCGCTTCGATCGGGCATATGTCGGTCGCAGCGCGCGCAGGCGCTGCAAGCGAGGCCGGCATCCAGCGCGTCCACCACAACGTCGAGACGGCCGAGTCCTACTACGACGAGGTCTCGACGACGGTCCGCTACGAGGGCCGGCTGCGGACGATCGAGGCGGTCCGCGAGGCCGGGCTCGAGACGTGCGTGGGCGGAATCCTCAACCTCGGCGAGACGCGCGAGCAGCGCGTCGAGATGGCATTCGAGCTGGCGGAGATCAATCCGACCAGCGTGCCGATCAACCTGCTCAACCCGCGCCCCGGGACGAAGTTCGGCGACCGCGAGCTGATGGACCCGTGGGAGGCGGTCAAGTGGATCGCGATCTTCCGCCTGATCCTGCCCGAGGCGCTGTTCCGTCTCTGTGGCGGACGGGTCGAGAACCTCGGCGAGCTGCAGTCGCTGGCGGTCAAGGCGGGGCTGAACGGCGTCATGATGGGCAACTTCCTGACCACGCTCGGCAACACGCCCGACGCCGACCGCGCGATGTTCGAGGACCTCGGGCTGAACACGGCCCGCCAGCCCGACAACGGCGTCCAACCCGCGGCCCGACAATCGCTCGCGGCTGGCTGGACGGCGAGACGCCCGACGTCGTGTCGAGCACTTGCTGAGGCGTCCGCGCCGCCGAAGTGAACGTGCGGCTGTGGGACCCGTCCGCGCAACTGCGCTACGCGCGCCAAGGGGACGGTCCCGCCGCGCCCCGACGGCGCCCGACGGGGCGCGCAAACCGGGCGTCGCGGAGCCGAGAGCGCGGCATGATCGAGATCGAGGCGCGGCTGGACGAGCTGCGTCGCTCGGACTGCATCGGCGCACGCGTCTCGTCAGCGGCCCGCAGGGGCCGCACGTGCTGCTCGACGGCAAGCCGGTGCTGCTGCTGTGCTCCAACAACTACCTCGGGCCTGGCCGACCATCCGGCGGTCCGCGAGGCGGCGGCCGACGCGGCGATGCGCTGGGGCGTCGGCGCGGGCGCCTCGCGGCTGGTGTCGGGCACGATGACGATCCACCGCCGGCTCGAGGAGCGGCTGGCGGCGTTCGAGCGACGCGAGAGCGGCGTCGTGTTCGGGTCGGGATACCTCGCCAACTCGGGCGTCATCGGCGGCGCTGGCCCGGCCCGGCGACGTCGTCTTCTCCGATCAGCTCAACCACGCCTCGATCATCGACGGCTGCCGGCTGTCGCGGGCCGAGGTCTTCGTCTACGACCACGGCGACGCCGAGCACCTGCGGTGGGGCATCGACGCGAGGCCGAGGGCGGCGCGGGGCGCTGATCGTGACCGACAGCGTGTTCTCGATGGACGGCGACGTGGCGCCGCTGGCGGAGACTCGTCGAGCTCGCCGCAGCGGCACGGCTGCGCACGCTGGTGTCGACGAGGCTCACGCGACCGGCGTGCTCGGCCCGGCGGGCGCGGCGCCGCTCGCCGAGGCGGGCCTCGAGGACCAGGTCGACGTGATCGTCGGCACGCTCGGCAAGGCGCTCGGCTCCTACGGCGCGTTCGTCGCCAGCGACCGGGCGATGGCGCGCTATCTGGTCAACGTCGCGCGGACGTTCATGTTCTCGACCGCGCTGCCGCCGCCGGCGGTCGCGGCGGCGCTCGCCGCGCTCGGGCTGCTCGAGGAGCGAGCCACAGCGGGTCAGCAAGCTGCTGGCCAACGCGCGGCGCTGCGCGCCGGCGCTGGCCGCCGAGGGCGTTCGACCGTCGGCGCGGTCGCGCGACGCCAGATCCTGCCGCTGGTGATCGGCGAGGCCGGCAGCGGCGATGGAGATGCTGCGAGGCGGCGCTGCGCGCGGCGTGTTCGCGCAGGCGATCCGCCCGCCGACCGTGCCGCCGATGACGTCGCGGCTGCGGTTGGCCGTGATGGCGACGCACCGCGAGGAGGAGCTGCGCGCGGCGGCGCGGACGATCGGCGCCGCCGCCCGAGCGGTCGGGTTGCCGAGCGCGCGCCGGGATCCGGCGCCCGCGGTGGACGTCGATCGCGTCCGACGACGGGCCCGTCGCCGGCGGCCGCCCGAGCCGCGCGTGTTGACTTCGGGTGCCGCCTGAGCGCCGACTACTGCGGCCGCAGCCGCCGTCCGCTGCGCGGCTGCTTCGTGACCGGCACGGACACCGGTGTCGGCAAGACGCGTGCTGACGGCCGCGATCGTCGCCTCGCTGGCGGCCGCGCGGCGATGCCGTGCGCGCGCTCAAGCCGGTCATCACCGGGCTCGACGAGCCGCCCGGCGGACTGGCCGCCCGACCACGAGCTGCTCGCGCTCGTCGCGGGCTGCCGGCCCGAGGAGGTCGTGCTGGTCGGCTACGGCCCGCCGGTGTCGCCGCACCTGGCGCTCGCGCCTCGGGCGGGGGTGTCGCTGACGGCCGCAGCGCTGCTCGCGGGATGCCCGGCGCGCTGCGGCCGCGAGGGTGCCGCTCGTCGTCGAGGGCGTCGGCGGGCCTGCTCGTCCCGCTCGATCGACGACTGGCAGCGTCCGCGATCTGGCCGTCGACCTCGGGCTGCCGGTGCTCGTCGCCGCCCGCCCCGGGCCTCGGGCACGATCAACCACACGCTGCTGACGCTCGAGGCCGCGCGCGCGCGGCCGACCTGCGACGTGGCGGGCGTCGTGCTGACCCCGTGGCCGGACGCGCCCGGACGCGATGCGAGCGCTCGAATCTGCGAGACGATCGGACGGCTCGGGCGACGGTCGAGGTGCGACGACGCTGGCGTTGATCGCCGCGCGCCGACCCGGAGCTGCTCGCCGCGGCGGCCGCCGGGCTGCCGATCGCCGCGGTCGACACGCCGCGCGCCGCGAGCGCCACGCTTCCGACGAAGGGCGTTCGTCCGCACCGCGGACTAGCGTTGCCGGCCATGTGCACGCCGCCGATCTGGTCGACTCCGACCGGCGCGTACTGTGGCACCCGTTCACCCAGCAACAGGGCTGGTGCGAGCAGAGCCGCCGCTGGTGATCGACCGCGCGTGAGGGGACGACGCTCATCGACGTCGACGGCAACGCGCTACATCGACGGCGTGTCGTCGCTGTGGTGCAACGTCCACGGCCACCGCCATCCGGTGATCGACGCCGCGATCCGCGCGCAGCTCGACCGCGTCGCCCACTCGACGATGCTCGGCCTCAGTCACCCGAGCCGGCGATCGAGCTGGCCGAGCGGCTGGTGGCGATCGCGCCCGCCGGCCTGCGGCGCGTGTTCTACTCCGACAGCGGCTCGACCGCGGTCGAGATCGCGCTGAAGATGGCCTTCCAGTGGTGGGCGCAGCGCGGACGAGGACGCGCGACCGCCCGACCGCGTTCATCTGCCTGCGAGAACGCCTACCACGGCGACACGATCGGCGCGGTGTCGGTCGGCGGCATCGACTCTTCCACTCGCTCTACCGCCCGCTGCTGTTCGACAGCGCTGCACGCGCGAGCCGGCGACGCCGCGGAGCATGGCGGCGCTGCTGGACGCGCACGGCGAGCAGCGTCGCGCGGTCGTCGTCGAGCCGCTCGTCCAGGGCGCCGCCGGGCATGCTCGATGCATCCGCCCGGCTACCTGCGCGCGGTGCGCGAGCTGTGCGACCGGCACGGCGTGCTGCTGATCTGCGACGAGGTGGCGACCGGCTTCGGCCGCACCGGGCGCATGTTCGCCTGCGAGCACGAGGACGTCGCGCCCGACCTGCTGTGCGTCGGCCAAGGGCCTGACCGGCGGCTACCTGCCGCTGGCCGCGACGCTGGCGACCGAGCGCATCTACGAGGGCTTCCTCGGCGCGCCCGAGCAGCAGCGCACGTTCTTCCACGGCCACACCTACACCGGCAACCCGCTCGCCTGCGCGGCGGCGCTGGCGACGCTCGGACGTTCGAGCGCGAGCGCACGCTCGAGCGCCTGCAGCCGAAGATCGAGCAGCTGGCGCGCGCTGCTCGGAGCATCGGTCGCGCTGCTGCCCGCGGTGGCCGAGGTCCGCCAGCGCGGGATGATGGTCGGGATCGAGCTGGCGAGCGACCGCCCGCACCTGCGCATGGGCGACCGGGTGGCGCTCGCGGCGCGCAAGCGCGGAGCCATGATCCGCCCGCTCGGCGACGTGGTCGTGCTGATGCCCCCGCTGGCGATCGCCGACACGACCTGCGCCGGCTGGTGGCGATCACCGCCGCATCGATCGCCGAGGCCACGGCGGGCCGCTGCCCGCCGCCGCCTGACCAGCGCCGAGCGGACCACCGGGGCCACCACCACACGTGACGCGGCGACGATGCCGAGCCCGATCAGGACGGTCGTGCTGGCGCGCCGGCGCGGCGGCGGGGACGTCGATGGCCTGGAAGCGCACACCGTCGGGCCCGATGTCGATGAAGCCGACCGGCCGCGCGTCGATCAGCCCACCGCCACCGCCACCGCCGCCACCGGCGGGCCCGCCGGCGCTCCCGGCGGGCGACGCGGTCGGGTCGTCGGCCGGGATGCCGTTGCCGTATCCGAGCCCGCCGAGCGTGCGCAGGGTGGCCACGGGGATCACGACGTGCCCGTGCGCCTCGATCGGCTTGCCGTAGCAGGCCCGCGCGCCGGTGAGCCGGCCGAGGGCGCGCTGCCACACGGGCGGCTTGGGAACGGCGCCGTAGACGAGCGCGAGCGGCTCATCGCCGCTCCCGGCCCCGGAGCGACGCTTGCCCCGCTTCCCACCCGACCCCTTGGCCATGCGCCTCGGTCGTCCCCGGCGGGACGATCAGTCCTCGTAGGGGACGAAGTCGCGCTTGCGCGCTCCGCAGACGGGGCAGAACCACGTGTCCGGGATGTCCTCGAAGGCCGTGCCGGCGGGGATGCCGCCGTCGGGATCGCCCTCGTCGGGCTCATAGATGTATCCGCAGGACTCGCAGATCCAGCGTTGGAGAGTCTGTGTCGTTCATGGCCGAGAAGACTAGGCGATAGGGTCGGCAGACATGACGGACCACCGTCCCGGCACCGGCGAGGAGTTCAACACCGGGCCGGCCACCGTCCCGCGGCAGGCCGCGACGGTCATCCTGCTGCGCGGCGGCGACGATGGCCTCGAGGTGCTGCTGCGTCAAGCGCACCCCGCAGGCGCGCTTCATGGCCGGCGCCTGGGTCTTCCCGGGCGGATCGGTCAAGGACGCGGAGGGCGGCGGGGACGCGGCGCAGCGCGCCGCGGCGCTGCGGGAGCTCGCCGAGGAGGCCGGGATCGTGCTCGCCGACCCGACAGGCGCTGGTGGCGTTCTCGCGCTGGATCACGCCCGCCGAGGTGAAGATCCGCTTCGACACGTACTTCTACCTCGCGCGAGATGCCGGCGGACCAGCAGGCGGTGTGGACGGCGAGGAGATCGTCGATCACCGCTGGTTCACGCCGCGGCCGCGCTCTAGCGGCCCATCGGCCGGCGAGATCCTGCTCGTGTTCCCGACGATCAAGCACCTCGAGCAGCTCGCAGCGTTCGCCAGCGTGACCGCGCTGCTGGCCTACGCCCGCGGACGGGTGGTCGAGCCGGTGCAGCCGCGGGTGGTGCTCGACGGCGCCTCGGCCGGGGCGAGGTCGCGCGCATCGTGCTGCCCGGCGAGCCCGGCTACGACTGAACGCGCCAGCCGGCGGCCATGGACGCCGCCGGTGCGACCGGGGGCCGCGCCGGCCGCTGGACCGCGGTGACGCGGTGCTGTAGAACCCGTGACCGTGCCTGCTCGCCCCCCATCCGGGGCCGGCCCGCCCCGGCTCCGGGCCTGACCGTCGCCGTCACCGGTCCGACCGGTGAGATCGGCCTCGCCGCGGTGTCGGCGCTCGATGCAGCGACGAGATCGAGTCGATCTCGGGATGGCGCAGGCGGCCGTTCGACCCGGCCGAGCGAGGGCTGTCACAAGGTGACCTACCGCCAGGGTGATGTGCTCGACCCGGCGGCAGTGGCCGGGTCGTGCCGGCGTGGACGCGGTCGTGCACCTGGCGTTCATGATCATGGGCGACGCCGAAGCAGACGGCCGCGGTCAATCTGGAGGGCTCGCCAGACCGTGTTCGAGGCGCGTCCGGGCGGCCGGCGTGCCGCGCCTCGTCTACACCTCGTCGGTCGCGGCCTACGGCTTCCACGCCGACAACCCGCAGCCGCTGACCGAGGACGTGCCGGCTCGCGGGCACCGACGCCCACTACTACTCGGCGCAGAAGGCGGCAGGTGGAGACGCTGCTTGCGCGAGACGCTGCGGGGTCGCGACACGGCGGCGTACGTCTTGCGTCCCTGCATCGTGGCCGGGCCCGACGCCCAGCTGCTCGTCGACAGCCTTCCGTACATGCAGCTGTCCGAGCGTATGCCGGCGGCGGTCATGCGGCTGCTGGAAGGCGTGCCGATCCTCAAGCCGGTGCTGCCGGACCCGGGCGTGCCGTTTCAGCTGGTGCACCACGACGACGTGGCGAGTGCGATGCGTGCCGCGGTGCTCGGCCGCGGCACGCCCGGCGTCTACAACATCGCCGGGCCCGGGCAGATCAACATCAGGGTGCTCGCGGACGAGCTCGGCTGGTACTCGATCCCGATGCCCGAGCTCGCCGTCGACGTGCTGGCCGAGCTCGTCGGGCGCATCGGCTTCCTGCCCACCCAGGCCCAGTGGATCGACAGCCTTCCGCGAGCCGGTGATCATGGACGCCGGCAAGGCGCGGCGAGAGCTGCGCTGGCGTCCCCGCCACAACGCCCTGCAGACGCTGCGCGAGACGGTCACGGCTGCGCGCATGGGCAGTCTCGTCCGCTGATCGCCGGGCACCCCGGCCGGTGTCGCCGCCGGCCGGATCGTTACGTTCTCCTTCGCCGTGGGAGAGTCGTCGCCGAGCGTCGCGCCGCTGGGGTGAAGGCGAGAGCCAGAGCGCTCGTTCGCGCCCTGCCGGCCCGGATAGCGCTGCCATTCCTGGCCCTCGTCGGCTCGCTGGAGTGGTGGCTGCGTCCCGGGCGGCGCGCGGAGGCGATGGCGCGGATGCGGCTCATCCTGCGCGGCACCGCTCGCGAGGGCGAGGCGCAACCGCTGGCACGGCGCTCGCTGCGACGGTCGCGGGTCATGCTGGAGCTGCTGTGGCGCGGCGACGTCAGCGAACGTGCGCGCATCGAGGGGGCCGAGCGGCTCGATGCCCTGCGAGCCGAGGGGCACGGGGCCCTCGTGGTGCACACCCACCTGTGCTGGATCGCGCCGCAGCTGTACGCGCTGGCCGCCCAGGGTCACGCCGATGCGATCGTCCTGACGATCGACGACCCGCCGACACCGCTGCAAGACCACTGGCAACGGGTCCTCACCGGCTGGGGGGTCGACCCGGTGGCGGCCGAGGGCAGCTACCCGGTCGTCCTCGATCACCTGCACCGCGGGCATCTGTGCCACATCGCCCTCGACGTTCCCGGCAGCACCGCGTGCGTGTTCCTGGACAAGCCGGCCCGTCTGGCCAGCGGCATCGCCGCGCTCGCGTTCGCAAGCGGCGCGCCGCTGCGTGCCCGTCACGCCGCGCCGGCCGGGCCGTGGGTTGCGCGTGCGCGTGGGTGATCCGATACGCCCGCAGGCGTTCGCCACCCCGGCGGCGCTGACCCAGCATCTCGCGGACGTCGCCAGCGCCGCGATCCTGGCCGCGCCCGAGTGCTACCACGAGCACGATTGGCTGTGGCGCCTGTGGTCGCCGGCACCCTGAGACGACGCCGACCGCTCATCGCTGTGCAAAACCTCCCAACGCTGGCGGGCGCCGGCTTGCGGAGCTTCCCGGGGGTCGCACCGCCTGTACCATGAGACCGGTCCGATGCCCCGGCGGGGGGGCTCGCTCCGGACGGAGCTCACCCGCGTGCGCAGGAAGGCTCCGACCGGGCGGAGCTCTCGATCATCGACGTCGCGGGATCGCACGGGACGCCGACCGCCGTCAAGTCACGCATGACCAACTCCCCCCCACACTGCGCGCTCACCGCCCCGGACGCTCCGCTGTGCGCGGCACGCCCCGTCCGGCGCGGCCCGTCCGCACCCTGCGAGCGCCGCCGACCCGCATGCTGAACCGCCAGCACGCCCTGGTCACCGGCTGCGCGGGCTTCATCGGCTCGCACCTGTGCGAGCGGCTGATCGACCACGGGTACCGCGTCACGGGGGTGGACTGCTTCACCGACTTCTACGATCGCGCCCGCAAGGAGGCGAATCTGGCCCAGCTGGCGGACGACCGGTCGTTCGAGCTCATCGAGCTCGATCTCGCCGTCGATCCGATCGAGCCGCTGCTGCGCGGCATCGGCGAGATCTACCATCTCGCGGCACAGGCCGGAGTGCGCGGGAGCTTCGGCAAGACGTTCGCCATCTACGCCCGCAACAACATCACCGCTACGCAGCGCCTGCTCGAGGCAGCCACCACGTGTCCGTCGCTGCGGTCGTTCGTGTACGCATCGTCATCGTCGGTCTACGGCAACGCGAGCGTCTCGCCGACCCCCGAGGATCTCCCGCCCGCCCCCGTGTCGCCCTACGGCATGACCAAGGTCGCCACCGAGCAGCTGGCCAGCGTCTACCACCGCCGGTCCGGCGTGCCGGTCGTGGGGCTGCGCTACTTCACCGCCTACGGGCCGCGCCAGCGTCCCGATATGGCCTTCCATCGCTTCATCGCACGCAGCCCTCGCCGGCGAGGGCATCTCGATCTACGGGGACGGACGCCAGCTGCGTGACTTCACCTACGTCGGCGACGTGGTGGATGCGACGGTGCGCGCCGGAGCTCACGGGCATCCCGGGGGCGTCTACAACGTCGGCGGCGGCTCGCCGGCCGAGTTGCTGGAAGTCATCGGCCTGCTCGAGGACCTGCTCTCGCGCCCCATCGCCTGCCGCTTCGAAGCGCGCGCCGACGGCGACGCCGCGCACACCCACGCCGATATCTCCCGGGCCACCGCCGACTTCGGGTTTCGGCCGGCGATCTCGCTGCGCGACGGCCTGGTCGCCCAGCTCGCATCGATGTCCGAGGCGGCGGAGGCCTTGCCGGCCTCCGGCGTCCGCTGAGGACTCGGGCGGGGGCGCGTTCGCGGGGCGCTTCGGGCGCACTTGATGGTCGGACCGCGCCCGGTGGGCGGGCGGGCGACGGCATTTCTTGCGGTCATGGCTGTATGTCAGCCAAAACGCAAAGAGTGATCGGCGTGGCGCCCGCGGCGACACCGCGCCCCCTCCGGTGAGACCCATTTGCGTATCTCGCGCGCTTCGTCGCAACTTTGTCCTCGACCGCCAGTTAAGGCGGTCAAAGGACGACGAGACACGTTGGAAGCCTCCACTCTTCACGCCCCCGTCGCGCTCGCCGCGCCCCTCGGTGCCGGCCTCGCTGCTGCGGCTGCGCTCCGATGAGCAGCTCGTCGCCAGCTTCCGCGGTGGCTCGGAGGAGGCCTTCCGGGCGATCCACGACCGCTACCGGGTGCGGCTGCTGGCCTACAGCCGCCAGATGCTCGGCGGCTCGCGCCAGGACGCCGAGGACGTCCTGCAGGACGTGTTCGTGCGCGCCTACCGGGCGCTGCGCGCCCACGACCGTCCGGTGTCCCTGCGCGCGTGGCTGTACCGCATCGCCCACAACCGCTGCATCGACCAGCTGCGCTGCCCGGCGCCGCCGAGCTGGCCGACGTGTACGACGTCTCGCACGCCCCGCCGCTCGAGCCGGCGGCCGTCGCTCGAGCGGCGCGAGGACCTGCGCCGGCTCGTCGACCGACGTGCGGCCGGCTGCCCGAGCAGCAGCGCTCGGCGCTGCTGATGCGCGAGCTGCAGGGCATGAGCTACGAGGAGCTCGCGAGCGTCGCTCGACGTCAGCGTGGCCGGCGGTCAAGTCGCTGCTCGTGCGCGCCCGCGGCGGGCTCGTGGACTCGGCCGAGGCCCGCGACACCGCCTGCGCGTCGGTGCGCAGCGACCTCGCGCTCGCCTGCGACCGGGGCGTGCGCTGCGAGCGGCCTGGCCCGCCGCCACCTGCGCGACTGCGCGGCTGCCGCGAGTACCGCGACGAGCTGCGCGGCGTGCGCCGGCGGCTGGGCGCGCTCGTGCCCGTCGGCCCGCTCGGCGGCCTGCTGTGGCAGTTCGGCGGCCTCGGCGGCGGCGGCGCGGCCGCCGGCGGCTCGATCGGGGCGCGAGCGTCGGCGCCTCGAGCGCGATCGCCACCGCGACCAAGGTGGCGCTCGTGTGCGCCGCCGCCGCGGTCACCGCCGGCGGCGCGCTCGGCATCGCGCCGAAGGAGCTGCTGCGCGCGCTGCCCGTGCCGATCATTTCCGGCGCCGCTCCGCACCACCGGACCCTGCCGGTCGCGGTCACGAGCGCCGCCCCCCCGCCCGTCTTCGTGCGCTCGGCACAGCCCACCACAACCGCCGTCCCGCTCGCCAGGCCCGTCACCGTCAGCCCCGCGCACCGCACGCGCCGTTCCGCGAGCGTCCACGTCACGGCGCCCGTGATCCCGCTCGCCGGATCGGGCCTCGCCGCCACGGGCTCCGGCTCGAGCACGTCGAGCTCACAGACGGGCGGCACGAGCGCGCCGTCGGCCACCGTCGTGGCGGCGTCCGGGACGACCGGTGCCACCGGCAGCTCCACCGACAGCTCGCTCACCCCGACGAGCACCACGAACGGTGCCGGCGGATCCACCGGCACCACCACTGTGATCAACGGACCAATGGCTCCGGCCGCCTCGCCGGGCTCGGCGAGCGGCTCGTCACCGTCAGGTGCAGCACCCGCGACGACGCCGAGCGCGGCGGGCAGCGGCAGCGGGACGTCGGTTCCGGCGTCGGGCTCCACCGCCCAGACCGGCTCGAACGCGACCGCCACGGACACCTCGCAGCCCACGAGCGCGAGCGGCGCGTCGGCCAGCGAGTCGGCGACCGGCGCGGCGAGCACGGCCGGCCAGGCGACGGCGTCGTAATCCGCGCTCGGGCGCGGTGGCACGCCGGCCGAAGCGCACGCGGGACGCTCTCCGCAGGAGGCGCGGGCGGACGCGCGCTGGCGTGAACAATCCGAAACCGCGTCGTCGCAAACCTGTCAAACCTACGCAAACCTGACCGGCCGGGAGCCTGCAGCCCTCGAAATACACCCCCCGCGTCGCTAACATCGAGCCACGTGATGTTGCCTGTACGTGCGCCCTGCCCGGACCCGCGGATCGGGCCAAGCAGCGGCGCAGGCACCACGCGACGGTCCATGGAGGGACCTCGCGCACCCACCCATATTCCTTGAGCACGAGCGAACGGCAGCCATCAACGTGACATCGACAGGGACGCTCGGGGTAGTAGGGGACTCCCGCGACATCGAACTGGTCGCCGATTCGTTGGTCGCCGCTCGGCCGGCAACCCCCGCGTCGCCCGAGATCCGCGCCCGGGGCGCCCGACCACCCCGTGGTCGCGCTGCTCCGCCGTCGCGCACGCCCAGACCGATCGCCTGCACTCGCTGCCGCCCGGCCCCTGGCGCCCGTGGTCCTGTGGACGATCGCCGCCGGGGCGGCACTGGCCGGGGCACACGGCCACCTGCCCGGGCGCCTGCGGCCATTGGCGTCACGGCGGCGCTCGTCGCGCTCACGCAGCTGCGCGGCAGCCTGGCCGGCCGGATCGTCGTCGCCGCGGCGATGGTCCCGGTCGCGTTTGCCGCCACGGCACCCACCATCGCCTGGGTACTCGCCGCCGCGCTCGTGGCCGGCATGGCGGCCGCCGCCGAGCGCCCGCTCGTCGCGCGCAGCCAGGACCTGCAGCGGCATCTCGACTGGTGCCGCCGCCGCGAGGAACGCGCGCACGTGCTCGTCGTGCTCGTGCCCGACCACGCCGACGATGACGAGCGCGGGCTGCTCGAAGCCTTCCGCCTCACCGACAGCGTGGCGATCACGGCCACCACGACGGACAGTGCGAGATCCACGCGGTCATCGACGACCATCGGCTCTCGCGCGGGGGCCTGGAGCGCCGGGTCGTGGCCGAGGTGGGCGCGCGCGCCCGTTTCGGTTGGGCGGCGTTTCCCGAGGACGGGTACACGCTCGAGGTGCTGCTCGACCGCGCGGCGTCCGGGCTCACCGTCGCGGACGGGCAGCGGGTGACCGGACTCGGACGCTTCGAGCCGGCCGGCACCGGCCGGTCTTGCCCGGCATGATCGCGCCGCCACCGGCGCCGGCGGCGACGTATCATCCCGGCCCGTTGAGTCTGCCGCCGCGCGCTCCCGATGACCGGACCGACGCTCCTCGCGGTCCCGCGCTGCGCGTCGCCGCAGTGATCCAGAGCTACCTGCCGGTGCTCGGGGGGGCGCAGACCCAGGTGCAGCAGCTCGGACCTCTGTTCGCGCGCCAGGGGGTGGAGACGGTCGTCCTGACACGCCGCGTGGCCGGAACCCCGGCGCTCGAACGCGGGGACGGCCTGCTTGTGCGCCGATTGTGGGTACCCGAGCAGTCCTCGGCGGCCTCGCTGGCCTACCTGGCCGAGGGCGTCGCCGGCGTGCTGCGCTGGCGCCCGCACGTGATCCACGTCCACGACCTGCTGTCGCCCGCGAGCATCGGCCTGCTGTCGGCACGACTGCTGCGCGTGCCGGTCGTCGCGTTGGTCGCCTCGACCGGCCCGGGCGGGGACATCGACCGACTGCTGCACAAGCCCCCGGGGGCCCGGCGCCTGCGGCGGATCGTCACCGACGTGGCCGCCTTCCATACGCTGGCCGACGAGGTCGAAGACGAGCTCACCGGCCACGGCGTACCGGCGGACCGGCTGTGGCGCATCCCCAACGGCGTCGACACCGAGCGCTTTCGCCCGGGCAGCGGCGACGAGCGGCGGACCGGGCGGGAACGCCTCGGCATCCCCCCCGACGCGGTCGTCTCGATCTACTGCGGGCGCTTTGCTCCGGTCAAGCGCCTGGACGTGCTGCTCGACGCCTTCCGCGACGCGCCGGGGCATCTGGTGCTCGTCGGAAACGGGTCCGAGGAGGACGTCGTGCTCGGGCGCGCCCGCGAGGCCGGGCTGGCCGGGCGCGTGCACGTGCTGCCCGCCGTGGATGACCCCGCGCCGCTGCTGCGGGCCGCCGACCTGTACGTGAGCGCGTCGAGCACCGAGGGCATGTCCAACTCGGTGCTGGAGGCCATGGCCAGCGGGCTGCCGATCGTGGCCAGCCCAGCGAGCGGCATGGGCGAGATCGTCACCGCGGCCACAGGCGTGCTCGCCGACGACACCGGACCCGCCCGGCTGGGCGCAGCCATCGCCACGGTCGCCGGCGACGGTCGGCTGCGCGAGCAGCGCGGCGCCGCCGCGCGGGAGCTGATCGCCTCGCGCTACTCGCTGCAGTCGACCGCGGACCTGCTCGTGGCGCTCTACCGCCGCCTGGCCGCCACACACCCCCGCCGCGCGCGGGAGGCGACGACCGTCCCGCCCGCCGCATGAGCGCGGCGCCTGGCACGGGGTGGGGACCCTCCACCGGCGAGCGGCCGCCGGCGGCGCCGCGTGTCGCCGTGTACCTCGACCAGGCGTACTGGCGCGCCCACGGGGTCATCGTGGCCGAGCGCTCGTTCGTCCTGTTCCTCAACCACGTCGCCGCGCACTTCGACGAGTTCACGGTCATTGGCCGCCTCTCCGGCGACGCGCCGCGGGGCGATTATGCGCTGGCGCCGAGCATCCGTTTCGTCGCGCTGCCCGAATACCGCCGCGGCGGCGCCGAGGCCCTCGGCGTGGCCCGGGTGCTGCCGGGCTCGCTGGCCCGCGTCGCCCGGGTACTGGGCGACGTCGACGTGCTGTGGCTGTTCGGCCCGGGGCCACTCGCCCTGGCCATCGCCGCCACTGCCGTCGCCCGGCGCACGCCAATGGTGCTCGGAGTGCGACAGCACCTACCGGCGTATGCGCGCAGCCGCCATCCCCAACGCCGAGCGGTGCACCTCGCGGCCGACGCCATGGAGGCCGGCTTCCGCACGCTGGCCCGGCGGCGGCCGGTCGTGGTCGTCGGCCCCGACCTGGCCCGACGCTACCGCCGCGCGCGCTCGCTGCTGGCCGTGACGGTGTCGCTGCTGTCCGAGGCCGACATCGTGCCGAACCCGACCGGCGCGCACCCCGACGGGGATGGCGCCCCGCGCCGGTACGACGGCGAACTGGAGATCCTGGTCGTGAGCCGGCTCGACCGGGAGAAGAACCCGCTGCTGCTGGCCGACGCGTTCTCGCGCCTGACGCCCCGCGAGCGGTGGCGCATGGTGATCTGCGGCGACGGGCCCATGCGCGCCGCACTACAGGACCGCCTGGGCCAGCTCGGCATCGCCGACCGCGTCACCCTGCGCGGGCACGTGCCCCTGCGCGACGGCCTGCTGACGCTGTACCGCAGCGCGCATGTCCTGCTGCACGTCAGCTGGACCGAGGGGCTGCCACAGGTGCTGTTCGAGGCCTTCGCTGCCGGCCTGCCGGTGGTGGCCACCGACGTCGGCGGGGTCGCCGAGGCCGCGGGCGACGCCGTGCTACTGATCGGGCCCGGCGATGCCGACGCAGCGGCGGAGGCACTGACCCGGATCGCCGCCGAGGATGCCCTGCGCGAGCGGCTGGTGGCCCAGGGGCTGCGGCTGGCCAGGCGCCACACGGTCGAGCACGAGGCCGCGGCGACCGCGGCCTTCCTGGCCGCGGCGGCGCCACGGCCGGCGCCGCGCGCGGCGGCCGGCCTGCGAGCATCGGCGCGGCGATGACCGACACGCTGGTCCTCTGTTACCACGCGGTCAGCGAGCACTGGGAGGCGAGCATCTCGGTAGCGCCCGAGCGGCTGCACGACCAGCTCGCCGGGCTGCTGCGGCGCGGCTACCGGGCCACCACGTTCACCCGGGCCGTCCTCGATCCACCCGCCCCGCGCACGCTCGCGATCACGTTCGACGACGCCTACCGCTCCGTGCTCGAGCTCGCCCGCCCGGTGCTCGAGGAGCTTGGCGTCGTCGCCTCGGTGTACGTGCCCACGGGCTTCGCCGGCCAGGCGACGCCGATGACCTGGCCCGGCATCGACATGTGGCTCGGCGGAGCCCACGAGCGCGAGTTGCTGCCGCTCGGCTGGGACGAGCTCGGGCTGCTCGCCGACGCCGGCTGGGAGGTCGGTTCGCACACCCGCACGCATCCGCACCTGACCACGCTGACCGATGATGAGGCGCTCGCGGCGGAGCTGGCCGACTCGCGCGCAGCCGTCGCCGACGCCCTCGGCCAACCCTGCCGCTCGCTCGCCTACCCGTATGGCGACATGGACCGCCGCGTGGTGGCGATGGCGCGTCACACCGGCTACGAAGCCGGCGGTGCGATCGGATCCACCCGCCCTCCGTCCCGGCTGGACTGGCCCCGCATCGGCGTGTACCAGCGCGACGACGCCCGCCGCTTCGCATTGAAGGCGTCGCCCGCGGTCCGGCGCCTGCGTCGCCGCGGCCGGTCACTGGACACCCACGGCTAGCTAGCCGGGCCGGCGCCGGCAGAGGTGTGGTCACTTGACCGCCCCACAGACGAACAACCGACCACGCTCCACCAACCGCACCCGCCCCGCGGGAGCCACCGGCACCGGCATCCCGAACCGCCCCCGCGCGGCGACGTCTCCGCGTCGACGCTCAGCGCCCGGCGAGCTGGCGGTACAGCTCGACGTACTGGCCGGTGACGGCCTCGATCGAGTAACGGCGCCGCACGGCATCCTGCGCGCGCTGACCGAGCGAGCGGGCGAGTGCGGGGTCGCCGAGCACGCGCGCCAGCGCCGCGGCCAGCGCCGGGGGCTCGCCGGGCGCGACGACCACGCCGCAGCGCCCGTCGTCGAGCATCTCGGGGATGGCGCCGACCGCGGTCGCCACGCAGGCGCAGCCGGCGTTCATCGCCTCGAGCAGGCTGATGGGGGCGGCCTCGTGCCGCGACGGAAGGCAGAACGCGTCCGCCGCCGCGAGCAGCCGCCCGACGTCCGCGCGATGCCCCAGCAGCCGAAATCGCTGCTCGAGCCCGCGCCGGGCGATGGCCGCGCGGAGGCGCTCGTGCTCCGGTCCGGCACCGGCGACCGCGACGTTCAGGTCACCGATCGGACCGGCGAGAAGCGCCGTCGCCTCGAGCAGATCGTCGATGCCCTTGCCCGGCACCAGCCGCGCGACGCAGAGGACGAGCGGGCCGGCGAACCCCGGGCCGAACAGCTCGCGGCGCAGGCCCTCGCGGTCGTCCACGCGCACCGCCGAGGCGGCCGGGGCGTTCGGTATCACCCGAAACCGGCCCGGGTCGAGCCGGTAGTGACGCGCGCAGGCAGCGGCCACCTCCCGCGAGGGCGCGACGTGCAGTTGCGACAGTCGGGCGGTCACGGCGTCGGCGATCAGCCAGGCGCGCGTATCGGTCAGGGTGGACCCCGGCATCGTGTGGATCGTGCTCAGATGCGGCCGCCCGACCGTACGTGCGGCCAGGCGCGAGGCGACGCTGGCCACCGCCAGATGGGCGTGCACGACGTCGATCCCCCGGCGGCGGATGACCCGGGCGAGCCCCGCGGCGAATCGCGGGTCATAGACGTGCTCGCAGCGCAGGAAGGCGAGCTGTCCGGTGTCGGCGGCGACCGACCGGGCCAGCTGGGGGTCGGCCTCCTCGATGCGCCCGGCCCGCACCACGTTGGTCGTCGCCCCGCTGCGGCCCAGCTCGTGCAGCAGTGCCGCCAGCATCGATTCCGCTCCCCCGCGGCAGAGCGAGTCGATGACGTGCAGCACGCGCAACGGGCGCGCTCCCCTGGGGGCGCTCACCCGGCGGCGGGGCCCCACCCCGTGGGGGGCGCGGCGGACGTGCGGGAGGGCAGCGGCAACGTTGCCCACAGCTCGCTGATCGTGCCGGGGGCCAGCAGGCGCAGCACGAGCAGGCCCCCGCCGAGCGCGGCCACTGCGCCCACGATCAACGGGCCGATCGACAACGACGGCCACAGCAGCCTGACCGCTCCCGCCCCGGCCACCACCCCGACGGTCGCCGCCGCCGCCGGCCGCAGCGCGACGATGACCTCCCACAGGCGCACCTTCGCGGCCCGCATGATCAGCGTCAGCAGCGGCACCGTGCTGAGCATCTGCGCACCCGCGCGCACCCAAGCGACGGTGAGGATGCCGTGCGGGCCGGCCCAGATCATCAGCCCGATGTACACGGGGAACTGCAGCAGCGCGAGGATGACCAGCGTGCGTTGCCGTCCGAGCGCCTTGAACACGTCACCGAGCGGCGCGACGATCGCCGCCAGGCCAGACATCACGCAGACGGCGCTCATCACCGCTCCGGCCGGAAGCCAGTTGGCGCCGAACAGCACGACGACGAGCGGCGAGGCAAGCACGGCCAGCGCAGCGGCGAGCGGTAGCGCGTACAGCGCCTGGAAGCGCAGGACGCTCAGGGCCGCGGCGCCCATGCCCTTCTCCTCGCTCGTGCGCAGGTGCGCGAGCCCGGGGAAGGCGACGATCGACACCGTCCAGGACACCGTGTCGATGGCCGTCTCGGGGATGCGGTAGGCGATCGTGTACAGGCCGAGGGCCCGGGCGCCCAGGATCCGCCCGACGACCACCTGGTCGACGCGCGCGCCGACCACGGCGAGGACCTCCAGCGCGGCGGAGGCTCCCCCGTAGGCGGCCATGCTGCGCGCGATCGTCCGGTCCATCGACAGGCGGGGGCGGTAGGCGGTGATGCGCCACTGCGCCATGCTCCAGCCCGCCGACCCGGCGAGCATGCCGAGTACAGCGAGTAGGCGCCGAAACCGTTCAGCGCGAGCACGATCGAGACGACGCTGCGCACGAGCGACTTGACCATCATCGGCTTGATCCGCTGCCGGAAGTCCATCTCGCGCAGCAGCAGCGCGTCGTGGATGTTCCCGAAGGCGCTGAAGACAAGGCTCAGCGGGGCGAGCCGGAACAGGCCGGCGTGCGCGCCAGCCCGAACAGGTCCGCCACGTAGGGGGCGAGCAGGACGCCGACGCTCGCGAGCAGGACCGCGAAGATGAGGTTCAGCGTGAACGCGACATGCAGGCGCGAGTGATCGTGTGTGGGCCTGCTCGTAGACGACCGTCGCGTTCATGCCGAGATCGCCAGCCGAGCTCGATCAGGGCCAGGTAGACGACCGCGGCCGCCACCAGCCCGAACTGGGCCGGAATGAGGATGTGGGCCAGGATGATCGTCGTGATCAGCGTCGACATGCGACTGACGCCGTAGCCGACCATCGACCACGCCAGGCCGCCCCGCATCTTGGTGCCCCAATCGGTCACGCCACCGCCCCCATCACCGCACCGCGTCCCAGCGGGCGTCCTGGCGTCCCCGCAGCGCACGCAGGACGCCGACGGCCACCGCGGCATTGCCGACGACCAGCTGCCGGGCCACGCGGCTGGGCAGCCCGGCGCGGCCCGGCGGCTCGAGCCCGGCGACCGCCGCCAGCGCCAGGCCGCAGACGCACAGCTGCGCACCCGCCGCCAGACGGTACGGACGCCGCGCGCGCAGCCGCAGCGAGGACCCCAGCGTGCCGAGCAGCAGGAAGGGGAGCGCCAGCCGGCCGTACTTGTGCGACAGCACCCGCCCGGCGAAGGCCGGCGGGAGCCCTGCCAGTTCGGAGGCCAGCAGTACCCGCCCGGCACCGATGCGCGAGCGCCGGGCTACCTCGGCGGCGGCGCCCAGGGCCGGCTCCATCGAGGAGGCCCGTGGCTCGTAGGTCACGCGACCCCCGGCGCGCACGAGGGCAAGCAGCAGCCACAGGTCCTCGTTGACCACGCCGTCCGGCAGCGGCGGCATGCGCGAGCGCCGCACGGCGATGAAGTCCCCGGAGATGGCCGCCACGCTGCCGGAGCGCGCCTCCAGGCGCCGCAGCCAGTCCTCGTAGCGGTCGTAGGCGCTGCCCGACTCCATGCGCTGTCCGGCGACCGCCCAGACCTGCGGGTCGGCGAAGTGCGCGACGGCGGCACGCACGCTCGCCGGCGCGAGCACGTTGTTGGCGTCGGTGAGTATGAGGATGTCGCCGCCCGCGACGTCGAGGGCCGCGTTGATCGCGGCCGCCTTGCCGCTGCGCCGGGTCAGCAGCACGATCTGCGCGGCCGGAGCCGCCGCCCGGGCGGCGTCGACGAGTCGCGGGTCACCGTCGACGCTGACGATCACCTCAACGCGCGCGGCCGGGTAGTCCAGCTCCGCCAGCGCGCGGACCTTGATCGGCATCGCCTCGAACTCGCGATAGGTGGGCACGATGATCGAGACGGTCGGCTCGATGGCTTCGGTGCGCGAGCGGCGAGACGGTCGCGCCGCCAGGAAGGCGGGATACCCGGCCAGCACCCATCCGGCGCCGGCCGCACTGGCCCAGAACGACGCGGTGGCCAGCCGTCTCATCGACCCTCGCTTCCGCGCCTCGCCGGGCCCGGCCACGGCGAGCGCATGGACTCACGCCCGGCACCGGGGCCGAATCCTCGCGGTGCTGGATAAATGACATGCCAAGGGTGCGTCACCACTGTTGCCTTCGGCGCGAACACGGCCCGCCTTGAGAGCGCCTCACCAGAGCGCGAACTGGCGCGGAAGCGTGACCGTCGCGCGCCGACGAGCCCTCGTGGCCGTCGCCGTGGCCGAGACGCGCTTCAGATCGTAGGGGTCCCACGACCCGGCCGCGTTATAGCCCCCGTAGTAGCTGAACGCGAAGCGGATGTCGGCGTCGCGCAGCACGCCGACGGTGCGGGCATCGAACGCATCGCGCCCCCCGTATGGGTAGCTGAACAGCGTGGGCCGCTCACCGAGCTCCGCCTCGAGGCGACGCAGGCCTTCGTTGACCTCACGGTCCTGGTCGTCGACGGCGAGATCGGCCAGGCGCGGATGGTGGGCCGTGTGCCCGCCGATCGTCATGCCCGCGTCTCTCAGCGCGCGCACCATGTCCCAGCTCATCCACACGTCCGCACCGCGGTCGCGCGGGCGCGGGACGTCGAGCGCCACGGCGAGATCGTCGAGGAACGCCTCCTTGTCCGCCGGCGCGATCGATTCGTAGGTGGCACGCAGCGCCTCGAGCACCGACCGGGACCCGTCGAGCGGCAGCGGGGCGCCCGGATCGAGCCAGCGGCTCAGGCGCAGCGACACCTGCTCGGTGGCAGCCAGCATCCAGTGCAGCTCACCCCACCACGGCAGCGTCGGCTGGTCGAGAAACCCGGACGCGATGAAGAACACCGCCGGCACGCCGTGCGCACGCAGGACGGGCAGCGCGAGGTCGTGGTTGTCGCGGTAGCCGTCGTCGAACGTGAGCAGGACCTGCGCGCGCCGTGCCGGCCCGGACGGCAGCGCCTCGGGGCCGACCACCTCGAGATGACGGGTCAGGAACCGCAGCTGATCGTCGAGCTGTTCCTGCGTCGCGCTCCACAGGCTCGGATCGACGAGGTCCTGCTCGCGGTTGGCCACCTGGTGGTAGTTGAGGACGAGCAATCCGCGCCACGCGCCCACGCGGCGAACGAGCGCGCCGAGCCCGCTCAGCTCCAGGGCCGAGGCCGCACGATCGCGCAACCGCAGGTGCTCGGAGCCCAGGGGCACGTTTCCCAGCATAGTCCGGCGCGCGGCTATCGTTCCCCGGCGATGACGCGGACGGGCAGCAACGACGCGCCGCTGCACGTCGAGCTGCTCGGTGGCGAACAACGCGACGACGCCGCCGCGGTATGGGCGGCACTCGAACGTGACAACCCGACCGCGCCGCTCGTCTGCCGGTGGCCGTGGACGGACGTGTGGCTGGCGCACTACGGCGACGCGCTGCCGCATCGCTTCGCGGTCGTGCGCCGTGGCGAGACGGCGTGCGCCGCCGTGTTGCTCGTCCACGGGTGGGCGCGGCGCAGCCGAATCCGGCTGCGCACGCTGCATATCGGCACCGCCGGCGGCCCACAGGCGGAGGAGGTGGCGGTGGAGCGCAACGGGCTGCTGTGCCGCGACGAGGACCGCGCCGAGGTGGCGCGTGCCCTGATCGAGCGGCTGCGCAGCGAGCGTGGCTTCTCGGAGCTTCGGATCGATGGCTTTCGCCCCGACCATTACGCCGACCTCGCCGCCGCCGACCCGTCACTGCACGCGCACCGGCTGGCCAGCCCCTTCGCCGATCTCGCGGCGGCGCGCCGGTCGGGCGCCGACGCGCTGTCGGCGCTGCCGGGCAAGACGGGCTACCACGTCCGCCGCAGCCTGCGCGTCTACGGCGAGGTCAGCTCGGAGTGGGCGAGCACCGCGGAGGAGGCGCACGACATCTTCGACGAGCTGGTGGAGCTCCATCAGGCTCGCTGGCGGGCCGCCGGACAGCCGGGGGCGTTCGCCAGCCCGCGGCGCCTCGGCTTCGCCCGCGACCTCATCCCCCGCCTGCTCGCCACCGACGCCATCCAGCTGTTCCGCGTGCGCAGCCCCACGCAGACGATCGGCTGCCTGTACAACCTGCGCGACGGCCCCGACGTGCTGTTCTGGCAGGGCGGGCTCGCCCACGCCTCCGACAATCGCTGCAAGCCCGGCTACGTGACCCACGTCCACTGCATGCAGGCGTGCCTGGACCGCGGCGTGGACGTCTACGACCTCCTCTGCGGTGAGGCGCCCTACAAGCGCGCGCTGAGCACCGACGAGCGCGAGCTGGTGTGGGCGCGCGGCCTGCGCCGCGGCGCGCGCTCCGCGCTGGCCGAGGGCCTGCATGGCGCCCGCGATCGCCTGACGGGAAACCGATCGAGTTGATGCGCCAGACGGACGGGGCGCGATGAACGAGCGCATCGAGTGGGTCCGCGAGGAGCGGCGGCTGACCGAGCTGGCCCCACGCTGGGACGAGCTCGCGCTGGCCGGGGACCCGTTCATGACCCACGCCTGGTTGTCGGCGTGGCGCGGCGCGTTCGCCGCCGAGGGCGCCGCGCGAGTCTGCCTGGCGTGGCGCGGTGAGCGGCTGGTCGGCGGCCTGCCGCTCGTGCAGACGCCCGGCGGGTTGCGGGCGATGGCCAACGAACAGACGCCGAGCTTCCGCCCGCTCGCCGCCGATCCCGCCGGCCTGGCGGCGGTGACCACGGCCGCGCTGCGGGCCGGCGGCGGGCTGCTTGTGCTGCCGATGCTGCCGCGCGAGCATCCACTCGTGGTCGAGCGCCACCGCGGCTGGCGCTCGCTGTACTCCCCGCACACCACGTCCCCGATCATCGACCTGGTCGGCACGTTCGACGACTGGCGGGAGCTGACGCGGCCCCGATGGCGCACGCCGATCGAGCGGCTGGCGCGCAAGATGCGCCGCGATCACGAGGCCGACCTGCGGCTCGTGCACGCGCCCGAGGACGTGGACGCGACGATCGACGCGGGTCTGGCGCTCGAGGCGGCGGGCTGGAAGGGTCGTCAGGGCACGGCGATCGCCTCATCGCCGGCCACCGACGCCTTCTACCGTGGCGTTGCGCGGGCGTTCGCCGATCGCGGGGAGCTACGCGTCTCGAGCATCACCCTCGACGGCGCGATGGTCGCATTCGCCCTCTGCGTGGTGCACGAGAACCGCCTGTGGCAGCTCAAGATCGCCTTCGATGAGCGTCACCGGCGTCTCGCCCCCGGGCTCGTCCTGCACGTCGAGGCCGTGCGGCGCTGCTTCGAGCTCGGCCTGCGCGCCTACGAGCTGCTCGGTGACCGGGCCGAGTGGAAGGACAAGTTCGCCACCTCGCAGCGCGAGTACGTGCGCTGGACCGGATACGCGAGCGCCCCCCGGCCGCTCGCGCTGTACGGCGCCCGCCGCGGCGCGCGCGGGCTGCGGCGGGCGCGGGCCGCCGCCGGCGCGCTCGCGCGCACCCGCGCCGAGCGCCGTCGCCCCCCCGACGGCTGATCGGCGCCGGCCGCGGTCGCGGTCGCGGTCGGCTACCGGCCTGCGAACACGCTCGTGCCGAGCACGCGCAGCTGATCCCACGGGATTCCGGTGCTGGCGTTGCGTGCGACGCCATCTCCGGTCGCGCTCGCGTTGACGTCACGGATGATGTTCCCCCACAGATCCCCCGGGGGAGGATTGAGGATCGAGTCCCACGCCGCCGTGCCGCCAACCTCGGTGCCCTCCTCCATCTCGAGCACGTACTGGTTGGGGGCGCCACTGCCGTCGACGATGATCATGCCGTACACCTGCAGCGCGCGGCAGATCTCGCTCAGGAACCGCGTGTCCACCCCGCCCGGGTCAGCGAACGGCACCGTGCGAGCGGCACAGTCGACCGACGGGCTCAGCTGCAGGCGCAGGCCTTCGGCGATCAGCCCGCCGCACGTATTGACGGACGAGCGGCGGCAGTCCGATGTGATGGCGGGGAGACGATGGGCGGCGGAGTCGACCGGGGCGGCCACCCGCAGCGCGTGATCGATCGATCCGGTGCTGACCTCCCACGGACGGATGAGCCCCGCCCAGGACAGCCCGTAACCGGTCCCGTACCCGTAGAACGGAAGCCCGTTGGAGCCGCGTCCGTAGTGGATCAACCCGTATTCGGTCGTGCTGAGCGTGTGCGTGGCGGCGTCCATGCTGCCCTGATAGACCCGCAGCTCGGTGTCGCGCCCGAAGCTGGGGCTGTCGGGGTCGTCGACCACGAGGGGCGCGTCCGCGCCCGGAGCCGGCCGCGCGCCCGGCGGGATCCGGAAGCTGATCGTCCGCAGCCCGGCGCTGCTGGTGATGTGCCACACGGGGTCCGAGGCCGAGGCCACCCACACGCCGGGGACGCTGTTGTCCTCGTCGAGCACGACGCGGGCGCTGCGCATGCTGGCGATCACCTGAGCGACGACGGCGGCGGACTGGGCGTCGGTCGGCGTGCCGGCCGGGATCGCCTGGTTGAACGCGCCGGCGTAGGCCCCGCCGCAGCGGTAGGGCTGCAGCTCGGCCGAGGCCGGCAGCAGGCAGTCGGGGGCGACGAGACGCCGCGCCACCACGACGACGGGCGCGTGGGGCACGCGCGCACCCGAGTCGCGTGCGCCGCGCGACACGCCATAGGCGCCGGCCAGCGCGGCGAGGCCCAGGACGAGGGCGCCGAGAGCTCGCCCGGCGGTGCCGGTGATGGGCGGGAACGCATGCATCCGTCACTGCAACTTAACGTCGCGCCGGGCGCGTCCGGCCGTCCCGGGCATCCCGATATCCTCAGCACGACCCCGTGAGCGAACAGCCCAACAGCGATCCCCTGCGCGCCACCTACGAGGTGGAGCGGGCGAAGTGGGACGCGTTCGCCGACCGGGAGTTCGTCAGCGCCGGCGAGCCTGCCGTGCTGCCCACCTTCGCTCAGTTCGTCTCCGACCTGCCGTCGTGGGCGGACGCAACGGCATTCGTCGGCGATCTGCGCGATGCCCGCGTGCTCGAGTACGGATGCGGCGTGGGCTACCTCGCCGCGATCCTCGCCCGCGAGGGCGCGCTCGTCTCGGCCTTCGACCTGTCCGAGCGCAGCGTGGCGGTCACGCGCCGGCGGCTGGAGGCGAACGGCCTGTCCGGCGAGATCAGCGTGGCCGCCGGGGAGGATCTGCCCTACGCGTCGGAGTCCTTTGACCTCGTCATCGGAACCTCGGTGCTGCATCACCTCGACGTGAGCCGCGCGGTCCCGGAGCTGTACCGCGTGCTGCGACCCGGTGGGCGAGCGACGTTCCTCGAGCCGATGGGGATGAATCCGTTGCTCAACTTCGCCCGCGACCATCTCTACTACCGGCAGAAGACCGATCGCGGTGCCGACCATCCGCTCACGCACGACGACCTGGAGGCGTGGGGACGCGGCGCCAGCCGGTACTCCTACCGCGAGGGCCAGCTGTTCAGCATGGTCGAGCGCTTCTTCGGCTGGGACACGCACTTTCACCGGCTGCACCGCTTCGACCGGGCGCTGCTGGCGCGGGCGCGGCCGCTGCGCCGCTACGCGCGGCAGGTGGCGATCTACGCCGTGAAGTGAGGCCCGGCCCGGCCCGCTACGCGGGAGCGGACGGCTGCCCTGGCGGTCCGGTCCCCCTGGCGTAGGGCGACAGGCAGACCACGATCAGCATGCCCGTGAGAATCCACAGCAGACGCAACTCGCTGCCGTGCAGGAACAGGCTTCCCACCATGTAGGTGACGATCGACAGGATCACGATCCGTCCGGTCGGGTCGTCCCACACCCGGCGCGCGAGCGTCAGCCGCGTGAGGAAGAAGATCGCGCCGATCCAGCCGAGCAGACCCACCACCCCCTGCTCGGCCGCGATCTGCAGGGGCAGGCTGTGCGGGTCGCGCTCGGCCCGGGTGTCATCGCCGATCTTCGGCGTGTAGAGCGTGTACAGCGTCGGGTACTGGTCCGGGCCGACGCCGACGAGCGGATGGTCCTTGAACATCGCCCAGGCGATCAGGTTCTCGGTCGTGCGCCCGCTCACCGAACGGCTCCCGGCCGAGGATGCCTGGGCGCTGAACAGCAACAGCAGCAGCCCGGCGGCGAACACCGAGGCGACGCCGGCCAGGCGGATCCGCCGGCTGCCGGCCAGCAGCGAGACAACGAGGATCGCCGCGCCGCCGGCCACCGCCCCCCCACGCGACCCGGTCGCGTAGATGCCGGCGATCAGGCACAGGACGCCCACCAGTCCGAGCCGCTGGCGCCAGCCGCCGCGGCCGACGAGGAACAGCGCCATCGGCATGAGCGTGGCCAACGACAGCGCGAAGAAGTTCGAGTCGCCGAACGGCCCGGCGGCGCGGGGCGCGTCGTTGCACGGGTGGTTGGGCGCGCACGTCGACGGATCCAGGCCGAACAGGGACGTGGGATGCGCGCGCACCGAGTAGACGCCGCCGAGGCTGAGGAAGATGCCCACCAGCACCAGCGCGATCATCGTCGGCTCGATGTCCGCGCGGCGCAGGCAGACCCCGGCGATGAACAGGAAGGCGAGATCCTTGAACCAGTCGGTCGGGATCTCGCGTCCGACGATCGAGACCAGTCCGGTGGCCAGCAGCGGCACGCCGATGAGCGCGAACACCCACAGCGCGGCCCGGGCCTGCTCGCGCCGGGTGGTCCACCCGTACCAGGCGGCGAGCGGCAGCAGGACGTAGGAGCCGTAGTTGACCGGCGACAGGCCGCTGAGGTCGCTGCGTCCGATCGAGGTCCAGGTGAAGGCCAGGAACGCCGGCACGATCCACTGCGGGTGCATCAGCAGCAGCGGGAACAGCGCGGCGGCCACGAAGAAGGCGGGCACCAGACTGGACTTGTGCTCGAGCAGGTCGAGCGTCACCAGCGCGCCGGCCAGGGCGAGCAGCGCCGCGGCCAGACCGAGCAGCAGGCCGGGGCGATCGAGCACCGGCCCGTCGGGCGCGGCCGGCCGGCCGGCGCCGGCGCCGAGCGCCAGCGGCGGCGCGGCCATGCGCGCCGCCGGGAGGTCGGACGACACCGGTATCGACCGCAGCGCCGGTGCGAGCGCGTGTCCCTCGTCGCCTCGTCTCATCGCGTGACGTCAGGCCCGTCGCGGCTATCCGTGCGAGGAGGCCGGGCCGGGGCCCGTCGATCGCTGCGCCGGGCCCGGCCGCCGGTGCGGCTCGGGGTCGCCCTCGTCCTCGGCCGGCCGGCGGATGCCGCGGCGGAACTCCTCGAGCTCGTGATCGTCGGGCGGTCGCAGCGTGAGGTGCTCGTTGGGTTGGGGCAGGCCGACGACGATGTCGCCACTGCGCAGGGACAGCCGCTGGTAGCGGTCGAAGATCTCCACCGGCACCGCGAAGCTCGCGCGCCACAGCGGAGCGTCCGGCCCCGCCTTCGGCGGTCGCTCACCGGGCGCGGCCACGGAGGCGATCGTGTGGGCCACGTGCCCATCGTGTACGAGCAGAACCGGCTCGGGGAGATCCTGCTCGTCGGCGACGCCGCGCCAGTAGCCCATCACCTGCATGAGCGCGGTGGTGAAGCTCGCCCGGATGAAGCGGAAGGACTCGAGATGGAAGGTCACCTCGGGCGGGCCGCCGAGCACGCGGTAGGCGTCCCCCTGCCCGAACGTCTGCGCGGCGCCGGCGCCGAGCACCAGCGACGTCCCGGCCGGGCGCACCGCACCCCCCGGGTAGCGCCGCAGCACGACGAAGGTGAACAGACCGCCGAGCAGTGCGAGCAGGATCACCGCGATGGCCAGCAACGCGCGACTGGGGCCCGACGTCGTCGCCGCCGAGGGCGAGTCGATCAACCGCAGGCGGAACACGTCGTTGAGCTGTGACTCGCGGGCGATGGACACGGCGACGATGCGGTTCAGCGCCGGCTGGACGACGTCCTGCGGCCCCTGCAACGTGAGGTACAGAACACGCGCGGTCGGATCGGCGCGAACGGTCAGCGACAGCCCCGCGCCGCTCGCCCCCGCCGCGCGCAGGGTGTCGGAGGACGAGATGAGATCGACGAACGTGCCGCTGGTCCCCGACGTGCTGAAGCTGCTGAGCTCGTTCGCGGCGAGCACGGCCGGCGTGCCGGGCGCCGGGACCAGCGCGAACGTGGCGGTGCTCTGATACGTCGGGTGATGCTTGGCCACGTAGGCGCCGCCCACGATGAGGATGAGCACCGCGACCGCGAGGGCCACGGCGCGGGGAGTCGCCTTCATGCCGCCCCCGGCCGGCGGAAGAGGGCCGGCACGGTCGCAAACAGCAGGCCGATCTCGGCCAGGATCGAGTGGCGGCGGAAGAACGTGATCTCCAGCCGGCAGCGTTCCTCGAAGTCCATCGCGTCGCGGCCGTGCACCTGCCACGGGCCGGTGATGCCCGGGCGGTAGTCCAGGCGGCCGGTCTGCCACAGGTCGTACGTCTGCGCCGCGAAGCTCGTGGGACGCGGGCCGACGAGCGTCATGTCGCCGCGCAGCACATTGATGAACTGCGGCAGCTCGTCGAGGCTCGTCTTGCGCAGGATCCGCCCGATGCGCGTGACCCGCGGGTCGTTGACCATCCGGAAGTCCGGCCACGGCACCAGGCTCTGGTCACGGAGGCGCTCCTTGAGCTCATCGGCGTTCTTGACCATCGTGCGGAACTTCAGCAGCCGGATCGTGCGTCCGCCCAGGCCGCAGCGCGGCTGGCGAAACAGGATGGAAGCGGAAGGATCGTCGAGCCACACAACGAGGGAGAGCACCAGGAGCGGGACGGCGAGGACGACGAGGGCGAGCGCGGACACGACGATGTCGATCGCGCGCTTGATGGCCCAGTAGGCAAGATCGTCGTTTCGTCGCACCGGACGGTAATCCTTTGTCAGGAAGCGTAGAGGCGTGGAGTTGTCGACCGCCATGGTTGCCTTCGGCGCAATCGACGTTCGGCTTGAGATTGTCCCGCTCCCCGCCGTCCGATGCACGCTCCGCATGGCCGGTGGCACCGCATCCGTGCGGGCCCGCCACACCGCCGACCACGTTAGCGCACGGATCCGCCTTGCCCACGTCCACTTCCACGCCCACGCCCACGCCACGTCCACGCCCACGCCGTGTCGCGGCCGCCGGCACGCTGGCCCGCGCGCGTGCGGGCGCGGACGCACGCGCGGTAATGGACACCCGGCTCCCTGCCGATGTGCTGAAGGTGCTCGCTATCTTGCGCTGCGTGACCCGGCAAGCGATCGAGGCCCGACATGGCGCCGGCGACTGAGACCGGCCTCGACGTATTCGTGGCCGACGCCGGCAGCCGCCCCGGGCTGGTATCCGTCCGCGACCTCGGCCGCGCCGGCCTGGCCGTCGGCGCACTGGACATCGATCCCGCCGCGCCCGCATTCGCTTCGCGCTGGTGCCGCGAGGGCGTCGTCGTGCCGGACTTCCACGCCGACCGCGACGCCTACCTCGACGCGGTCATCGACTGCTGTCGGACCCGCCGGGCCAGGGCGCTGATCCCGGCCCACGACGGGTCGGTCGAGGCGCTGCGCTCGCGCCGCGACGAGATCGAGCGCGTCGTCGGGCTCGCGCTCGCCCCCGAGCCCGCGCTCGAGATCGCCGTGGACAAGGTGCGCACACTCGCCGAGGCCGAGCGGCTCGGTCTGCGCGCCCCCCGGGGCTCGGTGGTGCGCAGCGGCGACGATGCCGCCGCGGCCATCGACGCGGTCGGCGTGCCGGCCGTGGTCAAGCCCGTCCGCTCGTGGGCCCAGGACGAGGCGGTCGGGCGCCGGTTGATCGCCACCGTGGCCACGGCGCCCGCCGAGGCGCTGACGGCCGTGGTGCGGATCCTCGCCGAGGGGATCGACGTGCTCGTCCAGGAGTGGCTGCCCGGCGACCGCGAGGCGCTCAGCTTCTTCCGTGCCCACGGGCGCACGTGGGCCCGCTTCGCCCAGCGCGCCGACCGCACCGCGCCGCCGCTCGGCGGCAACTCGGTGCTGCGCGTCAGCATCCCGATGCCCCCCGACATCGCCGACGCCGCCGAGCGTCTGGTGGCCGAGCTCGGGCTCGACGGCTACACCGAGGTCGAATTCCGCCGCGACGCCGAGGGTCGCGCGGCGCTGATGGAGATCAACCCCCGGCTGTCGGCCGCGGTGGAGGTGGCGGTGCGCAGCGGGGTCTCCTTCCCCCGGCTGCTGTACCGCTGGGCTGCCGGCGAGCCGCTGACCGAGGTCAGCGGCTACCGCACTGGACAGCGGATGCGCTGGATGGGCGGGGACCTCGAGTGGCTGCAGAGCGCGTTCACGCAGCCCGGGCGCCCCGACGTGCCGAGCCGGCGCGCCGCGGTGGCCACGTTCGTGGGGGACTTCGCGCGCGCGAGCGGCTACGACTACCTCGACCGGGCCGACCTGCGTCCCGCCATGAAGGCGAGCACCACGGTGGCCGATGGCGCACGCGCGCTGGCCGGCCGTCGCGCGCGGCGCCTGCGTGACCGCTCCGACGGACTGGACACCGACGTGGCCGTCATCGGGGCCGGCCCCTACGGCCTCTCGGTGGCCGCGCACCTGAGCGCGCTCGGCGTGCGCCACGAGGTGTTCGGCCACACCATGGATCTGTGGTCGGAGCACATGCCGGCGGGCATGTGCCTGAAGTCCGAGGGCTTCGCCTCCTGGATGTCCTCACCCGACGGGGACCACGGGCTGGTGGACTACTGCGCGCAGGCCAACATCCACTACGCCGACATCGGCGTGCCCGTGCGCCTGGACACCTTCATCGACTACGGACCTGGTTCCAGCAGCGAGCTCGTCCCGGAGCTGCGTCCCCAGCGGTCGAGCTGGTGCGACGCGCCCGTCGCGGCTTCGCGCGTTCCTGGACGGCGGCCAGATGCTGCGTGCCCGGCGCGTCGTCGTGGCGACGGGCCTGCAGGGATATCGCCGGCTGCCGGCCGAGCTGGCCCACCTGCCCGCCGAGGCGGCTCGTGCACTGCCTACGACGTCACCGACCCGGCGCAGGGCTGGCCCGACCGGTCGTCGTGCTGGGCGCCGGCCAGTCCGCCCTGGAGACGGCCACCCTGCTGGCCGAGGCCGGGATCGACGTGCGCCTGATCGCCCGCGCCGAGCAGATCTTCTGGCCCACCCAGCCCCGCGGCGAGCTTTCGCAGGCTGACCACCCGTCTGCGCGAGCCGCTGTCGGGCCTCGGAGAGGGTTGGCGGCTGCGTTCCTACGCAGAGCACCCGCTCGCCTTCCACGCCCTGCCCGCGGCCCAGCGCCTGGCCCGCGCCTACACCGAGCTCGGGCCGGCCGGCTCGTGGTGGCTGAAGTCCCCGCTTCGAGCGGCTGGTACCGGCGATGCTCGGCCGGCGCATCTCGGGGGCGGCGCCGAGACCGGCGGCGTCCATCTCGTCCTCGAGGGACCGGCAGGGCCCGAGGAGATGACGGTCGGGCGGATCGTGGCCGGCACCGGCTACGCGCCGGATGTCGGCCGTCTGGCCTTCGTCGACGCCGACCTGCGGGCGAGATGCGCCTGGCCGGGGGCGCCCCCGCGCTCGACCGCGGCTTCCAGTCCAGTGCCGAGGGCCTGTACTTCGCCGGCTATTCCGCCGCGGCCAGCTTCGGCCCGGTCATGCGGTTCGTGTTCGGGACGGCGTTCGCGGCGCCCCGCCTGGCGCGCAGCCTGGCACCGCTGCGCTCGGCGCGGGCCGGCGCCCGCGGCGGGCGAAGCGGACCGCGCTGAAGAAGGCGTCGGCGGCGCGAGGGCTGGCCGCCGGCGCCGGCACGGCGGTCTCGGCGGCGGCCGGCCCCCCGCCCGACGGATCGCTGCCGAACGGTTCGCCGCCACAGCAGGCGCCGGGACCGACGGCGACCGACCACCGGCCGGCCACGGCCGGGTGGGCGCCCGGCCTGATGGACGACAGGCCGCCGGGCGCCCCCGCGCTCCCGGTCCCCAGCCTGGAGCCGCTCGGCCACTTCGAGGTGCGGGTCGGCGAGCCGCTGGAGATCGGCGACACGCCGGCCGGACGCCGGCGGGCCATCCCGATCCTCGGCGGCCGCTTCGCCGGCCCCGCCTGCGCGGCGAGGTCCTGCCCGGAGGCGCCGACTGGCAGTCGGTACTCACCGACGGTACGCCGTCATCGACACCCGATACACGCTGCGCACCGACGACGGCGCGCTGATCGCGATCGCCACGCGCGGCGTGCGCCACGGCCCGCCGACGTCCTCGCGGCGCTCGCGCGCGGCGAACCGGTCGACCCGGCCGCTACTACTTCCGCGTGGCGGTCGACCTGCGGACCGCCGCGACGGCGTACGACTGGCTCAACCGCTCGCTGTTCATCGCCGCCGCCGCGCGCGCGCCCGAGGTCGTGACCTACGACGCGTACCGCGTCACCTGAGCGCGGCCGGACGCGAGCGCGGCCGGACCCGTCACCACGTCGGGCGCTGCACGCCCTCGGGCAGCCGCCCCTCCTCCTCGAGCTTGTCCAGATGCGCGGCAAGCGTGATCGCCGCGACCGGACGCATCGCGTCGGGCACGTCGTCCCAGGCCGGCGTCGAGCAGCTCGTCGACCGAGCGCCGGCCGGCCGCCAGCGCCTCCACGAGGCGCCGCTCGCGGTCGCGGCGATGCGCCAGATACTCGGTCAGCTTGCCGGCGGCGTCCCACACCGGCGGGCCGTGGCCGGGGCACAGCACGGCGAGATCGAGCTCGCGCAGCCGCTCCAGCCCGGCGAGGTAGCCGCCGAGCGCACCGGGCTCGGGCGCGATGAAGACGCTGCCCTCGCCGAGCACCGCGTCGCCGGTGAAGCAGGCCGCGCCGTACACGAAGGCGAGGTGGTCGCTGGCGTGCCCGGGGGTGGCGATGCGCCAGCAGCGGGCCGAAGCGCTCGCCGTCGGCCAGCGTCACGTCGACGGCCCGCGCGCGGCCGCGACGGGCGCCGGAACGCGCGCTCGCGCAGGGCCGGCACCGCCTCTGCGTGATCGGCGTGGTCGTGGGTGAGCGCGATGCCGCCCAGCCCGCCCGGGCCCGCGACGGCCTCGCACGAGCCGGTCCAGGTGCTCGGGCAGGGCCGGGCCGGGGTCGATGACATAGGCCGGCGTCCGGCCGACCACCCAGCTGTTGGTCCCCGACAGCGTCAGCGGGCCCGGGTTGTCGGCCCGCACGAGCAGCGACGCCGAGGCCGCCAGGCGCGCCGCGATCGGACTCGATCGCCGGGCATCAGCCGCCTGACAGTACGGTCGCCCGCGCCGCCGGGCGCCCGTCGGGCCGCCGTCAGCGCGCGCAGCTGCGCGCGCTCGCGGGCGGCGTCGCGGCCGAGCAGGCGCCGCGCGGCGATGCGGGTGCGCGAACGTCGACCGCCTGGGCGGCGTCGTCGAGCGCGAGCGCGCGCGGCCCGAGGTCCCGGGCCACGACCTCGCGGCGCCGGCGCGCCATCTCCTCGTGCGGCTCGCCCCCGTAGGCGGCGCGCGTCGAGTGCCCACCGGCGTGGCGCAGCACGACCTCGGGGTGCAGCTCGGTCGCCACGCCGGCGGCCCGCGCGCGCAGGCACAGGTCGAGATCCTCGAAGAACAGGAAGATCCGCGGGGTCGAACGGCCCGAGCGACCGCAGCAGCTCGGTGCGGGCGACGACGCAGGCGGCGATCGCCCAGCCGACCGTGCGCGGCCGCTGCGCCCGCCACGGCTCGACCCGCGCGCGCACGGCGCGCGGCAGCAACGGCGCGGGCACGAGCGCCGGCAGCAGCGCCCCGAGCGTGCCCGGCAGCGGGTGGGCGCTGCGCTGGGGCGTGCCGTCGTCGTTGAGCAGCGCCGGGCACGAGCAGCCGCTCGGCCGCGCGCCGCGCGCGTCGGCCAGCCGCGCCAGCGCCGTCGTCGAGCAGCTCGACGTCGGGATTGACCAGCGCGGTCACGGTGTCGCGTCACGAGGGCCAGGCCGGCGTTGTTGGCCGCGCCGAAGCCCGGATTGTCCGGCAGCGACACGAGCTCGGCCCCGCGCTCGCGGGCGAGCTCGGCGCCGCCGTCGCGCGAGCCGGTGTCGACGACGACCAGCTGCGGCGCGGCCGGGAGGTGGCGGCGAGCGAGTCCAGCAGCCGCTGCAGCTCGGGCGCCGAGTCGTGGATCACCACGACGATCGCCAGCGCCGGCGCTCATGCGCCCGCCGCCTCGCTCAGCACCGCGTGCGCGCCGGCCGCCGCCCGCTCCCAGGTGAGCGGCTCGATCGCCGCGCGCCCGGCGGCCACGAGCCGCTCCGCAGCGGCGCGTCGCCCGCGATCCGCCGCAGCGCGGCGGCCAGCGCCGCCTCGTCGCCGGGGGGCACGCGCAGCGCCCCGGCCGCGCCGAGCGTCTCCTCGTACACCGGCAGCGCGGCGACGACCGCCGGCGTGCCGCGGGCGATCGCGTCCAGCGGCGGCCAGCCGAAGCCCTCCAGGCGCGAGGGCATGACGAGCGCGAGCGCGCCCGCGTACAGCAGCGTCGAGCTCGGCGTCGGGCACGTGGCCCGAGCACGTGCACGCCCGGGCGCGCGCAGGCGCTCGGCCAGGCGGCCGGCGCCGGCGAACACGAGCGTCGGCCGCCAGCCCGTCGCGCCACGCGCGCGCGCGTGGGCGCGCACGAGCAGCTCGCGGGTCCTTGCGCGGCTCGAGCGCGCCGACGGCCAGCAGGTACGGCGCGCGCGAGGCCGCGGCCGGCGGCGCATCGCCGCGATCGCCGCCGTCGTCGGGGCGGCCGGGCCGGGCGCCCGACGCCCGGGGGCACGACGACCATGCGGCCGGGCGCGACGCCCCAGCGCGCGGCCAGCGCCCGCGGCGTGACGGCGGCGTCGACCATGATCCGCGAGGCCCGCGCGGCCAGGCGCCGCGGACGCGCGAGGCGATGCCACAGACGCTCGTAGGCGGTGAAGTCGCCGGGGCGCTCCTCGAACGACAGGTCGTGCACGGTGAGCACGAGCGGGACCCGCCGCGTACAGCGCCAGCGGGCGCGGCGCCGGTGCCCACACGACGTCCAGCCCGCCGCCGAGCAGGCGATCAAGGCGCGGTGCGCCGGCGAGCGCGGCGGCGCCGAAGAGCAGCGCGGCTCGGCACCCGGTGGCGGGCGAGGCGCACGTTGCGCGGCGCGGCGAGCGCGGCCAGCTCGCTCCGCGGCGGCGGCCTCCGGAGACGAACAGCACCCACTCGTCGTCGGGGTGGCGCTCGGCGAGGGTCTGCACGAGGCGGCTCGTATAGTGCGCGACCCCGCGGCTGCCGGCGAGGCTGCGAGCATCGACGCCGACCCTCACGCCGGATGCGACCGATCGTCCTCAACGCCCGCGCCGCGACCCGCCCGGAGCTCGGCGGCGTCGAGCGCTGGGCCCGCGAGATGGTCGTCCCGCCTGCCCGCGCTGGATCCCGGCGTACGTCGTCGTGCGGCCCGCCGGCGCGGCTCGTGCACCGCGCCGGCCACGCTTGGGAGCAGCTCGTGCTGCCGGCGCGCGCCGCGCGCCGCGCGCGCGGGCCTGCTGTTCTCGCCGGCCAACCTGGCGCCGCTGGCCTGGCCGCGCAACGTCGTGGTCATCCACGACGCGGCCGCGCTGCGCGAGCCCGGCTGGTACTCGCGCGGCTACGTCGCCGTCCAGCGGGCGCTGCTGCCGCGGATCGCACTGGGGGCTGTTCACGTCGTGACCGTATCCGAGTTCTCGCGCGCGGGAGATCGTGGCGCTGCTCGGGGTCGCGCCCGAGCGGGTGTCGGTGGTGCCGGGCGGCGTCGACGAGCGCTTCTCGCCCGACGTCGACCCGCGCCGGCCGCCGCGGCCGCGCTCGGCCTGGGCGGCCCTACGTGCTGACGGTGGCCAGCGCGACGGCGCGCAAGAACCTCGCCGCGCTCGGCGCCCGCCGCCGCGCGCCTGGCCGCGCGAGGGCATCGACGCTCGTGGCCGCCGGCGGCGACCGCCCGCAGTTCGCCGACCCGGGGCGCGACGCCGGGCCGCCGACGGTGCGCCGCCTCGGCCACGTCGACGACGAGCTGCTGCCGGGGCTGTACGCCGGTGCGCCGGCGTTCGTGCTGCCGTCGCTGTACGAGGGCTTCGGCCTGACGTGCCTCGAGGCGATGGCCAGCGGCGTCGCCGGTCGTGGCGGCCGACCGCGGGGCGCTGCCCGAGACCTGCGCGGGCGCCGCGCTGCTCGTCGACCCGACCGACCCGGGCGGGCCTCGCCGCGGCGTTGGCGCGGCGTGCGGCGACGGCCGCTGGCCGCGCGGCCTGCGAGCGGCCGGCGCTCGCACGGGCCGCCGAGCTGACCTGGGCGCACCGCGCGGCGGGTCCACGCGCTGCTCAGCGGCTCGCTCGCCACGGGCCGTGTGAGGCGGCCAGGCCGGCGCATGCGACACCGGCCGACGCGTCGCATAGACTCGCCAGCGAATGGAGGCAGCGCACCCGTCCGGGGCGGCGCGGACCGCGCTCGTTCACGACTTCCTGCTCGACCTGCGCGGCGCCGAGCGCGTGTTCGCCGAGCTGTGCGACCTGTCGCCGGACGCCGACATCTTCACCGCGGTCTACGACGAGCGCGGCGACCGAGGGGCGGTTCGCCGACCGGCGCGTCCACACGTCGTTCCTGCAGCGCCTGCGCCCCACCGCGCGCACGTTCCGCGCGCTGCTGCCGCTGTACCCCTACGCGATGGAGGCGCTCGACCTGCGCGGCTACGAGCTGGTGGTCTCGAGCTCGAGCGGCGTGGGCGCACGGCGGTGCTGGTGCGACGACGACGCGGTCCACGTCTGCTACTGCCACAACCCGTTCCGCTACGCGTGGAACGACCGCGCGAGACCGCTCTCGCGGTCGCAGCGGCCCGCTCGAGCGCGCCTGCTCAGCGCGATGCTGTCGCGCTGGCGCCAGTGGGACTGGATCGCCGCCCAGCGCGTCGACCGCTACATCGCCAACTCGAGATCACCCAGGCGCCGGATCCGCGCCTACTTCAACCGCGACGCCGACGTCGTGTACCCGCCGGTCGGCGTCGAGCGCTTCGCGCCCGGGCCGGTCGGCGACTACTACCTGGTCGTCTCCGAGCTGATGCCGCCACAAGCGGATCGACGTGGCGATCGAGGCGTTCAACCGCTGCGCCGGCCGCTGCTGGTCGTGCGGCGACGGCCCGGACGCCCGCCGCCTGCGGGCGCTCGGCCGGGCCGACGATCCGCTTCGCCGGACGGCTGTCCGACGCCGAGGCGTCGCCGCAGCTGCTGGCCGGCGCCCGCGCGCTCGTGCGACCGCGACTCGAGGAGTTCGGCATCGCCGCCGTCGAGGCGCAGGCCGCCGGGCGGCCGGTGATCGCCACGGCGGGGCGGCGGCGCGCTGGAGACGGTGCTCGACGGCGTCACCGGCATGTTCTGTCCGGTCACCCGCGCCGGACGCTCTCGTCGCCGCCGTGGAGCGCTTCGACGTCGCGGCGGTCGAACCGGGCGCCTGCGTGCGCCAACGCCGCGCGCTTCGACGCCGCGGCGTTTCCGACGGCGTCGTCGCGTCGTCGCGCACAGGCCGATCACGGCGCCGTGTTCCGCGAGCCGCGGCGCTCGGCCCGGGCGCGCGGTCTGGCCACGCGCGCCGCCGCCGGCCGTCGCGCGCTCTGAGGAGCGGGCCGCGGGACCCGCCCCGGACTGTGCGGCCGGTTACGCTGGCCCCGATGCGCAACGGAGCCCTCACCGGCGCGCGCGTCGTGCTGCTCGCCGGGCCCGCGGTGCTCGCGTTCTTCAGCGGCGGCTACTTCGACGGCCGCGCGGAGTGGGCCGGACTCGTCGCCTGGGCGCTGGTCGCGGTCGTCGCTGATCGCCGTGCGCGAGCCGCTGCCGCGGCGCGCCGGCGTCGCCGGCTGGCCATCGGCGGGCTGGCGCTGCTCGCCGCCTGGACGCTCGCCTCGATCGCCTGGGCGCCCGATCGCCGGCAGCGCCTACGACGCCGGGCAGATCGCGATCCTCTACGCGGGCGTGCTGCTCGCGGCCGCGGCGCTGCTGCGCGCCCGCTCGGCGTTGCGCGTGCGTCGAGCCGGCGCTGGCCGCCGGTGCCCTGATCGTGATCGGCTACGGGCTGTCCGAGCGCCTGCTGCCGGGCCTGCTGCACTTCCAGCGCTCGGTCAGCGCCGAGGGACGGCTCGAGCAGCCGCTGACCTACTGGAACGCGATGGGCGAGGTGGCCGCCTTCGGGCTCGTGCTGTGCGCCCGCCTGGCCGGCGACGCCACGCGACCGCGAGCGCTGCGCGTCGCCGCGGCCGCCGCGGCGGCCGCCGCTCGGCCTCGGGCTGTACATCAGCGTTCTCGCGCGGCGCGCTGTTCGCCGTGCGCCGCCGGGCCTGGTGGCCCTGATCGTGCTGGCGCCGCCGGCGCGAGCAGCTGCGCAGCATCGCGCTGGCGGTGGTCGCGGCGGGCGCTGGCGGCGCTGGCGCGGCGCCGTGCACGGCGTCACCGTCGCTGGCGGGGTCGGCCGTCGACACGCGCGAGCGCGCAGGGCGCGATGGCGTTCGTCGTGCTGGTCGTGGTCATGGCCGCCGCCGGCTGGCCAGCGCTGCGATGGCCGCCGGCGCGGCCGGACCGGTCCGCTGCACGCTGCCGCGCCACGCCGGCTGATCGCCGCCGGCGTGGTCGGCGCGCTGTTCGGCGTCGTCGCTGGCCTTCGGGTCGGCGCCGAGAGCAGCGGCGCGCCCGCTGAGCGGCGGCGCGTCGCGCCTGGACGACGCTGCAGAGCAACCGCTACGCGTACTGGCGGGTGGCGCTGCAAGGCGTTCGCGGCCGAGCCGCTGCGCGGCGTCGGCGCGGGCGGCTGGGCCGTCTACTGGCTGCGCGACCGGCCGTTCAACGAGGGCGCCCAGGACGCCCACTCGCTCTACCTGCAGACAGTGGCCGAGCTCGGCCTGGTCGGGCTGCGTGCTGCTGGACGCGTTCTTCGGCGGCGTGGCCTGGCGTCGCGGCGCGCGCTGCACCGGCGCGCCCCGGCGCTGGCCGCCGGCCCCGCTGGCGGCGTTCGTCGTCTGGGCCGCCCACGTCGCCGCTGGACTGGGACTGGGAGATGCCGGCGGTCACACTGATCGCGCTCGTGCTCGGCGGCGCGCTGCTCGCCCTGTCGGATCGCCGCGTGGGCCGGAGAGCGCGCCGGCCCCGCCCCGACGGGGTGCGGTCGCCGCTCATAGCTCCTCGGCGATCCGCGGCGCCTCGCGGCGGAAGATCCAGACCGCGAACACGCACACCGCCCCGAAGAGCGCGATCGCGACCGCGAGTCGACGGCCCGCCCAGCGCCGCGGCGCTCGGCAGGGCGTTGACGGGTCGGTCACCCAGCGCTGGGCAGGTCGAAGATCGGCGCCAGCGGGTTCATCGCGATCAGGTCGCGCAGGTTGCGCGAGACGACTGCAGCGGGTACAGCACCGGGGTGGCGTAGAACAGCGCCATCGCGAACACCGCCAGATGATCGCCACGTCGCGGAACCGCGGATAGAGCGCCGGCACGATCATCGACACCGCGGTCGTGAAGATGAACAGCGCGAGTCCGATCAGCGGCAGCAGCAGCCAGGTCCACGACGGCGGAGACGCCGAGCAGGATGATGAACACGAACGCGACGATCAGGTTCAGCGCGAGGTTGAACAGCGTCGTGCAGACGACCGCCAGCGGGATCACCAGGCGAGGGAACTGGGTCTTGCGGACGACCGCCTCGTGGCCGACGATCGATACGACGGCGATCGTCGTCGCCTCCTGAGAAAAAACCGAACAGGACGACGTTGAACAGCAGAAGGCGGGATAGTGCGGGACCTTGGAGCCGAAGTGGAAGACGTGCGTGAACACGGCGAGCAGGACGGTGAACAGCAGCAGCGGCCGGGCGACAGCGACCACACGTAGCCGAGCACCGTGCCGAAGTAGGCGCTCTTGAACTCGTTGACGCGATCAGGTAGAGCAGCTCGAACGCGCGTCGCCAACCACCGCCGAGCGCCGACGGGCCGGGAACCTCGCGCAGCTGCGGCGCACGCTCGCTCATGACTCCGGCGACACGCGCTCATGGGGAGCCTGACGGCTGACGACGGCGTCACGAGAGCTGCCGGGACCCGGCTGCGTCCCGTAGACGACGAATCCAGCAGCCGCAGCCCCTGCAGCGCGAGGACGCCGAGTGGCGATTGGCGCACCCGACGTCGGGAGAGTACCGGCCCGGCACGACGGGTTCTCGATCGGTCCCCGAGATCGGATCCGCGCCCCGCGGCGAGGGACGACCGCCGTCGAGCGGGCGTTGAAGCCGAACACGACCACGCCGTCGGCGTTAGGAATGGAACACAAATACGGGTCGTCGAGGTTGCGGGCGGGCCTCGCACCACGACGTTGAAGCCGATCGGCTCGTCCTGCTCGATGTTCTCGATCGACGCGCCGGCGCCGTCGCCAGCCACGCGATCACCATGGCGTTGAAGTCGACACGTCGGCTGGAGGCTCGCCCGGCTGGTCGCGCGTGCGGGCGGCGGCGAAGTTGAGGCGGTAGTAGCGCAGCGCCGTGTCGTCGGGGTCGCCGATGTATTGCAGCTCGCCGTCGTCGATCAGCATCGCCCGGTCGCAGAAGCACTGCACGGTGGCCATGTCGTGCGTGACGAGGACGATCGTCTTGCCGGCCGCGGCGACGCTCGTGGAAGACGTCCATGCACTTCTGCGCGAAGGAGGCGTCGCCGACGGCCAGCACCTCGTCGATCAGCATGATGTCGGCGTCGGCCTGGACCATCACCGAGAAGGCCAGCCGGACCATCATCCCCGACGAGTAGTTCTTCAGCTTCAGGTCGGCGAACTCCTCGAGCTCGGCGAACTCGATCACCGCATCCGAGGCGCCGCGCGCCTCGCGGCGGGTGAGACCCATCAGCACGCCGTTGAGGACCACGTTCTCGCGCGCCGTCAGCTCCGGGTTGAAGCCGACGCCGAGCTCGATGAACGGCGCCAGCCGGCCGGCCATCCGGATCCGGCCGCTATCGGCCCGGTAGATGCTGGCGAGGATCTTCAGCAGGCGTGCTCTTGCCCGAGCCGTTGCGCCCGACGATGCCGAAGAACTCGCCCTCGTGGACGTCGAAGGAGATGTCGCGCAGCGCGTGCAGCTCGCGGTACTCGCGGTGGGCGAATGGACGGGTCGCCCGCTCCTTGAGCGAGTCGACGCTGCTGGTCGGGGATCCGGAACGTCTTGCTGGACCCCGCGCGCCTCGATCACCACGGGGCGCTCGAGCACTCGCCTCGCCGCCTCCTGAAGGTCGGCGGCCGGCGCCACGTCCGTCGCGGTCTGCTCGTCGAGGGACACGGCGGAGCGTACCAGTCACAGCGCGCGCCCCGGGTGTCAGGCACCGCCGATCCAGCGCCGCAGACGCGGCTGCTCGAACCCCTCGATACCGGGGAGGCTCGCGTCGCACCGGCGCGAGCAGCGGGCGGCGACGACGACGAGCCAGCGCCACGCGATCCCCCGCGCAAGCGCGCCCTCGCCGCCCAGCGTCTCGCCGCGGTGGCGCACCGCCCGCGCGAGCAACCACGCAAAGGCCGCAGGTGAGCGGGCGCTGTCGAGGAAGCGCCGCAGGGCCCGGCGCTTACCGGCGTCGGCCGTCGGGCAGCGCAGGAGCAGCGTCTCCGCCATCACGACCCGCGCCAGGTAGCCGCAGAAGTAGGCGGCCCGCCAGCGGGCGCGGCGGACGCCGGCCCGGCGCGCGGGGTCGAGGACCGCGCCGCCGTGGCGGACGTAGTCGTACAGCGGTCGATCCACGTAGGCGATCTCGCCGGTGGCCAGCGCCACCAGCGCCAGCCAGTGATCGTGGAACGGGACGCCCGGCGTATCTGGAAACGGGAGCGCGAGATCGACGAGCCCGCGCGGGAACAGCATTGCCGCCCCCGGCACGCTGTTGGCCACCAGCATCGAGGCGAGATTGGTGTGGTTGTTGCGGCGCCCCTCCCACAGGGTGTCGCGCAGCACCGCGCCGCCCGCGTCGACCAGCCGAAGATCGCTGAACGCCAGCTGGGCCGAGCCGAGCCCCTCGCGCAGGCACCGCAGCTTGTCCGGATGCCAGCGGTCGTCCTGGTCGCACAGGGCAACGGCCTCGACCCCCGCCGGCACGAGCGTCAGCGCCCGCTCGAAGTTGCGATAGAAGCCGAGCCGGCGCTCGGAGCGCGACAGCGCGAACCGGCGATCCCCGGCCACCGCTCGCGCGATCTCCTCGTAGACCGCGGGCGACGAGCAGTCATCGCTGATCACGCACATCCAGTCGCGTTCGGTCTGCTCCCGCAACGAGCGCACCTGACCGGCGAACAGGTCGAGGTCGGGCTCGTGGGTGGCCATGCAGATGGCGATCGCCGGGGGCGCCCGGTCCGGCCCCGGCGGCGCCTCGGGCGCCGGCGCGATGGCGACCGAGCCGAGGGGGACGACGCACTCGCGGCCGCCGCGCAGCTGAACCGCCAGGCGCAGCGCCAGGGAATCCCCGACGCGCCCGTTCGCGCCGACGGGGACCGTGGCCCAGAAGCCGCTGCGATAGCTGTGCCGCCACGAGGGGTGGGCCGCCGCGACGTCGCGGCGGGGCATGCGCAGCGCGGTCGCGCGATGCCGGGCGTCGCCGACGACGACCTGCAGGCCGGCCACCGCCTCCTGCTCGTGAAAGCACGTCCCGCAACAGAGCAACGACGTCTCACTGCCCACCGGCAGCGCCGCGGGCAGCTCGCTCTCGACTTCGACGTGAAGACCCTCGTCCGACCGCACGCGCGCAGGATGCTAGGGCGTCGGAGATATGATCGCGGCACGATGTCGGCTGCCACCGAGTCACCGAGCGTCGCGGCCGCACGGCTGCTCGAGATCATCGAGGCGCGCTTCGGCGACGGCCTCGTCGCCGCGCCACAGGCCCGCGCGGCCGGGCCGCAGGCCGACCTCGAGGGATTGCGCGGCGCCTACCTCGACCTGCTGAAGCTGTGCCTGTGCGATGTCGCCTCGACGCGCACGACGTCGGTGGCCCGCACGACCACCGGACACGTGATGTCGCGGGAGCTCGAGGGCGACGGGCTTCGCCTGCGCACGGCCGGTATGGACTGGCCGCTCCACGGCCACACGATGGTCGGATTGGCGCGGCTGTCGGATCTGCAGCGCTGCGTGGAGTCGATCGTGCGCGATGGCGTGCCGGGCGATCTCATCGAGACCGGCTCCTGGCGCGGCGGCGCGTCGATGCTCATGCGCGCCACGCTCGACTCGCTCGGCGCGGTGGACCGAACGCTCTGGGTGGCCGATTCCTTCCAGGGCTTCCCCGCGGCCGAGGCGCAGGACGGCTACGACCTCAGCGCCGACCTGGCGGCGTGCGACTTCCTGGCCATTCCGCTCGAGGAGGTCCAGGCCAGCTTCGAGCGCCTCGGGCTGTCGCACGGCGTCACCTTCCTGCCCGGCTTCTTCGCCGACACCCTGCCGGGCCTGACGGGCCGGCAGTGGTCGCTGATCCGCCTGGACGGCGACACCTACGACGCCACCCGCCTGGCGCTCGAGGTGCTCTATCCGGGCCTTGCCGTCGGCGGCTACCTCGTCGTCGACGACTACCGGCAGCTCGAGGAGTGCCGCCGCGCGGTTGACGAGTTCCGCCGCGAGCACGGCATCGAGGAGCCGATCGAGAACATCGACTGGAACGGCGTGCGCTGGCGTCGCGAGGACGATCGTCCGGTCGTGGTGCCCCAGCGCGCCGACGCCGAAGCCACCGCCACCCCGGATCGGCCGGTGGCCCGCGAGCTCCACGCTCGCGTGCCGGCCGTCGAGGAGATGCAGTTGCAGGAGGAGCTCGCCCGGCTGCACGAGCGGCTGGCCGCGGCGGAGGCCGAGGTGGCCCGGCTGCGCGCCACCCCCTGGCGCCGCGTCGCGCGCCGCGTGCGGAGAACGGTGCGGTGATCGCATTCGCCTCGGCGATCACCTCGCCGGAGCTCTACAACGACTGCGCCAAGCAGGGCATCGATGTCGCCCGCGAGCCGGACTCCGAGGTGCTGCCCTTCTCGGCCGCCGGCTCACTGGCCCGCAGCTACAACCTGATCCTCGACCACGCCGCCAAGTACGAGAACCTGGAGGCGCTGGTGCTCGTGCACCAGGACGCCGAGATCGTCGATCCCGACTTCTGCCGCAAGCTGCGCGCCGCGCTGGCCGATCCCGATGTCGGCGTCGTCGGCTGCGTGGGCGCCGTCGGCGTGCGCAGCATCGCGTGGTGGGAGGGCTCGGTGACCTGGGGCTCGTTCATCCACCGCTACAGCGAGCTCGGCGGCGGCGATCTGCCGGCGTTCGCGTGGGAGCAGAGCGAGCTTCCGCCCTATGCGCGCACCGGCGAGGTCGACACGGTCGACGGGTTCGTGCTCGGACTGTCGCCGTGGACGGTGCGCAACGTGCGGTTCGACGAGGGCCTCGGCCCGCTGCACGGCTATGACTTCGACTTCTGCCTGCAGGTGCGCGACGCCGGCCGCAAGGTGGTGACGACCGACTTCCGGGCGATCCACCACCACTCGCTCGACCTGGTCAGCGACCCCGAGACCTGGATCGAGGCGCACATGCGCGTGGCCGAGAAATGGGACGGGCGGATGCTCAACGTCGGCGTGGCCGGCGGCGACTGGAAGCTGCGCGCGCGGCGCGCCGAGGCCGAGGCCGCCGCAGCCATCGCGCAGGCCGTATCCAACCGGCTCAAGGGCGACGCCCGCGTGCTCGAGCTCGAGCGCGAGGTGAAGGTCATGAGCGAGAGCATCGGCTGGCGCCTGACCGAGCCGCTGCGCCGCGCCAACGCGCTGCGCCGGCGCCTGCGCCGGTCGCGCAGCGCCAGCCGCAGCACGGGCGGCCGGCACCGCTACCCGTCGAGCAGCGCGGCGGATCTCCTCCTTGGAGAACGCCGGCTCACCGCGCTGGCGCAGCCGCGACAGCGAAATCGCCACGGCGAACGTGCCGCGACTGCAGCAGCTTGCGCAGCAGCGCGTCCTTGCGCGCGTTGCTCTCCGACAGCCAGGCGGTCTGATTTCGCTGCACCTGCCAGGAGGCGAGATGGAGCACGCGGTTGCCCTCGAGGCGCTCGAGCACCGGATGGCGGTCGAACGGGCCAGCAGCTGTCCGAGCTCGCCGCGCCCACGGCGCGTCGCGGCGCCACACCACGCCGAAGCCCGAAGAACGCCGGCACGATCGCCAGGCGCAGCTCGTCGTGGTCGGCCACGAAGTCCTCGATCGCGGTGAGCACGCCGTTGCGGGGCCCGCCCTCGCGCGCCGCCGGGCACGGGTAGGGCAGGCCGCCGGCGTGCAGGCGCCGGGGTCGCCGGGAAACACGCCAAGCCGCCGTCGGCGGTCGGCTGGCGGTCCTGCGCGGGGATGAGCTGCGGCGCGAAGTAGTGTCACGCCGCGCGTGGGGCCAGCACACGTCGTGGAAGAGCAGCAACGGCAGCGGCGCGCCCTCGGCGCGCGCGCGTTCGGCGATCAGCCGCAGCTCCTCGCTGACGGTGTAGTAGTTGTGGTCGCCGTCGACGATGACCGCGTCGGCGGCGGGGAGCGTGGCCAGAGCGTCGTGGCTGGTGGCGCGTACGAGCTCCAGCTCGGCGTGCTCCGCGGCGAGCTGCACGAGCGCGGCCTGCGGCTCGGGATCGACGGCCACACACGCGCGCCCGTGCCGGCGGCCCAGCCGAGCAGCAGCCGGGTCACGTCGCCCGCGTACGCGCCGAGCTCGACCACCGACGCGGCGCCGGCCGCGTCCAGGCACGGGCAGCAGCAGCTCCATCACGTTCCCGAGCGAATGGCCCCACCGCTCGGGGTCGTTGGCGAACGGGTCGATCGTCGGCTCTGTCGCGCTCATTCGCGCGGAGTCTAGTCGACGAGCACGCCGGTAGCATGGCGGCGCTGCCGGAGACCTGAAAGCCCTGGCGAGCCCCACCGCTCCGCGCCCCCGCCGCCGCTCAGCGAGCTGCACGTGCAGCTCGACGCCGAACTGCCGGACGAGCTGGCGGTCGGGCGGGGCACGGCCGTGTTCGTATGCGGTTGGTGCTACTCCCCGTCGCAGCGGTGCGCACGCTCGAGCTGCTCGTCGACGGCACGCCGCAAGGCCTGACGGCATTCGGCATGCCGCGGCTGGACCTGTTCCGATCGCTGCACCCGGCGCTGGACCCGTACGCGACCGGGCGACCTCGCCGCCGACCCTGACTCCCGCGGACGACCCGTCCTGCACAGCTACCCAGCGGCTTCTGGGGCCTGGCGCAGATCGACGCCGCGGCGCGTGACACGTGCCTCCTGGCGCTGCGCGCGAGCTGCTCGACGGCGGCGGGCAGGCCACCGCCGAGCTCGGGCGCGTCGCCCTCGTGCCGCCGAGCCCGCCGCCTCCGCCGGGCGCGGGCGCGCCGGTGGCGATCTGCATGGCCACGCACAACCCGCCGCCCGACCTGCTGGAGCCGCCAGCTGCGACTCGATCCGGGCCCAGACACACCGCAACTGGGTGTGCGTCGATCAGCGACGACTGCTCCGAGCCCGGAGCGCTTCGCGGCGCTGCAAGGCCGCGGTGGCCGACGACGCGCGTTTCATCGTGTCGCGGTCGCCGCGGCGGCTCGGCTTCTATCGGAACTTCGAGCGCGCGCTGACGCTCGTCCCGGCGGACGCCGACTTCGTCGCGCTCGCCGACCAGGACGACAGCTGGCAACCCGACAAGCTGGCCATGCTGCTCGAGGCGCTCGGCGACGCGCAGCTCGTCTACAGCGACGCGCGCATCGTCTCGCGCGACGGCCAGCGCGATCGCCGACACCTATTGGGGCCGCCGGCGCAACAACCACTCCGACCTGCTCTCGCTGCTGGTGGCCAACGCGGTGACCGGCGCCGCGTCGCTGTTCCGGCGCGAGCTGCTCGAGGACGCCCTGCCGTTCCCGCCGGCCCAGTTCGCGCACTTCCACGACCACTGGATCGGACTGACGGCGCTGGCCCTCGGAGACATCGCGTTCGTGGACCGGCCGCTGTACGACTACGTCCAGCACGGCGAGCGCCTAGCTCGGCCACGCGGCGGCCAACCAGCATGCCCTCGCTGCGCGAACGGCTGGCGACGCTGCGGCGCGACCCGCGCGGGCGGGTTCGCATGTGGCGCCTGCACTACTTCGTCGACGTCTGCCGCCTGCGAGCAGTTCGCCGACGGTGCTGCAGCTGCGCTGCGGCGACGCGCATGCCGCCGGCCAAGCGCCGCTCGCTGGAGCGCTTCCTGCGCGCCGACGACTCGCCGGCGGCGCTCGCCGCGCTGGCGCCCGCGGCGCCCGCGAGCTCGCTCGGCGCGGCCGGCAGACGCTCGGCGCCGAGTGGATGCTCTTCCACGCCCTCGGCTGGCGGCGGATGCTCGGCGGCGAGCGCCCGCGAGCGCCCCCAGCGGCGCGCTGCGCCTGGACGCGCTGCCGCCGCCCACGCTGGCCCAGGAGCCCGGCCGGGGCGGGCTGGAGGGCACGGCCGCGCATGCGATCGCGCGACAAGATCGCGCCGCTGCAGCTGGCGCATCGCCGACGACGCGCCCGAGCGCGATCAACCTGCTGATCCCGACGATCGACCTCGACCACTTCTTCGGCGGCTACATCGCCAAGTTCAACCTCGCCCGACGCCTGGCCGAGCGGGACGGCGCGTGCGGCATCGTCACCGTCGACCCCGTCGGGCCGCTGCCCCGTGACTGGCGGCGGCGGATCGAGTCCTACAGCGGCCTGGAGGGGCTCGTTCGACCGCGTCGAGGTGGCATTCGGCCGCGAGTCGCAACGGCCTCGAGGTGAGCCGCGAGCGACCGCTTCATCGCCACGACCTGGTGGACGGCCCACATCGCGGCGCGCGGCGCGGCAGCGCGCTCGGCGGCGAGCGGCGCTTCCTGTACCTGATCCAGGAGTACGAGCCGTTCACGTTCCCGATGGGCACGTACGCGGCGCTGGCGAGCGAGTCCTACCGCTTCGCGCATCACGCGCTGTTCTCGACCGAGCTGCTGCGCGGCGTACTTCGCCGCGCACGGACTCGGCGTGTACGCGCCGGCCGCGGCGGGCGACGGCACTGACCGTTCCAGAACGCGATCACCGCCGTGCCGCCGCCGAGCGCGGCCGAGCTGTCCGCCCGCTCGCGCCCGCCGCCTGCTCTTCTACGCGCGACCGGAGCCCCACGCGGCGCGCAATATGTTCGAGCTCGGCGATGCTCGCGCTCTACCGCGCGCTCGCAGGAGGGAACGTTTCACGAGTGGCTGGGAGCTGCACGGGATCGGCGGCCTCGGACCCGAGCGCCGGGTCGCCCTCGGCGGCGGCGTCACGCTCGAGCTGCTGCCGCGCGTCGACCAGGCGGCGTACGCCGAGCGTGCTGCGCGGGCACGACGTCGGCCTGGCGCTGATGTACACGCCGCACCCGAGCCTCGTGCCGATCGAGATGGCCTCGGCCGGGATGCTGACCGTGACCAACAGCTTCGAGAACAAGACGGCCGCGGCATTGAGCGCGATCTCGCCGAACCTGATCACCGCCGAGCCGACGATCGAGGGCATCGCCGACGGGCTGCGGGCGGCGGCCCTCGGCGTCGAGGACCACGCCGGCCGCGCGCACGGCAGCCACGTGGCCTGGAGCCGCGACTGGGATGAATCCTTCGACGATGCGCTCACGGGGCGCATCATCGAGCTGCTGCAGGCCTAGCCCGCGGCGTCACCGCGCGCGGCCGGCCAGAACAGCTCCATCGTCTTGAGCACCACCGGCCGCGGGCTCATGCCGCCGGCGACCGCCCCGATCTTGTTGGCCACTCCCGGCACACACACGCGCTTACCGGCGAGCATCGCCTCGACGCCGGCCGCCGCGACCGATCGTGCGTCGGCCACCAGCGCCCCGGGCAGCTCGTCGAACAGCTGCTCGCTGCCGGCCACCTCGGCGAACTCGGTGCGCGTCGGTCCGGGACAGAGCGTGGTGCATGTCACCCCGGTGCCCTTCAGGTCGACGCTCAGCGCGTCGCTGAAGTTGCGCACGAACGCCTTGGTGGCCGCGTACACGGCCTCGGAGGGAATCGGCTGGAAGCCCGCGGTCGAGCCCACGTTGAGGATCGCGCCCTCCTGGCGCTCGATCATCGGCTCGACGAGCAGGCGGGTGAGATCGACGAGCGCCAGGATGTTGGTCTGCACCATGTCCATGGCGCGCTCGCGCGCGGTCCGCTGGAAGCGGCCGGCGCCCCCGAGTCCGGCGTTGTTGACCAGCACGTCGACCCGTCTGCCGTCCGTCTGCGCCTGCTCGACCAGCGCCAGCCGCTGCGCCTCATCCCGTAGGTCGCACGGGATCACACTGGCCGCGACGCCGTGGCGGGCCCGCAGTTCCTCGGCCAGCCGCTCGAGCGGGTCGGCCCGCCGGGCGCTGAGCGTGACGCCGTAGCCGCGCTGCGCCAGCTCGCGGGCGATCTCGACGCCGATCCCGGCCGACGCCCCGGTGATCAGGCACGTCGCCGCCGCATCGGGGCGTGGACATGACATCGCTTCCTCCTCTTCGGTCTGAGCCGGATCGTCAGAGCATGACGGTCCGGGAGCGCGACGGTAACGTGCCCGCGATGAGCGACGGCGCGCGCCCGCCGAACCTGGTCCTGCTGATCACCGACCAGCAGCGTCAATTCCAGCACTGGCCCGACGATCCCACCTGGCTGCGCGAGCTGGCGCCCAACGACGCCGAGCTGCGGCGAACCGGGATGACCTTCACGCGCGCGTTCACGGCGACCGCGATGTGCTCGCCGAGCCGGGCCAGCCTGCTCACCGGGACCTATCCGTCGCGCCACGGCGTCACGCTCACTCTGACCGAGGGCGACCTGTGGCCCGATCGCCGTCACGCGCCGGACGCGCTGCGCACCGCGGCGCGGATGGCCCGCAGCGGCGAGGTGCCAGGCCGACGGCTGGCCCGGTCGTTCGTCCGCGGCCTGCTGCGCCTGGGCCCCCGCAGCGGCCACGAGCCCGAGCTCCCGGCGGGCATCGACACGCTGGCGACACTGCTGCGCCGGCGCGGCTACCACGTCGCCCTGAAGGGCAAGTGGCATCTGACCAAGCCGGTCGACGGCGGCGACTGGAGCACCGCCGATGCCGCTCGCATCGAGCGCGACTTCGGCTTCGCCGACTGGGAGCCGCCGGACACGGGCGGCGACGCCCGCGCCGAGCACTTCGGCGGCGGCGCCGCCGGCACGACCCACGCCGGCTGGGATGAGGACTACACGCGCCAGATGGAGGCCTGGCTGGCCCAGGAGACCTCCCGGAGCCGTTCTGCCTGGTCTTCTCGCTGGTGAATCCTCACGACGTGCTCGGCTATCCGGCCACCTACGAACAGGGCGGCTACGCGGCGCGCGAGTTCCGCGACCTGCGCGTGCCGCTGCCGGCCACGCTCGACGAGGACCTGCGCGAGAAGCCGACCGTGCACGCGTTGTCGAAGCTCGGCATGGACGCCTATCTCGGCGCGCTCAGGGACCGCCGCGCCCAGCAGGACTACGTCGACTTCTACGCGCACCTGCACCGTGTCGTCGACGAGAAGATCGGACGCCTGCTGGCGGCGCTCGGCCCAGCCGATGACCCCGACTCGCTGCGGTCGCGCACGGTGATCGCCCGCATCTCCGACCACGGCGAGATGGGCCTGTCGCACGGCGGTCTGCGCCAGAAGATCTTCAACGCCTACGAGGAGTCGATCCGCGTGCCGCTCGTGATCTCCGGTCCGCAGTTCTTCGGCCGGCCACGGGAGAGCGACGCGCTGGTGTCGCTGCTGGATGTCGTGCCGACGTTCCTGGGACTGGCGGGCGCTCCCGCCCCGGAGCGCCTGGACGGGCGCGACCTGGGCCCGCTGCTGCGCGGCGAGCAGCGCTCGATCCGCGACGCGGTGCTGTTCACCTACGACGACCACCAGGCCGGTACCGCGCTGCAGGAGGGTCCCGGCCAGCCCAACCGGATCCGCTGCGTGCGCGACGCGGGCTGGAAGTACGCCGTCTACCTGGACCCCGCCGGACGGGCCGCGCCCGAGTATGAGCTGTACGACCTGGACAGCGACCCCGACGAGGCGCTCAACCTGCTCGACAAGACGTCCGGGCGGCCGCGCAGCGCCGCCGCCGCGCGGGAGCGCGACCGACTGGCACTGCGGCTCGCCGAGCTGTGCGAGAGCAGCGGCATGCACACCCCCGCGCTGCCGATCACGAGGCTGGCGCCCCGGTGACCGCCACGCGCGCGATCGTGGTGATCGACTGGTAGTAGACGTCACGCTGGAAGCCGGGCGCGGGAAACAGGAAGGCCTGACTCGGCGACGGCACCTCGACACGCGCCCTGTCGCGCCCGGTGTCCAGGTCGAGCACGACGAGCTGATCGCGGCCGCTGCGCAGCGACGCGCGGCGGACGCGAGCGGACCGGCCGAGCACCCCGAAGGCGGGGCGCAGCGCGCGCCTGACCGGCGGCCAGCGCAGCGCAGAGACGTCGTCGAAGTCCTGCACGACCAGTTCGCGCGTGTCCGGGTACAGGATGAGATGGCCGGCATGAGCGAAGCCGTCGCGGCGCCAGAGCGGCTCGAGGGCGTCGCCCCGAAGCCGCCAGGCCCGCAGGACGGCATCCGCTCGCCGGGCCGACTGTCCGTCGGCCCAGCCGCGGCGCAGCGGCCCGCCGTCCTCGCCGGTCCACGGCCGGGGCCAGTACCCGCTGCTCACGCTACCGACCGGCGAGCGGCGGATGGCCGGGGTCGTCACAGCGGATCAGCGTGGCCCGCTCGAGCCCGGCGTCGCGGTGGGCCAGCGCGGCCCCGATCTGCGGATCCATGGCCAGTTGGAGGAACGCCTGCGCGCTCGGGTAGCGCACCGCGATCACCTCGTCGTAGCGATCGTCCGCGTCGCCGATCACCGTCATGGTGGCCCTGGTCTGCCAGAGGACCTCGCCGCCGAGGCGCTGCAGCACCGCCAGCGCGGCGTCACCGTAGCGCTCGTAGGCCTCCCGGCCCGGCACGTCGGGCGACGCGCCGCCGGGCGGGTCCTCCGTGTAGGCGGCGCGCTCTCGGTAGCGGTTGAGGTTGAGCATCACGAGCGGGCCGTCGGCGTCGCCGCCGGCCGAGGCGGCGACGGCGGCCAGCTGCTCCCGGTGGGGGTTGATGGGCATGGCGCTCCTTGTCGTTGTCATGTCGGCGGCGGGACGAGCGGCGCGAGCGCGCGGGCGCGACGCAGCGCGAGGGCGAACGTGTGCGGATCGCCCTGCGAGGAGCGCGCAAGCTCGACCCACGCGTCGATGTTCTGCGGCTCACCGGCCAGCACGCCCAGCACGATCGCCCGCGCGGCCGCCGGGTGACCCTCGCGGTTGGCGAGCTGCGCGCGCAGCAGCTTGACCTGGGCATCGGGATTGAGCGTGCCCGCGTCGGCGAGCAGGCTCGCGGCGTGCGCGGCCGCCGCGCCGCCGAGCGTCCCGGGCGAGGAGACGATGGCCGCCGCGCGGTCGGTATCGCGCGTCTGCACCACTCCGAGCGCGAACCAGGCGCACACGGCGAACGCCAGCAGCGCGACGGCGACACGAACGATGCCCACCCCGTGATCATGCTCGATCCGGGCGCTCCCGTGCGCGGACGGCGCCAGCGCGACGCGCCCGCCGCCGCCGGGCCCCGCCGGCTGGTCTAGCATGCCCCCGATGCCCAGCGCCCGCCCTCTGCTCCCCGTCGCCGTGGCCGTGCTGCTCGCGGCGCCGGCCACGGCCTTCGCGCAGGGGGCCGCCGACAATCAGTACTCCGACCCCTTCGGCAACTCGCCCCCGCCGAGCACCACCACGCCCCACCACGCGTCGACCACGACGAACCAGACGGCGACGTCATCCGCCCCGGCGGTCTCGGCGACGCCTGCGCCGGCGACCACGGTCACGCCGGCGATAACGGGCTCGGCCACTCGAGACCGCCACCGCCCTCGCCGCGACACCGTCCTCGACGACGGCGCCCGCATCCTCCTCCACGCTCCCCCGCACCGGGGTGAACGTCGAGGACGAGGCCCTGATCGGCGGCGCCCTGCTGCTTCTCGGCCTCGGCCTCGGCCGGCGGCGCCGCCCCGCCGCCAAGCGCTAGCCAGCTTCAAGCGGGGGCGGCTAGTCGGCGCGGGCGGAGCCCGGGGCGGTCGACTCCCCTTGTCAGGGAGTCGACCGCACCGGGCGCAGCCAACCCGCGAACGACAGCGCTACCCGTGCGCCCCGAACGAGATGACCTGCTGGAACGTCGACCGATTCGTCCAGCGCATGGTGAAGGGGATGAGGCCGGGCAGGAACTTGATCCGCTCCGCGGTCGCGCTCGAGTGCCAGTTGGCGGGGTTGCTCCCCTGCGAGGTGGCCAGCGTGCTCGCCGCCGTCTGCAGTGCCGCCCACAGCGAGGCGCGGCACGTGGCGAGGTCGCCGCCGCCACAGTACCGGCGGCTGAATGCGCCCTTGACGGGCGCACCCAGTTCGCTGCGCAGGTCCTTGTACACGTACCCGTACCACGCGCTCTCGAACGAGCTGCCGCCGTTGCCGTGCACGTCGCCCTGGGCATCCGTCACGTCGCCGGGCGCCTGGTCATCGGGCGTCACCGCCTCGAGCTTGGCCAGGATGTCAGGGCCCAACACGGGCGAGAGCACCGCGTCGGCCAGGCCGCGCCAGGCGGTGTCGAGCACCGCCGCGCCCGGGTCGGTGATCTGGCCGTTGCCGGTCATGTCGAGTCGGCTGGCGCCGTGCGCCACCCATGCGGTCACGAGGTTCGCCGCCTGCTGCGCCAGCGGCGATGGTGCCGGGCCGCCGGCCAGGACCTTGGCGATCGTCGGCCAGACCGCCACCGCACGCAGATCCTGCGTCGCGGCACGGTTCATGATCGACACCACCCCGGCCAGCGTGTTGCCCCTGGCCTTGAAGCCCGTGAACAGCTGCACCCGGTGGACCGACCCGAGTGCGTAGTTGTTGTCGGCGGCGCCCCAGCCGGGGGCCGGCTTGTTGTTCCAGTTGATGATCAGGCCCGACGCGGGGTCGATGGCCTGCGGATGCTGCGCCGGGGTGAGGAAGCCGCGCCAGTCGTAGGCGCCGTTGCCGAGCGTCGGCAGGTCGGGGTCGGTTCCCGGTGCCCGCACCGGCAGACGACCGGACGAGTAGTACGCGATGTGCTTGGAGTCGACGTAGAACCAGTTGAACGTCGTCTCGAACTCGCTCGCGGCCTTCACGAACGTCTGCGGCGAATGCACGTGGCCATCGTTGAGGTCGGCCAGCGCCAGCGCGCTCATCGGCTCGCGGCCGCGTGTCGAGCGCAGGTTGCTGATCGCGTAGGGGACGCCCTTGACCAGCGCGGTCCCGTTCACCGGGCCGTACACGGTCTCCTCGTAGGAGACGCTCTGGGCCGGTGAGCCGCTGCCGGCGCCGAGCACGCCGGCGTCGAAGCGGGTCATGGGCACGCAATGGCCCTTGTACACGTAGGACGTCGAGGACCGCGTCGCCGGGCTGCCGTCGCCATTGCACAGCTGGGACAGGAACTGGTCGGTGTTCTGGCTCGTCGCGCTCGTCAGGCTCCAGGCGAAGTCCTTGCCCCGGCCGATGAGCACGTACGGCTCGGTCGGGGGCGCGACGCCCTCGGCGTCGATGCCGCCGCCGTGCAGGTCGATCTGCATGACGATCTCGGGGTAGTAGTAGCCCAGCTGCGGGCCCATCACGGCCAGCGGGTGCCCGGTGGCCGAGCGCTTGGCCGACACCAGCAGCGCGTTGGACGACACGTGCGGCGGCGCGACGGCGGCCGTGGTGGCCGACGGGTACGGCCCGTTGAGCTGGATCGAGTTGGGATCGACCACGAGCGAGCCGGGAGTCGGGCCGTTGGGGATCTGGTCGTAGTTGAAGGTGCGCGAGATCGTGGTCGGGGCCTCGGGGTCGTTGCTCTCGCGCAGGTCGTGCCAGATCTCGAAGCCCTGCGTCGCGCCGTACTTGGCCTGCAGCGAGGCGAGCAGCTCGGAGCTGGCCACGGAGTTGCCGCCGCCGTTGCCGAAGATCGAGCCGATGAACGCGAACAGGCTGATGGCGTCATTGATCGTGTAGGGCGCCGGCCGCTGGGCGGCGGGCACGTTCTGCTGGATGTAGGCGTTCACGCCGGCCACCCAGTTGACGAAGTCGGTGTACACCTGGCGGCCCTTCGGTCCCGAGTCGCGCAACAGCCGGGCCTGGGCGCTGACGAATGCCTCGGCCTGCGGGCTCGGCGTGAACGAGCGCAGCGACGTGACCAGGCCGAACGCGTTGACGCCGGGCACGTCGAGCACGGCGGCCACGGCGGGGCCGCGCCCCTCGTTCATGAGCAGGCTGCGGTCCTCGTACTCCGCGTAGCCGGCGCCGAACATGACGTCGGCACGCGTCTTGCCGTAGACGTGCGGGATGTCGTGGCTGTCGCGCAGGATGACCACGCCGGCGCGCGGACGCTCGACGCGGGTCGTCGCGCCCTGCACGCCGAGGCGCTCGGACAGGTAGTCGCGCGACAGGTCGGCGGCGGTGACGTCGCCGCGCAATGGGGTCAGCGCGTCATACAGCGTGCCCTGGTCGGTGGAGTTGGCGGTCGTCGGCACGCCGCCGGCCTCACCGGGGGCGAGGATGTCCAGCGCGGAGGCCGCATCGTCGCGGCCGTTGCTGACGAACGATGGCAGCTTCGCGGCGGCCTGCGCGCCGTGGGCGCCGGCCGGGACCGGGCCGAGCGTCAGGGCGACGGCGACGCCAAAGGCGCCGACGGCGCCGAGCGCGCGCACTCGCGCGGGAACCGACGAGAACCAGCTGAACATCCAGACCTCCCTCTCATGCAGCGGACGGGCGCCCTCCCGTGCGCCATGGCCTCGATGCTAGGAGCCGGGGAAGACGCGCGGGCATGACAGTCCGTGGCAGCATCCGCGCCATGAACAGGCGTTTCGTCCACCGTCTGAGGGTCCGCTACCACGAATGCGACCTGCAGGGCGTCGTCTTCAACGCGAACTACCTCGCCTACTTCGACATCGCGCTGACCGAGTTCATGCGCGAGACGCTCGGCTCCTACCAGGAGCTGCGCGAGCGCGGGGTCGACCTGCTCGTCGTGGAGGCGTCGGTGCGCTTCCGGGCGCCGGCGCGCTTCGACGACGAGATCGACATCGCGTTCGTGCCCACGCCCCTCGGGCGCTCCTCGATGGTCTCCCACCTGGACATCCAGCGCGACGCGGAGACGATCGCCGAGGGCCGCATGGTGCACGTGTTCGTCGACGTCGACGCCCAGACGACGGTGGAGATCCCCGGCTGGGTGCGTGACGCGGTCGAGCCGTGGACCGCGCCGGCGCCGGTCAACGAACGTCCAGTTTGACGCGGCGACCACGACTTCGCTGTGCGGTCCGGTGTTCTCCGGTGAGCCACTCACCAACCGCAAGGAGCCACGTCATGAGCCGCATCACACGGAGGGCCGGGATCGCCTCGGCGCTCATCCTGCTCGCCCTTCCGGGCGTCGCTTCGGCCGCGCCCGGCAGCCGCTCGTTCCAGCAGACCTATCCGGTCGCGTCGCAGCTGTGCAGCGAGGCCACGCTGCCCAAGAGCCTGCAGGGGGAGCAGTCGCAGGTGTCCAGCGACTGCGCCACGTTGCAGAGCTCCTACAGCGCCGCCGTGGCGGCGGGGCAGTCGGCCGAGGCGAGCTTCGCCGCCGCCGTCCAGGCTGCGCGCAGTGCCGCCCAGGCGGCCTGCACGCCGGCGCCGACCACCGTGGCGGGGCAGCTCGCCTGCACGCGAGCCCGCCTGAAGGCGGCTCGGGAGGTCGCCGCGCAGCGGGTCGGTCTGCGGCTCGCGCTGCGCCAGTTCCACCTGTCGATCGAGCAGGCGCGGGTGACGTTCTGGACCGCCATCCACCAGCTGCGTGGCGGGGCGAGCATCCCGGGCGACACCCCGACTCCGAACGCGCCGATCCCGACGGGCACGAGCAGCTCCTGAACCCCGTCTCCTCCCGCCGGTGGGCCCCCTTCCCAAAGGCCCACCGGCGGTTGGCTGCGCCCTCCGTCACGGGCACGGGTAGTAGTAGCTGCCGATGTAGTACGGCGTGCAGGCGCTGCTGGTGCTGCTCATCGTCACCGTGCTCGACGAGGTGGGTGCGCTCGTCGTGGTCGCGGTGGTCGTCACGGCGCTGCTCACCGAGGTGGCGGACGTCGGGACATAGCCGACCGACGAGCTGGTAGTCGTGGCCGAGGTCGAGCCCGCCGGCGCGCCTGGCACGCCCGGCGCGTCTGGCGCGCCCGGAGCGCCCCCGGTGGCGGTCGTCGTCGTGCTGGTGACCGGCGTGGAGGTCACGACGCCGGCGCCCGTGGCGCCCGCGGTCACGGCATGCCAGACGCCACCGAAGCTCGAGACCGACTGCCCGGCCGCGGACCCGGGCGCCTTGTCAAGCGAGAAGCGATACAGCGGCAGGCCGCGCAACGTCACCTGCTCGACCCCGTCGGCGCGCCGGAACTCGCCCAGCTTGCCGTGTACGCCCGCCCCTTCGCGCAGGGCCGCCCGGGCCGAGGCGACCGTGAGCGGCGGCCAGAACTTCAGGCACTCAGCGCTCGTGCACTTGAGGTGACGCGCCGTCTCGCCGCTGAGCGCGTACAGCGTCCGCCCGTGCTCGTCGACCACGACCGTGGCGTCGAGCGCCGCGTTGTGGGTGGCGTCGACGACCGCGGGCGTCGCGGTCACGCGCGTCGCGCGCGTTCGCGCCAGCGCCAGGGTCGTGGGCACGGCCAGCAGCGCGACGACCGCCGCGAGCACGGTCGGGGCCCGCCGGCCCAGGCGGCGGCGGTCGGAGCGCTGCCCGTCCTGGTCGGCGCGTGAATCGGGCGATCGCATGCAGGGACTCCCCTTTCGGATCGGTGGGCGTGCCCCTACAGACGCCGCGAGGGCGCCGACCGTTCCCGCCGCCGCCGACATTTGCGCCGGGCGCGCGCCGGACACACCGGCGAGCCGACACAATCACGCCCTCACCACTCGATACGGAGGGACGGCTGGCGCATGGCATTTCAGGAGATCCGCTACGAGGTGGCCGATCAGGTCCTCACGATCACGCTCCATCGCCCCGAGCGACTCAACGCGTGGACGCAGCAGATGGGACGCGAGCTGATCGAGGCGTTCGACCTCGCCGACGCCGACGACGATGTTCGCGCGATCATCGTGACCGGCTCCGGGCGTGGCTTCTGCGCCGGTGCGGACCTGGCCGAGGGCGGCGCCACCTTCGACTGGCGCGAGCGCGAGCGTGAGGGCGACGTGCCACGCGACGGCGGGGGGCGCTTCACGCTGCGCGTGTTCGCCAGCACCAAGCCGGTGGTCGCGGCCATCAACGGACCCGCCGTTGGCGTCGGCGCGACCATGACCCTGCCGATGGACATCCGGCTGGCCGCCGAGAGCGCGCGGATCGGGTTCGTGTTCACGCGCCGCGGCATCGTCCCCGAGGCGTGCTCGAGCTGGTTCCTGCCCCGGGTGGTGGGCATCAACACCGCGATGGAGTGGGTGAGCACCGGCCGGGTGTTCGCGGCGCGAGAGGCCCTTGCAGCCGGGCTGGTGCGCAGCGTGCATCCCGACGCGGAGCTGCTGGACGCCGCCCGCGAGATCGCCGCGGAGATCGTCGCCAACACCGCGCCGGTGTCCGTGGCGCTGGCGCGCCGCATGTTGTGGACCATGCTCGGCGCCACGCATCCGATGGAGGCCCACCGGGCCGACTCACGCGGGATGTTCGCCCGCGGCCAGTCGGCCGACGTGCGCGAGGGAGTCGCCTCGTTCCTCGAGAAGCGCCCGCCGCACTTCTCCGACCGCGTGAGCGACGGACTGCCCGAGCTGTTCCCGGGCCGCGAGGAGCCGGCGTTCCGGTGAGCCAGGACCTGGTCGACGAGGTCATCCCGCTGCGCGACGGCGAGTTGACGATCCGGCGCCCGCGCGACAGCGAGGCGCTCATCGACGACGAGGCCTTCGCGCAGGACGAGTTCATGCCGTATTGGGCGGAGCTGTGGCCGAGCGGCCTGGCGCTGGCGCGGCGCCTGGCCGGACGGGCGCTGCACGGCGCCCGCGTCGTCGAGCTCGGCTGCGGCCTGGGGCTGCCCAGCCTCGTCGCCGCCCGCGCCAACGGACGGGTGCTGGCCACCGACTGGTCGGGAGCCGCGCTGGAGCGGCTCGAGCGCAACGCCGCTGACAACGGACTGGCGCTCGAGACGGCGCTGGTGGACTGGGCGTCACCCGCCGCGCTGCTGGCCCGCGCCCCGTTCGCCCTCGTGTTGGCCGCCGACGTGCTGTACGAGCGCCGCAACGTGTCGCTGATGCTGTCGTTGCTGCCGGCGCTCGGCGACGAGGTGTGGCTGGCGGACCCCGGCCGGTCGTTCGCCGAGGCGTTCCTCGACCAGGCCCCGCGGCTGTTCGCGGTCCACACCGAGCGCGAGGACGGGGTCTACATCCACCGTCTCATCCCGCACGAGCGCGCCCGGCTCACGCGGAGGGACTGACCGGGCGCAGCTCCTCGTCGTCGGCCACCGAGACACTGCGCCAGAGCCCTTCGGGGCCGATCGCGTAGGCGCTCGACCCGCTCAGGGGAGGGGAGTAGGCGTGCAGCGTCACCGCCGGCTCCTTGCCGCTGTGACGCACGCGGTGGATGACCGCCGGCGAGAACGTCAGCGTGTCGCCGGCCGCGAACTCGACCTCGTGGGCCAGCTTCCGATTGACGTAGCGCTCCTCATGGACCGCCCCGCGCACGACGGCGACCGCGCCGCGCGAGTCGCCATGGTCGTGCAGGCCGGTGTCCTGGCCGCTCATCCAGCAGATGAGCCAGACCTCGATCTCGTCGTCGATGCGCAACCGGGTGAACCGGCGCTGGCCAGGGTCGTGAACCACATGCTCGCGCCACAGCCCGGGGCGGCGGGCCAGGTCGCTGACGAGCGCCCGCAGCTCCTCCTCGCCGAGGGCGGAGGGTGCACGGCAGGTGACGGGAGCGGCCATGCACCAATTCTACACAAAGTAGGTCGAGAATTGCCTGTTTGCCGGAACGGCCCCGCTCCGGCCGCAGCGAGGCGGCCGGTTCAGGCCGACATGACGGCAAGCGGCACTCCGAGACCGCTCTCGCGTGCCACCGTGGCGATCCGCCGGCCCGCCTGCACGGCGGGACGGATCGCGCCGAGTCGCTCCCCCAGCAGTGCCGCGCAGGCATCGATGTCCGCCACGGTGACGGTCAGCCCCCACAGGGCCGACGGCGCGCGCGCCAGCGGCGGGTCGGGCCCGACGACCTCGATGATCGCCTCGCCATGCCGGAAGAAGCCCTGCAGCATGCGCCGATCCTCGCCCCCTGCGACGCGCTCGCCGCGCAGGAGCATGCCGGCGTCGGCCAGCGCGGCGAAGGTGGCCCGCGGGTCGGCGCTGCGCAGCACGACGTGATCGACGCTGACCGCCGTGTTCGGGTGCGGCGGCGCATCCCCGGCGTGCGCCGCCACGCCAGCCTCGCCGGTGCGCTCGGTCGGGATGCCGTCCAGGTCACCTTCGCCGTCGCCGGTCAGCGTCCAGCCGAGCAGCCCGGAGCCGGGCTCGCCGATGCGCAGCTCCACGGCGCCGACGCGGCAGCGGCCGTCCTCGCTCACGGCGAAGCCGACCGACCGCCAGGGGCCGATGGGCCCGCCGATACGCAACGCGGCCACCGTCGGACCGGGCATGTCAGCTGGCCAGCTCCGGCGCGGCGCGCACGCGCCGCGCCGCGTGCGGATCGTTGGTGATGACCCCGTCGACGCCGAGGGTGGCCAGCCGCCGCAGCTCGTGCTCGGCGTCAACCGTCCAGGCGTACACACGCCCGTCGGCGGCGCGCACGGCGTCCACGAGCGCGCGGTCGACGAAGCGCCGCTCCACGCACACGGCCGAGCATTGACCGGCCCGGATCGCCGCGTGGGCCGCGCGACGCACGCGTGCGCGTCCCCGCCTCGTCGCCGACCCCCATGGCCCGGGTCTGGCCTCCGGCGCGGCCGGCAACGTCCACGCCGCCATGGCGCCGCCCAGCCGCGCGGCCTCGATCACCGGGCGCAGCTCTCCGCTGACGATGGTCCGCGCTCCCAGGCCCCGTGCCGCCAGCGCCGCGCCGAGTCCGCGCGCCGCACCGGCGTGCTTGAGGTCGGCCAGCAACCCCCGGCTCTCATCGGCGGCGAGCAGATCGAGCGCGTCCTCGAGCGGCAGCGGGTCCGTCCCGCGCGCGACCCGCCGATCGTGAGCGACCACCAGTCCCGACCCGAGTGGCAGCACGTCGAGCTCGATGCGATCGGCGCCGCTGGCCAGCGCGCTCCGCAGCGCGGCGATCACGCCAGCGCGGTGCGCGGGCCGGGGCGAGCGATGGTGGGCGACGATCTCCAATTTCACACCCGGTGATCCGAATCGGGCCGAAGCCCGCAGGGATATCTGCCAACGACCATTGGGAGCATTTCATGGGCCTCGACAATCCGCTTCACATCGCCTTCCTTCTCATCCTGGTGCTGCTCGTCTTCGGCGCCAAGCGACTGCCCGAGATGGGTCATTCGCTCGGTGCCGGGCTGCGCGGCTTCCGCGACGCGCTCAGCGGTGACGCGCACGCCGCTGCTCACGTCGCCGAGCCGAGCACGCCCGTCCCGGCGAGCCTCGCCGCCGCCGTGCCGCCGGCCGCGACCGTCGACACCGCCGCGTCCGTCGCGGCCGAACCGGTGCCGGGCGCGTAGCCGGCCCGCAGGACGCGAACGCCGCAAGCTGATGCTGAGCGCGATCCGCAGCACGGTCCGCACCGTCGGTCACGAGGACCGCCTGAGCACCGTCGATCACCTCGACGAGCTGCGTACGCGCCTGATCGCGTCGCTGGCCGTGATCGGGGTCGCGTTCGGCTTCTGCTTCTGGCAGAACCCGCAGCTGCTGCATCTCATCAATCGCCCGCTGGCCGACCAGACCCAGGCGCAGGTCCGGGCCGGCCACGGACCGCTCGGCTCGACGTACACCGTCGAGCAGAGCGCCAGGGACCTCGCGGTCCAGCTGCACGTGGTGGTGGGCGTGCTCGGCGGGCCCGGGCAGCACACCACGCCGGCGGCCCGCTCCGCGCTCGCTCGCGTGGGAGCCAGCCTGGACCGGGACATCGTGAGCCTGTCGGTGCCGCCGCAGGGCGACAAGCCGGTGACCCTGGGGATCGGCGAGCCGTTCACCACCACGGTCACCGTGTCGTTCCTGTTTGCGCTCATCCTGGCGCTGCCGTTCGTCCTCTTCCAGGCCTACGCCTTCCTCATGCCGGCCTTCGACCCCGCGCAGCGGGGACGCGTCCTGCCGCTGATGCTCGCCGTCCCGTTCCTGTTCGTGACCGGTGTGCTGTTCGGCTACTTCGTGGTGTTGCCGGCCGCGGTCCGCTTCTTTCAGAACTTCAACAGCGGCCAGTTCAACGTCCTCGTGCAGGCGAGCCAGTACTACAAGTTCGCCGCCACCACGATGCTGGCCATGGGCGTGCTGTTTCAGGTGCCCGTCGGGATCATGGCGATCACGCGCGCCGGAATCATCACGCCGCGTCAGCTGCGCAGGCACCGGCGATACGCCGTTGTCGCCTGTGGAGCGGTCGCCGCCTTCCTGCCCGGCGACGCGATCACGCTGCTGCTCGAGACGGTCCCGCTGTACCTGCTGTTCGAGGTCGGCGTGCTGCTGGCCGCGATCGCCGAGCGCCGTGTGGCGGCCCGGTCACCCGGCGTGGCTCCCGGGTCGGCCGTGGGCGGCTGAGCCGGAGGCCACCGGGCTCGTCGGGGGCCTCCGGCTGAGCCGTGACTCCTCCCGGGTGACATCGCCCACGTGCGCAGCGCCGCCGCGCCGCCCATCGTGCCGCGGCGCGTCATGCCGTGGCACGGCACGGCACGGCACCGGCACGGCACCGGCACCGGCACCGGCACCGGCGCTGCGCGCCGCACCGGCGCTGCGCGCCCCTCCCGCGCTCGCTGGCGTTGGTGCCTCTGCTCACGCGCTCACGCTCGTGCGCTCGTGCGCTCGTGCGTGAGCGGAGGCCGCGAAGAGAGACCTGAGCATTTAACCCTCCAATGAGTGATCCGCTCAGTGCTGTGACTGCGAATGCAGGGTGGACCAGGAGTCGAGGCCACGGCCTCGCCAGGGGGTTTCCGCTTCCGGCAGAGCACTGCGGCGAGCGCGTACCCCTGCCCCGGCCCGGTCGAACCAACCAACAACGACGGAGGCACACCATGAGTGAGCACACACGGCGTGGATTCGTGAAGAACTCGGCCGGCGCGGCGGCGGGCATGACCGTCATCGGCGCGCTGGTGACAGACCAGGCCGACGCCGCGGCCGCCACCAGCTCGGGACCGGTTGTCGCGTATGTCAGCAACCCCGGCAGCGGCGAGATCGCGCTGATGTCCGGCGAGCGCGAGGTCAGCGTGCGCGATCGCAAGCTGGCGGCGCGCATCGCCCGCGCGGCGCGCTGAGCAGCCACCACCACCGCAGCGACCCGTCTCACCAACTACTCGGAGGTACAGCATGTCGTCTCACCGCGAAGCCCCGGCGATCAGCAAGGACCCGGTCGCCGACAACACCGACACATACGCGTTCGTCAGCCCCGACGATCCCGGCACGGTCACGATCATCTCCAACTACCTGCCCCTCGAGGCGCCGTTCGGCGGCCCGAACTTCTTCGAGTTCGGCGACGACGTGCGTTACCTCATTCACATCGACAACAACGGTGACGGCAAGCCCGACATCAGCTACCGGTTCGAGTTCGAGACGGTCGTCGGCAATCCGAACACCTTCCTCTACAACACGGGCGCCATCGACACGATCGACAGCCCGAACTGGAACCGCAAGCAGTTCTACACGGTTACGCGGGTGACGTACGGCCCCGGTGGCGCCCCGCGGGAGCAGGTGCTGGCGAGCAACCTGGCCTGTCCGCCGTGCAACATCGGCCCCGGCTCGACGCCCAACTACGACGCGCTGGCCGCGCAGGCGGTCCACAGCATCGCCGGCGGCCACACCGTGTTCGCGGGCCAGCGGCTGGAGGGGTTCTACGTCGACCTCGGCGCGATCTTCGACCTGGCCGATCTGCGCCCGTTCGAGAACCTGCACATCGCGCCGCTGGCCGCCGCGGCCGGGGTCAACGCCACCAACGACTTCAGCGTTCACTCGATCGCGCTGAAGATCCCCAAGCAGGAGCTGACGCGCGGACGGCTCGAATCCCGACCGACCCGACGGCGGCGCGCTCGGTGATCGGCGTGTGGGCCGCGGCCAGCCGCCAGCGGGCGCTCGATCCGCCAGCCGGGCACCGGCGTGACGGACGAAGCCGGCGAGTGGGTCCAGGTCTCGCGCCTGGGCAACCCGCTGTTCAACGAGGTCATCGTCCCGATGGGACTGAAGGACCTCTGGAACTCGCTGCCGGCGGCCGACGACGCGCAGTTCCTCCAGCACGTCCAGCATCCCGAGCTCGCCGCGCTGCTGCCGGTGCTGTACCCGGGCGTGTTCCCGAACCTCGCGGCGCTGACGGCGGCGCGCGCGGACCTCGTGGCGATCCTGCTGACCGGCCTGCCGTCGGGGGTCGTCCCCGGCTTCCAGAACTTCACCGGAAGCGTTCTGGCCGACCAGCTGCGGCTGAACATGGCGATCCCGCCGACGAGCAGCCCCAATGCGCTGGGGCTGATCGGCGGCGACCTCGCCGGATTCCCCAACGGGCGCCGGGTGTTCGACGACGTCGTCACGGTCGAGTTCCGCGCGATCGCCGGGGCGACGGTGCCGCTCGTCGACAAGAGCTACACGCCGGACAAGGCGGCGTCGCTGATCACCGACGGGCTCGACCAGACGAGCACGCAGTACCTGACGCAGTTCCCGTACCTCGGGACGCCGCAGGGTGGCTACCAGACGGCCCCGCTGGCCGCGGCGTGAGCCGGGGATGAACGCCATGACCACGACGGCCAGCAACCATGCGACCCGCCCGCACGCCGCGCGGCGCCACGAGCACGAGCACCCGCTCGCGCCGGCGGCGCCGAGCGGCAGCGTGGCGATCGACGTCGGCGCGGGCCGCGGGGCGCTCGTGCTCTATCCGGACGAGCGCTTCCGCGGTCGCGAGATCGAGATCAGTCGCGCCGGTGGCTCCGGAGTGCGCGTCCACACGGGAGTGCACGAACGCAGCACGCAGCCGGGATCGCTGCTGACGGCGATCTTCGGCAGCCTGCCGGCCGGCGACTACGTCGTCTGGGAGGACGCGACCACACCAGGACCGACCGTGGCCGTCAGCGACGGAGCCGTCGCGGAGGTCCGGCTGCGCTAGCGCATCGCGGGCGCCCGCCACAATGGCGGGCGCCCGCCCGCGCCGGCGCGGACCGTCGTAACAGCCACGTCGGAGACGATCCCGGCAACCCACCTGCCGGCGTGCGCGCGGAGGCGCACGCCGGACACCCAGCAACCGGAAAGCGAGGCGGAGATGGAGGCGCACATGACCGCGGTGAAGGCGACGTCACGGCGACGAGGCGCAGGTTGGGCCCTGACGGGACCGGAGTGGCGCACGGTCGCCGGGATGTGCGCGCTGGTGATCGGGCTGCACGCGGTCGGCTTCTTCATCCTGATCGCGCTGGTTGCTCCGCATCACTACCGCCTCGGCGCGACCGGGGGCTTCAGCGTCGGCCTCGGACTCACCGCGTACACGCTCGGGCTGCGCCACGCCTTCGACGCCGACCACATCTCCGCGATCGACAACACCACCCGCAAGCTGATGGCCGAGCGCAAGCGACCGCTCAGCGTCGGATTCTGGTTCTCGCTCGGGCACTCGACCATCGTGTTCGCCCTGTCGCTGCTGTTCGCGGTCGGCATCCGCGCGCTCAGCGGCCAGGTGCGCGACGGCAACTCGACGCTGCACAGCGTCACGAACCTCGTCGGCACCGGGATCTCCGGCGCCTTCCTGTACCTGATCGCCGCGCTGAACGTGGTGATACTGATCGACATCGTCAGCGTGTTCCGCGACATGCGGCGCGGCACCCACGACGAGGCGAAGCTGGAACACCGGCTGAACTCCCGCGGACTGATGACGCGCTTCTACGGCCGCTTCACCAGCGCCGTCACCCAGCCGTGGCAGATGTACCTGGTGGGGATGCTCTTCGGTCTCGGCTTCGACACCGCGACCGAGGTCGCACTGCTGTTCCTGGCCGCCGGCGCCGCGGGCGCCGGGCTGCCCTTCTACGCGATCCTCTGCCTGCCGATCCTGTTCGCCGCCGGCATGTCGCTGCTCGACACCATCGACGGCTCGTTCATGAACTTCGCCTACGGCTGGGCGTTCTCCAAGCCGGTTCGCAAGGTCTATTACAACATCACCATCACCGGCCTGTCAGTGGCCGTCGCGCTGATCATCGGAACGATCGAGCTGCTCGGGCTCGCGGTCAGCAACCTCGGCCTGCGCGGCCCGTTCTGGCAATGGGTCTCGCAGCTCGACATCAACACCATCGGCTACCTGATGGTCGGGATGTTCGTGGCCACCTGGGCGATCGCCCTGCTCATCTGGCGCTTCGCTCGAATCGAGGAGCGCTGGACCGCGCACGCACCGGACCGCTGACCGTGAGCTTCCGGCGCGCGGCGGCACCGCGACGGCCGATGGAGCGCGCGACCGGGCGTCGCCGCCGACGCCCGGCGCCGCAGTATCGCGCTGGGCGGCGATGCTGCGGCGAGAGAGGAGAAGCAGAGAAATCGGGGCGCCCGGATTTGAACCGGGGACCTCACCGACCCGAACGGTGCGCGCTACCAGGCTGCGCCACGCCCCGACTGAAGGCGTGCAGTATCCCACAGTCGCTGCGCCGAGCCGGCGCCTGCACCGCTCAGCCGACGACCGACCGCAGCAGCGACGAACCGGAGCTGCCGGCCTGCGACACGGTGTTGGCCAAACCGGTGACCGCCGTCCCCGCGCCCGAGACCGTCTGCCCGACGGCTCCGGTGGCGGACTTGGTCGCGTCGCCCGCTGCGGCACTCGCGTCGGTGACCGCGCCGGAGACGGCCTGGCCGACCGGCGCCGTCACCGGAGAGGCCGAGGTCACCACCTGCGTCGCGCCCGCCGCCGCGGCAGCCCCGCTGCTCACCGTGCTCCCCGCCGCGGCGCCGGCGGCCGACACGTCCGCGCCAACCGCCGAGACGGCATTGCCGGCGGCGGCCACCGTGCCCGCGCCGGCCGCTGAGGCACCGGACACCGCGCCGGCCAGCCCGCTACCCAGGCTGCCCGCGCCCGAACCGCCGCCCGAGCCGCCCGGCCCGAGCGCGGCGAGCGCCTGCGCCCGAGCCACCGGCGCGCGCCCCGGCGCCGCTCGATCCGCCGGCGCCCGCGGCACCCGTGGCCACCCCCGGGCCGGTGCCGGCCGTGGCACGCGCGTGCGTCACGTTCGTCGCGGCACCGCCCGGCGCCGCCGAGACCGCCACGGCGGGAGCCGTGGCGACCGTCGGAGATCTCGCCCCGGCACCCGCTCTCGCGCCGTTCGGGGTCGAGGCCCCGGACGGGCGGATACCAAGCCCCATTGCGCTCGAAGTCGCCCCCCCAGCGTGCCCCCGCGTCAGGCGCCGCTCAGCGGCGGTGCCAGACTCCACGCGCCGCGCCATCCCGGCCGAGCCGAGCCGCGAACGCACGAGCGGGTCGGTCGCGCTCACCGCGACCGAGCCTCCGGCGGGGGCCACAACCCCGGCGCGAGCGTGGTGCGACGCGACCGGACGCGACCGCTCCGGATGCGCGGCCCAGCCGCCGACCCCGACCGCCAACCCCACGGTGGCGACGACGGCGGTCGCCGCCGCCCAGGTGGGCCACTCCGCGGCGCTCGAGCCGAGCGACGGGGCGACGAGGCCAGCGTGACCTGCGGCGCCGGCCAGCCGAGCGGGAGGCGCCCCGCCGGTGAAGCGCCGCAACCAGGCCGGGATCGGGAGCAGGGCGGCAAGCCGCCGCGGGAGCGCACCCGGCTCGACGCGCAACCCGGCCCGGCGCGCGTGCACGCAGCACGTGCTGCAATGGACGACGTGAGAGCCGACGCGAATCCGCTCAAAGGCGGTGAGGGGACGCGCGGCGGCGGCGGAGCTGATGAGCCACTGCACCCGCCGGCAGCGCGTGCCGCTCGAGAGATCCTCGTATTCGTCGCTCAGTCGCTGACGCGCGCGGGACAGACCGGTGTCGATCGCCCGGCGGCTGAGTTGCAACCGCTCGCCGATCTCGCGATAGGAGAGACCCTCGAGGTCGCGCAGGACGAGCAGTTCGTGCTCGCGCGGGGACAGGCCCCGAAACGCGTGGCGGACGTCCTCCAGCCGCGCCTTGGCGGCGGTCGCGGCCGCCGGCCCAGGCTGGGGAGCGACGAGCGCGTCGGCGTCGATGCCGGCCTCGTAGGAGACCTCGAGCCCCCGCCGCGCGCGGCGATGTTGGTCGATGCACGCGTTGCGCGCGATCTCGTACAGCCACGGTTGGACGGCGATCGGCTGGCTGGTGGAGCGCATGTGTCGCAGGGCGGACAGGAACACGTCCTGCGTGACGTCCTCGGCCCGGGCGTGGTCGCGCACGTAACCGTAGGCGTACGCCGCGATTCGTCGCCGATAGCGCTCATACAGGCGCGCGAACGCGTCGTCGTCACCGCGACGGACCGCCGCCACCAGCGCACGGTCGTCGTCGCCGGCGCGGCGCGAGTCGCTCTTCGATGCCGTAAGGGTTGCCACCTGTGCCATGCCGATACCCGCTTCAAGCTCCGACAAAGCCCCTGCAAATCGTACCGGCGCCGTCGCGACGTGGCCAGGCCTTCCGGCCGGCCCGTCGCCGCGCGCGTATCACGTTGCGGTTGTGTTTGTCCGCCGAGGGCGGTATACGTAGCCCACGATGTAAAGCGAACAGGAGGGTCCGCCGATGCCCAACCACCTCACGCCCACCGAGCTGGCTCGCGAAGCTGGTCTCGGGCGCCGAGAAGTGATCTCCAAATGCATGGAGCTTGGGGTACCGATCTTCCAGGGACGCATCGACAAGAGCCTCTTCATAGCGAGCATCCACCAGGTCCCCTCGTCACAGCAGCAGCCAACGCCAGCGAAGATCTGAGCTGTCGTACCACGGCGGCGCCGGCATCGCCGTCGCCGCCGATGTAGCGCGTCGGGCGGGCCGCCGCCAAGGACGCGCGATCCGAGTCGCGCGAACGAGTTTGCGTTGCTCTCGTTCCTGCGTGCGGACGCGCGCCGGGGCGATCATCCGGGCCCGGCGCAGGACCGCAACGGTGGCACCGAATCGGCCGCTCGACTACGATGTGCCGGGCGTGTTGCCAGACGGCAACCACGTGGAAGAGGGTTCTCAAGAGGAGACGCGGATGGAAGCTGTGACAACAGCGCCAGGTACGGCGAGCGGCCAGGCCCCCGTGCATGAGTCGACCGGCTCGCGCACGATCGCGGACCTGCTCCCTCGTGCCGCCGTGCAGTACGCCGAGCGCCCGGCGCTTTGCCTCAAGCGCGACGGCGCCTGGCACAGCGTGACCTTCGGCGAGGTCGGCGAGATCGTCAGCGAGATCGCGCGCGGCCTGATCGATCTCGGGATCTTGCCCGGGGAGCGCGTGTGCATCCTCGCCGGTACGCGGCCGGAGTGGACCTATGCCGACTTCGCCGTCACGTCGATCGGCGCGGTCAAGGTGCCGATCTACCCGACGAACTCCGCCGAGGAGTGCGAGTGGGTGGCCGGCAACTCCGAGGCGGCGGCGGTCATCTGCGAGGACCGCGCGCAGCTCGACAAGATTCGCGAGGTGCGCGGCCGGCTGCCCCACCTGCGCCACCTGATCGTGATCGAGCCCGCCGATGCCGGCGACGACGCCATCGCGCTGGAGCAGCTGCGCGCGCGGGGCGGCTCGCACAGCCTTGCCGAGCTCGCCGAGCGCTACGAGGCGGTCAAGCCCGAGGACCCCTACACCTTCATCTACACCTCCGGGACCACCGGGCCGCCGAAGGGCTGCGTGCTTTCGCACAGCAACTATCGCGACGTGCTCGACATGTGCAACCGCGCCGACGCCACCCGCGGGCGCGAGACGACCTACCTCTTCCTGCCGCTCGCGCACGCGTTCGCGCTGCTGATCGAGCTGCTGTCGTTCGACGGCGGGGGCACGATCGCCTACTGGGGCGGCGACAGCCGCGAGATCATCGCCGAGCTCCAAGAGGTCAAGCCGTAGTACTTCCCCTCGGTCCCGCGCATCTTCGAGAAGATCTACGCGCTGGCCACCGACGCGATCGAGAAGGCCCCGCCGGAGCAGCGCGAGCAGTTCAAGCGCGCCGTGCAGGTCGGACTCGAGGTCCGCGAGCGGCAGGTGCGCGAGCGAGCCGGTCGCGGAGGACCTGCAGGCAGAGTTCGACCGGGGCGAGGAGCTGCTGTACCGCCGGGTGCAGGATCTGTTCGGGGGTAACCTCCGCCAGGCCGTCAGCGGCGCGGCGCCGATCGCCCGGGAGATCCTCGAGTTCTTCTACGCCTGCGGCGTGCCGGTGCTGGAGGGATACGGGATGACCGAGACGGCGACGGTGGCCACGTATTCCACGCCGGAGAACCATCGCTTCGGCACGGTCGGACGCGCACTACCCGGGTGCGAGGTCCGCATCGCGCGCCGACGGCGAGGTGCTGATCCGCGGCGGGAACATCTTCGCTGGTTACTACAAGAACGATGACGCCAGCTTCGGAGCCGTCGTCGACGGGTGGCTGCATACCGGCGACCTCGGATCACTCGACGAGGACGGCTACCTGAAGATCACCGGCCGCAAGAAGGACATCATCATCACCGCGGGCGGCAAGAACCTCACGCCGGCCAACCTCGAGAACGACATGAAGCAGGTCCGGTGGGTGTCCCAGGCCGTCATGCACGGCGACCGGCGCCCGTACCCGGTGATGCTGATCACGCTCGATGAGGAGGAGATCGGGGCCTGGGCCCGCGAGCAGGGCCTGCCCGAGGATGTCGCCATGCTCTCCTCGCGCCCGGAGGTGCATGCCCTGATCGCCGCCGAGCTCGACCGCGCGAACTCGCGCTACGCCAAGGTGGAGCAGGTGAAGAAGTTCGTGCTGCTCGACCACGACCTCTCCCAGGAGACGGGTGAGCTGACGCCCACGATGAAGGTGAAGCGCAACGTCGTCAACGAGAAGTACGAGCCGCTGTTCGACGCGCTCTACGCCAACGAGGGATAGCCGCCCCGGCCTGCGCTCGGCACCGCCGGCCGGCACCCACGCCCCGCGCCGTCGCGCGGTCGCCGCGGGGCATCGGCGGCCCACCCCCTATCGTTGTCAGAGCACCGCGGTCTGCAACACGTCCGATGCGCACCGATCCAACCGATACCGGCGGCCTGTTCCTCAGGCGGCGACCCGGCACCGCGCCGGTGCACTACCGCGCGCTGCCCGAGCGCGGTTCGGCGCGCCGCCGGCGCATCGACTCGCTGCTGGCGGCCGGCCTGCTGGCGCTGATGACGTTCATCAACCTGCTCTTCTGGGGCCCGATCCCGGCGGGCTGGCTGTGGGTGGCCGGCCAGATCGACTACTACACGTCGAGCATCTCGGCCGCGCTGCTGGTGGCGTTCGCGGGGCTGCTGGCCACGCTGCTCGGTGCCCTCATGATCGAGAAGCGCCTCGACCAGGCCTGGATCCTCGTGCGCCGCGCCGCCGGCCATGACCAGCGCACCGGCATGATCGCGCGCATCTTCGCCGTCACCGCCGTCATCGGGGCCGCGCTGTTCGGCGCTGTGGTTCCTGATCATCCACGGCCCCGGCCCGAGCTTCACCTCGCCGGGCGCCGGCTGAGCCGATCCCCGCACGCGCGTGGGACTGCTCGACTACTACCGCCAGTTCGAGGGCCTCAGCGAGGAGGAGGTCAACGCGCGGCAAGCGCGCCGAGGCGCGGTCACGCCGGCGCAGCGCGCTCGCCCGCCTGCCGCAGCTGGAGTGCTCGCTCACCACCTGGCCGGCCCTGCCGCACCCCGACGTCGTCAACGCGGTCACCTACGCCGCGCGGCGGGGGCTGCACCACTACCCGCCCGAGGGCGCTCCACAGCTGCGCAGCGAGCTGGCGCATCGCCACGGGTGCGCGCCGGATCGGATCGCCATCGGACCCGGGCGCGGCGGCGCTGCTGGGCGCCGCGGTCCGGGCGCTCGTACGCCCGGGCCAGGAGCTCATCATCCCGTGGCCGGGCTATTCGCTGTTTCCGCTCATGGCGCGCCGCGCCGGTGCCCGCGCCGTGCCGGTCGCCGGGCACGACCCCGACGGCCGATCCTGGCCGCGGTCAACGAGCGCACGCGCGCCGTTGCGATCGCCAGTCCCAACGATCCGACCGGCCGCCTGCTGGCCGTCGGCGAGTTGACCCGCCTGCTCGCCGACGCTCCCCGAGCGGCGTGGCCGTCCTGCTCGACGAGGCGCTCATCGACTTCGCCGCCCCGGAGGCCCAGGCGGCGGGCCCGGCGCTGCTGGCCGACGCGCCGCGGCTGCTGGTGTTCCGCAGCTTCTCCAAGGCGTGGGGCCTGGCCGGGCTGCGCTGTGGCTACGCCCTCGGCGGCCCCGGGTCGGAGGAGCTGCTGGCGCAACTGCAGCCCGAGCTCGGGCTCGACGAGCTGGCGCAGGTCGGCGCGCTGGAGTCGCTGCGCAGCGCGGGCGAGCTCGTGGCGCGCCGCGCCGCGCGAGCTCGCAGTCGAGCGCGATCGGCTCACCGGCCGAGCTGCGCGCGCTCGGACTCGATGTGCCCGACAGCCAGAGCAACTTCCTCTGGCTGGCCCACCCGACGCTCGACGGCGCCGAGGCGGCGGCCGCGCTGGCCCGCGCCGGCGTGATCGTGGCGCCCGGCGGGGCGCTCGGGGAGCCGGGACACATGCGCGTGACCGTGCGCGACCGGGAGGCGTCTGAGCGGCTGCTGGCCGCCCTGGCCGGCACGCTGCCCGGCGCCTGAGCGGGCCTCAGTCGGCGGTGCCGCCCGACTGACGCAGCAGCGTGCCGGTCGTCTGCTCGAGGATCTGGCGCCAGCCGCCCGTGCGCCCGCGCTCGCTGGCGAAGTGCTTGACCACCTTGCGGACCCGCGTCGGTGAGATCGCGATTCCGTGACGGTCGCAGATCTCCTTGAAGTTGTCGTAGTCGCCGGCGAGCTGGTAGGTGACCGACTCGAAGCCGTGACGGGCGATGTCGACGCGCGAGGTGAAGTTCATCATCGACGTCTCGAACATGAGCTCGTCGTCGGGTGCCGGCTCGATCAGCACGATGTCCACGCCCGGGTAGCGCTCCTCCCAGCGGCGCGCCATCTCGTGCAGGCGCTGGTAGGCGAGCAGCTTGAACGACTGGTAGCCGATCTGCGCGAACCCCATGTCCGAGATGCGCCGCGGGCGCGGACCGCGCAGGGTCATGATCTCCCGGCTGAAGTCGTTGACGTAGGGGACGATCGGGTTGACGACGAGCACGAGCCGGGCCCCCGCCTCCACCGCGATGTCGAGATTGGTGGTGGAGACGATCCCGCCGTCGATGAAGTCCCGCTCCTTGACCCGCACCGGCGAGTACACCATCGGCAGCGCCGTGGAGGCGCGCACCGCCGTGGAGATCGGCACGTCGTCCCAGCCGTCACTGCCGAAGACGATCCGCTCGCAGGTGTCGAGATCGGTGGCGGCCAGATACAGCTCGTGATCGAGGTTGCGGAAGTCGTCGCTGCGATCGGGGTCGTTGAGCACCCGGCGCACGTAGCTCTCGATCCCCGCGCCGGTGTAGAGGCCGGAGGGCAGCCCCTCGGCCAGCCCGAGCGCCAGATCCATCGCCGACACCTCGCCGCGCTGGCTGACCAGCTGGCGCAGCAACGCCAGCGTCTTGAAGGGCAGCGTCGCGCCCTTGCGGACGGCCTCGATCACGTTCGGACGCAACAGGTCGCCGAGGTCGATGTCGCGGAACGGCAGCGGGCCCTTGCGCGTGACGACGCGCATCATCTCCTCGGGGGTCACGCCGTTGGCGCACAGCGATGCGATGAACGCGCCGGCCGAGGTGCCGACGTACACGTCGAACTGGTTGACGGTCCGGTTGACCGACAGCAGGTCGAGCGCCCGCAGCGCCCCGATCTCGTACACGCCCGCCGGTGAAGCCCCCGCCGCCGAGCACGAGCGCGGTCTTGCTGCGGCGGCCATCAGCGGCCCGCGGAGCGGCTGTTCGCGCGGCGCGGCCGGGCAGCGGCCCTATCCTTGGCACCCGGCTCAAGCTTGACCACTTTGCCCATGGTTTCCTCATTGTACGGTCGCCGGGCGGTCGCCAGTCGTGCGCGCGCCGCGCTGATCGTGGCCGCCGCGCGCCCTCGCGCTGCCGCCCCCGCGGGCGCGTCCGCCGCGCCCGAGAGCCTGTCCGCCCTGCGCGGCGTGCTCGCCCGCGAGATGGCGCTGGCGGGCCCCGATTCGGGCGCCTACGTCTACGACGCCAGCGCCCGGCGACTGCTGTACGAGTCGCGCGGGGACGTCGCCGCACCCTCCCGCCTCGGTCGAGAAGCTCTACACCTCCACGACCGCGCTCGTGCGCCTGGGGCCGGCGGCGCAGCTGCAGACCAGCGGTGCTCGGCGTCGGGCGCGCTCGACGCCGAACGGCGTGTGGCACGGCAACCTGTACCTGCACGGCGGCGGCGACCCGACGTTCGGAACCACCGCGTTCATCGACGCGACCTACGGATCGGCCAGGGCGCCTCGGTCTCCCAGCTCGCCGAGGCCGTGCGCCGCGCCGGCATCCGGCGCGTCGACGGGCCGGCTGCTCGGCGACGAATCGCTGTTCGACGCCCTGCGTGGCGGCCCGACGACCGAACTACGCCAGCGACCCCGAGGTGGAGGGCGTGCTCAGCGCGCTGGCCTTCAACCGCGGGGCGACCGGGACCGCGACCGGGCTGCACGCTCCCGCGGCCTATGCGGCGCAGATGCTGGCCGGCGCCCTGCAGGCGACGGGATCGCCGTGACCGGCGGCACCGGAACCGGGATCGCGCCGCCGGCGGCGCCGCGCGTGGCCGGCGTGGAGTCGCCGCCGCTGAGCCACGCTGCTGCGCCTGATGGACACGCCGTCGGACAACTACTTCGCCGAGACGCTCGTGAAGGATCTCGGCGCCTACTCCGGGGGCAGCGGCAGCACCGCGGCCGGAGCGGCGGTCGTGCGGGCGACGATCGCCGCAGCTCGGCATCCACATCTCGGTCGTCGACGGCTCCGGGCTGTCGCGCGCGGATCTGACCAGTCCCGATCAGGTGGCGACGCTGCTGAGCGACTACGTCGGCAGCCCGCTCTACGGCGTCCTGCGCGCGGCGCTCGCCCGCCCCGGGCAGACCGGCACCCTGAGCGATCGCATGGCCGGCTCGACGGCCGTCGGCCGCTGCGTGGCCAAGACCGGCACGCTCGACTACGTGTCCAACCTGGCCGGCTGGTGCACCGCCGAGGGCGGGCACACGCTCGCCTTCGCCTTTCTCATGGACGCGATCGACGTGACCACCGCCCACGCGCTTCAGGATGCGATGACCATCGCCGTCTCCCGCTATGACGACGGGACTCCCGCCGGCCCGCCCGCGCCGCCCCCGGCGCTCCTGGCCACGGTGACGAAGCCCCCGGGACCGCTCGCGCCCACGGGCGCCACCGGCCCCACCGGCCCGACCGGCCCGACCGGCCCGACCGGCGCCACCGGACCGGGCGGTGCCGCCGGCCCGACCGGACCGGGCGGCGCGAGCGCCGGCGCCAAGCCGGGCGGTTCCGGCCCGGCGGCCACCGGCGGCACGTCAGGCTGACGCCACCACCGGCCCCGCGCGTCGCCGGCTACTCCCCGAGCAGTGCGCGCAGGCCCGCCTCGTCGATGACCGCCACCTCGAGCCGCTCGGCCTTCTCGAGCTTGGACCCGGGACTGTCCCCGGCGACGACGTAGTCGGTCTTGCGCGACACCGAGCCGGTGATCCGCCCACCGGCCGCGACGATCCGCTCGGTCGCCTGCTCGCGCGACCACTCGGGCAGCGTGCCGGTGAGCACAAGGGTCTTCCCGGCGAGCGGGCCCTCACTGGGCGGCGCACCCTCCTCGTGCAGCCGCAGCCCCAGCTCGCGCAGATCCTCGATGAGGTCCCGCATCGCCTGGTCGGCCAGCTGCTCGGCGATGACGTTGGCCATCTTCTCGCCGATTCCCGGCGTCGCGGCGATCGCCTGTGGCGACGCGCCCAGCAGCGCGTCGATCGAGCGGAAGTGCAGCGACAGGTTGCGGCCGGTGACCTCGCCGACCTCCTCGATCCCCAGCGCGAACAGCACCCGTCCGAACGGGCGCTCGCGTGAGGCCGCGATCGCCGCCACGAGCTTCTGGGCGGAGATCTCGCCGAACCCCTCGAGCTCGACCAGCTGCTCCGCCGTCAGGCGATAGTAGTCGGCCGGCGTGTGCACGAGTCCGCGCTCCTGCAGCGCCGCGACCTGCTTCTCCCCCAGGCCGTCGATGTCCATGGCACCCCGCGAGACGAAGTGCTTGAGCAGCTGCCAGCGCCGTTCCGGGCAATCCCGATTCGGGCACTTGGTGAACACCGAGCCCTCCGGCTTGATCGTCGGGGTGTCGCAGAACGGGCAGCGCTGCGGCGGGTGCGGCGACGGCGGGCGATCGGCGTGCTCGACGACGTGTGGCGCCGGCGAGACGACCTGCGGGATGACGTCGCCGGCGCGCAACACGATCACGTCCTCACCGGCGCGGATGTCCTTGCGGGCCAGATCCTCCTCGTTGTGCAGCGTGGCGAGCTTGATGACGACGCCCCCCACCTCCACCGGCTCGAGCGCCGCGAAGGGATGCAGGTCGCCGAACTTGCCCACGTTCCACATCACGGCGTTCAGGCGGGTCACGGCGGTGGTGGGCGGGAACTTCCAGGCGATCGCCCAGCGCGGGTCGCGGCCCACCGAGCCGAGCCGGCGCTGCAGCTGCAGGTCGGACACCTTGACGACGACGCCGTCGATCTCGAAGTCCAGCCCACCCCGGCGCTCCTGCCAGCGCAGGCAGTGGGCCACGACCTCGTCCTCGCCGTCGAGCAACTGGATGTCGGGGTTGACCCGGAACCCGTGCTCGCGCAGCCACTGCAGCGCTTCCCAGTGGGTGGCGAAGGACAGACCGTCGGTGACCCCCACCTGGTAGGCCCACATGGACAAGGGCCGCTCCGCGGCCAGCGCGGGATCGAGCTGCCGGATCGTGCCGGCGGCCGAGTTGCGCGGATTCATGAACGTCGACAGCCCGGCCTCGGCGCGTCGCTCGTTGATCGCGGCGAAGTCGCGCAGCGAGATGTACACCTCGCCGCGCACCTCCAGCAGCGGCGGCGCGCCCTCCACCCGCAGCGGGATCGAGCCGATCGTGCGCAGGTTGTGCGTCACGTCCTCGCCGGTCTCGCCGTCGCCGCGGGTGGCGCCGTACTCGAGCACGCCGTCGCGGTAGACGAGGCTGATGGCCAGGCCGTCGATCTTCGGCTCCACCACGTAGCGGAACTGCGGGTCGTCGATGCCCTCACGAGCCAGGTGGGTGCGCATGCGGGCCACCCAGGCGCGCAGCTCCTCTTCCGAGCGCGCGTTGGACAGCGACAGCATTGGCTCGAGGTGGCGCACCTTGCGCAGCTGCGACACCGGAGCGCCGCCGGTGCGCTGCGTCGGAGAGTCGGGCGTGCGCAGCGCCGGATGCTCGGCCTCGAGCGCGCGCAGCTCGTCCAGCAGGGCATCGTAGGCGTCGTCGCCGATCTCCGGGTCGTCGAGCGTGTAGTAGCGGTACGCGTGGTGCTCGAGCGTGCGACGCAGCTCCGCCGCACGGGCCGCCACGTCGGCAGGGGGGTCCGGTGTCCGTTCGGGTTGCGCGCTCACTGCGCCGTGCGCGCTGCGGGGGCGAGCAGCGACTGCAGGTCGAATCCGCGCAGCGCCTCGAGGCTCGGCCGGTCGGTGAGGTCGAAGTGGATCGGCGTCACCGCGACGCGTCCCGCCGCCACGGCGGCCAGATCGGTGCCGGGCTCGTCGTGGTAGCCCGGATCGGATCCGTAGACCCAATAGCGCCGTCGCGTGCCCTCCTGATGCTCGAGACGCAGCTCGTCCTCGTAGATGCGCTTGCCCAGGCTCGTCACCTCCACGCCGCCGGGCGTGCCCGCCGGCACGTTGACGTTCAGGAGCGTGCTCGGCGGCAGCGGGACGTCCTCGATGCGCGCGACCAGCCCGGAGGCGAAGGCGGCGGCGGTCTCGAAGCGAAAGCCGCCGTCGAAGCGGAAGTCGAGCGCGCCGGCGCCGGACTGCTGGGAGACGGCGATCGCGGGCAGCCCGAGCACGAGGCCCTCGAGCGCCGCCGCGACGGTGCCCGAGTAGGTGATGTCGTCGCCGAGGTTGGCGCCGTGGTTGATGCCCGCCACGACGAGGTCCGCCGTGAAGCCGTCGATCAGCCCGAGGTGGGCCAGGCGCACGCAGTCGACGGGGGTACCGTCGGTGGCAAAGCCGACGGTACCATCGGCGAACGGGACCTCGCCCACCCACAGCGGCCGCCGCGTGGTGATCGAGCGCGCCATCGCGGAGCGGTTGCCGTCCGGGGCGATCACGGCCAGGCGGATCCCGTCGAGACCGAGGAGCGCCCGGCGCAACGCCTGCAGGCCCTCCGCCTCGATCCCGTCGTCATTGGTGAGCAGGACGTTCAGCACCACTGCGAGCATAGTGGGCGCCAGCGCCCATGGTCCGCATCGCTCCGCCAGTTGCGTTAGAGTGCCCGCCACGCCGAATCCCCGGCACCGCGCCGGGGAACGGGGGACCCGAGTTTTCGGGGCGAGTTCCGCGGTCATCCGCGGAAGGCGCACATCAGCGCTAGCCCGTCAGCTAACCCCGCAGGCCTGACCACGAAGGGACCCAATGCGCAAGGCGACGCCAAAGAGGGCGTTGATGGCTGGTGTGCTGTGTCTGGCCGCGTCCGTGCTGGGCGCCGCGAGCGACGCGTCCGCGCGCTCCTCGGCCACGGCGGCCACCACCTCGGGCGGCGCGGCCGCGCCGAGCGGCACGGTCACCACGACCACGGCCACGACGACCACGACGTCGACGAGCGCACCGTCGACCGGCACGACCGGTGCCGGCGGCGCCACCGGAGGCGTGGCTCCCACCGCCCCGGCGCCGACGATCGGCCCCTACAAGCCCGGCGGGCCGGCGGACTGGGTGTTCCCGCTGTACCCGATCTCGCGCGTGGCCGCGACGAGCACCTGGACCCTCGACCAGGGCGTCGACCTGGGCGGCAACGCCAACCAGTGCGGGGCGAACCTCGAGGAGCTCGCCGTGGCCAGCGGCGTCATCGTCCAGGAGGGCGTCGACGGCTTCGGCTCGTGGGCGCCGGTCCTGCACGTCACCAGCGGACCGGACGCCGGCCGCTACGTCTACTACGGCCACGCCCGGCCCGCGCTCGTGCCGGTCGGCACTCACGTGGTGGCGGGCGAACCGATCGCCGACGTCGGCTGCGGGGACATCGGCATCTCCAGCGCGCCGCACCTGGAGATAGGCCTCACCGCGCCGGGCGACACCAGCAGCTTCGTGATGCCGAACTTCCAGCAGACCTCGCCGGAGACGCTGGCCGATCTCACCGGGGCCTACGACGCGGCCGGCGGACACTCGACGCTGAGCGTGGTGCGCCCGACCACCGGCAAGGGCGGACCCGGCAAGACGAAGTCCCGCCGGCGCTGAGGCCCGTCTACGGGCGCAGTTCCGCCAGGACGCGCTCGGGGCGCTGCTCGGGCAGCCAGTGTCCGCTGTCCGGGATCCACTCCAGCGTCATGTCGTCGGCGTGGCGCTCGAAGCCGCGCAGCGCGTCGGCGCGCAGCACGGGGTCGCGGTCGCCGACGAGCAGCCGCGTCGGTACGGTCAGGCGCGCGTCGCGGTAGCGCCCGCGCAGGATCGACGGTATCTCCGCCGTCAGGAAGGTCCGGTACAGCGACTGCGAGGCACGAGCGGTGTCCGGCCGGCCCAGCACATCGGCGTACAGCGCCGACCGTCTGCTCGTCGAACACCCCTTCGCCGGCGCTGGCCACCACGCGGCGCATCAGCCCCTGGCGGGCGAACAGCCGCGGCCCGGCGGGCGACGCCGATCACGAACTGGTACCACAGCCGCAGCAGCGCGCGCGGATCGGGCACGCCGCTGCCGACGCCGAACCAGGGATGGGTGATCGACAGCGCCAGGAAGCTCTCGAACCGCTCGGGGGCGCGCAGGCAGGCCAGGAAGCCGACGAAGCCCCCCCAGTCGTGACCCACCAGGCGCACCCGCTCGCCGCTGCCGGGCAGCGCGAGCTCGAGCGCGTCGAGGACGCCGAGGAGGTCGCCGGCGAGGGTCTCCTTGTCATAGCGTCCCCGCGGCGCGTCCGACCATCCGAGGCCCCGCAGGTCCGGGCAGATGACACGATGATCGGCGGCCAGCGGGCCGATCAGGCGACGCCATTCCCACCAGTTCTGCGGCCAGCCGTGCTGCAGCAGGATCGGCGGCCCGCTGCCGGCCTCGGCCACGTGCAGCCGCACGCCCCCGACGGTGACGAAGCGATGCGCGACACCGGGCAGCTCGGGCAGCGGCAGCGACATGCGCGCGGAGCCTACTCGTCCGTATAGCTGACCGCGGCGAGGTGCAGCCCGTGGGGCGGCGCCGTCGGTCCCGCGTCGGAGCGCGGGCGCCCCTCCAGCAGTGCCGTGAACTGCTCGAGCGTGCGGCGCCCGGTGGCCACCTCGAGCATCGTGCCGACCAGCACGCGGTTCATGTGGCGCATGAAGGTGTCGGCCTCGATCCAGAACTCGAGCAGGTCGCCGAGCTCGCGCCACGCCGCGCTGCGCACGTCGCGCTCGAAGCGGACGTGGTCGGTCTCGGTCGGCGTGAACGCCGTGAAGTCGTGGCGGCCGGTCAGCCGCGCGGCGCACGCGTGCAGCGCCTCGCGCTGCAGGTCGTGTCCCCACCACAGGGCATGACCGCGCTCGAACACGCTGCGGCTGCGCCGGTGCAGCAGCCGGTAGCAGTAGGTGCGGCTGAGCGCGTCGCCGCGAGCGTCGAAGCCATCCGGGCGCGGCTCGCAGGTCAGCACGGACACGTCGGGCGGCAGGACGGCGTTCAACCGCTGCGGATCGACGGCCTCGTGGCCGTAGCTGGCCACCTGCCCCCAGGCGTGCACGCCGCGATCGGTGCGACCGGCGACGGTCAGCGCCACGGGCTCGCGCAGGAACGTCTGCAGCGCGCGCTCGACCTCCTCCTGCACGCTGCGCAGGCCGGGCTGGCGGGCCCAGCCGACGAAGTCGGCGCCGTCGTACTCGAGCGTCAGCTTGCTGACCATCGCCGCCGGCGCGACGGCGCGGCGCGCGCCGTCAGACGAGCTCGAGGAAGACCATCTCGGTCGCGTCGGAGCGACGCGGACCGAGCTTGAGGATGCGCGTGTAGCCGCCGGGACGATCGACGTAGCGCGGCGCCACCTCCTCGAACAGGCGGTGCACGGCGAACTTGTCCTGCCCCAGCGCCGACAGCGCCTGCCGGCGGGCGTGCAGGTCGCCGCGCTTGGCCAGCGTGATCAGCTTCTCGAGCTCCGGCTTGACCGCCTTGGCCTTGGCCTCGGAGGTCTTGATGCGGTCGTGCTCGAGCACCTCCTTGGAGAGGTTCATGAGCAGCGCCTTGCGATGGGCGCTGTCGCGGCTGAGCTTGTGGCGGGTCTTCTGGTGGCGCATGGTCGCTGTGCTCCGGAGGGCAGTCTAGTCCTGGCGCAGGTCCAGGCCGCGCGCGTGCAGGGTCTCGATGACCTCGTCGATCGACTTCTTGCCGAAGTTGGGGATCGCGTTGAGCTCGGACTCCGACTTGGAGATGAGATCCCCGACGGTCTGGATGCCCGCGCGCTTGAGGCAGTTGTAGGAGCGCACGCCGAGCTCGAGCTCCTCGATCAGGATGCCCCACTCCTCGCCCTGCAGCTGCGCCGGAGCGCCGGCGACGCCGCCGGGCCCGTTGTGGCCGTCGAGCTGCCCGCCTGGTCCGGCGCGCAGCTCCTGGATACGATCGGCATCGGTGAAGATGGCCAGCTGGGAGATGAGCAGCTCGGCCGCCTCGCGCAGCGCGGCCTGCGGCTCGATCGACCCGTCGGTCTCGATGTCGAGCGTCAGCTTGTCGAAGTCCGTCTTCTGCCCGACGCGCGCCTGCTCGACCGCGTAGGCGACGCGGCGCACCGGCGAGAAGATCGAGTCGATCGGGATCACGCCGATCGGCTGGTCGGGCGACTTGTTCTCCTCCGCCGGGCGGTAGCCGCGGCCGCGGCCGATCGTCATGTACAGCTCGAGCTTCGTCTTCTTCTCGAGCGTGGCGATGTGCACCTCGGGGTTGAGGATCTCCACGCCGGCGGGCAGGTCGATGTCCTTCGCGGTGATCTCGCCCGGGCCGGTGACCACGAGCGGCGCCTCGACCTCGGTCGCGTCGGAGTGCATCCGGCACACGATGCCCTTCAGGTTGAGGACGATGTCCGTGACGTCCTCCTTGACACCCTGAATCGTCGAGAACTCGTGCGCGACCCCCTCGATCCGCACGCTCGTGACGGCGGCCCCGGCGAGCGAGGAGAGCAGCACGCGCCGCAGGGAATTGCCGAATGTGTAGCCGAAGCCACGGTCCAGCGGCTCGATCGTGAACGTGCCGCGGTTCTCCTCCACCGACTCGCTGGTGATCCGGGGAATTTGGAAGTCAAGCATCAGGGTCCTAACGTCGTTCGTAGTAGGACCGGTGCCGCTGCGGGACACCGGCTCTGTGGGCACCGCGCACCGACGAGCGGACGCGCGGAGCTGTGACAGTCTGTTACTTCGAGTACAGCTCGACGATGAGCTGCTCCTGCACCGGGGCGGCGACCTCCCGCCGTTCCGGCTTGCGCAGCACCTTCGCCGTCAGTGAGTCGTGGTCGGCCTGCAACCAGGCCGGGATCTGGCCGGTGAGCTCCGTCGCGTCGCGGACGACCTGCGTGGCCGCGGTGTCTGCCTTGATCGCGATGACGTCGCCCGGGCGCACCTGGTAGCTGGGGATGTCCACGCGACGACCGTTGATCGTCCAGTGGCCGTGACGGATGAGCTGGCGGGCCTGGCGGCGCGAGGCGGCGAAGCCGAGGCGCACGAGCACGTTGTCGAAGCGCGACTCCAGCAGCGCGAGCAGGTTCTCGCCGGTCACTCCGGGCTGGCGATTCGCCTTCTCGTAGTAGCCGCGGAACTGCTTCTCGAGCACGCCGTAGTAACGGCGGGCCTTCTGCTTCTCGCGCAGCTGCACGCGGTACTCGCTCTGCTTCTGGCGTCCGCGACCGTGCTCACCGGGCGGATAGGAGCGACGCTCGACGCCGCACTTGTCGGTCAGGCACCGCTCGCCCTTCAGGAACAGCTTCTGTCCCTCGCGGCGGCACTGCTTGCATTGGGGGCTGGTATCTCGAGCCATGGTGTCCGGTGGTTGAGTGCGGGTTAGACGCGGCGCCGCTTGCGCGGGCGGCAGCCGTTGTGGGCCTGCGGAGTGACGTCCTTGACCCCGGTCACCTCGAGGCCGGCGGCCTGCAGCGAGCGGATCGCGGTCTCACGGCCGGATCCGGGGCCCTTGACGTAGACCTCCACCTTCTGCAGTCCCTGCTCGATGCCCTTGCGGGCCGCCGCGTCGGCGGTCACCTGCGCGGCGAAGGGCGTCGACTTGCGCGAGCCCTTGAAGCCGGCCCCGCCGGCCGATTCCCAGGCGATGACATTGCCCTGGGTGTCGGTGAGCGACACGATCGTGTTGTTGAACGAGGTCTTGATGTGGGCCTGGCCGATCGGGATGTTCTTCTTCGGCTTGCGCCGGCCGCGGGCGGGGCGACGAGGAGCGGGGCTCACTTCTTGCCCGCCTTCTTCTTACCGGCCACCTGCATGCGCTTGGGACCCTTGCGTGTGCGCGCGTTGGTCTTCGTCTTCTGGCCGCGGACGGGCAGGCCGCGACGATGGCGCAGGCCGCGGTAGCAGCCGATCTCCTGCAGGCGCTTGATGTCCTGCGAGCGCTCGCGGCGCAGGTCGCCCTCGACGGTGAGCGTGCGGTCGATGACGTCGCGCAGCTTGCCCGACCTCGTCCTCGGTGAGGTCGCGCACGTAGGTGTCGGCGCTCACGTCGGCCTCGGCCAGCACCTTGTTGGCGGTCGCCCGACCGATGCCGAAGATGTACGTCAGGCCGATCTCGGCCCGCTTGTTGAGGGGAAGGTTGATGCCGGCGATTCGTGCCATCGACTAGCCCTGGCGCTGCTTGTGGCGCTTGTTCTGGCAGATCACCAGCACCGCGCCATGGCGGCGGATGACCTTGCACTTCTCGCACATCGGCTTGACCGACGGTCGTACCTTCATGATCCCTTTCGCATGGTCCAGGCGACGAGGCTCTGGATGCCGGTGCGGCATCCGCTACCCCGACGCGGAAACTCCCGCAGGTGGACAGGGCCCACCGCGCGGGACTCTGGATGGTAGCAACATTGCGCGCACGTCCCCGCCCGGCGGGTCCGCGAGACGGTCACCGGGCCGGGACCCCGTTCGCTGGCGCGAAGCGGGGCGCCCCGAGAGCCTAGCTGCTGCTCGCCGCCGGCGCGGTACGCCCTTCGCGCTGCGCCTCGGAGAGGTGCCACGGCGTCAGGATGCGCGGCCCGTCGGCGGTGATCGCCACCGTGAACTCGAAGTGCGCCGCCAGCGAGCTGTCCTGGGAGAAGATCGCCCACCCGTCCCCGGCCACGCGCACGCCGGGCCGCCCGGCCGTGGTCATCGGCTCGATGGCCAGGACCATGCCCTCCTCGAGCAGCGGACCCTTGCCCGGCTGGCCGAAGTTGGGTACCTGCGGGTCCTCGTGCATCTCGCGGCCGACGCCGTGCCCGACGAGCGAGCGCACGACGGCCAGCCCGGCGTCCTCCGCCACCTTCTGGATCGCGTGGGAGACGTCGCCGAGGCGGCGGCCGGGCTCGCACTGAGCGACGCCCGCCTGCAGCGACGCCTCGGTGGCGGTGAGCAGGTTGCGGGCGATCGGGGTGATCGGACCGACGGCGAAGGTGCGCGCCGCGTCGGCCACCCAGCCGTCGTGGGTGACGCCGATGTCGATCGAGATGATGTCGCCGCGGCTGAGCCGGTACGGACCGGGGATCCCGTGCACGACCATCGAGTTCGGGGACGCGCAGATCGAGCCGGGGAAGCCGCGGTAGCCCTTGAACGAGGGCACCGCGCCCTGGGAGCGGATGAACCGCTCCGCCGCCTCGTCGAGCTCGGCCGTGCTGACGCCGGGGCGGATCTTGCTCTGCAGCAGCTCGAGCGTGGCGACCTGGATCGCTCCAGCGTCGGCCATCTTCTCGATCTCCTCGGGGCTCTTCTTGATGATCATGGCGTCCCTCCCGTCGGCTGCACAACGCGCCCGTCGCGCACGCGTTGCCTGTCCAGTATGGAGCAGCCGCGCGCCGATCAGAAGGCGCGAATTCCGCTCGTGGCTAGATCTGCTCCTCGAGCTTCAGCGTGGCCAGCACCGCGCGGATGCGGTCGTGCACCTCGTCGGCGCTGCGCGACCCGTCGAAGCGGCGCAGCAGGCCCTTCTCGTCGAAGTACTCGATCAGCGGCGCCGTCTTGGAGTGGTAGACGACAGGCGCTTGCGAATCGTGTCCTCGCGATCGTCGTCGCGCTGGATCAACCGTGCGCCGTCCTGGTCGCAGACGCCCTCGTGCTTCGGCGGGTCGAACTCGACGTGGTAGATGTGGCCGGCGTTCTTGACGCACACGCGTCGGCCGGCCAGCCGCTGCACGACCGATGTCATCGGGCACCTCGATGAGCAGCGCCGCGGTCAGGCGGCGTTCGAGGCCGTTGAGCGGCCTCGTCGAGCGCGTCGGCCTGTTCGGTGTTGCGCGGGAAGCCGTCGAGCAGGAACCCGTCGCGGGCATCGTCGTCGCCGATGCGCTCCTTGATCATGCCGATGATGACGTTGTCGGGGACGAGGTCGCCCTCGTCCATGAAGCGCTTGGCCTCGCGCCCGAGCTCGGTGCCTTCGGAGACCTGCGCGCGCAGCATGTCCCCAGTGGAGATGTGTGGCAGACCGAAGTCGTCCCCGAGGCGCTCGGCCTGGGTGCCCTTGCCCGCGCCGGGAGGGCCAAGCAGGATGAGATTCAGTTCAGACACGTCGATGTAGGGCTCCTCGGGCGCACGACCGTGACCTCGCCGTCCCCGACCCGCTCCAGGCGGCGAAGGCGGAGAGCCTATCCCACCGCCGCCCGGCCGTGTGAACGCGGCCGCGCCCGGCGGCCCCGGCGCGGCTACTTGAGGAAGCCCTCGTAACTTCGCATCATCAGCTGCGCCTCGAGCTGCTTCATCGTGTCCAGCGCGACGCCGATGACGATCAGGATCGACGTGCCGCCGAAGTAGAAGTTCGCGTGCGTGCGCGCGATGAGGATCGTCGGCAGCGCGGCGACAAGAGCCAGGAACAGCGCTCCCGGGAAGGTCAGCCGGGCGAGGATCCGGTCGAGGAACTCAGCGGTCGGGCGTCCGGGACGCACGCCGGGGATGAAGCCGCCGTACTTCTTGAGGTTGTCCGCCTGGTCGACCGGGTTGAAGGTGACCGCGGTGTAGAAGTACGTGAAGATGATGATGAAGATCGACTCGCCGAGGATGTAGTGCCAGCCGTTGGGCGTGAAGAAGTCGGAGATCGACTTGGCCCAGGCCTGGTTGGGGAACAGTGAGCCGACCGTCGGCGGGAACGCCATGATGCTGGCCGCGAAGATGACCGGGATGACACCGGCCATGTTGACGCGCAGCGGCAGGTAGGTCTGGCCGCCCTCGGTCATGCGCCGGCCGATCACCCGCTTGGCGTATTGCACCGGGATCCGCCGCTGTCCCTCCTGGACGAACACGATGCCGGCGACGACCGCCAGCACGATGAACGGCATCATCACCTTGAACACCTGATCGGTGCTCGTCCACCAGGACTGAATGCCGGCGGGCAGGCGCGACACGATCGAGGCGAAGATCAGCAGCGAGATGCCGTTGCCGATGCCGCGATTGGTGATCAGCTCGCCGAACCACATCAGCAGGATCGTGCCGGCGGTCATCGAGACGACGACGACGAAGATGTTCGGCGCATTGAAGTGATCGAACACCGGGATGCCGCCGCTCGTCTGCAGCGAATGGAACAGGAACACGTAACCGATCGACTGCGCGAAGGCGAGCCCGACGGTGAGGTAGCGGGTGTACTGCGTGATCCGCGCCTGGCCGACCTCGCCCTCCTTGGACAGCTTCTCCAGCGACGGGACGACGACCTGCAGCAGCTGCAGGATGATCGAGGCCGTGATGTAGGGCATGATCCCGAGCGCGAACAGCGCCAGGCGCGAGAGGCTTCCGCCCGAGAACAGGTTGAGGAAGCCGAGGATGCTCGAGCCCGAGAACTCGGTCAGCTGCTTGACCGCGGTGACGTTCACGCCCGGCACCGGGATGTGCGATCCCGAGCCGGTACAGGAACAGCATCGCCGCCGTGAAGGCGATCTTCTTGCCGGATGTCGGCGACCGTGAAGGCGCTGAGGATCGTGGAGAGCATGGTCAGAGTGCCGGCGCCGCGACCGTGACCCGCCGCGCGCTCCGCCGAATTGTACCGGGGGCGCGTTGGGCGCAGCGCGGGGCGTTGCAGCGCGGCGGCGCCACGCGTCGGAGGCTCAGGCCGAGATGAGCTGGCAGGTGCCGCCGGCAGCCTCGATGCGCTCGCGCGCGGTGGCGCTGAAGGCATGGGCGTGGACGGTCAGCGGCTTGGAGATCTCGCCGCGGGCGAGGATCTTGACCGGGATGTCCTTGCGCGTGCCCAGACCCTTGGCCTGCAGCGCCTCGCAGCGTCACCTCGGCGCCGGCGTCGAAGCGCGCGTCGAGGTCGCCGAGGTTGACCGGCTGGGTGTGCGTGCGGAACATCTCGAAGGGCATCGACTTCTTCATGTGCGGGCCGCGCAGCTTGCGCATCCGCATGTGAATCGGCATCTGGCCACCCTCGAAGCGGGCCCGGCGCTTGGAGCCCGAGCGGGCGCCGGCGCCCTTCTGGCCGCGGCCGGACGTCTTGCCCGTGCCCGAGCCCTCGCCGCGGCCGACGCGCTTGCGCGGGCGGCGGCTGCCCGGCGCGGGCTTGAGCGAGTGCAGCCCGACCCAGGTGGCCCCGGCCGTCTCGTCGGCGTGGCCTCGGGCTCGGTGCGCCGGGCTGCGGGGCTCATCGCGGCACCCCTTCGCCCTCGACGATCACGAGATGGCGCACGGCGTGCAGCATCCCGCGGGCCTGCGGCGTGTCGCGGACCTCGACGGTATGGCCGATGCGGCGCAGGCCGAGCGAGCGCAGCGTGTCGCGCTGGCGCTGGTTGGCGCCGTTGCGCGAGCGCACCTGGCGGACCTGGACGGTGGCGGGCGCCGTCGGTCATCAGCCGGCCGCCTCGCCGTTGGCCGGCGCGCCGTCGCCGGACACCGTCGACCGCGGGCGCGGCCTCGCCGCGCCGTCGGCCGCGACTGACGCCGTTGGGGGCCACGCGGTCGTTGAGCCCGAGCACCTGGTTGATCTCAGGCCGCGCAGCTCGGCGACCTCCTCGGGGGTGCGCAGCTCGCGCAGCCCGGCGACGGTCGCCTTGACGAGGTTGATCGGGTTCTGCGTGCCCAGGCTCTTGGAGAGGATGTCGTGGATGCCGGCGAGCTCGAGCACCGCGCGCACGCCGCCTCCGGCGATGACGCCGGTGCCCGGCGCAGCGGGCTTGAGGAACACGCGGCCGGCGCCGAAGACCCCGGTCGTCTGGTGGGTGATCGTGCTGCCGTGCTTGGGCACGCGGAAGAGGTTCTTGCGGGCACGCTCGACGCCCTTCTGGATGGCCAGCGGCACCTCGTTGGCCTTGCCGTAGCCGACGCCGACGATGTCGCGCTCGTCACCGACCACGACCAGCGCGGTGAAGGAGAAGCGCCGGCCGCCCTTGACGACCTTGGCGACGCGGTTGATCTCGACGACGCGCTCCTGGAGGTCCAGGCCGGCGGCGTTGACTGAGCGATCGATGGTGGGCATGTGAGCTGGAAGAGGGTAGCGGGTCAGAACTCGAGGCCGGCTTCGCGCGAGGCGTCGGCGAACGCCCGCACGTGCCCGTGGTAGCGGTAGCCGCCGCGGTCGAACACGGCCCGCTCGATGCCGGCGGCCTTGGCGCGCTCGGCCAGCAGGGCGCCGGCGCGGGTCGCGCGCTCGGCCTTGGCGGTCGAGCGCAGCTCGGGCTCGTACCAGTGCACCGCGGCCAGCGTGCGGCCGCTGGAGTCGTCGATGAGCTGGGCGGAGATGCCGCGGTTGGAGCGGAACACGGAGATCCGGGGACGCTCGGGGGTGCCGACGACCTTGGCGCGCACGCGGCGGCGACGGCGCAGCCGGCGATCGCCCTTGGTCAGGACAGTCATGCTGCGGCCTCCACGGTGGTCATGCGCGCTTTCCGACCTTGCGGGCGACGTACTCGCCCTCGTAGCGGATGCCCTTGCCCTTGTAGGGCTCCGGCGGGCGCTGCTTGCGAATGAACGCGGCCACCTCGCCGACGGCCTGCTTGGAGATGCCGCGGACGATGATGCGCGTCGGCTGGGGCACCTCGAACTCGATTCCGTCGGGCGCCGGGATCGGCACCGGATGCGAATAGCCGACGGCCAGCTCGAGGTTCTTGCCCTTCAGCTGGGCGCGGTAGCCGACGCCCTGGATCTCCAGGCGCTTCTCGTAGCCGGCGGTGACGCCCTGGACCATGTTGAAGACGAGGGTGCGCGTGAGCCCGTGCAGGGCCCGGTGCTCCCCGCGGTCGGTGGGACGCGTGACGATGATCTGGTCGCCGTCCTGGGTCACCGTCGATGTCGCGCGAGACGCGCTCGGAGAGCTCGCCCTTCGGGCCCTTGACGTGGACCGACTCGGGCTCGATCGCCACGGTGACGCCGGCGGGCACGGGGATGGGCTGTCGACCGATGCGGGACATGGCTACCAGACCTGCGCCAGGACTTCGCCGCCGACCCCGCGCTGCGCGCCTCGTGGCCGGTCATCACACCGTGCGAGGTGGACACGATCGAGGTGCCCATGCCGCCCTGGACCTTGGGGATCCCGCGTCGCCTCGACGTAGGTACGCCGGCCGGGACGCGAGACACGACGCAGGCCGGAGATCGCCGAGCGGCGGTCGTCGGTGTACTTCAGGCGCACGCGGATCACCTGGCCAGGTCCGCCGGTGGGGTTGGGCTCGACCGACCAGCCGTCGATGTAGCCCTGCTCGGACAGGATCCGGGCGAGCTCGGACTTCAGCTTGGACGCGGGGATCTCCACCGTCTCGTGGGCGGCGTGGATCGCATTGCGGATCCGCGTGAGGAAGTCGGCGATGGGGTCGGTCATGGACATGGGGTCACCTGTGCGTAGAGCCGGGTTCGCTGCCTACCACGAGGACTTCGTCATCCCGGGGATCTGGCCGTTGTGCGCGAGATCGCGCAGGCAGATACGGCACAGCCCGAACTTGCGGTAGACCGCGCGCGGGCGGCCACAGCGGTTGCAGCGAGTATAGGCGCGCGTCTTGTACTTCGCCGGGCGGGCCTGGCGCACGCGCTGTGAGGTCTTGGCCATCTAGCCTTCCTGTCCTTGATCGGTTGCCTCGGCGTCGCCGGCGGGCGCCTCCGCGGCAGCTCGGAATCTTCTGTGGCGGCCTCGAGCACGGCCTCGTCGACAGCGGCCTCGAACTCGGCCTCCTCGGCCTCCTCCACCGCCTCCTCGAGCACGGCCTCGTCGACGGCGGCCTCGAGCTCGGCCTCCTCGGCCACCTCGACCGCCGCCTCGGCACCACCTCGGCCGCCGCGGCCTCCAACTCGGCCTCCTCGGCCACCTCGACCGCCGCCTCCAGGGCGGCGTCGTCGCCGCTCTCGACCGCGGCGTCGACCTCGGCCTCGGCCACGGCGGCCTCCAGCTCGGCCTCCTCGGCCACCTCAACCGCCGCCTCGGCGACGACCTCGGCGACGCGGCCTGGAGCTCGGCCTCCACGGCGACCTCGGCGACCTCCTCGGCGACAACCTCGGCGACGACGGCCTCGAGCTCGGCCTCCTCGGTGATCTCGGCGGCGGCCTGCACGGCCGCCTGCTCAGGGGTCTCCTCCGCCGGCGAGCCGAACGCGGCCGGGCGACCCTCGCGGGCGAACGGCATGCCGAACGCCTCGAGCAGCGCGAACGCCTCGGCGTCGCTGGCCGCGTTGGTGGTGATCGTGATGTCCAGCCCGCGGACCTGGTCGATCGCGTCGTAGTCGACCTCGGGGAAGATGATCTGCTCGCGCACGCCCATCGAGTAGTTGCCGTGGCCGTCGAAGGACCGCGGGTTCAGCCCGCGGAAGTCGCGGATGCGGGGGATCGCGATCGACATGAGCCGATCCAGGAACTCGTAGGCGCGCTCGCGACGCAGCGTCACGGCGACGCCGACCGGCATGCCCTCGCGCAGCTTGAACGCGGCGATCGACTTGCGGGCCCGACGAATGCTCGGCTGCTGGCCGGCGATCGTCGCCAGCTGCTGCTGGGCGGCCTCGAGCACCTTGGAGTCCTGCTTGGCGTCGCCGACGCCCATGTTGAGCGTGATCTTCTCGATCTCGGGCGCCTGCATCACCGAGGAGTAGCCGAAGCGATCGATCAGCGCGGGGCGGATCTCCTCGAGGTAGCGGGTCTTCAGGCGGGCGGTGGATCTGTGGTGGCCATGTGTGATCAGTCCAGTCGTGTTCCGGAGCGCTTGGCGACGCGGAAGCGCTTGCCGTCCTCGCGCACGATGCCGACGCGCGTCGGCTTGCCGTCCTTGGGGTCGAGGAGCATCACGTTGGAGACGTGGATCGGCCCCTCGCGCTCGATCACGCCGCCGACCGTCTCGGCGTGCTGGGCGCCGGCGACCTGACGCGGCCGCGTGTGGCGCTTGACGATGTTCAGTCCCTCGACGTAGACGCGCTCGTTCGCCGGCTCGACGCGCAGCACGCGACCGGTCTTGCCACGCTCCTTGCCGGAGATGACGATCACCTGGTCGTCGCTCTTGATCTTCATCGGGCGGGGCTTCGGCGCGGCGCGGGAGGCGGCCATGTCAGAGCACCTCCGGTGCGAGGGAGACGATCTTCATGAAGTTGCGATCGCGCAGCTCGCGGGCCACCGGCCCGAAGATGCGCGTGCCGCGCGGGTTGTTCTGGTCGTCGATGATCACTGCGGCGTTCTCGTCGAAGGCGATGTAGGTGCCGTCGTCGCGACCGAAGGACTTCTTCGTGCGCACGACGACCGCCGTCACGACGTCGCCCTTCTTGACCGACCCCTGGGGGTTGGCCTGCTTGACGGTCGCGGTGATGACGTCGCCAACGAACGCGTAGCGGCGGCGCGAGCCGCCCTTGACGCGGATGCACAGGATCTCGCGCGCGCCGGTGTTGTCGGCCACACGCAGACGGGTCTCGTTCTGGATCACTTGGCGCGCTCCAGGACGTCGACCAGGCGCCAACGCTTCAGGCGCGACAGCGGCCGGCTCTCGACGATGCGCACGGTGTCGCCGGCGTGAGCGTCGTTGCTCTCGTCATGGGCGTGCAGCGTCGTCGAGCTGCGCACGATCTTCTCGTAGCGGCGGTGGCGCCGGGCGACGTCGACACGGACGGTGATCGTCTTGTCGGCCTTGTCGGAGACGACGATGCCCTGACGGACCTTCCGGCGACCCTCGACCGGCGCGTGCACCGGGGCAAGGGGCTCCGGGGCCGGCGCGCTGGCCCGGCGCTCGGCCGCCTTCGCGCGCTCCTGCAGCCGCCGGGAGCGACGGGCGACGGCCTTCTTCTTGCGCTCGGCGTCACGCTCGGCCTGACGGTCGGCGCCGGACACCGGCCCGCGCGCGGGCACGGCACGGCTGGCCGCACGCCTGCGCCGCCGGCGCTCCTTCGGTGCCAGCTGCTCCTCGGGCTCCGCCGGCGGGGTCGCGGCCGCGGCCGGCGCCTCCTCGACGACGGGGGCGTCCTCGCCGCTGGCGGTCGGCTCCTCGGCCGGTCGTCTCTTCTGTGGTTTCGTCTGACATCTCTAGTGGTCACCTCGGCGGGCGCGGGCCCGCGCGTTCTCGATCTGGCTAGGCGGTCGCCGTCCCGCTGTGCACGGCGCCGTCGATGGGGAGGTCGCGCTCACGCGCGATCGTGAGCGCCCGAGCGAGGTCGCGCTTGTTGCGCCTGATGCTCGCAGTGTCGTCGAGCTCGCCGGTCGCGTTGGCGAAGCGGACCCCGAACAGGTCCTTACGCGCGGTGGCGATGTGCTCGAGCAGCTCTTGGTTGGGCATGTCACGCAGGTCCTTGGCCTTCATCTCGGTCTCCCTAGTCCTCGCGCATGACGAACTTGGACTTCACGGGGAGCTTGCGCGCGGCGAGGCGGATGGCCTCACGGGCGAGCGGCTCCGGCACGCCGGCCAGCTCGAACATGACGCGACCGGGCTTGACGACGGCGACCCAGCCCTCGGGCGAGCCCTTGCCCGAGCCCATGCGGGTCTCGGCCGGCTTCTTGGTCACCGGCTTGTCCGGGAAGACGTTGATCCACACCTTGCCGCCACGCTTGATCTTGCGCGTCATCGCGATACGGGCGGCCTCGATCTGGCGGTTGGTCAGCCAGCCCTCTTCGAGGGTCTTCAGACCGTACTCGCCGAACTGCACCTTGACCTGACCGCGCGACAGACCGTGGCGCCGGCCACGGTGCTGCTTGCGGTGCTTGACACGCTTGGGAGCAAGCATCAGCGAGGCCCTCCGCCGCCGCCACGCGGACCGCCGCCGGACCCGCCGCGGCCACCGCCGCCGGGTCCACGACCGCCGCCGCCGCCGCCGGGTCCACGGCCGCCGGGGCCGCCCGGTCCACGACCGCCGCCGGGACCGCGGCCGCCGCCGGGCCCACCGCGCCCACGACCGCCACCCGGCCCGCCGCGAGCCGCCGGAGCCGCCGCGACCGCGACCGCGGCCGTCGCGGTCACCGCGGCCGTCGCGGCCATCGCTCGGGGGCGCCGGGGCGCTCATGTCGGTCAGGTCCGCGCCGACGTAACCCTCGGGCATGATCTCGCCCTTGTTGACCCAGCACTTGACGCCGATGCGCCCGAAGGTCGTGCGGGACTCGTAGAAGCCGTAGTCGATGTCCGCGCGCATCGTGTGCAGCGGGACGCGGCCGTCGGAGTAGCTCTCGGTGCGGGCCATCTCGGCGCCGCCGAGACGACCGGACACCTGGACCTTGACGCCCTTGGCGCCCGAGCGCATGGCGCTGGTCAGCGCACGCTTCATCGCGCGCCGGAAGGCGACGCGGTTCTGCAGCTGCTCGGCGATCGACTGGGCGACGAGCTTGGCGTCGAGCTCGGGGCGCTTGATCTCGAGGATGTTGACCTTAATCTGCTTCTTGGTGATGCGATGCAGGTCGCGGCGCAGCGCGTCGACCTCGCTCCCGGACTTGCCGATCACGATGCCCGGGCGCGCGGTGTGGATGTTGACCTCGAGCTCGTTGATGTCCTTGCGGATGGTGATGTCCGACAGGCCGGCGTGCGCGAGCTTTCCGATGATGTGCTCGCGGACGCGGATGTCCTCCTCGAGGTACTCCGCGAAGTGACGCTCGTTGAACCAGTTGGACTTCCAGTCGTGGATGTAACCCACGCGCATGGACTCGGGATGAACTTTTTGACCCATGTGTCTAAGACCTCGGAGTGAGCGTGATGGTGAGGTGGCTCGTGCGCTTGCGGATCGGCGTCGCGCGGCCCATCGCCCGAGGGCGGAAGCGCTTGATCGTCGGCCCCTCGTCGGCGTAGGCCTCACGCACGATGAGGTCGTCGCCCACGAGCTCGTGGTTGTTCTCGGCGTTGGCCACGGCCGACTCGAGCAGCTTGCTCCAGTCGCGGGCGACGTCGCGGGGGGTGAAGGCGAGAATGGCGCGGGCCTCGTCGACGGACTTGCCCCGGATGTGGCCGCAGACCATGCGGGCCTTGCGGGCGGACGTACGCACGTACTTGGCCTGGGCGCGCACGACCGCCCGGCGGGCCGCCGGCCGCGACCGCGTCGGTGCGGGCTTGGGCGCCTCCGCCGGCGCCTTGGCGGCGCGGGCGCGACGGCGCGGCGCCGGCTTCGCGGCCTCGGCGTCGTCCGCAGCCTCCTCGACCTCGGCGACCTCGGCGGCCTCGGCGGGCGCCTTGGCGATCACCGTGGCCGCGGCCTTCTCGGCGTCGGGCTCGCCGGCCTCGGACTCCTCGGCCACGACCTTGGCCTTGCGGGTCCGCGCGGCGCGCCGCTTGGGCTTCGCCTCCTCGGCCTCGGGCTCACCCTCGCCCTCCTGGGGCGCCGAGCCGGTGGGCAGCTCCTGCGGCTCCTCGTCGGCGATGACGGTGTCGCCCGGGGTCGCCTCGGTCTCGCCCTCCTGGGGCGCCGAGCCGGTGACCAGCTCCGCCGGCTCCTCGCCGGGGGTCTCGGGCGTGGCCTCGTCGGGGCTCATCGGACCTTTCCTGACCCGGCGTGGCCACGGAACAGGCGGGTCGGGGCAAACTCGCCGAGCTTGTGTCCGACCATGGACTCGCTGACGAACACCGGCACGTGCTTGCGGCCGTCGTGTACGGCGATCGTGTGGCCGACCATCTCGGGGAAGATCGTCGACGCGCGCGACCAGGTCTTGACCATCTGCTTGGTGTTGGCGGCGTTCATCGCCTCGATGCGGGACATGAGCCGCTCCTCGACCCATGGGCCCTTCTTGCTTGAGCGACTCATCGATGCTTGCCCTTCCCGCGGCGGCGGCCGCGCACGATGTAACGATCTGAGGCCTTGTTCTTCTTGCGGGTGCGATAGCCGAGGGTCGGTACGCCCCACGGCGTGACCGGGTGGCGTCCGGGCGTGGTCGAGCCCTCGCCCCCGCCGTGCGGGTGATCGACCGGGTTCATCGCCGTGCCGCGCGTCTGCGGGCGAACGCCCATGTGACGCTTGCGCCCCGCCTTGCCGACCTTCACGTTCTGATGGTCGGCGTTGCCGATCACGCCGACGGTGGCCCGGCACTCGGCGCGCACCAGGCGCATCTCGCCGGAGGGCAGGCGCAGCGTGGCCATGTCGCCGTCACGCGCCATCAGCTGGATCGACGCGCCGGCCGAGCGGGCGAGCTGACCGCCGCGACCCGGCTGCAGCTCGACGTTGTGCACGACGGTGCCGATCGGCATGCGCGCCAGGGGCAGGCAGTTGCCGACGGTGATGTCGACATCCTCGCCGGAGCCGACCGTCATGCCGACGCTCAGGCGGGCCGGTGCCAGGATGTAGCGCTTCTCGCCGTCCGCGTAGTGCAGCAGCGCGATGTAGGCCGAGCGGTTGGGGTCGTACTCGATCGCGGCGACTCGGGCGGGCACGCCGTCCTTGCGCCGCTTGAAGTCGATGCGACGGTACAGGCGCTTGGCGCCGCCGCCGCGATGGCGCGCGGTCTTGCGACCCCGCGCGTTGCGGCCACCGCTCTTGGTGAGCCCCTCGACGAGCGACTTCTCCGGCTCGGTCTTCGTGATCTCGGCGAAGTCCGGATAGGAGACGAAGCGCCGTCCGGCGCTGGTGGGCTTGGGCTTGCGAATCGGCATCGGTTACCCCTCGAGTCCTTCCAGCCCGGCGAACACGGGCATCGTCTCGCCCGGGCGGATCTGGACGATCGCCTTCTTCCACGTGCGGGTGCGGCCGCGGCTGACCCCGCGACGCTTCGGCTTGGACTTGACGCTCATCGTGCGTACGTCGACGACGTGCACGTCGAACAGCGCCTCGACGGCCTGGCGGATCTGGGTCTTGTGGGCGTCGGGATGCACGCGGAACGTGTACTTGTTGGCCGCTGAGAGCACGTAGCTCTTCTCAGACACCACGGGCTTGATGAGCACCTGCGAGTGCTCCATCAGGCCGCCTCCTCCCCATCGGCGACGGCGGCCGCGCCGGCGGTACCGTTCGCCCGGTCGGTCAGCGCCTGCAGCGCCCCGGCGGACAGCAGCAGCGAGGCCGCGCCGAGCAGGTCGGCCACGCCGACGTTATCCGGGGTCAGCACGGCGACGCGAGCGATGTTGCGGAACGACAGGGCCGCGTTGGCCTCGGAGTCCAGCAGGACGACGAGGGTCGGACGCGTCTGCCCCCACGCGGCGAGCAGATCGGCGGCCTGGCGCGTGCTCGGCTGGTCGAAGCCATCGGCGGCCACGATCGCGATCGAGTCCCGTTCGGCATGCACGGAGAGGGCGCTGCGCAACGCGGCGCGGCGCTGCTTGCGGTTGATCTTGAAGGTGTAGTGGCGCGGCTGGGGACCGAACACGACACCGCCGCCGGTCCACACCGGTGACCGGCTCGAGCCGGCGCGGGCGCGTCCCGTGCCCTTCTGGCGCCAGGGCTTGGCGCCGCCGCCAGACACCATGCCGCGGGTCTTGGTGGCCGCGGTGCCCTGCCGGCGGGCGGCCTGCTCGGCCCGGACGGTCTCGTGCACGAGCGGGCCGTGGAAGCGAGCGCCGAAGGCGCCGCCGTCCAGCGTCACCTTCTGGGAGCCCCCGAGGATCGGCGCGTCAGGCATCGGTGCGCACCTCCACCACGCCGTTGCGCGGACCGGGAACGGAGCCGCGCACGAGCAGCAGGTTCTCCTGGGCGTCGACCGAGACGATCTCCAGCCCCTTCTGGGTGACGCGCTTGTTGCCCATCTGGCCGGGTCCGCGAATGCCCTTGAACACGCGCGAGGGCGTGGCCGACGCGCCGATCGATCCGGGCGCGCGCACGTTGTGCGAGCCGTGGGCCTTCGGGCCGCTGGCGAAGTTGTGGCGCTTGATCGTCCCGGCGAAGCCCTTGCCCTTGGAGACGCCGGCGATCTTCACCCGTTGACCGGCCTCGAAGGTCTCGACCGTGACGGTGTCCCCGACCTGCCACTCGGCCGCCTCGTCGCGGAACTCGACCAGGTGCTTGAGCGGCCCGGCGTCGGCCTTCTTGAGGTGACCGAGCTCGGCACGCGTGAGGTGCTTCTCCTTCGTCTGGCCGAAGGCGAGCTGCACCGCGTCATAGCCGTCGCGCTCGCTCGTGCGCACGGCCGTGACCCGACACGGGCCGGCCTGCAGCACGGTAACGCGCGCAACCCGGCCATCCTCCTGGAAGACCTGGGTCATGCCGAGCTTCTTCGCGAGGATCGCGGGCATCAGGTGGCGAGACGGATCTCGATGTCGACGCCGGCGGGCAGATGGTCCAGGCGCTGCAGCGAGTCGACCGTCTTGGGGGTCGGCTGGTGGATGTCGATCAGGCGCTTGTGCGTGCGGATCTCGAAGTGCTCGCGCGAGTCCTTGTCCTTGAACGGCGAACGGATGACGCAGTACACGTTCTTCTCGGTGGGCAGCGGCACGGGTCCGGACACGGTCGCGCCGGTGCGGGTCGCCGTCTCGACGATCTCCTTGGCGGCGGACTCGATCGCCGAGGTGTCGTACGCCTTCAGGCGAATGCGGATCTTGTTCTGGGTGGCGACGGCCATTTGAAAGCTCTTCTCTTGGGTGCTCGCTGTCGGTGGGGTCTGTTCGTTCCGGGGTGGTGGGGCACCGCCCGGCCGGTGTCTGTCCGCCCTGACGCACAGGGCCGTGAGAAGGGCGGACTCCCGTGCTGGCCAGTCCGCCCCGGCTCGGCCCCGCCGCAAGGGCGGGAAGCAATGTCGTATCGGTCTGCTGACAGACGTTCGCGCCGCGGAGGCGGCGCGAACGTGGGTACTACTCGATGATCTCGGTGACCACGCCGGACCCGACCGTGCGACCACCCTCGCGGATGGCGAAGCGCAGGCCCTGATCCATGGCGATCGGCTGGATCAGCTCGATCTCCATCGTGACGTTGTCTCCGGGCATGACCATCTCGACGCCCTCGGGGAGGCGAGCCACACCCGTGACGTCGGTCGTGCGGAAGTAGAACTGAGGCCGGTAGCCCGTGAAGAAGGGGGTGTGACGTCCACCCTCTTCCTTCTTGAGCACGTAGACCTCGGACTTGAACTTGGTGTGGGGCGTGATCGAGCCCGGCTTGCACAGCACCTGGCCGCGCTCGATCTCCTCGCGCTTGGTGCCGCGCAGCAGGCAGCCGACGTTGTCGCCGGCGCGCCCCTCGTCGAGAATCTTGCGGAACATCTCCACGCCGGTGACGACGGTCGACGTGGTGGGGTGAATGCCGACGATCTCGACGGTGTCACCCGTGTTGATGATGCCCTGCTCGACGCGGCCGGTGGCCACCGTGCCGCGGCCGGTGATCGAGAAGACGTCCTCGACCGGCATCAGGAACGGCTTGTCCAGCTCGCGCGTCGGCTCGGGGATGTAGGTGTCGAGCGCATCGGCCAGCTCGAGGATCTTCGCCTTGTACTCCTCGTCGCCCTCGAGCGCCTTCAGCGCCGAACCGGTGATGAACGGGATGTCGTCGCCCGGGAAGTCGTAGGCGGAGAGGAGCTCGCGCACCTCGACCTCGACCAGCTCGAGCAGCTCCTCGTCGTCGACCATGTCGGCCTTGTTGAGGAACACGACGATGTAGGGCACGCCGACCTGGCGAGCCAGCAGGATGTGCTCGCGCGTCTGCGGCATCGGGCCATCGGCTGCCGACACCACCAGGATGGCGCCGTCCATCTGCGCCGCGCCGGTGATCATGTTCTTGACGTAGTCGGCGTGGCCCGGGCAGTCCACGTGCGCGTAGTGACGGTTCTCCGTCTGGTACTCGACGTGCGAAGTCGCAATCGTGATGCCGCGCTCCTTCTCCTCGGGAGCGTTGTCGATTTCCTCGAAGCTGCGGGCCTCCCCGCCCATCTTCTCGGCGAGCACGGTCGTGATGGCAGCGGTAAGCGTCGTCTTGCCGTGATCGATATGACCGATCGTGCCGACGTTGACGTGCGGCTTATCGCGCTCGAACTTCTCCTTCGCCACTTTGTGTTCGCTCCTGTAATCGACTTGTAAGTCCGCCGCAGACGGGCGAACCGGGGAAATCTATCTCAATGCGCCTGCTGGTGAGCTGCGGGTGCTGCGTTGCGTCGGTTTGACGTGGTCCGGTTCGGTCCTCGTCGACGCGTCCTAGGCCGGTACGGGGTCGCCCGTGCGTTGCTCGACGATCTTCTCCGCGATGTTCGGCGGCACCTCTTCGTAACCGTCGAACTGCATGGTGTAGGTCGCACGGCCCTGCGTGGCCGAGCGCAGGTCGGTGGCGTAGCCGAACATCTCGCTGAGCGGGACGCGCGCGGTGATCGCCTGCGCGTTCCCGCGCTGCTCGGAGCCCGACAACTGCCCACGGCGACGAGACAGGTCGCCCATCACGTCGCCCATGAATTCCTCGGGCGTGACGACCTCGACCGCGAACACCGGCTCGAGCAGCACCGGCTTGGCCCGTTTGGCCGCCTCCTGGACCGCGAGCGAGCCCGCGACCTTGAAGGCGATCTCCGAGGAGTCGACCTCGTGGTACTTGCCGTCAGTGAGCGTGACCCGCACGTCGACCATCGGGTAGCCGGCCTTGACGCCGTTGGTCAATGCCTCCTCGACGCCCTTCTCCACGGCGGGGATGAACTCCGAGGGGATCGAACCGCCCTTGATCTTGTTGACGAAATCGAAGCCCTCGCCGGGCGCCGGCTCGAGGTCGATGTAGACGACGCCGTACTGCCCGGAGCCGCCGCTCTGACGCACGAACTTGCCCTCGATCTTGTTGGCGGTGCCCCGGACCGTCTCGCGGTAGGAGACCTGCGGGCGACCGACATTGGCCTCGACGTTGAACTCGCGGCGCATGCGATCGACCAGCACCTCGAGGTGCAGCTCGCCCATGCCCGAGATCTCGGTCTGCCCGGTCTCCTCGTTGGTCTGGACCTGGAAGGTGGGGTCCTCCTCGGCCAGGCGGCCGAGCGCGACCGACATCTTCTCCTGGTCGGCCTTGGTCTTCGGCTCGACCGCGACCTTGATGACCGGCTCGGGGAAGGTGATCGTCTCCAGGCGCACCGGAGCGTCGGGGGCGGCGAGCGTGTCGCCGGTCACGACCTGCTTGATGCCGACGGCCGCGGCGATGTCACCGGAGTAGACCTCGCTGACCTCCTCACGATCGTTGGCATGCATCATCAGGATGCGCCCGATGCGCTCGGTGCGCCCGCTGTTGACGTTGAGGATGCGCGAACCGGCCTCCAGGTGGCCCGAGTACACGCGGAAGTAGGTGAGCTTGCCGACGTAAGGATCGGCCATGATCTTGAAGGCGAGCGCCGCAAACGGGGCGCCGTCGTCGGGGGGACGCTCGACGGTCGGCTCGTCCTCGCCGGACTTCGTCGGGACGACGCCGACCAGCGGCGGGACGTCCAGCGGCGAGGGCAGGTAGTCGACCACGGCGTCGAGCAGCGGCTGCACGCCCTTGTTCTTGAACGAGGAGCCGCACAGCACCGGGGTGAACTTCAGACCGAGCGTGGCCGAGCGAATGGCCGCCTTGAGGCGATCCTCGGGAATCTCCGCCTCCTCGAGCAGCAGCTCCAGCAGGCCGTCGTCGTAGTGGGACACCTCCTCGAGCAGGTGCTCGCGCGCGGCAGCCGCGGCCGCGGCGTGCTCGGCCGGGATGTCCACGATCTCCTGCTCGGTGCCGAGCTCGTCGCGGTAGACGATCGCCTTCATGCGGACGAGGTCGATGACGCCGAGGAAGTCCGACTCGGCACCGATCGGCAGCTGGATCGGCACCGGGTGGGCGCCGAGGCGGTCGATCATCGTCTGCACGCCACGCTCGAAGTCGGCGCCGATGCGATCCATCTTGTTGATGTAGGCGATGCGCGGCACGTGGTACTTGTCGGCCTGGCGCCACACCGTCTCCGACTGGGGCTCGACGCCGGCGACGGAGTCGAACAGCGCGATCGCGCCGTCGAGCACGCGCAGCGAGCGCTCGACCTCGACGGTGAAGTCGACGTGCCCGGGCGTGTCGATGATGTTGATGCGGTGACCGTCCCACTGGGCCGTCGTGGCCGCGGAGGTGATGGTGATCCCGCGCTCCTGCTCCTGCTCCATCCAGTCCATGACGGCCGCGCCCTCGTGCACCTCACCGATCTTGTACGTGCGACCGGTGTAGTAGAGGATGCGCTCGGTCGTCGTCGTCTTGCCGGCGTCGATGTGCGCCATGATCCCGATGTTTCGGGTGTTCTCGAGGCTGAAGGTGCGGGGCATGCGTGCGTGTGGGGTGGGAGCTTCGGGTCCGATTCAGAGCAAAAAAAGGGGCCCCTCGGGCCCGCGCACGCCGATGGCTTTCGCCGGGTCCGCGTGGCTATCTGCTCGAGGTTTCCATCTGTCGTGGGATGCGTCGCGCTCGGTATCCGCGCATGGACAGCCGCGCCGCGAAGCGGAGAACGACTATAGCAGAGGGTCGGTGCTGCTCGAGGCCGGCGAACGCAAGCTTTCACGGGCGCCCACGGCCGCCCGGGGGACGGCTACCAGCGGTAGTGCGCGAAGGCCTTGTTGGCCTGCGCCATGCGGTAGATGTCGTCCTTGCGCTTGTACGCGCCACCCTGCTGGGACTGCGCGTCGATGAGCTCGTTGGCGAGCCGCTGGGCCATCGTCTTCTCGCGGCGCTGACGCGCGAACTCGACGAGCCAGCGCACGGCCAGCGTGCGCGCCCGCGAGCTGGGCACCTCGACGGGGACCTGATAGGTCGCGCCGCCGACCCGCCGCGAGCGGACCTCGAGCTGCGGGGTCAGCGTCCTGACCGACGTCTCCAACGACTCGATCGCGTCCTTGCCGGTGCGCTCGGCGAGGATGGCCAGGGCGTCGTAGACGATCCGCTCGGCGGTGGACTTCTTGCCGTCGAGCATCACCTTGTTGATGACCTGCGTGACCAGCTTGGAGCGGAGCAGGGGGTCCGGCTCGATCGGACGAATCTGGGCGGCGGCGCGGCGGGGCATCGCTACTTCTTCTTCACGCCGTACTGGGAACGGGCCTTCTTGCGATCGCTCACACCGGCCGCGTCCAGCGTGCCGCGCACGACCTTGTAGCGAACGCCCGGCAGGTCCTTGACGCGGCCGCCGCGCACGAGCACCACGGAGTGCTCCTGCAGGTTGTGCCCCTCGCCGGGGATGTAGGCGGTGACCTCGATCGAGCCGGAGATGCGCACGCGCGCCACCTTGCGCAGCGCCGAGTTCGGCTTCTTCGGCGTCGTCGTGTAGACGCGAGTGCACACGCCTCGCCGCTGGGGCGCGGCGACCTTCTTCTTGCGGCCCTTGCCCGACTTCAGACCCGGGGTGGCCAGCTTCTTCTTCGGTGCGGTGCGTCCCTTGCGGACGAGCTGTGAGGTGGTCGGCATGCGGCCGCGGATGGTAGCAGGCCCCCGGTGACGCGCCGGTGGCCAGATGCGCCCGCCGCGCGATCAGGCGACGGCGGGAGCCGCGGCCACGCGCGTGGGCGCGGGCATGAGCGCGGAGGCGACGATCACCATCAGGAAGGCGCAGCACTGGGCCACGATGCCCAGCGGACTCGCCGACAGCGGGTCGCCGAACACGAGGATCCCGCCGGCGATCCCGGCGATGTTGGCCGCCGTGCCGGTGACCGCGATGACCGGCACCGGCTGACCGTCCTGCAGGCCTCGCGCGGAGGCGTAGAACGCGACCACCGAGGCGATGACGGCCACCGCCAGCCAGGGGCTCAGCGCGAGCGCGAACAGCCCGTGGGCGTGAACGATGCCGGTGAGCGCCTTGATCGAGGTGTCCGACACGCCGAACAGGACGCCGGCCGCCGCGCCGAGCATCACGCCGTGATGCTCGCGCTGCCCGCCGATGCGCGGTCCCATGATGAGCAGCGCGCCGACGCCGAACAGGGCCGCCTCGAAGGAGATCATGGCCGCGTCGGAGAAGCGGCTGTGCGCGCCGTGGGTGGCGGGAAGCGTCAGGCCGAGCACGATCAGCGCGGCCGCGGTGAGCATCAGGCCCCACCACTGGCGCGGCCCCACGCGAAACCCGAACATGCGCTCCGCCATCACGGCGATGAGCACCACGCCGCCGGCGAGCGCGACCTGCACCACCGACATCGGCGCCAGCGCCAGCGCGGCCACGTGGAGGATCCAGCTCACGCAGGCCACGCCCATGCCGAGGGCGAACCAGCGAGACGAGTACAGCTCCCGAGCCGACCGCAGCGGGTGGCGAACGTCGACGCGGGGCACCGAGCACGCTCCCTTGTGCTTGTAGAAGAAGCCGAGATTCGCCACGAAGGCGCAGAGGAGGGCGAGGGCGATGCCAAGTTCGAGCGTCATGAGTTCCTAGGTTGGGACCGTGGGTGCCGTCGCGCGCTGCTGGCGACGGTTGGGGGCGGGATTGCCCCTGTCAGCGTCCATCGACGCCGGAGGGCTACCCCTTTACCGGCCCCACCCGATATGAGCAGATTACCCTGGCTGACCTTTGCGGCAGCTAAGAATGAGCAGGTTAAGGCCCTACTAACAACCTTGTGACGAATGCCCCTACGGCGCGCAGGCCAGCGGTTTCCCCCCATTGACAGCTCGAGCACCGAGGCGCCCGCCGGGTGCGACGACCGGCACAAGCCCCTGCTCATGGTCGACATCGACGGCGTCGTCTCGCTGTTCGGCTTCGCTCCCGAGCGACCGCCGGGCGGTGCGTTCCATTCGATCGACGGCATCGTGCACTTCATTTCGGCCGAGGCCGGCGGGCACCTGCTCGCGCTGGCCGACGGCTTCGAGCTCGTGTGGTGCAGCGGTTGGGAGGAGAAGGCCAACGAGTACCTCCCCCACCTGCTCGAGCTCCCCGGCCCGTTCCCGTTTCTCGCCTTCGCCCGCTCGCCGGGCCGCGCGCGAGCCCATTGGAAGCTCGAGGCGATCGACGCCTACGCCGGGTCACGGCCGCTGGCCTGGATCGACGACGCCCTCGACGACGCGTGCGAGCGCTGGGCGCTGGCCCGGCGGGCGCCCACGCTGCTCGTGCGGACCAACCCCGCCGAGGGGCTGACGACGGCGGCGGCGCAGGCGCTGTGGCGCTGGTCGGCCGCGTTGGACGGCCCGGCCGCGCCGGGTCAGTGATGCTTGCTCGGCACCTTGCGCGGCGTGAGCGTGACCGCGATCGGCAGCGTCCGACCCGCCCCGCCCGACGCCCAGGCCGAGACGCGCGCCGTCGCCTTCAGGCGCTTTGCCGCGGTCACCACCGCCAGGGCGTTCGCCGGCAGCGGCACGGTCGCCTCCACGGCGTGCCCGGGCGCGAGTGACTGCGACGCGCTGACGAGCGTCTTCGTGACCTTCTTCACCGTCGCAGGCTTGTGGTGCGAGGCGGGAACGACCTGGGAGACGACGTAGGAGACCGGGATCGAGACCGAGCACGACGGGCCGCCGGCCGGGCAGCTCACGCGCACGCCGGTGTCGAGCGTCACTGCGCCGGTCAGCAGCCGCTCACTCGGCGCCGACAGCACGGCAAGCGTCGGCGGCACCGGTGAGGCGCCGTGCGATCCGCCAGCGCCCGAGCCGCCCGATCCTCCGCCGGCGCTCCCACCGCCCGCACCGCCGGCGGCGCCTGCGCCGCCCGAGCCGGATCCGCCCGAACCGGATCCGCTCGAGCCGGATCCGGTCGAGCCGGATCCGGTCGAGCCACCGGAGCCGCCGGAGGAGCCCGGCGCCGCGGCCAGCGTGGTGAAGCTCGCGTCGCTGCCGAGCGTCGTCCCGTTGGCGCTCGTCGCCACGACGCGGAAGTGGTAGGTCGTGGCCGGCGCCAGCTCGGTCAGCGCGACGGTAGCCGGCTGGGGCAGCGACCCTGCGCCGACGGACTGGACCGCCGTCGTGGTGCCGTAGCTGGTGTCGGTGCCGTACTGGAACTGGTACGTCGTGGCCTGGCCGAGCGGGTTGACCTCCGCGCTGATCGTCGCGCCGCTCGCGCTGACGTTGAACGACGTCTCCGTCGACGCGCTCGGCGCCGGCGGCGTCGAGGTGGTGAACGTCTGGTCGGCCCCGTCGACGGTGTCGGGGCCGTTGGTGGCCACCACGCGGTAGTGGTAGGTAGTGGACGGGGTCAGCGACCCGATGGTCAGCGCAACCGACTGCGCGGACGTGCCGGCCCCCGCGGCGGCGCTGGACGAGGTGCTCCCGTAGGCGCTCGTGAGGCCGTACTGGAAGGAGTACGTGGTGGCGAACCCGTTCGGGTTGACGTTCGCGTTGAGCGTCACCGTGGTCGAGCCGGGCGCCGCGGCGGCGCCGGTAGTGGCCGACGGCGGCGTGAACGTCGTGAAGGTCTGGTCGGTCTCCACCGTGGTCCCGGTCGGGTTGGTGGCGAGGATCTCGTAGTGGTACTTCGTATCCGGGGTGAGCAGCCCGGGGTTCTGGCTGCACGGAGGGGCCACGCCGCTCAGACTCACCGACACCGGCACCGACGAGGTGCCGCTGCCGACGGAGCCCGCCGACAGCGTGGTGCCGTACGCCGTCGTCGTCCCGTACCTCACGCTCCACGTCGTCGCCTGGCCCTCCGGGTTGATCGACGCGTTGATCGTCGCGTCGCAGTCATCGATCGCGGACGGCCCCGGGTCCGTGAATGCGGGCGGCTGGGGGGCGGCCTGGGTGGCGAACGTCATGTCGGCCCCATCGGCGGTGTCAACGCCGTTGGTGGCGACCAGCCGGTAGTGGTAGGTCGTGCCGGCCACGAGGTTCGCCAGTGCGATCACCGGCGATACCGCCACGACGCTGGTGCCGCTCCCGGCGCTCTGCGGCGTCGTGGACGAGCCGTAGGCCGTGGTCGTGCCGTATTGGATGTACACCTGGGTGGCGAATCCATTCGGATTGACCGTCCCAGCGAGCGTGGCCGTGGTGGAGCCGGTCACCGTCGCGGCTCCTGTGGTGGGCACCGGCGGGATGAGTGTTGCCAGCGCCCCACCGGCTGCGCTCGCCACCGACTGATTGCCGGCCCAGGTGGCGACCAGGCAGACGGTGTACTGCGTCCCGGGCGTCAGGCCGGTGAGGTTGACGGTCTCCGGCTCGTCGATCGAGCCCGAGCCGCCGTCGGTCGACGGCGTCGGGGTGCCGCCGCACCCGCCGCTCTGGTACGCGGCCGTGGTCTCGTACTCGAAGTAGTAGTGCGCGTCCTGGCCGTTGGGGTCGAGCGTCGCCTGGACGGTCGCCGTCGTGTCGGTGATGTTCGACGCCGTGGGAGTGCCGGGCACCGGTGGCGGGTCCGTCGCCGCCGTGGTGAACTGACCGGTGGCCACCTGCTGGTCGGCGGCCACGCCGTTGGCCACCACGATCGCGTAGTCGTAGGTGGTGTTCGCCGCCAGGCCGGTGATCTGGGCCGAGACGCCCAGCCCGTTGGCGCTCGCCGGGAAGCCGACCGCCGTCGTCATCTGGCCGTAGCTCAGCGACGGGCCGTACTCGAAGTAGTAGGTGCCGCCGTAGTTGTTGGCGGTGACGTCGGCGTTGAGCACGGCGGCGTTGGCGACGATCGCCGTGGCCGGCTGGGCCGTCACCGCGGGCGTGTTCGGGCTGGTGAAGGTCTGCTCGGGGCCGGTGGCGCTGCCGGCCGAGTTCGTCGCGATCACGCGGTAGTAGTAGACGGTGCCCGGCGTCAGGCTGCCGAGGGTGTAGGGCGCATCGACGTCGTCGCTGCCGCTGCCGTCGTCGATGGGTGAGGCCGGGACGGGCGCGCCATACGTTCCCGACGCCGTGCCGAACTCGTACTGCACGGTCGTGTCCAAGCCGTTCGGATTGACCTGGCTGTGCAGCGTCACGTCCGTGTTGTCGACCCCGATCGGCGACGGATACGTATCGACCTCGGGCGCGCCCCGGATGGCCACCGGCTGACCGTAGAACGTGCCGCTGGCGTTGCTGATCACCAGGCGGTAGTTGTAGGCCAGGCCGGGCGTCAGACCGCTGATCGCGGCCGACTCGTCCTGTGGCGAGCCGCTGATCGGTGCCGTCTGCGACGCGGTGGAGAGGTTGAAGGACAGGTCGGTGCTGTACTGGAACCAGTAGGTGGTGGTCAGCCCGCCGCCGCCGACGACGCCGTTGAGCGTCGCGGAGGTATCGGTCACGTCGGTCGGAGCGGACGTGTTCGCGAACGACTGGCCCAGGGTGAACGTCTCGTCGGCGCCGTACACCGTCCCGGCGGCATTCGTGACCACCAGGCGATAGTGGTAGAGCGAGCCGGTCGCCAGGCCGGTCAAGGTCGCCGTCTCCGGCAGGTCGGCGGTGCCCGATCCCGCATCGGTCGCGTTCGTCGACGAGCCGTAACTGGCGGTCAGCCCGTAGTCGAAGTGGTAGGTCGCGTCGCTGCCTTCGGGATTGAGCGTCCCGTTGACCACGGCGCCATCGATCGCGTCCTGCGTGGCGGAGCCGGTGGTCGCCTGCGCCGCGCCGACGGTGAACGCGCCCGTCCCGCCGTACACCACCGTCCCGTACGCGTTGATGGCCACGACCTCGTACTGATAGGCGCCCGGGGCCAGGCCGGTGAGCGTGGCCGACACGGACTGGTCGCCGGCGGTGGTGCCGCTCGACGGCGTGGCCGCGACCTGGATCGGGCCGGAGGCGTCGAAGTTGACGCTCGGCGCGGAGGCGAGGACGACCGAGTTGAGCACGCCGTTGCCCGGTCCGTAGTCGAAGTAGTAGTTCGTGGCGCTGCCCTCGGGGTTGACCGTGCCCGAGAGCGTCTCGCTCGAGCCCGCGGCCACCGCGCCGCCCGTCGTGGCCTGAGGCGCCCCGGCGACGAAGGTCTGGTCGGGGCCGGCCACGCCGTTGTACGACAGGTTCGAGGCGAGCGCCTGCACGTGGTAGGTGTCGCCCGGCGTCAGGCCGGTGATGGTCGTCGTCGCGGCCGCGGGTGAACCGGCCGGGACGTCCAGCGGGGTCCCTGGCGTGCCCGGCGAGCCGGGCGTGCCCGTCGTTCCCGGCGCGAACGACCCGTAGCCGGTATCGGCGCCGTACTGGAACACCACGCCCGTGTCGTAGCCGCCCGGATCGACCTGCACCGAGACCTGCTCGCTGTCAGGCGCCACGGTGGAGGGCGTGGAGGCGCTGATGATCGTCGGGGCGGCCGCGACGGCGACGCCGACGCCGCCGAACGCCAGCAGCGCGAGCGCCGCCACGGACGCGAGTGCGGCAAGGATGAGCGTGCGCGCGCGGACGATCGCGAAGCGGTTGGCCACGGAGTCGGCATCGGCGCGCGGGGCCGCCGCGCCTACCGCGGGCGCGCGCACTCGACGGATGGGCGAGCGCGGGGGGCGCGATCACTCGACGTTCGATCGAGCGCCGCGATTCTCGGCCTCGCGGCCGGAGGGGGCCCACCGGGGACGGCGCGGCCGCGGCACCCGAGGCGACCGGCCACGCGGGCACGTCCACGCGGCGCCCGGCACTAGGTCAGTCCTCGGGAGGCGCTTCCGGCACGTCGAGCTCGGCGAGCTCCTCGACGAAGCCGGGATCGCCACCGCCGGCGCCGATCTCCTCCAGCGAGGCGAGGTCCTGATCGAACTCGTGCCCGTAGTCACCGAAGCCCCCGCCGTTGCCGAGACCGAGCTCCGCCGCGATCTCGTCCTGGTCGAGCAGGCCGATGTCGTCGATGGCGCGGGGCAGCGGCTCGGCCGGCTCGATCTCGATGCGCCGGTAGCGCTTCAGACCGGTGGCCGCCGGGATCAGCTTGCCGATGATCACGTTCTCCTTGAGCCCATTCAGGCGGTCGATCTTGCCTTCGAGCGCGGCGTCGGTGAGCACCTTCGTCGTCTCCTGGAACGACGCCGCGGACAGGAAGGAGTCGGTGTTCAGCGACGCCTTGGTGATGCCGAGGATGATGTCCTCGAACTGCGCCGTCTCGCCCTTCTCGCTCTTGACGCGATCGTTGACCTTGGCGAACTCGAAGCGGTCGACGAACTGCCCCGGCAGGTAGTCGGTGTCGCCCTTCTGGTCCACCCGCACCTTCTTGAGCATCTGACGCACGATCAGCTCGATGTGCTTGTCGTTGATGTCGACGCCCTGGGACTTGTAGACCTCCTGGACCTCCTTGACCAGGTACTGCTCGGTCTCGGTGCGCCCGCGGATCGCCAGCAGCTCGTGCGGGTACAGCGACCCCTCGTTGAGCTGCGTGCCGGCCGTGATCTTCGCCCCCGGCTGCACGTACAGGCGCGTGCGGCGCGGGAAGGTGTGCCGATGCTCCTCGCCGGCCTCGTCGGTGATGACCACCGTCAGCGCCTTGTCGGTCTCCTCGATGGAGACGACGCCGTCCTGCTCGGCGATCTTGGCCAGGCCCTTCGGCTTGCGCGCCTCGAACAGCTCGACGACGCGCGGGAGGCCGTGCGTGATGTCCGCGCCGGCGACGCCGCCGGTGTGGAACGTCCGCATGGTCAGCTGCGTGCCCGGCTCGCCGATCGACTGCGCGGCGACGATGCCGACCGCGTCGCCGATCTGAGCAAGCTGCCCGGTGGCCATGGCCCGCCCGTAGCAGGCCTGGCACACGCCGCTCGTGGCCTCGCACTTCAGGACCGAGCGGACAGGGATGCGCGGACGGCCACCCTTCTCGTACTCCTCGCGGAAGGCCTCCTCGATGTCGGCCAGCGCCTGCAGGCCGATCTCATCGCCCTTCTCGACCAGCGTGCGACCGCGCTTGGTCGCGACGTCCGTGGCCGCGATGCGCCCGGCCAGGTTGTCGTTGAGATCGCCGCCGTCCTTGAACGCGTCCATCTCGATGTAGTCCCCGGTACCGCAGTCGGCCTCGCGGATGATCACGTCCTGGGCGACGTCGACGAGACGCCGCGTCAGGTAGCCGGAGTCGGCCGTGCGCAGCGCCGTGTCGGCCAGGCCCTTGCGGGCGCCGTGGGTGGAGATGAAGTACTCGAGCACCGACAGGCCCTCCATGAAGTTGGCCTTGATCGGACGCTCGATGATCTCGCCCTTCGGGTTGGCCATCAGGCCGCGCATGCCGGCGAGCTGACGGATCTGCTTGAACGAGCCGCGGGCCCCCGAGTTGGCCATCATGAAGATGGGGTTCAGGGTGTCGAGGTTGGCCACCATCGCGTCGGCGACCTCGTCGGTGGCGGCGTTCCACTGCTCGACCACCGCCTCGTGGCGCTCCTCCTGGGTGATCAGACCGTCGTCGTACTGCTCGGTGATGTCGCCGACGATCGTGTCGTACTTGTCGAGGATCGACTGCTTCTCCGGCGGCACGACGACGTCGTTCTTGGAGATCGTGATGCCGGCCTGCGTGGCGTACTTGAACCCGAGGTCCTTGAACGCGTCGAGCACGAGCGAGATGGTCGTCGCGCCGTACGTCTGCACGAGCGCCTCGATCAGCCGCGTCGTGTCGCGCTTCTTCATCGACTGGTTGACGAACACGTACTTGGTCTCGTCGAACCCGGTGCCGATCGCCTCGGCCAGCGCCCGCTCGATGCGGTCGTTGTAGATGATGCGACCGACGGTGGTCAGGACGTGGCCGCCCTCGCGTCCGGGCGGACGGAACTCGGCGATGTCGTGCAGCGTCACCGCGCCGCCCTCATAGGAGAGCTCGGCCTCCTGCGCGGTGCGGAACACGTGCGGACGCGGCTCGTAGGTGGCCGGGTCGATCTTGGCCAGCTCGTCGGCCTCCGGACCGTAGGTCAGGTAGTACGCGCCGAGGATCATGTCCTGCGTCGGCGTGGCCAGCGGCGCGCCATGGGCCGGCGAGAGGATGTTGTTGGAGGACAGCATCAGGATGCGCGCCTCCGCCTGGGCCTCGGCCGACAGCGGCAGGTGGACCGCCATCTGGTCGCCGTCGAAGTCGGCGTTGAAGGCGTGGCAGACCAGCGGATGCACCTGGATCGCCTTGCCCTCGACCAGCAGCGGCTCGAACGCCTGGATGCCGAGACGGTGCAGCGTCGGTGCGCGGTTGAGCAGCACCGGGTGCTCGTGGATGACCTCCTCGAGCACGTCCCACACCTCGCCGATCATCGAGTCGACCATCTTCTTGGCCGCCTTGATGTTCTGCGCGGACTTGCGCTCGACCAGGCGGGCCATGATGAACGGCTTGAACAGCTCCAGCGCCATGATCTTCGGCAGGCCGCACTGGTGCAGCTTCAGGTACGGGCCGGCCACGATCACCGAGCGCCCGGAGTAGTCCACGCGCTTGCCGAGCAGGTTCTGGCGGAAGCGTCCCTGCTTGCCCTTGAGCATGTCCGAGAGCGACTTCAGCGGACGGTTGCCCGGCCCGGTGACCGGACGCCCGCGGCGGCCGTTGTCGAACAGCGCGTCGACGGCCTCCTGCAGCATGCGCTTCTCGTTGTTGACGATGATCTCGGGCGCGCCGAGGTCGAGCAGCCGCTTGAGGCGGTTGTTGCGGTTGATGACGCGGCGGTAGAGGTCGTTGAGGTCCGAGGTGGCGAAGCGACCGCCGTCGAGCTGGACCATCGGGCGCAGCTCCGGCGGGATCACCGGCACGGCGTCGAGGATCATCATCTCGGGCTTGTTGCCGGACTGGATGAACGCGGACACCACCTTCAGGCGCTTCACCGCGCGGGCCTGCTTCTGACCCTTGCCGTTCTTGACCTGATCCTCCAGCTCGACGCGCTCGGCCTCCAGGTCGACCTGCTGCAGCAGGTCGCGGATCGCCTCGGCACCCATGCCGCCGCGGAAGTACTCGCCGAAGCCGTACGGGGACCCGAAGCGCTCCTTGAGCTCGCGGAAGATCGTCTCGTCGTGCTCGATCTGCTTCGGGGTCATCGTCTTGAACAGCTCCCAGACCTGACGCATGCGCTCGGCCGCGTCCTCGATGTAGGCCTCGGTGTCGGCGATGTCGGCCTCGAAGGTCTTGCGCAGCTCCTTCAGCAGCTTCTCGCGCTCCTCCTCGGAGATCTTGGACAGGTTGATGTCCAGCGAGTCGGCCCACAGGTGGTCGTCGTCGGAGAAGCCGGTCTGCTTGGCCGTCTGCAGGTACTTCTCACGCCGGGCCAGCGACTCGCGCAGCTCCAGCACCCGCTCCTCACGCTCGGCGGCGTAGGAGTCCAGGACCTTGTTGACCTCCTTCTCGAGCTTCTCGACGTCCTTCTCGCGAGCCTCGTCGTCGACCCAGGTGATGATCGAGGCGGCGAAGTAGAGGACCTTCTCGAGGTCCTTGGGGGCCATGTCGAGCAGGTAGCCGATGCGGCTCGGCACGCCCTTGAAGAACCAGATGTGGCTGACCGGGGCGGCGAGATCGACGTGGCCCATGCGCTCACGGCGCACCTTGGACCGCGTCACCTCCACGCCGCAGCGCTCGCACACGATGCCCTTGTAGCGGACGCGCTTGTACTTGCCGCAGTAGCACTCCCAGTCCTTGGTGGGACCGAAGATGCGCTCGCAGAAGAGGCCGTCCTTCTCGGGCTTCAGGGTGCGGTAGTTGATCGTCTCGGGCTTGGTGACCTCGCCGGAGCTCCAGCTGCGGATCTGCTTGGAGGAGGCGAGGGAGATCTCGATGGCGTCGAAATTGTTGATGTCGATCATGTGAGAGAGGCGCTTTCGCTCGCAGGTGAATCGGGAAAAGGGGTGGCCGCGCGCGTCCTGCGCGAGCCGGGGTGACGGCGTGAGCCACTCTCAGTGGGAGAGCGGCTCACGCGAGCGCCCGGGATTACGTCTCGGTGGTGTCTTCGGCGAGGTCTTCGATCGACAGACCGAAGTCGAGATCGCCGTCGCCGGCCAGCACGCCCACGTCGGCCTCGCCCTCGGCCTCCGGCTCACCGCCGTTGGTCGAGGCCTCGGCCTCTTCGAGCGCGCCCTCGCCCTCGACCTCGAGCTCCTCGGCGCCGGGCGCCGCCCGGACGCCGGAGAGGTCGATGCCGAGCTCCTCGGCCGCGCGTAGGAGGTCGTCGTCCTCGTCGCGCATCTCGGCGCGCTGGCCCTCCTCGGAGACGACGTTGACGTCCAGCGCCAGCGACTGCATCTCCTTGAGGAGCACCTTGAAGGACTCGGGGATCGACGGCTCGGCGATGTTCTCGCCCTTGACGATCGCCTCGTAGGCCTTCACGCGCCCGACGGTGTCGTCGGACTTGATCGTGAGCATCTCCTGGAGGGTGTACGCGGCGCCATATGCCTCCAGCGCCCACACCTCCATCTCGCCGAAGCGCTGGCCACCGAACTGCGCCTTGCCGCCCAGCGGCTGCTGGGTGACGAGCGAGTACGGGCCGGTGCTGCGCGCGTGGATCTTGTCATCGACGAGGTGCAGGAGCTTGAGGATGTACATGTACCCCACCGTCACCTGCTGCGCGAAGGGCTCGCCGGTGCGCCCGTTGTAGAGCGTCATCTTGCCCGACGCCTGCTCGCCGGGACGGCGGCTCTTGTCGATGTCCATGCGGATGCGGCCCTTGTGCTCGTCCTGCCAGCTGACGAGCGCCTGATCGACGTCCTGCACGGTGGCACCGTCGAACACCGGCGTGGACACGTACACGCGGCCCTTGCCGCCCGTCGTGTCGCCCTTGCCGTGGGCGAGCTGGTACTCGGGCGAGCCGTCGTCGTACCAGCCCTGCGCAGCGGCCCACCCGAGGTGTGTCTCCAGGATCTGCCCGACGTTCATGCGGCTCGGCACGCCGAGCGGGTTGAGGATGACGTCCACCGGCGTGCCGTCCTCGAGGAACGGCATGTCCTGCGGATCGACGATCTTGGAGATGACGCCCTTGTTGCCGTGGCGCCCCGCGAGCTTGTCGCCCTCGGAGATCTTGCGCTTCTTGGCCACGAACACGCGCACGAGGTCGTTGACGCCGGGCGGCAGGTCGTCGCCGGCGTCGCGGCTGAAGGTCATCACGTCGATGACCACGCCGCCCTCGCCGTGGGGCACCTTCAGCGAGGTGTCACGCACCTCGCGCGCCTTCTCCTTGAAGATCGCGCGGATGAGCTTCTCCTCGGCCGTCAGCTCGGTCTCGCCCTTCGGCGTCACCTTGCCGACGAGCAGGTCGCCGCTGGACACCTCGGCGCCGACGCGGACGATGCCGCGGTCGTCGAGATTGCGCAGCGACTCCTCCGAGCGGTTGGGGATGTCGCGGGTGATCTCCTCCTCGCCGAGCTTGGTCGTGCGGGCGTCGATCTCGTACTCCTCGATGTGGATCGAGGTGAGCTCGTCGTCCTGCACGAGGCGCTTGGACAGGATGATCGCGTCCTCGAAGTTGTAGCCCTCCCAGGACATGAAGGCGACCATCAGGTTCTTGCCGAGCGCCATCTCGCCCTGGTCGGTCGAGGAGCCGTCGGCGAGCACCCCGCCCGCCTTGACGTGCTGGCCGCTGGACACCCTCGGCTTCTGGTGGATGAGCGTGCCCTGGTTGGAGCGCATGAACTTCTGCAGCTCGTACTCGTCCTTCTCGCCCCCCGAGGTCTCGATGACGATCCGGTTGGCGTCGACGTGGTCGACGGTGCCGGCCCGGCGGGCCAGCAGCACGTCGCCGGTGTCCAGGGCGGCGCGGCGCTCCATGCCGGTTCCCACCAGCGGGGCGTCGGCCTTCAGCAGTGGAACGGCCTGGCGCTGCATGTTCGAGCCCATCAGCGCGCGGTTGGCGTCGTCGTGCTCGAGGAACGGGATCATCGCCGTCGCCACCGACCAGATCTGCTCGGGGGACACGTCGATCAGGTCGACCTCCTTCGGCCCGACCGTCACGTACTGACCGGCCTGGGTACGGCAGAGGATCTCCTTCTCGGTGAGCTTGCCCGTCTTCGGATCGATCGGCGCATTCGCCTGGGCGATGATGCGCTCCTCCTCCTGCGTGGCGTCGAGATGCACGACCTCCTCGGTCACGATCCCGTCCTTGACCACGCGGTAGGGCGTCGTCACGAACCCGTGCTCGGACACCTCCGCGAACGAGGACAGCGATCCGATGAGGCCGATGTTCGGGCCCTCCGGGGTCTCGATCGGGCACATGCGCCCGTAGTGGGTCGGGTGCACGTCGCGCACCTCGATCGGCGCGCGCTCGCGCGTCAGGCCGCCCGCGCCGAGCGCGCTGAGGCGCCGGCGGTGGGTCAGGCCGGCGAGCGAGTTCGTCTGGTCCATGAACTGCGACAGCTGCGAGGAGCCGAAGAACTCCTTCAGCGCCGCCACGACCGGGCGGATGTTGATGATCGTCTGCGGCGTGATCGTGTCGGCGTCCTCGGTGGTGAGGCGCTCGCGCACGACGCGCTCCATGCGATACAGCCCGATCCGGAACGCCTCCTGGATGAGCTCGCCGACGGTGCGCAGCCGGCGGTTGCCGAAGTGCTCGTACTCGTCGAGGTGGTCGGCGACCGGCTCGCGGGGCATGCTCACGGCCTCCGCGGCGTAGTCCTTGATCTCGACCTCCGGCTCCTCGGGCAGGCCGAGGCGCTTGGGCAGCGAGACGAGCTCGCGCACGAGCGCGAGGATGTCGTCGTGCGTCAGCGTGCGCGTGTCGAGGTCGATGTCCAGCCCGAGGCGCGAGTTGAGCTTGTAGCGCCCGACGCGCGTGAGGTCGTAGCGCTTGGGGTCGAAGAACAGCTGGTTGAGCAGCGCGCGCGCGTTCTCGACGCTCGGCGGCTCGCCCGGACGCTGCTTCTTGAACAGCTCGATGAGCGCGCCCTCTTCGGTGCGCGTCGGCTCGGTGTCGGACTCGATCGTGTTGCGGATGTACAGCGAGTTGTCGAACAGCCGCAGGATCTCCTCGTCCGTCGCGTAGCCCATCGCGCGCAGCAGGACGGTGACCGGCAGCTTGCGCTTGCGGTCGATGCGGACGTAGACCTTGCCCTTCTTGTCGATCTCGAGCTCGAGCCACGAGCCGCGGGCCGGCATCAGGTTGGCGATGAAGACCTGCTTCTCGCGGTCCTTGGGCTCCATCAGGTAGGCGCCGGGCGAGCGCACGAGCTGCGTGACGACGACGCGCTCGGTGCCGTTGATGATGAACGTGCCGCGCTCGGTCATCCACGGGAAGTCGCCCATGAACACCGACTGCTCACGGATCTCGCCGGTCTCGCGGTTGATGAAGGCGACCGTGACGGTGAGCGGTCGCGCGTAGGTCAGGTCCTTCTCGCGGCACTGCTCGATCGACGCGACCGGCTCGTCGAAGGTGAACTCGCCGAACTGCACGGCGAGGTTGCCGGTGTAGTCCTCGATCGGCGAGATGTCGTCGATCGTCTCGCGCAGCCCACCGCTTTGGGGATCGGTGAGCCATTCGAACGAACGGCGCTGAATGTCAATGAGGTTGGGAACGTCCAGGGTCTTGGACAGACGCGCGAACGTACGGCGCGTCCGAAGGGCATCAGCAGCAGCCAAGGAACGACTCCTAAAAGGGTCGGGGGTGACGGGTCCCGGCGAGGGGCGCGCTCGTGAGAAGCGCGACCAATCAAGATAGCACAGCAGAGCAACGCCCCCGCAGGGGGCAGCCAACGCTCACGGACCCCGCCCGTGGCGAACCGCGTATGTGGCGCGGTGCCGTGCATCTGGGCGGCTACGGCTATTCGTCGGCGCCGGCGACTTTACCGCAAAATCGGCCCGATGGGGCGCGACTGGACGGACGAGCGGTAGGCGCCAGCGGCCGCTGACCTCGCCGCAGCCGGCGATCGGCGGCACCCGGGCGCGGTTTCGTACGCCCGTCCCGACCGGTCGACGGGGCCGTGAGCGAGCTTGCCGGATGCTGCGGGCTGAGCGCTCTGCCGTAGCCGGACACCCGCACGACCTGTTCGGCAGCGGTCTCGCCCGGGGTGTGGTCGAAAGGCAACGCCGGGGCGATGCAAATGCACCACACCCCCCCGCCCGCAGGAGGCACCAACCCGGGGTGTGGTCGAAAAGCGACGCCGGGGCGATGCAAATGCACCACACCCCCCGCCGCAGGAGGCACCAACCCGGGGGCCGATCGACCGTGGGGCGTACGGGCCTCGAAACACGGAAGGCCCGCCGGAGCGGGCCTTCCCAACTCGTGCGATAGCCGCGCGCGGGGCTACTTGACCTCGACGCTGCCGCCGGCCTCCTCGAGCTCCTGCTTGAGCTTGTCGGCCTCTTCCTTGTCGATGCCCTCCTTGACCGGCTTGGGCGCCTCGTCGACGAGCGCCTTCGCCTCCTTCAGACCAAGGCCGGTCGCGGCGCGCACGACCTTGATGACCTGGATCTTCTTGTCGCCGGAGGCGGTGAGGATGACGTCGAAGGCGGTCTGCTCTTCCTCGTCGGCACCGCCGGCCTCGCCGCCGCCACCGCCGGCCGCAGCCGCCACCGGGGCGGCGACCGCCGCCGCGGACACGCCAAACTCCTCCTCGAGCGCCTTGATGCGCTCGGCGAGCTCGAGCACGGAGATGCTCTTGAGCTCGTCGATCCAATCCTGGGTGCTGGTAGCCATCGTGTGTTCTCCTTCGTCGCTTCGGCGGTGATCGGAGCTACGCCGAAGCGTCCGCCTGGTTGTCGTCTTCGGCCGGAGCGCTCTCCGACTCAGCTTGTTCGCCGCTCGCCTCGGCCGCCGGGGCCTCAGCCTCCGCCGCGGCCGCCTCGGCCGGAGCCTCAGCCTCCGCCGCGGCCGCCTCGGCCGGAGCCTCAGCCTCCGCCGCGGCCGCCTCGGCCGGAGCCTCAGGCTCCGCCGCGGCCGCCTCGGCCGGAGCCTCCGCCGCCGCCTCGGCCGAGGCCTCGGCCTCCGCCCCCGCGGCCGCGGCCACCGGCGCGTCGCCGGCCGGGATCTCGCCGGACTCCTTCTTCTGCTGGACCTGCCCGAGCGCCACCGCGAGACCGCCGATGAGCGCGTTGAGCGTCCGCACGAGGCCGGTGATCGGCGAGGCGACGACGCCGACGAGCTGTCCGTAGAGGACGTCGCGGGACGGCAGGCGCGAGATGCTGCGAATCTGCTCGGCGTCGAGCGCGTCGCCGTTCATCAGGCCGCCCTTGAACGGCAGCAGCTGCGTCACGCGGGCGTAGTCGGCGAGTGCCTTGGCGGCCAGGGCGGCGTCGCCACGCACGAAGGTGAGCGCCGTCGGGCCCGCGAGCAGCGGCTTCAGGTGGTCGGCGCCGGCCTCGTCGGCCGCCCGTTCGGTCAGCGAGTTCTTGACCACGCGGAAGGTCGCGTCGGCTTCGCGCAGCTTCGTGCGCAGCTCGGCGGCCTGCGGCACCGAGATGCCGCGGTAGTCGACGGCGAAGATCGCCTCCGACGCCTCGATGTCGGCGACCAGCGTCTCGATGGTCGCTGCCTTCTGCTCTCGGTTCATCGTTTCCTCAGCTCGTTGGTGCGCCCGCCGAGCACGGCGGGCGTCGAGAGCGAGGTGAACCGCTCCTGATCGCTCCACCTACTCCGGACTTACGGTCGCCGGAGGTCTCGGGCAGTGCGCTGCAGGGTGGGGAGTGTAGACGGTCGGCGCCGGGTCAGGCCGCCGCCGGTGCCGCCTCCTCGACGATGTCACGCGTGCGGCTCGGGTCGACCTTGACGCCGGGACCCATCGTGGAGGCGAGGGTGATCGTGTGCAGGTAGCGCCCCTTGGCCGCGGATGGCTTGGCGCGCACGAGCTCGTCGATCACCGCGGCGTAGTTCTCGAGCAGCTGGCGCTCGTCGAAGCTGGTCTTGCCGATCAGCAGGTGCACGATCGCGTTGCGGTCGGTGCGGTACTCGACCTTGCCGGCCTTGGACTCGCCCACCGCCTTGGCCACGTCCATCGTCACGGTGCCGACCTTCGGGTTCGGCATCTTGCCCGACGGCCCGAGGATGCGTCCGAGGCGTCCGACCACGGGCATCAGGTCCGGGGTGGCGATGGCGACGTCGAAGTCGTCGAAGCCCTCCTCGATCTTCTTGGCCAGGTCGTCGGCGCCCACGATGTCGGCACCGGCTTCCTCCGCCTCGCGCGCCTTGTCGCCCTGAGCGAAGACGGCGATCCGGACGTCCTTGCCGAGGCCGTTGGGCAGCGCGATGGTGCCGCGCAGCTGCTCGTCGGCGTGGCGGACGTTCAGTCCCGTACGGACGTGCACCTCGACGGACTCGTCGAAGTTGGCGCGCTTGAGCGACTTGACCAGGGAGATCGCCTCCGCCGGCTCGTACTCGTGGTTGCGGTCCACACGCGCGCGGGCCTCCAGATGCTTGTGACCGTGACGGCTCACGACACCACCTCCACACCCATCGAGCGGGCCGTGCCCGCGATGATCTTGCTCGCCGCGTCGAGGTCGTTCGCGTTGAGGTCGTCCATCTTCTTGGCCGCGATCTCCCGCAGCTGCGCCTCGGTGATCTTGCCGACCTTCTCGCGATGCGGCTCGCCGGAGCCCTTGTCGATGCCGAGCGCCTGGCGGATGAGCACCGCCGCGGGCGGCGTCTTGGTGACGAACGTGAACGAGCGGTCCTCGTAGACGGTGATGACGACCGGGATCACGGTGCCGGCGTCCTGCTGGGTCTGCGCGTTGAACGCCTTGCAGAACTCCATGATGTTGATGCCGTGCTGGCCGAGCGCGGGGCCGACCGGCGGGGCCGGGCTCGCCGCGCCGCCGACGGCCTGCAGCTTGATGGTGGTGAGGACCTTTTTTGCCATGTTCCTGACTTCCCGCTAGAGCTTCTTGACTTGGTCGTACCCGACCTCGACCGGCGTCTCGCGGCCGAAGATTGATACCAGCACCTTCAGGCGCGCCGCATCCTCGTTGATCTCGGAGATCTCGCCCGAGAAGTCCGACAGCGGCCCGGAGACGACCTTGACCGTCTCGCCGATGCTGAACTGCGCGCGCGTGCGCGGCGCCACGGCCACGTCGCCCTTGCGCAGCAGGCGGTCGACCTCACCCTGGGTGAGCGGCACCGGCTCGTTGGAAGCGCCGACGAAGCCGGTGACCCCCGGCGTCCCCTTGACGAGACCCCAGGAATCCTCGTTGAGCTCCATGTTGACAAGCACGTAGCCGGGCATCGTCCGCTTCTCGACGGTGACCTTCTGGTTGTCCTTCATCTCCGAGACCGACTCGGTGGGGACGACCACGGTGCGCACCGCGCGCTGCTGACCGAGCGAGACGACGCGATGCTCGAGGTTCTGCTTGACCTTGTTCTCGTGACCGGAGTAGGTGTTGACTACATACCAACGAAACATGCGATTCCTGACGGGCGGTTGGGTGGATTGACGGGGTTGACGGCGGCGGGGAGCGGCAGGGCGCGAGCTACAGGATGAAGTTCACGACCTTCTGGGCCACCCAGTCGGCGGCGCCGAGGTAGACGCCGGCGACGGCGACGAACCCGAGCACGACCGCGGTGGCCTGAGCGACCTGGCGGCGGTCGGGCCACTGGACGCGCTGCAGCTCCGCCCAGCTCGCCTGCAGGAAGGCGATCGCGCGGCTGAACAGCGAACGCCGAGGGGCGGCCGGGACCGCGGCGCGCTCGCGCTCGGCCGGGCGCCGCTCGCGAGCGGGAGCAGCGGCGCCGAACGCGGCGGACGCGGCCTCCTCGCTCTCGCGGTCGAGCTCGCTCTCGTCGACGACCGGCTGGCCGTCATCGTCCAGCTCGCCGGCCCGCTCGGCGCCGCGAGCAACCTCGATGTCGAACTCATCGACGTCGCCGACGTGCCGCACCGCCTCGGGAACCGAGGCGATCGGCTGCGCGCCGTCGTCGGGCGGCTGTGGGTCGGCCTGCGGCGAGCGCGGGCGGGTCCGTTTGCGGTCTCTGGCCACGGCACGTCGCGCTAGCGCGTCTCCCGGTGGCTGGTGTGCCGGCGACACCAGCGGCAGTACTTGCGCAGGGTGATGCGATCCGGGTTGTTGCGCTTGCTCTTATTCGTCTGGTAGTTGCGATGCTTGCAGTCCTCGCAGGCGAGGGTGACCGCAATTCGCACGTCTCCGCGGGCCATGTGGCAATCCCCGTGGTGTGGTGGTGGTTAACGGCGCCGGGCGAAGAAAAACCCCGCCCAGGCGCGAGGTCAGAGGCAGTCTAGCGCGTGGCCGTCGCGCGCGGGAAGCCGCGGCAGCGCGCGTGCGTGCGGAGCGCCAGCGGGCGCCCACCGCCGCAGCGGCGGGTCAGCAGCGGGTCAGCGGCGGGCCTCCGTGGCTTCGCGCAGGCGCGCGAACGCCTCGGGGAAGCGCTTGCGCAGGCGCGTCAGATCCCAGTGCGAGAGCGTGACAAGTCGCATCGGGGTCTCGGCCACGACCGACGCGTTGCGCTTCTGCTTCTCCAGCAGCCCCACCTCGCCGAAGAAGTCGCCGGCGGTCAGCCGGTTTACGACCTCCCCGCCGCGGATGACCTTGGCGGTGCCCTCCTGGATCATGAAGAACTCGTACGCGTAGTCGCCCTCGTCGACGAGATGCTTGCCCGGCGACACCGAGACCTCCGACACGTACGTGCTGACGAGCTCGAGGTCCTCATCGCTCAGGGCCGCGAACAACGGAATCGCCTTCAGCCCCTGTGGATCCATCGATCGCGCCTCCCTCGGCCGGGCATCGCAAGCGGCCCTCGATTTGAGCAGTCGGGTGCGGCCGGAGCGGCTCGCGCCCCCTATCTATCACGTTGGGCGGTTCTGCGACGCAAGCAGCCGGTCCGCGGGCGGACGGATACGCTGCAGGCGCCATGCGACTGGCGACATTCCTGCCCCCCGAATCGACCAGCGCGCGTGCCGGCGAGGTACACGAGGACCACGTCGCCGCGTACCCGATCGGGATCACCACCCTCGACCGGCTCACCGGCACGGACGCAGCCGCCCTCACCGGCGAGCAATGGGCGCTGTCGGAGGTGCGGCTGCTCGCTCCCATACCCCGGCCGCCGGCGATCTACGGAGTGGGCTTCAACTACCGCGAGCACGCACAGGAAACCGGACGCGACCTGCCGGATGCACCGATCATCTTCATGAAGACCACCTTCTCCTCGGCCCCGCCGGGCGCGCCGGTCCCGTGTCCGGCGGTCGTGCGCCGGCTCGACTACGAGGGCGAGCTCGCCGTGGTGATGGGCGCCGGCGGCCAGGTCGCCGGCTACGCCGTCGCCGACGACGTCAGCGCGCGCGACCTGCAGCGCCGCGAGCCGCAGTGGACCCGGGCCAAGGGCGCCGACGGCTTCTGCCCGTGGGGGCCGTGGATCACCACCGCCGACGAGATCCCCGATCCGCACCGGCTGCAACTGCGCACATGGGTCAACGGCGAGCTGCGCCAGGACGCCAGCACCGCCGACCTGATCTTCGGCGTCCCGGAGATCGTGGCCTTCCTGGGCGAGGTGCACGCGCTTCAGCCGGGCGAACTGATCCTCACCGGCACGCCGAGCGGCGTCGGCATGGCCCTGGATCCGCCGCGCTTCCTGGCCAGCGGCGACGTCGTGCGCATCGAGATCGAGGGTCTCGGGGCGATCGAGCACGCGATCGCGTGACCGACGCGCTGACCCTCTACCGCGCGCCGTTCTCGACCAACGTCGAGCGGGTCGCCCTGGCCCTCGCCCACAAGCGGCTGACCGTCGAGTCGGTGGTGATCGACTACGGCGACCGCCGGGAGGTGCAGCGGGTCAGCGGGCAGCCGCTCGTGCCGGTACTCGTCGACGGCGAGCGCGTGGTCAGCGACTCCGCGCGCATCCTGGAATACCTCGAGGCCCGCACGCCCGAGCCGCCGCTCTTTCCAGCCGCGGCGGCGGCGCGCGCGACGATGGCGATCTTCATCGACTGGTTCGACCGCGTGTGGAAGCCGGCGCCCAACGAGATCGAGGCGCTGCTGAGCGACCCGCAACCCACCGCCGCGCGCGTCGCCGAACTCGGGGCGCTGATGCAGGGGCGGCTCTCCTTGTTCAACGCGCTGCTGCAGCGACGCGACTTCCTGTTCGGGGCGACCCTGTCCGCCGCGGACTGCATCGCCTTCCCGTTCCTGAAGTTCGCGCTGCATCCGCGACCCGGCCGACGACGAGCTGTTCCACCGCATCCTCGATGAACACCAGACGCTCGGTCGCGAGCACGCGGCCCTCGCCCGTTGGATCGAGCGGGTCGACGCGCTGCCGCGCGCCTGACAGAGCGGCCCGCAGGCCGGGAGGCTCAGTGACTCTCGAGCACGCGGTCGACGAGGCCGTACTCCACGGCCTGCTCCGCGTTGAAGAAGCGGTCGCGCTCCATGTCGGCGTGGACCTCTTCGTTGGTCTTGCCGGTGTGCAGCGCGTAGATCTCGTCGACGCGCTCGCGAACCTTGAGGATCTCGCGAGCGTGGATCTCGATGTCGGTCGACTGGCCCTCGAAGCCCGCCGAGGGCTGGTGGATGAGGATGCGGCTGTTGGGCAGGCACGCGCGCTTGCCCTTCGCGCCGCCGGCCAGCAGCAACGAGCCCATCGACATCGCCACCCCGACGCACATCGTCTGGATGTCGGGCTTGACGAACTGCATCGTGTCGTAGATGGCCAGACCCGAATAGATCGAGCCCCCGGGGGAGTTGATGTAGATCGAGATGTCCTTGTCGGGATCCTCGGACTCCAGATGCAAGAGCTGCGCGACGATCAGGTTGGCGATCTGATCGTCGATCGGGGTGCCGAGGAAGATGATGCGCTCGTTGAGCAGGCGCGAGTAGATGTCGAACTCGCGCTCGCCGCGCGCCGTGCGCTCGATGACCATCGGAATCAGGGGCATGGCTGAACCCTAGCGGTCCGCGGCGTCGGGCCCGGTGCGGGGTGCCGCCGGACCGATTCACCGAGGAGCACGACCGGGCCGCGATAATGGGCAGCGTGTTCCCGCTGAACCTGCCCAACGTGCTCACCGTGCTGCGCATCATGCTCGTGCCGGTGGTCGTCGTGGCGCTGCTCGGCAACACGCCCGGACGGCGACGTGCTGGCCGCCGTCGTGTTCGCGCTTGCCTCGCTGACGGACTTCGCCGATGGCTACATCGCGCGGTCCTCGGGCTCTGTGACGACGTTCGGCAAGCTGATGGACCCGCTGGCCGACAAGCTGCTGGTGATCGCCGCGCTCGTGGCGCTCGTCTCGCTGAACCGGCTGGCCGCGTGGGTGGCGATGGTCATCATCGCCCGCGAGTTCGCCGTCACCGTGCTGCGTGTCGGCGCCACCCAGGCCGGGGTCGTGATCGCCGCCAGCCCGCTGGGCAAGCTGAAGACGTGCGTGCAGATCGCGGCCATCCTCGCGCTGATCGCCGTGCCGGGGACCCCCCGAGTGGGTCAATTTGCTCGTCTACGCGGCGGTCGTGGTGACGGTGCTGTCGGGACTGGACTACTTCTTCGGGCTGCGTCGTCGCCTGCGCGAGGCCGCTGAGCGAAGCGACGGCAGCGACGTGGGCTCGCACCGCGCCGGCGCATAGCGCCGGCCTGCGTCAGGCCTCGAGCCAGTGGCGCATCTCGGTGTGCCGCGGCGCCAGCTGACCGGAGCGCATCTCGGCCCGCACCTCGCCGAGGGTCCCGTAGCGCTCGGCGATGACGTTGTGCTGATGGATCGTCTCGAGGTTCTCCTGACGAGCCGAGACGAAGCCGTCATCGGACAGCCAGCCGAACGCCTCGACCACGCCGCCGATCATCTCGCGGACGCAGTCCTCGACGAACCGGGGGCGCCGGTGGGCCTTCTCGACCACCTCGACCTCGTCGCTGCGCTTCATCAGTTCATAGATCTCCGAGGACATCGAGGACTCCACGATGGCCAGCAGCGTCGCGGCGTCGATGCGCTCATCACAGGTCTCGGGCAGGCCGATGTGCAGCGTGCCGAGCCCGCGCTGGTTGTGCGTGGCCACCGGCACGTGCTCGAACACGCGCTCGATCTCCTCGTCGCTGAAGTCATCGGCCCGCAGGCGCTCGCGGGCACGATCGGCCACGAGCTCCTGCGCACAGGGGCAGGCGGTCATGCCGGTCGCCGCCACGCCGACCATGCGGCGCGTGCCGCGCTCGGAGGCCACCGCGGTACCGAGCAGCGTGTACATCTCCTGGGTGCTGATGCCGGACACCGGGGCCGGCTTGTGTTCGGGATAGCGGGCGGCGATCGTCACCTCCGCGCGGGCGGCGTGCTGGCGATCGCGCACGAGCTCGGCGATGTGGGTGGCCAGCGTCTCGGCCCCGAAGGCCGACTCGCCGAGCACGACCCGCCCGATGGCCTCGTTGATGACCTCGTCGAAGCGCGACATGTGCGCGCCCTTCTGCTCGGGCCCGAGGTCGACCACGCACTCGAGCTGGGCGAAGAACAGCTGCTCGCCGATGCGGATGACCTTCTCGACCCCGCGCACGCCCACGCGCGAGAGACCAATCGGCACCGACGGCGCGCGGGCCTGCACGTCGGCGTCCAGGGCGGGCGAGGTGTGCGGGCGCGTGACGGCCATGGCGGCTCAAGCGTAGCGAGCACGACCTCCCGGCCCGCCGCGGCGCACCCGCCGGCGCCGGGCCCGGAACGCGAATGCTGCGTGGCATTTGTGACTTGGAAACACCCGACTGAGGATTCTGGTATCACTCCCGCGTCGGCTGGTAGCCATCGTCACTACGACGTCACATAGGCTCAGCCTCATCGCCGTGACACGGCGAACCTCGTCGCACGAGAACTGAAGACCAGGGATATCGGGCTGCTGCGCAGTGGCGATGCCGCCGGGCAGCGGTGAGGGATGGAGCTTGGGGGTCCGGAGAGTTGCGCGACAAGGGTGGGTCATTGATGACGGAGGAGCCGTCGATCCTTGAGGTCGACGAGGTCCAGACGCTGGTCACGGAGGCGCAGGAGCGCGGATTCGTAAGCGTCGACGCGATCGCCGCGACGGTGGAGGAGACCGAGGCGAGCCGCGAGCAGGTCCAGGAGCTGTACGCCTACCTGGAGGAGCATGCGATCGAGCTGGTGGGCGCCGACGAGGCCGCCGGCGCGATCGAGTCGTCGTCGGGCGAGACCGCCGACGACGATGATGAAGCGGCCCCCGACGAGGGAGCAGAGGAGAGCGAGCAGAGCGTGCGCAGCAAGCTGGACGCGCTCAAGAAGGCCGAGCTCGACCTCACGGTCGAGCCAAGCCTGGATTCGCTGCGGCTGTACCTGCGCTCGATCGGCCGGGTGCCGCTGCTGAACGCCGAGGAGGAGGTCACGCTGGCGCGCCGCATCGAGCGGGGCGACATGATGGCCAAGCAGCACATGGTCGAGGCGAACCTGCGCCTGGTGGTGTCGATCGCCAAGGGCTACCTCGGACGCGGGCTGACGTTCCTCGATCTCATCCAGGAGGGCTCGCTCGGACTGATCCGCGCGGTGGAGAAGTTCGACTACCGCCGCGGCTACAAGTTCTCCACGTACGCCACCTGGTGGATCCGCCAGGCGGTGACCCGGGCGATCGCCGACAAGGGCCGCACGATCCGCATTCCGGTGCACATGGTCGAGAAGCTCAACAAGGTGATCCACGTCGAGCGCCAGCTCATCCAGCAGCTCGGCCGCGAGCCGACGCCGGAGGAGATCGCCACCGAGCTGGAATGCACCACGCGCGAGGTGCGCGACATCCTGCGCATGGCCCAGCAGCCCGTGTCGCTGGAGAAGCCCGTCGGCGAGGAGGAGGACTCGGCCCTGGCCGACTTCGTCGAGGACGTCTCCGCGGAGTCCCCCTTCGAGATCGCCTCGGAGTCGCTGCGCAAGGAGAACGTCAATCGCGTCCTGGCCGCCCTCCCGGCGCGCGAGCGCGAGGTGATCGAGATGCGCTTCGGATTGACGGGCGCGCGTCCGCGCACACTCGAGGAGGTCGGCCGCGCGTTCAACATCACGCGTGAGCGCGTGCGCCAGATCGAGAACCGGACGCTCAAGAAGCTGCAGGGCCTGCCCGAGGCGCAGCGCCTGCGCGAAGCCTCCTAGCGCCCCGGCAAGACGCACCGCGGAGGGCCGCCACGGCCCTCCGCGCGCAGGTGAGCGGCTAGAATCCCTCACCGCGCGCCGACGGCGCGCCACTGGCACCTGGTGGGGTGTCCGAGTGGTTAAAGGAGACGGGCTGTAAACCCGTTGGCTCTGCCTACGCAGGTTCGAATCCTGCCCCCACCATCGTTTCGCGCTGCCGCCGCCACGCCTGGCGGTGGCCCGCGCGGCGCCCGGCCTCGACCGCGCGCCGCGCGATCGGACGGACGGTAAGCTGCGCCGACGGGGTGCCCGGCGATCGACGCGCCCCGCCCGTCGCCGTGTCCCACCCGTCCCCGACCTCCGAACGCGCCCTCCCGGCCGTGACGCTGCGCACGCCGTCGCTCACCGACGCCGACGAGTTCATCGCGCGTACCCGCGCGAGCGCCGAGCTGCACCACCCGTGGGTGACGCCGCCGGCCACGCGGGCCCAGTACGACGCATACCTGCGTCGCGTCCAGCAGCCGGATTTCGCCGGCTACCTCGCCTGCCACCGCGACGACGGGGCGATCCTGGGCTACTTCACGCTCGGCCACATCGTCCGCGACGCGCTGCAGAGCGCGTATCTGGGCTACGCGGCGTTCGCGCCGTTCCACGGTCGCGGGCACATGACCGAGGCGATGCGACTCGTGCTCGGCGACGCATTCGAGCGCCTGCGCCTGCATCGCGTGGAGGCCAACATCCAGCCCGGCAACGCCCGCTCGCTGGCGCTGGCCCAGCGCTGCGGGTTTCAGCGCGAGGGCTTCTCCCCGGCGTACCTGAAGATTGGCGGCGTGTGGCGCGACCACGAGCGCTGGGCGATCCTCGCCGATCAACTGTCGCAGCGCTGACCGCGCCGCGGCCGGGATCAATCAGCGGCAGCGCAAACCTGCGCTGCGCGCGCCAGGCCGTGGGCGTCGCACAGCGCGCCCAGTGTGCGGCGCGCCCAGACCGGATCGTGTGGCAGCGCATCAAGCGCCGCCACCGCGGCGCGCACGTCGTCGAGCGTGACGCCCCGGCGCTCGAGCGCGAAGCGGGCCAACCAGCGCGTCGCCGCCCGGTCGTAGTGCGCGTCGCGCTGCGCGCCCATGAGCAGGCATACATGCAGCGCATCGACGAGGTCGACCTGCGGTAGCTCGGCCGCGGCGTCGCGAATCTGATCAAGGTGCCCGAGGCGCAACGCGCGCTGAAATCGGGCATATGGCGACCCCTTCACGGACACGAACGTATGTTCGCACATGGCGCGGGGGCGGACCACTGGAATCAACCGCCCCGCGGTGGGAACATCGACACACACATCGCCGAAAGGAGTTCCGCCCATGGAGTCCTCCGCCCCGAGGCGCGTCCTCGTCGTCGCCCACAAGACCGCGGCAACCGACGCCCTGCTCGATGCCGTCCGCGAGCGAGCGCAGCGCGGCCCGTGCGTGTTCACGCTGCTCGTCCCGCGGATGGCGCACGGGATGCACAAGGTCGTCGACGCCGACGACACCGACGCCGGCGAGGCCCAGCAGGTCGTGGACACCGCGCTTCCGCTGCTGCGCGAGGCGGCGAACGCCCCGGTGGACTCGATCATCGGGGATCCCGATCCAATGGCCGCCGTCCACGATGCCGTCAACCTGCGCGGCTTCGACGAGGTGATCGTCTCGACGCTGAGCGCCCGCGTGTCGCGCTGGCTACGGCTCGACCTGCCGAGCAAGATCGCCGGCCTCGGACTGCCCGTGACGACGGTCACGGCACGCGAGGAGGCCAAGCTGCACGCGTGAGGGGGGCTTGTGTCGCAGCGCCGCGGGCGGCCGCGCTTGGGGCACCGCTCGGCGGCGGCCTGCGCGGCGCGCCATGCCGCGCCCAGCGCGCGCTCCGTCGGGCTCGGCGACTCGATCGCCCGGCCACGGCGCAACAAGGGCGCCCGGCGCCGCGCTAGAGTGCTGCGACCCGCCCAGTTAGCTCAGTTGGTAGAGCACTTCCATGGTAAGGAAGGGGTCGACGGTTCGAGTCCGTCACTGGGCTTGTGCGGACCGCCTGCAAATAGGCGGCTTCTTGTTGCCCTGCCCGACGACCGTCCGGGTACCGCCCGCGACTTGGACACCGTATGGGCACCGACGTCACGACAGCGAAGCCGTGGCCGCCAACGAGGATCGGCTCCTCTTCAGCCACTGCCCGTTTTGACGCACGCCGCTCGCCGCACAACGGCTCGGACCAATCACGGAGCCCCTGTCCGCGTCGGGGCGCGGACAGGGGCGGCGCGGGACCGCGCGCTCAGGGGGTGAACGTGCCCTGCAGGCGCCAGAACCCGGTGAAGCCGTTGAATGGCCCGCCGTGCACGAGGCTCGACCACGTCAAGACGTAGGCGTGGGTCTTGGCGTTGTAGGTGCCGGTGACCTTGTTGCCCTGCTTGAACAGCTGCTTGTTCCACTCGGCCGTCAGGCCGTTGACCTGGCCGCTGAGCTTCGACCCGCTGACCGAGATGCTCGGAGCGCTCGTCGTCGCCAAGCCGAACAGGATGCCGGCGAAGTTGGTCGGCTTGATGATCTTGGCGGCCAAGGAGTTGCCCTTGGCGTCGAAGGCCGGACTCGGGGCGGCCTGCACCGCACCGGTGCGCAACCCCCCCGCCGTGCCGGCCGTGATGAGCGTGTACGTCTTGTTCGAATCGGTCGAGAACGGGTTGGAGAAGAACGGGCCACCGCTCGGCTGTTGCAGGCGGATGTAGGAACCCGCCCCGATGCGGAACACGCCGTTCAGCGTCGCGGCGCCGGCCGAGCCGGCGACGAACAGGGATAGGGAAAGCGCGGCAAGCGCCGCGCCGGCGGCGCGACTGGATCGAGCGGTCATGTGACTCCTTCGGTTAGGGAACGGGGAGCGTCCGGGTTGGGCGAAGCGGACATGTCGCGGCCGCGGCGCGCCCGTCGCGGTCCGGCGGCCACGGCGAAGCCGGCGAGCAGCAGGCCGGGCAGCACGAAGAACCAGGGGAACAGGGGGAACGGTGGAAGCGCGGCGACGGCCTGGTAGTTGGGCACGTTGTCGCTCATGGCGCCGATCATCGGCGTCAGGTCGTTGAGGATGTGAATCCACTCGGCGTCGAACGCCGTGACGCCCGGATACCGGCTGGCGATCTCGCTCGTACTCAGGCCCGAGCGCTGCAGGGCCGGCACGAGCTCGAGCTGCACCGCGCCCTCACCGACGGCGATCTCGCTGAAGTACCCCTGGATGCGCTGCACGCGCGCGCGGGTCTCGATCGTCTTGAAGGCGGTCATCATGTGCCCGCCCTTGGGCGCGCGGGAGAACATCTGAAAGACCGCCGGCGCAAGCACGAGGCCGACACCCAGTGCGACGAGCAGCCAGCGCACGGTGCGCCATCGCGTCGGGCGTGCCAGCCCGAGGCCGAGCAGCGCGAGCACGAGCACACCCGGGATGACGAAGAACCACGGGAACAGGGCGAAGTTGGGCAGCGCGGCCACGGCCTGGTAGTTGCCGAGGTTGTGCTGGATCGTGGTGAGCATGCCGTTCATGTCCGGGTAGATCCCGCGCCACTGCCCCTCGAAGGCGACGAAGTCGGAGAAGCTCGGCACCGGGCGGCGATGAGCGGCGGCCGACGTGGCGACCGCGGGCAGGACGCTGCCCGCCCCCTCGTGCACGCCGTGGTCGATGTAGCGCAGATCGGTCTGGAAGCCGTCCAGGCGCGAGACGGTCATGAACGGCTTGAATGCCTTGATCATCTGCGCGCCCTTGGGCGCACGCTCGAACATCTGAAAGGCGATCGGCGTCGCGATCAACGCGACGCCGATCACCGCGAGGGCGACGATCGCCCCGCGCCTCGGCCGGTCGGCGGACATCGGATCAGGCCGGTCCGGGCTGATCCGCGCCGAGGCTCAGGTTGTTACAGCGCTCGCAGACCGCCTCGGGGATGACCCCGACGCGCATGAGCAGGGCGAACGCCTTGCACCCGAGGCACAGGCCGAACACGGACTCGAGCGTCGCGGCAACGACGAGCAGCCCGAGCACGACGTCGGCGGCGCTCGTCAGGCCCAACCCGAGCGCGAGGACGGCGGCCGTCACGGAGAACGCGACGCCGATCCCCTGGGCAAAGCGCTTGGGCGGACCCGGAACCAAGCGATCGGCCAGAGGCAGGCGCGGCGTCACCACGCGCGTGACGAGCTGGCCGAGCGGGCTGAGGGTCGGCCCCGTCAGCACGCGGGCGATGAATCCGTAGGCGATCACGGCGGTCAGCCACGGCTGGTCGAACACGATCGTGACCAGGCTGAGGACCACCACGCCGCCAGCGACCAGCCGCGCGGACACCTCGTTGACCGGATTCGGGAACGAGAACAGTCGCCGCACCCAATCGCGGTGAGAGGCCGGTGCTGCCGTGCTCGTTGGTGCCGCCATGTCGTTGTCACCCCAAGTTGCTCGCCGCCCGTGCCCATGGGCGCGGTACGAACTGACCATAGTAGACATTTTCAGTCTACAAAATGAGACTTGCCGCGACCGCGATTGTCAACTGAGTGCACTCGCGCCCGGTATTCGCGAACCTCAGTCGAGCAGCGCGACACACCCGCCCAGCGCCAAGCCCGCGTTGGATCTAGGCTCCGCGGATGCCGTGGGAATGGCCTGTCGGCGCGCTCTGCGCCTTCCTACTCGCCCTCGTGACCACGCCCGCCGGCGTGTCCGGGGCAGTGTTGCTGCTGCCGATCCAGCTCAGCGTGCTCCACGTCCCCAGCCCGGCCGTGACACCGACCAATCTGCTGTTCAACGTCGCCGCAGTCCCCGGCGGCCTGCTGCGGTTCTGGCACGAGCGGCGGCTGTTGAATCCGCTCACCTGGCTGCTGGTCGCCGGCACGCTGCCCGGCGTCGTTGCCGGCGCGATGATTCGCGTGGAGTTCCTGTCGGGCAGTCGGGCGTTCACGCTCGTGGCCGCCGGAGTCCTGCTGCCCCTCGGCCTGTGGCTCGCCCTGGGCAGCCAACGCCTCCCGCCGACTCGCCCAGCGCCCTCGCGACGAGCGCGACGATGGATCTGGGCGCTCTCGCTCGCCATCGGCACCGTCGGCGGGATCTACGGCATCGGCGGCGGGTCACTGCTCGCACCGATCCTGCTCGCCGTCGGCTTCTCCGCCTACGAGGTCGCCCCCGCCACCCTCACCGCCACGTTTCTCACTTCGATCGGCGGCATCGTCACCTACCAGATCCTGCAGGCAACCCATGGCGGGATGATCGCGCCCGACTGGGTGCTCGGCGTGTTCCTCGGCGCGGGCGGCTTCCTGGGTAGCTACTGCGGGGCGCGCCTACAACGCCACCTCCCCGAACGCGCCCTGCGTCGCCTGCTCGGAGTGATCGCCTGCGTCGTCGCTGCTCGCTACATACAGACCGTCGTCCAGCAGGACCCCAGCCCTCGTCCGGCATCCGCGGCGGCACACTGAGAGCACACGAGCAGCGATGTCCAGCCCCTCCTGAGGGTAAGCGACGGGATTCGAGCCCGCGACCGCTGAGACCACAACCCTTGCAAGAGGGTGCCGTGAGCCGCGACCCGCATTCCAGAACCAACGAGCGAGCTGCAGATGCACTCAGATTTGCTCAGATTGCACCCATCCGAGCCGAGGTCGGTCGGCGAGCCGGCAGACTTGACCGCATCAGTCAGGATCACGGATCCCGCCAGTCTCTGGCCGCCGTGGACGACCTAATCTGCGAATTCGCGACCCGTTTTTGGGTATATTGGCCGCCCCGACGTCGAAACCACCGGACCGACGAGACCGCTCATGCGTTTCCCACGATTGCGCCCCGCCGCCTCGCCGGCCTTCGCCCTAGCGCGTGTCGGCGAGATCGCGACGCATGAGGCCTGGGTAGAGCGAGTGCGCCGGCGGCATCGGCGCGTCGACGTCGAGCTCATGCTCGATGATGGGAGCGCGGCGCGACTCCCGCTGGATGTCGACCAGGCCACCTGGTTCGAGATCGAGCCTGGGCAGATCGTGGGCCTGCGGCGTCGCGAGCTACCGAGTGGCCCAGGACTCCCGCTCGTCGGCGAGTGCGTCAACGTCTGCGGGTAGGTGTCCGCTGGCGAGGTCGGCGAGCGTCACCGTTTCCAGCACCGCGCGCACATTGGTGCGCAGCGCAACCCATACCCGTTGCAGTGGGACGGCGTGACCGTCGTACTGCAGAGACTCCGGGGGCGTTCCGCGCACCTCGGCAAGCGGACCCTCGACCGCGCGCAACACGTCAGCCACCGAGATCTGCTCCGCAGCTCGCGCAAGCTGATGACCACCGTCGGGACCGCGATGACTGCGCACGAGCCCGGCGAGACGAAGTTCGTGCAGGATCTTGACGAGGAAGTTGAGCGGGATCTTCTGCGCCGCGGCGATGTCCTCGGCTTTGGCCAGGCCCTCCTTGACGGCCGCCAGTTCGACCGCCGCCCGCACGGCGTAGTCGGCTTTGGCGGAGACCCTCACGCCGCCATTGTTGCCGATGCGGGCGACACGCCGGCGGTGTTGACGCTCGAGCGCGCACGCTCTCAGCGAGTGGTGGTGGTCGGTGCACGACGGCCGCGGGATGTCTGCGCACACCGCCGTGGAGGTCGAACCACAATGCGATGCACAAATCCTCATAAAGTCGATCTACTTTCTGTTATTTTGTGCCGGCACGCATCCGCCGCGACCAGGAGTCCCGATGACCGATTCGCTCAGACCCGAAACGCTCGCGCTCCACGGCGGGCAGGCACCCGACAGCGCCACCAACGCGCGCGCCGTGCCGATCTACCAGACGACGTCGTTCGTGTTCGACGACACCCAGCACGCCGCCGACCTGTTCGCGCTGCAGGTGCCCGGGAACATCTACTCGCGCATCATGAACCCGACCTGGGCCGTGCTCGAGGAGCGCCTCGCGGCGCTCGAAGGAGGCGTCGGGGCGCTCGTCACGGCCTCGGGGCAGGCCGCCGTGACCTACTCGGTACTCAACGTCGCGCGGGCCGGGGACAACATCATCTCCGTCTCCCAGCTGTACGGCGGAACGTACAACCTGTTCGCCCACACGCTGCCTCAGTACGGCATCGAGGTCCGCTGGGCCGACGCCGACGACCCGAGCGCCGTCGCCCGGCTCGCCGATGACCGCACTCGCCTCGTGTTCGGCGAGACGATCGGCAACCCGCGGCTGAACGTGCTCGACGTGCCCGCGTGGGCGCAGGCAGCCCACGCGCAGGGCCTGCCACTGATCCTCGACAACACCGTGCCCACGCCGATCGGCGCGCGGGTCTTCGAGCAGGGCGCCGACGTCGCGGTGCATTCGCTGACGAAGTTCATCGGCGGGCACGGCACCTCGATCGGCGGCGCGATCGTCGACAGCGGCAATTTCGACTGGACCGCACACGGCGACCGCTTCTCGGGCCTAACCGCGCCCGACCCCTCCTACCACGGCGTCGTGTGGACCGACGCGCTCGGGCCGGCGGCCTACATCGGCCGTGCCCGCACGGTGCTGCTGCGCAACACCGGCGCCGCGCTGTCGCCGTTCAACGCGTTTCTGTTCCTGCAGGGCGTCGAGACGCTGCCGCTGCGGATGGAGCGCCATAACGACAACGCCCTCGCCGTCGCTCGCCACCTCGAGCACCATCGCCGACGTCGACTGGGTCTACTACCCCGGGCTCGATGCGAGCCCCTACCGTGCCGTCGCCGAGCGCGTGCTGCGCGGCGGCTACGGCGCGCTCGTCACCTTCGGCGTGAAGGGCGGGGCCCCGGCCGGCACGATCGTTCATCGAGAACCTCAAGCTGTTCAGCCACCTCGCGAACATCGGCGACGCGAAGTCGCTGGCGATCCACAACGCGTCGACCACGCACTCCCAGCTGAACGACGAGGAGCTCGCCGCCGCCGGGGTGACGCAGGAGACCGTGCGCCTGTCGGTCGGGATCGAGCACATCGACGACATCGTCGGCGACCTCGATCAGGCGCTCGCGGCCACCCGGTCGCTCGCCACGGCATGAGCGCCGGCGGCATCGGCCGCGTTCCCACGCAGCGGGTCGTCCTGTTCACGAGGACGACCCGCTCGCTGCTCGAGTCGGGCGCCCGGCTGGCGCCCGTCGAGGTCGCCTACGAGACCTACGGGACGCTGGACGCAGACCGCGCCAACGCCGTCTTCGTCTGCCACGCCCTGACCGGCGACGCCCACGCCGCCGGCCACCACGGAGACCCCACGCGGCGCGGCTGGTGGGACAACCTGATCGGGCCCGGACGCGCGCTCGACACCGACCGCTTCTTCGTCATCTGCCCGAACCTCCTCGGTGGCTGCCAGGGCACGACCGGCCCGTCGAGCCTCGACCCCGGCACCGGCGCGCCGTACGGCCTGACGTTCCCGCTGTTCACCGTGCGCGACCTCACGAGCCGTGCACCGCGCGCTGCTCGCTCACCTCGGCATCGAGCGCGTGCGCGCGGCGATCGGCGGGTCGCTCGGCGGCATGCAGGCGCTGCAATGGGCGCTCGACCACCCCGAGCAGATCGAGCGCGCCGCGCTCATCTGCGCGAGCGCACGGCTGAGCGCGCAGAACATCGCGCTCTCGGCCGTCGCCCGCGACGGCGATCATCGAGCGACCCCGCCTTCCAGGGCGGTCGCTACCCGCAGAGCGGGCAGCGACCGGACCGCGGGCTCTCGGTCGCACGCAGCCTGGCGCACATCACCTACCTCTCCGAAGAGTCGATGCGCCGCAAGTTCGACCGCGCGCGACGCGGCAGCCGACGCCCCGATGACCCTCGGCGACGACTTCGAGGTCGAGCACTACCTCGACCACCAGGGCGAGCGCGTTCCTCGCGCGCTTCGACGCGCTCAGCTATCTCTACCTCAGTCGCGTCATGGACTACTTCGAGCCGTTCGCCGACCCCGGCCTCGAGCTCGGCGAGCGTCACCACGCGCTTCCTGCTGCTCTCCTTCACACCGACTGGCGCTTCGGCAGCACCACTCCCGCCACATCGCCGACACGCTCAGCGGCGCGGGGATCGCCGTCGAGCACGTCGACATCCAGTCGCCCTGGGGACACGACTCCTTCCTGCTCGAGATCCCCGAATACCACCTCGCCATCGCCCGCTTTGCCGCCGGCGCCCATCGCGATGGCCTCGCCACTCCGCCCGTGATCGCCGGCGGGCAGTAGCACGCGCCGTGTTCATTCCGCGCAAGGACGGCGTCCGCGGATTCATCTACGACGTCACCACGGGCCGTCTCAACGACGTGGTCTGAGCGTTCACGCCGCGGCGCCGGCACAACCTGCGTCGGCGCCTTCCGATGGACTGGCTTCTCGCGCTCACACGGCGGCGACGGCCAAGCGCGCTCGTCGCACGGCGGTGGCCGGATGACGCTGATCGGGTCGTGGGCCGGATCGTCCGTCGGTGAGCTTCTCGCGCAGCGTGCCCTCACGATAGCCGTCCCGCACGAGCCCGCGGTCGCGCAGGACGGGCACTACGGCGTCGATGAAGTCCTCGAACGAGCCGGGCGTCGTGTAGTACATGACGTTGATCCCGTCGACTCCGTGGCTGATCCAGCGCTGCAGCTCGTCGGCGATCTGCTCGGGCGTGCCGGCGACGCGCGTGTCGGCGGTGAAGCGGACGAGGTCGCCGAAGGTGATCGTCTGATCTGGCGCCGCCTCGACGAACGCCTTGACCACGCCCTGGATGTTGTAGTCGCCGAGCTCGCCGATCGGCACGTCGAGCGGGATCTCGCCGAGGTCGACGCCCATGGCGCCCCCGATGTGGGAGGCGTAGCCGGCGAGGCTGGCGTGGTCGTCGATTTCGCGCTCCTTGCGGCGGGCCTCCGCTTCCGTGCCGCCGACGATGAACGACAGCGGTTGGAAGAAGAGGATGTCCTGCGCGTCGCGTCCGTAGCGGGCGGCGCGGGCGCGCACGTCGCGGATGTGCGCGCCCGCGCCCTCCGGGGTGCGCCCGGCGATGAAGATCGCCTCGGCGTGGCGGGCGGCGAATTCACGGCCGGTGTCAGAGGCACCGGCCTGAAAGAGCACCGGCGTGCGCTGCGGTGAGGGCTCACACAGGTGAGGGCCGATCACCCCCGGATAGAACTCGCCGTCGTGCTCGACATCGTGGATCTTGGTCGGGTCGGCGTAGATCCGGTTCTCGGTGTCCCGCCGGACGGCGTCGTCCTCCCAGCTGCCCTCGAGCAGCTTGTAGACGACCTGCAGGTATTCCTCGGCTCGGCGGTAGCGCTCGGCGTGGGGCGGTAGCGAGCCGTAGCCGAGGTTGCGGGCCGCGTTCTCGAGATAGGACGTGACGATGTTCCACGCCACCCGACCGCCGGTGAGGTGATCGAGCGTGGAGATCCGCCGGGCAAACGCGAACGGGTGCTCTTGCAGCACCGAGGCCGTAAAGGCGAACCCGAGATGCTCGGTGGCGTGGGCCATCGCCGGGATCAGCAGTGCCGGATCGTTGACCGGGATCTGCATGCCCTCCCGCACCGCGACGTCGCGGCTGCCGCGGTAGGGGTGGTGGGTGCCGATGACGTCGGCGAGAAACAGTGCGTCAAAGCCGCCGCGCTCGAGCAGCCGCGCGAGCGACACCCAGGTCTCGAGGTCGGTGTATTCGGCCTGGCGCGTGTCGGCCCGCGCCCATTGGCCGTGGTGGATGTGCGAGACGCAGTTCATCGCGAAGGCGTTGAGACGCAACCGACGGTCGGGCGCATCGCCCCGGAAGGACGCGCCGCCCATCAGGTCACCCCCACCGGGGCGCCGAACGTGCGCCGCTTTGCGGCCGGGTGGTGCTCGTCCAGTCGCGGTTCGGAGCGTCCGTCGGTCAGCTTCTCGCGCAGCGTGCCCTCGCGGTACTCGCGTTGCACGAGGCCGCGCTGCTGCAGCAGGGGCACGACGTGATCGACGAACTGCTCGAACGAGCCGGGCGACGTCGTGTAGGTCAGGTTGATCCCGTCCACGCCGGCGTCGACCCAATCCTGAAGCGCGTCGGCGACCTGCTCCGGGGCGCCCACGATGCGGGTGTCCAGGTTCCAGCGCAGGAGATCCCCGAACGTCCAGGTGCGGTCAGGCGCGGCCTCGATGAGGCCCTTGAGGAAGCCCTGCACCCCGTTGGAGTACAGCTCGCCGATCGGGGCGTCGAGCTCGTACCGGCCGAGGTCGACCCCGAGGCCACCGGAGATGTGAGCGGCGATCCCCTCGGCACTCAGCCGCTCGTCGACCTCGGCGCTGCGTGCCCGCGCCTCGGCCTCGGTCGAGCCGGTGATGATCGTCAGGCCCTGAAAGAAGAGGATGTCCTGCGGGTCGCGGCCGTGGCGCACGGCACGGGCGCGCACGTCATCGATGTTCGCCCTGGCCGCCTGCGGGCTGCGCGCGATGATGAACGTCGCCTCGGCGTGGCGGGCGGCGAACTCGCGTCCGCGCTCGGAGGACCCGGCCTGAAAGAGCACCGGGGTGCGCTGCGGTGAGGGCTCGCACAGGTGAGGCCCGATGACCTCGGGATAGAACTCGCCGTCGTGCTCGATGTCGTGCACCTTCGCCGGGTCGGCGTAGATCCGGTTCTCGGTATCGCGCAGGACGGCGTCGTCCTCCCAGCTGCCCTCGAGCAGCTTGTAGAGGACGTCGACGTACTCCTCTGCCCGCTCATACCGCGTGTCGTGCAGCGGCAGCTCCCCATAGCCGAGGTTGCGCGCCGCGTTCTCCAGATAGGAGGTGACGATGTTCCACGCCACGCGTCCGTCGGTGAGGTGATCGAGCGTGGACACGCGCCGGGCAAACGCAAACGGGTGCTCCTGCAGCACCGACGCCGTGAACGCGAACCCGAGATGCTCGGTGGCGTAGGCCATCGCCGGGATCAGCAGCGCCGGATCGTTGACCGGGATCTGCAGGCCCTCGCGCACCGCCGTGTCGCGCCCGCCGCGATACGTGTCGTACGTGCCGATCACGTCAGCCAGGAACAGCGCGTCAAAGCGCCCGCGCTCGAGCAACCGGGCCAGGCGCACCCAGGTATCGAGGTCGGTGTAACGCAGCTGCTCGGTGTCAGGGTGCGTCCATAGGCCGTGGGTGATGTGCGAGACGCAGTTCATCGAGAACGCGTTGAGACGCAGCCGTGCGGTCATCGCGGTGCCTTTCCGGTTCGGGGAGGGTCGAGGGGGCCGGCCGTGCGGTCGCCGCGCCTACGCGCCGCGCCGCGCACGCCCGCCCCAGAGGAGAACGAGGACGGGACGAGCGCGGCGACGCGCCGCAGCGTCGCCGGGGCGACGCCAGGCTGGGTGGCGGGCGCGCCGCGGTCGCCACGCTGCCGCTTTGGGCGGCTCATCGCGCCACCGTGTCGGCGACCGGGGAGAACGCGCCTCGGTAGCGGGCGCCCGGATGGCGCTCGCTCAGGCGATCGCGCCCGAACAGCTTGCGGCGAAGCGTCCCCGGCTCGTACTCGCTGCGCGCGAGGCCGCGCTCCCTCAGGACGGGCAGGACCTGCTCGATGAACGCGTCGTAGGAGCCGGGGATCGTCTGGTTGATGACGTTGATCCCGTCCACGCCGGCGTCGCACCACACGCCGAGGCGATCGGCGATCTGCTCGGGCGTGCCGGTGATGCGCGTGCCCCGGGCCCGCAGGCGAGTGAGGTCGGCCAGCGTCGGGACGCGCCCGGGGGTGCTCTGGCGCAGCCAGGCGAGCCCGCTCTGACCGCCCTCGGTGTGGATGACGTCGATCGGCGTGTCGGGCTCGTAGCGGCCGAGGTCGACGCCGAGGCTGCCCCCGAAGTGGGCGATCATGCCGTGGATGTCGATCTGCTCCTCGAGCTCGGCCTCTCGGGCGCGGGCCTCGGCCTCGGTGGAGCCGATGACGAACGACAGGCCCTGGAAGAACTTCAGCTCGTCGCGCTCGCGCCCGTGGCGCTCGACCAGCGAGCGCGTCGCCTCGATGAGCGTGCGGGCGTTGTCCGGGTCGGGAGCGACGATGAACTGCGCCTCGGCGTGGCGCGCGGCGAAGTCGCGCCCGGCCGCCGACGAGCCGGCCTGGAAGAGCAGCGGGGTCCGTTGGGGCGAGGGCGCCACGAGGTGCGGCCCCTCGACGCGGTAGCGCTCGCTGACGTGGTGGATCTTGTGGATCTTCGCCGGGTCGGCGTAGATCCCCGACTCCCGGTCGGCGAGCAGTGCGTCGTCCTCCCAGGACCCCTCCCAGAGCTTGTACAGGACGTCGACGTACTCCTCGGCCCAGCGGTAGCGCTCGTCATGCTCGACTAGACCGTCGTGGCCGAAGTTGCGCCACGCGTTGGCGAGCGTGCTGGTGACGATGTTCCAGCCGATCCGCCCGCCGCTGAGGTGATCGAGCGTGGAGACGCGGCGCGCGAAGTTGAACGGCGGCTCCTGGATCGGCCCGGCGGTGAAGGCCAGGCCGATCTCGTTCGTGTGCGAGGCGAGCGCCGAGAGCAGCACGAGCGGGTCGTTGGACGGAATCTGCAGGCCGAGGCGGGCATGGTGGGCCCATCCGCCGTCGTAGTCGCCGTACAGCCCGACGACGTCGGCGAAGAAGATCGCGTCGAAGCCGCCGGCCTCCAGGCGCCGGGCCAGGTCGACCCAGACGTGGAGGTCGTTGAAGCGGATCTGCTCGGCGCCGGGCTGGCGCCACAGTCCGTGGATGATGTGCGACGCGGTGTTCATCACGAACGCGCTGAAGTGCAGCGGCCGCGCCGCGCTCGCCTCGTTTGCGCCGAGACCGCTCATGCCGGCACGCGCTCTCGGGCGACCTCGCCGACCGCCGCGGGCTCGGCGCTGGCGCGCTCGAGCGCCGGCAGTGAGGCGACGAGCTGACGCGTGTAGGAGTGGCGTGGGCGCGCGAGCACGTCGTCGGCCGAGCCGTGCTCCACGACGCGTCCTTCGCTCATCACGAGCACGCGGTCGGAGATGTGGTGGATGACCCCGAGGTCGTGGGAGATGAACAGGTAGCTGACGCCGAGCTCGGACTGCAGGTCGACGAGCAGGTCGAGGATCTGGGCCTGGATCGATACGTCGAGCGCTGACACCGGCTCGTCGCAGACGATCACGCGCGGCTCGGGTGCGAGCGCGCGGGCGATGGCCACGCGCTGGCGCTGCCCGCCCGACAGCGCGAGCGGGGGGCGCCGGCGCTGTTCCTCGCCGAGGCCGACGAGCTCGAGCAGTTCGCCGACCCGCGCGTGGCGAGCGGACGCGGTGTCGTGCGTGGAGCCGGCCAGCGCGTCGGTGAGGATTCGCTCCACGCTCCAGCGCGGATCGAAGGAGCTGAGCGGGTCCTGGTAGACGACGGTCATCTGGCGGCGGCGGTCGCGCCTCTGGCGCTCGGACAGCGCGCTCCAGGGCTCGCCGGCCAGGCGCACCTCCCCGCCGTCGGGTGCGGTGAGCGCGAGGGCCAGGCGCGCGGTCGTCGTCTTACCCGAGCCGGACTCGCCGACGATGCCGAGCGTCTCGCCCTGGGCGAGCTCGAACGAGACGCCATCGACGACGGTCCGCTGCACGCCGTCGGGCCCGCGGAAGCGCTTGACGAGGCCCTCGGCGCAGAGCACCGGCCCGTCGGCGCGCGGATGGGCCGCCGGTCGGCCGAGCGCCACCCGTCGCGTCGTAGGCGACAGCCGCGCGCCACGCGACTGCGCGGAGGGGATCGCGTCGATGAGGGCCTGCGTGTACTCGTGCTGCGGGCGGGCGAACAGCTCGCGCGCCGGCGCATACTCGAGGATCTGCCCGTCTTGCATGACCGCCACGGTGTCGGCCAGGCGGGAGACGACGGCGAGGTCGTGGCTGATGAGGATGACCGCGGCGCCGCGTCGCTTGACCGCCTCGAGCTGATCGAGCACCTGGGCCTGCACGGTGACGTCGAGCGCGGTCGTCGGCTCGTCGGCAATGACGAGCGCCGGGTCGAGCGCGAGCGCGGACGCGATCAGCGCGCGCTGGCGCAGGCCACCGGAGAGCTCGTACGGGCGCTGGCGCGCGCGCACGTGCGGCTCGGGCACGCCGACGAGCTCGAGCAGCTCGACGGTGCGCTCGCGCCGGGTCGCCCTCGTGCCCCAGCCGTGCAGGCGCAGCGCCTCCTCGATCTCCTGGCCGACGCGGCGCAGTTGATCGAGCGAGACGAGAGCGTCCTGCAGGATGAAACCGACGTGCTTGCCGCGGATCGCCCGCCACCGGCGGTCGGACAGGCCGAGCAGGCTGTGCCCGTCGAACTCGAGGCGGTCGGCGCGCACGTGGGAGCGCCCGCCGGTGAGGCCCACGAGCGTGCGCGCGGTGACGCTCTTGCCCGAGCCCGACTCACCGACGATGGCCAGGCAGCGCCCGCGCGCCAGCGAGAAGGAGACGCCCCGGACGACGGCGTCGGGCTCCGGCGGTCGCCGAAGCCGACGTGCAGGTTCTCGACGCGCAGCAGTTCCCGGCCGTCGTCGCGGCGATTGGGTCGGGCTCATCGGGTGGTTCCTCCTTCCAGGCGCTGCTGGATGTAGCGCCCGATGGTGGTGAGCGAGAGGGCGAAGACGACGATCGCGAGGCCGGGCATGATCTCCAGCCACGACGCCTGAGTGATGAAGTCGCGTCCGGCGTCGAGCAGCGCGCCCCACTCCGAGGAGGGCGGCGGCACGCCGAGGCCGAGGAAGGCCAGGCCCGAGGCCCAGACGATGGCCTGCCCGACACCGAGCGTGACGATGACCACGAGCGGTCGCATCGCGTTCGGGAAGATGTGGCGGCGCACGATGCGCGGGTAGGGATGTCCAAGCGCACGGGCGGCCTCGACGTAGCCGGAGTCCTTCTCCGCGAGCACCTGCCCGCGGACCATCCGCGTGTATCCGGGTGCGGTGCCGAGGCCGACGGCGATGATCTCGGTCGTGGCGCTCGGGCCGAACACGGCCACGAACAGCAGCGCGAGGAGCAGGACCGGGAAGGCGAACATGACCTCGATGAAGCGGTTGATGACCCCGTCGACGATCCCCCCGGCCAATCCCGAGGCGAAGCCGAGCGTGACGGCGATGCTCATGCTGATCACGGTTGCGCCGAGGCCGATGAGCAGCGATTGGCGAGCGCCATAGATCACCCGCGAGTACAAATCGCGCCCCGAGGCATCGGTGCCGAACCAGTGCGCCAGCGAGGGCGGCCGCAACGTCGCCGGAAGGTCGATCGCGAGCGGGTCGTGCGTGGCCAGCAGCGACGGGGCGACGACGGCCACCACGAAGAACGCGACGACGAAAGTGGCGAGGATGACCCCGGGGCGAGCGCGGCGCAGCCAGTCCGATGCGGCGACGTCGCGCCGGGCGGTGAGCGCCGCGGGTGTCTGGGAGATCGCGCTCATGCCGACCGCAGTCGCGGGTCGACGACGAGGTAGGCCAGGTCGACGAGCACGTTGGCCACGACGTAGATCGCGGCGACGAGGATGACCACGCCGGAGACCAGCGGGACGTCGCGCGACTGCGCGGCGGTGACGATGATGTTGCCGATGCCCGGCCGGGCGAAGACGGTCTCGACGATCACCGCCCCGGAGATGAGCGCGCCGAGGGCCCAGCCCGAGAGCGTGATCGCCGGCAGCACCGCGTGGCGCAGGACGTGGCGCAGGCGGACCTGCCGGTCGCCCATCCCCCTCGCGCGGGCCGAGGTGACGAACGGCTGGTCGAGCACCTTCTCGAACTCATCGCGCGTGACCTGTCCGAGGAAGCCGGCGAGCGGGATCCCGAGCGTCAGCGCGGGCAGCACCAGGCCCGAGATGCCGGTGCCGCCGATGACCGGGAAGATCTGCAGGTCGATCGCGAAGACGACGAGCAGGAGGACGCCGAGCCAGTAGTACGGCAGGCCGGCGGTGACGATCTCGATGCCCGAACCCAGCCCGGAGACGAACCGTCCACGCTTGGCCGTGAGCACCGTGAAGGCGAGCGCGATCATCCACGCGAGCAGCAGCGCGGTGAGCGTGAGCGCGAACGTCGGCCCGACCTGTCGGCCGATGATCGTGAGCACGGGCTGGTGCTGCTCGTAGGAGGTGCCAAAATCGCCGTGCGCGAGGCCACCGATGTAATCGAAGTACTGCGTGAGGAGCGGCTTGTCGAAGCCGTACTGATGGTTGATCGGCGCCAGTTGGGCGGCGCTGTATTGACGCTGCTGGCCGCTCTGCTCGTTGAGCAGCAGCGTCGCGCGGCTGCCCGGCAGCAGCGCCTGCACGAAGAACGTGAAGGTCGCCGCCGCCCACAGCACCACGATCGCGCCGAGCACGCGCAGCGCCACGTGGCGCGCGACGCGCCACCGCCGGCTCGGCGCCGGCTGCGCGCCCGGGCCGCCGCCGCCAAACCCCGGCGACGGGTCCCGGTCGCGCCCCTCGCCGTGGCGGCACGACTACCGACTCGGGTAGCGGCGCGCTCATTTGCCGAGGTACGCGTCGGAGAACACGGGCTCGCCCTGGGAGTCCTCGATCCAGACGCCGTGGAGGTTCTTGTCCCAGGCGAGACTCGTCGTCTTGGTGTAGATACCGACGGCCGCCGCGGCGTTCACGACGATCTGCTGGGCCTTGTAGTAGTTGGCTCGCTGGACCGCCGGGTCGGTGGAGGAGTTCGCCGCGAGGATGTCGTTGACGAGCTGGTCGTTGTTGTAGAAGTTCTGGTTGGAGAAGTTCGGGTTCGCCGGCGTCGTCTGCTTGTAGGTGATGTAGAGCACTCCCGGCGTCGGGCTCGTCCAGTAGCTGATCGTCGCGTCGGCCGCCGTCGGCGAGGCGTACTGGCCGCCGAACAGCTGGCGTGAGCGTCGCCGGGACGAGCTGCACGTTGAAGCCGGCGGCCTTCCACTGCTGCTGGAGATCCTGCAGCGCGGTGGCACCCTCGTTGTTGACGATCGAGCCGAGGCCGTAGACGAGCTTCACATCGAGCTCCTGACCGCTCTTGGTCGCGGTACCCGGCGGCGTCGTGACCGGTCCAGCCGGCCGCGTTCAGCAGCGCCGCGGCCTGGGACGGGCTGTAGGGGTAGGCGTTCTGCAGCGCGGTGTCGAAGTCGGGCGTCGACGGGCTGAGCGCGCCGTTGCCGTCGTAGGGGATCTCCCCATTCGAACGCGCTCTGGACCGCGGCCTGCCGATCTCCGGCGTAGGCGAAGGCTTGGCGCACACGCTGGTCGGCGAACACGCCATGGACGGTGTTGAGCAGCAGCGTCTCGGGTCGCCCGGGCGTGACGTACAGCTGCACGTTGTACGCGCTGTTCGCCTGCTGCCAGTCGACCGTCGGGACGTCCTCGATGACGTCGTTCTGCCCGCTCGTCAGCGAGGCCCAGCGGGTCGTCGGGTCGGCGACGAAGCTCCAGACGAGCTTGTCGACGTAGGCCGGGCCCTGGTGGAGCGCGTTGGCCGGGGCCGAGTTGTAGTTGGGGTTGCGGACGAAGACGAGGTTCTGCCCGTGGTTCCAGGCCTGGAGGATGAACGGCCCGGAGCCGATCGGGTCGACGCAGTTGGCGTTCGTCCCGCGGGCGAGTCCGGCCGGCGAGAGGATCCCGAAGTAGCCCTGCGAGAGCGCTGAGAGGAACGGCGAGTAGGGCTTCTTCAGCTGGACCTGCACCGTGAGGTCGTCGACCGCCTTAGCCGACTGGAAGTAGTCGCCGATGTATGGCTGCGACCGTCGAGTTGCCGGCCTTCGGATTGAGCCACCAGTTGAAGTTGTCGACCACCGCCTGGGCGTTCAGCGGCGTCCCGTCGCTGAACTTCACGCCCGGCTTGAGGTGGAAGGTCCACGTGAGCTGGTCGCTCGACACCGACCACGAGGTGGCCAGCCAGGGCACGATCTTGCCGCTGCTCACCTGGGAGACGAGCGAGTCGGCGTACTGCCGTTCGATGTAGGCCTCCTCGACCCACCGCCCTGGCAGGCACGGCACCTCGAGGTCGTGGGCGTAGTAGATGGTGCCGCCCTGAGTGGGCGTTCCCCCTGGGCCGGCTCCCGTGGCCCCGCTGTCGGCGGCGGTGCTCGTCGAGCTGCCACCGCACGCCGACAGCGGGACGGCGACGGCGAGGATGGTGAGGATGAGCGCGGCGCGTGGTGTGCGAGACATCGGTGGCGTGACTCCAGTGGTGGTCGGGTGGTGGTCAGGCGGTGACAGAGGCAACACGCAGGCGACCCGCGCCGTGTCCCTATGTTATCTAACTTGATCGAGATTATCAAGAATTGCATGAATCACCAAAACGAACCCACCGTCAACGGCGCGACGCGAGCGGCGCCGGCCCGAGCGTGGCCCCGCCGAGCGCCCGGGCGGCGACAGCGCCGAGCCGAGCACCTCGTCGAGCTGCCGACCCGCGGCCGCGGAGGGAACCCCGTCGCTGAAGTCGCGGCCCGTCAGGTAGGCGGCCGTCGGCACCACGAGGGCGCCGAAGAAGGCGAGCACGTCGCGCAGGTGGCGCTCGGCGCCGAGGAAGTGGTGATCGCTCGCGCCCATGGCCACGATGGCCGTCGGCGTATCGCGCAGTGCCGCCACCGGGACCTGGTCGAGCAGGTTCTTCAACGTGCCGGTGAGCGAGCTGCGGTAGACCGGCGTCGCCAGCACCACGACGCCGGCATCGGCGATCGCCCGCACGACCTCCTCTGTGTCGTCATTCAACTCCTCGGGCGGTCGCCCGTCGGCGAGCGCGATGCGCACCTCGGCAAGGTCGATGATACCGCGCCGAGGTGCCGTCGGCGGGCAGCCGCGCGACCGCCTCGCCAAGCGCCCGGTGCAGCCGACCGGGCGGGGTCACGCTGCCGAGGATCACGGTGACAGGCAATATTCTTGACATAGTCGGTGTACTATATGCAGATAGTGGTTTCGCTCTCCCCTACCCATAGTGATCCGGCGCCGCGGCCGACCGGCGACGGTGTCAGCGCGGCGCGGTTGCGCGAGGCGATGGGCCACTTCGCCACCGGCGTGACCGTCATCACCACCCGAGCGGCCGACGGCCGGCCGTTCGGAACGACGGCCAACGCGGTGAGCTCGGTCTCGCTCGACCCGCCGCTCGTCCTCGCCTGCCTCCGCCGCGAATCGGAGACGCTGGCCGCGCTGCGCGAGCGCGGGCGCTTCGCCGTCCACGTCCTCGAGCGCTCCCAGCGCGAGCTTGCCGAGCGCTTCTCGCGGCGCACCGAGGCGAGCACGTGGGATCCGGTCGCGCATCGCCTGGTGCGCGACGTGCCCCTGCTGCCGGGAGGGCTGGCCACGCTGCACTGCGACCTGCACGACGCTGCCGACGGCGGCGACCACGAGATCGTCGTCGGGCGCGTCGTGTCGATCGACGTTGCCGAGCGAAACGACGTCGAGCCACTGCTCTTCTTCCGCGGCGGCTTCGGGCAGCTCGCGCGCACGCCGACGACGACCACGCGCGGCGACACCCCTGTTGGGTCACGCGAGCAGGGCGGCGCCATCACCCCGGCGACCGAAGTCTCGCTTCCCTCGCGTCGGGGCGCATTTCGTATCCTCTCGCTCTCGGACGAGCCCGACGAGCCGTCGGTCGCCATCCTCGCCGGCGCGCCGCGTGGCCAGCGAGGAGTGCTCCTGTACGCCCACGACGGCTGCGTGCTCGGCGACGCCCTCGGCGGGATGTGCCCCCGCCGCGAGCGCCTGGACGCCGCCCTGTCCCTGATCGAGCGCGAGGGCCGGGGCGTCGCGGTGTACCACCGCGACCCACGAGGCGCGTTCACCAGCTGCTGCTTTGCCGGCGACGCACATCAGGGCCAGCTGTCCGACGCCGTGATCGCCGCCGCCACGCGCGCCGTGCGCGAGCTCGCCATCGAGGACGTCCGCGTGCTTGCCAGCGCTTCGGACGCGCAGCGGCTGTCCGCAGCCGGCGTGTCAATCGCCGAGCAGCTGACCCTCGCGGACCCGGCGCGGTCGGTGGCGAGTGACTCGCCGCCGCTCGCCGCGGCCGGGTTCCCCACATCGCGATCGTGGGGAGATTGAGCGATGCCGGTCACGCTGCATTGGTTCCTGCCCACCAACGGTGACTCACGTGCCGACCTCAGCCTCGGCAACGCGGTCGGCGTACGCGGCAGCCGCATCGTGCGAGGCGGGGATCACCGCACACCCGACATCGAGTACCTCGCGCTCATCGCCCAGGCCGCCGAGCGCCTCGGCTTCGACGCGGCGCTTACCCCGACGAGCAGCTGGTGCGAGGACGCCTGGCTCGTCGCCGCCGCCCTGGCGGCGCGCACCGAGCGCTTCCGCTTCCTGGTGGCCTTTCGCCCGGGACTCACCGCCCCGACCCTGGCCGCCCAGATGGCGGCGACGCTGCAGCGCGTCTCGCACGGCCGGTTACTGCTCAACGTCGTGGTCGGCGGCGACGACGCCGAGCAGAGGCGCTTCGGCGACACGCTCGCCAAGGAGGCTCGCTACGCCCGCGCCGCAGAGTTCCTGCAGATCGTCCGGGAGCTGTGGGAGGGCGACCCGGTCGACTTCAACGGCGAGCACCTCACCGTTCAGGACGCCCAAATTGCGCCCTACCCGGTCCGCCCCGGCGTGTATCTCGGCGGCTCATCGGAAGCGGCGCTCGACGTCGCCGCGCGCCACGCCGACGTATATCTCACCTGGGGCGAGCCGCCCGAGCAGGTAGCCGAGAAGCTCGATCGGGTGCGCGAGCGCGCGCACGCCGCCGGACGCGAGCTGCGCTTCGGCATCCGCCTGCACGTCATCGCGCGCGACAGCGCCGAGGAGGCCTGGGCCGAGGCTCAGCGACTGCTCGACGGCCTCGATCCGCGCGAGATCGAGCGCGCGCAGGCGATCCAGCGCGCGTCCCAGTCCGAAGGACAGCGACGGATGGTCGCGCTGCACAACGGGCGCAGCGACCACCTCGAGGTCTCACCCAACCTCTGGGCCGGGGTCGGCCTGGTGCGAGGCGGCGCGGGCACCGCGTTGGTGGGCAGCCACGAGCAGATCGCCGACCGCATCGCCGAGTACCACGATCTCGGCATCGACGAGTTCATCCTCTCGGGCTACCCGCATCTCGAGGAGGCCTTCCGCGTCGGAGAAGGCGTGATCCCCGTCCTTCGCCGACGCGACCTGCTCGCGGAGGACCTGGCGCAGCGCACGGCGAGCCCAGCGCCGCCTGCGATCCAAGGCTCGCCGGCATGACGACGGTCGACGCTCACACCAGCCGCTCATCGCTCGATGACAAGCGCGTCACGCAGCCGCGGCCACCGGCGCACGCCGACTCAGCGCTGCCATCTCGCTTCGAGCGCGCCGAGGAAGCGATCGCGGCGGCCAGAGACTTTGCCGACTGGGCCGCGCACGGCGCGATCGAGCGCGACCGAAGCGGCGCGGTGCCCCGCTACGAGCTCGCCCGCCTTGACGCCAGCGGCCTGCTCTCGATCACCGTGCCCCGCGTCGATGGCGGTCCCGAGCTCTCGCCCCGCGTGCTCGCCGAGGCGATCCGCCTCATCGCCGCCGCCGACCCGTCACTGGCACAGGTGCCCCAGGGCCATTTCCTGTTCGTCGACGTGCTCACATTGCTCGGCACGCCGGCCCAGCGCAAACGCATCCTCGGAGACGTGTTGGCCGGCGCGCGCATCGCCTCGGCTCTGGCCGAACGGGGCACGATCCACGCGCAGGACCTGCAGACACGACTCGTGCGCGATGGCGACGCACTCCTTCGACTGCGGGGCCGCAAGTACTACTGCACCGGCGCGCTCACCGCGCGCTGGCTGGCGGTCAGCGCGCTCGACGACCGCGAGCGGCAGGTGATCGCGTTCATCGACCGGGATACCGACGGGATCTCGCTCGACGAGGACTGGGACGTCATGGGCCAGCGCGCCACCGTGAGCGGCTCGGTCGCGCTCGACGACGTGCGCGTCGACCCCGACCTCGTCGTTCCCTACTGGCGGGCGTTCGAGTCGGCGCAGCTGCTCGGGGCCCGCGCCCAGCTCGTGCACGCCGCGATCGAGGTGGGCCTCGCCGCCGGAGCGCTGCTCGACGCAGGGTCGTTCGTGCGCGAGCGGTCGCGACCCTTCTTCGAGGCAGTACGAGCCGGGGTGACCACGATGGCGGCGACCGATCCGCACACCGTGTTTCGCTTCGGCCGCCTCGCCACCCAGCTGGCGGCCTCCGAGCAGCTGCTCGCCCACGCCGCCGAGATGCTCTCGCAGATCGGCCTTCGTCCACGCGACGCCGAAGAGGCGGCGCGAGGCTCGATCGCCGTCGCTCAGGCAAAGGCCTTCGGCGCGGAGACCGCTGTGCTCATCGCCTCGGACCTCTTCGCCCTCACCGGTACCAGCGCGACCGCCGAGCGCTTCGACCTCGACCGCCACTGGCGCAACGCGCGCACCCACAGCGTCCACGATCCGGTCGACTGGAAGTACCACCACATCGGAAACTGGGCGCTCAACGGCGTCGTGCCCCCCAACCACGGCCAGATCTGAGCACAGACAGCCGTGCCCCGCGCGCAGGTGCCGGGGCCCACAACTTCCGACCATTACACGCAACACGCCGCGTTCGCAGCCTTTCCAGCACCCCTGGCGACGGGGCGCCGAATTCGGCGCGGTTGGACACCGTATGGACACCAAAGGACGGCGGAACGCGCCGATGCGTGCCCACACGCGCGACGGCGTTTCAGCTTTCGCCGCCTCACCTTCTTCCGCCTGGGCCTCAATGGTAAGGAAGGGGTCGACGGTTCGAGTCCGTCACTGGGCTTACGTGAACCGCCTGCATGTAGGCGGTTCGTCGTTGACTGCGGGCGACTGTGCGCCCACGTCCGGGCGACCGCACACCGCGATGTGCCGAAGGCTCCGACCCGAGTCACGCGCGGGCCCGGCGTCAGACGCGGCGGATCGTCTCGGCGTGCATGCCCTCCCACGACGCGGTGAACTCGACGCTTCCGTGCTCGCCAGCGAGGGCGATCGTGTAGGGAACGCAGGAGCGCAGCTTCACACGCACGCGGTCGACCGCCGCGCCGCGCCGCGAGGCGAGGAAGAAGATCGTCAGCACACCCGGGCGGACGGCGGTGAAGCGGATCGACAGCCAGTGGCCGGCGCGGACGAAGCGCACGCCGCGCAGGAACGTGGCCACGTCCACCGTGCGCCGCCCCGGCGGCCTCGGCACGGCGCACACCGCGGGGGGCGTCGAGGTCGTGGTCGCCGTCGTGCTCGTCGCGGCGGTGCCCTCGGTCGTCGAGCTCGCCGTCGTGTTGCTTGCGGTCGTGGAGCTCGCGGCCGTGTTGCTATCGGTCGTGGAGCTCGCCGCCGTGTTGCTATCGGTCGTGCTGCTCTGCGTCGTGATGCTCATCGTGACCGGCGGGATGGGGGTGGGGATGGGGGGCGTGACGGCACCCGACGAGGTCGTGGTCGTGCTGACCGCCGCCGTCGTGGTGTTCGCACCCAGCGTCGTGGTGTTCGTGCTCGCCGTCGTGGTCGTCGTCGTGGTGGTGACCGTCCACCAGGGGCTCGGGTCGCCGGATACGCCGACCTGCAGCGGCATGGTCGAAGCGTCGCTCGGGATGACTACCGTCGCGAACGCGATCGGGGGGGTGACGTAGGCGACGTCGACGGCGCACGACGCGTTCGGGGCCAGTGTCCGCCCGCTGCAGTCGTCGTCGCTGAGCGAGAACGCCGTCGGATCGTTCCCAGAGAGGCTGATGGTGCCGAGTCCGACCGGCGTGCTGCCGGTGTTCGTCACCGTGAGCGGCGCCGGCGGCGTCTGGGAGTCCGCGAACGTGAAGTCGGGTGGACCGGTCACCTGAAGCGGCCCCGTCGCGGTGGTGTCGAGCAGTGCGTTGATCCTGCCGGTCCACGGGTGGTCGGTGATGATGTCCTGCAGGCCGTCGCCATTGACGTCGGCCGCGATGACTTGCGAGGTGTTGCCGTAGACGCCCCACGGGCCTCCCGGCGCCGGCGTGAAGCCGCCCTGGCCGTCACCGAGCAGCACGTCCACGTTGTCCGTGTTCGCCACGGCGAGGTCGAGGTTGGGGCTATCGGTGAACCGGCCCGCCGTGATCACTCCGGTCCCGGCGCCGAAGTTCGAGGGGACGGCACCGGCGGGCACCGGGTAGCTCTTCCAATCCTGCGAGGGAAACGCACCGGTCCCGTCGCCGTGCAGCACCGTCACCGACCCGGCCGACGGCCCGGCGTCCGGATCGGACGAGAATTGGGACCCGTACGTTGCCGCCAGGTCGGTGTGGCCGTCGGCGGTGAACTGACCGGCCACGATCCCCTGTGGCGGCAGGTTCGTCGGCGGGGGCTCGGTCGATGCCGGACCGGCGACGATCGGCGACTGCGGCGTCACGCTCATACTCCCGTCGGCGGCGGCGAGATACACGTAGATGCCGTTGCTGGTGGCAATGGCCAGGTCCGTCCGGCCGTCGCCGGTGAAGTCGCCGGCGGCGATCGCGTTCACCGATCCGGTCTCGCCGGTCGGCAGGACGACCGGCGTCAACTGCGTGAAGCCACCGGCGCCGTTGCCGAGGTAGACCGTGATGTCATTGTTGACAACCGCGAAGTCGAGCTCGCCGTCACCGTTGAAGTCACCGGTCGTCATGTAGGTCTGCGGGCCGGCGTTCGGGAACGACGGCGGCGACACGCCGGGGGTGAATCCGCCGTGTCCATCGCCGAGGAAGAGATCCAGCCGGCCGCTTTCCTGGTCGCCGACAACGAGATCCTGGTCGTGGTTGGCGGTGAAGGCTCCCGCCACGATCGGGCCGACTCGCTCGAAGCCGTCACCACCAGCGAACGCGGTGAACGGTGAGCCGGGCGCCAGCGTGAGGGCGCCGCTGGGGCCGCCGAGGAACACGGAGACGCTCTCCCCTCCGTCGACCACGGGGACGGCCGAGGCGTTGACCACGGCGACGTCGGCGTAGCCGTCACCGTTGAAATCGGCTGAGGCGATGCCACCCAGGGTGTAGAACGGTCCGCCTTCGAGCTGCAGCGGCGACGACAGCACGGGGCTGCCGGGCGCCTCGTCGAACGTCAGGGCCGAAGCGGCGCCGGGTGAAACGGCCAGAGATGCCAGCACTGCCCCCACCGTCAAGATGCACGTCCTCCGCATGGCGCCTCCGGTCATTCGCTGCCACGACTGTAACGGACGGCACCACCGCGAACGGCTCCACGCGGTGAACGCCCGACGCGAACGCTCCACACGCGGCCTAGCGCGGCGAGCCCGTTGCGCAGAAGCCCGGGAACCATGCTCGCGGTGGCCGCAACCTGAGCGGCATGCTGCTTCGTGGCGGCGCGTCGTGGATGGTCCTCGGCGCAGCGGGGCTGTCAATCGCACGTGGCGGGGTTGGAGGTGGTGATCGGGTAGAAGCTGCAATGCGACCCGAGCTCCGAGAAGGCCGGCTGGTTGACGGGCAGCGTCATCGGGATCGACGTCGTGGCCCCCGAGGCCGTCGTGGCGAGCAGCTCGAATCGCAGGTGTCGCCGCGTGTGGTGGCGGCGAGCGGCGCGCAGCGCACCGGTGCTCCTGAGCGCCGGTGTGGGAATCTGCACCCGCAGGTCGGCCGTGGCGCTCGGCAGGGCGATGGTCAGGGTGCCGCGCTCCAGTCGTGCTGCGTAGCGAGTCTCGCGTCCATCGGCCTTGACGATGGCGTGCTGTCGGATGCTCCGGAGCGACTCGAAGTACAGGCCGTCGGGCAGGGTGACGGCGACCGACCGAACGTCATCGACGGCGCGCGAGTCGCCGGCCAGCAGGCTGAAGACCAGCCGGGGGTGAAAGTGCCAGCTTCCGTCAACGGACCCGGCGAGGCCGCCGAGAAAGGTCTGCGCCGGGTACGGAGCCGGGGTGCTCGGCGCGGTGGGATCGAACGTCAGCTCCTGGTTGGCCGCATCGATGAGCGTGCACTGTGTGGTCGACGGGCACGCGATGGCGATCAGCTGGTGGCCGGTCGGGTCGATCTCGACGCGTGGCGCGCCCTGCGGATCTGTCGGGTCGAAGGTCACCTCGCCGCCTTCGTTGTCGATCATGGTGCACTGCGTGGTCGACGGGCAGGCCACCCAGTTGACCCCGCCACCATGCGCGTCGATCTCCTGGCGAGCCGGGATGGTCGGAGCGTTCGGGTCAAAGGTGGTCTCTGCACCGACGGTGTCCACGAGCGTGCACTGGTCGGCGGTCGGGCAAGCGATCGGCGCGAGCGAGCCCAGGGGAAGCGGCTTGGCGACCTGGCCGGTGCTCGGTGCCGCCGGATCGAACGTCAGCTCGCCGTCCCCGTCGATCAGCACGCACTCGCCGGCGGTGGGGCAGTCGATCTGGGATCCGAACACTCCGTCGTACTTGTAGTTCGGGTCGGGCGTCTGGGCCAGGATCGGGGCGGGCGCCAGGGGATCGAAGGGGTAGACCTCCGCCGCCTCGTCGACGGCAAAGCAAGACTGACTGGAGACGCACGTGACGTCGGACAATGGGCCGCCGGACGGCAGCCCGTTGTACTCGGTCACGTTCGTGGCCAGTCCCTGCAAGTCAATCGTGCTCGCGTGCTGCGGATCGTCCGGGTTGAACGCGATACCGCCCTCGCCGGCGAGGCACAACGTGATGGCCGGACAGACGAGGTCGTTCACGGCGACGGGGAACGAGCGCGCCCCCGCGGCCGGGAAGGCCGCCGCGAGCGGGTTGAACGTTGTCACGTCCGGCCTGCCGCCGAGAACCGTGCACTGCGTGGTCGCCGGGCACGCCAGCGCGCCGAGCATGCCCTGTCCCTCATGCACGACAAGCAGCGGCGTCGGCGGCGCCGCGCACGCCGCTGCCGGGACGATCATCGCCAATACCGCCAGCACGCACCCCAACCCAGATACGCGGCACCGTCTCATATGCGCGGTAACGGCCGACCGCTTGGCAATGTTGCGCACTATCGCACCCCGATCGGCAGACATCCCATCGCACGCTGACGTCCTGCCGAGGTCTGCCACGAGGCCTCACGCTGTACGTAGCTGCCCCTCGTGCGAAGCGGCGGCGCAGGGGCTCGAGTCCGTTACCGGGCGTTGGCGGATCGCCGGCAACGGCGGGCGATCAATCCGGGTACTCGTCCTTGCGCCAGGCGCGGACCTCCTCTGACTTCGGGTTCGGCGTGCGATCGAGGAGGAACGAGTGGTACGGCGCGACGAATGGGTCCGGCGCCATCACCGTGTAGGTGTGGAAGACGGTCCCGTTCTCCCGCGCGAATGCGATGAACCCCGGCCCCTCGCGCAGGCCGTCCTGGAGCTTGGCCCCGATCTGCTGGCCCCAATCCTGCAGCCACTCGGGCGGCTCCTCGATCATCGCCTGCACCTGGGGAATGTCCCGTGCCTGCTCGGGCGTGAGGGCGAGTCCGAAGTCGAAGGGAAACGCGGTCCGATACGTCGAGACGTAGGGGAACTGCCAGCCCATCCGCCGCCTGTAGGCGCTCAGTCGATCGATCGGTGCACGTGAGAAGCAGATCAGCGTGACGTCGCGATGGTCCAGGTGCACGCGCGCGGCGTCGAGCTCGTCGCCCACGTTGGTGCACCCGGGACAGGCGCCGCGCTCGTAGTCGGGCCCGAACATGATGTTGTAGGCCAGCAGCTGCGAGCGCCCCGCGAAGAGCTCCGCGAGCGTCTTCTCCCCGTCCTCGGTGTCGAAGTGGTACTCCCGCTCCACCGGTACCCACGGCAGCCGGCGTCGCTGCTCGCTGACCTGTTGGCCCAGCTTCGCATGCTCGGCCTCGAGCTTCGCCAGCTCGTCCCGAGCCGCCTGCCACTGCTCACGGGTTCCGATCTCGTGATCGGGCATGGGGATCTCCCTTCGTCGCGTGGACGGCGCCGCCGCTCGCAGCCGCGCCTCGAGGTCCACATTACGAGGATCGACGACTCGCTGGCCGAGGCACTCGATGAGGGATCACCGGCAGCCGACCCGGGCGAGCGAGCTCAGCTCACCCCAACAATCCCGCGCGCCGCCGCGGCGCCGACCCGCTGCGGAACTTCGCCTTGTAGGCGTCGAAGTTCCAGGTGCCCAGGAACGTCTGCGCCGCGGCCCGCCCCGACTGGAACAGCTGCTGCGTCTGCTCGGGCGTGATGTCGAACTGTGTGGTGGTCACCCCGCCGGTGGGGATCGGGATGGTGCGCACGAAGTTGGCCTGCTCGACGTAGAGGCGGTCGTGAGCCTGCATCATCGTGTCGGCGATCGCCTTGACGTAGCCGATCGGCGAGGGCATCCCGTCCTGCCCGGGAGCGGCCGCCGGCGGGTCGGGCAGCAGTGGATCGTCCTGATGGGGGGCGACCAGCAGCATCCCGAACGTGGGGAAGCGCGGAGCCGTATCCGGCGCGGCGTCAAACAGCCAGATGGGATAGTTGGACAGCATGCCCCCGTCGACGATCATGTGCTTGCGTCCGTCGTGGGCATTCGTGCGGATGACCGGGTCGAAGAAGATCGGGATCGACATGCTCATCCGCACCGCTTCGGCGACCGGCAGCTCATCGGGCTCGATGCCCAGCTTGATCGCGTCCTGGGGCAGGACGAGCATGGCGTGGTCCGTGAGATCGGAGGCGATCACCCGGAGCCGGTATTCGCGGGGCGTTCCCTTCGCGCTGTCGTCGCGCAGCTGACCGAAGGTCGTCAGCCCCTTCGCCGCGAGCCGTCCGCGAATCCAGTCCAGGAAGTAGTCGCCACTGTGCAGGCCGCGATCCTTGAGGACGTCGATCGCCTCGCCGGCGCCGCCCATCCAGTGCAGCCGCGGCTTGTCCGCGAACAGCGGGAAGTGCATGTCATCGAGGACGAGGGCCTTGAGCTCCTCCCCGCTGTAGCCCGCGGCCACCAGCGCCGCGGTGATGGCACCCGCGGAGGTCCCGGCCACGCACGCCGGCCGATGGCCCTGCGCGTAGAGCTCGAAGAAGGCCCCCGCCAGCCCGATTCCCTTGACCCCGCCGCCCTCGAAGACGAGATCCACCGGTTGCTCACCCATCTGCCGCCTCCCCTGTTCGCACCGTCTGAAGACCCGCCAGGGCCGCCACCGTAACCGAATCGCGGGGGCCCGGAGCGTCCGGACCCCCGCGCCGGCGTCAGGCGGTCTTCGGTTCGCCGAGGACGACGAGACCGTGGATGCAGATCAGGCAGACGGCGAACACGCCGATCGACCACCACGGGTGCGCACCGCCGATGTCCAGCAGCGCGCCGATGGCGCCGAGCGTGGCCGCCACCAGTCCCACGACGCGTCCATAGGCCCCACCGCCGAACAGCGAGAACGCCGCGGTGAGCTCGATGACGCCGAGGATGATGGTGATCCACCCCCACGTGTGGAGGCTGGAGAAGACGAAATACGTGTCGTTGACGTAGAAATGAGAATTCCCCACGGCGGCGATGCCGTAGATGATGTTCAGGATGCCGGCGATCATCAGCAGGATGCCGACGAACAATGCGCTACCAACGCCCTTCATACGTGCTCCTTTCGTAGCCCGGCGTCATGGGACGGCTCGGCCTAGGCAGGCACGGCCTGCTTCTCGGCCTCCTGGAGCTCCTTCTCGAACTCCTGGTTGTCCGCGTCGATCTCCTTCTCAACCGACTTCTGGGCGTGAGCGAGCGCCTTGTCGAGCTGCTCCTGCACGCGCGAGCGACCGACGACGATCAACGCGGCCTGACCGGCGTCGAGCAACTCGCCCAGATCCTTGGCGTCGCCGCGCGACATGCCGCGCCACAGATGCCCGATCACGCCGCCGCCCACGCCGCCGACCGCCGCCGCGCCGATGATCGACGGCGGGAACAGGATCCCGACCACCGCGCCCACGGCGATGCCCGTCCAGGCCCCGTGCTGCGTCGGCTTCTCGTGCTTGCTGACGCGCACCTTGCCCTCGGCGTCCTTGGTGATCACCGCGACGTCGTAGCTGCCGACCAGGTCAGCGGCATGAAGGTCCAGCAACGTCTCGTAGTCCGCTTCGGCGTCCGCCGCGTCCTCATAGGTGGCGGCGTAGACGAAGACCGGTCTGTCGCTCATCGTTTTTACTCCTATTCTCCGGGGTCCGAGTGAGGGAGCAGGTCGGCCCGCTTCGGGCTGAGCGAGGCGACCCGTCGGCGTGAAGCACACCACGACCGGGGCACGGCGCCATCCCCCAGATCGGTTGAAATCGCCGCCGGCCGCGCGACCTCAGCCGGCGACGCGCGGGCGCTCGACCCTGCGGCCGGAGCCGTCGGGCGAGACGGTCGCCTCGGGCACCGTGTCATCCGCCGCGGCGGGCTCCTCCTGCACGCCCCGCCGCAGGCCGACCAGACCGACCACGGCGGCCGCGGCCATGATCGCCGCCATGGCGTAGAAGACGGTGCGCGTGGCGTAGGCGAAGTCCAACCGGATGAAGTGCGGGATCGTGCCGGTGCTCCCGCTGCGGTTCTGAGACTGGGAGATACTCGTCGCGCGGGCGGCGGCCACGCGGCCGGGCACGCCCTGGGCGATCAGCGACGTGGTGACGCGGGAGTGCAGCTGGGACACCAGGGTGGTGCCGAGGATCGCCAGTCCGAGGCTGGCAGCGTAGTTGCGGACCGTCTGCGTGATGCCGGTCGCCTCGCCGTAGGTGAGCCGGGAAGCCCGGTTGACGGCATCCGTGTTGGCGGGACCGAGCATGAGCCCCATGCCGGCTCCGGCCAGCACCACGTCCCAGATCTGGGCGCCGAAGCTCAGGCCGGTGACCTTGCCGGCCCACAGCGCGAAGCCGACGGCGGCCAGGATGCAGCCGAGCACCACCGGGAGCTTGGCTCCTCGGCGGTCGAGCATCCGCCCGCCGATCTGGGCGGCGACGAAGAAGCCGAGGAAGAAGTACAGGAGATAGAGGCCAGACTGCGAGGCGGTCTTCCCCAGTGCGAGCTGGGCGTACTCGCTGGCGAAGAAGAACAGGGGAATGAACGCCAGCATGGCGATGGCCAGGACGATGTTCTCGACCAGGAAGGGCCGAATGCGGAAGATGCTCACCTGCATCAGCGGGGACTCCGTGCGCTGCTCGACGCGGTAGAAGACCACGAGCAGGGCGGCGCCGACGGCGATGCACAGCCAGATGCCGGGATTGCCCCATCCCCAGATGGCCGCCTCCTGAAAGCCGAACACGCTCAGGGCCACACCCGAAGCGATCAGCGCCAGACCGCGGTAGTCCATGCGCGCCGGCTGATGCGCGGTGACCGGTCGCGCGACCGCGATCAGCACCAGGGCGATGATGGCCACGGGAATGTTCACCCAGAAGATCGCCCGCCAGGTCCATTCGGTCAGATAGCCGCCGAGGACGGGGCCGATCGCCGTCAATCCGCCGGCGATGCCGAAGAACAGGGCCAGCGCCCGGCCGCGTTCGCGCAGCTGGAAGGTCTGCACCACGATCGCCAGCGCCGCCGGGAACATGATCGCCCCGCCGGCGCCCTGGACGACGCGGAAGGTGACGATCCACGCCTCGGCCAGTGAGCCCTTCGGCGTCAGCCCGCACATCGCCGAGGCGGCGGCGAAGACGATCACGCCGAGCACCACCATCTTCCGATGACCGACGGTGTCGGCGAGGCGCCCGCCGAAGGCGAACAACGCGGCGAGCGACAGCAGGTAGGCGTTCACCGCCCACTGCACGCCGGTGTTGGTGAGACCGAGCTCCTTCTGGATCTCCGGCACAGCGATCGACACGATCGTCTGATCGATGAACGTCATCGAGACGGCGAAGATCATCGCCGCCAGGACGAGGCCCCTCGACCGACCACCCGTCACGCTGCTGACCGCCACGCCGCCCATCCCCTCCGGTGGTCGCGAACCACGGAAATGCGGTGAGTGAGGCGGGCCGTTCCCCTGGATGCGTCTCCCCCGAGCTGCGCCTCCGGGCGGGAGTCTAGCGCCGCCGGCGACGACGGGTCGAGGGGATTTCCAGGCGCCGGGCGCACTGCGATACGGTGGCCGTCATGGGCGACGACGCGGGCACCGCCGGATCGCCCGCCGGCACGGGCGATCCCGGGCAGGCCGGTTCCACCTCGGTCTACGGCAGCGCGGCGGTGACCGGGAGCGCCGGCGTGGTGGGCAGCGCCGGGGCCGTCGGCAGCGCGGGCATCGTCGGCAGCGCGGGCGTGCTCGGCAGCGCGGGCGTGCTCGGAAGCGCGGGCGTCGCGGTCAGCGCCGCGATCATCGGCAGCGCAGCCATCATCAGCGGCCTGGGCAACGTCCGCTGTCTCGGCTGCGTCGCGTGCATCGGCTGCGTGGACTGCGTGGGTTGCGTGGGGTGTATCGGCTGCGTGGGCCTGCGCGCGGGCGTGGGCGAGATCGGACAGCGGCGCAGCTGAGGCGGTCGCGCCGCGCGCAGCGACTCGTACCGCGCGACCGGTACCGCGCGACCGGTACCGCGCGACCGGCGCCGGCCGCGCGCCTACCGGATCCCGGGTACGCGCCGCAGCGCGCGCAGGGCGTTGGTCATGATCTCGGCCCACACAGCGGTGGGCACGCCCGGCGGCGGCGCGATCGGCAGCAGGCGCTGCACCGCGACGGTCTGCGACTCGGTGTACTTGAGGATGCCGTCGGCACCGTGGCGGCGCCCCAGGCCGGAGGCCTTCATGCCGCCCATCGGCGCGTCCACCGATCCCCAGGCGGCGATGTAGCCCTCGTTGACGTTGACCGTACCGGCCTTCAACCGCGTGGCGAGGCGATGGCCGGCCGCGGTGTCGCGCGTCCACACGCTGAAGTTCAGCCCGTAGTCGCTGTCGTTGGCCCGCCGCACGGCGTCCTCGACGTCGGCGAACGTCGACACGGAGACCACCGGGCCGAAGGTCTCCTGGCGGCACAGGGTCATGCTCTCGTCGACCCCGGAGAGGATCGTGGGCTCGAAGAAGTAGGGCCCGATGTCCGGTCGCGGCCGGCCACCGGCCAGCACGCGGGCGCCCTTGGCCACCGCGTCGTCGACGTGCTCGCGCACCGTGTCCAGCTGCGACTGCGAGATGAGCGAGCCCATGCCGGCGCTGTAGTCGAGCCCCGTCCCCAGCCGGATCGTCCGCGTGCGCTCGACCAGGCGTCGGGTGAACTCGTCGGCGATGGACTCGTGCACGAGCAGGCGCTCGATCGAGATGCACAGCTGGCCCGCGTTGGAGAACAGGGCGCGCTCGGCGCCCTCGACGGCACGGGCGAGATTGGCGTCGGCCAGCACGAGCATCGCGTTCTTGCCGCCGAGCTCCATCGACGATCCGATGAGGCGCCCGGCCGCGCGCTGCGCGACGGCGCGGCCCGTCTCGCTGCTGCCGGTGAACATCATGTAGTCGGCACGGTCGATGATGCAGGGGCCGAGCTTGGCGCCCGAGCCGGCGACCACCTCGATCAGGCCGGCCGGCAGCCCGGCCTCCTCGAGCAGCGCCACGCCGCGCAGGGCCGTGAACGGAGTCTGGCTGTCGGGCTTGAGCACGACCGCGTTTCCGGCGGCCAACGCCGGCAGGGCATCGGCGAGCGTCAGCGAGAACGGGTAGTTCCAGGGCGCGATCAGGCCGACCACGCCGACGGGATGATGGTGCTCCCAGGTGACGGTCAGGAGCGGCATGGCGCCCCGGCGCCGGCTCGCGCGCAGGTGACGCTCGGCCGTGTTGGCGTAGTAGCGCGCCACCGTCGCCACGTCGAGCACCTCCTCGAACGCGTGACGCCGGGCCTTGCCGCTCTCGAGCTGGATGAGATCGAGCAGTTCGTCGCGGCGGCTGAGCACCAGGTCGTGGAAGCGCAGCAGGATCCGCCGCCGCTCGGCGAAGCTCGTGCCCTCCCACGCCGTCTGGGCGGCGCGCGCGCGCTCGAACGCAACGTCCACGTCGGCCTCGCTGCTGCGCGGGACCGCGCCCAGTGGCTCGCCGGTGAACGGCTGCTCGATGGTCAGCGCCTCACCCGACCCGCCGCTGGCGACGACGCGCGCGGCCAGCTCGGCCAACTGGTCGGCCGAGATGCGCCGCGACGGGATCGAGGCGGCGGGCGGCGCGCTGGTCGTCGACCGCTTGCTTCGGCGGGCGCGGCCGGAGGGTCCGGACGGACCGGCGGGGGATTCGGGGGTCAGCGGCAACGACTCGGCCATGAGAGCCTCCTGTAGCGGGAAACGCGAGCATAACGCCGGCGCAGCCTCCGCACGGCCGGCGCCGGGCCCCGACGCGACAGCCGACGGCGCTGTCGCCGCCCCGCCGCCGTCAGCAGTCGGGCTGCAGCGACTGCGCGACCGCCTGGAACGTCTGGGCGTACTCGTCCCAGGCGCTCGCCGGCGCCTGGCCGAGCACCGCATAGCCGGTGTTGCAGGCCACGGCGAAGGTGTCCACCTTCTCCGCGCCGTTGAGGATGAACGTCCACTGCTCGCCGTTCGGGTCGGCGGTCAGGCTGATCGGCGCGAAGCCGACCTGCTGATAGCCGGGCAGGCTGAGAAAGTCCTGACGCTCGCCGTTGGCGGCGTTGAACGCGGTCCCCGCGTAGCCGGGCGTGTGGTCGACGAACAGCGCGACGCCGGGCGCCCCCGCGAGGTGCCAGCGCGACTCGACGTAGCCGCTCTTGCTGACCTCGTCGAGCGCGAGGTGCCAGCCGGCCGGGGGCTGCATCGTGAAGTCGTCGCCGGTGAAGGTGGGCCCGAGCGCCACCGCCGGCGTGGACCCGGTGAGCGCCGTCTGCGTGTTGGCCTGCGTCGCCGAGGCGGCGGCCGTCGGGCTGGCCGCCCCGGTGGCGCTCGTCGACGGCGCGCTGGCCGTCTGGCTGGCCGCCGCGCTGGCGCTCGTCGTCGGCGAGCTGGTCGCCGCGGCGCCGCTCGACGCCACCTTGGCCGCCAGCGCGTTCGTGCCGCTGGAGCGTTGCGACAGCAGGACGGCCGCGCCCACCCCGGCCACGGCGACGGCCAGCGCGACGATGGCCAGCGTCAGACCGCGACTGGAGCGCACCGGCACCGCGGGGGCGGGGTAGGTGAACGTGGGCGCGACGGGAGCCGGGGTCGGGGCCCGCGGCACCGCGGGGCGCGGTGGTCGGGCGGCCGCCGGTGCGCGCTCGCGGCCGCGAGCGAGCTCGTCGAGATCGGTCTCCGGTGCGACCGGGACCGCCGGCTCGGTCGGCGCCACGACCGGCGCGGCGTCGCCGACCGCGACGCTGCGAGCGGCGCGCGTGAACGTCCGCCCGTCGATCGCGGCCAGGGCGGCGCGTCCGAGATCCCCGGCCGAGATGTAGCGATTGTCGGGGTCCTTGGCCATCGCCTTGCGCACGACGACATCGAGCGCGTCCGGCAGCGACGGGTCGACCGAGCGGATCGACGGCGGCATCCGCGTGACGTGGGCGAACATCTTCGCGTGGTCGGCGTCGGCCGGATAGGGCACCTGACCCACCAGCGTGTGGTAGAGGACGCAGCCGAGTCCGTACACGTCGGTGCGCGAGTCCAGCCGCCCGCCCTGGATCTGCTCGGGCGCGGCGTAGTCCAGCGTGCCGACGAACATCCCGGTGCGCGTCGGCCCGTCCGAGGACGCCGGCTTGGCCAGGCCGAAATCGGTCAGATAGGCGTGCTCGCGCTCCCCCTCGTGCGCGATGAGGATGTTGGCCGGCTTGATGTCGCGGTGCACCAGCCCACTGGCGTGCGCGGCGTCCAGCGCGTCGCCCACCTGGCTGACGATGCGCACCGCGCGGCGGGGCGGCAGCCGTCCCACCCGCTGGATGAGCGCGCGCAGGTCGGTCCCCTCGACGAACCGCATGGCGATGAACAGCAGGCCGTGATCGGCGCCGACCTCATAGACGGGAATCACGTTGGAGTGCTCGATCGAGGCGGCCACCTCGGACTCGCGCTCGAAGCGCTCGCGGAACTCGTCGTCGCCGGCGTACAGCGGGGAGATCACCTTCAGGGCGACCGTCCGCGACGGTCGCAGCTGGCGAGCCCGGTAGACGACGCCCATGCCACCCTGGCCGGCGATCGCCTCGACCACGTATCCGCCGAACCTCGAGCCCGGGGACAGCGATGGGCGCGCGCCCACCACCGTGTCCGCCGCGGCGCGATCACCCGGCCGCCAGCCGTCCCCGTTTCCGACCCCGACGTCGCCGTCTCGGCCCCCCATCACGGGCAACATCCTAGACCGATCGGGCGGTGTGAGCGCGGCGGCCATACGCGGCCGCTGGCGTCGGCGCCGCGACCCGATCGCCGAGCGCCGTCAGCCGGCGACGGCGACGGCGACCTGCACTGTGGCGTCGAGCGGCTGGCACACCCGGATCGCGCCGTCGTCCCAGACCGCGGTGCACTGCCGGCCGGCCTGCTTGGCGTGATACAGCGCCCGGTCGGCCGCGATCAGCAGATCCGATGGCGTGGCCTGCGCCGCTGACAGCTGCGTGACGCCGGCGCTCGTGCTCAGGGACGGGCCCTCGGCCGGTGCCAGCAGCCGGCGCCCGACCCGCTCGGCGAACGCGAGCGCCTGGTCGCGGTCGCTGTCGAACAGCACCGCGGCGAACTCCTCGCCGCCGATGCGCGCGAGGGTGTCGCCGACGCGATGCTCGCTGCGCAGCAGCTCGGCGAACCGGCACAGGGCCTGGTCGCCGACGGCGTGGCCGAGGCGGTCGTTGATCTGCTTGAAGTGGTCGAGGTCGAACAGCACGATCGACAGCGCGGCGTCGCTGCGCCGAGCCCGCTCGACTTGACGCAGGAAGTCCGCGTCGAAGGCGCGACGGTTGAGCAGTCCGGTCAGGTAGTCGGTCGCCGACGCGGATTCGAACTGGCTGATGGCGGTCGTCAGGCGCTCGCGCAGCAGCGTGACCACGACACAGGTCAGCGTCACCGATACGCCCACGCCCATGAACAGCACCTGCTTCATGGGGTCGATCGAGAAGGCGAACAGGGCCACTCCGAGCGTCACCCACATGACCGCGAGGTCGACCATCACGTCGCGCCGCGAGAAGAAATAGGCGGAGAACAGCATCGGCCACAGGTAGAAGAACGGTGTCGCCTCGATCGGGCGAGTGACCGCCATCAGCGCGCTCACGAGCAGGATCCCGTAGATCACGCAGCCGCGCATCCAGCTGCGGCGCAGCGGGCGCGCTACGAGCACGAGCACCCCGCCGAGCGCCAGCAGGCCGGCGATCACCTTGATGGCCGGGTGATCGCTCGTGTCCGGATCCGGCAGCGGCAGCGTGGCCAGCAGCGTGGATGCGCCGATGAAGAACATGCACGCACCGACGCGTCGCATGAAGGCCACGTCGTGGACCTCGCGCGAACCCGGCGCATGCGCGGTCACGTCGCCCGGCGCCGTCGCGGGCGTACCGGTACGCGGTTGCCTGCTCATCCTGTGGCAAATCTCGGCAGGCTGCCGATCCGCCTTGAGGCCTGAGCGCAGCGCTCCGGCGCATGAACGACCGTTTGGTCAGGCGTTCCGGCGCGCCGCAGCCGAACGCGGCGATGACTCAGGCCGGGACCGCGGCGCCCGACCGCGCCGGCGCGTCGCCGGTCGCGCGGTCGTGTCGGCGCGGGCGCGCCAGGACCCGCGTGCCGTGACGCGGTGAGAAGGTGACATTGCGGCGCGTGACGTGCTCGGCGCCCGGGCTCGCGGCGCGCAGGTCCAGACCCCGCAGCATCGTTCGCAGGACGACGCGCATCTCCAGCTCGGCGAACGCCGCGCCCACGCAGCGGCGGACGCTGCCGCCGAACGGGATCCAGCCGTAGGTGGTCGGCGGGCGCTCCAGGAAGCGCTCGGGGCGAAACGCGAACGGCTCCGGGTACAGGTCCTCGCGCGTGTGGGTGAGCCAGATCGCCGGCGTCACGTCGGTGCCGGCGGGCAGCGACAGGCCGCCGGCGCTCAGCTCGGTGGCCAGCCGCCGCCCGGCGATGGGCACCACCGGGCGTAGCCGCAGCGACTCCGAGATCACCGCGCGCAGGTACTCCTCGCCGCCGTCGTCGAGCTCTGCGATCAGCCGGGCGAGCGCCGCCGGGTTGTGCAGCAGCAGATCGAACGTCCAGGCCAGCGCCGTCGCCGTCGTCTCGTGGCCGGCCAGCAGCAGCGTGATGAGCTGATCGCGCAGCTCCCGGTCGCTCATGCCCTCGCCGTCCTCGAAGCGGGCGGTGATGAGCAGCGACAGGATGTCGTCGCGTTCACCGACGTCGGTGGCCTGGCGCGCCGCTGGGCGATCTCGGCCAGCAGCAGCTCGTCGATCTCGCGCACGATGACGGCCAGGTCGGCCAGCGGTCCCGGACGTCCGACGCGTCGGGCCAGGAGCACGCGCAGCTGCACCCCCGCCGAGCCGGTGCTGTTGACCAGGCGCGGCAGCGATTCGCTGAGGGCGCGTCGGCGCACCGGGTCGGTGACCCCGAACACGGTGCGCAGGATGACCTCCAGCGTGATCGCCTGCATGCGCGGATGGAGGGCGAGCGGCTGCTCGGTCGGCCAGGTGGCGATCTCGCGCTCGGTGATCTCCTCGATCGTCGACTCGTAGGCGCGCAGGCGCTCACCGTGAAACGGCGGCAGCATCAGCCGTCGCCGCTGCAGGTGCTCCGCGCCCTCGAGCAGCAGGATCGACTGCGCGCCCATGATCGGCCGCAGCGTGAGCGTGCGACCCGGGCGGCAGGTGATGCGCGGGCTCGGAGTACAGCGCGCGGATCACCTCGGGGTCGGACACCATCACCAGCGGCGTCCGGAAGCCCGAGGAACATCACGCTGAAGTTGTCGCCCAGCCGTCGCCGGTTGCCGTCCATGAACGCGATCGGACGCATCAGCCAGCGCGATGGTCTGCAGCGCAGGCGGCTCCGGAGACCGCGGGGGGCAGCGTGCTCACCCGCATAGCCTTGCAGGTTCCGGGCGGTAGGCTGCAACACATGGAGCTGCGGGCACTCGGACGCACCGGCGTACAGGTGAGCCCGCTGTGCCTCGGCGCGATGATGTTCGGGGCGTGGGGCAACACCGACCACGGCGATTGCATCCGGATCATCCACCGCGCGCTCGACGCCGGCGTCAACTTCATCGATACCGCCGACGTGTACTCGCGTGGCGAGTCGGAGGAGATCGTCGGCAAGGCGCTGCAGGGGGGTCGTCGCGACGGTGTCGTGCTGGCCACCAAGGTCCACGGCCGGATGGGCGACGACCCCAACCAGTTCGGCAACTCGCGGCGCTGGATCGTGCGCGAGGTCGAGAACAGCCTGCGCCGCCTGCGCACCGACTGGATCGACCTCTACCAGATCCACCGCCCCGAGCCCGACACCGACATCGACGAGACGCTCGGCGCGCTGACCGATCTCGTGCGCGCCGGCAAGGTCCGCTCCATCGGCTCCTCGACGTTCCCGGCCAGCGCGATCGTCGAGGCGCAGTGGATGGCCGAGCGCCGCGGGCGGCGAGCGCTTCGTGTGCGAGCAGCCGCCGTACTCGATCCTGGCGCGCGGCGATCGAGTCCGACGTGCTGCCCACCTGCGCGCGCTACGGCATGGGCGTGATCCCGTGGAGCCCGCTCGGCGGCGGCTGGCTGTCGGGCCGCTGGCGCAAGGGCGCCGAGGACCTCGCGCTCGCGCCGCGTCGGCGATGATCCCCGCGCGCTACGACCTGTCGCTGCCCGGCAACCAGCGCAAGCTCGAGGCCGCCGAGGCGCTCGCGCAGCTCGCCGAGGAGGCCGGGCTGACGCTCATCCACCTCGCGCTGGCCTGGGTCATCCGCCACCCGGCCGTGACCGCGGCGATCATCGGGCCGCGCACGATGGAGCACCTGGAGTCCCAGCTCGGCGCCGCCGACGTGCGGCTCTCCGACGACGTGCTCGACCGCATCGACGAGATCGTCGCCGCCCGGGGTCAACGTCAACCCCGCCGACGCCGGCTGGGAGAACCCGGCGCTGACCGCCCGGCGGCGCGCCGTCGCTGACGGCGACCGCGCGACGGTCAGGTGCCCTCGATCGCCCGCAGCGGCTTCATCCGCGTCACCCGCCAGGCCGGGAAGATCCCGCCGAACACGCCGATGGCGATGCCGATCAGCAGCCCCCGGCCGAGTACCCAGGCGGTGACCGACGGCGAGATGTAGGCGCCGACGCCGAGCACGTCGACCAGCGGCGGCCGCCGAACACGCCGAGCAGCAACCCGACCCCGGCGCCGAGCACGCTCACCACGATGCCCTCGCCGAGCACGAGCGCGCCGACGCGCCATGGCGCCCAGCCGACGGTGCTCAGCAGCCCGAGCTCGGTCTGTCGCTCGGTGATCGACATGGCCATCGTGTTGGCGACGCTGAGCGCGCCGACGAGCAGCGCGATCACCGCGATGACGAGGATCGCCTTTGAGATGAGCAGGCCGTTGGCGCCCGCCCGCAGCGCCTGCTGGGGATCGGTGATCGTCTGCAGGCCCGGGGTGCAGCGCGTGATCGACGCCGCGGCGGCGGCAGGGGTGGCGTTGGGCGCAAGCTGGATGACGACGTCGGTCTCCTCGGCCGGCAACCCCGCCAGCGCCCGAGCCGTGGTCAGGTCGAGCACGGCGCCGATGTCCTCGAACAGGATGCCGGAGTGGTAGACGCCGGCGATCGGCAGCGACCGCCCCTTCACGGTCAGGGTGTCGCCCGGCTCAGGTGAGCATCGCGGCCAGGCGGTCACCGATGAGCAGCTGTCCCTGCGCCGGCCGCTGGCCGCTCGTCACCACGAGGCTCTGGGAGAAGAAGCCGGCGGGTCGGCCCCGAACACGATCGCGGCCGGAGCGGACTTGATCGCAATCGGACATGAGCACGAGCGGCGTCGCGCGGGCGACGTCCGACCGCGCGGCCAGCGCGTGACCAGCGACTGCGGCAGGATCGAGGCGGTCGGGTCGGAGACGTTGGCCTGGAAGACGCCCGAAGTCGGAGCTGCCGAGGTGCACGAGCTGACCCGCCGTGCGGGTCGAGGCCGTTGGTGAAGGCCAGCAGCGCGACGACCATGCCGACCCCGACGGCGATGCCGAACGCGGTGAACGCCGTGCGCGCGCGGCTGGCGCAGCAGGTTGGTGATGATGATCGCGAGCATCGCGGCGAGCCCGCTCACGCCGGTCCGGGCGACGGGGCACGCCGGCCACGCTGGCCGGCGGGCATGGCGTCGCCGACGACCCCGTCGATGACGTTGATCGAGCGATCCGCGCGCGCCGCCGACGGCGGCGTCGTAGCTGACCACGATCAGCGTCATGCCGAAGCTCGTCGCGCAGGCCGAAGATGAGGTCGAGCACGAGCTCGGAGGTGGTCGAGTCCAGCGCCCCGGTCGGCTCGTCGGCGAGCAGCAGGCGCGGGCGGTTGGCCAGCGCGCGCGCGATGGCCACGCGCTGACGCTCGCCGCCGGACAGCTCGGCCGGACGGTGCTCGGCGCGGTCGGCCAGACCGACCTCGGCCGAGCAGCTCCAGCGCCCGCGGGCGGCGCTCGCGGCGCGCCATGCCGGCCCCGATGAGCGGCACCTCGACGTTCGCGCGCGCGCTCAGCGCCGGCAGCAGCAGGTGGCGCTGGAAGACGAAGCCCGACGACCTCGCGCCGCGCGCGAGCGAGATGGCGGGCGGTCCGTCCACAGCGGCTGACCGTCGATCAGCACGCGGCCGTGTCGGGCTGCTCGAGCCCGCCGATCAGTCCCGAGCAGCGTGCTCTTGCCCGACCCCGATCGCCCGGTGACGGCCACCGCCTCGCCGGCGCACACGCGCAGCGAGGCGTCCTTCAGCGCGGTGACCGTGCCGTAGCGCTTGCCGGCGTGCTCGACGCGCACCTCGGCGCCCGTGCTCGTGGTCATCTCCGCACCCGCACCGCGGTGGCGCCCGCGCGAGGGAGCTGCGGTGCGATCGCCACGGCGGCCGCCGTCGTCTTGACCCAGCGTCGCATTCTCGGGCTAGCTTAGAACGGGTGGAGGCGCCGACAAGGGGGTTGGCTGTACGGGCGGCGTGCCCGTACAGACTACGCGTCGGCGAACCGATCCCAGGGCCAGGGCCGCGCGCTGCCGTAACGCTCGATCGTGGGGCCGGCGGGTGGGGGTGTGCGACCGAGCAGCCCCGGGCCGAGGCGCAGACGGCGCGCCGGAAAGACCCGGGCGAACGGGTCGTCGCGGACCAGCCAGGTCGGCGCCCCGCGCCACGCGCTCAGGGCACCCTCGAAGTGCGACGCGTCGGACAACAGCGTCGTCAGGCAGTCGGGGGCCGTGCGGGCCAGGACGTCGCGCCGGGCCTGCTGCACCGCAATGTCGTCGAACAGGACGCGAACGCCCGGCGGAGCGACCACGAGGGACACGAGCGCGCCCTCGCCCCGCGGGTCGAGGATCCGCGCGTCGGCGCGCCGGGCCTCGCGCAGCGGCCGGGCACGACGCCGCCAGGCCGCCAGCGCCCCGGCGGGAGCCCCGTGCTCATCCCACGCGGGCGCGACGGCGTCGGCGCTGTCGGGGGCCTGCGACACGAGCGCGAGCCAGCACCAGCTCATCGGCGGGCCGGCCGTCATTGCGCCGGCGCGCGCCAGTCGTCGCGGATCTCGCCGCTGATGCGGCGCAGCGCCTGGCGGATCTCCTCGTTGGTCGGCCGGCCCCAGAACCAGTAGCCATCGAAGGCGGCGTGGATCGTGCGGTCGGGATACAGGCAGAACGCGGCCGGGACGTACGGATCGTGGACGGTGTCGGTGGCCTCGCGCAGACGCAGGCGCCGCTGCGCCAGGCGATCGGGATCCGACAGGAACGTCCAGCGCGCGCCGAGCCCGGCCCGGAAGGCCGCGTTGGTCGGCGCCGGGTCGACGCTGACCGACACGAACCGGCAGTAGGCCACCTCCGCCTCGTCCTGCAGCGCCACCAGACGGCGCAGGAACGCCTGCTCCTTGGGACACCACCAGCCGCGGAAGAAATGCAGGAAGGTCGGATCCCCCGCGACGAGCTCGCTCAGCCTCCGCTGGTTCCCACCGTGGTCGACGAGCTCGAGGTCCGGGAACACGCATCCGGCGGCCAGCTCGGGGTGATCGGGGAATGGTCCGTCACCGCCGCGGTCGGCGGGCCGACCGCCGGCGCGCGCCCCCTCGCCGTCACCCTCGCTGGCCATGCCCCACCGTCGCGCCACGCGCACGAACGTTACGCCGGACGCGGTTGCGCCGCCCGCCGTCGAGCGGCCCCGCTGCCCGCCCCATACAATCGCGCCGCTCGCTGCGATGAGCGCACGAGTGGCGGGCCCGCCCGTCAGGTACCGGTCCCGTCCGGGGGGAAGGAGCGTGATGAGCACAGCCGCGGCAGCCGCCGACGCGATCGTCGTCGGCGCGGGCCTCGCGGGTCTCGTCGCGACGGCCGAGCTCGTGGCGCGCGGGCGGCGGGTGATCCTGGTCGATCAGGAGCCCGAGACCTCGCTCGGCGGCCAGGCGTTCTGGTCGCTCGGCGGCATCTTCCTGGTCGACAGCCCCGAGCAGCGGCGCATGGGCATTCGCGACTCGCATGCGCTCGCCTGGCAGGACTGGCTCGGCACCGCCGGCTTCGACCGCCCCGAGGACGAGTGGCCGCGCCGTTGGGCCGAGGCGTACGTCGACTTCGCCGCCGGCGAGAAGCGCGCCTGGCTGCGCGAGCGCGGCGTCCGCTTCGTGCCCAATCCCGGCTGGGCCGAGCGGGGTGGATCGCTGGCCAGCGGCCACGGCAACTCGGTCCCGCGTTTTCACCTCACCTGGGGCACCGGTCCCGGGATCGTCGAGCCGTTCGAGCGTCGCGTGCGCGAGGCGCAGGCCCGCGGCCTGGTCACCCTGCGCTTTCGCCACCGCGTCGACGAGCTGACGCTGTCCGGCGGCGCGGTCGTGGGCGTGAGCGGGACGGTGCTCGAGCCGTCGAGCGTGGCCCGCGGCGCGGCGAGCTCGCGCGTCGTCACCGGCACCTTCGAGCTCGCCGCGCCGACCGTGATCGTCACCTCGGGCGGGATCGGCGCCAACCACGAGCTCGTGCGGCGCAACTGGCCCGCGCGCCTGGGAGCCGCGCCCCGGCACATGCTCTCCGGCGTGCCCGATCACGTCGACGGGCGGATGCTCGAGATCTCCGAGCGCGCCGGCGCCAGCATCATCAACGCCGACCGGATGTGGCACTACACCGAGGGAATCGAGAACTGGAACCCGATCTGGACCGCGCACGGCATCCGCATCATCCCCGGCCCCTCCTCGATGTGGCTGGACGCGCGCGGACGCCGCCTGCCGGTGCCGCTGTTCCCCGGCTATGACACCCTCGCCACGCTCGAGCACATCATGCGCACCGGCCACGAACACACCTGGTTCGTTCTCACCCAGAAGATCATCGAGCGCGAGTTCGCGCTGTCGGGCTCCGAGCAGAACCCCGACGTGACCGGCCGCGACATCCGCGCGGTCCTGCGTGAGCGGGTCGCCTCCGGCGCCCCCGCGCCGGTCGAGGCGTTCAAGACCCACGGCCGCGATTTCGTCGTGGAGCGCACGCTGCCCGACCTCGTGGCCGGCATGAACGACATCACCGACGAGCCGCTGCTCGAGCTGGAGACCGTCCAGCGCGAGGTGTGGGCGCGCGACACCGCGACCACCAGCCGCCTGACCAAGGACGCGCAGGTGATCGCCATCCGGGAGGCGCGGCGCTACCTGGCCGACCGCCTCGGCCGGATCGCCACGCCGCACCGGCTGCTCGATCCCCAGGCCGGACCGCTCATCGCCGTGCGCCTGTCCATCCTCACGCGCAAGACCCTCGGCGGACTGGCCACCGACCTGCGGGGCCGCGCGCTGGCCGCCGGCGGGCACCCGCTGCCCGGCCTGTACGCGGCCGGCGAGGTGGCCGGATTCGGCGGCGGCGGCATGCATGGCTACCGCGCGCTCGAGGGCACGTTCCTCGGCGGCTGCCTGTTCTCCGGGCGCACTGCCGGGCGCGCCGCGGCCGAGGCGGTCGCGTGATGGCCCGGCGGCGCCTCACCGTCCTCGCCTCGCTGCTGGCGGCAGCGGCGCTGGCGCTCGTGCCGCTGGCCCGCGCGGACGCGGGCACGACGTTGACGCTGCTGCTGCGCACGAACGTGGTCGCGTTCGGCAACGCCCTGGCGGTCGGCGGCATGATCACCCACGACGGCAGTCCGGTGGCCGGCGCGGCGGTGGAGCTGCAGCTCGACCGCTACCCCTACGGCGGCTTCGTGGAGATCTCCAGCGCGCGCTCGGCCGGCGACGGCAGGTTCTCCTTCGCCGGCGTGCGTCCGAGCCGCAACTCGCGTGTGCGGGTGGTCGAGGTCGCCGACCCGTCCGTGCAGAGCGCCCCGCAGGACGTGACCGTCAACCCGGCGGTGACGTTGACCTCGCGCGTCCTCGGGCGCGGGCGGACCCTGCTCAGCGCCACCGCCGTGCACACCCGGTCCTACGGCTCGCCGCCCGTGGGCGCCTACTGGTACGTGGCGCCTGAAGGGTCCTTGCACTTCACGTTCGTGGCCATGACCGAGACGCGCGAGGCACGCCCCGGGGTCACGACCATGAGCGCGATCGTCGATCCCCCGCAGCGGCGGTTCTCCTTCGTCGTGTGCTTCGTCCCCGCCTGGGCCAAGGCGATGGGACACCCGTCGGCGCGGCGGCCGTGTCGCGCCCACGACTTCGTCGCCCTGCACCCGGGGGCGAGTCGATGAGGCGATGGCGGCGCGCCGGGGCGCTGCTCGCGGTGTGCACGCTGGGCGCGAGCGCGGGCGCCACCACCATCGCGCGGGCGTTCCAGTACCAGGGCAGCGGGACGGGCGTTCCGCTGCCGGTGTTCCCGACCGCCGCCGGCATCAACGCCGCCGAATCCTTCCTGAACGCGCGCGCCGGGCGCAACGGCTTCGCCGTCGTGAACACCAGCGGGCAGCTGAGCGGCATCCGCATGCACGATCGCTTCCATTCGGCCAGCCTGGTCAAGGCGATGCTGCTCGTCGCCTACCTGCGCATGCTCGACGCGCAGCATCGAGGGCTGGACTCGGCGAGCACGTCGCTGCTGTACCCGATGATCCACGTGTCCGACAACAATGCCGCCTCGGCGGTGTTCGCGATCGTCGGCGGCAGCGGGCTGACGGCGCTGGCCCAGGCCGCCGGGATGACCGACTTCGCGCTGGACCCGGGTGGCGCGTGGGGGCTGACGCAGATCTCCGCCGCCGACCAGGCGCGCTTCTTCTACGAGCAGGATCAGCTCATCCCGCCGCAGTTCGTCGCCTACGCGCGCGGGCTGCTGTCGGGCATCTCGGCCGATCAGAGCTGGGGCATCCCGGCGGCGGCGCGGCCCGCCTGGCAGGTGTTCTTCAAGGGCGGCTGGCTGCCCGAGACCGGCTGGACGGTCAACCAGGGCGCCCGCCTGGAACGGCCGGGCCAGACGATCGCGCTGTCGGTGCTGACCAGCGGCGACCCGTCGATGTTCTACGGCGAGCAGACGCTGCAGGGCGCCACCGCCCGGCTGCTCGGCCAATGACACGCCGGTCCGGGCCGATCTGACACCATCCGCGGTCGAGACCATGCGCCGCTCCCTCCCCGTCGCCTTCACCGCGCTGACCAGCGTGCTCCCGACCGTCGCGCTCGTGGCGAGCACCGCCGAGGCGTCCACGCGCCCGTCGGCGCCCAGCTACACCGGCCGTTCGGTGGCGACGCGCTACGGCCCGGTGCAGGTGACGGTCACCGTGCGCGCCCACCACATCGTCAGCGTCGGCGCGGAGGCGCCGACGCAGCAGAAGCGCTCGGCCCAGATCAACGAGCACGCGGTCGTGGTGCTCAGCCGCGAGACGCTGCAGGCCCAGAGCGCGAACATCCACGCGGTGTCGGGGGCGACGATCACCAGCCGCGCGTTCGAGACATCGCTGGCCTCGGCGCTGCACGCCGCGCACCTGTAGCGCCCTCGCCTGTCAGCCGCGCTTGCGCCGGCGCGACGCCTGGCGCTGGGCGAGCGCGCCGCCGGCCACCCCGAGCAGGATGGAGACGGCGATCACGATGATCAGCGGCGCGTGGCTGGAGCCGACGATCCAGTTGACCTCGACCGAGCCGAGGTTGAGCACCGCGAACAGGGTGACGACGACGGCCAGCGCGACGAGCCCCACCGAGCCGGCGCTGGCGGGCAGGCCGCGGCGGCGGCGGTCGGGGCGTGGCGGCTCGGACGCCATCGCGCCGATGGTACCGCCACCGAACGCGCCCGGCGCGATACGGTCATGCGGTCCAGGCTGGTGTTGCATGTCGGTTCGTCGCGGCTGAGGAGGGCACATGGCGGGGAAGTGGACGGCGCAGGACATTCCCGATCAGCACGGCCGCACGGCGGTCGTCACCGGGGCCAACAGCGGGCTCGGCCTGGCCACCGCGCGCGAGCTCGCGCGCCACGGCGCGCACGTCGTGCTGGCCTGCCGCAGCGAGCAGCGCGGGGCCGGCGCGCTCGCGCAGCTGCGCGAGGCGGTGCCGGACGCCGACGCCGAGCTGGCGCCGCTGGACCTGGGCGACCTGGCGTCGGTGCGCGCGTTCGCGGAGTGGTTCACCGCCGAGCACGACGGGCTTGACGTGCTCGTCAACAACGCCGGCATCATGGCCGTGCCGAGGGCGACGACCGCCGACGGCTTCGAGAGCCAGATCGGCACGAACCACCTCGGGCACTTCGCCCTCACCGGGCTACTGCTCGGAGCGCTGCGCGCGCGCCCGCAGGCCCGCGTGGTCACGGTCTCGAGCGTCGCGCATCGCATCGGCACCATCAAGCTCGACGACCTCAACAGCGAGCGCCGCTACCAGCGCTGGCTGGCCTACGGACAGTCCAAGCTGGCCAACCTGGTGTTCACCTTCGAGCTGCAGCGCCGCGCGGCCGCCGCCGGACTGGAGCTGCGCGCGATCGCGGTGCATCCCGGCTACGCCTCGACGAACCTGCAGACGGCGGGCAAGTCCGGGCTGCTGGACCGCATCTACGCGCCGATCGGCAACCTGGTCGTCGCCCAGAGCGCCGACCAGGGCGCCTGGCCGAGTCTGTACGCGGCCACGATGCCCGACGTGCCCGGCGGTGCGTTCATCGGACCGGACGGGATCGGCGAGGTGCGCGGGCACCCGCACGTGGTGACGGCGCGCCGCGCCGCCTACGACCCCGACACCGGCCGGCGCCTGTGGGAGCGCTCCGAGCAGCTCACCGGTGTGCATTACCCGTTCGAGGCGGCGCAGGCGGCGAGCGAGGTCGCGCCGACTTGAGCGCGCCGGGCCCGGCGGCGGTCGTCTTCGACCTCGACGGCGTGCTGATCGACTCCGAGCAGGCCTGGGACGCCGCGCGGCGTCAGGTCGCGGCCGCCCACGACCGGCCGTGGCCCGCGCGCGCCACCGAGGCGATGCAGGGCATGAGCGCGCCGGAGTGGTCGAGCTACATGGCCGAGGAGGTCGGGGTGCCGCTGCACCCCGCAGCGATCGATGCCGAGGTGGTCGACCGGCTGCTCGCCGCCTACCGCGCGCACCTTCCCGTCATCGACGGCGCCGTGGCCGCGGTGCGGGCGGCGGCCGAGCGCTGGCCGCTCGGCCTCGCCTCCTCCTCCAACCGCGAGGTGATCGAGCGCGTCCTCGCGCTGATCGGGTTGGGCGACCGCTTCGCCGCCGTCGTCTCCAGCGAGGAGGTGGCGCGCGGCAAGCCCGCGCCCGACGTCTACCTGGAGGCGGCGCGGCGGCTCGGGGTGGCGCCGGCGCGCTGCGTGGCCGTCGAGGACTCGAGCAACGGCCTGCGCTCGGCGGCGGCCGCCGGCCTGGCGGTGATTGCCGTGCCCAATCGGGCCTTTCCACCGGCCGCCGACGCGCTGGCGCTGGCCGCGGCCGTGGTCGCGCGCACCGCCGACGTCACGCCGGCGCTGATCGAGAGCGTCGCCGGCGGGACCCGGGTCGCGCGAGCCTGAGGCGTTCGGCCGGCCGGCGCCCCGGAGCCTAGGCCGGCTCCCCCGCCTGCGCGGCCGGGCGCTCGGCCGCCATCCAATCGCAGCCGGCCGAGAGGTCCTCGACCCCCATCGCGGCGGCCACGTTGAGCCACATGCCGTAGCGGATGAACTCGTCGACGCGCTCGTCGTCGGCGCCGGAGAGCCGCTGCGCCTGGGCGACCAGCTGCGCGTACAGGGCGCGGACGCGCGCGCGCACGGCCTCGTCGTCGCAGGCGGCGTAGGCGTGGTGCTGGACCATGAGCAGGTGCCGGTCGGACTCGCAGCAGCTCCACGTAGGCGTGGCCCATCGCCTGCGAGCACGTCCTCGCAGTCCGGCGGCGCGCCCCGGCGCGGTACTCGGCGGCGGCCCGCTCGAACGTGCGCGCCGACGCGCTCGAAGCTGCGCTGCACGGCGGCGAGGAACAGCTCGCGCTTGCTGCCGAACAGGCTGAACACGTACGGCTGGGCGACGCCCACGCGCCGCGCGATGCGATCGACCGGCGTGCCGTGCAGGCCGCCGTGGGCGAACTCGATGCACGGCCGCGTCGATCAGCGCGTCCCGGCGCTCGGCGGCCGGGACGCGTTGGCGGGACGTGGCGGCGGCGGGCGACATCCCGCCGCCGATGCCTACGCCCGGCGACGGTCACGCGAGCTCGATCGGCGGCCGAGCGCCGGCGGCCGCGGCGCGGCCGCTCGGCGCGCGGCGGCCGCCGCCGGCGCGGTGCCGAAGGGCAGCAGCAGCGCGATCAGCGCGCCGGCGGCGAGCACGGCGGCGCCGACCCACAGCGCCGGGACGAGGCCGGCGACGAAGGCCTGCGGCGTGGCGTAGCTGCCGGCGCTGCGTGAACACCGTGGCGAGCACCGCCACGCCGAGCACGCCGCCGACCTCGCGGATCGCGTTGTTGGCGCCCGAGGCCTGCCCGGCCTGGTCGGCGCGCACGGACGGAGAGGATCGCGCTCGCCGAGGGGGCGAACACGAGCGCCATGCCGCCGCCGGCGAGCACGAACGGCACGATCATGGCTCGCGTAGGTCGGTGTGCGTGCCGTCATCGAGCGTCGGCGATCCAGCCGAGCGCCGAGCGCCTGCGAGCGTGAGGCCGGCGATCATGAACGGCCGGCTGCCGTAGCGCTCGGAGAACACGCCGGCCAGCGGGGCGACGACCATCGTCGCGCCGGTCCACACGAGCAGCTTCAGGCCCGCCTGCAGCGGGCGTGTTGCCGAGCACGTTCTGCAGGTACTGGCTGAGGAAGAAGATCGAGCCGAACATCCCGAAGTACATCGTCAGCGACACGACGTTGGTGACCGCGAAGCTGCGCCGCGCGAAGAACTCGCATCGGCAGCATCGGCTGCTCGAGCGCGCAGCTCCCACGCGCACGAAGGCGGCGAGCAGCGCGCACCCCGCCGGCCGAGCGTGCCGTACACCGCCGGCGCCGACCAGCCGAGCGACTGCGAGCGCACGAGCCCGAAGACGATGCCGAACAGCCCGGTCGAGGCGAGCCGCAGGCCGCGCAGGTCCAGGCGCGACGCCGGCCCGTGGCTCTCGGCGCAGCACGCGGGCCGGCGAGCGGGACGAGCACCAGTCCGATCGGCACGTTGATCCAGAAGATCCAGTGCCAGGAGAGCGACTCGATCACCGCGCCGCCCGACGAGCGGCCCGAGCGCCACGGCGATGCCGCTGATGCCCGACCACACGCCGAGCGCGAGGCCGCGCCGCTCGGCCGGGAAGGCGTCCGCGAGCAGCGTCAGGGTCAGCGGCGTGACGATCGCCGCGCCGGCGCCCTGCACGGCGCGGGCGGCGATCGAGCGTCGCGGTGCTCGGCGCCAGCGCCGCCGCGGCCGAGGAGGCGGTGAACAGGGCGAGGCCGGCGATGAACATGCGCCTGCGGCCGAAGCGGTCGCCGAGCGCCGCGCCGGTCAGCAGCAGCACGGCGTAGGCGAGCGACGTAGGCGTTGACCGTCCACTCGAGCGACTGGATCGACGCACCGAGCGAGCGGCGGATGCTCGGCAGCGCGACGCTGACGACGAGGTTGTCGAGCACGCACCATGAAGAGCGCGATCGACACGATCGCGAGGGTCCAGTTGCGGCGCGTGCTGGTCATACGGCGACCTCCCGGCGAGTTGACTTAGTGACTGCTAACTAGCCATGAAGTTAGCAGCTGCTAATAAGCTTCGTCAAGAAGGAGACTCGGACCCGCTCGCCGCCGAATATCCTCGGGCGGCATGCCGATTCGCCCCCGCAGCCCCTCCGCCGTCGCCGCCGTCCTGTGCGCGGCCCTGCTCGCCGCGTGCGGCGTCCGGCGCGACCAAGACCGTCTCGGTGGCCAACACCGAGACCCCGCCGGCCCCCTCGTCGACGTCGAGCACGAGCAGCTCCGGCAGCACGACCTGACCGTCGAGCACGAGCTCCACGCCGAACGCATCCGCCACCGCCACGAGCACCGCCAGCGGGTCGGTCTCCACGCGCACGCAGTCGGGCCCGGCGTTCGCCCAGACGACCACGGCCGCTCCGGCCCGAGCGGCCCGGACGCCGTCGTCGCCGCCCACGGGTACTCGCCGGCCAGCCCGAGCACCTACAACCCGCAGAACACCCTGCAGGTGGTGATCGGCACCAACCAGCTCGGCCTGCAGAAGGCGTTCTTCTTCGTCAACGGCAACTACATCGGCACCGACACCAGCGTGGCCAGCACCGCGGTCAGCCTGGTCAGCAGCAGCGACACCGAGGTGACGCTCGGTTACGCGCTGATGCGCCCCGACGGCACGTCCGCCGGCACCGCGCAGGTGAGCTACGCGCTCAACAACGGCCAGCTCGCGCCCGCTCGACCCGATCCCCTCGGCGAATCCGCTGGCGCCGATCAGTCGTCGCTGACGCCGCGCCGCCAGCGGCGCCACCACCGCGGCCGGCGCGGCTGCGTGGCCAGCCACTCGTCGCGCATGCAGCATGTCGCCGCGGCGGCGGCGCCGCGAGCACGCAGGCGGTGTGCGCGTGACGGCGCCGGCGCGTGTCGCCCTCCGGGGCGATCAGCAGGTGCTCGCTCATCGACGCCAGCTGGCGACCGCAGATCGGGCAGCGATAGGTCGACGGCTTGCGGTTCTGGGCGGCACGAACGCTCCACCAGCGGGCCGGCGGCAGCCCGCGGCGATCGCTCACGGCGCGCGCGCGGGCCGAGGCGGTCCGGTCGCGACCTGAGCCTGATCGACCGACGTGAGCATGCGCCCATTGTGGACGACGAGACCGCCGCCGCGAGGCTCGCCGCCCGTCTGCGCAGCCGCTAGCCTTGAGGCTCGTCGGTCTCGGGCGACCGGCGCGTGGGACGCGTGCGCAACCGCCGCCACCACCGCTCTCGGCCCGCACGACCGGCGACCTTCCATGTCGCGCATCGACGAACAGCTTCCCCCGCCCGCGCCGGTCGCGACCGACCATGGCGCCCACGCCGTGCCCGTCGTCGGTGACGCCCCGGACCTGACCGAGCCGGTGCTCGTCGCCGTCGCCCCCGACCCGCCCGTCCCCGCGAAAGGCACCCCGGGCTTCGTGCTTGGACCCGACGAGGCGCTCGCCGACGGCATCACCCGGGTGGCCGGCGAGCAGATCGACGACATCACGCGCCGGCTGCGCGCCGCCGACGGCGTCAGCGCCAAGGACGTGCACGAGTCGCGCAAGTCGCTCAAGCGCCTGCGGGCGCTGTCGCGGCTGCTGCGTCCGGCGCTCGGGGCCGACGGCTACCGGCGCGAGAACGGCGCCCTGCGCGACAGCGCCCGTCACCTGGCCGGTGCCCGCGATGCCGAGGTGATGGTCGCCACCCTCGCCGCGCTTGTCGCGGATCGCGGCGAGCAGCGTGAGCCGGACGAGGAATTCGAGACCCTGCGCGCGCATCTGCTGGCCGAGCGCGAGCGCGCCAGCGAGCACCTGCATGCCGACGCCGGTCCGGCGCGCAGCGCCGCTGCCGATCTCGACCCGGTGCGTCAGCGCATCGCGAGCTGGGTGGCCTCCGATGCCGGCTTCGACGCGATCGAGCCGGGCCTGCGCCGCATGTACCGCGAGGGCCGCGAGCGCTACCGGACGGCGCGCCGCGACCCCACCGCCGAGCACCTGCACGAATGGCGCAAGCGCGTCAAGGACCTGCGCTACTGCGCCGAGCTGCTCGCACCCGTCGCGCCCGACCGCCTGACCGGGGTGGCCGAGCGCGCCGACCAGTTGGGCGAGGCGCTGGGCGACGAGCACGACCTCACCGTGCTCGAGGCGTTCGCCGATGCCCACCCCGACCTGTTCGCGACGCCCGCCGAGCGCAAACGCCTGCGCAAGCTGGCCCGCCGGCGGCGGGCCGAGTTGCGCCGCGACGCGCTGCGGCAGGGCCGCGCGCTGTACGCCCGCCGCCCGCGGCGGTTCACCGGGCCGATCGCGCGCGCGGCGGCGCGGAACGGCGACGCCGCGGCGCCGCCCCGCGCCTTGTGAGCGACGCCGCCCGGCACGCGGCCGCTGCCGCGCCCGAGCCGCGCACCGGGCTCGATCTCGTGCCCGAGCAGCCGCACGTGCAGCTACGCGACGGCGCCGACGGCCAGCGGACGGTCGTCCTCGCCTTCCCGTACGACGCGCGCATCGTCGCCGCCGTGCGCGGCGATCCCGAGCCGGCGCTTCGACTGGGACAGCGCGAGTGGAGCGCGCCGGTCGACGACTGGGTCGGCGTGCACGTGGCCGACGTGCTCGCGCGCTTCCCCGAGCTGACGCCGAGCGAACCGGTGCGCGAGTGGCTCGCCGGGATCGAGGCGCGGTGGGTCGGCAACGTGCAGACGACGCGCCACGACGGCCGCGGCTGGTGGGTGCTGCAGCACGCGGGCCGGCCGGGTGCCCGCCGGCGCTGCGCGAAGGCGCGATCGATCTGCACGGCGACGAGCGCGCGCTGCTCGTCCCGCTGACCGTCGCCGGCGGCCGACGCGCTGCGCGAGCAGCGCTCGGCACGCCTGGACACCGCCGCCGAGCGGTGCGCCGCGGCGCTGCAGCGCGGGCGAGCAGCCACCGCCGGCCCGGCTGGTCTTCGCCGACGGCGTCGAGGGCGAGCGGCTGCGCCTCGAGGTGCTGTGGGACCCGGAGCTCGGGGCCGCGTTCGAGTCCCTGCCCGGCGCCGCGGGGAGCCGGGCGGTGCCGATCGACCCGTGGGTGGTCGAGTTCCTCGACGCGTTCATCGCCCGCCACGACGTGCAGGTGCGCCCGCGCGCGGGCGCGGTGCTGGAGCGGCTGCGCGCCGAGCACGCCGAGGCGAGCGCCGCGGTGGCCGGCGTCGCGCGCGCTGGCCGCAGATCCGATTCCCGGGCGTCGACGAGCGCCTGGGCGGCGAGCTGGCGCCGTTCCAGTGGGCGGCCGTGCGCTACGCGCTGCAGGCCCGGCGGACGTTCCTGGCCGACGAGCAGGGGCTCGGCAAGACGGTCGAGGCGCTGGCCGCCGCTCGAGGCCGACGACGCCTACCCGGCGGTCGTCGTCTGCCCGGCCTCGATGAAGCTCAACTGGGCAGCGCGAGACGAGCTCGCTGGCTCGGCCACCGCTCGGTCGCGGTGATCGAGGGGCGCGTCGCGGTGCCGCCGAGCGCCGACATCACGATCCTCAACTACGAGATCGTCGCCGCCCATCGCGAGGCGCTGGCCCGGCGGCGCCCGCGGGCGATCGTCATCGACGAGTCCCACTACTGCAAGAACCCGCAGGCCAAGCGCACGCAGGCCGTGCGCCGCCTCGCCGGCGCGGTGCCGGCGGACGGCCTGCGCCTGGCGCTCACGGGCACGCCCGTGCTCAACCACGCCGACGAGCTGATCGCCCAGCTGCGCGTGATCGGCCGGCTGGAGGACTTCGGCTCGGGCGCCCGCTTCTCGCGCCAGTTCCAGGGCGAGCGCAGCGAGGAGCGGCTGCACTGGCATCTGCGCCGGCGCTGCTTCGTGCGCCGGCTGAAGTCCGAGGTGCTGCCGCAGCTGCCGGCCAAGCGCCAGGTGGTCGTGCCGATGGCGCTGACCAACGCGTCGGAGTACCGGCTGGCCGAGCGCGACGTGATCGAGTGGCTGCGCGCCCAGCCGCTCGACCTCTCCGAGCTCAACGCGAAGATCGCGGCCGCGCTGCGCGCCGAGCGCCTGGCGCAGCTGGGCACGCTGCAGCGCCTCGCCGCCCGCGGCAAGCTGCACGCGGCGCTCGGCTGGATCGCGGACTTCCTCGTCTCCGGCGAGCCGCTGGTCGTGTTCGCCCGCCACGTCGAGGTGCAGGAGGCGGTGCTCGCCCGCTTCCCCGACGCGCTGCACCTGCTCGGACGCGACAGCACGGCCGCGCGCGAGGCGGCGGTGCGCGCCTTCCAGTCCGGCGACGGGTCCGCCGCTGATCGTCTGCGCCACCCGCGTCGCGGCCCAGGGGATCACGCTCACACGGGCGTCCAACGTCGCCTTCCTCGAGCTCGAGTGGACGCCGGCGATGCACGACCAGGCCGAGGACCGCTGCCACCGCATCGGCCAGCGCGACGCGGTCACCGCCTGGTATCTGCTCGCCGCCGAGACGATCGACGAGACGATGGCCCGCCTGATCCAGCGCAAGCGCGCGATCGTCGGCGCGGTCACCGACGGCCGCGAGCTCGACGCCGACGGCCTCGTCGAGCAGGTCGTGCGCGAGCTGCGCGACGGGCGGCCCCTTCCCGCACCTGCGCCCGGTGCCGGGGGGCGAGCAGGCGCCCGGGTAGGCACCGCGCTCGGCGGCGCGCGGCGACGGGTGACACGGGCGCCCCAGCGCGGGCGCCTCGGCGCGGGCCTCGTCGCAGGCACCTCAGCCAAGGGGTGTGGTCGATTTCCAACGCCCTGGCAGCACTTATCGACCACACCCCCCACCGCCGACACCGGCGCGCCGGGACCCACCGGGGGGTGTGGTCCCTTCCCAACGCCCTGGCAGCACTTATCGACCACACCCCTCGCCCGCCGACACCGGCGCGCGGGCACCCGGACGGGGCCCTCAGATCACCAGGCCGTGCCGCGTGACGTTCTCGCACACCACACGCGGCGCGACGAACGAGAGCAGGTAGTCGGGTCCGCCCGCCTTGGTGCCGGTGCCCGACAGGCGGTTGCCACCGAACGGCTGGCGACCGACCATCGCGCCGGTGATCTCGCGGTTGACGTACAGGTTGCCGACCGGCGAGCGGGCGACGACGGCGCGCACGGTGTCGGGGTTGCGCGTGAACAGGCCGCCGGTGAGCGCGAACGGGAGCGCGTCGACGAGGTCACACGCGTGCGCGACGTCCTCGACCGTCTGCAGCGCCGAGCAGCGGGACCGAAGATCTCCTCGTGCAGCAGCGGCGAGTCCGCGGGCAGCTCGGCGACCAGCGTCGGCGCGCAGAAGCAGCCCTCGTCGGGCAGTGAGGCGTCGGCCCGCGCACAGCCGCCGACCGGCCGCCGCGCCGAGGCCGGCGTAGCGCCCGACCCGCGCAGCGCGCCTCCGCGTCGATGACGCGGCGGGACATCGGTGGCGAGCTCGCTCAGCCTGACCGACGCGCAGGGCGGCGACGGCACCGGCCAGGCGCCCCGCCAGCGCCGCGCGCGACGTCGCGGTGGGCGAGCACGCGCGAGGCGGCCGAGCACTTCTGGCCCGGCGTAGCCGAACGCCGAGTGCACGATCGCCGGCACGGCCTCGTCGAGATCCGCGTCGCCGTCGACGATCACGCAGTTCTTGCCGCCCATCTCGGCGATCACGCGCTTGACGTGGTGCTGGCCGGGCGCCACCTGGGCGGCCTCGCGCATGATCTGCAGGCCGACCGGGCAGGAGCCGGTGAAGGCGATCAGGTGGACGCCGGGGTGGCGCACGAGCGCGATCCCCGGCTCGTCGCCGCCGGGCAGCAGGGCGAGTGCGCCGGGCGGCACACCCGCCTCGTGCAGCGCGGCCACCAGCGCGTGCGCGCAGGCCGGCGACTGGGCGGCGGGCTTGAGGATCACCGCGTTGCCGGCGGCCAGCGCCGCCGCGGTCATGCCCGCCGGGATCGCCAGCGGGAAGTTCCACGGCGCGATCACCGCGGCCACGCCGCGCCCGACGTAGCGCATGGCGTTGCGCTCGCCCGGCGGCTGCTGCAGCGCGTCGTCGCGCCCGCAGCGCCAGCGCGCCGCGCGCGTAGTACTCGAGGAAGTCGATCGCCTCGCACACGTCGGCGTCGGCCTCGGGCCACGGCTTGGCGCACTCGCGCACTGCCAGCGCCGCCAGCGCCAGGCGCCGCTCGCGCAGCAGCGCGGCCGCCGCGACAAGCACGCCGGCCCGGTCGGCGGCGGGCCGCGCCGCCCCAGCCGTCGCGCCGCGTCGGCGGCCACGGCCACCGCGGCGTCGACATCCGCCGCGCTGGCGATGTCGGCTCGGCGACGACGCGCTCGCGGACGCCCCGGGTCGAGCGAGCGCAGCGCATCGCCGTCGCGCCGGTCGCCGCCGATGAGCGTCGGCACCGCGAGCGGCAGACGGGCGCGCCAGGGCCGCGACCGGCCGCCAGCAGCGCGTCGCGCACGGGCGCGCGACGCAGCTCGAGCAGCGGCTCGTTGGCGAACGGCGGCGGAGAGCCCCGGGGGCGCTCACGGCGCCGCCAGCAGCTCGTCGAGGCTGGCGCCCGACTCCCGGGCGTGCAGGAACGAGTCGTTCGCGGTGTTCTCGAGCATGCGCCGCACGAGGTAGGCCATGCCCTCGACGAGGTCGCCGATCGGGCAGTAGGTGCGCACCCGCAGGCCGCCGCGCGGCGAGCGCCGTCGCTGAGGTCGTCACCGAGGCCGCGCAGCACCTGCAGCTCGAGGTCGGCCTCGGCCAGGCCGAAGTGCGGCAGGCAGGCGAGGCCGTGGGCGATCGAGCGCAGGTTGTGCGAGGCCGAGCGCGACGCGGACCAGCGGATGCGCGTCGAGCAGCCGCCGCGTCAGCGCCTCGAAGTTGCGGTCGCAGTCGGCGCTGCCGCTCGAACACCGGCACGCGTCCAGCCGTGCTGGCGGGCCTCGACGACCTCGTGGTCCCAGTAGGCGCCCTTGACCAGGCGCACGGTCAGCGGCGTCGCGCGCGGGATGCTCGCCCACCCAACGCAGGATCTGCGACAGCTCGCGCCGGCGAGTCGCGCAGGTACGCCTGCAGCACGAGGCCGGCCGAGGGCCCTGCGCGGAACTCCGCCTCGCCCGAGCAGCGCGAGCGACGAGCGCCGAGCATCGTCTCGCGCGAGTCCAGCGACTCCATGTCGACGTGCAGATGGACGTCCAGCTCGCGGGCGCGCCGCAGCAGACCGCGCAGGCGCCGCGGCGCCGACGCGATCCCGCCGCTCAGGCGCGTGGGACGCGGATGTGCGGCGTCAGCGCGGAGACCTTGACCGACAGGTTCGCACGCGGCAGATCGCGCCGATCGAGTCGCGCTCGAGCGCCGGCCGCGCCGGCCAGCGCGCCGCCGCGGCGGCGAGCGCGTCGAGGCTGTCCAGGCAGCGGGCCGCGTAGGCGTCCGCCTCCGCGTTCGCTCACCGTGGCCTCGCCCAGCAGGTCGACGGAGCTGCCGACGCCACGATCCACAGGCCGCCGAGCGTCGGCGGCCGCACCGGCCACCGAATCGCCCGACGATGAACCGGTGGGCCATGCGCTGCACGCCGACGCCGGCCAGTCCGGCGACCATCGGCGCGCGAGCGGGGACGCTCGGCCAGCCGCATGGCGATTCGTCCGCGCCCGCCCGCGGGCGCCGCCGTCGCGCAGCAGGGCCAGCAGGTGATCGCCGACGTCGCGCCGAGCGCGCGGCAGGCCGGACGCACGTCGACGAAGCGAAACAGCGCCGAGCGCAGCCCGTCGTCGCCGGCGGCCGTGCGCATCATCGCCCGGTCGAGCACGGCGGCGGGGGCGCGATCGGGGCGCGGCAGACCGGCGGCGAGCGCGCGGCCGGCCGCGAGCACCTCGGCCTCAGCCGGGCCGGCGTGCCGCTCGCTGCGCTCGCTCGCGCCATGCGCGTGCATGGGTCACTGATAGCAGCGCCAGTGGGCGGACCGCCGGCACATGCGTCGGATACGCTGCGAACCCCCGACGGAGACCGACCGGCATCGGGCCGCCCTCCAGGAAAGGCGCATGGCACATGAAGATGGTCCTGGCATACATCCGCCACGAAGCGTTCGAGCCGATCCGCACCGAGCTGGTCGAGCAGGGCTACCCCTCGCTGTCCATCACCGAGGTCAAGGGCTCCGGGCGCCAGCGCGGGATCACCGAGCGCTATAAGGGCACCGAGCTGACCAGCTACCTGCGTCCCAAGCTCAAGCTGGAGTGCGTCGTCGAGGACGGGGACGTCGACACGATCATCCACACGATCCTCAAGCATGCGCGCACCGGCACCGTCGGCGACGGCAAGGTGTTCGTCATGCCCGTCGAGGCGGCGTACCGGATCCGCACCGGCGAGTCCGGCGCAGAGACGCTGCAGGCGCACCCCGACGGCGCCCCCTCCTAGGCGGACGAGCCGCGGTGGCGCCGGCGCCCACCCGACCCGTGATCATCGCCCTGGATCACGTCCAGGTGACGGCGCCGCCCGGCAGCGAGGCGGACGCCCGCCGCTTCTACGGCGACCTGCTCGGCCTGCCGGAGATCCCCAAGCCCGATGGCGTGCGCGCCAGCGGCGGCGCGTGGTTCGCGTGCGGCGCGCAGCAGCTGCACATCGGCATCGAGGAGTCGTTCTCCCCGGCGCGCAAGGCGCATCCCGCCCTGCTGGTGGCACCCGAGTCGCTGGACGCCCTGGCCGGCCGCCTGCTCACCGCGGGCGTCGAGCTGCACTGGGACTCGCGTATCCCCGAGCGCCGGCGCTTCTACGCCTTCGATCCCTGGGGCAATCGCCTCGAGATCACGGCGCCGCCGGTGGCGGGCACGGCGGGTTGACCGACGTGAACGCGTAGTCCCAGGCGCCGTCGTTCCACTGCTGGCTGACGCCGGCGACGTCGCAGGACTCCACCTCGGGCGCGTTGACGAACTGGAACGGCACCGCCACCGCCTGCGCCACGAGCTGCTCGTCGATCTGTGCCCACGCCTGCGCCCGCGCCGTGGGGTCGGCAATCAGCGCGGCCGCGGCCATCTCACGGTTGATCGCCGGCTCATCGACCTGGCCATAGTTGGGGTTGTTGATGCGCGTGATGCTCGCGCCGTCGAACGCCGGCTCGAGCAACCCCACGGGGTCGGCGCCGAGCAGTCCATCGGAGTCGGCGAAGTCGCGCGTGCGCATGACGCCCGGGCACACGTCGACGTCCCGGGCGGGCACCCCGCAGTAGCGGCCGAGCATCTGCGACGGATCGACGAGCAGCAGCCGCGTGCGAAAGCCGAGACCGATCAGCGTCCGGTTGACGATCGTGGCGTAGGCGCTGCCCGGCTGGCCGTTGGCGCCCACCACCGTCACCGCCGGCCCGTGGTAGCGACCGCTGGGATAGCCGGCGAGCCTGAGGTACTTGGCGGCCACCTCGGCATTGCCGGTGACCGAGCGGTTGTAGTCCTCCTGGGGTCCCGCGTAGCCCCCGGCGGCATAGAAACCGAGCGTCCCCGGATAGATGAAGTGCGTGGCCACGCTCCCGGTGAGCGAGCCGCCGGTGGCGGCCACCAGAGCCTGGCGGTCGAGCGCCGCCCACAGCGCACGACGGAGGTTGACGTTGGCGAACGGACCGTGGCGGTTGTTCAGGGCGACGTAGCGGACCGCCGCCCCCGGGGTGACCGCCATCTGGCTGGTGAAGTCCTTCGCGGCGAGCGCGACGATGCCGCCGGCCGGCGGGTCGTTCTGCACCAGGTGCGAGCCGTGCAGCACGGCGCGGCCGATCGCGGTGGAGTCGCCGCCGATCTGGATCACCACGCGGTCCACGTAGGCGGGACGGAAGTCCGTGAACGCGTTCCAGTTGGGGTTGCGAACGAGCAGGGCGAAGCGTCCGGGGTGATAGCCCACGCCGAGCACGCGGCCCTGCGCGTCGCTGCTGAGCATGTAGGGCCCGGTCGCCACGACGTACTGCGAGCCGTACGCCGTCCGCTTGCGGGCGTCCAGGGGTTGGGCGAACTCCGGTGGCACGGGCGCGGTGACCGGCAGCACGAGCGCCGCGATCAGCGTCGAGGCGGTCGGCCGGGTGAGCCGGAAGACGACCGTGTAGCGCCCCCGCGCGGTCACGCCGGGAAACGGACCGCCGTGTGCCCGGCCGGCGCCGAGCAGATCGCCGAAGTAGGTGCGGAAGTACGGCGTGGCCACGTGCGGGTTCAGCGCCCGGTCGAAGGCGTAGACGACGTCGGCGGCCGTCACCTCACGGTTGACCGGCGGGCTGAAGTGCACCCCGTGCTTGATGTCAACGACGACCGTCAGGCCGCCGGCCGACACCTGCGGCTGCCCGGACGCCAGGTCGGGAACCGCGATCTGCGTGTTGTTCGGCAGGTACGCGTACAGCGTGCGCTGCGTCGCCGACGTGATCTCGTAGTCCAGGCTGGTGTAGGCCTGGCCCGGATCGAGATGCACGAAGTCGGCGTGGTCGAGAGCGGTCAGCGTGCCGCCGTGGCGCCCGTTGACCAGCAGCTGGAACTTCGGGCTCTCCTGGGCGGGCGCCGTGGTCGGGCCGGTGGCGGCGCCGCCGGCGCCGGACGACCCGCAGGCCGCCAGGCCGAGCGCGACGGTCGCGAGCGCGAGCGCGAGGCCCGCGCGCCGTGTGAGTGTGTCGTTCATGGCTGAGCGCGGTCCACGCGGCGGTGAGACGGGCAGACCGCGTGCGACGGTGGCGGATCCTATTGCGTGTGTCCGCCCCGGCGGTGCCGGCGCGCCAACCTAGCCGGGCTCCCGCAGGCGCGCCTGCACCGACTCCACCTTGTCGGCCAGCGTCTGATCGGGACGATCGCGCCGCTCGTCGAGCTTGAGCACGCTGTACACGCGGGGGATCCCCATGTCAAACGGCACGGCGTGCAGCTCGCCGACCACGGTGAGGATGTCCGCTGTCTCGCCCTCCAGCGACGTGCCCATCGCGTGCATCGCATAGCGCACGCGATCCTGGGCCGCGAGGCGCCGCTGGATCTCGGCGATGTAGGCGCTCGCGCTGGCGTCGGCGCGCCCGAGCGCGAGCACCGTGAGATCCGCGGTGGCCATCTACGCGCGGCCCGTGCCGTCGCGCCCGCGCACGAGCCCCGGCCGGGCGAAGTCGCGAACGTAGTCGGGCATCGCCACGCCGGGCGCCAGCGCCGGATCGGCCACCGGCGGGCCCGCCTCGAGCACCACGGGGATCTCCCCCGCCCACACGTCCAGCGCGCCGTCCGGCCCGTCGCCGTCGCTCGGACCGCCACGGCGCAGCTTGGCCGAGGCCTCCTCGATCGGCAACACGAGCAGCGAGGTCGCCTTCAGCTCCTGGCGGCTGGGAGCGCGCACGTCGTCCCAGCGCCCGGGCAGCAGCTGCTCGGTCAGCGCCCGCAGGCCGTCGAGCTTCTCCTGCGGATCCTCGACCAGGCGCGCGCTCCCGTACACGACGACCGAACGGTAGTTGACGGAGTGCTCGAACACCGAGCGGGCCAGCACGAGGCCGTCGAGCAGGGTGACGGTCACGCACACCGGCACGCCCGCGCCGAGCGCGCGCACCGTGCGGCTGGCCGCCGAGCCGTGCACCAGCAGCGCGTCGCCCACGCGCGCGTGCAGCGTCGGGATGACCACCGGCAGCCCGTCGGCCACGAATCCGAGGTGACACACCAGCGCAGCGTCGAGGATCGCGTCGATCGTGTCGCGGTCGTAGACGCCGCGCGCGGGCTCGCGGCGCAGGCGCGTTCGCTCCGTCGGGGCCCCTGGGCCGCTTCGCGCGCCGGCCATCGGCTCAGCGCCCCGCGACGAGGTCGGCCAGGCGCGCGACCGCCGACGGACGGCCGCGGCGCGACTCCAGGGAGTCGGCGAGACGGTACAGACGGTAGACGCCCCTTGCCCCGAGGAAGCGCAGCGGCTCGGGCTCCCAGGCCCGCGCCCGCTGCCCCACCCACGGCAGCCGCGTCAGCTCGCTGTCGCGCGCCAGCAGCAGGTCGCGCAGCGTGCGCCCGGCGAGGTTCGCCGCCGCGACGCCCTCCCCCACGTAGCCGCCCGCCCAGGCCAGCCCGCTGGCCCGGTCGAGGCCGACGGCCGGCATCCAGTCGCGGGTCACACCGAACACCCCGTGCCAGGCGGCTTCGACGCGCACGCCCGCGCACGCCGGGAACAGCGACACCAACCGCTCGCTCAGCTCGCGCACCGTCTCGGGCGGGACCGGGCCCTCGCGATCGGTCCGTGAGCCGTAGCGGTAGGGCACGCCGCGGCCGCCGATGGCGATCCGCCCGTCGGCGGTGCGCTGCAGATAGGCGTACACGTGCGCCTCGTCGCGCAGGGTCTCATCGCCGCGCCAGCCGACCGCAGCCCACTCGCCGTCGCTCAGCGGCTCGGTGACGATCATCGAGCTGTTCATCGGCAGCAGCCGGCGGTGCAGGCCGGGCAGCCGCGCGGTGTAGCCCTCGGTGGCCCGCACGACGTGCCGCGCCCGGACCGTGCCGTGCGGGGTCCTGACCACTCCGGGGTCGACACTCAGCGCCGGGGTGTGCTCGAGAATGGTCGCCCCGGCGCGCTCGGCAGCGTCGGCCAGTCCGCGGACCAGGCGCGCCGGCTGCACCCGCGCGCAGTGCGCGCTGAACACCGCGCCGCGCGCGCCCGGCACGGCGACCCGCTCGCGCGTCTGTTCGGCGTCGAGGAGCAGGTCGCCCTCGTGCCCGATCGCCTCGGCGAGGTCCTCGAGCCGCTTGGCGCGCAGGCGAGCCAGCTGCGGCTCCGAATGGGCGAGCGCAAGCGTGCCGCCCTTGACGAAGTCGCAGTCGATGCCCTCGCGCGCCACGACGGCGCCGACCTCGTCGACCGTGGCCTGGATGGCCAGGGTCATCGCACGCGCGCCATCGCGGCCGGCGCGGGCGATCCAGCGCCGGGTCGGTCCGGCCAGCTCGCCGAGCACCCAGCCACCGTTGCGCCCCGAGGCGCCGAAGCCGGCGAAGCGCGCCTCGAGCACGACGACCTCGAGCTGCGGCGCGGCGCGCTTGAGCTCGTAGGCCGTCCACAGGCCGGTGAGGCCCGCGCCGACGATGCACACGTCGGCCTCGCGGTCGCCTTGCAGCGATGGGCGCAGCGCAATCGGGCCGAGCTGCGTGAACCAATGCGACACGCCGGCGGGCGCGCCCGCGTCGGTGGCGCGCGGCGAGCCGGCCGGCCGGGCGTGCGCCGCCGTGGTCATGTGCGCGGCGCGGTCACCGCCGCTACAGCATCGAGTCGGCCGGCGCGAACTCGGCCTCCGCGGTCACCACGTGGATCGGCTGGCCCGCCACGGTTGTCTTCTCGGAGAAGAACTGCTTGTAGGGGATGCGCAGGATCAGGGCGAGGATCAGGCCGAGGACGAGCAGCCCGAGACCGATCCACACCGGGATGCCGATCCCGAACAGGCCGGGGCTGGTGTCGTTGGCCGGGTTCTGGTACTGGATGACTCCCTTGATGAAGATGCCCATCAGGGCGAGACCGCCAAGGGTGGGCAGCAGGCCGAGCGACCAGAAGTTGTGCCAGCTCTTGGTCAGCTCGTAGCGGTGGAACCACGTGCACGAGAAGCCGGTGAAGCCGTAGTAGAAAGCGACCAGGAAGCCGAGTCCGGTAACGCAGTCGGCGAGCACGTTGGTGCTCACCTGGACGATGAAGATGAACCAGACCACGGACAGCACGCCGGCCACGATGGTGGCGAAGCCGGGCGTCAGGCGCTGCGGATCGATCTCGCCAAACTTGGCCGGGATCGCGCCGCGGCGGGCCATCGACAGCGCCGAGCGGGCCGCCGGGAGGATCGTCGTCTGTGTGGCCGCGGTGGCCGAGGTCAGGACGGCGATCACCAGCAGCTTGTCCAGCGGCGAGCCGAGCACCGACTTGCCGAGACCGCCGGCGAAGATGTCGTTGGCGTTGTTGGCCAGGTAGCTCGTTCCCGCGAAGGCCTGCGCCGCGACGGCGACCAGCAGGAAGATCCCGACGAGCAGCAGCGTGGACATCACTGCGGCGCGGCCGGGGGCGCTGCCGGGGTCCTCGGTCTCCTCGTTGACGCTCACCCCGGAGTCCCAGCCCCAGTACAGGAAGATGCCGAGCAGCAGGCCGAGGATGAGCGGTGTCCAGCCGAGCGCGAACGGGTTGAACCAGTCCAGCGAGACCTTGATCGAGCCCTTCGGGTGCTGGGTGTACGTCTTGATCAGCGCCACGATCGAGAACAGCACCAGCGTGAAGAACTCCGCGCCGAGCAGGAACTGCTGGGTGCGGGCGGACAGCTCGATGCCGACGAAGCAGATCCAGGTGAGGATGATGATGAAGGCGACGCCGACGAGCGTCACCCACCAGTGGTTGTTCGCCGCCGAGTTCAGCCCGAACAGCTGCAGGCCGTAGCTGCCGGCGATCTGCGCCTGGTTGGCGTTGACGACGATGTCGGCCATGAGGATCGCCCAGCCACCGACCCAGCCGGCGGTCGGGCCCATCGACCGGGTCATCCACGAGAAGGTGGTGCCGCAATCGGGGTCGGCCCGGTTCCACGCCTTGTAGGCGAGGGCGATGAAGATCATCGGGACGAAGGCGACCTCGATCACCGCCGGCGCGTGCGTGCCCATCGCGGTGATGGCGACGATGAATCCAAGTGTCGCGGCGAGGCTGTAGCCCGGCGCGGTCGAGGCCACGCCGATGACGAGGTTCGACAGGTAGGAGATCGCGCCCTTCTTCAGCTCGGGCCGGCCGGTGGCCGCGGTGGCCTTGCCCGGCTCCGGGACGCCGCCCAGTCCTGCCAGTGTTGCGGACTCCACCTCGTCCTCCTCGTCCTAGGGGTGTAGAACGCGGCCACCCGGCCGCGGGCGGGGCTGGCACCGGCGGCGGGCCGGGATCCCCCCTTGGTGACGGTCGGCGTTGCAGGACCGCCACCGTGCGCGCGGCGAGGCTGCGGCGGGGATCAGGCGATTACGAACGAGCGTCAAGCGGTCCTCTCTCTCGGCGGTCGCCGCGTGCGACCGGGCCCGATGAGCCATGCTCCGCGAGCGGCCGGCATGCGGCAATGCCCTCTGTGTCACATGTTGACCGATCGAGTTGACGGTCTGTCGGTGCCCTGGACGCAGTGTCGAGAGCCGGGCGGCCGCGCCGGGCCCGCGTGTCGGCCTACCCGAGGCGCTCGCCGGGGCCGAGCGCCTGGGTGAGGCGCAGCGCCCGCACGGCCAGATGCAGCCCCAGCACGGTGTCGGGGTCGTCCAGGTCGACGCCGAGCAGGCGCTCCACGCGCTGCAGGCGCAGGTACAGCGACTGGCGCTCGAGGTGCAGCAGGCGCGCCGCCTCGGCCTTGCGCCCGCCGCTCTCCAGATAGACCTCCAGCGTGTGCAGCAGCTCGCGCTCACGCTGGTCGCGCTCCTCGAACAGGACGCCGAGCTGCTCGTGGGCAAACGTCAGCAGCTCGGGCGATGTGCGGATCGCGTAGAGCAGCTCGACGACCGATCCGCGTCGCGCGTCCTGCCAGGCCACCGGCGCGCCGGCCCGCGCCGCCCCGACGGCCTGCGCGACGCGCTCGAGGCGTCGGCCGAGCTCGATCCACGTCATCTCGCTGCGCCCGAACGCCAGCGAGACGTCCTCGATGTCGAAGCCCCGGCGGTCGAGCGGCCGGCGCAGATCGGCGGCCAGCGCGTCGAGCGCCTCGTCGCTCGGCTCGCCCTCGCCGAGCGAGACGGCGACGAGCAGCCGGCCCGCGTGCAGGCCGAGCAGTGCCGGGTGATGGGAGCCGATCGCCGAGCGCAGCGGCGGCATCAGCGTCGCCCATGCGTTCTCGGGACTGTCGGCGATCTCCACCCAGCGCTCCGAGCGCCAGGCCAGCGCCGCCGGCAACAGGCGGCCGTGGCGGCGGGGAAACTCCAGGGCGCTGGCCCGACGCGTGGCGTCGGTCTCCTGCAGACGCTGCTGCATCAGGTCGACCAGGAAGGTGCCGCGCGCGCGGGCGCGCAGCTGCTCCTCGTGCTGCTCGTGCAGCAGCTCCAGCGCCACCGCGGTCGCTGCGCGCTGCACGGCGATGCGGTCCTCCTCCTCGAGCGGCCGGTCGAGCTCGAGCACCGTCAGCTGCCCCCACGGGCGCCCGCGCAGCCGCAGCTCCGCCGCCAGCCAGCCGCGCTCGCTCGTCTCGCCCCGATCCTGTGCCAGCCGATGCTCCTCGCGCGCCTCGAGCAGCTGCTCCTCGGTGGTCTCGTGCACGGCGAAGGCGACGAGCTGGCTGGCGAGGTTCTCGAGCACGACCGGATTGCCGACCGTGCGGGCGATCTCCTGCAGCAGCTCGGGCAGGCCGCGCCGATCGAGCACCAGGCCGGTGAGCCGCTCGCCGGTCTCCTGGCCGCTGCGCAGCAGCGCCAGCTGGCGATCGACGAGCGCCCCGTGGATCGCCTCGGTGACGTCGACGAAGCGCACCGGGCGGTGCAGCGCGATGAGCGGCAGCGACTGCGCCTCCGCCTCGTCGACGAGCGCCGCCGGCAGTGCCTGGCGGTAGGACATCCCGAGCTCGATGACCAGGCCGGCAGCGCCCTCCTCCGCGAGCGCGCGCACGAACTGGCGCTGGTGCGGCGAGTCCCGGCCCGGACCGGCGCCGGTGGACAGGACGAGCTCGCCGCCGCGCAGCAGATCGGCCGGGTCGACGTCGAGCACGTGCACCCAGCGCAGCGGCCGGTCCAGGCTCGCCTCGCCGGCGACGACCTCGGGCAGCGCACGGCGCAGGATCGGCAGCGCGAGCGCATCGCCGACGGTGAGCGGAGCGGAGGAGCGGCCGGCCACAGCCCGAGGCTAGCCGCACCGAGGCATCTGGCGCGACCCGCGATCGTACGGTTGCGTAGTCACCCCCGATCCCGCCGTCCGGGCGCTGGGCGGTCGCGTATGGTGGCCGGAAGTCGATGTCGCCCATCCCGGGCGGTTCCCGTAAGGAGGCAAACCGTCATGCGCACCGCCCTCGTCCTGCCCACCGCCGCGGTCGCCGCCGGCCTGGCCGGCAGCGGCATCGCCGCCGCGGCTTCCCCGGCCCCGCTCCCGGCGCCGCCGTCGATCACCGTCAACGGCTCGGCCAGCCAGGCCGTGGCGTCCGGCTCGACCGGCGACCAGCTGAGCGCCGACTACCAGACGGCGCTGGCCGCGGCGCTGACCGCCGCGCAGGCCAAGGCGACGTTCGTGGCGGGCCGGGAGAGCGTCACGCTCGGGGCGCTGCAGAACGTCACCGAGAACAGCGACGTCCCCACGATGGCCTGCGGCGGGGTCGCCAGCGCGCCCGCCTCCGCGGTGGGGCTTCCGGGCAAGAGCGGCGGAAAGAAGAACCGCAAGAAGAACACGCACAAGCCGACCGGCAAGAAGGCGCAGATCGCCCTTCCCGTCGACGACTGCACGGTTTCCGCGCAGGTGACCGTCACCTACCTGATCGCCGGTCCGGCGGCCGACCACCACCACCACGACATCGACGACGAACAGCACCCTCACCACCGCCACGGCGACCCCGGTGGCCACCACGACCACGACGGCGGCGCCCTGATCGCGCTGCCGGCTCACGTGGCGTAGGCTCACCATCGCGCCCGGCGCCGTCCGCCGACCATCCGCACCGACCCGAATCGAAGGAGCCCGACATGACCGTTGCCACGAAGGAGCTGCTGAACTTCATCAACGGCGAGTTCGTTCCCGCCGCCGACGGCGCGACGGAGCCGGTGATCAACCCGGCGACCGGCGAGGAGATCGCGCAGGCGGCCAGTTCGGGGCGCGAGGACGCCGACCGCGCGGTCGCCGCGGCCAAGACCGCATTCGAGACCTGGGGCTCCACTCCGCCGTCCGAGCGCGCGCAGGCGCTGCTGCGCCTGGCCGACGCGATCGAGGAGCACGGCGACGAGGTCGCCGCGATCGAGTCGGCGAACGCCGGCAAGCCGATCGAGGCGGTCAAGGCCGATGAGATCCCCGCGATCGTCGACCCGCTGCGCTTCTTCGCCGGCGCCGCCCGCTGCCTCGAGGGCAAGGCCGCGGGCGAGTACCTCGAGGGCTACACGTCCTACATCCGGCGCGAGCCGGTCGGCGTCGTCGGGCAGATCGCGCCCTGGAACTACCCGCTGATGATGGCGGTGTGGAAGATCGGTCCGGCCCTGGCCGCCGGCTGCACGACGATCCTCAAGCCGGCGCCCACGACGCCCGCGTCCGCGGTGCGCCTGGCCGAGCTCGCGGCCGACATCGTCCCACCCGGGGTGCTCAACGTCATCGTCGGCGGCAACGATCCCGGCGCCGCGCTGGTCGAGCATCCCGACGTCGAGATGGTCTCGCTCACCGGCTCGGTGGAGACCGGCCGGTGGATCGCCGAGCACGCGGCCAAGACGCTCAAGCGCGTACATCTCGAGCTGGGCGGCAAGGCCCCGGTGATCGTGTTCGACGACGTCGACCTGGAGACCGCGCTGGAGGGCATCGCCGGCTTCGGTTACTACAACGCCGGCCAGGACTGCACGGCCGCGACGCGCGTCCTGGCCAGCGACCGGGTCTACGACGACGTCGTCGGTGGGCTGGCCGAGCAGGCCGGCGCCCAGGTGCTCGGCGACACCAGCTCAGCCGAAACGACGCTGGGCCCGCTCAACAGCGCCCGCCAGCGCGAGCGCGTCGAGGGCTTCCTGTCGCGCAGCCCCGCCCACGCCGAGGTGGTCACCGGCGGCAAGGCGCCCGAGCGGCCCGGGTTCTACCTCGAGCCCACGGTCGTGGCCGGCCTGCGGCAGGACGACGAGATGATCCAGCGCGAGATCTTCGGGCCCGTGATCACCGTGCAGCGCTTCAGCGACGAGGCCGAGGCGATCGCCTGGGCCAACGGAACGCCCTACGGCCTCGCCTCGTCGGTGTGGACACGCGACTTCGGGCGCGCCATGCGCGTGTCCGCCGCGCTGCGCTTCGGGTGCGTCTGGATCAACAACCACGGTTTGCTGACCAGCGAGATGCCCCACGGCGGCTACAAGCAGTCCGGGTACGGGAAGGACCTCTCGATGTACTCGGTCGAGGACTACACGCAGGTCAAGCACGTGATGGCCGCCTGGGAGTAGGCCGGGGCCGCTCGGGCATCCGTCTGGCCGAGCGGCCCCGCCGCATGCCGCACGCGGCGTCCGCGTCCGGCAAACTGCACGCAGCGATGGCCTCCGACCAGCCCGACCGATCGACCGCCTTCGCCGCCGGCTCGGTGGCGGAGCGCTACGAGCGACACCTGGCGCCGGTGGTGTTCGTTCCGTGGGCGGAGATCCTCCTCGACGCGGTGGGTGTCCGCCCCGGCGACCGCGTGCTCGATGTGGCCAGCGGGACCGGCGTCGTCGCCCGGCTGGCCGCCGGCCGCGCGGGCGCCGAGGGACGGGTGACCGCCAGCGACATCAGCGCCGCGATGCTTGCGCACGCGGCAACGGTCGCCGCGCCGCCCGGCGCCGCCCCGATCGAGCGCGTCGAGGCGTCGGCGACCGCGTTGACGTTCCCCGACGCGGCGTACGACGTCGTCCTGTGCCAGCAGGGCATGCAGTTCTTCCCCGATCGCTCCGCCGCCGCGGCGCAGCTGCGCCGCGTGCTGCGCGCCGGCGGCACCGCCGGCGTCGCCGTGTGGGCGGCCGGCCACCGTCTGCAACCGTTCGACGACTACAGCGAGACGCTCAGTGCCGCGGGCGTGGCGCCGCCGTTCCCGCGGGCGTTCGAGTCGTCGAGCTTCACGATGGGCGCCGATGAGCTCGGGACGCTCCTCAGGGACGCCGGCTTCACGTCGGTCGAGGTCTCGCTGGTCGAGCACGACATCGCCTGGCCGGACGTCGAGACCGCCGTCGGCGGGATCCTCGGCACGCCCTTCGGCCCGGCCGTCGCCGGCCTGCCGCCGGACCGCCGCGAGGCGATCGAGCGCGAGCTGACGCGCCGCCTCGGCGGCGCCGACGGCGCGCCCGAGCGGCGCACCACGGTCGCCGTGGTGGCCTGCGCGACCGCCTGAGCCGCCTAGGAGTCGAACCCGAGCCCGAAGCGGTCGAGCGTGCGCAACCAGGCGCCGCGGCGCCCGTCGTGGCGATCCGCGCGGGCGAGCTCGCGGCGGGTGAGGTTGACAACCGCCGAGCGCAGTGGCTCGGGCGGGAACGGGACCGGGCGCTTGCGCACCATCCGCAGGCGGGTGAGCTCGGTGCTCTCGCCGGCCACGACGTCCAGCGCGACGGCGCCGGCGAAGCGGCTGGCGCCCACCCCGAGACCGGTGAACCCGACGGCGTACACGGCGCGGCCCTCGAGCGCGCGGCCGAACATCACGCTGAAGCGGCTGCACGTGTCGATGGCGCCGCCCCAGCGATGGGTGAAGCGCACATCCTCCAGCTGCGGGAACGTCTGCGCGAAGTGCCGCGCCAGCAGGTTGAAGGTGCTCACGCGCTGCTCGAACTGGGGCCCGAAGCCGTTGGCGAAGTGGTAGATCGCGTCATAGCCGCCCCAGAGGATGCGGTTGTCGTGCGTGAGGCGGTAGTAGTGGAAGCGGTTGCCGCTGTCGCCGATCCCCTGGCGCCGGCGCCAGCCGAGCGACCGGAGGCGGTTATCGCTCAGTGGCTCGGTGACCAGGACGTAGTCGTAGACGGGCAGCACGTGGCGGCGTATCGCGCGCAGCAGGGGCGGGAAGGCGCTGGTGGCCAGCACGGCGCGGTCGGCTCGCACGACGCCTTCGGCGGTGTGGCCCTCGAGGTGGTCGCCGGACGCGTGCAGGCTCTCCACCACCGAGTGCTCGTGGATCGCCCCGCCCAGGCGCGTCACGGCGTCGGCCAACCCCCGGCACAGCCGGGCCGGGTCGAGCAGGTGGTAGTGGTTGCGCTGCCACACGCCGCCGAGGTAGGTCGGCGAGGCGACCTCGCGCTGCACCGCATCGCGGTCGAGCAGCACGGCGTCGTCGCCGAGCTCGCCGAGCCTGCGCGCCTCCTCGGCCAGGCCGGGCAGCTCGTGCTCGCGGGTGGCCACGCGCAGCTCGCCGCCGTCCTCGAGATGACAGTCGATCGCGTGTGCGGCGAGGGCGGCGCGAATGCCCTCGATGTTCTCGCGCCCGAGGCGCTGCAGCGTGTCCATCTCCTGCGGCCAGCGGGCGAGCCCGTTGCCGACACCGTGCGTCAGCGAGGGCGAGCAGAACCCGCCGTTGCGCCCCGAGGCGCCGCTGGCCACGCGGTCGGCCTCGAGCAGGACGACGCTCGCGCCCGGGCGGCGCTCAAGCGCCTGCAGGGCCGTCCACAGGCCCGTGAGCCCGCCGCCGATGATGAGCAGGTCGGCGTCGGCCCGTCCGCGCAGCGGCGCGCGCGGCGCCGGCGCCTCGGACGCCGTCAGCCAGTAGGGCGACGGCTCGGCGTCAGCGAGCGCGGGGAGCAGATCCATGGCCGCCGATCGGCGTGATGTTCGAGGGGAGCGTCAGGACAGGTTGATCATCACATGCTTGATCTCGGTGTACTCCTCCACGGCGTACATCGACATGTCCTTGCCGTAGCCGGACTCCTTGAAGCCGCCGTGCGGCATCTCCGACCCGAACGGCAGGTGGTCGTTGACCCAGACCGTGCCGAAGTGCAGCGCCTTGGCGGCGCGCATCGCGCGGCCGACATCGCGCGTCCACACCGAGGAGGCCAGCCCGTAGCGCACGTCGTTGGCGAGCGCGATCGCCTCGTCCTCGTCGTCGACGCGCTGCACGGTGACGACCGGCCCGAAGACCTCGTCCTGCACGATCTCGTCGCGCTGCGAGACGCCGGCGATGATCGTCGGCGCGACGAAGCAGCCCCGGTCGCCGTGGCGCTCGCCGCCCAGGACGATCTCGGCGCTCGCGCTCGCGCGGTCGACGAAGCCGAGCACGCGCTCCTGCTGGCGCGGAGAGATCACGGGCCCCATCTCGATCGACTCACCGCCCGCCGGGTCGCCGACGCGCAGGGACTGCACGGCCGGGACGAGCTGCTCCATCAGCCCGTCATAGGCCCGTCCGGAGACGAGCACCCGCGAGGCGGCCGTGCAGTCCTGCCCGGAGTTCAGGAACGCCCCGAGGCGGATGCCGGCGGCGACCGCCTCCATGTCGGCGTCGTCGAAGACCACGGCGGCGGCCTTGCCGCCGAGCTCGAGGTGCACGCGCGTGAGCGTGTCGGCGGCGGCGCGGGCGATCCGCTTGCCGGTCGGCACGCTCCCGGTCAGCGACACCATCCGCACACTGGGGTGGCGCACGAGCGGCTCGCCCACGGGCTCGCCCTCCCCGGCGATCACGTTCAGCACCCCGGCGGGCAGGACCTCCGCGGCCAGCTCGCCGAGGCGCAGCGCGGTGAGCGGGGTCAGCTCGGAGGGCTTCGAGCACGACCGTGTTGCCGGCGGCCAGTGCCGGGCCGATCTTCCACACCGCCATCATCAGCGGGTAATTCCAGGGCGCGATCTGCCCGACGACGCCGAGCGGCTCGCGGCGCACCATCGAGGTATAGCCCGCGATGTACTCGCCGGCCGGCTTGCCCTCGAGGCAGCGAGCGGCGCCGGCGAAGAAGCGCAGGTTGTCCACGCACATCGGGAGCTCCTCGCAGGCGAGGCCGATCGGCTTGCCGACGTTGAGCGATTCGAGGCGCGCGAGCTCGTCGGCGCGGTCCTCGACCGAGGCGGCGAGGGCGAGCAGCGCCGCGGCCCGCTCGCCGGGCGTGAGGTCGCGCCAGGCGCCGAACGCCGATTCGGCGGCGCGCACGGCCCGGTCCACGTCCGCCGCGGTCCCGCGCGGCACCCGCGCAATGACCTCGCCGGAGGCCGGGTTGCGCACCTCGTCGGTGCCGCCCTCCACGGCGTTGACCAGCTCGCCGCCGACGACGTTGTGATGCGCGCGAACGCCCGTCGCGCCCCGCTCGCCTACCGCCACCGTGACGTCACCACCTTCTTGCGCGTGTAGAACTCGATCGCGTCGTTGCCGTTGGCGTGCAGGTCGCCCTCGAACGAGTCGTTCCAGCCGGCAAAGGGAAACCAGGCGACCGGCGCGGCGACCCCGATGTTGACGCCGAGCATCCCCGCCCGCACGCGGTAACGGAACTCGCGCGCCGCACCGCCCGAGCTGGTGAAGATCACGGCCGAGTTGCCGTAGCGGCTGGCGTTCATCCACTCGATCGCGGCGGCCAGGTCGGGCACGCGCACCAAGCTGAGCACCGGGCCGAACAGCTCCTCGCGCAGCCAGCGGCTGTCGGGGTCCAGCCCGTCGAGGATCGTGGGCGCGAGCAGCGCGCCACCGGTACCGCCTCCCACGCGTCCGTCCAGCACCAGCGTGCCGCCGGCGGCCAGCGCCTGCTCGATCTCCGCCTCGAGGCGCTCACGCGCGGCGGGAGTGACGACGGGGCAGACCTCGGTGGCGGGGTCGGCGCCGTCGCCGGTGCGCAGCGCCGCGGCCCCGGCCACGATCCGGGCCAGCGCGTCGTCCTGCTCGGACGGCGTCCCCACGAGCACGGCCACCGACCCGGCCAGGCAGCGCTGGCCGGCCGCCCCGAAAGCCGATCCGAGCACGCCGGAGAGCATCAGCTTCGCATCGGCGTCGGGCATCACCACCATCGAGTTCTTGGCCCCGCCGAGCGCCTGCACGCGCTTGCCCTCCGCCGCCGCGGTGGCGGCGATGTAGCGCGCCGTGGCGGCCGAGCCGACGAACGAGACCGCATCGACCTCGGGGTGATGCAGCAGCGCGTTGACGGCCTCGCGGCCGCCGTGAACGAGATTCACCACGCCCGCCGGGATCTCCGCGACCGTCGCCATGAGCTCGAACAGCCGCCGCGAGGCCAGCGGGTCCTGCTCGGAGGGCTTCAGCACGAACGTGTTGCCGGTCGCCACGGCGTAGGGCAGGAACCAGAGGGGGATCATCACCGGGAAGTTGAACGGCGTGATCGCCGCCACGACGCCGACGGGCTGACGCACCAGCTCGACGTCGACGCCGGCGGCCACTCCCTCGAGGTTCTCGCCCTTCATCAGGTGCGGGACGGCGCACGCCGCCTCGACGGACTCGATGCCGCGACCGACCTCGGCGTAGGCGTCGTCGAGGGTCTTGCCCATATCGGTGGTGACGAGCCGAGCGAGCTCATCGCGGTGCTCGACCAGCACCTCGCGCAGGCGGAACAGCGCGCGCGCCCGGTTCTGCGGCGACACCTCGCGCCAGGCGCCGTGCGCGCGGCGGGCCGCCAGCACGGCGGCATCGACGTCCGCGGCGCCGCTCAGCGGGACGTGCGCGAGCAGCTCGCCGGTCGCCGGGTTGTGGTCGGCGAGCGTCTCGGGCGCCTGCGCGGCGACCCAGCTCCCGTCGACGAAGTTCTGCAGCGCGGCGACCTCGGTGCGCGAGGGGACGGCGACGCTCGGTGAGGACATGGTTCTCCTTCGGTGCCGGTTGCGGGCACGCGCGCCGACGGTGACGGCGCGCGCCCGCGACGATCATCCGAGTCGCACGCCCGGCGCTCAAGGCGCGGTCCGTCTGCCGAAAGCGCCGCGGGGGCGACACACCGTCATGCCGTCGACGGCGACGGACCGTCATGCGGCGCACAGCGTGATTTGACGGTTCACGCATTGGAGCGGTCCGCTGCCCGGCGGATGATGGCGCTACGACGATCAGGTGAGGTCGCCGGCACCTTCAGGCCGCGGCTGCGCGGCGCGGTACCGACGCGGGAGGAGAGCAGCGATGAGCGAACGGTCACACGAGGAGCTGCAGCGGGCCGCCCACGAGCACCTGCTCCTGCATTTCACCCGCAACGGTGCCTTCGGGCCGGGCGGGCGCGAGCTGCCGGTGTTCGAGCGCGGGGACGGTCCCTACGTCTTCGATACCCATGGCCGTCGCTACCTGGACGCCCTGTCGAGCCTGTTCTGCGCCCAGATCGGCTACTCCTACGGCCTGGAGATGGCCGAGGTGGCCAGCGACCAGCTGCAGCGCCTCGCGTTCAACACCAATTGGGGCACCGCCCATCCTCCGAGCATCGAGTTGGCCGAGCGGCTGGCCGGCCTTGCCCCGCCGGGCATCCAGCACGTGTTCTTCACCTCGGGCGGGTCGGAGGCCGTGGAGACCGCCTGGAAGCTCGTCTGCCAGTACCACCTCGCCCGCGGCGAGGGACAGCGCACGCGCGCGATCGCGCGCCGCAACGCGTACCACGGTGTCACGCTGGGGGCGCTGTCGTTCACCGGCGTCCCCGGGTTCAAGGAGCCGTTCGGCCGCCCGGCCATCGACGTCGTGCACGTGTCGAATACCAACCGCTTCCGGCGCGACGTCTCCGACGCGCAGCTGACCCGCGAGCTGCTGGACGAGATCGAGCAGACGATCGTCGGCGAGGGCCCCGAGACGTTCGCGCTGCTCATCGCCGAGCCGGTGCAGAACGCCGGCGGCTGCCTCGTCCCGCCCGAGGGTTACTGGGCAGGTCTGCGCGAGATCTGCGACCGCTACGGGATCCTGCTCATGGCCGACGAGGTGATCACCGGCTGCGGTCGCCTCGGCTCGTGGTTCGGCGTCACGCGCTACGGCGCGACGCCCGACCTCATCTCGATCGCCAAGGGCATCACCTCGGCCTACGCGCCGATGGGCGCCGTGCTCGTCGGCGATCGGGTCGCCGACGCGTTCTACGAGGACAACCGCACGCTGCTGCACGGCATCACCTTCGGCGGCCACCCGCTGTCGGCGGCGATCGCCCTGAAGAACATCGAGATCTTCGAGCGCGACCGCGTGCTCGAGAACGTACGCGAGCAGGAGCCCTACCTGCGCACGCGCATGGCCGAGCTGGCCCGCCTGCCGATCGTCGGCGACGTGCGCGGGGCCGGCTTCTTCTGGGCACTCGAGCTGGTGCCCGATGGGGCCCAGGGACGCTTCGACGCCGAGCAGCGGGAGGAGCTGCTGCGCCGCTACCTCCCGGGCAAGCTGCTCGAGGCCGGGATCATCGCCCGTGGCGATGACCGCGGCGACACGGTCCTGCAGGTGGCGCCGCCGCTGATCAGCGACGCGCAGATCATCGACGAGATGATCGAGCGGCTGGCCGACGTGCTCGATGGGGTCGCCGGCCACATGGGGATCGGCGCCGCCGCGCTGACCTGATCGCGGCCGGGCTCAGCCGCCGAGCGCGGGGTTGCGCAGCAGCCCGGGGTTGCCGAGCAGGTTCAGGCGCTCGCTCAGCTGCTCCCAGTCGGCGCCGTGCAGGGCGGCCACGGGTGCCGTGACGGCTGACGCCGCGGTGGCCAGCGGCGCCGAGCCGCTCGAGCGCCTGGCCGGCAGCGGCGTGAAGCGCACCTCGATGCCATCGACGCCGGCGGCCGTGCCCGACCGCGTCGCGCCCTGGGTGGCCGGGTCGCTGGTGATCGCCGCGGGCACGAATCCGGGCGGCAGAGACGCCAGCCGCTGTAGCGTCACCGCGCCGACCGTGGCTCCAGCCGCGGAACCGGTCAGCGACACGCCGTTGATCGCCGTGATATCGAGCGCCTCGACGGGCCGGCGCGGGTCGCAGCCGCCGCCGAGCACCCGTGGATCGAGCCCGGAGGCGGCCAGGTACTCGAGCGCCGCGAGCAGACGCCGGTCGATGTCGTCGCGCGACACCTCCACCGGCAGGCAGCGCGACATCGTGACCCGCCGGTCCGCGATCACCTCACGGGACAGGGCCCCCTCGCCGAGCAGGAACATGCGCTCGCTGCCCCACGAGGCGAGGTCGCTCGCCCCGGCGCGCGGCACGACCGGCCGGACGACGCCCGGCACCGGCACGCCGGCCTGATAGAGCGCCGCCGCCCATGGATCGACCGCCGGGTCGCCCGCGCCGGGGGCCGTCGCGGTGGTCGCGGTCGTCGTCGAGGTGGTGATGCCCGACAGCCCGCCGGGCGACGTGGAGGCGAGCGTGCTCGTCACCGGCGAGGCCTTCTTGGGCGCGGGCGCGGTGACGGGGTGCAGCACCAGCGCGCGCAGGTTCCAGCTGGCCAGGAACGGCAGCGGGTTCACCGGCGCCGTCGCCCCGACCGGCTGCAGCGCGAAGCCGAGCACACCCTCCCCGCCGGTGTCGGCCACGCGGCCGAGCGTCGTGCCCGCCCACACCGCCTGCCCGACGTGCAGCGAACGCCACCCCGCGACGGCTGCCACGGTGGGCGTCCGCAGCATCGCTGCCGGCGGCGACGCCGCCAGCGGCTGGTAGCCGAGGACGCTGAGCGCGTTCGTCACGGCCGGCACCGACAAGGTGGGAGCCTTGTCGGTGGCGGGCGCGCTCGCGTCCGCCGAGCCCCCGCCCGAGATCAGGGCCGCGGCGCTGGTGGCATCCAGCGACGCGGTCTGCGCGCCGGAGGTGAGCGCGGTCCTCGCCGCGGAGGCCGCCGTCGCGCCGCGTCCCGCGGCGGGCGCGGCGCTTGGGGCGTCGGTCCCGGCCGACCCCGCCGAGGGCGACGAGCCGGAGGGCGTGCCGACGAAGTCGAGATGCGAGTAGGTGAACTGGTTGCCCTCGACGTCGCGCACCGTGACGTAGGCGCCGAAGCGCGGCGAACGCCCGATCGCCACCACGGTGCCATCGCGCACCGACACGACGTTCGCTCCGCGCGACGTGCGCAGCATGGCCGTCTCACCGACCGAGCCACCGGCGGCGGCAGCAGGCGGACTCGCCGCGGCAGCGGTCGTTCCGGCGCCGGTCGACCCGCCGGACGCCCCCGAAGCCTGACCGGACGCGGTCGACCCAGCGGTACCCTCCCGATGTCTGACCGGAGGCCGGCGCCGCCGTGGAGGCCGCCGGCGAAGCGGATGCGGCGGACTGTCCGCCGCCGAGGCCCGGCGCGGGCGCAGCGGAGAGCCCGTCGGTCGTCAGGGTGGGATCCGCGGTCACCTGCGGAGGCGCCGCCGATGTCGCGGGAGCGGGCGCGCTGCCCGGGAGCGGCGGGTTCTCGATCCCCGCCTGCTCGGCCGCGCTCATCGGCACCGGGGGCACGCCGACGCTCAGGTCGGTCAGAGCACTGATCATCGCCGTAGGGAAGCTCTCGATCAGCGTGGCCCGCAGGAGCACCGACTGGACGTACGCCGCCGAGTGGTTGTAGGCGAAGATCGCGGCGCTGAGGTTCGTGCGGGCGCCCGCGGCGACCAGGTAGCTCGCGGCGGCGAAGATCGCGTCGGCCGGGTTGTACGGATCGGCCTGGTTGAGGCCGACGCCGTCGACGCCGTACCCGGCCCACGTCGCGGGCATGAACTGCATCCAGCCGACGGCGCCGGCGGAGGACACCGCGTCGTCGAAGCCGTAGTCGGTCTCGACCTCGTTGATCCCCGCGAGCACTGGCCACGGGATGCCGTACTCGTCACCCGCGGCCTGGTAGATGCTCAGGAGGAAGAGGGGGATCCGGTAGGAGTCGATCGCGGCGGCGGTGACGGTCGTCGACACCACGGCGGACTCCGCGGCCCGGGCCCCGGCGGCCTGCGGCGTCGGCGGCAGCCCGATCGGGGCGGTCGACGGTCCACTGCCGATCACCGGCGCCGCACCCGTCGCGGGTCCCGGCGCGGCTCCGCCTCCGGTCGAGGCAGGCGGCGTGCCGCTCGGCGGGTGAATGGCCGGAGCGGTCGTCTTGGCGCCGGCCCCGGAGCGTGGCCTTGCGGCGCGCGCCGGTACCCCGCGCCGAGGCGGGGGTGTGCTTGCCGGCGCCGGCCGAGGAGACCGAACGTACCTGGCGCGGGGGCACCCATTGACCGGCGGCGCCGGTCGCCCCGGTCGCGCCGGTGGCCCCGCCGGCCGGGCGCGCGCCGGCCGGTCCGGTCGGCCCCGTCGCGCCGGCGGCAGGCGTGGCCGGGCGCGAGCCGGCCGAGGCGGTCGTGCTCGACGTCGTGGTCGAGGCCGCTCGCGAGGTGGATGTCACCGACGTCGACGCGGAGGCCGTGGCCGTGACGCCGGTGGACGCCGGGGCCGCGGAGCCTCGCGTCGAGGTGGCGGCGGCCGTGGATCCCGAGTCGCTCGACGACGACGACCGCGTTGTGCTGGCCGTGGACGCCGTGATGCTCGACGACGAGGAGCGCGTCGAGGCGGCCACCGCAGAGGTCACGGCGCGCAACGCGGGCGACCGCGCCGACGCGGTCACCGCGACGTGCGCCGGCGAGGCGGCGCCGGCGCCCGGTGCGCCCGGCGGCGTCGCGGCAAGGCTCGTCGACGGCCCGATCAGCGCCGGCGCCACGGCGAGCCCGGCGAAGGCCAGGCGGGCACGCACGGGACGCCGCGCGGGGCGCGGACGCGCCGGCTGGCGCGAGATCCCCGCCCACTGCGGGGCGGGGATGCCGCCACCGGGACGCCGCAGCGCGGAGCGGTCATCGAGCGTGAGCACCAGGCGGGGCACGACGCCGGGCCGGCGTAGCCCCGTGCGGTCGGCGCCGAGCTGCAGCGCGACCTGGCGGCCGGGTGGCCGGCCTAGGCCGGCGCCGTCCGCCAGGTCGTGGAAGACCACCTTCAGGCTGCTCGGTCGCCGCAGCCCGGCGCGTTCCAGCGCCTCGCGCTCCTTCTGCGCCAGCTCGCGAGGCGGCAGATGCGTGCCCGGCCGGTGCAGCCCGCCGCGATCGATCGCGGAAGGGTCCGGGGGCGCCGGCACGTCGATACGCGGGCGCCTCATGACGTCAGTTGATGCTCGTGACTCGCCCGAGCTCGACCATCGAGGTCAAGCCGGCCCTCACCTTGTCGAGCCCGTCGGAGCGCATGCTGCGCATCCCCTCGCGCATGGCCACGGCGGCGACCTCGTCGGCGCTCTTGTTCTCCATTGCCATGCGGCGGATGTCCTCGGACATCGGCATGACCTCGAACAGACCGATGCGTCCGCGGTAACCGGTGCCGCCACAGCGGGCGCAGCCCTTGGGGCCGAACGCCGTGACGCCCTGCAGGTTCCACTGCTCGATGACCGCGGGCGTGAGCTCGACCGGCTCCTTGCAGTCCTCGCACAGCTTGCGCATCAGTCGCTGAGCGACGATGCAGTCGACCGCCGAGGCGATCATGAACGGCGGCACGCCCATGTCAGCAAGGCGACCCGAGCGCGCTCGGCGCGTCGTTGGTGTGCAGCGTCGAGAGCACCATGTGACCGGTGATCGCCGCCTGCACCGCGATCGTCGCGGTCTCCTGGTCGCGGATCTCGCCGACCATGATGATGTCGGGGTCGGCACGGAGCATCGTCCGCAGGCCGGTGGCGAAGGTCATCCCCACCTTCGTGTTGACCGCCATCTGCTTGACGCCGGGGATGCGCGACTCCACCGGGTCCTCGATCGTGATGATCGTGCCCTCGCCGGTGTTGACCTCGTTGAGGGCCGCGTACAGCGTGGTCGACTTGCCCGACCCGGTCGGACCGGTGACGAGCACGGCGCCGCGGTGGCGTTGCAGCGCGCGGCGGAACGCGCTCCTCCTCCTGCGGGAGCATGCCCGAGCCCGGCGAGGTCCTGGACCACCGGGCCCTTGTCCAGGATGCGCATGACCATCCCCTCGCCGTCGGCGAGGGGCAGCGTGACGATGACGCAGGTCGATGCGCCGCCCATCGACGTTGACCGCCATGCGGCCGTCCTGGGGCAGGCGCCGCTCGGCGATGTTCAGGCTGGCCATCACCTTCACGCGCGAGACGACGCGGCGCGCCATCTTGGCGCTCATCGTGGCGGCGGGATGGACGACGCCGTCGACGCGGAAGAGCACGCGCATCTCGCGCTCCTCGGGATCGAAGTGGATGTCGGACGCGCCCTGCTCGACCGCCTGGGCGATCAGCGAGTGCACAAGGCGGATCGCCGGCGCCTCCGTCTCGCTCGCGTCATCGCTCAGCGGCTCGAAGGCCTCCTCGGCTTCCTCGATCCCCTCGACGGACTCGTCGAGGCGCTGCTGGCGGGCGAGCAGCGAGCGGATGTCGTCCAGCGACGCGACGGCCGGCTGCACCTTCAGGCCGGTCATCATCGTGATGTCGTCGATCATCGAGCAGGTTGCTCGGATCGGCCATCGCCAGCAGGAGACGACGGCCGCCGTCGAGGAACTCGACCGCGACCGCCTGGTAGCGCCGCGCAGCCTCGACCTCGATGAGCCCGACCGCGCCCATGTCGATCGGGTAGACGGTGAGGTCGATGTGGTCGAGCCCGAGGCGCTCAGCCAGCACACGGGCCAGCTGGTCGTTGGTCAGCACGCCGGTCTCGACGAGCACCTGCCCGGTCCGCTTGCCCTCGGCGCGGGCCTGCTCGATGGCGGCGTCGACGCGGGCCTTCTCGGCGAAGCCGAGCTGGATCGCCACGTCACCGATCATGTTCGACGAGCGGCTGCGCAGGCGCGGGCGCGTGAGGCCGGGGACGACGGGCTGCTCGCCCTCGCCGTTGGGGGCTCCGGCGGGGCCCGGGCCGCCGCCGGCCGGGGGCCGGGGGCCGGGGGCGCGCGGCGGATCGGTCATCTCTGACGTGCCGACATCCATCGCGGACTTGCATCGGCAGGGCCAGCGGCGCGTGCCGCCGGTGTCCAGCGCACTGGACGAACGTCCGAGGCCCGTTGTCAGATGAACGCCAAATTGCGCCCGTTTGCGCACGATTCCCGGGCGGATATGCCGAGGTTTCGGCGTGGACGCCCCGGCGGGCGCGGCGCTAGACGCTCGTTCCCGAGGGCCCGTCAGCCGGGCGAGGCGGTCATCCGGCGCGCCGCGCGGTGGCCCGTCGGCGCCGATGGGGGCCTCAGAAAGGGGGCCGCCACCCGCGCCCGGCAGCCCGAAGGCGGAGGCGATCAGCTCGTAGGACCGCCGGCGGGCCGCGTGGTCGTGGGTGATGGTGACGACGATGACCTCCTCGGCACCGTAGGACTCGGCCAGCGCCAGCAGCTGGTCGCGTACCATCTCCGGGCTGCCGATGATGGCGCGGCCGGCCGCTGCCGTCGCGCGTCGACGGCGGCTGGGTGGCGAGGAACTCCAGCGCCCTCTCGGGCGGCGGCACGCGCGATCAGCTCGCCGCGGCGCAGCAGCGCGAGGCGTCATGCGGCTGCTGGACGCCAGCCGCTGCGCCTCCTCGTCGCTGTCGGCGGCGATCGCCCAGGCGGCGACCGCCGTGCGGTGGCCGCCGTGGCCCTGGTGGCGCGGCGAACTCGGCGCGGTAGGAGGCGGCGATCTCGGCGCCGTCGCGGTTGATGAAGTCGGCGAACGCGTAGGGCAGCCCGAGCTGGCCGGCCCAGATCGCGCTCTGCGGCGAGGACCCGAGCAGCCACGGCTCGGGCCGCTCGGGCGCCCGGGAGCGTCGCGGCCAGGCGCCGGAACGGGATGGTCCGCGGGCAGCGTGTCGTCGAGGTAGGCGAGCAGCTCGGCCAGCTTCTGCGGGAAGTCGTCGGGCGCCGCCTGGCGGCGGTCGGGCTGCAGCGCGAACGTGGTCAGCGGGTCGGTGCCGGCCGCGCGGCCGAGGCCGAGATCGATGCGCCCGGGAAACAGGCCGGCAAGCATCGAGAAGGACTCGGCCACCTTCAGCGGGCTGTAGTGGGGCAGCATCACGCCGCCACTGCCGACCCGCAGGCCCGTCGTGGCGGCGGCGATCGGCCCGATCAGCACCTCGGGGCTGGCCCCGGCGAGCATCGGCCCGCCGTGGTGCTCGGCCACCCAGTAGCGGTGGTAGCCGAGCGCATCGGCGAGCCGCGCGAGGTCGATGCGTGTTGCGCAGCGCCTGCGCGCCGCTCGAGCCCTCGGCGATCGGTGACTGGTCGAGCACGGAGACGCGGATCGGCGGCGTCATCCCCTCGATCCTAGAACGGCGAGCGAACGCCCCGGGCTCGAGCATCGCCGCCCCGCCGGCGCGCCGCGGGCGGTAGCGTGCGCACCCGCCCGCACGCCGGTCCCACCCGAGGAGGAGCCACGATGTCCAGCCACCGAGCCGACGACCGAACCTCACCGACCTGTTCTCGCTGGCCGGCAAGAGCGCCCTGGTCACCGGCGGCTCGCGCGGGATCGGCGAGATGATCGCCCGCGGGCTGCTCGTCGCCGGCGCGCGCGTCTGCATCTCCGCGCGCAAGGCAGAGCCGCTCGCAGGCCACTGCCGAGCGGCTGAGCGAACTCGGCGAGGTGCACGCGATCCCGGCGGACGTGTCGAGCGCCGAGGGCGCGCGCACGCTCGCCGAGGCCGTGCGCGAGTGGGCGCCGCACGCTGCACGTGCTCGTCAACAACGCGGGCGCGACCTGGGGCGCGCCGATCGAGGACTTCCCGCCGGAGGGCTTCGACAAGGTCATCAGCACGAACGTGACCGGCGTCTTCTACCTGACCGCCTCGCTGCTCGGCGAGCTGCGCGCCGCCGCGCAGCCGACGGCGACCCGGCGCGGGTGATCAACATCGGCTCGATCGACGGGCTTGCCGCGCCGCTGATGGAGAACTACCCCTACAGCGCGAGCAAGGCGGCGGTGCACCAGCTCACCCGCCACCTGGCCAAGCGCCTGGCCGGCGAGCACATCACCGTCAACGCGATCGCGCCGGGCCCGTTCGAGAGCAAGATGATGGCCTTCGCCCTCGAGAACCCCGAGCTGCGCGAGCAGATCGCCGCCGGGATCCCGCTCGGCCGCATCGGCCGCCCCGACGACATGGCCGGCACGGCGGTGTTCCTCGCCTCCCGCGCGGGGTCGTACCTGAGCGGCGCGGTCATCCCGGTCGACGGCGGGCGCACCGGCACGGCCTGACGCCCGGCGTCAGGCGGTGAGCGCCGCCGCCATCTCGTCGAACGCCTGCACGTAGGCGTCGATCGCCTCGTCGGTGTGGGTCACCGACAGCGTCCACTCCTCCTCGCGGCCGGGGGTCATGAAGATGCCGCGGTTCATGTTCCACAGCCCACGCGAGCTCGGTGACCTCGACGTCCTGGTTGGCCTTGAAGCGTCTCGTAGTCGACGATCTTGGTGGGCGAGAAGGTGACGCACCCCTTCGAGCCGATCCCGACCGCGTAGCCGGGCAGGCGGTAGCGCTCGATGACGGCCTCGCAGCCGGCGACGATGCGGTCGTTGAGCTCGTCGAGGTGGCGATAGGCCTCGGGCGTGAGCACCTGCTCGAGGCTCGCCCGCGCGGCGGCCATCGCCAGCGGATTGCCGTTGTAGGTGCCGACCTGGTAGACCGAGCCGTCCTCGACGACGCTCATCGCCTCCTCGCTGCCGCCGATCGCCCCGGAGGGCAGGCCGCCGCCGAGCGTCTTGGCCAGCGTGACCATGTCCGGGGTGACGCCGAACCGCTCGGTCGCCCCGCCGGCCGCGATCGCCAGGCCGGTCTTGACCTCGTCGAAGATGAGCACGATGCCGTGACGGCGCGTGATCTCGCGCACCGCCTCGAGGTAGCCGGGCTCGGGCAGCACGACCCCGAGGTTCATCATCGCCGCCTCCATGATCACGCAGGCCGGCAGCCGGCCCTCGGCGTCCAGGCGCTCGATGCGGCGCTCCATCGCGCCGGCGTCGTTGAAGGGCACCGGGATCGTCAGGTCGCTGACCGCCTTGGGGATGCCGGCGCCGTAGGGCAGCGAGGCGAGGTTCTCGCGGTCGCCGATGTCGTCGTAGGGGACGCCGATCGAGACCATCACGCCGTCGTGGTGGCCGTGGTAGGAGCCGAAGATCTTCATGATCGTGTCGCGCCCGGTGAGCGCGCGCGCGATGCGGATCGCGTCCATCGTCGCCTCCGAGCCGGAGTTGACGAAACGCCAGCGGTCCAGGCCCCAGCGCTGCTTGAGGTTCTCGGCGACGTGGATCGTGTCCTCGGTCACCGCGGCGAAGTGCGTGCCGAGCGCGACACGGTCGCTGACCGCCTTGACGATCGCCGGGTGGGCGTGGCCCTGGACCATCGAGCCGAAGCCGTTGTGGAAGTCCCACATCTCGTTGCCGTCGACGTCGTTGACCTTCGGGCCCGTGCCCGTCGACGAGGTAGATCGGCCACGGGTCGCGCAGCTGGTAGGAGGACGCGACGCCGCCGCTGAGCGACTGGCGGGCGCGCTCGTACATCTGCTCGGAGCGCCGCGTGCGCGCGTTCAAGCGCGGCGAGCTCGCGCTCGGCCAGCTCGGCGACGCGCCGGCGATCGATCTGTACGGGACTGGTGACGGCCATCGACACCTCCGGGAGAGACCGGCGACCCGTTCAGGGCCGCCGGGTGGGCAACCGTGAGCTTACGTACCGCCGCGGGCGGCGCAGCTGGACGAAACGTCGGCACCGGCCGCGGCGCCGTGACAGCGTGTCGCGCCTGCGCGCCAAGGTCCGGGCGGGTCGCGCGGGGAGGTGTGGTGACTTGACGACCCCATAGGGGGTCGAAATCGACCACACCCCCGGCCAGCACCGGCAACCAGCGGCGAGGTGTGGCGACTTGACGACCCCACAGGGGGTCAAATCGACCACACCCCCCGGCCAGCACCGGCAACGCGCCGCCCGGGGATGCGCGGCGCGAACGCGATAATCCGACTGTGGCCACCGCGAAGGCAGTGCCGCCGACCCCGTCCGGCGCCGCGCCGGCCGGACACGGTGCGACGTCCGCCCCGGATCCTCGCCGGATGGGCCGTCCCGCAGCGCCGGTGCGATCGCCGCGCGGTCGGCGGGCGCAGTCGCGCTGGGCACCATCGTGGTCGTCGTGCTCGCCATCGTCACGGCCGCGGCCGAGCGCCCGAGCTTCCTGTCGCCGTTCACGCGCCCGGGCTACTTCCCCGGCGTGGATGGCCGGGCCGCTGTCCGGCCTGCTGCCGTCGCTGACCCACGACGACGCCCGGGTGCGCGCGCTGACCAGCGGCGCGATCGCGATCCTGTTCGTCAGCTACCTGGTCGCGCTGCGATTCGCGCCGCGGCTGCGCGCGCGCTGGGTGATCGCGACGATCGTCGCCGTCGCAGGCGATCCTGTTCTGCGCGCCGCCGCTGTTCTCCACCGACGTCTTCAACTACCTCAACTACGGGCGTATGGGCGTCGTGCACGGGCTCAATCCGTACACGACGATCCCGCTGCTCGAGCCGCACCGCGATCCGGCCTTCGCGATCAGCAACTGGCATCGAGCTGCTGAGCCCGTACGGGCCGCTGTTCACGCTGCTCACCTATGCGCTCGTGCCGCTCGGGCGTGGCCGCCTCGTTCTGGACGATCAAGGCGATCATCGCCGCTGTCCAGCCTCGCCATGCTGGCGCTCGTGTGGCGGTGCGCCGAGTTGCTCGGCCGCTCGCGGCGCGCGGCGATCGTGTTCGTGGGGCTGAACCCCCTCGTGCTCGTCTGGGGCCTCGGGGCCGACCACAACGACGCCCTGATGATGCTGCTCGTGGTGCTCGCGCTGTACCTCGCGCTGCTGGCCTGCGGGCGGGGCGGCGACGGGGCCGCGCGCGCGGCGCCCGCGCCGGCGGCCGAGGCGCCGGAGTGCCAGCGGCTGCGCCGCGTCTCGCCGACCGCCTGGCCGCCGCGGCCGGCGTCGCGCTGGCGATCGCGGGTCAAGGCCTCGGCGGCGATCCTGTTGCCGGTGTTCCTGCTCGCCGGGCAGCGGCGGGCCAAGCTCGCCGGGGCCGCTCGCGGCCGGGCTCGTGCTCTCGAGCGTGAGCCTATGTCGCGTTCGGCCCGCACCTGCCCGAGTCGGGACCACGCAGAGCCGGCTCGTCACACCGCTCGGGTTCGCCAACGTGCTCGGCGTGCTGCTCGGCCTCGGCGGAGAGACGGCGGGGCTGCACACCGGTGCTCGACGTGATCCTGGCGCCACCGTGCTCGTCGCCGCGGCGGTGACCTGCGCGCGACCCGCGGCGCGCGCTCGGCGGCCGCGTTCGCCTGCCTGCTGGTGCTCGTGCTGACGCTCAGCTGGACGGGCGCCTGGTACGTCCTGTGGGTGCTGCCCTTCGCGGCGCTGCTGCCCGGCTGGCCGCCCGCGCCGCTCGCGCTCGCGCTGAGCGCGTTCCTGCTCCTGGCCTTCTCGCCCAACGAGCCGCTCGTGCACCGCCCGCTGTCGCTGCCGCTGTATTCGACGGCGCTCGGACGGGCGCACACGACGAGATCAACGGGCTGCTGCAGTGAGGACGCCGGTGCTCGCCCTTCAGTCCGGCGCCACACTGCCGACACCTCTCATACGCACCAGCAACCCCGTACCGAGGAGCTCGCCATGACATCAGAGCGCCACGAGCACTACCGCGCCGCCCTGGCGATCATCGCGGACGTCGGTCCGAGCAAGCTGCACGCCGGCGAGCGCGACACGCTCACCGGGCTGCGCCGAGGACCTGCTGCTCAGCGACGACCTCGTGGCCGTGCTCGCCCGGCGCCACGAGGCGCTCGAGCTGCTCGACCGCCTGGTGAGAGCGGGCGCTGGCTGGAGATCACCGCGCGCCGGCTCGGCGGGCACATCGAGGGCTGCGGCCCCGCCGCGCTCGCCGCCGCGTAGCCGGCGGCGGTCGCGCGCGCCCTACGCCACGGCGGCGATCAACGCCGCCATCTGCGCCGGCGTGGCGGCGGCCTGCACGCCGCGCAGCCGCCCGGGCCGCGCACGATCAGCGTGGGCGTCGCCTGCGGCAGGTGGAGCGCGCTGAAGGCCGCCTGCTCGGCCTGCACCTGCGCGGTGAGCGCGGGGTCGAACCGTTCGCGTTGCCAGCGCCCCAGGTCGAGTCCGGGAATCTGCTGCGCCAGCCCGGAGAGGAAGGCGGGCGTCGCGTAGCCGCTCCCCTCCTGTCGCTGCTCCAGGTAGAACAGCTCGATGAAGTTCCACGCCCGCTCCTGCCGGCCGGCGGCATAGGCGGCGGCCTGCTGGGCGAGAAAGGTGGAGCGATCGGGTGTCGCCGTCTCGAGTGAGATGTACTGGATCCTCAGGCGCCCCGGGCGCACCTCGGTCTGGATGAGCGCCGGCAGGGTCTGGGCCGAGAAGCCGCTGCAGATCGGGCATTCGAGGTCGCCGTAGTACTGCAGCGTGATCGGCGCGCGCGGGTTGCCGAGCAGCTGCCCGTTCTGGGGCACGCCGGCGAGCATCGTGGCCACGCGGGATGCCGCGGTGGAAGGCGCCAGCGGCGCCGCGGGGCCGCCCGGGCCGCCCGGCCCGAGGACGATCGCCGCCACGACGAAGACCGCGGCGACGCCCGCGGCGGTGAGCAGCTGCCAGGCGCGGCGGCGCCGAGCGCCGGGGCGCGGCGGCGCGCGCCGCCGCCTGGCGGCGATGCGCGCGGGTGTGCTCGCGCTGTTGCTGGCGGGTGGCCATGCCAAGACCCTCAGCAGTCCAGTGCGAGGTGGGTCTGGATCGGGCCGGCCGCGCCGGCGCGGGCGGCGGCGGCGAGGGTCACCGCCGCCGCGCGGCTCTCGCCGGCGCCCACCGCCGGCCAGGCCGGAATGGTCTCGAGCACGGCGGTGGCCGCGGGGCGGCTCGCGGCGGTGCTCACCAGCCAGTACCGGTACCACTGGCACATCGCACGGCGCTCCAACGACACGGCCAGCGTGCGGCGCGCGACCGGTTCGCCATCCGCCACCAGCGGTCGCACCCAGGCCAGCGAGTCGCGACCGCCGGGCGGGTAGGGCGTGACGCGGCGATCGCCGTGGCGGCGCGCCACACGCCCGTCCCCGACACCGAGCCGCTGCCGATCGCCGCCACCATGGCCCCAGCCGGCGCGGGACCATCGCCGGCGCGAGTCCACGGCAGCACCAGGATGGCCGCCAGCGCCAGGGCGCCGACCGCGCCGGCGAGCACGGCGGTCAGGCGGCGCTCACGGCGCACCGGTTGCCGTGGCGGCGCCGCGGCACGCCGCGCGCGGGCCGGCTGGCCGGCGGCGCCGACCAGCGACTCGCGGACGGTTGGGCAGCATCGTCACGACGACGCCTCCAGCAGGCGGGTGCGCAGCGCCCGGACCCCGCGGCTGACGCGCTGGCGCACGGTGCCCTCGGGCACCAGCAGCATCCGGGCAACCTCGGCGTAGGAGCGCTCCTCGATGACGTGCGCGCGGATCGCGTGACGCTGCTCGGGGGGCAGCCGCTCGAGCTCGGCCAGCGCCGGCTCGCCGCGGCGCAACTGATCGATGAGGGCCTCCACCCGGGCGAGCTCGTCGTCCTCGTACTCGAGGCGTGCGATTCCGACCCGGCGACGCATCCGGTCCGTCGCCTGACCGGTGCGGTGATAGTCGGCCAGCGCGTTGCGAGCCACCGCGTAGAGCCACGGCAACGGCTCGGAGACGCGCCGGCCGCGGCGGCAGTGGTCGAGCAGCGACGCGAACACCTCGGCGCACAGGTCGGCGGCCACCTCCGGATCGCGCACGCGCCGCGCGAGGAAACCCAGCACGGCGCCCTCGTGGCGGTCATAGAAGACGCCGAGCGCCTGCGGGTCCTGGTGACAGGCGGCCAGCAGCTCGGCATCCGATCGGCGATCCATGCTCATCACAAGCTAAGACGGAATTACCCGAAAATGTGTGACCGCGCCGCTGGTGAAAATGGTGTGACACCGGCGCGAGGTGGCTTACAGTCCCACTCGGAATGCGCAAGGTCCTCATCACCGGCTCTTCCGAGGGGATCGGCAGCGAGACCGCGCGCCAGCTGATCGAGCTGGGGCACACGGTCGTCCTGCACGCGCGCAACGAGCGGCGCGCCGCCGACGCGCTGGCCGCGGCACCGGGGGCCGCGGCCGTGCTGACCGGCGATCTCGCCTCGATCGCACAGACCTGCGCGCTGGCCGATCGCGCCAACACGATCGGCCGCTTCGACACGATCGTGCACAACGCCGGCGTCGGGCTCGACGAGCAGCGCCGGCTCACCGAGGACGGGGTCGAGCACGTCTTCGCCATCAATGTGCTGGCGCCCTACATCCTCACCGCACTCGTGCAGCCGCCGGGCCGGCTGGTGTACGTCAGCAGCGGACTGCATCAGCGCGGCCGGCCGGACCTCTCGGATCTGCGCTGGGAGCAGCGGCCCTGGGACGGTGGGCAGGCCTACTGCGATTCGAAGCTCCTCGACGTGATGCTGGCGCTCGCGGTGGCTCGCCTGTGGCCCGACGCGCTGAGCAACGCGATGGAGCCGGGCTGGGTGCGCACGCGGATGGGCGGCCCCGGGGCGCCGGGCGACGTCGCCGAGGGGGCCGACACGCAGGTGTGGCTGGCGACGAGCAACGACTGGTCCGCGACGGTCAGTGGTCGCCTGTTCGCCAATCGCCGCGAGCAGCCCCCCCATCCGGCGGCCGCCGATGCCGCGCTGCAGGACGCCCTGCTCGATGCCTGCCAACGCCACAGCGGCATCGAGCTCGCCGCCGTCGTCGGCACCGGCGCGCGGCGCGCCGGGTAGCGCCACCCGCCCGACGCTCAGCCGGACCGGGCGAACAACCGCAGCGCGTCGTGGGCCCCGCCGACCACCGGCTCGCCGTGGGCGAGCAGCAGCAGATCGAAGTCGAGGTCGAGCAGGCGCCGGTAGGCCTCGCACAGGCCGGCCTTGGTCTGCTCGGGCTCGTCCATCAGGCCATCGGGTACGAACGTCAGGCCCGCGACCCCCGGCCAGCGCACGACCCCGTCGGCGCAGGCCAGCGCGCGGTGCGCCGGGATGTGCAGCGCGGTCTCGTCGGGGCAGATCGCGTCGACCTCGAAGGCGGTGACGCCGCCCGGCAGCTCGTCGCCGAAGTCGAACGCCTCCACCGGCCCGCGCCCGGCCAGCTCCCGCACGCCGTTGCGCACGCAATGCACCGTGCACCCGAACGCCTCGCGCAACCGCCACGCGTGGCGGTCGTGATGGCGGTTGGTCAACAGCACGTGCTCAGGCGCGTCGCGCTGGAACCATGCCAGCCCCTCGGCCGGGATCATCGGATCGATCAGCACGCGCTCGGCGAGCAGGTAGTACGAGCTCACATCGGCGTTGATGTGCTCATGACGCGCCGTCCAATGCCACAGACCGGGGGCGATCTCCTGCACCCCCGCCATCGTACTCACGGCACGGCCGTCTGGTTGCCGAGCGGCACGTAGGTGCGGCACGGCTCGCCGCGCAGCCCGGGGCAGGGCGGCAGCCCGGTCGGCACACGCACGTCGGGGACCACCGGCAGGATCAACCGCGAGGGCATCGCGCGCGAGTGGGCCACCGACACCGACGCCGACCGGCGCGGGATCGTGTCGGCGAACGACCACACGGGTTGGGCGCCGTTCGGCGCGGCGATCACGATGCGGATGCGCGAGCCGCCGCGATACACGTGACCCTCGTAGTACAGCGGGACGGTGACCTCGCTCCAGCGCCCGCTCGGCAGCGGGGCGGCGTCGGCACGTCGCAGGCTGAGAACCGGCTCCAGCAGCGTGCTGCGGGCCGGGTCGAGCCTGCGTTCGCTGGCCCGCAGCCAGCCGTCCTGGACGAAGGTCTCGCGGCCGTCGGGGCGCACCTCCGAGACGGTGACCTGCAGGTCGACGCTCGGCGCCGAGGCCTTGATCCACAGCCGCACCGCTCCCGCGCCGATGACCGCGGTGTCGCCGCTCAGGGGCGCGGTGAGGTAGGACAGGGCGGTGCCGGGCGGGTTCTGCACCCACTCGTACTGAGGCGTCGCCGTCCACAGTCCGCCCGCGCCGCTGCTCGTGTCACCGGTGAAGTCGGTGAGCGGCTGCGCCGAGGTGCTCCACCGGAACAGGTCGGCGCCTCCCACCGCCGGCGGGGCGGCTGCGAGCACGCCGCCGGACGCCAGGTACCACGAGCGAGCCTTGGTACCGGGGATCGGAAAGCGGGCGAACGACTGCTCGAAGGCGGCGACCGGCGCTCCCGGCGTCGAGCTGCCGGCGCCGTTGTCGAACAGGATCCGTACCGGTGCCAGCGCATCGAAGGCCGCCAGCGCGGCCCCGTAGCTGGGCTGCGCCTGGATCGGATCGGCGGGCAGGGTGACCCCGGCGACCCCCATGGCGCTGGCATAGATCGACGGCGCGAACGCTTCGACCAGCGGTGACAATCGCGGCGCCCGGCGGGCCACGAACAGCTGCAGAAAGTCGTACCAGCGGTTGAACGTGGCGGGGTCCAGCGAATCGATGTGGGTGCCGTTGGTGAAGGTGAACCACTTGCGCCGTGTCCCGGTGAAGTGCTGCGCCAGGTCGGGGCAGTGCCCCCCGGTCTGCTCGTCGGTCCACTGACAGGCCAGGAAGACCGGCACCCTGATCCGGTGCACGAAGGTGACCGGGGCGAGAGGGTCGGCGATCGAGGGTACGTAGTAGGCGTTGGCGCGCACCTTGGCCAGCAGGTCGACGGCCTCGCCGTGCAGGGCCTGGTTGGCCCGGCAGATCCGGTCCCCGGCCCGGATGCGCGCCAGCGCCCACGCCTGCCCGCCGGTGGGCGAGGCCGGCAGGGCGTCGTGCACGCGCTGCTGCACCCAGCTCAGCGCGAAGCCCGTGTTGAGGATCCCGCCCGGATCGAGGGTGGTCGCACTGTCGTCGAGGACCGACAGCGGCGCGATCGCCGCCAGGTCGGGGGGGTCGGTGGCGGCGACGAACAGCTGGCTGATGCCGCCGTAGGAGATGCCCATCATCCCCACCTTGTGGTGCAGCACCCAGGGCTGGTGGGCCACCGTCTCGATGACGTCGTACCCGTCGAGGCTCTGCAGTGGCTCGAAGTAGTCGTAGGCTCCGCCGGAGCACCCGGTGCCGCGCATGTTCACATCGACGACTGCGAAGCCGAGCAGCGTGCCGACCTGCTCGATCCCGTTCTCGGGCCCGGCCGGATCGGCGTAGCCGTAGCCGGAGTACTCGACCAGCGTCGGATAGGGGCCCGGGCCGGCGGGGAGGTGCACGTCGATGGCCAGTGTCGTGCCATCGCGGGTGGCGAGGTAGCCGTAGCCGGACGTGGGGATCCGCTGGTCGTAGAGCTGCGTGCTCGGGGGCGCCGAGCGGTCGGGCAGCACGATCAGCGGCCCCGACCGCTCACCGCCGCGCGCGCCAGGCTCGGACACGCGGTAGCCGCTGCCCGGCCTGACGTCGCGAAACAGGACCCCGCCGAGCGAGTCGGCCCGCCGCGACTGCACGCGCCGCCGGAGCCGGTCCAGCAGCGCGAGGGTCGCTCCCGGCCTCGCGCCGGTGGCGTAGACCTGCTCGACGCTGCCGTGCGCGCTGAGCGTCCCGGCGTGCGGGACGGCGGCGGCCAGGGCCCGAGCCGGGGGCGAGAACGCGGCCGCGAGGGCCAGCAGCACGAGCGCCGCGGCCAGCAGAGGCGCCGTACGCCGGCCGCGCCGCGGCGCGCTTTCGCCCTCCCTCATGTGCAGCACCATCGCACACCAAACTCCGCCGCCAGGCCATCGATGCGGCGGGCCGTGCGGTTCCCCGCCCGGCCCGCACGGTCCGTCAGCGGTCGACGAGACGCTTCACCTTGTCGGCCGCCTTGTCGGCGGCGTCCTTGATCGACGACCGGGCCTGGTCGCGGCGACCCTGATCCTTGAGCTCGTCGTCTCCGGCGAGGCTGCCGGCGGCCTCCTTGACGCGTCCGATCGCGTCGTCGGTGCGCTTGTCGGTCATCGCAACCTCCAGTTCGCGGGGCCGGCGCCCGGACGGCGCCGGCGGTCTCCCCCCACCTTCCCGCACGAACGGCATCCCAACCAACCGGCGCGGCACCGGTCGCCGCCCCCGGGCTGGCGGCGACCCCGGATACCTGCTATAGCCTGTGGCTCGGGCGTCTCCGGATGGGCTCATCGCGAGACGAGCCCCCAGCCCCAGCTGACGGTCGCGCTTCACCTGCACCCGAGGAGGCAGCGATGCCAGCCAAGAAGGAAGTGACCGCGTCGGTCCAAGCGAGCGAGCGCCGCCAGAGCGCCATGGAACGGCGCGCAGCGCAGCTCGCCGCGCTCTCCAGCCAGCAGTCCGATCTCAAGCGCGAGGCGGCCGAGCGGCAGGCCAGGCGTGATCGCGACTCCAAGAGCACGGCGCACGCGTCGAAGCCGCGCAAGGCGGCCCGGCGCAGCAACGCGCGCTGATCGGCCGGCGGCATCGCGCACCTTCCACAGCGCAGCACCGGCGGTCCATCGCTTCGCCGGCGGACGGCGCTCAGCTGCCTCGGCGCGGTGGTTGTCACCGGTGTGCTCGCCGCCGAGCTCGCCGGGCGGCGCGGCCAGTTCACCGCGGCCCTGCATGCCGCGCCGATCTGGCTCCTCGCTCTGGCCGTGGCGCTACAGCTGCTCGCGCTCGTGTCTCGCACCGAGGCCTGGTATGTGTGCGTGCGCGCCACCGGCGCTACCGTCCCCCGCCGCGTGCTGTTCCGAGCCGCCGGGGTCGGTTACCTGGCGAGCGTGGTGAACGGGTCGCTCGGGTTGGCGGCGCGCATCGCCTCGCTGCGACGCGCCGCCCCGCAAACCTGCCCCCGCGTCCCGGCGCTGCTGGCGGCGGAGGTGCCGATCATCAGCGTCGAGGTGGCGCTGGCGGCGATCTTCTCGTTCACGCTGATCGCTCCGCTCGGAGTGCCGTGGTGGGTGCCGGCGCTCGCCGTCGCGGTCACCGGCACGGCCATCCTCGGACTCGACCGGCTGTCGGACCGTCATCGTCTCGGTCTGTGGTCGGGCCTGGCGGTGATGCGCAGCGGGCGCAGCCGGATGAGCGCCCTGGTCATCCTCGCCGTGTGCGCCCAGATCGCCCGCAACTGGATGATGCTGCGCGGCATCGGCGTGCACGTCTCCGTCTTCGACGCCATCGCGCTGCTCATCGCGATGTTCACGCTCGGCCAGCTGCCGTTCGGGCCGAGCCTCGGTGCCGCGGCCGCCGTGGTGATCCTCGGCGCGCACGGCGTCGCCTCGGTGGCCGCCGCCGGCGTGCTGCTGACCGTCACCGCCACCGTCGGCTCGCTGTTCTACGCCGGCTGGGCGGTCGCCGACCAGCTGCTGGCCGGCCGCGTGGTCGCCCGCCCCGAGGTCATCCCGGCCGCGAGTCGAGCCTAGGGGGATCGCCGTGGATGTCACCGAGGTCACGCTCCTCACGGGGCAGCGCTACGAGATCGCGGGGTCGCCCGAGGAGGTCGAGCACGCGATCATCGCGGCCTCGCGCGGCTCGATCATGCAGCTCGCCTGGTTGACCGAGCACGCCGGCGGAGCGGCGATCGGCATCAACCCGGCCTGCATCGCGTCGCTGCGGGCGCTCGGCCCGGACGCGCCTGCAGAGCCGGGCCGGGACTGATCGCGCGCCGGCCGCCCCGCGCGCGTGCCGCTCAGGCGCGGGCGGCTTCCGCCTGTGGCGTCGCGGCGTCGATCGCGTCCTGACGCTCGGCGACCTCAGCGACGGCCATCTTCAGCTGCGGGATGAGCAGACCGGCGATCAGGCAGACGGCGAGGAAGCCGGTCGCCATCACGAACGTCTCGGTGAAGCCGGTGACGGTCGGCAGCCCGTGCAGGGTGTGTCCGGCGATGAACGTGGCCGACAGCTGACCGCCGAGCGCGCCGCCGAGCGTGCGCATGACCGTGTTCATGCCGCTGGCCACTCCGGTCTGGCTGCTCGGCACGGCGTGCACGATGAGGTTCCCGAGCGCGGCGAAGGCCAGGCCGATGCCGATGCCGAGGAGCGCGGCGGCGATCAGCAGCTCGAAGGGATGCGCGTGCGCGACCGCCAGCAGCGCGAATGACACGCCGCTGAACACGGTTCCGACCAGGAGCGCCGCGCGCGAGCCGAAGCGGGCCGAGATCGCGCCGGCGTACAGGCCGAGCACGGTCATGCCGACGGTCGCCGGCAGCAGGTACAGGCCGGATACCACCACCGACGCGCCGAAGCCGAAGCCGGTGCTGCGCGGCAGCTGAGCGAACTGCGGGAACACGATGAACGACGCGTACAGGCCGGCGCCGAGCAGGAACGCGGCCAGGTTGGCCGTCCATACGCCACGCACGCGCATCATCGCCATGTCGACGAGCGGGTGATCGCTGCGCACCTCGACGACGATCCAGGCCACGATCAGCGCGATGCCGGCCAGGATCAGGCCGATCGTCTTGGGCGATCCCCAGCCCCAGATCGTCGTCTGGCTGATCGCCAGCAGCACCGACGTGATGCCGAGCGTCATCAGGACCGCGGCCAGCCAGTTGATGCGGCCGGGCAGGCGGATCGGCGACTCGGGGACGAAGCGCCACGTCGCCACGGCGGCCACGAGCGTGGGAACGAGCGGCAGCCAGAACAGCCAGTGGTAGTTCAGGTGCTGGATGATCACGCCCGAGAGGACGATCCCGATGCCGCCGCCGGCGCCGAGGATGGCCGACAGCAGGCCGATGCTCCCCGCGACCTTGCGCGGCGGGAACTCGTCGCGCACGATCCCGAACGAGAGCGGGAAGATGCCGCCGGCGGCGCCCTGGATGAAGCGCGCGACGATCAGCACGCCGAGGGTGTTCGACACCGCCGCCAGCAGCGTTCCGGCCGCGAGGATGCCCAGCGTCCACAGCAGCAGTCGCTCCTTGCCGTACATGTCGCCCAGGCGCCCGAGGATCGACGTGGCCACCGAGGCGGACAGCAGGTAGGCGGTCAGCACCCAGGCGATCCCCGTCTCGGTCGTGTGCAGGTCCCGCTGCATCGTGGGCAGGGCCGGCACCACCGCGGAGCTGAGCACCGCGTAGGCGATGCCGCCGAGCGCCAGCACGGCGAGCGTGACGTTCGGGTGCGAGCGATCTGAAGTGGTCGAAGTCAAGAGGTGCCCCGTGCGCGGCGGCCCCGCGACCGTGCCGGGCCCTCACCCCCGCCGACGGCGGAACGCGCATTCCACAACGACCGGCGGTACGATACCGGAATGAGCATTCCGGGGTCCGGCGCGCTGCCGTACTGGTCGCAGCTGGACGCCGAGCACAAGCGGGCCAGGCTGCTGCGCGCCGCCGGTGAGGTGTTCGCCCGCGAGGGGCTGGCGGCGCCGATGCCGGCCATCGCCGCGGCAGCTGGCGCCGGGGTCGGCAGCGTCTACCGCCAGTTCCCGGCCAAGCGCGACCTCATCGCCGCGCTCGTGGTCGAGCGCCTCGAGGAGACCACCCGGGGCGCCGATGCCGCGCTGGCCAGTGAGGCCGGGCCGTGGGCGGCGCTCTCCGGCCTGCTGTGGACGATCGCCGAGCGCCAGGCCGCCGACGACGTTCTCGGCGAGGCGATGGCCACCCTGTCGGAGCATCCCGCGGTCCGGCGGGCGGTGCGCCGCGCGACGGCGGCGTTCGAACGACTGCTCGCCGCCGCCCGCACGGAGGGGCGGCTGCGCGCCGACGCCACGACGCTGGATGTGCGGCTGCTGCTGGCGGCCACCCGCGCCGCCGATCAGCTCGAGCCCGGCGGGTGGCGGCGGATGCTCGAGCTCGGCCTCGACGCGCTGGAGACCCGTCCGGGATCCGACGGCGCCGGCGCGCGTCGGCGGCGGCGGGGCGCCGGCTGAGCCGAGGCGGGCGTCAGCTGCCGTTGATGTCGGCCACCGAGACCGCATCGACGCCTGCGGACTCCACCGTCATCGACCCGGCGGTGAGCTGCGTGCAATACAGCGACAGCGTGGCCGGCCGCGAGAGGCTCCACGTGCCCTCGATCGGCAGTGTTTCGGCCGCCTGCAGGCCCTTGATGTAGGGGATCGCGTCCACCGCCGACAGCCTGCGGCTGAAGGGGGAATCGATGAGGTCGCACTCAACCTCCTCGGGGCCCTCGTCTTCGGTGTCGACGTTCTGCACGATCGCGGTGGCGGTCACCAGGTACTTGCCCGCCGGGAGGCTCAGGTTCAGGAATGTCTGCTGGCCCATCAGCTCGGTCGGGGTCCCCTCGCTCGCGGAGAACGCATGCACCGCTCCCCCGGGGCCGGTCGTGCCGTTGCTGCCGTTCATCCCGTTGGTGCCGTTCGTCCCGTTGGCGCCCGACTTCCCGGTGGGCCCCGTCGGTCCGGCCGGTCCGGCCGGACCGATCGGACCGACGGTGCCGGCCGGCTTCCAGTTCAGTGCCGTCTCGGTGCGCTTGCACTTCGCGAAGCGACCGACGAGCACGCGCAGCTGCCCGCCACGCTTCAGATAGCAGCCGCGGATGACCCCCGTGGCGGTGGGCACCGTCGCCCAGGCGACGCCGCCGAGGGCGGCGACGAGCGCCACGATCGACAGCACCAGCGCCGGGGACGGCCGGTGGATTCGGTTGCGGCGCATGACCTGACCTCCCGGAGGCAGTGATCGCATGAGCGCTGCTGAAGCCGTGCCGGACGGCGAGTACGGAGCCGGACCGGGCGCAGCGCAGGCCGGTCCGGCACCGACGCGGTGGCGGCGCAACGGCGACCGTACGCCTGGCCCCGGCCGCGGTCAACCGCTCGGCGATCGCGACGCGCACGCGGGCCAATTCGTCAGCGCTCGCCTTCACCGGGCGGCGGGCCGGCGGCAGGCCGCCACCCGCCTGGCGTGGGCAGTGGGCATCGAGGCTCAAGATCGGATCGCCACAAACCGATCAATGGGCCGGACCAATCCCTGCCCGACATCGACCACCGAGCGACCCATCCGCCCATGAACAGCGACTCGCCGCGCACCAGCGTCCTGAACCGCCTCTCCCTGCGCCGGGCGGTGTTCCTTCCCATCGTCCTCCAGGCGCTCGTCACAGCCGCCGTGGTCGTCATCGCCACCACCGGTCCCCATCACGCCTCGCGCAGCGCGCTGATCATCGCCGTGGCGGCCGCCGGGCTGGTGCTCGTCGGCGCGTCGGCGTTCGTGTGCACGCGCAAGCTCGAGCACGACGCGGGCGTCGTCGTCGGATGGCTCGACCAGTTCCGTGATAAGGCCGCCGCCCGCCTCACCGACGGCTTGAACGCGCTGGCCGCCGGCAACCTGTCGGTGACCTTCCCCCTCACCTCTTCGTCGGAGGGCGTCAGGCTGGCCGGCGAGTTCGGCCGCATGCGCGACATCATCGAGGGACTGCGCCTCAGCCTGGTCGACACGTTCGTCGCCTACAACGCGGCGACCGAGCGTCTGCGCGGCCTGGTCGGCGAGGTCTCCGACACGGCCGCCGGCGTCACCGCCGCCTCGTCGCAGGTGGCCAGCACGTCGGAGGAGGCCGGACGCACCAGCGGTGAGATCGCCGCATCCATCGGCGAGATCGCCGACGGCACCGAGCGCCAGGTGCGCGTGGTCGAGACGGTGCGCGAATGCGCCGACGACGTCGCCGCCGCCGCGACCGTGAGCGCCACCGGCGTCGGCGAGGCCGCCCGAGTCGCCGACCGCGTCCGCTCGATCAGCGAGGAGGGCGTCCGGGCGTCGGCGGAGGCCGACGCGGCGATGAGCGCCGTGCGCGATTCCTCCCACGCGGTCACGTCGGCGATCGAGGACCTGGCCGCCAACAGTGCGGAGATCGGGGCCATCGTCGAGACCATCACCCGCATCGCCGGCCAGACCAACCTGCTGGCGCTCAACGCCGCGATCGAGGCGGCGCGCGCCGGCGAGCAGGGGCGCGGGTTCGCGATCGTCGCCGAGGAGGTCCGCAAGCTGGCGGAGGAGTCCGGGCACGCCGCGGAGCAGATCTCGGCCCTCCTGCAGGCGATCCAGACCCAGACCCAGCACGTGGTCGGCGTGGTGCACGACGGCGCGCAGCGCACCGACGGCGGCGTCGAGGTGGTCGAGCGCGCCCGGGAGGCGTTCGCATCGATCGATGAAGCCGCGCGCGACATGCACCACCAGATCGTCGAGATCACCGACGCCACCGGACGGGTCACCGAGGGGGCGACGCGCCTGCGTGACATGATCACCGAGGTCACGAGCGTCGCCGAACGCTCGTCGGCGTCCACGGCGCAGGTGTCCGCGTCGGCCGAGGAGTCCTCCGCCTCGGCACAGGAGCTGGCGGCCACGGCGCAGGAGCTCAAGTCGAACGCCGACCAGCTCCACGACGTCGTCGGGCGCTTCAAGATCGCCTCCTGAGCGCCCGCCGGGTCAGGCGAGATGCTCGGCGAAGAAGCCGAGGATCCGCCGCCAGGCGTCCTCGGCGGAGGCGTGGTGATAGCCGAGTCCGCCGACGTGCATCAGCGGCGTCAGCACCGGTCCGGCGTTGAAGCGGTTGAGGAAGGAGTGGCCGGCGTCTGGGTACTCCTTGACATCGTGCACCACGCCCGCGCTGCTGAGCGCCTGCTCGAGCCGCTCCGCGCGCCCACGCAGTCCCTTGTCCCGGGCGCCGTAGCTGCCGACGATCGGGCACGCGCCGGCGAGCCGCTCGGCGGCGTCGCCGGGGACCTCGCCGTAGTTGACCGAGGCGGCATCGAACCCGCCGCGCGGAGCGCACAGCAGCGCGAAGCCGCCGCCCATGCAGAACCCGATGATCCCGATGCGCCCGCTGCAGTCCTCGCGCGCGGCCAGGAAGGTTCGGGCCGCCTCGATGTCCTCGTAAGCAGGTCCGCTGCCCGTGCGCGACGCGCGCATCGTCGCCACGACGCAGCGGATCCCGCGACCGGAGTACAGGTCCGGCGCGAAGGCGAGGTAGCCGGCCGCGGCCAGACGGTCGGCCTGCTCGCGGATGTCGTCGGACAGTCCGAACGCGTCCTGGATCACCAGCACGCCCGCGTGCGGGCCGTCGGTGATGGGAAGCGCAAGGTAGCCGCCGAGCTCCCCGGAGGGCGCGGCGAAAGGCAGGTCGGGCATGGCATACCGAAATCTACGCCGTTGGTCGCGGCGATAGCATCGAACGCCCCACAGACAGGTGACCACGATGCAACCAGGCGACCCCACGCCGCAGCCAGCGCCAGATCCTCCGCCATCGCCGGGCGCGCCCGCGGGCGACTCGCGAGCCCGGCGCGGGCCGGGCGAGGGCAAGCTCAGCCGCCAGGTGTTCGATCAGGAGCTGCTGCGGCTCCAGCGCGAGCTGGTGATCATGCAGGAGTACGTCAAGGCGACGGGACAGAAGGTCGTCGTGATCTTCGAGGGACGCGACGCGGCGGGCAAGGGCGGCGTGATCCAGCGGATCGCCGAGCGCACCAACCCGCGCGTCTGCCGCGTGGTGGCGCTGCCCGCGCCCACCGAGCGCGAGAAGACGCAGTGGTACTTCCAGCGCTACGTCGCCCACCTGCCGGCCGGCGGCGAGATCGTGCTCTTCGATCGCTCCTGGTACAACCGCGCCGGCGTCGAGCGGGTGATGGGCTTCTGCACCGAGCACGAGTACGAGGAGTTCATGCGCTCCTGCCCCGAGTTCGAGCGGATGCTCGTGCGCTCGGGGATCAAGCTGATCAAGTACTGGTTCTCGGTCTCCGACGAGGAGCAGGAGCGTCGCTTCCAGGCGCGCGTGCGCGACCCGATGCGGCGCTGGAAGCTCAGCCCGATGGACCTGCAGTCGCGCGCGAGGTGGGTCGAGTACTCGCAGGCCAAGGACGAGATGTTCCGCTACACCGACATCAAGCACGCGCCGTGGTACGTCGTCGAGGCCGACGACAAGCGGCGGGCGCGCCTGAACTGCATCGCGCACCTGCTGTCGATGATCGAGTACGAGGATCTGACGCCGCCGCCGATCGAGCTGCCGGCGCGCGGCGACAGCCACTACGTGCGTCCGCCGCTGGACGAGCAGACGTTCGTGCCCCAGGTCTACTAGAGGAGGTCGGGTCCGATGCATCCGTTTCGTGCCGCCGTCGAGTCCACAGACCACGCGCGCATCGCCGCGCTGCTGGCCGAGGACGTCGTCTTCTGCAGCCCCGTCGTGTTCAAGCCCTACCGGGGGCGCGACACGCTCGCCGCGATCCTGCTTGCCGTCAGCCGCGTGTTCGAGGACTTCCGCTACGAGCGCGAGATCGGCGCGGAGGGCGCGGCCGACCACGCGCTGGTGTTCCGCGCGCGAGTCGGCGACCGCGAGGTCGAGGGCTGTGACTTCCTGCACACCGACGAGCACGGGCTGATCGACGAGCTCACGGTGATGGTGCGCCCGCTGTCGGGCGCGCTGGCGCTGGCCGAGGCGATGAAGGCCGAGCTCGCGGCGGCGCAGCCGGAGGTGCCAGCCTGACGGGATGGACGACCCGGTGCGCATCGACCGCTGGCTGTGGGCGGCCCGCCTGGCCAAGACACGCGCCCTGGCCGCCGAGGCGGTGAAGGGCGGCCGCGTCCATCTCAACGGGCGCGCCGTCAAGCCGGGCCGGGAGGTCCGGCCGGGCGACCGCCTGGAGGTCACGATCGGCCAGACCCGCCTGAAGATGGTCGTGCGCGCGACGGCACTGCGCCGGGGACCGGCGCGCGAGGCCGCGGCGCTGTTCGAGGAGACGCCGGAGAGCCTGCAGGCTCGCGAGCAGCGGGCCGAGCAGCGCCGGCTGGCCGCCGCGTCGGCCCCGGAGCCCGGTCCGCGACCGACCAAGCGCGACCGCCGCCGCCTGGACCGGGCCCGCGACCGGCAGCGCTGAGGCGCGGGCCTGGCGCGTCCGGCGACCCGTGCTGACCACCGGGCGGCCGCGGAGCAGCGCGCCGCCGCGCTTAAGGCCATCATGGGTCTGACCGATATCCGGCTTAGTCTCCGGTCGCGGACGAGTCTTGCGCCAGAGGCACGCGCCGCCGCCCGGCGGCGCCGTCGCCCACCCGAGCCAGTGGAGGAAGTCGATGCCGACCGCACCGCAGATCCTGCCCACCCAGATCCCCGACGGCACGGCCCCCGGGGTCCGGTACCGCATCGAGGGCGAGCTCGTCCCGGTGCTGCACATGGCCCTCAGCGGCGAGGTACCGGTGTACTTCGAGCACCACGTCCTGCTGTGGAAGTACCCGACGATGCAGATCGGGCTGCATCCGCTCAAGAAGGGCCTCAAGCGCCGCGTGTTCGGCGGGATGCCGCTGCTGCTCTGCGAGGCGCAGTCGGCCGGCGAGCTCGCCTTCAGCCGCGACGCGTCCGGACACGTCGTCGCCCTGCACCTGCAGCCCGGCGAGGGCATCATCGTGCGCGAGCACCAGTTCCTGGCCGCCACCGGGCACGTCGCGTACGACTTCAGCCGCATCAAGGGCTTCGCCAACGCGATCTACGGCGGCGGCTTCTTCGTCGACCAGTTCCTGTCCTCCGACAACGAGGGCGTCGTGTGGGTGCACGGCTACGGCAACGTGTTCCAGAAGGATCTCGAGGCGGGCGAGACGATCGACATCGAGCCCGGCGGCTGGCTGTATCGCGACCACAGCGTGGCGATGGAGCAGCAGGTGTACGGGTTCAAGACGGGGATGCTCGGCGGCGGCGGGGGCAACCTCGTGTTCAACCGCTTCACCGGTCCCGGTCGCGTCGGGCTGCAGAGCGCCTACTATCACCCGCCGGCCGAGCAGAGCCAGCAGACGAGCGGCAGCAACTCGCTCGGCGGCCTCGTCGGCGGCCTGCTCAACAACTGATGGCACCGCCCCCCGGGTATCTGGCCGAGCACCCCCTGCCCTCCGGCATCAGCGGGGCGCTCGGCCTGGGCGGCTATCAGCTGCTGGCCGAGATCGGCGGCGTGGGCACGGGGCGGCTCGGACCGCAGATCTTCCTGCTGGTCGCCCCGGATCCCGATCCGGCGGTCCCCGAGCCGGGCACGCAGATCACCCTGCACCACCAGCGCCTGCGCGACGAGCAGGAGCTGTCCTCCTGGACAGCGCTGGCGGCTCAGCTCGGGTACCTGCGCCTGTCCGGCTACCGGCTGGTGCTCGAGCGGCAGGGGCTGCACAGCGCCGTGCGCGTGATGGACCCGGCCAGCGGAGCCGTCGCCGCACAGATCCCGTCGAAGCACCCCGGGCGCCTGTCGCTGTCCGGCGGCGCGACGGCGCCGCGACTGCTCGCCACGCTGCGCGCGCTGCCGGCCGCCGGTCCCCCGCCGGACCCGCAGCGCCCCGAGCTGCTGCGCGAGGTCGTCCTCGCCCTGGCGCTGCGCGACGAGGAGACGTCCGGCGTCGAGGCCGTCGAGCTCGCCGACCGGGCGCTCGAGCTCGCCCGCGCCGACCCGTCGCTCGATCCCGCAGCGGCGCTGACGGCGGCGCGCTCCGCCACCGGCTGAGCGCGCCACGGCGCCCGGCCACCGGGACGGCCGAAAACGCCGCCTGCGTACGCGGCGACTTCTCCCGAGCGCAAAGCTGGCGCTTATCAACGGCCAAGCCACCCGTTAGCCGGCGCTCGCATATTGAGATCACCCCCGCGGCACGAACGCCGCGACCTCGATCTCGCAGAGAGAAGGCTGACGATGCCCACATTCAGAGTCCTATCGGCGTTCGCCGCCGCGGCCATGGCCTGCGGCCTCTGCGCCTCGACCGCGGCGGCGGCGACCGTCGAGCCCACGGCATCGAGCGCCAACTGGGCCGGTTACGTCGCGGAGAGCGATGCGTCGAGCGGGTCCGACGAGCAGTTCTCCAAGGTCAGCGCCAGCTGGGTGCAGCCGACCGCGAACTGCTCCAGCGGCCAGGGAAGCTCCGCGTTCTGGGTGGGCCTCGGCGGTGCCGACGGCGGGTCGAACGCGCTCGAGCAGGCGGGCACCGAGGCCGACTGCTCGAGCTCGGGCAGCCCCTCGTACTTCGCCTGGTATGAGCTTCTCCCCGCCGCCCCGGTGCGCCTGGGCGTCGCGGTCCAGCCGGGCGATCACATCTCCACCGCCGTCAGCGTCAACGCAAGCGCGGTGACGATCACGTTGACGGACAACACCACCGGGAGCTCGGCCACCAAGAACCTGCAGATGGACAACCCCGACGTGTCCTCGGCCGAGTGGATCGCCGAGGCGCCGTCGGACTGCGACGGCTCCGGTGACTGCCAGCCGCTGTCGCTGGCGGACTTCGGCTCGGTGGCGTTCACCAACGCGTCCGCCACCGCCAACGGGCACACCGGCACGATCTCCGACCCGGCCTGGAGCGCCGAGGCGACGCTGCTCAACGGCGGAGGCATCTCCGCCGCCGGCTTTGGCGGCTTCGGCGGCGGGCAGTCGACGGCGGGAGCGGCGCCGTCATCGCTGTCGTCGGACGGCTCGTCGTTCTCGGTGGCCTGGCAGTCCGCGAGCTCACAGGCCGGGTCGGCGGGGAGCACCGACCCCGGCGCGGGCGCCGGCGGGGCGTATCCCGGCGCGGGCGGATACGGGCTTGGTGGCGGCGGGACGTCCGGCGGGTATGGCTCCGACCCGGGCTACGGCGCCGGCGGCTCCTATGGCGGCGGCCCCGGCGGATCGTACGGTTACGGCGGCGGCACCGGCGGCTACGGCGGCGGCACCGGCGGCTACGGCGGCGGCACCGGCGGCTACGGCGGCGGCACCGGCGGCTACGGCGGCGGCACCGGCGGCTACGGCGGCAGCCCCTATGCCTACGGCGGCGGCACGGGCGGCTACGGCGGCGGCACGGGCGGCTACGGCGGCGGCACGGGCGGCTACAGCGGCAGCCCCTATGCCTACGACGGCGGCACCGACGGTTACGGCGGCGACCCCAGCGGCTCCAGCGGCGGATCGTACGGGTACGGCGGCAGCACCTACGGCTACGCCGGCGGCGCGGGCGGATACGGCTCGTACGGCTACGGCGACTGAGGCCGCGGCGCCCGCGGGCGCGGCCGTCGGCCGCGCCCGTGCGAGCCCGTCCGGCGGGCGCGTGATAGACCCCCGTCGGCGTGTCCCAGGTCAGCCAACCCAGCCGGCCGGCCGAGCTCGGCCCGCGGATCCACGACTGGCGCTCGGGCGGCGAGCTCGTCGCAGTCGGCGACGACCGCATGTTCGTGCGACGAAGCGAGGGTCGGGGGCCATTGCTCCTGTTCCTGCACGGGTTCCCGTCGAGCTCATATGACTGGCGGGGGACGATCGCGGCGCTCCCCGACCGCGCCACTCTGGCGCTCGACTTCCTCGGCTTCGGGCTGTCCGATAAGCCCGCTCAGGCCAGCTACAGCCTGCTGGCGCAGGCAGACCGCGTCGAATCGCTCGTCGGCGGAGATTCGCGCCCGGTGGTCATCGTCGCCCACGACATGGGGACGTCGGTGGCCACGGAGCTGCTGGCCCGCGACATCGACGGGGTGCTGCGCTTCCAGCTGCAGTCCGCCCTGCTGTTCAACGGCAGCATCATCATCGAGCGCGCATCGCTGACCTGGGCGCAGCGGGCGCTGCGCTCGCCGCTCGGCGCGGTGATCGCGCGCATGAGCAACCGCCGCGCGTTCCAGCGCCAGTTCGGCCGCCTGTTCTCGGCGGCACATCCGCTCGGCCGCGAGGAGGCCGAGGACCAATGGGCGCTGTGGCACCGCGCCGGCGGAGACCGCTTGGCTCACCGCCTGATCGTCTATCTCGGCGAGCGGACCACGTTCGCCCCGCGCTGGCACGGAGCGATCCGCGACTGGCCGGGACGGCTGGACGCCGCCTGGGGGCTGCGCGATCCCGTGGCCACGCCGAACGTGCTCGAGGGGCTTCGGCAGCTGCGCCCGTCGATGCCGGTGACCGAGCTGCCCAGTCTCGGCCACTACCCCCAGATCGAGGAGCCTGCCACGATGGCCGGCCTCATCGACGCGCTCGCCTCGGGCGGCGCGGCATGAGCGCGGAGCGCGACGGAGCCCGGCGGTGAGCCGCCGCTACGCCGCCGCCCGGCGGCACCTGCGTGCGGCCGACCCGGTGATGGCGCGCCTGATCGACGCGCGTCCCGACTTCGATCCGCGACGCTGGCTCGCCGAGCTTCCGCCGATGGACGCCTTCGGCGCGCTCACCTTCCAGGTCATCGGCCAGCAGCTCTCCGTGCTCGCCACACAGGCCATCCTCAGGCGCCTGCAGAGCCTGTTCGGTGGGCACCTGCCCTCCGCCGCCGAGTTGCTCCACGCCGACCCCGACCGGGTGCGAGGCGTCGGGCTGTCGCGCCGCAAGGTGCAGACGCTGCGCGCGGTGGCCGAGCGCTTCGCCGACGGAACGCTCACCGACGCTGGCCTGGCCCGGCTGTCCGACGCCGAGATCGAGACGCTGCTCACGGCCATTCCCGGCATCGGGCCGTGGACCGTCCATGGGTTTCTGATCGTCGCACTGGACCGCCCGGATGTCCTGCTGCCGGGCGACCTCGCGCTGCGCCGGGTGGTGAGGCGCCTGTACGGCTTCGAGCAGCTGCCCACCGAACCGGAGATGGTGCGCGTGGCCGAGCCCTGGCGCCCGTACCGCAGCCTGGCCGTCGGCTACCTGTTCGCGTCGGAGTTTCAAAGCTAGTGTGAACAAACCTGCGCAAACCCTTGACTTGCTGAGCCGCCCCTGACTATCTTCGAGCAGAGCGAGGGATCGGCCCCGTGGGTGACGCCGTTCGGGCGTCTACTCGTTATGCAGGGACGCCAACCCGAAAGGAGCCGGCAATGGCCGAGCACGTGACTCCGGAGCTCGCCTGGCGTCGTCCGGGCATTCACACCGACCCGATCTGGATGGAGTACGCCCTCCAGGAGGTGGAACTGGAGGCCGGCACGCGAAACCAGCTCCTGGCCACCCAGTTCGAGACGGTCGCGGCGGTGCACGACGCGCTCGCACAGGGAGCCAAGCAGGCGGCGGCGATTCTGGGCCGAGCCGCGGACTAGCGCCTCCGCGTTCTCACACTCGCTCGTGAGCGCCGTGCCCGCAGCCACGGCCTCGCCCGGCAGCGACGCGGTCGACGTGGTCCTGGTCGGCTACCAGGACCAGGGCAACCTCGGGATGGGGTATCTCGCGTCGTGCCTGCGAGAGCATGGGTTCACGGTCGTGCTGTGCGAGGTACGCGACGGCCCAAGCCGGGTCGCGGCCACGGTGGCGCGGGCGCGACCGTCGGTGGTCGGGTTCTCGCTCATCTTTCAGTTCTTCCTGCCGCAGTTCCGCCGCGTTGCGGCGCATCTGCGGCGGTCCGGTAGTCACAGCCACTTCACGATGGGGGGGCACTACCCCAGTCTGTGCCCCGAGGACGCGCTCCGCGAGTTCCCCGAGCTCGACAGCGTCGTGCGGTATGAGGGCGAGCTGACGCTCGTCGATCTGGTCGGCCGCATCACCGCGGGCGACGACTGGCACGACGTCCCGGGCATCGCCTACGCGGAAGGCAGCGCGATGCGCGAGAGCGAGCCACGCGCCCTGGTGCAGGATCTCGACAGCCTGCCGTTCCCCTACCGACCCTACGCGCCGGAGAAGATCCTCGGGTTCCCGACGCTGCCGGTGCTGGCCAGTCGCGGCTGTGCCCGGCGCTGTTCGTTCTGTTCGATTCACACGTTCTACCGGACGGCTCCGGGGAAGGTGGTGCGGGTCCGCAAGCCGGAGATGGTGACGCGGGAGATGCTCGAGCTGAACCAGCGGTTCGGCGTGCGGGTGTTCCTGTTCCAGGATGACGACTTTCCGCTCTGGGGCCGCGCGGGCAGGCGCTGGGTCGATGAGCTGGTCGACCGGGTGCGGGACGCCGGACTGGCGGATCACGCGATCTGGAAGATCAGCTGCCGCGCGGAGTACGTCGAGCCTGATCTGTTTGGAGCGTTGCGCGACGCGGGCCTGTTCCTCGTCTACATGGGGATCGAGTCCGGCGTCGATGCCGGGCTGGAGATCCTGCACAAGCAGATGACGGTCGAGCAGAACCTGACCGGCGTCCGCGTGCTGAAGGACCTCGGCGTGCTGTTCTCCTACGGGTTCATGCTGTTTGACCCCTCGAGCAGCTTCGACTCGGTGCGCGCCAACCTCGGCTTCCTGCGCGAGATCGTGGGGGACGGTTCGGCGGCCGCCACCTTCTGCCGGATGCTCCCCTACGGGGGCACGCCGATCCGCCGGCGCCTGCTGGAGGAGGGGCGCCTGCGCGGCGACGTCACGCGTCCCGACTACACGTTCCTCGATGCCCGGCTCAATGAGTACTACCGCCGACTGCACGCCGCGGCGAGGCCGTGGCTGGACGGCGGCGGCCTGTCGCATGAGCTCAATTGGGCGCGCGAGGAGCTCGAAACCGCGAGCCGGCTGGTCGGCGGCCTGCGCGGCGTCCGGGGCTACCTGCAGGCGCTCGCCGCGCTGACGGCGGAGAGCAACGCGCAGCTGTTCGCGCTGGTGGAGGATTCGTCACGCGCGTTCGAGGATGCCCATGACACGTCGCTGCTCGACGTCGCGGCGGCGCAGGATGCCTGCGAGCGCATCCGGACGCGCCTGCTGCAACTGCGCAACGGCTTCGTGTTCGCCAACAGCGACGCGCTGATGGCCGAGGTCAACGCGAGCGCGATCCGCGGACCGGTCGGCGCGCCGCAGGTTCACTGATCGCAGGGCCGGCGGGTGACGGCCGCTCCCGCGCCCCCGTCCCGTGACCGGAGCCGCTTCGCGCCGGTGTTCGTGCTCGCCAGCGCGCGGTCGTATTCGTCGATCGTCAGCACCATGATCGGCCAGCATCCCGACCTGTTCGGGTTCCCGGAGCTCAAGCTGTTCGCCTACCCGACGGTCGGCGAGCTCGATGCGTCCCTGCCGATGGAGGCGCGCGAGCGCGGCTTCTCGCACCGCAGTCCCGGGTTGGTACGCGCCGTGGCCGAGCTCGAGTTCGGCGGGCAGACGCCCGCGGCGCTGGCCGCCGCCGGCGCGTGGCTGGCGGAGCGCGCCGGCTGGGCGGGCGCGCATGTGCTCGATCTGCTCATGGGGCGGGTCAGCCCGCGTGTCGCGGTGGAGAAGTCGCCGGAGCACGTCGTGCAGCCCAACGCGCTGGCGCGACTGGCCGAGGCCTACCCGCGCGCACGGTACATCCACCTGACCCGCCACCCGGTCAGCACGATCCGCTCGATGCACGAGCATCTGCTGCGCAATCTGCCCGGCTACCGTGACGATGACTTCACGCGCCAATGCGTCGCCACCTGGCTGCGTGGCCACCACCGCATCGTCGCGTTCACGCGCCGCCTGCCGAACGAACGATGGGTGCGACTGCGCTCGGAAGACGTGCTCAACGATTCGACCCAGCTCGTCGCCGTGGCGACGTGGCTGGGCATTCGCGTCGAGCCGCAGGCGATCGACGAGATGCGCCACGCCGAGCGCTCGCCCTTCGCCCACCTCGCGCCGGCGTCCACTGGCGTCAGCGGCGGCCACGATCCCGCCTTCCTGCGGGATCCACGCCCCCACGCCGTCGAGCTGCAGCGTGGCCTGAGCGTCCCCGCGGGTTGGTCGGTCGACCGGGCGCTGTGGGCGAAGGTGACGAGCGCGGCGCGGGACCTCGGCTACTGAGCCGGCCCGACTTGCCAAGGCCGCCGTCGGCGTATACGACTCCGTCCGCGATGGTGCCGTTCCGGGTCGGCGAACCCGGCGCGTAACGGCACGTTCACACCGGGCGCACGCCAAAGCGGGAAAACGTGCGCGAAGCCGTCTCCAACCGGGAGGACCGATGCCCAGCGATCATCACGGCGTCACCCGCCGCACCGCGCTGCGTTACGGCGCCGCCGCCGGGGGCGCCCTGGCCCTGCAGGGCCTGGCCATGCCCGGCTGGGCTGCCGCAGCGGCAATTCGCCCGCCCGACAGCCTGCCCGATCCGGGCCGGCCGGCCGGCACCGCGACGGAGGCGCTGCCGTTCGACCACCTCGTCGTGGTGATGATGGAGAACCACTCGTTCGACAACCTGCTGGGCGCCCTGGCGATCTCCGGCCAGCCACGGGCCGACGGGCTGCGCTTCGACCGCGCCGGGCGGGCGCGCAACAGCAACCCGTCGCCGGCCGGGCCGGTCGGCTCGTTCCCGTTCCTGTCCACCGCCCAGGGCTCCGACGTGTCCCAGACGTGGAACGCCACGCACGAGCAGATCGACGGCGGACGCATGGACGGGTTCGTGACGTCGGTGGACTCCTCCCAGCCGATGGGCTACTGGACCGAGCCGGTCCTGCCGTTCGCCTATTCGCTGGCCACCACGTTCACGGTGGCCAACCGCTGGTTCTCCTCCGCCCCCTGCCAGACCTTCCCCAACCGGCGCTTTCTCATGGCCGGCACCGCCTACGGCGACATCACGACAAGCGCGGCCAGCCTGAGCGATCCGCCGCCGCCCAACGGCACGATCTTCGATCGGCTGCAGGCCTACGGCATCGGCTGGCGCAACTACTTCACCGATCTGCCCCAGACGGGGATCATCCCGTCGATCATCGAGCGCTATCCGCAGAACCTTGCCTCGATGACGCAGTTCGCCAGCGACTGTGCGCAGGGGACGCTGCCGGCGGTGAGCTTCGTCGATCCGGAGTTCGGCGTGATCAGCGACATCGGCCAGGCGCTCGAGACGATTCCCGCGCTCGCCGCCATCGGAGCCGAGCTGAGCACGATCGGCGGCGACGAGGAGGATCCGCAGGACCTGGCCTGGGGCGAGGGCTGGGCGCGCGCGGTGCTCGAGGCGGTGCTGCAGTCGCCCGCCTGGCCACGCACGCTGCTCATCTACACCTACGACGAGCACGGCGGCTACTACGACCACGTCCCGCCCCCCGCGGCGATCGCGCCGGACGCGATCCCGCCACAGCTGCAGCCCGGCGACGTCCCCGGCGGCTACGACCTCTACGGGCCGCGGGTGCCCGCCGTCGTCGTCTCGCCCTACTCGCGGCCCAACGCGGTGACCAACGTCGTTCACGACCACACCTCGGTGCTGGCGACGATCAGCGCGAAGTGGAACCTGCCGGCGCTCACCTACCGCGACGCCAACGCCGCCACCGTCGCCGACTTCCTCGACGTCCGGCGGGCGGCATTCCTGCAGCCACCCGAGCTGGCCACGCCACCGCCGCCGCCCCCGGTCACCTTCGCCCGCCGCGCGGGCGCCCGGCGATGACGCGCACGACGCGCGGCCAAGCCGTCCCGGCGCGGTGGCACACGGTCGTCGTCGCCCTGGCCGGGGCGGCCGCGCTGGCGCTGCTGGCCTGGCCGGGCAGCGCGTCCGCCGCCCGCCCGCGCCCACCGCTCATTCGCCACGTGTTCGTGATCGTCCTCGAGAACGAGAACTACGCCACCACCTTCGGTGACCCGTCGGCCGATCCCTACCTCGCCCAGACACTCCCCTCCGAGGGCGCGCTGCTCACGGACTACTACGCCATCGGACACGAGAGCGCCGACAACTACATCGCGCTCGTGTCGGGGCAGCCGCCGAACCTCGAGACCCAGTTGGACTGCCCGTGGTTCGCGGACTTCCTCGGCGCCGGCACGCTGGGCGGCGGCGTGGAGACGGGGATCGGCTGCGTGTACCCGGCCGGCGTGGCGAACATCGGGACGCAGCTGTCGGCGCAGGGACGCAACTGGAAGGCCTACGAGCAGGACATGGGAAACGACCCCGCTCGGGAGGCGGCCGCCTGCGGTCACCCGGCGCTCGACGGCTTCGACGACACGCTGTTCGCCGAGAACGGCGACGGCTACGCCACCCGCCACGATCCGTTCGTCTACTTCCACGGGGTGATCGACGACGCGGCCTACTGCGACGCGCACGTCGTCGCGCTGGGATCGCCCAGCGGGGCGATGCCGGCGGCGGCGCTGCCCGGGGAGACCGGCCTGGCCGCGGACCTGCGGCGGGAGGCGACGACGCCGGTGTTCTCCTTGATCACACCCAATCTGTGCGCGGACGGTCATGACTACCCGTGTGTGAACCAGGCGAGTGGAGCGTCCGCGCTCGCGGACATCGACACGTTCCTGCAGACGTGGGTTCCGCTCATCACGCAGTCGCCGGCCTACCGGGACGGCGGCCTGCTCGAGATCACCTTCGACGAGTCCGAGGGCCCGACGGCCGACGACTCCGCCTGCTGCGGCGAGGCACCCGGCCCCGACTCGCTGTTCGCGCCCGGCATCCTCGGCCCCGGCGGCGGCCGCGTGGGAGCCGTCCTGCTCTCACCGGGGATCGCTCCCGAGACGGTCAGCTCGGTGCCCTACAACCACTACTCGTCGCTGGCCAGCTGGGAGTCGCTGCTCGGGCTGCCCCCGCTCGGCGACGCCGCCGGCGTGCCGGCCACGTTCGGCGCCGACGTGTTCACCGGGCGCCGCTTCGCGGCTCTGCGCACGCCCTAGACGGGCGCCGCCGGCGCGATGCAGGACAATGCGGGCCGGGGCGCCAGCCCCGCCGCCCGCACCGCCCAAGGCTGATCCTCCCTGGCTGCCGTTCCCGACATCGCCGACTTCCTCAGCGCGTATCCGCCGTTCGACGTCGTCGAGCGCGATGAGGTCGAGCGGGTGGCCGACGCCGTCGAGGTGGAGTTTCACCCGCAGGGGGACATCGTCTTCCGGCAGGGCGCCGAGCCGGTCCAGTACCTGCGCATGGTGCGCAGCGGCGCGATCGAGCTGATCTACGACGGCGGGGTGCTCGACCTGCTCGGCGAGGGCGAGCTGTTCGGGCAGGCGTCGATGCTGTCGGGGTTGCCGACCGGCTTCTCGGCCCGCGCCGCGGAGGACACGCTGTGCTACCGCATCCCCGAGCCCGCGGCACGGGCCATCCTGGCCCGTCCGGAGAGCATGCGCTTCGTGGCGCGCTCGCTGCTGTTCCCCGAGCCGGCCGACCGCGGACCCGGCCCGGTGCCCGAGGCGGTGCCCGACCCGGCGAACCAGCCCGTGGCCACGCTCCTGCGCACGCCGGTGCTCAGCTGCGGCCCGCAGGACTCGGTGCGCGAGGCGGCGCGGCGGATGACGCAGGCGGGCGCAACCTCGATCGTGGTCGAGCTGGACGGCTCGCTCGGCATCGTCACCGACCGCGATCTGCGCTCGCGCGTGGTGGCCGACGGCATGTCGGTCGACGCGCCGGTGTCAGCCGTCATGAGCGCGCCGGCGTACACCGTCAGCGCCGACCGGCTGGGTGGCGAGGTGCTGCTGGAGATGCTCGACCGCGGCGTACGCCATTTCCCGGTCCTGTCGCCGACCGGGGCGCTGCTCGGCGTCGTCTCAGAGCACGACCTCGTCGCGGCCGAGACGCACTCCTCGTTCTATCTGCGCCGGGCCATCGCGCGAGCCGACAGTGTCGAGGCGCTGCGCCAGGCGACCACGCCGCTGCAGGACACGATCCTGGCCATGCACCGCGGCCGCGTCGCTCCGCTGATCATCGAGGCGATCCTGTCGGTGGTCACCGACGCGCTGACCCGGCGCCTGCTCGATCTGTGCGTAGCCGCGGCCGGGCCCGCGCCGGCACCGTTTCAATGGCTGGCCCTCGGCAGCCAGGCCCGGCGCGAGGCCACGCCCGGGTCGGACATCGACACCGCGATCGCGTGGTACGGCGACGCCGACGAGCGCGAGGTGCGCCCCTACCTCGTCGACGTCGCCGGCCGGGTGATGGAGGGCCTGGCCGCCTGCGGCTTTCATCCCGACACCCATCGCGCCAGCGCGGCCGACCCGCTGTTCGTGCGCTCGTTCGACAACTGGACGCAGGCGGCCCGGGTGTGGCTGGAGGACCCCCACGCCGAGAAGGCGCTGATTCTCGTCTCGGTGCTCGTCGACAGCCGACCGGTGTGGGGGCTGCACGCCGGTCCACCGATCTCCGACACCTTCCGCGACGCCCCCCGCCACCCCATGCTCATGCGCCAGCTCGGCCGCTTCTCGCTGTCCTACCGACCGCCGACGGGCTTTCGCGGCAACCTCGTCGTCGAGCACTCCGGCGAGCATCGCGGGCGCCTCGACCTCAAGCACGGAGGCGTCGTGCCGATCGTCGACCTGGCCCGCTGGGCGGCGATGGCCGCCGGCGTTCCGAGCGCCTCGACGAGCGAGCGCCTGCGGGCCGCGCGCGACGCGGGCACGCTCGACGGCGGCGACGCGCGCACGCTGCAGGATGCCTTCGAATTCGTCAGCGGGCTGCGCCTGGACCACCAGCTCGAGCAGCTCGAGGCCGGCGAGACGCCCGACAACTACGTCGACCCCAAGCGACTGAGCCCGCTCACCCGGACCCACCTCAAGGAGGCGTTTCGCGCCGTGGCCACGGTGCAGAGACGGCTGACCAACGAGCTGGACCTCGCCGTCCGGTGATGGGCTGGCGCCGACCGCTGCGACGGCCGGCCCACCCGGCGGCGGCGGCCTACCGCGCCGCGGCGCCGGTCGCCCGGCGCCAACCGTGGCGTGAGGGCGGGTACTGCGTGGTCGACCTCGAGCTGACCGGGTTGGACCCGCGACGCGACGAGATCGTGTCCTTCGGCGCCGTCCCCATCGACGGCGGCCGGGTGTCCGCCCAGCAGTCGGTCTACGGCCTCGTGCGCCCGTCCGGGCCGCTGCCGGCGCGTTCGGTGCTCGTGCACGGCCTGCGCGGCCCCGACCTGGCGTCCGCCCCCGATGCGGCGGAGGCCCTCCCGGCGCTGCTGCAGGCGATGACCGGCCGGGTGCTCGTCGCGCACGCCGCGCACGTCGAGCGCGCGTTCCTCGGGCGCGCCCTGCGCCGCTTCGGCGTGGCGCTGCGCGGACCGCTGATCGACTCGGGCCTGGTCGCCCAGCTGTGGCTGGGCGAGCGCGACGGGCGGGTGATGCGGTCGCCCTCCCTTGATCAGCTGGCGCGCGCGCTCGGACTGCCGGTCCACCGCCCGCACCACGCACTCGGCGACGCGCTGACCGCCGCCCAGGTGTTCATCGCTGCCGCCACGCTGCTCGACGGGCGGCGCGCCGAGACCGTCGGGTCGCTGGCCCGGGCGGCGCAGCGACTCGAGAACCTGCGCCTGTATCCGAGCAGCGGGGGCTGACGCCTCGGCGCGGCGCGGCGCGGCTTGCGGGCTGCGCGCATCGCCCCGGGGGCGCGGACGAGCGGGGCGTCCGCGACCGTGCGGTCGCGGACGCCACCTCGCCGGGCTTGTCAGTGCTTGGACGTCAACCGCGCCGTCGACGCGCCATGGGCGTGCAGCGTGGCGAGCACCGTCGCGACGTGCGTGACGGGCGCTCCTCCGTACGCGGACTGGAACGTGACCACGATCGCCACGGGGACGCCGGCGCGATGCTCGCGCCGCGCCCGACGCAGCACCGCGCGCGCCGCGGGCCCCGGCGCGATCGCCGCCGATACCGTGCCCGCGGCCGTCGCCGTGCTGGAGCCCTGGCCGTAGAGGATCCAGTCCGGGCGGCACCGCCCGTTCAGGCTCTCCTGGAAGACCGGGCACACGGCGGCGCTGGTGGCCACCTGTCCGAGCGTCCCGTTGCGGTACAGCGCCTGCCAGGTCAGGGTGCCCGGGTTCTGCACCGACTCGTAGAGCACGATCGCGCCGGTCGTGGTGTTCACGTACGGGGCGTGCAGCTCGGTGAACTGGCTGTTCGGCACGGGCGCGCTGGTCGTGGCGGCGCTGCTGGTCGTGCTCGTCGCCGTCGTTGTGCTGGTCGTGCTCGTCGTGCTCGTCGTGCTCGTGCTCGTCGAGGTGCTCGTCGAGGGCGAGGGCAGCGTCACGGAGGACTGGGCGCTCGCGCTGCCGGCGCCCGACGTGTTGTCGGCGCGCACGAGCACGCTGTAGGTGCTGCCGGCGGTCAGCCCGCTCAGCGTCGCCTGCAGGCTGTTGCCCGAGCCGCTGGTCGTCGTGATGGTCTGCCAGGTGGTGCCACCGTCGGTGCTCGCCTCATAGCCGCTGATCAGGCTGGTGCCGTCGCTCACCGGCGGGTTGAAGGACAGCGCGATGCTGGTCTGCCCCGGCGTGGCGCTGACGATCGTCGGAGCGGCCGGCGTGGTCGGGCCGATGCGATCGACCGTTCGGTTGCTGCCGTCGGCGATGTAAATCACGCCGCTGGAATCGACGGCGATGCCGTACGGGCTGCGCAGCGCCGAGTTGGAGGGGGCCCCGCCGTAGGTGGGAGCGACGGCCATGTTGTCTCCGGCCAGGATCGACAACGCGCCGCCCGGCGTGACCTTGAGCAGGTCATATGCGTTCGTGTCGGAGATGTAGACGTTGCCGCTCGGGTCCACGGCCACGCCAAAGGGGTAATAGAGGCGAGAGCTCGTTGCCGGACCGGCCGTCGGAAAGCCGAGCAGCCCACCGCCCAGCCCCGCGATGTTCGAGAGCACGCCGCCGGCGGTCAGCTCGGCGATCCGCTGGTTGGTCGCGTCGGCGATGTAGAGGTTGTTGCTCGAATCGATGGCGATGTTGTACGGCGAGCTGAGCCCGCCCTGGACAACCGACAGCTGGCCGGCCGGGGTGACCTTATCGATCTCGTCGTTACCGCCCTCGCAGATGAAGACGTTGCCGTTGCTGTCGACGGCAACGCCGGTCGGGTTGTTCAGCTTCGAGCTCGTCGCCGGCCCGGCCGTCGGATTGCCTCCCGTGCCCGTCCCGGCGATGACCGACAGCGTGCCGGACGGCGTCACCTTGTCGACCATGTTGTTGTTGTCGTCGGCGATGTAGAGATCGCCGCTCGAGTCCAGGGCCACCTGCTGCGGGTTGTTGAGCTTGGAGCTGATGGCGGGCCCGGGCGTCGGCAGCCCCTGCTGGCCGTTGCCGGCGACGATCGACAGCGTGCCGCCGGGCGTGACCTTCTCGATCTGGTTGACGCCGGGGTCGACGATGTACAGGTTGCCGCTCGGGTCGACGGTCACGCTCTGTGGGTAGCTGAGGTCAGAGTTCGTGGCCAGGCCGGGCGTCGGATTGCCCTGGACGCCGGCGATACCGGCATAGCGGGTGATGACGGTCGTGGGGTTGGACGCGGATGCCGTCGCCGGCGCGACGCATCCAAGTGCGACGAGCAGCGCGCCGGCGGGAAGCAGGGTGACGCGTCGGCGCGTACGAGGACGCGACGCGCCGCGCCGCGGGGTTGCTGCGGTCAACGGTGAGGCGGTGGGGGAAGACTGCTTGGATGCGTGCATGGACGGCGTCATCGGTCGGCTGGACGCCGACCTTGAGCCGCTCGAGATGGGGTGCGCCGGCCGGGAGCCGCGCGCCGTACGTACTTAACCCTGACGTTTCAGGGCCGCGTCCTGGCACCCGGTTGATGGAACCGATGCGACCGCGTCGCGACCGATCGGCGACGGCCCGTTCGACCTCAGACGGCCGGCCCGTGAGAGCCGACGGACAGCGCGGTGGTGCTGAGGTAGCCGTGGTCGCAGTCGGCGGTCGCCGCGCGGATCGTCAGGTGCGCCGTGTCGTTGGGCGGCGTCACCTCGAGGAAGTGCCCGGCGGTCGAGCAGCTGTCCGGCTCCGAGCCCACGGGCCCGTCCAGCCACTCCACCCCCGCCGAGACGCTGTGCCCGGGCGCCACGACAAGGCGCTGCGGGGCCGGGCTGGGAAACAGGTAGCCGCTGCCGCGGTGCACGTGCGTGGCGATCGGCCGGTGGTCGGCGCCGAGCCGCTGCAGGCCGACGAAGCCGCCGGTCACGCAGCTGACCGAGGACCGGTTGGTCAGCACCAGCACGACGCCGATGTGCCCGAGGCCGGCCTGCCCGCCGGTGACGCGAGCCGACAGCTGGTTGGTGCGGCACTGACCGACCGCGAGCGCCGAGGCCGGGGCGATGGCAAGCAGCGCGCCGACGAGGACGGCGAGGGCGACGGGGCGAAAGGCGCCGCGGGGCATTGCCGCATCGTAGTGGGAACGGCCGGCGCCGCCGACGCCGCGCTGTGGCGCGCCCCTCCGGCGTCTGCGATGCGGCACGCGGACGCGATGGCCGGACGCGGCGCGGCGACGGGTCAGCCGTTCGATTGGTTGGTCATCGCGTTCTTCGCGGTGTTCGCGGATGCCTTGATGCCCAGGTAAGCGGTCGTCAAGGTCCCGACGGCAGTGAACGCGCTGCTGAGGATGGACACCACAGACGTCGAGCCCGAGCTGCCGTTGTGGACCAGGACCACGCCGACGATGGCCGCGGCCACGATCACGACGTCGCTGACGGCAACCGCGATCAGACCCATCCGTGCTCGCGTTATCTCCACAGCATTGCTGCCGTCCCCGGCTGTCTGGCCGGTCTTCGGCCCGTGTCCCTTCGCGTTCCCGCTCTTGCCCGGGTGAGCGTCGTCGGCCGGCGGCGGATCGTCAACCATCTTGCCCCTGCCTCTCGGAGAGAATCACCTTGTTCGCCGCCGCCGGGAGCTGCACACCTGGCCACCACCCGCGGCTCGGCGTGCGTTCCCGTGCAGCGCTTGACCGACGATGGTACGTTACGCGCGTTCACCTGTACCTATGAGGTGTCGGTGAGCAAACGGACTGTTGGGTCAAGGAGGCACGAATTCAGGCTGGGGAGTAGCTCGGGCTCGCGCGTGACTGCGGTGGTCCGGTTGCGCGCCTAGAGCACGGGCCTGAGCTGCTGTCTGTGCCGCATATCGATCGCGGACGCTGGAATGGAGGCTGGTGACATGACCGATTGGACGGCCAATCACGCTCGCGTCGGCGGGCACGGCTCGCTGGGTAGGTGGACGCTACGGACAGTCGGCCCGTTGCTGGCGCTGATCGTCGGATGCTGGCTGTTGCCAGTGGCGACGGCGGCGGCGGCGTGGTCGATCCAGCCCACCCCCAACCAGACCGCCGGCCCACTGGCCGCAAACGGCCTGTTCAACTCCGTGTCGTGCCCATCCGCTGGCGCGTGCACCGCGGTCGGCGACGTCCTGGACGGCAACGGCTACCAGTCGCTCGCCACTGGATGGAATGGCAGCGCCTGGAGCCTGGAGTCGCCGGTCAACCTGCCGCAGCCGCTCACGACGCTCCTCAACGGAGTGTCATGCGCGAACGCGAACGCGTGCGCCGCGGTCGGAGGCGCGCTTGTCCTCACCGTCGTGCCGATCGTCGAGTTGTGGAACGGGAGCCAGTGGTCGGGCGCCATCGCCGGCACGCCGACCAATCAGGGTGCGGTGGCCGCAGAGCTCAGCGGCGTCTCCTGCGCGGCGGCGCAGGAATGCGACGCGGTGGGCTATACGTACGTCCTGGGGTCGAGCACCAACCCGTCGAGCCTCGTTCCGCTGTCAGAGCTGTGGACCGGCGGCCCGTGGGGCGCCGCGCCGCTGCCCACGCCGACCGGGGCACTCGAGAGCTCGCTCAGCGGCGTGTCGTGCTCGACGAGCAGCTGCACGGCCGTCGGCTCGTACACGAGCAGCACCGGCGCAATCGCGCCGCTCGTGGAGACGACGGGCACGTCGGCGGTCGACCTCGGCTCGGTGCCGACGCCCGCGAAGTCCGTGTCGAACGTGTTCTTCGCCGTGTCGTGCAGCGCATCGAACGCCTGCACGGCCACCGGCGCGTCGGCCACCGCGACGGGCGCCATCTCCCCGCTGGCGGAGCGCTGGAACGGCACCACCTGGAGCGTCCAGACGACGCCGGTTCCGACGGGGGCGAGCGCCAGCGCGCTGCTCGGGGTGTCCTGCCCGTCGGCGAACGCCTGCACGGCCGTCGGCCTGTCGGTCGGCACCGACGGCGCGGCGCAGCCGCTGATCGAGACCTGGAACGGCGCGACCTGGTCGGTGCAAACCGCAGCCATTCCGACCGGTTCGACGGTCAACGCGCTGACGGCGGTGTCGTGCACGCCGGCCGACGTGTGCACCGCGGTGGGCGGATCCCTGAGCTCGGGCACGCCGGCCGTGCCGCTCACCCTCGCCGAGAGCTCCAGCCTCCGCGGATCGACCCTGTCTGCGTCACGCACGCTCGCCGATCGGCTCCCCTTCCCCGCCGGCCCGCTGCTCGTCGCCGCGTCCGGCGCTCATGGACGGGTGACCAGGCGTGCGGTCGCCTCGGTGCTGAAGGCCAAGCTCGCCACCGCTCGCGCGGGGTGAGACCCGAGCCAGCGGTCGCCTGGCGGTCGGCGTAGTCGCCGCAGGCCGGCGTGCGGCGATCGTGGGCCGCGCGCCGTCGCGACAGCCAGTGGCCCCGGGGCCGCACCGTCGACCGGTACATACACGTCGGAGAGAGCCGACGCGCGTACAGTCGAGCCGTGGCTGAGGATCGCCAGAGGGGTGTGGTCGCGCGCACCGGGCGGATGCTGCTGCGCGCCGCTCGCTGGGCCGGGCGCCGCGCGCGCGGACAGGTCGTCGTGTTCGTGGGCGGACCCGCACGCGCGCGGGTGATCGCCCTCTTCGGCGCGGTGCTGGCGCTCAGCAGCGCGGACGCCTCCACGATCGGCGCCGTGGCGCCGCAGCTCGAGCAGTCACTGCACATCGGCAACGCCAAGGTCGGTCTGCTCAGCTCGGCGGCGCTGCTGGTCGGAGCGGTATTCGTCATCCCGGTCGGCCTGCTGGTCGACCGGGTCAAGCGCATTCCCCTGCTGTCGCTCAGCATCGCGGTGTGGAGCATCGCCTCGCTGGCGAGCGCGTTCGCCGGCAGCTACGGACATCTGCTCCTGACGCGACTTGCCCTCGGCGCGGTGACGGCGACGGCCGGCCCGGCGATCGCGTCGCTCACCGGTGATTACTTCCCGGCCTGGGAGCGCGGCCGCGTGTACGGCTACATCCTGGCGGGCGAGGCCGTCGGCACCGCCGCGGGCTTCATCGTCAGCGGGACCGTGGCCAGTCTCTTCACCTGGCGGGCCGCCTTCGTCGTGCTCGCCATTCCGGGGTTCTTTCTGGCGCGTGCGTTGTGGCGCACGGTGCCCGAGCCGCAGCGGGGAGGCCAGAGCCGGCTGGAGCCGGGGGCGATCGACTTCGGGGTGCCGCAACCCACGACCGACACGCCGGCGCAGGAGCCGCCCGACGAGCCCGGCCGCACCGCCGACGACCCTGCGTACGCGGCGGCACGGCAACGCGGCGTCACGCCCGATCCGAGACTCGTGCTCAGGGAGGACCCGCAGGCGCTCGGGCTCGTGCGCGGCATGCGCTACGTCCTCTCCATCCCGACGAACATGCTGCTGATCATCGGCTCCTCGCTCGGGTACTTCTTCTTCGCCGGCGTGCAGACGTTCGCACTGCTGTTCGTGCGGGGTCACTACCACGTCAACCAGGCAACGTCGGAGCTGGGGCTCGGGCTGCTCGTCCTCGGCGCCCTCATCGGCACGCTGGTCAGCGGCCAGGTCACCGACCGGCTGCTGCGCCGCGGCTTCCTCGAGGCCCGGGTGCTCGTGCCGGCGGTCTGCTACCTCGGCGCGGCCGTCCTGCTGGTCTCCGGTCTCACCCGCGACAACTTCACCCCCGCGGTCTGGTTCCTGGTCGGCGGCATGGCGCTCATCGCCGCCGCCAATCCCCCGCTGAACGCGGCCGCGCTCGACGTCATCCCGGCCGGGTTGTGGGGGCGATCGGAGAGCACGCGCACGTTTCTGCGTTCGCTCACCCAGGCCCTCGCGCCGCTGGCGTTCGGCGGCCTGGCCGACCTGGTCGCCGGCATCGTGCCCGAGCAGAGCCCGGTGGGCACCCACCCGCCCCTCGTGTCACCCAGCGCCGCGACCGGTCTGGAGGTCACCTTCGTGATCATGCTCGCCGCGCTCGTCGCCGCCGGCATCGTCCTGCTCGGCGCACGGCGCACCTATCCCACCGACGTCGCCACGGCGGCCGCCTCGCAGCAGGCGACCGCGGAGACGGTGGCGTCGTGAGCGGCCGTCGCGCGGCGCGTCTATCGTGAGCGGGGTGCCCAACGTCGAGCTCCTGTACTGGGACGGTTGCCCGTCGTATCCCGAGGCGCTCGCCGATCTCCGTGCCGCTCTCGACGAGCTGGGCCGGCCCGAGCTCGAGGTCACCGTGACCGAGATCGCCAGCGAGGAGCAGGCGGCGCAGCGCGGCTTCATCGGATCGCCCACCGTGAGGGTCGACGGCGTCGACCCCGTGCCACCGCCGGCCGGCGAGCCGACCGGCCTCATGTGCCGGGTGTACCGGCGTCGGGACGGCCGCTACTCGCCGACGCCGGATCCGGCGGACCTGCGCCAGGCGCTGCACGGATTGCTGTCCCCGTCCGCCCAGGAGGCCTGACGATGTCACTCGCCATCGGAGCGCCCGCTCCGCCGTTCACCCTGCCCGACACCGACGGCCGGCCGACGCGCCTGCGCGAGGGCGATAGTGCCGCGACGGTCGTCGTGTTCACGTGCAACCACTGTCCCTACGCCCTGGCCTGGCACGACCGCCTGCAGGCGGTCGCCCGCGATTACGACGGGCGTGGTGTACGAACCCTCCAGATCAACCCCAACGACGCCGAGCGCTACCCGCGGGATTCGCCGGAGGCGATGAAGGCGCGCGTGGATGAGGGCGAGTTCGCGGGCCCATACCTGCACGACGCCACGCAGGAGGTCGCGCGCGCGTGGGGCGCCACCGTGACGCCGGACGTGTACGTGCTCGACGGCGACGGCCGCCTGGCCTATCACGGCGCTCCCGACGCCGCCCACGGCGACGAGTCGCTCGCCGCGCAATGGCTGCGCGAGGCCCTGGACGACGTGCTGGCCGGGCAGCCCGTGACCCGCGCGGAGACGCGGCCAATGGGGTGCTCGATCAAGTGGCGGGGCTGAGCGCACGCACCGCCGTCCGGGTGACAGCGGTCTCACGACAAGAACGACTCGAGCTCGCTGGCCAGAGCGCCGCGTGAGCGGCTTGCCGCGGCCGCGGCATTGTCATCCGTGCGCCATCAGGGGCCGTCCCGATCGGCGCGTGTGACGACGGTGAGCGTCGCGACCCCCCGGGCACGAAAGCCGAGCTGCTCATAGAGCCGGATCGCGCCGGTGTTGGAGCTGAGGACGTGCAGGAAGGGACGTTCTGACCGAGCCTGGATGCCCGCCACCAGGGCGCCGACCAGGCGAGATGCCAGCCCATGACCGCGATGGGCCGGCATGGTGCAGATCGCGCTGATCTCCGTCCAGCCATCGAAGCGAAAGCGCTCCCCGGCCATCGCCACGAGACCACCGCCGCGGCGGATCCCCAGGTAGCGGCCCAGCTCGACGGTCCGGGCCAGAAATGGCCCCGGGTTGGTCTGGGCGACGAGCTCGAGCACCTCGTCGACGTCGGCGACGCCGAGCGAGATCGCCTCCGGGCAATCGGCGCCCGTGACCTCCTCGCCGAGCATCTGAGTGAGATCGAACGCACCGCTCGCCTGCCATCCGCGTGGCACATCGGCCTCACCGAGGCGAACCGCGACGTGCGTGCCCGGTGCGACGAGCGCGGCGGCGTCCTGCCAGTCCTGCGCCGATGGCGACGCGGGCAGCGCGAGGAACGGCGCCACGTCGGGCATGTACCGCCGCGCACGCCCACGCACCTGGGCAAACCGGACATGAGGCCCCGAAAGAGCCGCATAGGCCGGATTGTCCAGGCGGGCCTCGTCGGTCGACAGCATGCGGGCTTCAGTATCACGTCCCGCCGGTGCGCGGGACGTGCGTAACGCGCGCGCCGACCACCGGGACTTTGTGGCGGAAGAAGAAATGGAGCGGCGGCCCGCAGCCGTCGCGCACTCGTGCGGGGCCGGACGGACGCCCTTCGTCGCCCACGGCTCCCGCGGAAAGACGAAGCCCATGTCGAACGACAGCTTGCGACGCGACCAGACCCCGACCGGGGCACCCGCCGACCCCGCGAACCGTGCAGCGGATGCGGGCCCTTACGGCGGGCAACGAGCCACGTTCGCCGCGGGATGCTTCTGGGGGATCGAAACGGCGTTTCGCGAGATCGAGGGCGTGCTGCAGACGTCGGTCGGCTACACCGGCGGACACGAGGACGGCCCGAGCTACGACCAGGTGTGCCGCGGGACCACCGGGCACGCCGAGGCCGTGGAGATCTGGTTCGACCCCGCGCAGCTCACCTACGGCGAGTTGCTCGAAGTCTTCTGGGCCATCCACGATCCGACGTCGCGAGGTCATCAGGGATGGGACTTCGGCGACCAGTACCGCTCGGCGATCTTCACGCACACGCCCGAGCAGCAACTGCAGGCCGAGGCGTCGCGGGAGGCCGAGCAGCAGTCGCGCGCCCGCCCCATCACCACCGAGATCGTGCCCGCGTCGGTGTTCCATCGCGCCGAGGAGTACCACCAGCGCTACTTCGAGAAGAACGGCGGCGTGCTGTGCCTGGCCAGCAGCCTGCGCTAGCCGCGCGGGCGTGCGGGTTGGGCGCGCTGCGATCTTCGATGAAGCCTCGGTCTTGATCCGGGACCGCGGCGCGAACGCGGCACCCTGACGCCCACCGGCTGAGCGTCAGGGCACCCGCTCGCCACCGAATCGCCGCTACGCGGCGCTGGCCGTCGCGTCCGCCGGGGCGCCGAGGTTCCGGTTCTCCGGCACGAACTTGCTCGCGGTGAACGTCGCACCCTGCGGATCGGTGATGACGGTCATCCTCACCCAGGGAGCGTCGAACGGCGGCACCACGACCTGGCCGCCGAGCGCCGCCGCCCGGTCGGCGATCGCGTCGGCGTCGTCGACCGCGAACGTCACGCTCCAGTGCGCCGGCACATCGGGCTGGTCGTCCGCGATCGGATTGAGCGTCGCGACCACGTCCCCGAAGCCCTTCGGGGCGCCGGTCTCCCCCAGGCGCTCACGAAGCCCGGGGTCGCGCTGCTCCAGGAAGTCGCCGTAGCCCGGCAGCCGCCACATCTCGGCGCCGGCTCCGAGGCCGAGCGTCTCCCAGCCGAACACCGAGCCGTAGAACGACTTGGCGCGATCCGGGTCGCGGGTGTTCAGGCCGTTGAAGTTCAATGAGCCGGGTTCGTTGACCACCGTCGCGCCCCGGTGCTGCCCGGCCTGCCAGACGCAGAATGCGGCCCCTTCGGGATCTGCGCACACCGCCATGCGGCCCGCGTCCATGACGTCGAAGGGCTCCGCCAGGATGCGCCCGCCGGCCGCCGTCACCGTCGAGGCGGTCTCATCCGCGCTGTCAACCCAGACGTAGGTGTTCCAGGCGACGATCGGTGGCCCGCCCTCGGGCTGTGAACCGATCGCGGCCACGTCGCCGCCGCGCAGTGAAGCGATGAAGTACTTGCCGGCCGAGCCGGGCGGCATTGCGTCCGCGCAATCCCATCCGAACAGGCCGCTGTAGAAGGCCACGGCAGCCTCCGGATCGGGCTGGCGGGTGTCGATCCAGCATGGGACGCCGGGGACATATCGGTCTCTCTCAAGCATGCTGCTCCCTTCTGGCTCGTTTGACATCGGCGCCTACCGTACGTGCAATTGAGGCCAGGTTCCGTCCGCGTGGTCGCGACGACAGAGGCTCCGCGCCGACCGTCGTTTCGGGGAAGCTCCGCACGCGCCGCCGCTGGTCGACGCGTGCAAGCAAACCACCCGTGCCCTGGCCGGCCGGGCGGTAGCATTGGCGACCGTCTGACGGGAGAAGCGATGTCGGCTTTGGGGCCCGCGTCGGCACGCCCCCGCTGCCACCTAGCTCATCGCCCTCATCGCGTGCATACCCCCGGACCCCGGAACCACGAGCCCGGGGAGCTGCGCGGGCGCGGCGAGGACTCCCACGGCGAGCGCTGCGAGCACGAGCGCCGTCGCCAGCCTGGCGGCCGAGGCCCGGGGCCGGTCTTCTCCAGCGCGACCAGCGCCGCGATCAGCGCCATCCAGGTCAGGCTCATCACACCGAGCGCGAACAGCGCGGCCATCAGTGCCCACGAGCAGCCGATGCACCAGCCGCCGCTGCGCGCGCCCATGGCCAGCGACGCCGGTCGGTCGTCGCGCGCGAGTGCCACGCGGCGCTCGAGCTCTCCCCGGCACCGCGTCAGGCACGCGCGCTTCGTCGGAGTGAGCTGGTAGACGGCGGCCAGCACGATCACGCCGCCTGCCAGCCATCGACCCGCGCCACGCCAGGCGAGATCGCTGGCCAGCAGAGCCTTGCCCAACTCGAACAGCCCGTAGGCGACGACGCCGGCGACGGTCCAGACGAGCAGGTAGCCAGCCGTGAACAGCAGCGAGCGGCTGGGCCCTTGGCCGCGCGCGAGGCGACGTGTCGCGGCGAGGCTAGGCGCGAACGAGGGCAGCATCATCGCCGCCATCATCAGCCACCCAGGAGGCGGTGAACCAGCCGAGCGTGCCCAGGTCGGTGCCGGGACCCGCGTCCATGCCGGCCATCCGCTCGACCGTCCACCACCAGGCCAGGCCGGCGGCGGCCAGCAGCCCGGCGATCACCGCGGGCTGGCTGCGCGCGACTCGAAGGGGCATCAGGCGGCGCCCCGCGCGCTGGATGCCTGCTCGTACTCGTCGTGGCGGCGCATCCACAACGGCTGTGACGGGTCCTCGTCGCGACCCTTCGGGGTGCGGTCCAGCAGCGCGTAGTAGGCCATCGCGAACTCGAGGCCGCGGGCGGTTGTCACGTAGGTCCGGTAGACGGCCCCGTCCGAGAGCGCGTACACGCTCAGGCCCGGGCCCTCGGTGACGTAGCCGGCGACGTCGGTCCCGCACTCGCGCGCGTTCGCCTGCACGGTCGAGCGGGATCTCGCCCGACAGGAACGGCTCCAGCTTCACTCGCGCGTAGCAGGAAGCCGAGGTCGCGGTTGAAGTCGCTGTGCGCCGCTCGAGACCCAGTCGATGCCCCAGCCCATCCGCTCGCGGAAGGCGAGGAGCTTCTCGAGCGGTGCGCGCGAGGCGAGCAGCAGGGTCGTGTCCTTCGCCTCGAGGTGGGGGACCTGGGGTGCGAGCGTGTCGGCGATCGACGAGCAGACCGGGCAGCCCGCCTCATACGGCGGGCCGAACATGAAGTGGTAGACGATCAGCTGGGAGCGGCCGTCGAACAGCTCGGCGAGCGTCTTCGTGCCGTGCTCGGTCTCGAAGCGGTACTCCTGCGTCGACTCGGACCCAGGGCAGCTCGCGCCGCTTGCGGGTCAGCTCATCGCCGCGGCGGGTGAGCTCCTTCTCCTCCCTCAGCAGCTCGTCTCGCTCCGCCTGCCACTCCTCCTGCGTGCCGATCCTGTGCTCTGTCATCGACCTGTCACCTCCTGTTCGGGTCCGCTGGCTCTCGCATATAGTTAGCACAATGGCTAACGATATGTTCCAGGCGCTCGCGCATCCGCTGCGGCGCGAGATCGTCGAGCGGCTCAGCGGCGGGGACGGCGACGGTCGGAGAGGTGACGCGGGATTTCGGCGTGTCCAAGCCGACCATCTCACGGCACCTGAGGATGCTGGAGGAGGCCGGCGTCGTCACCCGCGTGATCGACGGCAGGACGCACCGCCTCGCTTTGCGGCCGGAGGCGCTCGCCGAGGCCTCGGAATGGATAGAGAGCCAGCGGGAGCGCTGGGAGCGCCTGTTCGACGTCGTCGGCGACTACCTGGAGGAACGGAGCGAGCGCGAGTGAGCCGAGCAGCCCGGCCACGTGGTGCGGATCGAGCGTACGTTCGCGGCTTCGGCCGAGGAGGTCTTCGACGCCTGGACCAGCCCCGAGGTGATGCGGCGCTGGTTTCACCCCGAGTCCGACTGGGGTACCCCGGTGGCCGAGGTCGATCTGCGGGTGGGCGGCGCGGTCCGGGTCGTCATGCGCAGGCCCGACGGCACGGAGGCGGGGGCGCGGGGCGAGTACACGCTGATCGACCGGCCGCACCGGCTGGCGATGACCTGGACGTTCGACGACGACCCCGGCCAACGAGCAGCTGATCGAGCTCTCCTTCTCGGAGTCCGAGGGCTCGACCACCGTGCTGATGGTCAACAGCGGCATCTCGACCGACGAGCGCCGCACGTCCCAGGACCAGGGATGGAACGGCTGCCTGACCGAGCTCGAACGGGCGTTGGCCGGCGGATAGCCGCGGCACGAGGGACGCGCTCATCCAACTACCCACGGCGACCTGGCGGATACGACCGACACGGCCGTCACGGCGCGCAGCTCCCCCGGCGACGCGCGGAGCGCCAGTCGCTTCGGCCCGTGCCGGTTGCAGCGACCGGCGCCGAGGCCCGGACACCGGCGACGGCGAGTATGCTGCGGCGGGCAGTTTGTTCGACTATGGGGGCGGTGCCGCGCGGTGCACGGATCGGGCGCCTGGAGAACGAGTTCCAGCGGCAGCCGGTCGGCTCGGCGGCTCGGGCTGAGGTCCGGCGTGCTCGGCGCGGCGCTTGCGGTCGCCGCGCTCACGTTCTCCGCGCCCGCCGCGCTCGCGCATCCCGCCGAGATCGGCCCTCCCGTGCCGGAACTGACCCATCTCGCCGACGCGGGGACGACTCTGCTCAACGCCCACCTGTCCCCGCACCTGCACATCCCGGTGCACATCGGCTGGCTGACCAACCCCGAGCCCGGCGATACCAGCCCGGCGACCACGGCCGCCTCGGCGGTGAGCGGCCTGTTCTGCCAGATCGCCGTGTACAAGCCGATCTTCGACGCCGACACCGGCGGCAACACGAACTGGCAGGAGGAGATCATCACCCACGAGCTGTTCCACTGCTACCAGCAGCAGCTCGAGGGTGATGGAGACACGACGGTGACGAAGACCGAATCGTGGGTGCAGGAGGGGCTCGCGCGCTGGGTGGACACGACGCTCTTCGCGTCGGATCCCATCTACATCTCGCGCGACAGCTTCATGGAGTACTTCCTGACGTCGACCATGCCGCTGTTCGACCGCAGCTACGACGCGGTCGGCTTCTGGGGCCATCTCGATGACGTGGCCGGCGACCTGTGGCATCGCATCCCGGCAATCCTCACTGCGTCCATCCACGGCCGCGACGCCGCCCTGACCGCGGCGCTGGCCGGCGTCGACCCCGAGCAGTTCTTCGACACCTGGGGGTCGAGCGCGTTCAACGACACGGCCGGGGGCGACAACTGGACGGCGCGCAGCCCGCTCCCGGACGCCGGCTTCTCCGCGCCGGTGCGGACCGTGTCGGCGAGCACGTCGGTGTCGCTGGACCCCGACAGCACCGACCAGCTCATGATCTCGATGCCCGCGGCGCCGGCCGGAGACATCGAGACCGCCCACATCGACCTCGGCCTCGGCTACGGCCGCTTCGGCGTGGCGAGCAACTACACCGGCACGGCCCTGGACAAGCTGACCTTCTGTAGCGGGGCGGGAGGATGCCCGACGCCGACGCCGCCCCCCGCGGGCGGGTGCGGAGCCGGCGAGACGTACGTGCCGCCGCCGCAGCTGACGCCGCTGCCGGCGGACCCGCTGCTCGGCGTCGCCGCGGCGAAGTCCACCTCGGTGGTGTCGATCGACTACACGGCGGTGCCCGTGACCACCGCCACCAGCGGCACCTGCACGCCCGGGTCAGGGACAGGGACAGGAACCGGCATGGGGACAGGCACGGCATCGACCTTCGGCGATCCGCACCTGGAGGCCTTCAACGGGGACCTGTTCGACTTCCAGCAGGCCGGCGAGTTCACGCTGGTGAAGTCCACCAGCGACGACTTCCAGATCCAGATCCGCCAGCAGCCCGACGGCAACTGCTGCGTGGCGTTCAACACCGCTGTGGCGATGCGCGTCGGCACGGCGACCGTCGAGCTCGTCCCCAACGGGCCGGACGGGCTGGTCGTCTACCTCGACAAGCATCGGAACTTCGCGCGCAGCATCGCGCTTGGCACCGCAGGCTCCCTGCAGCTCACGACACAGGACCAAGCACCGCTGGCGGAGGTCACGCTCGCCGACGGCAGCACGGTCCAGGTCTACAACACGTTCGGCGCGCTCGGGATCGACATCTCGCTCGCGAGCGCCCGCGCCGGCCATCTGACCGGGCTGCTGGGAAACTGGGGCGGCTCCGCCGCGACGCAGTTCGTGAGCCGCACCGGACAGAAATACCCGGCGTCGGTGTTCACCGGCACGAGCACGCACGATCTCCAGGTGCGCTACAGCCAGTTCGGCGCCAGCTGGCGCATCACCCAGAGCCAGTCGCTGTTCAGCTACGCGCACGGGCAGAGCACGCGATCCTTCCTGGTGCCCGGCTTCCCCCACAAGCCGTTGACGCTGGCCGGGCTGCGCGGGGCGGTGCGCGCGCTGGCCGAACAGCTGTGCCGCGCGGCGGGGGTCACCGGGACGCAGCTGCTGGATGCCTGCGCGCTCGACGTGGGCGCCACCGGCCACCGCCAGTTCGCCACCGGTGATGCGCGCGTGATCCGCGCCATCGGGCCGACCGCGCCGGGCTGGGTCCAGCTGTCCGACCAGTCCTCCACCGCCCCGGCTTCGTTCGCGCCGACGCTGGCCGAGCAGGCCGGCAACGTGTTCGCCGCGTTCGGCGCCGACAGCAACCACGGGATCGAGGTGGCACGCTTCTCGGCCACCCCCGGAGCACCGGGCACCGTGTCGCGCACCGATCCGATCACCGGTTGGACAAGCCTGGACGGGGTCTTCCTGGCGCCCGGGAGCGGAGGCGGTGAGCAGCTGCTCGTGTCCGGAGAGCACAGCCCGACAGTCGGGGACCCGCTGACCGGCCTGGCGTCGCTTCCGCAGCAGTCCGACGGAAGCTTCGGGCCGCCCGCGCCGGTGGCGTCGACCGTGACGTCGGCCGACGCCGGCAGCGTGGCGCTCGCCAGTGGCGGCCGGACGCTGCTGTGGAGCAGCAACGGACTGCTGGGGGTCGACAACGGCGCGACCAACCCTCCGACCGCGGAGAACCTCACCTATCCCAACGGGGTCACGCTGGAGTTCAGCACGGACGCCACGCTTGCGACCGACAGCACCGGGCGGCTGTGGCTGGCCTGGGATGGCAGCAGCGACAGCGGTGGCACCTCATCCCACGCCATCTACCTCCTGCAGCTCGATCCCGCGACCGGCGCCTCGCTGCCCACCGCGACGCCCCAGCTGGCGCCGGAGAGCTCCAACACGCCCGCCGACGAACAGATGGCTGTCGCCTGCAACTCGATCTGCCATGTCGTCTATGCACCGAGCGGCTCGACCAACCAGCTCGTGTCCTGGGCGCCCGGACAGGCGGCGCCGATCACAGTCGTGCAGGACACGGCTGCGCACACCGACGTGATCGGGCTCGCGGCGGCCGCCGCTCCCAACGGGCAACTGTGGGCGGTGTATGAGACGGCGACCGGCAGCGCCACCAGCACGCAGTCCACGCCCGCGATCGCCAACGTACAGATCAACGCCAAGCTCGGAGACGACAACGGCGCCGGTGGTTCGGCGACCGTGCTCCCGGCCGCGGTCGCCGGCGCCGTTGCCTACAACGGGCGGGCGCTGGCCACCACCGCCGGCCTCGTCGTCGCCGCCGATTGGCTGACGAGCACGACGCCGGCCACGGGCGGCGTGTGGGCGACGGTCGTCCCTGCCCCCTGATCACGATCGGGTGAGCGCCGCTCGCGGGGTGTGGGAGGATTGGTCACATGACTCCAGGCCCGGCGGATCCGTCCCCGGTGATCCGGGAGTTCGATGGGAGGGGGCTGTACGCGGCATTGGATGCGAAGCGTCGCGCCGAAGGACTCGGCTGGCCGGGCGCCGCCACCGCGATCTGGGAGATGGCGCCTGTATTGAATGCGGCTCGCGCCGCGCGCGGACTGGCGAACCATCCGATCAGCCCCTCGACGCTGCAGAATCTGGGCAAGCGCGGCAACACCAGCTGCCAGCACGCCCTGTTCTTCCTGCGCTGGCTCGACCGCACGCCGGAGAGTTTCCTCACCGGCGCCACCCTCGACGCCGGTGCGCCGCTGCCGCCGTGCGGCCCCGACCGGCGCCCGCGCTGGGACCTCAAGGCGCTGCACGCAGGGCTGAACGAGTCTCGCGCCAGCCGCGGGGTGACCTGGGCGCAAACCGCAGACGACCTGAGCTGCCAGCCCGGCCAGCTGACCGGCCTGAAGACGGCCCGCTTCGCAACCGGAGTGACCCTTGCTATGCGCATCACCCAGTGGGTCGGCCGCCCGGCCGCCGACTTCATCTACCTCGCGCGCTGGTGAGGCGAAGCAGCGGCTCACACCGCCGCTTGCTCGCAGGCCCTCCTCGCAGACCCTATGATCCCTGACGTGCGTACGCGTGCGCGTTCAAGCGCCCAGCATCCCAGCGGCCGAGCAGCCTGGCTTCGCGGATTGCGCGCGACCCTCGCCGTAGCCGCTGCGACGGCGCTGTGCGGCTGGGGCGCGGCATCCGTTGGCGCGGCACCGTCCTTCCCGACCCACGTGTGCGGCCATTTCTTCCGCTCCGGTCAGGACTTCATCGTCTACAACGGCGGCGGCGTTTCGTGTCGGCGGGCGACGAAGCTCATCAGGGGCTTCGTGCTGGGAAACCCAAAGCAACACGGCACGAGCGATGCCGGCTCGTACTGGACCATCACCGGCGAGCCGGGCTTCAAATGCATCCAGGCGATGGACGAAGGCCAGTGCTTCAAGGGCCATGAGATCGCCGGCTACCGGGTCAAGGCGTAGCGGCTGACCCGATCTGCTCGCGCGAAGGCCGCGAGCCGGATGGTTGAAGTGTTTCGGAGCCGGCGCGCCCACCGCGGAGCTCGGGCACGTCAGCGCCGGCTGCGCTACCTGGTCCCACTAACCCTCGGCCCGACTGGTAAGCGAGCGCTCGGCGAGCGCTAAGCGGCGGCGATCGAGCGCTCGCGCACGCGCGTGAAGCGGTAGTCGTCGAGGTCGAAGCGCGCGCTGCGCCAGGCCGCCTCGAGCGTCGGCGAGGCGCGGAACGGCACGTCGCCGTGCGAGTCGAAGTAGTAGCTGTTGGCCAGCGAGCAGCTGGGCTGGAAGAAGATCTGGCTGCCGCGCCGGCCGAGCATGCGCTCGAAGTAGCGCGCGTTGGCCTCGGGGGTGACCTCGATCGCCGTCGCCCCCTCCTGCCGCGCGCGGCTCAGGCAGCGGACGATGTGGCGCATCTGGTTCTCGATCAGCGTGAAGTAGCTGCGCCGTTGAAGCCGTAGGGGCCGAGGATCAGGAACAGGTTCGGGAAGCCCGGCACGCTGACGCCCTCGTAGGCCTGGAATCGGTTCTCCTCCCAGAATCGCTCGAGGTCGACGCCACCGGCGCCCGTGGACGGAGAACGGTGGCATGTTGCCCTGGTCGAAGACCTTGAAGCCGGTGGCCAGCACGAGCACGTCGATCTCGTGCAGGGCGCCGTCGGCGGTGCGGACGCCGCCGCTCGTGATGGCCTCGATCGGCGTCGTCTCCAGCAGGACGTTGTCACGGTTGAAGGTGGCGAGGTACTCGTTGGAGAAGCTCGGGCGCTTGCAGCCGAGGCCGTACTGCGGGGTGAGCTTCTCGCGGACGTCGGGGTCGTGGACCTGGCTGCTCCAGATGCGCGTGCCCGGCGCGCTCGCCGCGGCGCGAGAGCGGGACGATCCCATGGAAGTGGGCGGGCAGCGGGAAGGTCAGCTCGACGAAGGCCTGGCTGAGCCAGCGCGCGGCGCGCGCCGCGCCCGGGACGCCGCGCAGCACGCGCGGCGCCAACCCTCGATCGGGCCGTCGGGCTTGGGCAGGCACCAGATCGGCGTGCGCTGGAAGACGGTGAGATGGTCGGCGATCGGGGCGATCGAAGGGATGACCTGCACGGCCGAGGCGCCCGTGCCGATGACCGCGACGCGCTTGCCGCGCAGGTCCGCCGCGTGGTCCCAGCGGGCGGTGTGCATGACCGTGCCGGCGAAGTCGTCGATCCCGGGGATGTCCGGGAGCTGTCGGCTGGCTGAACACGCCCGTGGCGCTGATGACGTAGCGCGCGGTGATCGTGTCGCCGTCGGCGGTGCCGAGGCGCCACAGGTGGTGCGTCCTCGTCGAACGCGGCGCCGAGACGATCCTCGTGTTCAGCCGGATGCGCGACGCGCAGGCCGTACTTGTCGACGAGGTCGGTCGCGTAGCGCTTCAGCTCCGCGGCCGGGCGCGTAGACCCGCGACCAGTCGGTCCGCCGCTCGTAGGAGAACTGGTAGCTGAAGGACGGAATGTCGACGGCGACCCCCGGATAGGTGTTCCAGTGCCAGGCGCCGCCGACGCCGTCGCCCTCCTCGATGCACGGCGAAGTCGTGGATGCCGGCGCGGTCGAGCGCGATCGCCGCACCGATGCCGGAGAAGCCGGCGCCGATGACGGCGACCTCGTGATCGGCGGTGGCGGCGGACACGGGCGTCACGGCAAGGAGGCTATCCGGATATTGGCGCCGCGCGCTAGTGCGATCATCACGGCCGGCCGACAACGAAGGAGGAACGCAGCCATGGCGGACACGACGTACAGGCGGACGAGAGCTGCGATCCCTCGTGACGGAGTCGGCGATGCTCGAGGTCTCGCTCGAGCCGGTCGAACTCGAATCGCCGGGCGAGGACGACGTGCTCGTGCGCGTCGAGGCCACGCCGATCAACCCGTCTGATGTCGGGCTGCTGATCGCCGGGGTCAACCCGCAGAAGATCGAGGCCCGCGAACGCGATGGCAAGCCCCTGCTCGTCGCCGAGCTGTCGCCGGCCGCGATGACGGGGCTGCGCGGTCGGGTCGGGCAGTCGCTATCGGTCGGCAACGAGGGCGCGGGCACGGTGATCGCCGCCGGGTCGGGGCCGGCCGCGCAGGCGCTGCTCGGCCAGCGCGTGACCATGATCGGCGGCGGGATGTACGCCGACCACCGCCGCCTGCCCGCGTCGCTGTGTGTGGCGCTACCCGATGACGTGTCGAGCGCCGAGGGAGCGTCGGCGTTCGTCAATCCCGTGACCGCCCTGGGCATGGTCGAGACGATGCGCCGCGACGGCCACACCGGGCTCCTGCACACCGCGGCGGCGTCGAACCTCGGACAGATGCTGCTGCGGCTGTGCCGCGCGGAGGGCGTGCCGCTCGTCTGCATCGTGCGGCGGCCCGAGCAGGCGGAGCTCCTGCGGGGCGCCGGGGCCGAGCACGTGTGCGATAGCAGCGCGGCATCGTTTCGGGAGAACCTTGTCGAGGCCTGCCGCGCGACCGGGGCGACGATCGCCTTCGATGCGATCGGCGGCGGGACCCTCGCCGGCGACATCCTCGAGGCGATGGAGGTGGTGGCGAGCGAGCAGGCGAACGAGTACAGCCGGTACGGGTCGAGCCGCCACAAGCAGGTCTACATCTACGGGAATCTCGACCGCTCGCCGACCGAGCTGCGGCGGACGTTCGGTATGACGTGGGGCGTCGGCGGCTGGCTGCTGTTCCCGTTCCTGCAGTCGGTGGGGTTCGAGCGGGGGCGCGAGCTGCGCGAGCGCGCGGTAGCCGGGCTCAGGGACGTGTTCGCGAGCACGTACGCGCGCACGGTCGGGCTCGGCGAGGTGTTGAGCGCGCCGGCGCTCGGGGTGTACGGGCGCCTGGCGACCGGGGAGAAGGTGCTGATCGACCCGAGGATCGACGCGGCGGACGGGGCTGGGTAGGCCGGCCGGGCGCGAGGCTGCGCGCCGCTGCGGGGCTTGGTACCGGCGCCCCGCCGTTACTGGTCGCGCGCGAGCGAGACGCCGTAGGTCCGCCATTTGGTGAGGGTTGGCGGCGGCGGGGTCCTGCCCGCCCGCGGGAGGCGCTGCTCGCCGAGGTATGTCGGGAACGGTTTGCGGTGGGCGCCGGCCGTGGCGCTGAAGGCCGCGATCACCGACCCGTCGGAGGCGAAGGCGGCCGTGCTCGGGTAGGACAAGCGCGAGCTCGCCGGACCGGGCAGCCCGCCGCGAGTCGAGCCCGTCTCGATCAGCGCGCTGAACGGCAGGCAAGCCGAAATCACGTCCAGATCGAGCGGCCCGCACGAGACGAGATCCTCATAGAGGATCGTGTGGCCGTTCGGCGAGACGTCGACAGGCTCGAGAAAGGCCATGCCGTTGCGCTCGGTGAACAGCCGAGTGACGCGGCCGTCGTCGTGGCGCAGCGAGAACACCAGGATCGGCTGCTTGGCGCTCGGCGGGGTTCCCTCGGCGATGAGCCCGGCCCTGGCCCACAGGAAGAGTTGGTCGTACCAGCCGGCGATCACCCGCCGCCGGCCGTCGAGACCGAGGATCACGACATGCTCGGTGTCCACGTCGTCGTAGGCGACGCTGTGGCCATCGGGCGAGAAGGCGTAGCCGTTGATCGGGGCGCGGGCCACCGTACGGCAGGCCGCCGGCGCACGGGTGCATACGAGCAGATCGTCATCCAGACTGCTCGGGCTCACCGCCTCGACCAGGAGGCGGCTTGAGTCCGGCGACCACTCGACCCGACCGTTGGCGGCGCGGGACAGTGTCGTCGTGGTGCCGGTCGTCAGGTTCAGGAGCTCGAGCCCGGGCGCATTCACGAAGGCGACCGTCCGTCCGTCTGGCGACACGGCGATGTTGAGCCCTCCGGTGTTGGCGATGACCCGGGGCGTGGCGCTGAGCGAGCTCGTGACGGCGATCTCGTTGGTGGCGGGCGCGAACACGATCGCCCGCACGGCCGCCGCGGCGGACGACGCCGATCCGGCCGTGCCGAGCCCGGCGACGAGCAGGCAAGCCACGACCAGGACGAGACGGCGAGGAGACGAAAGGATTCTGCGAACGCGCATCTCGCCTTGGATCGGCGCCTGACGGGCTCGACTTGACGCCTGCCGCCCGGCTGGCGCTGAACGCGCCCGGACCGCGGGGCCTTCGAGCGGGCGCGGTGCGAACGAGACAGACCCGGGTGCGGACCAGGGTCTTCACGGACGCGACGTGCACGGCACGTGAGCAGGCTTCGCGGTGTCACCGAACCGAGGGAGAGCGACATGTCCGTCACGGCCGAGAAGTCAGGGAGCACCACGGTTCACCCCTTCCACGTTGCGGTTCCCGACGAAGCACTGGAGAACCTGCGTCGGCGCGTCGCCTCGGCGCGGCTGCCCAGCAGGGAGCTGGTCGCGGATCGCTCGCAGGGCGTGCAGCTGGCGACGATCGAGGAGCTCACCCGCTACTGGACGACCGATTACGACTGGCGTCAGTGCGAGGCGAAGCTGAACGCGCTGCCGCAGTTCAGGACCGAGATCGACGGGCTGGATATCCACTTCATCCACGTCAAGTCGCGTCACGATGACGCGCTGGGGCTGGTCATGACGCACGGCTGGCCCGGCTCGGTGATCGAGATGCTGGAGGCCGTCGGCCCGCTCACGGACCCGACCGCACACGGCGGAAGCGCCGAGGACGCGTTCGACCTGGTGCTGCCATCGCTGCCCGGCTACGGCTTCTCGGCCGAGCCGACCGAGGTCGGCTGGGATACCGGCCGAGTCGCGCGCGCGTGGGCGGAGCTGATGCACCGCCTCGGCTACACCCGCTACGTCGCCCAGGGCGGCGACCAGGGCGCCAGCGTCACGGATGCGATCGGCCGCCAGGCACCGGAGGGGCTGCTCGGCATCCACATGAACCTGCTCGTGGCGGGCCTCGGCGGCACGATGCCCGCGGACACCGAGGAGGAACGCGCGGCGCTCACCCAAGTCACCACGTTCAGGACGAGCGGGTTCGGCTACTTCCTGGAGCAGGCCACTCGGCCGCAGACGATCGGCTACGCCCTGCTGGACTCACCGGTCGCCCTGGCGGCCTGGCTGCTCGACCACGACACCGACAGCTACTACAAGATCTCCCGCGCCTTTGTCGACGGGCAGCCGTCGGGCCATCTCACCCGAGACCGGATCGTCGACAACATCACGCTGTACTGGCTGACGGGCACCGGGGTCTCGGCGGCCCGGTCCTACTGGGAGGGCGCACGAGCCACGGCGGCTGCGGCCGGCCAGGCTCCCCCGGCGGTCTCGGTCCCCGTCGGCTTCACCACCTTCCCGGGCGAGATCTTTCGGGCTCCGCGGAGCTGGGTCGAGAAGATCTACCCCAGCCTCAGCTACTTCAACGAAGCCGACCAGGGCGGTCACTTCGCTGCCTGGGAGGAGCCCGAGCTGTTCGCAAGCGAGATCCGCGCCGCATTCCGGCCGCTCCGATAGCGACTGGGGCGGGCATCGCGGACGCGTCGCGGCGCCGAGCGCGGCGGCATCGACCAGCGCCTCTTGGATCGAGGACAAGCGGTCAGTGCTTTCGAGCGTCAACTGCGCGTTGCAGCTGCCCCTTGTTCATCTTCGAACGTCCGTCGACGCCGAGGCTACGTGCCTCGGCGTAGAGCTGCTCGCGGGTCCGACCCCGCGGTCCCGGTCGTCCGGACCGCAGCCTCATCCGTCCCGGGTGTACGGAGACTCCGACGGAGCCTGCATCCGGCCGATCCATGCGAACGCCAGCGCAGGCGGCTCGATCGTCGGCCGTGCGCTGTTGCAAGCCGCAGGCAGCGCGCGTAGCCTCGAACTCGACCGCAGCGCATCCCACCGAGGAGTGTTCGCCATGTTCGTCAGCATCCGGACCTATCGCGTCGGCAAGGGCTCAATCGACGACGTGATGCACCGCGTCGACCGTGACCTCGCTGACGCGTTCGCCAGAGAGCCGGGCTTCGTCAGCTATGAGGTGGCGAAGACCGGTGATCACACCGTGGCATCGATCACGATGTTTCACGGGCGCGACGAGGCCGAGGCGTCAAACCGCCTCGCGGCCGAGTGGGTATCCAACGAGTTGACCGACTTCGACGTGGAGCGGATGGGCGTGATCAACGGCGAGGTCATGGTCAGCCGCGCGACCGCAGACATCCTGCAGTCAGCCCACCACTGAGGCGCCGCAAGCGCGCTGCATTGCTGACGCCGGAAGCGCCAGCCGAACGATCACCGGCGAGTGTCGGCTCCCAACGCAGGCCAGATGCCTGCGCCAGCGTGCCTTACGGCCCGCCCGCCGGTCAGGTCATCTCACCGGCGGGCTTCTATGGCCGTCAGCTCGTGGTGCAAGCGCCCTGGTAGATCTTCTTCGGGATCTCGTGCTTCAGGCACGGCTTGGCACGGTCGACAGCCACCCACACGCCGTTCTCGGCCTTGTAGACGGCGATCGCGTCGAAGCCGTTCTTGCCGCCGACCACGATGCCCGAGTACGCCCAGCCGCCGGCGCAACCGAACGACCCCTCGAATTTCGCGTTCTTCGGCTGCGCCGATCCGCGCTTGAGACCGGCGCTCAGCGCCTTCTTGGTGCACGGCGGGTACTTCGGCTTGCCGGTGGAGGCACCAGCCGAGGCCGCAAACGCGGCCAACACAAGCAGCACGGCAGCCCCCAGGCTGAGATTACCCCGCATGGTTTTCATGCCGTCAAACTACCGCCCCCGCCGGATCGCCGCGCGCTCAGGACCTTTGTCCATATGCCGCCGTGGCGGCATATGGGTCGCGCGCTTGCGTCGAACGGGGTCGTTGCGGCCCGCGAGCCTCGCGCTGTGGGGGACTGTGAAGCGCGGAGTCTTGAGGCGCCCGCCCCGGGGCCAGGTCGAGCGAGCAGGGGGCGAACTGATGCGCAGCGCCATGAACTACTCGCCGCGTCGCGGCGAGGTCACAGTGTCGCGGCGGGCCGGCGCGCCGTGCGGCGCGCCGGCCCGGGCGTCAGGGTGTGATCGGAGTGACGCCGAGGACGACCGGAGCGAGCGAGTTGCCCGGCCCGATGGTCGAGCAGTCCTGCGGTGCCGGCTGGCCGGCGAACCGGTCGCTCAGCCACGGCAGCGCCTGGACGAGCCACACGAGCGCGCCGACAAGGTGGTCGACGCCGTCGTACTCGTTGTACTGGACGGGCACCCCGCGCTGGCAGTACTCCGAGGCCAGCGCGCGCACGTCGCCGGTGACCATCACGCCATCGCCGATGCCAATCCCCGGCTGGTTGCCGACCGTCCCGTCCTCATTCTCGCCGCCACCCTGGCCGATGAACAGCGGCACAGTCGGCGTGCCGTGGGCGCCCATGATGAGCTGATTGACGATCTGCACATAGATCGGGATGCTCTCCGGGGGCTGGTCCTGCGGCAGCAGGAGCTGCTGCAGGGTGAGGCCCGGATACTGCAAGAGAATGTTCAGGATCGAGGCCGTCTGCAGCTTGTTATAGAGCTGGACCCCGTAGGGGCTCAGATACTGGGTGAGATTGACGTGGAACGAACGCGCCACGCCGATGACGGACAACGGCAGGATGCCCGCCCACACGCTGCTGCCGTTGACGTAGTACAGGTTGTGATCCGGGTCGACGAGCACGCCGCCCATCGCCGATCCGACGAGCAGACGGTTGATGTCCGGCGCATAGGTGGGAGCCATCTCGGCGGTCCACTCCGCGCCGATCGCGCCGCCGGAGTAGCCGATGACGCCGATCTTCGTCGTGTGCTGCAGACCCGTCAGCGGCGATCTGAGCGCGGCCCGCAGCGAGTCCAGCGTGTACATCCCGTACTCCGGCCCGTCGGCGAAGTCCGCGTTCTCGCCCTCGGTGTCCGCGATCACGACCACGTCGCCTGCCAGCAACTCCGGCGCCACGAGCAGCGACTCGAAGGCCGGCACCAGGCCGCCGAGTGACACCCCGCCCGCGATCTCGTACGACGGCTCGTCGTTGGGATTGAGCGAGTCGTAGAGGGATTCGTATGCCACGACATTAGGTGCACTGGAGCGAAACCAGGGTTCGAGCACGGACGTCACGTTCACGGTCGGTTGACCGAGCTGCCCGGTCGACCGGTACAGGAGTTGGATCGTCTGGATCGGCAACGGAATGCCCACGACGTGGTACCACAGCGTGCGAGTCTTAAGGACCGTTCCGGGCGGGATGCTCGCCAGCGGAGCGGCCCCCTGGTAGGCATAGAACGGGTCCTGCGCCGGCGTGGGAATGGCCTGCGCGCCGGGCGCGGCAAATAGACCCCACGAGACCAGGAACAGGCCAACCATCAGGCCCATGCCGACCCGGGGACGAACGGTCAGCGCGCCGTTGCGACCACGCTCGTTGAACAACTGGTCCCGCCGACTCCGTCGACGGGCCGACACCACAGCAAACATAGAACCTCCCTCTAGCCGTCGCTGACGGCCTCCGCTTCAACAGCCTCGGCCGGATCCTCTGCCGGCCAGGGCTCCACCCGACCCAATGCGTTGCAAAGACTAGCAATCTGTAGCACTGCCTAACCAGATCGGGTCAAGGTTAGCCGATCGACGAACTGGTAAGGACGCGGCGGACGTCAAGGTCGATGAGCACGTCGGCGACGCGATCGCCCAGTTCCCGCCCGGTTTGCGGCTGGCCGCCCGAGCGCCCGGCCGATAGGGTTGCCGACGTGAGCCACGATCCCCTCATCATTGAGGTCCCCAGCGGCAGCGCCGTGGCGCGCCAGCTCGAGGCCGAACCCCCCGCGAGCGTCGCGGCGGGCGCCGCGCTCGTGACGACCGGCCCCACAGACGCGGAGGGCCGCCTCGAGGCCGAATCCGGCGAGGTTGCCCTGTCGCTGCCATCGCCGGAGGCGCTGCGCCGCGAGGCCGAGGAGGTGCGCCGGGTGCTCGCCGAGGCCGGCACCGGCGTCGAGCCGCTCGTGGTCGTCATCGAGGCAGCCGAGGAGCTGCGCGACGACGAGCTGGCCGCGGTCGTCGACGGGGCCCTGCACGCGCCGCGCGCGGTGATCCTGCGCGTCGTCGCCCCCGCGTGAGCGAGGGCCACGCGTGAATATCCGGCCTGCCACGTGCTCACCGCAGGGGTTTCACGACCCGCGGGCTTGACCTCGGTAACGCGCCACGTACGCGGGAAGGCGGCCGTGCACACCGCCAACGCCTAGACGATGGCGATCGCAGGACTGCGGTTGAGCAGCCCCTCTGTCGAAGCCGACGCCCGGAATCGCGCCAGGGGCCCCTTCACTACGAGTCGCTCATCTACAGGGATTCTTGGCCCTGCGGAGCGATTTCAGATGCTCGCTCCTGCGTTTCGCCACCCGGAGCGGCGGCGGAGCACCCGGCATGGCACTCGCGTTCAACGTCGAGCTCACCAGTGCACGCCGCGGGTCGCGCGCTCGAAGGCACGCTGCTCAGGGGTGAGCTGACGCTCGGCGTCGCTGGCCGGCTCGTCGCCGCGCGCCGCCGGGCTGTCGGGGAAGAGCCGGTAGCCGGTGCTGACGACCGCGTCCTGGAACGCGGGAACGGTCGCGTAGGTCACCTCGGCGAGGCGTCCGAAATTGGTCGAGATGGTCTTCTGCCGGCCGACGATCGCTTTGCAGATGAGGTCCGCGGCCTGCTCTGGGCTGCGCGCCGGGAAGTGGCGGTAGTGGTCGGTCGCCGCGCTCATCGCGGTGCGCACGAGCGGCATGTAGACCGTGCTGAAGTGGACGCCGTCGTTGACCACCTCGACGGCTGCACAGCGCGCGAAGGCATCGAGCGCGGCCTTGGAGGCGACGTAGGCCGAGTAGCGCGGCGTGTTCGTCTGCACGCCCAGCGACGAGACGTTGACGATGTGGCCCCAATGCTGCTCGCGCATCGCCGGCAGCAACCCGAGGGTCAATTTGACCGCCGCAAAGTAGTTGATCTCCATCGTCCGCCTGTAGTCGTGCATGCGCTCGTAGGACAGGTCGATCGAGCGACGGATCGAGCGGCCAGCGTTGTTGATCAGCACGTCGGCGGCGCCGTGCTCTGCGAGCGTCCGCTCGCAGAGCACCTGGATCGCCGCCTCGTCGGTCAGGTCGCACGGGTACGCGTGCCCGCTGCCCCCCAACCGCTCGATCTCAGCTGCGGCTTCAGCGAGCCGTTCGCCCCGACGCGCGACGAGCAGCACGACGGCGCCCGCTGCCCCCATCTTGACCGCCGTCGCCCGGCCGATCCCGGACGACGCCCCGGTTACCATCACGACGCGCCCACCCACCACCTGCTCGAGCGACGGTGCGATCAACGGCAGCCGCCGACCGGTGCGACGAACCGCCCGGCCCAGCGTCCCCGCCGCGGAGGCGGGCAGCGACGTCAGTGAGGCCACCGCGAGCGTTTTACCTCGCTGGGAAGACGCTGTCAATTTCCCGAGCCGCGCGCGCCGATCACGCCTGCTTCGCATGGAGCAGGCGGTCGCGTGCCGAATCTCACTCGGGCTACGCCGTGAAGCTGCCCGGCCTTCAGGCGAACGGCAGTGACGCGGCTTGCCGCCGCGGCTCGCTCCTTCCGTCTCGGGCGCCGGTTCGAAGAACGCCCACCGCAGGGCATACTTCGAGCAATGCCCGCCCTTCTCCGCCTCCGTCGCGGGCCTGAGGCGATCAGTCCGACCGCCCACTACACCGGCCACGTCTGGACACGCAACGCGCTCTCCCACTCGGCCCTCGGCACGCCCGAGGGGTTGGCCCTCTTCGCCGCGCTCGAGCCGGCGATGACACTCAACCGGGCCCTTGGCGGCACGACGCTCGAGAGCCAGCTGCTGGCGCGCCACCGCGCGCTCGACTTCCTGCTCGAGCGGGCGATTCAGGATGGGGGCATCTCGCAGGTGATCGAGGTGGCGTGCGGCATGTCGCCGCGGGGCTGGCGCTTCGCCGACCGCCACGGCGACCGGCTCACCTATGTCGAGGCGGACCTGCCGGCGATGGCCGCGCGCAAGCGGCGCGCGCTCGAGCGGATCGCGTCCGTGTCGGACACGCATCGCGTCGTCGAGCTCGACGCGCTGGCGAAGGAGGGCGCCACAAGCCTCGGCGAGATCGCCGCTCCGCTGGATCGCGGGCGCGGGCTGGCGATCGTCACCGAGGGCCTGCTCGGCTACCTCCCGCTGCCGCAGGTGCTCGACCTGTGGCGCCGGTTCGCCGACCTGCTCGGCGAGTTCGCGGCCAACCGCTATCTCTCGGATCTGCACGTCGCGGCGGACAGCACCGGCGTGCGGGTCCGCGCGTTCCGCGTCCTGCTATCGACGTTCGTACGCGGCCGCGTGTACGTCCACTTCGCCGATGCCATCGACGCCGAATCGGCGCTCTTGGGGGCGGGGTTCTCATCGGCCTCAGTGCTCCCGGCCGCCCGCCATGCCCCCGACACAGACGAGGGCGGCGAGCGCGTGCAAGTGATCAACGCGGTCGGCTAGATAGAGAGCCGAGCGAACCCACGAGGCCCGGGCGCATCGTGGCGGGCCCGCGGAATCCAGATGCGGGTCGCTGACTAGCGGCGCGTCCACGGTCGCCGGCGGCGTGCGACGGGTGTGTCCCGGGGTTCCGGCTGCACCAGGCGCACGCCGGTGAGCCGCCCGCGGTCATGGACGCGCTCGACAACGTATCCGTTGAGCTCGAGCTCGGACACGACGGCAGCCGGGAAGTCAATCCCGCCGGCGTGCAGTTCGGCAAAGGCGACCGGCTCGTCGCCAGCCTGTCGCAATCGCTCCAGCAGCCGCTGCTGCTGGGCGTCAGCGAGCGTCATCGGCTGGACGATCGTCCGCTAGGGGGGCCGGAGGCGCATCAGTCGGCCTTACCGTCCGCGCCGACCCGTTCGGATCCCACCAGACCCGTGCGACGACCGACACGCATGCTTTCGTACCGAACGTCACAAATGCATTGTAGACGGAGTAGCCTGGGCGGCGGGTGAGCCTCGGTCTTGACCTGAGCGGATACCGACAAGAACGGATGGGGACAGGAATGGCCAGCACGGATTCGACCAGCACCGGCGGGGGCGTCGAGGGCTCTGCGCCGAACGAGATTCGGGCGCTGAGCGCCCTGGCGTTTGACGAGCTGCGCAGCTTCCCGGGCGCGATCCGCGACATGCACCTGGGCATCGCCCAGCGCGCCTTCCGCGGCGTGGGCCCAGCGGGTACCCCCGTGAAGCTCGTCCACGACGCGCTGTCGAGCCGCGCCTACGGCGCGATCGGGGCCGGCGCCTCGGTGCTCGGGAAGGCCGCCGACGCGACAATGGAGCGCCACGGCATCGGCGAGCAGATCTCTCTGTCTACCACTCAGGCGGGCAGCTTTGGGCTCGCTGTACTCAACGGTCTGATCGGGGACCGGCTGGAGCGCGACGGCAGTGCGCTTCACCAGCCCACGTCAGCGAGACTGCATGGAGAGCGGATCGCGCTGGATGGGTCCTCGCTGCGCCACGCGTTCCCGAACGCCACCGGTCAGCTGGCGGTCTTCATACACGGACTGACCGGGGATGAGTTCTGCTGGACGTGGGGCGCCCAGGAGTCGTATGGCTCACGGCTGATCTCGGACCTCGGCTGTACGGCGGTCTACCTGCGCTACAACAGCGGCCTGCACATCTCCGAGAACGGCCGCACGGTGGCGGCGCTGCTCGAGGAACTCGTGGAGGCGTGGCCGGTCGACGTGCAGCAGATCGCGCTGGTCGGTCACTCGATGGGCGGTCTGGTGGCCCGCAGCGCCTGCCACCAGGCGGATGAGCACGAGCAGGCATGGGTCCGGCGTGTCCGGCATGTCGTCTCGCTGGGGACCCCTCACCTGGGTGCTCCTCTAGAGCAGGGGGCACATCGGGCTGCGGCAGCACTCGACAAGCTGCCCGAGACGCGGATGCTGAGCGCCTTCCTGCGGAAACGCAGCGCCGGCATTCGGGACCTGCGCCACGGTTCGCTGGTCGACGAGGACTGGCGGGGCCGCGACCCCGAGGCACTGCGTGCGGTCGCCTGTCACGAGGTGCCGCTGTTGCCATGGGCAACCCACTGCTTCGTCTCAGCGACCGTCACCCGCGACCCGAACCACCCACTCGGGCGCCTGCTCGGCGACATCCTGGTGCTGGTGCCCAGTGCCACCGGCCGGGGCAAGACCCGCCGGATCCCCTTCCGTGACGAACACGGACACCACATCGGCGGCGCACACCACATCGCGCTGCTCAACCACCCCGAGGTGTACGAGCGCCTTCGCGGCTGGCTGGCAACGGTGCCGGAGGCGCTCGCTGCTCCCGCCGACGACGAGCGCGTGTCGCCGCAGGGAGGCGTGTCACGGCGCTTCATACGTGCGAGCGAACGCCGCAACGAGTCAGTTCACGCGGCCGACGCCTTCATTGGCGGTTAAGGGCCGGCCTGTCGCGCGTGCTGGCCGAGGCGCTCTGCGGCGGCTGACTCGGGTGTCCTCTTGCACATTCGCAACGGAACGAATCCCAAGACTATCCTCGCGCGATGCGCAGTCGAGTGGGCGCCGCGATCGACCGCCGACTGGAGGACCTGCTCGTTGCCTGGGTCCGCCGTCGATGGCCGATCCTCCGGCTCGTGCCTGCTCGATGGGCCCGGCTGGCAGTGGCGCCGACGGCAGCGCGTTTGCGCCGCGGGCTCTCGTACGGCGCTCTTGCCGTAGCGCTTTCTGTCGCCTCCCTTCTTACGGTGCTGAGCGTCGTGCAGTAGCAGCCGCGCACAAGCGCTGCCCGAGCGGCGACGAATGAGCGCACCGGGGGGCCACCACGAGCGGAGGACTCACGAGAAGGGTGCTCCCGGAGACGGGCATCAGCCCGAGGCGCGTTAGACAGCCTGACGATGACGCCACCAGCCCTGGCGCAGCAGCTCACGCGCGCCTACAAGCTGTACGAGATCGCAAGATCAAGCCCACACGTCGACGGCCTCGGCGCCCCCCGCGGCAGACCTGCTCATCCTGTCCCGACGCGTGCGTCACCACCGGTCCCGGCGCGGCGGCGGCCGCCGGCCGATCGCCAGCCTCCGCGAGGCCGCTCAAGAACCCTCACCAATCGGGCCTTCGCTGGTAGGCTCCCGCGACGAACGAGACGATGGAGGGGGCCACAGCGTTGCAGGGGATCTCCGGCACCTCGAGCAGGGCCCGGGACTCAGATCCAAGCGCCGCGGCGGAAGCGACCGACGCCGCTCACAGCCACGTCTCCACACTGCTGCGCAATCGGCTCGCCACCGGCCGGGCGATCGAGCACTCAGAATCATCGCGCGTGCGGGGGGCCGTGTTACTTACCGACGTCGAAGGCTTCACCTCCCACATGCAACGGCTCACGCGGTCCGGGCCGGAAGGCCTCGAGGAGCTCGCCGGCGCGCTCAACTCGCACTTTGTCGAGCTGGCCCACGAGATCTACGGGTACGGCGGAGACATCCTCTGCGTGGCGGGAGATTCATTTCTCTCACTCTGGAACGCGCCCGACGACGGCGAGCTCGCGGAGGCGACGGCGCGAGCCGCGCAGGCGGGCCTGGCCGTCCAAGCGGCGGCGGGGCTACAGCCTCCGCTCGGCGGTCAGCCGATGCGAACGAGGATCGGCGTCGCGGCGGGCGCGCTCGACATCGCGCTCGTCGGCGGGGTGAATGGCCGCTGGGAACTGATGCCAGTCGGCGAACCGCTCGAACAGGTTGCTGTGGCTGAGCGCGGTGCCCCGGCCGGAGGCGTCGTTCTCGCCCCCTCCGCCTGGGAGCTGCTGAGCGGGCGCGCGGACGGCCAGGCGCTGGGCGACGGGCTGGTGGCGCTGACCGCGTTGCGCGATGCGCCGGCTCGGCTGCGTTCGCCGCGCGCGGCACCGGTGGTTGCCGCCGGCGCATTGGCGCCATTCGTCCCCGCGCCGCTGCGCGGGTGGCGCGCGAGCGCCGACACGAAGTGGCTCGCGGAACTGCGCCGCGTGACCGTGGTCATGGTCAGTCTGCCCATCGCCGCCGGTGACGACGCCGAGCGAATTGCCGGCGCCGACCGCGCGGTCCATGCCTTCCAGGAGACGATGGCGCGCTTCGAGGGCGCCAGCAAGCTGCTCGTCGACAACAAGGGACTGACCCTCTCGGGGGTGTTCGGCCTGCCCCCACGGGCCCATGAGAACGACGCCGAGCGCGGGGTGGCGGCGGCCGCGGCGCTGCTCGAGACGTTCGGCGGCGCGGGGTTGGCCTGCTCGATCGGTGTGGCGAGCGGCCAGGCATTCTGCGGGGTGTTCGGCAGCGACCTGCGGCGCGAATACACGCTGCACGGCGACGTGACGACCCTCGCGTCGCGCCTCGCCCACGACACCGCGGTGGACCTCCTGTGCGACGAGCGAACCGCTGCCGAGGTGAGTGAGCGCTTCACCTTCGAGCCGCTGCCCGCGGTGAGCGTCAAGGGACGCTCGCACCCGGTACCGGTGTGCCGTTTGACCGGTGTCCGCCCGGCCCGACCCAACGGGCGCGGGCAGCTCATCAACCGCCAGCGCGAGCGCGCGCTGTTCGCCCGGCGGTTGCGGGATCTGATGTCCTCTGGGCGCTGCGGAGCCGTGGTCGTCGAGGGCGAGGCGGGAATCGGCAAGTCCGCGTTGGTCGCCGAGGGCGCCCGCCTGGCCGAGCAATCCGGAGCGCACACCGTCCTCGCGGCCGCGGAGTCCGTCGAGCGCTCGACGGGGTATTACGCCTGGCGTCCGCTGTTCGCGCAGTTGCTCGAACTGCCCGGCGAGGGCGCCCTCGACGCGGCCGCACAGGACTCGGCGCTGCGCCGGTGGCTCGATCCCACCCCCGAGATCGAGCGGATGCTGCCATTGCTCGGCAGAGCCGCTCATTTGCAGGGCTTTTTGGCTCTGCAGAGCGATTTCGCATGCCCTGAGATCGCCTGAAATTGTGCCAGATTTGCGGAGCTGGAGACGTCTCTCGGGACACGTCTCGCCGTTCGAAAGGCCCCGGAAACACTGGCCCGACCCCTTCATTTCGCTGCTGCCCCCTTCATCCGGACAACTCGGGTTGAGGCCGACCCGGCGGGCATCGATCATCCACCGAGCGTCAGCCAGAACACGTGTCGCGAGCGTGTCTCGAGAAGAACGACCGGGCCGTGGTTTGTGCGCCGGCGCTTGCCAAGACGCGCTAGAGCCAGTGTCTACTATTATAGGCAGACGCCTAGTATACTTCGCACATGGATTGGCGGCGGTCATTACTAGTCGTGACACCAACGCTCGACGGCGACGTGCTCGCGGCGCTTGCTCGAGCGGACCTCGAGCTCACCGGCAGGGAGCTCGCCAGACACATCGGTCACGGGAGCCCCGAGGGAGTCCGCCGGGCGGCGGACCGTCTCGTCGGCCAAGGAGTGGTGTTGCGCCGCGCAGCAGGCGGCGCATATCTGTATCGGCTCAACCGCGAGCATCTCGCTGCCCCGCCTATCGAAGCCCTGGCGAGCCTGCGCGAACAGTTGATCGACCGACTGCGCGAGCAGATCGCGGCCTGGCAGCAACGCCCGAAGATCGCGCTGCTGTTCGGATCAGTCGCGCGGGGCGAGGCCAGCGCCGACAGTGACCTTGACCTGCTGATCGTACGCGAGCGAAGGTGCGACCCCGACGCACCGCAGTGGCGCGAGCAGTTACTTGAGCTCGAGCGGTCCGCCACGGCATTGACGGGCAACGACGCACGCGTGATCGAGTACGCCGAGCAGGAGATCGAGAGCGCTCCCGCCGAACCGCTGCTGGAGCAGGCGCTCATCGACGGCATCGAGCTGTTTGGCTCTAGGCGCGCGTTACGTCGCCTGATCGCATCAGGATCCAAGCGATGACAGCGCGAACCCGACCCTGCGATGAGGCGACGATCGCTGGTCGTCTGCGCAAGGCCGAGCAGTTTCTCGAGGCTGCCGAGACGATTCGTGAATTCGCCGATGATGAAGACGAGGTGGGCGACACCTACGTCACGCTCTGCGTCCACGCCGGTATCGCCGCCGCCGACGTCATCTGCTGCATCGCACTGGGAGAACACGCGCAGGGCGAGAGCCACCACGAAGCGCTCGCACTGATCTCGCGCGTGCGCCCCGGCGGTCGCGAGCTCGCGAACTCACTCCGCCCGCTGCTCGGCATGAAGGCGCGCGCCGGCTACAGCCACCGGCCCGTGACCGGCGACGACCGCAAGCGTGCCCAACGCCACGCCGAGAGACTGGTGCGCGCCGCCCGCGATCGACGAACGCGAGCGTAGCCGCCGCCGGAATTCGGGGGCCACCTGATCCGCGAACTCGGGGTGCGCTGTGACCGCGGACGAGGGATGGATGCAGCACGTGACCTGCCCAGGCTCAGGTCGCCTCGCGGCTGCACCCGTGTCCGCACCGACGCGCAGCGGTCGATCGAGCCGGCGGCTGATGCAGAATCCACGCGGTGGTCGGTGAAGCCATCCACGATGCCATCGAGGCGGCAGAGGCGGAGCTCGCCGAGCTCCTCGCCCGGCGCACCGTCGTCATGGAGCAGCTCGCGGCTCTCCGCCGGCAGCGCAGCGCTGATTCGCGGGACAGGGCAGGCGGAGACCCGGGGCCTTCCGACTGGCCGGCTGCGCGCAAGGTCGAGTTGTTCCGCTCGCTGTTTCGTGGCCGCGACGACGTCTTCGCTACCCGCTGGGAGAAGCCGGCGAAGCACCGATCTGGCTACGCGCCGCGATGCGCCAACGAATGGGAGCCAGGCATCTGCGAGAAGCCGCGCGTTCGCTGCGGCGCGTGCACCCACCAGGCGTTCGTGTCGCCAGGCGAACGTGAGACGCTGGCGCATCTCCAAGGGCGCCAGGTCATGGGCATCTATCCGTTGCTCGCCGACGACACATGCTGGCTGTTGGCGATCGACCTTGACGGCGACAGCTGGCCAGTGGATGTGCGGGCGCTGCGGCAAGCTGCGGCGGAGTTGGGGCTCGCGCCGGCGGTGGAACGCTCGCGGTCGGGAGCAGGGGCCCACGCGTGGCTCTTCTTCGCCTCGCCTGTACCTGCCGCGCAAGCACGGGCGCTGGGCGAACTGCTCCTTACGCGCGCCATGGCGCGTTCCGCCACGCTGCGCATGGACTCCTATGACCGGCTCTTTCCCAGCCAAGACAGGCTTCCCACCGGCGGCTTCGGGAACCTCATCGCGCTTCCGCTGCAACGGGCCGCGCGTGAGCGCGGCAACACGGTGTTCCTCGACGATCAACTCGAGCCCCACGGCGACCAATGGGCGTTCCTGGCGTCAGTGGCGCGCATCCCGCCGGCGCGACTGGCCGAGATCCTCGCGAGTGCCTCTGACGCCGGCGGCACCCTCGGGGTCGCAGACGCGACCACGGAGGACCTCACGCCGTGGCGACCGGCGCGCCCGCTCCGCGCCCGACTGAGCGACTCGGCACTACCCGCCGCGGTATCCGCCACGCTTGCTCAGCGTCTCTACGTCGACTGCCAAGCTCTGCCGGCGGCTCTCGTGGACGCGCTCCGACGCCTGGCCGCATTTGCCAACCCCGAGTTCGCCGAACGCCAGGCGATGCGGCTGTCCACCGGACTGACACCGCGCGTCATCGCCTGCTCGGAGGACCTTGGGCGTCACCTCGCGCTACCTCGCGGCTGCCTCGCGGACGTCACCTCCCTACTGGAAGACCTCGGGGTGAAACTGGCGCTCACCGACGAGCGTTCGCTGGGCTCCCCCGTCGACGCAGCATTCACCGGCAAGCTCAGCGATGAACAGGCGCGGGCGGTCGCTGAGATGTCTGCCCACGACGTCGGTGTGCTGTGCGCGCCACCCGGCGCTGGCAAGACGGTGATCGCGATCAACCTGATCGCCTCACGTGGTTGCTCGACGCTGATCCTCGTCCACCGCAAACCGCTCGCCGAGCAGTGGCGCGCGCGGTTGGGCGAGTTCCTCGAGGTCGACACGGACGCGATCGGGACCGTTGGTGGTAAGCACGCCAAGCCATCCGGCGTCATCGACATCGCCACCGTCCAGGGCCTTGCCCGCGCCTCCTCAACCCCGCCGCCACTGGAGCAGTACGGCCACGTCGTGCTCGACGAGTGCCACCACGCGTCGGCCGTGTCGATCGAACGACTCCTCGGCTCGTGCCCGGCCCGCTACGTGACGGGACTGACCGCGACGCCATACCGCCGCGACGGCCACCAGCCGATCATCACCATGCAATGCGGCCCCGTTCGTCACATCCTCAACGAATCGCCGGCCACGGGCACCCTCGCGATGCGGGTGATCCGCCGCGACACGTCCTTCGATGCGGCCTGTCTGCCGCCGGACCCGGGCATCCAAGAGGTCTACGCTGCGCTCGCGGCCGACGAGCGGCGACTGGCCCTCGTCGCCGCCGACGCTCTCGCGCTACTGGCGGAGGGGCGCGCGCCAATCATCCTGACTGAGCGCCGCGAGCATCTGTCTCGTCTCGTCGAGCGCCTCAGCCCTCACGTTCCCCAACTGGTCGCCCTGCACGGCGACGTGACACCGCGTCGTCGCCGCGACGCACTCACTCGCCTGGCCAGCCTCTCCAGCAGAGAGCCCCGCCTCGTGCTCGCCACCGGTCGCTTCATCGGCGAGGGGTTTGATGATCCGAGGCTGGACACGCTGCTATTGGCCATGCCAATCGCGTGGAAGGGCACGGTCGTTCAATACGCCGGCCGGCTCCACCGTCCGCACTCCGAGAAGGCGGACGCCCGCATCTATGACTACGTCGACGCGAGCGTTCCGGTCCTGCGCCGAATGTTCGCCAAGCGCTCGAAGGCCTACCGCGCGATGGGCTATGCCATCGACGACGCGGAACCGCTGAGCTGACCGTCGGCGGCCGACGGTGGCGGCCGGCCGCCGACCGCCACCGACCACCGACGCACGAGGACTGCAAACTGGCCGGCCATTGGCGCCAACTCGACCGAACTCGCAGCCGACTTCAGCTTGAAGGACAGAACGAGCCACGCCCCACTTCACGAAAAATGAAGGGGTTCTATGCGCCACCCACCACGAAAGCCCAATGAAGCCGTGGCCTCGCCGTTGGCCTCGGACCGAAACCGGCGCGATGTGTCCCGAGACGTGTCGCGGGATTTTCCGGCCGCCCGGGCATGCCACCCTGAGAATCCCCTGCAAACTGAAGCCGACGCCCGGATTCGAACCGGGGACCCCTTCATTACGAGGACACTCTGGCGCGCCGGCCGCGCACGTCACAGCACGCTGATGCCCCGCTAATCAGCTCCTTCTGCGGAAACGCCCGTGGGCGCGAGAATGCTGCGATCGGTTGCGGATGTACGCGCCATGTACGCGGATTCGAACCGACCGATGCAGCGCCGGCTACTCCCCGCGCGCCGACACCCGGGCGGGCGACCGGCCGGCGCGGCGAGATCCGGGCGAGCGGTTCGTCGCCGATGCGGTCGTCCGAGCCGGCCAGCGCCGGGCGACGGCATTCGTGAAAAGCACTCGCCGGCGTCTCGTGGTGCCGCCGCGTGTGAGTCGACAGAGATCGTTGCGCACGCTGCTTGGGTTGCGAACATTATCGACCCATCCCAGGCCGCCGCGCCAAGCAAAGCGGTCGTCCACGTCTCAGAGCTTCCCGAGCCTGCGAGTTTCGAGAATTCGTCTCGAGGCGTAACGGTCATCTTCTGGGAGTCCCCGCATCAAGCGCCAACCCAAGGACTCTCGCTCCGCGTGGCCGCTCTATCCCCTTCCTCCGCGTCTTCACGTGGGCGCGAAATCGTCGTCGTAGGGATCGCAGGGACCTTCCGTTCCTCGACGTCCGTAGCGTTGCTCTTGTGCTTCGATTCCCTGGCGGCATTGGCCTTGACCCAGCCTGACCGCCCAAGAGCACACCTCCCCTTCGGCGGGCAGGGGGCACAGCCCGTCCCACTGATGCACCGCCCTGGATACCGATGGTCCAGTCCCTGACGGGGCTCAACTCCTACGGTCGTAATTTGCCCGGTTCTTCTTTGGAAGCAAGTGGCACAGCAGTGTTACTGGCCCAAGACCGAGATCCTGTGTTGCGTGTACTCATCACCATTTCCACCAATCTCTGGCTGATCTCGTCCTCATTCCTCAGCAGTGTCTCTAACTCACTCGGGTCGGGTGTCGTGACGAGCGCATGCAGACGGAGTCGCATAACGACAATCGCCACGCTCGAGGGATCGGGCTCGATCGGGGTAAAGTTGGAACGCCCAAGAACGACTATGCCAAGCGTCGCTAGGAAGACTGTGGTCAGCCAGACCGCCCGGTCGTGGATCGTAAGAGGAAATAGCACCCCAAGTGCAACCGCCCAGAGCATAAGTATTAGTCCGGTCGCGAAATAGCCATTCCATGCTGCTGCAATCGGGGCCTCTGCCGACTCGACGTGAGAAGCGGTCGGGCCTTCGCTGCGAATGTCGTCACTAACATGCCGCAGGTAGTGGAGCGAGTATCCGTCCCTCGGCGATCTTGAAGTGCGAGTTAGAGTAACGACGCCCGGAATCGCCGAGGGCACATACCGCAGCATCTCGTCGACAACAGCGGTTCGGTCGTTATGAAGCGCCATTTCCCGACATTCCCCGTGAGTAGAGTCGATGCCGCGACACGCACGCCAGGGTCCGGTTTCGGTGCCCTTGTAGGTCCGCGGCTCCTCGAGAGTTTCGTGGACGTGTATTTCCTCTGTCTTGAGCTTCCTTTTGTCTCGTTCCCCAGGTAAGGCCAGCGCCCCACCGCCGATGCCAATCGTCGCACTGCCGGCGGCTGTCCCTATCGCCACAGCGCCCGCTGTTGCTAGATGTGCCAGCCCTAAAGGTGGAAACGCGATCGTCAGACCGACGCCCAGGGCAAGGGTTCCAAGTCCGAACTTGCGAGAGCGGGTGGCGCCGGAGGAGAACGCATATGTCTTGACGCAATACACAAGACGAACCTGCTGGGTCTTGGTCACGGTCCAAATCTCTCGACAGCGCGGTACCTCGCCCGCAGGTGCGTCTTCTTCGATGCGGACTAGCTCGCGTGTCGTGGATTCCACCGGCGGCGCGTATTGCTCATACAAATCTGCTACACGCGTGGCCTTAGCGCCAGGTGGCAGGTTTAGGGCCAATATGCGCTTGCGGTCCGTTCCGTCGAGAAATTGCAGTCTTTCTTCTCAAACCGCACAGCGCTTATCATGATCATCGGTTCAGCTGTTCGGTTTTGACTTGGCCGCCGGTCAGCTGCGATGCGCTCATTCAAGGGCCGGTGGTCGCGTGCTCAGGGCTCGAGGTCGATTCGTATGGCGAAGCGAGTCTATCGTCAGCGATGAGCGTTCCGTGGGCTAACGTCAGCGACTCAACGGTCAGTTGGCTTGCATCGGCGCCGACAGCCGTACAACGACTTGAAGGAAGCACTTCGGCGGACCGGAAGCGCCTTTGTCGGTGGCGGGCCGGGGAGGTGGCGAGCGGGGGCCCGCGACGGACGACGAAGGGCGAAGAGCGAAGGCTACTGCGTATGTCTCGACCCCCTTCAGGAGCCGACCCCGTCTGTGCTGCTATCCATTGACACGAGCCGATCGTCCGCTCGGCGTCGTGCCGGACGCTGAATTTAGCGACTTCGGACGCGCTCGGCGGCGCCGACGCTGACCAGTCCTTTTGCCACGAACGCGGTCGTCAGCTCGCCGGCGTAGCGGACGACTCCCTCGGCGACGAAGCAATGTTCCGTATCGGGCGCGACCAGCTCGATCGCCTCCGGCTGACCGGACGGCCGGCCGGGGGCCGGGCGGTCGCAGGTTCAAATCCTGTCTCCCCGATCGGATGAAAGGCCTGCTCAGAGGTGGTGTTCTGGGTGAGGCGGTGGGCGTGGAGATCGCCGACGGGGACCAAACGGGGAACGACGGTTGCTTGGCCCGCCTTCAGGAGACTCGGCGCGTGGTGTCTCAGCGGAAAGGCACTGAGCGGACCGCAACCTGTGGCCAGCACCAACGCTGCTGGGTCGGGCCGATGACAGCGCCTTGGCGCGGCCCTCCCGACAACGCTGCAGGCTCCGCGCCAAGCATCGGGTGAGCTCGGCGGTTGCGGGCCGGCGGGCGCCACCCGAGCGATGAAAGACGTCGTCGCACAGGAAGCTCATCCCGCCTGCTTCGCCAGGCAGAAGCGGGACCGCTTGCCACCATGGTCAACGGTCGTCGAGTCGCGGCTCCGCTCGGCCGGGAAACCGCGCTGCGGGCCTTGGTGGCATCTGGCACACTCTGCGATTCTCGACCGGCATGGACGACCGGGCATCGTGAGCAGGAGGCATGGCGATGTTGCCAGGGACGACTACCTGTCTGATCCGCAGTGGCCGGGCCGCGGTGACTGCTGCCGTGGCGTTGGCGGCGTGCCTGCTCGCGCTCCCGGCCGCGGCCGACGCCCAGACGAGCTACTCCATTTCGGATTTGGGCGCTTACGCGACACCGGTGGGCGTCAACGCCGCCGGGCAGGTCGCGATCAACCAGTCGAACGCCCAGGCGGCCGTCCTCGGGCCGGCGCGGTGGGCGGGAGGAGTCACGACCGCACTGACGAGCAGCGAGGCGCCCGCCGACGAGTCCACCGCCGATGGCATCTCGGGCACGGGCGAGATCGTCGGAAACGGCTACAGCATCGGGCTCTCCTGGCCCACGCCGTCCACTGAGACGAGCTTCGACTCGCCGATCCCCTCCAAGGGTCCGCAGCCCGGCCAGGCCTACATCGGTGTGGGCGCCGTCGACGCCTCCGGCGAGGTGGCCATCAACGTCGGGGACCTGCAGGGCGACGACATCGCCCAGGCCTGGGCCTCCCCCTCCTACGGGGCCGATCTGGAGGCGATCTCGAGCTACGGCGATCCCGTCGCCACCGGCTTCAGCACCACCCTGGGCGTCAACGGCGGCCACGACCTGTACCGGCAGACGCCCTCCTACGGCGCGACGCCGTTCAGCTACGAGCTCGGATCCCTTTCCGGCGGCGCCGCGCCGGTGACGCTCGACTTCCCGGCCTGCGGCCTCGCGAGCGACGGCACGACCGTCGGCCCCTCGAGCGCCGCGCAGTCCTACGGAAGCGGCACCCTGCGGCTCCCCGACGGGACCGAAGAGGCGATTCCCGTTACGCCGTCGTGCTCAGCCCAGCCCTACTCGGTGAATGCCGCACACGACGTGATTGGTCTCGCCGCCGGAGGCGTCGACTCGCTCTACGCCAACGGCACGACGTCCTCGATCGCGAGCCTGTTCCCGCCCGGAAGCGGCTGGTCGGCCGCGACCGCGACGGAGATCAACGACCAGGGCGACATCATCGGCACGGGCACCTACGGCGGCGTGTCCCACGGCTTCCTGCTCACCAACGGCATCGTGGTCAACAGCACCGGCGACGGCGACGACGCCAACCCGGGCGACGGAACCTGCGCCACGTCGGGCGGCGCCTGCACCTTGCGGGCGGCCATCGAGGAGGTCAACGCCGAGCCGAGCTCCGACTCGCCGATCTCCATCCGCTTCGCCATCCCGGGCATCGCGGCCCACACGATCCCCACGCTCCACCCGGCCTCGCCGCTGCCGGCGATCACCAAGCCCGTCTCCATCGACGGGACCAGCCAGCCGGCGCCGCTGTCCGACGCGACCAGCGACGGAACATCGGGGCTCACGCTCGGAGTGATCATCGACGGCGCGGGCGCCGGCGCGAGCGCCGACGGCCTTGACCTGCAGGCGGGGGCGGCGGGCACGGTGGTCAAGGGCCTGCAGATCCAGCATTTCGGTGGAGGAGACGGCGTGCTCCTGGCCGGCGCCGACGAACAGGTCGCCGACTCGCTGCTCACCAGTGACCATGTCGGCGTCGAGGTCGCAGCCTCCAACGACGTCGTCGGCGCCGGGAACGGGCTGCTCGGCGACATCTTCTTCGCGGACGGAAGCCCATCGGCGAGCGTGCAGTACACGCAGGGGCTGAGCGGACAGACGACATCGCCGGCCGCGCTCGCCGCGGCCCAGTTGCAGTTCGGGGCCGGGGTGCTGCTCACCAAGCCCTCGGCCGGCGCGCAGATCAACGGAGACGCGATCGGCGTGCACGGCGGCTTCGGATTCGGCTCCTCCGACTGGGACAAGCTGCCCGGGGACGGCTTCCCCAGCACACTGTTCAGCGGGACCCCGTCGGCCGCGTCGCTCAGCGGGGCGAGCGTCTCCGCGACGGGGATCCTCATCGATCCGACCTCGGGACAGATCAGCGACGTGACCATCGGGGGCGCGAAGGGGCCCGCCTCCGACGTGGTCGCCGGCAACATCCTCGGCCTGGTCGTCGAGACCGCCGGCGGATCGGTGAGCGGGGTGTCGATCGGCGGCAGCCTGTTCGGCTCAGGGGTGAGCATCGACGGCCTGTCCGATCTGGGTACCCGCAACTCAGCCAGCGAATACCTCGACCCGCTCGGAAACCTGATCGGCCTGACGGCGAGCGGGAACGTGAGCGGCCTGCAGGTGGGCGAGCCCGGTCAGGGCAACGTGTTCGACGAGGACATGGTGGGCCTCGCCATCGACGGAGCGAGCGTCGAGGCGCCCGAGGTGCAGGCCAACACCTTCGGCGGGAGCTTCAGCCTCGGCTCGGTCCTCGGGCCGACCGGTGGTGGGCTCTCGCTCCAGGGCGACAACGGCTTCGGCGTGCTCCTCTCCGACACGACCGACGCGCTCGTCGGCGGCCCCGCCGGGTCGGGCAACACGGTGGCGAGCAACCTCTTCGGCGTCGTCATCGCCGGCGATCACGCGTCCGGCAACGTCATCCAGGGCAACACCGTCGGCCGCGTCAGCAGCCCGGCGAGCCCCCTTGATTTCACAGATCTCACCGGCATCAGCGACCTGATCGGGATCGGGGCGTTCGGGCCGGCGAGCGGCTCGGCGCCGGTCGCGCAGGGCACAGTCGTCATCGGCAACACCTGGCAGGAGAATGTGTTCGGGCTGTTCTCGGTGCTGACGAGCGGAATGACCGTCCAGGGCAACACCGCCCAGGGCAACCTCGTCGGCCTGTTCGACGTCGGCTCGGGCGGCGAGCAGATCGGGGGCAGCGCGGCCGGGCAGGGCAACAGCTTTCTCGCCGACAACTTCGGCCTGTTCCTCGCCAACTACGACCCGACGCCGACCGACCTGCAGCAGGCCCAGGTGAACGCGAACGCGGTCTCGGAGGGCACCCGCCAGCAGGCGCTCAGCGAGCCCGACGAGAATCTCGTCTTCGACGATGTCGACGCGACGACGAGCGCGGGCCTTGGTCCCACGAGCGCCCAGACCCCGGCGGCGCCGGGGACCCAGAACACGATCGTGGGCAACCTAATGGGCGTCGACGGTTCCGGTAACGCCAACGGCAACATCGTTGCCGCGCTCGTCGCCGGTGACGAGCACGGAGTGCAGATCGGCGGCATCGCGCCCGGGCAAGGCAACACGATCGAGAACAGCGCCGCCGCCGGCCTGTGGCTGATCGGCACCGGGCCGCATTCACCGACGGCGCAGATCCTCGGCAATACGATCTACAACAACGAGAACTTCACCTCCAACGCGACCGGTATACCCGGCCTGGGGATCGATCTCATCAACGCCGCCGGCAGCGCAAGCGATCCGCTCGAGACGGTCGGGGGCTTCGGGTTCGGCGTCAACCCCCAAGACACCACGCAGCCGGATTCCGGCCCGGACAACCTGCAGAACGCGCCGGTTCTCACCTCGGCGACCACGAGCAGCGGTCAGCTGACGATCACCGGCACGCTACACGGGGTGGCGAGCACGAACTACGTGCTCGAGGTGTTCGCGGACCAGAACCAGAATCCATTCGGGGCCGGCGAGGGACAGACCCTGCTCGAGCGGATCAACCTCGCCACCGACGCGAGCGGAAACGCCGAGTTCTCAAGCACCGTCGCGGTACCCGCGAGCAGCTACCGCTTCGTCTCCTCAACGGCAACCACCGTCCCGGCGAGCGGGCTCGGCGTTACGAGCGAGTTCTCCGTCAACGCACCGATCACCGCCGCGACGGGCGTGACACCGGCCGGCGCCGTCTCCGGGTCGGGCACGAGTGGCGGATCGACGGGCACGGCGACCGCCATCAGTTCCTTGACTACGTCCACCGCAAAGACGACCACGTCGAGCGCCGGCGGCACCACCGGCAGCTCTGCGACCACGGTGACGTCAAGCGGCTCGACGGTCGCCGTCATCGGCACCGGGGCGAGCGGGCCGATCTCACTCCCTGAGACGGCAAGCTGCTCCTCCGCCACCAGCACTCCTTGCACCGTCACGACCACCGCGACCATCCCGTCGAACGCGGCCGGCAAGGCGAGCACCGCCGCCACGAAGAAGAAGAAGAAGAAGAAGAAGAAGAAGAAGCACGCCAAGTCGTTCACCATCGGCCACGGAAGCCTCACACTCGCCCCGGGAGCCCACGCCGTAGTTCGCTTCAGGCTCAATCCTCGCGGCCGGGCGCTCCTGCGGGCTCGCCACACCCTCGTCATCACCGTTACCGTGAAGATCACCGGCCGCGACCGGGCGACGGTCACGCGCGCGGCCCAGATCCAGCTCACCTACAAATCGGACAAGACGGCCAAGGCAAAACGCAAGCACTAGAGCGAGCACCAGCTCAGCGAACGGCCACTCACGCTCAAGCTAAGCGCCGAGGTCCAGCACCGACTTCAGGCAGGCTGGCCTGGCACTCGTCCTCGATAATCGCGACCCGTCCAGCCAGCTTGCCCCCGGCGACCCGCCGCCGGGCAACGGCCCCAACTCCGATCCGGAGCCGTCATCCCACCGGTGGCCGCCTTCGGCGGAAGGCGGCTCACACGCCCCCGTCGCGCCCGAGATCCCCGAGCAGGGCCCGCGCAAGTCGCTTGAGCCGATCGTTGAACGCTTGGGTGGTGACGCTGATTATCAGCACGATGAGGCCCGTCGGAGTGAAGTACTGCTGGCGGCCGGCGAACAGATCGCGAGGCTGATCCATGCCATGGAGAGAAGCACGTTCGCGCGGCGCCGCGGGGTTCACGCCGCGGGTTTATTCAGTGGCGCGTGGCGAGGGAGCCGGCGACGTACGCGAGAGGACGCTCGGGCCGCGTGTAGTGTCGACTTGATGGCAGGTCGAGAACCGGCACGTGAGGAGTTGGCGGCGGCCAACGTTGTCGCCGGCGCGCTCTGCGGGCGTTGGGAGTCGCGTGACGGCGAGGGCGACCCTCCGGGGATGCACGACTTCGACGTGATCCTCCCGGATGGACGCCGCATCGCGCTGGAGGTGACGAGCGCGATCGACGCGGCAGCCGTCGCGCTCTCGGATGCAGCTTTCGGAAGAGAGGGGCGGCAGCAGCGATGGCCCGCCCCCGGCCTGGTGAACGATTGGATCGTGACGATCCCGCAGCGCCCGGTCCGTGTCGCCGAGATGATGAGCGCGATGCTTCCCATCCTGGAGGTCTTCGAGGAGCACGGACACGCCGACGTCGACCCGCACATCAACTACGCCTACGTCCGTCCGCGCTCGGAGATGCCTGCGGCGGTTGTTGAGGCTGCCCGAAGGATGGTCGAACTCGGGGTAACTCGAGCGCGGGTGCTCGCGCCGCGGGCCGACGGCGACGCCGAGATGTTCGTCACGATCAGTGGCGGGTTCGCGGGCGACCCCGGCGCCATTAACCGCCTGGTGGCCGAGCGGGCAGAGCCCAAGCGCGACAAGCTCGCTAGGGCTAAGGCGAACAGCGCGAGCGAGTGCCACCTCTTCGTCTGGGTGGACGGGACGCAACCCGGCGCGGAGTTGGCCGTAGCAAAGATTCCGCCACCCCCAGCGCCTGAGATCCCGTCGGAGATCGACGTCGTATGGCTGGCGACACCGCCGCTCGCCACGCCCGACAAGCTCTGGCGCGCGCAGCACTCGGCAGGCTGGGAAGTGCTGCGCTAGCGCGCCCATGACGCCGTTGGCGGGCACAGGCGCGCCGGGTCGGTGCTACGTCCTTGTCGGTCGAGGCAGTAAGCCTAGTTCCGGCCGCCGTGCGACTCGAGGACGTCAGCTGTGCGTCCTCTACCCTGAAAGCAGGAGAACTTCCTCAGCCGAGATGCTCCCTGCTTCTCGCCAAACTCGAGACTCGCGGCGCCGCCCTAGACCCTATGGCGTGGTCGCCCGGGTGGGGTTGACCGCCGGGGTTGGTAGGCCGGACGCTCCTCGCGGGGGTTTGTCTGGCCGGAGAGAAGGCTCCGGCTGACCCCAGAGCTATTGAGGAGGTCCGGCCATGGCGGTAACGATGACGTTCGCGGGGCTTGATGTCCACGCCCGCTCGACTCATGCGGCGGCGATCGACGTCACGACGGGCGAACTTGTGCGGGCGCGGTTTGGGCCCGGTATCGAGGAAGCGGTGGCGTGGCTGTCGGGTCTTCCCGGGCCGGTGCGTGCTTGTTATGAGGCCGGCCCGACCGGTTTTGGGCTCTACCGGGCTGCAACCGCGGCCGGGGTTGGGGTGCAGGTCGTCGCTCCGGGCAAAACGCCTCGCGGTCCGTCAGATCGAGTGAAGACCGATCGCAAGGACGCCGAGCTGCTCGCGCGCCTGCTGCTGGCCGGGTCACTGACCGAAGTCGTCGTCCCGCCCGTTGCGGTGGAGGCCGCTCGTGAGCTGGTTCGTGCTCATGATGCGTGCCGACGCGATCTGATGAACGCCCGCCACCGCGTTTCGAAGATGCTGCTGCGACACGGCCGCGTCTATCCGCTGCCCTTGACCTGGACGGTCGCGCACCGACGCTGGCTGTCGGCGCAGCAGTTCGCACACACCGCCAGCGAGTTGACCTTCGCCGACCTACTGGCCGCCACCGATGGCCTGACGGCCCGCAAGGCAGCCCTGGCTGAGCGAATCTCGCGCCTGGCGCTTGACGAGCAGTGGTGGCCCATCGTCGCGCGGCTGCGCTGCTTTCGCGGGATCGACACCCTGACCGCGTTCGCGCTGCACCTCGAGCTCGGCGCGGACTGGCAGCGGTTTGCGCGAGCGCCGGCACTGAGCGCGTGGCTGGGGCTGACCCCGTCGCTGAATCAGTCCGGAGAATCATCACGCCAGGGGTCGATCACCAAGACCGGGTCGACGTTCGCGCGGCGGCTGCTCGTCGAATCAGCCTGGCATTACGGACGCGAACCGCGCATCGGGGCCACGCTGGCCAACCGCCAACAAGGCCAACCCGATCATGTCCTGCAGATCGCGAACCGCTGCCAGCAGCGCCTGCACCGCGTCTATCACCGCATGCATGGCCGCGGCAAGCACCACAACGTGATCGTCGTCGCGTGCGCGCGCGAACTGGCGTGCTTCCTCTGGGCCGCCGCCACCGCCGACTGACCCCGGCTGACAACCCACCGGTCGGGAGACCGGGGCGCCGGGCCACAGCGGCCGGCACGCGCGAACCTTCTATGGGCAACACTCAACGAGTGCCACGCCGGTTCCTAGACAGCGCTCGCCGGCAGCACGAAACCGGGCCCTGGGGTCACCAAATCCCCGCATCATCAGACTGGCAACGCCGACACCGAGCCCGGCACCCCGCTCTCCCGACCACCCTCACAACGACCGCCCAGCGGACGCGGTCACCCACGCCCACTTGACAAGACTCACGCCATATCAGAAGTGCCGGCGAGCCGGCCATCCGATCGTCGCCGAAGTGCTTGTCGCTCGGCGCAGGCCGCGAGCATGGATGCGATCGCCGGTTCTCGGCCTTGCGGCTCTGATCGCGTGGGTGGAGCTGTCGAGGCGGGAGGGGCCTACCGCTTGTGGGTCTTGTTGGCGTTCTTAGGCTTGAGGATGCGGAGGGTGATGGAGCCGTGGGCGGTGAGTCGCTTGCCGTGTACCGTGACGGCGAGGACCGTGTAGGCCTTCAGGACTCCGGTGCGTCGCAGGGTGCTCGTCGCCGCCGCGTTGAAGCGCAGGCGCATCTTCTTGGTGCTGTGCGCAGACACGATGAACGTCTGGTCCAGCCAGGCGGCGCCGGTGGTCGCCCGTCGCCGCGCGCCGAACTGCGGGTGCTGCGCCCGCGCGGCGTGGGCCGGCGTCTGCTGGGCGACGGCGGTGGCGCAGCTGGGCGTCGATGCCGCGACGATGGTGGCGACCACGGGAGCTGCGCTGGCGTTGCGGAGCGCCGTGGGCAGGGAGGGCCTTGCCGTGACTCGAATGGTCGACTGAATGGTCGGCTCGCTGAGGGGGCCGACGTTGACCGCGTTGCCGCTGGCGCTGGCTTGGGTGAAACTGGTGCTCGTGACCGCCCGAAGGGCGCGGAACACCGGGAGGGCGACAGCCGGTGCGCTCGTCTCGGTGGTTCCCGTGCTTGCGCCGGAGCTGGTCGTGGCGGCGCCGGTCGAGCTCGTCGTGCCCGCGCCGGAGCTGGTCGTTTTCGCGGTGTTCGGGCTCGCGGCGCTGACAGAGCACGAGCTGGTGGGCGCCGGCGGCGTGGTGGTGCGCGCGCCGGTCGTTGTCGCGGTTACGGGCGGGCTGGTGGTACTCGTCACGGATACGGCGGTCGTGGTGGTCGTCGGCGCCGCGGTCGTGGTGGTCGTCGGCGCCGTGGTGGACGTCGTGGTGGTAGTTGAAGTGCTCGGGATGACGGCGATGCCGTTGGTGCCGTTGCCTGCGGTGACGGTCCCGCTCACGGTGCCGCCGGCGACGCTGATGATGGTGACGTGGGTGTCGCCGTCGGTGACGTACGCCTTGGTCCCGTCGGAGGTGAAGGCAACGCCGACGGGGTTGACGCCGGCAGCGATTGGGCTGCCGAGCGTATTGGCGGGGATGGCGATCGGGGTCGCGCCGGCGCTGCCGGTGACGTAGGCCTTTGTGCCGTCAGGGGTGATGGCGATTGCGGTGGCCGCGCTGACGGACCCGAAGTTGGTGCCCTCGGTCTTGTTGGTGAGGTTGATGGGGGTGATCGAGCCGTCGCCGTCGATGACGTAGGCGCTATTGCCGTTGGGGGTGATGGCGATGGCTTGGGGGTTGCCGCCGGCGGCGACGGGGCTGCCGACGGTGTTGCCGCTGACCGTGATGGGAACTATTTCGCCGCCATTGGCGGTGCTGGCGACCCAGGCGGTGGTGCCGTCGGGGGTGATGGCGATGGCCTCCGGTGTGCCGCCGGCGGGCAGGGTGATCGGGCTGCCCGGGGTGTCGCTGGAGATCGTGATCGGGGTGATGGTGTCATCGCCCGAGTTGACGACGAAGGCGGTGGCGCCGCTGGGGGTGATGGCGATCGCTTTCGGAGTGGAGCCGACGATGATCGGGCTGCCCGGCGTGCCGGTCGTGAGGTCGATCGGGGTCACCGTCCCATCGCCGGAGTTGGCGACCAAGGCGGTCTTGCCGTCCGGGGTCACGGCGACCGCGACTGGGCTGCTGCCGACGGTGACCGGAGTGCCGGCGACGTTGGTAGTGATATCGATCGGGGTGACGGTCCCGTCGGTCTCGTTGGTGACCAGCGCGCTGTTGGTGATTGGGCCGGACGGGATGGCATCGGCGCGCATGGCGTAGGCGCCGAAGCCGGCGAGCACGCAGGCCAGAGTACCCCCGACGGCGCGAGCTCGAACCGAAGTGGCGCGGCGGCGCATCGCGCTCAGCGCGGTCCCGTGACTAGTCACAGCAGTCCCCCAGAGCCAGACGTGGATTCTTATGCGAGTTCCAGGCCATGGCGGCCCACGAACAACCGCAGTTATCGGTCCTCGGCAAAGAAGCTTGAGTTGTGCGGGTCGATGGGCGGGACGTCTGCGCGTCGCGGTCGCAGCAGAGCGGGAGCGACGGCTCTACGCGGCCGCATGTCGGCACTGTCCGGCACCCGCGAGCGCTTTCGCCATGACGACGGCGTCCAGCCCACGACCGCATCGGCGACATGGCGATCGCGCCGGTCTGTATCCGCCCGGCCGCGATCGCTGACTCAGCCCGCCGTCACGCCTGTACCGCCGAATAGGTCCATATCGGGACCGCGTAGGCGGTACACGTCCTTAAGACCGGTCCGGCGAGGCTCGGGGCGAAGGCCCCGCCGAAGGCGGCCCCCGTCAGGGGGCGAGCCTCGCCGGACCGGTCCGCGTGGGCTGGCGCGCAAAGCGTCACCGATGATGAAGACGGCGACCGACCTCCCGCGCACCGGAGTCGAGGCCACGAACGCGGTGGATCCGCTACATGGCGGCGGTGGATCTGTCGGGCTCGTCGTGGTGGTTTCGCGGGCCTATCGTGGTGGATTTGTCGGGATACCGCTAGGCTTGGCAGGTGCCGCCACCGCGACTCGTCACAAGACACGCGCAACGCGCCGTTGAGGCGGCGCTGGCCGACACTCGCGTCGTCGTCGTACTCGGCGCCCGCCAGGTCGGCAAGAGCACGCTGCTCGAACAGGTCTCATCCGCCGAGAACGCGGGCCGCGAGGTTCTGACCCTCGACGACCAAACGGTCCGCTCCGCCGCGACCATCGACCCGACGGGATTCATCGCCACACTCAAGACCCCGGTGGCGATCGACGAGATCCAGCGCGTCCCGGAGCTGATGACCGAGATCAAGCTCCGGGTCGACCGCGACAAGACACCCGGGCAGTTCGCCATCACCGGATCGGCGAACCTCCTCGAGATGAAGCAGGTCAAGGACAGCCTGGCCGGTCGCGCTGAGTATCTGCGCCTGCACCCGTTCAGCCAAGGAGAACTGCTCGGGCACCGCGAGTCCTTCGTACCCCGCCTTGCCAACGGCGGCTTCCCCAGCGTGACGAACGCTCCCGTCGGCCGCCGAGCGTACGCCGACATCCTCGCCAGAGGCGGATACCCCGAGGTCCAGCGACGCGCCTCCAACCGGCGGCCGCGGTTCTTTGAGAGCTATGTCGAAGGGATCCTGGACCGGGACCTGGCCAGCCTCGGCGACATCGCGGATCGCGCTGTCGTTGCCCGGCTCCTGCAGGCCATCGGTGCGATCTCAGCAGCCGAGCTCAACATCGACAGACTGAGCAGCTCGCTCGGGACGCCGGCGAGCACGATCCGGCGCCACATCGAACTGCTGGAGATGCTGTTCCTGATCCGACGCGTACCGGCATGGAGCAACAACCTGCTCGCGAGAGCGATCAAGCGCCCCAAGGTCCACGTCGCCGACACCGGCCTTCTGGCCTACCTGGTCGGCGCCGACGAGCGCCGGATCGAAACCGACCTCGACCTCGGCGGGATGTTCTATGAAACCTTCGTGGCGATGGAACTGCACCGCCAGATCTCCTGGCTGGACGACCGCCCTGCGCTCTTTCACTTCCGCGACCGCGACCAACGCGAAGTCGACATCGTCATCGAACACCGCGACGGCTCCGTTTCCGCCGTCGCGGTCAAGTCCGCAGCAACCGTCCACGAGCGCGACTTCCGCGGGCTCAACCACCTCAAGGACAAACTCGGCAACAAGTTCAAGGCCGGAGCCTTGCTCTACACCGGCGCGAACACCGTCTCCTTCGGCGACCGCCTCGCAGCCATCCCGGTCTCGGGGCTCTGGGCGCCCTGACTCTCACGGTCAGGTGAGCCAGAGGCGGTCCGCGGCCAGCAGCCGCGAGAGTGCTGGGTCAGCGTCGATGGTGACGTCCAGCAGCACGATGTCGTACCGACGTCCGGCACGTTGGCAACGGCGATCAGTTCGCGGCGACCGTCGCGGAGCCCGATTGAGATGACCCGTACCTGTTCGCCGACACGACACGTGAGCGCGGCAGGTCGGCGTCCTCGTCAAAGGCGACCTCGAATGCTGAGAGCGCCTCGTCGTCGCCGTAGCAGTCGATGGTGATCTCTCCGATGAGGCTGTCGACGTTGCGGTCGGCTTGACCGGCATGCCTCATCGCTGTTGACCCCGTTCTGCAGTCGCCCCGGCGGGCGTTCGGCCGAGTCGGTCCAGAGCCAGCGGTGGACAACGGATCTCGCCGCTGGTGAAGCGCCCGACGGCGCGGTGAACCCGGATCGTCGCGGTTCGTTCATCAAGCTCGGAGATGATCCCTTGGACTCCCTGCAAGTAGCGCGGCCGGGCGCGGTGGTTGATCTGCACCTCGTCACCGACGCAGAGCGCGGCAAGCGCAGTGGCGGCGCGGACGGTGTGCAACAGGTGCCGACGGGCGTGGATCGCGTCAGCGAGCGCGCCGAGGTGCTCATCCAGTTCGCCGGCCACGATGGCGTCGAGCAGTGACTGCTCCGGGGCGATCGCCGGCGGCAACGCGGAGGGCACCTGGGGCGTCGCGGCCGGCAGCTGCGCGATGTGTCGTCGGCGAGAGCGATTGCCCATGTCAAGGCAGATGATCGCCCGTTGCTCGGACCGAAGCTCTGGACGTCGCGCCGGCGGTCCGAGACCTCCCGCGTCGCTCATGGGCCCGTGGCTGCCTCCCGTCAAGGGCAATCGCCTCTTCCACGGAGAATCGCGCCTGCTCGCGGCTCGCGACGACGACGTGACGATGGCCGCAGAGTCGCGCCTCGGCCGCGGCGACGCCGGACGCGTCCGCCCCGCCGCTACGAACCTTCCGCGGTCATGAAGTGGTCACGGCGCGATTTGCGTTGCGCGCCTGTGCCAACCGGGCCTCTCGGTCCTCTGCCGGCTCCCACGGTACGCGCGATGTACGCGGAGGGGCACCTCGCGTACACCGCCAGCGCCTACGTCCGAACGATGGCGCTCACAAAACTGCCTCTGAGCAGGCCCTTTTGAAGCCGACGCCCGGACTCGAACCGGGGACCCCTTCATTACGAGTGAAGTGCTCTACCAGCTGAGCTACGTCGGCGGATCCCTCCCCCTCGCGCCCCATCGACCGAAGCTTGCGGCGGCTTTAGCGCCGCCCCTCGCCTCGCCCGCCGGGGCGTTCCGGCGGAAATGAGACGGCGAGTTTAGCTGCCCCGAACCGTCCGCGGGCGCCCCGGGCGATCCTTTCCTTATCAACGCTCTTGCGAAGGGATCCGGCCAATCCCTTCCCACGGCATGCGCTGCCCGTACCGCCCGCGCCCCGCCCGCTAGCCTCCGCCACCAGTGGCCACCCCCTGGGATGCCGACACCTACGACCGCGCGAGCGAGCCTCAGCAGGCGTGGGCCGCGGACGTCCTCGCCCGGCTCGAGGGCATGGCGCCGGACGCGACGGTGCTCGACGTCGGCTGCGGCACCGGCCTGGTCACCGAGCGGCTGCTGGCGCTCGTGCCGCACGGCCGCGTGCTGGCCATCGACGCCTCTGCCGACATGGTGGCGCTTGCCCGCGACCGGCTCGGCGACCGTGCGCAGGTGTGGTGCCAGGACGCGCTCGAGCTCGATCTCGACCGGGCCGTCGATGCGGTCGTCTCCACCGCGGCGCTGCACTGGGTCCCCGACCACGACGTCCTCTGGGCACGGCTGGCGCAGGCGCTCAGGCCGGGCGGCGTGCTCGAGATCCAATGCGGCGGGGAGGGCAACATCGACGGCGTGCGCACCATCATCGACGCGGTCGCCGCCACCACCGCCCCAGAGCTCGTCGGCTGGTCGCCGTGGATCTTCGCGAGCCCGCAGGAGACCGAGCGCCGCCTGCGCCAAGCGGGCTTCGCGCAGGCCCGGTGCTGGCTGGAGGAACGCCCGACCTGCCCGCAGGACGTCAACGGCTTCGTGCGCTCGTCGATCCTCCCGTCGCACCTCGCTCGCCTGCCCGAGGAGCGCCGCGAGCCGTTTGCGGCCGCCGTCGTGGCGGGAGTTCAACTGCCACTGGATTACGTGCGCCTGAACGCCTCGGCCGTGCGCGGACCAGCCTGACGCTCGCGGCAGACGAACACGAACGCGTCCCCCGCGACCCGACCAACGGCCGTGCGACGACTCGAACCGCAACCGGATGGCGGTCGAGTAAAGACCGCGAGCAGCGCCTTACCCCGCCTCAGCCCTCAGCCCCGCCGAGCGCCTCCGCCAGCGCCCCGCCGAGATCCCCCCGCCCCCGAGCGTCGACCGCGACCCCGGCAAGCCCCAGCCACCCCGCCATCAATCGCAGTTCCTCGGCCAGCTCCCCTGCCGTGCCCAAAGGCGCCCCCGCCTCCGCGTAAGCCCCCCGCACCCGAAGCAAGCCCGCCCCCCGGTCGGCCTTCAGGTCCACCCGCGCCACCAGCCGGTCCCCGAGCAGGAACGGCAGCACGTAGTACCCGTGCACCCGCTTGTGCGCGGGCACGTAGATCTCGATCCGATAGGAGAAGTCGAACAGCAGCTCCGTCCGCGCCCGGTGGAACACCAGCGAGTCAAACGGCGCCACCAGCGCCCGGGCGTGCACCCGCCGTGGTCGCCGCGCGTCGCGGTGCAGATACGCCTCCCGCGGCCAACCCTTCACCTGCACCGGAATAAGCTCGCCCGACGCGACCAGCTCGGCCACCGCCTGGCGCGACGCCGCCGGGCGCAGGCGAAAGTAGTCGCGCAGGTCCGGCTCGGTCGCCACCCCCAGCGCCCGCGCGGCGATGCGCACGAGCTCACGCACGGCCTCGGCCTCGGGCACGTCGGGCGCGTCGAACACCTCGGGCGGCAGCACGCGCGAGGGCACGTCATAGCGGCGCTCGAACTGCGCCGTGCGCCCGGCCGAGCTGATCGCGCCCGACCAGAACAGGTACGCCACCGCGCGCTTGACGTCCGACCAGTTCCAGCCCCACTGCCGCGTCGCGGGACGGTCGTGCTGCAGGGCCCGCTCGACCTCGGCCCCGGTCAGCGGCCCGCGCGCGGTGATCTCCTCGAGCACCGCGGCGACGATTTCCGGTCGCTCGACGGCCACGCGGCGCACCCCGCCCCACGCCTCCTCGCCCGCCCGCTCCATGCGCCAGCGCAGCAACCGGTGGGTGCTCGGCGCGATCAGCGACGCCTCGTGCGCCCAGTACTCGACCAGGCGCCGCGGCCGCCGCGCGGTCGCCCGCGTCAGCAGCCCGACGTCGTAAGGACCCAGGCGGCTGAACAGCGTCAGCAGGTGCGCCCGCGCGAGCACGTTGACGGAGTCGATCTGCACCAGGCCAACGCGGTCGATCACCCGCTGCAGGTGGCGCGCCGTCACCGCCCCGGACGGCCGCTCCCCCAGACCCTGCGCGGCGATGGCGATCCGCCGCGCCAGCGCCGGCGAGATGGTCTGCGACCCAGCCGGTCGCGCTTGGGCAGACGAGGAGCTCCGGACGGTCGCGGCCACGACGCCCATCTTGCCAAGCCCATCCGCCCCGTCAGGGACTAGTGTCACGCCCGAGATGAGCGAGGGGCCCCCGCAGCGCTCGGACCGCACGCCCGGCGTCACGCTGGGCGCGACCGGCGTCAGCGCCGCCGACGTCCTCGCCGTCGCCCGCCACCACGCGCGCGTCACCCTGAGCGACACCGCGCAAACCGGCATGCAGGCCAGCGCGCGGATCGTCGCCGACCTGTCCGCCGGCCCCGAGCCCGTTTACGGGATCTCCACCGGCTTCGGCTCGCTGGCCTCGGTCATGATCGCCCCCGAGCGCCGCGCCGACCTGCAGCGCGCGCTCGTGCGCTCCCACGCCGCCGGCATGGGCCCGCCGATCGAGACCGAGGTCGTGCGGGCGATGATGTTCCTGCGCGCGCGCACGCTGGCCATGGGCCGCTCGGGAGCAAGGCCCATCCTCGCCGAGACGATCCTGGCCATGCTCAACGCCGGCCTCACGCCGGTCGTCCCCGAGCACGGCTCGGTCGGGCGCCAGCGGCGACCTGGCCCCGCTGGCCCACTGCGCGCTGGCGCTGATCGGCGAGGGCGAGATGCTGCACGCTGCACGACGACGACCCGCTGCCCGCCGCGGTGGCGCTGGACGCCGCCGGCATCGAGCCGATCAAGACCCTCGTGGCCAAGGAGGGCCTGGCCCTGATCAACGGCACCGACGGCATGCTGGCCATGCTCGTCCTGGCCAACCACGACCTCGAGCAGCTGCTGCGGATCGCCGACATCACCGCGGCGATGTCCGTCGAGGCGCTGCTCGGCACCGACCGCGCCTTCGCCGCGGATCTCCTTGCGCTGCGCCCCCAGCCCGGCCAGGCCCGCAGCGCCGCGAACCTGCGCAAGCTCCTGGCCGGCTCGCCGATCGTGGCCAGCCACCGCGACGAACGACCCGCGCGTCCAGGACGCCTACTCGCTGCGCTGCGCCCCGCAGGTCAACGGCGCCGCCCGCGACACGCTCGCCCACGCCGAGGCGGTCGCCGCCCACGAGCTGGCGTCGGCGATCGACAACCCGATGGTCATGCCCGACGGGCGCGTCGAGTCCTGCGGCAACTTCCACGGCGCCCCGCTCGCCTTCGCCTGCGACTTCCTGGCCATCGCCGTCGCCGAGGTCGGCGCGATCGCCGAGCGGCGCACCGACCGCCTGCTCGACGCCTCGCGCTCGCAGGGCCTGCCGCCGTTCCTGGCCAGCGAGCCCGGCGTGGACTCGGGCCTGATGATCGCCCAGTACACCCAGGCGGCGATGGTGGCCGAGAACCGCCGCCGCGCCGCGCCGGCCAGCGTCGGCTCGCTGCCCACGAGCGCCATGCAGGAGGACCACGTCTCGATGGGCTGGGGCGCCGCGCGCAAGCTGCGCGCCAGCCTGGACGGCCTGCGCCGCATCCTCGCCGTCGAGCTCGTCGCCGCCGCCGCGGCGCTGGACCTGCGCGCGCCGCTGCAGCCCGCGGCGGGCACCGGCGCCGCCCGCCAGGCGCTGCGCCAGGTGGTGCCCGCGCCGGGCACCGACCGCTTCCTCGCCCCCGACCTGGCCGCCGCCGAGCAGCTCGTCGCCTCCGGGCGACCTGCTCGCCCGCGTCGCAGCACGCGATCGGAGCGCTGGCGTGAGCGCCGCGCCCGAGCCCGGCCCGCGCCCCGTGCGCGCCCCCCGCGGTCGCGAGCTGTCCTGCCGGGGCTGGCCGCAGGAGGCGGCCATGCGGATGCTGATGAACAACCTCGACCCCGAGGTCGCCGAGAACCCCGACGAGCTCGTCGTCTACGGCGGCACCGGCCGCGCCGCGCGCTCCTGGGCGGCCTTCGACGCGATCGTCGCGCACGCTGCGCACGCTCGGCGACGACGAGACGCTGCTCGTGCAGTCCGGCAAGCCGGTCGGCGTGTTTCGCACCCACGAGTGGGCGCCGCGCGTGCTGATCGCCAACTCCAACCTGGTCCCCGAATGGGCCACCTGGGATGAGTTCCGCCGCCTCGAGGTCGCTCGGCCTGACGATGTACGGCCAGATGACCGCCGGCTCGTGGATCTACATCGGCAGCCAGGGGATCCTCCAGGGCACGTACGAGTGCTTCGCCGAGATCGCCCGGCGCCGGCACGGCGGCACGCTGGCCGGCACGGTCACGCTCACCGCGGGTCTCGGCGGCATGGGCGGCGCCCAGCCCCTGGCCATCACGCTCAACGGCGGCGTCGCGCTCTGCATCGAGGTCGACCCGCACCGCATCGAGCGCCGCCTGCACACGCGCTACCTCGACGAGCTCGCCTCCGACGTCGACGACGCCTGGCGCCGCTGCGAGGAGGCCCAGCTCGGAGCGTCGCGCGCTGAGCATCGGCCTGTGCGCCAACGCCGCCGAGGTCCTGCCCGCGCTGCTGGCCCGCGGCTTCCCCGCCGACATCGTCACCGACCAGACGAGCGCCCACGACCCGCTCAACGGCTACGTCCCCGACCGCCTGACGCTCGCAGGAGGCCGACGAGCTGCGCGCGACCGATCCCGGCGAGTACATCACCCGCGCGCGCCGCGCGATGGCCGCGCACTGCGCGGCGATGGTCGGCTTCCAGGACGCCGGCGCCGAGGTCTTCGACTACGGCAACAGCCTGCGCGCCGAGGCGCGGCTCGGCGGCTTCGAGCGCGCCTTCGACTATCCGGGCTTCGTGCCCGCCTACGTGCGCCCGCTGTTCTGCGAGGGCAAGGGCCCATTCCGCTGGGTGGCCCTGTCCGGCGACCCCGCCGACATCGCCGCCACCGACCGCGCGGTGCTGCGAGGAGTTCCCCGACGACGAGGGCCTGGCGCGCTGGATCGGCGCGGCCGGCGAGCGGGTCGCCTTCCAGGGCCTGCCCGCGCGCATCTGCTGGCTCGGGCTACGGCGAGCGCGCCCGCCTCGGGCTTGCGCTTCAACGAGATGGTGCGCGGTGGCGAGCTGAAGGCGCCGATCGTGATCGGCCGCGACCACCTCGACTCCGGCTCGGTCGCCTCCCCCTACCGCGAGACCGAGGGGATGGCCGACGGCTCGGACGCGATCGCCGACTGGCCGCTGCTCAACGCGCTGCGTCAACACCGCCGTCCGGCGCCTCCTGGGTGTCGATCCACCACGGCGGCGGCGTCGGCATCGGCCGCTCGATCCACGCCGGGATGGTGTGCGTGGCCGACGGCAGCGACCTGGCCGCGCAGAAGCTCGAGCGCGTGCTGACCAGCCGACCCCGGCACGGGCGTCGATGCGCCACGCCGACGCCGGCTACGAGGCGCGCCGCGCGAGGTGGCGCACGAGCGCGGCGTGCGCATCCCGATGCGGGAATCATCGTGAGTGCGGCCGCCGATCGCCGCGCCCACCGGTGTGACGTCGCCGCGCCGACGTCCCGTGACCGCCCTGCCGATCATCACCGTCGGCCACCCGACGCTGCGTGAGCGCGCCCGCGAGCTGATCCGCCGAGGAGCTGGCGGCGCCCGAGACCCAGCGCTTCATCGACGACCTGATCGAGACGATGCGCGCCGCCGGCGGGGCCGGCCTGGCCGCCAACCAGGTCGGCGACCTGCGCCGCGTCGCCGTGATCGAGGTCGACCACAATCCCGCGCTACCCCTACAAGCCGCCGATCCCGCTGACCGTGATCGTCAACCCGCTCATCGACCCCCGTCGACGAGGAGACGTTCGCCATCAACGAGGGCTGCCTCTCGGTGCCCGACCTGCGCGGCGTGGTGGACCGCCACGTGACCGTCCGCGTGAGCTACCTCGACCGCGAGGGACAGTCCCGCGAGGAGCTGCGCCGCGGCCTGACCGCCGGCACCTTCCAGCACGAGGTCGACCACCTCGACGGCGTCCTGTTCCTCGACCGGGTCGCCGACCCGCGCACGTTCACCACCTGGGAGCAATTCGAGCGCTTCCACCGTGACGCGTTCGTGGCCCGCGCCCGCGAGCTGGTCGCCCGGGTCGGATCATGAGTGAGCCGCAGCGCTTCTGGTGCGAGCTCGCGTGGCTCGGCGGCGAGCAGGCGCAGCCGGGCGTCGTGCTGGCCGTCGCGCGACGACCGCATCGAGGCGCTCGAGGACGCCGACACCCCGCCACCCGGCGCCGTGCGCCTGGCCGGACTGACCCTGCCGGGCCTGGCCAACGCCCACTCCCATGCCTTCCAGCGCGCGCTGCGCGGACGCACGCAGACCGGGCCGGGGACGCTTCTGGACCTGGCGCGAGCAGATGTACGCCCTGGCCGACAGGATCGACCCCGACCGCTACCGCGACCTGGCCCGCGCAACGTTCAGCGAGATGGCGCTCGCCGGCATCACCCTGGTGGGCGAGTTCCACTACCTCCATCACGGCCCCGACGGCGTGCCCTACGACGACCCCAACGAGCTCGGCCACGTGATCATGCAGGCGGCCGAGGCGGCGGGCATGCGGTTGACCCTCCTTGACACGTGTTACCTGCACGGCGGAATCGACGAGCCCCTCACGCCGACACAGGCCCGCTTCCGCGACGCCGGCGCCGTCGGCTGGGGCGAGCGGGTGGCGCAGCTGGCGCCGACGGCAACGACGACGGCGCGCATCGGCGCGGCCATCCACAGCGTCCGCAGCGTCGACCCACGCAACGCCCGCGTGGTCAGCGAGTGGGCGAAGGAGCGCGACCTCCCCCTGCACGCGCACGTCTCCGAGCAGCCGGCCGAGAACGAGCAGTGCGCGGCCGCCTACGGCGCCACCCCGACCGCGGTGCTGGAGACCGAGGGGGCGGTGTCGCCGCGCTTCACCGCCGTGCACGCCACGCACGTGAGCGCCGCCGACATCGAGCTGCTGGCCGCCGCCGGCGCGACCTGCTGTCTGTGCCCGACCACGGAGCGCGACCTGGCCGACGGCATCGGCCCCGCCCACGCGCTGCGCGAGGCCGGCGCGCGCCTGGCGCTCGGCAGCGACTCCCACGCCATCATCGACCCCTTCGAGGAGGCCCGCGCGCTCGAGCTCGACGAGCGCCTGGTCGCGCTCGAGCGCGGCCGCCACTCCCCCGGCGCGCTGCTGACCGCCGCCACCGCCGGGGGCTACGACAGCCTCGGCTGGCCCGAGGGCGGCCGCCTGGCCGCGGGCGCGCTGGCCGACTTCACCACCGTCGCCCTCGACGGCGTGCGCCTGGCCGGCAGCGACCCGCAGACCGCCCTGCCGGCCACCGTGTTCGCCGCCACCGCGGCCGACGTGCGCCACGTGGTCGTCGACGGGCGGACGGTCGTGCGCGACGGCCGCCACGTGTCGCTCGACGTCGCGCAGGAGTTGCGCCGCGCCATCGCCGCGGTCGTCACGTGAGTCCGGCCGCCCGGCGAGGATGATGGCGCCGTGAGCCGCGCCGTCCCCGCGACGGCCGCCGCGGCGCGATAGCGTCGATCACCGGTGAGCACGCTCGTCCTTGACAACGTCGGCCTGCTGGTCACGAACGACCCAGGGCTCGGCGACGGCCCGCTGGGCATCCGCCGCGACGTCGCGCTCGTGCTCGACCCGGCCGAAGGCGTACTCGCCATCGAGCCCGCCGGCGCGGCCGCCGACGAGCGCCTGGACGTGGGTGGGCGCTGCGTCATCCCCGGCTTCGTCGACAGCCACACCCACCTCGTGTTCGCCGGCGATCGCGCCGATGAGTTCGCCGCCCGCATGGCGGGTGCCCCGTACGGCGCCGGCGGCATCCGCACCACCGTGCAGGCCACCCGCGCCGCCGGCGTGCACGAGCTGCGCGCAGCCGCCGCCGCCCGCCGGCGCGAGGCGCTGCGCGCCGGCATCACCCACCTCGAGATCAAGTCCGGCTACGAGCTGACCGTGGACGGCGAGGCGCGGCTGTGCGCGCTGGCCGCCGAGCTGACCGACGACGCCACTCTGCTCGGCGCGCACGTGGTCGCGCCCGAGTACGAGGGCCGGCCGGACGACTACGTGGCGCTCGTGTGCGGAGCGATGCTCGCCGCCTGTCGCGAGCACGTGCGCTGGATCGACGTGTTCTGCGAGGACGGCGCCTTCGACCTCGAGCAGTCGCGGGCGGTGCTCGCCGCCGGACGCGAGGCCGGCCTCGGCCTGCGCGTGCACGCCAACCAGCTGCGCGCCGGCGACGGCGTGCGCCTGGCCGTGGAGATGGGCGCCGCCTCGGCCGACCACTGCACGTACCTGTCCGCCGATGACCTCGCGGCGCTGGCGGTCAGCGAGACGGTGGCGACGTTCCTGCCGCTCACCGACTTCAGCACCCGCCAGCCCTACCCCGACGCGCGCCGTGCGATCGACGCCGGCGTGTCCGTCGCGCTGGCGACCAACACCAACCCGGGCTCGAGCTACTCGACGTCGATGGGGCTTGTTCTCGCGCTGGCCGTGCGTGACATGGGCATGACGGTCGAGGAGGCGCTCGCCGCGGCCACGCTCGGTGGCGCCCGCGCGCTGCGCCGCGCCGACGTCGGCCACCTCGCCCCCGGCGCGCGTGCCGACGCGGTCGTCCTCGACGCTCCCTCCCCCGCCCATCTCGTCTACCGCGTCGGCGTCCCGCTCGTGGCGGCGACCGTGCTCGGCGGGACGGTGGCCTGGCGCGACCGCGATCGGTGGCCGGGTGACGGCGCCCACGGGCGCCCCGCGGTTCAATAGGCTCGACCCATGCGCGGATCGTCGCGACTGCCCGCCGACGCGGGCCGGGATCGGATGGCCGCCGCGCTGCGCACGCTGCTCGCCGTCGGCGTCGTGGCGATGACCGCGTGGGCCGCTGTGGCCAGCGCGCACGCGCCGCGGACGGATCAGACGCTGATTCCGGTCGGCGTCACGGGTGGCGGGCTCTCCATATGCCAGCCCGGCTCCCAGTCCGTCACCGGTCCGGCCGGGGCCGCCGGGGCGACCGGCGCCGTGGGCATCGGCCCCGCCGTGCTGGTTCCGCCACCCGCCGTCCCCTGCCAATGCGACAGCGCTGCTAGCGCCGCGACAGGCGTCAGCGGCCCGACGGGCGCCAGCGGCCCCACGGGGGTCAGCGGCCCGACGGGCGCCAGTGGACCGACAGGCGCCACTGGACCCACGGGCGCTGCCACCGCTCCGCCGTGCCTCTGTGTCGGCGTCGCGGGGGGCACGACCGGGGCGACCGGTCCCACCGGCCCGCCCGTCAGCAGCCCGCCCATCAGCAGCCCGCCCGTGGCCACCATCGCCACCGCCACCAGCGGCGCCACGGGCATCACCGGGCCGACCGGCCCCACCGGCTCCACCGGTCCGACCGGTCCCACCGGCCCGACCGGGGTCACCGGCCCGACCGGCCCCACGAGCGTCACCGGCCCCACGGGCGCGACCGGCCCGGAGTGCGCCTTCGCGGTTAGCGAGATCCTGGCGAACCGACCGAGCCCCGCGCCGCGCCACGCTCGCACCACCACGATCACCCTCAACTGGGTCGGCGACATCGCCTTCAACACCGCCTCCGGCCTCCCGCCCGGCGGTCTCGAGCGTGCCCTCGCCCCGCTGCGCTCCACCCTGCGCAGCGCCGATCTCACGCTCGGCAATCTCGAGGGCACCCTGTCCGTCGGGGGTGTCTCGAAGTGCGACCGGCTGCGCAGCAACTGCTTCGCCTTCCAGGCGCCGCCGAGCTATGCCGGCGCCCTGCGGGCCACGGGGTTCACCGTGATGAACCTGGCCAACAACCACTCCAACGACTTCGGGGCCAGCGGCATGGCCCAGACGCTGCGGGCGCTGCACCATGCGGGGCTGGGCCACGACGGCCTGGCCGGTGAGATCACCACGCTGCGCGTACACGGCGTGAGCGTCGCAATCGTCGGCTTTGCGCCGTACTCCTGGACCAACGACCTGCTGAACATCTCACGAGCCAAGACACTCGTGCGCCGCGCGAAGCGCCACGCGCAGATCGTCATCGTGGTCATCCACGCGGGCGCCGAGGGCGCCGCACACGATCACGTGCCCCACGGCACCGAGTACGACTTCGGCGAGAACCGGGGCAACTCGCGCGCCTTCGCGCACGCGGTGATCGACGCCGGCGCCTCGATCGTCGTCGGGTCCGGGCCGCACGTCCTGCGCGGCATCGAGCGCTACCGCCAGCACATGGTGGCCTACTCGCTCGGCAACTTCGCCAGCTGGCGCGACCTCGGCCTCGGCGGGCTGCTGTCCGACAGCGCCGTCCTGCACGTGACGCTCAACGTGACCACGGGCCGCGTGGTCAGCGGGCGGCTGATCGCGCTGCGGCTGGTGGGCGACGGGCTGCCGCGCCTGGACCGGACGCACGCCGCCGACCGCCTCGTGGCCACCCTCTCCCGCGAGGATTTCGGCGGTGACCGCTACCGGATCTCCGCGACGGGCGCCATCCGCCCCTGACCTCGCGCAAGGCCTGCCCTGCGGGGGATCGCCAGTCGGTAGAGTCACGGGTGATCTCCGGGGAGGAGCCCGATGTACGAACCGATGCTGTTGCGCGACCGGCCGCTGCCGGCACAGATCGCTCTGGGTGGCGTCGTGCCCGCGCTGGCCGGCGGGATCGCCGGGGTGCTGGTCGGGGCCTCGAGCGGCGCCTACTGGGGCTACTCGCTGCTCGTCGCCGTCGGCGGCGTGGTGGCGGGCTTCGAGCACCGGGATGGGTGGGGCGGTGCGGACCGCGGTCTGGTGGCCGGCGCCATCTATGGCATTGCCCTGCTCGTGGTGCACGCGATCATCGGCAACCACGCGAAGGTCTCGCTCGGCAGCTCCCCGATCTTCTTCCCGGTGGTCACCGCCATCATCGGCATGTTCCTCAGCGCGGCCGGCGGACGGATCGCGCGGGTGCAGCGCGAGCGGCGCGGCGCGTCGGTCTCGGCCTGACCAACCGGTCCGCGCGGAACGCTCGCCGCCAGCCCGCCCCCTGCTGCGGGAGACTACGGACGTGGGCCACAGCGCCCCGATCCGCCGCAGCGGCCGCGCGTATCATCGCGTGATGTCCGTCAGCTCCGAGGGGGAACGCGGCGAGCAGGCGCCGGTGTCCGACGATCCGGTCCAGACGGGCTCGACGAGCGCCGAGCTGGGGCTCGAGGCCTACCGGGCGCTGTATGACAACAGCCCCGACGGGGTGATGTTCACCTCCCCCGACGGCCGCGTCATGGCCGCCAACCCGGCGGCCTGCGAGATCTTCCGCATGACCGAGGTCGAGATCTGCGCCGTCGGCCGCCAGGGCCTGGCCGACGCGACCGACGAACGCTGGGGGCCGCTGCTGGCCGAGCGCGAGCGCACGGGCCGCGTCAAGGGGGTGGCCCGCATGATCCGCGGCGACGGCTTGCTGGTCGAGGTCGAGATGAACGCGCGCATCTTCGCTGGGGTGGACGGAGAGCGGCGCAGCTGCACGATCGTGCGCGACGTCACCGAGCGCGTGGCAATGGAGCGCGAGCTCGTCGACATGAGCGCCCGCCTGCGCGAGCTGAGCCTCACCGACGAGCTCACCGGACTGCGCAACCGCCGCGGCTTCGTGGCGCTCGGCTCGCACATGCTCGAGCTGGCCGATCGTCAGCGGTCGACCGCCCACCTGCTGTTCCTCGACGTCGACAACATGAAGGAGCTCAACGACGGGCACGGCCACAACGCCGGCGATGCCGGGCTGCGGGCCGTCGCTCGTGCGCTCGGCGACGCGCTGCGGCGCTCCGACGTGGCGGCGCGGATCGGAGGCGACGAGTTCGTCGCGCTCGCCCTGGGCCTGGGCCGCAGCGATCGGACCGCCATCGAGCGGCGCATCAAGGCCGCCCTGCGCTCCGCGCCGACCGTCGCCGCGGTGGGCCAGCCGATTGCGGTGTCCCTCGGCTGGGCCGCGCGCGCCGCATCGGAATCGGCGACGGTCGAGGATCTGCTGGCCGAGGCCGACGGCGCCATGTACCGGGCGAAGGCGACCAAGACCGCGAACTGACGGTCGCTCGCCGGACCGCTCAGCCCGCGGTCCACTGGCGTGGGCCGGTGAACGCCTCCAGCGGCCCGTGCTGCCAGGGCCCGTCCCCGTCGTGCTCCTGCGCCAGCCAGGCGCGGGCGTCATCCTGGCCGAGCTCGATCAGCGCGCTCGCAAAGGCGGGGTCGAAGAACAGCAGGCTCAGCAGCTCGGCGTGGTTGTGGCTGACGCCGCCGATGAGCTCGTTGATGAGCAGCAGATCGGGGCTGCGGAAGCGTTTGAGGCCGCCGTAATGCTCGGTGAACACGCGCGCCGCCAGCTCGCCGATCGCGCCGCGCTTCTTCGGCCCGACGAAGATGTAGGGGATTCGGCGGTAGGGCCCCTTGCCGCGCACCATCCGGTACAGCCGCGCCCCGGTCATCTCGTTGCCGGCGAAGAACTCGTTGATGTTGCCCAGCGTGCGCATGTCCTCGATCAGGGGGTCGACCAGCGTGCCTTCCAGCAGCTGCAGCGCACCGTCGCCCAGGTCGGGGGGCGGCATGTCGTCGGGGTCGTGGTCGGGCTCCATCACCGGACCCGCGATCGAGTCGACCGCCACCACCACCAGGCGATCCGCGCCCAGGTCGAGCGCCGGCTTGATCGGGGTGTTCAGCCGCGTGCCCCCGTCGACGTACCAGCCGCGCGCGCGTTCGGGCTCCTCGACCTTCACCGGCGGCCACAGCAGCGGGATCGCCGCGGACGCCCCCACGTGCTGGAGGTTCAGGCGCGCCGGGACGTAGGCCACCGCATGCGAGCGGTGAATGCGCCGGTGACGCGCACTGTCGACGAAGACCACCGTGCGCCCGCTGCGTGCCGATGTCGTCACCACGGCGGCGGCATCGACCTGCCCGGCATCGATGTTGCGGTGCAGATCCTCGATCGTCAGCCAACCCTCCAGGTTCTTCCACAGCGGCTTGGGGTCGAGCAGGCTGATCAGCCGGACCCCGGGCAGCGAGACGAGCTGCCCAGCGAACCGCAGCAGGTCGATCGGCCCGCTGCGAGCGAGGATCGAGCGCATCACGTGGCCCCGCGTGATCGACCGCCAGATCGACAACAGGGCCTCGACCTGCTCGTCCACTGGCAGATGGTGCGTGCTGGCGAGCATCGTCCCGTTGAGCGCACCGACGCTCGTCCCGACGTAGATCGTGGGACGCTGCCCGCACGCGTGCAGCACCGGCAGGATGACTGACAGTGCGCCCGCCTCATACGCGCCACGCGCTCCACCTCCAGCGAGTACGAGCGCCGTCGTATCGGACGGCTCGCCGTCGGCGGCGGCCGGCGCCGCCGTGAGACCCGGCCGGCCCTTCGGAGCCGACCGCCTGCGGGGTTGCGTCACCTGCGTTCGCCCATTCCGGCCCTCGCCTCTCGTCGACCCTCTGCGCGTGACAGTAACCCACTCGTCCCCGGGCACCCGTCGCCCTCGGAGACAGGGCTGACACTCACCTGGCACTGGCAACGCCGCGGCGCGGGGTTACGGTCACACCATGAACAGCCTCCGCGCACGAATGTCAGACCCGTCGGCGTTCCCGCTGTCGCTGCTGAGCACGCGGCCGCGCCGATGGGCAGCGGCCGTGGTGCTGCTCGCCGTCATGGCGGCCGGCGTGGCCTACGGGCTGCACACGCTGCCGCAGGTGACCAAGGGCCGGATCGGGGCTACGCGCACGCAGGTGCCCGGCAGCGTGGAGACCGACCTCGATGCCGGCAAGTACGTGATCTACTACGAGCCGTACCTCGGCGTCAGCCCCTTCAGCGCTCCGCGTGACCTGCACGTCAGCGTCACTCCGGTCTCGGGCCGGCCGCTCCCGCTGGGGTCGTACTTCGGCAGCGGCTACGTGGGCAGCACCGGCTCGCAGGGCCGGGCCATCGCCACCGTGCAGGTGCCGCATGCGGGCCTCTACGTGATTGCAGCCGGCGGCGCGGACGCGTCGCTGCTCAGTGCGGGGGCGACCGTGGTGCTGGGCGTGTCCACCGGCTGGGCGACGATCCGCATGGCCGTGGCGTTCGTGATCGCCCTACTGGCCTTCATCGCGCTCTGCAATCTCTTCAGCGGCCGGCTGCTCTCCTCCCTGGTCGCATCGCGATACCGGCGAATGGCCTGGGTGCCGCCCGCCGGTTCGGTCGGCGTCGGCGGCCCGGCCGGCGCGCGGGTGATCACGTTCGGCCCCGACGGACCGGTGGTCGTCCCCGGGAGCGCCGCGAACGGCCAGCTCGCCGAGCCCAGCCTGGCCGACCGGCTGACCCAGCTGGCCGCTCTGCACGAGCGAGGCATCCTCTCCGACGAGGCGTTCGAGACGCAGAAGCAGCGTATGCTCGCCGCAGCGACCACCCAGCCATGAACCCCGTCACCCGCTCACGCACCCGCTCCCGCCGGTTGGCCATCGGCCTGGCCGCCGCATCGGCGCTCGCCGGCGCTGCGGCTACGCCGGCCAGCTCCGCGCCCGCGGCCCACGGCGCGGCCACCGTGCGCGTGGCTCGCCTGCTCGAGCCCCGCGTCGCGAGCGTCAAGCGCCACGACGGCGGGATCGCGGTGCTGCTGCCGGGGACCATGCCGCTGCCCACCCCGGACTACACCGCGAGCAGCTCCAGCCGGAGCGGCTACAGCCTCGAGATCGACGGCGCGGAGCCCTGCCACGCGGCCACGGCGTGCCTGTTCGCCCTGTTCACCGGCCAGCGGGGTGGAACGCTCGAGGGTTCGCGGCTGATGCTCAGCCAAGGCATCCAGGGCGCCTTCACCGACATCCGCTGCGGAGCCTCCTGCGCCCCGGCCTCGATCGCCTGGATCGAACACGGCGTGCTCTACGAGATCGCCGCCAACCCGTCGGTCGAGCCGCAGCAGGGTGGATCGGGCGACGCGCTGCAGGCGCTGTTCGTGGCGGCGGCCGATCAGGCGATCGACGCCGGCCCGCGGTGAGCATGCCGCGCACCTGCAGCGTGCCGTCAGACCGGATCTGACGGCGCGAACATCGCGTTCAGCTGCGCGAAGGGCGCGGCGCCGTCCAGGCCGGCGAAGCTGCCGTCCGCGGCGATCGTCCGCGCCGCCCGCAGGAACGCTCCCCAAGCGGCCCGCGCCAGGGCCGAACCGACGCTGACGCGGCGCACGCCCAGCTCGGCCAGGTCGCCCACCCGCAGCCCGGTGTCGGCGCTCATCAGGACGTTGACCGGCTTGGGGTGCACCGACTCGACGATGGCTCGGATGTCGGCACGCTCTCGCACCCCCGGGGCGAACAGCACGTCGGCGCCGGCCTCCGCGTAGGCCTGCAGCCGGCGGATGGACTCGCGCAGCGGCTGCGGGTGCCCGACCAGGAAGCACTCGGCTCGCGCGGTCAGCAGCACGTCCTCACCCGAGGCGTCGATCGCCGCCCGCGCGGCGCCCACGCGCTCGAGCGCCTCGTCGAGCTCCAGCAGCGCGCGGCCGCGCGAGCCGGGGGCATCCTCGATGGACAGGCCGGCAACGCCGGTATCGACGCAGCGCCACACGTTCACCGCCACCCCTTCGGCGTCCGGCGCATACCCGGACTGGAAGTCCGCGTTGATAGGCACGTCGGCCCCGGCCACCAGCTCGCCGATGTGCTCGAGCACCGCGTCCAGCGTGAGCGCCTCGGGAGAGTCGGGCAGTCCGCGGGAGAAGCTGAGCCCGGCACTGGTGCTGGCCAGGGCCTTGAAGCCCAGCTGCTGCAGCGCGCGAACCGTGCCGAGATCCCAGGGATTGGGGATCACGAAGCAGCCGCTCTCGTGGAGCGCGCGGAACGCGGCCCGATGCGACGCCGGCGTCACTCGCCGAGGATACGCCGCTTCTGCGTCTCGAACTCGTCCGTGGTCAGGACGCCGCGATCGCGCAGGCCGGCGAGCTTGGCGAGCTCGTCCCGCGCATCGCGGGCAGCCGCCGGTGCGCCGTCCGCACCGTTCGCGGCGATCGCCGCTTCGCCGACGCCGAGCGCGACGACCGGCGGTCGCGGCGGGCTCGAGGGCGCCGGCGGTCGCCAGCAGTTCGGGCGGCTGCGATGTGGCGCGCATGCGGGCAACGTACGGGCATGTCGCGGCGCTGTCAGTGTCAGGTGCGTCTCAGTTCAGACGCGGCGCGCGGGCTCGCTCGCCAGCCACCGATCGGCGTCCCGATCCCATGGGGGCGAGCCGCGCCCGGTTCAGTCCTCGCGGGCCGTGACGCGCGTCTCCTCGACCGCCTCGCCGGACTTGGTCTGCGGGTAGACGACATACACCTGGGGGGTGCCGCCGAACCAGGCGGACAGCTCGCCCTCACCGACGAAGATCGCCGCGCGTACCGAGCCGTCGGCCTGGTGGACCCAGACCTTTGCCCCCTCCTCGAACGGCGCCATGCCGTCAATCTAGCGCCCCGCGACGGTTAGTACAGATCCTGCACGGTGATCGACCAGTCGGCCGAGTCCTCGCCGGCGCTGACCTGCAACTGATAGACGCCCGGCCCCGTCTGAAAGCCCTGCGTGTTCGGGCCTGAGGACAGGTCGAAGCCCTTGGCGCTCGTACCGGTCGACAGGTTCTGCACGTTCAGATGCGGTCCGAAGCAGATCACGATGAACGTGCACATGCCCTGGTAGCTCATGTTGTAGTTGACCTGCCAGCGAGCGCCGCGGATGCGAAACGGCACGGATCGCCCGCTGCCGCTGCCGGCGACGGTGGTCACGGTGTGCCAGCTGGGGACCTCGGCCACCTCCAGGGCCACCGATGAGCCGGGGAAGGCGGCGGCCGGCGGCTGTGGCGTCTGGGCGATGACCGTGCCCGGCGCGACGCCCGGGGCCGGCACCGTGGCCACGCTCGTCTTCAGCCCGAGCGTGTTCAGTCGCGCGGCAGCAGCGCTTGACCCCTCGCCCACCACCGAGGGGACAGTCACCGGCGGCGGGCCCTTGCTCACCAGCACCGTGACGGCCGTCCCGTCGGTCACGCGAGCCCCGGAGTCGGGGTGCTGACCGAAGGCCGTCCCCCGGGCGGCAGACGCGAACCGCGTATAGAGGGTCGCGTTGAGGTGATCGCGGTCGACCACCCGTTCGATCGTTCGCGCCCGCAGGCCGATCAGCCGCGGCACGGTGGTGTGCCCCGGCCGGGTCAGCGCGAGGGCGAGCAGCCCGGCCCCGGCGAGCAGGGCGATCGCCACAAGCGCCAGTCCCGCGCGGCGAACCGCGTAGCGCCGCGGCGGCGCCGCGGCGGGGGATGCGGCGACCATCGTGGCGGCCGGCCGCGCCGGCGGACGCGGGTGCGCATCGGTCAGCAGCGGGGGAGCCGCCGCTGCGCCGCGCGGCTGCCGACCCGCTCGCGGCCGCCGGTGCTCGCTGCGTCCGCGCGCCTCGCGCCGCCGCAGGCGCTCGGTCGGCGCCGTGGGCGCGTCATCGCCTGCTGGCGCCGCACCGACGACGGCGGCCGATCGCTCGCGCCCGGGCGCCGCCGCGGGCGACTCATCGCGCACCGGAGCCGCAGCGGCAACGGCGGCCGACGGCTGACGCTCCGTCGGCGCCGTCGGCGGGTCGTCACGCGCCGCCGCCGCCCCGACAAGGGCGGACGACCGCTCGCGCCCCGACTCGCCGTCACCGCGAGCCGGCCCGGCGGCGGGCGACAACGCGCGGGCGACCCCGGCCCGGCGCGGCTGCCTCGGCTCACGGCTCACGCCCCGACCGCCGTCGCGCGCATCCCCGAGCGCATCGGCCATGCGGGTGCCGTCGGCGTAGCGCTCTGCCGGGTGCTTGGCGATCGCCCGCTCCACGATCTCGCGCAGCGACCGCGGGACGTCCGCGGGCAGCGGCGGCGGGCGCGTCGCTGCAGGTGGTGCAGTGCCACGAGCACCGCGGCCTCCCCGCTCGAACGGCGGGCGTCCGGCCAGCATCTCGTAGAGCACGATGCCGGCGCTGTAGACGTCGCTGGCCGGCGTCGTCGGCGCGCCGCGGGCCTGCTCGGGGGACATGTACTGCGGCGTGCCGATGACCGTCGCCGAGGGCCCTGCAGGCGCCGTTCTCGGTCAGCGGGCCACGCCGAAGTCACCGACCTTGAGCGTGCCCGTCGACGGCCGAGAAGGATGTTCGCCGGCTTGACGTCGCGAGTGGACGATGCCCTGCTCGTGCGCGCTGCCCGAGCGCGCGGCAGAGCTGCGCGGCCACCGCGGCGCGCCTGCTCGTGCGGCAGCGGCCCGCGCCGCAGGCGCTCGGCGAGGCTGTTGCCGTCGACGAGCTCGGCGACGTAGTAGGGCCCTCCTGCGGCCTCGCCGACGTCGTAGATCTGCACGATACCCGGGATCGCTCAGCTGGCCAGCAGCTGCGCCTCGCGCGCGAAGCGCTCCGACCCATACCGGGTCCTCGGCCCACCAGGGCTTGATCACCTTCACGGCCACGGCGCGCGCCAGGCGCCGGTCGAAGCCGCGGTACACGCGCCCGAACGCTCCCTCGCCGATCAGCTCGTGCAGCTCGTAGCGCCCCTCGAGGGTACGGCCGGCGAGGTCGGGGGCACGTGGCATTCGCGAAGCGGTCTCTATGGGCGGCGCTGAGCTCGCGCGACCCGGGCCGAAGCGGCATTCCAGCCGGGTCATGGCACTGGCGTGCGTCTCACGCGCGGCGCCGCGCCACCGTCAGGGTGAACACCACGCACACGCAAATGTAGCGGTGGCCGCTGCCCGCGGCGTCAGATCGCGCCGGTGGCGATCCTCAGCGCGCCGCCGGCCGGGCGCCGCGGAACTCCTCGCGCGTCCACACCTCGGCGAGGCGCACGATCGTGGCGGCGGCCGCCGCCATCTCGCGCACCGACGCCCACTCGCGCACCGAGTGGTACTCGTGGCCGCCGGTGAAGATGTTCGGCGTGGGCAGGCCCTCTGGCGCTCAGCCGCGAGCCGTCGGTGCCCGCCGCGCGATCGGCGGTGCGCATGCGGCTCGATCGCCCTCGCCGCGGATCGCCGCGTCGGCGGCCGCCATGACGGCCGGGAACGCGTCGAGGTAGCGGCCGCATGTTCGGGTACTGGTGGCTGACGTGCACGTGCAGGCGCGCGCGCGGCTCGGTGGCCACGACCTCCTCGGCGATGCGCGCGCAGCACCGCGACGTGCCCGGCCAGCAGGTCGTCGTCGAAGTCGCGCACGATCGCGCCGCACCTCGGCGCGCCCGGCGGTGCCGGTCAGCGAGTACACGTGGATGAAGCCCTCGCGGTCGGGCGTCGCCTCCGGCGTGAGCGTCGGCGGCAGCGCGGCGACGACGCGCGCCGCGAGGCGCGGCGGCGTTGACGAGCTTGCCGTAGGCGAAGCCGGGGTGCACCTCGACGCCCTCGATCACGAGTACGACCTCCGACGCGCGTGAACGTCTCGTCCTGCAGCTCGCCGAGGCTCGGAGCCGTCGATCGTGTAGGCGCACGATCGCGCCGAAGCGCTCGATGTCGAACAGCGTCGCGCCCATGCCGATCTCCTCGTCGGGCGTGAAGGCGATGCGCAGGCGTCGGGCGCGGCAGCTCGGGGTGCGCGGCGAGGTGGGCGACCGCGGCCATGATCTCCGCGACGCCCGCCTTGTCGTCGGCGCCGAGCAGGGTGTCCCCGCTGGAGGTGACGATGTCGTGCCCGACGCTGCCCGCGCAGCTCGGGCATCTGCTCGGGGTCGAGCACGGTGCCGCCGCGCGGCAGCTCGATGACGCCGCCGTCGTAGTCGCGGTGCACGATCGGCTCGACCCCGCGCCCGGGCGCGTCGGGGCTCGTGTCGACGTGGGCGATCAGCCCGATCGTCGGCACGTCGCCGGCGACCGTCGGCGCCGAGCGTCGCGAACACGTAGCCGTTCTCGTCGAGCTCGGCGTCGTCGAGCCCGAGCTCGCGCAGCTCCGCCACGAGCAGCCGGCCGAGCTCGAGCTGGCCCGGGCGTGCTCGGGCTGCGCTCGCGCTCGCGGCTGGAGGCGTGAACACGCGCGCGTAGCGCACGAGGCGCTCCACGACGTCCTCGGCGAGCGACTCGGCGAGCGGCGAGGTGAACGGCGATCGCGTCTCGCCGGAGGGCTCGAGCGTCGACATCCGTGCGGAGTCTAGGCGAGCGCTGCCGGTCGAGGCGGCTCCCCGGCGTTCAGGCTGCGACGACCTCGCCAGCGCCTCGTCGATCGCCGCAAGCTGTCGCGGCGCTCGAGCGTCACGCCCGACGCGGCGGCGTTCTCGTGCACCTGCTCGGGCCGCGAGGCGCCGATGATCGCCGAGGCGACGTCGTCCTCGCGCAGCACCCAGGCCAGCGCGAGCTGGGACATCGTCAGCCCGGCCTCGGCGGCGATCGGCCGCAGCCGCTGCACCGCCTCGAGCACGTCGTCGCGCAGGAAGCGCCCGATGAAGCCGCCCATCGTCTCGCTGGCCGCGCGGCTGTCGGGCGGCGGCGGCGCGCCGGGCGGTACTTGCCGGTGAGGATCCCCTGGGCCAGCGGCGACCACACGATCTGCGAGATCCCGTTGGCCGCGCACAGCGCGATCACCTCGCGCTCGGGCGCCGCGCCAGAGCATCGAGTACTGCGGCTGGCTGGAGACGAACTTCTCCACGCCGCGGCATCGCCAGCGCCGCCTCGATCTGCGTCGGCCGACCACTCCGAGAAGCCGATGTAGCGCGCCTTGCCCGACGCGCACGACCTCGGTCAGCGCCGCCATCGTCTCCTCGAGCGGCGTCTCGGGGTCGTAGCGGTGGCACTGGTAGAGGTCGACGTGGTCCATCTGCAGGCGCGCCAGCGACGCGTCGATCTGCTTGTGGATCTGCGCCGCGCTCAGCCCCCGGTCGCGTGTCGGACATCGGGAAGTAGACCTTCGTCGCGATCACGAACGAGTCGCGCGGATAGGCCTTGAGGATCTCGCCCCACGCCGACTCGGCCGCCCCGCGCCCGTAGGCGTTGGCGGTGTCGAAGAAGTTGATCCCGGCGTCGAAGGCCGCCTTCGTGCACGCCGCCGCCTGATCGCGCTCGACGCCGACCGCATACGTCAGCCACGAGCCGAGCGAGATCTCCGAGACCTCCAGGTCGCTGTCACCGAGCCGCCGCCGTCGCATGTCGGTGAGTCTAGGCCGCGGGGCGGGCGTGGCAGAAGGGCAGGCGTGCGGCGTCGCGGAAACGCCGGGGGCGCATCGATCCGGGTGCCGCTCGAAGGGGAGCGCGTCGCGGCGTCTCGTCGTCACGCGCACCGCCCGCTACAGCGTCGCCAGCTCCTCGAGCAGCGACTCCCCGTGCTTGGCGCAGAACGCCGCGCCGATCCCGCGGATGGCCAGCAGCCCGGCCTCGTCGCTCGGGCGCCGGCGCAGGACCTCCTCGAGCGCGGCGTTGGTGGCCACGGTGTAGGCCGGCTTGCCGTCGGCGCGGCGGAAGCGCCAGGCCTTCAGGCGCTCGAACTCGCCCGTCGTCGACCGGCGGCCCGGCATCGAGCGTCGTCTGGGCGCCACCGCCGGCGCCGGCGCCAGACCGCCGACCGCGCACCCGCCCGTCGCTCACCTCCACCGCGGCCAGCGCCAGCGACGGGTCGGGATCGCAGACGTCGCAGCAGCGGCCGCTCGGCGCGCCGGGCGTGTCGTCGCCGAAGTGGTCGAGCAGCTGGCGGCGGCGGCAGACGTCGCTGGTCATGAAGCGCTCGATCGCGCGGTAGGCCTCCCAGCCGCGGTCGCGCGCGACCTTGATCGCCGCGTGCGCGGCGCCGGCGTCCAGGCGCCCGGACCAGCGTGATCCGCATGCGCCCCCCGCCGGCCGGCTCGAGCGTGCAGGCGCCGGCGCGCTCGGCGATCGAGAGCAGCACGCGGTCCTCGTCGCCCGGCGGCTCGGTCTCGAGCACGCCGCCGCGCGGCCGCGCGCGCGAGGCGGTCGACGTAGCGCTGCACGTCGGCGACGCTCGTCGAGCGCTCGGTGTTGAAGCGGATCAGGCGCCCGAGGTCATAGCGGGCGGCGAGCAGCAGCGCGTCGGCCGGGCGGCCGTCGCGCCCGGCGCGTCCGGCCTCCTGGTAGTAGGCCTCCAGGCTGGTCGGGATCGCCCAGTGCGCGACGGTGCGCACGTCGGCCTTGTCGACGCCCATGCCGAACGCGTTGGTGGCCACGACGACCTCGGCGCGGCCCTCCATGAAGTCCGTCCTGGCCTGGCGACGCGCCTGCGCGGCGCAGGCCGGCGTGGTAGACGACCGCCTTCAGGCCCGCGCCCGCGCAGGAACTCGCCGACCGCCTCGGTGTCGCGGCGGGTGCCGCAGTAGACGATCGCCGGCAGGCCGCCGTCGCGGCGCAGGCGGTGCAGCAGCGCGCCGCGCTTGCGCGCCATCGCGCCCTTGCCCTCGACGGCGAACACGTCGAAGGCGAGGTTCGGGCGGTCGAAGCCCGAGCGCACCGACAGCGGATCGCGCAGGCCGAGCCGCTCGGCGATCTCGCGCGCCACGCGCGGCGTCGCGGTCGCGGTGGCGGCCATCACCGGCGGGCGGCCGAGCTCGGCGATCGCGTGGTCCAGGCGCAGGTAGTCGGGGCGGAAGTCGTGGCCCCACTCGGTGACGCAGTGCGCCTCGTCGACGACGAACAGCGCGACGCGCCGCCGCTGCGAGCGCCGTCGCGGAACGCGGCCGAGGCGAAGCGCTCCGGGCGCCGCGAGCACGAGCTGCGCCTCGCCGGAGCGGATCGTCGCGCAGCGCGCCGCGGTAGCTCCTCCTCCGACAGGCCCGAGGCGAGCATCACCGCGCGCACGCCGCCCTCGCGCATGCGCCGCAGCTGGTCGGCCATCAGCGCGATCAGCGGGCTGATGACGACGACCAGGCCGCGATCGGCCAGCGCCGGGAGCTGGTAGCAGAGCGACTTGCCGCCGCCGGTCGGCATCACCACGAGGGTGTCGCGGCCGTCGAGCGCGGCGGCCACCGCCTCGCGCTGGCCCGGCCGGAAGGACGCCAGGCCCAGGCGCGCCAGCAGCGCCTCGGGCGTGGGCGCGGGAGCGGACGGCTCGGGATCGACGACCACGCGGGGGCCGGCGCCGGACGGCCGCGGCGCCGCAACCGGCACCGGCTCGCCGGTCCCGCCGGCCGAGGCCGGCCAGCCCGCCGCGTCCTCCGACCACGCCGCTCCGCCGCCCGTCGGCTCCTCGTCCACCCAGGTCGCCGCGTCCGCCGGCGCCACCGGCGGCGGCGCGTCGTCGAGCAGGTGGCGCAGCTCGGCGGCGGGCCCGGTGAGCGCCGCACGCTCCTCGGCACTCGAGGCCGCCCCACCGCTCCCGCGCCTGCGCGAGCGCACCGCGCGCCCGGGCCTGGGCCAGGCCGTCGGAGGGCGCCGCGGCCAGCTCGGCGCCGGCCTGCGCGATCGTCTGCAGCAGCTCGTCCATCCCCAGCAACGTAGCCGCCGCTGCGGAGGGCACGCATCGTCCCTGCTCAGCGGCACCTCCCACGGCTCCGCGCGCCAACCGATCGCCGGCGCAGCGATAGGGTGCCGTCCGATGGGAGGGACCTCCAACTGATCCGTCGCGCCGTGGTCCTGGCCTGCGCACTGTCGCTGCTCGCAGCGGCCGCAATCGCGGGTAGCGGCGCCGGCGCCGACGCGTCGGCCCGCTCGGACGCCCCCGCCGGTCGGTCGAGCAGCACCATCGGGTTGCCCGGCGGTCCCGTCGCGACGTACGGCACCGGCGCGGCCAACCATCCGAATGCGGTGGCCGTCCAGGGCGACTACGCCTACGTGGTCAACAGCTGCGGGGTGACCTGCTACGGGCCGCTGGACGTGCTCGACGTCGCCGATCCGGCCGCGCCGACGCTGGCCGGATCGACACCCGTCTCCTGGGGCGCGGGCGCGATCGCCGTCCAGGGCCACTACGCCTACACCACCGGGTTCTACGCCAACCCGAACTACATGCGCGTGATGAACCTCTCCCAGCCCGGCGCACCGTCGTCGGCGGCCGCGTTCACGGCCGCCGGCACGCACCCCCTGGGCATCGCCGTGCGCGGACGCTTCGCCTACATGGTCGACTACGGCGCCAACCGACTGGACGTCATCGACGTATCCAACCCGGCCGCCAGCCCGTTCTCCACGACGCTGAACAGCTCGCCCCGCTCGTTGCCGCTCGTCGCGCGGATCCGCACGGCGGCAGCCCCCTCCCACATCGCCGTCCAGGGCTCGTTCGCCTACGTGATCAACTCGGTCGCCGACGACCTGCAGGTGATCTCGATCGCGGACCCTGCCCGCCCCGCGGTGATCGGCACGAGCCCGAGGCTGGGCCCGAGAGGCACGCGCGACCGTTCGTACAGCGACGTCGCCGTGGCGGGCTCGTACGCGTTCGTGGCCAACGACGACGCGAACCGCCTGCAGGTGGTCGACGTGGCCCATCCGACCCGGCCGGTCGTGGTGGCCACCGCGGACACGGGCGCACACCCGGATGCGCTGTCGGTCCAGGGCGGCTACGCGTATGTGGTCAACCGCGGCTCCGACACGCTGCAGGTGTTCGACGTCGCGTCCCCGAGAGCCCCCACGCTGGTCGGCTCCGTGCCGACGGGCGCCCAGCCGCATTCGATCGCCGTCAGCGCGGGCTACGCGTACGTGACCAACTACGCGGGGCACACCGTGCAGGTGTTCGACCTGAGCGGCCTCGGCGGATAGCCAAGCCGCCGCGGGGCCCGTGGTCCTCCCGGCGGCGCCGCGGCTTTCCCCGCATATGGACGGTCACCGCCGGCGGATAGCGTCGTCGGGGTGAACGGGTTCCCGCTCTCCTCGGCGCTCGCCACAGTACTGGTCGTCATGGCCGTCCCCGCGCCGATGGCGCGGGCCGCGTGGTCGGCGCCGGCGACCGTGTCGGTGCCGCACAGCGCGATCGGCGGTCTGCAGCTGCTGCCCGGCCCGGCGGACAGCCTGCTGGCCTGGGATCACAACGACCTCGTTGCGCCCAGGTACGAGATCTTCGGACCGAACGGCTCGAGCTACGTGGTCGCTGCCGCCGGCGGGTCGTTCGGGCCCGAGCGCCCGCTGCCCAACGGCTATGCGGCGGCGTCGGGGCAGCTGGTCGATCTCGGCGGCGGCCGCGTGGCGCAGCTCCTGTTCGTCACGCGGGGCCGCAGCGTGACAAGCACCGCGGAGATCGCGCTCGGCCGGACCGATGGCCGCTTCGGCGCGCCGCAGCGCGTCGAAGCGTCGGTGTGGAATGACAGCGCAAGCCTGGCCGGCGACGCCCGCGGCGATCTGGTGCTGGCGTGGCTCACCTCAAACCGCGCCACCCACCGCCAGGTGTGGGCCAGCGTGCAGCCGGCCGGCGGCCATTTCGGCGCGCCGCAGCTGCTTTCCAGCACCGCCGACCCGCTGCGCGTGCGCGCCGCCGTCGGCGCGAACGGGGACGCGGTGGTCGCGTTCGCCAGCAAGCGGATGCGGCTGCTGGCCACCGTGCGCCGCCACGCTCGCTCGTGGGGCCCGCTGCAGGACGTCGGGCCCGGCGCCAACTACGTCAGCCCGCTGATCACCGGCAACGGGCGCGTGGTGATCGCGTGGTCGTTTCAGGTGCTGTCGGAGGGCGGGCCGCTCGGCCCGGGCTCGAACCTCGTCGCCGTGCAGCCGTCCGGGGCGCTGCGCTTTCGCGCCGATCAGCGGCTCGAACGAAACACCAACTGGGATGTCGGCGTGGCCAGTCCGGCGGTCGTCGCCGGGGCCGGCGGTCGCGTGACCGTCGCCTTCCTGGCGCAGGGCGCCGCGCCGGTGCCGGGACCGACGCTGCCGACGGTGGTGGAAGCGACCTCGAGCACCGGCGTGTCGTTTGCCGCCCCGCGCACCGTCTCGCCGGTGGCCGAGCAGGCGAGCGACGTCGCGGCCGCCACCGGGCCGACCGGGGCGATCATCAGCTGGGTCCGCCAGGCACCGTTCGACGTTGGCACCGTGTTCGCCGCCCTCGGCAATCCCGGCACCGGTCGCTTCGGGGCGCCCGAGCAGGTGTCACCCGCTGGCGACGACGCCATCACCGCCGTGCCCGCCTTCGACACCGGCGCCAACCGCTGGCTGCTCGCCTGGGCCGGCCGGCCGCTCGTCCAGACGCAGACGGTCGTGCAGGTCTCGACGGGCTCCTGACCGCGGTCGGCCCAGGGCGGTCAGCCCGACGGCGGCTCGGTCGCCACGTCACCGGCGGCCGGCTCGTGGTGCTTGGCCTCGCGCCGGGCCTTGCGCGCGGCCTTCTGCTCGGCGGTCTTGGTACGCGCGTCACTGTAGGACTGCGACACGAGTGTCTTGCCTCCGGACCACCCGAAGGCGCGCACGAGCAGCAGGATGGCCAGCACGATGCTCCAGACGGTGACCACCAGCTGCTGGGCCACCGAGTAGGCGGTCGCGTTGGCGGGGCTGGTGATGCCCTTCAGCGACGCGACGTTGAATGCCTGGGTGACGCCGGCACCCCCGGGGGTGACCGCCGTCGTGTTGGCGATCGAGTTGCCCGCCACCACCCGCGCGAGCGTGTGGAAGCTGACCGGGATGTTGTAGGCGGCGAGGAACACGGCGATGATGCCGAGGTAGGCCGCGTAGCTGATCAGCTCGGGAACGAGCACGCGCCCGACGTAGGCGCGCGGGTGGACGAGGATCTGCGCGCCGACCTGTGCCTCCTCCCACCACTTGCGGATCCGCTCCCGCAGGATCCGCCCGACCAGGAACAGGAGCGCCGCCAGGCCGGCGACGAGGATCAGCGTGGCCCACGGATGCGCGGAGAGGAAGCCGAACTGCAGGTCGAACGACCCGCCGACGCTCAGGAACAGGTACAGGTACACGGCCGCCCCGATGAGCGTGTAGAAGATCTTCTGGACGGCCATGCTGGCCAGCACGCCCGCGAAGGTGGCGCCGGCGATGATCGTGGTGAACATCAGCAGCATGGCCAGCGTGCCGAGGTTCGCCGGCACCACCCAGTTCAACGCCACCGCCGCCGCGTAGCAGGCGAACACCTGCACCGCGGGGATGACCGCGCGCGGATAGCCGAAGCGCAGGATCGACAGCCACGCGTAGGCGGTCATACCCGTCTGCAGCGTGACCAGCGCGATCGCGGCGATCAGGGTGCCGATCGGGATCGCCTTGATCGTGTTCCAGATGTGCTTGAACCAGCCGGTGAGGTTCCAGCCGAACAGCGTCGCGGCGGCGCCGATCACCACGATGATGAGCGCCCCGATGAGGAGCCGCCGCCAGTGGATGCGCTGGATGGGCCCGGCGGCGGGCGCGATGGTCTCGGTGGCCACGCGCGGATCTTACGGCCGCGGGGCCGACGTCAACTCGAGCCGGCGCCGGCGGGCCCGGGGAGATAGGCGTTGCTGGCAAAGCGCGCCGGGCTGATCGGGTGATGGATCAGGCCGTGCGCGAGCATCCAGCTCGACAGCGCGGCCAGGTGCGGGGCCGGCAGCGTGCCCACCGCGCCGCCGGTGGCCTGGAACAGCGGCAGGTAGGCGTGCAGCGAGGCCGCCGTGAACGCGCGGGGCAGGCCGGGGTTCAGCGCGATCAGCTCGTCGAGGCTGCGGGTCGGGTCGGCGATCGTGTCCTGATAGCCCCGCACCGTGGCGGCCAGGAACGCGCGCGCGAGCGCCGGGTCACTCCCGAGCAGCCGGCGGGTGGTGAACATCTGCAGGCCGGGATAGTTCGGTCCCCCGTAGGCCTCCAGGTGAAAGACGGTGATCGGGTGCCCGCTGACCTGCAGCTGCACCCCGTCGTCGGGCCAGTAGCCGGTGAACGCCGCCAGGCGCCCGGAGGCCAATGCGGTGGCGCCGTTGAAGCCGACATTCGACGGCGCGCACGCGCGCGGGCTGCCCGCCGGCGGCCGCGACCTCGGTGTCCAGCACCGCCAGGTCGGACGGCACCCCGGTGATTCCCACCTGGCGGCCCTGCAGGTCACGCGGCGAGGCGAGATGCTCGGAGGCGAGCGCGATGAGCCCACCGAGCGGGCGCTGGGCGATTGCCATGATCGACTCGGCGTCCCCGCCGGCATCGATGAGCTGGGCGATGTCCAGGCCGTCGGCGAGGCCGAACTGGGCACGGCCGGCGTCGATCAGCTGCAGCGTGTCGCTGGTGCTGGTGGGCTGCACGATCCGCAGCGCGATGTTCTCGCGCTGGTAGTAGCCGGCGGCGAGCGCCCGGTAGATCCCGGCGTGCACGGCGTTGGGCACGAAGTCCAGGACGAGCGTGACCGGGGTGCGCTGCGCCAGCGGCGGCGCGCCCAGGGTCACGGCCGGTGTCGAGGCGACCCCGGGAGCGCCGCCGGACGAGCCGCCGCAGCCGGCCAGGGCGACGGCGAGCGCGAGCCCGCACAGCGCCCCCGCCACGGCACGACGCGATCGAGCGGCGCGGCGGTGCGGCCGGTCCCGTGGGCGGCCTCGGCGGGAGCGGGCGAGGCTCACTTGTCGTCGACGACGGGGCGCAGCGCGGTGCGCAGCTGCACGGCGGTCTGCGGCCCGTGGAGGGTCTTGGTGATGTGGCCGGACGCGTCGATGGCGACGGTCACGGGCAGCGCGGAGACGGACTTGATCCCGTAGCGCGCGCTCACCGCGCCGGTGCCGTCGCGCAGGTTGGCAAACGACCAGTGATGGCGGCGCAGGAACACGAGCGCCGCGGCAGTCGTGCCGCCGTCGGCCACGCCGACGACGCGACCGGTGCCGCTGGCGCGTGCCGCCGTCTCCACCGCCGCGGCGGCGGACGCGCACGCAGCGCAGGTGGGCGACCAGAACGTGATCAGCGCCGTGTGACCCTTGAGCGCCTTGAGCGTCACCGGCGCTCCTCTCAGCGACTCCGTGGGCAACGCCGGCGCGGCGGTCTTGTGGTCCGGGAACACGCGGTCGGCCACCTTGGCCACCTCGTGGCCGACGCCGCGGGCGGCGTGGCTGACCGCGTGGCGGATGCTCGGCGACAGCGCGTAGGCGAGCAGCGCGGCGCCGATGCCGACGATCGCGGCGACCACCGCGATCCGGGAGCGGCGGGCCTCGATGTCGCGTGGGACGGGACGGGGGGCGAAGGGGGCGATGGGCATGCCTGCTCGCCTCTCAAAGTAGCTGCCGCGGCAGCTGGAGGGGTTCCCGGTGCTCAGTGCCCGCCATCGCCCGGCGCACCCGCGGCCGGCCGCGGCGCTCGGCCCGACGCCGCCGCGGCGGCCGACAGCCAGCGCTGCGCCAGCTCACCGGCCGCGCGCAGGGGCGTCATGCCGGCGTCGTGCGCGTGGTCGAGCACGCGCGTGAGCACCGCCTCGATCTCGGCGCTGCGGCGGGCCGCCAGGGCCGGGTCGTACCCGGTCAGCTCCAGCGAGACGTTGATCAGGCCGCCGGCGTTGACGATGAAGTCGGGCGCGTAGAGGATGCCCCGGGCGGCCAGCCGGTCGGCGACCCCGTCGTGGGCCAGCTGGTTGTTGGCTGCCCCGCAGACGGCACGGCAGCGCAGGCTCTGCACCCGCTCGTCGTCGAGCATCCCGCCGAGCGCGCAGGGCGCCAGGATGTCCACCTCGGCGGCGAGCGCCTCCTGCGGCTCCAGCCAGTGGGCGCCGAGCTCGCGCGGCGAGCGCCACGCTTGCGGGGGTCGATGTCCGAGCACGTGCAGCGTCGGCGCCCGCGTCGGCCAGGCGCCGGGCCAGGCCCGCCGCCGACGCTGTCCGAGCCCGACGATGGCCATCGAACGCCCCCGCAGGTCCGGCGTGCCGAACAGCTGCGCGGCGCAGGCTCGCATCGCCGCCTCCACGCCGGCGGCGGTGAAGTCGCCCGGGTCGCCGGAGCCGCCACCGCTCGGTCGGGCGCCCGACGACGTGCGCGCAGAAGCTCGACAGGACCGCCATGTCGCGGCTCGTGGTGCCGACGTCCTCGGCGGTGATGTAGCGGCCGCCGAGCGCGTTGACCGCGTCGGCGAAGTCGCGCAGCATCTCGTGGCGCAGCGCGCTGCTCGGCTGCAGGCCCTCGGGCAGCCAGATCACGCCCTTGCCACCGCCGAGCGCCAGGCCGGCGGCGGCCGCCTTCAGCGTCATCGCCCGCGACAGGCGCAGGGCGTCCTCGACGGCGTCCGGCAGCGACGGGTAGTGCCAGATTCGGCAGCCCCCGAGGGCCGGTCCGAGCACGGTCGAGTGGATGGCCACGACGGAGTACAGGCCGGTACGAGCGCCGCGGCGCACGAGCAGCTGCTCGTGCTCGGCCGCCGCCAGGCCGCCAGGGGCCGCGGTGGAGCCTCCCGCGTCGGCGACGTGTGTGTGCCTCATGCTCATCCTCTCCAGTTCTGTAGACGCTCCCGTACCGTGGCCAGGAACTGCGCCGCCAGCGCTCCGTCGAGCGCGCGGTGGTCCCACGACAGGCACAGGTTGGTCATCGGTCGGATCGCGATGCCGTCCCCCCGGTCATCGGTCACCACCACCGCCCGCTTGACCACCGCCTCGAGGTCGAGGATCGCCACCTGCGGCTGGTTGATGATCGGCGTCGAGGCGAGCGTGCCGAAGCTGCCCGGGTTGGTGATGGTGAACGTGCCACCGCGACACCTCGTCGGGGGTCAGCTCGTTGGCGCGCGCGCGGGCGGCGAGCTCGCGGATGCGCGCTGCGATGCCCTGCACCGACAGCTCCTGCGCCCGGACGATGACCGGGACGATCAGGCCCTCCTCGCCGAGCGACACGGCGATCCCGAGGTTGACGTCGGCGTGGCGCGTGAGCACCCCATCCTGCAGGGTGGCGTTCAGCTGCGGATGCGCCTGCAGCGCGTTGATGGTGGCGCGGGCCACGAACGCCAGGCCGGTCAGGCCGAGGCTGGCGCGAGCCGCCTCGACGGCCGACATGTCGACCTCCATGATCGACGTGCAGTGCGCGGCGGTGTGCAGCGAGCGCACCATGTGCTCGGCGATCGTGCGGCGCATGCGCGACAGCGGCTCGCTCGTCGCGCCGCCGCCGGCGCCGGCCGCGACGGCATCGCCCGCCGGCTCCTCGCGATAGGGGCTCTCGATGTGCAGGGGCGCCACGGCCGAGCCATCCGAGGCCGGGCCCGCGGGGGCGGACCGCGGGGCACCGGCCGCGCCGGCTCCGTCGCGCTCCTGCAGGTAGGCGAGGATGTCCTGCTTGCGCACGCGACCGCCGCGGCCGGTGCCCGTGACGCGCGATAGGTCGACCCCCTCGCGCTCGGCGATCCGCCGCACCACGGGCGACGGCCGCCCGCCCGGTGGCGGCGGTGGCGGCCCCAGGCGCCCGGCCACCGGGCCCTGCTCGTCGGGGTGGGGCTGGCCGGCCACCGCGTCGATGGCCACGCGCGCGAGCACCGAGCCGACCGGCACGGTCTCCTCCTCGGCCACGAGCAGCTCGACCACGCGCCCGCCGGCCGGCGAGGGAACCTCGGTGTCGATCTTGTCGGTCGAGATCTCGCAGATCGTCTCGTCGGCCAGGACCCAGTCGCCCGGGCGCTTGTGCCACGCGACGAGCGTCCCCTCGGCGACGGACACGCCCATCTGCGGCATCACCACATCGACGAGCAGCCGGCGGTCGCGAGCGGGCGCGGTGGGGTCAATAGGCGAGGAGCTCACGGCACGCCTGTGCGATGTCGGACACCTGGGGCAGGACCGCCCGCTCCAGCGGCGGCGAGAACGGAATCGGCACGTCGGGGGTCCCGACGCGCACCACCGGCCCGTCGAGATGCTCGAAGCCGTGCTGGGCGATCAGGGCGGCCACCTGCGCGCCGGCGGCGCAGGTCGCGTTGGCCTCGTCGACGATCACGACCTTGCCGCAGCGAGCCACCGAGTCCAGGATCGCCGCCTCGTCGAGCGGCACGAGCGAGCGCAGATCCAGCACCTCGACGTTCGCGCCGTCGAGGTCCTCCGTCGCCTCGAGCGCCGACCACACCATCGCGCCGTAGGCGATGACCACGAGCTCGCTGCCCGCGCGGGCCACGCGAGCGGTCATCGGCGTCTCGTAGGCCCCGGGCGGCACCTCGCCGCGCACGCGGCGGTAGAGGTGCTTGTGCTCGAAGAAGCACACCGGGTTGGGGTCGCGAATCGCGGCGACGAGCAGCCCCTTGGCGTCCTCGGCGGTGGCCGGCGCGAGCACCTTCAGGCCCGGGGCGTGCATGAACCAGGCCTCGGGGTTCTGGGAGTGAAACGGGCCGCCGGAGAACCCGCCGCCGGACGGCAGGCGCACGGTCAGCGGCACCGCCAGGCCCTGGCGATAGTGCATCTTGGCGGCGACGTTGACCAGCTGGTCGAAGCCGCAGGCGACGAAGTCGGCGAACTGCATCTCGCACACCGGTCGCAAGCCGACCACGGCGGCGCCCACGGCGGCGCCGATGATCGCCGACTCGGCCAGCGGGGTGTCCATGACCCGCTGCTCGCCGAATTCGGCCAGCATCCCGTCCGTCACCTTGAACGCGCCGCCGAACGTCCCGACGTCCTCGCCCATCACGAACACGCGCTCGTCGCTGCGCATCTCCTCGCGCAGGCCGTCGGAGATCGCCTGCAGATAGGTCAGCTCAGGCATCGCCCACCCCCGCCTGGCGCGGCGCCGGTGCCGGCGCCCACCGTCGAGCCGAATCCGCTCCAGGGCGCCTGCCCGTCGCCGAGCGGCTCGGGCTCCCCGGCGCAGAACACGCCGTCGGTCGCGGTGGCCGGGTCGGGCATCGGCATCGCCAGCGCCTCCTCGGCGCCCGCCTCGATCTCGCGCGCCACCTGGCGCGCAACGCCGCCACGTCGACGCCGAGCTCGACCAGGCGGTCCTCCTGCCGCACGATCGGGTCACGCTCGCGCCAGTGGGCGAGCAGCGCCTCGGGCACGTAGCGCATGTCGTCATGCGCGGCGTGCCCGTGCATGCGCATCGTCACCGCCTCGATCAGCGTCGGCCCCTCGCCGGCCAGCGCGCGCTCGCGGGCCTGGCGGGTGACCTCGAACACCGCCTCGACGTCGTTGCCGTCGACCACCACGCCGGGGAACCCGTACGCGCTCGCTCGCTGCACCGGATCGACGGCGAACTGGCGGTCGGTGGGGGTCGAGTAGGCGTACTGGTTGTTCTCCAGCACGAAGACCACCGGCAGGCGCTGAACGGCGGCCCAGTTGAGGGCCTCGTGGAAGTCCCCGCGCGAGGTGGCGCCGTCGCCCACCCAGGTCAGCGCGCAGCGCCGCTCGCCGCGCAGCCGGAAGGCCATCGCCATGCCGGTGGCCACGAGCATCATGTCGGGCAGCATCGAGACCATCCCGACGCAGCCGAGCTGGCGCTCGCCGAAGTGCACGTTGCCGTCGCGCCCACCGGTGACGCCGCCGGCCCGGCCCATGTACTGGCCGAGGATGCGCGCGACCGAGGCGCCGCGCACGAGGTGGGCGGCGAGGTCGCGGTGCAGGACGCACAGGCGGTCGGCCGGACCCATCGCGTAGGCCGCGCCCGGCGGACACCGCCTCCTGGCCGTATCCGTCGTAGAAGGAGCCCGGCACCTTCCCCTGCCGGTACAGGTGCATCGCGCGTTCCTCGATGCCCCGCATCAGGAGCATGTAGCGCAAGAGGCGCGCTTGGTCGTCGGGATCGAGCGGGACGGGTGCGGGCGGGATCTCCGCGCGCTCCAGGTCGCCTGCCACGTGTGTCGCCATAGGCGTTCAGCCCTTTCTCGGAGGGCGGGATCGCCGCCCTGACCGACTCCGGCACCGGGCGGGATCGCCGCCGGTGCCCTGATGACAACTTGCTATTCGATTGTGAGGACCGTCACGAGCCCTATCGGCAGGGTACACCCCGGACTCGTCGTTTCGCGCCGGTGCTGGCCGAGGCTCGTAGCCGTTGGCGCGGAGGCGCTCAGGCCCTGCGGCCGGCCGCCGCCACCCGCCCGCGGGGACGACGCGGGCGCCCGGCGGCCGGCGGCGAACAGGGTCTAGCAGGCGCTCGCGCAGTTCGGCCACCTGCTCGTCGCTGAGCACGCGCGGGTGTTCCTCCAGGAAGCCCGGGAGCATGTCCGCCTCGAGCACGCGGATCCCCTTGCGCCGGCGCCCGGGTCGATCGACGCGGGCGCGACTGTAGACGAGCAGCGGCTCGGCGCTGGCGTCCACGAGCGCCTCGACGCGCTCGCGCTGCAGCTGGACCTGGCGGATCAGCCGCCCGTGCAGACGCTGCACGCTGATCGGGCCGGGGTTGCTCTTCGTCTCGATCGTGAACAGCCCGGCCGGCCCCAGGACGATGTGGTCGACGTTGCTGTTGCTGCAGCTCGGCGTCGTGGATGACCAGCCAGCCGTCGCTGCGCAGCTCCTCGAGGATCGCGCCGACGTACTCCTCGCCCTGGGCACCGCGGTCATAGCGCTCGACGACCGGCAGCACGTACCGCGTCACGCCGAAGCACACGCACAGCAGCGCAATCTCCGAAGCCTCGAAGACGACGTGGTGGAAGCCGACGAGGCGTCCCACCACCACCGTGAAGACGGCGAACAGGCCGATCATCAGCAGCGCCCGCATGCGCATGCGCAGCACCAGGGCGCGCGTGTACTGGCCCGGCGCCCGCCCGATCGGTGGGACCGATCGGCGGCGATGCGCATGCGGAAGGTGAGCATTCACACGCATAGCATCGGCCGATCACGGCCACGGGCTTGATAGCCCCTCGGCGATCGGCTACCGAACGTCCTCCCGGGCCTACCGGCACGGCAGTTTCCGCGGGCCCGGCCGCGTCCGCCGGCGTAGACCATCGACCCAGCCGCCGGCCGGCCGCCCTGCGCGGCCCTACTCATCGCGGACGAATCAGCGTTCAAAGCGCCGGGCGTAATCTCAAGCGTGCGAAACCGCTCGCCGAAGCCCACAGCAGAGCGAGACCCGAGCTCACCACACCACCGCCATGCACCCTCCCGTCGACACCGCCCTACTGCTGCGCATCCACGCCGAGCACCGCTGGCTCCAGGAGGAGCTGATGACCGTGCTCGACGAGCTCGACGCCGCCGCGTCGATGCGGGCCGGCGAGCTGAAGGCCGCGCTCGCCTACCTCGAGGTGACCTGGGGCGAGGAGCTGCGACGCGCCGAGCAGACCGACGCCGCGTTCCACCGCCTCGAGCGCCAGTCCCCGGCCGAGCTCGACAGCTCGCCGCTCAGCCGCCAGGCGCGCGGCTACTACAGCTGGGTACGCAACTTCCGCCGCACGCTGGCCGAGCGCGTCGAGCCGTACGTCGGCGGCGACGGCGCCATCGCCGACCCATCCTGACCCGCTCAGGCCGCCCGCGGCCGGGGTGGGCCCGAGCGACGCCGCGCGGCGTCGCCCCGTGCCTGCTCGGCACCGATGTTGCTCATCGCCTGGGCCACCTCGTCGAGCCCCGGCCGGTCGAGCTCGGGCGGCCGCGAGCGCAGCCAGCCGGCGAAGTCGCTGCCGTGCACGAAGGTCACCTGGTTGGTCTGCACGAGCCGCTGGGGGAACTCCGACCACAGCACGACGACGGGGTGCACGGCCGGGCCGCGCCCGGTGCGTGAGCGGATCTCACGGGCCAGCGCCTGCGCCGGGTCCATGGCCTTGCGGGCGACGTCGGTGCCGGGGCGCTCGCGCTGCGCGTCGCCGGTCTGACGCAGCCAGGGCACGCCGTCCTTGACCCGGACCGATCCGGGCGGCTTGCGGGCGACGACCAGGTACACGCCGCCGGTTCCGACGACGAGGTGCGCGACCTGGCCGTGACGCAGCGGGTAGGGACTGACGACGGTCCATTGCTGCTCGGGGAGCGCGAGCAGCACTCGATGGGTGCGCTCGTAGGCGTCGCGCTCGCGTGCCTCGCGCTCGGGATCGCGGGGCGGCCGCCGTGGCAACGGGAGCCGCCGCGTCATGCCCACGCCTCCGGTGCATCGGGTGCAGAAATGCCGCTCACCGCCCTGCCTTCCTGGGTTGCCGTTCCTGACGTGTATCGGCAGCCGACGCGCGGCCGCCAACCCCCCTCGAGCAAGATCTAACTAGAGGACGCGTTTCCAGACCATTTTGCGGCTCCCGTCAAGCTCGGGCGCGCGTCGCGCCACCGTGGTGCGCCCCGCAACCGGGACGCATCGCGGCCGCGCGCCGGTCATGATGCGCGCCCGTGAGCGCCTCCCCCACCTTCGACCTGCAGGCGCACTCTCGCCACTCCGACGGCGAGCTCGAGCCGGCCGACGTCGTGCGCCTGGCCGCCGCCGCCGGCGTACGGCTGCTGGCGCTCTCCGACCACGACACGACGGCCGGCGTCGACGAGGCCCTGCGCGCCGGCGCCGAGCTCGGCGTGCGCGTGGTCCCGGCGGCAGAGCTCTCCTCCGTCGATCCCGCCGGGGAGGACTTGCACATCCTCGGCTACGGCATCGAGCACCACGACACCCGCCTGGCCGAGCGCCTGGCGACGTTTCGGGCCGATCGCGGCCGGCGGGCCGACCGCATGGCGCTCGCGCTGCGCGAGCTGGGCTTCGAGCTCGACGAGTCGGGGATCGAGGCGCGCCGCCGGGCCGGCGCCCCGATCGGGCGCCCCCACCTCGCCCAGGCGGTCGTCGGCTGCCCGGCCAATGGCGAGCGCCTGGCCGCGGAGGGCCTGCAGGACTCGAGCGCGTTCCTGGTCGCCTACCTGATCGAGGGGCGCCCGGCGTTTCGCGGGCGCGAGGTGCCCACCGTGACCGAGGCCATCGACACGATCCACGACGCGGGGGGCCTCGCCGTGTGGGCGCACCCGTTCTGGGACGTCGAGGACCCCGACGCGGTGCTCGCCACCATCGATCGCTTCGTGGCCGATGGCCTGGACGGCGTCGAGGCCTTCTACGTGACCCACACCGAGGCGCAGACAACCCTCCTGGCCGACCGCTGCGAGGAGCTCGGGCTGCTCAGCACGGGCTCCTCGGACTTCCACGGGCCGCATCACCGGCTGTTCTCGCGCTTCCTGGCCCACGAGCTGTACGGACGCACGCCCCGGCTGGGCGCGATCGCGGAGCCGTAGGCGGTGGCTACGTGGCGACGCCCGCGGGCTGGAGCAGCGCGCCCAGGCGGTAGCCCAGCGCCTCGAGGGCCAGCTCCTCGCTGACGTTGAGCGCGAGGCGCTGGCGCGTGTCCTGCACGAGCTCGACGCCGTCGCGCAGCTTCGCGCCGGCCCGCCCGTCGGCATCGGCGCGCAGCTCGTCCAGGCGATCGACGCCGTACGCGAGCTCGGGCATCCCGTCGGCGACGCAGGCGGCGTCGCGCAGCCACAGGCCCGCCAGGCGCAGCCCGAGGTCGAGCTCGCGGGTGCGGGCCCGGCGCTCGGCGCGACGCACGCGCTCGACCGCCTCGCGCTCGTAGCGGCGCCGCTCCTTGGCCGGCACGGCGGAGAGCTCGTCGGCCACGGCGGCCTTGACCTGCTCGCCGGCACGTTCCCCGGCCGCGCGGGCCGCGTCGAGCAGCTCCGACCACGGCCGCCGCGCCGGCTCCCCGGCGAGCGCGTGGCGCACGTAGCCCTCGGCCGCGGCGCGCAGGGCACGCCCGGACTCCCCCGCCAGCGCCTCCGCGAGCAGCGCGTCGCCAAGGGCCAGCCGCGCGCACGCCTCGGCCGTCTGTGCGGGAACGCCCCGCGCCAGCAGGCGCGCGGCGATGCGCTCGCTCGACGGCGGGTCGAAGCGAACCCGCTGGCAGCGCGAGGCGATCGTGGCCAGCAGGTCCTCGGGCCGGTCGGCCAGGAGCACCAGGTGCACGAACGCGGGCGGTTCCTCGAGCGTCTTGAGCATCCGGTTGGCGGCCTGGTCATTCATCGTCTCCGCCCGCTCGATCACGAACACCCGCCGGTCGGACTCGAACGGCGTCCGCGTGGCCGCCGCGATGACCGCCTCGTCGACGTCGGCCACGAGCATCTCCGCCGCGCCGCTCGGCGTCACCCAGGACAGGTCGGGATGCGTGCGCCGCGCCACGCGCTCGGCCACGCCGGTCGGGTCGGCGGCCCCCTCGGCGAGCAGCGCCGCCGCGAACGCCTCGGCGACCCGGCGCTTGCCCGATCCGGGCGGGCCGTGGAAGAGGTAGGCGTGCGACGGCCGGCCGCCGGGAGCGAGCGCGGCGGACAGCACCGCACGGGCGTGCGGGTGATCATCCAGTCCGGGCAGTGACACGGGGGAGCGCTCGCTCACGGTGGCCCATGCTGACACACGCGCCGCCGGCGAACGGACGCCCGCGATCGTCGATACGGTCCCGCTGTGGCACGGGGACGACTGATCACGATCGAGGGCCTCGACGGCGCCGGCAAGACGACGCTGGCCGGCGCGCTGGCCGAGGCGATCGCCGCTCGCGGCCCGGCGGTCGAGCTGCTGCGCGAGCCGGGCGGCGTCGCGGCGTCCGAGCGGGTGCGCACGCTCGTGACGGACCCGGACCTGCGCGTCGGCTCGCGCGCCGAGGCGCTGCTCTACGCCGCCGCGCGGGCCCAGCTGGTGGAGGAGCGCGTGGAGCCCCTGCTCGAGGCCGGGACGTGGGTGCTGCTCGACCGCTTCATCGACTCCTCACTGGCCTACCAGGGCGCCGGTCGCGGGCTGGGCATCGAGGCGGTGCGCGCGATCAACGCGTTCGCCACCGGCGATCTGGTCGCCGACCGCACGCTGCTGCTGCGCATCGATCCGCAGACCGGGCGCGACCGCCAGCGCGACCGGGCCGAGGCGCCCGACCGTCTCGAGCGCGAGCGCGACGACTTCTTCGCCACGATCGCCGCCGCGTACGACGTGCTGGCGGCCGGCGAGCCGCGCCGGGTGCGCGTGCTCGACGCGCAGGCCGGAATCGAGTCGGTCCAGGCCGCGGCGGTCGAGGCCATCGCGGATCTGCTCGCGACGGCGGGGGCGTGACACGATGGCCGACCGCCTGCACTTCGAGCTCGAGCGCTTCGAACAGGTCGCCGCCACGCCCTCGACGGTGCTGCTGCGCATCGCCGGGCGCTGGCGCGCGCCGCGGCCCACGCCGGTCGAGCCGCCGACGCTCGTGGTCAGCGACGGCCCGCGCATCCACCGACTGGAGTCGCTCCCGGGACCCGATCAGCACGGCGCCGTCGCCACGCCCGACGGCGGACCGTGGCGAGCGGCCTACTCGTCCTCGGCCGTCTGGGTGTCCGGCGACACGACGTTCGCCCTGGAGACTGCGGACGGGCCGGCGGTGGCGCTGCCGCGACCACGGGTGCGCGGCGCGGGCGCGCCGTCGGGCGGCGCCGCGGGGGCGCCGAACGTCGTCGACCTGGCCAGCCGCCGGGAGCCCGCCGCGGAGGGGGCCGGATCGGGAGCGGAGCTGGCGCGGGAGCGAGCCCGGCGCGCCGCCGCCGAGCACGAGCGAGAGCAGGAGACCGACGCGCGCGAACGCGCGGAGCGGGCGCTGCGCCAGGAGCGCGAGCAGGCCCGGGCGGAGCTTGCCGCGCGCACGGCCACCGAGCTCGCCCTGGCCGAGGAGCAGGGCCGCCGTCGCGCCGCCGAGGAGGAGCGCGCCGCCCTGCAGGCCGAGCTGACCCAGCGCATCGCCGCGAGCGCCCAGGCGCAGCGCGACGAGCGCGATGCCCGCGAAGAGCTCGACCGCCTGGCCGGCGACCTCGACGCGGTCACCGAGCAGCGCCAAGTGGCCGAGGCGCGGCTGGCCGAGGCGCTGCGCACCGCCGAGGACAACGACCGGCTGACCCGCGAGCGCGACGCCGCGCTGCTCTCCGCCGCAACGGCGGAGCGTCACGTCGGCGACACACGCACGCGCGCCACCGCGATCGAGGCCGAGCTGGCGCGCGCCCGCGGGGAGATCGAGAACCTGCGCGAGACGGTGGCCGACCAGGAGCGCACGCGCGAGCGCCTGGAGGCGCACAGCGCCCCGGTGGAGGATCTGCGCCGGGCCACCGCGCGGGCGCAGGAGCTGGAACGCGAGCTCGAGCTGGCCCAGCACGCCCGTCAGACCGCCGAGCGCTCCAGCCACACCGCGAATGCGCGCCTGGCCGAGGCGCGCGTGGCCCAGGGCTCGGTGCAGGAGCGGTCGCTGGAGCTCGAGGGCACCATCGCCGACCTGCGCCACCGACTGCACGCCGACGAGGAGGAGCTCGAGCAGCTGCGCGAACGCGTGACCGAGCAGACCGCGACGACCGACGAGATCACCGAGCTGCGCCGCCGCCTGGCCGCCGAGCAGGCGCGCACCGCCCAGCTGGACGCGGACGCCCAGCGGGCCGAGGCGGAGCTGTCCCGCGCCGAGCGGCTGCACACCGAGGCGCGCGACGAGCTGGCGGCGAGCCTGACCGCGGCGCAGGCGGCCGGCGAGCAACTGCAGCAGCGGGCCCGCGAGGCCGAGCGCCAGGCCGAGGAGGCCGCCACCGAGCGAGCCGAGTTCGCCGAGCGCCTCGAGGCGCTGCGGTCGCGCGCCGAGCAGGCCCAGGAGCAGGTGCAGGACACGCGATCCGAGCTCGAGCGCGTGCGCGAGCACGCCGAGCAGTTGCTGACCCGGGCCGAGCGGGCCGAGGACCGGGCACTGGAGATCGAGCGCGCGATCGACCACCGCGACGAGCAGGCCCGCTCCAGCGACGCCGAGCTCGGCACGCTGCACGAGCGCGTTCGCGCCCGCGAGGCCGAGCTCGAGCGGCTCGAGGGCGAGCGCGCCGAGGCCGAGGGGCTCGTGTCCGAGCTGCGCACGGCGCTGACCGCCGCGCTCGACCACGCCCGGGCCGAGACGGCCCGGGTGCACGACACCGAGCAGCAGGTGGTGACGCAGACCGGCGCGCTCGAGCAGGAGCACGAGCGCCTCGTCGAGACCACACGCGCGCTGACCGACGCCCGCGCGGAGGCCGAGCGGCTGCGCGAGGAGGTCGACACTGCGCGCCGCGACCAGGAGGAGGCGATCGACGCGGCGCGGCGCGAGGCCGTCGCGGCCGCGGAGGAGCAGCTGCGCATCGCGCGCTCCGAGCTGGATGAGCGCAGCGAGCAGCAGGCCGAGCTCGCCGGCGAGCTCGAGCAGGCCCGGGCCGACCTGGCCCGGGTGCCCGAGCTCACGATGGAGCTCGACGGCCTGCGCGCGGACCTCGAGGACGAGCGCGAGCACGGCCACGAGCAGGCGGCGGCGCTGCTGGCCGCCCGCGAGGAGGCGCGTCGACTCGAGGCGGCGCTCGAGCGCAGCGAGCGCGAGGCCGGCGAACGGGCCGCGGCGCTCGCCGTGCAGGCCGCAGAGGTCACGCAGCGACGCGACGCCTTGCAGGACGAGCTGGCCGCCGCGCACGCCCGCAGCGCCGAACTCGAGCAACGCGCGATCGAGCTCGAGGCGCGCTCGGCCTCACTGGGACAAGACCTCCACGACGCTCAGGCCGAGCTCGAACGCGTGGCCCCCCTTGCCGCCGGCCTGGCCGCCGCCGAGGCGCAGGCGGCACAGGCGCAGGAACGGCTGGCGACGACCGCCGCCGAGCTCGAGCGCGCGGTCGGCGAGCGCGAGGAGATGGCGCAGCGACTCGAACAGGCGCTGCGCGAGCGCGACGCCTCGGACGAGCAGCTCGAGCAGGCCCGGCGCGAGCGCGACGCCACCGTCGGGGCGCTCGACCAGGCCCGGCGCGAGCGCGACGGCACGGCCACGGACCAGCTCGAGCAGGCCCGGCGCGAGCGCGACGCCGCCGCGCGTACGCTCGAGCAGGCCCAGTCCGAACGCGACGCCGCCGCCGCGCAGCTCGAACGCGCCGTGGGCGAGCACGACGCGATCGCGGCGCGGTTCGCGCAGGCCGAGGGCGAGCGCGACGCCGCCACGCGCGCGCTCGAGCAGGCCCAGTCCGAACGCGCGGCGGCCGCCGCCCAGCTCGAACGCGCCGAGTCCGAACGCGACGCCGTCGCCCAGCAGCTCGAGCGAGCCGAGGCCGAACGCGACGCCTTCGCCGCGCGGCTCGAGCAGGCACGCGGCGAAGGCGACACCATTGCCGCGCAGGCCGAGGAGGCACACGGTGACCGCGACGCCGCCGCCGCGAGGCTCGAGCAGGCCGACCGCGACCGCGACGCCGCCACGCGCGAGCTCGAGGACGCGCTCGCGCGGGCGACCGCCGCCGAGTCCGAGCGCGACGCGCTGCGCGCGCGCCGGGCCGAGCTCGAGGACGCCCTCGCGCAGCGCGGCGCCGACGCCGCCGAGCGGGCTCAGCGAGAGGCGGCGCTGAGCGAGCTGCGCGCCGAGGTGGTGGCGATTGCCGCCGCCCGGGACGCGCTGGCCGACGACGTGCAGCGGATCACCCGCGAGCGCGACGAGGCCAGGGCGCGGGCGCAGCGGGCCGAGGCCGCCACCGCCGCGCCGCAGGCCGTCCCGCCGTGGGTCCCGGAGGTCGCCCCGCCGAGCGCCGCCCCCACCCCGCCGCCGCCCGTCCCCGAGGTCGAGGGAGCGCCGCCGCCCCGCCCGGCGGAGGCCGGCCGCGAGCGCGCGCCGCGGCCCGCCGCTGCGCGGCCCGAGCGCGCCGCTGCGCTGCCCGGCGCCGAGGTCCGCTACGAGGCGGCGCGCCGCTCCGAGCTGCTGGTGGCGGCCGTCACGCTGCTCGCCGGTCTGGCCGCCGCGGTCCTGCTGGTGATCGGCATCCTCGGGGCGGCGACCGGCTCCTGAGCCGCACGGCGCGCCGTTAGCATGGCCACACGGATGCTCTCCGCCGTCGTCATCGCGCACACCCACCCGGCCGGCGGCACGCCCGCGGCGGTGGTCGCGCTGGCCGCCATCGCCGTGCTGCTGGTCCTGCTGGCCGCCCTGTGGGGGCTCGCGCGCTGGCTGGGCCTCGATCCAGAGTGGTGGCGAAGCCTGCGCCGGGTGTTCGTCGAGGCCGGCTGGCACGCCGAGGCGGCGTGGGCGGACTTCGCCGACTGGATTCGCGTCGGCCGCTGACCGCGGCGTCCGCGGCCCCGCCGGCGGCCTCACCACCAGCGGTCCTGACGCCCGGCGGAGCGAGCTCAGCGCCGCTCTGTGCGGCGTTTTTCGCGCCCGCCGAACCGCCCGGCGCAGGCCCCCGGGCAACTAGAATGGGAGGGACCGACCGACGCTTCCCTCGACGCTGTGGCCGCCACTTTTGACGTCCGGTCCGAGCGAGACGATGCGCGACCCCAGAGAACAGTTCGAGTGGGCGTCGCAGCAGTCGGCGCAGAGGAGGAAGGCCCCATGGAATCGATCCCGCAGCCCACTACTTTCGAGGACATCACGCCCGGTGCGGCGCTGCGCGTACGGCGCTTCTTCACCTCGCCCGGCGTGCATCCCTTCGATACCGTCGAGTGGGAGTTGCGGGACGCTCGCATCGGCCACGGCGACAAGCTCGCGTTCGAGCAGCGTGACGTCGAGTTCCCCTCGACGTGGTCGCAGAACGCGACCAACATCGTGGCCCAGAAGTACTTCCGCGGACAGCTCGACTCGCCCACCCGCGAGCGCTCCGTCAAGCAGATGGTCGGCCCGCGTGGCCGGCACGATCGCCGCGTGGGGTCGCGAGCGGGGGTACTTCTCGACCGTCGAGGACGGGGACGCCTTCGAGGCGGAGCTGACGTACATCCTCCTGCACCAGATCGCGGCCTTCAATTCACCGGTGTGGTTCAACGTCGGCTTCGAGGAGAGCCCGCAGTGCTCGGCCTGCTTCATCCTCAGCGTCGACGACACGATGGAGTCGATCCTCGACTGGAACACCCAGGAGGGAATGATCTTCCGCGGCGGCTCCGGGTCGGGCATCAACCTGTCCAACATCCGCGGCTCGCACGAGCCGCTGGCCAAGGGCGGAACCGCGTCCGGCCCGGTCTCCTTCATGCGTGGCGCCGACGCCTGGGCGGGCACGATCAAGTCCGGTGGCAAGACGCGGCGCGCCGCGAAGATGGTCGTGCTCGACATCGACCACCCGGACATCCGCGAGTTCATCTGGTGCAAGGCCAAGGAGGAGGACAAGGCCGCCGCCCTGCGCGATGCCGGCTTTGACATGTCGATCGACGGCGAGGGCTTCACGTCGATCCAGTACCAGAACGCGAACAACTCCGTGCGCGTCACCGACGCGTTCATGCGCGCGGTCGAGAACGACGAGGACTGGTACCTGACCGCCCGCGTCACCGGCGAGCCGGTCGGCGATCCGATCCCCGCGCGCGAGCTGATGCGCGAGATCGCCGAGGCCGCCTGGCGCTGCGCCGACCCGGGCGTGCAGTACGACACGACGATCAACCAGTGGCACACCTCGCCGGCCAGCGGACGCATCAACGCGTCCAACCCGTGCTCGGAGTACATGCACGTCGACGACTCGGCCTGCAACCTCGCGTCGCTGAACCTCATGAAGTTCCGCCGCGAGGACGGCTCGCTCGACGTCGCCTCCTTCGAGCACACCGTCGACGTGATGCTGCTGGCCCAGGAGATCATCGTCGGCCCCTCGAGCTACCCGACCGAGAAGATCGGCGTCAACGCGCGCGCGTTCCGCCAGCTCGGCCTCGGCTACGCCAACCTCGGCGCGTACCTGATGAGCAACGGCATGCCCTACGACTCCGACGCGGGACGGGGCACCGCCGCCGCGATCACCGCGCTGATGACCGGCCGCGCCTATCGCCGGTCGGCCGACGTGGCCGCGGCGCTCGGGCCGTACGAGCACTACGCGGTCAACCGCGATGCGCACGTCAACGTCATGCGCATGCACCGCGACGCCGCCTACGTGATCCCCGACAGCGCCTGCTCGGACGCCGCCTGCTCGCGGCCGCGCGACGGTCGTGGGACGATGCGGTCGCGCTCGGCGAGGAGCACGGCTACCGCAACGCGCAGGCCACCGTGCTCGCGCCAACGGGGACGATCTCCTTCCTGATGGACTGCGACACCACCGGCGTGGAGCCCGACTTCTCGCTCGTCAAGTTCAAGGAGCTCGTCGGCGGCGGCCAGATGACGATCGTCAACGGCACCGTCCCGCTCGCCCTGCAGACGCTCGGCTACGGCGACAGCGAGATCGACCAGATCCTCGCCCACATCAACGAGCACGGCACGATCGTCGACGCTCCCGGTCTGGCCGAGGAGCATCTCGCGGTGTTCGACGTCGCCGTCGGCTCACCGGGCGATCTCCCACATGGGTCACCTCAAGATGATGGGCGCCGTGCAGCCGTTCATCAGCGGCGCGATCTCCAAGACGGTGAACCTGCCCGAGACCGCGACGGTCGAGGACATCGCCGACGCCTACCTGCAGGCGTGGCACCTCGGGATCAAGGCGCTGGCGATCTACCGCGACGGCTCCAAGACCGCGCAGGCGCTGCGCACCGACGCCCAGACGAGCAAGGACGCCCCGGCGTCGGCCGACGTCGACGCAGCTCGTCGAGCAGGCGGTGGCCAAGGCGATCGCCGAGGCCACCGGCCCGGCGCGGCGCCGGATGCCCCGCGAGCGACAGTCGATCACCCACAAGTTCTCGATCGCCGGGCACGAGGGCTACATCACCGCCGGCATGTACGAGGACGGCAGCGTCGGGCGAGATCTTCCTCACCGACATCGGCAAGGAGGGCTCGACGCTGCGCGGCATGATGAACTCGTTCGCCACCGCGATCTCGATCGCGCTGCAGTACGGCGTGCCGCTCGAGACGCTGGTGCGCAAGTTCAGCTACATGCGCTTCGAGCCGGAGGGCATCACCCAGAATCCGGAGATCCCGTTCGCCAAGTCGATGCCCGACTACATCATGCGCTGGCTGGCCTCGCGCTTCTGCGACGCCGACCTGCAGGAGGAGCTCGGCATCCTCACGCCGGAGGTGCGCGCGGCCAAGCTCGCCGAGGAGACGGCGATGTCGGTCTCCTCGGACACCGCCGGTCCGGTCGCCGCCGCGAACGGCGGACACGGTCCGGAGAGCCTTGCCAACGGCGGCTCGGTGGCGCCCGTCGCGGCGCTCACCGACACCCCGCCGGTCGTGCCGGCGCGTCTGTCGGGCCTCGATCTCGGCCCGGCGTGCAGCCAGTGCGGCGGCATCATGCAGCGCACGGGGTCGTGCTACACCTGCCCCAGCTGCGGCAACAACACGGGCTGCGGCTGATCGCGACGCGACGCCGGACGGCGGCAAGGGCCGTTGACGGCGCCGCCGACAGCCACCCACGAGCCACCTCGGGAGCCCGGCACGCGCCGGGCTCCCCGAACGGGCGGGGCCGGTACGCGGCGATCCGCCCGGTCAGCGGCAAGTCGTCGCTGACCGCTGTGGACAGCCGCGCATCGGCGGGAAACCTCGATCTTCCAGCTACCAGGGGCGGTCCGGGCTAACGCGGACGGGCCGGGTCGTCGATCACAGCAGGGCTGTGTCCTCCCCACGTTTGCAGGCAGTTGGCCCGACCGCCGTGCCGCCGTCCACACCACCCGCCCTGGACGGCAACGATCAGCTGCGCGCGATCCTCAACGGGCTGCCCGCGGTCATCGCCTACTGGGATCGCGACCTGCGAAACGTGATGGCCAACGAGGCCTTCGGCGAGCTGTTCGGCTGGACGCCCAACGAGATGCTCGGGCCGCAGCTGCCGCGAGGTGCTCGGGCCCGAGCTCTACCGCCGCAACGTCGCCGTTCATCCAGCACGCCCTGGCCGGTGAGACGCAGCAGTTCGACTGCGAGATCGTGGATCGCGCACGGCGACATGCCACTACATGCAGACGTCGTACGTGCCCGACCGGGCCGACGGCGAGGTGTCGGGGCCTGTTCGTGCTCATCACCGACATCTCGGCGCGGCGACGCGCCGAGGAGCAGCTGGCCGACGAGAAGCGCCGCATGGCGACGATCCTCGACGCGATCAGCGAGGGCGTGTTCTCGCTGGACGGCGAGCACACGCTCGTGCACATGAACGCGGCCGCCGCGCGCATGACCGGCCGCGACCTGCGCTCTGCGTCGGACAGCGAATCGAGGACGTCGTCGACCGTCGCAGCCGAGGCCGGCGCGCCGGCGCTGGCCGACGCCATCAGCGAGGTGGCCGAGACCGGCGTCGCACGTGCGGTCGAGCACTGGGCCCTGCTGGTCACCGAGGACGGCGACCACACTGCCGGTGGACTTCCACGTGATTCGCGTGCCCCGCTACCGCGACTCCCAGACGCAGCTCGTGGTCACCCTGCGTGACGCCACGCGCTCGCGCCGCCGGTTCGCCGAGGTCGAGGAGCGAGCGATCCGCGACCCGCTGACCGGGCTGCTCAACCGCGAGCACCTGGCCCGCCGCGAGGCGGCCGCCGACGAGGCCGGGTCGGCCGACGGCCTGGCGATCGTGATGCTCGACCTCGACCGCTTCAAGCTCGTCAACGACAGCTGCGGGCACGCGGCCGGAGATCATGTGCTGCGCGATGTCGCGTCACTGCTTCGAGCCCACACGCGCGGCAGCGACGAGGTGGTGCGCTACGGCGGCGACGAGTTCGTGGTGCTGCTCGATGATTGCTCGGAGTCGTTCGCACTGCGGATGGCAGAGCGGATCGTCGCCGCCGTGGCCTCGCACCCGTTCGAGTACGAGGGCCGCCGCTTCGACATCGGTGTCAGCGCTGGCGTGGCGGCGTGCCACGCCGACCGGCGCCGGAACCTGCACGAGCTGCTGCTCGAGGCCGATCGCGCCTCCTACGGGCGAAGCGATGCGGGCGGCGACCGCGTCGCCCTCGCCGCGGCGGCGTAGCCTCGGACATCCCTCGCGTCGCGACGGCGACGCGGTCACGCCGGACCGCTGGGCTATTCTCGCGCGGCACGGGCACACGAACGGAGGAGGCGCTGGCCATGGACGCAGGGGCGATCGACGGGCTGCTGCAACGAGCCGTGAGCAACGGCGCCGCGCCCGGGTTCGTGGCCGTCATCGGTGACCGCGACGGCACGCTGTACGAGGGCGCGTTCGGCGTGCTCGAGGTCGGTGAGGACGTGGCCGTGCGCCCGGACACGATGTTCTGGCTCGCGTCGATGACCAAGGCGATCGCCAGCGTCGCGGCGTTGCAACTGCTCGAGCAGGGGCGGCTGCAGCTGGACCAGCCGGTGGCCGACATCGTGCCTGCCTTCGGCGCCCTGCCGGTGCTCGAGGGCTTCGACGGCGACACGCCGCGGCTGCGGGCACCGACGACGCAGGCGACGATCCGCCACCTGCTCACCCACACCTCGGGCGCCAGCTACTGGTTCTCCAACACCGACGTGCTGCGCTACCTGCGAGCTCAACGGGATCCCGACCCGTTCGCCGGCAAGCTCGCCGGCCTGCTGGAGGTGCCGCTGGTCGCCGATCCCGGCACGCGCTGGGAGTACGGCACCGAGCGTCGACTGGCTGGGACTGGTGGTCGGCGAGGTCTCCGGCCAGGACCTCGCGGCGTACTGCGCCGAGCACATCTTCGCCCCGCTGGGCATGACCGACGCGACGTTCACGCCGACCGACGAGCAGTGGTCGCGCATGATGCCGGTGCACGCGCGCACGGCGGACGGCGACCTCGTGCCGGGCCGGTGGACCTGCCCCCGACAGCGAGTTCGTCTCCGCCGGCGGCGGGGCGTTCGGCACCGGCCGCGACTACCTGCGCTTCATGCGCGCGATGCTGCGCGGCGGCGAGCTCGACGGCGAGCGCATCCTGCGGCCCGAGACCGTCGACCTGGCGTTCACCGACCACCTCGATGGCGCACCGCTGCCCGAGCTCATGCGCTCGGCGATCCCCGAGCTGAGCAACGAGGTGCCCGCATGGCCGGTGGCCCAGGGTTGGGGACTCGGATTCCATCTCGTGCTCGAGGACATCCCGACGCTGCGACCGGCCGGAACCGGCGACTGGGCCGGGCTGGCGAACTGCTACTTCTGGATCGACCGCGCGACCGGCGTGGCCGCGGCCTGCTCACGGCGGTGCTCCCGTTCTTCGACGCCCCGGTCGTCGAGACGCTCGTCGGGTTCGAGCAGGCATCAGACCGTCGACGCCGCCGCGGCCAGTAGGTCGGCGAGCGCCGCGTGGACGCGGCTACCCGGGCCCGCGCCACGGGCGCGCCGGATGCAAGCGCGTGCGACGGGCGCGATGGTCGGCGGCGACCCGGGCCGCGGGGCCCTTCACCGCGAGCCCGAACAGCGCCCGCTCGTCGTCGGGCACGGCCACCGCGACCCCGGCGTCCGGGGCAGACCGCTCCCAGCCGGCGAAGCCGGCGTTGAAGTGGATGTCGTCGACGATCGCCACGCCGCCCGGACGCAGCGCCGGCCAGTGCGTCCCGAGCTCGAAGCGGATGTTGCGCTCGGTGTGCAGGCTGTCGTGGACGAACAGGTCGATCGGCCCGAGCCGGGCCAGCAGCGACCCGCAGGCGCTGCCGGCTCGATGCCGGTGACGAGCCTCCAGCGGTCGCGTCCCTCGGAGGGCACGGCGGTGCGACCTCGCACGCCAGCTCGGGATGCAGCAGGACCGGCATGTCGATGCTCCACAGTCCTCCCTCGCCGTTGCGGCTCCAGCGCCTCGAGGATCGTCTGCGTGAGCATCCCGCGGCCGACGCCGGTCTCCACCACGCGGCTTGCGGCGCAGGTGGCGCGTGGCGCACCAGGCGGCGCGAGCGAGCGCCGCGGTCGCCGTCGTCCCAGCCGTCGTATGCGCCGCGGCCCACGCGCACGCCGGCGCGCTGCAGGCGCACGCCGATGTCCCGCCACACCGACTCGAACTCGGCCGCGCAGGCGCACGGCCAGTCCGTTCCGAGCAGCTCGTGCAAGCGCTGCTCCCACGCCGGCGAGCGCATCGCCGCGACGCGGGGCGCCGCGATGCTCGAAGCAGCCGGCGTAGATGCTCGTAGGCGTCGTCGAGGCCGTGGCCGGGATCGATCGCGACCGTCCTGGCGATCTGCGCCAGCAGCGTCACGCGATCCTTCGCCGACCTCAGACCGTGCTTCCCGACGGCGTTCATGCCCGTCGAACGTAACGCCGCCCGTGAGGGGACGATGAAGAATGTGCCTCAGAGCTGGTTTGATGTGTCGTCGGTCCCGTCCCGTCGGGGGCCGGCCCACCCGATGCCGCGTCCGCCCGATCCCCTGCCCTCCCCGCCGCCCTCGCTGGGCCCCGAGCAGGCGGCCGAGCTGTCGGCGCTGACCGGGCAGGCGCTGCGACACCAGCGACGCGAGCTGGCCCGGGCCATCGATCTGGCCTTCGACCACATTCCCGCGCCGCTGCGTGGCGCGGTGCACCGAGCGCTCGGCGTGTGACCGGCGCGTCCGAGAGCCGCGTCGAGACGGTCAGGCTCGCTCGCCTGCTCGGGGTCGATGACCCGCGCGGGGTCGCGTTCCTGCTCCACGTGCCCGCCGAGGAGCTGCGCGACTATCGCGAGTCGGTGACGGACCTGCTCTATGACGACGACCATGAGCAGTTGCAGCGGGTCGCCGGCGCCGCCCGCCTGCTGCCGGCGCGCACACTGGCGGCGATCGGCGAGCACGCGCTCGGGCCACTGATCTGCGCGCGCCTGTCGGCCCTGCTCGACCGTCGACGCGCCGTGGAGATCGCCGACCATTTCGGTGTCGAGTTCCTGGCGCAGGTCGCCGCCGAGCTCGATCCGCGCCGTGCCGCCGACGTGGTGTCCGGGATCACGCCCGACACGGTGGTCGCGGTATCGGCCGCCATGGCCGCCCACGGTGAGCACGTCGCCATGGGACGGTACGTCGGCTACCTGGATTCGGCGACGCTGAGCCGGTGCGCGGATGCGCTCGGGGACGAGGACCTGCTGCGCGTGGCCTACGTGATCGAGGGCGACGAGCGCCTCGTCTCGATGTTCGAGCTGATCGGCGCGGCGCGCGCCGCCCGGGCGCTGTCCGTCGGGCGCGCGGCCGGGCTGGCGCAGGAGGCGGACCACGTGTCCGCCCGCCTGCGCGACCTCGGCGCCGGCGCATGACGCAAGGGCCGGCGTCGACGCGCGCCGCTGCGCCCGACGCCGACCCTCAGCCCGAGCGCGTGCGACGGCCGCCGCCGGCGCCCCGCCCGCGCGCCCGCCCGGTCGTCCGAGCCGCGGGCCGGCTGGCCGACACGAACTGCGCGAGACCCGAGACGCGCTGCTCGATGCCGATCAGCCCGCGGTCGGCGTAACGCCCGGGTCAGCTCGTCGCGAGCGAAGATCCGCACGCCCGTGAGGCGGCGCACGATGGCGCCGGTCATCGTGACCGGGAGCGGCCCGCGGTGGCAGCTGGACAGCAATGCCACGCGGCCGCCGGGCGCCAGGACGCGGGCGATCTCATCGAGCGCGTCGATCGGGCGCTCGATGAGATAGAGCGCGGCGAAGCAGCAGACGGCGTCGAAGCTGGCGTCGCCGAACGGCAGCGCGCAGGCGTCCCCACGCACGTACGCGACGTCGGCGGCGTCGGTCCGCCGCACGGCCTGCGCGAGCATGGCCTGCGCGGCGTCCAGTCCGACCACCAGTCCGTCACCGGTGACCTCGGCGAAGCCACGCGTGAAGTTGCCCGGCCGCAGGCGACGTCGAGCACCCGCTCGCCCGCAGACAGGGCCAGCATCTCCCGGGCGATGCGACGCTCATCGCGCATGTCGGGACCCGCGACGCCCATCAGCAGGCGCCCGCCGAGCGGACGCCACCAGCGCTCGTAGACGAGCGCCAACCCGCGGCTGAGCATCGAGCCGCTGACCGGGATGGCCTCCGGTCGGATCGGCGTCGCCGAGCAGGTCCAGGTAGCCGTCGGTGACCGCCGCCGCCGGGCGGCGGGCGGGCTCGACCAGGGCGAGCGTCTGCTGCAGCGCGGGCACCCGCGAGGCGGCGGAGGACATCGGTCGGGGATCATCGCAAAGGCCGGCTCACGCCGATGCCGCCAGGCCTTCGGGCGTCAGCTCGGTGTCGATCGCGGCACGGATCGCCTGCAGCGCCCCCGCGCCGGCGCGAAGCTTGGTCGCGGCATGCGCGGCACTCGCCGTCGACGCCCTGCTCGACGGCCTGCGCCCGTAGACGGCCGGTAGGCTCCAGCAGTGCTGCCGGGATCTGCTGCCGTCGAGCCGCACGCCGCGTGGGGGAGTTTCGCCCCGGCGGCGCGGTCCTGGCGGCGCTGAGCGCGTTGCACCCGCCTGGGGAACTCGGCTCGCCGTGGCCGTTCGCCGGACCGGGCGGGCTCGCCGCCGCGGTCGTCGGCCGGGGCGAGCCGACTTCCCCGGGGCGGGGCAGCGCCTTCGCCGTGAGTGCGGCCCGCTCGCCGCCGCCGCGGCGACTCTGGCCGCGCAGTCGCGCGGCCCCGCTGCGCTCCGGCGGGCCGTCGCCCGCCGGGCGCGGCGATCGCCGGCGCGTTCACGGCCACGCGCGGGATCGTCGGCCTGGCCCGCCCGCGCTGCTGCCGGCCGGCGAGCGGCCGCCTTCGCGCGCTACAACGCGCTCGTGTACTCGCCGTTGTGCCTGGCCCTCGGGGCGGCGATCGCGGCGCGGCCGGGCGCCGCGACGCCGCTCGGCGGCGGCGCCGATGAAGCGCATCGGGCTGCTCGGCGGGATGAGCTGGGAGTCGTCGCCGAGTACTACCGGCTGGTCAACGAGCACGTGCGCGAGCGCGCCGGCGGGCTGCACTCGGCGGACTGCCTGCTGCGCTCGGTCGACTTCGCCGAGATCGAGGAGCTGCAGCGCGACGGAGCGCTGGGACCGAGGCGGGCGCGCGGCTGGCCGCCGAGGCGGCGCGCTGCAGCGCGCCGGCGCCGAGCTGCTCGTGCTCTGCACGAACACCATGCACAAGGTCGCCGACACGATCGTCGCTGCGATCGACATTCCCTTCCTGCACATCGCCGACACCACGGCCCACGCCGTGCGCGCCGCCGGCATCGCCCGCGTCGGCTTGCTCGCCACGGCTACACGATGGAGCAGGACTTCTACGTCGGCCGGCTGCGCGACCTGCACGGGCTGGACGGTGCTGCCGCCCGAGGCCGCGACCGGCGGATCGTGCACGACGTGATCTACGACGAGCTGTGCGTCGGGGTCGTGGCGCGAGGCCTCGCGCCAGGAGTACCGGCGGATCATGCGCGGCCTGGCCGACCGGGGCGCCGAGGCGATCCTGTTCGGCTGCACCGAGATCGACCTGCTCGTCGGGCCCGGGGACGCGCCGGTGCCGGTGTTCGACACCACGCGCCTGCACGCCCAGCGCGCCGTCGACCTGGCGCTCGGGCTCGCGGCGAGCCCCCCGCGGCGAGCGATGAGCCGCACGAGCATCACCCATCAGTGCATCCGCGGCGACATCACGACGGACACCGAGGCCGACGCGATCGTCAACGCCGCCAATGCCTGGCTGCTCGGCGGAGGGGGCGTCGACGGCGCGATCCACCGAGCGGCCGGGCCGGGCCTGCTCGACGAGTGCCGCCGCCTCGGCGGCTGCGCGACCGGCGAAGCGAGGATCACGGGCGCCGGGCGCCTGCCCGCCCGCTGCGTGATCCACGCCGTCGGGCCGATGTGGCGCGGCGGCGCGTCACGGCGAGGCCGAGCTGCTGGCGTCCTGCTACCGCCGGGCCATCGAGCTCGCCGCCGAGCAGACTGCGCGCGCGTGGCCTTCCCGCCATCTCGACCGGCGCGTATGGCTATCCGCTGGCCGGCGGCGAGATCGCCATGACGGCGCCACGGCGCGGCGATGGACGGCATCCCGCGGTGGTCGAGGCGCCGATTCTGGTGCTGGCGGCCACGGCGCATGCGGCGTTGTCGCGGCGCGGCCGGCCGGACGGACTGAGCCGCCGGCGCGGCGCACCCATCTCCCCGGATGAGCGAGGATGGCGGGGTATACGATCCAACACCCGCGATGGAGGTCCGTCCCATGAGCACGACCAGCACCGAACTGATCCAAGGCGTCGACTTCGCCACCGTGCCGACCCGCGACCTCGAGGCCGCCGTCGAGTTCTACGGCACGACGCTCGGCCTGCCGATGTCGGTCCACATCCCGGACCGCCACTTCGCCGAGTTCGAGACCGGCAACCTGACGCTCAGCGTCATGGAGCCGGAGCGGATGGGCATGGAGTTCCAGCCCAACCGCAACCCGCTCGCGCTGCACGTCGCAGGACATCGAGCAGGCGCGGCAGGAGCTCGAGCAGCGCGGCGTGTCCTTCGGCGCCGACACGCTCGACACCGGCGTCTGCCACATGGGCTTCTTCGCCGACCCCGACGGCAACGCGCTGATGCTGCACCACCGCTATGCGCCGCGCGTGACCCGCGGCTGAGCGACGCCGCGCGCCCAGCCGGCCGCCGGGTCGCCCCGCGGCGGCCCGGCGAGGCGCGAGCGCACGGCGGACTACTCGCGCTCGAGCACGACGACCGGGATCTCGCGGGTCGTCTTCTGCTGGTATTCGTCGTAGGGGGGCCAGTGGCCCGACCATCGTCGTCCACAGCGCGGGCTTCTCCTGCGCCGTGGCCAGTCGCGCGCGCGCCGCGAAGCGGTCGCCGCGCACCTGCAACCGCACCTCGGGATCGGCCTCGAGGTTCAGCAGCCAGGCCGGCGGCTCGTCCGCTCCGCCCTTGGAACCGACCACCAGGTAGTCGCCGTCATGCTCGCCGTAGATGAGCGGCGTCGTGCGCGCCTCGCCCGAGCGGCGGCCCGTGGTGGTGAGCAGCAGGACCTGCGTGCCCTGCCAGTCGTGCCCCTCGGCGCCATCCGTCTCCTCGTAGCGCTTGACGTGCTCTGCCCCGAACAGCATTCGCCGTCCTCCTCTCATCGCCGATGTCATGGCCGGCCGGCCCGGCGCGACCCGGGCGGGCGGCTGTGGCCAACATAGCGGGCCGGCCGCTCCCTACGATGCGGGGGCGCCCGCCGCCGCTGGAACACCCAGCGCCCCGTGCGGCCGACCGCCACGCGATGTCCGCCGAACACACCTCCACCGCCCCGCCGATCTTCGACGGGCACAACGACGTGCTGACCAGCGACAGATCACGCGGCCTTCGTGGATGGACGAGCCGACGGTCATCTCGACCTGCCCCGCATGCGCGCGGGAGGCCTGCGAGGCGGCATCTTCTCCGTGTTCACGCCGTCGAGCGGCTGGTCGCCGGGCCGCCTGCAGCGCGACGGGACGCCGCTGGAGTTCTCCCACGCCGATGGCGTCTCGCGCGAGCTGGCCGCGGGGCATGCGACCGAGGTGGCGGGTCGCCTGCTCGGCGCTCGAGCGCGACGGGCTGATCCGTGTGGCCCGCACGATCGCCGATGTCGATCGCGCGGGTCGCGGGGATGGGCCGCCGGCCGCGGTGCTGCACCTCGAGGGCGCCGAAGCTATCGATCCGCGCCTGGCCTCGCTGGACGCGTGGTACGCCATGGGCCTGCGCTCGCTCGGACCGGTGTGGAGCCGCGCCAACGCCTTCGCTCACGGCGTTCCGTTCGTCGATCGCTGCTCGCCGGACATCGGTCCGGGGCTGACCGACGCTGGGCGGGCGCTCGTCGTTCGCTGCGCCGAGCTCGGCGTGCTCGTGGACCTCAGCCACCTCAACGCGGCCGGGCTTCTGGGAGGTGGCGCGCCTGGACCGGGGGCCGCTGGTGGCCAGCCACTCCGGCGCGCACGCGCTGGCGGCGACGAGCCGCAACCTCACCGACGACCAGCTCGACGCGATCGCCACCAGCGGCGGGCTCGTCGGGATCATCTTCGCGTGCCGCTTCCTGCGGGCCGACTTCGCCGACGACGCCGACACGCCGCTGCGATCCATCGTGCAGCACGCCCGCTACGTGGCCGATCGCATCGGCGTCGAGCACGTGGCCCTCGGCTCGGACTTCGACGGCGCCACGGTGCCGGCCGAGCTCGGCGACGCCGCGGGCCTGCCCGCGCTGCTCGACGCCTTCGCCGACGACGGGTTCAGCGCGTCCGAGATCGAGGCGATCGCGTGGACGAACTGGCGCCGGGTGCTCGCGGCCTGGTGGCGAGACTAGGAGCGCCGCGAGCCGAGCGGCACGACGGCGCTCAGCGCGGGGGTGACCCCGTCGTCGGGCACGAGCACCACCGTGACCGTGTGCAGGCGGGCCGTGCCCGCGATCGCCCGGCGCGCGCCGTTGAGGAGCGGGACGCGCACCCAGTGCATGCCGCCCAGGCTCACCGCCGCGCGGCCGAGCAGGGTGCCCTTCGAGCTGCGCAGCATCAGTGTGCCCCGGCAGCGCTGCGTGCAGTCGAGCAGCACGTCCGCGTTGTGCACGCCGACCAGCACTTGCAGCACGGGCAGGCTCTTGCGATGGTTCGCTCCGTGGCCGGACGCGCCGTGTGACGGCTGACCGGACGTCGTGCCGCCTCCGTTGGAGGTCTGGCTGCCCGAGCCGCCCCGCGTCGAGCCGCCGCCGGACCCGAAGAAGCCGCCCGACCCCAAGCCGCCGCCGGACCCCGGGGCGCTGCCCGAGCCGGGGCCCGAACCGGTGCCAGCCCCGGAGCCGCTGCCCGAACCCGAGCCGCCACCCGAACCCGAGCCGCTGCCCGAGCCGGAGCCGCCGCCCGAGCCGGAGCCGCCGCCCGAACCCGAGCCGCCACCCGAACCCGAGCCGCCACCCGAGCCCGAGCCGCTACCCGAACCCGAGCCGCCGCCGGCGCCGGCGACGAACGTGCCGTCGGAGCCGTAGCTCGTGCCGTCCGCGTTCTCGGCGACGAGCCGGTAGTGGTAGGTCGAGGAGGTGGTCAGGCCGCTGAGCGTGGCGGTGGTCGGCTGCGCGCCGGCGGCGCTGCCGATGTCGACGGGCGAGGTGCTCGAGCCGTAGTCGTTGGTGGGCCCGTACTGCCACCAGACGGTGGTGTCGAGCTGGTTGGGGAACGCGCCGCCGGACAGCGTGGCCGTCGTGCCGGGGCTGGAGACGTAGGCACCGCCGATGCCCGGCACGCCGGCGAGGACGTCCCCGGAGATGCTGCCGATTCCGGTCGGGCCGTCGTAGCCGGCGACGCTCTGGCACAGGTAGGTGGTGGCGCAGGAGCCGGTGCTGCCGCCGGTGGGATCGTTGAGCAGCGCCGCGTTGGCGTAGGCCCAGGCCGCTCCGCCGTCGCCAGCCCCACCGCCGACGAGGGTGTAGTAGGCGGCCACCATCGGCGAGGACAGGCTGGTGCCGCCGGCCAGGAACGTGCCGTCGACCGAGTCATAGCCGAGCAGTCCGGTCTCCGGATCCGCGTCGGCCGAGATGTCGGAGATGGTGCGCATCGAGCAACCGCCGTCGGTCTGCCAGCCCGGCTTGGCGATGTAGGGCGAGCAGCCGCTTCCGCTGCCCGACCATGCCGACTCGCTGAAGCCGCGGGCGGTGTTCGAGGGGCGCCAGGCTCGTGCCGCCGGCGGCCGTGACGCCGGGCAGGGCCGACGGCCACTCGGTGTCGCCGTAGCCCTGATCACCGGCGCTTGCCACCACGGCCACGCCGGAGAAGGAGAAGTCACTCTCCAGGCTGCTCTCGCCGGAGTACTCCGGGCCGCCCCAGCTGTTGGAGATCGCCTTGGCCCCCAGCCGGGCCGCGGTCGCCTCCGCCGCGAGCATGTCGCTGCCCCCGGACGTGCTGGCCTCGACGAGCAGGATCGAGCAGTTGGGGCAGATCGCCGATACCGCGTCGATGTCCAGCGAGGTCTCGGTGATCCAGCCGGCATTCTGGCCGGTGGGGTCGGCCGGGTAGCTCGTCCCGCCGTTCTCATCCACACGCGTGAAGCAGCCGTTGGCGCTCGTGCAGGCGGGCAGGCCGTAGGTGGCGCGGTACTGCGCCAGATCGGCCTCGGCGTGCGAATCGCCGTACGCGTCGACGACGGCGACCGTGCGACCGGTGCCGGCGCTCGCGGCCAGCCCGGTGAGGTCGTATGCCGCCTGGATGTAAGCGGGGGTTCCGGCCGCGGGGCGGCGGCCCCGGGCGGCGCACCGCCGCTGTCGCTGTGCACCGGCTGGTCGGTGCGTGCGTTGACCACGATCTGGGCCAGGCAGCTCGTCTGTGCGGGCGTCGGCGGCGGGCAGGCCGACTGCAGCGCCAGCGCCGGCCCCGCGAGGGCGGCCGGCGCATGAGCGAGGAGGAGCGCGAACACGAGCAGGGGGCCGAACGCGGCCCGGCGGAGGCCCTGGGCGAGCGCCGTGTGGGTCGCCCATGGCGTTCGGCCCCTGCTCATGCTCACTGTGTCGGCGAAAACGCGTTCGCGCCGGCGCTGCGGGGCCGAAGATCGGCCAGGCGTCGACCGCTGGCGGGGCCGCCGGCGCGATCTGCGCATTTTGGCGTGCCTCGTGGGAGTTTCGGCGCCGACACGCGTATGAGCGGCGAGAGGATCCGCTCATGGCGCCCGGAATCCTGCCGATGACGGATCGAGAGCCCCTGTGCTGCCGGGGACCCAGGCCGGAAGGGCCGCCACCAGCGGAGCGAGCCTCGGCGCCTCGCTAACCAAACGAGCCCCGGCAGCGTCAGGCGGCGCCTGCGTCGCAGCGCCGCGCCCGCCCCTCGCCGCGCGTCGTCATCGCCGGCGACACCACCTGGGCGCCACGAGGCGCACGGGGCCACGCCGACCGGCCGCATGCGGGCCGGCCATCAAGATAACTTGACGTCAAAATATTAGGTGTCTAAGCTTATACCGAAGATGGCCCCAACCGACACCACAGCCCCCACGCGCATCGAGCCCTACGTCTGGCGGATCGCCGCCGTCGTGATCGCTCGGGGCGATCATGTCGGTGCTCGACACGACGATCGTCAACGTCGCCCTCGACAGCCTCTCGCGCGACCTCCATGCGCCGCTCGTCGACCATCCAGTGGGTCATCACCGGCTACCTGCTGTCGCTGGCGGCCGTCATCCCGGTGACCGGCTGGGCCGTGCGCCGCTACAGCGCGCGGCGGCTGTACCTGATCGCGCTCGTGGTGTTCACCGCCGGTCGGCCCTGTGTGCGCTGGCGACGACCAGCGGCGAGCTGATCGTCTTCCGCGTGCTGCAGGGCGTCGGCGGCGGGATGCTGACGCCCGATCGGCCAGATGATCCTGGTCAAGGCCGCCGGCCCGCGAAACCTGCCCAAGGTGATGAGCGCCATCGGCGTGCCGATCGTGCTCGCGCCGGTGTTCGGTCCGACGCTCGGCGGGCTGCTGCTGCAGGACGCCGGCTGGCAGTGGATCTTCCTGATCAACGTGCCGGTCGGCGTCGCTCGCGCTTCGTGCTGGCCTGGCGGCTGCTGCCCCAGGACGTCGCGGGCGCCAGCCATGCCGGGCGGCTCGACGTGATCGGACTGGTGCTCGCGGCCGCCGGCATGGTCGGCATCACCTACGGGCTGTCGGAGAGCAATGCGGCCGGCAGCCTGACCGCGCCGTCGGTGCTGCTGCCGGTGCTCGCCGGCCTGGCCCTGGTCGTCGCCTTCGTCGTGCGGGCGCGGCGCATCGAGTACCCGCTGCTCGACCTCAACCTGTTCGCGAAACCGCGCCTTCAGCGCCGCGTCGCTCGTCACCTTCTGCCTCGGCGCCGCGCTGTTCGGGGCGATGATCCTGATGCCGCTCTACTTCCAGACGGTGCGCGGCGAGGGCGCGCTGGCCACCGGCCTGCTGCTCATCCCCCAGGGCGTCGGCGGTGCGATCGGGATGGCGCTGTCCGGCCGCGCCACCGAGCGCCTCGGCGCCGGGCCTGACATCGCTGATCGGCGGGTTCGTGCTCGTCGCGGCCACGATCCCATTCGTGCTGATCACCGCCACGACGCCGTACGTGACGATCGGCGCCGCGATGCTGGTGCGCGGCGTCGGCATCGGCCTGTCGATCATGCCGGCCATGACCGCGGCGTTCGCGGTGCTCGGGCGCGAGCAGGTCAACGACGCCAGCCCGCAGCTCACGGTCCTGCAGCGGGTCGGCGGGTCGCTCGGCACCGCGATCATCGCGGTCGTCCTGGAGGGCAAGGTCACGCACGCTCGGCAGCCACCCGACCTCGACGCTGCTCGCCGGCGCGTTCGGCCAGACATACTGGTGGGTGATGGGCATCACGCTTGTCGCCCTCGTCCCCACCTTCGTCCTGTGGACGATCGAGCGCCGCGCCCGCCAGAGCCACGGGGAGCCCGCCGAGCCTGCGCTCGGCGAGGTCATCCTCGAGGCAGCATGAGCACGCCGCCGCCGACCGTCGCGGCGGACGCCGCGATCGAGGCGCTACGCGTCGCCTACGGCGAGCTGCTCGGAGCCGAGCGGCGCCTGCGCGCGCGCGACCAGCACCGCCACGGCGGGCTGACGATCGCCCAGATCCGCGTCCTCATCGCCCTGGACGACGAGGACGAGCTGCCGGCCGGGCAGCTGGCCAAGCGCTCGGACCTCAATCCGGCCAGCGTGACGGCGATGCTCGATCATCTCGAGCGCGACGGCGTGATCCGCCGGCGGCGCTCCAGCGAGGACCGTCGCATGTGCTTCGTCTCGCTGACCGCCGACGGCCGGGCGCTGGTCGAGGCCAAGCGCGCGGCGTGGCAGGCGATGTGGCGCGAGCGCTTCGCCGACGAGCCCGCGGCCGACCTGGCCGCAGCGACCGCGGCGATGCACGCGATCGCGGAGATGCTCGACGCGATCTGACGCCCACGCGGGCCGCTCGGCGTCAGTGCAGCACGCGGCGGCAGTTGTGCAGCGCGAGGTAGGCCTGGAACGCGGCGGCGAGATGGTGGCTGTTCTTGATGTCGTGGTGCGCCCGGTACACGCTGTAGGCACACAGGCTGGCGCGAAACAGGTTGACGCTGTGCCCGGCCACCGTGACGCTGCTACCGCAGCCGCCCAGCACGGCGCCGATCGGGCCGAGCGCGGCGAGCACCGCGACCAGGGATAGCGTCCTTCTCACCATCAGGCGGAGGATAGGCACCGCTGCGGTCGGCTCTCACCCCCCGTCCGCTGGCGGGACGCGTGCCGTCCGGCTACGTGCCCCCGTTGGAGACCCGCCAGTGCCCCCTCTGCTTGACCAGGACGATCTGACGCGGCTGCAGCCCCGGGTCCGGGAGCACGGCGATCGCGGTCGATCCGGTGACGGCGATGCGGCTCACCGACGTCTCGACGAGAGCCACCGGCGGATGGCTGAGCGCCTTCACGCAGCCTCCCCGCTGCTTGTCGAGCGCCATGCGCAGTTGCGATGTGACGAGCGCACAGGTGCGTGCGCCGTGACCTCGTGCGTCGGCGACGTCGTAGGCGAGGGCGACGCCCGCCGCCGCGCGCCCGTCGGCGCTGGCCTGAGCCAGTGGCACGCCGGGGACCACCTGGGCGGCAGGAGCCGTGGCGCCGCCACCACCGCACGCGGCGAGCCAGCCCGCGGCCAGCGCGACCACCGCCACGAGCGCGACGCGCGAGTGCGAGAGACGAGTCGCCGGCGACACGGGCACGGCCGCATCCTAGCGGCGAGCGCAGCGCCAGCGCCGCGCTCGCACGACGACGGCTACAGCTCGGCGGCCGCGGCCGCCGCCGCTTCCTCGTCGTCCCAGCCCTGCTGGAGCATGCCGAGCAGCGTCTCGACCGGCTGCGCGCCCGACACCGAGTACGCGCGACCGGCCACGAAGAAAGGAACGCCCTGCGCCCCCAGCCGCGACGCCAGCCGCTCGTCCTCGGCCACCTGCAGCGACAGCGCGCGGCCCTCGAGCATCGCCTCGGTCTCGTCCGCCCCGATGCCGACGCCGGTGGCCACGCCGATCAGCACCGCGGGATCGACGATCGATCCGCCCTCGATGAAGTGGATCGCGAACAGCCGCTCCACCACCTCGGCCTGCTTGCCGTGCGCAGCGGCCAGATGGACCACGCGATGGGCGTCGAAGCTGTTGACGATGCCGCCGGCGTCGGGGCGGTAGTGCAGTCCCTCGCCGGCGGCCACGGCGGCCACGCGGGCCCGCATCGCCTCGGCCTCGGCGCGATCGATGCCGTGACGGACGGCCAGCGTGCCGACCGGATCCTCGTCGGGCTCGCGCGGGGCATCGGGATCGAGCTCGAAGCTGCGCCACGAGACCGACACGAGCGCGCCATGCTCGAACCGCGCCAGCGCCTGCTCGAAGCGGCGCTTGCCGATGTAGCACCACGGGCACACGACGTCCGACCAGATCTCGACGTGCATTGCGTCGTCCATCATGACGCCCCCGGGGGCGGATGTGCGCGCGATCAGTCCGGCCGGCGATCCGGGTAGCGGGGCAGGCCGTCGTCGGGGATCGGCTCCCAGGGAGCAGCGAACGCCACGTACTGGTGAAACTGGGGCCGGACGCCCGGGTCGCCGTCCACGCCGCCGAGGCGCACGCCGAGGGGGGTGTCCTTGTCAAGATCGCCACTGAACACCGCCGAGCCGCACAGCGAGCAGAACACCTTGGGCGCTCCGTCTTGCGGCCGGTAGGCGCGCAGCGCCTCCCCGCCGGTGAGCAGGTGAAAGTCCGCGCGTGCCACGCGCGCGTTCGCCGAGGCCGCGCTGCCGGAGCGACGCTGGCAGCGCGTGCAGTGGCAGTAGCTGGCGGCCAGGAACGGACCGGTGATCTCGTAGCGCACCGTGCCGCACAGGCAGCCACCGGCCAACGGGTGCGCAGGCGATGGCTTCGCGGAACCGGCGGCCTCCCCCATCGTGACGCTCAGCCGGCCTGCGCTGCCGGCTGGCCCCGCCGCGAGGCGCGGTCCGAGTCGACGGACAGCTCGAACCACACGTGGGTGCTGCCGTCGGCCACGCCCCAACGGTCGGACAGGCGGTCGACCAGCTGCAGCCCCCAGCCGCCGGCGTCCCGGTCGGCGGCCGGCGGCATGGGCACGAACCCGGTGCCGTCGTCGAGGACCTCGCAGCGCAGGCCGCTGCGTTCGGTGGCCTCGATGCGCAGGCGCACCACCGGGCCGGCGCCGTAGCGGACGCTGTTGGTCACCAGCTCGGAGACGAGCAGGCAGGCGTCCTCGGTCAGACGAGGCAGGAGGCTGCCGGCCAGTGAGGCGACCGCGCGGCGGCCAAGAGCCGGTGCACCTTCGTTGCGGGGGAGCTCGAGTGAGATCAACATCGCCTTGCAGGCCCTCCGTGCCCGCGTCCGGTCGCTGGCAGCCCAGCCACGTGACTCGCGCACCAACCATGTCGTCCGTTTCAGGGCAATGGTACCCCGGGGGTTCCGCTCGCAAACGTGCCGCGCGGCCGGAGAAGGTGAACAATGTCCGCACGCCAACCCGACCCGCCGCCCGTCGGGTCCCCCGAGCAAGGAGCACAGCGATGGACTTCCAGCCCAGTGAGCGTTGCCGCGAGTTCGCAGAGCGCCTCGCCGCCTTCATGGACGAGCGGATCTATCCGGCCGAGGCGGTCTACGAGGAGCAGCTGCGGGCCGCCGGCGACCCGCACGCCCAGCCGGCGATCATGGAGGAGCTCAAGGAACAGGCGCGGCAGCGCGGACTGTGGAACATGTTCCATCCCAATCCCGAGTTCGGGGCCGGCCTGTCCAACGTCGACTACGCGCCGCTGGCCGAGCTGCTCGGCCGCAGCCACATCGCGTCGGAGGCCTGCAACTGCTCGGCGCCCGACACCGGCAACATGGAGGTGCTGTCGGTGTTCGGCACGCCCGAGCAGCAGGATCGCTGGCTACGGCCGCTGCTCGACGGGGAGATCCGCTCGGCCTTCGCCATGACCGAGCCGGCGGTGGCCAGCTCCGATGCCACCAACATCGCCCTGCGGATCGAGCGCGATGGCGGCGAGTACGTCCTCAACGGGCGCAAGTGGTGGACGTCGGGCGCGCTGCACCCCCACTGCCGGATCATGATCGTCATGGGCAAGACCAACCCGGACGGGCCCAGACACCAGCAGCAGAGCATGATCCTTGTGCCGCTGGACACCCCCGGGGTGACGATCGTGCGCGGTCTGCCGGTGTTCGGCTACCAGGACCAGGAGGGACACGCCGAGGTGCTGTTCGAGGACGTGCGCGTGCCCGCCGAGAACCTCATCGCCGGCGAGGGCGAGGGCTTCTTGATCAGCCAGGCACGCCTCGGCCCGGGACGCATCCACCACTGCATGCGGTCGGTTGGGGCGGCCGAGCGCGCGCTGGAGCTGATGTGCCGGCGGGCCAACGAGCGCGTGACCTTCGGCGAGCCGGTCGCCTCGCGCGCGAACATCCAGGACTGGGTGGCCGAGGCTCGCATCGAGATCGAGATGCTGCGACTACTGGCGCTGAAGACCGCCTGGCTGATGGACACCGTCGGCAACCGTCACGCCCGCACCGAGATCGCGGCGATCAAGGTGGCGGCGCCCAACGTGGCCCTGAAGGTCATCGACCGTGCGATCCAGGTGCACGGCGGCGGCGGGGTCAGCGACGACTTCCCGCTCGCCTGGATGTACGCGCACATGCGCACGCTGCGCCTGGCCGACGGCCCCGACGAGGTGCACAAGCTGACGATCGCGCGGCGCGAGCTTCGGCGTCACACGGCCGCCGAGGCCGACGAACGCGTGGCGCTGGCCGAGCAGACGAGCCGCGTCTGAGCCGGGGCCAAGCGCCCGCGCGTCAGGCGCTGACGCCGCCCTCGCCCGAGGTGGCGTTCAGCCCGCGCACGAAAGCGGTGATCGCCGCCGTATCGCGGCGACGGCGACGCCGCCGCGTGCGAGGCTCCAGCCGCGGACCCAGCCGCTCCTCGTGCAGCGGCTGACCGGATTGCGGAGCTGCGGACGGGGGCGGCGGCTCCTGCTGGCCGGCGCTGCGCGGAGCGGGGAATCGGCGGTCGGTCGTATGCATCGTGCACCTCCGGAGTCGCGGGTACGGAGCAGCTTGCGCCTCGGTCGTCAACGCCGCGTTACGGGCAGCGAAGAAGCGCGTAAGCCTTGGTCGGGTCAGGTCGTGGTGCAGGAGTGGTAACTGCCATGCACGGTGATCGTGCGTGCCGTGCGCCCGCGGCCGAGGCGGACGGTGACCGCCACCGTGTAGCGCCCGCGTGGCGGGATGCGCAGGTCGAACGCGCCGTAATGCATGTGCAGGTCGTGCGGACTGATGCGATGCCCGGCGACCGACAGCCGCACGAGCACGGGCCGCTCGCCGTCGCTGTGGTGCAGATGGACGCGCAGCGAACGCGAGGATCGGCAGGCCGTGGTCGGCGGCAGGACCACCGGCCCGACCGTCACGGTGTAGGCGGTCCCGATGCCCCCGCGACCCTGTGCGGGCGCCGGTGCGGTCGTCGTCGCGCTCGCCGCCGCGCAACCGGCCGTGGTCGCGAACAGGCCGAGCAGGACCCCCAGCGTGCTCGCGCTGGCGCGCCAATCCCTGGCTTGCGATGGGCTGCTGACATGCACCATCACCCTTATAACGGCCGGGGACGGCCGCCGGATCGGCGACGCACAGGAAGTTGCAGGTCTGCGTAGGTTCTGGGGCCCGCCGGAGCCGCGGAGCACCCTTGCCGCGCGCGGTTACTCGAGCACGCCGCGACGCCGGTCGGCGAACGCGGCAACCTCCGACGGCGAGTAGCGGCGCTGCCCGCCGGGCGTCCGCCGCGCCGGCAGATAGCCGATGTCGGACCAGTGACGGACGGTACGGGTCGGCACGCCAAGTCGCTCGGCGACGTCGGCAACGGTCAGCACGAGCTGCTGCTCGCCTCGGAGTTCCTTCTCCATGGGGCATATGTCGTCGGGCAGCGCGAGCGTGCTCAACAACGAGCGCGCGGCTGGACGATTTGGCGAGTGCCGGCGGGGGCCGATCACGGCCCACCCCATCGGCGCCCGGCCGGGCGACCGTGCCGCCGCGGGCGCCCGTCACACGCCGCTGGCGAACACGGCCAGCGACGCCGTCGCCACGCCGGCGGCCGCGCAGGCCACCCTCAGCTGCAGGTCCCGCGCGCGCTCGCGCAGCGACGCGGCGCGCTCGCGCAGCCAGGACAGCGAGTCGGCCTGGCCGCACCGCTCGCGCCAGCCCCGCAGCGCGCGCTGCAGCCGCTCCTCGTCGGCGACGGTGGCGAGCAGCTCGACCGCCCCGCCCCCGTCCGCCGGCGAGCCGAGGCGGACCAGGTACAGCTCTCCGGTATCGCGCACCCAGGCGGCACGATGCAGCGCGCCATCGGCGCCCTCGCGCCACCACAGGCCGACGTCGACCTCGCGCGAGGCGACGCGACGCTGGTCGGCGAGGTAGAAGCTCGACAGCGACGGGTAGCGCGGGCCAGGATGCGTCGGGGCCTCTGCGCAGTCAACGGTCATGTCAGACCTCCTAGCCGATTTCGAGCGTGCCGCGTGAGCGTGATCGCCGCGCCTAAGCACAAGCTGACGGTCGTCTAAGAATCGCGCAGTACCGCGACGGTACGCGCCGGTCACCTGTCGGCCCGGCGGGCGGTAGGTGTCAGCGGCCCCACGTCGTGGCCGCTGACACGGACCGCATCAGTTCAGCCGCTTCTTGAGCGCACTGGCGGGCGAGAACTTCGCCGCGTTGCTGGCGGCGATGTTGATCGTCTCGCCGGTCGACGGGTTTCGGCCCTGCCGAGCGGCACGGTGCGACACGCTGAACTTCCCGAAGCCCGCGATTGCGACCTCACCGCCCTTGGCCAGCTCCTCCGAGACGGCTTCTACGACGGCGTCCACGGCCTCGCGAGCCTGACCCGCCCCCAGTGACGCACGCTCGGCGACCTTGTCTGCGAGCTCGTTCTTGGTCATGGCACTCCCTTCTCGAGTGTCGTTGCTCGCGCCAGGCTAACGGCTCGGAAGGACGGCCTACGCGGTACCAGCGCCCAGGGCGGCGGCAAAACGCCCGAATTTCCGGGGTTCTGCCGCGTGGCGACGCCGTCCGGCCGCCCGTCAGGCGGCCGGAATCCCTGTCGGAGCGCCAAAAAAGGCGCGGTCGTTCGCTCCCGAACCGGTTGCGCCCCGCCCCGAGGCTAGGCCGCGACTTCCCCGGGTGAGGCGGCCCGCGGCTCCGCTACGGGCGCGGCCCGCGGGGCGAGGCTCCCGGCCGCCGCCACCGCCCACAGGGTGGCCAGCCACACCGCACAGGCCAGCCCGACGTGCAGCCACACGAGCTCGGTCGGCAGATGCGCCTCGTACTGGACGATGCCCACGAACCCCTGCGCCGCCATCAGCCAGCACAGCCACGTGACGGTCCGGTGCACGAGCTCGTCGAGCGGATGGCGTCCGAGCCACCACCACACCGCCACGGCCGCGACGCCGAATACGAAGCCGATCTCGCCGTGGCGGTGAATGACGAAGTCCATCGTGCCGCGCCCGTCGAAGGCGAGGCGGTTGATCTTCTGACCCGGCGAGCCGCCGGCGTGCGGTCCCGCCGCCGTCGCGGCCGTCCCGGCGAAGATCGTCAGCGCGCCCAGCGGGAGCAGCGCGCGCACCAGCCAGACACTGGTGCGATCGGCGAAACGCGGACGTTGTCCGGGCTCGTGACTCGCGCGCCACGCCAGCGCGACGGCCGCCACCAGGATGAGCATCGACAGCGCGAAGTGCGCCATCACCCAGCCGTAGTCGAGGGCGCCCCGGACGGTGAGCCCGCCGAGCACGGCCTGCGCGATGACCCCGAGCGGCAGCAGCGCGCCCAGCCACATGAGGTCGCGCCGATAGGGACGGCGGCGGTAGGCCAGCACCCAGGCCAGGCCGGCGGCCAGGCAGACCGGCACGGTGAGCGTGCGGTTGCCGAACTCGATCACGGCGTGCGAGTTCAGCGGCGGGTAGATGTGGCCGTAGCACTTTGGCCAGGTCGGGCAGCCCAGACCCGAGCCGGTCAGCCGCACGGCGGCGCCGGTCAGGACGATCAGGGTCAGCGCCCCGAGGGCGACGTAGGCGACGCGCGCGTACTGGGCGGGGGTGACCGTGAAGTCGCGGAGAAGGGCGCGAAGGCGGAGCACCGATACAGGATGGCAAGTCGGATCGCCAGGCGGGGCGCGACGGCGTCCGCCAACGCCGGCGTGATTCCGTCGTCGACCACCCGGGGGTGGCGTCAGGCGCTGCCCGCGAACGCGAACGGCAGCTCGTGGGCGATGGCGCTGAGCCGTGGTGCGGCCGCGTCGCGCTGGGAGGGAACGAGCTCGTCCCCCGCAAGCGGCCACTCGATGCCCACCTCGGGATCGTCGTAGGCGATGCCGCGCTCGAGGGCCGGGTCGTAGTAGGCGGTCTGCTTGTAGATGACGTCAGCCGTGTCGCTGGTCACGCAGAAGCCGTGAGCGAACCCGACCGGCACGTAGAGCTGACGGAGGTTGTCATCGTCGAGCTCGAATGCCTCCCACCCGGCGTAGGTCGGCGAGCCGCGGCGCAGATCGACGATCACGTCGACGATCGCACCGCGGGCACAGCGCACGAGCTTGGCCACGCCGCCGCCGACCTGGAAGTGCATGCCCCGCACGACCCCGCGGCGGGAGCGCGAGTGGTTGTCCTGGATGAAGGCGTCCTCGGGCAGACCGGCCTCGGCGTGCCACTCGCGGCGGTACGTCTCCACGAAGAAGCCCCGCTCGTCGCCGTGGATGGCGGACTCGAACAGGACGGCTCCCGGGAGCCGGGTCGGCACGGCTTGCACGGCCGGCAGCCTACCCACCGCCGCCGCCTGGGGCGCCTCCGGGCGCGCCCTTGCCGAGCGCGCCGAGGGGGCGCAGGACGGCCTGGCGCAGCCACGGCCGGGCGGCGATGCGGCGCATCCCCTGCGTCTGCGCGGCCGACAGCAGACCGGCGTTCTCGGCGAAGTCGATGAGCGCGCCGGGGTCGCCGCCGAGGCGCGCGAGCTCGGCCGACAGCCGGCGCTCGGCCTCCTGGTACTCCTCGGCGACGTCGCGGACGTGCAGCCACTCGCGCTGCAGCGCGGCGTAGGAGCTCTCGTGGTCGAGCTCCTGCCACAGGCGCGGCGTGCCCGACGTCGCCGGGTCACGGACGGCGGCCTCGTACACGTCGACCATGCGCGCGGCCTCCTGCGGCCAGGAACGGCGGCCGGCGGCCGTCCGCAGGCCGGCGACATGCGCGTCGCGCGCCGGACCATCGCTCAGCAACGGCGCTACCGCGGCCGCGCTGAGCGCGGCGTTCCAGGGCACGAGGGTGGCGCAGTCGTCTGCGATCTCGCGCAGCGAGGTAACCGGGGCGAACAGGCACGGCACGCCGGTCTCGGCGGCCTCGAGCGGCAGCAGGCCGAAGCCCTCGTAAGTGGTCGGATAGACGACCGCGCGCGTATGGGCGAGCAGCCAGTCGCGCACCCCGTCGGTCACGGCGCCGAGGTCGACGATCGATCGGGCGTTTCCCTCGTCGGCGGCGAGCAGTCGCTCCTCCAGCTCCCGCGACGACCCCCACCGGACGCGCGGCCCGGCGAGCACGAGTCGTCCCGACCACCCGTGGTCGGCGGCCAGGCGGGCCCGGAGCTCGATCGCGAAGAGCCGGTTCTTGTGGCGGTAGTCGGCGCCGAGGCAGAGCAGGAAGGGCTCGCCATCTTCGATCTCGGGCGGCGCCTGTTGCTCGGCCGGCGCCCGGGGGGCTGGCGCCTGTGCACCGAGGCCGACCACCGACGCACGCCCGGGCTCGACGAGCTCCTCGACGAGCGCGTCGCCGAGCGCGTGCTCGGAGAAGAACACGACGTGGTCGGCCACGGCCAGCACGACCCGCGTCGTGCGCCGGAAGTGGCGCCAGCCTTCGGGGCTCGGGTGATAGTGGGGGTTGCGGTAGGCGATCAGGTCCTGGTGGGTGACGACGATCCGGGTTCCGAGAAGCCGCAGCAGCTTCATGTCGGTCGGGTCGAACAGCTGCTGCGGGCGGTGCGCGACGTGGCTGGGGACCTCGCCCCCGGCCGCCGCCTGCGAGTAGTCGAGCAGCGCGATCCGATCGTCGGCTTCGAGCGCGCGGCGGGCCCCGGGTGGAATGTCGTGCGGGACGACGATGCGGACGCCAACCCGGTCGGTGCGGGCAAGCGCGAGCGCGAGCTCGAGGATGTAGCGCTGCGTGCCGCCCACGGACGGGCCAAGCGCGCGCCCGTCGAGCGTCACGGTCAGGCCCTCGCGCACGACGCGGGCGCGGAGCAGGGCGTGGCGCACGGGCGTTCCGTCGTCCTCGCGCTCGATGAGGAGGGCGGCCTCCTGGGCGGCGTCGGGCTGATCGGCTGGGCCGGTTTCGCCGTCGACGGCACCGACTGATTCCGCGGCGTCGAACGAGCCCGGGGCGTCGCGCCGAGCGTCGCCGTGGCCGCCGCTCCCGACCGACGCGACCACGACGTCGTCGACGAGAACGTGAACGAGACCACCCGCCGTCGCCGCGCGCGAGAACGCGCGCAACGCCGCGTCCGCCGTCACCGCCTCCGCCGGGCTCCACCCCTGCAGCGACGCGAGCTCGATGCCGCCGCGCGTGAGGTAGGCGCAGCGTGCGCCGGCGCAAGCGATCCTCGGGTGAAGCGGGGGCCCGACGCCCGAGGCGTCGATCCGGCTCGGGGAGCGCTCGCCGCGCCCGCTGCCAGGGCGGAGGCCGGCGTCTTCGGCCATGAGCGCGGTCGCGCTCGCGACGGTGTTGTCTGAGCGCACTGCCTGCGACAACCGCTCGAGCCAGTCGCCGGGAACCAGCGCGCCGGCCGACACGAGCACGAGGTCGGCCTCGGGCGCCGCCGCGAGCGCGGCAGCGATCGCAGGCCCCCCGCCGGCCGCCGCGGCGCCTAGGGCGAGGAGAATGGCCTCAGCCGGACCGCCCGACAGGGACGCGAAGTCGACGCCGTCGGCGACGGCCGAGGCGATGAGGAAGGGGACGTCGGGAGGGAGCCCCTGAGCGGCGCTGCGAATGCCGTCCTGCCCGTTGCGCACCCGAAGGTCGGAGTCGGCCAGGACGAGAACGACGGGCGCCCCGCGTGGGGCGCCGATCATCTCGTCGGCGCCTAGCTGCCGCGTGCGCATCGGCGAGCAGGATATCCGGCAGGGCGTTCGGCGAGGCGGCCTTGCCGGCGTGTCCTCTGCCGGTGGCGCCGGCAGCCTTCGCCGTCTGCGCCACCCCGGATCCGTCGCGCCGCTGCGCCGCCGAGCATGAGTGTCTCAATCGCTGCCAACCCTTCCCCCGTATCCGCAGCGAGACGCTGTGGCGGCTGAGGGCCAGGAGTCCATCACGCGAGGCCCCCGCCCGGCTTTGTCACATGGCCCGCCGTGGCGGCCGCGATCCCTGGGCGTTCAGGTCGCGCAGTCGCGGCGCAACGCCACCACGTTGAACAGATACCGGCGGGTGGCGAGCCCGAAACGCAGTGTGCCGTAGCGCTCGACGGCGGCGTCGTACTCGGACCCGAGCGCTGCCAACTGTTCGATCGGCTGCTCCGGCTTGAGGTGTCCGCGTGGCGTCAGCTCGCGGATCGAATAGTCATGGGCGGTCAGCACGTCGGTCACGCCCTGGGCGCCGCCGTGAGCCGCCAGCGCCTTGGCGTTGACCTCGAACAACACCGCGTCGGGTGCGTTGCGCTCGAGCGTCTCCTGCAGGCCGGCGAAGATCTTGGGCTCAGCGCCCTCGGCGTCGACCTTGAGCAGTCGCACGCGAGCGCCGCCGACATGCTCGTCGAGATACGTGTCAAGCGTCGTCGCCGGTGCAGCGACCGTGCCGAGCGCCCCGCCGATCGCGTAGTTGCCGGAGGACGTCCCGAGCATCCGCTCCTCGTCGACACCGAGATGGACCTCCCCACAGTAGTCGGTCACCGCCACCTGGTTGAGCTGCACGTTCTCGAAGCCGTTGAGCTCGATGTTGCGACCCAACCGCTCGAAGTTCTCGGGGATCGGCTCGAATGCGTGAACGCTGCCGCCGGGGCCGACGCGACGGGCAGCGAGCAGCGTGAAGAAGCCCACGTGCGCGCCCACGTCCACGACCACGTCGCCCGGCCGCAGCCACGACTCGCAGAATCGCGCCTCAGCGGCCTCGTAGCAGTGGTAGAAGAGCCGCCGCTGCATGTACTCATTGAGATCCAGCTCCATCCGAAAGCCCCGGATCGACACCGGCGTGTCGGCACGGACGCGCGGCATCGCGCGGTGCGCTCGCTCGACGACGAGCGGAAACCAGCCCGGAACGAAGGGCCCGGGAGCCCGCAGCACCGCTATGGCCAGGCCGTCATGATCCATCCTGGCAAGCATATCCGGGCCGCGCGTCTCGTTCTGCAGCGCCCAGTGCGCACGGACCGCCGCGACCGAGCCGCGTCAGGGTCGCGTGAAGCAGAACATGCCGAACGCGTCCGAGAACATGCCGAACGCGTCCGCCGAGATTCGATCGGCAGACGGCGACAGTCATGCGCCTCGTGGGCCGCAGGCGCCGAGGTCGGTTCCGTCTATCTTCTTGCGATCATCCGCGAATGGCTCCAATCTCCCGAGACGCCAGCGGCCGCCACCGGACCGGGCAGGGCGCCCCACAGCGTGCGGTGGCGGCGGTGTAGCGTGCGGAGCTCCGTGGCGTCCGGGGTTCTGCGGACGCCACCTCGCGACCGGGCGTTCAGGCCCGCACGGGACCACGCGGGCGCGCGATGACGGACTCGACAGTCGCCACCAGTCAGGTACACGCAGTGCGTGCGAGCCGGCGGTCCGTGATACCTGCCCCCGCAGCCCAGACGCTCGTGGCCTTCTTGCTGTACTTCGGACTTGCCTGCAGCGTGACGTGGCCGATCGCCATCCATCCCGGCAGTCGGGTCTTTGGACCGATAGGCGCCGACCTCACTGGTGGGATGGCCTATTTTCACGCTCTTGCCGCAGCGCACACTCCGCCGTTTCTGCCCGGAACCGTGCATGGGTTCAACGCGCCGGAGGGCCGGTCCACGCAGTGGGCTTTGAACTTCTCCACGCTACCGAGCAGCACATTGCTGTGGCTTGGCTCGATGGCATTCGGGGCAGTGGCAGCATTCGGCTACTGGGCCATATTCGCGTTCACGCTGTCGGCGCTGTCGATGTTCCTGCTGGTGCGCTGGCTGACCGGCAGTTGGCAAGCCGCCCTCGTCACAGGATTCGCGTTCGGGTTCTGGCCGTATGTGTTCTCGAGCATGAACCAGCCGCTGGGCGACGAGTGGGTCATCGTCCTTGCTGTCTGGCGGATCCTGGTCAGCATCGAGCGCCCGACCGCGCGCAACGGCCTGTTGGCGGGCGCAGCAGTCGCGCTGGCGATCATGTGGGTCCAGTACTTCATCCTCATCTTCGGCGTCACCTGGGCGACGCTGGCGGTGCTGGCGCTCGTGATTGCGCGCACGCGCGGGCAACTCGCGGCCGCCGTCCGCACGCAAGCCCTCGCGGCCGTGCCGGTCCTCCTGGTCGTCGCGGCGATCGGGCTGGCCGGCCTGGCCAGCGATTTCGCGGGCGCGCCGGTCCGGGCCGCCTCCGACCTCGTTACCTACTCCGCGCGCCCGCTGATGTACCTGCTGCCCGACCCGAACAATCCCTTCTTCGGGTCGCTCACCAAGCCGATCATCGATCGCGATTTCTACAGCCCCACGTCCACGAGCACGTATAACGAGATCTACCTGGGGATCAGCGTGATGGCGCTCGCCCTCGCCGGGGTGGTGGTCCTCGTCCTCACCATCAGGCGGCGTGGTTGGCGGCTCGCGCTGACCGATCGCTCCATATTGGCCGCCCTGCTGCTGATGATCACGGCAGTCATCGCGGTGGCGTTCTCGGCTCCGCCGCACGTCATCGTCCTGGGAGTGAACCTCCCGATGCCGATGGCCCTGGTGGGCGACGTCACGACCGTGTTCCGCACCACCGCGCGATTTGCCGTCATTGTCATGCTCGGGCTGTGCGTCCTCGCCGGGCTGGCACTCAGCAGGCTGTTCTCCCGCCTGCGGCCGCCCGTCGCGCTGATACTGGCCGCGGTGCTGTCGCTGGTGGTGGTCGGCGACCTGTGGGCTCGCGCACCATACAACGCGACCGTGATCACGGTGCCGTCGGTCGTTCGGTTGCTCTCGCACCAGCCCCCGGGCATCTACGCGGAGTATCCGCTGCTGTTGGGGGCCGACTTCGGTGGTGACTCGACCGACGCGTTCTACCAGGGGTACGCGGGCAAACACGACCTGTTCGACGGGTACTTCGCGGGCACGCCCTCAGAGTCGCGCAAGATGGAGCTGGATTACCCGCTCGCGCCGCGCACCATCCCTGACCTCGCCGCACTGGGTGTCCGCTACCTCCTCATCGACCACATCGACGGTACGCTGCCGCCGCAGTACCCGGCCTTCGAAGCGCCCGTTCCGGGCGCGCGGCTCATCGGCGGCGACGCCTTTGCCGCCCTGTACCGGATCGTCGCCCCGCCGGCCCCGCTGGCGAGCTTCTACACGGTTGGGTTTGCTCTGCCGGTGGGGTCAGGGACCCTCTTCTATCGCTGGATGATGACCACGGATGCCAGCATGGAGATCGCGAGCCTGGCCGCCAAGCCGCTGCCGGTACGGGTCAGCTTCACGGCCGCCTCGTATGCAACCCCGCGGCGCTTGGTGATCCGAGATGGAGCGCGCGTCGTCTACGACGCCGTGGTGCCGGAGACGACCGCGGTTCCGGTCACCTTCACGGCCATCGTCCGCGGCGACACCACCCTGGATCTGCACGTCTCGCCGGCGCCCGAATCACCGAACCAACTGAACGCCGCGGATCCCGACACCGAGCCACTAGCGCTTCAGCTTTCGGGTCCAGCCGTGCTCATGCCTGTCCGGCCAACGCGGTCGCCGGCGATAGGCTCTCGGCCATGAAGGCCGAATCCGCCGCTCACTGATGGGCGAGCTCGATGTCACGCCGGCGGCTCGTGCCGCTGCGCTGCTGCGGAGTGGGCCCGCCGGCGGAGCAGCCTTCCGGGGTCGATTGCGACGGTCGCTGCGCGGGGCGCTGCTTCGCCTCATGGGCCCCTTCGCGCACTACCAGCGGGAGCTCGACGGCGCCATCCTCGCGGCCCTGGAGCAGCTCGACGCCACCCTTGCCGTCGCGCTGGGACAACAGCAGGCTGCGGTTGAGCATGTCACCGATCGCCACGCCGAGCGGCAGGACCGAGTGGAGGACCTGCTCGTCGAGGTGATCCACGCGATCAACTCGTTGAGCGATCGCGTTCAGGGCACCGAGGAGCTCACTCGAGCCCAGAACGCGCGCTTCGAGCAGCTCAGCGCGGCGCGGGAGGCGCGTATGGAGCAGCTCACCGAGCAGCTCCATGCCCGCCCGTACCTGACCGACGACCGGCTGCACCCCTTCCGCGCGGCCGGCGTCGGCGAGGTGTTCGGCTTTCGTGTCGGAGCTCGCGCCGACGGCGCGGATGATCTCGCTCGGAGAGATGATGTGTACCCCCGTCTGGAGGATGCCTTCCGCGGGTCCAACGAGCGGGTCATGGAGCTGCAGCGCCCGTATCTCTCGCTGGTCCGCGACCACGCGCCGGTGCTGGACATCGGGTGTGGACGCGGGGAGTTTCTCGAGCTGCTGGCCGCCGAGGGCATCACCGGCACGGGCGTGGACAGCGACCGTGGCATGGTGACTCGCTGTCTCGCGCTCGGTCTCCAGGTGAGTCTGGGCTCGGGAATCGAGCACCTCAACCACTTCGCCGACGGTGAACTCGGAACGGTATTCAGCGCACAGGTCATCGAGCACCTCCCCTACGGTGAGCTCATCCGGCTCCTCGGGCTCGCGGCCCAGAAGCTGCGGTCGGGCGGACTGTTCATTGCCGAGACGGTCAACCCGCACCGCATCGCGTCGCTGAAGACGTTCTGGGTGGATCCGACGCATCAGCACCCGCTGTTTCCCGAGGTGATGCTCGAGCTCGCCGCGATCGCGGGCTACTCCGGGGCTTACGTGTTCGCACCCGGATGGTCCAGCTGGGAGGCGGCGATCACCGAGGCCCCTTCCTACGCGCTCGTGGCGACGGCATCCTAGAGCGTGATCGTGATGCGCCCGGGCCGCCCATGAAGGTCGTCTGCGTCGTCACCCCGCAGCGGCTGCCGGCAGCCCGTGTGCTCGCGCACTCGCTCGCCGAATACCGGCCCGATTGGTCGATCGAGGCGGCGCTCGTCGGGGACGAGCGCCTGTGCCGCGACGGCGAGCCGCTCGCGGTCACATCGCTGCATGGCGAACTCGGGGTGGCCCTCGACCGCCTGCCTCTACACCTTGCCGAGGACGACCTCGTGGCGCTGCTCGCCGCGCATCTGCTGCTCGCGCGCATCCGACGCGACCCGGGTCCCACCCTTCATTTGCCGCCGAGCATCTGGGTCCAGGGCAGCCTCGAGCCGCTCGAGACGGCCCTGCAGCGGCGAAGCGTGCTGCTCGTGCCACGGCTGCTCGAAGACCTCCCCGAGGACGCCCTGGCGCCCACCGCACCGCAGCTGGAGCAGTGCGGCCGCGTCATGCCCACGATCATCGGCGTCGACGGGACTCAGAGCTCTGAATCGTTCCTGGTCTGGTGGTGTGAGCATCTGGACTCCGCCCTCGGATCGCCCGGCGGCGCTCCGCCTCGATTGCGCCCGGAGGACCGCTCCTGGACTCCGCGTTACCTCGAACTCGCGCCTGCGCGCTTCTCGGCGGCGACGCCCACTGACGACGGGTGGGCCGTCAGTCAATGGAATCTGCACGCGCGGGGACTGGACCGCGCCCCGGACGGCGCGCTCACGACGACGGCCGGCTCACCGGTTCGCTTCATGGATCTCGCCGGCTTCGATCCACTCAAGCCGTTCCGTCTCTCTCCGTTCGCCAGCCGTGTCCGAGCGTCGCGCATTCCGCCACTCGGACCACTCTGTCACGAGTATGCGCAGGCGCTCCTCGGCCAGGGCTGGGCTGACGACGCCTCGGGGCCTCCCATCGGGGACCGCCTGGCCAACGGGATGGTGATCGACGAGGCGCTGCGGCGGCTCTACCGGCACGCTGCCCTGCTCGGGGAGGACCTCGGCGACGTGCGCAGCGAAACGGGCACCCGCCGATTCATGGCCTGGCTGAGCGGTCCGGCACCGGTTGGCGCCGAGCGTGGACTGAACCGGTACGTGTACTTCCGCGTGGCGAGCGAGCGGCCTGACGTGATGCGCGCCTATCCGGATCTCGCCGACGGCGACGCGGATGGGTTCGTCGCCTGGTGCTGGGCATTCGGTCCCAGCGAGCTTGGCATCCCGGAGGTCCTGCTCCCGCCGCGGGCGCCAAGTGACGCGCCTGCCGCGCCCGATCGACCCTCCGCCGACCCCGCGGCGGCGCGCGTCGGTGTTCCCGCCGGTGAGGCCCTCAGCGTTCGCGTCAGCGGCTACCTGGGACACCTGCTCGGCCTCGGCGCTGCGGGGCGGGGCTACACCGAGGCCCTGCAGGCGGCCGGCCTGCCGCTGAGCACGCTGACGGTGCCACTCGATCACCTGCCGCTTCCACTCAAGCTCGGCCGCGACTACGGCCGGCACCGCTTCGACGACGTGGCGCTCGACGCGGCAGCACCGACCTTCGAGCTCATGTGCGTCAACGCCGATGAGCTACCGCGGTTCCTGCGGCAGATCGGTCCCGATGCCATGCCCGGCTGGCGCATCGGCGTGTGGGGATGGGAAACCGATGCCATACCCGAGCGATGGGCAGCGGCGTTTGATCTCGTGAACGAGATCTGGGTGTACTCACGATTCGTCCAGGCAAACCTCGCCCGCGTGGCGCCGGTGCCGGTGACCTGCCTGCCGCCCCCGGTCGCAGCGCCCGAGCAACCGGCACCCCCGTTGCGCCTTGGCGTCCCCGACGGCTTCCTGTTCCTGTTCGTGTTCGACTACCTCAGCACGATTCAGCGCAAGAACCCGGTGGGCTTGATCGAGGCGTTCAAGCAGGCCTTCTCGGTCGACGAGGGTCCACAGCTGCTGATCAAGACGATCAATGCCCCCCTGCGACCGCTCGCCGAGGAGGAGGTGCTCTGGGCATGCGACGGACGACCGGACATCCATGTGATCGACTGCTCGCTGCCGGTCGCCGAGCGCGATGGCCTCATCGCGGCATGCGACTGCTACGTCTCGCTGCACCGCTCGGAAGGGTTCGGCCTCACCCTCGCCGAGGCGATGGCGATCGGCAAGCCGGTCATCGCCACCGGCTACTCCGGAAACCTCGACTTCATGACGGCCGAGAACAGCTACCTCGTCGATCACACCTAACCCTCGTCGGCCCCGACTGCGAGATGTATCCACCGGAGGGTCATTGGGCCGAGCCGAGCGTCGAGCATGCCGCGGCGCTCATGCGCCGCGTCTATCTGGAACGCGGCGAGGCGGCCGCGATCGCCGAGCAAGCGAAGCGTGACATTGCCAGCCGGCTGTCGGCAGAGGCCACCGGGCTGGCGATGCGCCACCGCCTGGAAGAGCTCACGGGCCACGTCGCCGGCGGGAGGCAACCATCACCGCACGACACGCAAGCGAGCGCGGCCATGACGCATGACCGCCCTGTCGCCGGGAGCGTTGGCGACGCTCGGGCGTCGTGAGCGTCGCCCGCGGTCCGCGATCAGTACCCGGCTAGGCGCGCTCGCCGGCCACCGTGATGAACGCCGCGTGCGCCGCGTTGACGCTCGCCAGCCGCCGTGGCAGCGGGTAGTAGCCGGCCCCCAGGAGCTCAAGCCCGGTGAAGCCGCTGACGCGGTGCAGGTCGACGAGCCCACGCGCCGCGAACACTCGGCGGTGCTGCCACGTCACGGCGTCCGGCGCCGATGACGCGGTCCCATCGACCCATAGGCCCAGCGGATTGCCGATCGCTCCCCCGATCGACACGTTGGTCAGCGAGAACGGCTGCCAGCCGAGCAGCAGCGAGGCGATGTTGTGCCAGCTCGCCAGGTTCTCGGTGGAGGTGACCACGACGCCGCCGGGCTTCAGCACGCGACACGCCTCGGTGAGGAACAGGTCGGTGTCGAACAGGTGCTCGATCACCTGGTTGGACACGACCACGTCGAAGGTCTGCGACTCGAACGGGAGGTGCCCACCGAGGTCGGCGGTGGCCACGGTGATCCCGCGCTCCCGCGCGAGGGCAGCGCGTTCGGCAACCACCTCGATGCCGTGAACGTCCTGTGCCGCCGCGGCTTGCGCCCACCGCATCGTTCGCGCGCCGTCGTCGCAGCCGAGATCGAGCAGGGACACGAATGGGCCTCGCTGCCGCAGAACGCGGGCGATGTTCTCGTTGTTCTGTTCCATCGCGCGTTCGAACACGCGCTGCCCGGCATGGCGATAACGATCGGTGATCAGGCTCATGAGGGGCGGCAGCTTAGCGAGCGTTCAGCGGCGCACGAAGCGGAACATGCCGCACGCGTAGCGCGAATCGACGAAGTCGTCGGGCCGGCAGTCCACGTGGGGCCGCCCGGCGTCGTCCACCGCCGAGAACCCGTCGAGCTCGAGCTCGTCGAACATGGCGATCACCGACAGCGGGTCATGGATCCGGTGGGCGTTGAAGCACACCCGCGGCACCCCCACCGGCAGCGAGAACAACAGCGCCCCGCCCCGGGCGAGTACGCGCTGGAGCTCCGCGGCCGCCCCACGGGTGCCATGGGGATCCAGCGGATCCCCGTAGCGGCCGAGCCCGATGTGCTCGGCCACGTGCAGACACGACACCGACGTCAGTGACTGGTCCGCGAAGGGCATCGCGAGCACGCTGCCGGCCACCGAGGTGAGGCGATCCAGCTCGACCTCGAGGGGCCGGATATCGACGAACACCACGTCGCAGATCGCCGTCAGGAAGCCCACATAATCCACGCGGGATCCCACGTCGACATGCTGGGCCGGCCGGGCCGCCGCCACCTGCCGCGCCGCCCACACGTCCTGGTAGAAGTAGTGGTGGTCGAAGGGGGACGTCGCGATCCTGTCCCCGAGCTGGGGAAACGTGTCGCGCCAGCGCAGCGGCTCGGCGCCCGGCATGCGCCGATAGGTCCGCCGGTCACGCGCGTAGCGGACGGCGCCGGTCGGGACCGCGGCGGCACGCAGCACCTTGGCGCCGAACTGCGGTACCACCGGTGGCAGGCGCCGAGCGACGCTCAACATCCGCTCGCCGGAGAGATCGAGACGCCCCGAGCTCACGTCAGTCCTCCCAGGGGATCCATGTGTCAGCCGTGCGCTGTCGCCGCGCCGGTCGGCGCGCCCACGAAGGTCGGATTGCGAACCTGGACACTGACGCTACGCGTGTCGTTGCCGCCGACGGTGCCTTGGATCGACTGCGGGCCGGGCGATGTCGACACGTCGACCTGCGTGTAGCGCATGAAGGTGAGCGGAATGGACAGCGAGGTGTCGCCGGCGACGTTGCGGGTGACGACGGTCCGGCCGCCGGCGCTCAGGGTGACGGTGCGTGGTTGGTAGAACGAGCTGACCACGACGTGGAAGACCCCGCGGCACGGTGCGCAGGGTCCGGCCAGCTCGATCGTCCCCTGCGATTGCTCGAGCCAGTTGTACGCGCCCTGTGCATCCGCCTCGGCCGGCGCGAAACCGACGTCGGGCGTCGCCAGCGCCGCTCCGGCCGGGCGAGCCGTCACGACGTAGAGGTTCGCGTAGGAGTCACCACCGATGAGCCGGAACCCGGCGCCGGGCGTACCGGGTGACGGCAGCCCGTATGACGGCGGCGCCAACTCGAGGATCACGTAGCGAACGCCAAGCGCCGCCAGACGCGGCCCGGTCGTGGGATCGGCGAGGTTCGACAGCGACAGCGCGCGCTGTTCCTCCACCGAGCCCTGCAGATAGCCGTTGATCAGCGGCTTGTTCCTGTACGTGTTCTGGAAGAACAGATCGTTGTAGGTGTTGAAGCCGGCCGGAACGAGCGGGTACTCCGCCACCAGCCCCGGCGGCTGCTGCGCGAGCACCGTGTAGGCAGCAGGCACCGCGTAGCGGTTGGTGCGCCCACCGAGCCGCGAGTACAGGTCGAGTGGAACGAGCACACTGGCCGCGAGCATGATCAGCACCCGCACGATTCGCCCGCGCCCGCGAGTGAGAACGGTCAGGCCGATGGCCATCAGTGCAGCGAGCGCCAGCATCACCACGATCACCAGGCGCGAGTACACCCGCCACGTGGTCACCACCTGCATGATGAAGTGCGTCGGAAACGGCACCAGGACTCCGAGCACCCTCCCCTCGGGCGGGGCCGAGGTGATCGCGGCGCCCAGCGCGAGTACGCCGAGCACCACGACCGCGCTGCGCTCGCGGCGAGTCGCCCGTCCCAGCAGCGCGCCGCCGATCGCCACCAGCGCGAGCAGGATCACGGTGTCGCCCACGTACAGCGTGGCCTCCGCGGGGTTCGATCCGTGGATGTGCGAATCGAGATAAGCCACCGTGTCGCTGCCGAAGATCGGGCTGAGCGCGTCGGGCACGACGTACTCCGCCGGCCGCGCGGAATACGTGTTGAACTGCAGGAGGTTGTTGGCTCTCACACCGGCGCCATTGCCGCCGGGGCCGGTAGACAGGACAACCAGGAAGCACAGGAAGACCGCCACGATGGCGCCGGCGATCAGCTCGCCGGGCAGGAGCGCTCTCAGGCGGCGCTCGCGCCAGCCGACGATGAGCGACGCGGCCGCCACCAGTACATAGGCCACGCCCCCGAACAGGATGAAGTAGGCGTTCCACCACATGCCGAACGCCACCGCGAGGCCAGCCAGCACCCCGTTGCGGCGGGTCGGCCGCCACAGCAACTCGAGCATCCGCCAGACGCCGATCACCAGCACCCATCCGAAGATGTAGTCGACATGTCCCTGCCCGTTGAGGACCGCGAACGGGTAGAAGGCAAACGCCCAACCGGCCAGCAGTGCCGCCCAGCTGTTCCCCGTCAGCCGACGCACGAACGCGAACGTCACGGTTCCGGTGAGCGTGTAGCCCATCAGGATGTACAGGCCGTATGCCGCCAGCTGACCGAATACCCCGCTGAGCAGGTACTGGGTCAGCACCCCCGGCAGTGAGGCGAGGTCTCGTGTCCAGGGAATCGGCTGTCCCTCGGGCGCAGCGAGCTGACTGAACGTGCCCGGCAGGAAGGGGTCGTGGTGAAAGGCGACGAGGTCGCGGAAGAACGACATCGTTCCGTAGGGATCGCCGGCGGCGCCGTAGAACACGTGCGACAGGTCGGTGACGCTCGGCCAGGTCGTGTAGCACGCGAAGGCGAAGAAGAACAGCGCTGCCCCCAGCAGCTCCAGATGTGGTCGGATCGAGCGGGTCGTGCCGACCGCCGGCGCCGAAGGGGTCAGTGTCGGGGCGCCGGATCCTGTCGCGATGACTGGGGTGGTCCCGGTCATCCTCGCGCCGAGGTGATCTCGGACCAGTTCGCGGCCGGAGGTGCGACTCGCCGGGACTCCAGGCGTGTGGCGGCGTCTGCGCGCTGGCGGTGCAGCGCGGCGAACTGGCGCACGTACCAGTGGCGAAGATGGATCCGGTAGGCGACCGCGAGGGTGTCGAAGAACATGCGCCGCACCGACTGCCGGTTGATCCCGGTGCCGGTGAAGCGGTAGTCCAGGCGCACCGGTGTCTCCTCGATGCGATCGAATCCGAACTCGGCGCCGACGGCGAGGAGCTCGACGTCGAAGGCGTACTCCTTGATCAGCAGCAGCGGCACCACCGTCTCGAGCATCTCGCGGCGAAACAGCTTCGCACCGACCTGCGTGTCGCGGACGCGGACGCGGAACAGCAGACGCACCAGCAGCTGGAAGCCCGCGGAGAGCACGCGCCGCACGAGCGGGTAGTCGACCTCGCTGTCGGGATGCCGCTTGCTGCCGATGACGGCGTCGACCTCGCCGTGCTGGAACCGGCGGCTGGCCGTCACGATCACCTCTGGGCTGATGTCGAGGTCGGCGTCCAGCCACCCGACCAGTCGCCCGCGCGCCTTGGCCACCCCGTGGCAGATGGCGAAGCCCTTGCCGCGGTTGCGCTCGTAGGGCAGCACGCGCAGACGCGGATCGATCACGCTGGCGGCCGCCTCCGCGGTGCCGTCGGTCGGACCGTCGCAGACGACCAGAACCTCGAAGGAATCGTCCAGCGCCTCGAGCGCGTCGAGGATCTGGACCAGGTTGCCCGCGATGTAGGGCGCCGCGTTGTAGACCGGCACGACGAGGCTGAGGGTCGGTGCACGCGTCATGGATGCTGCGGCTGGGTCGTCCGTCGCGAGCGCCCGAACGCAAAGCGTTCAGCGCGCACGATGGGATGGAACACGATTTCGTTCGCCACGAGGGCGATCACGATGACCGAGGCCTGGACGACGGCGATCTCCACCGGAGAGCCGTGGAAGGCCAGGATGGACACCACCTGCAGGCATACGCCGCCGGCCAGCAGCCACACCCAGCGACGATCCTGGATGGCCACGGTGTAGACGACCAGGAGGTACAGGAGCGCGAGGCCGGCGCCCGCGCAGACGATCGGCAGGACGCCGTTCGCCGCGCCGAGATACTTGGCTCCGAACATCGTCTCCAGCACCGTTCGCGGAGCGATCGCCGCCGGGACGGCGACGACCAGCGTCGTCAGCGTTACCAGCACCGCGGCGACCTTGAGGACGCGCGCCGCTGACCCGTCGGCCAGGCGCGCCTTGGCGGCGCTGGGCACCATCACGACGGCGACGGCACCGGGGAGGAACAGCACGATCTTCTCGATCGTGACCAGAGCGGCGTACTCGCCCGCGGCGTGGGGGGAGAGCAGCACCTTGGCCAGCAGCACGTCGAGGTTGGAGATCAGTGCGAAGGCGATGAAGGCACCGCCGGCGGCCAGCGTGCGCCGGTCGGGCCGGCGGCGCAGACCCGAGGTTGCCGCTCCGGTGCCCCGGCGCGCCACCTGCCCCCGAACGAGCCACCACGCGACGGCGAGGGCCAGCAACGTCCCGAGCGCCTGCCCGAACAGCGGACCGCCGGCGCCACCGCCCGCGCCAAGCGTCCAGGGAACGCCGAAGGCGATGCGCGACGCCGCGATCACCAGCAGGAAGCAGCCGAGCGCCACGAAGCGCTCCATGCCCTGCAGTGCCCCGCACGCCACCGGGACGAACAACGACAGGAAGAGGAGTGGTGCCAGCGCAAGTGCCGGACCGACGGTCTGCAGGCCCAGCACCGTCTTCACCAGCGGGATGCAGGCGACGTAGATCACCCCGGCGACCAGGGCGATGGCGAATACGTGCCCCAGCGCGTGCCGGATCAGGTACGCGACGCGGTCGCGGTCGCCCGCGGCCAGGTGAACCGCGACGCGCTCGGCGACGATGGTCTGCGCCGCGCCCGTCGGCACCGCCACGATCACGGTCAGCGCGATCAGCGCCGTGAGGTCACCGTATGACGCCGGCGACAGCAGCCGGCTGAAGATGATGTTCGATGCGTAGTTCGTGGTGCTCGCCACGAGCGTGAGCAGGACCATGACTGAGGTCGCCCGGCCGAGGCGCCCGGTGGTGAAGGCCGCGCCCGGCTTGGCCGCCGGGGACGGCGCGGGACCCGGGGACGGCGCGGGACCCGAAGACGGCATCGTCCCGGAGGGCGGCGTGGTCGGAGAGGCGATTGAAGGCTGCATCGTATGGTCAGTCAATTCGGGGATCCGCGCTGCGGCGCACACCGGCCCGGCGAGAAGCTCGGCTGCGCCAGATCCACAGGCTCATAACGTTCAGGATGCCCTGAAGTGTCGTTCCGCTCCGACAGCAGCCTACCGGGCTAGGCCCTGGCTAGCGCCTCGCGCGAGCGAGCATGCGGCTCACCGTGGCCGTCGCGCGCCCGGAGAGCTGAGCCGCCGAGGCATTCCGCTTGGGCTCGAGCAGGCCCTGTCCAAACGAGTCGACCAGCGGCCTCGCCGCCGCAGGGACGGCGATCACCGTGTCGTCGATCAACGTGATGTGATGCCCGGGATGGGCGGCCCGCAACGCGTCGAAGACCTCGAGCAGGGTCGGCCATTGCCGCGCGTCGTGCGGCGGAGGCGGTGGGGCCGCAAACAGGCGGGCATCGTCGATCAGCACGCAGTCGTCGGCATGGCCCGCGCTGATCGTCGTGAGCTCGTCCAGCACCGGACATTCATCCTCCTCCCCGGCCGTGACGCCTCCGCTCCAGTGTCCGTCCAGGAAGTACAGGGTCGGCACCGAAGGGTCGACGAGCCCGCCGAGCACGGTGCGCGAGTCGCCCTGCAGCGCGCTCACGCCCGGGATCGCGTCCAGCGCCGGCGCGTACTGGCGGTGCAGGTCGGCGGACAACTCGATGGTGATCACGGTGTCGAAGATCCCGGCCAGCGCTCGCGTGCTGTGCCCGCGGTAGGTGCCGGTCTCGACGGCACGCCGCAGGCCGAGTTGCTGCTGAAGCCCGCGTGCGAGCTGCTCGGGGATCTTGCCCATGCCCTAGGCCGCGGCCGCAGCCCAGCGCTCGACGTTCTGCTCGTAGATCTCGCGAACGATCTCCTCGAGCCCATACTCGACCCGCCAGGTGGGATAGTCCTCGCAGAACGGCCGCAGGTCGCTGATCCACCAGCGGTGGTCGCCCACTCGATGCGTGTCACTCAGTGACCAGCTGAGCTCGCGTCCGGCGACGCTCTGGCACAGGTCGATGGCCTCGAGCATGGAGCAATTCGACTGACGTCCGCCGCCCATGTTGTAGATCGCGCCGGCCCGCGGTGCCGCCTGGAAGGCCGCGAACGCCCGCACCAGGTCGGCACTGTGGATGTTGTCGCGCACCTGCTTGCCCTCATAACCGAACACCGTGTACGGCTGACCGGTGGTCGTGCAGCGCATCAGGTAGGAGAGGAAGCCGTGCAGCTGCGCGCCGGCATGGTTGGGGCCGGTGAGGCATCCCCCGCGGAAGCACACGGTGGGCATGCCGAAGTAACGCCCGTATTCCTGCACCAGGAGATCGGCGGAGGCCTTGGACACGCCGAACAGGGAATGCGTCGAGGCATCGATCGACATGCTCGTATCGATGCCGGCGTAGTAGGGATGGTCCGTCGGCAGCTCCAGGCGTGTTTCCGTTTCGAGCAGCGGCAGGCCGTTGGGACGGTCGCCGTAGACCTTGTTGGTCGAGCAGAACACGAACGGCGCGTTCGGCGCGTGGGCACGCGCCGCCTCCAGAAGGTTGAGCGTGCCGAGGGCATTGACGGCGAAGTCGGCGTGCGGGTCGGATGCCGCCCAATCGTGTGACGGCTGAGCGGCGGTGTGGACGACCAGTTCGATCGCGCCGGCGTGGCGCGAGAACAGGGCCATGACGCCGTCGGCATCGCGGATGTCGAGGTCCACGGATTGGAAGTCGGGGTAGCTGCGACGCAGCCGCTCGGTGGTGCCGGCCGTCGACGCGTCAGGGCCGAAGAAGCGGGCCCGCATGTCGTTCTCCAGCCCGACGACGTCGAAGCCCGCCTCGATGAAATGGCCCACCGACTCGGAGCCGACAAGTCCGCCTGAGCCGCTGATGATCGCTACGGACATGCCTGCTAGACGCCTCCCGCTACACGAAAAAGCCGGCTTTCGCCAGCGTCTGGCCGACAATGTTATTCCAATCGAAGCGGCGAACGTAGGCGAGCGCGGCGGCGCGGCGCTCCTGCCACGCCGCGGGGTTGTCGAGCGCCCGCTCGATGGCGTCGGCGAACGCCACGGGCTCGTCGGCCACCACTTCGGCGCCGGCCTCGCGCTGCAGCTCCTGGGCATTGGGCGGCACGTCGGTCAGGATGATCGGGAGCCCGGCCGCCAGGTAGGACTTCAGCTTCGACGGATCGGCGTACCGCGTGAACGAGTCGACCCGGGTGCTGTAGGGCGCAAGCGCGACGGCGGCCTGCGCCAGCAGACCTTCCAGGCGCCGGTGATCGGCGATGAACCCGTGGAAGTGGACGTGGGCGGCCAGTCCGCGCTCCTGCGCCGCGGCCCGCAGGTCGGCCTCCAGCGGGCCGCGCCCGGCGATGTCGACGCTGACGTCGACCCCGCGAGCGATCAGCAGCGCGATCGCGTCGATCACCGTGTCGGCGCCCATCCGCTGCACCAGGTGCCCGATGAACACGACCCGCCGGGTGCGCCAGGCGTCTTCGCCAACGACGGGAACGCGGTCCAGCCAGGCCCCGATCGGGGCGATGACCCGCGGGGCGCCGTCATCGGGATCGAGTCCGTGCCGCGCATCGCGACCCGCCTCGGCGTGCTCTGACACCTCGACACGCAGGTCCGCCTCCGTGCAGCAGCGGGCGTCCAGCTGGTCGTACACGCGCGTCAGCAGACCCTCTCCGAAACGCTCGGGCACGAAGTCCACCGCCCAGTACACCACGGTGCCGGCCCGGCCGAGCCGGCGCTCGAGCAGTCCCCGCGCGCACAGCAGGTTGTTGAACGCGAACAGACCGTCGACCGCCGGCGCACACGGCGGCACAAGGGCGTCGAACGGGTAGGTGTACGGGGGCCGCGAGGGCAGGCGCAGCGTGCGCCGACGCCCGCGGCCGGACGGCTCATACACCGAGATCTCATGCCGGTCCCCGTCCTCGCGGCTGAGGGGATGAAACACGGTCGTGACGCGGCGGGCGCCCTGGTTGAGCAGGTATTCGATCAGTCCCGACGCAGGCGGCGACTCCCGAGCGCCGTTCGCGAGCACGAGGAAGGTACTCTCCTGCACCCGTCGCTGTCGTCCTGCCACGCCAGCATCGTACCGTCGGCCCCGCGGCAGCCAGGTTCCCATGATCATCGTCGTGTTCGGCACCACCGGTGAGCTCATCAAGCTCGCTCCACTGCTCACCGCGCTGGCCCAGCGCGGCACGCCGGCGTGGACGATGTGCACCGGTCAGCAGACGCGCCAGATCCCGTCGCTGCTGACGGACTTCGGCCTCGAGCAACCCGACGTGTGGCTGGCGCACGGCTTTCGCGGCAGAGATCTCGAGCGTGCCCAGTGGATCCCGCCGTGGCTGGCTCACGTCGGCGCGAGCTTCACCGCCCGGTACGCGGCAATCCGAGCCCGCGGGCGCCAAGCGCCGACGCGTCCCCTGCTGATCGTCCACGGCGACACGTTCACGACCGTGCTGGGCGCGATGATGGGCCGGGCGGCGGGTCTGCCCGTCGCCCATATCGAGGCGGGGCTGCGCAGCGGCGACTGGCGCCACCCGTTTCCGGAGGAGGTCGACCGGCTCGCCACCTCGCGGCTGGCCCGCATCCATTTCGCGCCGGGACCGCATGCCGCGGCGAACCTCCGCCGCAACCGCACCCGGGGCGAGATCGTCGACACGGGCGGCAACACGATCCGCGACGCCCTCGCGCTGGTGCCGGCCCGCGTGCCGGCGCTCGACCTGCCGGCGGAGCCCTTCGGCGTCGTCTCGCTGCACCGCTTCGAGCTGCTGAGCAAGCCCGTGGCGCTGCGCGCGATCCTGGAGCTGCTGCGCGACGCGTCGCGGCGGACGCCGATGGTGTTCATCGATCATCCGGTCACCGCCGCCGCCATCGAGACGCAGGGGCTCGGGGATCTGTTCGACGACCGCCTGCGCCGGGTCCCCCGTCAGCGGTACTTCAACTTCATCGCCCTGCTGAAGGCGAGCGCGTTCCTGGTCACCGACTCCGGTGGCAGTCAGGAGGAGTGCGCCGAGCTCGGCCATCCGTGCCTCGTGCATCGCGTGGCGACCGAGCGGCCGGATGGTCTCGACGGTCCGGTTGTGCTCTCACGGATGGATCTCGGCGTCGTGGCCGAGTTCCTCGCCGATCCGACGGCGCGCGCCCGGCCACCGGCCGACCCGGGGACGCGCCCGACCGACGTGATCGTCGAGTACCTGCAGCAGCGCGCCTACCTGCCGGCCGCCGGTCGCTGAGCCGCGCGGGGTCAGTCGCGCGCCGCCAGACGCGGTCGCAGCGCCAGCCAGAGCCCGCGCCACATCCCCGCCGCAAACGCCAGTAGCCACAGCGGCCCGAGCATCGCCAGCGCGAGGACGTCACCGCGCGGGCGCCGCAGCCCGACGGCCAGGCCGGCGCCGGCGGCGGGCATCGCCGCCGCCGCCGACAGGCCCAGCCGTGGTCGCCGCAGGCCCAGCGCGAGCGCAACGACACTCACCGGGTAGAACGCCACGATGACCGCGAAGAACCGCGTCCCCGGTCGACCGTATCCGTCGACGAACACGCCGCCGCGATGAAAGGTGTGCCGCAGGAACGGTCGCAACGACTCACGCGAGCGGTACAGGCAGCGAAACCCGGGTGAGATGCCGATCCGCTGCCGGGCCGCGAGGGCGCGGATGATCGGTGTGTCGTCATTGGCGTCGCGCTCGTCCTCGTAGTAGGAGGTGAACGCGCCCATCGCCTCGAGCAGCATCGCGCGCGGCGCGAGAAAGCAGGTGGTGCCCTTCGGATAGCGATCGAACTCGTCGAGTCCATAGCTCGTCGTGCGGGGGTTGGCGAAATAGTCGCGAAACGCCATGAATTCGATCACGCGCCAGAAGCGCGCGAACGGGTTCCCGGCGATGTCGATGTCGACGTGCGCGTTCCAGATCGGCAGCGGATCGCCGTCGGACAGTTGCGAGGCCACGAACGCGAGCGCGTCGGGGTGAATCGACACGCGGGCGTCGAGCAGGAGCACGAGGTCGCCCGACGCCGCCTCGAGCCCGGCGCGCCGCGCCGCCAGCCGGCCCCGATTGGGCTGGCGCAGCACGCGCAGCGCAAACGGCACGGTGAGCCGCGACAGCGCCGCCTGCGTCGGCTCATCGGACCCGTCGTCGACCACGATCAGCTCGACCGGCGCAAACGGCGCCCGTTCGATCGCCCGCACGAGGTCGGCGACGACCGGGCCGATCCAGCGCGGCTCGTTGTAGACGGGGATGACGATCGACAGGCTCGGCGCCACGGGCCGCATAGATACCGCACCCGTGTCGGCCGCGTCGCGCGCCTGCACCGTGACGCCGCCCGCGCCGCCCCGGGCCGAGCGTGCACAAGCCTTCCCGACATGCTTCAACCAGGCGGATGCCGGCAACGGTCACGATACCCTTCGGTCATGCCGCGGGGGGCCAGCCACGAGATCCCGTTGATCGCCGCCGACTCGGTGAGCAAGACGTTTCGCGTGCCCGAGGAGCGCACGCACACACTGAAGGAGCGCGCGCTTCACCCGCTGCGCCGCACGCGTAACGAGACCTTCCACGCGCTCAACGACATCTCCTTCGACGTCCGCCAGGGCGAGTTCTTCGGCATCGCCGGTCGCAACGGCAGCGGCAAGAGCACGCTGCTGAAGTGCCTGGCCGGGATCTACGGCGTCGACTCCGGGCGCATGTGGGTCAACGGCCGGGTGTCGACGTTCATCGAGCTCGGGGTGGGCTTCAACGCGGATCTGCCCGCCCGGGACAACGTCGTGCTCAACGGGATCATGATGGGCCTGTCGCCGCGGGAGGCGCGCGCCCGCTATGACAGCGTCATCGACTTCGCCGAGCTGCGCGAATTCGAAGAGCTCAAGCTGAAGAACTACTCATCGGGGATGCACGTCCGACTCGCCTTCTCCGTGGCGATCCAGGTCGACGCCGACATCCTGCTGATCGACGAGGTGCTCGCCGTCGGGGACGCCGCCTTCGCGCAGAAATGCTTCGACGTGTTCAACGAGATGCGCGACGCCGGCAAGACGATCGTGTTCGTGACCCATGACATGGGCGCGATGAATCGCTTCTGCCATCGGGCGCTGCTGCTGGAGCGCGGATCGATGGTCCATCTCGGCGAGCCCCACGAGGTGGGCGATCGCTATCTCGAGCTCAACTTCGGGCGCGACCCCAACGCGGCCGCCGAGGCGGCCGACACTCGCCAGGGCGACGGCGAGGCGCGTGTCCGGGACGCGTGGATCGAGGACGCGGCCGGGGAGCGCCTGTCGTCGGCGCTGCAGGGGCAGCGCGTCACCCTCAAGGCGAAGGTTCACTTCCTCGTCGATGCGGAGGACCCCGAGGCGAGCCTGTACCTGCTCAACGACCAGCACGTGGCCGTCCTCGTCGCCACCACGGCCCGCGAGCACGAGCGCAGTGGGCGCTTCAGCGCCGGCGATGACGCGGTGTTCTCGTTCACCTTTGACAACGTGCTGGCCCCGGGTCGCTACAGCCCCGTGTTCAACCTGGCCCACCGCGGCTCCGGGCTCGATCTCATGGACCGCTTCGAGGGCGCGTTCTCGTTCGTGGTCACCGGCCCCGAGGCGCTGGGCGGCATCGTCGACCTGCCGGTCCAGGTCGGCGTCAGCCGCGATACCGGCGAGGTCGCCTGGCCGGAGGCGCTGGCATGAGCGCCGAGACCGTCGCCGGCCTGCCGCCCGCGCCGGCCATGCCGGACTACTTGTTGGAGGAGCTCGGACGCCCGATCCGCGGCCCGCGGGCGCTCACCGATGACTGGCGGCGCTTCTGGCACCTGACCTTCAACATCGCGCGCAACGAGTGGAAGCTGCGCTTCTTCGGGTCCGCCCTGGGCTACCTGTGGCAGCTCATGCGTCCGCTGCTGCTGTTCGGCGTGCTGTACGTGTTCTTCACCAAGATCTCGCACGTCGGCTCCGGCCAGGGCCCGAGCTATGACTTCTACGGCACGCAGCTGCTCGGCTCGATCGTCCTGTTCACGTTCTTCGCCGAGGCGACCACCGGCGCCGTGCGCAGCGTCGTCGACCGCGAGCACCTGGTGCGCAAGATCCAGTTCCCGCGTCTGGTGATCCCGCTGGCGGTCGTGCTGCTCGCCTCGTTCAACCTCGGGCTCAACCTCATCGTGGTGATCGTCTTCGGCCTCATCGAGGGCGTGCGACCGATGCTCAGCTGGCTTCAGCTGCCGCTGATCGTCGCGATGCTCGCCATTCTGGCGATCGGCCTGGCGATGTTGCTGTCAGCGATGTTCGTCTACTTCCGCGACATCCAGCCGATCTGGGACGTGATCACACAGGTGATCTTCTACGCGTCGCCGGTGATCATCCCCGTGACCGTCGTGCTCAAGCAACTTGGCCCCACCGCCCTGCACCTGTACATGCTCAACCCGCTCGCGGTCGCCTTCCAGCAATACCGCCACGCCATGGTGACCCATGCCACGCCGAGCGCCGCAGCGTGCCTCGGCGGGTGGGCGCAGCTGCTCGAGCCGCTGGCCATTGTGGCGGGGCTGTTCTGTCTCGGCTTCTACGTCTTCAACCGCACCGCCCCGTACGTCGCCGAGAGCCTCTGAGGCCGACGTCGCACCGGCGCCGGTCGTCGCCGCACCGGGGGCCGGCTCAGCGTCGCGGCACCGGTTCGCCGTCGCCTGCGTCCCCGGCCGCTTGTGGGGAACGCGCGGGCGTCGCGCGGGACGCCGCCGCCTGACGGTCGGCCTGTTCGGGCGTGCGCGGCAGGCGCGGCACGGCCGTGGGGCGCCCCAGCGCACGAGCGGCCTGCATCGCGGCTCCGGCGGCGAGCATGCTCGCCACACGTCGGGTCGGTCCGACGCCCTCGGCGCGGCGGACCAGGCGGTAGGGCTTGGTCGCCACCATGTTCATCGACACGCCGCCCCAGACGTGGTTGAGCCACGCGAGATACGCGCGCCGGGCAACGCCGTGGCGTTGCAGCCGCGTGGCCGCGCTCGCCGTGGCGGCTCGCAGCCGGCCCGCGTCCGCCGGCGCGGACACGGCCGCGTCCCCGAAGAAGGAGCGGTAATGCGGCTCCATCACCTCCGTGTAGAAACCGGCCCGCGTCGCTTCCCAGCGGTAGCGCCACGCCCAATAGGCGTGCTCGTAGCCCTCGAACGGTGCCACATGCTCGATGTGCACTCCGTGTGGATCGCGCAGCGTTTTCAGGGTCTCGTTGACCATCAGCAGGCGCCCTCCCGGCCGCAGGACGCGAAACGCCTCCGCGAACGTGCGCCGCAGCCCACCGGGGTCGTTGTGGTGCAGGACCTCGCAGCAGAACACGTAGTCGACGCTGCCCGAGGCCAGCGGCATGGCATCCATCGACCCGAGCACCCGCTCGAAGTACACGTCGCCGTCCTCGAGGAAGTAGTCGGCGGTGTAGAGACCCTGTAGCTCGGCGGTGGCGATGTCGAGAGCGACGGCCCGCAGGCCACCGCGGGCGAACTGGTTGGCGGCCCAGCAGGTGTTCGATCCGACGTCGACGATCGTCTGGCCCGGCATGAAGCCGATGCCCTGCAGCAGCTGGTGCAGCGAGCGCCACTGCACGTACCAGTAGCCGTTGTCGTGATGGGGGAGGCTGCGCACCATCTCGCGATCCCAACCGAGGGCCCGCATGTGGTCGGCGAACCGCTCCAGCCCGGCCGCCTCGGTGCGGACGTGCTCCGGAGGCTCGTGCAGCAGCTCGGCGACGCCGCGGTGCACCGCAAACTCGCTGGCGCAGGCGCAGCAGCGCAGCGTGCCCTCGCGCACCTCGCGCCCGTCGCTGGCGCTCGCCGACAGCTCGAGCACCCCGTCGCGACGGCAGACCGGGCAGCGCAGCGCCGGCGCGAGGTCCGCCTTCACGCCGGCACCCGGGCGTCGCCAGGTGCCGCGCGGCGGCGCCTCCCGTTGGCGCGAGCCCGGCGCAACGCCCGATCGGGCCCAGCCTCAGCCGCGACCGGGATCGCCATTTGCGGCCGCGAAGGCCGGGTCGAGCATCTCCTCGTCGCACATCACGTCGTTGACGCGGGCGAACTCCGCCGCCAGCGCTCCGGCCTCGGTGGCCGGCTCGGAAGGCTCGCCGCCGGCGATGTAATGGCGGCGAAAGACGCGCATCACGTGCGCCACGCCCTCGTCGGTGACCGATCGCAGATCGGGTGCGAAGTAGTGGCCGCCGGAGGCGGCGCTGGTGACGACCTCATACGCGGGGAAGTACTCGACGAACTCGCGCGAGCGCTCGGCCTGCGCGGCCGCCACCCGCAGCACCGCCTTGCTGTACGTGGTGGCGGTCAGCACGTGCCGATCCGAGTAGGTGGCGATCAGCGGCACGGGGCTGACGGTCAGCAGCAGCCGCGCGCGCTCGTTGACCTGGTGGATGCGGTCGGCGAACTGCAGCAGATCCGCCGTGACCTCGGCGACGTCGAAGTTGACGAACTCATGGCGCTCGGGATCGAAGCTACCGCCCGCCGCCCCGGGCACGACCGGGAACACCGCCCCGTCGGCGCGCGAGCGCCAGCCCTCGGTCAGGCCGAGCGTGAAGACGATGACGGCGGAGTCCTCGAACACCCGCCGGACCGCGGCCAGATGCTCGACGCGGTCGAACTCCAGCGACTCCAGGCTGGCAAAGCCGTCCGGCTCGACCGTCGGGCGCAGGGGATCGACCCACGCGCCGTCACGCTGCCACTGCTCTTCGCAGCCCGCCCATGCCCCGTAGGCCCGATCGAACAGCTGGACCGCCTGGCGCACGGTGTAGACGTTGCCATAGCGGGCCGAGAACACGCCGTAGGAGCGGCGCTTGCGCTCGGCCGCGTCGGCGTCCGCCGGACCCGCCTCGGCCACCAGATAGCTGAGCCCCGACCGTTGCAGGAAACGCGACAGATGCTGGGCGAAGCACGACCCGAGCGTCGCCACCTGATCCTCGGGCGCCACCTGGAAGGACACGGCGACGACGGGGTCCAGCTCGTGCGCGGCCGGCTCGGCCACCGCGCGCGACCAGAAGTGCGAGTCGCCGAGATCTCGATACGGATGGCTCATGCGACGCGTACCACGGTACGCGTCAGCTCGAGCAGGCGAGGCTCGAGCACGGCGTCGTACGTACCCCGATCGAGGCGCTCGCACAGGACCGACTCCGGAGGGGTGCCCTCGTAGCGCCGCCAAGTCGCCTGCGCCCAGGACGTGACGTCGCCGTAGTGCGTGTCGCCGTAGCGCCAGTGGTAGCTGCCGGGGATCCCGAGCGCCTCACCGACGAACGGGTAAACCGGCCACACGACCTCGCGCAGATGATCGTCGGCGTAGCGCTCGACCGGCTCATCCCAGATCGAGTCACGACCGGTGAGACAGGCGGCCACCGCCTTGCCCTGCAGGGCCACGGCGGCGAGTCTCGGATGATTGATCGTGTGCATGAACACGCCCTCGCGCTTCAGCCGGGCCCAGAACGGGGCCCAGTCCAGGCTCGACGCCGCGAACTCGTCGCGCACGGCCCGCACCGCCGGGCCCCAGTAGCGATCGTAGCCGAGCGCGGCCATCACCTCGGGCTGGAACAGGGCGGCGGCCTCCGCCGGCTCCAGGCCGCGGCGCCAGGCCCACAGCGCGATGGCCGAGTGGTAGTCGGCCAGCCCGCGGAAGTACGTGCCGGCGACGGTGGTTGCCACCACGATGTCGGGGTGAAACGCCGCGAAGGTCAGGCTCGGGATCTGAATCACGCGGGCCCCGGGCGGCACGGCGTCCTCGAGCAGCACGTCGGTACCGAGGGGCATGCGCACCCAGGTGTCCGCGCGGGCGAGGGCGTCGCGGACGAGGTCGAGTCGCGCCTGGGCGTCCTCGCGATCCATGCCCCACATGTGAAAGGCAGGCGTCTCGCTGTCCGGAAGGATCGCTCGCACGGCGTCGGCGATGCCCTGTGTCTGACAGTTCCCGGTGAACACGATCGTGCGCGCGGAGCGACCGGTCGACGCGCGTCGCACCGGCGCTGGGGTCGCGGAGGCTCGACCGTTCGGGGAGGGCGGGGCGTCCGCCGGTGCATCCGCCGACGGGGGCGGCGCCGTGGCGACCGCCGCTCGGCGCGCCAGCAGCGCCGCCTGCACCTGCTCCGGGGTGCGGGGAAGCCGCGGAGCGGCGCGACCCCGCCGCCGCGCCCACTGCAGGTGCGCCCCGGCGACCGCCGCGCGCAATATCCGCTGTGGCGGCTGCAGCTCCGCGTCCCGGCTGACCAGGCGAGACGGCTTGGTGGCGATCAGGTTCAGCCCGACGCCGCCCGCCACGTCATTGAGCCATTCCAGGTACACGCGCCGGGCCACGCCGCTGGCCCGCAGCGCGTAGCCGAGGCCCGCGCCAAACCCCGCGAGCGGCGGCGTCCCGGGGTCCAGGACCAGATCGGCGTCACCGAAGAAGGCCAGATGGTGCGGCTCGATCGGGTCGGTATAGAAGCCCGCGCGCGCCGCTTCCCAGCGATAACGCAGCGCCGAGTGCCGGTGGCCCGAGAGGCCGTCGTCGCCCTCATGCGCTCGATGAGCGAGCGGCGCGACCCGCTCATTGATCAGCAGCACGCGACCGCCGGGTCGCAGGACGCGGAAGAACTCCGACATCGCGCGGCGCAGACCGGCGTCGTCACACGCGTGGAGGACCTCGCAGCAGAACACGTAGTTCACGCTGTCCGAGGCCAGCGGCAGGTCGTCCATCGACGCGAGCACGCGCTCGAAATAGACGCGCCCGTCGTCGATGAGCGCGTCCGCCGTGTACAGCCCGCGAAGCTCCGGCGTCGCCACGTCGAGCGCGATCGCATGCAACCCACGCTCGCCGAAGTGGTGGGCCGCCCAGCAGCTGCCCGCGCCGACGTCGAGGACGCTCTCCCCCGGCTGAAACGGGACCGTGGTCAGCAGCTGGTGCATCGAGCGCGCCCGCACGTGCCAATACGGATCGGGAAGGTCGGGCAGGTCGCGAATGAAGTCGGCTTCGCGTCCGGCCATCTGCAGGTACTCGGCCAGGCGCTCGAAGCCGGCCGCGTCGACCGCCGTGCCCTGGGTGGGGTGCTCGAGCAGCTCGGCGACACCGCGATGCACGACGAACTCGCTGGCGCACGAGCCGCAGCACAATGAGCCCTCGCGCACCTCGTGCTCGTCGGCGCCGTCCACGCGCAGCGCAAACGTTCCCTCGCGATGACAGGTCGGGCAGCGCAGCGACGCGGTGAATGACTCTCTCACGGCAGGTTGGCCCCGGCGCGCGACGTCATCGCGCCGCCTTGCGGATCTCCGGCACGGCGGTTGCGGTGTCGAGATCCACACGGCGCGGGCGGGCGACGTCCTCCAGGAACGCCTCGAGCGCGTCGATGCGCAGCGACCACGCGTACCGCGCGGCCGTCTCGCGGCCGGCGGCGGCGAAGCGCTCGCGCAGGGCGGCATCCTCGACCAGGTGGGCCAGCGCCTCGCCGACCGCTTCGGGTGTGGCGTCCACGAGCAGGCAGTTCTCGTCGTGCTGGCAGAAGTCCCGGTTGCCGTGCGCATCCGTGCAGACGACGGCGCCGCCGGTGGCCATCGACTCCAGCGGGGGCAGGCAGAACCCCTCGTGCGTGGACGTCTGCACGAACACCGTCGCCTGATTGAACAGCTCGTTGACCCCCTCATCCGAAGGGCGCTCCACGTAGCGCATGCCGGGCTCGGTGGCCAGTTCCGGCTCGATGCCGAACAGGCACAGCTCGGGTCGTGGCTCGGGCAGGGTCTGCCAGGCCGCGATCGTCAGCGGCAGGTTCTTCAGCGGGTTCGAGCGCCCCAGCGCGAGGATCATGTCGCGCCGCCGGGCGACCTCGGGCAGCGGGCGAAACGTCTCGAGGTCGATGCCCGGAGGGATGAGCGTCGCATCGAGCCCGAGCTCGCGCAGACGATCGCGGTTCCACGAGGAGATCGTCATGTAGCGGAACTCCGGCTGGTAGGAGGCGATGACCGCGCGACGCACCTGCGGGTCGTCCGGGTAGTAGCTCGTCTCGATGTCCTGCACGAAGTACACGGGGATCCCGTGCAGCACGCTCGCCCGCCATACCGGCGCCGCCGTGTTCCACCACGTCGCCACCTTGATCGCCTGCTGCGGCTCGAGCGCCGCCACCAGCTCGTCGTAGTCGGCGAACGTGCGCACCGGTGCCCGCAGATCGAACCAGTCGGGCGAGTCGCCGAGGGTATACAGCTCGACCTCGTGGCCGCGATCGAGCAGACCGTTGAGGTGCTCGAAGATGTCGCGGTGGCCGCCGCCCACGCCGGTGTCCTCGGTGACGTAGATCACGCGCAGGGCACCACTGTCGCTGCGCACCGGGCGTGCATCGAGGAACTCGCCCCAGCGCGCCCAGAAATGACGCTGGGAGGCACGCTCGCGCTCGCCGAGGGAGCTGCCGCGAGTCACCGACTCGAGGTGATACAGGCGCGACGTCGGCACGTACATCACGCGAAACCCGGCCTGCCAGGCGCGGAGGCAGTAGTCAACGTCCTCGTAGGCCATCGCGTAGTCCTCGTCGAGGAGCCCGATCTCGTTCAGGACGCTGCGCTTGATGTACATGCACGCGCCGGTGACCGCCTGCACCGGCAGCGTGACGTTCGCCGGCCCCCAATCGGTCCATTTGCCGCGATAGCGGTGATCGAACCACTCGGGCGCCCCGAGGTTGCGGATCGTGCCGGCGAACTGGATGCGGTTGTTGCGGTACAGCAGCTTGGCTCCGAGCACCCCGATGTCCTCGGAACGGCTGGCCACGTACTGCAGGCAGGCCAGCCAGCCCGACAGCGCGATCATGTCCGAGTTGAGCACGACCACGTCGTGGTCGGGATCGGCCGCGCGCAGGCCCCGGTTGACGTTCGCGGCGAAGCCGCAGTTCGCTTCGGCCTCGATCACCTCGATGCCCTCGATCGCACGCAGCGCCGTAACGTGCTCCGGCCCACTGGCATCGTCGCAGACGATGATCCGCACTCGCCCCCGGTCGGTCGTGCGGTGCAGGCTCGCGACGAGCTCGGCCACCTCGGGCGCGTCGCGATAGCTAGGAATGACGATCGTGACCGGAGTGCCGTGCGTGCGATACCAGCGCAGTGCGCCGGCCTGATCGCCTTCGACCTTCGGACCGAGTCGCAGGTGGCGCCGCAGCGGCGTGAAGCGCAGGGGGAACGTGACGGCGCGATAGAGGATCGCCCACACCCCGAGGTACTTGTAGGTCAGGTAGATCCGGCGCCACAGGTTCGCGAACCGGCCCTGGACCGTCGGGTCGACCACCTCGTTGCCGCTCGCGCCGAGCGCCGGCACGTCGGCCTGTGCCCCGAGGCCGAGCGGGTCATTGGCATCGTAGGGTTCGAGCTTGGACTTGCCGGTCATGTCAGAGGTGGCTCGCCTTGGGACGGGGACGGGGACGGGTCGGGCGCAGCGGCGACATGCGCGGCCGCGCGCCCAGCAACGCTAGCGCCGTTCGGCGCCCGGGGGTCCGCCACGATCCCCCCGATCGACCGGCGACCCTCGAGCGACAGCCAGCCTCGCACGCGCGGCCGGAGTCGATCGGCGCGGGAGCCGAGTACCGCTCCCGCGAGTCGGATCACATGATGACGGCTCGTGGCCAGCAGCGCCCGGGCGCGGGCGCGACGCGGGACACCGGCGCGCGCGAGCTCGCGCCGCCTGGCGCCCAGCTCTCCCCGGAGGCGACGCGCGATCGCTCCCGGCGCCGCCGGCTCCCGCCAGCCGTAGACCTCGAGCAGCCCGCGCCATTCATCGAAGGCACGACGAAACTGCGCGAGCGGGGTGTAGTCGTGCGAGTGCCACACGGCGGCATCGGGCACGAACACCTTCGCGTAGCCGGCGCGCAGCACCTGCAGCGCGAGCGCGTGATCCTCCGCGTAGGCGACGGGCGGGAACGGCACGCGCTCCCACACGGCACGCGACAGGCAGGCGTTGGCGTCGGTGAAGAAGGTGCGACGCCCGAACAGCTCGCGCGCGTCGAGCAGCCGCTCGTGTGCGTCGAGACGATCGACGCGCGGTCGACCGTCGGGCGCCAGCGAGCGAAACCACCGCTCGAGCTCGCGCGCCGTCTGCACGTCGGCGCCGGGACGTGGCCGGTAGGGGCCGTATACGAGTGCGACGTCGTCCGCCAGCGAGAACCCCTCGACCAGTCGTGCCAGCCAGCGCTCATCGGCCGGCTCGGCGTCCTGGGTGAGGAAGGCCACGTGCGCGGCGCCCGATTCGGCGACGAGCAGGTTGCGCGTCGCCCCGTGGGAGAACGCCTCCGGGGCGATCTCGATCACCCGGGCACCGTGCCGGCGCGCGATCTCCAACGACCCGTCCCGTGATCCGGAGTCGCAGACGAGCAGCTCCACCGCGCCGTCGAAGCGTTGCGCGCGTACGGCGCGCAGCACTCCGTCGAGCGTCGCCGCCCCGTCGCGCACCGGTATGGCCACCGAGGCGTCGACGGTCATGCGTAGTAGCGGGCGACGGTGAGCATCTGCGAGAACACGGTGTGGCCGAACGCGAGCACGACGAGCACGGCGCCGAGGACCGGCCCCCAGCGCCGACCGGGCAGCCGCACGGCGAGCCCAACGAAGGCGCTATACAGGGCCAGCAGCGGAAGCAGATAGCGAGGTTGCTCGAACACCGTCGCGGTGCCGATGGCGGTGCGGTAGGACTCCACGCCGATCTCGATGCACAGGCCGACCGTGAACACCACGTATACCGACAGTTCGGGGAGGTGGGCCCGCAGCCGGCGCGGGTTGCGAAACAGTTCGCCGAGCGCCAGCGCGACGACGACGAGCACCACCACGAGGATCACGCTGAACACGGTGCTGGAGAACTGGTAGTCGAGCCAGCCGAAGGTGCCGAACACGCCCTTGAACCACGTGCGCCACAGCGGCAGGTAGGAGAACTGGGGCTGCATCCACAGATGCGGCAGGAACAGCTGCCAGATGTGGCTGAGCTCCTGGCGGAAGCTGAACATCGCGCCGGCATACCCCGGCACCGAGCCGATGCCGCCACCGAGGACGCCACTCCAACGCCGCGTGTCCAGCCGATCCCAGACGAGGTACAGCGCCACCGGCGCTGCGGCCACCGTCGCGAAGATCGCCGCCGAACGCAACGCCCCGCGCCGGACGTCGTTCAGGGTCGCCACCGAGCGCCAGGAACGGCGGGCCCGCGCGTCGGGCGCAGTGGGCGCCCGGGGCGGGTCCGCGGCCGCCTCCGTCGCCGCCCCGGCCGGTTCCGCGGTCGCTTCGGACCCGGGCGCGAGCGGCCCCGAGCTGGCGCCCACCGCCACCGCTGCGTCCGCCACCATCGGTGCGCGCCAGGATCGCATCAGCAGCAGCGCCATCGCCAGCAGCGCCGCCGGGACGAAGCCGAGCATCGTCAGCTTGGAGACGAGGCCGAGCCCGAGCGCGCAGCCCATCCCGATGGCCACGCCGCGCGACAGGCCGCGCCGGAACCCCCTGGCGATGAAGAACAGCAGCGCGGCGGCGCACAGGTTGAGCGCGTTGTCGTTGTTCACGCCGCCGGAGATGAACCCGAATAGCGGCTGGAATGCCGCCGCGAGGGCCCCGGTCGTCCACGCCCACGGTGTGCCGGGCAGCAGCTCGCGCAGGAACAGGAAGATGAACAGGACCGTGACCGCGCTCAGCAGCGCGGAGAGGACCCGCATGAACGCGAGCCGGTTGAGCACCGTGCCGCCCGGCGCCAGCTCGAACGGGATCACCTGCGCCAGGTAGTAGAGCGGCGGATTGTTCGTGGCGGTGAGCGCCTGGCCGGTTGGCGTGGAGCTGAGGCCGTCATGGTGGGCCACCTGATCGATCACCGACTGCTGGTACTGGGTGAACGGCACCGGGTCCTGGCGCAGCCCGACGGCCCGGTAGAAGCCGACCGCGCCGAGCATCATCTCCTCCTCGGGCGAGGTGGGGTTCGACCCCGTGTCGTACGGAAGCGCATGGTTGATCGCCAGCTGTGCGACGTAGGCGTAGTGCGCATTCTCATCGGGCACCTCGAACGGGGGCGTGATCAGCGACCATGCGAGCGCGTTCACCAGCGCGACGAGCGCGCACGCGCGCCCCACCGGCGGGATGCGCCGCCATGCGTCGCCGACGCGGCGCCTCACGCGGTGCTCCCCTCGCGGGCGAGCAGCCGCACCGCGAGCCCACCGGCCAGCACGACGAGCACGAGCGCCCCCCACGGTGCCCAGTGACGCACGACATCGCCGCGGGCGAGGGTCATGCGGTAGGCCAGCGTCGGCAGCAGCGACCACCACGACTCCGACCCGGGACGGTAGTAGTCGAAGCGCAGACCGGCCGCCAGCAGCGTCGTCTTCCCGTGACCGATGACCTGGAGTACGTACCCGGGGTCGGGGTTGATACCGCCGATGGCCAGCCGCGCGGGCCCGGCGTCGGTGATGCAGACGCGCACGCCGGACGTCGTACGCCGCACGAGCGTGACCGGGATCTCGTTCACGCCCTGCCTCCAGCCTGGCCGCAGGCCCCCCACGGTGACCACATGGTCGCCAGCCGTCGCGGTCAGCCGTACCGGCGGTGTCGGCGCGCCGAAGTCGGCCACCGTCGCCGCCACCGCCGCGGTGTCGGCGGGCACCAGCTCACCGACCTGGCACGCCGTCTGGTGCGCCTTCAGGAATACGGCGAACACATCGGACGGGATCCCGTTGGATCCCGAGCGCCGTGGCGCGGACTGGGCGAGCACCACGCAGACGCCGACGATCAGGGCGAGCAGGCCGCCGGCCAGTGCAAGCCGCACGCGCACCGGGGCTATGAGCGGCGCAGGCCGAGGATGGAGAGCAGGAACGACGAGAAGAAGATCTGGATCCCGACGACGACGAGCGCGCCGGCGACCACCGCCGTCTGCTCCTCCGACAGCGAGCCGAATCCCCGCGAGATCCAGGTGATCACGACCGACGCGCCGAGCACGAAGCCGACGAGGATGAACGCGCCGCCGAGCAGCAGGCCATGCTCCAGGCGCAGCCGCGCACGCATGCGGTCGAACCAAGGGTCCTTCTCGTTCATGTAGTAGGTGCCGTAGGCGTGCGCGCACAGCCCGAGACCGAGTACCTGCGTGCCGACGATCATCAGCAGGGTGCCGCCGATCAGCGTGTGCAGGCCCCAGGCGCGGCCGAAGAAGTTCACCCCGAGGGACGACGAGGATCACGATCAGGGTGCCAAGGCCGGCGAGCACGGTGCCGGGCACGATGAACAGGTAGTTGGGACTGTGCACGAGCAGGAAGCGCAGATGGCGCCAGCCGTCGCGGAAGCTCGACAGCTTGCTCTCGCCGCCGCGCGGGTGATACTCGATCGGGAACTCGGCGATCCGCAGGTTCTCCTTCGCCGCCCGGATGACCATCTCGGAGGCGAACTCCATCCCGGTGGTCCGCAGGTCCAGCCGCGGCAGCACGTCGCGGCGCAGGGCGCGCATGCCGCAGTGGGCATCCTTGATCCCGGTGCGGAAGAACAGGTTGAGCACGCCGGTGAGCAGCGGATTGCCGACGTAGCGGTGCAGCCAGGGCATCGCTCCGGGCTGGATGTTGTCCATGCGGTCGCCCATCACGAGCTCGGCGCCGTCGTTCAGCTCGGCCACGAAGCGGGGAATCTCGTTGAAGTCGTACGTGAGATCGGCGTCCGCCATCACGATGTAGTCGCCGCGCGCCGCCGCGAAGCCGGCGAGATAGGCACTGCCGTATCCGCGGCGCGGTTCGAGCACCACCCGGGCACCGGCGGCGGCGGCGATCTCCCCCGAGCCGTCCTCGGAGGCGTTGTCGGCGACGATCACCTCCCCGGGGATGTCGTGACGCTCGAGCACCTCCAGTGCGGTGCGCACGCACGTCTCGATGTTGCCGGCCTCGTTGAGGCACGGGATGACAACGGACACGAGCGGCGTCGTCCGCCCTTCATGGGCGGCCGGGACCTGTGTCTGCTCAACGGTGCTCATCGCGGTGGGGCTTCGCTCGCCGGGCGTCGGTGGCATCGCATACAACGCGCAGGGGGCGAGAAAGTAACGCGTCGCGGCCGACGATCCTACAAGACGTCCGGGCCTGCTCCCGACGCGACTGTGTCAGTCTGCCCCTCGCATGCGCGTCTGCGTCATCTACGACTGCCTGTTCCCGTACACCGTCGGAGGTGGCCGAGCGCTGGTACCGCAACCTGGCCGAGCGTCTGGTCCGGGAGGGTCACGAGGTCACCTACCTGACCCGGCGCCAATGGGACCGCGGCACGCGCGTCGACGTCGACCCGCGCGTGCGACGTCGTCGCGCTGGAGCCGCGGCTGGCGCTGTACACCGAGCGGCGGGCGGCGGAGGATCGGCCCGCCGCTGCTGTTCGGCCTCGGCGTGCTCTGGCACCTCGCTCGCCACGGGCGCCGCTATGACGTCGTGCACGCCGGCTCGTTTCCGTACTTCTCGCTGCTCGCCGCCGCCGCCGGTACGGCGCACGGGCGCATACCAGCTGGTCGTCGACTGGTTCGAGGTGTGGAGCCGCCACTACTGGACGCGACTACCTCGGCTCGATCGGTGGCGCCATCGGCCACGCCGTGCAGCTGGCCTGCGCCCGCGTGCCGCCAGCGGGCGTTCTGCTTCTCGCGCCTGCATGCCGGCCGTCTGCGCGCAGGAGGGCCTGCGCGGCGACGTGACCGTGCTCGAGGGCGAGTACACGGGATCGCTGCAGGCCGCCGCAGCCGCAGCCGGCCGAGCCGGTCGTCGTGTTCGCCGGCCGGCTCATCCCCGAGAAGCGCGCGCCGCTCGGGGTCGCCGGCGTCGCCGCCGCGCGTGCGGCCGCTCGCCGGGCTGCGCGGCGGCGTTCTACGGCGACGGGCCCGAGCGCGACGCGCTGCACGCGGCGATCGCCGCCGACGGGCGCCGGCGACATCGTCAGCGCACCGGGGTTCGTCGTCCGCCGAGGCGGTCGACGCGGCCCTGCGCCGTGCGCTGTGCATGCTGCTGCCCTCCAGCCGCGAGGGCTACGGCATGGTCGTCGTCGAGGCGGCCGCGCGAGGCACCCCGAGCATCGTCGTCGCGGCCGAGGACAACGCCGCCATCGAGCTCATCCAGGACGGGGTCAACGGCGTCGTCGTGACCGAGCCGACGCGCGGAGGCGATCGCCGCCGCGATCGTGCGCATGCACGAGGCCGGCCTGCCGCTGCGCGAGCGCACCGCGCAGTGGTTCGCCGACAACGCGCAGCGGCTGTCGCTCGAGTCCTCGCTGCGCACCGTGCTCGACGGCTACGCGCGCGGGGAGGAGCCACCGCGGGATGGTCGTCGCGACGCGCAGCGTGTGAGCGCCGGGTGACACGCGCCGGTCGGCGTCGCGCGAACGGTGCCAGCCCCGCGCGCAACCCGGCGTTCGTCACAATGGAGGTGGTGAGCAGCCTTCCCCGTCTGCGGCGGTGCGCGCTCGCGCCGTTGGCCATTGCAATGCTCGCCCTGCTGCTGCTCGCCGGTCCGGCGGCCGCGCGCCCGCGCCAGGTGCCGTTCGGCTTCCTCGGCATGATGGTCGACGGCGTCCTGCTCGACCCCAAGATCCCGCTCGACGCGGAGATGACCCAGATGGTGCGCACCGGGGTGGAGAGCGTGCGCATCGGCGTGTACTGGAGCGTGACCCAGCCGTACGCCAACGCCGCCGCAGGTGCCCGCCGGCCAGAGCCGCCCAGTACCCGCTCGTCGACGGCATTCCCGACCAACTGGTCGGCCAGCGACACGCTCTACGCGGCCGCGGCCGCGCACGGCCTGCGCGTTCTGCCGGTCATCCTGCAGGCGCCGAGCCTGGGCCCGCGTCAATCCAGCCCTGACGTGGTCGCCGCCGGCCAACGCACCGCCTACGGCGACGTTCGTCGGCCTCGTCGTTCAGCGCTACGGGCCGAACGGCACCTTCTGGGCAGACCCACCCGACGCTGACGCCCGACCCCAGCACCGAGTGGCAGATCTGGAACGAGCCCGCCGGTGGCGCGCTGCCCAACGGCGCGTCGTTGTTCTGGGACGACCCGACGCCGTTCCAGAACCCCTACATCGCGATGCTGCGGGCGGCGCACACGGCGGTCAAGGCGAACGACCCGAGCGGCGAGGTGATCCTCGCCGGGCTGTTCGGGCGCGGCTGGATCGCCCTGCAGAGCCTGTACGAATACGGCGCGCGCGGGCTGTTCGACGCCGTGGCGATCAACATCTTCACCCGCTATCCGCAGAACATGATCCTCGCGCTGCGCTACACCCGCGACGTGATGGACCGCTACGGGGACCGCTCGCTGCCGCTGCTGGCCACCGAGTTCTCCTGGCCCTCCGCGCTCGGGCACGTGCCCGAGGCCACGGACCGCAACTACGGCTATGACACGACGCTCGCGCGGGCAGGCGAGCAACCTGCACCACCGAGCTCGGGCTGATGGCGGCCGACCGCGCCTCGCTGAACCTCCAGCAGGTCTTCTGGTACACGTGGCTGACGCGCGACGCGGCCGCTGGACTCATCCTTCGAGTACGCCGGGCTGCGCCATCTCAACCAGACGACGCTGCAGATCACGCCCAAGCCCGCGCAGGGCGGCGTACCTGCGGGCGGCCCGCAGCGCTCGAGGGCTGCGCGAAGACGACGCTCGCGACCGCCTGCGGGTAGCTGGCCCCGGCCCGGGTCAGGGCGCCGCCGGTAGCTATCCAGCGTGCCGCGCGCCGTCGCGCTCCCAGCGAGAACTCGCGCCGCCCGCGCCCGGCCGGCCGCGCGCAGGCGGTCGGCCTCGCTCGGGGTCGTCGAGCAGGCGCGCGATCGCCGCCGCGATCGCCCGCGGCGTCGAGGGGGTCGAACAGCAGCGCGGCGTCGCCGGCGACCTCGGGCAGCGAGGCGGCGTTCGAGCAGGCGACCGGCACGCCGCGCGCCATCGCCTCGAGCACCGGCAGCCCGAAGCCCTCGTACAGCGACGGGAACACGAACGCCGTCCGCCAGCGCCCACAGCCCCTCGAGCTCGGCGTCGTCCGACAGCCAGCCGAGCAAGCGCACGTCGGCGCCGATCCCGAGCGCCTGCGCGCGCGCTCGCGCAGCTCGCGCCTCGTGCCAGGTCGGGTAGCCGGGCGAGCACGAGCAGCGGCCGGTCGCTGCCGGCGGGATCCGCGCGAGCGCGTCGATCAGCGCGCGTCAGGTTCTTGTGCGGGCGCTTGGCCGACAGGCTGAGCAGCGACGCGGCCGCTCGCCGAGCTCGAAGCGCGCGCGCGTCTCGCGCTCGGGCGGCGGCGTCGGCGCGCCGCCGCGCGCCGAACGCCGAGCGGGACGACGTCGATCTTCGTCGCCGGCGGACGTGCAGCAGCTGCAGCGAGATCGTCGCGCGTGCTCGTCGAGTCGGCGATCACCCGGTCGCGAGCGGCGCACCGCCCGCGGCACGAGCACGCGCATGCCGAGGTCGCGGAGCCCGCGTGCGCCTCGGGGAAGCGCGCGTAGATCAGGTCGTGGACGGTCACGACGCGGCGGAAGCGCCCCCACAGCGGCGCGGTGCTGGCCAGGCTGTGCACGAGGTCGACGCCGGCGCGCGGCGGCCAGGCGCGGCAGCAGCGTCTGCTCGCCGCGCACCCACTCGCATGCGCCGCGCGCGCCCGGACCGGCACGGTCACCGCCGGCACGAGCTCGCCCCACGGCCCGGCGCTTCGGCCGCGCGCCTCGCGGTTGATGAACGCGGTGAAGCGCATGCCGGCGGGCGCCGGCCGACCAGCGCCGGGATCAGCTCGCGCGCGTAGATCTCCATGCCGCCGGTCTCGCCCGGCACGAGGAAGATCGAGGTTGAGGCCGATGTGCGGAGGCGGCGCTGCCAAGGGCCGCAAAGGCTAGTTGAGCGATGACGCGCGCGGTTCGCGGTCACTACGATGACCCGCCAATGCCCGCCTCCATCGACGTCGTGATCGTCGCCTACAACCGCTACGACCTCACCGACAGCTGTCTGCGTCACCTCGCCGGTCAGACGCGGCCGCACCGGGTGATCGTCGTCGACAACGGCTCCACCGACGACACCCGCGCGCGGCTGGCCAGCGAGTGGCCGCAGGCCCGCGTGGAGTCCTTTGACGACAACCGCGGGTTCGCGGAGGCCTGCAACCGCGGCGTCGCCGCCGGTGACGGGGAGGCGATCGTGCTGCTCAACAACGACGTCGACTGCCGCGCGGACTTCCTGGAGCGCCTGATCGCGCCGCTCGATGCCGACCCCGGCGTCGGCTCGGTCGCCGCGTTGATGCTGCAACCCGGGGAGCGCACGATCGACAGCTTCGGGCTGGTCGCCGACCCGACGCTCGCCTGTTTCCCCCGCCTGCAGGGCTATCCGGTCGAGCAGGCCGGGGATGAGCATCCGCTGCTCACCGGGCCGGCCGGCACCGCCGCCGCGTACCGGCGCAGCGCCTGGGAGCAGGTCGGCGGCCTGGACGAGACGATCTTCGCCTACACGAGGACTTCGACCTGGCCCTGCGGCTGCGCAGCGCCGGCTGGCGCACGGTCGCGCGCGCGCGACGCCGTCGGCGTGCACCTGGGGTCGGCCACGCATGGCCACCGATCGGCGTGGCAGCGCCGCCACGGCGGGTTCGGCCGGGGCTACCTGCTGCGCCGTTACGGGGTGCTGCGCTCCGGCGAGGCGCTGCGGGCTGTGGCCACCGAGGCGACGGTGGTGGCCGGCGACCTGGCGATCTCGCGCGACGCTGCCGCGCTGCGCGGTCGCCTGGCCGGCTGGCGCGCCGGCGCCCGCCGGCCCCGGCTCGCGCGACCGCCGGCGGACGCCATCGACGGGTCCATCGGCCTGCGCGACTCGTTCGCTCTCCGCCGAGGGGTGTATGGCCGCCGAGCCGCCTGATTCGGCCGCGGCACCGCGCCCGCGCGTGCTGTTCATCAGCGCCGACCCGGTCGGCGAGGAGATGGCGGGACTGGGGATCCGCTACTGGGAGCTCGCGCGCGTGCTCGTCGGTCACGCGCAGGTGACGATCGCCCACGGCGGTCGCACGAGTTCCACCGCCGATGGCATCGCCACGGTCGCCTACCGGCCCCACGACCCACGCGCGCTGCGCCCGCTGATCGACGCCGCCGACGTCGTGGTGACGCACCCGCAGTGGCCACTGGTCACGCGGTGGCTGCGCGGCGCGCGGGCGCGGCTGATCATCGATCTCTACGACCCCGAGACGCTGGAGACGCTCGAGCTGCTCGCGGGGACCTCTCGGACGGCGCGCCGCATGCACACCACGCTGACCGTCGATCGCCTCCACGACGCGCTCGACAGCGGCCATCACTTCATGTGCGCCAGCGAGACGCAGCGGGACCTGTGGCTCGGTGCGATGCTCGCGCGGCGACTGATCGGCCCCGACGTCTACGACCGCGACCCGACGTTCCGGTCGATCATCGACGTGGTGCCGTTCGGCCTGCCGCAGGAGCCACCCCGGGCCCTTCCGGGGCGCGGCCCCCGCGCCGCGGTCCCGGCCATCGCCCAGGACGACGAGATCATCCTGTGGAACGGCGGCATCTGGGCGTGGTTGGACCCCACCACGGCGATTCGCGCCGTGGCCGCCCTCGCGCAGCGGCGCCCGGGGCTGCGCCTGCTGTTCATGGGCGGCTCGCGCCAGCCCGCGGCGCAGACGGCGACGCAGCAGGCGCGCCGGGTGGCCGACGACCTCGGCCTGCTCGGCTCGGTCGTGCACTTTCACGACGGCTGGGTGCCCTACGCCGATCGCGCCTCCTGGCTGCTGGCAGCCGACTGCGCGCTCTCGACCCACGGCGCGCATCTGGAGACGCGGTTCGCCTTCCGCACCCGCGTGCTCGACTGCCTGTGGGCGGGGCTGCCGGTCGTGTGCACCGACGGGGACGATCTCGCCGAACGCGTGGCCCGCGACGGGCTGGGCGCCGTCGCCGCGGCGGGGGACGTCGAGGGCACGGCGCGTGCCCTCGAGCAGGTCCTGGATCGCGGACGCGGCGCATACGCTACGGCGCTCGCGCAGGCCGCCGAGGAGTACCGCTGGCCGCGGGTCGCGCAGGTGCCGCTGCGCTGGGCGACCGGCACGGCGACCGGCCCGCGCCTCGGCGACCAGCCCGGCGCGGTGGGGCCCGGGCTCGCGCACCGCGCTCGCGCGCTCGGCTACCGCGCCGGTGGGCGCGCGCTACTGGCCCGTCGCGCGACGCGCCGGGGCTGAGCCACCGGCGGGCACCGGGCGGTTCAGCCCCGCCCGCGCCACCAGCTGAGGGTGTCGGCGAGACCGTCCGGCAGCGACCACCGGGGCCGAAAGCCGACCTCGTCGCGCAGCCGCGCGACATCGGCGACCAGCCGCGGCGGCTCGCCCCGGCGATCGGGCAGCGCCCCGCGCTCGATCAGCTCGGGGCGTTGGGCCAGGCGACCGAGCTCATCGGCCACCGCGGCCAGGGTCACCGCCTCGCCCGAGGCGATGTTCACGGCGCCGGTGACCGGCGCGTGCAGGAGCGCGGCGAGCGCGCCGCCGACGTCGTCGACGTGCAGGAAGTCGCGCACCTGCGCGCCGCTCGTCAGCTGCGCCGGTTCGCCGGCCACCAGCGCGCGGCAGATCGCCGGGACGAACCGGGTGGGCGGCTCGCGGGGACCGTAGAGGAAGAACAGACGTCCCCACGCCAGCTCGGCATCCTGCGCCTGGGCGTATGTGCCGGCCACGCGGCGCAGCGCGTCCTTGGCCACCCCGTAGAGCGTCGTCGGGACCAGCGGCTGCCGGCGCTCGTCGATGAACTCGGCGGGCTCGGCCCAGTCGTACTCCGCGCAGGTGCCGAGCATCACCGCGCGCCGGCCGCCGGCGCGCAGGAAGGCCTCCAGGAGCGCGAGACTGTGCTGCACCCACGCGACGTTCTCCGGCGCGGTCCAGAAGCGCCCCGGCTCGACGTACCAGGCCAGGTGAACGAGCTGCTCGGGGCGGACCGTGGCCATCGCCGCATCGACCTGCCCGCGGTCGGCCAGATCGGCCTGCCGCCAGCGCACACCCTCGACGGCCGGCGGATCGGCCGAGGAGGTCAGCGCGTGGACGTCGTCTCCGAGTCGCACGAGCTCGCGCAACGTCGGGACGCCGACGAATCCGCTGCCGCCGGTCACCAGCACCCGCGTCACGGTCGGTCACCCGCTCGCTCACTCGGCGGCCGCGGGTCCGCACGCGAGCCCCAGGCCAGCCGAGACAGCGTGGCTCGTCGCACGAGGTCGCCGCGCGCGTAGCCGCGCGTCTGGTTGTCGGCCACGAGCAGTCCCTCCTGATCGCCCTGCCAGAGCGTGCGGCTCGCATCCCAGCGGTCGTGCTCGTAGGCGACCCCCTGGCGATCCACCACCAGCGCGCGCAGTCCGAGCTCGCGCACCTGACGGGTCAGGCTGTGGCGCCCGCTCTCCACGCGGTAGGCCTCGTGCCTGGTCGCGGCCGGCGACAGCGCCAGCCGCCGCAGGGTCGTCTGCTCGATCAGGAACGCGTTGGTGCGCACGTGCGGCGAGGGGAACCCATCGAAGGCCACCAACTGCTCGTGCAGGTGCGGCAGCGCACGCCAGCGGTCGCGCAGCAGCTGCCACGCCGACGGCGCCGGCGCGGCACCGGACGCCTGACCGTCCGCCTGGGCACGGGCCTCGTAGTCCAGCTGGCGAAACACGCCCCGCGCCTCGCGCCGATCCGGGAACACGCTCGCGTACGCGCTGGGGAGGTGGGCGTTGTACAGCAGCCACGAGCGATTGCTCGCCCACGAGCCGGTGGCGCCCACCAGCCCGACGTCGCTTCCGCGCAGCGCCGCGTCGAGCTTGCCCAGCCAGCCATCGGTCAACGGCTCGCTGTATGAGTTCAAGAAGCAGTAGCGCTCGCGACCGAGCTGCGCCGCGGCGGCGAAGTATACGTCCAGGTCACGCCCGAGGTCGTCGAAGGACACGGTCTCGGACACGAGCTCACCCGCGCGGTCGAGGTAGGGCCGGGCGTCGGCGGCCGACGGGAAGCCCTTCAGCGCGAGCACCAGCTCGCAGTCGACGCCCGGCGAGACCCGCTGCCACGCGGCCAGGAAGGCAGCGAACGGGTCCGGCCCGTTGGCCGCTCGCACGAGGTGCACGACGCACGGTCGCTCGGAGCCGTTTGTCATCATGCCGGAGCCCGAACCGCGGATCCACGCATGCAGCATGGCGTTGGCGCTCGCGCATGCAAACAAGGATCTCCCGGGCGCATCGGCCGATGAAGATATCCATCCTGCTCCCCACACGGGACCGCCTCCTCCTCCTGCGGCACGCCGTCGACAGCGTGCTGCGCCTCGACGACGAGGACTGGGAGGTCATCGTCTCCGACAACGAGTCATCCGAGGACGTCGAGGGCTACGTGGCCGGCCTCGGCGACGAGCGCGTGATCTACACGCGAACGCCGCGCCTGCTGCCCGTGGCCGAGAACTGGGAGAACGCGCTGCGCCACAGCCGTGGCGAGTACGTTGTCATGCTCGGCGACGATGACGCCCTGCTGGGCGACTACTTCTCGCGCACCCGAGAGCTGGTGCAGCGGTTCGACGCCCCGGACGTCATCTACCACGGCGCCCTCGTGTACGCGTATCCCGACGTCCTGCCCGAGGCGCCGGAGGGGTATCTGCGCTCCGAGAGCTACGCCGAGTTCCTGCGCGGCGCCACGCAGCCGTTCGTCCTGGAGCCCGACCGCGCGCGCCGGCTCGTGCGGGGATCGATGAACTTCAGCCTGCGTTACGGCTTCAACATGCAGTTCGCGACGATCAAGCGGTCGTTCATCGACGCGCAGTCGCACGACGGGCCCTTCTTCCGCTCGCCGTTCCCGGACTACTACGCCATGAACCTCTCATTCGCCCGCGCGCGCTCGATCGTGGTGGAGCCGCGCCCGCTCGTGGTGATCGGCGTCTCCCCGCGCTCGTACGGCTTCTTTCACAACAACGCCCGGGAGGCCGAGGGGCGCCAGTTCCTCGAGGGCGACGGCGACGACCGCGACCGGCGCCGGCTGCTCCCCGGCTCGAACATCAACGACGGCTGGTTGGGGGCGATGGAGGATCTCTCGCGCGAGCTCGGCGACGCCCGCCTGGTCCCCAATTACCGCCGCTACCGGCGGCTGCAGATCGCCTACGTCTACGAGGGCCACCGGCTGCGTCACACGATCAGCCCCGAGCAGTTCGCGCAGCTGCAGCGGCGGATCTCGCGGCGCGAGCGCCTGTTCTACGACGCCGTGTTCGGCGCTCTGGCCGCCCTGCAGCGCTGGCTGCCGGCCGGGCGCAAGCAGCTCGTCAGTGTCGGTCTCATCTTCGCGCAGGGTCAGTTCCCCGGATGGGCCCCGGGTCTTGATCCCGAGCATTACAAGGACATCGTCGACGTCGCCGAGCGCGTCGAGCCGTCACGGTACCCCGAGCGCTGGGGCACGCCGACCTACCCGCGGCTGCGCGCGGTCCTGCGCGCCGGCCTCGGCTGGCGCGTGCCCTAGCCCGACGCAGAGGGCGGCGGCACGGCGGCCGCGCCCCGCTGCGCCCGCAGGCGTCGCAGCTCGTGAAAGACCTCGTCGGGCACCACACGCAGGATGAGAATGGCCGCGGCGAACAGCGCGACGCCGACCGCCGTCCTGGGCACGGCGCCCAGCCCGAGCACCAGGGGCGGCACGAGCCCCACGACGCACGCCACGCCGACCGGCAGCAGCGGTCTCAGGTTCGGTCTCAGCGCGGGGTTGCGCCGCGTCAGTACGATCGCCAGGGCAGCGGTCAGGCCGACCTCGGCCACGGAGGTGGCGATCGCCGCGCCGTGCGTGCCGTCGACGGCCACGCCCACGCCCACCAGCGCTCCTCCGAAGATGAGCAGACCGGCGTTGACGCGCAGAATGTCGCGGTACAGGCCGAGGCCGAGCATCGCGTACATCCAGACGGCGTCGACGAACGATGCCGCCATGCCGAGCGCCTGAAGCTGGAGGATCGACGTGGCCCCGGGGAACTGGTGGCCACCGATGACCCGCACCGCGATCGGTGCGCCGAGCACCAGCGCAACGCCCACTCCGGCGCCGACGATCAGCGTGACGACGAAGACCCGCTGCACGCCATAGGCCAGACGCTCGTGATCGTCGCGCGCCGCCCGCGAGAAGATCGGAAACGCGGCGCCGACCAGCAGGCTGGGCACGGCGACGAGCGTCTCCAGGATCCGCGCGGACAGACCGAAATCGCCCGACGCGTCCGCCGAGACCGCCAGGGAGACGAGCACGACAGCCAGCCGGACATAGATGGTGGCGGCGGCCACGGCGGCCGAGAACGGCAGCACGACGACCAGCAGCGCGCGAAACTCCCGCCGGTCGAACGCCGGGCGCAGCGGCATGTCGCCGCGCACGAGCACGAGCGTGAGCACGAGCGCCGCCAGCGACGACGGAATAGCCGCGGCCAGTGCGGGCACGACCCCCGCGCCGGCGGCGACGAGCAACACGAGCAGCAGCGAGTTGACGACCTGGCGCAGGATGTCCGCCGCCGTCACCCAGCCGAGCCGCAAGCGGCTCATCAGCGACGTCGCCATGGTGGACTGCACGCTCTGGAACACGAGCCCGATCCCGGCCAGAGTCACCCCCAGGACGAGCCCGCCGCCGTAGCCGGCCACCGCCGTGAAGGCGATGATCGCCACGAGCCCGATGCCGGTGACCAACAAGCGCAGCCCGAGCATGTTGGCCGCGAAGCGATGGCGGTCGGCCCCCTCGCGCAGCGACAGCTCGCGCAGGGCAATCGCCGTGAGCCCGAGGTCGGACACGCCGGCCACGATGGCCACCAGCGACTGCGCGACGATGTAGCGCCCGGTCTGCGCCCGCCCGAGATGGCGGAACAGCAGCGCCGCGGCCGCCGCGGCCACGAGGGTTCCGACACCGAAGCCGACCATGCGCATGGAACCGCCGCGAATCGCCGCCGGCCCCGCGTCCGACGTGGCGAGCAGATCCTCTGGCTGCAGAGCCTCGGCCGGGAGCTCGTCGCCGTCGGTGCCCGGTTCGCGTCCGGCCGCGCTCACGGTCGATAGAGCTCGCGGATGCCGATGGGCGTCAGGCGCGGATCCGGCAGTTCGTCGGCGAATGTGGTTGCAGGACCGCCCGCCATCACCGCACAGACGTTAACGGGGGCTCAGGGTGGCGCTGTGGCCACGCCCCGATCACGCGCGCTTGACGAACACGCCCGTGTAGGCCGCGCCGCGCAGGCCGGTGGCCTCCACCGGCCGCAGTGCGCCCGCCAGCAGGAACGACGTGCCGACGGTGAGGCGACCGGCCGGCCGGATGGCCGGGAAGCGCCGCAGCGCGTATTCCCAGCCGAAGCGGTTCCAGTGCCGCCCCGCGGGATCGCCGGTGGTCAGCGCGACCTGGCTGAGGCCGCAATCGGCGGCGCGGCGCTCAAGCGTGGCCGCCGGGATCAGGTACAGATGGCGCGGCGCGTCAACGTGGGCCCAGCGGCCGCGCAACAGGCGGAACTGCATCGCCTGCGGATTCGGCGTGGCGATGAGCAGCACGCCGCCGGCCTGGAGGTTGGCGGCGGCCGCCTCGAGGACCGCCCACGGATCCGGCAGATGCTCGATCGAGTGCCACATGGTGATCGCCCGGCTCGGCGACATGGCGGCCAGCGCCTCCTGCGGTCGATCGCTGCGGATCGCCTCGACGCCGACCACGTCACGCAGGTAGTCGGCGGCGCGGCCGTCCATCTCGACCGCGCGAACCTCGAAGCCGGCGTTGCTCGCCGCGCGGCAGAACACGCCGTACCCCGCGCCGACGTCGGTGAGCGGACCGGGTGCCACGTGGCGCAGAAGCATGCGCGCCTTGAACGCCTCGGCGGCGGCGAGCGACTCCAGCTGCGCCGGGGTCGGGAGGCCGTAGTACTCCTCGGGGTAGTAGCGGCCGAGATCCTCCGGCACGTCCGCCAGGGAGTACGCGTCGCAGGCCTCACAACGACGGTAGTGGAAGACCCGGGTGGACACCGCCCGGTTGCGATCGGTGGCGGCAAACGCCGGCCGGGTGCGGGCGCCGCAGAGCGGGCAGGCGACCCCCGTCGCGCTGGAGGAGCTCGCCGTCACGCCGGGATCGAGGTCGGCAGCGCGCCGGGATCGAAGTCCGGATAGGCGCGATCCTTCTCGGCGATCGTCCGCTCGCCCGCCGGCTCGGGCCACCGGATTGCGAACGCGGGATCGTCGAACCGCACGCCGGCCGCCGCCTCGGGGACGTAGCGATGCCCCATCTGGTACAGGACCTCGGTGTCGTCGGTGAGCGTCTGAAATCCGTGCGCGAGGCCGGCCGGGATGTAGAACAGCCGCTGGTTGTCGCCCGTCAGCTCGACGCCATGCCAGCGACACAGCGTCGGCGAGTCGCGGCGCAGGTCGACGGCGACGTCGAAGATCGCGCCGCGCACGCAGCGGACGAGCTTCGGTTCGCCGTGCGGCTCGACCTGGTAGTGCATGCCGCGCAGCGTGTCCCGGCGGGCGTTGAACGACGTGTTGCACTGCACGACGGTGGGGTCCATCCCTCGCTCGCGGAACGCGTCGGCGTCGAACGTGCGCGCAAACCAGCCGCGCTCGTCGGCGATCGGCTCGACTTCGATGACCCAGGCCCCGGCGAGCGGTGTCGCCACGAACCTCATCGCCGCACCGCGCTCATTCGTACAGCGTCAGCTCGGGCGTCCGCGCGGCGAACCGTCCGCCCCACTCGCGGATGAAGCTGAGCTGCTGCATGATCTCGTCCTTGAGGTTCCAGGGCAGGATGACCACGACGTCCGGGCGGTCCTCCCGGATCGCGTCGGGCGAGCGGATCGGGATGTGGCTGCCCGGCAGGAAGTGGCCCTGCTTGTGCGGGTTCAGATCGCAGGTGTAATCCAGGAAGTCCTGGCGCACCCCGCAGTAGTTCAGCAGCGTGTTGCCCTTCGCCGGCGCGCCGTAACCGACCACCCGGCGGCCGTCGTTCTTCAGATCGATCAGAAAGCCCAGGATCTGGCGCTTGTCCTGCACCACCCGCGCCCCGTAACCGGTGTACGTGTCGAGGCGCTCATAGCCGGCCGCCCGCTCACGCTCCCGCAGCTCGTGCGCCGCGTCGCTGTCGGGCTTGCCGGGATCGTCCTCGTGGCAGCCGAAGATCCGCAGCGAGCCGCCGTGGGTGGGCAGCTCCTGCACGTCGAACAGCCGCAGGCCGTGCGCCTCGAACACCCGGCTGACGGTCAGGAACGAGAAGTAAGAGAAGTGCTCGTGATAGATCGTGTCCCACTGGTTGTCATCGATCAGGCGCATCAGGTGGGGAAACTCCATCGTGATCACACCACCGGGCTTCAGCAGGATCTTCATCCCGGCCACGAAGTCGTTGAGATCGGGAACGTGAGCGAGCACGTTGTTGCCCAGCAGCAGGTCCGCGGCCGACTCACCGGCCAGCGACTGGGCCGTCGCGCGGCCGAAGAACTCCACCAGCGTGGGAATCCCCTTTTGCAGGGCCACCTTGGCAACGTTCGCCGCCGGCTCGATCCCGAGCACGGGAACCTGGCGCTCGCGGAAGTACTGCAAGAGGTACCCGTCGTTGGAGGCCAGCTCGACCACGTGGCTGTCAGGCCCCAGATCGAACCGCTCGATCATCTCCTCGGTGTAGCGGCGAGCATGCTCAAGCCAGCTCGAGGAGTACGACGAGAAGTACGCGTAGTCAGAGAAGATCTCGTGCGGCGTCTCGAACTCCTCCAGCTGCACCAGAAAGCAGCTGCCGCAGACCAGCGCGCGCAGCGGGTAAAACGGCTCCATCGCGTTGACGCGCTCCGCCGAAACGTAGGAGTTCGCCAACGGCGACATCCCCAGATCGGCGAACACCGCCTCCAGCGGCGCACCACAGAATCGACACGGCGACGCGGTCATCTCGACGCGGCAGCGTACTGAAACGTCTCGATCTGCCCGGCGGTCACCGCGCGGACATCCTCGCCGTCGCGCAGCGCGCGGTACCAGGCCACGACGGCGTCAAGGCCCTCCCCGAGGTCCCAGCCGGGCCGCCAGCCCAGGCGCGAGCGCGCCAGCGAGGAGTCGAGCTTGAGGTAGCGGGCCTCGTGTGGATGCGGGCCCTCGTCGGTCGCCCAGGACAGCTCGCCGTCCCAGCGCTCATCGATGCGCTCGACGATCCACTGCACCGGACGCGCGTCCTCGTCGGCCGGGCCGAAGTTCCAGCCGGCGGCGAAGTCGGGGGAGTCGAGCAGCGCCTGGGCGAGCACCAGATAGCCGCTGAGCGGGTTGAGCACGTGCTGCCAGGGCCGGATCGAATGCGGGTTGCGGATGCGGATCGGCTCGCCGCCGAGGACGCCGCGCATGATGTCCGGCACGAGCCGGTCGACCGCCCAGTCGCCGCCACCGATCACGTTGCCGGCGCGGGCCGAGGCGACCCGGGTGGCGCCGTCGGCGCCGAAGTACGAGCGCCGGAAGGCGTCGGTGACGAGCTCGGCGCACCCCTTGGAGTTCGAGTACGGGTCGTGTCCGCCCATCGGCTCGTACTCGCGGTAGCCCCACTCCCACTCGCGATTGTCGTAGCACTTGTCCGAGGTCACATTGACGACGGCACGGACGCACCCGGCGGTGCGCACCGCCTCGAGCAGGTTGACCGTGCCCATGACGTTCGTCTCGTACGTCTCGCGCGGGGCGTCGAACGACAGCCGCACGAGCGACTGTGCGGCCATGTGGATGACGATCTCCGGCTGCGCCGAGGCCACGACCGCGCGCAGGGCGTCGAAGTCGCGGACGTCCAAGCGGACATCCTCGATGCCCTCCGCAACGCGGGCCGCCTCATACAGCGAGGGGGTCGTGGGCACGTCGCGCGAGACCCCGGTGACGCTGGCGCCCAGCGCCTGCAGCCACAGCGTGAGCCAGCTGCCCTTGAACCCGGTGTGCCCGGTGAGCAGCACCCGCCGCCCCTGCCAGAACGCCGGATCGACGCGCCCCCCGACGGCGCTCACGACCACATCTTCCACGGCGCCTCGCCCGAATCCCACAGCTGCTGCAGCTGCGTGCGATCGCGCAGCGTGTCCATCGCCTGCCAGAACCCCTCGTGGCGGAAGCACGACAGCTGCCCCGCGCTGGACAGGCGGTGCACCGGCTCCTGCTCCCACACCGTGGCGTCGCCGTCGACGTAGCGTCCGATCCCCGGCGACAGCACGAAGAAGCCGCCGTTCGTCCAGCCACCGTCGCCCCGCGGCTTCTCCTCGAACGCCCGCACGCTGTCGCCCTCCAGCTCGAGCGCCCCGAAGCGCCCCGGGGGCTGCACGGCCGTGACGGTCGCCAGGCGCCCCTGTTCACGATGAAAGGCGACCAGCGCGCCGATGTCCAGGTCGGCGAGCCCGTCGCCGTAGGTGAAGCAGAAGTCCTCGTCGGCCACGTACTCGAGCACGCGCTTGAGCCGCCCGCCGGTCATCGTCGCCTCGCCCGTCTCCACCAGCGTCACCCGCCACGGCTCGGCTGCGGACCGGTGCACCTCCATCGTTCCCTTGGCCACGTCGAATGAGACGTCGCACGTGTGCAGGAAGTAGTTGGCGAAGTACTCCTTGATGACGTATCCCTTGTAGCCCAGGCAGATCACGAACTCGTTCACGCCGTGCGCGGAGTACAGCTTCATGATGTGCCAGAGCATCGGCTTGCCGCCGATCTCGACCATCGGCTTCGGCCGAACGACGGTCTCCTCGCTCAGTCGAGAGCCCAGTCCGCCCGCCAGGATCACTGCCTTCATCGGCCCGCAGCTTAGCCGTCTGACGGCGGCGGCCGCCGAGCGTGGGAAGCCCACGCGGGCCGCCGATCGCCATAATGCCCGCCGATGATCGAGCCCAGCCGGACACCGGTGGTGATTCTCTGCGGCGGACGCGGCACCCGCCTGCAGGAGCACACCCAGGCCATCCCCAAACCGCTGGTGGAGATCGGCGGGCTGCCGATCCTGTGGCATGTGATCCAGCTCTACGCCGCCCAGGGTTTCGCCCGCTTCGTGCTGGCCACCGGCTATCGCAGCGCCCTTGTGGACGAATTCGCCGCCGCCCAGACCTGGCCTGACGGCGTGAGCGTCGAGTGCGTGGACACCGGCCTGGACACGCCGACCGGAGGCCGCATCAAGCTCGTCCAGGACCGTCTCGGTGGCCTGCCGATCGCCGCCACCTACGCCGACGGGGTCGCCGACATCGATCTCGACGCCCTCGCCCGCCTCCACGACGCCCACGGCGCGCTGGCCACGATGACCGTTGTGCGCCCCGAGCTGCAGTTCGGCGTGACCCAGCTCACCGACGACGACCGGGTGCTCGGGTTCCAGGAGAAGCCTCGCGCCGAGCACTGGATCAACGGCGGGTTCTTCCTGTTCGAACCGGGCGTGTTCGACTACCTACAGACCGACAGCATCCTCGAGCGCGCGCCGCTCGAGCGCCTCGCCGCCGACGACCAGTTGCGAGGCTACCGCCACCACGGCTTCTGGGCCTGCATGGACACCTACAAGGACGCCGTGGCGCTCAACGACCTCTGGGCCTCCGGCGCGCCGCCGTGGGCCGTCGACCAGCAATCCCTCGCCCAAGCCTCGCGCGACTGAAGCGCCGGCGACTACGGGCGGCGGCTTGCCTCGGGCGTGACGTCTGGGGCGCCGTGCGCCGCCCGATCGGCGGCTCTGACGGAACTCGAGCTCGGCCGTGACTTCGCGGCGTCGATGGCGACGATGAACCCATTGCCAACCTTGTCGTCCGGGTCCTGGTGGTCGATGACATGCAGGCCGGCCGCGGCGCACATGTCGAGGAAGCTCTCGCACGTCCAGACGCTCCAGTGCCGATCCTCTTCAGACGTGAAGCCGGCCCGGTTGCGCTCCATCAGCTCGTCGACGGTGCTCAGCGGACGCCCGGCGTCGAACGTGCGGTCGCGGTGCGGGGCCACCACGACCACGTAACGGCGCGAGACGCGCACCCACTCGCGCAGCGCCTTGATCGGATCGGGAAAGTGCTCGATCACGTGCGACGAGAACACGAAGTCATACGAGCGATCGTCAAACGGGAGACAGTCACCCGGCGCCACGACGTCGACCTTGGCCACGCGCCGGGCGAGGCGTCGCTCTTCGCGCTTGTATTCGGTGTCGTCGCCGCCAAACCGATCGACGTTGATCGCGTCGAGGTAGAACCGGTTGTGGCTCGCGGCGCCGATCTCGATCCCGTGCAGACCGGTCAGGTAGCTCGAGACAAATCGCGAGCGATGCCGCGTGACCAGGCGGTAGGCCGTCATCGCGCGTGTGTACACATCCCAGACGCGGTGGCGAACACGTGGCGGCAGCACGGCAGCCAATCGAGACCTGAGCCCTCCCATGGCCCCCGATCATAGTCTCGCGCTAGCGCTCGAACACGCCCACGATGTTCGACGCGCCGGCGAGGAACGGGAAGTCCGCCTCGAACTCCGACACGGCGCGGAACTGATAGTCGGCCGGCCCGGGAAAGCGGAACCGGTACCGAGCAATGAAGCGCCCCCCGGCATTCGTACGGATGACCTGGAACTCGATCCACGCGCTACCCGGAGCGCGAGCCTCGAGCACGAGCTGCTTGCCGCCGAGCGGAATCGGCGTCCCCCGCACGGTCCCCCGAAACGTGATGACCCGCCCGACCCCGGTCACGCGGGGCCCGACGGTCAGCGCGATGCCTGCGTGCACGAGCAGGGTGAGGCTCGCAGTAGCGGCCGGCTGCGCGTCGCCGACGTGCGCGTCGTAGGAGAACGTGAGCGTGCGCGACGAGGCGTTCCCCGGCACTGAGAACGCGAATGCGCCCGCCGCATCGGTTGTCACGGTGCCGAGCGATGCCGACTGGGCCCCAGCGAAGCTCGGCAAGGCCTCCACGCCGACCGCGGCGTTGCCGATCGGCATGCCGCTCGATGTCGTCAGCGTGCCCGTGATACGGCGCACCTGCCCCCACCCGCTCGTCAGCCGGGCCAGCGACGAGCGCCGCCAGCGCACGCGCAGCACCGCCGATGCCGAGGCATTCGTCCCGTTGGGAACGGGCGCCGCCAGGCCCGGTCCGCTGCCGCCGCCACCCGGCGCGCCACCGCCGGCCCCGTTCGCGAACGCGACCGTGCGATCGAGCACCGTGGTCGCCGCGCCCGAGGCGTCGGTGACCTGCACGAGCAGCTGGTGGGTGCCGTTCGCGACCTGCGTCGTGTCGAACGTGTCCGTGACATTCGCCGACGCATCGCAGGGCTGCCCGTAGAGGAACGCGTTCGTTCCGTCCGACGGCGCCGGCGAGGCCGGGACGCACCGACCCCCGTTGTTATCGACCGGCACCGTGCTCACCACCTTGCTGTCCACCTCGAAGATGACCTGGTAGAGGCCGGGTCCGGGATCGGCGGCGCTGAAGGTCAGGCTCTCGGTCCCAGTCAGCGGTGATGCGGTGAGCAGACTGCCGCCGGCGGCTGGTACGACGGGACGCTTGGTCGTCGAGGGTGATATCGGCGGCGTAGATGTCCACTTCAGCGACGGGTGGCGCCGGCGAGCCGGTCGTGCTGGGGCAGGTCTGGCCTGGATTTGCGTCGCCGCACTCAGCCGTCGCGAACAACCCCGTGGTGCCGTCGAGATTGAGGGCGACGGGCTCGACTGCGTTCCCGCATCCAGTGGGTTGTTCGGGTTCCCTGTGAGGTGAGCAGGCGGCAGCAGTTGGTCGAAGGTCTCCGGCAGCTCGACCAGGTCGGGTGCCGTGAGTGAATGTATGCGACGCCAGCGGCGGCGTAGCCGTGGCTCGCCGCCTGTCGCGGTACCGCCACAACGTTGCCGCGTAGATCGCGGTCTACGGGGGCGCCGTGTAGTCCAGGTCGCCGAGTCTGTGCGCCGCCGTGCCGCCGTAGGGCCCGGCAGAATCGCTTTCAGCGAGCCCCCAAAGCACACGCGTTCGTACCGCATCGCCGACGCCGGTGACACTCGACGCCCACCCATCCGTCGGCGCCGCCGCCCCCGCCGGCGTGCGGCAGCTGTACACGTGATAGAGACCGGCGCTGGCCGGCGCGACCCCGCCGAAGAGCGCCAGGGCGGCCGCGATCGAGAACAAGGCGACCCGACGCCCCCACCCCCCCGGGGCGGAGCGGACATGACGGCGCGCCGTGCGGAGCGGGCCGGATCGCGGTCGGGCGGCGACGATCACCATCGGGCGCCGGCAATGCTACGCCGCGACGGGGGTGTTTTGGTCGCTTTGGCCCGCTTCGGGCGGCGCTCAGCGACCGCCCCAGCGCACCGGCAGCGACGCCAGCCCGTACACCCCCATGATGCTCTCGTACTCGACCTCGCCGGCGAGCGCGAGGTTGGGCATTCTCGGCGCCAGGAACGTCAGCGCCTCCTCGAGCTCCGCACGCGCGAGGTTGGCACCCAGGCAGTAGTGCATGCCGGCGCCGAACGTGAGCAAGCGGGCGCCGTCCCTCGTCGCCTCGATGTCGAAGCGGGCGGGATCGCCGGTCTGCTCCTCGCGGTTGCCCGTGAACGCGCAGACCATCACGATCGTCCCCTCGGGGAAGGTCACGTCGCGGTACTCCACCGCGTCGAGCATGATGCGGGCCGTGAACGGGGTGATCGGCTCGAAGCGCAGGACCTCCTCGACGGCGCGGCTCGCCAGCTCGGGCGCCTCGGCCAGGCGCCGCCACTGGTCGGGATGCTCGGCGAACAGGCGGATCGCGTGGGCGAGCTGGCTCTGGGTCGTGTCGACGCCGCCCACGAGGACGTTGAAGACGAGGTTGATGCACTCGATGTCCGACAGCCGGTCGCCCTCGGACTCGGCGGCGATGAGCGCCGAGATGAGGTCCTCACTCGGGCTGGCGCGACGGACGCGCAGCAGGGCGGCCTGGCGTAGTCGTAGAACTCGCCCGCCGCCTGCTCGATGAGGTCGCGCTCCTCGAGCAGGCTGGCCACGTCGAACTGGCGCTGGATGACGTTCGACCAGTGGTGAAGGCGGTCTGCGTCTTGGAGCGGCGCGCCCATCACGGTGGCGATCACCCGGGAGGGGTAGGGGCGCGCGATCGCGCTGACGAGGTCGCAGCTGCCCGCCTGCGCGACGGAGCCGAACAGGTCCTCGAGGAACGTGCGCATCGCGGGGCGGTATTGCTGCACCGCGCGGGGCGACAGGGCCGGGTTGACGAGGTTACGCAACCGACGGTGGTCGGCACCGTTGATGTTGAGCAGGTTGCGCTCGATCTGCTCGAGCAGCGGACCCTCGGCCAGCTCGAACAGCTCGGCGATCTTCAGGCCCGGGAACGTGGCGTCGCGCGAGCGCAGGAAGAACTCTGCGGCGTCGTGGTCCAGGACGATGTAGCCGAACGGCCCCTGGGCAAGCCAGCCGCGTGACCGCACCTCAGCCATCGCGCTGTGGAAGCGCTCCCCGCGCAGGCCCGGGTCCGTGTAGTCGAACGCCGGCAGATCGAGCTCGGACACGACGGTCACGGTTGCCGACGCTAGCACCGGGTCGGTCCCGCGGCCGCGCGGCCCGTCACCCTGTGCACCTTTGCTCAGCTACGACGGTCGTCCACAGCCCGGCGCTGCGCCTGTTGTTGTGGCCGCCGGCGGCCGGTCTGTGCTCAGAGCATGTCCGTTCGCCGGCTCATCGCCCTCGGCACGACCTTCGCGGCGCTCTGCGTCGTGGCGGTGCCGAGCGCCCTGGCGGCGCCCATGCGCCAGCCGGCCTGGGTGAGCGGCGTCGAGCTCACGCAGTACTGGCCGGTGCCGGAGTGGTGGTTCTCGGGCCAGGAGGTCACCGCGCCCGGACTGCCCGGCACCTACCCCATCGACTTCCTGTACTCGGCGCACGGTGTCTCGATGGAGGGCACCGGCATCGCCGACAACGGCCAGTTCGTGCACATCGCCGCGCTCGGCGCGGGCGGCTGGGTGACCCAGGCGGGCACGGTGGCCGACTTCGCCAGCAATATCCCCTATTGGCGCGACGGGGGCTACTGGAGCAACGCCTCCGGCGGCGTGACCTTTCCGCTGCAGGCCGGAGGCTGGTCCAATGGACCCGGCAAGCGCTATGTCGCCCTGCCCGGAGTGAGCTTCGCGCCCGGCCCCGGTCGTGCCCTCACCTACTGGGAGAGCGTCGCCGTCGACCCGAGCGTTATCCCCCTGGGCAGCTGGGTCTACATCCCCGCCTATCGCACCGGCCCCGGACACGGCTGGTTCCTGGCCCAGGACACCGGCGGCGCGATCATCGGCCGCCACCTGGACATCTACCGCCCGCCGCCGGCGAGCCCGTCGGATCCCGGCGTGACGCTGTTCGGCGCCCAGGTCTACGTGCTGCCTCCGGGCACGCATCTGCCGGGCAGCGGCGGCGCCGCGAGCACAAGCTCGGCCACCGCGGGATCGCACTCGCGCTAGCGAGCGCGCGGGGCGGTGCCCGCGAACGGGCACCGCCATGATCACGCGGTCGGCGCGGTCGGCGCCGGGGGAGCTACTTGCGCGCGCCGCTGACGCTGGTCTTGAGCGTCGCGCCGGCGGTGAACTTCGGCGCCTTGGAAGCCTTGATCTTCACGGGCTCGCCGGTGCGCGGGTTGACGCCCTTACGGGCCGCACGCTTGACGACCGAGAACTTTCCGAAGCCTGTGATCGCCACCTCGTCGCCCTTCTTCAGCGTCTTCGACACGGTGCCCAAGAGCGAGTCGATGGCTCGCCCGGCGTCGGCCTTGCTGAGGCCGCTGTCGGCGGCGACCGCCTCGATCAGCTGGGACTTGTTCATGGACTGCATCCTTTCGGTCACGGGTTGGCGATGGCGCAGGGTAGCGCCTGCGGCGGGCGGCCGCTCGCCGGCTCAGCCCGCGTGCGCGGCGCACGTATCCCAGCGAAACGGCGCCGCGCACGCGCAGCGCGGTCCCTGGTCGCCGTAGCCCGGGTTCAGGTGACGGCCGATCACCACGAGCGCCACCCGCCGCGCGCCGGCGCGCTTGAGTGCGTGCGCGGCCGACTGGGCGGACGCACCGGAGGTCCAGGTGTCGTCGATCAGCAGCACGGCCTCACCGGCCATCGGTCGCAGCGCCCGGAACCGCTCGGGATCGAACCGATGGGGCACGGTTGGTCCGCCGGCGGCGACGAGACTGCGCGCGAAGCGCCCCGCCGTGCTCGGACAGCCGCGCACCAGCGCACGCAGCGGACCGCGGTTGCGATCGGCGCGCGCGGGCACCGTCGTGACAAGGCTGAACCCCGCCACTCCGGCCGCCGCGGCGGCGCACGCCTCGTGGCCACGCAGGAACCGCTCGAGGACGGCCCCGAGCCCGGCGGCAAGCTCCTGGCGCACGACATCCAGCGGGTCGTCCTTGTAGCCCCGCAGCGCACGATGGAGCGGACCCGAGGCCACGCTCCAGGAGATCGGCAGCACCGCGTCCAGGCGGTAGGGCATCCGCCGGCAACTCGAGCATTCGCGCGTGCGGGCCGGGGCCGGACCGCGGCAGATGCGACACACGCCGCGACCAGGTGGCGGCGGGTTGCACAGCGCGGTGGCGTACCGGTCGCACCACGTGTCGAGGCGATCCGAGCCCATGGCCCGCCTTCTCCGACGATGCTCGTGCGGCGGGACGGCCGGCCGACTAGGCTGGGCTCGGCGACGCCGGGGCATCAACCGACTGGAGGGATCATGAGCGACGAGACCGTCAAGTACCTGCTCGCCGAGAGCGAGATCCCCACGCACTGGGTCAACCTGCTGCCCGACCTCCCGGGCGACCCGCTGCCCCCGCTGAACCCCCAGACGATGGAGCCCGCAGGCCCGCCAGACCTCACGCCGATCTTCCCGATGGCGCTCATCGAGCAGGAGGTCTCCGCGGCGCCCGAGATCGAGATCCCCGAGGAGGTGCGGGATACCTACAAGCTGTGGCGGCCCACGCCGCTGTACCGCGCCCGGCGCCTCGAGCGAGACCTCGACACCCCGGCGCACATCTACTTCAAGTACGAGGGCGTATCCCCGGCGGGCTCGCACAAGCCCAACACCGCCGTCCCGCAGGCCTACGAGAACGCGCGCGCCGGGATCAAGCGGCCTGGCGACCGAGACCGGCGCCGGGCAGTGGGGCTCGTCGTTGGCCTTCGCCTGCTCGCTGTTCGGCCTGGAGTGCGAGGTGTTCATGGTCGGTTCGAGCTTCGACCAGAAGCCCTACCGCCGCTCGCTCATGCAGACCTGGGGCGCCACCGTCCATCGCTCGCCGAGCACGCTGACCGAGGCGGGCCGGGCCCAGCAGGAGCATCCGACCGGCTCGCTGGGGATCGCGATCTCCGAGGCCGTCGAGGTCGCGGCCGGCCGCGAGGACACCAACTACTCGCTCGGCTCGGTGCTCAACCACGTCTGCCTGCACCAGACGGTGATCGGCCAGGAGGCGATCGCCCAGCTCGGCATGGCCGGCGAGGAGCCCGACGTGGTCATCGGGTGTGTCGGCGGCGGGCTCGAACTTCGCCGGGCTGGCCTTCCCGTTCGTGCGCCGCGTGCTACGCGGACAGGCCAGCACGCGCTTCATGGCCGCCGAGCCGGCCGCCTGCCCGACGCTCACCCGCGGCACCTACCGCTACGACTTCGGCGACACCGCCGGGCTGACGCCGCTGATGCCGATGTACACGCTCGGGCACGACTTCGTGCCCCCGCCGGTGCACGCGGGCGGGCCTGCGCTACCACGGCGACTCGCCGATCGTGTGCGGGCTCGTTCGCGCCGGGCTCGTCGAGGCCCGCGCCTACCACCAGAACGAGACGTTCGCCGCCGCCGTGCGCTTCGCCCGCCAGGAGGGGATCCTGCCCGCGCCGGAGCCGGCGCATGCCATCCGGGCCGCGATCGACGAGGCCGAGGCGGCCCGTGAGGCCGGCGAGTCGCGGGTGATCCTGTTCAACCTGTGCGGCCACGGGCACTTCGATCTGTCGGCCTACGACGCCTATCTGGCCGGGACACTCGAGGATCCGGAGTTCTCACAGAGCGACATGGACGCGGCGCTCGCGCGACTCCCGGAGACCCCGGCGATCGCCTGATTGCGGGCTGCGCCCCGCCGCGCCGGTCGCGCCCGGATCCCTCGGCGCGAATCCACCGCCGGATCCGTTACTGTCCGCGGCGTCCGTTGCCGCCACGACCGCGTGTATCGCGGAGGTATTGCCCCATGCTCAGCCGCTTCGTCTCGCGCCGCCCGTATCGGGCCGCGCTCATCTCGCTGTTGGCCACGGCCCTCGTCTGCGCGCTCTGGGCCGACACCGCGGCGGCCCAGAGCTCGACAACGGTGCTCATCTGCGAGGCGACCGGCAACCCGAGCGCCCCGTACGTCGAGATCCGGGTCAGCCAATCCGACCTGAGCAACTACAGCGCCGGCGAGGGCGACATCATCCCGGCGCCGGCCGGCGGCTGCCCGACGGCCGCCGGGAGCGTCGCGCCCACGGAGACGTCCGCGACCACGTCGTCGACCGCGAGCACGACGACCGCGACCACGACGTCGAGCGCGAGCACGAGCGCAAGCACGACCTCCGCCGCGCACCACAAGAAGCACACGACGGCGAGCTCGGGCACCCAGGCCAGCTCGACGAGCAGCCTGGCCCCGACCAATCCGGCGCTCACGACGAGCACGACCAGCAGCGCGGAGCTCACCCCTGAGGTGGTGTCGGCGACGAGCCTGCCGCGCACGGGCGGCCAGGTGCCGCTGACGCTCGGCCTCGGCCTGCTCGCGCTCATCGGCGGAGTCGGCGCTGCGCTGGGTCCTGACGCGGGACCGCCGGGCGCGGCCGGAACGCTAGCTTCGCCGCCGCCGCCCCCGTCAAACCGCACGAAAACTCGCCAGAGCTGGCGAGCCGCCGTGCGTGCGCTCGCGCCCGAAGGCCCACGGGCGCCGGCGCGACGCTATAACGAAGCGAGGTGGATGAGCGCCGAAACAGCCGTGCCGGCCTCCCCGCCGGCCTGATCGCGCTGCGCCGGCGCGTGCGGTCGTGCTGCGTCGGCGCCGGGCTGCTCGACGCTCGCAACCGTGGCGCTGCTCGGCGGCGGCGTGGCTCACGCGGCCGGGCACCAGGCGCACTCGGCCTCGAGCCCGCCCCGCTCGGCCGGCTCCATCACCGCCACGAGCACCACCACCACCACGACCACGACGAGCTCGCCGGCCGCGACGACCACGACCACGAGCACGACCACCACGACGAGCACCACCGACACGTCCACGTCCTCGACGCTGCGGGTCGGCGTGGCGGTGGCGCTGACCGACTACACGCACGACTACGCGACGTGGGCCGGGACGGCGCTGCCCGGCACGCCGATCCACACCGGCCCCGCGTCGCACGATCGCACGATCGCGCACCTGCATCTCTTCACCGAGGACGGCCTGCCCGAGGTGTACCAGGTGATCGCGCAGGAGATCGACAAGTACGGGACGACGTGGGTGCACATCGCGGTGCCGATGCGCCCCAACGGCGTCACCGGCTGGGTGCCGAGCCGACGACCTCACGCCGTTCACCACCGTTCACGCCCTGCTGCTGGTCAACCTCACCGCCCGGCGAGATCACGCTGTTCAAGAACGGCAAGGTCGCTTCCGCGCCCCTGTCGGGCGTGGGCAAGCCGAGCACGCCGACGCCGCCCGGGCGCTTCTGGGTGCGGGAGAAGTTCCCCGTGAACCCGCCGGTGCCGCTGTACGGGCCATACGCGATCGGGACGAGCGACTACTCGACCACCGAGACCGACTGGCCGGGCGGCGGGATCATCGGCATCCACGGCACCGACCAGCCCAACCTCATCCCCGGTGATCCCTCCCACGGCTGCGTGCGCCTGCAGAACCCCGAGATCACCAAGCCTGTACAAGCTCGTGCAGATCGGCACCCCGATCGTCATCATCTGACGGCGGTGACCGCGCCCGAGCTGCGCTGCTTCGGCGGCGACGACCCGCTGTACCGCGACTACCACGATCACGAGTGGGGCCGCCCGGTGCGCGACGAGCGCAGGCTGTACGAGCGTCTGTGCCTGGAGGCGTTCCAGTCGGGGCTGTCCTGGCTGACGATCCTGCGCAAGCGCGACGGCTTCCGGGCCGCGTTCGCCGGCTTTGACCCCGAGGCCGTCGCCGCGTTCGACGAGCGCGACGAGCGACGCCTGCTCGCCGACGCGGCGATCGTGCGCAACCGCGCCAAGATCGCCGCCGCGATCACGAACGCGCGCGCCACCGTGGCGTTGCGTGACGGGCGGCGGGCTCGCCGGCGCTCGTGTGGTCCCACGCGCCGCCCCGGCGGCCGGCGCCCGCCACCTTCGCCGAGGTGCCGGCGCTCACCGATCAGTCGCGCGCGCTGGCCCGCGAGCTCAAGCGCCACGGGTTCGCGTTCGTCGGCCCGACGACCGCCTACGCGTTGATGCAGGCGTGTGGACTGGTCAACGACCATCTCGCCCAGTGCATCGTGCGCAAGGACGTCGAGCGCGCGCAGGACGCTCGCGGGTAGCCGTCCGCGCCGAGGGTAGGGTTGCGCCCCATGACTGCGCCGGTGTTGCGGCCGCTGCGGATCGGCGAGATCCTCGACGCCAGCATCAAGATCTACCGCACCAACGCGGGCATGCTCATCGGGCTCGCGGCGATCGTCGTGGTGCCGTTCGAGGTGCTCAGCGGCCTCGTGCTGCTGTCGACGATCCCCGCCTCGGCGGACCTGCCCAACGGCTTCAGCGCACTGAGCAACCTGGGCCATTCCAACCCGAGTCCGGACCCCGCCGCGACAACGGGCGCGAACGCGATCCTCACCCTCACCGGGGTCATCGTGGGCCTGCTGGTCACCGCCGCCTGCGTGAAGGCGGTCAGCGACGTCTACCTCGATCAGCCGACCAGCTTCCGCTCGTCGCTGCGTTTCGCGGTCCGCCGCCTGCCCTCGCTGCTGTGGCTGACGATCGTGATGAGCGTGCTGCTCCTGCTCGCCTTCATCGCGTTCATCATCCCCGGCATCTACCTGTTCGCCGCGTGGGCGGTGAGCAGCCCGGTGCTGCTCATCGAGGGTCCGCGCGGGATGAAGGCGCTCCAGCGCTCGCGCCGACTCGTCGCCGGCCAGTGGTGGTCGACCGCGACGGTGCTGCTCGTCTCCAGCCTCATGGTGAGCATCGTCGTCGGCATCTTCCAGGCCGTCCTGCTGGCCATCGTCTTCAGCACCTCGGACTCGCTCGTCGTCGGCGTGGCGCTGATCACGCTCGCGGGCGCGATCGGCTCGGTGCTCGTGCAGCCGTTCCAGGCGGCCGTGCGGACCGTCCTGTACTACGACCTGCGCGTGCGCAAGGAGGGCTACGACGTCGAGCTGCTGGCCGAGCAGCTCGGGCTGGAGACGGCGTCGCTGCCGGGGCCGGGGTATCTCGGCCCGGAGTCGGTCGGCCAGCCGGGCGGACCGCCGTACTGGCCGCCCCCGCCGGGCTGGACCCCCGGTGAGCAGGAGCCACCGGTCCCCAGCAGCTGATGGCCGCCGCGATCACAGGCGGCGGGCTCGGTGGCCCCGCCGGCACGACCGCCGCGCGGCAGGCGGCGCAGCAGATCCTCGGCGAGCGGCGCTTCCACGCCGGGCCGATCCCGCGCCCGCTGCACGGCTTCCTCCACGCGGTCGGCACGCTGCTGCATCCGCTGCTGCATCGCGTCGACGACGCCTTCAACACCGTCGCCGCGGGGATCCCGGGGGGCAGCGTCACGCTCTGGACGATGCTTGCCGCCCTGTTCCTGCTCGCCATCGGGGCGCTCACGCTGCGAAGCAGCCGCCGGGTGCTGCGCGACCCCGGCCACGGCGGCGGTCCGGCCGCCGCCCCGCGCTCGAGCGCAGAGGCGCTCGAGCAGGCGGCGACGGCCGCCGAACGCGCCGGTCGGCTGCAGGACGCCGTCCGGCTGCGCTTTCAAGCTGGGCTGATGCGCCTGGCCGAGCGCGACCTCATCGACGACGCCACCGCGACGCCCAACGCGCAGCTTCGACGCGCCCTGCGATCGGAGCGCTTCGACGCGCTGGCCCGGCGGTTCGACGAGATCGTCTACGGCGGCGACGAGGCCCACACGCAGGACGTCGAGGACGCGCGCCGCGAGTGGCCCCTGCTCGTGGGGGGCAAACGGTGAGCTCGTCCGCGGCGCTCGCCGCCGACGGCGGCGCGCTGGAGCCCGGGCCCGCCCTCGCGTCGCCCGGTCGCTGGCGGCGCGGATGGGCGCTCGCGGGGGCCGGCGCCGTCCTCGTCCTCGTCCTGCTCGAGCTGCTCGGCACGCTCACCGGGCCCGGACCGTCGGGCCCCGTCTCGTCCTCCTACGCGACCGACGCCCAGGGGCTGGCCGCCTGGGCCGAGCTGGCGGCGCGCGCGGGGCATCCCGTGACCGAGCTGCGCGAGCCGATCGCCCAGGCGCGGCTGGATCCGGCCAGCACCGTCGTCGTCCTTGACCCGGATGCCCTGCTGCGCGACGACGGGGAGCACCTGCTCGCCTTCGTGCGCGCCGGCGGACGGCTGCTGATCGGCGGGCAGGATCCCGACGCGACGCTGACCGCGCTCTTCCCCGCGCCGCCGAACTGGACGGGCACGGCGCTCACCGTCGACGAGCCGACAGCGGCCGGCGCGAGCGTGCTGCACGGCGTCAGCACGGTGTCCAGCGCGGGCGCGGGCGCCTGGACGCAGACCGACGGCGACCGCGTGCTGCTCAGCGACGCCGACGCGGCTGCCGTCCTGCTGGAGCAGCGTCTGGGCAAGGGGGAGGTCCTGCTGCTGGCCGACGCGTCACCGCTGCAGAACGCCCATCTCGCGCGGGCGACAATGCGCAACTGGCGCTGCAGCTCGCCGGAGGCGCGGGCCGCCCGGTCGTGTTCGCCGAGTCGGTGCACGGCTACGGCACGAGCCGGGGGCTGGCGGCGCTGCCGCTGGACTTCAAGGTCGCGCTCATGGGGCTGGGCCTCGCCGGCCTGCTGTGGGTGCTGGCCCGCGGTCGGCGCCTCGGTCCGCCCGACGAGCTGCCGCCACGCTGCAGCAGCCCGGCCGCGTGGCCGTACGTGCACGCGCTGGCGCTGCTGCTGCGCGCGCACCGGGCCGCCACCTGCGCTCGTGCCGACGTTGCGCCGCGAGGCCGAGCGCGAGCTCGCCGCGCGCCCCGGCGCGGGCCCGACGGGCTCGGCCGCCGAGCGCCGGCGCACGCTCGCGCGGCTCGGCCTCGAGGAGGCCGACATCGAGGCGCTGTCCGCCTCAGCGGACGCCGGCGACGTCGACGCGCTGCGCCTCGCACGCGCGGTCGTCCCACCTGCGGAGCTCGCGATGAGAGCCCTGCTCGACCGCGTGCTCGAGCAGGTGCGTCCGGTCGTCGTCGGCCAGGACGAGACGGTCGGAGCGGCTGCTCGTCGGCGCTGGCCTGCCACGGCCACGTGCTGCTCGAGGGGGTGCCCGGGGTGGCCAAGACGCTGCTCGCGCGCGACCGTCGCCGCGACGCTCGGGCTGCGAGTTCCGCCGCGTGCAGTTCACGCCCGACATGCTCCCCTCCGACCTCACCGGCACGATGGCGCTGCGCGGCGGCGAGCTCGCCTTCCGGCCCGGGCCGGTGTTCACGAACGTCCTGCTCGCCGACGAGATCAACCGCACGCCGCCCAAGACGCAGGCGGCGCTGCTCGAGGCGATGCAGGAGCGCCAGGTGACGATCGACGGGCAGCCGCACGCGCTCGCCGACCCGTTCCTCGTGATCGCGACGCAGAACCCGATCGAGTACGAGGGCACCTACCCGCTGCCCGAGGCGCAGCTCGACCGCTTCCTGCTCAAGGTCGACGTCGGCTACCCGAGTGCGCCAGGACGAGCGGGCGATGCTCGACCTGCCGCGCCACGGCGTCGACCCGGTCGGCCTGCGCGACGTGCGCGTCGTCGCCGCGACCGACGAGCTGCACGAGCGGTCGCGCTAGGTCGACGCCACCGACGTGGCCGACGAGGTGGCCGACTACGTCGTGCGCGCTCGTGCGCCAGACGCGCGAGCTGCCGAGCGTCGCGCTCGGCGCCTGCCCGCGCGCCGCCGTGCACCTGCTCGCCGCCGCCAAGGCGGCGGCGCGCCTGCAGGCCGCGGCTTCGTGACTCCCGACGACGTCGCCGACCTGCGCCGAGCGGTGCTGCGCCACCGGCTCTGCTGACCCCCGAGGCCGAGCTCGAGCGCTTCGGCCGGACGACGCGGTGCGCGCGGCGCTCGCCGAGGTCGAGGTCCCGCGCTGAGCCGGCGGCGATGAGCCGCGACGCCGCAGCGCCGGCGCTGTGCGCGCGTGCGCCGCGCTCGGCGCGCTGCTGCTGCCGGTCGTGGCTGGCGATCGGCGCCGGTGCTCGCCGTGCTGGCCGCCGACCGCGGTCGACGCGCTGGCGGTGCGCGAGCCGCCGCGGCTGCGGCGCGAGGTCGCCTCGGTGCTCTCGCGGGGCGTCGACGGCGCCGCTTCGTCGTGCTGGCGCTCGCCGCCGACGACGCGGCGCGTGCGCGCTGCGCCAGCCGCGTCGCTCGGAGCTGTCGCTCGAGCGCGCGAGGCCGGCGCGCGCGAGCTGCGCGGCGGCCTGCTCGCCCGGCGGCGCGGGCGCCACGTCGCTGCCCGGGTGGCCAGCGCGAGCGTCGGCCCGCTCGGCCTCGCCCGCTGGCACCACCGCGCCGGCGCGCCCGGCGAGGTGCTCGTGTACCCCGACCTGCACGCCGCCCGGCGCCTCGTGCTCGCGCTGCGCCGCGGCGCGCGCCGCGCCCGACGGGCGCGTGCGGCGCGGCCCGCTCGGGCTCGGCACCGAGTTCGAGTCGATCCGCGACTACTCGCCCGACGACGACGTGCGCCAGGTCAACTGGCCGGCGACCGCGCGCGCTCGGGCGGCCGATGAGCAACCAGTACCGCGTCGAGCAGGACCGCGACGTCGTCTGCCTCGTCGACGCCGGGCGCCTGATGGCGGCGCCGCTCGGGCGACGGCACGCGGCTCGACGTGTCGCTCGACGCCACCGCGGCGGTCGGCGCTGGTCGCCGACGAGCTCGGCGACCGCTGCGGCGCGATCGCCTTCGACTCGACGCGTGACCCGCGTGCTCGGCGCCGCCGCGCCTGCGGCGGGCGCCGGGTCGTGCGCGCGCTCTTCGACCTCGAGCCCGAGCCGGTCGACAGCGACTACGAGCGGGCGTTCCTGCGCGTCGGCGCGCGCGAAGCGCGCGCTCGTGTTCGTGTTCACCGACCTGATCGACGAGGCCGCGGCCCGCTCGCTGATCGCCGCCATGCCGATGCTCGCCCGCCGCCACGTGGTGGTCGTCGCCAGCGTCAGCGACCCCGCGCTCGAGGCGAGCGCCGCCACGCGCCCCGCGCGGCCGGATGCGATGTACGAGCTCGTCGGCCGCGCTGACGTCCTGCAGGCGCGCGCGGACGCGCGCCCGGCGCCTGCGCGAGGCCGGCGCCGAGGTCGTGCAGGCGCCGCCGGCGCGGCTGCCCGAGCGCTGCGTGCAGGCCTACCTCAGGGCGAAGGCGCGGGCGCGGCTGTGACGGGCGCGGCGCCCGGCGCGCGGCGCAGGCAGGCACGGCCCGCGCACGCAGCACGAGGCGCCCCAGAACGAGCCCGCCGAGCCCGAGGCCCGACGGCCAGCGCCGGCCCGAGCGCCAGGCCGCTCGGGGTGACGAGCCCTCGGTGATACCGGCCAGCACCAGCCACGGCGCGGTGCCGAGCACGAGCGCCACCGCGCCGCGGGCCTGCGCGGCGCAGCGACTCGCCGCGCGGCAGCGTCCCCGGGTCGATGAGCGCGGCGGCCAGCCGCAGGCCGGCCACGCCGGCGACCGCGAAGCACGACAGCTCGAGCATCCCGTGCGGCACCACGTAGCGCAGGAACACGCTGAACGTGCCGGCCTGCAGCGGACAGGCCGGCGAGCGTGCCGAGCAGCAGGCCGTTGTAGACGAGCACGAGCAGCGTGCCGGCCCCGAGCGAGCAGGCCGCCGGCGAAGGCGAGGAACGCGACCTGGATGTTGTTGGTGAAGATCGAGCTGGCGAGCGCCGCCGCGTTGGCCGCGCCGGTCGGGAGATCGTGCACGTGCGGGTTGGCGGCGCCGCGGTAGGCGGCCGGCACGAGGCCGACCGCCGCGCCCGGATCGCTGGCGGCCCACAGCGCGCTGAGCGAGCGTGGAGGCGAACATCGCCACGAGCACGATCGCCAGCAGCGCCGGGCGCGCGCGGATCGCCCGCCAGTAGCCGTGCAGCAGCGTAGCGGCGCAGCACCCGTGGCGCGTCGCGCGCTCGCCGTAGACGAGCTGCCGCGCCCGCAGGACGAGGCGCTCGAGGCGCTCGACGAGCGGATCGCCGGCGAAGCGGCGGCGGGCGAGCGCCAGATCGGCGACGGTCGCCCGATACAGCGCGCCGAGGCGCAGCGCGCCGTCGGGGCCCAGGCGCGCCGGGCGGCTGCCGGCCCGGTCGAGCAGGGCCGACAGCTCCTCCCAGTCCGGTCGCGCGCTCGCGCAGGAAAGCCTCTAGGTTCATCGCGGTGGAGCTCGAGGATCGCGTCACGATCGCCACGCCGGAAGGGCTCCGCCTGGAGCTGCAGCTGGCCGGTCTGGGGTCCCGGTTCATCGCCGGTTCGGCTTCGACCTCGCGCTGCAGGTCGTGATCATCGTCCTCGTCGCCCTGGTGTCGTGACGTGATCGGCGGGGCGATCGCCGCCGCGGTGTTCGTCGTGAGCCTGTTCGCGGTCATCTGGTTCTACCACGTGCTGTTCGAGGTCCTGGCCGGCGGGCGAACGCCGGGCAAGCGACTCACCCACCTGCGGGTGGTGCGCGACGACGGGGCCGCCGGTGGACCTTCCTGCCAGCGCGGTCCGCAACCTGCTGCGGATCGTGGATCTGGTGTTCCTGTTCCTCCCGGCGCTCCTGTCGATCGTGTTCACGCGGCGCAACCAGCGCGTCGGCGACATCGTCGCCGGCACGCTGGTGATTCGCGACGCGCCGCGGATGTCCCCCTCGCCGGCGCCGTCCGCCCCGTCGCTCGCCGCCGCGCCGGCGCCGGCGCCGGCGCACCGGTCGGCACCGCTGGACGTGAGCGCGGTCAGCGACGCCGAGGTCGCGGCCGTGCGGCGGTTCCTGGCCCGGCGCGACGAGCTCGACCGCGACGCGCGCCAGCGCCTGGCCTACCGGCTGGAGGGGGGACTGCGAGCGAAGGTCGCCGGCGCGCCGGCGTACCCGAACCCCGAGCGATTCCTCGAGGAGCTCGTCGCCGCCAAGGCCCGCGTGTGAGCGCGACCGATCCGCCGGCCAGGGTGCCCCCGGGCGCGTCCGGGCCGCGGGCGGGATTCTGGCTGCGCCTGGTCGCGCAGCTGATCGACTGGGTGCTCCTCGCGGTGGTGCTCTTCGTTCTGACGTTCCTGCTGCGGGGTCTCGGCCCGGTGCTGGCGCTGCTCGATCGACATCGCCTACTTCGTGTTCCTCGAGGGTGGGGCCCGCGGGCAGACGATCGGCAAGCGCGTGACGGGCATCCGGGTGATCGACTTCGACACCGGCGGGCGGATCGGCTACGGCGGCGCGCTCATCCGCTGGGTGGGACGCATCCTGTCCGGCCTGATCCTCGGCCTCGGCTACCTGTGGATGCTGTGGCAACCCGAGAAGCAGTGCTGGCACGACACCCTCGCCGGCGACGTCGTCGTGCCCGAATCCGCCTACCCGGTGGCGGCGGGCTGAGCGCGGCGGATCCCGCGCTGAGACGGCCGCTGGGGGCCCCGTCGGTCAGAAGAACGTCAGGTACCGGCGCCACTCCCATTCCGAAATGGCGTTGTGGTAGTCGTCCCACTCGGCGCGCTTGAACTCGACGTACGCGCGCTGCAGGTCCTCGCCGAACACCTCGCGCGCGAGCGGGTCGACCTCGAAGGCGTCGATCGCCTCCTGCAGCGTGCGCGGCAACGTTCCCACGCCCAACTCGGCGATCCGTTCCTCGCTCTGCACGTACATGTCGAGGTCGATCGGCGGCCCGGGGTCGAGCTCGGCGTCGATGGCCTCCAGTCCGGCCGCCAGCACGAGCGCGGCACCGAGGTACGCGTTGACCGACGCGTCGACGGCGCGGGACTCCACGCGCGGTGACTTCGTCGGTACGCGCAGCATGTGCGTACGGTTGTTGCGCCCGTAGGACATGTACACCGGCGCCCAGGTCGAGCCGCTCATCGACCCCTGCTTGACCAGCCGCTTGTAGGAGTTCACCGTGGGGCAGGTCACGGCCACGATCGCCGGCGCGTGCCGCAGGATGCCTGCCAGGAAGCGGTAGCCGAGCGGGGAGAGCCCGCATCCGTAGGGGTCGTCGCCGTTGGGGGCGAACAGGTTCTCGCCGCCGTCCACGGAGGCGAGCGACATGTTGAAGTGCGCACCGCCGCCGGTCTTGTCCGCCCAGGGCTTGGGCATGAAGGTGGCCTCGTATCCGTGGGCGCGAGCCACCTCCTTGGCCATCATGCGGAAAAGGGTGAAGCGGTCGGCCATGCCGACCGCGTCGGTGTAGGAGAAGTCGAACTCGTACTGCCCGTTGCCGTCCTCGTGGTCGAAGGAGTGGACGTCCCACCCCATCTGGTTCATGAAGCCGACCATCTCGTGGAGGAAGTGCAGCGACTCGAGCATCCCGATCGCGTCGTAGCAGGGCTTATCGAGCGTGTCGCGCGGATTCCAGGGCTGGGGGCTCCCGTCGGCGTTGACCCGCACGACGTAGAACTCCGCCTCCATGCCGAGATTGAACACGTACCCGCGCTCGCGTGCCCGCGCCATCTGCCGTGAGAGCACCGTGCGGGAGCACATCGGATACGGATCGCCCCGCAGGTAGAGGTCTCCGGGCGCATACGCGACGTTGGGGCGCCACGGCAGCTGCACGATCGCCCGCGGGTCGGGAAAGACGGCCAGCTCGTCGTCGGCGGGTGACTGTCCGAGGAGGTCGAGCGCCGCGCCCGTGAACAGCTCCGATCCGTGCATCATCTGGTCGAAGTGGTCGATCGGCACGGCCTTGCACTTGGCGACTCCGTGGCCGTCGACGTAGGTGGCCATCACGTACTCGACGCCGGCCTGGCGCAGCGGCTCGCGCACCGCCGCCAGCTCGCCTGCGCTGTACGACGGTGCCGATTCGGTGAGCGCGGACAATTCGGGCGTCTCCTCTCGTTGCCGGTTGCGTGCGCGCCGCGCGTACCCAGCCGGGACGCGGCGCGGCGAATATAGTCGCGCCCGCTCCGGTTTCCTATGTCCGATCCTCCACACAATCCGCGCTGGTCGGCCGTCACTATGGACGCGGTCGGTCGCGCCGCCGCGGCGGGCGCGATCGCCGTCCTGCCGGTGGGCGCCACCGAGCAGCACGGACCGCACCTCGCGACCGGCACCGACACGCTGCTCGCCGAGCGGATCGCCGTGGAGGCCGCCCGGCGCACCGACGACATCGTGCTGCCACCGTTGCCCTACGGCTGCTCGCTTGGGCACACCGCACACTGGCCGGGCACGCTCAGCCTGCACCCCACGACGATGATCGCCGCGCTCGTCGAGATCGGGCGATGGGTGCACGCGTCGGGCTTTCGCAAGCTCATGATCGTCAACGGCCACGCCACGAACGGGCCGCCCTGCCAGAGCGCGCTGCTGCAGTTGCGTCACGAGCTGCCCGATCTGCGCCCGGCGTTCGTGTCGATCTTCGACCTGTCGGCGCCGCTGGCGGCGCGCTACACCGAGGACGCCCCCGACTTCCACGCCAACGAGGCCGAGACGAGCATGCTGCTGCACCTGGCCCCCGACGAGGTCGTGGCCGCCGCCGCCGCCGACGAGCCAGACCGCACCGTCGGGCGCGTGCTGCTCTATCCGATGCCGGCGGTGACGACCAGCGGCGTCGTCGGCGCGCCGAGCGGGGCGAGCGCACAGCGCGGCGCCGAGCTCTTCCAGGCGCTGGCCGGGGCGCTCGCCGAGCGCCTCGCCCACGCCCGCGCCGAGCGCGACCCCGAGCTCTAGCCGGCCGGCCGGCCGGGCCTCAGGTGCAGGCGTTGCGCTCGCCGAGCCAGGCCACCGCCATGTCGCGGTAGCGCGCCAGGCCCTTGTAGTCGACGAGGTCCTCCGGCAGGTCGGCGAGCACGCGCTCCAGCCGTCGCGACCAGGCCGGCACCTCGCAGACGCGGTCCAGCGACGCCAGGTAGGTGCGGATCGGGAACATCACCGCGTTGGAGCGCGGCAGGCGCACGAAGTGCTGCACCTCGACGCGCAGGTGCAGCCGCTCGCCGATCTCCTCGTAGCGCAGATTGGCGCGCGCCGGCCCCCACTCGGGATAGACCTCGGTGCCCGTGTCGAGCCGGCGGTCCACGGTCATCGTCCAGTTCGTGCGCCGGTATGCGGTGCCGGGAGCGAGCCGCATGAGGAACGTCCGCGCGCGCGGGAGCACGCCCATCTCGTGCACTCGCGGCACCGGCCCGTGGACCTCCAGGAAGCGCATGCCGAGATCGAAGTCCAGCGACCAGTCGGCCCCGAAGGTGAGGATCCCGGCGTCGAGGAAGAGATCGTCGTCGCGCTGGTCGAGCAACTCGATGTCCTCCTGCAGCTGCCGCGTGATCCACTCGAACGGCTCACGCGCCAGCGTTGCATCATCCCCGAGCGTGAACGCCTGCTCGATGCCGGCGAGGCGGTTCGTCCAATGGCGGTGGTCGCCGTCGCGGCGCAGTGTGAAGTGCGCCGGGTAGTCGCGCGCGAGCGACGTCGTGGCGTGCTCGACGACGTCCCACGCCGCCTGGCGCATGTGCGGGAGGACCTGGCAGCGGGCCGGGTCGGCCTGCAGGATCCGCGCGCGCTCGGCGACCTCCGCGACGTAGTGCGCATCGACGTCGTAGACGTGCCTGCCCCAGATGCCCACGCCGTTGGAGTGCGGCCGCTGCGCCTGCTCGACGTTGACCGAGTACATGTAGCTGTCGGTCTCGAACGGGAAGGGGAACCCCTCCAGCGTCGCGTCGGTCAGCGTCTCGGACATCGGCCGGCTCCCATCAGGCGAGATCGAGGACGAGCGGGCCCGACGCACACCGCGACACGCACGGCATCATCGCCGTGTTGGCGGCCCGCTCCTCGGCGGTCAGATAGACGTCGCGATGGTCGGGGACGCCGGCCAGGACACCGGTGCGGCACTCGCCGCAGACGCCCTGACGGCAGAGGTACTGCACGTCGACGCCGGCCCGCTCGAGCGCTTCCAGCAGCGACTCGTCCGCGGCGACGGGCAGCTCACGGTCGCTGCGCTCGAGCCGCACGGCGAACGGCTCGGCGGGCCCGAGGTCGAGCTGGAAGCGTTCCAGGTGCACGCGCGACGGCGGCCACCCGTGGCGGTACGCGGCGGCGGTAACGGCATCCATCATCGGCGCGGGACCGCACGTCGACAGATGCGTCCCCAGCGGCTGGCGGTCGAGGACCTGTTCGAGCGCGGCCAGCACCGACGAGCCGTCGGAGTCGACATGCACGGTCACGCCGTCGGGCGCCGGACAGAGCGGCTGCAGCTCGTCGAGCAACGGGATCGCAGCGGCGTCACGGACGGCGTAGTGCAGCTCGAACGGCGTGCCGGCCGCGCTCAGCTGATGCGCGTAGGAGAGGAACGGCGTGATGCCGATCCCACCGGCGATCAACAGGTGCCGCTTCGCCGTGGTCACGGGCGCGAAGAGGTTGCGCGGCGGCTCGATCGTCAGCCGATCACCGACGCCGACCTCGTCGTGCAGCGCGCGCGAGCCGCCGCGCCCGTCCGCGATGCGGCGGACCACGATGCGGTAGGCGCCGGTGCTCCACGGCGGGCAGGCCAGCGAGTAGGGGTTGCGCCGCGGGCGCGCGCCCGGCACGTGCACGACGACGTGGCTGCCGGGCGAGAAGGCGGGCAGCAGCCTCCCGTCCTCGGCGACGAGTCGCAGCGCGCGCACGCCGTCCGCCGGCTCGTCGATCGCGTCGATCGTCACCGGGATCGTCGTCACGGCCACCGCTCGCGCTCCTCGGGCAGCTCGCCGGCAAGCTCCGCGTCGGCCTGGAAGCCCATGAAGGCGCCGAGCCGTCGTGAGAAGTGGTGGTACACGGTGAGCGAGCGGCCGCAGCCGGCGCACGCGACGAGGTCGTGCGTGACGTCCTCGGTCACCGCCTTGCAGTGCGCGCACCACACGCGCCGCGCGCGACTTCCCTGGACCTCGGCCAGCACCTCGTCGTCGGCCAGCCCCGCCGCGGCCGCGGCGACGACCACACGGCGAACGAAGCTCTCCGGACCCACGACGTACAGGCGCAGCCCCACGCTGGCGCGCGACAGCCGCTCCCCGGCCAGCCGCTCGAGCGCGTCGTGATCCGCGGCGTACCGGCAGGCGACGTTGCCGGGGAGCGCCGGCGGCCCGCCGTTCAGCAGCAACTCAAACGAGCCCGGTCGCCCCGCATCCACCCAGGCGCGGGCGAGTCGCTCGGCCGCGCGCGGGTCGTCCGCGATGACCACCACGTGCGCGACCGCTCCCACCGCGAGCGCGGCGCCGCTGTCACGCGGCGTGGAGGTGTGATGTGCGCTGACGCCCTCGATGGCTCGAGCCTGCGACGACTGGCTCATCTTGTTCAGTCCTCCGCTTGCGTCCTTGGCTGCGCACCAGTATGGACCGCGGCTGCGGGCTGCACGCTGTGCCGAGTGGACAAGAACGAGGGCTGCTGCATGGCCCGCCGGTCGAACGACACCCGGGCGGCGATCTGATCGCATACCGGGCTCCGCCCGCGCATCGCCGACACCGACCGACTGTGAGGCCCACCAATGTCCCATCCCTGGCGTACCTCGATCCTCGCCGACCGCCACCGGGCACTCGGGTCCGAGCTCGAGGACTGGAACGGGATGGGGACGCCCTGGACCTACACCTCCGACCTGGCCGACGCCCACGACGCGATCCGCACGCGCGCCGGGCTCATGGACGTCTCGGGTCTCAAGAAGGTCCACTACGTCGGGCCGCACGCGGAGGCGCTGCTGCAGCAGGCCGTGACCCGCGACGTGCGCAAGCTGTACCCGGGCCGCTGCGTGTACGCCACGATGCTCGACGAGCGCGGCCGGTTCACCGATGACTGCATCGTGTACCGCACCGGACCGAACGCGTGGTTCGTCGTGCACGGCGCCGGGACCGGGCACGAGCAGCTGACCCGCGGCGCGACGGGCCGCCAGGTCGCCGTGCTGTTCGACGATGACCTGCACGACCTCTCGCTGCAGGGGCCGCGCGCCGTCGACCTCCTCGCCGATCACGTCGAGGGGATCCGCGACCTGCGCTACTACCACCACGTCGCGACGCGGCTGTTCGGTCGCCCGGTGATGCTCTCGCGCACCGGCTACACCGGCGAGCGCGGCTACGAGATCTTCTGCCGGGCCGAGGACGCCGGGGTGATCTGGGACACGATCCTCGAGCTCGGCGCGCCGCTGGGCATCGTGCCGTGCGCCTTCACCACGCTCGACTGGCTGCGGGTGGAGAGCTACCTGCTGTTCTACCCCTACGACAACTCCGAGATGTACCCGTTCGCCGACGAGGCGCCGGGTGACAGCCTCTGGGAGCTCGGCCTCGACTTCACCGTGTCGGCGGGCAAGACCGGCTTCCGCGGCGCTGAGGAGCATGCCCGCCTGCAGGGTCGCGAGCGCTTCAGGATCTACGGCGTGCTGCTCGACGGCGACGTCGCCGCAGCCGAGGGCGACACGCTGCACGTCGACGGCCGCCGGGTCGGCGTGATCACGTGCGCGATGTACTCGCGCCTCAGCGGGCGCTCGATGGCGCTTGCGCGTCTCGACGTCCCGCAGGCGGTGCACGGCACGCCGCTGCACGTCCGGGGCAGCATCGAGACAACGGCGATCGCCCACTCGCTTCCCTTCGACGACCCGGCGAAGGAGAAGCGGACGGCGGTGGGCTGAGCGGGCCGCACGGACAGCACGGGCCGGGCCATCCCCGGGCCCGGCCCTAACCGGCGGCTTGCCCCCGAGCCTAGGTCGGTACCGGCTCAAGCCCGTCCTGACTGGTGACGAGGTCGAGGTCGGGCTCGGGAGCGAGGTCCTTGAAGACCGCGAAGCTCGACGGCGTCTCGGTCAGGACCGGGAAGTGGAAGGTGCACTTCGGGCACTGCTCGCGCAGCACGGCCTGCTCGGCGCCGAGATCGTAGGCCTTGTCCTGGAGCTCGCCGCAGCACGGGCAGATGCGCAGCAGGCGCGTGCTGACGAGCTCGAAGTTGTTGATGATGTCCTCCATGATCGCGCCGTTGGCCGCCCAGGCCTTGGCGTACTTGTGGTAAGTGCAGGTGTGCCAGTCGCGCAGGGCCTCCTTGCTGGCCCAGAAGCTGACCTCGTTGAACCAGCCCGGATCGTCGGGGTGCTCCCACCAGGTGAGATGTATGAAACCCGGCAGCTCCATCAGGTGGTTACGGGTGTCGGCGAACACCACCTTGAATTTCTCGTACGCGTCGGGGCTGGAGAAGCGGACGCGCTGCATGCTGAGGTAAATCGCCACGGTGGCCCTTTCTGCCGGAGATCCGTCAAATCGCGCAGAACATTGACCGGCGGACGCGCCCGGCGCCTCGGCCCCGGCACACAAATCCGTTGGACCGACAGTCCGTGTCCGGGCGGGCCATATCGCGGTGGCGGATTGTGGAGGCACCGACGTTGTCAGCCTGCGTCGTGCCGGTCAGTCTGGCCGGGCCGCACCGGCTTCGACGCGCCGGCGGTGGCAAACCCAATCCGCGAACACAATCCGAACACTGCGATCGGCGGAGGTCTCGTATGGCGACGGAAGCGATAGGAACGGAGACCGACTCACTCACTTACGAGCACGCCGGGATGCCGAGGCACGGCAACTGGTGGAGCGCGTTCGTGATCGGCCTCGCGTGCCCGATCCTGGTGACCGGGATCGCTCCGACGATGGTTGTGGGTCTGGGCGCCTCCGCGATCCCGGTCATGGTCCTGATCACGCTCACCGGTGTGATCGTGTGCATGTTGCTGTCGGAGCTCGCGGCGATGATGCCGGAGCGATCGGGTGGCATGGCGTCATACGTCTACCCGGCGTTCAGGGACCGGTGGCCGAGGTTTGGCAAGCACGCCGGGGCGTTCAGCGCGTGGGGCTACTGGATGGGTTGGTTCCCGGTGGCGCCGCTCAACATGATCCTCGCGTCCGCGTACATCGCGAACCTGTTCCACCTGTCGAGCGCGGGCTTCTCGCCGCTCGGGACGCCGATCACCTACTGGACGGTCGGGATATCGGTCGTCGGGATCCTGCTGCTGTTCATCCCCTCCTACCGGGGGCTGAAGTTCGGTACGGGCTTCGCGACGACGCTCGCGGTCCTGTCGATCATCCCGCTGACGTACATCGGGATCGCGTGGATCTTCAACCCGGCGTCCGCCGACTTCGGGCAGCTGACCGGCTTCCAGCACAGCACCGGCGGCGGCTTCTTCTCACCCGCCTACGGCCACAACTGGCTGACGATCTACATCGCGTTCTCATTCCTGCTGACGTGGAACGTGATCGCGATGGAGGCCGCCGCGTGCTACGTCGGCGAGATGAAGAACCCCAAGCGTGACGCGAAGATCGCCCTCAACCTGGAGGGCGGCTACGGGCTGTACGTCTTCACGATGATCCCGATCGCGTTCGTGATCGTGCTCGGCAACAAGGCGCTCGCCAACCCGGCGCTGGTCGACCCGAAGACGATGTTCGTGACGTTCACCTCGAAGGTGCTCGGCGTCAGCACGGCCTCGACGGTGCTCACCTGGCTGGTCGCCTGGATGCTGATCCTCGCCCTGGTGCTGTCGGCGCTGAACGCGATCACGGGAACGGCTCGCTCATTGCATCAGATGTCCGCGGACGGCAACTTCCCGAAGGTCTTCAGCAGGCTGAACGCCCACGGGGTGCCGGCCTACGGAATGCTCTTCACCGTGATATGCGCGATCGCCGTGACGTTCATGGGCGGCGCGGTCCAGATCTACACGTTCTCCAACGTCGGCTACCTGGTCCCCTTCTTCACGGTGCTGTTCGCCTACTGGTTCCTGCGCCACACTCGGCCGAACCTGCCGAGGCCGGTCAGGTTGCCCGGGTTCATGAAGTACGTGGCGCTGGCGGTGCTCGCCCTATACCTGATCATCTACATCTACGGAGGTCCGATCTACGCCTCCTGCAGCTGCTCGCAGGCCGGGAAATCGACATTGCCGTTCTACTTCCTCGGCTTTGCCGCCCTGGCCCTGTACCTGCCGATGTACTGGTACAGACACGCGGTGGAGGACAAGCGCGACGCGGCCATGGCACGGCGGGAGCCCACCGCGGTTGCGCCGGAGCCCGCCGCAGTCGCGACGGAGGTGGCGTCGTGAGCGCACAGGCAGATGCCTTCGGCACCGTCCCTCGGCGGCGTGGCAGGCCGCCGAAGGTACGGATGGCCGGCGTAACCGTCCGTGGGACGCAGGTCGCGCCGGACCGGCGCGCGTCGGTGGTGCTGGCGAGCGAGGGGCGGCCGTTCACCGCCGCCGCCCTCGCCCGCGCCGGCGACCTCGCCCGGGCGGGCGACGGCTCGATCCTGGTGCTGTCGATCGCTCGCGTCCACGGGGTGGCCTTTGGCATGCAGCACTCCGCCCTGATGCCGACCAAGGACGAGTGGGAGGAGCAGCGCGAGATCGTGGGCAAGGCAGTCGCCAAGCTGAAGCGGCACGGGCTCATGGCGGAGGGCCAGGTGCTCGGCACCCGCAACCCGGCCAAGCGGATCTGTGCGCTGGCCACCGAGGTCGGCGCCGGGACGATCGTGATGGGCGCCGACGCCCCGCGGGTGCGGATGATCGCCTCGATGATGTGGTCACAGGAGCCGCAGGCCGTCGCCCGCCGGGCGAAGGTCGCGGTCCACCTGATCACCGAAGATGGCGGTTGACGTCAGGACGACATGTCCGCGTGACTGCTACGACGCCTGCGGCGCGCTCGTCCGCGTCGCAGACGGACGCGTCGTCCACGTCCGCGGCGACCCGGACCATCCGGTCAGCCGCGGCAAGCTCTGCCGGAAGTGCACGCTGGCCTACAACGGCGTGTTCCTCGACCCTGAGGCGCGCCTGACCGAGCCGCTGGTCCGCAGCGGTCCGAAGGGGAGCGGGGAGTTCGACGCGGTCAGCTGGGAGCAGGCGCTCGAGCTGGTCGCGGCGCGGCTCGGATCGATCGCGGCCGGCGATCCAGCGCGGATCACCTACTCGCACTACACGGGCAGCTTCGCGCTGCTCTCCTACTTCTTCCCGATGCGGCTGATGCGCCGCCTCGGCGCGACCGAGGTCGCCCCGGACACGATCTGCAACGACGCCGGCCACACGGCGCTCACCTACATGTACGGCACCTCGCTGGAGGGCTTCGACCCCCGCACCGCGGCCGAGGCACGGTGCATCCTGGTGTGGGGCGCCAACCCGTCGGCGTGTGCGCCCCATCAGCACGAGCACTGGCTGGTCGAGGCGCCCGGCGCGGTGGTCGTCGTCGACCCGGTGCGCACTCCGACCGCCGAGCAGGCCGACCTGCACCTCCAGCCCTTCCCCGGCAGCGATGCGGCGCTCGCGTTCGGCCTGATGCACGTGCTTGCCCGCGACGGCCTCGTGGCCGAGGACTTCCTCGGTGGCTGCGCGATCGGCTGGGAGGAGCTGCTCGATCGGGCCGCCGCGTGCGACCCGGCCTGGACCGAAGGCGTGACGGGGGTGCGGGCGGGGGACATCGAGGAAGCCGCCCACCTGTATGGCGGCGGGCCGTCGCTGCTGTGGATCGGACAGGGCCTGCAGCGCCAGCCGACGGGCGGCAACGTCGTGCGCAGCGTCGCCGCCCTGCCGGCGCTGACCGGCAACATGGGGCGCCCCGGCGCCGGCTTCCTGTACCTCAACGGATTCGCCAACCGGGGCGTCGACGAGGACGACCTCAGCGGCGCCCGCGCCTTCCCGGACGTCCCCGAGGCGCTGTCGCACATGGACCTCGCGGCCCACCTCGAGGACCCCGAGCGCTCGCGCGCGTTCGTCTGCTGGAACGTCAATCCCGCGGCTTCCTGCCCCGAGCAGGGCCGTCTGCGCCGCGCGCTGCAGCGCGAGGACCTGTTCACCGTCGTCGCCGACGTGTTCGGAACCGACACCGTCGACCTCGCCGACGTCGTGCTCCCTGCCGCCAGCTGGCTCGAGTGTGACGACATCGTCGTGCCCTACTTCCACCGCGCCCTGTCCGCGCAGGTCAGGACGGCCGAGCCACCGGGCGACGCGTTGCCCAACAGCGAGATCTTCCGCCGCGTCGCCACCGCGCTCGGGCTGTCAGACGAGCCGCTGCTCGAGGCCGACGCGCCAATCATCGCGCGGATTCTGGCGGACTCGAAGACCGGCCTGGACTTCGCCGCGCTCGCCGAGCGCGGCACGGTGTGGATGTCGCCCGACCGGCCCGTCGTGCAGTTCGCCGACCTGCGCTTCCCGACCCCGAGCGGACGCATCGAGCTCGCGTCGCAGGCGGCCGCCGACGACGGCCACGGCGCGCTGCCGCGCGCGACGGCCGACGAGCGCCCCGGCGCGGGCCGCCTGCGCCTGCTGTCACCGGCGTCGCCGTGGTCGCTCAACGCCAGCTTCGGCAACGACGCGCGGGTGCAGCAGCGCTCGGGCGAGCTGACCGTCAGCCTGAGCGGCGCCGACGCGGAGCGCCTCGGGCTCTCCGAGGGGGCGCTCGCCCGGGTGAGCAGCGCCGCCGGCAGCCTCGTCGTGCCCGTGCACGTCACCGACGCCCTGCCCGCGGGCGTCGCCCTGATCCCCAAGGGCGGGTGGCCCAAGCGCCGCCCCGACGGGGCCAACGTCAACGTCCTGACCCGCGCGCAGGCGAGCGACATGGGCGCGAGCACCTCCGTCCACGGACTGGAGGTCGTCGTCACGCCGGCCGGCCCGCCCGCGCCGGCGTAGACCGCGTGCCATGCCGTCGTCGTGGCCTGATAGCAACCCTCAGGCAAACGTGGTGGCGCCGCCCGACATCGAGGATCTCGACGCCTTCCTCGGCCGGCATCCGCCGTTCGACGCGCTCGAGCCAGCGGCGCTGAGCGCCGTCACGCAGGCGCTGCGCCAGCGGCGCTTTGAAGCCGGGGATGCGGTGCTGGTGGAGGACGGGGCGCCGGCCGCCGGCCTGTGGGTGATCCTCACCGGCTCGATGGACCTGCTGCACGAGGGCGAGGTGATCCAGGCGCTGGAGCCCGGGGAGTGCTTCGGCCACCCCTCGCTGCTGAGCGGGATGCCCCCGGCGTTCACGGTGCGGGCGCGCGAGCGGGCGACCTGCGCGCTGCTCGACGCCGGCGATTCTCGGCGGCTGCTCGGGACCGACGCGGGTGCGTCGTACGTCGCCCGCACGATGCGTACGCGCCTCACCCGCGCCGGCCACACCGTCCACGGGCTGCTCGACGTCGGCACCACCCCGGTGTCGGCCATCATGCGCCCGCCGGTGTTCTGCGAGCCCGAGCTGCCTGTCCGCGAGGCCGCGCGCCGGCTTGGCGAGGACCACACCTCGGCGCTGCTCATGCGCCTGGCCGGCGGGGAGCTGGCGATCGTGACCGACGCCGACGTCCGTGCCGCCGTCGCCGGCGGCGCCGGCACGCTGGACGCACCCGTCGCGGCGATCGCGCGGGCGCCGGCGCCCACCGCCCCGGTCGGGCAGCTGGCGATCGAGGCGACGGTCGACATGCTCGCCGCCGGCGTCGAGCACGTCGCCGTGCTCGACGGCACGCGACCCTGCGGCATCCTCGGCGCCGCCGAGCTGCTCGGCCTCGACGCCCGCAGCCCGATCGCGCTGCGCCACACGATCCTCGGCGCCGCCGACGAGGCGGTGCTGCTGCGCGCGACGTCGCACCAGCCCCAGCTGTTCCTCACGCTCGTGCGGGCCGGTGTGCCGCCGCGCGACCTCGGCCGCGTGCTGAGCCTCCAGCACGACGCGGTCGTCGCACGCCTGGTGGACTTCTCGATCTCGGCGCACGGGCCGGCGCCCGTGCCCTGGGCGTGGCTTGATCTCGGCAGCGCCGCGCGGCGGGAGTTCACGCTCGCCTCCGACCAGGACAACGCGCTGGCCTACGCCAACCCCGCCGAGGGAGACGAGCAACGGGTCGACGACTACTTCGCGCGCCTCGGCGCCGACGTCAACGACGGTCTCGCGCGGTGCGGCATCGGTGTCGACGACAACGGCGTGCTGGCCCGCAACCGGCTGTGGCGGATGTCACGCGGCGACTGGCTGCGCACCTTCGACGAGTGCCTGGAGATCCCCGACGAGTCACACCTGATCCGGGCCACGGTCTCCTTCGACTTCCGCACGGCCGGCGGCAGCCTCGCGATCACGGCCGCGCTGACCACGCGCATGCGCGCCGCGCGCGAGCACCCCGACTTCATGCGCCTCGTCGCCCGCACGGCCGCGGGCTATCCGGTCGCGCTCGGCTTCCGCGGGCAGCTGGCGGTTCAGCACGACGGCGACGGCCCGAAGCGCCTGGACCTCAAGCGCGGCGCGATCATCCCGCTCGTGAACCTCGTGCGCTACCACGCGCTCGCCCACGGCGTGACGATCTCCCCGACGATCGACCGCATCGAGGCCGTCGCCAGCGCCGGCGGCCTCGAGCGCGGCCTCGCCGACGCGCTGCTGGAGGCGTACGCGGTCATCACCCGGCTGCGCTTCCAGCACCATGCCGCGCTGATCGCGGACGGCGCGCCGCTCGACAACCTCGTGGATCCAGACGAGCTGACGCCGATCGCACGCGCAGAGCTGCGCGAGGCGCTGCACGTCGTCCGGCGCGCCCAGCGGCGGGTCGGGCCGTAGGCGTCGCGGCGGACGCGGGCGACGGGCGCGGTCGGACGCGCGGCGCGGGCAGAACGCCGGCGCGAGGCGGGGGCGGTTAGTGACTCACCGCAGCCGCCGCCAGCTCGGACACGAGCCGGTCCTCGTAGAAGCGCTCCAGCGCGAACGGCGCGATCAGCTCGGGCGTGCGCCCGCCGTCGGCCACGAGCTGCGCGAGCGTCGAGCCGACGATCGGCGCGGCCTTGAACCCGTAGGTCCCCCACCCCGCGCTGACGTGGAAGTTCTCGACCTCGGTGCGCCCGAGGATCGGGCTGTAGTCGGGCGAGAGGTCGCACAGCCCGCCCCAGCTGCGCAGCAGGCGCGCGTGCTCGAGCTGGGGGAAGAGTTCGAGCAGGTGGCGGCTGAGGTCCTGCAGGAAGTTGAGCGTGCCGGCCATCCGGTAGGTCGTCCACGGCTCGATCTCCGAGCCCATGACGAACTCGCCGCGATCGGACTGCGAGATGTAGACATGCATCTGCGAGGACACGATCACGACGTCGAGCAGCGGCTTGACCGGCTCGGTCACGCACGCCTGCAGCAGATGCGTCGTGATCGGCAGCGGCACGCCGGCCATCTCACAGAGAAGGGTGCTCCACCCCGCCGTACAACAGAGCACCTGTCCGGCTCGGATGGTGCCGTGGTTGGTCTGCACGGCGGCGATCCGGTCCCCCGAGCGCTCCAGCCCCAGCACCTCGGTGTACGGATGGATCTCCACCCCGCCGCGGTCGGCCCCGCGGGCGAACCCCCAGACGACGGCGTCGTGGCGGATGATCCCGCCGGGCGGGTGGTACAGCGCTCCCATGATCGGGTGGACCATGTCGTCGTCGAGGCGCATCGCCGGGCACAGCTCCTGCACGTCGGCGGGGCCGATCAGCCGCGAGTCGATGCCCGCCAGGCGGTTGACCTCGGCGCGGTTGGCCATCACCGACAGCGCCCGGTCGGTGTGCGCGAGCGTGAGGTGCCCGCACTGGGAGAAGAGAAGGTTGAACCCCAGCTCCCCGCTCAGCCCCTCGTACAGCTTCACGCTGGCGTCGTAGAAGCGCGCGCCCTCCGGCGTCTTGTAGTTGGAGCGCAGGATCGTCGTATTGCGCCCCGCCGCGCCGGAGCCGATGTAGTTCTTCTCCAGCACCGCCACGTCGGTGATGCCCCGCTGGGCGAGGTAGTAGGCCGCCGCCAGGCCGTGCGAGCCGCCCCCGATGATCACCACGTCATAGGAGTCGCGCAGCTTCTGGGCACGCCGCCACATGCGCCGCGGGCGCAGCAGGTCACGCATCGCCGCACTCCGACAGGGCCGCGTCGACGCCGACCGGCGCGCCGCCGAGGCGCTGCGCCGCATCGACGATCGCCGTCCACATGTACTCCGCGTAGGCCGCGCCGAACAGCAGCAGGTAGCCGTTCTCCCGCTCGCGCAGCACGATCGCCGGCGTGCGCGCGACCGACCCCGGACGCAGCGCTCCGACCGGCGCGACCGCCGGGCGCAGGTCCAGGGCGCTGATGCGGGCGAAGACCTCACGCGCGAGCGGGCCGAGCAGCCACAGTCCGGCGTAGCCCGATGTGAGGTCGAGCCATCCGGGACCGGGGGAGACTCCTTCCAACACCAGTACGCGGCGCGGATGCAGTGGACACCACCAGGCGCCGTCGCGGCGCAGCGCGAGGCCCGGCTCGACGCCGTCCAGCTCGGGCGCTGCCACGGCCCCCGGGCTCTCGTGCACGGCCAGGAACGAGGCGTCGGCGACGCCGACGGTCTCGGCCAGCGCGCGGGCCTCGGCCTGCGGGTCGCCGAAGGTGACGGGCAGCTCCCAGCCGTCGCGCGCCTCCACGCTCGCGCCGGCGCGCCGCGCCACGGAGGCAAGCGGCGAGCGCGCCGGCGCCAGCGCGGGGGCGGGCGCGAGGAAGTCCAGCCCGGCGGCGGGCAGCGTGTCGCTCACGAGCGCAGCACGCTCCCCTCGGGGTCGTACGGCGGCCGGGTGGCCACCGTGGCCACGAGACGCCGCTCGCCGTCGGCCACCGTGACGCGCTCGCCGTCCTGGGCGAGCGCGGCGGGAACCCAGGCCATGCCGAGCGGGCGCCCGACGCGCGGCCCCACGCGTGCGCTCGTCACCTGGCCGGCCGGGCGTCCGGCCTGGTCGAGGACGACCGCGCCCTCGGCCGGCAGCGGCCCCCCGGGCAGCGCCAGGCCGACGAGCGTCTGCTCGGCGGTCGCGTCGGCGGCCAGCGCGAGCGCCGGACGCCCGACGAAGGCCGCCTCCCGCCCCAGCTTGACCGTCCAGCCCATGCCCGCACTGAACGGCGTGGACTCCGAGTCGGTGTCCTGGCCGACGATCACGTGGTGCTTCTCCAGGCGCAGCTGACGCTGGGCCTCCAGCCCGAACGGGCGCAGCCGCTCGGCCACCCCGGCGCTGAACAGCGCCGCCCATACGTGCTCGGCGTGCGCGCTGGAGAAGTGCAGCTCGTAGCCGAGCTCGCCGGTGAAGCCGAGTCGCACGAGCAGGCACGGGACCGAGGCCACGGCGGCGCTGCGAACGTGCAGGTAGGGGAAGGCCGCATTCGAGCAGTCCAGGTCGGTCACCGCGCCCAGCAGCGACCGCGCTCGCGGACCGGCGAGGTTCAGCGCCGCCAGCGCCTGGGTCACATCGGTGATCGTCGCGTCCAGGCCCCAGTCGGTGAGCCACCACGAGAACCACTGCTCCACCGCGCCCGCCCCGCTGGAGGTGGTGGTCACGTAGAAGGTCTCCTCGTCCAGGCGGCAGACCGTGCCGTCGTCGGAGATGCGCCCGGTCTCGCTCGTCAGCACGCCGTAGCGCGCGCGGCCGACCGCCAGCGTCGACATGGCCGCGGGGTACAGGCGGTCGAGCAGCTCGCCGGCGTCGGGTCCACGCACGAGCAGCTTGCCGAGCGTGGACACGTCGATCACGCCGACGTGCTCGCCCACGTGGCGCGCCTCGGCGGCGGCGTCGCCGTAGTCGTAGGCGCGCCGCCAGTCCCCGGCCCAGCGCACGTGGGCGTGCAGCGCGCGATGCCGCTCGTGTAGCGCCGTGCGCTTGGCGGGCTCGAACGGCCGGCCGGCCAGCACGCCGAGGGGCACCGTGGCCCACGGCGGGCGCGAGGTGGTCGAGCCGATCTCCTCGGGCGGGCGACCGGTGGCGTCGGCCACAAGGCGAATGCACTGCAGCTGGCACATGCGTCCCTGGCAGGGGCCCATCGTGACGGTGCTGTAGCGCTTGGCCAGCTCGATCGAGTCGAAGCCCTCCCACACCGCCTGCGACAGCTCCTTCGTCGTGACGTCCTCACAGGTGCACACCACAACGCGCCCGCCGGCCCCGGCGGGGGGCAGCGGGGCCACGGCGTCCAGAGGGACGGCGGCGGCGAAGACCGCGCCGGCGCCGTTGAGCGAGGAGACCGACGCGGGGCCGGCGCCGACGGCGGGCGCGCCGGCGCGCGGCGCGGACGGGGCGGGCGACCCGAGCGGCGGCGCGACCGGCTCGGCGCTCAGCGCGGCGGCGAGCAGCGCCTCGTCCTGGTGCGAGTCCGCGTCGCCGAGGCCGAGCGCGTGGGCGGCGCGCAGGCCGGCCAGGCGGCCGCTCTGCGGCGCGTCGGCGTTGCCGCACACGCTACCCGCCGCGCCGATGCCGGGCGGCGGCTCGCCGAGGCCGACGACACCGGTGCGCGGGTCATAGGCGGTGCGCACGCCGGCCTGGCTGGCGAGCGCGACGGCAGGGGCGTCGCCGCCGCTGACGACCAGCAGGTCCGCCTCGACGGTCTGCTCGGCGCCGCCGGCGCTCGCCAGGGTGACCGCCGTCAGCGCCGTGCGTCCGTGCGCGCGGCGCACGGTCGTGGCGCCGAGGACGGGGACGCCGGCGGCGCGCAGCGCGGCGCCGCTCGGGCCCGACTGCTCCCGGGCGTCGGCCACCGCTGCGACCGTGACGCCGGCGCGCTGCAGCGCGAGCGCCGTCTGCAGGCCGCGCTCGCCGACGGTGGCCACCACCGCCCGCGTGCCCGGCGCCAGCCCGTAGCGCGTGAGCAGCCGGCGGACGCCGCCCGACAGCATGATCCCCGGGCGGTCGTTATCGCCGAACAGCAGCGGCTGCTCGATCGTGCCGGTCGCGTAGATGTGCTCGCGGGCGCGGACCTGGTGCAGGGTGCTGCCCTGCCAGACCGGGCTCAGCGCGTCGTAGTAGCCGAGCACCGCGGCCCGCGAGAGCAGCTCGACGCCGGCCGCGCCGGCGCGCCGCGCCAGCTCGGCCGCGAACTCGTGCTCGCCCTCGTCGAGCAGGCGCCCGCCCGGGCGCACGTCCTCGTCGGCGAGCACGACGTCGGCTCCGAGCTCGGCGGCGGCGATCGCCGCGCTCAGCCCCGCCGCGCCGCCGCCGACGACGAGCACGTCGGCATGGCGACGGCGGTACTCGGTCTTCCACGTGCGCTCGGCCTGCCGGCGGGGCAGGCGGCCGAGACCGGCCGCCTGGCGCAGGATCCGCTCGTATAACGGCCACAGCCGCCGCGGGCGCCGGAAGGTCTTGTAGTAGAAGCCGACGGGAAGCGCGCGCGAGGGCAGCCGATCGACGACCGCCATCGCGTCGTGCTGCAGGCTCGGCTGCGCGTTGAGGTGCTCGACCCGCATTCCCTCGCGTGCCGGCTCGGTGCAGGCCCGCACGCCGGGCGCACCGTCGACGGCGACGAGGCAGTTGGCGCACTGGCCGCTGCAGCACAGCAGGCCGCGCGGGCGGTGGTACTTGAACGAGCGCGAAAACGTCCGCTGCCCGTTGGCGAACAGCGCGGAGGCGATCGTGTCGCCCCCGTAGGCGGGGACGCTGCGACCGTCGAAGCTGAAGGTGAGGCGCCGACCGCGCTCGATCTGCTCGCCCGGGCCCGGCTCGGTCCGCCTCACGCCGATCCCGCTCGCTGCACCGGCCCGGTCCACTCCACGCGGTTGTCGCGCGTGTCGCGCCGGGCCTGAAACCAGGCGCGGCAGCCGGAGCGATGGAACCACCACTCCGTCTGCGGGCCGGCGACGTTGCGGCGCAGATAGGCGTGGGCGAAGACCTCGCGGCGCTCCGGACCCTCCGGGGCCGCGTCGCGGACCTCGCCGCCGTAGGCGAAATCCGTCACCTCGCGCGGGCCGCAGTACGGGCAGGTCAGGACGAACGACATCGCCTGGCGCCTCAGGCTCCCGGGATCCAGCTCGTGCCGGCCAGCGGGACGCGGCTCATCGCCGCGGCCTCGATCGTCAGCGCGACGAGATCCTCGCGCTCGAGGTTGTGCACGTGGGACTTGCCGCAGGCGCGGGCGATCGTCTGAGCCTCGAGCACCATCGTAGTGAGGTAGTTGGCCAGTCGGCGCGCCCCCTCCTCGGGGTCCAGACGCGCGGCGAGCTGCTCGTCCTGGGTGCTGATCCCGGCCGGGTCACGACCCTCGTGCCAGGCGTCGTAGAAGCCCGGGGCGGTGCCGAGCGCGCGGTAGTCCTCGGCGTAGCGGGGCGCGTTGTCGCCGAGCGCGATCAGCGCGGCGACGCCGATCGACACCGCGTCCGCTCCGAGGGCCAAGGCCTTGGCGACGTCGGCCCCGTTGCGAATCCCGCCGGAGACGACGAGCTGCACCTCGCGGTGCACGCCGAGGTCCGCCAGGGCGCTCACCGCCGGCGTGATCGCGGCCAGAATCGGGATGCCGACGTGCTCGATGAACACCTCCTGGCTGGCCGCGGTGCCGCCCTGCATGCCGTCGAGCACGACGACGTCGGCGCCCGCCTTCACGGCCAGCGCGACGTCGTAGTACGGCCGCGAGGCGCCGATCTTGACGAAGATCGGCTTCTCCCAGTTGGTGATCTCGCGCAGCTCGCCGATCTTGATCTGCAGATCGTCGGGCCCCGTCCAGTCCGGATGCCGGCAGGCGCTGCGCTGGTCGATGCCCGGCGGCAGGTCGCGCATCTCGGCCACGCGGTCGGAGATCTTCTGGCCGAGCAGCATCCCGCCGCCGCCCGGCTTGGCGCCCTGGCCGACGACGATCTCGATCGCGTCGGCGCGCCGCAGGTCGGTCGGGTTCATCCCGTAGCGCGAGGGCAGCAGCTGGTAGACGAGTTGGTCGGAGGCGAGGCGCTCCTCCGGCGTCATGCCGCCGTCGCCGGTCGTCGTGCTCGTGCCGACGGCGCTCGCCCCGCGCCCGAGCGCCTCCTTGGCCTGCGCCGACAGCGCGCCGAAGCTCATGCCGGCGATCGTGATCGGAATCTTCAGCTGCAGCGGCTTGCTCGCGTGGCGGCCGCCGAGCGTCACGTCGGTGGCGCAGCGCTCGCGGTAGCCCTCCAGCGGGTAGCGCGAGACGCTCGCACCGAGGAACAGCAGATCGTCGAAGTGCGGGACGCGGCGCTTGGCCCCGCCGCCGCGGATCGCGTAGACCCCCTCGTCGGCGGCGCGCTGGATCTCGCGGATCGTCGCCCGGTCGAACGTGGCCGACTCGCGCAGCGTGGCCACGTCGGGCCCGGCGGCCGCGTGGGTCCCGTTGCCGTTGGCGGGTTCGAGCATCAGTAGTGACTGGCGTGCTTGGCGGTGAAGTGGTAGAGCGTCCGGGCGCTGCCGTAGCGGCGGAAGTCCTCGGCCCCCACGTCGTCGATGCCCGCCGTCTCGAGCAGGGCGGCGATGTCGGCGACGTCGCCGGGGCGCAGCTCCTTCTCGATGCAGTCGGCGCCGAGACTGGCCACCGAGCCGCGGACGTACAGCGTCGCCTCGTACAGCGAGTCCCCGAGCGCCTCGCCGGCGTCCCCGCACACGAGCAGGCGCCCGGACTGGCCCATGAACGCGGCCAGGTGGCCCACCGAGCCGCGCACGACGACGTCGGCGCCCTTGAGCGAGATCGCGGCCCGCGCCGCGGCGTCGCCGTGCACCACGAGCAGCCCGCCGTGAGCGCTCGCGCCCGCCGACTGGCTCGCGCTGTGGGTGACCTCGACGCGGCCGGACATCATGTTCTCCGCCACGCCCACGCCGGCGTTGCCGTCCACGCGCACGTGGGCCTGCTCGTTCATGCCCGCGCAGTAGTAGCCGGCGTGGCCGGCGATCTCCACGTCGACCGGACCGCGCAGGCCGACCGCGAGGTTGTGACGCCCGGCCGGGTGCAGCACGCGCACGCGACCGCCGTCGCGCGCCTGCAGGTCGGCGTTGAGCTCGCGCACGCTCAGCTGCACCAGGTCGAGCGCGGCCACGGGCGCCTCCTCCGGCGCGAGGGCCGCGATGGCGGGGATCGCCTCGCTCACGCGGGCACACCGCCCCAGCTGTATACGCGCCCCGGCTCGGGCTCCCACAGCATCGCGTCGGCGGCGCCCGGCAGCATCGCGATCGCGCGGTACTCCGAGGCCATGGCCACCCAGTCGTCGGTCTCGGCCATCACCGCCGGCTTGCAGGCGATCGGGTCGCGCACCACCGCGAAGCCGTCGGCGGTGCCCACCGCGAAGGTGAAGAAGCCGTCGAGGTCGCGCAGGCAGCCCTCCAGCGCCTCCTCCAGCGTGTCGCCCTCGCGCAGCCGCCACATCAGGTAGCCGGCGGCGACCTCGCTGTCGTTGTCGGTCTGGAAGCGCACGCCCTCGGCGCGCAGGCGCTCGCGCAGGCGATTGTGGTTGGACAGCGACCCGTTGTGCACGAGACACAGGTCCAGGCCGGTCGAGAACGGATGCGAGTGCTCGGTGGTGACGCGGCTCTCGGTGGCCATGCGCGTATGCCCGATCGCGTGGCTGCCGCGCATCGCCCGCAGCCCGATGGCCGCGAGCACGTCGGGCACCGCCCCGGCCTGCTTGTAGATCTCGATCGTGCTGCCGGCGCTGACCACGCGCACCGCGGCGCCGTCGCGGGCGGCCAGCAACGCCTCGATCTCCTCCGCGGAGGCCTCGGTGAGCAGCAGCGCGTGCGCGCCGTGGACGTCGAGCGCCAGGTGCGGCAGATCGGACGCCAGGGCCTGCCAGTCGGCCGGGCCGTCGGCGTGCAGGGTCAGCTTGCGGGCCCCCGGCGGCGCCGGGTGCCGGTAGATGGCCACGCCGACGCTGTCGGGCCCCCGCTCGGCCATCTGGTCGAGCATCTCGGCCAGATGTGCGCCGAGGTGCTCGGCGACGGAGGAGTGCTTGCTGTAGAGGCCGGCGATACCGCACATGAGCAGGGGCAAGGCTAGGCTCGCCCGCGCGCCGCGCCCATGGGCCGGCTGAGCACTCTTGGCGCCCGACGTGTGTGCATTGACCACATGCGCGGACGCACAGGGACGCCGCCATGGACAGGCGGTCCACCTGCCGCCCCACCATTGTGGATCGTTGGCACATTGCCGGCCGGTCCGCGGTGGTGTGGGATCGCACACCACCCCTAACGTCCGCGCCGGCACGGGAGCGTCGGCGACCGAATCCCCTCCAGGAGAACCGGCCCGTGTCGCTCACTGATCCCACCGCATCGCCCGCCTCGGCCACCGATCCGGCACAGGACGTGCGTGAGCGGGTGACGCGCGACGGCGTGCGCTACCTGTTCGCGCAGTTCGTCGACCTGCACGCCAAGCCGAGCGCCAAGCTCGTCCCTGCCTCGCATCTCGACGACATGCTCACCGAGGGCGCCGGCTTCGCCGGCTTCGCCGCCGGCGAGGTCGGCCAGCGCCCCCACGATCCGGACATGATCGCCGTGCCCGACGCGCGCTCCTACACGCCGCTGCCCTGGCGTCCGGAGGTCGCGCGCTTGGCCTGCGACCTGCAGGTCGAGGGACGATCCTGGCCGTACTGCCCCCGCACCATCCTGCGCCGGCAGCTGCAGCGCGCGGCCGCGCTCGGGTTCGAGTTTCGCCTGGGCGCCGAGCTCGAGTACTTCCTCGTGCGCCGCCGCGAGGACGGCGGCATCGAGATCGCTGACGCCCAGGACACCCTCAGCCAGCCCTGCTACGACATGCGCGCGCTCACCCGCGGCCTGGACTTCGTCACCACGGTCGCCGACCACCTGGCGACGCTGGGCTGGGACAACTACGCCACCGATCACGAGGACGCCAACGGCCAGTTCGAGCAGAACTTCGCCTTTGCCGACGCGCTGACGACCTGCGATCGCGCCGTCTTCTTCCGCTACATGGTCGAGTCGCTGGCCCAGGAGCGCGGCCTGATCGCCACGTTCATGCCCAAGCCGTTCTCCCACCTGACCGGCAACGGCTGCCACTTCCACATGAGCCTGTGGCGCGACGGGGTCAACCTGTTCGACCTCGACCCCGATGAGGACCCTCGCGGGCTCGGCCTCTCCCCGACCGCCTACCACTTCATCGCCGGCCTGAAGGCGCACGCCAAGGCGTCGATCGCGCTCACCGCGCCGACGGTCACCTCGTACAAGCGCCTGGTCATCGGCGCGCGCAGCGGGTCGGCCTGGGCGCCGGTTCACGTCAGCTACGGCTACAACAACCGCACCCAGATGCTGCGCATCCCGGCCGCCGGGCGGATCGAGGACCGCTCCGTCGACGGGTCGTGCAATCCCTACCTGGCCGCCACGGCCGTGCTGGCCGCCGGCCTGGACGGCATCGAGCGCGAGCTCGACCCGGGCGAGCCGACCACCGAGCTGAACCTCCACGACCTCGACGAGGCCTCGCTGTCGGAGCTCGGCATCGAGCGGCTGCCGGCGAACCTGCTCGACGCCACCCGCGAGCTCGAGCGCGACGAGGTCCTGCGCGCCGCCCTGGGGGACTGCGGCGGCGAGGACTACGTCGACTACTACGTACGCGTCAAGCAGCGCGAGTGGCAGGAGGCACACGAGCAGGTCACGCCCTGGGAGCTCGAACGCTACCTGCAGCTCTATTGAGCGTCCCCGACATGGCGATCACGCGCGAGTCCAGTGGCGACCTCGAGGCCCAGCTCGACCGCGTTCGCCTCGAGAGCGACACGCTGTACGCGGTCATCGCGGTCATCGCCGCGGCGCCCGACCTGGCCGGCATCCTCGACCGCGTGGTCGACCTGCTGACCGAGGCGACCGGCTGCCACGCCTGCTTCATCTACCTGCGCCACGGCGACCGCCTGCGCCTGCGCGCGGCCTCGCGCGTGTTCTCCCACGCCGTCGGCAAGATCGAGTTCGGCGTGCACGAGGGCCTCGCCGGCTGGGCGGTGCGACATGGCGAGGCGGCGGTGATCCGCGAGAACGCGCTCGATGACCCGCGCACCAACTACATCCCCGAGCTGCAGGAGGAGCGCTTCCAGTCGATGGTCACCGTGCCGGTCGCCGCGCGCTCGGGCGAGGCCATCGGCGTGATCGTGCTGCACACCGCCGCGCCGCGCGAGTTCGACGAGTCGACGCTGAACTTCCTCGTGCACACCGCCTCGCTGCTGGCGGGGGCGATCGAGAACGCGACGCTCTACGAGGAGGCGCGCGGACGCGTCGCCGACCTGCAGAGCCTGTCGCGTCTGTCCCAGCGCATCGCCGCCGTCGACGACCGCGAGGCGCTCTACGAGGTGGCCACGGCGGGCGTGCGTGAACTGCTGTGCGCCGACGACTGCCGCCTGTACGAGCTCGACGGCACGCGCGGGCAGCTGCTGATGGCGGCGGCCGACCCGCCGCCGCGCACCGACGAGCTGGGACGGCCCCACGGGGACAGCGCGGCCGGCGGCGGGCTTGCCGTCCTGCTGGACGTGCTCGGCCGACGCGACGAGACGAGCCCGGAGGGCGAACCCGTCGACGACGAGCAGCGGATCGTGGCGCCGATCACCGCGGGGCGCGAGCAGCTCGGAGCGCTGCTGGCCATGCGCCGGGCGCCGTGGGAGGGCGACGCGGGCGAGCTGCTGCGCGCGGTCGCCGGACAGGTGGCGGTCGCGCTCGAGCGGGCGGCACTGATCGAGCGCCTGACCGGCACGAACATCGTGCACGAACTGTTCGCCGCGCTCGACGCCCGCGACCTGGCGCTGGCGGAGATCCGCGCCCGCGAGGCGCGGTTCGACCTCGATCGGCGATTCGTCGCCATCTGTGCACAGCCGGTCTCGGCCTCGGCCGCCTCCGGGCCGTTCGCCGTGCGCAGCGAGGAGCTCGAGGCGTCGCTGCGACGCCTGGCGCCGGCGATGGCGTGCGACCGCGGCGCCGAGCAGCTGCGGGCGCTGTGCTCGGTCGACGACGCCTCGCCGGGCGCCGTGGCGGCATTCGGCGAGCGGCTCGACGCCCTCGCGCGCGACGCCGGCCTGGTGATCGGTCGCAGCCAGCTCGTCAGCGGCTCCGATGGCGCGCGCCGCGGCGTCCGCGAGGCGGCCGACGCCGCACGCATCGGCCACGCGCTGTCCCCGGAGGGCGGCAGCCTCGGCTACGGCGCGCTGGGCGCGTATCGCTATCTCGCCCACATCTCTGCAGAGGACGTGCCCGATGACCGTCACGGCGCGGCGGTGACGATCCTGCTCGACTACGACGCGCGGCGCGGCGCGGCGCTGGTGCCAACGCTCGAGCGCTACCTCTCCAGCGGGCGCAACGTCGCTCTCACCGCCCGCGAGCTGATCGTGCATCCCAACACGCTGCGCCAGCGCCTGGAGCGCATCGAGTCACTCACCGAGCTCGTGCTCGGGCAGGAGGACCTGCTGTCGCTCGAGCTGGCGCTGAAGCTCGCCCGCCTGCGTGGCGGGCCCGGGTCGGTCGGCTGAGCCCGATGCTCACGGCGTTCGGCGCCTGCGCCGTCACGTTCATGATGGTGATGTACGCGCTCGAGCGCCGCGGCCGCGGGTTCGTACTCGCGTTCGCCTGTGGATGCGCCCTGTCGAGCACCTACGGCTTCCTTGCCGGCACCTGGCCGTTCGGGATCGTCGAGGCGATCTGGGCGGGGGTCGCGTTGGCGCGCTGGCGCAGCGCGCGAACGAGCACGCCCGCGCTCGATGTCACCTCGCCGTCCTGACGACCGCGAGCGGCAGGCGGCGCGCGGAAGGAACGCGGGCGAGGTGGAGTCAGCACAGCCAAGAGGCGGTCCACCACCCGACGGGGAGGAACACGATGAAGAAGCTGGCCCTGCTGATCACCCTGCCACTGATCGCCATGACGGCGACGCTGGCCACCACCACGGCTGCCGCCAGCGGCGCTCGCGCCGCGAGCGGCACGCTCGTGTCCACGGCGCATACCAAGCTCGGCACGGTGCTCGTCGGCCCCAACGGGCACACGCTGTACCTGTTCACAGCCGACAAGGGCACGAAGTCCGCGTGCACGTCGGCCGCGTGCATCTCGTTCTGGCCCTGGCTGAAGTCGAGCGGCAGCCCGCGAGCCGGCGGCTCGGCCAAGGCGCACGACCTCGGCGTGAGCGCCGCCAAGCAGGTGACCTACGACGGCCATCCGCTGTACTACTTCAAGGACGACTCGGCGGCCGGACAGACGAACGGTCAGGGCGTGAGCACCTTCGGCGGCACCTGGTGGGCGGTTTCGCCCAGCGGTTCGGCCGTCAAGTAGACACGGACGACCGACAGACGGCGCGCGGCCGGGCCGGCACCGCCCCGGCCGCGCGCCGTGATCGTTGCGGCCCGGCGAGCCCCTGCGTCGGGCCGCAACGCGTGCTTCGCCGCCGGTGCGGATCGGCTACGACGCGGACGCAGGCGCCGGCGGCGCCATCCCGGTCGCCCCGGCCTGCCCCTCGGCGGCGCCGGGCGGAGGCCGGCCGGCACCGACCCGGCGGCGCATGAGCGCCCCGCCCAGGGACGCGATGAGGATGGTGGCCAGCGCCGCCGCGAAGATGGCCGACGCCTGGGCCTGGGTGAGCGCGTGCAGGGGCAGCCCGAGCGCGATCACGGCGGCCGGCACGCCCACCTGAGCCGTGGCGAGCAGGCCCGTGGCGGTGGGGAGCCGCAGCGCGGTGGCGGTCACGAGGTGCACGACGACGGTGAGGCCGCACAGGGCGACGGCCAGCCAGATCGCAGTCGGATCATCGGCGAGCGCGCGCAGGTTCAGCTCCGCGCCCAGGAGCACGAAGAACACCGGGATGAAGAAGCCCTGGCCGAGCCCGAGCACCTCCCGCGACAGGCGCTTCGGCCCGCCGAGCCAGGCCACGACCAGGCCGGTGCCGAATCCGGCGACGAGCAGGCTGGCGCCCACCCGCTGGGCCAGCCAGCCGAGCGAGATGAGCACCGCCACCGCGATGCGCAGGTCGATGGCCCAGCTGCGCTCCTTGCCCTCGTGGCGCAGGCGCTGGGCCCAGTCGGTGGCGCGCAGCCGGTTTCCGGCGACCACCAGCACGAGCGTGACCGCGCTGACGATCAGGGCGCCGATGGCGGCGTGTCCGGCGTGGACGGGGGTCAGCACGAGCGGGATCGCCACGGTGGCGAGGATGTCGGCCATGGTGATCCAGGCCATCGCGGTCAGCACCGCCTCGCCCTCCAGCTGCAGGTCCTGGATGATCGGCAGGGCGATCGCGGCCGAGCTGGAGGTGATGATCACCGCGTACACGGGCCATGGGCCCGAGCCGATCGCCTTGGCGCCGGCCCCGGCGACCACGGCGAGCACGACGGTGAGCGCAAGCGCGCGAGCGCCGCGACCGACCGCCGAACGCAGACGCTCGTCGCGCAGCGGCACATGCATGCCGACGCTGAACATCAGGGTGGCGAAGCCAACCGCGTAGAGCAGCGCCAGGCTCGGGTCAGCCGGGTTGACCAGGCGCAGCCCCGTGCGACCGAGCACGACGCCGGCCAGCAGCTCGCCCACCACGACCGGCACCATGCCGCGCCCCGCGAACGAGAGCAGCGGCCCGGCCAGTGCACACACGCAGATGAGAGCGAGCGTTCCGAGGTTCATCGGCCCATCCTCGGCCCTCGCGCGCTGCGCGACCGCTCCGTCAGCGCGAGTTGATCGCGAGCGCGTGCAGCCGCCGCGTCATCGGCTCGGGGAGCCCTTCGAAGCGCAGCGCGTAGACGTGTGAGCGCTCCTGGCGGAGCACCCGCGCGACGCCGCTCACGCGCATGTCGAGGTTGGGCAGCTCGAAGCCGACGGTCTCATCGAGTGCGAGCGGACGCGGGCTGGTGATGCGCATCCCGCGGGGGCCGACCTCGCGCGTCTGCACCGGGATCGGCGCGCCGCTGCGCCGGCGCAGGATGCAGGGTAGGGCCACGTCGGCCCGGGGGGAGCGAAGTTCCGGTTGTGCGATCACGTTTCTCAATCCTCGCGCAGTGGACGCCTTCGTGCAACGACCTTCGGGGAACTACCGAGCGGCGGAAGACGCCGCCCTCTGAGATTGGCGCGTCCGGCGGACGGGACGCGGGTACGTCACGCCTCGGCCTCGACCGCGGCCTTGATCGCCTGCGCGAACGCGTCGGCGCCCTTGCGCGCCGAGCTGAGGGCGAGCGGCGCGATGAGGACGCCGACACCGCGGCCCTGCAGCTCGTTGAAGAACGTCAGCTCGGTTCCCGCGTCGGCCGGGGCGAGGTCGTATCCGCCCTCCGGCACGACCACGAGATTCTTCGAGCGTTCGCGCCAGCGGATGCGGGTGGGCGCCTCGAACGCCGTGAGCTCGAACTCGCGGTTCGTCTTCATGCCCGCGTCCTTGACCACGCTTGCGAAGACGGTGCCGACCCCGGGCGGGCCGTCGGTCGTCTTGCTGATCTCCTGTACCCGGGGGCTGAACGTGCGGTCGTTCTCCCCGTCGGCCAGGAACGCGAAGACCTGCTCGATGGGACGCTCGATGATCACCGTTGCTCCGAAACGACCCGCCATGCGACCCCCTCTGCTCGGACCGCGCCGCCGCTCGGCGGCATCGACGGCGGATGATGACAGCCGGCGCCGGATCGGGCCTTGACGGCGTCGGGGTGCAACCACTAGCTTGCGCCCATGGCGTCGACACGCGTCTCTCCGCTGCGACAGCTGCGCGGCCTGCCGGCGCGCGCCACCGGCCTCACGCTGGCCGGCACGTTGGCGCTGGCGTTGGCGCTGGGATCCACCGCCGCGGCCAAGTCGACGACGGTGCACTGCGGCAACGAGTTGCCCTACATGGACATCACGGCCACCGGCCTGACCTGCGCCCAGGCCAAGTCGCTGGTCAAGAGCGCGTCGCTGACCGTGACCTACACCTGCACGTTCGGCAACGGCAACCCACGCCTGGTCAGCTGCCACCACGGCAGCAAGAAGGTCTCCTACAAGATCAAGACCGGCGGCGGCCAGGGCTACTAGGCCCCGTCCGTCTGGCCAGGGCCAGAGCCGGACGACACAGGCTCGGTATCCGTCGTTTGCCGCAACCACGGCGCGGGCTTGGTTCGATGTACCGGACGCAGCCGGGAGCTAGCTTGCCGCTGACACCGGCCAGCCAACCCAGGGAGCACCGTGTCCAAGGAACGCATCATCGCCACGCTCGGCGAGCGAGAGCTGCTGCTCCCCGACCTCGTCGGTCGTGCCCTGTCGGCCAACGATCGCGTGAAGTACCGGCTCACGCTGCTGCAGGGCGCGCGCGCGGCTGCCGAGGGCGACGCCGGGGCCTCCGACCTGCACGACGAGCGCGTGGCCAGCGGCGTGTCGGACCTCGAGCTCGACCGGGTCGTGCATGCCAGCGCGAAGGCCGCCGACGGCTCCTACCTGATCCCGGGCGCCGCCGAGTTGGTCGACGCCGCGTTCGGCGACGTCGAGACGATGCTCGTGCCGCTGCGGGTGAGCGACGCCGCGGCGGCGGGCCCGCTTGACGCACGCCTGCGCGAGCTCGGACAGCTGGCGGCGCCGGAAGGGGACCTGATCACCGCGCCGTGCATCTCGCGCCTGACCTCGGGCCGCCGAGGCGATCAGGACAGCCTGCACCTCGTCGTGATGGATGCCCACCGCGAGCTCAATCGGCTGACCGCCAGCCTGGCCAGCGAAACGATCGCCGGCGCCAAGGTGTACGGGCTGCAGGCGGCGGATCGGCCGCTCGTGCGAGCGTTCGCGCGCGGCGTCGAGCGCACCGAGCGGCTGCGCTTCGACCACCCGGGCCTGGACACCGTGGCCACGCGCAGCGGCGATGCGGTCGTCGTGCAGAACGACATCGGAGAAACCGAGGCGCACGTCGTGGTGGTGAAGGTCGTCGGGCGCACGGTGACCATGATCTACACCGACGTGCATCTCGCGCGGCTGCTGTTCCTGCAGCGAATGCTGGCGGGGAACGAGATCCACTGGGAGGACACGCGTTCGCGCACGGACAGCACCGTCGGCGAGGACCTCTATCACCTGGCCGTGGGCCGCTTCGAGGCCGATTCCGACCCCGCGCTGGAGACGTTCCTGGAGCTGCTCGGGTCACGCATGGTGTTCCTCATCGACTGGAACCGCGCGCGCAAGCGCCTGCGCCACCTGGTCGGCAACCGGGCGGCGATCGAGCTGCTGGACTGGGCTGCCGCGCGCGAGTACGGACACATGGCCTTCCTGCTCGCCGGAGGCGACCAGGTGGTCTACGACGCACTGAACTTCGCCACCGGGCGGGGCATGCGCGCCGGCGAGTCGCTGGTCGACGTGCTCGACCAGCCCGACGCGAGCTCCTACCTGCGCGCGGTGCTGCGCACGTGCTCTGAGGGCCTGCGCAGCGGGCGCTCGCTGTCGTTGGTCGGCGACGAGGTGCGCGCCGAGCTGATCGGCTACGTGCGGACCGCTCGCCAGCAGCTGCTCGAGCTGATCGGCGCCCACGCCGAGCTCGTGGTGGCCATCGGCGAGGCGGCCCGCGACGCCCTCGAACAGGCCGCGCTGCCGCAACCCACCCGGGATCGCTCCGACATCGCGCGGGTGGCTCGCGACTGGGAGCAGCGGGCCGATGATCTGGTCAACCGGGTCCGCGACGCCTGCGCCCGCGTGGAGGAGGCGACGCCGTTCCTGGATCTGATCTGCGAGGCCGACGACGTGGCCGACACCCTGGAGGAAGCGACCTACTACTGGTCGCTGCTGCCCCAGGGGCGCGTGTCGGGCGTGGTACTGGAGCAGTCGCAGCGGATCATGTCGCTGGTGCTCGACGCGGCGCGCAGCCACCTGCGGGCGGTGCACGTCGGTCGCGACGTCCAGCGCGGGAGCCCGAGTGAGGACATGGACGCCTTCCTCGAGGCGACGCACCGCATCGTGGCGCTGGAGCGCGACACCGACGACGCACTGCGCGACGTGCAGGCGGCGCTGGTGCGCGAGGTGCAGGCGGCCGGGGAGCTGTTCGTGCTCGCCGGCGCGACACAGGCCGCCGAGGAGGCGGCCGACGCCCTCATGCGCGCGGCTCACCTGCTCCAACGCCAGGTGCTCGGGGATGTGGTGCGCTCCGAGCCACCCCCGCTGCGGGCCGAGCCGTCCCCGTCGCGGGCGGTGCCGACCCGCGATGAGAGCGAGTGGATCGACGACCTCTACGTCGTCGGGCGGGACGGCGGCGAGATTCCCGACATTGCGTCGCTGGGCGCCAAGGGCCACGGCCTCGCGCGCATGGCCCGCGCGCGGCTGCCGGTACCCGAGGCGGCGGTCCTCGGTACGGCCGTCTACCGCAGCGTGGCCGCCGGCGGTGGTGAGGAGCGACTGCGGATGCTGGTGTCGGCGGCCGTGGGCGCGCTGCAGGCGAGCACCGGCCTGCGTCTGGGGAGCGCGCGCCGCCCGCTCATCCTGTCGGTGCGCTCGGGCGCTCCGGCATCGATGCCGGGCATGCTCGAGACGGTGCTCGACGTCGGATTGTGTGATGACAGCGTCGAGGGGCTGATCGCGCTGACGGGCAACCCGCGGCTGGCCTGGGACTCCTACCGGCGCCTGGTCGAGTCCTTCGCCCACGTCGTCGCCCGGTGTCCGCTCGGGCCGTTCGAGCGGGCCACGGAGGCACGCATGCAGGCCGCGGGCGTCAGCCGCCCGCGAGACCTCGACGCGGCGACGCTGGCCGAGCTCACCGCCGAGCACCTGCAGCGCTATCGCACGCTCAGCGGCAAGCCCTTCCCCCAGAACCCCCTCGATCAGGTCGAGACCGCGGTGCGGGGGGTCCTCGAGTCCTGGACGGCACCCAAGGCGCGCGAGTACCGCCGCCTGCACGACCTGCCCGAGACGCTCGGCACCGCGGTCATCCTGCAGCGCATGGTTTTCGGCAACGCCGGCGGCGTGTCGGGCTCGGGCGTCGGGTTCACCCGCGATCCGGCGACCGGCGACCCGCGACCGTACGTCGAATTCCTGCTCGACGGGCAGGGCGAGGACATCGTCAGCGGCCGCCGCACGCCCGACGGCGCCGGGCAGCTGGCGCTGCTCGCGCCAGCTGTGCACGCGCACCTCGAAGCGGCCTGCCGCGCGCTGGAGGCCGAGTTCCGCGACTCGCAGGAGTTCGAGTTCACCGTGCAGGACGGCGAGCTGTTTTTGCTGCAGGCCCGCAGCGCCAAGCGCACCCCGTGGGCCGCGCTGCGGATCGCGGTCGACCAGGTCGCCGAGGGCCTGCTGTCCACGACGGAGGCCCGCGAGCGCCTGGCCGGGCTGGACCTCGACGGCATCCGCCGCGCGCACGTGCGCGGCGATGGCGCCGCCGAGCCGATCTGCCAGGCGCAGCCGGTGAGCATGGGCGTGGCCAGCGGCCCGATCGCCCTTGATGTCAAGGCCGCCAAGCGGATCGCCGAGCACGGCCGGGCACCGCTGCTGATCCGCCGCGACACGAGCACCGAGGACCTGGCGGGAATGATCATCGCGGCGGGGTTGCTCACCGGCAGCGGCGGGCGCACCTCGCACGCCGCCGTCGTCGCGCGCGAGCTGGGCAAGCCCTGCGTGGTGGGTGCCTCCGACGTCGACATCGACCTCAAGCGCCGCCGCGTGCGGATCGGCGAGCGCGAGTTCGCCGAGGGTGATGAGCTGAGCATCGACGGCGCATCGGGGCGGGTGTTCGCCGGGACCGTGGCCGTCGAGGAGGAACGGCCGACCGACGAGCTCGCCGTGGTCGCCGGGTGGAGCGCGGGGGAGGGCTGAGCGCGGGGCTGCCCCTTTGTCAGAACATGGGTGCCGGGGTAGCATCCGCCCATGGCCAAAAAGGGGGGCCATGCTCCGTCGGTGGCCGGCCGGCGTGCGCCGGGGTCTAACCGGACCGAAACGGGCGGGCGCCGAGGGAGGCTGACGGCGCGGGCGCTGCTCACCGTCATGAGCTGTGCGGTGGTCCTCGCGGTGGCGCCGGTCGCCGGCGCGGACACGGCCGGGCCGTCGCGACGAGCTTCACATGAGCCGGGTCGCAGCGTCGTCCAGTCGTCGCGCAAGCCGCTCGGCGTCACCGACGTAGACCGGGCCCGTGCCGTCGCGCAGCAGCCGCTTGAGCATGGCGACGCCGCGTACGCCGACCGGAGCGTCCCGCCGCAGGCGCTCACCCAGAGCGCGGATCTCCGTCGCGTTGGCGCCGACGGCGCTCCGGTGTGGAGGCACCCGCCAGCGACCGTGAGGGTGCTGTGCCGTGCGCACCAGGCCTTCGAGCTGCTCGGCGATTGCCTTCCGGGCGTCGGGTGCGGAAAGGGCGGCGGCGCGGGCAGCCAGCAGCGCCGAGGCGGTGGGGTCGTCGCCGGCGGCGAGGGCGCGGTCCAGTCCGGCGGACCGTAGCTGAGCGACGCGGCGAGCGAAGCTACTCGGGTGCAGCGCGCGAGCGACGGCGAGGTCATCGGCGGCGGGGAAGCCGGCGTCCGCGGTCTCGAAGTCGATTTCGGTCAGCATGTGCGTAACCTCCGTAGGCTAGTAGCCGGTGTCATAGACTTGTAACCTACTAATGATCTATGCTGGTGTCAACGTCATGGCCTCCGCGGCGCCACACGACCTCGATCTGGTGATCGACTACGTCAACACCCTTGACCTCGAGACGGGCGTCGACAGCCTGGCGACGCGGGACGGCCTGGCCAAGTGGCTCGCCGACCGGGGACTACGCAAGCCGGCGGTGCAACAGCCCAGGAGCGGCGATCGCGAGGAGGCCATCCGCCTGCGAGAGGCGCTGCGGGCACTCATGCTGGAGCACAACGGCGGGCCTCATGACGAGCGGGCTGCCGGAGTACTCGAGCGGGCCGCGCGCCGGGGCGAGCTCGGGATCCACTTCGCCTCGGACGGGACGGTGAACGTGCAGCCAGGTAACGACGCTTTCGCCGGCGCGCTCGCGGCGTTGTTGGTGCCGGTGGCCAGAGCGGCCGCAGACGGGTCGTGGCAACGCGTGAAGGCCTGCCGCGCAGACGACTGCCGGTGGGCGTTCTACGACCGCTCGCGAAACCGGGCCGGAACGTGGTGCGACATGACCGTCTGCGGGAACCGCACGAAGGTTCGGGCCTACCGCGAACGCGCGACGCAGGGCCCGTAGCCCGCTCGACCAGTTGGCACCTATCGCCCGTTGCACCGGAACCTTGGGCGTTTCACGCCATCATTGCGCTAATGACCCCGGCCGACGACCGCCGCGACATCGAGACCGCGGCCGACTGCGAGCGACTCGTTCGCGCGTTCTACGCACGCGCGTTCGAGGATCCGATGATCGGCTGGCTGTTCACCGACATCGCCCAGCTCGATCTCGAGGCGCACGTGCCGCGCATCACCGCCTTCTGGGAGACCATCCTCCTCGACGCCGGCAGCTACTCCGGCGGAGCCTTCGCTCCCCACGCGGCGCTCAATGCGCGAGTGCGGCTGCAGCCCGGGCACTTCGAGCGTTGGCTCATGGTGTGGCGCGAGACCGTGGACGACCTCTTTGCGGGTCCGCGTACCGAGCTCGCCAAGTCGCACGCACGTCGGGTGGCGACAGCCTTCTACCAGCGCCTGGCGGCGGCACCGCCCGTGCCACCGGCGGGCGACGGCGGGATCATCGTCACCACGCACGGGCCGATTGGGGCCGGGCGGCCGCCGAGCGCCGCCGACGCCACGTCGAAGCGATCCTGAGCGACGCGGCCTGGCGCACCGCGGCCGCCGGCACGATGGCGGCCGCGCGCGAGTCGATCAGTCAACGACGATTGGGCCCACGTGCGCGCGCCGCTCGCGTCCGCGTCCAACGATCAGCGTGAGCGTGTACCGGCCGGGAGGCACGTGACGCACCGAACGTGACCGGACGTTGTCCGAGCGCCGACAGGACGCGTCGCCGGAGGCCTATCCGACGATCGACTCGCGCCCGGGCAGCGAAAAGGCCCCGCAACGCGGGGCCTCAGCAACGCGCCCGGAGAGATTCGAACTCCCGACCTTCGGTTCCGTAGACCGACGCTCTATCCAGCTGAGCTACGGGCGCAAAGCAGGCGAACGGCCTGCATATCCAGTGATTCTCCGGCGGATGGACTCCCTCTCGTGCCCTGGCAACGGCGACCCGGATCGAGGCCGGCCACCGGCGAATCGCCATGATCGTAGCGTGCCGGCGATCGTGGCCGCCGGCGAGGGCTGCTACCCGACGCCAGCCGCAACCGCGCGAGGAGCCGGCGACACGCACCGTTGCACCACGACCGGGACGCCGTAGCGCGGCGCCAGCGTGATCCCGCGGAGAACGACCGGGTCGGGCCGCTCACGCACCGGTTGAAGGTCGGTGGTCGCGACGACAGCACGCAGCACCTCGGCCATCTCGGCCTGCGCGAGCGATGCCCCGATGCAGCGCCGGATTCCACCGCCGAAGGGAACCCATGAGTACGACTCGGCGGCGCCGTCGATGAAGCGCTCGGGCCGGAACTCGTGCGCATTCGGATAGAGGTCCTCGCGCAGATGCACGATCGCGATCCCGGGATAGACCTTCACTCCGGCCGGGAGGGCCCAGCCCGCGACGGTGCGAGGCACGGTCAGCGTGCGCTCGGCGGCGTCGAGGACCGGCCGCAGCCGGAGCGTCTCCCTGACGACCGCGTCGAGGTACGCGTCGTCGCCGGCGGCGAGCTCCTCCCGCAGGCGGGCAAGCACGGGCGGGTTGCGCATGAGCAGGTCGAAGGCGAAGGCCAGCGCCGTCGCCGTCGTCTCATGCCCCGCGCCGAGCATCGTGAACAGCTCGTCGCGCAGTTCGTCGGACGTCATCGCGCGGCCCTGGTCATCGCGGGCCCGGAGCAGCAGCGACAGCACGTCCGAGCGGTCGTCGAGATCGGGCTCGCGGCGACGCCGCTCGATCTCCTCGTACAGCGCCGCGTCGGCGGTGCGCAGACGTCGCACGAACCGCCGGCCAGGGCTGAGTGGCCCGAGGTCTGCCCGCACCGCCGGCGAGATCATGAAGATCGGGGAGCTGTCGATCACCGCGCCGAGCGCGGCCCGCAGGCGCTCGACCCGCTCGGGTTGCGTCACGCCGAAGACGGCCCGGCAGATCACCTCGAACGTGAGCGAGCGCATGCGCTCGCGCAGCACGAGCCGCGTGCCCACCCGCCACGTGGCCAGCTCGCGCTCGGTGGCCTCGCGGATGATCTCGCGAAACGCGGCGACCCGCGCGCCCTGGAATGGCCCGAGCAACAGCTTCCTCTGACGCAGGTGCTCGGGCCCGTCGAGCACGAGCACGGAATGCGCGCCCAACACCGGCTCCATGAACGAGTTCGCCTCCCCGGCGCGGAGGTCCGACTGATCACCGGTGAACAGCTCGCGGATCGCGCCGGGGTCCGCCACGTAGACGCCGGTCCCGAATCCGAGCATCTTCAGCGTGAACACGTCACCGTAGCGCGCATGCCATTCGTGCAGGCACGCCAGCGGGCGGCGAGCGAAACGCACCGAGTTCACTGCGGCCGGGCCACGGGGCCCGGGCGGAAGCGTCATGACAGATCAGTCTAGATGCGGGCGCAGGCGCCGGACTGCCGGGTGTGCCAGTACCGGCACGCGCGCGCCGGTACTCGCCACGCCGGTCAGCCTCGGCTCACGGTGATTCCGACGCGCGTGTTCGCCTTGAGCTTGGTGCCGGCCTTGTCGGCCAGCCCGATCACGCGCCCCTTCGGCACCCCGCGCTTCACGATCTTGCCCTTGCGCGTCACGTTCGCCGACGTTTGCGTGACGATCTTGCCGGTGGCGCAGTGCGCCCGCTTGAGCAGCGTCTCGACCGAGCTGAGCGTGGCGCCCGGCTTCACGGTCGGGACGACGCATTTCGCAGCCGGCGCGGATGGCTTGCCGGTCGCGGGCACGGTCGTCGTCGAACCGGCCACGCCGCTGCCGCCGGTGCTCGTCGACCCCGTGCTGCCGGCGCCGGTGCCCGTGGTGCCCGCGCCACCTCCGGTGCCGCCCCCGCCCCCCGTCGGCGCGCTGCAGGTCACGCTGGCGCTCGCGGTGTCGTTGGGCGGCGCCGCGGCCGAGTACAGCCCCGATTGGAGGGCCCCGGCGTAGACGACGGTCTGCCCGAACGACCATGCCCCGGTCGCACACCCCGTCGCAGCGAAGGCTCCGCCGCTGTCAGGGAAATCGAGCGCAATCCCGTTGATCGCCAGGTACTGGCTGTACGTGTGGGGGAACCCGTAGGAGTACGTCGAGTGCTGCGCGTTGTCTGTGTCGAACGTCAGCACCGTCTGCCCGCCCACCTGCCCGACAGTCCCGCCGAACGCGAAGCTGGTGGTGGGGCTGCCACCGGGGAGGAGGCCGAGCCCTGGGGTCTTGTAGCTCAGCCATAGCGTGAGCGGATACGTACTGCCCGAGGTATTCAGGATGAAGCCCCCAACGGGGGTCCACGCCGAGGTCCCCGCCAATGGAGCGAACCCGCTGGCGCTGGCCGTGCCGACGACAGCCGCCGCGCAGCTTGAGGGGGCGTTTACGCCGGTATTCAGACCGCTCACCGTGGACGCCAGGCTCATGAAGCTGCTCGGATCGCACGTCGTCGAGAGTTGCGAAAGCTGGCTCGAGAACTCAGCCGGGAGCGTGTAGGCAACGCTCAACAGCTGGTCTGTCGGGATACTGGGCCTCCGGTACGTGCTTGTGTCCAGGTTCGTGCTCAGCGTGAGCGACACGCTTCCTGGAGTGGCCGGCGTGACGGACGCGCCAACGTGGCGCTCGCCTGCGCCGGCGCGACCTGAGCGACCAGACCGACGAACGTCGTCAGCATGAGGAGGACGAGCGCGCGCGACCCGCGCGTGATCACATCCCTGAAGCTGCCTACGAGATTGGACGTCCGGTCCGTGGCGTTCTTGAACATCATGTCCTCCTCAGGCAACTTCGCCGGTCGCTGGTGCGGTCTTGATTGCACGGATCGGGCTGGCCTCGTTGCGTCGTGTGCGCGTAGCGCGTTACGTATACCGCACGGGGCGCCGCAGCGCACGCAGTTCGGCGAGCAAGCGCGGATGGCGCCACCGCCCACCGCCGCGCACCCGACCCCGTCCGGCTGTCCGCGGCCGGCCAGCACAAGGCGCCGCGCACCGCTGCACAAAGAGCTCACGGCCCGGCTCCAACTGTGGTAGAACGCCATCGTCGTTCCTATTGGGTTGTCAGTTGGGACGGAGCCCTGAGGCACATCGGAGTCGAAGGTGTGGTCCAGGAACCGACATGTTGATGGGGGCAACGACGGCGCGCGCGAGCGGCCCGAGGCCGGGCTTGCGGCCGTCGACTCGGCGGCCGTCGATCAAACGAGGCCTGAGCCGAATCGAGTCGGCGCGGCAAGCGTTCCCGATTCGGCAGTCGGCGTGCGATCGCCGCGCTGCTGAGCCTCACCTTGCTCGCCGCCGGCTCGGCGGGTGCGGTCGCCGCCGCGAGCGGTGGCCCGGGCGCAGGCGTCCCGGTCGGGGGCCTGACCGCGACCAGCGAGTCGTCCGGACCGACCTCGATCACGTCGACCACGACCACGACGATCCCGGTGAGCTCGTCCGTGCCGATCATCCTGTCATCGACGACAACCACCGTCACACCCACCTCGATCTCGTCGTCCACCTCGAGCTCGTCCGCTACCTGCACCGCCACCCCTACGTCGATCACGACGTCAGCTGCCACGACCACCACCACGTCCGCGTCTGGCACCTGTTCGTCCTCGACGACGTCGACATCCAGCAGCGCGACGACGACCACCGTCCCATCCACCACAACCACGCCAGCCGCGACGACCACCACGACGGGCACCCCAACCACCACGACGATCACCAGCATCCCGATCACCACGTCCACGGCGCCGATCACCACAACCACGCCAGCCGCGACGACCACCACATCGGTCAAGACCACGACGAGCATCACCCCGCCCACGACGACGACGAGCACCGCGACGAGTACCACAACCACAACCACAACCACAACCACAACCACAACCACAACCACAACCACAACCACAACCACAACCACAACCACAACCACAACCACAACCACAACCACAACCACAACCACAACCACAACCACCACACCACAACCACAACCACAACCACAACCACAACCACAACCACAACCACAACCACAACCACAACCACAACCACAACCACAACCACAACCACAACCACAACCACAACCACAACCACAACCACCACCACCACAACCACGAGCGCCCCGGTCAGCGTCGCCGCGTCGACCACGAGCACGAGCACGTCCACGGCGAGCACCACCGCCACGCCCACGACCTCGACGACCACGTCGACGACAGCGACGACTGCGACGACAACCACCACCTCTTCCAGCAGCGCCCCGGTATGCCCGATCGAGGTCGGGGTCGGGACCGTCACGAAGGGCGCGGCGAAACCGGCCTACGCCGCCGCCGAGCAGAAGTGCACGTTCGACTTCTCCAAGACCGTCAGCACCCGCACCCCGCGGCTGGGCGAGGTCGTCACGGTCACGTTGACGATCAAGAACACGTCGACGACGAACGCCGTGACGCTGACTGGCGCCGTCGCGACGGACGATCTCAGCGACCAGCCGGTCACCTTCAGGATGGCCGGCAGCGACCCGGCGTGCAAGCACGACGGAAAGACGGACACGGTGAGCTGCACGTTCGGCCAGGGGGGCCAGCTGACGCTGCAGCCCGGCCAGACCGCCAGTCTTCAGTTCAGCGTCACTGTGCGAGACCTCGATTCGGTGCCGGCGAAGGGACGCAAGGCCGCGAACACGGCGAAGCTCAGCTGCACGGAATGCGGCCCGAAGGGCATCGTCAGCGAGGCGAAGTACACGGTCCTGCCCCAGGTCTCAGTGTCGATCCAGAAGACCGTGGCGAAGGCCATGGTGCCCATCGGGGACTCGATCTCCTTCGAGGTCACGGTCTCCAATGCGAAGGACAGCGTGTCCGGCGCCGAGCCTGACACGATCGACATCCAGGACACGCTGCCCGCCCCGCCACCCAACTACTCGTTCACCGTTCGCGCCCAGGACGGGTGGACGTGCACGCCGCAAGGCGGAAGCGCGGGCGGGACGGTCAAGGCCAAGCCGATCAAGTGCAGCTACAAGAAGGGACTGGCCAAGGGTGCGACGAGCAGCAAGATCTTCGTCGAGGTCAAGCCGAACGCCGGCGCGGCCAACAAGGTCGGCGACACATACAAGAACACGGCCGAGATCGTGAGCACGGACAGGCCGACAACGTCGGTAAGCCGACGACGGCGGAAGCGACCGCGACGATCGTGAAGCGGTGACCGGCGCGCCCGGACGGACGGCTTTCGGCGTCCGGATCGCGTGGCCGTGCGACGAGCGCCCGGGCTGGCGGCGAAACGCCACGGAGAGGGCGGGATTCGAACCCGCGATGGAGTTTGACCCCCATACTCGCTTAGCAGGCGAGTGCCTTCAGCCACTCGGCCACCTCTCCCGAGAGATCGGGAGAGTGTAGAGCGTTCGTGCCGGGCGATGCCCGGCAGCGCGGGTGGGCCACGGGCACGCCAGCTAGCATTCGGCGCCCCCGGAGGGGTGGCAGAGCGGTTGAATGCGGCGGTCTTGAAAACCGTTAGGCGTCGTGAGGCGTCTCCCGGGTTCGAATCCCGGCCCCTCCGTCCCTGTGGCGGCGTCCCGCGCCCGCCCCTGCCCGGCGCTCGGCGAGCGCCGCCTGCGGGCTGCCGCGCCCTCCGGGCGCCTGCGCTAGCCTCGCCACGGTGCCCCGGCAGATCGTCCTCCTGCGCGGAATCAACATCGGCTCGCGCAACCGCATCGCGATGCCACAGCTGCGCGAGCTGCTCTCGAGCGCGGGCTTTGATGGCGTCCGCACCTATGTACAGTCCGGCAACGTCGTACTGAGCAGCGACGCCGCCCCCGAGCAGGTGGCTCGCGAGTGCGAGGAGCAGATCGCGACCCATCTCGGCCTCGACATCAGGGTGGTGACCCGCACACGCGACGAGCTCGCCGCGGTCGTGCGACACAACCCCCTCGCCGACGTCGCCGACAATCCCAAGCGCTACCAGGTCAGCTTCCTGGCCGGCGAGCTCCCGGCCGAGGCCGAACGCCGGCTGGCGGCGGCCGTCGTGGCGCCGGAGCGGTTCGTCGCGGGCGCACGCGAGCTGTACGCCTGGCATCCCGAGGGAGTCGCTCGATCGCGGCTGTGGACCCTGCTCGGCGGCCCCCGGCTCGGCGTGACTGCCACCGCGCGAAACTGGACGACGGTCACGAGCCTGCTCGAGCTGGCCGACACGTAGTCAAGGGCGCTAGGGGCGCCCGCACGGGTACGATCGCCGGAATGCTCGCCGGCCGCCCGCCCATCGGACGTCTCCTTGCCGCCACGGCGCTGGCCGCGCTCTTCGCCGCGGCCCCGGCGACCGCAGCGACGACCGGCACGCAGACGGCCACCCTGGGCCCGGTCACCGCGACGGCCACCTACAAATCCGCGCCGAACTCGCCGGTGGCGCCCTACTCGGATGTGACCCTGACGATCACCCGCTCGGGCGCGACGCTGTACTCGGCGGCCGTCGACAGCGAGTTCTGCGGTACCGAGTGCTGGCCGGACCACCCCGGCGTGCCGTTCCTGCACGTCGTCGACCTGAACAACGACGGGCAGACCGAGGTCGTCCTCGATCTCTACAGCGGTGGAGCGCACTGCTGCTCGCTCGACGACGTCTACAGCATCAGCCCGACCACCGGCGCCGTCTCTCAGGCCGAGCACGTGTGGGGCGATCCGGAGGGCACGCTCGAGGACCTCTCCCACGACGGGCGCCTCGAGTTCGTCAGCGCCGACGACCGCTTTGCCTACACGTTCGACGCCTACGCCTTCTCCGGGCTGCCGATCCAGATCGAGCGCTTCAACGGCACCGGCTTCACCGACGTCACCGATACCTATCCGGCCCTGATCGCCCCGGACGCCAAGCGGTGGTACAACGACTACCGCGGGAGCATCGGCTCGCACGAGGGGCTGGGCTTCCTCGCCGCCTGGGCGGCCGATGAGGACCGGCTCGGCCACTCCGGCCTCGTCGCGCGCGTGCTCGCGCGCGAGAACCGCCTCGGCCACCTGCGCTCCGACCCGGGGTGGAAGGGCGGCCGGGCCTACATCAGCGAGCTGCAGCGCTTCCTTCTCAAGGCCGGCTACCGCTGACGCTGCGCACGGAGCGCCTGCTGCTGCGCCGCTGGCGCGACTCCGACCGGGCGCCGTTCGCCGCGCTGAACGCGGACCCCGAGGTGATGCGCCACTTCCCCGCCACGCTGACGCGCGCGCAGAGCGACACGCTCATCGACCGTATCGAGCGCGGCTTCGACGAATACGGCTACGGCCTGTGGGCGCTCGAGCGGGGGCGCGGCGGTGAGCTGCTCGGCTTCACCGGGCTGCAGGCGGTCCCGGCGGACCTGCCCTTCGCCCCGGCGACCGAGATCGGCTGGCGCCTGGCCCGGGCCGCCTGGGGTCACGGCTACGCCACCGAGGCGGCCCGCGCCGCGCTGTCGTTCGGCGCCAGCGGCACGGCGCTCACCGAGGTGGTCTCCTTCACGAGCGTTGGCAACGAGCGCTCGCGGGGGGTCATGCGCCGCCTGGGAATGACCCATGAGCCGGACGAGGACTTCGACCATCCGCAGCTGGCGCCCGACAGCCCGCTGCGCCGGCACGTGCTCTACCGGATCAGCCTCGCGACGCCGGACGCACCGCGGACCTCGCCCGCCTAGCCCCCGCCGGGGAGGTGCCCGCCGCGCCCCGGTGCAACCTCAGCCGTCGCCCGCCGCGCGCAGCGACGCCGGTGCACCGTACGGCACGAGCACCGCAGGCAGCACGACCGACCCGTCCTCGCGCTGCCCGTTCTCGAGCAGGGCGATGATCGTGCGCCCGACGGCGACCGCGGTGCCGTTGAGCGTGTGCAGGGTCTCCACCCGCTTGTCGCGCCGCATGCGGATGTCGAGGTTGCGCGCCTGGTAGTCGGTCGTGTTCGAACACGACGTCAGCTCGCGGTAGCGGCCCTGACCGGGCAGCCAGGCCTCGCAGTCGAACTTGATCGCCGCCGAGTTGCCGAGGTCGTTGACGGCGATGTTGACGACCCGGTAGGGAATCCCGAGCTCGGAGAGGATCTCCTCCTCGATGGCCAGGATCCGCTCGTGCTCGGCGCCGGACGCGTCGGGCTCGACGAAGCTGAACATCTCCACCTTGTCGAACTGGTGAACTCGGAACATGCCGCGCGTGTCGCGCCCGGCCGCACCCGCCTCGCGGCGGAAGCACGGCGAGAAGCCGGCGTAGCGCAGCGGCAGGCGCTCGGCGTCGATGATCTCGCCGTCGTGCAGCGAGGCCAGCGCGACCTCCGACGTGCCGGCGAGATACAGGTCGTCGTCGGGCAGGCGGTAGATCTGCTCCTCGGTGTCGGGCAGCATCCCGGTTCCGTAGAGCGCGCGCTCGCGCACCAGCACCGGCGGGATGACCGGCTCGAAGCCGTGGCCGCGCAGCTTCTCCAGCGCCCAGCGCACAAGCGCGAGCTCGAGCATGACGAGGTCGCCCTTCAGGTAGGCAAAGCGCGACCCCGACAGCTTGGCCGCCGCCTCCATGTCGATGAGCCCGCCGGCCAGCTCGAGGTGGTCGCGCGGCTGCTCGACCGGGTTGACGGCCGTGCCAACCTCGCGGATGACCGTGTCCTGCGGGGCCGCGTCGGGCGACGGCAGGTTCGGCAGCGCCATGAGCGCGGCCAGGCGGCGTTCCTCCAGCTGGCCGACCTGCGCCTCGAGCTCCTTCTGCGACGCGCCGAGCTCGCGCTGCTGCGCGATCGCCTCGGCCGCGTCCTCGCCGGCGCGCTTGGCCTGCGCGATCGCCTCGGCAGCCCGGTTGCGCTGCGCCTGCAGCTCCTCCAGGCGCGGACGCAGCTCGAGCGCCTGGCGGTCGAGCTCGAGCACCTCGTCGAGGCCGTCGACGGTTCCGCGACGCTGCAGCGCCTCCCGGACGGCGTCGGGATCGCGGCGGATGAGCTTGAGATCGATCACGGAGAGCGCACGGGTCGGCGATGCCGGGAGCTCACCGCGAGCCCGCGGCCGTGGCGGCTAGAGCCCGGACCCCGCCCCGCTGGCACCCGTCGTGCCGCCGGCGCTCTGCGGGGCGATGTTCACGGTCGGCACGACCTGGGCCTTCAGCCCGGAATAGCGGGCGAGGAACGCCGCGACCTCCTGCGCCTGGTGCCCGACGACGATGTTCTCGGGCATGATCGCCCCCGAGAATCCGCCGTTCTCGATCGCGTAGATCACCTGGGCGTACTGCTCCTTGCGCTGGTTGAAGTTCGGGCCGTTCGTCTTCAGGCGGCTGGAGATGCTGGTGGCCGAGCCTGAGGCGCCGACCACCGACAGCGTGTGGCAGCCCGAGCAGTGGTCGCGGAAGATGACCGCGCCGTTGTAGAACGGGCTCGTCTTGGCCACCTGGATCCCCTGCGTCCCGCAGGCGGAGAAGGCGGTGATCGAGCCGAACACGAGCGTCGCGGCGGCGGCAAGTTTGGTGCGGGCCGTCATGCGGGCCGAGATATTACGGAACAATGCCGCCGGCCATGTCAGCCCGTGCCACCGCGGTCCGTCTCGGACCGCTCCCGCTGCTCCTCGCCGCGCTCGTTCTCGCCGGTTGTTCATCGACGACAACGACCGTCCTGACCCACCACGAGCTGCGTCTGCGCGAGGACGAGTACCGGATCCTGCCGCGGTCGACGAGCGTCCCGCCGGGCCGGCTGAAGATCGTCGTCGCCAACGACGGGGTCCTCGCCCACGACCTCGTCGTCGAGCACGACGGGGCCATCGTCGCCTCGATCCCCACCATCCTGCCCGGCGCGAGCAGCATCCCCATCAAGGTGACGCTCGCCCCCGGCCGGTACACGCTGGCGTCCGCGCTCTCCAACCAGGGCAACCTCGGGATGATGGCCACGCTGGTGGTGCGCGACCACTGATCGCGGCCGGCAGGAGCTCGGCCCGGCGCGGCGAATACGAGCGTGACCCCGGCGCCGATCGAACCGAGGGCCGCGCATATCGCGGCCTCTCTGCTTGGCGGCAACCACGATCGGCGCCGGGCAGTCCTTTCTCGATGCCGGCGATCGCCGGCGCCCGCACGATGTTGCGTCTGCTAACAAGCTGGGCATGACCACCGCCGAGCAGCAGCGACGCTACCGGCAGGTCATCGGGCACTTCGCCACCGGTGTCGCGGTCGTCACCGCCCAGGGGCCGGGCGGCCCGAGCGGGCTCACCGCGAACGCCCTCTGCTCGCTGTCGCTGCGCCCCTGCTGCTGCTCGTGTGCCTGGATAACACGGCGCGGACGCTCCCGATCATTCGCGCGACCCGCCGCTTCGCGGTCAACGTCCTGGACCACGACCAGCACGCGCTTTCCGGCGCGTTCGCCTCCAAGCGGCCCGAGGCGGAGAAGTTCGCCGGCGTGCCGCACCGCATCGAGCATGGCGTGCCGGTGCTCGACACGGCGCTGGCCTGGCTCATCTGCGACCTGCACGAGGAGCACCCCGGCGGCGACCACACCATCACCATCGGCACCGTGGTCGAGATGGGGCAGCGCTCCGGGGGCACGCCGCTGGTGTGGTACCGCGGCGAGTACTGGACGATCACCGGCGAGCGCCCCGCCGAGGCGCGCCTGCCGAACTGATGCTGCTCAGATCCCGTGCGCCGTCGTGGCAGCGCGGGCGGCCGAGGATGACGACCACGAGCGAGGACAGCGTCATCACCCCCATCTCGCGGCGGACGATCAGCCGCCACGATCAGGCGCTGCTCGGCCTCGGGCAGCGCGCCGACCGCCTGGGCATCGGGCAGGTCGAGCTGGTCGAGGATCGTCTGCGCCGAGGTGATCCGCAGCTGCTCGGCCACGAACCCGATCACCACCGGCAGCACCGCGTAGAGGTAGAACAGCTTGTCGCTCGCGCCGTGTCCCGCGAGCACAATGGCGCCCGCGGTAAGCGCCAGCACGAGCGCCGCGCCCTGCCCGACGCGCAGCAGCACCCAGAACGTGCGGCTGGACTTCGCCCTGGTGCCAGCGCCACGCGCCGAGCAGCGCGGGCAGCGCGTTGAGCGCCGCCACCGCGTAGGCGATGTCGATCACGACTTGGTTGAGGTTCACGGCGTGCCGGTCATTTCGAGCGAATTGCCACTATGTAACAGCCTGCCACAAGCTGGACGACGCGGTGATATAACCCGGGGCCGGTGATCCGCAGCTACCTCCCCGCGATCGTGTTCGTGCTCCTCGGTGGCGCCGATCGGCAGCCTATTCGCCGTGCTGAACTCCGCGTTCGGCGTCCGCCGCGCGGTCGTCGCACAAGCGCGACCCCTACGAGTCGGGCCTGCCGTCGGACATCAAGCGCGGCCTGCGCTTCGGCATCAGCTTCTACCTGATCGCGATGCTGTTCCTGCTGTTCGACATCGAGGTGCTGTTCCTGTACCCGATCGCGGTGCAGCTGCGCGCCTACGGCCCGTTCGCCCTCGGCGAGACGATCGTCTTCATCGTGCTGCTGTTCCTCGCCTTCCTCTACGTCTGGCGAAGGGGTGCGCTGCAATGGAGATAAAGCGTGAGACCGTCGATCCGCGCACGCTGCGGGCGCGCGGCCTGAGCGCCCATCAGCTGCTGCGCGGCTCGGAGCTGATCGGGCCCGACGCCGGCCGCGCAGAACGAGAACCTGCTCTCCGAGGAGGACCTCGAGCGCCACGTCCAGGAGCGCGTGCTGACGACGACGCTCGACCGGGCGGTGTCGTGGGCACGCGGCAACTCCTTCTTCCCGCTGCACCTTCGGGCTGGCCTGCTGCGCGATCGAGATGATGTCGATCGTCGGCTCGCGCGTGGACGTCGGCGCGCTTCGGCTTCGAGGCGATGCGCGCCTCGCCGCGCCAGGCCGACCTGATCATCCTGTCCGGCCGCGTGTCGATCAAGATGGCGCCGATCGTGCGCCGCCTGTACGACCAGATGCTCGAGCCCAAGTGGGCGATCTCGATGGGCGCCTGCTGCTCCTCGATGGGCGTGTTCAACAACTACGCGCTCGTGCCCTCGGACAAGTTCATGCCGATCGACGTGCACGTCCCCGGCTGCCCGCCGCGTCCGGAGGCGCTCATGCACGGCATCCTCAAGCTGCGCCAGATGGTCCTCGAGGACCCCGACGAGGGCTGGCGCGAGCGCTACGACGCCGTCGGCACCGAGGAGATCGTCTCCTCCACCGACCTGCCGATCGTGCACGGCGTGGGGCGCCCCGGAGAGGACAGCGGTGCCTGACGCCACCGGGCTGGAGCTGCTCGCCCAGGCGCTGCGCGAGGTCGAGCCGGACGGGATCCTCGACACCACGTTCTTCCGGAACAAGGGGACCCTGCACGTCGCCCCCGGTTCCATCCGCGCGGTTCTCAACGCGCTGCGCGAGCGCGGCTTTGCCAGCCCTGCGTCAGCGTGCACGGGGTGGACTACTACCCCGAGGAGCCGCGCCTGGGCGTGCACTACGAGATGCTCGACATGCTCGCGGTGGACCGCCTGACGGTGGCGCTGCGCGTGAGCATCGAGGACCCCGAGGTGGACTCGGTGACCCCGGACGGCGAGGACGGACCGGGGTGGCCGACGGCCGACCATCAGGAGCGCGAGGTCTACGACATGTTCGGCGTGGTGTTCCGCGGGCACCCCGACCTGCGCCGCATCCTCATGCCCGAGGACTACGAGGGGCATCCCCAGCGGCGCGACTTCCCCACCGGCGGCGAGCCGGTGATCTTCACCTACAACGAGAAGCGCTTCGAGGGGAGCCGGGGATGAGCGAGACCACCCCTCCCGGGCTCTCGGACTACCGCCGCCGCGAGCAGAGCATCACCTACAGCGAGCTGCCGGGCGACGGATGGACGACCGCCAGGCCGAGCTGCTGACCATCAACTTCGGTCCGCATCACCCGGCCACGCACGGCGTGCTGCGGCTGCTGGTGACCTTGCAGGGCGAGGTCGTGCTCGACATCAAGCCGATCATCGGCTACGTCCACACCGGCATCGAGAAGACCGCCGAGACGAAGGCCTACTGGAAGGTGATCCCCGTCATCGAGCGGATGGACTACCTCTCGTACTACTTCAACGCGCTCGCCTTCTGCGGGGCCACCGAGACGCTGCTGGAGGTCGACGTGCCCCCGCGCGCGCAGTATCTGCGCGTCATCCATCTCGAGCTCAACCGCATCATGTCCCACCTCGTGTGGCTGGGCACCAGCGCGGTCGACCTCGGCGCGATCTCGATGTTCTGGTTCTGCTTCCGCGAGCGCGAGAAGATCCTCGACCTGTTCGAGTTCTCCTCCGGCCAGCGCATGCACACGCGCTACTTCCAGGTCGGCGGCGTGATCGAGGACATCCCGCCCGGGTTCGAGGCCAAGCTGCGCGAGTTCATCCGCGACATGCCCGTGCGCGCCGACCAGTACGCGGACATGCTGTCGAAGAACGAGATCATCCTGCAGCGCTTCCGCGATGTCGGGGCCGTCGACGCCGACACGCTGATGTCCTACGGGGTGACGGGCCCGCTGCTGCGCGCCGCCGGCGTGCCCTGGGACCTGCGCAAGGCGTCGCCGTACTGCTCCTACGACCACTTCGACTTCAAGGTCCCGGTCGGCACGGTGGGCGACAACTACGACCGCTACGCGGTGCGCCTGGCCGAGATCTACGAGTCGGTCAAGATCATCGAGCAGGCCCTCGACGGGCTGCCCGAGGGCCCGTACATCACCGAGGACCGCAAGGTGGCGCTGCCGCCCCGTCACGAGCTGGCCACGTCGATGGAGGCGCTCATCCATCACTTCAAGCTCGTCACCGAGGGCTTCCGCGTACCGCCGGGCGAGGTCTACTACCCGATCGAGTCCCCGCGTGGCGAGCTCGGCTGTTTCGTGCGCTCCGACGGTTCTTCCAAGCCGGCGCGCGTGCACATGCGCGACCCCAGCTTCGTCAACCTGCAGGCGTTCGCGGAGATGTCGCGGGGCACCTACGTGGCCGACATGATCGCCACGCTGGCGATGCTCGACCCGGTGCTCGGGGGCATCGACCGATGAGCGGCGGCGTTCCGCCGGTGCGGGGCATCCCGCGGTACGCGCACGGCTCGCGCGTCCCCGGCTGGGACGACGCGGCCGACCTGACCAAGGACCCGGCGCAGGTCCCCGACCCCGCGCTGGTCGAGGTGCCCGACGCGCTGCGCGCGGAGATCGAGGCCGAGATGGCCAAGTACCCCGACCGCCACTCGGCGACGCTGCCGGCGCTGCACGCCGCCCAGCGCGTGCACGGCTGGTGCTCGCCGGAGGCGCTCGATCAGGTCGCCTGCGTCATGCGCGTCACGCCCGCCTATCTGGCCTCGGTGGCGACGTTCTACGACATGTTCGACACCACTCCGGTCGGGCGCCACCACGTGTACGTGTGCACGAACATCTCCTGCTCGCTGCGCGGGGCCGACGAGCTGTTCGCGGCCATGCAGGAGGCCGCCGGCGAGGACCCCGACTTCAACGTGCGCCCGTTCGAGTGCCTCGGCGCCTGCGACATCGCCCCGATGGCCTCGGTGGACGGCGTGTACGTCGGCCCGCTGGAGCTCGACGACGTCGCGCCGCTGCTCGACGACGTCCGCGCCGGGCGCGAGGTGCTGCCCGACAAGCAGCTCGCGCGGCGGCCGGTCGCCGATCCGGGCGCCAACACGCAAGACTTCCCGCCGCCCGGCTCCCCCGAGGCCGGCGCCTGACGATGAGCACCCACCTCCTCTTCAACGACATCGACGAGCCGGGGCTGAACACGCTGGCCGTGTACGAGCGCCGCGGCGGCTACGCGTCGCTGCGCCGCGCGCTCGGCATGGCGCCCGAGGCGGTGCTCGAGGAGCTCGTGGCGTCCTCGATCCGCGGGCGCGGCGGCGCCGGCTTCACGATGGGCCAGAAGGCCTCGTTCCTGCCCAAGGGGGGCATGGACAAGTACCTGGTGTGCAACGCCGACGAGTCCGAGCCGGGCACCTTCAAGGACCGCGAGATCATGCAGAAGAACCCGCATCTGCTGATCGAGGGCATCATCATCGCCGCCTACGCCGCCGGCATCACGCGCTCGTTCATCTACATCCGGGGCGAGTACGTGCTGCAGGCCGACCGCCTGGACGCGGCGTTGGCCGAGGCCCGCGCGGCCGGCTACATCGGCGAGCGGATCCTCGGCTCGGACCTGTCGCTGTCGCTGTGGGTGCACCGCGGCGCCGGCGCCTACATCTGCGGCGAGGAGACCGGCCTGCTCGACTCGCTGGAGGGCAAGCGCGGCAACCCGCGCCTGAAGCCGCCGTTCCCGGCCAACCAGGGCCTCTACCAGGGACCGACGCTGATCAACAACGTCGAGACGCTGGCCACCGTCCCGGCGATCATCCGCATGGGCGGCGAGGAGTACGCCAAGCTCGGCACCGAGACCTCGACCGGCACCAAGCTGGTCAGTGTCTCCGGGCACGTGCAGCGCCCCGGCAACTACGAGATCGAGCTCGGCACCCCCTCGCGGGACATCATCTACGGCCTGGCCGGCGGGCCGCCCGAGGGACGTTCGGTGAAGTGCTGGTTCCCCGGCGGCTCCTCCTCGCCGGTGCTCACCGCCGCCGAGCTGGACCTGCCCTACGACTTCGACTCGATGGCCAAGGCCGGCTCGATGCTCGGCTCGGGCGCGATCATCGTCGTCGACGACTCGACGCCGATCCTCGACGTCGCGTTGAAGGTGGCCAAGTTCTACCGCCACGAGTCCTGCGGCAAGTGCACGCCCTGCCGCGAGGGCACCAACTGGACGGTGAAGATGCTCGAGCGCATCGGCGCCGGCGAGGCCACCCCGATGGACATCGAGATCATGGCCTCGGTGCAGGAGCACATCATCGGCAACTGCCTGTGCGTGCTCGGCGACGCCATGGCGATGCCGATCGGCTCGATGATCGCCAAGTTCCGCGACGAGTTCGAGGCCACCATCGAGGCCGCGCGCGAGCGCAACGGCCTCGGCGCCGCGTCGGTGCCCGCCGGCGCGCTCGCCGCGCAGGAGGCGCTCTGATGCCGCGGCCCGAGGAGCGCCTGATCACGTTCACGATCGACGGCCGCGAGGTGCAGGCGCCCGAGAACGCGATGCTCGTCGACGCCGCCAAGCTCGGCGACGTCGAGATCCCGGTGTTCTGCTACGAGCCCAAGCTCGGCAAGCCGGTCGGCGCCTGCCGCATGTGCCTGGTGGAGATCGAGGGCATCCCCAAGCTGCAGACCGGCTGCTCGACGCCGGTCAAGGACGGCATGGTCGTGCACACCCAGACCGAGCGCGTGCAGACCGCCCAGCAGGCCGTGGTCGAGTTCCTGCTCATCAACCATCCGCTCGACTGCCCGGTGTGCGACAAGGGCGGCGAGTGCCCGCTGCAGGACATCACCTTCGGCTGGGGCGGGGGCATCTCGCGCTTCATCGAGCCCAAGCGCCATTTCCGCAAGCCGCTGGAGCTGTCGCCGCTGATCGCCATCGACCGCGAGCGCTGCATCCTCTGCTACCGCTGCGTGCGCTTCTCCCAGGAGGTCGCCGAGGACTACCAGCTCGTGCTGCTCGAGCGCGGCGCGCACTCCTACGTGGCCACCTTCGACGGGCACCCGTACGTCGCGCCGTTCAGCGGCAACATCATCGAGCTGTGCCCGGTGGGCGCGCTGACCTCGCGGCCCTACCGCTTCCGCGCGCGCCCATGGGACATCGAGGGCGCCGGCTCGGTCTGCACGCTGTGCCCGGCGCAGTGCAACGTGACCTTCACCGTTCGCGACGAGCGCGTGCTGCGGGTGCTCGGCCGCGATCATCCCGGCGTCGACGACGGCTGGCTGTGCGACAAGGGCCGCTTCGCCTACCAGGCGATCCACGTGGACGAGCGCATCACCGAGCCGCTGCTGCGCGACGGCGGCGAGCTGCGCCCGGTCTCCTGGGAGCGCGCGCTGGAGGAGGCGGCCGCCGGCCTGCGCCGCGCGCGCGGGCGCGTCGGTGCGCTCGCCGGCGGCAACACGAGCAACGAGGAGGGGCTGCTGCTCGCGCGCCTCATGCGCGAGGGCCTGGACTCGCCCGATGTCGACGCCACCGGCGGGATCGATCCGCGCTCCCTGCAGGCGCTGCTCGATCCACAGCTCGCGGCGACCGTCCCCGACCTCGAGTTCGCTCACACCGTGCTGGTGCTCGGCACCGAGCCCGTCGATGACGCGCCGATCATCGATCTGCGCATCCGCAAGGGCGTGCGCCGCAACCAGGTCAAGCTGGCGGTGGCCACGGCGCGTCCGTCCTCCCTTGATCCGAACGCCACCCTGTCGGTGCGCTACGCGCCCGGCGAGGAGGTCGCGTTCCTGCAGGCGCTGGCCAGCGCGCTGTATGGCGGCGAGCTGGCCCACCCGGACGCCGAGGCCATCCAGGCGCTGGCCGATCTGCTGCGCGGCGGCGGCGAGGACGTCGTGATCGTGTGGGGCGAGCGGCTGCTGCGTGGCGATGCGCCGGCGGCAGCGCAGGCGCTGCTGAAGATCGCCGGCGGCTGCCATCTGCGTGCCAGCGACGGGGCCGGCCTGCTCGGGATCCCCACCACCGCCAACGGCCGTGGCCTGCTCGAGGCCGGGATGGCCCCGGGCGTCGGGCCGGGCTTCGGCGAGGCCGCGCCGGGACGCGACACGCACGCGATCGCGCAGGCGCTGGCCGACGGCGAGCTCGCCGCGGTGTATCTCATGCACGTCGACCCGCTGCTGTCGCTGTCGGACCGGCCGCTGTGGGAGCGCGCACTCGACCGGGCGAGCACCGTGATCGCCCACGCCGAGCTGCTCACCGAGAGCGTGCGCGAGCACGCCACCGTGGTGTTCCCGGCCGAGACGCACGCCGAGAAGGAGGGCACCGTCACGCACCCCGACGGCCGCCTGCAGCGGTTGCGCCCGGCGATCGCGCGCGTCGGCGAGACCCGCGCGGAGTGGAGCGTGCTCGGCGACCTCGCGCAGCGCGTCGGCTTCGACCTCGGCGTGCGCACCGGCCCGATGGCCACCGCCCAGCTCGCGCAGGCCGTCCCCTTCTACGCCGGCCTGACGCTGGAGGAGCTCGCCGGCCGCGGCGTGCGCTGGCAGGAGCGTGAGGCGGCGGCGAACTGGCCGGCGCCCGCCGGCGACGGCGCCGCATCGCCGGACGTCACCGTGCCCGCCGCCCCCGCGCCGCCAGGGCGGCTGCTGCTCGGCACCTACCGATCGGTGTGGGCGGCCCCCGAGGTCGGAGCCTCGCCGGCCCTGCGCTTCCTGCACCCACGCCAGCGCCTGGAGATCTCCCCGCAGGACGCCGAGCGCCTCGGTCTGCGCGAGGGCGAGCACGTCGAGGTCGCCCACGCCGGGCGATTCGCCGCCGCCGAGGACGACGAGGAGCACACCCATCACCGCCACGAGCGTGTCCGACGTCGTGCGGGCGATCGTGTCGCTGCGCGCCAGCGTGCCCGCCGGCGCCGTGTTCCTCGAGGAGGGCATTCCCGAGCACGCGGCCAACGCGCTGACCAACGGCAGCGGGCCGGTCACCGTGGACGTCCGCCCCTACGTCGAGCCGCCGGTTGTGCTCGCCGTGGTCGGGGTGCTCGAGGAGCTTGGCGGCGAGGACGCGCCCGACCATACCTCCGCGGAGCTCGACGAGCAGTGAGCTCGACCTTCGCCGTCGTCGGCTACTACGAGCCGTGGTGGATCCAGATCGTCAAGGCGATCCTGATCTTCGCGGTCATCCTCGGCATCCTGCCGCTGATCATCGTCTACGAGCGCAAGCTGCTCGGGCGCTTCCAGAACCGCTACGGCCCGAGCCGCGTCGGCCCCTACGGGCTGATGCAGCCGCTGGCCGAGATCGTCAAGTTCGCCACCAAGGAGCCGTTTCACCCCCGCACCTCGATGCCGGGGCTGTTCGCGATCGCGCCGGTCATCTCGATCCTCACCGCCACCGCCGCGCTGGCGCTCGTGCCCTTCGGGGACGTGCAGCACATCTTCGGCACGCCGGTGGGCCTGTACGGCATCGACCCGAGCATCGGCCCGCTGTACGTGTTCGCCTTCGGCGCCATCGCCTTCTACGGGATCATGCTCGGCGGCTGGTCCTCGGGCTCGAAGTACTCGCTGCTCGGCGCCATGCGCGGCGCCGCGCAGCTGATCTCCTACGAGGTCTCCCAGGGCCTGGCGCTGGTCGGCGTGATCATCACCGCGCAGACGCTGTCGCTCACCGGCATCGTCCTGGCGCAGCAGGGCATGTGGTACTTCATCCCGCAGTTCCTCGGCTTCCTCATCTTCCTCGTCGCCGGATTTGCCGAGACCAACCGTTCCCCGTTCGACCTCGTCGAGGCCGACGGCGAGATCGTCGGCGGCTACTTCACCGAGTACGGCGGGACCCGGTTCGTCGCCTACCTGTTCGCCGAGTACCTGAACCTGATCGTCATCTCGGGCATTGCCGTGACGATCTACTTCGGCGGCTGGCTGCTGCCCTTCGGATGGACGGTGCCCGGCTGGATCGACCCGATCATCGTGCTCGTCAAGATCTTCCTGCTCATCACGTTCTTCATCTGGATCCGCGCCACGCTGCCGCGCCCGCGCTACGACCAGCTGATGAGCTTCGGGTGGAAGGTGCTTCTTCCCCTCGCCACGCTGAACACCCTCGTCACGGCGATCGTGGTGGTCGCCACCCACAACGGCCCATGAGCGAACCGGTGAACACAGCCAAGACCAAGGTCCCCGTCCGCAGCCCCGGCGACGACGTCGTCGAAGTGGTGCGCACCCCGCGCCGCGGGCCGGCGGCCAGCACCTACCGCGCCTTCGGCGAGACCATGCGCGGCCTGAAGACGACGCTCGCCCGCGTCGTCGAGGGCCCGACCACGATCCAGTACCCGGAGGAGAAGGTCCCGGTGTACCCGCGCTTCCGCGGCCGCCACAAGCTGCACCGCTTCGAGGACACCGGCCTGGAGAAGTGCGTCGGCTGCTCGCTGTGCGCCGCGGCCTGCCCGGCCGACTGCATCCGCGTCGTCGCCGCGGAGAACACGCCCGAGCACCGCGTCTCGGCCGGCGAGCGCTACGCCGCGGTGTACGAGATCAACCTGAGCCGCTGCATCTTCTGTGGCTACTGCGAGGTCGCCTGCCCGTTCGACGCGATCACCATGGGGCACGACTACGAGATGTCGGATTACAGCCGCTCCGACCTCATCTTCACCAAGGAAATGCTGCTCGCCGAGCCACTCGAGCGCACGCCCCTGCGAGCCGAAGGCGAGTAGCGTCCCGCGCCGTGTCCGCTGTCCTGTTCTTCATCGGAGCGATCGGCACGATCGCCGGGGCCATCGGGGTCGTCACCCTGCGCGATCCCTTCCTGACCGTCCTGTCGCTGGTCGTGCACCTCCTGTTCCTGGCCGTCCTGTTCCTGCTGCTGCGCGCGGAGTTCCTCGCCGCGGCACAGGTCGTCGTGTACGCCGGCGCGGTGATGGTGCTGTACGTGTTCGTGGTCGCCTACGTGGGCGAGGATGTCTCGCTGGCCCCCGAGAGCCGCGGGCCGGTCGGCTCCGGCCTGCGCGTGGCCTCCACGGTGTTCGGCGCCCTGCTGCTGATCGAGCTGTTCATCGCCCTGCTCGGCACCGGGCTGAGCGCCGTGGACACCAAGGGCTCGCCGTACATCCCCGGCTTCGGGACGCCGCGCTACATCGGCAACCTGCTGCTCACCCGCTTCCTGCTCACGTTCGAGATCGCCTCCTTCCTGCTGCTGATCGCCGCCGTCGGCGCCGTCGTGCTGGCCCGTCGTCGCGGCGGCATCGAGGCCGAGGAGGAGCTGGTGCTCTCCCACCGCCCGCGCCCGGTGGGCACCGGCACCACGGCCGAGGCCGTCAGCACGCTCGCCTTCGCCGCCGCGCATCAGGGCCACGACCACGGCACGCTGGAGGAGAACCCGCCGCCGGAGCCGTCACCGGTGGCCGCCGCCGCGCCGGGCGAGGAGTCCAATCCCTCGGGAGGTGGCTGGTGACCATCGGGTGGTACCTGGCCGTGTCGGCGATCGTGTTCACGCTTGGGACCGTCGGCGTGATGACGCGGCGCAACCCGCTCGTGGTGCTGCTCTGCCTCGAGCTGATGCTCAACGGCGGCAACCTCGCGCTGATCGCCTTCGCGCGGATGTGGGGCAACGGCGACGGCCAGATCTTCGCCATCGTCGTCATCACCGTCGCCGCCTGCGAGGTGTGCATCGGCCTGGGCATGGTGGTGGCCATCTTCCGCCGCAACCTGGCCATCGACGTCGACGAGATGCGCGAGCTGCAGGGGTGATCGATCGATGAGCGCCTCGACCTTCGCCTGGCTCGTCCTCGCCTTCCCGCTGGCCGGCACCATCACGATCGGCCTGGGCTACCGCGTCTGGCCGAGCCGTGTCGTCGGCTATCTCGGCACCGCGGCGATCTTCCTCAGCTTCCTCGCCGCCGTGGCCACGCTGATCAAGCTGCAGGACCTGACGCCGGTGCACCGCCAGGTCACGTCATCGCTGTGGGACTACGCGGTCACCGTCGGCATCAACGCCAAGATGCAGATCCTCGTCGACCCGCTGTCGGTGTTCATGATCCTCGTGGTCAGCGGCGTGTCGACGCTCATCCACCTGTACTCGATCTCCTACATGCGATCGGACCGGGGCGTCAACCGCTACTTCGCCTACCTGAACTTCTTCGTCTTCTCGATGTTGCTGCTCGTGCTGGCCGCGAACTTCCTGCTGCTGATCGTCGGCTGGGCCTTCGTCGGCGCCGCCTCCTACCTGCTCATCTCGTTCTGGTACCGCCGCAAGACGGCCACCGCGGCCGGAATCAAGGCCTTCGTCATCAACGTCGTGGGCGACGTGGGTCTGGTCCTCGGCACGTTCTTCATCTTCAAGCACACCCACACGCTGGATTTCCTCGGCAGCTTTGCCGCCGCCCGCCACGGAGCGTTCGGCGCGGGCACCAACAACGGAGACCTCGTGGCCGGCTGCGTGCTGTTGCTCGTCGGCGCGTTCGCGAAGTCAGCCCAGATCCCGCTCCACACGTGGCTTCCGGACGCCATGGAGGGCCCGACGCCGGTCAGCGCGCTGATCCACGCGGCGACCATGGTCACCGCCGGCGTGTACCTGATCGCGCGCATGCATCCGCTGTTCGAACGCGCGCCGGCGGCCCAGGACGTCGGCGCGGTGATCGGCGTGCTGACCCTGTTCGTCGCCGGGACGATCGGCCTGGTGGTCACCGACATCAAGCGGGTCATCGCCTACTCGACCATGTCCCAGATCGGCTACATGATCATGGCCGTCAGCGTGGGGGCGTACTCCGCCGGGCTGTTCCACCTCATGACCCACGCCTTCTTCAAGGCGCTGCTGTTCATGGCCGCGGGCTCGATCATCGGCGGCGATGGGCGGCGAGCAGTCGCTGAACAAGATGGGCGGCTTCCGCAAGGCGCTCCCGTTCACGTACGTCTGCTTCATCATCGGCGGGCTGGCACTGTCGGCGGTGCCGCCGTTCTCGGGCTTCTGGTCCAAGGACGACATCCTGCTCATGGTCGGCGAACGCGGCGGCTGGCACTGGGCCCTGTACGGACTCGCCTACATCGGGGCGCTGTTCACCGGCATCTACACCTTCCGCATGATCTTCCGGGCCTTCCACGGCGAGCCGGTGCCCGAGGCGCGGGAGCTCGAGCACGGCCACCTGTACCACCCCGAGCACCCGTTCAACCCCGACAACGGCGAGCTCGAGGACACCGACGTCGGCTTCCCCGGACCCGAGCACGTGATCGCCGAGCGCGAGCCGCAGATGAAGATCGCCATGGGTCTGCTGGCCATCGGCGCGGTCTTCCTCGGCTTCCTGCAGATCCCGCGGGTCACCTCGGTGATCGACAACTTCCTCGCCCCCAGCTTCGCCGACTCGCGCCTGTACAACCTGCACACGCAGACGACCAACCTTGATGTCGGACTGCTGCTGAGCACGGTCATCGGGCTGCTCGGCATCTTCATCGCCTACATGGTGTGGATCCGCCATCCCGGCAGCTCGGCCAGGTTCCAGGCGCGCTTCGCGGCGATCTATCAGCTGCTCAGCCACAAGTGGTACTTCGACGAGGCCATCGACATCCTCGTGGTGCGCCCCGCGGTGTGGACCGGCCGCTTCGCCCAGCAGACCTTCGAGCGCGTGGTCATCGACGGCACGATCGTCGGGGGCACGACGGGCCTCGTGCGCGCCGGCTCGGCGGCGGTGCGGTCGCTGCAGAACGGCTTCCTGCGCTACTACGTCGCGCTGCTCGTCCTCGGCGCCGCGGCGGTCGCCTTCTACTTCCTGCTGCAGACCTGACCCGATGCCGGCGCTTTCCATCCTCCTGTGGATCCCCGCCCTCGCCGGGCTGCTGGCCACGCTGCTCGCCAACGCGGGGGGCTCGGCGCGCGCTCGGACGCGTCCGGCGAGGCGATCGCCGCCTCCGAGGCCGACGCGTCGTCGACGGCGCCGGCGGGCGACGACGACGCCCCCAGCCACCCGCGCGAGCGGCGCACGCCGGCGGAGATCGCCGCCGGCGGGATCGCCCTCATCGGAGCGCTTGCCGCGCTCGGCCTGTCGATCGGCTACATCGTCGACTACACGCCGCACACCGTCGGGCTGCAGCACGTCACCGACGTCAACTGGATCCCCGCCCTGGGCATCCACTACAAGCTCGGCATCGACGGGCTCAACGTGTTCCTGGTCGGGCTGACCGCGCTGCTGTACGCCGCCGCCGTGCTGGCCGCCAACCTGCGCCACTGGGAGCGCCCGCGGCTCTTCTACTTCCTGTTCATGCTCTCCGAGTCGGCCGTGCTCGGCGTGTTCCTGGCCCAGGATCTCGCGCTGTTCTACGCGTTCTTCGACCTGATGCTGATCCCGTTCTTCTTCCTGACGGGCATGTGGGGCGGGCCGGGTCGCGTACGGGCGACGATCAAGCTCGTCATCTTCACCCTCGTCGGGTCGCTGCTCATGCTCTCGGCGGTCGTGGCCACCGGCGTGCTCGTCGCCCAGGCCAACGACACCAGCGTGAACTTCTCGCTCTCGGCCCTGCAGGCGCTGCCGCTGTCAAAGGGCACGCAGGAGTGGCTGTTCCTGTTCTTCGGTGCGGCCTTCCTTGTCAAGATGCCCGCCTTCCCGCTGCACGGCTGGATGCCCGACGGCTACCGCGCCATGCCGATCGAGGTCCTGATGGTGTTCTCCGGCGTGCTGAGCAAGGCCGGCGCCTACGGCTTCCTGCGCATCGCGCTGCCGCTGTTCCCGCAGGCCGCCGCTCACTTCCAGATGCTGTTCCTGCTCATCGCCCTGTTCTCGATCCTCTACGGGTCGGTGATGGCGTACACGCAGACGCAGGCGCGCCTGATCGGCGGGTACTCGTCGGTGGCACAGCTCGGCTTCATCACGCTGGGCATCTTCGCGCTGAACCCGCAGGGCACCCAGGGCGCGCTGCTGCAGATGGTCAACCACGGCCTCGTGGTGGCGCCGCTGTTCTTCATCATCCTGCTGCTCTCCGAGCGGGCGGGCGGATCGGAGGACATCCGTGACATGGGCGGCCTGGCCTTCCGCGCGCCGGTGCTGGCCACCTTCTTCCTCGTCGTCACGCTGGCCACGCTGGCCATGCCGGGCTCGGGCAACTTCGTCGGCGAGTTCCTGATCCTGCTCGGCGTCTTCAACTCGAAGATCGTCATCTCGATCGTCGCCTTCAGCGGCGTCGTGATGGCCAGCGTGTACGCCCTGCGCGTCTACATCCGCACGATGCACAACCGCGTCGGCCCGTCGGATCGCTCGCGGGAGCTGAGCCTCGCCGACGGCCTGGTGCTCGCGCCGCTGCTGCTGGTGATCCTGTTCTTCGCGCTCTATCCGCAGCTGGCGCTGAAGCGCAGCCAGGGGTCGGCGACGGCCGCCGTGGCGGCCGCACAGGCGGCGGCGGCGCCGGCGCTGAGCGCCAACGCGTCGAGCTCATACGTGCCGCTGTCGTCAATCCTGCCCCGCGGGCCCGCGGGGCAGGCCGAGGCGTTCCTGATCCGCTCGCGCGAGACGCGCTACATCGCCGATGTGCAGGGCAGCACGCCATGACCCTCCTGCTCGCCACGACGGCCCACTACCTGCCCCACCCGCACGTCGACTGGGCGAGCATCTCGCCGCTGATCGCGCTGCTCGGCGGCGCGCTGGTCGTGCTGATGTTCGGGTTGCTCGGTGACCGTGGCGCCCGCGAGCGCGGCGTGCCGCTGCTGACGCTGATCACCTTCGCGATCGCGCTCGCCCTGACGATCTGGCGCTTCAAGCACGAGCGCACCGTCATCGCCGGCGCGTTGCGCATCGACGATCTGGCGCTGACGCTGAACCTCATCCTCTGCACGGCCGGCATCGCCACCGTGCTGCTGTCCTGGCGCTCCGACGCGCCACGCGAGGCGGCGCACGGCGAGTACTACGCGCTGCTGCTCAGCTCGGTGGGGGGCATGTTCCTGCTCACCAGCGCGCAGAACACCGTCGTGCTGTTCCTCGGCCTCGAGCTGCTGTCGATCCCGCTGTACGTGCTGTGCGCCGCGGAGATGCGCCGCGAGCACTCGCTGGAGTCGGGGCTGAAGTACCTGATCATCGGCTCCGTCGGCTCGGCCACGCTGCTCTACGGCCTGGCCCTGATCTACGGGGCGACCGGCGCCACGGACTTCTCGCGCATCTCGGCCGCGATCGGCGCGCACGGCCTCGGCACCGACCCGCTGCTGCTCACCGGACTGGGACTGAGCGTCGTCGGGCTCGCGTTCAAGGCGTCCGTGGCCCCGTTTCACCAGTGGACGCCCGACGTGTACGAGGGCGCACCCACGCCGATCACCGCCTTCATGGCCGTCGCCACCAAGGTCGCGGCCCTCGGCGCGTTCCTGCGCCTGTTCGACGTCGCGCTGATCGACACGGCGAACGTGTGGGCGCCGGCCATCGCCGTGCTGGCGGCCATCACCATCATCGTCGGCAACGTCGGCGCCCTCACCCAGTCCTCGATGAAGCGCATGCTGGCCTACTCCTCGGTCGCGCAGGCCGGGTACATGCTGGCCGGCGTCGTCGCTTCCACGCAGCTCGGCGCCTCGGCCGTGGCGTTCTACCTCGCCGTCTACCTGTTCATGAACCTGGCCGCGTTCGCCGTCATCATCGCCCGCGAGCGCGAGACCGACCACGGCGATCGCATCGAGGCCCTCGCCGGCATCGGGCGCACCCGGCCGTTCCTGGCCTGGCCGATGACGCTGGCCATGCTCGGCTTGGCCGGCATCCCCATCACGGCGGGCTTCATCGGAAAGTTCTATCTCATCGACGCGGCGGTCGACAGCGGCTACACGTGGCTCGGCGTCGTGATCGTGATCGGATCGATGATCTCCCTCGGCTACTACCTGCGCGTGATCGCGGCGATGTGGATGACCGACGCGCCGCAGCCGGTAACCCTGCCCGCCGCGCCGGCGCTGGCGCGGCCGGTCATCGCCGGCGGCTCGCCCGAGCTCGACGCGCTCTCCAGTGGCGACGGCCGCCTGCCCGACGGCTCGCTCAGTCAGCCGGAGGTGGCGTTCGTCGCTCTGCTGGCCGGCGCCGCCACGCTCGTGTTCGGGATCGTCCCCCAGCCGCTGTTCGATCTCGTGCAACACGCCGGCGGGGCGCTCACCGGTCTGTTCTGAGCCCGCGTCCGGTGGCCGGCGCCGGCGCCGACGCGCTGCAGCCGTAGCGCCGCGCGCTGCGGAACGCTGACTTCGCGCCCTGCGACCCTCAGATCAGGACAGGCGACCGCTCGCCTCGGCCGCCGCCTCGGCGGCCTGCAGCTGGCCCTCGACGAGATCGAGTCCGGCGTCCCAGAATCCCGGATCCGAGAGATCGATGTCGACGATGGCCCCGAGCTCCTCGGGGCTGCGCGAGCCGCCCGGCGGCGAGCAGATCGAGGTACTGCGGCACGAACTCGGGTCCGCGCTCGCGATAGCGCTGGTACACCGACAGGGCGAGCAGCTGGCCGTAGGCGTACGCGTACACGTACCCCGGCGTGTTGATGAAGTGGGGGATGTAGGACCACCAGGCGCGGTAGCCGTCGGTCACCTCGACGGAGTCGCCGAACAGCTCCGCCTGGCTGTCGTGCCACAGCTCGCCGAAGCGCTCCACCGACAGCTCCCCCTGCTCGCGGCGCTCGGTGTGGACGAGCTCCTCGAAGCGGTTCATGGCCACCTGGCGAAACACCGTGGCGATCGCGCCCTCGATGTTCTCGGCCAGCAGGGCCAGACGCGATGCGGGCGTCTGGTCGGCGTCGATCAGACGACCGAACACGATCGTCTCGGCGAACACCGACGCCGTCTCGGCCAGCGTGAGTGGCGTGCCCTGGTGGAAGATGCCCTGCCCGGCGGCGAGCGCGAAGTGGACGCCATGCCCGAGCTCGTGCGCCATCGTCAGCACGTCGCGACGACGCGCGGTGTAGTTGAGCATCACGTACGGGTGCGCCGACGGCACCGCCGAGGCGCAGAACGCCCCGCCGCGCTTGCCCGGACGCACGGGCGCGTCGATCCACTGCTCGTCGAAGAACCGTCGCGCGAGGTTGCCCAGCTCGGGCGAGAACGAGTCGTAACAGTCGAGCACCAGGTCGCGCGCCTCGCCGAAGCGGAAGCTCAGCTCGTCCTGCGTGACCGCCGCGGAGCGATCGTAATCGGCCAGGCGCGGCAGGCCGAGCAGGCGCGCCTTGAGGCGGTACCAGCGCCGGGGGATCTCATAGCGGCCCCGCACGGCCGCGACGAGCGCCTGCACGGACTCGTCGCTGGCCTCGTTGGCCAGGTTGCGCGCCGACAGCCAGGTCGGGTAGCCGCGCAGGCGGTCCTCGGTCGCCTTGTCGGCGAGCAGCGTGTTGAAGATGAACGCGCGCGTCCGCAAGCCGGGCGTCAGCGCCGTCGTCACCGCCTCGGCGGTGGCGCGGCGCAGCTCGCGATCGGGCAGCACCAGGCGGCTGAGCGCCGCGTCGAGCGCCACCGGCTGGCCACCCGCGTCCCCGTCGGGCAGCGTCACCTCGATCGACGAGGTGAGCTCCTCGAACAGGCGCGACCAGGCGCTGCGGCCGCTGACCGCCTTCTCGGCGACGATCTTCTCCTCCGGCTCGCTGAGCAGGTGGGGCCGGTAGCGGCGGATCGTGCGCAGGTGGTGCCGGCAGAAGTCCAGTCCGGGCGCCGCGAGCAGCGCCTCGGCGCGCTCGTCGTCGAGCGCGGCCCACTCCAGCTCGAAGAACAGCATCTGTGTCTCGATCGCCGTGCCGCGCTCCTCCACCTTCTGCAGCAGCGCCCCGCGGGCGGCGTCGGTCGTATCGACGGTGAAGCGCAGGCCCGCGTAGGTGCCGGCGCGCCCGACCAGGTCGTCGATCGCCTCGAGCTCGTGCATCGCCGACTGCAGGCCCTCGGCGTCGAGCTGGCCCATCTGCCCGGCGTAGCGCTTGCGCGAACGCCTCGGCGCGGCCGTGCGCGTCGTCGAGCAGGCGCATGACGCCTTCCTCGCCCTGCCCCTCCACCAGCGGCTCGAGGTCCCAGGCAACGCGTTCGAGCTCGGGATCCTCCTGCTGCGCGGTGGTCGTCGCCATCGCCTGCAGCTTATTGCAGCGGGCGCCGCGAGCGCGCCGCTGACCTACGGCGGGAAGGGATACGCCGACAGGGCGATCAGCTTGATCGGATCGTCGCCGAAGTACATGTACACGCCGCGTCCCGCGTTCACCTGGCAGCCCGGGCGCCACGGGGTTGGCGCCGCCGCGCGCCGGGTTGGCAGCGCGCCGCGGGATAGGCCGCGCGCACGCTGGACAGCGGGATCGCCGATCCCCACGCCGCGTCCGGTGGCGGCGCCCAGTCCGTAGACGGTCAGGCTCGCGACGCGTCCGTTGACGAACGTCACGCCGACGTCCGGATAGACCCAGTCGCGGTAGTTGTCGGACGGCAGCAGCGGCGGCGCCTGGGCCGGCGTGTAGTACGGGTTGTCGTTGGTGTGCAGCGGCCGCCCGAGCCGCCGCTCCAGGGCCGCGATCGTCATGCCCAGATACGCGCCGGCATAGCCGCCGCTCGCGGCCGCGATCGTGCCACGGGACTGGCCCGGGGTAGAGGTCGCCGCGGCGCCGCAGGCCGCAAGCGCGCCGCAGGCCGCCACCCATGCCCATCGGCGCGCCGAGAATTGCATGCCGGGACGGTAGCGGCGGACGCGCCGGGACGGCGGCCGGCACGGGAGCGCCGACGGACGCCGGCCGGCGCCGACCCGCGTGAGGGCGCTCGCGCGCCGGACGGACGGGCGCAGCGCTGCCCCTCTCGCACCCGACGGACCGCGCCGCGGCGCGCGCTAGCATCACCGTCCCCTTGGACTACCCGCACGAGAGCTTCACAGCGGCCGAGCAGGCCCGCCTGGCCCCCCACTTCACGAACCTCGACCGCCCGGTGTTCGCGCTCGTGAACCTGCCGGAGACGGTCAAGGGCGCGCTCTTCGCCCGCTACTCGCGCTACCCGGGCACGCTGCGCCGTCTGTTCCTCGACGAATTCGCCGACGACCTCCCCGACGCGGACGGTCGCTCGTTCGACGAGTCCGAGGGCGCCCGCGCCGCCCGGCTGTACGAGCGCGTGTTCGTCGGCTACGGCGACGACTCGGTGGCCCAGCTCGGCGGCGCGCACGTCGCCTGCGAATGGGTCTCCAACGTCCTCACGAAGGTGCTGCAGCGCCCCCGGATGGGCGCCTACCTCGAGCAGTCGACGCGCTACATCGCCTATGACGCGCCGATGCCCGGCGGCGGGTACCGCTACTACCGCGATCCCGAGCTCGGACCGGCGTACGAGACGGCCATGGATGAGCTGTTCGCCGTCTACGCCCGGTCGCTGCCGATCGTGACCGCCTGGGCGGCCGACACGTTCCCCCCGGCGCCGGGGGAATCACCGGCCGCGCACGCGCGCGCGGTCAAGGCGAAGGCGCTCGACCTGCTGCGCGGCCTGCTGCCGGCCGCCTCGCTGTCGCACATGGGCATCTTCGCGTCCGGCCAGACCTACGAGCAGCTCGTCCTGCACCTGCTCGCCCATCCGCTGCCGGAGGCGCGGGCGTACGGCGCGCAGATCCTGGAGGCCGTCCAGGCGGTGATGCCGAGCTTCGTGGCCCGCGTGGAGCGCCCCGACCGCGGCGGCGAGTGGATCGCCTACCTGCAGCGGCGCGAGCAGGCCGCCCGCGGCTGGGTGCAGCGCCTCGGGCTCGACCGTCCGGCGGACGACGGCGACGCGCCGTCGGTGCGCCTGTTGCACGTCGAGGGCGACGAGGACCGGCTGCTGGCCGCGCTGCTGTTCGAGGCCGCCGGCGTGTCCGAGACGGAGATGCTCGACGCCGTGGGCGATCTGGATGTCGACGCGAAGGCGGCGATGCTGGCCGACCTCGTGGGCGAGCGGGAGAACCGGCGCCACCGGCCGGGCCGCGGCTTCGAGGCGCTGCGCTACCGCTTTGAGATCGTCTCCGACTATGGGGCCTTCCGCGACCTGCAGCGGCACCGCATGCTCACCGTGCAGTGGCAGACGCTCAGCCCCCACCTCGGTGCCGGCATCCCCGAGGAGGTTCGCCTGGCCGGCGCCGGCGATGACTACCGCCGCGCGCTGGATGTGTCGCGAGGCGAATGGGAGCGCCTCGTCGACGCCGGGCACGAGCGCGCCGCGCCCTACGCGCTGTGCCTCGGCTACCGGATCCGTTACGTGCTCGACCTCAATGCCCGTGAGGCGATGCAGCTGATCGAGCTGCGCTCCGGGCGCGAGGGCCATCCCGGCTACCGGGCCGTCGCGCACGAGATGCATGCCCTCATCGAGGCGGTGCATCCGTCGGTGGCCGGCGCAATGCGCCACCTGGACTCCAGCTCGGAGCCGCGCCTGGAGCGGATCCTCTCCGAGATGCGCACCGACTCCCGGACGCAGCGCTAGGTCCGGCGCCGCTCGCCCCGGCGGAGGGGCGAGCGCGCGGCAGCCCTACGCGTTGATCGGTGCCGATTGCCCCGGCACGCTAGACATCGCGCTTGCGCAGCACCACCGCACCGATCGCGAGCGACACGGCGGCGTAGGCGCAGAACACCGCGAAGCCCGCCCACGGTGAGAGCGTGTTCGAGTCCGGGTTGATCGTCCAGATGGCGCCGCCCGCGCTGAGCGGGAGGTATGGATTGATGTCGTTGGACAGGCTCGTCGTCAGAATGGCCTGCAGGATCGGGGGGATCACGAACACGATGGCCACGAGCGCGGAGATCCCGCCGGCGGTCGTGCGGATGATCGCGCCGAGGCCGAGGCCGAACAGGCCCATTACCGTGAGGAACAGCGCCGCGCCGAACAGCGACCGGACCACCCCGGGCGTCGACAGCGAGACCTGCAGGTCATGCCCGGACAGGATCGACTGGCCGATGAGGAAGACGATCACGATCGCCGGGAGGGTGATCACGAACGTCACCGCACCGAACACGAGCGCCTTGGCCCACAGCACCGGAAGGCGCTTGGGCACCGCGCACATCGACGAGCGGATCATGCCCGTCGAGTATTCGGCGGTGATCGTCAGCACGCCGAGAACGCCAACGGCGAACTGGGCGAGGTTGACACCGGCCAGGCTCTGCGTCAGCGGATGGAAATCGTGGCGCAGGTTCGGATAGCGGGACTCCGTGATGAGGCAACCGAGGATGCCGAGGCCGACGAGGAAGAAGACGGCGACGCCGAGGGACCAGATCGTCGAGCGCACGGAACGGATCTTGGTCCACTCCGAGCGCATGACGCCGGAGAACCGGATGCCGGGGCTCTGCACGCCGGCGCTCTTGACGCCGGTGCTGGGGGCGACTGTGGTGGTGCTCATGCGGGGGTCACCTCGGTCTCTTGCGTGGTTGAGGCATGGAACTGGACTGCCCCCTGGGTCAGCTCCATGAAGGCCTCCTCCAGCGACGCCTGCACCGGAGTCAGCTCGTGCACGGCGATGCGCTGCGCGGCGGCGGCGTCGCCGATCTGCTCGGCGCTCAGGCCCCCGATCTCGGCGAGGGACGGCTCGATCGAATTGACGGTCACCGTCGGTGACTTGAGCGCGTCGATCAGGTCGGGCAGCCGCGGCGACCGCACGCGGACGACGTTGCTGGAGGCGCTGGCCACGAAGTCGGCAACGCTCGTGTCGGCGATGAGCTCGCCCTTGCCGATCACGACCAGATGCTCGGCGGTGAGCGCCATCTCGCTCATGAGGTGCGACGAGACGAAGACCGTGCGGCCGTCGGCCGCCAGCCCCTTGAGCAGGTTGCGCACCCACTGGATGCCCTCGGGGTCGAGTCCGTTGACCGGCTCGTCGAGCATACCGTATGAGGATCGCCGAGCAGCGCCTGCGCGATCCCGAGCCGCTGGCCCATGCCGAGCGAGAAGCCCCCGACCCGCCCGCCGGCGACGTCGTGGAGGCCGACCAGGTCGATCATCTCATCGACACGCGCGCGGCCGATGCCGTGCGTCTGCGCGAGCGCGAGCAGGTGGTTGCGCGCCGAACGCCCCGTGTGCACGGATCGTGCCTCCAGCAGCGCGCCGACCTCGCAGAGGGGTGCGCTGTGTTCGGCGTACGGCTTGCCGTTCACCAGCGTCGTGCCGGAGTCCGGCGCGTCGAGCCCGAGGATGAGGCGCATCGTCGTCGACTTCCCGGCGCCGTTGGGACCGAGGAATCCGGTCACGATGCCCGGCTGGATCTTGAAGCTGAGGTCGCGCACCGCGACGGTCGGGCCGTAGTGCTTGGTGACGTTGTTGACTTCGATCACGGCAGCGGGCCTCCGGGGAGCGGGGTCAGGCCGTACCTGGCCGGGATTGGCTGTACGGGACATCGGTCTCCTTGTCGGCATGGGGAGCGGCCGGGCTTGAGCCACGCCTACAGCATGACGCGCCCGCCGGCCGCCGACCATCGGGGATGGCCCCTACGGGCCGGCCTCAGTGCCCGTCGAGGCTGACGAGCCGCTGCTCGAGCGCCCAGCGGCTCAGCTCATGGCGGTTGGACAGCTGCAACTTGCGCAACACCGCCGAGACGTGCGACTCCACGGTCTTGGCCGAGATGCCGAGACGCAGCGCGATCTCCTTGTACTGGTAGCCGCGCGCGATGTGGCGCAGCACCTCGCGCTCGCGTGCCGTCAGCTGGTCGAGACCGGGGTCCTGCGACGACGCCTGGGGCCGCGCGAACGCGTCGAGCACGAACCCGGCCAGCCGCGGCGAGAACACGGCGTCGCCCTCGGCGACCCGCGCCACCGCGTCCGTGAGCTCGGCCGCCGAGATCGTCTTGGTCACATAGCCGCGAGCGCCCGCCCGGATCACCGCGATGACGTCGTCGACGGCGTCGGACACCGACAGGGCCAGGAAGCGGGGCGGGGCGGCGCCACCGGCCACGGACGCTGCGAGCGACCGCCGGATGACCTCCACACCCCCGCCCCCGGGCATGTGCACGTCGAGCAGCACGACCTCCGGTGCGTGCTCGCGGATGAGCGTCACCGCCTCCTCCACGCCGGGGGCGTCGCCGACCACATCGACGGCCTCGCCGAGCTCGGCCCGTACCCCGGCCCGGAACAGGTCGTGATCGTCGACGACGACCACGCGCACCGGCTGGCCGGCTCCGGCACGCTCGCAGGCAGTCACCACTCCATCACCAGCTCGACCTCGGTGCCCGCGCCGGGGGCGCTGTGCACCGTCGCCCGGCCGCCGTGCCGATCCATGCGCTCGAGGATCGAATGGCGCACGCCGCGCCGGTCGGCCGGAACGGCCGCGGGGTCGAAGCCGATGCCGCGGTCGCGCACGAAGGCCTCGACCCGGCCGGGGCCCGCCTCGGCGAACAGGTCGACGCGGCCCCCGCCGGCGAAGCGCGCGGCGTTGCACATCGCCTCACGCGCGGCCTGCACAAGCGCCTCCAGCCGGGCGTCGAGGTGCGCGTCGCCGACCGTCACCACCTCGATCGGGACCCCGTGCAACCGCTCGACCTCCTCGGCCACCGCGCGCAGGGCGCCGTTGAGGCTGTCGCTGGCGTTCGCCCGCTGACCGTCGAACAGCCACCGGCGCAGCTCGCGCTCCTGCCCGCGCGCCAGCGCGGAGACCTGACCGGGATCGTCAGCGCGCTTCTGGATCAGCGCGAGCGTCTGCAGCACGGAGTCATGCAGGTGGGCGGCCATGTCGGCCCGCGCCTGCTCGCGGATGCGCTGCGCCCGCTCGTCGCCGAGGCTGCGCACGAGCCGTACCACCCAGGGACCGAACACCAGCCCGAGCGCCGCCGCAACCACCACGATCCCGACCGCGGCGTGGCCGGCGTCCTCGAGGACACCCGTCGCCCGCAGCACGGCGAGCGCCGCCGCGGCGATCAGCAGGGGCCCGAGCAGTCCCTCGAACACCCGCCGCAGGCGGCTGGCCACAGGGGCGGCGCCGTGCCGGCGCCCGCCGGCGGCCTGGCGCGACACGAGTGCGACGCCGGTGGCGCCGATCACGATCGCCCACACCGGGGCGCCGATCCATTGGCTCTCGGCGCGCAGGAGGGCGACACCGAGGACCACCAGCGCACAGGCCGCAGCGAGCTCCAGTCCGGCGCCGCGGCGGCCGAACGCGCGCCGGGTGCGAGCGCCGTCGTCGTCTGGGACGGCCGGCACGAGCGCCCAGGCCAGCAGGTACAAGGCGACGCCGAGGCCGCCGAAGAACGTCAGCAATGCGAAAGCGACGCGCACGGCCAGCGGCGCCACCTCGAGTCGCACCGCGATGCCTGCACACACGCCCCCGATCGCTCCGATCTCGGGATGGCGGCGCAGCCTCACCCGCCTCGCCACGGCGGGCGGCGCCGCAGGCCCCACCGGGCCCGGCGTGGAGATGATGCCGATGCTGGTCATGATCGCAGTATGCGCCGCGCGCGCGGATCGCGTGGCATCTGCGCATGATCGTCGCGGCCGCGGCCCCCGAGCGCAATCGGGGATGTCCCCGAGGCGAGCTCTCGCGTCAGCCGGACGCGCGCTCGCGTTCCTGCTCGCGCAGCTCGATGCGCCGGATCTTGCCGGTGAGCGTCTTGGGCAGCTCGGTGACGAACTCGATCCGCCGCGGATACGCGTACGCCGACAGGCGGTCGCGCACGAACGCCTTGATGTCCTCGGCGAGCTCGTCGCTCGGCTGCGTGCCCGCCGGCGAGGACGATGAACGCCTTGACGACGTTGCCCCGCCGCTCGTCCGGTGAGGCGACCGCCGCCGCCTCGGCCACCGCCGGGTGCTCGAGGCAAGCCGACTCGACTTCGAACGGCCCGATCCGGTAGCCCGCGGCGATGATGACGTCGTCGGCGCGCCCCTCGTACCAGAAGTAGCCGTCCGCGTCGACGCTGGCGGCGTCCTTGGTGTGAAACCACTCGCCGCCGAACGTCTCCTCGCTCGCCTCGGGGAGGTTCCAGTAGCCGAGCGGGTAGTGGGGGTTCGACCGCGCGCGCAGGCAGATCTCACCGCGCTCGCCCTGGGCCACCGGCTGCTCGTCCTCGTCGAGCAGCGACCACGTCCCAGCCCGGCATCGGGCGTCCCATCGAGCCCTCGCGCACCTCCATGAACGGGAAGTTGGCGCACAGCGGATAGCCCTCGGTGAGGCCGTAGAAGTCGAGCACCGTGAGGCCGTACTGCTCGCGGAACCAGCGGATCGCCTCGGGGTTGAGCGGCTCGCCGGCGGAGCACACGATCCGAAAGCGCTGCGGGTAACGCGTCCCGGCATCGGTGATGGCCATCATCGAGCGCATCGCCGTCGGCGTGGTGAACACGTTCGTCACCTCGTGGCGGGAGAGGAAGTCGAGCTGGCGATCGGGCTGCGAAGCCGCCCTCGCGCTGCAGCACGTACTGCACCGCGCCGAAGCGCCACGGCCCGAGCAGCGGGGCGATCCCGGCCGCCCAGGCCCATTCGCCCATCCCGTGGAAGCGCTCGCCGTCGCGCACGTCGTGGCAGTAGATGAACTCCTCGTGGGCAAGCAGGTAGCGATGCGCGTGCACGATCCCCTTGGCCAGCCCGGTCGTGCCCGAGGTGTAGTAGAGCTGCGCCGGGATCGTCGGCCGCGGTGTCGACGGTCGTGAACTCCCTGCACGCGCCGACCAGCGTGTCCTCGTCGAGCACGAGCATCTGCTCGACCAGGCTCGCGTCGAAGCGCGGCGCATTGGCGGCGATCGGTGACGAGCACCATGCTCTGCGAGTCGGTGAGCCGATGGCGGATGCCCTCGTCGCCGTACAGCACCGACATCGACAGCAGGATCGCGCCGAGCTTCCACACCCCGAAGAACACCGCCGCCGTCTCGGGCGTCGGTGGCAGCACCACGGCGACGCGGTCGCCGCGCTGCACGCCGAGCCCGGCGAGCACGTTCGCGGCCTGGTTGGCGAGGTCCTGCAGCTCGCCCCAGGTGACCTCGCGCACCGCGCCGGAGAAGTGCTCGTGCACCATCGCGAGCTTCTCGCGCGGGTGCGCGTCGCAGACGTCGGCCGCGATGTTGTAACGGTCCGGCACCTCCCAGTGGTGCTCGGCCACGACCTGCTCGTAGGTGGTCTGCGCGCCGAGCGCCATCCCTCCGCTCCTCTCCAACGCCGGGGTCGCTGCCCGTTGAATGTACCCCGCCGCGCGCGCCTCAGCCCCCTTCCGCCTCGATCTCCGCCACCCGGTCCGCCAGCTGCGAGGTCACCGCGGGGTCGCGCAGCGTCGTCACGTCCCCGAGCTCGCGACCCTCGGCGATGTCGCGCAGCAGGCGGCGCATGATCTTGCCCGAGCGCGTCTTGGGCAGGTCCTCGGCCCAGATCACGCGCTTGGGGCGCGCGAGCTTGCCGATCCGCACGGCGACGGTCTCGCGGATGTCGACCACCATCTCGTCGTCGCCCACCACCTCGGCGTTGAGTGTGACGAACGCGGTGATCGCCTGGCCGGTGTCCTCGTCGTACTGGCCGATGACGGCCGCCTCGGCGACGCTCGGGTGCGAGACGATCGCCGACTCCACCTCGGCGGTGGACATGCGGTGGCCCGAGACGTTGACGACGTCATCGATGCGACCGATCACCCAGATGTAGCCGTCCTTGTCGCGCCGCGCCGCGTCGCCGACGAGGTACGTCTCGCGGCCGAAGCCGGCTGAAGTACGTCTCGACGAAGCGCTCGGGCTCCTTGTAGAGGGTGCGTAGCATCGCCGGCCACGGGCGCGTGAGCACGAGCAGCCCCTGGCCCTCGGCGAGCGGCTGACCGTCGCTCTCGCCGACCACGTCGGCGAACACGCCCGGCAGGGGCGTGCCGGCCGACCCCGGCTTGGCGTACTGCACGCCGGGCAGGGTGGTGATCATGATCGCAGCCGGTCTCGGTCTGCCACCAGGTGTCGACGACCGGGCAGCGCTTGCGCCCGATGACCGCGTAGTACCACAGCCACGCCTTCGGGTTGATCGGCTCGCCGACCGTGCCGAGCAGGCGCAGCGAGGACAGATCGTGCGCGTTGGGGAACTCGGCGCCCCACTTGATGCAGGCCCGGATCGCCGTCGGCGCGGTGTAGAAGATCGTCACCTTGTAGCGCTCGCACAGCTCCCACCAGATGCCCTTGTGCGGGTAGTCGGGCGCGCCCTCGTACATGACGCTGGTGGCGCCGTTGGCCAGCGGCCCGTAGACGATGTAGGAATGTCCGGTGACCCAGCCGACGTCGGCCGAGCACCAGAACACGTCCTCCTCGGGCTTGAGATCGAACACGTTGCGATGCGTCGAGCTGACGCCCGACGAGGTATCCGCCGGTGGTGTGCAGGATCCCCTTCGGCTTGGCCGTCGACCCGGAGGTGTAGAGGATGAACAAGGGGTCCTCGGCATCCATCGGCTCAGCCGGGCACTCGGCCTCGGCGGCGGCCATGATCTCGTCGTAGAAGACGTCGCGGCCCTCGCGCATCTCGCACGGCGTGCCCTTGCTGCGCACGACGATGATGCGTTGCAGCGTGCCCAGGTCGCCCATGACCTCGTCGACGCTCTGCTTGACCGCGGCGGTCTTGCCCTTGCGTGCGGCGCCGTCGACGGTGATGAGCGCCTTGGCCTCGGAGAACTCCATCCGCTCGCGCACCGACTCGGCCGAGAAGCCGCCGAACACGACGTTGTGGGTCGCCCCGATACGCGCGCAGGCGAGCATCGCCACGACCACCTCGGGGATCATCGGCAGGTAGATCCCGACGACGTCGCCCTTGGCGATGCCGATGTCCTTCAGCGCGTTGGCGAAACGCTGCACGTCGCGGTGCAGATCGGCGTAGGTGATGTCGCGCTCGTCGCCCTCCTCACCGCGCCAGTGATAGGCGATGCGCTCGCCGAGGCCGGCCTCGACGTGCCGGTCGAGGCAGTTGTAGGAGACGTTCAGCTTGCCGCCCACGAACCACTTGTAGAACGGCGGCTCGGCATCGTCGAGCACCTGCTCCCACGGGCTGAACCAGTGCAGCCGCTGTGCCTGGGAGACCCACCAGCCGAGCGGGTCCTTCTCGGCCTCCTCGAACACCGACGGCGTCCTTGAACAGCGCGTGCTCGCGAAATGCCTCGGGGGGCTCGACACGCTCGACCTCGAGCATGTCGGCGAGTTCGCGCTCGAGCGCCTCGCCGGTCAATAGCTGCGGCTCAGTCGCCATCCTCCACCTCTCGCTCCTGAAGTTGCCATGCACGTGACCGAAGGTCCCGTACCTACGGTTTACTGCAAATCGGCCGCCGCCGATAGGGCGGCCCCCGAATCGGCGACGCGCGGGCGGGGCCAGGGCGCCCACCGCGCGCCGTGGCCCCGACGTCACGCTGCCATGGAGCCGGCGCTACGGCCGGCTGAGCGGCATCACCGGTAGCACCGTCCGCTTGAAGGTCGAGTTGGTGACCGCGGCGAACGACGCGTACCAGGCCACGACGGCCGTTGCCAGGCCGGTCCACCCGGCGGCCTTGATGATGTTCGTGTGCAATCCGGCGTTGCCGATCGCCAGCAGCCAGAAGGTGATCGCCAGCAGGATGAACACGAGGTTGACGGCCGCCGAGGTGCGGAACGATGCCACCCACATGTACGTGGTGAAGATCGCCCACGCGTACAGGTACAGCGCGACGTCCTTGTTGGCGTGCCCGACCGGCAGCAGCTTGGCGTAGAACACGTTGAGCGCCCAGAAGGACAGCCAGAACGCCCCGTACGACGAGAACGCGACGGCCCCGAACGTGTTGCCGGTGCGGAACTCCCACATGCCGGCGAGCAGCTGCGCGATCCCGCCGTAGGCGAACGCGAGCCCGAGCACGACCGGCGTGCCGACCGGGCTGACGAGGTGGGCGTTGTACATGCTGAGCACGAACGTCGTCATCGCGAAGCCGGCGAGCCCGAGCGGCCCCGGGTCGGCCGGCGTCCAGCTCGCGCCGGTGCCCGATCCGCTTGTCGATGCTGCCTCCATCTGATCCTCCTCCGATCCGCTGTGTGCAACGGGCGGACGGCGTCCACCCGTCCACGGTGTGCCACGGCGTCGCCGGCGGCACAACACGGCCGGCGGCGAGCGGCGGCCGGCGCGCGGTGAGCGGTGTCCGCCGCGCGCGCCGAGCGTGAACCGGCGGACGGGTCAATTGGCCCACAACCGGCCCGAGAGGTCTATCCTCGAAGCAGGAGGAGGTGGAAGGTGGAGGTCATGTTGGGCGTCTTGCTCGGTTGGGCGGTCGTCGCCTCGCTCTTCCTCGCCAACCGCCTGGCGCCCCGGTCGCTGTTCCTCGGCCAGGGCCGCGCGATGCAGTCGGCACTGCACGAGGCGATCGCGATCCTGCCCGACCTGCGTCGCGGCCTGTCCGCGGACAGCGCGCAGGCGGCCGCGCCACACCTGCGCATCCTCACGCAGGCGATCGCCGTGGCGCTGGCCGACCGCGAGGACGTGATCGCCTTCGACGGCGCCGGCGTCGATCACCACTGCAGCGGCGTCGCCCTGCCCGGCTCGCTCGTGGCCCGGGGCGATCGCGTGCGCATCGAGCCGCACATCGGCTGTCCCGTGCCCGGCTGCCCGCTGCGGGCCGCGATCATCGCCCCGCTGCGCGTGACCGGCGAGCGCGTGGGCAGCCTGATCGCCTTCTACCCCAACGCCGAGCGGCTGACGGCCGAGGACGCGCAGGTCATCGGCGAGGCGGCCAGCCTGGTCTCGGCCCAGATCGAGCTGTCAGAGCTGGAGGCCCAGGGCGAGCGCCTCGCGCGAGCCGAGCTGCGGGCGTTGCGGGCCCAGATCTCTCCGCACTTCATCTACAACGCCCTTGCCGCCGTGGCGAGCTATATCCACTCGCGCCCCGACGACGCCCGCGAGCTGCTGTCCGAGTTCGCCGAGTTCACGCGCTACGCGTTCCGCGGCCAGCGTCCCGTGGTCACGCTGGCCGACGAGCTCGAGTACGTGGAGAAGTACCTGCGCCTCGAGCAGGCGCGCTTTGGCGATCGCCTGCGCGTGCGGGTGCAGATCCCCGTGCGCGTGCGCGACACCACGATGCCCGTGCTGTCGCTGCAGCCGCTGGTCGAGAACGCCGTGCGCCACGGGCTGGAGGAGCGCGGCGGCGCCGGGCTGGTCGAGATCGTGGCGCGCGACCTCGGCGCGGAGGTTCAGCTGTGCGTCCGCGACGACGGCGTGGGAATGGACGTCGCCGCCGCTCGCGAGCTGCTCGACCTGCCCGGCAACGGGGCGCCGGCCGGCGACCGGCCCGCCCCGGGCGGTGGCATCGGGCTGTCCAACGTCCAGGCGCGCCTGCGTGGCATGTTCGGTCCCGCCTACGGCCTGCACGTGTACTCACAGCTCGGCTGCGGGACGACCGTGGTGATGACGCTCCCCAAGCAGGGCGGGACCACCGCGGCCGCATTGGCCGCCGGGCTCACGCCCGGCGTCGGCGAGCCGCTGGCGGCGCCGGCCACGCCGGCAGGGGTGCACTCGTGAGCGACGCCCTGCGACTCCTGGTTGTCGATGACGAGCTCCCGGCGCTGCACGACCTCGCCCGCCTGCTGCGCTCCCATCCGCAGGTCAGCGAGGTGTGCTGCGCCAGCGGGGGGGCCGAAGCCCTGCGTCTGCTGTCCGAGAGCGCGTTTGCCGGCCTGTTCCTCGACGTGCGGATGCCCGACATCGATGGCCTCGCGCTCGCCGGCGTGCTGCGCCGATTCGCCGCGCCTCCGGCGGTGGTGTTCGTGAGCGCCTACGAGGGCGCCGCCGTGTCGGCCTTCGAGCTGCGCGCGCTGGACTACCTGATGAAACCGGTCGGGCGCCAGCGGGCCGAACAGGCCGTCGCCCGGATCGTCGACGTCGCGGCCCACGCCGACGCGGCGTCACACGAGGCGCCGCCGGCCGACGACATCGTGCCGCTGCCGCGGGCCCGGGGCGGCGCCACGCGGCTACTGCACCGGTCGGAGATCCTCTACCTGCAGAGCGAGGGCGACTACGTGCGGGTCGTGACCGACGACGGGCGCTTCCTCGTCCGGGCACGCCTGGGGGAGCTCGAGGATCGCTGGAGCGCACGCGGCTTCGTCCGCGTTCATCGCGGCTACGTGGTCAACCTGCAGCGCGCCGTCGAGGTGCGCCCGTCGCTGGACGGCCAGGCCTGCCTCCGCCTGCAGGACGGCAGCGAGCTGCCGATCGCGCGCCGGCAGCTCCCCGGCCTGCGGCGGCGCCTCGGCGTCTGAGTCAGCGCTCGCGGCGGCGCTTGCGCTTGTTCGAGCGCGGGTGCGGCGGCGCGGTCGGCTCCGGCGGCGCGTCGACGACCGCCGCGGCAGGGGTGGCATCGCGCGTCGCGCGCCCGCCGCCGAACAGCCCGCGACGCGGTGGCGGCGCGGTGCCGCCACCGTCGGCGCCCGCGGCCTGCAGGCGACGCTCAGCCGCCGTCGGCCAGGGCCGCGCCTCGCCGCTCTCCCAGGCGGGCGGGTCGCCACCCGGCCAGCGGCCGAGGATGAGGAAGCCGACGCCGACCAGCCACAGCGCGGTCAGCAGCTGCAGCGGCAGGGGCAGGACGTAGAGGAAGGCGGCGGCCACGCCGACATAGCCGAGTAGCTTGGGGATGAGCCCGACCCGCATGGCGTTGATCGAGACCACGCCGACGGCGACGCCGAAGGCGATCGCGATGACCACGTCGATGTAGGTCGTGACGACCGTCGCGGTGTTCGTGGTGAGCGCGTGCACCACGGCGGCGTCGCTGTAGTTGTGCCCGTGGACGAACGCGTGCGACTCGATCGAGTTGATGACCTCGTGGGCGACGCTCAGGAGGGCGAAGCCCACGCCGCCGATGATCAGCAGCGGCCGCGCCGCGCGGAAGGAGTCCGGGCGGCGATAGCGCGTCGCCTGGGCCAGGAAGTCCAGGGCGACCACGGTGAACAGCACCGAGAATGCCGCCACGGCGCTGCCGCCGATCGTGCCGAGCGAGTGCGAGTTGATGAAGCGCACCTCGGCCACGCCGGGGCTGATCGCCGGAGCGGCGTTCCCGGACAGCGCGGGCGCCAGGCCCTGCAGCAGCCCGACGCTCGGCACGCTCTTCAGGACGGCGGAGAGGATGCTCGCGCTGAGCTCGTACAGGACACCGGCGCCGGCCGCGAGCACCCCGACGCGCGCCCGGCGGTGGACCTCCCAGGCGATTTGATCGTCGCGGCTGCGTTGCACGGTGGCGAACATCGGCCTGAGCAGTCTAGGTGGTGGTGGGCTCGCACGCCGGGCACTCGCGCCGGCGTGCCTGCGCCACTACAGTCCGCGTGATGGAGATTCGCGAGGTGATGACCGAGTCGGTGGTGACGACCAGCCCCGCGCGCTCGGTCCGCCAGGTGGCCGAGCTCATGCGCGAGCGCAACGTCGGCTCGGTCGTCCTCGTCGACGACGACGGCCGTCCGGTCGGGTTCATCACCGACCGCGACCTCGCCATCGGCGTGCTTGCCGAGGGGCACGACGGCGCCGACGCGGCGGCCGGGTACGCCTCCGCCCCGGTCGTCACCGCCACCCCGGAGCTGGATCTGCGCGACGCGGCGACGCTCATGGTCCGCCATGGGATCCGCCGGCTGCCGGTGCTCGACGGCGGGCGCCTGTCGGGCATCGTCACGCTCGATGACCTGGCCGCGCGCACCGACGATCCGGAGCTCGGCCACGACCTGATGGCGGAGATCACGCGGGCGGCGCTGCCCGAGTTCTACTTCCACGATCGCGGCGGCTGAGCCGCGCGTGCACCCGGGGCGCTCGAGCGTCCCGGCAGCGCTAGGATTCGGGTATGGAAGGTGGCTTTGGCGACATCTTCGGCGATCCGGACGAGCTGCAGAAGCGGCTGGCCGCATTCGCGGATCAGATGCAGGGCCAGCAGCGCCTGGCCTGGGCTGACAATGCGATCAAGCTCGCCGTCGACATGACCGTGGCCGCGGTCAACCGCGTCAACCTGCAGGGCAGCGCCGAGGCGCAGGCCGAGCAGATCCGCGCCGTGATGGCCGTCGTCTTCCCCGAGGCCGTGACGCTCGTGCGCGAGGCGCGCGAGGGCCTGCAGTAACGGCGTCGCGACCGCACCGGGTCAGTAACCGGCCCGCCGCGACGCCCGGGCGCGCGCCCGCGCGGCCGGATCGGACGGCGGCGCCCGGCCGGCCTTCTCGGCCTCCTGTGAGGCCCGACCCGCGCGCAGCACCTCCTTGAAGGAGCGAAAGCGGAAGATGAACACCACCGCAGCCAACCCGACGCCCGCCGTGAGCACGGTGATGGCGATCTGTTGGCCGACGGAGTACGCGGCGACGACCGGCGGCGCCGCGAATGACGCGAACACCGTCACCAGCAGCGCCTGCTGGACCCCCGCGCCACCGGGCGCCAGCGGGACGGCGCCGGCGACCGCCTGCACGCCGAACACCAGCAGCACCTTGTGCACCGAGCCGCCGAGGCGGAAGGCGTCGAGCAGGAACCAGTAGGCGGTGAAGCGGCACAGCCAGGCCAGCGCCTGGTAGAAGACCACCTCGCGCAGCCAGCGGCGGCGATCGCGCAGGATCGTGAATCCCTGGCGCACGTTCAGCCAGAACGCCTGCACGCGTGACGACAGCGCGGCGAAGGCGGCGAGGCCCGCGATGGCGATCGTGGTGAGCAGGAACAGCGTGAAGTGGAAGTGCGACGCCAGCCACGAGAGGTCGAAGGCGTTCAGCTTGGCGAAGTCCGGCGGCTTGGGGAAGACGCCCTGGCTGAAGGCGTAGATGAGCACGAACACCCCGACGATCGCGTCGAACACCGACTCGACGTAGAACGCCGCCCCCACCGTGGCAAAGCTCGAGTTGCGGACCGAGCTCTTGGCCAGGAACAGCTTGATGACGTCCCCGCCGCGGGCCGGGACGACATTGTTGAAGCCCACGGCCGCCCAGTAGGCCCCCCAGATGCGCAGCCACGAGATGCGCTCGGCCGGATAGGCCGCGCGCAGCGCGTTGTAGAAGGCGCGCGTGCGCAGCGTCAGGTTGAGCGTGAAGAAGCCCAGCCCGAGGAGCAGGACGCCCCAGTGCAGCTGGGCGAGGTCGGAGAAGAACTGCCCGACCGAGTCCAGGAAGGACGTGACGCCTTGGGCGATCGATGCGGAGGCCAGCGGGGACACGCTGCTCCAAGCGTATGCGGCGCGGCGACGGCTTCCGCCGCCCGCGGCGTCGTTATCGAAGCCGCCCGCCGGGATGCCACGGCGGGAGCCACGGTGCCGGCGCAACGACACGCCGGGCGGCCGTGCGGCCGCTCATCGCCCGATCCCGCGATGCGGCGGACGTCAGGCTGCTAATCCTCGTCCTCGCCGTAGTCGTCGTCGTCCTCGTCGAGGTCGATCTCGTCCAGCTCGACGTCGTCGAGGTCGATGTCCTCGTCGTCCTGCTCGATCTCCTCGTCGTCGAGGCTCAAGCGCGGTGGCTCGTACAGCGCGTCCGCCGCGCTGCGCAGAAGCGTCGTGTCGGGCATGCCCGTGCACTCCTTTCGATGGTCGGGGGCGCGGCGGATCATAGCCACGGCCCGCGACCGCGGTACAGGTACCCCAGGTCGCGGCGCTCAAGCGCGCGCCAGCGCGGCCGATCTCTCGGGGGAAGATGTCCACGAGCATCCGTGACCTCGCGCCGATCGGCGGCGAGACGACGGCGTCGCCGCCGCGCACGACCGCCGGTGCGCACCACGCCGAGGGGCGCCGGTCCACCGCCTTTGCCGCCGCGCTCGAGCATGCCCGGGCGGCCAGCACCGGCTCGTCGTCGACCGGCGGGAGCGCCGCCGCACCGAGCTCATCCGCCACCTCGAAGTCGGGGACGACGGCCACCGGCGGGGCCGCCGCCCCCGGGTCGAGCGCGCCCGCCTCGACCCCCGCCGGTCAGACGCCGTCGCGCCCGACCGGCGAGCAGCTACAGGCCGTCCCCGGGGCTCCCTACGCGAAGATCACCAGCGGCGCCGATGCCGGCCTCTACCTCAACGAGGCGGCCGGCAACCCGCGCGTCGGCGAGGCCTTCCGCCTTCAGGAGCGCGACGGACGCGCGCTGCACGTGTACGGCAGCGGCGCCGCGGAGACCATCGAGGTGATCCCCGCCAAGCCGGCGAGCACCACCACCAGCCCCACGCCCGCGTCGGCCACGACCCCGTCCTCCGGCACGACGACGTCCTCCTCCGGCTCCACCACCACGGGCGCGACGACCACCGGCGGGAGCGCCACCACCACGCCGGCGGCCAGCGGCTCCGGCGACGGCGACACCACGACGTCGAGCGCCACGACATCCGGCGCCACGACGTCGAGCGACCCCGACGGCGACGGCGACACCATCACGACGAGCGGCTGAGCGCCGCGACCGGGCTACGCGCGCGCCGCCAGAGCCTGCAGCGCGGCGAGCACCTCGTCGTCGTGCGTCTTGGGCGTCACCTTCGGGATCACGTGGGCCACGACGCCGTCGGGATCGATGATGAACGTGGCGCGCTGCGCGCCCCAGTACGTGCGGCCGTACATCGACTTCTCCACCCACACGCCGTAGGCGTCGCACACCGCGTGATCGGGATCGGCCAGTAGCGTGAATCCGAGGTCGTACTTGCCGGCGAACTTGCCCACCGCGGCCACCGGGTCGGGGGACACGCCGAGCACCCTTGCGCCGGCGGCCTCGTAGTCGGCGCGATGGTCGCGCACGCCGCAGGCCTGGGTGGTGCAGCCCGGGGTGTCCGCCTTCGGATAGAAGTACAGGACCACCGGATGGCCCCGCAACGCGGACAGGCGCACCGGGTCGCCGTTCTGGTCTGAGAGCTCGAAGTCGGGAGCCTGCTCGCCCTGCTCGATCATGGGGTTCCTTTCGCGTCGATGGGGACATGGAATCGGTGCGCCGCGCGCCCGCCGCGGACGGACGATCGCGGGACTACTTCAGCAGTCGCGACAGGCGGCGGTCCTTCAGCACGCGCCCGCCGGTCTGGCAGGTCGGACAGTAGGCGATGACGTAGTCCTCGAAGTGAACGGCGGCCAGGGTGGCGCCGCAGCGCGGGCAGGGCTCGCCCTCGTGCCGATGGACCTGCAGTGGCATCGGCAGCTTGTCGGGGATGGGCAGCCGGACCGTCCGCTCGTAATGCTCGAGGGCACCGTCGAGCGTCTCGCGGATCGCCTCGCGCAGCGCCGAGCGCTCGTCGTCGTCGAGATCGTCGCCGCGCTTGAACGGCGACAGCCGGCTCGTCCACAGGATCTCGTCGACCCAGGAGCGTCCGATGCCGGCGATCACCCGCTGGTCGCGCAGCAGGGGATGCAGCGGTCGCGCGGCGTCGAGCACGGCGTCGAGCACGGGCGGGTCCGGCCAGGCCTCGGGTCCGAGCGTCGCCAGCGCCTCGTCCTGCTCGAGGGCGTCGGCGGCCAGCAGCTTCACCCAGGCCGCCTGCTTGGTGCCGAATTCGCGCAGGCGCAGCTCGCGGTCACCGGTCACGCGCACGAGCAGGCGCGAGGTGCGATCGCGTGGTCCGGCCGGCTTGTCGAACAGCTGCAACCGCCCCGCCGACATGAGGTGGATGAGCAGCGCGAGATCGCCCTCGACGTCGACGATGAAGTGCTTGCCCCGGCGGCGAACGCCCTGCACGCGGCGGCCGACGAGGGACTGCAGCGGGGGGTCGAACGTCTTCAGCGCGTTGACGCCCGGCGCGAGGACGGATTGGACCTCGGCGCCGCGCAGCGCCTCGTCCAGGCGCCGCGCCGTGATCTCGACCTCGGGCAGCTCGGGCATCCTCGGTCCATCGTAGGGCGGTCGCCGCCCCGCGACAGCCCCGGTGCTAACGGAAGTACGGCGTGATCGGCGCGCCGGTGTACAGCGTGCCGTTCGGCGCGCGCCAGCGGACGGCGAAGCTCACCGCGTTGCGCGCCGTGGCGTGCAAGGTCCAGTAGCCGTGGGAGTTGGTGGCCACCGAGCGGGCGAGGTTGGCGGACCGGTGCGAGCCCTTGTAGAGGACGAGGACCTGCACGTGGGTCACCCCTGTCGCCGGTCGCACGAGGCCCCACAGCGAGTAGCGGCTGCTGCCCTGCTGGGACACGGTGAGCGGCAGGCGGAAGCCGTAGAACAGCGGCTTGGGTGAGCCGTTGATGAACTCGATGCCGGTCTGGAAGCCGACGTAGCCGCCGGTGACACCCGATCCCGCCGGTCCACCGACCGGGTCGTCGCGCAGCAGGTACTGCGAGAACGCCGCCACCCGGGCGTTGGAGTACGCGATGTGCTCGGAGACGGCGTCGAACACCGCCTGGTTGGCGGTCGACACGGCCAGGCCCTGCTTGTTGGGCTTCGTCTGCCAGCCGAACTCCGTGAGGTAGATCGGCATACCGGCCCGGATCGCGCCCGCTCGCGCCGCCAGGTCGAGCGCGCGGGTCAGGCGCGACAGCGAGCCGATCGTGACGTCGTTGGGATCGGGCCACTGGTAGTAGGGCCCGGCCGGGATCGTGTACGCATGGTGCGCCCAGCCGTACGCCGGCAGCGGCGAGCAGGTGCTGGCGCGCTTCCAGTGGCTGTTCAGGCACAGCGTTCCCTGCAGGAAGGTGATCGGGGCGACATCGTGGAGGCCGGTGGCGTGCTCGTAGCCGGTCGGTGCGGTGTCGCCGATGAGCACCTTCGGGCTGCTGATCTTGGCAGCCCGCAGCCCGGCGTACCCGGACTGCCATAGGCCGCGGTAGATGAGCGGCGAGGCCGGCGTGCCGTTCGAGTTCCACTGCGGCTGCAGGAAGAACGGATGGTCCGGCTCGTTCCAGATGGCCCACAGCCGCACCTCCGAGGAGAACTCGCGGCCGACGGCGGTCATGAAGTTCTGGAAGTCCAGCGGATCCGGGCGCGTGACGTGGTCCTTGCGGGTGGCGGTCGCCCACTTGGGCACCGGCCCGGACACGTCCAGCAGCACCGACCAGTGCAGCTTCTGCGCGGCGGCGATCAGCGCCGCGTACTGGCCCCAGTCGTAGTTGGCCGGGTTGGTCAGGTCGACCCTGGGCATCGACGCGCTGTTCGGCGACGGCGCGACGTCTTCCCAGTACATGACGATGCGCAGCGCGCGCACCCCCAGCGACTGCAGCGTGTTCAGGGCGGCCGGCCGCAGCTTGGCCGACAGCAGCTCGGTGGGGGCCTCGAAGTACGTGGTCTGCCCGGTCGAGGCGAGCGCGGAGGCGGGCACGGCGGCGGCGCCCACGGCGAGCGTCAGGGCCGCGGCGAGCGTCAGGGCGAGACGGCGTGGGGATGCGTGCATGGGAAGAAGAAGGGGGTGGGAGACAGAGCCAACGGCGTCACGACGCGCGCTGCGGGTCCGCAAAGCGCACGGACGCCGACGAAGGGGCGCGCGATGACGACGCCTACTACGACACCATAACCGGGCGCGGGTTGCGCTGTTGTTCGATCGAATTTCGCGGCGCCCGGCGCGCCGGCGCCGCCCGGCCGCCCCGCCCAGCGTGCCGGGCACGGCGCGACGGGCCGTGATCGCATAGCGTTTCCGAGATGAGTGCGATCGCGCCCGACGACATCGTCCGCGAGGCCGGCGACGTCGGCCCGGGGGACCGACCGCCGCTGCTCGTCGTGCGCCCGCTGGAGGCGTTCCTCGACCGCCACGGCCTCGGCTCGGGCGACCTGGAGGCCACCCCGATCGGCGACGGGCACTCCAACGTGACCTTCCGCGTGCGCCGCGCCGGCGCCGACGTCATCCTGCGCCGCCCGCCGCGCCCGCCGCTGCCACCCTCCGCCCACGACGTGCTGCGCGAGGCGCGCCTGCTGCGCGCGCTGGCACCCACCGCGGCTCGCGTTCCGCGCGTGCTGGCGGTGGGCGACGACGAGGGAGTGATCGGAGCCCCCTTCTATGTGATGGAACGCGTGATCGGCGAGGTGATCACCAACGACGTGCCACCCGCCCTCGACACGCCGGCGGAGCGCGCCCGCATCGCCGACGAGCTGATCGACGCGCTGGTGGAGGTTCACGGCGTCGACTGGCAGGCGGCGGGGCTGGACGGGTTCGGCAAGCCGACCGGCTATCTCGAGCGCCAGCTGCGGCGCTTCGGCGGCTTGTGGGAGCACAACCGCACCCGCGAGGTGCCCGAGGTCGAGCGCGTCGGCGCGTGGCTGGCCGAGCACCTGCCGCAGTCGGGGCCGGCCACGATCGTGCATGGCGACTACCGGCTCGGCAACACGATGTTCGCCGCTGACGCCCCCGCGCGCCTGCTGTCGATCTTCGACTGGGAGATGGCGACGATCGGCGACCCGCTGGCCGACGTCGGCTACCTGTGCATGTTCTGGACCGAGGCCGGCGATCCCGACGGCGGCCTGCGCGAGCAGCTCGGCCGGGTCACCCGGCTGGAGGGCTTCCCCACCCGCGCCCAGCTCGTCGAGCGCTACGAGGAGCGCTCGGGCCGATCGATGCGCGACCTGCGCTGGTACACGGCGCTGGCGCTGTGGAAGTCGGTGGTGTTCATGGAGGGCAACTACAAGCGCGCGATCGCCGGGACCACCGATGATCCGTATCTGAAGGCCTTCGGCGACGGCGTGCTCGAGCTCGCGCGCCGGGCGGAGGAGGTGACGCGTGGCGCAGCATGACGGCGACGACGACGGCCGGCCGGCGGGCCTGATCGTCGACTGGGGCGGCGTGATGACGACCAACCTGTTCGATTCCTTTGCCGCCTTCTGCGAGGCGGAGGGCATCGATCGCGACGCACTGGCGCAGGCATTCCGCTCCAGCCCCGACGCCCAGGAGCTGCTGTTCGCCTTCGAGGAGGGTCGCGTCGACGAGGTCGAGTTCGAGCCACGGCTCGCGCACCTGCTCGGCATCCCGGCCCGCCACGAGGGGCTGATCGGCCGGCTGTTCGCCGGTTCGGCGCTGGACGAGCCGATGGTCGACGCCGTCCGCGCGGTCCGCGCGGCCGGGATTCGCACCGGCCTGATCTCCAACTCGTGGGGCACGAACAGCTATCCGCGTCCGCTGCTGGCCGAGCTGTTCCAGGGGATCGTCATCTCCGGCGAGGTGGGCATCCGCAAGCCCACGACGCGGATCTACGAGCTGGGCGCCGAGGCGATCGGCCTGCACCCGCGCGAGTGTGTGTTCGTCGACGACCTGCCGTTCAACCTCCCGCCGGCCGCCGAGCTGGGCATGCGCACCATCCGCCACCGCGAGGCGGGCGACACGATCGCCCAGCTGCAGGACCTGTTCGCGCTCCCGCTCGGCGGATAGACGAGCGGCCGGCGCCGGTCAGGCGTCCGATCCGTGCGGCGCCCGCGCCTCCAGCCGGCGGCGCAGGTCCGCGCCGCGGCCCGCCGACACCGCGCGGGCCGCGCGCTCGTCGGACAGCTCGAGGCCCCGGGCGTGGGCGAAGTCGATCAGGTTCTGGCGCTCCTCGCTCTCGCGCGCGGTCTTCAGGAACAGCCACGCGAACAGGCAGATGGTGAGGATGCTGCCCTCGATCATCATGATCGCGCCGGCGAGGTTCTGGTCGGTGAGCGGCGAGACGTGCCAGTACGCCTCTCCCTTGGCGTAGTAGGGGTAGAAGACGGTGCCCGACCACAGGAACACGTTGCCCAGGACGGCGCCGGCCAGGCGCACCGCGATGATGTAGCCGAGCTTCTGCAGGTTGCCGAACCAGGCCGGCATCGGCAGCGGTCCGAACAGGCACATCCACATGTTCATGCCGAACGCGATGAAGCAGGCGTGCTGCAGGGCGTGGATGCCCTGGTGGCGCAGCGCCGCCTGGTAGAGCACGGGCAGATGCCACGTGTAGAGGTCGATCATCCACAGAGGCAGGGCGACGAGCGGGTTGGCGAGCACCCGCAGGCGATCGATGGCCCGGATGCGCAGCAGCGGCGCGATGAGCGGCGCGGTGAGGCCGACGACGAGCAGCAGCGCACCGATGTCGCCCATCAGCAGGTGCTCGACCATGTGCACGGACAGCAGGTCGTCGCTGATCCGCCCGATCGGCGACAGCAGCGCGAGCAGGATCACCGCCAGCCCCGAGTAGAAGGCGGCCTGGCGCGCCGCCGGGACCGGCCGGCCCTCGCGGGCGAGCGTGCGCACGCGCTGGGCGTACAGGACGGCGGCGATCCCGGGCGGCAGCAGCTGCACCGGGGCCAGGACCGGGGCGAGGTGAGAGACGGCGAGCGGCGGCATCGAGGCGCCCCTAGCGTACGCCCCGCACGCCGTCCGCGCGAGGGTGCTCAGCCGGCGGCGAGCAGCAGCACGCCGCCGAGCGCGGCCACGATGCCCACCCCCTGCAGCGCCAGCACCCGCTCGCGCAGGACCGCGCGCGCCATGAGCACCGTCACCACGGGGTACAGCGAGCCGGCCACGGCGACGAGCGCCAGCGCGCCGTCGCGCGTGGCCACCCCGTACAACGTGGTGGCCGACAGGTCGAGCAGCCCGAGTCCGGCCAGGAGCAGCCCGTCGCGCCGCCGCACCGGCAGGGTCCGCTGCCCGGCCGCCCACAGGCCGATCACCAGCGGGACGGCGGCGATGTGGGAGAGGCCGACGAGCCACAGCACGCCGCCGCGGGCGCCCGCGTGGGCGAACACGAAGTAGCTGCCGAAGCCGACTGCGGCCAGCAGCGCCAGCGCAATGCTGCCAAGGCGGATCCGCGGGCTGCCGGACCCGGCGTTCGGGCCGAGCAGCGTCGTTGGCGCCGAGCGCGACGCGCACACGACCCCGGCCACGGTGAGCGTCAGGCCGATCGCCTGCACGGGTCCGAGACGGTCGCCCTGGGTCAGGCCGACGAGGACCGGCAGCGCCACGCCGCAGGCGGCGATCGGGGCGACGATGCTCATCGTTCCCGTGGCCAGCGCGCGATAGAAGCAGACGAGCCCCGACATGCCGGCCACCCCGGCCGCGACCGCGGCGGCGGCGGCGTCGATCCCCGGTCCGGGCGGTCGCACGATGCCGAGCACGAGCGCCATCGTGACCAGCCCGAGCAGCTGCATCGTGGCGACGACGGTCAGCACGGGCAGGCGCCGCGAGGTGAGCCCGGCCAGGAAGTCGGACATGCCCCACGCCGCCGAGGCGACGACCGATAGCGCGATCGCGAACACGGGTCCCATGCTCGCAGGACCGACGACACGCGCCGGACCGGGACGCGCGGTCTAGGGCGCGCGGCGGACGGGCGGGCGGGCGGCGCGCGCCGACGCGGCGGTTGGGGCCGCCACCGGGCCCGACCCCGACGGCAGACCGGGCCCCGAGACGAGCTCGCGCAGTCCGACGCCGCTGACGCCGGTGCCCAACGTGGCCGCGAGCAGGGCGGCCACCACAGCCACGCAGATCAGCGTGAGCACCAGCCCATGGATGCGCGAGCGAGCGATCGGCACGGCCCACATCTACGCCGGAGGCGGACGCGACCCTGCTTGGCGCGAGCGGGCTGCGAGCCTTCTTGCAGACGCTCGGCGGCAGGTGCACAAAGCGCCGCCGACCGAATCGACAGAATGACGGCGCCCGTCAAACCTCGCTCATGCGCCGCCTGTCCATCGCTCGCTCGGTCGCCCTTGCCCTGCTCGGGATCACGATCCTGTACGCGGCACTGGCCGGTCTGGGCGTGGCCGCGCTGTATCAGTCGCGCCAGCGCTACGAGAACGAGCTGTCGGCGACCTACATGTTGCAGGCGGGTGCGGAGCGCCTGCTGGCCGCGGCGGCGTTCGACGCAGGCCGCCGCCACCGGTGCGATCGGGCGCGACGCCGGGGCACAGCGTCGCGCCGCACGCCGCGACGTCGACGCCGCGCTGGCCAACGCCATGGCGTTGGCCCGCGGCGATGCGGCCAGCACCGCGCTGCTGGGCGCGATCGCCGCCGAGCCGCTGGCCCCGCCCCGCCGTGGCGGCGGCGCCACGGCCTCCACGCAGCTGCTGGCCGCCGACGCGCGCCTGCGCAGCGACGTCGACGCGCTGGTGGCCCACGTGGCGGGCCGCCGCGCGGTCGCGCAGGCGCAGGCCCGCGACGCCTCGCGCCGGGCGCTGGGCGCCATCATGCTCTCGGCGGCGCTCGTCGTCGGCGCGGTGCTCGCGCTGCTGTGGCTGCTCGTCGCGCGCGTTCGCAGCCCGCTGGCCGAGCTGGCCGAGGCAGCGCGACGGCTGGCCGGCGGCGACCTCGACGCCCGCGTGCGGGCCGGGGGGCCCCAGGAGGTGCGCACCGTGGCCGGCGCCTTCAATGCCATGGCCGACGACCTCGCGGACGCGCTCGCGCGCCTGGACGCCGAGCGGCGGCGACTGTCGCGCATCGTGGAGAGCCTCGGCGAGGCGCTGCTCGTCGTGCGGGCGGACGGCACGATCGACGTCGCCAACCCGCTCGCTCGCGAGCTGCTGCCCGAGCTCGCGCCGGGCACCCGGATCGACGCCGACCGAGCTGCTGCCGCCGCTGGGGGCGGCCCTCGGCCACGAGGTGACCCTGCAGCGCGCCGGCCGCGTGCTCGCCGCCACCGCCGCACAGATGCCCGATGGCGACGGCGCGGCGCCCGACGTCGTGTGGACGCTGCGCGACGTCAGCGAGCGCGCGCGACTCGAGCAGCTGAAGACCGAGTTCGTCGCCACCGCGTCGCACGAGCTGCGCAGCCCGCTGACGTCGATCAAGGGCTTCGTCGAGCTGCTCGATCGCGGCACCGGCCTCGGCGAGCGTGAGCGCGAGTTCGTGCAGATCATCCGCGTGAGCACCGATCGCCTCGTCGAGCTGGTCGACGACCTGCTCGACCTCGCCCGCATCGAGGCGGGCCAGATCGAGATCACCCCGCGCCCGACCGACCTCGTCGAGGTGGTGCAGGAGACCGTCCGTCTGATGGGTCCGCGGCTGCGCGACAAGCGCCAGCACCTGAGCGTCGACGCGCCGCTGGACCTGCCGCTGGTGCTCGCGGACCCGGTGCGCCTGCGCGAGATCGTCACCAACCTGCTGACCAACGCCCACACCTACACGCCCGAGGGCGGCCACGTCTCGGTGCGCCTCGGCGCCGAGGGCGGGCTGCTGTCGCTGCAGATCGCCGACGACGGACCGGGCATCGACCCGCTCGAGGTCGACCGGGTGTTCGACCGCTTCTACCGCGGCGCCGGGCGGACGGGGGGGAGCGGGGGCAGCGGCACCGGCCTCGGCCTGTCGATCGTCAAGTCGCTGGTCGACGCGCACGGCGGCACGATCGAGGTCCACTCGGCGCCCGGGCACGGCACGACGTTCACGGTGCGGCTGTCGGCCGCACCGCCGCGCGACGACGACGCCCGGCCTCAGACACCGTGGGCGCCGCGGCTGCACGTGGTCGACGACGACGCCGGGCACGTCCTGGCGGCGCGATCGAGGCGCCGGCGCGAGGCGGGGGCGTCGTGACCGAGCTCGTGCCGGCGGGCGTCGAGCGCCTGCGCCAGGAGATAGCCGACCTGCGCGTGCAGGTGGCCGAGCGGGAGCGCGCGATGCAGGCCAAGGAGCGCCAGCTCGAGCGCTACGCCGCCGACCTGCGCGAGACCTACAAGCTCGAGCGCGAGCACGCCGTCGAGCTGCGCGGCTCCTACATGGCCACGGTGCGCGCGCTCAGCAACGCCGTGGAGGCGCGCGACGCCTATACCGGGAAGCACGCCGAGCGCGTCGCGGCGTACGGACTCGAGCTCGCGCGGGCGACGGGCTCCTCGCTGGCCGTCGACCCCCAGATCGAGTTCGGCTTCCTGCTGCACGACATCGGCAAGGTCGCCGTGCCCGATGCGATCCTGTTCAAGCCCCACCCGCTCAGTGCGCAGGAGCGCGACCTGATGGAGCGCCATCCGCTGATCGGCTGGGAGATCCTGCGCGAGATCGGACTTCCTCGGGGTGGCCAAGCTCGTCGTGCGCTCCCACCACGAGCGCTGGGACGGCGCCGGCTACCCCGACGGCCTGTCCGGCGACGACATCCCCTACGCGGCCCGCGTGTTCGCCGTCGCCGACACGCTCGACGCGCTGACGACGACGCGTCCCTACCGCGAGGCGCTGCCCTTCGAGCAGGCGCGTGCGATCATCCGCGAGGGCGCCGGCACGCAGTTCGACCCGTCGGTCGTGGACGCCTTCAACGACATCAGCGACGGCGAGCTGGCGGGCATCCGCGAGACGATCGCGTGAGCGAGCCGTCCGGCATGGCGAGCCCGAGCCCCGAGGGCGAGGCGCCCGCGCGGCGGGCGCGCGCGCCCTGGTCGGTGATGATCGTCGACGACGATCCCTTCATCCGCAGGCTGATCGCCACCACGCTGGCCGAGGTCGCCGGCTTCGCGCTGCACGAGGCGCCGACGGCGCCGCAGGCGCTGGCCCTGGCGACTCGCCTATCGCCCGCGCTCGTGTTCCTCGACGTCGACATGCCGGGGCCGAACGGGATCGAGACGTGCCGCCGCTGCGATGCGCTGGACGCAGACGCGCGACGCGCACGATCGTCATGCTCACCGCCGGGGCCGAGCGCGAGCGCGAGGCGCGTGCGGCCGGGGCCGACCTGTTCCTGACCAAGCCGTTCAGCCCGCTCGAGCTGCTGCGCCTGGTCGACGAGCTGCGCGCCGAGCATGCCTGGGCCTGAGCGGGCCGCCTCGCCTGCGGCCGCTCGGCGCGGCCTACATCACGCTGTAGGAGCTGATGACCCGCTCGAGCGGGACCGCGTAGCTGCGCCACGACGCTCGGCGGCGTGGCCACGACGAGACGCTGCCGGAGTGCGGGACCCTGCACGAAGCAGGCGATCTCGTGGAACTTGTTGTTCCGACGGCCGCGTCACGTAGTCGTCGATCACGCACGACCCGGTTCCGCCCCGGAAGGGGAGGTTGCCCGCCTGGGCGTCCTCGTGGACGTCTGCGGGCATGGTCGGTGCGCAGCGCGGCGAGGCGAAACGCCGCCCAGCCGGCCAGGCTCTCCGTCCCCTGCTGCGGGTGTGACGTTGAGGAAGGCGAAGTACGCGCCCTCGCGGCCCCGCGCGGCAAAGGAGAGCGCGCCGCCGCTGCCGCCCAGCGGCTTCAGCCGCGGCGGGTCGGCGACCACCGCGGTGCCCTGCACGGCCGTGTAGAGGCGGAAGTTCGCCGGCGCGGGCCCCGGGCACGAACCACGAGAACGCGCTCGGCAGGCCGGGGACCGGCTTCGGCGCCGCGGCGCTGGCCGCCGGCGCCGGGGCGCTCGCGCCGAGCGCGGCCAGCACCGCACAACCAGCGGCGATCGTGGCTGTGAGCCCCCCGCTCACCACGTGCCGGTCAGTCGCGCGCGCCGCGCCCGTAGATCAGCTTCAGGCCGCCGGCCAGCCGCCGCGTCCACTTCGCGGTGTAGGGGAACATGAACAGCTCGCGCTTGAGCGCCAGGCGTGGCGTGATCACGACGGCCTGCTCGGCGGTGTACTTGCGGATCCCGCCGGCACCGTGGCGCGAGCCCAGGCCGGAGGCCTTGCGCCCGCCCATCGGCAGCTCGAGCGCGAGGTAGTTGATCAGCGCGTCGTTGATGTTCACGGCGCCCGCCTCGATCCGGCGGGCCAGCTGCGCCCCGCGCTCGCCGTCGCGCGTGATGACCGAGGCGCCCAGGCCGTACGGTGTGTCGTTGGCCAGCCGGATCGCCTCCTCGGCGTCCGCCACCTTCATGATCGGCAGCGTCGGTCCGAACGTCTCCTCCTGCATGATCTGCATCGAGTGGTCGACGTCGACCAGGACGGTGGGCTCGAACCAGTGGCCGGGACCGGGGCCGCGATGACCGCCGACGACCGCCCGGGCGCCCTTGGCGATCGCGTCGTTGACGTGCTGCTCGACGGTGTCCACCTGCGGCGGGAAGGTCATCGCGCCGACCTCGACGGTGCCCGGCCCGCCGTCGGTGCGGCCCTGGCGCAGCGCCCGCACCTTGTCGGTCACCAGCTCGACGAACTCGTCGTACACCGGCGCCTCGACGTACACCCGCTCGACGGAGATGCAGGTCTGCCCGCAGTTCTGCATCGAGTAGTAGGTCGCCAGGTTCGCCGCCCGCTGCAGGTCGGCGTCGCGCAGCACGATCATCGGATCCTTGCCGCCGAGTTCGAGCGAGCACGGGATCAGGCGCCGCGCCGCCGCCTCGGCCACCTTGCGACCGGTGCGCGTGGAGCCGGTGAACATGATCATGTCGACCTCCTCGACCACCGCCGCCCCGGTGGCGCCGCGGCCGGTGGCGATCTGCAGCACGTCCGGCGGCAGCCCGCACTCGCGCATGCCGTCGGTCATCAGCAGCGAGGTGAGCGGTGTGATCTCCGAGGGCTTGAGCAGCACGCTGTTGCCGGCCATCAGCGCCGGGATGCAGTCGCCGAAGGAGTTGGTCAGCGGGTAGTTCCACGGCCCGATGACGCCGACGAGCCCGACCGGCAGGTGGCGCAGCATCAGCTTCTTGCCCATCAGCAGCACCGACGAGGTGTGGACCTTCTCGTCGGCCAGGAACTTCTCGCCGTTCTTGGCCCAGAAGCCGAAGGCGTTGGCGGCGTAGGAGATCTCGGCCAGCTGGGCGTCCTCCCATGTCTTACCGGTCTCGGCGACGATCGTGCGGGCGATGCGCTCGGAGTTGTCCAGCAGCCACCGCTGCGCGCGGCGCAGCACGTGGGCGCGGCCCGCGAACCCGAGCTCGGCCCAGGCCGGCTGAGCGGCCCGCGCGCGCAGCGCCAGCTCGGCGACGGCCCCGGCGTCGAGGTCCGGGACGGTGGCGATGATCTCCCCGGTCGCCGGATTCTCCACGGGTATCGCGTCGCCCGCGTGGCCCCCGTTGGCGCTTTGCCGGACCTGCTCCTCGACGCTTGCCATCGGTCTCTCCCTCGTCGCGCGAACGCTGCCGTATCGGCTCAAGGCTAGCCGATACGCCTGCACTGGCGGACGTGTGTTCGCCGGCGAGGGCCCGCGACGGGCTCGCCGCCCGGCCGGGGTGCGCCCGCTACTCCGACAGCTCGATCGACTCGATCAGCAGCGGCTCGGTCGGCGCGTCGCGCCCGTCGGTCGGCGCGGCCTCCAGGCGGTCGACGACGTCGAGGCCGTCGGTCACCTCACCGAACACCGTGTGCTTGCCGTCCAGCCACGGCGCCGCGTCGGTGGTGACGATGAAGAACTGGGAACCGTTGGTGTTCGGCCCGGCGTTGGCCATGGCCAGCGCGCCCCGCACCACCTTATGATCGTTGAACTCGTCCTCGAAGGTGTAGCCGGGTCCACCGGTTCCGGTGCCCTGCGGGCAGCCGCCCTGGATCATGAAGTCCTTGATGACGCGGTGGAAGGTCAGCCCGTCGTAGAAGCCGTCCGCGGCCAGCTTGCGGAAGTTCTCCACGGTCTTCGGCGCGTCCTCGTCGAAGAACTCGAGGGCGATGGCCCCCTCGGACGTGTTCATCGTGGCGGTGGACATCGGTCGCTCCTCTCGAGGTTGGCTCGGCGGGCACCATAGCGCTGTCGCGCGCGTCGGGCGCGGGGCGAGCGGGCGCGCGACGCTCAGGCGCCGACGCGCTGCAGCGAGACCGTCTGGCCGTGCAGCGACTCCCCGTCGAGGGCGTCGACGACGCGGTCGGCATCCTGGGAGGGCACCGCGAGGAAGGCGAAGCGCTCGAGCAACTGGACGTCACGCACGGCCTCGCCGTCGAGCCCGGCGGTGCGCGTCACCGCAGCCACGATGTCGGCCACGCTCAGGCCGGCCGCGCGTCCGCCGTTCATCACCAGCTTGGTGTAGGTGTCGCTCGTCGCCGCGCCCGACGTGCGGCTTGGTGTGGCGGCGCGGCGGTGCCTCCACCCGGGCCTGGCGGCGCGACGGCGCCCTTCTCCCACGGCGTGATCGTCAGGCCGATGTGGCGCTCGATCGCCTCGACCTCGCGCAGCTGACGCGGCTCGACGAAGGTGATCGCCCGCCCGCTGCGCCCGATACGCCCGGTGCGCCCGATGCGATGGACGTACGTGTCCGGGCTCGTCGGCACGTCGTAGTTGATGATGTGCGTGACGGTGGAGATGTCCAGCCCGCGAGCCGCCACGTCGGTGGCGACGAGGATCGGCAGGCGCCCGGACTTGAACGCCAGCATCACCCCGTCGCGCGAGCCCTGCGACATGTCGCCGTGCAGCGCCTTGACGTTCATCCCGCGGTCGCGCAGGGTGCGGTACAGCTGCTCGCAGCGGACCTTGGTGCGCACGAAGACGATCGCCTGATCGGGCCGCTCGGCGCTCAGCACCTCGACCAGCTTGTCGGGCTTGTCGCGGGTGTTCACCGGCAGCTGGAACTGCTCGACGGTGTCGATGGTCAGCGTGTCGGCCTTCACCTTCACGAGCACGGGGTCGTACAGGTAGTTGTCGGCCAGCGCTCGGATCGGCGGCGGCATGGTGGCCGAGAACAACGCGGTCTGGCGGCCGTTCGGCGTCAGCGAAAGGATCTTCTCCACGTCCTCCAGGAAACCGAGGTCGAGCATCTCGTCGGCCTCGTCGAGCACCACGAAGCGCGTGTCGTGCAGCACGAGTGAGTTACGCGAGAGCAGGTCGAGTACGCGGCCGACGGTGCCCACGACGACCTGGCCCCCGGCCCGCAGCTGCGCCTGCTGGGTGCGGATCGGCGCGCCGCCGAATACGGCCACCACGTCGACCTTCTTGTGTGCGCCATAGGCGCGCAGCGCCTGCGTGACCTGGATGCACAGCTCGCGCGTCGGCGTGAGCACGAGCGCCTGGACCTCGTTCTCGCCCGGGTCGACGTACTCCATGATCGGCAGGCCGAAGGCCGCCGTCTTGCCGGTGCCCGTCTGGGCCTGGCCGATGACGTCGCGTCCCTCCAACAGGGGCGGGATGGCCTGCTCCTGGATCGGACTCGGCGACTCGTAGCCGACGTCGCGCAGGGCGGCGAGGGTGTCGGCTGACAGTCCGAGCTCGGCGAAGGTGGTCATGGCGTGGTCATCCGCGTCAAGATGGGTTGCAGTATTACGTGGCAGCCTCCGCGGCAGCGTCACGCCTCGATGTCGAGGACGAGCTTTGCCGTCGTGCGGCGCGAGCGCAGGTCGTCCTGGGCCTGGGCGGCCTGGCCGAGCGGGATATACGCCACCGACCACGGCGCGCAGCTCCCCGCGGGCCGCGCGGGCGAACAGATCGCCCAGCGCGGTCGGCGAACAGCTCGGGACGCTCGGCGGTGTGCATGAGGTAGAAGCCGACGATCGAGCGGGAATGGCGCAGCAGCGAGCCCGAGGAGATGTGGTTGGGCTCGCTGGTCGAGATGCCGCACACGACGATCCGCCCGAAATGGGCCAGCGCGCGGTAGGAGCGCTCGAACACCTCGCCCCCCGCCATGTCGAACACGACGTCGACCTCCCGGCCGCCGTTGGCCTCGATCAGCCGCTCGGTCAGCCCCTCGGGGTCGGGGTCCACGGCGACATCGGCGCCGAGCGCCAGCGCGAGCTCGCGGCGCTGCGGCGAGGAGGCGGTGCCGATGACCCGGCCGGCGCCGAGTGGGTGCCCGAGCTGCACGGCCAGCGAGCCAACGCCGCCCGCCGCGCTGTGCACCACCACGCTCTCCCCCGCCTCCACGCGCCCGGCGGTGCGGTAGAGGTGCCAGGCGGTCAGGCCCTGCACGAGAATCGCCAGCGCGGTGTCGTCGTCCAGCTCGTCGGGGATGGGGAAGGTGAGCGCCGCCGGCGCCGTGGCGTACTCGGCGTAGCCGCCGGTGCCGACGAGCGCGATGACCCGCTCCCCGGTGTCCGCGCGCACCCCTGCGACCTCGATCCCGGGGACGAGCGGGAGCGCCGGCTGGTGCACGTAGCTGCCGGTGCGGCTGTGCGTGTCCGCGTAGTTCAGCCCGGCCCGGCGCACGCGGATGAGCACCTCGTCCGGGGCGGCGACCGGGGTGGGCAGCTCGACGAGGCGCAGGACCTCGGGCCCACCGAACTCGCTCATCTGGATCGCCCGCACAGGGCGCGCAGCGTATATCGTGCCCGGCCTCATGCCCATCACCGTCGTCGGATCCATCGCCTTTGACGCCGTCAGCACGCCGTTCGGTCAGCGCGAGCGCATGCTCGGCGGCGCCGCCGTGCACTTCGCGCTAGCCGCCTCGTTCTTCGACGAGGTGCGCGTGGTCGGGCCGGTGGGTGACGACTTCGGCGAGGCCGAGCTCGACGTCCTGCGCCGCCGACGGGTCGACGTCAGCGACGTCGAGCGCATCCCGGGCGGGCGCACGTTCTTCTGGCGCGGCGAGTACGGCTGGGACCTGAACTCCCGCGAGACCCTCGACACCCAGCTGGGCGTGTTCGAGGGCTTCTCGCCGAAGCTGTCCGAGACGTCGCGTTCCAGCGACGTCCTGTTCCTGGCCAACATCCAGCCCGACCTGCAGTACGAGGTGCGCGCCCAGCTGCCCGACGCCCGCTTCGTCGCGCTGGACTCGATGAACCTGTGGATCGACATCGCCCGCGACTCGCTCGTGCGGATCATCGAGCAGGTCGACTGCGTGATTCTCAACGACGCCGAGCTGCGCCAGCTCACCGCCAAGCCCAACCTCGTCTCAGCCGCCCGCGAGGTGCTGTCGTGGGGTCCGCGCGCCGTCGTGGCCAAGCAGGGCGAGTACGGGGCGGCGCTCGTCACCACCGAGGGTTTCTTCGCGCTTCCGGCCTACCCGCTCGAGGAGGTCATCGACCCCACCGGCGCGGGCGACACGTTCGCCGGCGGCCTCGTCGGCTACCTCGCCCACCACCCGCAGAGCGAGATCGAGCACACCCTGCTGACCCGCGCGATGGCCTACGGAACCGCGCTGGCCTCCTTCAACGTCGAGGCGTTCGGCACCGAACGCGTCGAACGGCTCAGCGGCGAGGAGATCGCCGCCCGCGTGGAGGAGCTCGAGCGCTTCACGCGCTTTGAGAGCACCCCGCTGCAGCTGCTCGCCTGAACGCCGGACGATTCGTCGTCGCAACCGCTTGTCGGCGCTCGCCGACGGGTATACGATCGGCGCGAGTGGACGCGTGGACCTTCATCTGGTTGATGCTGATCCTCAAGATCCCGGTGGCGGGGTTGCTCGGCATCGTCTGGTGGGCCGTACGCCAGGATCCGGCCAACGACCCCGCCCCCGACGACGAGGGCGGCAGCAAGCATCTCCCGCCGCGGCCACGCCACCCGCACCGGCCCTACCGTCCGCGCCCGCCGCGCCGCGGCCCCCACGGCGGTGAGCGCTCGCTGCCGCCGGCTCGCATGCGCACGGTCGACGCCCGCGCGCGGCGGATCGCGCGCTAGGCGGGTCACCCCCGACCGTCGGCGAGCGTCGCCGGCCCCCATCCCGCCGGGGTGCGCAGCCCCCGCCGACCGCCGAGCCGCCGCCGCCGCGCATGGGCGTGACAGAATCGCGCCCATGAGCGACCAGGCACCGTGCTCGGTCCTGTCCGACGGCACGATCTCGCGGCTCGTCGCCGACGGGCGCATCCGCATCGATCCGTGGGACGAGGCGCTCGTGCAGCCGGCGAGCGTCGACCTGCGCCTGGGCGACTCCTTCCGCGTGTTTCACAACCATCGCGCATCGGCCATCGACCTGCGCGACCCGCCGACCAACCTGACCGAGCAGGTGACGGTCAACGACGGCGAGGCGTTCATCATCCACCCGGGCGAGTTCTGCCTCGGGCGCACGCTGGAATACGTCGAGCTGCCCGACGACATCGTCGCCCGCATCGAGGGCAAGTCCAGCCTCGGCCGCCTCGGGCTGATCGTGCACGCCACCGCCGGGTTCTGCGACCCGGGCTGGCGCGGCACGCTCACGCTCGAGCTGAACAACCTCACCCGCGTCCCGATCAAGCTGTACCCGGGCCTGCCGATCGCGCAACTGTCGTTCATGACGCTCGATGCGCCGGCGCGCCGGCCCTACGGACACGCGGACCTCGGCAGCCACTACCAGGGCCAGGTCGAGGCAACCGAGAGCCGCTACGGCGCCCGCGCGTAGACGAGCCCCGCCGACGCGCGCGTGGCGCCATAATCCGATTTGGACATCGCTCGGACGCACAGCCCCTAGGAGGCCCCATGAGCAGCGAGACGACACAGGCAGCAGGCGGCGGTAGCGGGCAACGGCGCGCCGACCGAGACCCTCACGGTCACGGACAACCGGACGGGCCGCACGTATGAGATCCCGATCACCGACGAGACGATCCGCGCGATGGACCTCCGTCAGATCCGGGTCAACGACGGTGACTTCGGCATGATGGCCTACGACCCGGCGTTCACGAACACCGCGTCGTGTCGCAGCTCGATCACCTACATCGACGGCGATGCCGGGATCCTGCAGCACCGGGGTTACTCGATCGAGCAGCTGTGCGAGCACTCGACCTACCTCGAGGTCGCCTACCTGCTCATCTACGGGCACCTGCCCACGCAGGCCGAGCTCGACGAGTGGATCCACATGATCACGATCCACACGTTCGTGCACGAGAACGTCAAGGACTTCATGCACGGGTTCCGCTACGACGCCCACCCGATGGGCATGCTCGTGGCCTCGGTCGGCGCGCTGTCGACGTTCTACCCCGACGCCAACCAGATCCACGATCAGGAGGTCCGCGCGATCCAGATCATCCGGCTGCTGGCCAAGATGCCGACGCTCGTCGCCTTCGCCTACCGGCACAACATGGGCCAGCCGTACGTGTATCCGGACAACGACCTGGCCTATCCCGGCAACTTCCTTTCGATGATGTACAAGATGACCGAGCTGAAGTACGAGCCCGACCCGCGGCTCGCGCGGGCGCTCGACGTCCTATTCATCCTGCACGCCGACCACGAGCAGAACGCCTCCACCAGCGCCGTCCGCGGCGTCGGGTCGACGCAGGTGGACCCGTACTCGGCGGTGGCCGCCGGTGTGGCTGCGCTGTACGGCCCGCTGCACGGCGGCGCCAACGAGCAGGCGCTGTCGATGCTGCGCCGCATCGGCTCGGTCGACAACATCCCCGCGTTCCTCGATGGGGTCAAGGCCGGCCAGGAGCGTCTGATGGGCTTCGGCCACCGGGTGTACAAGAACTACGACCCGCGCGCGCGGATCATCCGCAAGTACCTCGACGACGTGTTCGAGGTGCGCGGGCGCAACCCGCTCATCGACATCGCCTCCGAGCTCGAGAAGCGGGCGCTGGACGACGACTACTTCACCTCGCGCAAGCTGTACCCGAACGTCGACTTCTACTCCGGGCTCATCTACGAGGCGCTCGGCCTGCCGGTGTCGATGTTCCCGGCGATGTTCGCGATCGGGCGCACGAGCGGCTGGATCGCCCAGTGGCTCGAGCTCGTGCAGGACCCCGAGCAGAAGATCTCGCGTCCGCGTCAGATCTACACGGGAGATCGCGACCTGCAGTACGTTCCGATCGACGAGCGCGGCTGACGGTCGCAGCAACGCTGGGGGCATGATCGCCCGGTGGCCCAGTGGTCGCTGACCATTCGCAACGGTCCGCGCGTGGAGCGGGCGCGGTTCGACACCGGCAACGCGGCGCTCGCGGCGTTGCAGCAACGCCTGGATGAGCTGCGCCCGCAGGCCCGCCGCGAGGCGATCGAGGTCCTGCGGCGCCGCTACGACGCCGCCCGGCAGGTGGTGGTGCGTGGCGAGGTCGCCGGGCCGGGTCGTCGTCGCGGCGGCATCGACCTGCGCGGCGACGGATCGAGCGAGGCCTACACCGGTCGCTGGCGGCGCACGCTGGTGGACTTGCAGCCGGGCGAGAGCGCCGCTGACGGGCTGCGCCGCGCCCTGAACGCCGGCGAGGGGTAGCGCCCGGCCGCGCTTCGCCCCGATAATGGGCGCCGATGCCCCGCTCGGTCGTGACCCTGCCCGCCGACGTGCGCGCGCCGTTCTCGGTCTTCGTCAACGGCGTGCCCCAGCAGCCGGGCACCGACTACAAGGTGAGCGGCCGCGAGCTCATCTTCGACCGCGAGCTCGTCCAGGAGGGGCGCGTCGCCACCTGGCGTTGGCTGGTGGGCGCCTTCGGCGTCGGCACGTATCGGCGCAACGACTCGGTGGACGTGCGCTACGAGGTGGGCGGCCAGCCGCGGCTGGCCCAGGGCCTGGCGATCGAGGCCCGAAGCTAGGCCGGCGCGGCGGCGCCGTCGGCCTGCGGCGCTCGCAGCCACGGGCGCGTGACCCGCAGCGCCTGCAGGATGGCGCGCGTTGAGGGCGAGCGGTTGAGCGTGTAGAAGTGGATGCCCGGGGCGCCGTGCTCGAGCAGCTCGGAGCACTGCAGTGCGGCGTAGGCGGCGCCGAGCGCGGCCACGGCCTCCGCATCGTCGGCGCGGCGCTCGAGCGCCTCCTGCAGGTCGGCCGGGATGTGCGCACCGCACATCGCGGTGAAGCGCTTGATCTGGGCCACGTTGGTGATCGGCATGATCCCGGGGATGATCGGGACGTCGATTCCGATCTCGCGCGCGCGGGCCACGAAGGCGAAGTAGTCGGGGTTGTGGAAGAACAGCTGGGTGATGAGCACGCGCACACCCGAGTCGACCTTCTCCTTGAGATGACGCAGGTCGCTCGCGGCGTCGGTCGCCTCGGGATGCAGCTCGGGGTAGGCGGCGCCGGCGATGCAGAAGTCGTAGTCGCGCGCGACGAGCGCGGCCAGCTCGCTCGCGTAGCCCAGGCCCCCCTCCGTGCGCACGAAGGCGTCCTCACCCTGCGGCGGGTCACCCCGCAGCGTCAGCACGTTGTCCAGGCCGGCATCGCGCATCTGGCGCAGCGCGCTGTGCAGCTCCTCGGTGGTGGCGCCGACGCAGGTGAAGTGCGCCATCGCCTCCAGGCCGTGGTCGGCGCGGATTCGCGAGACGATGTCGAGCGTCTTCTCGCGCGTCGAGCCGCCGGCCCCCCAGGTGACCGACACGAACGCCGGGTCGAGGTCGCGCAGCTGCGCGAGGGCGTCGAACAAACGCTCCTCTCCCGCCGCATCCTTGGGCGGGAAGAACTCGAACGAGAACACCGGCTCGGGTCGCTGGGTGATGATGTCGTCGATGCGCATGCGGAGATCCTAGGGGCCTTGACACGACCGTGTCAAGGTTGGCCCGCTGCCGCCCGCGGCCGCGAGGCCGCCCAGCGATCGGCCTCGCCCGGCAGTCGCCGCACGTGCCCGTCGGCCTCGAGATGTACGAGGTAGCAGAGGGTCTCCGACAGCCACCAGTGGGCGTTCAGCTCGTTGACGGCCTCGCCGTAGACGCGGGGCACGACCTGGAACGCCGTCAGGGGCTCGTCCGAGACCGCCTCCAGCACGCGACCCACGCGGGCGTGCACGAGCTCGCGGTTGGCCACCACGTGCGCGTGCACGTCGGCGAACGTGCGCCCGTGGCCGGGGAGGCACAGCCGCGCGTCCAGTGCGTCGACGCGATCGAGCGACTGCAGGAACTCGCCGGCCGGATCGGGCGAGTAGCCGTAGTCGAAGTAGATCGACACCCGCCCGAGCAGGTGATCACCGGAGATGAGCAGGCGCCGCTCGGGGGTGAACAGGCAGACATGCGACGGCGCGTGGCCCGGCGTCTCGATCACCGACCAGGCCCCGAGGTCGGTGTCGATCGTCACGCCGGGAAGCAGCGCCCGGTCGGGCTCGATCAGCTCGGCGATGCCAAAGCTCAGCTGCTTGCGCTCCCGGGCGTAGCGGCGCAGGGGCTCCTCGGGCACCCCGCTCTGCCGTGCCACCTCGATCCGCCGCGCGAACGCCGCCTCGGGATCGCGCGCCGCCGTGGTCATGTGCGCGTGGTTGGGGTGCATCCACAGCTCGCAGCCGGCGCGGGCCACGATCGTGGCCGCCTGACCGTAGTGGTCGGAGTGCGCGTGCGTGCACACGAGCAGCTTGACGTTCTCCAGGCGCAGGTTGCACATGTCCAGCGCCCGCTCCAGATGGGCGAGCGAACCCGGCTCGTGCATCCCGGTGTCCACCAGCACGATCCCGTCGCCGGCGGCGATCGCCCAGGCGTTGCAGTGGGGCACGCCCGGCCAGGGCAGGGGCAGGCGCAGCCGCCACAGGCCGGGGAGCACGCGCTCGCCCCGTCCCAGCTCCCGCTTGCGCGTCGCCTCGCTCACCGGCAGGGAGGGTAGCGGCCGGCCAATAGACTCAGGGCGACCCCGCGGCGGAGGAGGAGGAGACGATGGCCGAGGCGAGCAGCGACACCGAGCAGACCGGCGACGGCCCGCCACCCGCGGGGGGCGACGAGCCCGGCACCGATCAGCGCCGCCGCCGGCGCTTCAAGCGCGGCGCGCCAGCCGCCGATGACGCGGACACGCCGACCGATCCCGACATGCCCGCCGTGTCCTCCGCCGAGCCGACCGCCCGCGCCTATTTCGCGGCGGTCGACGCGCACGACCTCGAGGCGGCCCTTGCCCTGTGGGCGCCCGGCGGGCGCGAGCACGTCCGCGGCCAGATGGACGGGGTGGCCCCCGACGACGTGCGCGAATTCATCGGCGCGCTGCTGCGGGCGGTGCCCGACCTGCGTCTGGAGGTCGTCGCTACGACGACCGAGGGCGAGCGCTGCGCCGTGCAGTGGCGGATGCGCGGGACGTTCGCGGGGCAGGGCGAGCTGCGCGGCGTGCAGCCAACCGGCGCGCCGGTCCTGCTCGAGGGCGTCGACGTGCTCACCGTCCGCGATGGCCTGATCGAGGCCAACGACGCCTTCAGCGACTCGATGACGTTCGCCGAGCAGGCCGGCCTGCTCCCCCGGCGCGGCTCCACCGCCGAACGCGCCATGGTCGGCGCCTTCAACGCCAGGACGCGCCTGGGGCGGCGGCTCGCCGGTCCCGGCGCCGAGCCGGTGGCCGACGGCGTGTGGGTGGTGCAGGGCCAGCCGGCTCGCTGCAACGTGTACCTGCTCGCCGAGGGCGACGGCGTCACGCTGTTCGACGCCGGAGCGCGCACGATGGTGCGCGCGGTCGCCAGCGCGGCCGCGCCGCTCGGCGGCGTGCGCCGCATCGTGCTCGGGCACGGCCACACCGACCACCGCGGCGTGGCGAACGCGTTCGACGTGCCGGTGCTCTGCCACCCCGACGAGGTGGCCGATGCCGAGGGCAGCGGCGGTTTTCGCTACTGGGGCGAGAAGCTGCCGGGCCTCCCGGCGCCGATGCGCCCGCTGCACCGCATGCTGCACCGCTACTTCTGGGACGGGGGCCCGGTGACGATCGCCGGCACGGTGAGCGAGGGCGACGAGATCGCCGGCTTCCGCGTCGTGCACATCCCCGGCCACGCGCCCGGTCTGATCGCGCTCTGGCGCGAGCACGACCGTCTGGCGCTGGTCAGCGACGCCTTCTACACGATCGACATGTGGGGCCGCGACGTGGAGCCCCGCCTGCCGCTGCACGCCTACAACTACGACACCGAGCAGGCGCGGGACAGCCTGCGCAAGCTCGCCGAGCTCGATCCGGCCGCCGCCTGGCCCGGTCACGCCCTGCCCGCCCTCGCCGACGTGCGCGCGAAGCTGCTGGCCGCAGCCGACGCGCGCTGACGCGCCGTGGCCCGCAAGCGGCGCGGACGCGAACCGGCGGGGGCCCCGCCGCCGCTGAAGGCGCCGCCTTCGGAGTACACCGATTCCGAGGGCAACGTGCTCGCCCTGCGGGGGTCGCTCACCCCGGCCACGCGTCGCGAGTACGCCGCCACCCTCGCCGGCCACCCGCTGTCCCAGGAGGACGCCTGGCACCGCGCGCTCGAGTTCCTGTTCGAGCGGCTGGCCGTACGCTGGGTGATCGCCGGAGCGCCGATCGAGCGCCAGCGTGAGCTGCTGCTGCGCTTCCGCGCCGCCTCACGCGAGGAGCGCGACTGGGTCCGCACGGTCATCCGCGAGCACTGCGACGAGCACTTCCCCGACGTGCAGGCGCCCTGAGGGGCCCGGCGCGAGTCGTCAGGGACCGAGGAGCTCCAGGCGCGCGCCGTGGGCCGCGCCGACCGGTGCGAACTTGGCCGTCGCCCGGTTGAGGACGAAATCGAGCCGTTCGCCGCCCTCGGTCTCGACGCTCACGCGCCGGCCCTCGTCCTGCACCGCGCACACCACCGCGCGCTCGCGGCTGCCGCCGAAATGAGTGACGCGGGCCGCGCCCCCCACGCGCGGCATCGGGCGAGTCGGTCTGGGCACGGGCGAATCGTAGGCGGCCAGCCGCGGGTTCCGCGCCCGCGGCCGCTACCGTCCCGGGTCATGCGCCGCACGAAGATCGTCGCCACCATCGGACCGGCCTCGCGTGACCCTGACACCCTCCTGGCGATGGTCAGGGCGGGCATGGACGTCGCGCGCCTGAACTACTCCCATGGCAGCCTCGCGGAGCACGCCGACACGGCCCAGCTCGTGCGAGAGGCGGCCGGTCGCGGCGGACGTCCGGTGGCCATCCTGCAGGACCTGCCGGGGCCGAAGCTGCGCATCGGCCCGCTGCGCGAGGGCGTGGTCGAGCTGCACGTCGGCCAGCGCGTACGCTTCAGCGGCGGCCCGCTCGAGGACGAGGCGGCCGCGCTCGGCGACGCCGAGCACATGAGCGTGACCTGGCCGGGCATCGCCGACGCGCTCGAGCTGGGCGCGGTCGTCTACCTGGCCGACGGCTCGGTGCGCCTGCGCGTCACCGACGTCAGCCGCGCGACGGCCGAGATCGAGGCCGAGGTCGAGGTGGGCGGGGCGATCGCCTCCCGTCAGGGGATGAACGTCCCCGGACCGGTGGATTCGCTGCCCTCGGTGCCCGAGGAGGATCTCGCCCTGCTGCGCCACGGCGAGTCGATCGGGGTCGACCTGGTGGCGTTGTCGTTCGTGCGCCGCCCCGAGGACGTGCGCTTCGTGCGCGCGCACACGCGCCTGCCGCTGATCGCCAAGATCGAGAAGCCTCAGGCGGTCGACCAGATGTACGAGATCCTGCGTGAGGCGGACTGCGTGATGGTCGCCCGCGGCGACCTCGGGATCGAGCTGCCGATCGAGCAGGTCCCGATGGTGCAGAAGCGCCTGCTGCGCCTGGCCGGCGAGCTGGCGCGTCCGTCGATCACCGCCACGCAGATGCTCGACTCGATGGTGACGTCCAGCCGCCCCACCCGAGCCGAGGTGGCCGACGTCGCCAACGCGATCCTCGACGGCACCGACGCCGTGATGCTCTCCCAGGAGACGGCGGTGGGCGCGCATCCGGTCGGCGCGGTGGCGATGATGGCGGCGGTCGCGGTGGAGGCCGAGAAGGAGGCCCCCTACCACGAGTGGAACCAGTCGCGGGTGCGCCGCGACGGGCGGGATCCCGCCTACACGCTCGCTCACAGCCTGTGCGTGGCCGCAACCGAGCTCGATCTCGACGCCCTCATCGTGCCCACCCTCTCGGGTCGATCGGCCCGGCTGGTGTCGGCGCATCGGCCGACGGTGCCGATCTACGCCCTGTCGCCGGGTCGTGAAACGGTGCGCCGCTGCGGGCTGATGTGGGGCGTGCAGGCCGCCTCGATGCGCCGCCACGAGACGACCGAGGCGCTCATCGCCGACGCCGCGCGGCGCGTGGTCGAGCTCGGCTGGTGTCAGCCGGGGCAGCGCGTCGGCATCACGGCGGGGCTGCCCAGCGGTCGCCCCGGCACGACGAGCCTCGTGCAGATCCAGCTCCTCTGAGGGCGGCCCGCCGTCAGGCGACGACGCCGCGGTAGAACTCGGCCTCCTGGCGGCCGAGTTCGGTGCGCGGAGGGTCAGCGAAGCACCACTCGCAGAAGATCCGATACCAGTTGGCCGTCGCCTGCAGCTGGGACAGCACCGCCAGGGTGAGCAGCTCGAGCCGCCGGCCGAACAGGTGCTCGGGCGGCAGCGACTCATGGCGCATCTGGTCGTAGTAGGGCGAGCGCGGGTCGGACATGAGGATCGCCACCTGGCTGGCGATCTCGGGCACGAGCGTGATGTCCTCGTCGGTGAGGTACCAGGCGGTCATGTCACGGAACTGCTCGAGCACGCGGGCGTGGTCCTGGCGACCGGCCTCGGCGATGAACCCGCCCTCCTGCAGGTGCGCGAGCAGGGCGTCCGCGTCCCCGGCGACGTAGTAGCGCGCCGCCTGCAGCTCGAAGTCGGCGACCTCGGGGGCGATGCGCTTGTACAGCCCGAAGTCGAGGAAGCTGACGCGCCCGTCGGCCCGCAGCAGGAAGTTGCCGGGGTGGGGATCGCCGGAGAACTCGTGATGCCGGTACATCGAGCCGAAGAAGAAGCGGAAGACGATCTCGCCCAGTCGGTCGCGCTCCTCGGCGGGCGCGTGACCGCAGCTCCTCGAATCCCACGCCCTCGACGTACTCGCTGACGAGCACCCGCTCGCGCGACAGGGAGGTGATCACGTCGGGCACGTGGATGAACGGGTGGCCGCGGTAGATGCGCGGCCATGCGCCGCTGGTTCTGCGCCTCCAGCTCGTAGTCGAGCTCCTCGTCGATGCGCGCGCGGATCTCCTCCGCCGTCGCTCGCACGTCGAGGCCGGGAGCGAGGCCCTTGAGCAGACGCAGGATGACGCCGAGGTTGCGCATGTCCGAGCGCACCGCGCTGGCCACGCCCGGGTATTGCACCTTCACCGCCACGGCGCGCCCGTCGGGCAGCGTGGCGCGATAGACCTGGCCGATCGACGCGGCGGCGATCGCATCCTCGTCGAAGTCGGCGAACACCGACGAGATCGGCTCATCGAGATCCTCCTCGATGACCTTGCGCATCTGCTTGAAGGACACCTGCGGGGCCGCGTCGCGCAGCTTGGCCAGCTCGCGCTGAAACTCCTCGCGGTACTGCTCGGCCACCAGGCCGACGTCCAGGAACGACAGCACCTGCCCGAGCTTCATCGCCGCGCCCTTCATGGTGCCCAGCACGGCCACGATCTGCTTGGCCGTTTCGAGCTGGCGCCGGGCCAGCGCCTCCTCGGCCGCGTCGTCGCTGCGCGTGACGTTGGCCGCGCGCGTGCCGAACTGCTTGACCGCCTCGCTGGCCGCCAGGCGACCCACCGTCGCCGAGCGCCGAACCCGGGAGGTGGGCATCTTCTCGCGTGCCATGGCACCAGCCATGGTAGGGGCTCGGTGGGCGGGCTTGGCGCGCGCGTGCCGCCCCCGGCGCCTCGAGGCCTGCGGCGCGGCCGCGCCGCGCCCGGCGCCGCGGTGTCGCGCTACGCCCGCGAGCGCCGCTGGACCTGCGAGCCGGGCACGATGTCGTCGCGGCCGTCCGGCCAGCGCACCCACGCCTTGTGCCCGCCGTCGTAGTCGTCCCCGAGCAGCACGAGCGTGGCCGGCTCGCCGAGGGCGACGCACGGCTCGTTGCCCTCCGGGTCGAGACCGCGCCACACGCGGATGAAGGCGTTTCCGTTCCACTCCTCGGCCACCGTCGTGCTGTCGGTGTGACCCGGCCGGATGACCGTGTCCGCGGGCAGCTCCATCAGCGTGCCCATGATCGAGTCCCTCAGGTCGGTGTACGTGGTGTGACCGGGCGCGCGCACGCCGCCCACGGAATTGCGAAACAGCGTGTCGCCGGTGAACACCGATGCGCCGCCGCCGGTGAACCCGCCGGGCCGTGTCGCCGCCCCGCCCCGCGCGGGGGCACCCGGCTCGCCGACCAGGAAGGACAGCATGCCCGCGGTGTGGCCCGGTGTGTGCAGCGGGCGCACCTCCAGGCGGCCGAGCGTCAGCGTCTCGCCGGCCTCGATGGTGCCGGTGGCCTGCTCGACGAACTCGCGCTCGAGCGGGTGGATGAGCACCTGCAGGTCCGGCCAGCGGGCGAGCAGCTGTGGCAGCTCCATGACGTGGTCGTGATGATGGTGCGTCAGCAGCACGTGCGTCGGGCGCAATCCCTGCGCATCGGCCGCGGCGATGAGCGGCGCGACCGGGCCGCCGGCATCCACGAAGAAGGCGGGCCCGCCCTCCCCGTCGGCCACCAGGTAGGTGTTGGAGAGGAACTGCGGGTGCATCGAGCGCTCCACGATCATGCGGCCATCCTTGCACGCGCGGGCGTCGCGGTGACGCCTCCCGGCCGGTCACACCACCGCGGCGTCGCGAGCGTAGACTGCCCCCGTCATGGCGCTCATCCACACCTGCTACCGGATCGGCGACATCGACCGCTCGGTCGCCTTCTACGAGGCTCTCGGCTTCGAGGAGGTCGGCCGCATGCCGATCCGCGACGAGGCGATCAACGTCTTCATGGGCCTGCCGGGCGACGGCGCGCGCCTGGAGCTCACCTACAACCACGGCGTCGATCACTACGAGCTCGGCACCGGCTACAACCACATCGCCGTGACGGTCGCCGACCTCGATGCCACGCTGGGCGAGCTGGCGGCCAAGGGCATCGAGCCCGAGCGCCCGCCGTACAGCGTCCGCGAGGGTGGCAGCCGGCTGTGCTTCGTGCGCGACCCCGACGGGTATCGCATCGAGCTGATCGAGACGGGCTCGTGAGCGAGAGCCGGAGCGGGAGGGCCGTGCCGATCATCCGTTCGCACCGCAGATCCGCGCCGACGTGCCTGACGTTTCTACCCCTCAGGGCACAGAAATGTCGGACACCCCTCGCGTCGCTGCGCCACGACTCGACGCAGAGCGAAGCGGACCGGCACGTCGCCTTCGTGCGCGACCCCGACGGGTATCGCATCGAGCTGATCGAGACGGGCTCCTGAGCCTCGAGCACCCCCTCACCCGCCGTAGCGTCCTGCGGATCGGCGCCGGCGCGGCGGCGGCCGCCGCGCTCGCTCGCCCCGGACTGCCGGCCTGGGCGCGACCGGTGGGCCTCGACGGGCGGCTGCGCCAGCCCGGTTCGCGCCCGGCCCCGGACCGTCCCGAGGGCGAGCACTCGATTTCCGAGATCGAGCACGTGGTCATCGTGATGATGGAGAACCACTCGTTCGACAACGTGCTCGGGATGCTCCCCCACCAGGTCCGCGCCCGGCGCGACGTCGACGGGCTGCCGGTGGGCCGGGGCGGCCGCCAGCTGGCGGTCAACCGTGATGCCGCCGGACGTCCGGTGCGCTCCCATCACGCGCCGACGGTCTGCCCCGGGAGCGAGGTGACCCAGACCTGGGACGCCAGCCACCTGCAGTGGGATGGCGGGCGAAACGACGGCTTCGTGCGCACCTGCGGCCCGGAGGCGATGGGGTTCTTCGAACGCAGCGACCTGCCGTTCACCTACTCGCTCGCCTCGAGCTTCCCGATCGGCGAGCGCTACTTCTGCTCGGTGCTCGCGCAGACCTACCCGAACCGCCGGTTCCTGTTCAGCGGCACGGCGAGTGGCCTGATCGCCACCGACCTGGCCGCCTCGGAGGCCACCCCGGCGGCCAATGGCACGATCTTCGACCGCTTCGACCGCCTCGGCATCAGCTGGCGGACGTACTACAGCGACCTGCCCAGCCCGGCGATCATCCCCGGCACGCTGACCGCGGCCCGGGCCGCGAACTTCCCGAAGATCGCGCAGTTCTACGTCGACGCCGCCGCCGGGAACCTGCCCGCCGTGTCCTACGTCGAGCCGAACTTCGACATCTCCTCGGAGGAGAACCCCCAGGACGTGCAGTTCGGCGACCAGTTCCTCGAGCAGGTGGTACGGGCGATGCTGCAGTCGCCCAACTGGGAGCGCTCGGCGCTGTTCATCAACTACGACGAGCATGGCGGGTTCTACGACCACGTACCGCCGCCCGCCGCGATCGCCCCCGACGACATCCCCCCGAAGCTGCCGCCGGGCAGCCAGCCGGGCGGCTATGACCGCTACGGCTTCCGCGTGCCGCTGATCGCGGTGTCGCCGTTCGCGCGGCGCGGCTACGCCTCGCGCGTCGTGCAGGACCACACCTCGACGCTGGCGTTCATCGAGCGCGTGTGGAACATCGGGGCGATCACGCTGCGCGACGCCAACGCCGCCAACATGACCGACTACTTCGACCTGCGACGGGCGGCCTTCCGCGAGCCGCCCCGACTCGCCCACGCGTTGCCGATCGCCCCCGGGCTCGCCGTCTGCCATGCGCACGGCGAGCAACCCCCGACGCCCTCGGCGCCGGGGAGCTCGGCCAGTTAGTCCGCTAGGCGCCCAGGGCGGAGGCCAGCGCGGTCCACTCGTCGACCGGGATGCCGCTGACGCCCACCGGCTGCACGCAGACGTGGTCGGCGCCGGCCTCCCGGTGCTCGCGCGCCAGCGCCGCGATCTGCTCCGCGGTCCCGTGGGGGACGACCGCGTCGATCAGCCGGTCCGAGCCGCCATTCTCGAGATCGGCCTCGGTGAAGCCGAACCGCAGCAGGTTGCTCGTGTAGTTGTGCAGCCGCAGGTACAGCTGCGCGTACTGCCGCGCCGTCGCGCGGGCGCGCTCGACGTCGGGGTCGATCACGCAGGCCAGCTCGGTGGCCACGAGCGCGTCCGCGCCGAGTCGCTCGCGTGCAAAGCGGGTGTGCGCCACCGGGACGAAGTAGGTCAGCGTGCCGAGCGAGCGCTCGCGGCTGAGGTCGAGCATCCTCGGACCGAGCGCCGCCACGCAGCGCTCGTTGCTCGGTACCGGCGTCTCGGCGCCGTCCAGCCCATCGAAGAAGCGTCGGACGGTGGACAGCGGGCTGGCGTACTCGGCCGTGGCCTCACGGTGCCCGATGCCGATGCCGAGCAGCAGCCGGCCCGGGAACTCCCCGGTCAGCTCGGCGTGCTCGGCCGCGAGCTGGGCCGGCTCGTACTGCCAGACGTTGACGATGCCGGTGGCCACGACCAACCGGCCGGTGGCCTGCAGCAGCGGCCGCGTGGTGGGCAGCCGCGGCGAGCCGCCCAGCCAGAACGTGCCGTAACCGAGATCCTCGGCAAGCCGGGCCGCCTCGCCCGCGTTCTCCGCACCGAGCGCGCGATAGGAGGTCCAGACCCCGATCGCGCCGACCCGCATGCGCTAGATCAGGCCCGCCGTCGGCTCGCCCTCGCGCGGACCGACCGGCACGACGAGCGGCTGCTCGGCCGGCGCCTCGGTGGCGATCGCCTCGGCGACCTCCTCCTCGATCCCGAACGCCGAGCCGTCGCAGTCGATGCGAAAGCGCTTCGGAGCGACGCGATCGTCGGGGAGCACCGGGATGCCCCACAGCTCATCCCATCCGAACATCTCGTGGTTGCCCGGATTGAGCAGGATCGCCTTTGGCGCGAGCGGGCACGTTCCGGCGTGGTGGTCCAGGCCGGTCCGGATGAACGCGAGCATCTCCGCTTCGAGGGTCACGACTGCCTGACAATGTAGCGGCGCGCGACCCGGCCCGCGACCCGACCGGGCGCGGCGCGTCCAGGGGCTACGCGACGGGCGCGGGCAGGCCGGTACGGCGGACGATCAGCGCGACCAGCCGCTCGATCGTCGGGCACCGCAGGTCGTGGCGGGCGGCGGCGCGCAGCACCGCGCCCGGGATGGCGTCGAGCTCGGGCGGACGGCCCTCCGCGATGTCGCGCGCCATCGAGCTGCCGAGCGTGGCATGGGCGGCGTCGAGCTCGGCGAGCACCCGATCCACCTGCACGTCGGCTCCCTCGGCGACGGCCACGGCGGCCGCCTCGGTGACCGCGCCGACGAGCTCGGCGCGCAGCTCGGGGCTCGTGCGGATCGGCCCCAGCAACAGATCGAAGGCGCTCGTCGTACAGGCAAGGGCGTTCAGCCGCACGAGCTTGGACCACAGCACCTGCGCCTCGGAGTCGAGCACCTTCACCGGCACCTCGGCGGCGCTCAGCGTGTCCGCGAGCGCCTGCAGCGCGGGGCGGGCGGCCGGGTCGTCACTGGCCATGTCGACGCGCAGGAACGGGCTCGTGTGCACGGCGACGCCCGGTTCCGGGCGATCGGCCTCGATGCGGATCGCGCCGGCCGGCACGCGGGCCGGGGCACCGCGCGCGGTCACGAAGCGCTCGCGGAGCACGCTCAGGTGATCGAGGCCGTTGAGCAGCGGCAGGACGAGCGGCGGTTCGCACTCGATCCGCGCCAGGGCGTCGCGCAGCCCGGTCGCCTTGGTCGCCACGATGAGCGCGTCGGGGGGCTCGGTCAAGGCGGCGACGGTCCGCGGATGCTCGACGAAGTCGCCGAGCATCGCGCTGCGCACGTGCACGCCCCGTGCAGCGATCAGCTCGGCCGTCGACTCGCGCGCGACCACGGTCACCGGCGTGCCGGATCGGCGCAGTGCGCCGGCGAGGAAGCCGCCCACGCCGCCGACACCGAGGATCGCCACGCGGTAGGCGTCGTCGGTCACGAGCGGTCCACCAGCACGCCGGGGTTGAGGATCCATTGCGGATCGAGCGCGCCCTTGGCGGCGCGCAGCGCGGTCGCGAACGGCTCGGGTCGCTGGCGGTCATACCAGGGCCGGTGATCGCGCCCGACGGCGTGATGGTGGGTGATCGTGGCGCCGGCGTCGATCAGGGCGTCGGAGACCGCGCGCTTGATGTGCGCCCACTGCGCGACCTCCTCCCCGCGGCGGGCCGGGGCGAGCACGGTGTAGTACGGGGCGGGACCGTCCGGGTAGACATGGGTGAAGCGGCACGACACGTGCGCGCTGCCCGGACCCTCGCCGACCGGTGTGTCGGTCGCCTCCCGCACGCTCCGTGCCGCCGCCTCCATGACGGCGGCGTGCAGCGCCGGGAACCGCTCCCAGGTGGTGGCGGTCTCGAAGGTCTCGCTCAGCACGCCCATCGCGACGAGCACGTCGCGCAGGTAGGGAGCCGCGAGGAAGGCGCTGCGCCACGTGCCGGCGGGCTCCCCGGCCCGAGACGCGTCGTCACCGGGGCTCGTCGACCCGCCGTTCGCGAGGGTGCCACCGTGCTCCGCGCACAGGGTCAGCGCACGCGCCATCGCCACGTCGACCTCGTGGTCATGGGACTCGAACCCGAGCACGAGCAGCGCGGCGCTCCCGTCGCCGGCGAACGTCAGGCGCGCCTCCTGCGCATCGATGAGGCGGCAGTTGGCCGGGTGCAGCTCGGCCTGGGCCAGGGCGCGCACCGCCTGCGCACCCGCCTCGAAGGTGGCGAAGTGAACGCTCGCCGTGGCGCGATGCTCCGGCCGCGGGCGTACCCGCACCCACGCCTCGGTGATGCAGCCGAGGATGCCCTCCGATCCGACCAGGAGCCGGTCGGGACTCACGCCCGCGCCCGATCCGGGTAGCCGGCGCGAGCACCACGGCCCGGCCGGTGTCACCGCCCGCACGGACTCGACGAAGTCCTCCATGTGCGTCCAGACGGTGGCGTAGTGCCCGGCCGCGCGGGTGGCGATCCAGCCGCCGAGCGTCGAGTACTCGAACGACTGCGGGTAGTGGCGCAGCGTGAGGCCGTGCTCGGCGAGCTGAGCCTCCAGGCGCGGGCCGGTCGCCCCAGCCTGGATGCGGGCGCTGCGGGCCACCGGGTCGACCTCGAGCACCCGATCGAGGCCGCGCAGGTCGACGCTCACCGTGCCGTTGTAGGCATCCCCCACGTCCGGCTCCACGCCGCCGACGACGCTCGTGCCGCCGCCGAACGGGATGACGGCCACGCGCTCCGCCTCGCCCCAGGCCAGCAGCGCCTCGACGTCTCGCTCCTCGCGCGGGTACGCGACCAGGTCCGGGGGATGCTCGAAGCGCCCGTAGAAGCCGCTGACGACGTCGCCATAGGACTTGCCCAGTGCGTGCGACGCGCGGGAGTGGGTGTCGTCGCGGCAGATCTCGCGCAACGACGGCGGCGCACCGATCCTCGACGGCGCGAGCGTCAAGCGCTCGAGCGGGACCGGCTCGCGCACCTCGCCGTCCCCGAGCCCGAGGTGCGCCGTCATCGCGGCGGCGGTGGCGGCGAGCTGCTCCGGCGCGGGCTGCTGATCCTCGTAGCCCCAGCCCCAGTGCTTGTGTCGCCGGTCGGGCACCGGGTGAGTCTAGGGGCAGCCGACGGGCCGGGCGCGCCGGCCGGCGGAGGGACATCCGACTAGCCTTGTGGACAATCGTGTCCGTGCACAGCGAATCCACCTCCCCGCCCCAAGTGCCCGAGATCCTCGCGCGCGGCCCCTGGCCGCTCGATCAGGTGCACGCACATTGGCGCGACGACAGCTTCGAGGCGCCGCCGGAGCGCGTTGCCGCGGCGGACGCGGCAATCGCTGCGCTACGCGAGCGCAGCTCGCCCAGCCACGACGGCGTGGCGGCGCGCCTGGTCTCGCATCGCGAGGCCGACGGCGTCCTCGAGCTCGAGCTGCAGCCGGTCCGGTGGGCGCTGCGGCTGGTGCCCGACGACGCGTCGGACAGCATCGCCGCCCTGTGCCTGACGCGCGCGGCCGACGGACGCTGGCTTGCCGGTCGCCGCGCCGCCTGGCTGTCGTCGTGGGCGGGACGCTGGGCGCTCGGCGCCGGCGGCGCCGTCGACCTCGGCGAGAATCCGGCCGACACGCTCGCGCGCGAGCTGCGGGAGGAATGGAGCGTCGCGCCACAGCGGATCCGGGGCGAGGCGCTCATCCGCCTGCCCCAGCGCCTGACGATGTTCGTCGGGTCAGGCCTGGCTGGCGGAGGACGCCGAGGTCGTCCCCGATGCCGAGCACGACGCCTATGCGTGGTGGCCGGCGGACATCGAGCAGTGGCCCGCGGAGGCCGACATCGCCCTGCGCCGGATGGCCCAATGGCTGAGCGGGTGAGCGTGGCGCAGCCGAGCGGGCCCCCACCGCCGACGGGATACGCTCGCCCGCCGCGCGGCGTGGCCGCGCTGTTCGCGCGCGAACACGCGTTCACACGGCTGAAGTACGTCTCCTTCGCGCATTCGACGATCTACCTGAGCCTGCTCGTGTGCGCGTTCGCGCTGCACAACCCGCAGCCGGAGACGTTCGTGCTCGGCCTCAGCCACGGCCTGCTGTGGATCGGGATGTCGCTTGTCTGCATCGTGGCGGCGCGGCTGCGGGTCGTCCCGCTGCGCCTGGCGGTCGCCGTCGCCGTGCTCGGCGGCATCGGGCCGTTCTTCGGCAGCTACGAATTCGTGCGCGAGCAACGCCGTCGCGAGAGCCCCGAGACGTGAGAGTCTCCTCAGGTGATACGCCGCGCCACGCGCCATACGTCATCGTGGCGTGAACGAGTCCTGGCATCAGTTCCCGGCCGCAGCGGCCGCGCTACAGTGAGAGGGCGAAATGGCCGCGACCGCAACGATTCAGGTCACGATGCCCGCGATGGGCGAATCGGTGACCGAAGGCACGATTCTCGAATGGCATAAGCAGGAGGGCGACTCGGTCACGGCCGACGAGACGCTGGTCGAGATCTCCACCGACAAGGTGGACGCCGAGGTGCCCGGCGACCGTCAACGGCACGATCGTCAAGCTCTTCTTCGCCGAGGGCGACACCGTCAACGTCGGCGACGTGCTGGCCGAGATCAGCACCAACGGCGGCGCGCCGGGCCCCCAGCCCGCCGGGGGCGCGGCCACCAGCGACAACGGCGTCGGCACGAACGGCCACCCCGCCTCGAGTGAGCCCGTGGCCAACGGCCACGCCGCCGCAGCCAACGGCGCGCCGGCCGCGCCGGCCGCGGACGACGCCGCCCCGGAACCCTCCGGCGTCGGCGAGACCGTGGACATCGTCACGCCGGGCGCCGGCGAGTCGGTGACCGAGGGCACGATCCTCGAGTGGCACGCGAAGGTCGGCGACTTCATCGAGCGCGACGACACGATCGTGGAGATCTCCACCGACAAGGTCGACGTCGAGCTGCCCGCCCCGGTCAGCGGCACGGTCACCGAGCTGCTGGCCGCAGGAGGGCGAGACCGTCACCGTCGGCCAGGTGATCGCCCGCATGGTCGCCTCCGAAGCGGGCCCCCGCCCGCGGGGGGTGCCGCCCCCGCCCCGCCGGACGCCGCCGCCCCGACCGCGAACGGCGGCCCGGCCACCCCGACGCTCCCCGACGGGTCCCTGCCCCGCACGGGGCACGCCCGGGTCTCACCCGTGGCCGCTCGCGCCGCCGCCGTCGAGGGCGTCGATCTCGCGCGCGTGCAGGGCAGCGGCCCGGCCGGCCGGATCACCAAGGCCGACGTCCTCTCGGCCGCCCAGAACGGCGCCCCGGCTCCGGCCAGCGCAGCCGGCCGGCGCGCAGCTGCTCAAGGGCGGCGCGGCCGCGCTCGCCCGCTACATGGACGAGAGCCGGTCGATCCCCACCGCCACGAGCTTCCGCACGCTGACCGTGACCGTGCTGGACGCCCGCCGCAAGGAGCTGAAGGCATCGGGGCGCAAGGTCTCCTTCACCCATCTGATCGCCTACGCGATCGCGCGCGCGGCCGACGACCTGCCGGTCATGACCCATCACTTCGCCGAGGTCGACGGCAAGCCCCATCGCGTCGACGACGGCCAGGTCAACCTCGGCCTCGCCGTCGACGTCGAGAAGAAGGACGGTTCGCGCACGCTGATGGTGCCGGTGATCCGCGACGCCGCGCGACTGCCCTTCTCCGAGTTCCTCGACGCCTACGACGCGCTCGTCGAGAAGGCCCGCACGAACACGCTCGGCGCGGACGACCTCGTCGGCGGCAACGTCACGCTGACCAACCCCGGCGGCCTCGGCACGATCGCCTCGGTGCCGCGCCTGATGAACGGCCAGGGCACGATCGTGGCCACCGGCTCGATCGCCTACCCGGTCGGCCTCGGCGACATCGGCGCGATGATCGGCGCGGAGAAGGTCATGACGATGACCTCGACCTACGACCACCGCATCATCCAGGGCGCCGAGTCGGGCCGCTTCCTGGCCCGCGTCGAGGACTACCTGCAGGGCGAGAACGGCTTCTACGAGGGCGTGTTCGCCTCGCTCGGCGTCGAGCTCGGACCCCAGCGCCGACGCCGCCCGCCCCCCGCCGCCGCCGCGGCGGCGGCGCGCGAGGCGGCGCGCCGTCGCGCCGAGGACGGGCATTCGCGCGAGGAGCTGATGGAGGCCGTGCAGGCCGCCACCTCGCTGCTGAAGGCCTTCCGCACCAACGGCCACCTCGCCGCCCGCCTGGATCCGCTCGGCACCGAGCCCGAGGGCGACCCCGCGCTCGACCCCGAGCCGCTCGGGCCTGACCCCCGAGCTGATGGCGACGATCCCGTCGCGCATCCTGCGCATGTACGTCCCCGGCGCGACGCTGGCCGACGCGCTGCCGCACCTGCGCGAGACCTACTGCGGCACCATCGCCTACGAGATCGAGCACATCACCTCGCACCGCCAGCGCGTGTGGCTGCGCGAGCACATCGAGTCCGGCGCCTTCCGCGGCCCGCTGACCACCGACGAGCAGCGCGCGCTGCTGCAGCGTCTCGTCCGCGTCGACGCGTTCGAGCGCTTCATGCACAAGGCGTACCTCGGCCAGAAGCAGTTCTCGATCGAGGGCGTGGACATGACCGTCCCGATGCTCGACGAGCTGATCCAGCTCGCCGCCGTCCACGGCGGCCGCGAGGTCGTCATCGGCATGGCCCACCGCGGCCGGCTCAACGTGCTCGCCCACAACCTCGGCCGGCCCTACGACACGATCTTCGCCGAGTTCGAGGGCGCCTCCACGCTGGAGGCCGTCACCACGATTCCGCAGGGCGGAACCGGCGACGTGAAGTACCACCACGGCGCCGAGGGCTCCTACCAGCTGGCCGACGGCGAGTCGATCCGCGTGAACCTGGAGTCCAACCCGAGCCACCTGGAGTACGTCTCGCCGGTGGTCGTCGGCGCCACCCGGGCCGCGCAGACCACGCGCCAGGGCCCGCACGCCCACCAGGACACCAACGCCGCGGTGCCGATCATCATCCACGGCGACGCCGCCTTCCCCGGCCAGGGCGTGGTGGCCGAGACGCTCAACCTGCAGGCGCTCGACGGCTACAAGGTCGGCGGCAGCGTCCACCTGATCACCAACAACCAGGTCGGCTTCACCACCGATCCCGACGACTCGCGCTCGACGCACTGGGCGTCGGACCTGGCCAAGGGCTTCGACGTGCCGATCATCCACGTCAACGCCGACGACGTCGCAGCCTGCGTGAGCGCCGTTCGCCTGGCCTTCGCATTCCGCGAGGAGTTCGGCCACGACGTGCTGGTCGACCTCATCGGCTACCGCCGCTTCGGCCACAACGAGGCCGACGAGCCGGCGTACACCCAGCCGGAGATGTACGCGAAGATCAAGACCAAGAAGCGTGTCGCCGAGCTCTGGGCCGAGAAGCTGATCGCCGACGGCGTCGTCACCAAGGAGGAGGTCGACCTTCAGGAGCAGCAGGTCTGGGACAACCTGACCAACCTGCACCAGCAGCCTGAAGGAGCGCATTGCGGCCGCCACCGAGCGCGGCGACCTCGAGCACGGCACCGGGGAGTACCAGCTCGACCGCACGCCGAGCCCGGAGGTCAAGACGGCCGTCGCCGCCGAGCGCCTGATCACCATCAACGAGGAGCTGCTGCGCATGCCCGAGGGCTTCACCGTGCACCCGAAGCTCGTCAAGGTGCTCGAGCGCCGCCGCGAGGCACTCGGCGACAGCGGCGGCATCGACTGGTCCCACGCCGAGGCGCTGGCGTTCGCCTCGCTGCTCACCGAGGGCACGCCGATCCGCCTGACCGGCCAGGACACCGAGCGCGGGACGTTCAGCCAGCGCCACCTCGTCCTGCACGACGCGCGCACCGGCCAGACGGTGTGCCCGATCCAGAACCTGCCGGGCGCGCTCGCGCCGTTCGAGCTGCACAACAGCCCCCTGTCGGAGGTCGGCGCCCTCGGCTTCGAGTACGGCTACAGCCAGGAGGCGCCCGAGACGCTCGTGCTCTGGGAGGCCCAGTTCGGCGACTTCGTCAACTCCGCGCAGGTGATCATCGACCAGTTCATCGTGTCGGGACTGGCCAAGTGGGGGCAGACCTCGCGCCTGACGCTGCTGCTGCCACACGGCTACGAGGGATCCGGGCCCGAGCACTCCTCCGGTCGCCTCGAGCGGTTCCTCGCGCTGGCCGCCGAGGGGAACATCCGCATCGCGAACCTCACGACGCCCGCGCAGTACTTCCATCTGCTGCGCCGCCAGGCCCGCATCGCCAAGCAGCGCCCGCTGATCATCATGACGCCGAAGTCGCTGCTGCGCCTGCCGCAGGCCAGCAACCGCCTCGTGCACCTGTCCGAGAGCCAATTCCACCCGGTGCTCGCGGAGCCGCGCGTCGACGACGCCAAGGTGACCCGCCTCGTGCTCTGCACGGGCAAGATCTACTACGACCTCGTCGGGCACCCCGACCGGGCCGGCAGCGAGCGCATCACGGTCGGCCGCTGTCGAGCTGCTGTACCCGTTCCCCGAAGGGCAGATCCTCGAGCTGATGGGGCGCTATCCGAACCTCAGCGAGGTCCTGTGGGTCCAGGAGGAGCCGCGCAACATGGGCGCGCGCGCACACATGGCCCCGCGCCTGATGCAGATCATGCCCGACCACATCCACTTCGGCTACATCGGACGCCCGGAGCGGGCGAGTCCCGGGCGAGGGGTACCCGGCGGCGCACGTGGCCGAGCAGTCGCGCATCATTCGGACGGCGCTGGACCTGAGCGTTCCGGTTTCGCAGTATCCGCGGAAGACCCCGGGCGAGCGCTGACGGCGACGCGCCGGGGGCGCCGAACGCTGAATGACCCGAGAAAAAGGGTCATTCAGCCTTCATCGCCGCCCGTCACGTCCCTGGTGGCCCACGCGCGTCGATACGGTGTGCCTGAAATGTGGGCCCAGCGCGAGATCCAACCTCAGCGCTCCCCCGGGGGTTTCATCTCGATCACGCGCGAGGTGGTCTCCGCGCTGCCCGAGATCGGGGAGCTCCAGGTCGGGCTGCTGCACCTCTTCATTCGGCACACCTCCGCGTCGTCTGACGCTCAACGAGAATGCCAGTCCGGATGTGCGGCGTGGACTTCTCGGCGTACTTCGATTCGGTGGTTCCCGAGGACGCTCCCTATCTGGACGCATACGTTCGAAGGGGCCGATGACATGCCGGCGCACATCAAGGCTTCGTTGCTGGGGCCGTCGGTGTCGGTGCCGATTCGCAGGGACGGTTGGCGCTGGGGACCTGGCAGGGGATCTACCTGTGCGAGCACCGCGATGCCGGGGGGCCGCGCTCGCTCGTGGCGACCGTGTGGGGCGAGGGCGGGGCCGACTAGCGCTTCAGCGTCAGGCTCATGCGCAGCGAGGTCGGGTCCGTCGGGTCGACCCCGATCTGGCGGAAGCCGAACGAGTCGTACAGGCGGCGGGCCGGCTCGTTGTCCTCGAACACGAACAGGTCGACATGGCGCGCGCGCCAGCGCCGGGCCTCCTCGAGCGCCAGCGCGATCAGCTCGCGGCCGTGCCCGTGGCCGCGCACGTGCGGGGCCAGTCCGACCCGCGCCAGGCGTACGACACCGCGCTCGGCCAGGCGGACGACCTCGACGTGGCCGCAGGTGGGGTAGGGCGACGGTGGCAGGTAGGCGCTGAACGCCGCGAGGTTGGGTCCGTCGCGCACCGCCTGCAGCTGGCGCTCATCCAGCGGCCAGCGCAGCGACGAGCCGGCGAAGCGCTTCAGCTCGGCGGCACTGGCGAACCAGCCGATGAGCTCGCGGTCGTCGCGCGGCTCGAACGGACGTAGCGCGAGCGGCACGGCGGCGGTGCGCTTACTCGCCCCGCCACACGGGGTCGCGCTTCTCGGCGAACGCCGTCGCGCCCTCGCGCGCGTCGGCGGAGCGGAAGACCGGGTCGACGATCTCGCGCTGGACTGCGCCCACGCCTCGGCGCCCTCCCACTCCCATTGCGCCTCGAGGATCCGCTTGGAGGCGATCAGCGCCAGCGGCGCGTTGACGGCGATCTCCGCGGCCAGCCCGAGGGCCGACGTCGACCGCGGCGCCGGGATCGGCGAGCCGGTTGACGATGCCGAGCTCGTAGCCGCGCTCGGCGCTGATCGGGTCGCCGGTCAGCGCGAGCTCCATGGCCGACGTGGTAGGGGATGCGCCGCGGCAGCCGCAGCAGCGCCCCGCCGGCGGCGACGAGGCTGCGCTTGACCTCGGGGATTGCCAGGCGCGCGCCCCGCGCGGCCACGATCAGGTCGCAGGCCAGCGCGATCTCGAAGCCTCCGGCCACCGCGAAGCCCTCGATCGCCGCGATCAGCGGCTTGGACGACGCGCGCTGGGTGATCCCGGCGAAGCCGCGGTCGCCGACCCAGGCGCTCTCGCCGGCCACGAAGGCCTTGAGGTCCATCCCGGCGCTGAAGCCCTTGCCGGCGCCGGTGAGCACGCCGAGGATCAGCTCGCGATCGCCGTCCAGCTCGTCGAGCGCGCTCGGCGATGCCGGCGGCCAGCGCGGCGTTGACGGCGTTGCGCGCGTCGGGGCGGTTGAGCGTGATGAGCAGCACGCCGTCGCGGCGCTCGGTGAGGACGGCAGGTTCGGACTCGGACATGGCAGGGCTGACCCTTTCTTCGGGAGAGCCCAGAGCCTAGATGTTCGGCCGACCGCGCCGGCGCCGCGGACCTCAGCCGGCGAACAGCGTCAGCTCGGGCTCGCGCTCGCCCCGCAGCACGGCGAGGTCCACCTCGACGCAGTCCAGGCCGCGGGCCTCGGCAAGCACGCGCGCCTGAGGCTTGAACTGCTGCGCGGCGAGCACCCCGCGGCACGACGCCATCGCCGGATCACGCCGGATGCGCTCGAGGTAGCGCGTCAGCTGCTCGACGGCCTCGATCGTGGCGACTGCGCTTGATCTCGACGGCGACCCACTCGTCGCCGCCGTCGCGGCACATCAGGTCGACGGGGCCGATGTCGGTCGGCCATTCGCGGCGCACGAGGCGGAAGCCCTCGCCGCAGACCTGCGGGCTGCTCGGCCAGCAGCAGTTGCAGGTCGCGCTCGACGCCGTCCTTCTCCAGGCCCGCGGCGATGTCGAGCTCGTGCTCGACGTCGCACAGGACCTCGGCGATCGACACCTCCAGGCGCTCCTCGGCGCGCTGCTTGCGCACGACGATGCGCAGCGGGCCCTCGGGGCCGGGCTCCTCCTCGATCACCGTCGGCGGCGTCATCCAGTTCAGCGGCTTGTAGCCGCCGGCGTCGGCGTGGACGAGGAACGAGCCGTCGGCCTTGAACATCAGCAGGCGCACGGCCTCCGGCAGCGAGGTGGTCAGGCGGCCGGAGTAGTCGACGGTGCAGCGGGCGACGAGGAGGCGCATGGCGTGGGAGCTTACGGCCGTCGGTGGACAGGGTGGACGGGACGACGCGGCACGTCTAGACGAGGTCCGTCGGCTCGCCGGGCGTCCCCGCCGGTCGCAACTCGATGCTCGCCCCGGACGCCTGCATTTCGATCTTGAGCGCCTCTGCCTGCGTACTTGGGACCTGCGTGATGACCGCCTGGGGGGCGGAGTCCACAAGCTTGCGCGCCTGTTTCAGGTTGAGCCTCGTGAGATGGTCGACCTTGGTGTAGATCGGGATTGGGCGGGGGCCGCGATCTGTCACCCAGATGTCAACGAGCGCGTCTGCTTCTCCACTCATGCCTGTCCTTTCGACGTTGCTGAGCGCGACGAATCTAGAGCATCAGCTCGGACCGATCGTCACAGCGGCGATGCCGGCCTAGCGTCCAGCTGCAGTAGACGAGCCCGGTCAGAGCTGGAGCGACAGCCCGATCAGCACGAGGATGAACAGCAGCGCCAGTCCGGAGAGATCCAGGGGTGGAGGCGGAGGCGGCGTGACGATCGTCACCGTGGCCGCGTCGGTGGTGGTGGAGCCGGCCGCGTTGGCGAACACGGCGCGGAACTGGTCGCCCGAGTCCGAGGCGGGCAGCGTGCCGGTGAGCGAGGGCGAGGTCGCTCCGGGCACGTCGGTGAATGTGCCGCCACCGTCGCTGGAGGCCTCCCACTGGACCGTCGGCGCGCCGCACCCGGCCGGAGTGGAGGCCGCCGCGGACACGGTGGCCGGCTGGCCGCTGGTCCACCGTCACGCTCGACGGCTGCGCGGTGATCGCGGGTGGCTGCGTGCAGCCACCGGCGTCGTACTGCTCGGCCAGGTTCGTGCCGGACGCCGTGCCGATCGCCGTGCAGTCGGTGTCGGTGGGACACGACACGGCCGACAGGAAGGAGCCGCCCTGCGGCGGGATGGCCGTCGGCTGCTCCGACCAGCTCGCGCCGTTCCAGCGCTCCGCGCCCGTTGAGCTCGGGAGCTCCCCATCGGCGTCTAGGGCGCTCCCGTACGCGAAGGCGATCACGGTGCAGGCACTCGGCGACGAGCACGAGACGCCATAGTCCTGGGGAACCCCGTCGGGGAGGTCGGGGAGCGTCTGCGGCGTGCCCCACGCTCCGTCGCTCCACACGCTCGCCGTGTCGCCGTACTGGGGTGTCGCGACGCAGTAGTCGTCGGTCGGGCAGGAGATCGGCCCACCCGGCGCGCCGGCCTGCAGGGTGAGCGTCGAGCCGTTCCAGCGCACGGCGTACGGCGCGGTCTGAACGCTCGCCGGCGAATAGGAGCCGTCGATGGTGCACGCGGCGGCCGACGAGCAAGACACCCATTGCAGGGACGCGTCGAGGCTGCCGGCGGGGATGGGCGTCGGCACGGTGGCCCAACTGCTCCCGTTCCATACCTCGGCGAGCGCCCCCGCGTCGCCGTCGTAGTCGCCGGAGGTCACGCCTACGGCAACGCAGAACATGGGAGTGGCGCACGACACCCCTTCGAGGTCTGTGGCGGGTGACTCGGGGGGGTCGACCGGCGTCTGCAGTGTCCACGCCGTCCCGTTCCACAGCTCGACGAGCGGGTGCTGGGTGTTGTCCGCCGCCAGGGTGTACTCGCCGACGGCCAGGCAGAACGTCGGCGTGGCGCACGACGCCGATAACAACTGGCTCTCCGAGACACCGCTCGGCAACGGCGGCGAATCAAGCGTCCAGGTCGTTCCCTGCAGGTGCGTCGCCGTCAGCTCCGGCGTGTTCGCCCCCGGGACCTCGTAGTAGCCGACCGCGACGCAGCTGCCGGGCGCCGCGCAGGCCACCGACCCGTTGTTGAATCCCGGTACCGCCGCCGGCGGGGACGGCACGTCGAGCGGTGTCCAGCCGCTCCCGGCCCAGGATTCGGCGACGCCGTCGCCGACCGCCACGCAGGCCGACGGCCCGCTGCAGGACACGCCAGCGAGCGGCGCCGGGAGCGACGGGTTCGGGCCGTTGAAGGAGGTGACCGTCCAGAACAGGCCGTTCCACTGGGCGACGACGGGCGCGACCTGTCCTCCGGCGTTCGAGCCGACCGCGGTGCACGCCGTGGCCGACGAGCAGGAGACCGCGTCGAGGTACTCGAGTACGCGGTACGGGGTCGGCGGTCCGAGGGTGTTGCTGATGAGCGACACCGCCCAGGTCGAGCCGTTCCATTGCTCGGCGAACGGCACCAGGTCGCTGTTGGCGTCCGACTCAGCCTCCGTGCCGACTGCGACGCAGCCGTTGTCCGACGGGCAGGACACGCCCTCGATCTCGTCGATGCTGCCGCCGCTCGGCGTGGCCAGGACCTCGGGTGACCAGGCGCTGCCGTTCCACCGCTCCGCGAACGGCGCACCCTCGCCCGGCAGGCCGCCGACCGCCATGCAGGCATTCGGCGATGAGCACGACACGGCCGTGAACGGGCTCGCCGAGCTTGCGCTCTCGACCGTCCACTGGGTGCCATCCCATCGCTCGGCCAGCCCGGCGTTGCCGGCGCCGCCGACGGCCTGGCAGTTCGAGGTCGAGGTGCAGGACACGCCGGCGAGCTGGCTCGCCGCCACGCCAGCCGGGGCCGGCACGCTCTGCAGCGACCAGGCGCTGCCGTTCCAGGCCTCGGCGAACGGGAGCTGCGCGCCCGAGCTGTTCCAGAAGGAGCCGACCGCGGTGCAGGCGCTGGCCGAGACGCACGAGATGGCACTCAGCTGGCTGCCCGTCGAGCCGGGCGGGGTCGGCGTGGCCACGATGCTCCAGGCCGTCCCGTTCCACGACTCCGCGAGCGCTACGGTCTCGCCCGCCGCGCTGGTCTCGTAGCCCACCGACAGACACTGGTCGGCCGAGCTGCAGGCCACGCCGTTGCTGACGCCGGGCTCGGGGATGATCTGCGTCGGGACCGGCTCGGCGGACCATCCGGCCGCGACGGCCGGCGACGCCGCGACCAGTGAGGGCCAGGACGCGGCCACAACGACCAACAGCGCGAGGCCGCAGCATCTCGCCGGCGCCCCCGACGCCCCGATGCCCCGCCTCGACGCAGGCCAGAAGACCACGGCGACGCGATCCTGCCAGGACCCAACGGGCGAGTCAACCGGCCTTCACCGCTCTGTGGAGGGCACCCATGGGCCAGCTGGCTGATGTTCATCACCAGCGAGGAGCATCCCCACTCCCATCTCCCGCCGCCGGACCCGTCCGAGCCATCGCGACGAGGCGCCGGCGCCGGCCGGGGCCTCGTGTCGACTGTCGATTTGAGTGCGACGGCTTCGAGAGCGTCCCATGCACGGGCCCGGAGCGCACGACGACGCCTGATCGGCAGCCCGAAGCAGGGGGTGTTCGACAAAACCCCCCCTATAGCCACAGAAAGGTCGAACACCCGCCGCCCGGACCCACGAACCGTGGAACCACAGCCCCGGCCGCAGTCGGCCACCGGCCTCATCTCCCCTCAAATCAACAGGGAGGCTTGTGTGACCAATCGCACACATCCTTCGGGGTGCGCTGCCGATGCTTTCACGTTCGTTGTCCGCAACCGACCAGGGACGATCTCGATGCGTGACCCGTTCGACAACCGCAAGCCGCACCTCATGAGTTACGACCCCGAGAAGCCGTCGCTGTGGCAGCTGCTTCGCGAGGGCAACCTGTTTGCCCGGGTGCAGGCCTGCGCGATCCTGTTCGTCGTCGTGCTCGGCCTGCTGTCGGTCGCGCACTGACGCGCGGGGTCGCCCGACGAGGAGCGGCGGTGCCGGCTCAGGCCGGCGGCGCGGGCGCCGGCTCGGGCGCTGCTGCCGGCGCCGGCGCGGTGACGCTCGTCTCGGCCTCGGGCGTCGCCAGCACGGTCTCGCGGTCCGGCGAGATCTCCTCGACCACCGACGCGTGCTCGATCGTCGAGCTGCCCGGCGCCGGTGCGGTCAGGTCGGTGCGCGCCTGCTCGGTCACCACCGAGAGCTGCTCGCGAAACTCGTGATACGCCTTGCCGACCGTGCGCGCCACCTCGGGAAAGCGCTTCGGGCCCAGCACGATCAGCGCCACGATGGCGACGAAGGCGAGGTGGAGCGGGTTGACGAACGACATGTCGGCCTCACTGCGTCGCGGAGGCGCGCGCAGATCACCCGTCAAGCCTAGCGCTCGCGTCGAGCGCCCCCGCGGGCATCGCTCCGCCCGGCGCGGTTCGTAGGCTGTGGCCGTGTCGGCTCAGGTCGCCTCTCCGGGCCGGGCGTATCCGCCTCCTCCCCGCAGCGAGCCATTCTGGCCCTGCCAGCTGGCGATCGCCGTGGCGATCGTGCTGCAGCTCACGCTGCCCGGCCAGCTGCGGCTCGGACCCACCGGGGCGATCCCGGGCCTGGAGGCGGCGCTGGCCATCGGCCTGATCTTCGCCACGCCTCGCCGGCTCGAGGGCCAGCACCGACGGCGCCGGCTCGTCGCGCTCGTGCTCACCTCGCTGGTGAGCTTCGCCAACGCCGCCTCGCTCGCGCTGCTCACGCACGAGCTGCTGCACGAGAAGAATCCGCCCAACGGTCATCAGCTGATCGTCGCCGGCACGCTCATCTGGCTGACCAACGTGATCATCTTCGGCCTGTGGTATTGGGAGATGGACCGAGGTGGCCCGGGGCAGCGCGCCGAGGGTGCCGATGGCCCACCGGACTTCCTGTTCCCGCAGATGACCGACGACCGCGTCGAACCGATCGACTGGCGACCGGAGTTCCTCGACTACCTCTACGTCTCCCTGACCAACGCGACGGCGTTCAGCCCAACCGACACGATGCCGCTCACGCGCGGGGCGAAGTCGGCGATGGGGCTGCAGGCGCTCGTGTCGCTGGTGACGATCGGCCTCGTCGTGTCGCGGGCCGTGAACATCCTCTAGCGCCTACGCCGCCGGCAGCACGCGCGGCTGCATCGCTCGCGCCCATTCCAGCAGCGCCGAGACCTCGGGGTCGGGTTCGAGGTCGAGCGCGCGTTCGCAGGCGACGATGCAATCGGTTACCCGGTCGCTGCGCGCGAGCGCGTGCGCGTAGCGCGACCACGCGATCGGCGAATCCGGATCAAGCCAGGTCGCCTGCTCGCACGCGGACAGCTCGCCACCGAGGTCCCCGGTCAGCTGCCGGGCGAGCGCCAGGTCGAGCAGGCCATCCACCGACGGCCCGATCTGCTGCGCGCGCTCGAGCGCCTCCAGGGCACGCTCGGGGTCCATCAGGCGCAGGCGCAGCCGGCCCACGCGCTCCCAGGCGCTGGCGTCGCTCGGTCCCCGTTCGGCCGCGCGCACGGCCGCCTCCTCGGCCAGCTCGTACCAGCCCTGGTCCTCGTAGATGCGCGACGCGAAGCGATGCGGTGCCGGGCGCTCGCGATCCACGCGGGCCCAGTCGCGCACCGCGCGCCCGGCCGCCGGCAGGTTCCCGGCCTGCCAGAACGCGAGCGTCATCAGGCGCAGCACGGACAGGTTGTCGGGCTCGGCGTCGCGGGCGTAGACGAGGCGCTGCGCGGCGAGCGCGTACTCGCCCTCGGCGATCGCGTGCTGCGCCGCGGTCATGAAGCGCTGCACGCGCTCGTGCCCGGGGTCCGGCTTGGAGAAGTCGACGAACTGCAGGCTGCCGGCCGGCACGGTGCGGACACCATGCTGGAACTTCACCCGGGCCCACTGCTGCATGTCGTCATCGCCCCCGGTGAAGTAGATCCCGGTGACGGTTCCGACGCCCCACTCGGGATAGGAGACGCAGCGCGCGTAGCGGTGTACCACCGAGTGGTCGGGAACGCGGCTGCCGAAGGGGTCGTGCTTGGCCTGCTCGGCGGCGTGCTCGCGGGCTCGCTGCTCGGCCTCGTACGCCCGCCGCCCGGCCTCCTCGCGAGCCTTGCGCGCCGCCGCCGCGCTGGCCCGCACGGCGTTGCGCGACACCTTCCCGCCGCGGGAGGTCTCGGCCAGGGACTCGAGGTTGTCGGCGGCCTCGTTGATCGCCTTGAGGTGGCGCTCGTGCTCGAACTGGCGTCCGGCCGGCGCGATGTCTGGGTGCCAGCGCTTGGCCATCCGCCGCCGCGCGAGCTGCACGTCGCGCTGGTCGAAGGGCGGCTCGAGCTCGAGAAGGAGCATCTGCTGCTCGACGTCGAGGATCGTGGGCATGAACACTTCACGTTAGCGACCGTCGCCACCCGGCGTGGCCGTTGGGCGGACGCTGCCGTCGCCGACAGCCGAGTCCGGCCGCGCGCCCGCCACGCTCTATCCTGCGCGGCGAATGTCCTCGCAATACATCTTCACGATGTACCGCCTGTCGCGCGTGCACCCGCCCGACAAGGAGGTCCTCAAAGACATCTCCCTGTCGTTCCTGCCCGGCGCCAAGATCGGCGTGCTCGGGTACAACGGCGCGGGCAAGTCGAGCCTCCTGCGGATCATGGCCGGGCTGGACACCGAGTACCGCGGCGACGCCCAGCTGGCGCCGGGCGCCACGGTCGGCCTGCTCGAACAGGAGCCGCACCTGGACCCCGACAAGGACGTGCGCGGCAACGTCGAGGAGGGCGTGGCCGAGACGAAGGCGCTCCTCGACCGTTTCAACGAGCTGGCCGCCAACTACTCCGACGAGACGGCCGACGAGTTCGGGCGCCTGCAGGAGCAGATCGACGCCGCCGACGCCTGGAACCTCGACACCAACGTCGAGTACGCGATGGACGCCCTGCGCTGTCCGCCCGCGGACGCCGACGTGAGCAAGCTGTCCGGCGGCGAGCGCCGCCGCGTCGCCCTGTGCCGCCTGCTGCTGCGCCAGCCGGACCTGCTGCTGCTCGACGAGCCGACCAACCACCTCGACGCCGAGTCGGTGGAATGGCTGGAGCATCACCTCGCCGACTACAAGGGCACCGTCGTGGCCGTCACGCACGATCGCTACTTCCTCGACAACGTCGCCGGCTGGATCCTCGAGCTCGACCGCGGGCGGGGGATTCCCTACCAGGGCAACTACACCGGCTGGCTGGAGCAGAAGCAGGCACGGCTGGCCCAGGAGGAGAAGTCCGAGGTCGCCCGCCAGCGCACGATCGCCGCCGAGCTCGAGTGGGTGCGCGAGAATCCCAAGGGCCGGCGCAAGAAGGCCAAGGCGCGCCTGGCCAACTACGACGCACTGCTCGCGCAGGAGAGCGCGGTCAAACTCGACCAGGTCCAGATCCACATCCCCGCCGGCCCCCGGCTCGGGGACGTCGTGGTGGAGGCCGAGGGGCTGCGCAAGGGCTTCGGCGACCGCCTGCTGATCGAGGACCTCGACTTCTCGCTGCCCCGCGGCGGCATCGTCGGCGTCATCGGACCCAACGGCGCGGGCAAGACCACCTTGTTCCGCATGATCACCGGTGCCGAGCACCCCGACGCCGGCTCCCTGCGCATCGGTGACACCGTCGAGATGGCCTACGTGGACCAGAGCCGAGACGCCCTGGATGACGACAAGAACGTGTGGGAGGAGATCTCCGGTGGCCAGGACCAGCTGAAGGTCGGCGAGCAGTGGGTGAACTCACGCCAGTACACGGCGTCGTTCAACTTCCGCGGCTCGGACCAGCAGAAGAAGGTGGGCAAGCTCTCCGGCGGCGAGCGCAACCGGCTGCACCTGGCCAAGCTGCTGCGCAGCGGCGGCAACCTGCTGCTGCTCGACGAGCCCACCAACGACCTCGACGTCGACACGCTGCGCGCGCTCGAGGAGGCGCTGCTGTCCTTCGGCGGCTGCGCGGTGGTCATCTCCCACGATCGTTGGTTCCTGGACCGCGTCGCCACGCACGTCCTCGCCTTCGAGGGCGACAGCCAGGTGACCTGGTTCGAGGGCAACTTCGAGGCCTACGAGGAGCACCGCCACGAGCTGCTCGGCGCCGAGGCCGACCGCCCCAAGCGCATCACCTACAAGAAGCTCGCGCGCTCGACCTAGCTACGGCCGCCGCTCCAGCTCGGCGGCGATGAGCCGCTCGAGCTCGCGTGCGTTCTCGGCCACGCCGTCGGCCGTGGCGAGCTCGGTTGCACCGTACGGACCGCTCGTGACCGCGAGGCAGCGCAGCCCGTCGGCCCGCGCGCAGGCGATGTCGCGCGGTGTATCGCCGATGACAAGGGTGCGCTCACGCGGGTACGCGCTCGAACCGCCGTCGGCGGCGCGGCGGCGGGCGATCCCCGGCAGATCGCAGCGATCCTCGGAGTCCGAGCCGAATCCGCCCTGGCCGCGCGCGAACAGTTCGCCGATCCCGGCGCGCCGGAGTTTCAGGCGGGCGACCGGCTCGAGATTGCCGGTGACGAGCGACAGCACGACGCCGCGGCGCTCGGCGAGCGAGTGCAGCAGCCGTGCCACCCCCGGGATCAGGTTCTCGACCAGCGAGGACGGGCAGAGACGGGCGAACTGCTCGCTGGTGGCCAGCTGCAGGTCCATCAGCCCGGCATCGATGCGATCGGCCGGCACGTCGTGGCGCAGGAGGATCAGCCGTGCGATCTCGAGGTCGGTGCGGCCGGCCGCCTCCACGCCGGCGCTTGACGCTCCCGCCACTCCGTACACCTCGCCCAGCGCCAGCAGCAACGCCTCCGCGTGCGCCTTGGAGGCGCCCGACAGCAGTGTTCCGTCGATGTCGAACAGCAGGAGCACGCCGCCATTGTCGCGGGATCGGCGCGGCGAGGGGCGACGCCCTCCGGCGGGGGCGCCACGCTATCGTGCGCCGGCCGCCATGGACACCGCGTTCAGCCGAGCCACGACCGTCACGCCTCGCGGCGACGGCCTCTACGACGTCGACGTCTCGGCAGACTGGCGCGCCGGACGCGGACCGCACGGTGGCTATCTCGCCGCGACGATCCTGCGCGCGCTCACCGAGCGCGTCGCCGATCCCGGACGGGCGCCGCGCTCGCTGACCATCCATTACGCGCGCTCGCCGCAGCCCGGCCCAGCCCAGATACGCACCACGGTCGAGCGCGCCGGTCGCTCGCTGTGGACCCTGTCGGCTCGCCTCGAGCAGGACGGCGACCTGCAGGCGATCGCGCTCGCCGCCTTCTCGACGTCGTGGCCCGGCCCCGAGCTCGACGAGCGTCCGATGCCCGAGGCGGCGCCGGCGGATCCGCGTCCGGCGATGCCGATCCCCGTCGCGGACGTACCTCCCAGACCGCGCTTCGTGCAGCATCTCATCATGCAGCCGCGCTTCGGCCCGGTGCCGTTCACCGCCACCGGGGAGCCGATGGTCACCGGCGGCTGGCTCGGGCTGTTCGAGCCCCAGCCACTGGACGCGGCCGCCCTCGCCCTGTTCTCAGACGCGTGGTGGTCACCGCCGTTCGGGCGCCTCAGCGAGCTGGCCACGAGCCCGACCATCGACCTGACCATCCACTTCCGGCGCGCCGTCGCCGACTCCGACCCGCAGGCGCTGTGCCTGGCCCGCTTCCAGACCGGGCTGGTCGACGATGGCTTCTTCGAGAACGACGCCTCGATCTGGTCCGCCGACGGGCGCCTGCTGGCGCAGGCGCGCCAGCTCGCGCTGCTGCTGCCGCTGCCGGCCCGCTGACGCGGCGGCACGCACCGGGTCCGGGAGCGCCGCGCGGACGGGCCCGTCAGCGCTCGAAGGAGACGTCGACGGGCAGGCGCAGCGCGAACGCGGCGATGAGCCGGGCGCATGCGTCGACGTCGTCGAGCTGAACCACCTCGACCGGCGAATGCATGTAGCGCAGCGGAATGGAGACGAGCGCCGTAGGCACACCCTCCCGCGAGAGGTGGATGGCGTCGGCATCGGTGCCGGTGTTGCGGCCGGACGCCTCGATGGTGAACGGGATCGACTCCGCTTCGGCCGCCTCCTGCAGCAGCTCGCTGACGCGCGGATGGATGATCGAGCCACGGGCGATGACGGCGCCCGACCCGAGCGCGTGGGCGCCCGACGCCTTCACGTCGGCGCCCGGGGTGTCCGTCGCGTGGGTCACGTCGACGACGATCGCCAGGCTCGGCGCCAGCGAGTTGGCAATCGTGCGTGAGCCGCCGAACGTGATCTCCTCCTGTGCCGCCGCGACGGCGACGACCTCCCACTCGGCGCCGCCCGCCTCGGACACCAGGCGCGCCGCCTCGAGCGCGATGTAGGAGCCGAGTCGGTTGTCCAGCGCGCGCGAGGAGATCCGCCCCGGCGTGAGCGACACCGGCTCGACGTCGATCACCGCGACGTCACCGATCCGCACGCGGGTCCGCGCGTCGTCGCCGTCCGCCGCGCCGATGTCGATGTGCAGATCGCGCACCTCCGGCGTCTTGTTGCGCTCGTCGTCGCGCAGCAGGTGGACCGCCTTCTTGCCGATGACGCCGATCGTCGCGCCGTCGCGTGTGGCGATGCGCACGCGCTGCCCGAGCAGGATCTGCGCGTCCCAGCCCCCGACGGTGCGAAACCAGAGGAAGCCCTCGTCGTCGACGTGCGTCACGATCAGGCCGATCTCGTCGATGTGGCCGACGACGGCCAGCCGGCGATCGGAGCTGCGCCCGGCCACACGCGCGGTCGAGGAGCCGAGCGTGTCGTGCTCCACCTCCGCGCCGAACGCGGCCGCGGCCCTCCGCCACGCGGCCGCCGGGGCCGCCTCGTATCCCGACGGCCCGGCCGCCGCCAACAGCTCGCCCAGAACGGGCGGGATTGCCGTCACCCTCATCATTCCCCCTTGCTGTGCGGTGGCGGGCGCCGGCGTTCAGGCGCCCGCACTGCGATTTGCATCCTCCTCGGTACCGGCGAGCAGCTGTCGCAGGACGTAGGGCAGGATCCCCCCGTGCCGGTAGTACTCGGCCTCCTGCGGCGTGTCGATCCGCACACGCGCGCGGAACTCGATCGGTTCGCCATCGTCCCGCCGCGCCCGGACGGTGGCCTCGCGCGGCGGCAGGCCGCCGTCGCGCATCGCCTCGGCCACGCCGCTGACGTCGAAGCGCTCCTCGCCGGTGAGCCCGAGCGACTCCGCGCTGTCCTCGCCCAGGAACTGCAGCGGCAGCACCCCCATCCCGACCAGGTTCGAGCGGTGGATTCGCTCGAAGCTGCGCGCGAGCACCGCGCGCACGCCGAGCAGGCTGGTCCCCTTGGCCGCCCAATCGCGCGAGGAGCCCGAGCCGTACTCCTTGCCGCCGATGACCACGAGCGGCACGCCGGCGCCGGCGTAGCGCATGGCCGCATCGTAGATCGACATCTCCTCTCGCTCCCCCGCCTCGCCCATGTAGCGGGTCACGCCGCCCTCGGGGAGCGGGTCGCCGCCGCCCATGAGGTTGCGCAGCCGGATGTTCGCGAAGGTGCCGCGCATCATGACCTCGTGGTTGCCCCGCCGCGAGCCGTAGGAGTTGAAGTCGCGCGGCGCCACCCCGTGCTCCTGCAGGTAGCGGCCGGCGGGACCGTCACGCTTGATCGACCCGGCCGGTGAGATGTGATCGGTGGTGACACTGTCACCGAGCAGTGCCAGCACGCGGGCGCCCTGCAGGTCCACCACCGGCGCGGGCTGGGGCGGCAGCCCCTCGAAGTACGGCGGTTGACGGACGTAGGTGGACTGGTCATCCCACGCGAAGCGATCGCCCGTCGGCACCTCCAACGAGCGCCAGCGCTCATCGCCGTCGTACACGTGGGCATAGCTCGAGCGGAACATGTCCGACCGCACCGCGCTGTGGATGGTCTCGGCGATCTCGTGCTCGCTCGGCCACAGGTCCCGCAGGTAGACGTCGACTCCCGCGCCGTCGGTGCCGAGCGGCTCGTTGACCAGATCGATATCCATCGTGCCGGCCAGCGCGTAGGCGACGACCAGCGGCGGCGAGGCCAGGTAGTTCATCTTGACGTCCGGATTGATACGCCCCTCGAAGTTGCGGTTGCCGGACAGCACCGACACGACCGCGAGGTCGTGGGCGTTGACCGCTTCGGACATCTCGTCGGGCAGCGGCCCCGAGTTGCCGATGCAGGTCGTGCAGCCGTAGCCCACGAGGTTGAAGCCGAGCTGCTCGAGCGGCTCCGTCAGCCCGGCTCGGTCGAGGTACTCCGTGACGACGAGCGAGCCCGGGGCCAGCGACGTCTTCACCCACGGGCGGCGCTGCAGGCCCCGCTCGACGGCGTTTCGGGCCAGCAGTCCGGCCGCGAGCATCACCGCCGGGTTGGAGGTGTTCGTGCAGCTCGTGATGGCCGCGATCACCACATGGCCGTGATCGAGCTCCGTCTCGGTCCCGTCGGCCATCGTCACCGCCACGGCGCTCGCGGCGCGCGCGGTCACCGCGCCGCCGGCGGACGCCGCCGCCTCATGCGCCACCGGGGCGGCGACGTGAGGCCCGTCGCCGTTGGCCGGCTCGGTGACCGAGGACGGGTCGCTGGCCGGGAAGGAGAGCTCAGAGCCGCCGTCGACCGCATCGAACGCCGATTCCGTGTCGGGCACGTAGGCGCCGAGCGCCACCCGGAAGGCGTCGCGCGCGTCGGACAGGGCCACCCGATCCTGCGGGCGCTTCGGTCCGGCGATGCTCGGCACCACGTCGGCGAGGTCGAGCGTGACGTTCGCGGAGTACGTCGGCTCGTCGGAGCCCTCGTCGTGCCACAGGCCCTGCTCCTTGGCGTAGGCCTCGACGAGCGCGATCTGCTCGGGGGCACGGCCGGTGAAGCGCAGGTAGTTCAGCGTCTCGGCGTCGATCGGGAAGATCGCGCAGGTGGAGCCGAACTCCGGCGACATGTTGCCGATCGTCGCGCGATCGGCGATCGGCAGCTTCGCCAGGCCGGCGCCGTGGAACTCGACGAATCGCCCGACGACTCCGACCTCGCGCAGGCGCTGGGTGACCGTCAGCACGAGGTCCGTCGCGGTCGCGCCCTCGGGCAGCTCGCCGGTGAGCTCGAATCCGAGCACCTGCGGGATGAGCATCGACATCGGCTGGCCGAGCATCGCCGCCTCGGCCTCGATCCCGCCCACGCCCCAACCGAGCACCCCGAGGCCATTGACCATCGTCGTATGCGAGTCCGTGCCAACGAGCGTGTCGGGATAGGCCTGACCGGTCCGGTCGTTGACGAACACCACGCGAGCGAGATACTCGATGTTGACCTGGTGCACGATCCCGGTGTCCGGGGGCACGACGGAGAAGTCGTCGAACGCCCCCTGCCCCCAGCGCAGGAACGCGTAGCGCTCCTGATTGCGTTCGAACTCGCGCTCGGCGTTGCGCCGGAACGCGTCGTGCGTGCCGAACACGTCGACCTGGACGGAGTGATCGATCACCAGCTCGGCGGGCACGAGCGGGTTGATCTTGCCCGCGTCGCCACCCATCGCCGCCATGGCGTCGCGCATGGCAGCGAGATCGACGACCGCCGGCACGCCGGTGAAGTCCTGCATCAGCACCCGCGCCGGCGAGAACGCGATCTCGGTGCTCGGCTCGGCACTCGCGTCCCAGCGGGCGAGGGCCTCGATGTCCTGCGCGCGAACCGAGCCGTTGCCCTCGGTGCGCAGCAGGTTCTCGAGCAGCACCTTCAGCGAGAACGGCAGGCGGGCGACGTCGAACGTCGACTGCAGCGCATCGAGACGGAAGATCTCGTGGCGTGCGCCACCTGCCTCGAGGGTGGCACGGGCGCCAAAACTGTTCTCGGACATGGAATCTCCCGCGTCGATGGTTGCCGCTACGCGAGGCGGGGATGGCCCGCTGGGAGCCGCACCCCGCCAGGTGCTCCCTGCATCCTGACAAACGGACGCCGTCGAGGCGGAGCCTAGGACCGGACAACGCCCCGCGCCGTGTCGGCTGCGGGCCCTCACCCCCCGGGCGCGCCCGGCGAGGACGCGACCGTGCGGGCCTCCGGCGCCTGGGCTCGCGGCCCAGCCATCAGGACAGCAGTCACGACGACTTGATGAGCGGACCCGCGGCCGCGAGCACCTCCGCCTTGGTCAGTGGCTTGTCGAAGCCGAGGTTCGGGGTCGGCGTGCTCCCGATGAGCAGGTTGATGGCCGCCGCGTGGCGGGCCTCGACCTGCACGATCTCACCGGCGGACGCCAGCACCGCCTTACTCGAGATCATCGGGGCCGCCCCGTTGTACGCGCCCACGCCGGTGTTCTCGAGCGTGGAGGCGAGCGCGAGGAACGACTTCTGGTCACTGACCGGGAACGCGAAGGTGGGCCTGGCCACCGGCGTGCCGCCCAGCTGCTTCACCGCCGCGGTCAGCGCCGCGACATGCTCGGCCTCCTGATCGCCGAACTCCTGCGCGTAGTGCTTGGCCATGCCGCTGAGACCGACCTGCCGGCCGGTGACCTGGTAGAAGGCCGCCTCCAGGTACTCGAGCGTGAGCGCGAAGTTGAGGATGTCGACGTCGGTGCTGTCGGTCTGGGCCAGTGCCGAGGTCACGAACGGCGCGACGGCCGTGGTGCCGTAGGCGGCGCCCGCGGCCAGCGCCCCACGCACGATGAAGCTGGCGCGCGTCATGCCGTGGACTTCGGTGCCGGCGAGCTCGGGATGGGCAACGTGGTGATTGGTCATCGGTGGTGTTCCTCTCTGATGCGATTGCGGGTGGATTGACGCGTTCTCGCGCGATATCAGGCGAGGAACGGCTTGACGGCGGCCAACACGGTGGCCATGTCGGCCGGTTTGGCAAACGCACCGTCGGGGGTCACCGGCTTGTGGATGAGCGTGCCGAGGGTGGCCGCATGCCGGGCCTCGACCGAGTGGATGGACAGCGCTGCCGCCAGCACCGGCTTGCTCTGGATCGAGGCGGCCTGGCCGAGGTACGCCGACGCGCCGAGGTTCTCGACCGTGTAGGCGAGCTGCGCGACCGCGGCGGCTGTGCCGATGGGGAACTTGCCCGTCGGCGGACTCACCGGCGTGCCGCCGAGCTGATCGACCGCGGCCTTGATCGCGGCGACGTGACTCTGCTCCTGCTGGCTGAAGCTCTGGACGAGCGCGCCGGCGGGACCGGTGAACAGGTTCGCGGCCACGACCTTCTCGTAGAACTGCGTTTCGAGGTACTCGAGCGTCAGGGCGTAGTTGAGGATCGCCACGTCGGACGCGTCGGACGCCGAGCTCGTCGCGGCAGCGGTCGACGGCGAGCTCGCGGCGGCCGTGCTCGGCGCCGCCGCGCTGGGCGAACTCGATGAGCTCGAGCCGCAGGCGGCGAGCACGAAGGCCCCGAAGCTGGCGGCGCCGGCGCCGCCGACCGCCTTCAGGAAGCGCTTGCGGTCGCTGTCGTCGCGCACGAGGCGCTCTACGATGCCCATCGGCTGCGGGGCGGGCTCGTCGGGGCCGAGATTCGGCATGTCGGTACCTCCAGATGGACGCGGCTTTGGAGCGGCGATTCGTCGAACGGCCCGCCCTCCACGGTGGGTGTGCCGAGCGCTTCGAGCGCTCGGGCGTGTATGGCCGCTATTGCGAGGTGAGGCCGAGAGCGGATCACCGCCAGTCCGTTTCATCCGGCCGCGGCGCAGGCGCGTCCTCGATCACACGGGTGCGCGTCAGGGTGGATTCGAGGGCGCGCGCAACGACGCGCCCCCGCACAACGGCCGCGCCACTTATGCTCGGCGACGTGACCGAGCGCGCCCGCCTGCCCAAGCGCACGGAATCCGCGGATGATTTCCTTCGCCAGACGCGGATCGGCGCCGCGCTCGCACTCATCCTGGTCGCCGCCGCGGTGGCCTCCGACCTGCTCGACGGGACCTTCTGGGCGGCCCACCCGATCATCACGAGCCTCCTGGCGAGCCTGCTCATCATCATCATCTCGGCCGCGGTGATCAACGAGCTCATCGAACGGCGGGACCGCCGCCGCTGGACGGTGCTCGCCCAGTACGTGCTGCTCGACCTCGTGCGCACGGCACGGGCGAGCTGGACCGGGCTGCTCGAGATCTCCGGCCTGCTCGAGCGCGACCAGAGCCCAACCAGCTCGTTGACCGATGGCCGCGCGTACGTCGCCGACCGCGCGGCGCTGCGTGACGGAATCGGGGCCATGATCGACGACCCCCATCGCCGCGAGGTCCTGCAGCGTGCCGTCGCCACAATGGCCCGCCACTGCAACGACATCCTCGGCCGCTGGGCGAGCGTGATGCTCAGCGCGACCGCCTACACCGAGGTGATCGACCGCCACGTGGAGCTGTACTCACGCATCGCCTGGGTCGACGGCTTGCTCGGACACTACGAGCCGGTCGACGACGATCCGCGGCGGCGACGACTCAGTCGCGCCAGCCCGGCTGTCGAGGCGCAGCAGGACTTCGACGACGACGCGCTGCGCGACATGCTCGTATCGATCACGGTGCTTGCCGAGAGCCTCGACCGAACGACGCTCACGCTGGCGATGCGCCTCGTCCCGCTCGACTGGTGGGACGCACGAACGCACGACAGCATGGTCGGCCCGAGCCCGGCTTGACCCTGCCCACGTTGCCATGACTCTCCTCGCCTGCTGGATCGCCTTTCCCGTCATCGTGCTCGCCCTCGCTCACGGGGCCGGCGCGCTCGTGGCCCGCGCGGCGGGACGCGACCTCCCGGTCGGTGTGCGCGTGCCATGCGGCCTCGCGCTGATCATCGCCGTGATGGACCTGGCCACCCGCAGCACCGCGACGGCCCGGCTCGCCGTCCCCGCCGCCGTCGCGGTCGGGGTCGCCGGACTCGTCGTCTCGATCGTCGAACGGCTGCGCTCGGCCGCCCGTTCGCCGCGCGGACGCCTCCGCCTGGCCGCGCCGACCCCCGAGGCGGTGGCCGCCGCGGTGGTGGTCGCCGTCTATGCCGCACCGATCGTGCTCTCCGGTGAGGCGACCTGGGCCGGCTACATCAAGCTCGACGACACCTCAACCTGGCTGGCGCTCGTCGATCAGGCGCTGCAGCACGGCCGTTCACTCGCCGGCCTGCCGACGTCGACCTACCGCGACGCGCTTTCCTACTACCTCGTCGTCGGCTACCCGCTGGGCGCATTCCTGCCCCTCGGCATCGGCCACGCGTTGCTCGGGCAGGACATCGCCTGGCTGACCGATCCGTGGATGGCCACCATGGCGGCGACACTTGCGCTCGCGCTGGCTCGCATCGCGCGCCGTGCGCTGCCGGAAGCGCCGCGCTGGCAACCGGCGGCCATCGGCGCCCTGGCCGCCCAGCCGGCGCTCCTCTACGGGTACTACCTGTGGGGCGGCATGAAGGAGCTCGCCGGTGCGTTCCTCATCGCCGCGTTCGCGGTCGCCGCACCACTGCCGTTCGAGGGTGAGCGACGGCTGCGCGCGATGGTCCCCGCCATCGTCGTGCTGTGGGCGCTCATCGCCGCACTCAGTGCCGGCGGGCTCGTGTGGGCCGGACCGGGCGCACTGCTCGCGCTCGTCACGGTGCTGGTGGTGCGCAGGCGCGTGCCCCGTCTGTCGCCCGCGGTGGTCGGCGGCGGGCTCGCCGCGGTCGCACTCGGGGTCTTCCTCGTGCTGCGGCCAGGCGGGTTCGTCGAGCGTTTCCACGACGTGCTCACCGGCGGGACCCAGCTCGGCAACCTGATCGGGCCGCTGAAGATCCTCCAGCTGGTCGGCATCTGGCCATCGGGCGACTTCCGCTATCCGCCGTCGCAGCTGACGCTGACCCACGCGCTCATCGGGGTCGCCCTCGCCGCCGCCCTGATCGGACTGGCGTCCGCCATCCGCCACGCCCGGCTCGAGCTGCTGCTCTACAGCTTCTGCGCGCTCGCCGGCGCAATCGTCGTCTATCTCGTCGCCTCGCCGTGGCTGGGCGGAAAAGCGCTGGCCAGCGCCTCGCCGGCGATCCCGCTGCTCGCGTTCGTCGGCGCTGCCCTGTACGCCGGGCGCGAGTCGCGCAGCGACCGGGCCATCGGGGCGGCCCTCGGGCTGCTGTTCGCCGCGGGAATCGTGTGGTCGAACCTGCTCGGCTACCACGACGTGAGCCTGGCCCCCCGGCAGCAGTACGCCGAGCTGGCGTACATCGGCCAGCGGATCGCCGGCCAGGGCCCCACGCTGATGACCGAGTACCAGCCCTACGGCACCCGCCACTTCCTGCGCGACGCCGCCCCCGAATCGGCCTCGGAGCTGCGCACGCGCCTGGATCCGCTGCTCTCCGGACAGCCACTCGCGAAGGGCGGGGCCGCCGACATCGACCAGTTCCAGCTCAGCGCCGTGCTTGCCTACCGCACGATCGTGCTGCAGCGCTCGCCGGTGGAAAGCCGCCCGCCCTCGCCGTACCGCCTCGTGTATGAGGATCGCTGGTGGCAGGTGTGGCAGCGCCCACAGCGGATCGATCCGCCGCTGATCGCGCAGCTGGCGCTCGGCAACGAAGTGGCGCCCGGCGCGGTCCCGAGCTGCGCCAGCGTCGCTGCGCTCGCCCGCGAGCCGGGCATCGCGGCCCTCGTGGCCGCACCGGTGCGCAACCCGGTCGTCGTGTCGATGGCCAGCGGCAGCCATCCGGCCGCTTGGGCGACGGGGGTCTCCTACCTCTCGCTGTCCGGCCCCGGAACCGCCCAGATCCCGGTCACGGTGCCGATCACCGGCCGCTACTCGGTGTGGCTCGGCGGCTCGATCCACGCCCCGACCTCCATCGCCGTGGACGGACGCACCGTCGGATCCGCGGAGCACGACGTCCAGGAGGCTGCGCAATACGTCGGCTTCGGTGACATCACGTTGCGTGCCGGTGCCCACACCGTCGCCCTGCACCGCTCGAGCGGCCTGCTCGCGCCAGGCACCGGTGGGCCCCCCGATGTCGTGGGTCCCCTCGTCCTGCGCCTGGATGTCCCCAACCCGCCGCTGCTGCGCGTCGCACCCGCGGCCGCCAGCACGCTGTGCGGACGCACGCTGGATTGGGTCGACGCCGTCGGAGCCTAGGCGATCCCGCCGCGGCTGATCGTCGCGACGGCGGCGAAACGATCTCCGTGGCCACCGTGGGCCCGCGTCGCCGGCACCAACCGGGACATGACGCCGCGCCGTAACATCCGCGGCTCGATGAGGGTGGGCGGACTCCGGAGTGGACGGCCGAGAACGCCGCGACCGTGCGGTCGCGGGGACTAGCGCACCCCTGGCATGTTCGCCGCCTGGGTCGCATACCCGCTGCTGCTCCTCGCTCTGGCCCAGGGCGCCGGTGCGCTCGTGCAGCTGGCAGCCGGACGCCCACTGCCGGCGCCGGTGCGCCTGCCCTGCGGGGTTGCGCTGATCATCGCCGTGATGGACCTGAGCACGCGCACCACGGCCACGGCCACGCTGGCCGTGCCCGCCGTCGTCGCGCTCGGGATCGCGGGGCTGGCGCTCTCGGTCGTGCCGGCGCTGCGTGCCGCCCACCGCGAGCGGTCCGTGGCGCCTATCGCGCTGCGTCCGGGACCCGGTGCGGTCGCCGCGCTCGTCGTGTTCGCCGTCTACGCGGCACCGGTGGTGCTGTCCGGTGAGGCGACCTGGCTCGGCTACCACAAGCTCGACGACACGTCGGTGTGGCTGGCGCTCGTCGACCAGGCGCTCGCCCACGGGCGCACGATCTCCGACCTCGCCCCGTCGACGTACTCGATCGTCCTCTCCAGCTACCTGACCGTCGGCTACCCGATCGGCTCCTTCCTGCCGCTCGGCCTCGGCCACTCGTTGCTTGGCCAGGACATCGCCTGGCTGACCGACCCGTGGATGGCGTTCACCTTCGCGATGCTCGCGCTGGCGCTCTACGGGGTGGCGCGCCGCGCGCTGGCCCACCTCACGCCGTGGCTCGCTGCGGTCGTCGCCACGCTGGCCGTCCTGTCGACGCTGCTGTACGGCTACTACCTGTGGGGTGGCATGAAGGAGGCGGTCGGCGCGCTCCTCATCGGCGCCGCGGCGCTCACCGCGCCGCTGCCCCTGCGCGGCGAGCGTCGGGTCCGTGCGGTCATTCCGTTCCTCGTCGTCGTGTGGGCGCTGATCGCCGCGCTGAGCCCCGGCGGGCTGGTGTGGATCGGCCCGGGCGGGCTCCTGGCGATCGCTGCGTTCGCGCTGCGAGGACGCGTGGCGCAACTGCGCGCCGGCGAGGCCGCGGCGCCTGCCGTGACGGCGCCCGAGCCCGCCGCTGCGGACCCCGCGCCGACGGCGGCGGCGGCGGCGGCGAGCGGCAGGGCTGTCCGGCGCAGCGCCGCGACGGCTGAGCCCCCCCGCCGGTCCGGCCGCTCCCGGACGGCGCGTCCTGCCGCTCGCGGCGCACCACCGGACGGCAAGCGAGCCCGAGGACGCCCCGCGGCCGCAGCCGCTTCTCGCGAGACCGCCCTGTCGCGCGGGCGCGCGGTGGCGGCGACGGCCGGGCGACGAGTGCGGCACCTGCCGCCGTGGCAGCGCGGTGTCGCGGGCGGACTCCTCGTGGCGGCGCTCGGCCTGTTCCTGCTGCTGCGGCCGGGCGGCTTCGTGCAGACGTTCACTGTCGCGCTCACCAGTGGAGGCCAGCTTGGCGTGCTGGTCAAGCCGCTCAACCCGCTGCAGGCCGCCGGCATCTGGCCATCGGGGGACTTTCGCTTTGCCCCCTCCGCGCCGGCGGTCACCTACGTGCTCATCGCGCTCGTACTCGTGGGCGCCGCGGTCGCGTTCTGGCTCGAGTTGCGAGCCGGTCGCTGGGAGCCGGTCCTCTACCCGCTGTTTGCGCTCGGCGGCGCCGGCGCCGCGGTGCTCTTCGCCTCCCCCTGGGTCGCCGGCAAGGCACTCGCCTCGGCGTCGCCCGCGCTCCCCTTCCTGGCGCTCCTCAGCGGTGCGCTGCTGGCCCGGCGCCAGCCCTTCGCCGGCGCGCTGCTCATCGCCGTCATCGGCGCCGGCATCCTCTGGGGCGACGCGTTGGGCTATCACGACGCCCGCTTCGCGCCCCGTGCGATCTTCGCGTCGCTGGACGACACCAACTCGGTGGTCGCCGGGCAGGGCCCCACGCTGATGACCGAGTACTCGCTGTACGGCGTGCGCCATTTCCTGCGCGCGGGCGATCCCGAGGACCCCTCGGATGTCCGGAGCCGCGCGGATCCGCTGGTCAGCGGTCGCGAGCTGCCGGCCACCGGCTCGGTGGATCTCGACGCGCTCGCGCTGGCGGGAACGCTGCAGTATCCGACGATCGTGCTGCAACGCTCGCCGTTGAACACACGTCCCGCCGAGCCCTATCAACTCGTGCTGAGCAATCGCTACTGGCAGGTCTGGCAACGACCCCCGATCGTCACCCCGTCGATCCTGACCTATCTGCCGGTCGGCGACGTCACCTCCGCACTGACGCCGTCCGCGGTCCCGAGCTGCCGGAGCGTGCTCGCGCTCACCCGCGTACCGGGCGTCGCCCAGCTGGTCGCCAGCACCACCCCCAACCCCGTCGTGGTCAACGTGACCACCGGTGCCCACCCGGCCGCCTGGACCGATCGCACCCAGCTGTCCATGCACGGCACCGGCACCGCCGACATCCCCGTAAGCCTGGCCACGCCCGGCCGCTATTCGGTCTGGGTCGGGGGCTCGATCCAGAACCCCACGACCGTCTCAATCGACGGCCACGCGGTCGGGACCGCCAGCAACGACAACCAGCAACCCGGGCAGTACATCCAGTTCGGCGCCATCACCCTGAGCGCCGGCGCGCACCGCATCACCCTGCACCACGCCGCGAACCCGCTCGCGCCCGGCAGCGGAGAATCCGACGTGGTCGGTCCTCTGCTGCTGGCCCCCGACGTTCCGACGCCGCCGCTGGTGACCGTCCCGGTTTCCGCCGCCAGCACGCTCTGCGGGCGCTCGGTCAGTTGGATCGAGGCGCTCGGGGCGTAGCCGTCGCGAATCGCGGCGGGCCGTCAGGGCAGGCCCACCCGCCGCAGCAGATCCACCTGCGCCAGCGGGAAGAGCAGGAAGACGACGCAGATGGCCGCGGCCACCAGAGCGATGTTGCGCTGCGCGGTCCGGCCGCCCCGGTCCTCTCCGTAGGCCCGCAGCCCGGCCACGAGCAGGCCGATGAGCGGCGCGAACAGCGTGAGCAGCACGAGCACCACGACGGCCACGACGTCAGGAGCCAGCACGCGTCCAGCCCCGGCCCGCCACCCCCGCGGCAGGCCGACCCGAGAGCGCGAGCGCGAGTGGCGGCGCGGATCGAGGTCGGCCCCGCAGAACGCGCAGCCGGCGGCGAATGGCGAGACCCGCTCGCCGCAGGAGGGGCACCGGTTTACGTCACGTCGCATCACTGGAAGGCTGACAGGCCGCGCCAGCGCACTCAGGCGACGTAGAAGACGACGCCGATCACGGCGTACAGCGCGATCAGCTGGGCCCCTTCGAACCAGGTCGACTCGCCATCGGAGACGAGCCCGGTCACGATGAGCCCGGCCGTCAGCAGGGCGGCGATCTCGTACGGATTGAAGACCAGCGCCATCGGCGCCGGTCCGACGAGATACGACAGCAGCACGAGGATCGGCGCGAGGAACAGGCCGACCTGCGCGCTGGAGCCGATGGCGATCGACACGGCCAGGCTCATCTTGTCCCGCGCGGCGGCAACCACCGCGACGTAGTGCTCCGAGGCGTTGCCGACCACGGCCACCACGAACGCGCCGACAAAGAACGGCGAGATCCCGACCTGCGCCGAGGCATGCTCGATCGAGCCGACGAGGACATCGCTCATGACGGCAACGGCGGCGGCGGCCGCCGCGAGCGTGAGGACCGAGCGACGCACCGGCCACGCCTCGCTCGCCTCCTCCAACTCGCCGAGGGGGCTGAACACGTCACGGTGCGTTCGCAGCGAGAAGAACAGGCCAGCCCCGTATGTGGCGATGAGGATGACCGCGACCGCGACGGACGCGCCGTCGATGTCGGCGCCGAACGCCTGGCGCTTCACCGACACCGCTGGCAGGTGGCCGTGACCGGCCAGCACGATCACCGCCGGCAGGGTCAGCGCCACCACCGTGAGCAGCAGCATCCCGGATTGCGTCTGCGCCAGCGTTCGGTCGAACGTCTGCCGCGTGCGCCGCCAACCGCCGGCGAGCATCGCCGCGCCGAGCACGAGCAGCGCGTTACCGACGACCGAGCCAACGATCGACGCCTTGACCACCTCCTGCAGTCCCTGTCCAAGCGCGAACAGCGCGATGATGAGCTCCGGCGCGTTGCCGAAGGTCACGTTCACGAGACCGCCGAGCAGCGGGCCCCGAGCGCGCAGCGAGATGCTCCGTCGCCTCGCTCATGAGCGCCGCGGTCGGCACGACGCCGACGGCCGAGACGGCGAACACCACCGCTGCCGACGCTCCGGCCGCATCGAGCGCAAGCGCGATCGGGATGAACACGCCCAAGCGGTAGACGGGCCTCATGGCACCGACAGGCTACGAGCTGGTGTGGCGGCACCGCCAGCGCCGGCCCGCGAGGCCGAGTCGCGTCCGTTGCCAGCGGCGTTGACGAACGCCATGCGAGCGCATGAGCGGTCGACGATCGCCGCGTCGTTTACTATGCGCGACCGACATGCATCAACGCAGCAGACCACGCATCGCCGCGCGCGTCGCCTCCGTGGCCACCACGTGCGCGCTGCTCGCCGCGTGCGGCGGCGGTTCGTCGGGCACCACGACGACAGTCGCATCGGCGAGCGCCTCCGCGAGCGCCACGACGACCAGCGCCGTCACGCTGACGAGCACGACCATGACTCAGTCCACGCTCGGCAAGGCCAAGGCCTACGCCGAGCTGTACCGATACGCGCTGTGCATGCGCGCTCACGGCGTCGACCTGCCGCCGCCCAACCTCACCGGCACCGGGCCGCTGTTCGAGCTCGGGAAGATCAACCCGTACAGCAAGCATTACCAGGCCGCGACGCGTGCTTGCCACTACACGATCGTGGGCATCGTCGGGCCCTGAGTACGACGGTCGCCGCGTCGAGCCGGCCTGTGCGGCGACCAGGCCGATCGCGGATGCGACCTTGACGTAATCGTTATGACCCGCGGCGCTTTCTTCATGCGGCCGTGATGCCGTCGGTGCGACGCTCTGCGTACGCCGGGCTCCGGCGCAGGTTCATGCCAACGAGGAGTCAGCCGATGCGGCTTCGTCATCAGCGCCGGTCGTCAGGGGGCGAGTCGCCTTCACCCGGTTCGTCCGGCGACACGATAGATGTCGCTCTGTCGCTTCGCCTCAGGGTGCGGCTGACCCGTGGCGGGCTGGACCGCCAGATCGCTGCCGGCCGCCCGTGCGACGCCACGCCGGCCCGCTCGCTGCGCGCTCGGCAGCTGGCGGACCCCGGCACCCGACGGCAGATCGCTCGCGACCTGCGGGGCGTGATCGAGTTCGCCGATCGTTGTGGCTCGCACACGCTCATCACGCCGGTCGTGATCGACCGGCGCGCCGTGCGGGCCGGTCGCGAGGCGATCGTGGGGCTGGCCGAACGCCTCGAAGGCGCGACTCCCGTGCGGGCGGAGGGCGTCGCGCTGGCCCGCTGCCTGCTCACCGACGGGGCCAGCCCGCTGTTTCACCGCGGCTGCGGGCAGACGGTGGCCGAGGCGGTGTGGGCCGTGGCGGACGCGCTCGGCACCGATCCCCCGACGGTCGAGCTCCAGACGCTCGCCGCCTAGCCAATGCGCGGGCGCCGGTCGGCGCCTGGCGTCTCACCCGTCCTGGGGTGCCTGGTCGGCGTTCGGCGTGGGGTCGCCGACCAGGACCACGTCGAGGTTGGGATGCCCGGCGACGATCTCGTCCACGAGCGATCGAGCCGGCCGACCGTGGCGTCGCCGCAGGTGCGGCGTCCCCATGACGATGTGCGTCGACCCGTGCTGACGGGCGACGCGCGTCACGGCGCCGGCCACATCGCGATCGGCCTCAACGATCAAGTGCGCGCCGAACACGGCAGCCAGGCGACGCAGATCGTCGATGCGGCGGTTGGTGTCCGGCTCGTCGGCCCGCTCCGGCGGGGTGACCCACAGCAGATCCAGCTCGCCGCCGAGGCGTTCGGCGATCGTCCACGCGCGCCGGATGATGCGGTTGGCGCTGGGATCGGGCTTGACCAGGCCAAGGAACCGGTGCGATCGCTCCGCGGCCAGGTTTGAGATCAGGCGGTCCTCGTCGTTGAGCATGTCGGCGGTGAGGCGGTGGGCCTCGACCTCCTCCACCACCTGCAGCAACGCCATCTCGCGCAGCACGCCGAGGTTCTCCTTGGTGAAGAACCGCTCCAGGGCCACGGGCACGCTCGGGGCCGGGAACACCTTGCCTTCGACGACGCGGGCCCGGAGCGCCTCGGGGGTGAGGTCGACCACCACCACCTCGTCGGCCTCGTCGATCACCCGGTCGGGCATCGTCTCTTCCACCACGATGCCGGTCTCCTCGCCGATTCGCGCGCTGACGCTCTCGAGGTGCTGCACGTTGATGGTTGAGAAGACGGTGATGCCGGCCGCCAGGACCTGTTCCACGTCCTCGTAGCGGTGACCATGCTCCAGACCGGGGGGATTGGTGTGCGCCAGCTCGTCGATGAGGCAGATCCCCGGCGAGCGGCCGAGGATGGCGGCCAAGTCCATCTCGTCGACCGTCCCACCGCCATAGGCGACGCGACGGCGCGGAATCAGCTCGAGGCCCTCGGCCAGGGCGGCCGTCTCGGGCCGTCCGTGGGTCTCGAGCAGGCCGATGGCGACGTCCGCTCCCTTGGCCGCCTCGGAGTGTCCCTCCTGCAGCATGCGACAGGTCTTGCCGACGCCGACCGCCATGCCCAGGAAGATCTTGTGCTGTCCGCGAGGCATCGCCTTCAGGCTCCCAGCACGCCGTGCAGGAGCAGGTCGATGAGCTTGATGCCCACGAATGGGGCGATCAGGCCGCCGACGCCGTAGATCGCCAGGTTGCGGTAGAGCAGCGCGCTCGCGCCGAGCGGCCGGTAGCGCACGCCGCGGAGGGCGAGCGGAACGAGCGTCGGGATGATCAGCGCGTTGTAGATGATGGCCGACAGGATCGCCGAGCGCGGGGATCCCAGGTTCATGACGTTCAGCCGCGAGAGCGGGCCGTTGGCGGCACCCGCCGCGGCGTACGTGGCGACGAACACCGCCGGCAGGATCGCGAAGTACTTGGCCACGTCGTTGGCGATCGAGAACGTGGTCAGGGCGCCCCGGGTGATGAGCAGCTGCTTGCCGACCTCGACGATCTCGATCAGCTTCGTCGGGTCGGAGTCGAGGTCGACCATGTTGCCCGCCTCGCGCGCCGCCTGCGTGCCGGTGTTCATCGCCACTCCGACGTCGGCCTGGGCGAGCGCGGGGGCATCGTTGGTGCCATCGCCGGTCATGGCCACGATCCGGCCCGAACCCTGCTGCTCGTGGATGAGCGCGAGCTTGCGCTCCGGCGTCGCCTCGGCCAGGAAGTCGTCCACGCCGGCCTCCCTGGCGATCGCCGCGGCCGTGCGCGCGTTGTCGCCGGTGACCATCACCGTCTTGACGCCCATGCGCCGCAGCTCCTCGAAGCGCCGGTGGATGCCCTCCTTGAGGATGTCGCGCAGATCGATCACCCCGAGCACGTCGCCATCCCGGCACACGGCCAGCGGCGTGCCGCCTTCGTCGGCGATCCGGCCCAGCTCGCGGTCCAGCTCGGGCGGCGCCTGGCCACCGCGGCGGCGGACGTGCTCGACGATCGCGTCGCCGGCGCCCTTGCGCAGTTGGTGGCCCTCGAGGTCCACGCCGCTCATGCGCGTCTGGGCGGTGAAGGACACGAAGCGAGCGCCGGCCGCGGCCAGCTCGCGCTCGCGCAGGCCGTAGCGCTTGGCCAGGATCACGATCGAGCGGCCCTCCGGCGTCTCGTCGGCCAGCGAAGCCGCCTGCGCGGCCTCGGCGAGCTCGTGCTCTTCGACGCCGGGCATCGGGACGAAGGCCGTCGCCTGGCGATTGCCCAGGGTGATGGTTCCCGTCTTATCGAGCATCAGCAGGTTGACGTCGCCGGCGGCCTCCACCGCGCGACCGGAGAGAGCGAGCACGTTGCGCGCCACCAGGCGATCCATGCCGGCGATGCCGATCGCCGACAGCAGGGCGCCGATGGTGGTCGGCGCCAGCGCCACGAGCAGCGCGATGAGCGTGGCGATCGAGATCGCGGTGTGGGCGTAGTGGGCGAACGGCCCGAGCGTGATGACCACGGTGAGGAAGATCAGCGTCAGGCCCGCGAGCAGGATGCCCAGCGCGATCTCGTTGGGCGTCTTGCGCCGCTGCGCACCCTCGACCAGCGCGATCATCCGATCGAGGAAGGAGTCGCCGGGATGCTGCGTGATCTCGACGACGATGCGGTCGGAGAGCACGCGCGTGCCGCCCGTGACGGCGGTGCGGTCACCGCCGGCGGCCCGCACCACCGGGGCCGACTCGCCGGTGACCGCCGCCTCGTCGATCGAGGCGATGCCCTCCACGATCGTTCCGTCGCCGGGGATCAGCTCGCCGGCCGTGACTTCGACCACGTCGCCCGGCGCCAGCTCGGAGGCGCGTTTGGTGGTCCCATCGCGCAGGCGCGCCGGCGTGTCGGTGCGCATGCCCCGCAGGGCGTCGGCCTGCGCCTTTCCGCGCCCCTCGGCCACGGCCTCGGCCAGGTTCCCGAAATAGGCCGTCAACCACAGCCAGGCGGCGATCGACGCGGTGAACCAGGTCGGGTCGCCGACCGTCCCGCCCACCTGGAGGCCGGTGACCTGGGCCACCCACAGCAGCGTCGTCAGCACCGCGCCCACCTCGACGGTGAACATCACCGGGTTGTGCACCATCCGAGCCGGTCGCAACTTGCCCGCGGCGGCGGCCAGCGCGGGCACGACGATCTCGGCCCGGATCACACCTCCACGCGGTGGCCGGGTCATGTGGACCGCAGGGCGTCGAGGGCGAGATTCAGGGCGAGCACGTTGACCGACGACGGTCCGAACAGCCCACCGGCCGCACCCTCGGTGTGCGCGGCCACCAGGCGCATCACCTCGGCCAGCGGGAGGCCCCGCACCGCCGCCACGCGATGCGCCTGGATCGCGGCGTTGGGCACCGAGATGTCGGGATCAACCCCGGACCCCGACGCGGTGACGGCGTCCGCGGGCACCGCGGCGCTCGTCAGCCCCCGGTCGTACGGGGCTTCACGGCGCAGATAGGCGGTCAGCCGCGCGCGCAGCTGCGCCGCCAGCCGGGCCGAGTTGGGGCCGAGGTTCGAGGCCGCCGGGTCGGCGGCGTCGTCGCCGTTGGTCGAGGGCCGGCCCTGGAAGTAGCGCGCATCGCCGCGGAAGTCCTGGCCGACGAGCAGCGAGCCGACGAGCCGCCCGCCCTGCTCGACCCGGCTGCCGTTGGCCTGATGCGCCCACAGCACCTGCGCCACCCCGGTGATCGCCAGCGGGTAGGCCAGGCCGAGCAGCACGGTGAACGCCACCACGGCGAGCAGCGCGGAGCGCAGCTGACGAAGCATCAGAACAGCCTCGTGGTCAGCGCCTGCACCACCGGCCCCAGCATCAGCGAGGGCACGAACGTGAGCAGCGCGACGATCGAGATGGTCGCGATCAGCAGGACCGCGAACACCGCCGTGTCGGTGCGCATGGTGCCCTCACCGGCGGCGATCGTGCGCTTTCCCGACAGCGAGCCGGCGACGGCCAGCGCGGCCAGCATGGGCAGGAAGCGCCCCACCAGGGCCGCCGCGCCGCCGGCCAGGTCGGCGAACGTGATGCCGCTGGCGCCGACGTTGCCCGGCGCGTGCGGCTGGATGAAGCCCGTGTAGCCGGCGAACGCCGAGCCGTTGTTGTTGGCCTGCGACGTGTAGGCGTACAGCGTCTCAGAGAATCCCTGCGGCCCCGCGTTGTAGATCGAGCGCATGCCGTAGCGGGTGCTGATCGCCCACGCCGTCATGAACAGCACGATCAGCGGCACGGCGATCACGCCGACCGTGACGAGCTTGATCTCCCGTGCCTCGATTCGCTTGCCCAGGTACTCGGGCGTGCGTCCGACCATCAGGCCGGCGACGAACACCGCGAGCAGGACCATCAGCAGCATCCCGTACAGGCCCGAGCCGGCGCCGCCGAAGATGACCTCGCCGGTCATGATGTTGGCCATGGGGATCGAGCCGCCGAGCCCCGTGAAGGAATCGAGCGCCGCGTTGGTCGCCCCGTCGCCCCCGGCCGTGGTGGACACGGCCCACAGCGTCGAGTCGGGCACCTGCAGGCGCTGCTCCTTCCCCTCCAGGTTGAGGCCGTGGACCCCCGCGGCCCGCATCGCGGGCGACGGCTGGCTTTCGGCCGGATAGGCGATCGCGGCGGCGCCGATGAACATCACGAGCATCACGGCGTAGAGCGCCCAACCCTGACGGCGACTGCCCACGATCCGCCCGTAGGTGGCCGTCAGCGCAGCCGGAATCGCCAGCATCATCACCATCTCCACGAAGTTGGCCAGGCCGGTCGGATCCTCGAAGGGCATCGCCGAGTTCACGCCGAAGTAGCCGCCGCCGTCGGAGCCCAGCAGCGTGACTCCCTTCTGCGAGGCCACGGGCCCGAGGGCCAGCGTCTGGGTGCCGCCCGCCAGCGTGGAGAAGTGAACGCTGGCCGTCAGCGTCTGGATCGCCCCCTCGGCGACGAGAAACAGCGAGCCGGCGATCGCCAGCGGCAGCAGCACGTACAGCAGCGCCCGGACCAGATCGACCCAGAAGTTGCCCAGTGCCCGGCTCGAGCGGTTGCCGAAGCCGCGGGCGATCGCGACCCCCACCGCGAGCCCGACGGCTCCGCTGAAGAAGCCCTGCACGGTGATCCCGGCCATCTGCGAGAACGTGGACAGCGTCGCCTCGCCGCCGTAGTACTGCCAACCGGTGTTGCTGACAAACGACGACGCCGTGTTAAAGCTCACGTCCCACGGGGCCGAGCCGAAGCCCTGCGGGTTGAGCGGCTGGATGGATTGGGTGCGCAGAATGACGAACAGCGCCAGCCACGAGGCGGCGCTGAACATCAGCACGCCGACCGCGTAGGCCTTCCAGTCCTGCTCGGTCGGTTCGGCCCCGGCCAGGAGCGCCACCAGGCGGCGCTCCGCCGGCCCGACGACGCGCGTGAGCAGGACCCGCTCGCCGGCGAACACGCGATGGATGTAGCCGCCGAGCACCGGCGTTATCGCGGTCAGGACGACCAGCAGCGCGGCGATCTGCAGCCAGCCCGAGGCGGTCATCTACAGCCGCTCTCCGCGCAGCAGCGCGTACACCAGGTAGACGAACAGCGCGACGGCCACGGCCAGCGTGACCGCATCGGCGACGCTCATATGCGGTCGAAGCCAGCGATCAGGGCGCCGAGCAGGCCGAAGATCACCGCGGCGATGGCAATCGCTAGGACGTCCATCGCGATGAGGGTCCCACTCGTGGCCGACGTAAGCCGCTATGTGCCGCAGCGATGGGCGCTGTCACCGGGCTGGGCACGACGGGAACGATCCCACCCGCCGCGGCGCCGGGCATCCGTAGAGCGAATTCCAGGCGCTGCGGCGAACTACTGCCCGGCGGGGCCGGCGCGCCTTGCCGGCACCCGCAGGCCTACCGCTTGCTGGGCAGCGAACGCGCGTAGGCCATCCCCCGGGCGACCCAGCGCTGCAGCTGGCGCTTCGTCCGCACACCCTCGGCGTCCACGCGAAGCCATCCCTGCATCACGCGCCCGCGCATCTCGAACGGGTGTGCGTGGGGCCGGCCGAGCAGCGCATCGGTCTCGGCCGGGTCAACCCGCAGGAGCAGGCCGCCTCGGCCGCTCGCGCTCACCGACAGGTTGCCTTCGACCAGGAAGGCCAGGCCGCCGAACATGCGCTGCTCGGTGACGCCGACCTCCATCAGGACGAGTTCGCGAATCCGGTTGGCCAGATCCTCGTCGTAGGCCATCGGCGCATTATCTCGCGGTCGGCACTCCGCCGTCGCGCCGGCGCGCGGCCCGCCGAGGCGCGCCCGGTGCGAGCGACGCGCCTCGGCGGCTGTGGCCGCTCGCGCGGCCGATCACCTCGCCTTGCCGGAGGACACGACGAGCGCCACCGGGGCGTTCGTCGCCGCGATCGTGCCGGCGGCTGGACTGGCGCGCACGATCCGCCCCCGGCGCACCCTGCGCGAGCGCACGCGCGTGATCTTGCCGACGGCGCAGTGGGCCTTGCGGACGCCGCGCTCGGCCGCCGCCAGCGTGGAGCCCGCGGCGATCCGCGGCACCACGCACGCGGGGCCGGTGGAGACGACGATCGAGACCGCCGTGCCGTTGGCCTGCTGCGAGTTGCGCGCCGGGTTGAGGCTGATCACGTCACCGACGCCGGTGAGCGGGCTGGCGATGCGGCTGACCGCGCCGACCGAGCAGTGAGCCGCGAGCAGCGCCTGCTCGACGAAGGCCAGGCTGGTGTTGGGCGCCGGGTTGGGCACGACGCACGGCGGCGGCGGAACCGGGGGCGGCGCGGCCACGGTGAACGACACCGGCACGGGGCCCGCGATCGGCGAGGAGTCGGTCGGGGATGACGCCAGCCACAGGCAGACCTGATACGAGCCGGCCGTCGCCTCGCTCGCCGTCTCGGTGATCGAGTAGGAGCCATTGACCGCCTGCCCTGAACCGGCGATCAGATTGCTCCCGGTGTCCGAGGCGAAGGTGGGAGCGCAGGATCCCCCCGCCGCGCGCAGGGTGGCGTAGACCGTCTCGGGCGCCTCGCTGGCGCCGGAGATCGTGATCGTGACCGGCTGTCCGGTCAGCGGCGTGGCGGGGCTGATCGTCGCGCCGATCGTGCCCGTCGGTGGGCGGAAGGTCACGATCTGCGTGAACGGCGTGGTGGCCGTCGTCGGAGTGGCCGCGATCCAGATGCAGAACATGAGCGTCTGCGCCTGGGGCCAGGTGATGACGTCGCTCTCGGAGAACGCGCCGTTGTCCGTCGGCGCGCCCCCGTAGAACGGTCCCTGAGCGCCGTCCAGGATCGTGCCGGTGTCGGTCGCGGCCGAGGGCGCGCAGCCCGCACCGCCGGTGGCGCGGTACTTGACGTACGCCTGCACGCCGCTCTGCGTCGTGGCGCCGCTCACCGTGAACACACGCGGCAGCAGCGCCGCGGGATCGGCGTTGCCCTGCCCATTGGTGACGGTCAGTGTGGCCGTGTCGGCGAACGACTGCGCGGTCAGGCACACGAAGGCGCCGACGGTCAGTGCGACGAGCGTGAGCACGCGGTGCCGAGAGGCGACGCGCGCACGCGAACGGGTCTTGGAGCGGGTGCGACGGAGTCGAACCATGGTGACGTTGCCTTCCTCTCGGAGCGTTGACGAACGCCGGGTATTGGGACCGGTCGTTCCTGCCGAGACGTAGACGACGGTCAGTCGACGGAGTTGCGAAGACAGCGCACCACGGCAACCGCGCGGTGCACCGCCCCCGACTGGGTGTGACACCGGCGGCGGCCCGTTGCCAAAGGTCGAACCTTGATGGCGACGACCGACTGAGACCGTCAGACGAAATGCCCAAACGATTTCAGGCTGTCGAGGGCACTCGACGATATGAGCCTGGAGGGCTTCGTGCGCTGGTCGAGCTGCAATGGCAGGATGCCGATGAGTCTGCCGTGCGGGAACTGCTCGATCGGCATCGGCGTCGGAGCGCCGTGGCGCAGAACGCGGGCCGGGGCTTCAGTCGCGTCGGGCGCCTGGTAGTGGGAGCCTGCGCGTTCGGCTTGAGCTTGTCGATCGCTGGGTCGCTGCCTTCTGCGACTGGCCCGGTCGCAGTGGCGAGCGTTCCGGGTGCGCCGTTGTCGTGGTCGGCACCGGTGCGAGTCGACGCCCAGAAGCCGGCCGTCAACGCTGGCTACATCCTCTCGTTGTCCTGTCCGACGAGCTCCTTCTGCGTCGGTGGCGACGTCAGCGGTGACATCGTCACCTCGAGCCAGCCTGCTGGTGGCCCTTGGGCGTGGAGCGTCGCTCGCGTTGATTCGCCCGAGCGTGCGGTCGAGTTCGCCTACGAGATTTGGGGTATGGCCTGCCCGTCGGTGTCGCTGTGCGTCGCCGTGGATGCGGGTGGCCGTGTGCTCACCAGTGGCGATCCGAGCGGCGGTGCACGGGCTTGGAGGATCACCCAGGTCGCCAGTCCCTACACCGGTCTTGCCGGGCTGGCCTGCCCCTCGGTCTCGCTGTGCGTGGCTGGTGGTGGCGACGGGGGCATCTGGGCGTCGACGGATCCCGCCGGAGGCGCCAAGACTTGGACCGAGGCGAAACTCGGAACCGGCGGGATCGCCAGCGTCTCGTGCCCGTCGGTGACGCTGTGTATCGCCGTGGACAACTCGGGAGACGTGTTGAGCTCGACGGATCCCGCGGGCGGAGCGAGCACTTGGAGGGTGACGAACCTCGAGCCTACCGATCCGACAGACGATCTCAGCAGCGAGCTGACCAGCGTGTCATGCCCGACGGTCACGCTGTGTGTCGCCGTCGATACTCCCGGACACATTTGGACCTCCACCGACCCGACGGCAGGCCGGCCGGCGTGGAAGTCCGGGGACGGCCGGTTCGCCGACGCGGCGAACGGTGTGTCCTGTCCCTCGGCGACGCTGTGTGTAGCGGTCGACGCCGCGGGGGAGGTGCTGACCACGACGGATCCGCTCGGTGGCTCCGGCGCATGGATCCCTGCCTCAATCGACTTCGGAGAGGAACTGCGCGCCGTCTCCTGCCCTACTACGTCCTTCTGTGTCACATCGGACAATGGCGGCAACGTCGTCACCAGCACCAGACTGACTGGCGGACCGACGGCATGGGCGATCGCTCACGCCGACGGTGCGCTCGCGTTCACCGCGGTCGCGTGTCCGTCGGCTGAGCTATGCGTAGCCGTGGACGACGGCGGACGAGCGTTTATCTCCACCGATCCCCGAGACACGCACGCGTGGGCGCCCGACGATATAGACGCGTTCAACCTGCTCGACGGCGTGTCCTGCCCCTCGAAAGGACTCTGCGTTGCGATTGACAACGAGGGCAACATCGTCACGAGCACCCACCCCACCGACGCGGCTGCGGGCTGGAGCGTGACACGGCTGGACAGCCAGGCGGCGCTGACGCATGTCGACTGCCCGTCGCAGCGACTGTGCGTGGTCGGCGACGATCTGGGACACGTGATCACATCCACCAATCCCAGCGGGGGGCTACCGGCATGGCATCAGGCGCAGGTCCGCGGCATGACCCGGCATTTCTACTGGGGGTCGGTCGGCCCGTTGTCGTGTCCTTCAGCCTCGGCCTGTTACGGCTTGATCGGCCCGGAGTTCCTCAGCTCGACGCAACCCGCAGATCCGAAGGTCCGCTGGAGCGTGACGAGCTTTCCGACAGCGCCGGTGGGCGACCTGGCGTGCCCCTCGATCGCGTTGTGCGTGGCCGTCGGCGGTGGCGGCGGCTACGTGTCGAACCTGCTTACCGCTCTCCGACCCACCGGTGGCGCGAGCGCGTGGGATACCACCCGCACCGACGACGCGCACCAGATTGACAGCGTTTCATGCGCGTCGGCCCTGCTGTGCGTCGCCGTCGACGACCGCGGCGGCGCACTCATGGCTGTCAGCCCAGCTGGTGGCGGCGTGGGCTATCAATACCAACGGGTCGACGACTCCAGGCCAATCGCGGCGATCTCATGCGCGTCGCGCACGCTCTGCGTAGCCGTGGACGACGCCGGCAACGTGATTACCGGGCGAGGTTGACCGTGCCTTCCGGCGTCGAACTCGAGAGCGGCGGGCGCCATCAGCGCGGACCCGTTGATCGCCGCGTCCCGCGTCGCGGACCAGGTCACGCGAGTCCTCGCCAATGGGTCCAGGCCGTACTGGGCCAGAGGGCTTGACCGAGACCTTCAGGCCACGACGCTACCCGGGAGGAGGGGATCCTCCGTAGCCGTTGCTCGACCAGAGCGGGGATCTCAGCGCGTCGGCGCGCCCGCTCGCCACTGAAAGCAGGGCCACGTGTTGTCAGGCTCTCCGTCAAGCCGTGCCTGCCGCGGCAGGCACGTTGCGGCTGGGCACGACGGTTCCTCTCGCGTCCAAGACACGCTCTCCGCCGACGAGCCACGTCATCAATCATCGGTCTGCCTAGACCGGACGACGTGGAACATGGCGCGCGACCGTGCCGATACTCCCTAGAGGATGTCGCGACGCAACTCCACCCCCAAACTCGCCACTCCTCCCCCAGGAGTGATCGCCGAGCGCGACGCGACGACCGTGCGGAATCAGCTCGGTCGATCTCGACTTGATCGAGGACGCGCTGTCGCGATCGGTGCGCGACGCTCCGGCGAGGCGCATCGTCCGATCCCGCAAGCCGCGGCCAGTGCCGGGCCGCACCCCGGCGCGTGGGCGGGCCCGCCGGCCCGGCGGGGCGCGGCAGGCCCGGGCTGATCGCCGCCGCCGACGCCGGCACCCGCAACGGACGACGCGTCGCGCCGACGCCCGAGGCAGGGGCGGTCCTGCATGCTTCGTGAGCAGCGGTCCTCGCGCCCCTTGCCGGCGGGACCGAGTGTCGTCCAACGCGGCAGTCGCGAGCGTCGCCGACGAGAGTGCCGCTCCCGTGTTTGAGCAGAACAGTGTCCCCGCGACCTCCCGCGTCGCGGTCGCTGGTTGGCGGTGATGGGCGTGCCGATACGCTCGCGACCGAATTCGCTTGCCAGCACGAGTCCCCGTAGGCTGACCTCACTGTGGGCGAGCTACTGCTCGAATTCAACGTGGTGCCGCTTTATGGGCAGGTGACGGTTCGTGACGCTGGCACGACCGATATCCCGGACTGGTCGACCGGCGGACAACTACTGACCGCATGAACGGCACGCTGCGGATGCCCAGCGACTCTCGTGCGTCTAGCGTAGCTATGTTCGTCTCTGTCGATTGATTCAACGCGAAGTTGGTGTCGTGCCCGAGAGCCCGCGCCGCATCCCAGGAAGGTTCGATCGCTGGCGCGCTGCTCATGGCGCGCACGTCGTGGTGGAGGTCGCCGTGGTGGCGGTGACGCTGGTCGTCGCGGTGCTCGGCACGATCCTCGGATGGGGGACCGCGACGGTCCTCGTCGCGCTCGGGGTACTGGCGATTGAGCTCATCGTGATCGCCGTCAGTGTCGAGGCGGGCGCGAGTCCTCCGGTCGCACCCGAGCCTCAGTTGCACACCGACGAACTGACGGGATTGCGCGACCGCGACGCCTTGGTCGACGATCTCGGGGCTCTCGATACCCCGGCGAACGGCCGCGCAAGCGGCCAGGCCCTCCTGCTTCTGCTTGATCTCGATGGCCTTGGGCATTACACGCAGGCCTTTGGGCAGCTCGCCGGTGATGCCCTTGTGAGACGGCTCGCGATGCGGCTCTCGCAGTCGTGCGCGCCCCCTGCGACCGCCTATCGCGTCGGCGGCGGGCGCTTCGCCGTTCTCACCCGCGTCAACGAGGCGGATCCCTCCGGCGCCGAGACCGCTGCCGCGGACGCGATGAGCGAGCGAGGTGAGGGGTTTCGCATTCGCGTGCTTTGCGGCGGCGCCGAGATCCCGCGAGAGGTCAGGGCCGGCGCCGGGGCGATGGACCTGGCCGATCGCCGTCTGACGACGCGACGCGATGCCCTGGGTGCGTCCGAGTCAGCCGGTATGCGCCAGATCATGCTGCGACGCTTGCGGACGAGGCGCGGCGTCGAGACGAGCGTCGGTTGCACGATGGGCGAGCTTGCGCGGACGGTCGCCGAGCAAGTCGGGCTCGATCACGCAGCGGCGGCTCGTACCGCGCTCGCGGCGGAGTTGCACGACGTCGGCAAGGCTGCCATCCCCCGCGAGATCCTCGCCAAGCCGAGTGCCCTGGACAGCCACGAGTGGGTGTTCGTGGAGCGCAGCACCGCGGTCGGGGAGCGGATCGTGAACGTCACGGTGCCCGGGCAGGAAGTTGCCGAGATCGTGCGCGCCGCGGGCGAACGCTACGACGGGTCAGGCTATCCGGACGGGCTGGTCGGCACTGACATCCCGCTCGAGGCCCGCGTCGTCACGGTGTGCGCCGCGCTGGAGGCCATGCTCTCGGAGCGGCCATACCGTCCGCCGCGTTCGGTCGAAGACGCGGTCGGGGAGATGCGGGCCGGCTCCGGGCGACAGTTCGACCCGCTCGTCGTCGACGTCGTTGCCAACACGCTGGAACACCGGGCGAGCGCCCTGCCGGCAAGCGGCTGATTCGCTGTCTCACCCCATCAAGCCGCCGAATTTCTACCCCGTCAAGCCGCCGAAGTTCTCGGTGTACATCGCGCCGGGTTCGCCGAGTGCGAGCGACGCGGGGACCTGAGGCGCGACGGCGATGCCAGTGTCCGTGTAGCTCGGGTTCAGGATGTTGGTCCGGTGGTCGGGGGAGTTCATCCAGGAGGTGACCATCGCCTGCGGCGTGGCGAGGTCAAACGTCCCCCACCCGATGTTCTCACCGATCACGTACCCATCGTTGGAAAGCAGGTAGCCGGTCGCGGCGATCCAATTCAGCGGCCCCTCCCCTATCGGGCTCACGTGCGCGAAGTAGTCATTGGCGATCATGTCGTTGTTGTGCGCAGTGGCCGCCTGGTCGAGCAGGGAGTTCTCGCGCAGCGCCGGCACCCCGGCCATTGTGCGCTGCGCGTTGATCAAGCAGAGGGTGGTCGCGAGGCTCTGCGAGGCTGACGTGGATCCCGGCGCGACGCTGCGGAGGGGTATCCAACGCGAGCGTTCGCGGGATGTGGCTTCAGTGTCAGTTGCTCGAGCTCGGTAAGCACCACATCGGCGCTCAGCGCCGTGCGGTCGATCAGGCGCGTGCCAACGCTTGCCGTCACGTGCGCCTCCGAGTCGCCAACCGGAACGTGGAGGGCGCCCGTCAATTGCTGCAGGGCCTCGGCCACGTGCGCCGCGTCCCCATCACGCGGGAGCAGCACGGCGAACTCGTCGGCGCCGACGCGCGCCAACAGGTCGGTGCGTCGCAATCGCACGCGCAGAGCGTTGCCGAGGCCGATGAGGATGGCGTCGCCGCCGGCGCGTCCGTGCGTCTCGTTGAAGGCGCCGAAGTCGTCGATGTCGAGTAGCACGAGCGCGGCATTCTCGTCGTAGCGTCGATCTGGGCCACAAACTCAGCCGCCGCGCCGGGTTTCGATGGCACTCGCGACAGGGAGACAACTGCCTCACCGTGCTCGCCGTTCGCGCGTGTGAAGCGGGTGCGTCGTGCTCGATGCTCCGACGCGTCGCGCTCGAGGACCGTGGCGCCGGTATCGCCGTTCGAGCCGATGTCCACGAGATCCTGCAGCGAGGTGTCGAGCAGCTCCTGCTCGGAGTGCCCGCTCAGTTCACCAACCGCGCGGTTGACGCGCAGCCAGCGGCCATCGGCGGCCACGAGCCCCATCGCGATCGGCGCGTTGTCCCAGGCCAGCTGTAGCCGTAGCTTAGACGCGGACCCGAGCTTCCTCGCGGAGCCTCCCTCCGGTCCCATGTCGTCCACGTTGTGCGCGAAGCGGGTACGCACATCCGCCCCAACGCCCGCACGCACTCGGTACTAATGCGAATGCGTTGAGCGACGCCTCGGCGAATGGAGCCTCGCTCGAAGCCTCCTCCCGGTGCGGCGCGAAGTCGCCGGGCGAGCGAGCCGCAGCGCCCGGATCGAGTGCTGCACGTCGGTGACCGATACGAGGCCAATCGGGGAACCTTCTCGATCAACGACCACGGCGCGACCGATGCGGGCGAACGCCGGTCGGTCGAGCAGCTCGCCGATATCGCAGTCCTCTGCCACGATCACCTGCGGATCGCGCTCGGTGATCTCGCCGACGTACGTCGTCGTGCGCTCGCCCACGGGAACCGCCTCTGCCCGCGCGATCGTGACGATGCCCAACAGCACGGCGGCCCCATCGATCACCGCAAACGACGTATGCCGATACGGCAGGAAGAAGCTCTCGGCCGCCTGCTGGACAGTCAGTCGGTCGGGGATCGCGATCACCGGCGCCGACATTATCGTCGCCGCCTGGAGCCGCGCCGCCGCCGCGTGCAGCCGCGCGTGCGCCGCCTCCGCGCCCCCGCTCGCGATCAGGAACACGCCGATCACCACGAGCCACAGCCCGGTGGTAACACCGAGCGCGACCTCGCCACCCCCGAGCACGGCGATCAGGTAGCCGAGGTCGCGCCCCACGCTCGCCGAGATCTCGGTGGCACGGTCAAAGCTCTGGCCGCGCCGCCACAGGGCAGCGCGCAACACGCGCCCACCATCAAGCGGAAACGCGGGCAGCAAGTTGAAGCCAAGGATCGAAGCGTTGACCAGCAGCTGGTAGTCGACGAGCGCGCGCAGCGCCGGAGAGGCCGACCGCGCCAGCAGCGCGAGTGCGGCACACGCCGCGGCGAGCACGACGCTCACCGCCGGTCCAGCGATGGCATAGCTGAGCTCATCACGCGGTTCGCGCGGATCCGACCGCAGCGTCGCCACGCCGCCGAGCAGCCACAGGTCGATCTCCTCGACAGCGATCCCACGGTGGCGCGCCACGAGAGCGTGGCCATACTCGTGCGCAACGATGCTCACGCACAGCAGCAGCGCCGACACGACCGCGAGCCCGTAGGCGGGCACCACACCGATTCCCGGCGCGCGACCAGGGAAGTAGGCGCCCCCGAGCGACCACACCAGCAGCACGAGGACCACCAGCCACCACGCACTCACGCGCACCGGAATGCCCGCGATGCGCGCAACGCAAAGGGAGCGTCCCGGCATACAGAGGGACGGTACGCAGCGAGAAGCTCCCAAGCATCCGGGAAAAGCGGCATAAGCGCTACGAGATGCCCGCGCGGATGCCTCGGAGGCGACCAGCGACTGCTGTGGGCCCCGCTAGCGGGCGGCGGGGGCGTCGTCGTTGCGCGGCGCGGCCCGCGCGCTGCCGTTCAGCCGGGCCGGGCGGCCGAGGTGAAAGCCCTGTCCGTAGTCGACTCCCAAGCGCTGGAGCACGCGGGCGGTGTCGTCGTCGCCCACGAGTTCGGCGATCGTCCGCTTGCCCAGGCCGTTGACGACTTCGACGATCGCTGTGATCAGCAGGCGGTCAGTCTCATTGGTGCAGCAGGCTGAGACGAACTCGCCATCGATCTTGATGAAGTCGAAGGGGAGATGCTTGAGGTAGTAGAACGAGCCGTACCCCGCGCCGAAGTCGTCCAGCGCGAGCCGGCACCCGAGCTGCGCGAGACCGCGTGCGAACTGCTCGGCACGTGTCGTGTTGATCGCCACAGCGGTCTCTGCAACGTCGATGACGAGGCGGCGCGGAGGAACCTTTGTGCGGTCGAGCTCGTTGTGGATGAGCACCAGCAGCTCGGGGTCGCCCATCGACGAGCCGGACACGTTCACCTCGAATGTCAGCTCGCCGCCGTGTGCGCCACGCTGCGCGAGGAGCGTGATCGCGCGTTCGGCAACCCACCGGTCGATCTGCTGCACCATCCCGAGTCGCTCGGCGGTGTCCAGGAACGCGCTGGGCATGACGAGCTCGCCGCGCTCGTCACGCATTCGCAACAGCAGCTCGTACTGATTCGCCTGGCCCGTGACGAGGTCGACGATCGGCTGTGCGAGCAGCGTGAACCCGTCGCGCTCGAGTGCGTTCTCAATGCGCTGCGCCCACGTGACGCGCGCCTTCGTCTGCGACACGCTCGGCTCACCGGCAGCACTGACGCTCACGCGGTCGCGGCCTGCATGCTTCGCATCGAACATCGCCATGTCTGCGTTCGCGAGCACGTCACTGCCGCTGGAGCTCGTTTGGGACTTGAACATCGCGATCCCGGCGCTGGCCGCGAGTGGGCGCGCCACGCCGCTCAGCTCGACGGTCTCCCTCCGCAGTGCTTGGATGAGCTCTTCCGCTACGACACGCGCTTTCGCCGTGTCGGCGCGCGGGAGCAACACGGCGAACTCGTCGCCGCCGAAGCGGGCGAGCACATCGGTCTCGCGGAGTCGGGAGCGCAGCACTTGGGCGGTCCTGATGATCGCTGTGTCTCCAGCGTCATGCCCGAGGGTGTCGTTGATGAGCTTGAAGTAGTCGAGGTCGAGCACAACGACGGCGCCGCCGCCACCGTACCGCTCGGCCAGGGCGACCTGGGACTCGAGCTCTTGCTCGAAGCTGCGCCGGTTGAGCAGGCTCGTCAGTGGATCGTGGTCAGCGAGGTAGCGCAACCGTCCCTCATAGCGACGGCGATCGTCGATGTCCTGAATCAGCGCGAGGAGCCGCTGCGGGCGATCCTCGACGTCGCGCAACAGCGTGAGGCCGGTCGCCACCCACACCGATCGCTGATCTGCACGGACCAGGCGCCTCTCCGACCGCTGACCGTCCCGTCCGACGACGAGAGCACTGGCGAGCTCGAGCTGCGCCTGGCCGACATCGGCCGGGTGGGTGATGGCGTGAAGGCTCGTGGCCTCGAGCTGTTCGCACGTGTAGCCGGTGATCGCGCACAGCGCACGATTGACCTGCACGAAGCGACCACCGAGATCGAGCATCGCCAGGCCGATCGGAGCCTCATCGAACGCGCGCCGGAAGCGCGCCGCGACCACCCGCGCCGTCGTCTCGCCGCGCACGCGCTCGGTGGCGTCACGGATGACCGCCGTGACGAACGTGCCGTCTGCGGTCTTTAGCGGGCCGAATGAGAGGTCGACCGGAAACTCCGTGCCGTCGCGGCGCCGGGCACGCAACTCCAACCCCGCGCTCGTCGCGCTCGCGCCCGCTTGGCCGAAGAACCCCGCGCAACGGCGCTCACACGAACGCTCGGGCACGAGCACTTCGAACGGCCGCCCCAACAGATCCTCGCGACGGTAGCCGAACAAGGTCTCGGCCATGGCGTTGACGACGTCGATCTTTCCCAGCTCGTCAACGATGACGATTGCGTCTGGGGCGGACTCCAAGAGGCCGCGAAGCTTCGCCTCGGCTCGCCTGTGGTCGGTTACGTCCCGCAGCGAGGCGAGCAGTGCGCGCGCGCCTCCCCACTCGATCTCGGCGACGCGGCATTCGACCGTTCGCGGCGTCGTCCCGCGGGTGACGTCTACCTCGCTTGACTGGCCGGCGACGAGCGGGAAGCCCAGCCGCGTGCCCTCATGCGCACGTGCGGCCCCGCCGAGCAGGCGTTCGGTTGCCGGGTTAGCGAGCTGCACGACGCCCTCGCGGTCGATCACCAGCAGGCCGTCGGGGTTCTCACCGATCACCGTGCGCAGGCTCTGCTCGGCGACCTGCGAGACGGCGGCGCGCCCGCGCGCCGGCCGCTTACCACCCATGAGTCACTTCCCCCCAAGCCAACACCGCTCACCTACCGCCAGATCACGATCGCGCTGCCGAGGAGCGGGCTGCCGCCGAACGAATCTCGGGATCGGCGAACGGTCGGCATCCGCCCGATCAGAGTCGCGAAAGCCATGAGAGCCTAGATCTGCCCTGTGGTCGGCAGGGCTCGATGACTGATGACATGATTCTTACCGCAACACACAACCGCGTGCAACCGCACTTGTCGCGGCCGCGCGCGTGTTTCGGCCGCGACGTCGCGGCCGGATCCGCTCCAGCCCGCACGCCCGAGCGCGACGCTCACGCGGTGATGAGGCCATAGTGACGAGGCCACAGTCACGCGCGCACGGAGAATGCCTGCTCGAGCGGCAGGGGCCGCCCGAGGGCGAAGCCTTGGCCGTAGTTGACGTGCATCCCGGTGATCAGTGCGATCGTGCCGGGGTCTTCTATCCCTTCCGCGACGGTCTTCTGGCCGAAGCTCCGCGCGAGGCTGACGACGGCCTCCACGACGTGGCGGCTGGCGGCGTTGGTGGCGATGTCGCGGATGAAGTCGATGTCGATCTTCAGGTAGTCGACGGGAAAGCGCTTGAGATAAGCGAACCCACCGTAGCCGGTGCCGAAGTCATCCAAGGCAATTTCGAATCCCATCCGTGACGCCTGCTCGAGCAGTAGCCCGGCGAGGAGCTCGTTGCTCATCAGCGCGGTCTCGGTGAGCTCGATGACCATGTCGTGCGGTGTCGCGCCGCTCGCTTCGACGGCCGTGCGGAAGAAGTCAAGGAGCCGGGGATCGGCGAGCGATGGGCCGGAGAGGTTCAGCTGGACGCGGTGACCGCCGGCGCAGAGATGCGCGGCCTGACGGATCACCCAGTGATCGATATCTGTGATCAGGCCGTGCTGCTCGGCAGCGGGCAGGAACTCATCCGGGAGCACGAGCGTGCCGTCGCGCCCGAGCATGCGAATCAGCAACTCGTGCTGGACCGGCGCCCCGCTCGCGAGATCGACGATCGGCTGTGCGTAGAGGACGAGTCGCTCCTCCTGTAGGGCGTCGCGGATGTGGCGCACGCGCATCACGGCTCCGAGCTGGCTCCGCGTCTTCTCCTGCTCAGCCTGCTGCAGCGTGATGTCGCTGAACACGACGACCGATCCGGTGATGGCATCGCCCGTTTTGAGCGGTGAGGACGTGTATTGCACGGCGATGTCCGTGCCGTCACGGCGAACGAAGACGTCGTCGGCCACGCGCACAACCGCGCCACTGACGCGCGACGCGGTCATCGGGCAGTCCGCGACCGGGTATGGCCGTCCGTCGGCTCGACGGAAGTGCACGGCGTCGTGCATGAGGCGGCCCCGCAGTTCGCCCGACTTCCAGCCGAGCAACCGCTCGGCGGCCGGGTTCATGTACACGAGCGCGCCATCGGCGTCCAGGGTGCAGAGAGCTTCGCCCATGCTGTCGGCGACAGCAGCGAGGTAGTCGCGCGCCTCACGCAGTTCCGCTTCGGCTCGCACGCGCGAGGTGATGTCGTGATGCTGGAGGACCATCTTCGCGGGACCCGCCCCGATGTGGCGTGACGCGCGGAGGGCCAGCCAGCGCTCGCCGTCCGGCGTGCGGCAGGGATACTCGACCATGAACTCGTCGAGCCTTCCCTTGAGCATCTCGCCCAGGGACCCTGCGATCGTCGCGGCGAAGCTGTCCTTTACGCCGATCGCGTCGCAGACGGTGACGTAGTCGGCGCCGACGCCGACATTGCGGTTCTCGATGGCGCTGGTCATGCGCTCCCACGCGGCGTTGACCGCGAGAATCCTGCCCGCGTCGTCGAGCACGACCACATACGCGGCCAGCGAGTCCAGCGTGGTTTGGGCGAAGTCTCGGGATTGTCGCGTCTCGATCTGCGCCCGGACCGCCTCGGTGACATCCTGGGTGGTTCCACGCACGCCGACCACTTTGCCGCCGCGGCCGAGCACGGCGGCGCCGCGCGACTGCAGCCAGCGACTCTCACCGCCCGAGGACGTGGCCGGGTAGCGCAGCAGGAACTCCGTGTCTTGACCGTCCGCCACGTGCGCGGCCGCGCTTTCCACCGCCGCTCGGTGCGCAGGAGACATCGGCGGCGTGGCGTCCTCGAAGCTGCCATTGGCGCCCGAGCCCGAGCCGGCCAGGCACCGACGCTCCATGTCCCACTCCCACGTCGACACATCCGTCGCGGCGTACGCCTCCTCGCTGCGAGCGCGCAGGGCTTCCCGCGAGGCCTCGGCCGCCTTGCGCCGAGAGATCTCCTTCGCCACGCTGACCCGGTACGTGCCGTCGTTATAGGTCGACCATAGGAGCCAACGGTACGTCCCATCCGTGCAGCGAGACCGGCTCTCGGTACGCGCGACGCGACCCGCACCCCGCCGCGCCCGGCGGCCCGCGGCCACCACAGCGGCCAGATCATCCGGGTGGATCAGCTCGCGCGCGGACCGTCCGATGAGTTGCCCGGCGGTCCAGCCCAGCACGCGCTCCCAGGCCGGATTGACCTTCACGAAGCGCCCCTCCGCGTCGAGCACCGCGAACAGGTCCGACGAAAGCTCCCAGAACACCCTCTCATCGCTCGACCCGCCGCCGGAACCGATGGCGGGCAGCCGCGGCGCCGTGTGCGCGCGGTTCGAGCGCTTCGCCGCGACCCGGTTGCCGCCCTCAGGCTCACATGCTTTCCCGGCGCCTTGACCCTTCCCGGGCGGGCCGGAACAGGGCGACTCATCGCGTGTTCTGCCGGGTTGGCGAGCGCGCTGCGGCGAAGCCTTGGCGCGTCCGGGCTTGCCCCGACCGAGTGGCGAATCGCGGCCTACCATCGACGTCCCTCCCGTCTCTCCCGCAACGTTGTCGCCGCTCGTAGGTAACGCCCAAAGCTAAACCGCACCGAACGGTCAGCACGATTGTTTCATACATCTGCCTGCCGCTGGGGGCAATCCGTACATACCCGCGCGGGGCACGTGGAGGCTTGCGTGAGCCCTGCCGCCAGGTGCAGCGCCGCCCTGCGCCGTGGGACCGCGGGCCACGCCTGTCGGCACGTCCACCGCCTGACGACGTGCGGCGAACTACGTGCGGCGATCGTGGCCGTTCACGGTTGCCGCGTTGGCTCGCCGATGGAACTGTCTTGAGTGATGCGCGGCGACGGAGTGAATCGCTTGGCGTCGCATCGATGGAGGAGGATCGTGGGAAGCGGAGACTCTGACCTGGCGGGCCCGGGCAGCGAGACGCCCGCCAGGCCCGACCGCCCCAGATACAACGGACGGCGGTGGCTGGTCGTCGCGTTCGTGCTGCTTGCCGTCGGGGTCGCTGCCTCGATCGTGGGCGCCCTGTCCTGGCGGTCGAGCGTTCGCAATGACGCGAAGAGCACGTTCCAGTCGACGGCCGCGAACGTGACCGGCACGCTCGCTTCGTCATTGCGGGCCGACCTGGACTTCGTGACCTCGATCCGCGGCGTCGCGACGATGGTGCCAGGCCTCAGCAACGCCCAGTTCGGAGAGTGGTATCGCCAGCTTCAGGGACCGCAGCGCCTCGCCGGCAGCGCGGGGACCGCGCTGATCGCCTCGGTGCCCGCGTCCGGCGTGCCGGCTTTCGCCGCGAAGTTCGAGCGGGACCCGACCTTCCATGCGCTCACCGGCGGCACGTTCCGGATTCTCCCGAGCGGACGGCGAGCACGGTATTGCCTCATCGAAGCGTTCGCCGGGGCCCCGCTTCCGAAGGCGGCAGCTCCGTTGATCGAAGCCGACTCCTGTACCGCCGCGACCACCGTGCCCGGACTCGCTGCAACGTTGCTGGCGGCTGCCGACTCCGGGGCGTACGTGGTGGCGGCGGCGCCGGGGTCGGCGCTGTTCGTCGGCGCCGCCGTGTACCGCCGCGGGGCATCGCTGGCGAGCGTTGGGCAGCGGCGGGCGGCGCTCGTGGCCTGGGCGGGCGCCTCGTTCGACCCCTCGGTGCTCATCAGCAGCGCACTCGGGAACAACGGAAAGCTCGCTGTGGCCTTGTACCACCAAAACGCAGGTGGCCCCGTGCAGCTAGTCGGCCAAGCCGGCGCGTCGGTCCTCGGACCGACAGTTGGGCGCACCACACCGGTGCAGGCCGAGGGTGCCTGGACGATACGGGTCCGGGGCGTCCCGCACGTCGCTGGCCTGTCGGCGTCCGCGCAGGGACTGCTCGTGCTCGCAGGCGGTCTCCTCGTCACGTTCCTCCTGTTCGCCCTCACGCTGGTGCTGACGCGTTCACGTGAGGGGGCCTTGCGGATGGTGACGCAGAAGACCGACGAGCTTCGCTTCCGGGCCTTGCACGACAGCCTGACGAGACTTCCGAATCGTGCCTTGGTGCTCGACCGGACCGAGCAGATGCTGGCGCGAGCGCGACGTCACGAGGTGCCCGTGGCGATCATGTACATCGACCTCGATGGCTTCAAGCAGGTGAACGACACGTTCGGGCACGCGGCGGGGGACGAGCTGCTGAGAGTCGTCGCGGAGCGCTTGACCACCGTCATGCGAGAGAGCGACACCGTGGGGCGCCTCGCCGGCGACGAGTTCGTCGTGCTCCTGGAGTCGGCGTCGCTCGAGGCGGGCCCCGAGCTCGTCGCGCAGCGGATCATCGATGTGTTGGCGCAGCCGATAGAGCTGTCGAACGCCGGCCGCAGGGCGGTGTCGGTGACGGCGAGCGTCGGGATCGCGCTCGGGCAGCGTCCGAATGCCGAGCAGCTGTTGCGCGACGCGGATCTGGCGATGTACGAGGCGAAGGCGGCGGGGCGGAGCCGCTACGTGCTCTTCGAGGCCCAGATGCAGGTCGCGGCGCAGGATCGCCTGGACCTCGAGCTCGAGTTGGCCGGTGCGCTTGACGCCGGGCAGCTGTTCTTGATGTATCAGCCGATCTTCGATCTGCAGACCGAGACGGCGACCGGCGTCGAGGCCCTCATCCGCTGGCGTCACCCGACGCGAGGAATCGTGCCACCGGACGCGTTCATTCCGCTGGCGGAGAAGAGCGGCCTGATCGTGGAGATCGGGCGCTGGGTGCTCGATCGGGCGTGTGCGCAGGCGGCAGCCTGGCATGCTGAAGGTCACGACCTGGGCATGGCGGTCAACGTCTCTGGACGCCAACTCGATGAAGACGCACTGATCGAGGACGTGCGCGGGGCGATCGAGCGCCATCATCTCGACCCGCGGACGCTCACGCTGGAGATCACCGAGACGACGCTGATGCGCGACGCGGACGCGAGCGCGCAACGCCTCACCGAGCTCAAGGCGCTGGGAGTGCGGATCTCGATCGATGATTTCGGCACCGGCTACAGCTCGCTGGCCTACCTTCGCCAATTCCCGATCGACGCCTTGAAGATCGACCGCTCCTTCATCTCGGGCATCGCCACGAGCAGAGCCTCCACGGCGCTCATCCACACCCTCGTACAGCTCGGCAAGTCACTCGACATCGAGACGCTCGGCGAGGGCATCGAGCAGCAGAGCCAGCTGCGCCGCCTGCAGCGCGAGCAATGCGATCGCGGACAGGGGTTCCTGTTCGCCCGACCGCTCACGCCGAGAGGGATGCAACGGTTCCTCGAGGACGGCGCACGGTTGGGCACCGCCCAACCGGCGTGACACCGGGTCCGCGACGCCGTCACGTGGCCAGGATGCGCAGCGCCAGGATGGCGCCGACAAGGATGAGCACGGCCGCCTCTCGAAGCGGCAGGCTCCCCTCGAAGTGCCGGTCGCGGCGCAGCTCCTCGCGAAACTCCTCGGACCAGATATCGCCCGGCGGGCGGACCCGCAATCGCTTTCGCGCGCTCATGCTCCGAGCTCCCCGACGCGGCCGATCTTCTCCGTCTTCTCCCAGCGCCGCTCGGATCCGCGCAGCTCCGCGACGTAGCCACCCACGGTCATCGCACACAGCAGCGGGCCATAGCCGATCACGTAGAGCAGCGGCCGCACGACCCAACCGAGCCGGCCCGAGTCGTCCAGGCGCTTGAGTAGATACGCACCGACGATCGAGGCCGTCAGCCAGACATCGGCGAAGAGCAGCAGGTATGTGGCGAGGGGCTCGCCGCCGCGCAGGCCGATCGCGTCGAGCTGCGCGCCGAACACGGACGTCACAACCGGGCCGGTGAGCCCGAAGACGATCAGTGTCAGGTTGATCGCGCCCGGGAACAGGAGCCCCTGCCGCCAGCAGCGCCGGCCCGCCTCCGGATCGATCAGCAGGCTCGAGCAGGTGATGAACACGAACGCGCAGCCGGTCAGCGCCCACAGGGACCGAAACGCCGTCACCGACAACGCCCGATCGGTGAAGAACAGCGTCACCAAACCGATCGTGGCGACGCCCATGAACACCGGCATGAGTACAACCGAGGCCCAGATCGCCGCGAAGGTCGGCCCACCGAGCGGGCCCACACGCAGGCGGTGCAGCCATACGCCACGAAAGCGCCACGTCACTTGCGTGTTGCCCCGCGCCCAGCGCACGCGCTGCTTCCACAGCGCGGCGATCGTCCGTGGCTCTTCGGCCCAGACCACCGCGTTGCCTTCGAAGCGCACGTCGTAGCCGGCGAGCTGGATTCGAAAGGTGGTCACCGAGTCCTCGGCGAGCGTCGACGTGTCGATCTCGCCGCCGAGACACTCGAGCGCCTCGCGCCGGATCAGCTGGGCGCCTCCGGCCAGGCAGGCCTGGGCACCGATCGTGTTCTGCGCGCGGCGGGCCGCGGCCTGCGCGGTGATGTACTCAAATCCGACGAAGCGGTTGACGTAGTTGGGATGGGCGGTGCCCTCCTTGATGTAGGCCGTCACGCCCCCGACCTGGAGGTCTCCGAAGTGTCGGGCCATGCGGCGCAGCGCGGTCGGCGAGACGAGCACGTCCGCGTCGATGACGAGGACCGCCTCGTACCAGCCGTCGCGCCGGATGCGCTCGAGCCCGTAGTTGATCGTGGCGGCCTTGCCCTGCCCGCCCTGCTCGCGGCGGAGATTGATGACCGAGCCGGGGTGCTGTCTGGCGCGCTCCTCGATGATCCGCGGCGTGTCGTCGCTGCTGCCGTCGTCGACGACGTAGACGCGCACCTTCTCGGTCGGGTAGCGCATGTCAAAGAGGGTGTCGATCGTCCGGCCGAGCACGGCCCCTTCGTTCCAGGCGGGGATGACGACGGCGATGCGGGGATACAGCTCGGTCGCCCTCGCGTAGGGCCGCCGCAGGATGTGCATGCCGGCGAGCAGGAACTGAAGGCAGCCGACGAGCACCACGACGGCTCCGGATAGGACCATCGCGACGAGGAGCACATCCACCACGTTGATCATGGCCCGCTGCCAAGCACGGGTGCACCGACTTCGACTGCGGCCGTCGTCGCCGCCGTCGACTTGTCGCCGGCCACGGTCGCGAGGTCTTGTTGGCGGATCACCTCGAGCGGCTCGGCATAGTCCGAACTGCCGTAGCGGCCCCAATAGCGAGCGGTTGCGCGAAGGAGCCCGGGCGCGAGGTAGTCGCGGATCGCTGTCTGCGACGCGTACTGCTCGACGAGCTCGATCTTGCGCTCCAGGACGTCGTCGATCGAGACGAAGCGGGTGGGCCGGAAGTCCACGGTGCTCGACGGGCTCTGGTACGCGTAGACCCGCGGGACCGCGCGGGCCGCCACGAGCGTCGCGCGATGAACACTGCGATGATCCTGGTGCACGTCCTGGGCGGTATGCGTGTAGATCGTGGTCGGACGGACCTCGTCGAGCACATCGAAGATCGCCGCCACGGTCCCACCGTCCTCGGAGATGTCGGTGTCGTCGAGCGCGAGCAGGAACAGCCGCGCCGACAGCAGGGCCGCGGGGCGCTCTGCCTCGACCACACGAACGGCTCGCGCGCCACCGGCCTCCCCCGCCGTCATCGTCAGGATCGTGATCGCTTGACCCGCGTCGCGGTGGTGCAGCAGGATGCCGCCACAGCCGATCTCGACGTCGTCGGGGTGGGCGCCGATGGCCAAGACGCTCTCGGTGGCACCACGCCTGCTGCGGTTGGCGCGGTCGAGCGCCACGGCGCGGCGCACCTTCGCGAGCAGCTCCTGCGGGGCGACCGGGTTGGTGATGAAGTCGCTGGCGCCGGCGCGCATCGCAGCCACGGCGTCCGCGAACTGCTCGTGTCTGCTCATCACGAGGGCCACGAGCTCTGGATCCCCCATTCGACCTTGGCGCACGAGCTCCAGGCCGTCGAGGCCGGGAAGATCGACATCGGTGATCAGCACGTTCCAGTCGCGGGACAGCAGCAGCTCCTCGGCGGCCTCCGCACTCGCCACCCGGGTGACGTCTGCCACCTCACCAAGCAACTGCTGCATCGCGGTTGCGAAGGCCGTGTCCTCCTCGACGAGCAAGATCCGCGTCGGTGCGCCACTCATGGCGATCCGCTCCGCCTCTGCGCTCGGTGCATGACGTCCGGGGTCCTGCCCGACGGACGCGCACGGGCCCGTCGCCCAGCGGGCGAAGCGGAAGGGAGGGACTCGGGGAGGCTCGCTCGGCGATCTGAGCTCCCCACCCCACGGCCCCCGCCGCCGGCGACCCTCGCGGCCTCGCGCTCCTGCGCGGCGATGTCCGCGAGGGGCAGGACGCGCTCGTCGAGGAAGCGCACCATCGCGATCTCGGCGAAATCGAGTGACGCCTCGGGCGCTGGAACCCCGAGCGCCTCGGCGACCGCGAGCGTGGGCATGTCGACGCCCGCGGCGACCGTGAGCGCCATGGTGCCGGGGAAGCGCGGATTGATCTCGAGCAGCGCCGGTGCGCCGTCGGCAGCGTCCTTGACCTGCACGTTCGCGACGGTTGTGAGCCCGATCGCCTCGGCGGCAGCACGCCCGAACGCCTCCAGCCGGTCGTCATGGAGCGTCCGCCCCGCGACCGCGATGCCCGAATGGACCTTCAACCGTGCGCGCGGAACGACCGAGCGCACCGTGCCGTCGGCGCTCGCGAGCACGTCGAGGGAGTACTCGGGCCCCGGCAGGTGCTCCTGCACGAGCAACGTTCCATCGCGCGGCAGCCGCACGAGATGCTCACGTCGCGCAACGAGCCGGACGTCGCGCGAGCCGCTGCCCCGGCGCGGCTTGACGATCGCCGGCATCGCCGGCGCCTGCCAATCGAAGCGTGGGTCGACGAGCCAGCAGTCGGGAACGCGCACGCGGTCGCGGCAGCACGCGTCGAGCGCCCACTTGTCCAGGCACACCTCGAGCGTCGACTCCTCGGCCAGCACGAGCGCGACACGCGCGCTGGCAAAGCGCTCGCGCCGGCGAGCGAGCGGTAGCAGCTCCACGTCGACGGTCGGCACGACGACGTCGATCCGCTCGCGCCGGGAGACCTCGAGCAGGACGTCGGCGAACTGCGGGTGGTCTCCCGGCGGCACGATCGCGCGTTGCGTCTCGGGCACGAGGTAGAGCCCGGCGGCGTAGGGGTCGATGTCGGCCGCGAAGATCGTCGTCGTCTCGCCCGCGATGGCGCGCATGACGGCGATCCCGGCGGGACCGCCGACCCCGGTGACGAGCACGCGACGACGCCGCTCAACGGACATCTGCCGGCTCCGAGGCGCGAGCATGGACCTCGCGATCCGTGGGCCGATCAGCGGGCGCTCCTACGGGCGCAATCTCCGACTCGAACGCGACCCGGGCACCCACCACGAGTCCGCAGAGGCACGGACATCGGAGTGCACGACGAACGGGCAACCCGGCTTCCTCTCACGACACGACGGGTAGAGGCCAACATAGACCACCGTGCGCTCCGCCGTGCCCGTAGAACGCCGCAAGCCGCGGGTCGTGTCTACTGGTCCGGGCAGACCCCGGCGTCCCGGCAATCGGGCCTCGAGGGCTATTGTGGTTGGAGGCGCATGGCGTGGGATGCCGTCTCGGCGCCTTCGAGGAGGGCGACGACCAGCGCGTTCATGGCGCCCCGCGCGCGCAGCTCCGCGATCGCGGGCGTGCTGAGGCGGACGCGCACCGTCGACACCCGGCCCCTCGGCGCGAACAGGGGCGCGCTGCCGAGCGTGGCGCGGGCGCTGTAAAGCGCGATCGTGCCCGTGCACGGACGCCCGAGGAGGTCGCAGTAGAGCGACAACGCGACATAGCCCCCGCGCTTGACGCGGGTCGTCGCCTGCCCGAAGTCAAGGGCCGGCTTTCCCCCGGGCATGCCGGGCTCGCCGTACAGCCCGCCGGGGCACAGCGGCGTCGCGTCGACGCCTGTGGCAAGCGTGGACTGCAGCAGCAGTTCTTCGTGCGGGTTACGCGCGAAGCCATCACTTGCGGCGACGTCTGTGGTGAGGAATGTCGCGCCATTGTTGGTGCCGTTGTCGGCGATGAACGAGTCCATGACGGCGCCCGGCACCGTGCCGATGACCTCGTAGGGCACGCCACTGGGGTAGTGGTTGGGGTCGAAGCCGCCCTCGTCGTTGAAGTCGACGATGTCGCCCCGGCTGACGCAGAAGTTCGTCGGGTGATAGGACGTCACGGTGCGCCGCGTCGCGTTCGGGGCGCCGCAGGTCGGAATCGCAAACGCCTGGCTGGCGACATCGACGTGGGCGCCGCCGCCTCCCATTGGGGTGAGCGCCTGAAAGTGGATCTGAGTGAGCGGGGAGGGACCGCCGGGGGCCCGCTCGGCGCAGCCCTCCAGGCGGATCGCGGTGATCTGCCCGCCTGTCGGCGCGCTGGACCGGGCGCCGGGCGGCATCGTGGCATTCCAAAGAGCCGTGTCGGCGCCGTCGTGATGCACGTGACCGACACCGCCGGTCCCCGCGTACTTGAGGTTCGTCGCGGTGTTCTTCGTCGCCGCGACGGCGAGCGGGCTGCCGAACCTCATGACCGCTGCGCCAGCGCCGGCCGGCAGAGCCGCCGTCGTGAGCGTGACGGCCCACAGCGCCCGGGCCAACGCGCGTTGACCGTGCCACCGGCCATAGAGGGGGCTCACCGACCGGTGAAGACCGCTCCCGTGGCGCCGCATTCGCAGCGACGCTCTCCGATGGACATCGTGCTTGGCCACGGCCAAGTCCTTGCTGGACAAATCGAACGTCGGCCCCAGTGCCGCGGCCTGCCCTCTCGTCCCTCTAGAGCAAGCCTCGCGCCGAGGCGAGCGGCGTGACCGGACGCCTGGCCAACGCCTCAGCGTAGCCGCGTCGGCCTGCGTGCGGGAATGGCGTGCACTACGGATAGGGCCGCGTAGTAACCCGACGACAGACCCGTGTAGGGAGCGGATTGCAGAGCGTTCTGGATCATCGAAACTGGTGGAGAGGTGGATTGAGGCCAACCGTCGAGCGGGCGTTGGACCGGCTGGGTACACGTTGATGGCCAGTGACGTTGAACAGCGGGGCGTGGCTCTCATCGCAAACGATGAGATCTTTGCCAGCGTGCCGGTGCGACTGATTCCGGCGGCGGTGCGTGTGAGCGTCGTGATCCCCGCCCGTAACGAGGCGCGCAACCTCGCCTACGTGTTCGCCCGGCTCCCTGCCGGGCTGCACCAGGTCGTGCTCGTCGACGGACACTCCACCGACGGCACGCCGGCTGAGGCGCGACGGCTGCGGCCGGGGGTCCAGGTCATCCAGCAGCCGGGCAAGGGGAAGGGCGACGCGCTGAGCGCCGGCTTCGCGGCCTGCACCGGTGACGTGATTGCGATGCTCGACGCGGATGGCTCGACGGACCCGCGCGAGATCCCGCGCTTCGTTGCCGCGCTCGGCGCCGGGGCGGACGTCGCCAAGGGCTCGCGCTACGCCCAGGGCGGCGGCAGCAGCGACCTGACTTCCACGCGCAGGTTCGGTAACGCGTTCCTGGGCTGGCTCGTCAATTCGCTCTACGACACTCGCTTCACTGACCTCTGTTACGGCTACATCGCGTTCTCGCGGCGGTGCCTGCCGTACATCCGCTTCGATGCCGGTGGCTTCGACGCCGAGACGCTGATCAATGTCCGCGTCGCGCGCGCCGGGCTGCTCATCCAGGAGGTGCCGAGCTACGAGCGCCCGCGGTTACACGGGGAAAGCAACCTGAAGGCCGTTCGAGACGGGTTGCTCATCCTCCGCACGATCATCCTCGAGCGGCTGCGGGTGTCTCAGCGGCGCTCGCTGAACGCACTGCTGCGAAGAGAGGGTCCCTCCGACATATGAGGGTTGCGTTCCTGACCCACGCCTACGGAGGCGGACACGGCGTGGACGGCGGCGATGGCGTCGTCGGCCGACACGTGCGCGTGCTGGCCACGGCCATCGCACGCGCCGGAGGCACGGCCGAGGTTCTGCTGCACACCACGCGCCACAGAGACGTGCCGTCCGCGGAGGAGGGGATCACGATCAGATGCTTCTCGTCCTGGGTGCCCGGCAAGTACGCGGCGCCGCGCGCACTGTGGTCATATCTGCGCCGCCACAGCGGGGACTTCGACCTGCTGCACGTGCACGGCGAGCGGATGCTGCCCGCCCTGCTGGTCGCCCAGGGCACGCCACAGCACCTGATCGTCACGCCCCACTTCTACGCCTCCTCCGGGACACACCTGCGTCGCATGGCGCAGGGTCGCGGCGAGCACCTGGCGGACCGACAGCTGCTGGCCCGCGCCGAGCGCGTGCTCTGTGTCTCACAGAGCGAGGCGCTCCTGGTGTCCCGGTATGCGCCCGATGCCAGCGTGACCGTCGTGCCAAACGGATCGGACGCCGATTCGATCGCTCCCCCCTCGCCGCACCCGATGGATCGTCACGTGATCGTCAGCGTCGATCGGCTCACACGCTGGGCGGGCATCCAACGGGTCATCTCAGCTCTGCCGGCGCTGCCGTCCCACTACACGCTGATCGTCGTCGGCCGCGGGCGCGCGCGCAGCATGCTCGAGGCGCACGCCGACTACCTCGGAGTCGCCGACCGCGTCCGGTTTGCCGGTGGCGTGACCGACGCCGTTCTGCATCGGTTGCTGCGCACGGCCTCGGTGGTGGCGACCCTCAAGGAGGAGGACCTGTGGGGCGGTACGTTGCTTACCGCCGCTTGCGCCGGCACGCCCGTGGTCGCCTCGGACATGCCGGCCCACCGCGAGGCGGCGAGGCTGGCCGGGAGCGAAGGGATCAGCTTCGTCTCGCGGCGCGCCTCGCCACTCGCTGTCGCGGACGCGGTCACGGAGCTGTCGGCAACCGGGGACCACCCCTTCGCCGCCCTCGTGCCGAGATGGGCCGATCTGGCCGAGGAGACGATGTCGATCTACCGGGAGGTCCTCGACGATGAACCCTGACCGCGCGGCGCCGGGCGCCACCCTGATCACCGAGTGCGACGTAGCGGAGAGCATCCCGACGATCCGGGCCACCCCCGAGGCCACGCACGCCCTCGTCCTCGTACGTGTGTTCACCGAGCCGATCGGACTGCTCCTCGCGTCGCTTCCGGTCGAGGGCCTGGAGCCGGATGAGCTTGCGCGTGCGATCGTACGCGACTTCGAGCCGCAGCTGCGCGAGCGGATCGTGGAGTGTGGGCTGAGCTGGCGGGGCGATCTGCCGACGGACGGGCTGCGGCCGGCGCACACTCCGCATTTCCTCGAGAGTCGCGCCCGGGCGCTCCGCGACGGTCCGCAGATGACGGTCGCGATCTGCACCCGCGACCGTCCCGACGGGCTCGCGCAGCTGCTCGAAAGCCTGCGCGTCCAGGAATACCAGCGGCTGCACATCATCGTGGTCGACAACGCCCCGTCAGACGACCGCACGCGTCGAACCGTGTCCGAACTCGCACGGGAGCGTGACATCAACTACGTGATGGAGCCGCGCCCCGGCCTCTCCTGGGCCCGCAACCGCGCGATCGAGGCCTCGGACGGCGAGGTCATCGCGTGGGCCGATGACGACGAGATCTGCGATCGCTGCTGGGCGGCCGAGCTCGCGCGAGCCTTCGTCGAGGTGCCCGACGCCGGTGCGGTGACCGGGATCGTCGTTCCGGCCGAGCTCGACACGCCGAGCCAGGCGCGATTCGAGCAGTACAGCGGGGTCAGCCGAGGACGCGGCTTCACTCGTGCGGTGTTCTCACCGGCGACCGCACACCTGCAGAGTCCGCTCTATCCGCTGCCGCCGTTCGGCTCCGGCGGAAACATGGCGTTTCGCCGCGACGCAATCGAGCGGATCGGCCGCTTCGATTGCGCGCTCGGCGCGGGAACCGCGACGCTGGCCGGCGAAGACACCGCGGCGCTGAGCGCGCTGCTGCTCGCCGGCGGGACGATCGTCTATCAGCCGACGGCGATCGTCCATCACCGGCACCGGCGCGACGACGCGGCACTGCGCCGTCAGATGCTCGGGTACGGACGCGGGTTGACCGCCTACTACACGAGTATGCTTGTGCACCATCCCAGCTGCGCCCCCGCCCTGCTGCGGCTCAGCCGGCGCGCTGCGCAAGATGAGTTCTCTCGCCGGGGGCGGCGCATGCGTGAGCTGGACGGGGCGTTCCCGCGCGAGCTGCTGCACGCCCACCGCGTCGGGCTGGTTCAAGGGCCGTTCATGTACGCCGGCGCGCGGCTGCAGGCGCGGCGTCTCGGGCGCGCCCCGGCGCGAGCGTGAGCGGCAATGCGCGCGCCGCCAACAGTGGCCGTGCTCGTCTATCACAGCATCGCGGTGACGACGACGCGATCGTTTGCGCAGCTGACGATCGATCCCGGGCTGTTCGACGAGCATCTCGCTGCGCTGAGTGAGCAAGCGCTCGAGGTGATCCCGTTCGGCGAGTGCCGGATGCGCTGGCCGCCGCGGACGGCGGCGCGGTCACGATCTCGATCGACGACGGCCTGGCCGACGCCGCATCGGACGCCGCGCCCGCGCTGGCGCGCCACGGGATGTCCGCGACACTGTTCGTCCCCAGTGGCTTCGTCGGCGACCGGTCGCGCTGGCTGCGCGGCGAAGACAGCGAGCGACCGATGCTCGGCTGGGGCGACATCGCCGACCTCGCGCAGGCCGGGCTGGAGATCGGGTCGCACGGACGGCGGCACCTGGCCGCGGACATCAATCCGGCCGAGTTGGTCCGGCGTGACGCCGCCGCCAGCAAGATGGAGCTCGAGGACCACCTCGGCCTGGCCGTATCGAGCTTCGCCTACCCCTTCGGCTACCACTCCGCGTCGTCGCGGCGCGCGATTCGCGCCGCGGGCTTCGCACAGGCATGCGTGGTGGGGGACCTGCCCGCGCGCGGCGGCGACGACCGCTGGGCGCTCCCGCGCCTGCAGGTTCAGGGCGGGATGACGCCCGAGGCGCTGCTGGCGCTCGTCCGCTGGCGTCCGCGCGCCCGCGGCGCGCGCATGGGCGCACGCCAAGCAGCGCGTCTGGCACGCCGGCCGGCGATGGGCCGGCTGGGGCCCACCGGAGGCCGGGCGTGCGGGAGGCGCCGTCGCAATGACCGCGCCGGGCCCAATGCGCGTGGCGGTCATCGACGTCGACGGCCCGCTGACCGACCTCGATTGCACGCGCGCGGACACACCGCCCTACGCGGGTGCGTGGATCCTTGCGTGTCGCGACGGCAGGCCGCTCGGGAGCGTCGAGCTGCCGCTCCGGGGCACGCGGGTGAGCGCGGCCGACCTCGAGCGCGAGCTGCATGACCAGCTCGGCGAGGCCTGGTCACTGAAGCCGTACGGCGGCGCCGACGCGCCGACGCTCCTCCGCGCGAGCGTCATCGTCCCCACCGACGCCACGCGCCCCGCGCAGCTGCGTCGCTGCGTGCAGCGACTGCTGACGCTCGATCATCCCGACTACGAGGTGATCGTTGTCGACAACCGGCGGGCCGCCGACGCGCCGCTCGAGCTCGCCGGAGCGCGGGTGATCCACGAGCCGCGTCCGGGGATCTCGGCGGCGCGCAACCGCGGGCTGGCGGCGGCCACCGGGGAGATCGTCGCGTTCACCGACGATGACGTCGACGTCGATCGCCGCTGGCTGCGGGCGCTTGGCGAGCGCTTCGCGCGCCAGCCGGAGGTCGCGGCCGTGACCGGTCTGGTCGTGCCGCTCGAGCTGGAGACGGCTGCCCAGGTCTGGTTCGAGCAATCCGGCAGCGGCCCCGACCGCAGCTACGTCCCGCTGACGTTCGAGCGCGCCGGGCGTTTCCGCGTGCGGCGTCGCGACGGCGAGACGGGGGGCGAGCGGCTTGACTCGCTGTACGCAACGGGAGAGCTGGGCCTCGGCTCGAACATGGCGTTCCGCGCGTCGGCGCTGCGTGCGGCCGGAGGGTTCGACGAGGCGCTGGGCACCGGGACGCCGAGCCGCGGCGGGGAGGACCTCGCGATGCTCGTCGAGTTGCTGGCGAGCGGGCAGCGTCTGGCCTACGAGCCGAGCGCGATCGTCTACCACACGCATCGGGCCACGCTCGCGGAGCTCGACCGGCAGATCTACGGCTACGGCGTCGGCTTCACCGCGATGCTGACGGCGATCGCGTCTGCGCAACCCGCGGCACCTGGCCGGCCTGGCGGCGGTGGTCCCGAGCGTGGCTGCGCTCGCTGCGCGATCCCGCCTCAGCCAAGCGCGCCAGTCGCCCTGCGGACTATCCGCGTGCGCTTGCGCGGGCGGAACTGCGCGGCATGCTTGCCGGCCCGCTCGCGTACCTGCGGTCACGTCGGATGCAGAGGCGGTGGTCCCCGCCGGCGCCGGCGGCGCGACCCGATCAAGATCTGCGTAATCGATGTCGAGCGCTGCCCGGCCGTGATCAGCGGCGACCCGGGCTACGTGGCGCTCCGCGCGCTCGCGCGTGAGGGCGGGCGCCCGCGGGGGATCATCCGGCTGCCCTTCGACCATGGGGAGCTGAGCGCGAGGAGCTCGCGGATCGCCATCGCGGCGCTGCCGCCGGGCGTCCACGCTCCGCCCCTGGCCCGCCCGCAGAGCGGACGTCTCCCGCCCATCTCGGTCGTCGTCCCGAGCATGCTCGCAGCGGAGCTCGAGCCTGGATGCCTGCCTGCGCTCGCTGGCGGCCCTCGACTATCCGGACTATGAGGTGATCGTCGTCGACAACCGCCGGGCGGGCTCGCCGCGCGTTGACTTGGCGGGCGTACGGGTGCTGTCCGAGCCGCGCCCCGGTGTCTCGGCGGCGCGCAACCGCGGGCTGGCGGCGGCCACCGGTGAGATCGTCGCCTTTGCCGACGACGACGTCGAAGTCGACCAGGATTGGCTCCTGGCGATCGCGCTGCGCCTGCGGGCTCATCCGGAGGAGGCCGGCGTCGCCGGAATGTCGATGCCACGCGAGCTCGAGACGCCGGCCCAGATCGCGCTCGACGCCTACTACGGCGGCTTCGGGCCGGTGATGTTCGAGCCCGTGTCGCACCGCCTTCGCGTCCCGCCGGGACCCCGGACTGGCCTGCGTGCGGCGACCGTCGACGCCGTCGGCGATGATGGTCGGCGACGGCACAGCTTCTCGCTGTACGCGGCCGGCAGCCTTGGCGCCGGCGCGAACATGGCCTTCAGAGCGACCGCGCTGCGCGAGCTCGGCGGCTTCGATGTTGCGCTGGGCGCGGGAACTCCCGCGCACGGCGGTGAGGACCTAGAGCTGTTCGCACGGCTGGTGTGGCGCGGAGGGAGTCTCGGCTTCGAGCCGGCGGCGCTCGTGCACCACACCCACCGGCGCGGAGACGAGGCCTTGCGCCGCCAGATCGAGGGCTGGGGCAGCGGCTACACCGCCCTGCTGCTGGCGCTCGTGCTCGAGGACCCCCGCCACCTTGGGAGCATGCTCGCCACCGTACCGCGCGTCGCCTGCAAGCTCCTTGGTCGCGAGCCGAGCCGTGGCCCGCCGCCGCTCGACCCGCGACTGCGCGAGCTCAAGCAGATCGAGCGCCGGGGAATGCTGGCCGGGCCCGCGGCGTACCTGCGCGGTCGCCTGCGGCGGTCTCGGTGAGACGCCCGCGCCTGCAGAAGTCGCTGACCGTCAACGCGTTCTCGCTGATGACCGCGACGCTCGGGACCAACGCGCTCGGATTCGTGTTCTGGACGCTGGCGGCGCGCCTGAAGGTGCCGGCGGTGGTCGGCCGCGCGACGGCGGCGATCGCCGCGCTGACGCTGTTGGCGACGATCGCCCAGCTCAATCTCACGAACCTCTTTGTCCGGCTGCTCCCCGCGGCCGGACGACTCGGCAGTCACCTGATCCGCCGAGGGTACCTCGCGGCGATCGCACTGTCGCTTGTGGCCGGGGCCGTGTACGTGTCGACCGGTCTGAGCGCGACCGTCGTCACCGGAGGGTGGGGCGAGCGGGTGCTGTTCACGGTCTCCGTCGCCGTGCTGGCGATCTTTGCGTTGCAGGACTCGGTACTCACCGCACTGCGGTTGACGCCGTGGGTGGCAGTGGAGAACATGTCGTTCGGGGCCGCCAAGCTCGTGCTGCTGCCGCTGTTCGTGCTCCTGCCGATCGCCGCGGGCATCGTCGTGTCATGGATGGTCCCAGCCGCGGTGGCGGTGGTGGTCGTCAGCACGGTCCTCTTCCGGAGGGTGCTGCCGGCGCGCGAGAGCATCGACGGTACCCTCCCGGGCCGGCGGCGGCTGGCCTCCTTCGTGGCCGGCGAGTACGTCGGCAACATCTGCGCCACCGCCACGGTTCAGCTCATGCCGCTGCTCGTCGTGGCGCGACTCGGCCCGTCGCAGGCCGCCTACTTCGCCCTCCCGTGGCTGATGGCGATGGGCATCACCTTCCTAATGTGGAACGTCGCGTCGACGTTCGAGGTCGAGCTTCTCAGCGAGATGGGGCACTCCGACGCGCTCCTGCGGCGCAGCCTGCACCTGTGGGGCGCGGTGGTGCTGGCGGCGGTCACCGTGTGCGTCGTCGGCGCCCATCCGCTGCTCGAGCTCGCCGGGCCCCGCTACGCGGCGCACGGCACGGGCTTGCTGCGGCTCATCGGCCTGAGCACGCCGTTCGGCGCGGTGATTGCGCTGTACAGCACCCTCGCCTGGCTCGACCAGCGCGTCTGGATGCTCGCCGGGCTGCAGGCCGTCATGGGGGTGGCGATGCTCGGACTGACCCTGGCGCTCCTCCCGCACGTGGGCCTCGAGGCCGTCGGCTGGGCAAACCTCACCAGCCAGGCGCTGGCGGCCGTCGTGATGGTGCCGCTCGCACTGCGTCGCGTGCGCCGGGGCGAGCTGGTGGCGGCACGATGACTATGAGCGCACCGCGGGTCCGCAGGGAGGTCGCGCTGGGCCGCTCACGCACAGAGCTGACCGCGTACGCGGGCGTCCTCGCGAGCGCCGCGGCGGTGGCTCTCGTGGTTGCCTCGCCGATGCCCTGGATGACGTTGCTCGGCGCGCTGCTGCTGGCCAGCGTGCCGGCCGGCGCCGCCGTCATGTGCCGGATCGACAGCGGCGATGGCGTGGCTCAGGCCGGCCTGACCCTGGTGATCAGCCTGGCCACATTCGCGCTCGCCAGCGCGGCGATGATCTGGACGGCCTGGTGGCACCCGCGGGCGCTGCTGGCGCTCGCCGGCCTGAGCGTGGTCTCGTGCACGCTGGGACTGGTGCGCGGGGGCCGACGGTGAGCCGGCGCCTGACTGCCGGGCCCGTCCTGCTGCTCGCGCTCGGGATGGGCGCCTGGGCCTATGGCGTCAGTCAGATCCAGCGTTCGGGCATCGGCTCCTACGGGCTGCTGGCGAGTGCCGATGTCTGGTTCGTCCTGGGCCTGGCGACGCTGCTCGCCGGGGCCCTGGTCGAGCTGCGCCGGCTGGAGCCGCGCGGGTGGCTGCTCGGGCTCTACCTCGTCGGGTTGATCGTGGCAATCCACTCGACGGTGCCGATCATCTACGGCGGCACACCGGAGTACGCCTGGGTCTACAAGCACGTCGGAATCGCACAGGCGCTCGGACAAGCCGGCCGCGTCAGCGACCCCAACAGCATCTACCAGGAGTGGCCGGCGCTGTTCGCAAGCATCGCCGCGGTCAGCGCGCTGGCGCACGTGGCGCCGCTGTCGTTCGCCGCCTGGGCGCCGGTGGCCTTCGAGCTGGCCGATGCGCTCCTGCTGCTCGGCGTGTTCCGCCTGCTGACCGGCGAACGTCGCGTCGCCTACCTGGCGGTCCTGCTCTACGAGGGCCTGATCAGCTGGGTCGGCCAGGACTACCTGTCACCGCAGGCGTTCGGCTACCTGCTGTGGCTCGGGCTCGTCCTCATCGTGCTGCGCTGGCTGCGCGCACCCGCCCCGGCGGGCCAGCCGCGCGGACGGCTGGCCCGGCTACGAGCGCCGCTGCTCGCCGGGCTCGACGCCCCACCGGATACCTCGAGGGCGTTGCGGGCCGTCGCGGTGGCGTTCGTGGCCGTGATCTACCTCGCCATCGTCGCCGCCCACCAGCTCACGCCATACATCGCCCTGGCAGGCATCGCGGGGCTGACCGTGCTCGACGTCGTCCGGCCGCCCTGGCTGCTCGTGTTGATGGCCGCGATCGCCGGCGGGTACCTCATTCCCCGCTACAGCCTGATCGCCAACGACTTCGGTGGCCTGTTCAGCGGCGGCAACCCGATCCAGAACGCCTCCGGCGTGCGCGGCGCCAGCCACGCCGGCGCCGAGACCACGACGGCGCTGATCGTGCGCGCGCTCGCCGCCGGCATGTGGCTGCTCGCACTGGCCTCGATCGCGCGCCACCGCCGAGCGCCGGGGCGCGTGGCGATCGCGGCGGCGCTGGCCTTCAGCCCGTTCCTCATCCTCGTCGCCCAAAGCTACGGCGGCGAGGCCATCTACCGCGTCTACCTGTTCTCGGCACCGTGGTGCGCTCTGCTGATCGCCGGCGCGTGCTGCGAACTGCGCGCGCCGGCGCGAGGCTGGCTGGTCACCGCCGGCGTGTGCGCGGCGGCCGTGTTCGCCGGGCTGCAGGGGCTCTATGGGCCGGTGCTCGTCAACGCCGTCACGCCCGCGGAGCTCGACGCCAGCACGTGGCTGTACGGCCACATCCCGCGCGGCTCGCTGATCGTGCTACCGGCCGACAACTTCCCGGTGCTCGAGACAGCCGCGTACAACTCCTACGGACTGCAGGTGATGCCGTCCGACCCGCAGGACGGCGAGGCGTGGCTGGATGAAGCCAACCTGTCAGCGGTCGACAGCTGGATGGTCTCGCTCGGCTACCGCAGCGCCTACGTCGTGTTCAGCCGAGGGATGGGCGCCTATGCCAGCTACTTCGGTGCCCCGAGCGGCTTCGCGCAACTCTCGCGCGAGGTGTCCACGGCGCCCGGCTGGTCGGTCGTATACCGCAACGCCGACACCACGATCTATCGCGTGAACCTGGACCCGACCGCCCTGGCGAGGCTCACCGCGGCGCCCGCCCCGGCCGCGGCTGCTCCGGCGATGATCGCCAGCGCGCGCGTCACCTCGCCGCAACGAAGGTTGCGCACGACGGCCAGCGGGAGGGTGCGCAAGACGTAGACGCGCTCGTCGCTGAGCGCGCGCTCGGCGCCGAGATAATCGGACAGCTCGATCTTGCCGGCGCCCTCCGAGAAGCAGCGCCGAAGGTAGAAGGCAAAGGAGCAGCGCTCGGGCGGGACCTCATGGTCCACGACCGCGGTCGGGACGTAGACCCACCGCTTGCCCGCCGCGTCGGCGCTGACGCGAATGCACAGGTCGGTGTCTTCGGGACGGGACGTGTGGCCCACCTTGCCGAAGCCGCCGCGGAATCCGCCGACCGCCTCGAACGCGTCGCGCCGGACGGCCATGTTCTCACTCCAGACGTTGCGCACCGGCGCGGCGGCGGTCGGCAGGCCGGCATGGGAGGCACCGACGACCCAGGCGAACTCGTCGGGGAACCAGCGCGGGCGCGGGCACTGCCAGGCCGGCGTGACCCTTCCGCCGCTGCCCACCACCCGGGGGTCGGCGAACGGCGCGAGCAACTCGGCCAGCCAACCGGGCTGTGCCTGCACATCGTCGTCGAGGAACACGAGCAGGGGCGCACGGGCGAGCGCCGCGCCGGCGTTGCGAGTGCCCGATGCGCCGGCGACGCCACCGTTGTCGACGACCTCGATGTCCGGCAGCTCGGCACGCAGCCGCGCGGATAGGGCGGCGTTGTGATCGACGGCGACGATGACCTCGCGCAGAGGGGGCACCTGCGCGCGCGCGGAGGCGATCGCGCGCAGCAGGGGCTCCCAGCGCCGCTCGGAGGCACACGCGATCACTGCGCTTGCCGCCGGGGTGCTCATGTCGGTGGCACCGGCTCGTCGATGCGCAGCACCCGCCCGGGGTTGCCGACCACAACGGCCCAGTCCGGGACGGACTTGGTGACCACGGCGAGCGCGCCGATGCGCGCGTGGTCGCCGACGTGCACGCTGCCGATGACCACGCAGCCGGTCCCGAGCTCGACATCGTCGCCGAGGGTCGCCACGCCGAGCTCGCCGCCTGTGCGGTCGACGCTGTTGCCCACCGTGACGTTGTGGCGCAAGTGACAGTCGCTGCCGATCGTGCAGTGCGGGTTGAGCACGATTCCGTGGGGATGATAGAGGCGCAGTCGCGGGCCGATCGTCGCCTGCGCGGGGAGCTCTAGCCCGAGCACGAGTGAGGAGATGAGCCAATAGGGAATCCCGATCAGCCGCGCGAGCGGTCCGCGTCGGGCGCCGGCCCATTGGGCGAGACGAAACGAGGCGAGTAGCAACTGTGAGTCTGGTCGACCTTTGTTCACCTTCCAGTCCTGCAGCGTCCACTTCACGATGCTCATGCGTCGCACGTTTGTCGAAGCTCCCGTTCAGAGTTACGCTGCTGTAGCGGCGCGCCGATGATGGCGGCGACATGGAGCAGAAGCGACTCCCACGACCCCTGCTGGTCGCGCTCGCTCTGGTCATTCTCGCGAGCGGCACTCCCGTTGCGCTTGCCGCGAGCCGCTCTCACCACGGCGCTCGTGCGCACCGCCACCACAGGGTGATCACGCGGTCGCGTCGCCTCGTGGTCAACCAGGGCGTTGCGGGGGTGGATCCCTCGGGCGTGCCGATGCCGGCGGCTCCGATTCGCGGCTGGCGCGAGGTGTTCGCCGACGACTTCACCGGCTCGACCCTGAACACCGGCCTGTGGCGCACGTACTGGGGCCAGCCGGGAGGCGATCCCGGCGGGTGGTTCGACCCGTCCCACGTCAGCGTGTCGAACGGAGCGCTCGTGCTCAGCGGCTACCAGGATCCGGCCGACGGCGGCAAGTGGGCAACCGCGGGGGTGTCGAGCAGCCCCGGTCTCGTGCAGACCTACGGCAAGTACCTCGTCCGCTTCCGCTTCGACGCCGGCGTGGGGATCGCACACGCGATCCTGCTGTGGCCGGCGGACAACTCGTGGCCACCGGAGATCGACTTCAGCGAGGACAACGGCGCCAACCGCCAGACCGACTATGCGACGTTGCACTTCGGGTCCACCAACACGCAGGTGCAGCACAGCGTGCCCGTGAACCTCACGCAGTGGCACACGCTCGGGGTCGAGTGGACGGCGGGGCGACTCGTGTACACGCTCGACGGGCGCGGCTGGGCGACTGTCACCGGTGCGCAAGTCCCCTCGATTCCGATGGCCATGGACATCCAGACACAGGCGTGGGCCTGTGGCACGTCGACGTGGGAGCAGTGCCCGAACGCCAGCACGCCAGCGCACGTGAATCTCCACGTCGACTGGGTGGTCGCGTACGCGCCCGCATAGCCCGGGGTCTCTCATCGACCACCCGCCGGCGCATAGGCCACCACCCAATCCACGTACATACGCACGAGCCGCGGCGTGCTCGAGTCGGGGCAATGCTCCCACGTGCCCACGCACGGCCACGCCTGAGTCTGGATGTCCATCACCATCGGTGTGGCGGGCACACCGCCGCTGCGCGTCGTGAGCCACACGCGGCCGTCGAGGGTGTAGCGGAGACTCCCCGGGGTCCACTCGACCCCGAGCGTGTGCCACTGCGTGAGGTTCACCACGACGCCCTTGGAGATCGTCTTGTCGGCGCGCCCGTAATGCAGGGTGGCAAGCGTGCTGAGGCGGTTGGTGCCGTTGTCTTCGCTGAAGTCGACCTCCGGCGGCCAGCTGTGATCGGCAGGCACCAGGAGTAACCCGTGCGCGATGCCCACGCCCGGGTCCAGGCGGAAGCGGACGAGGTACTTGCCGTAGGTCTGCACGAGGCCGGGGCTGCTGGACACTCCGCCGCTCGTCCAGCGGTTGCCATCGCGCGGATCCCGGTAGGTGCTGATCACGAGCAGGCCACCCGACACGCTGACGTGAGACGGGTCGAACCAGCCCACCGGATCACCGCCGGGCTGTCCGTAGTACACGCGCCACTTGTGGAAGTCGAGAGTGTGCCCAGCGAAGTCGTCGGCGAAGACCTGGCGCCACCCGGGGATGTCGCCCGTCGGCATTGGCTCCCGCCGACCGAATCCTGCTGCGGGCACCGAAGTCGCGGTCGGTGGGGCGGCGCTGCGCGGCGGCGATCGTCCCCACAGCGATAGGCCGAACACCACCAGCGCCAGCAGCAGCACACCGAGCAGGGTCGGCACGACGCCACCCCGAGGCGTCGCCGGTCGCTTCGCGGCTGTTTCGCCCGATCGCATCGGTCACGGCATGAGCACGGAGACCGAGCCGATGAACGCGGCACGTCTCATGCCAGGACCCTATTCCGCCGCGGTGAGCATTCGATCCGGCCCCGGCCGCACGCTCGGTCCGTAGTTGGGCGCAGAGGTGGGCGGCAACGGTCGGGGCGCCCTGACCGCTCGACGGCGTGCGCGCTCTACCTGGGGGGTGCGGGGCGAGCCGGCGGGAAACACGTCAGCCACCGGCTCCGGCCTGACGATCGCGTAGCCCTGTGCGCAGCCGACCCCGTAGTCAGCCAACCGGCCGAGCAGTTCCTCGTCCTCGACACCCTCCGCGACCGTCGCGTGGTTGAAGCCCCGCGCGAGTCCGACGACGGCGCGCACGACCGTTTGGCTGTCGGGGTTCGAGGAGAGATCGCGGCCGCCATCAACTACGGGCTCGAGCGGATCCGGCGCGACGGCTGGTACGAGGCGGTCCTGGTCATCGACGCGGACGTGCTGGTCTCGCCCACCGCGCTGCGGCGCACGACGCGCCACCTCGGTGACCTGCAGGTGGGCGGCGTGACGGCCTACATCAAGGAGGGCACCGAACCTCCCGACTACGTCAATCGCTTCATCGGCTTCGAGTACATCGCCGCGCAGGCCGCGGCCCGCCGCGCCCAGAACACGATCGGAGCCCAGGCCTGCCTGGCCGGCGGCGCCCAGTTGATCCGGCGCGAGGCGCTGGAGTGCCTCGGCGGCGAGATCGACACGACCACCCTCGCCGAGGACTCGGTCACCACGTTCCGGATCCAACTCGCCGGCTACGACGTGCGCCTCGAGGGCAACGCGGCGGTGTGGGCGGAGGAGCCCAACACGGTCGCCGCGCTGTGGAAGCAGCGCGTGCGCTGGGCCCGCGGGAACACGCAGGTCATCGGACGCTTCCGCGGGGTGTGGCTGCACCGCCTGCGCGTGGGGGCCCTGGGCGGGCCGACGTTCGCCGCCATCTGGACCTCGGTCGTGTTCATGCCCGTGTTCATGCTCGTCGCGACGACCGGCCTCTTGACACTGTTCTTCACCGATCGCCCGCTCTCGGTGGCGGCGTTTCGGGCCTGTGGGCACTGACCGGCGGCGCGTTCGCGTTCATCACCTGCTCGAGCCTGCTGATCGATCCCGAGGCGGGCAAGCGCCGCTGGCGCCTAGGGGCTGCTGTTCCCGGGCGCGATCAACCTGGCACTCATCGCCTTCGGTCTCTTCGGCCCGTTCATCATCCCTCGACGACTCGGGGCGGTACGGCTGGCTCGTGCATGCGCTGCTGTATGTCATCGGCTACGGACCGTTGCTCTGCGCGATGACCGTCGGCGGCTACGGCGCCGAGTTGCGCGGAGCCGAGCGGCGCTGGGAGAAGACCGAGAAGGTGGGACGCGTCGGGGAGCTCGGCGCGTGAGCCGGCGCGCCCGCATTCGTGTGCGCGCTCCTGGCGACACGTGGTCGGCGCAGTTCCGCGAGGAGATACGCCGCGATCGGCGATTCGAGGGCGGCCCGCTGCCGCGCGAGGCGGCCGTGCTGATCCTCGTCGTCGCCTTCGTAGCGGCACGCTTTCTCACCTGAGATGCGCTTGCGGCGTCACCCGGTGATGCCGGCGAAGTTCTCCGTGTAGAGGGCGCCGGGCTGGCCGAGCCCGAGCGAGGCGGGGACCTGCGGGGCGATGGCGATGCCCGTGTCGGTGTAGCTCGGGTCGAGGATGTTCGCCCGGTGATCGGGGGAGTTCATCCAGGCGGTCACGATCGCCTGTGGGGTGGCCAGCGTGTACGTGCCCCAAGCGATGTTCTCACCGATCACGTAACCGTTTTCGGCCAGCAGGAACCCGCTCGCGGTGATCCAGTCGAGGACCGTCTTCCCGGCGGGGCTGACGTGTGCGAAGTAGTCATTGGCGATCATGTCGTTGTTGTGGGCGGTGCCCGCCTGGTCGAGAAGCGTGTTCTCGACCAGCGGTGGCAGCCCCGCCATCGTGCGCTGCGCATTGATCAGGCACAGTGTGGTCGCCAGGCTCTGGGCCGCCGATGTCGCGCCGGGCGCGACATCGACCAGCACGCAGGGTCCGCTCGGTACAGCCGGCAGGTCGCCAATGGATCCCGAGCCGCTGACGCCCGGGGTGGGCAGCGGTGTCGGCGCCGGGTCGGGGCCGGTCGCGCTCCCGACGGGCGGCGTCGCGGAACCCGGGGTGAGGCCGGGCGTCCGCGGCGACGGTGCCGGCGCGTTGAGCACGGCGTGGACGAGATGGATGCGCAGGGCCGGCGAGTACCCCGTCGCGCCGTTGAGCGTCGCCGCGACGTCGGCCGAAACGTAGCCCTTGTCGGCCGCGAACAGCGAGCGACCCTCGCCATTGAGCCGGCCGGGCACCGCGGTGCTCGATCCGAGTGGGATCACGAACCGCGCGTCCGCCAGGATGGCGGTACGGGTGCGGCGCCGCGTTCCACGCGTCGCCCCGCTCGGAACGGCGCTCGTGAGGCCGAGCACGCCGCGGCAGATGGCGCCGGCGCACCGCAGGCGCACCGAGAACGCGCCGGTGGCCGAGACGCCGATGTTCTGACCCGAGACCGCCACCACGGCGGTCTGGATCCGGACCGGCCGCGGGACGGTGACCGGGTGGCTGACGATCTCGTGAATGGCGTAGGCGATGCCACCGGCGGCCGCGAGCACGACGGCGCCGATGCCCAGCCGCGTGCGTATCCACTGCATCCCGCGCAGGCCGGTCGCCGACGTCGCCGCCCGCGAGGGGTAGCCGATCCGGGCGCTCGCCGGATGCTCGTTCGCGGTGAGATGCTCGAGCTCGTCGAGGACGACCTCCGCGGCAAGCGAGCTCGGGTCGATCACGCGCACACCCACGGTGGCGGTCAGGTGGGCCTCGCCGCCGATCGGAACGTGCAGGCTCGCGGCCAGCTGCTGCAGCGCCTGTGCCACGTGCACGGCGTCCTTGTCTCTCGGCAACAGCACGGCGAACTGGTGGTCGCCCAGGCGGGCGACGACGTCGGTGCGCCGCAGTCGCCCGCGCAGCGCGTCGGCAACGGCAACGAGCGCAGCGTCGCCGGCAGGACGTCCGTGCGCCGCGGTGAATGCGACGAAGTCGTCCACCTCGACGAGCAAGAGCGCCGCCTTCTCGTCGTTGCGCCGGCAGCGCTCGATCTGCATCGCGACATCGCGTACGAACGTGCGGCGACCGGGCAGCCCCGTCAGAGCGTCGTTGGGAGCCGCGCCGGCCAGCCGCTCGGACGCTTGCGCAAGCTCGGAGATGTCCTCGATCTGAGCGATGAACTCCTGGGGCTCTCCGTTCTTGGCCGGCAGCCGCGACACCGTCACGAGCGCCGCGCCGCGCTCGCCGTTGGCGCGCGTGAACCGTCTGCGTGACGGTTGGTCGGCGGTTCCTTCGCGTTCGAGTACAGTGGCGACGGCGACGTCCGAGCCCTCGCCCGTCTCGATGTCCACGAGATCCTGCAGCGAGCTGCGCAGCAGCGTCTCCTCCGATGCGCCACTTAGCTCGCAGACAGCCCGGTTGACGCGGAGCCACCGGCCATCCGCGGCCACCACCCCCATGCCGATCGGGGCGTTGGCCCAAGCGAGTTCGAGCTGTTCTTCGGACGCCGATCTTGGGCGCCTCGCGGAGCCTCCGCTCGGTCCCATACCCGAACGCTACGCCCCGTTTTCCCCCGTGCAACCGTGATAACTACCTGCTCGCTGATGGCGCAAGTTCGTTGATTGGCGCGAGTGCCGATGCAGTCGGGCCGAGACCGGATGCGAATGAGGTGACCTGGATGGTCGGCTCAGTCTCAGCGCTCGAATCGAGTGCTGTACATCGGTGATCGAAACCATCCCGATCGGTGATCCCTCGTGGTCGACCACAACCGCTCGTCCGTTGCGTGCGAAAGCCCGGGCGAACGACGAGATCCGCCATGTCGACGTCCTCCGCCACCATGAGTGTTGGATCACGGTCGGCGATGTCACCGATACAGGTCGTCGCCCGCTCGGCGGCCGGCACCGCCTCGGCCAGCGAGATGGTCACCCGGCCGAGCAGTACGTCGCCCGCGTCGATCATCGGGAACGCCGTGTAGTGGTACGGCAGGAAGAAGCTGTCAGCCGCCTGCTGGACGCTCAGCCGGTCTGGGATCGTCACCACCGAGGCCGACATCATCGTCGCCGCGCGGAGACGCGCCGAGGCTGCCCGCAACCGCGCGTGAGCCACCTCTGGACCGCCGCTCATGATGAGAAACCCACCGATCACCAGGAGCCACAGCCCGCTGAGATCCCGAGCGCGAGCGCGCCACCCCCGAGCACGACCAGCAAAGTACCCAAGGCCCCGTCCGACGCCGGCCGAGATCTCGGTTGCGCGGTCAAAGCTCCTTCCGCGATGCCACAGCGTCGCGCGAAGCACCCGGCCGCCGTCCAGCGGGAAGGCCGGCACGATCGCCAGCCACCATGAACTCACGCGCACCGGAATGCCCGCGATGCGAGCGTCACGATGACGACGACCCGGCACCTGCGTAACGGTACGCGGAGGCGATGCACGTCAAACGCGGTGGTCGGCCCCAACACGAACGCGGGGTTTGTACGCGCTCGCTGGCGTGGTGAACCCGGATGCGCGCGCACGGCCCGCGCGTAGCGTGAGCTGGCGTGGGAACGCCAGCAGGCCCCGGGGCGGCGGCCGGATCAGTCGCTAAGCGGCGGCTGGAGGCCGCTTGGCTCAGCGCGCCGATCGGCATCGGGTTCCTGACGGCCGACGGTCGCTGGCTGCACGTCAACCCCGCGCTGTGCCAACTGTGCGGTCGGTCGGAAGCGGAGCTGCTGGACAGCTCGCTGCAGGGCCTCTTGGACACGGATGCGGGCGGCGACGCCAGCGCCACGCTGGCCGCGGTGCTCGACGGCGACGCGTCCGAGGCGCTCGCGCAACGATGCCGCTTCACGCGCGCCAACGGCGAGCACGGTACCGCACTCGTGTCGCTGTCACGAGCTCCGGGCGGCCACGACGCGGTTCCGCAGTTCATCGCACACATCGAGGACGTCACCGAACTCGTGCGACTGTCCGAGCGATTGGCGAGTGCGGCGCCACCCGACGTGCTGACGGGCCTCGCCGGCCGCCGGACGTTCGTGCGCGATCTGACCCTGCAGGTCGGGCGCTGTCGACGCTACGGTCAGACGGCCGCGCTCGTACTGTTCGACCTGGACGATTTCGCCACGTTCAATGAGGCACACGGACGCCGGTGCGGCGACGCGGCACTCGTTGCGGTCGGTGACGCGCTGCTGCAGCGACTGCGGCAAACCGACGTCCTCGCGCGGGTCGGAGGCGACGAGTTCGCCGTTCTCCTCCCGAGGGGAGAGGACGCGGCGCGAGTGGCCGAGGTGGTGCGGGAGGTGATCGCCAACGTCGACGTTCCCGTCGGCGAGGCGACCGCGCACGTGACGGCGACCGTCAGCGCCCAAATCATCGACGCCGCCGCGCTGAGCGCCGACCTGCTCCTCAACGACCTCGAGCGTCGCACGCTGACCGAGCAGGCAGCGGACGACGGCGTCAGGCTTCCCCTCGCGCACGATGACCTCGCCCACCGGGCTTCGCGCGATCCGGATGACCCGAAGACGGCTGGGCGTCAGCGCGATCGTCATCGCGGCGGCCGCCGGCATCGCCTACGGCGTCGCCTCGGTCGTGAGCCCTCCCGCGAAGCCGCGCCCCATGCTTCGCATCTTGGGCCAGAGTGTCGCCGTCTCGGCCGCAGGGCGCTTTTCCGTGCGGCTGCGTTGCGGCGGCGCGGTGTGCCGCGGCACGCTCGTCTTGGCCAGCGCCGTCCCGCGCGTCGGCAAGCGTGGAAAGGCCCGCACCGTCGTCGTGGCGAAGCTGCCCTTCTCGGCTTCGCCCGGCACCGCCGTCGCCACGGCCGGCCAGCTCAACGCCACGGGACGCCGCCTGCTGGCCCGCGCGAGGGGTCGCCTCAGCGCCCAGGTGGTGGGCGTCCTCGTCGGACGGCCGCGCTACTCGCCGTCGCGGACGGTCATGCTCGTCGGCGCCGCCTCGGCTCGCGCCGCCACGCTGCCGGCGCAGGGCCTCTACGACGAGTGCGCCCCGTCGCTGGACCCCCAGGGCTGCACGGGTCGGCTCCAGCAGATGGCCAGCGCCGGCTTTAGCGTGGTGCTCAACTACACCGCCTGGTACGCGAGCGCCGCGCAGGTCACCGCCTACGCGGACGCGGCACAATCGCTGGGCATGAAGGTGATCTGGCCCCTCAACGCCGCCGCATGGCGGGCCAGCCCCAGCGCAACCGACCTGCTCACCACCTACCCGCTACTGGCCGCAAGCTGCGGCTGCACCGACAACGCCGGCTTCCTGCAATACGTCATCAACCTCGTCGCCGGCCTGCCCGCCACCTGGGGCTACTACATCGCCGACGAGCCCCACAGCACCGACCTGCAAGCGATCAGCGCCCTCGCCACGCAAGTCAAGACACTCGACCCGGCCCACCCGACGCTCGCCATCGGCGCCGGCAGCCCGACCCCGTCCGCCGACGTCGACCCATTCCTGCCCGGCATCGACGAGGCCGGCGAGGACATCTACCCGGTCGGAGCGCTGGAGCCGCTGAGCACCGTCGGCACGGTCAGTCACGCCATCAGCGCACTGGCCGCCAGCACCCACAAACAGGCCGTCATGGTGGTGCAAGCGTTCAGCTACGCCCAATACCCCAACGAGCTCGTCACCACCTACGCACAGTGGCCCACCGAGGCCGACATGCTGGCCATGCGCAACGCCGCCATCCAACAGGGAGACCCCCAACTGCTGCTCTGGTACAGCTTCTATGACGTCATGCGCTCCACCGACCCGACACAGAACTGGAACGACCTACGCGCCGCCGCCTTCGCCCCACTGCCCGCGCCCTGAGCCGCCGAGGGGGAGGTCAAGGCCGGCGCCTCGCTCGATGCCTGCGACTGGCGGGCCGTCGCGAAGCTTCGCGACCGTCTCGTGTGGCCCGGTTGTCGCGGCGTCATCGGGTCGATGGCAAGGACGACGGAGTGCGTAGTTAGCCACCGAACGGCTGCGGCCCACTGCGGTTACGCCGCGGCCGCCCGTATGTCATAAGCGGTGAGCTCGCTTGCGCAGGGAGGCCTCTAGGAGTCGGGCCTGCGTCCACGTCGGTCCGCACCGCGTTGACCCGTGAGGAGAGCTGGAGATGCCCAGACGCTTCTGCGCTGCCCTGGCCGTGCTGATGTTGGCGGCAGCCGGGGCGGTCGCGCCGCAGGGTGCCGCAGTGTCCAGGAGCCGTCCGCCGGTTACAGCCATCGGCTCGCTGGCGCAGCTGCCGGGGTCGGGCGGGTGCATGGTCGACCGCTCCACTGCACCCCGTGGCTGCACGCCGGTTAGGGCCCTGCGCGGGCCCGCCCCTTTCCTCGGGTCAAACGCCGTCGCCGTTAGCCCGGACGGAAGGAGCGTCTACGTCGCCGCCTCGACGAGCAACGCGATCGCGATCTTCAGGCGCAACGCGAGCACGGGCCGGTTGACCCAGGCCTCCGGTGCAGCCGGATGCACCGCCGCCCAGGGTGCCGGCAACTGCGTGCGGGCCGTCGGCCTTGACGGCCCGAACTCGGTGGCCGTAAGCGCCGACGGGAGGAACGTCTACGCCACATCGCTCGCGAGCGATGCCGTCGACATCTTCCGCCGCAATGCCTCGACCGGTGCCCTCACCCAGCTCGGTGGTGCCGGCGGGTGCGTCGCCGGCACCGCGACCACTGGCTGCGCGGTCGGGCGCGCGCTCAACGGGCCGGACGTCGTCGTCGTCAGCCCCGATGGCAAGAACGTCTACGTGGGATCGTTCATGGGCGGTGCGGTCGCCGTCTTCGCCCGCAACCCGTCCACCGGTGCGCTGACGCAGCCCGCCGGAACCACCGGCTGCATCGTCGAAGTGGCGGCCGACGGCTGCGCCGGCGGCGTCGCCCTGGCCGGGCTGGAAGGCATGACGATCAGCCTTGACGGCAACACCGTGTATGCCGCCGCCGCGATCAGCAGCGCCCTCGACGTGTTCGCCCGCAACCCCTCAACCGGTGCGCTGACGCAGGCAAGCGGCGGCACCGGCTGCATCGTCGACAGCCCGCTCGCGGGCTGCACGACCGGGACACAAGTCAGCGGCGCGAACGCGGTGGCCGTCAGCCCCAATGACGACAACGTCTACGTGACCTCGCTGCTCAGCAACAGCGTGACCACGTTCACCCGCACGCCGGCAACCGGGCAGCTCGTCCAGGAGTCCGGCACCTCGGCCTGCGTGATCTACGTGCTGGCTGTCGGCTGCTCGCTGGGCCGCGCGCTCAGCGCCCCCGAGGGACTTGCGGTCGCGCCCGACGGCGTCAACGTCTACGTGACCGCGTTCGCATCGGGTGCCATTGACGTCTTCAATCGCAACGGCGATTCGGGCGCGCTCGTGCAGAAGTCGCGCCGACCGGGCTGCGTGACCGCGGCCGCGACGCCGGACTGCGCGCTCGGACGCGCTGTGGCCGGCGTCAGTTCGGTTGCCGTCAGCCCGGACGGCAAGTACGCGTACTCAGGGGCGTTCGCGAGCGACGCCGTCGACGTGTTCAAGCGGGTCGCCGTGGCGCGCTCGCCGGGGACGTGACGACATGAAAGGAACGGGGATGGACAAGTCCGCCAGCACGTCCGGGGAAGATGGGATCACCCGCGGCGACCTACTGAAGGGCGCGGCTGCCGCGGCGCCAGGGCTCCTGCTCGGCGGGCGCGCCGCGGCGGCTGTGGCCGGAGGGACGCGGCCACAGCCGCGCCGTGCTTCACCGGCCCGCGAGGTTGCGGGCATGAACGTGCTCGTCTTCCTGACCGACCAGCAGCGAGCGGTGCAGCACTTCCCGCCCGGATGGGCCCAGCGCAACCTACCCGGGCTGACCCGCCTGCAGCAGAGCGGCCTGACGTTCGAGAACGCGTTTACGAACGCGTGCATGTGCTCGCCTGCGCGCTCGACCCTGATGTCGGGCTACTTCCCGGCCCAGCACGGCGTCAAGTACACGCTCGAGACGGATATGCCGGCGCCGCAGTACCCACAGGTCGAGCTCTCGCTCACGTTCCAGAACCCCGCCAGCGTGGCGGCGGCAGTCGGCTACACGCCGGTCTACAAGGGCAAGTTCCACTGCAACAAGCCCGCGAACGGCTCCACCTGGGTGCCCTCCGACGTCAACCAGTACGGCTTTACGCGATGGAACCCGCCGGACGCGGGCGCCAACCAGGACACGTCGGAGGAGGGCGGCGGGATCTATGACAACGACGGGCGGTTCATCAACTCCCAAGGCACGCCCGCGGCGGGCACAGAAGGCGCGCTTCAGTACCTCGACTCGGTGGCCGCGCAAAGCCAGCCATTCCTCTTGTTCGTCTCACTGGTCAACCCGCACGATGTGCTGTTCTACCCAAAGACCTACGCCGCCAGCGGCTATGACGCCACGTGGCTGCAAGGCGAGATCGATCCGCCGGCGACGGCGAACGAGGACCTGTCGACCAAGCCGACCGTGCAGGAACAGTTCCTGCGACTGTTCAACGCCTCGGGACCGATCCCGACGCTGCAGATGAAGCGCAACTACCTGAACTTCTACGGCAATCTGATGAAGTCATCCGACGCCTACCTGGTGAAGATCCTCGATACGCTCGCGACGAATGGCCTGCTTGAGAACACCCTGGTGATCGCGACGGCCGACCACGGTGAGATGGGGACCAGCCACGGCGGATTGCGGCAGAAGAACTTCAACTTCTACGAGGAGTCGACCCGTATCCCGCTGGTCTACTCGAACCGTCTCCTGTTCAAGGAGCCCCGCACGAGCACCGCGCTCGTCTCGCACGTCGACTTTCTCCCGACACTGGCGAGCCTGCTCGCCGCACCGACCACCGCGCTCGCGCCCTGGCAGGGGATCGACTACTCGGACGAAATCCTGACCCGTACGGCCAAGCCGCCGCAGGACTATGTCGTCTTCACCTACGACGACTGGCAGTCCGGGCAGTCTCGAGGCCCCTATCCGAAACCGCCGAACCACGTCGTCAGCATCCGTGAGCAGCGCTACAAGCTCGCCCGGTACTACGACGCCGACGGGAACGTACCGGACCAGTGGGAGATGTACGACCTGAAGACCGATCCGCTCGAGCGCACGAACCTCGCCTACAGCGGTTACCGGCGCACACCCGCGCAGGAGCGCCAGTTCCGGCGACTCCGGCGCAAGCTCGACGACGTCGAGCACACGCGCCTGCAGCCGCTGAGCTGAGCGACTCCGCCCGGCGGATGCGCGAACGGCTACGGCCACGGAGGAGGTACGTCCGGATCTTCATCGCCGCAATCCCGTGCTCTGCGTCGTTTATCGCTCACGGACATTCTTCCTCCTCTTCGCTTGTGGGGCCGGGGCCGACGGGCTGTCGGACACGGGGTAGCTGCCATTGCCGATCGACTCGCGTGAGCGTTGGGCACCGATCGCACGACACTTAGCGCGCATGCCGTGCCGGGACGCTGCGAGCTCTCGGAGGGCGGTACGAAGCGCTGGCGCCCGATCCGTCGGGTTGAGCGCGCGCGGCGCGTCAAGCCGACCGGTTGCGATGCGCTCCAGGATGAGAAGCGACAGGGGCCGGCTCTGTAGGCGTTCCCTGAGTTCCGTAGCGTGGGCGAGCCGGCGGCGGCCTGCCCAGCCAGCCGTCAGGCTTCCGCGACGCAGCATGTTTCGCACGTCGCGCTCTGAAAGCTCGAGAACGAAGGCTGCCTCGTACACCTCGATCAGCTCGCGCCTCATCGGATCACCACCACGACGCCGTCGCGATGCGCGATCGTGAGCTCCTGCCCGACGAGGCCGGCGTGATGATCGTCGGCGCTCTGGGTGCGCGGTTCGTAGGTCGCCCCTCGAAAGGACTCCGGATCGACGACGAAGGTCACCGGGATCTCAGCGGCCAGCCAAAATGCCAGCGCGTCTGGGCCATACCCCTCCTCGCCTTGCGGGAGCTCCCCGGCACACTCAAGCGGCCCGCGGACGACGCGAAGGTTCGGCACGCCCGGCGCGGAGATCCGCACTTCGACCCGTTCGCCCATCCAACCCAGAAGCACTACGAGAGCCGCTTGGAGGTCGAGTGAGACGCGGTCGCTCACTGGGACCCGCCGATGGCCTCGTCGTGGCGGCCCAGCAGCTGGGGTGGGCAGATGCCGAGCAGCTCCGGGCTCGCGTCCTCGGCGACGAACCCCGCGCCTTTGGAGGCGACCGTGGCGCCTGATCCCTCGCGGGCCGCCGGCTCGGTCGACCCAGAGGCTCCGGTGATCAGTCCTTCGCGCCGCTCGCAGTCGTCGTCGCGCGCAACTCGTGGCCGGCGGTCACAAGTTTGGTCACAGCTTTCGCTGCGACAGCTGCGGATGGCTGCGGATCGCTGCGGACTCCCAGATCCGCGCCAAGTGCCAAAGCACCTGCATTTGCGGACTCCTGCGGCTTCGTGCGGAGCGGGAGCGACGGGACTCGAACCCGCGACCTCCGGCGTGACAGGAGGGACCGCAATTCGGCTCACCTGGCCGGTTATTACCTGCAAATGGGGTGAATTGGTGTCGGCGTCGACACGCCTCCCGGGCCGTCGAAATATGCGCGTTTTGCGGCCGATGTCTCTGCATTTGGGCACCGGTGCCCAATGGGCGCGCCTGCCGAGCAGGCGCTCAGAGGTCGAGAGCGGCCCGTGCCTTGCTGACGAAGACCGGCACGTCGGCCCGTTCGAGCGCGTCGAGCAGCTCCGATAGCGAGCGACCGCCCCACGCGCCTGCCTGGCGCTCGAGGATCGACAGGAAGAGCCCCGGTTGTTCGTCGAACGCGGGCGCGAGGATTGCGTCGGGCTTGATCACCGTGATGCCGTAGGCAAGCAAGGCGTCCCGCACGTAGCCGTCGTCGAAGCTGATGAGCAGCTGCGCCGCGCCGGCGAGAGCCAGCGCGCACACGTGCTCGTCGTCGGGGTCGCGAGTCAGGGTCGACAAGTCGACCTCGGACGGGCAGTCGGCGATCTCCGCGCGGCCGTCTGGGAAGGCGTCCCGTAGGTAGCTCACCCACCGCTCCGCGGCCGCCGCCGGCATCGGCTTCCCTTCGATCAGGATGCGCTTGGCTTCTGCCAGCAGCTCGTCACTCCACAGCAGGTCGAAGAGCCGAGCCTCGCGCGCAGCTCGGCCGAAGAGCTCATGCAGCACCCGCGAGAAGATCACGTTGGAGTCGAGAACGGCGCGCGGGACGCGCCCGCCCGACCCGCTCATTCCGCCGGAGCGCCGAGCTCTTCAAGCTCGGCCGAGAACGCGTCCGCCTCGCGCGCTGCCCGCTCTCGGCGCTCCTCGAACGCCAAGATCGACGACACCGGGATCTTCCAATAGCTGGACCGCGGCAGTTGCTCTCCGATGAGCTCGCCCGCGTCAAGCAGGCGCCTGACGTGCTGGCGCGAGAAGCCCATGCGTTCGGCGGCCGCATTCGGAGAGAGCATCTCGTCCTCCTCGGCAACGGTGATCGCCAACGTCTTGCCGTCCTCGAGCATCGCCTCGATGCTCGAGGTCAGCTCCCCGAGCTGATCCTGGGACGTGAGATGGATCGTCTTCCTGGCCATAATCGGGATCCTAGCAACGTGTCCTACCTGCACATAGATTATCGGCGCCGTCGCCGTCGGCCTGAACCCCGGCTTGCCGCACCGGCAGCGGGCTGACGGCGATGGTCGCTGCGACGGTGTCTCAAGATCGTCGTCGGGTTGTCGCCAGCGGCGACACGACGACGACATGGTTCGACCCGGCCCCACGCCCCGACTTTGGCTCTCTAGAGCGGAATATGGTCGGCGGGTCCCTCGGTTCGCCTTCGGCGAACCGTTCTTGACCACCCCCCCACACCTTGACAGGGGAGGGGGTGGTCAAGAACCGGGACCCTGGGTGGTGGTGGTTGAGGATGGTTGGTGGGGTGTGGGGCCGGGAGTGGTGGTGGATTGGATGGTGGTGATGGTGGTGATGGTGGTGGAGATCGTCAGGAGTGATGGAAGAGAAGAAGAAAGAACAGAAGAAGAAACTGCGGTGGTGGGCATGGGTGCTGGTGATGGCGGTGGTGCTGGTGGTCGTGAGCGAGACCGGTCGGCTTGAAAACGGGGACTTCGTGCGTGGCGCGAAGCCCCCGTTGGGAAAAGCCGATGCTTGGTCGGCCGGTCTGCGTCGTTGAGCTGGGCGCGTTGCGCGCGTGCGTGTGCTGCTTGGCGTGGCCGTTAGACGTGTCGTCTTGCTGTTGCGTGTTCGTCTCGTCTGCTGCTTTGCGGTGGTGATCGTCGCTGCTGATCGCGCGTCGTTCCTATGCCGTCGTCATCGCCGTCGCTCACTTCGCCGTCTGCCTCATCCTCGCCCGAAGCGACCGGCGGGCCGGTCCCTCCGCGGGTGCGGTGTTCTACGGCGCGCCGGCGATATCGGTGCCGACCTCCCGGATACGGAGGGTCGCTTCGGCCTGCATCTGCGGCCGCGTTCTACGGGGGCACAGGAGAGCTTGTGCCCTGGGGCGTGGCCGCCGGCCCGGGTTCCGCTTCGTCGGCTGGGAGCACGCGCGCGGTCGAGCGCCTGCGTCGGGCCTGCGCGTCGTCCGAAGCGGAGCGCGCGCTGGCGCAGCCCGCGACGCTCGCGATGGTGGGAGAACAGCGACGAGCGCATCCTCAACTCCCAGGTCGGACATCACCCGGCCTATTGGCGCTATTCGTATTCGTCGCCGTACTCGTCGAAGTCGACGGCAACTCCGAGGCTGTACGCAAACGCCACGAATTCGGGCTCGAGACGGAAGCCAAGGAGCGGGTGCTGACCGCGCCGGCGGGTCCAGTCGGGTCCAGACGTCGGCGCGATGATCTCCCGATCCTCGGGGCCAGGTTCGGTGTTGCGCACGATCTGAAGCACGCCGGTGGCGTCGCCCTCGGCGAGGAGCTCGGTGATGGCTGCTTGGAATGGGAGGAGTCGACTGAGCAGAGCGGCGAGGTGTTCGTTCAGCGGGTCCGTCTACGGCTTGCCGGATCCAATGCGCCAGCTGTGCCGGCGAGGCATCGGTCGCCGGGCTTGGCCGATGCGCTGGGTCGCTCCGCGTGATCCCCGGGGCTCGGCGACATCGGGTTCGAGCCCCAGCCGGGCCGTCATCACGTGCGGCTCGAGCAGGTCGCTGCGAAGTCCGAAGTAGGCGTACTGGCGTACCTTCATCGCGGCCACGTGAGAGATCGCCAGACCATGCCAAGACCGGGCGACGCCGTCCAGCCGCGACACGAGCGGTCATCGGCGGCGCGAGGTGCACTTCCGCGTGGGCGCGACCGCTGAGAGGAGCCGGACCGCGGAGTGATGCCGTCCGCCTTCGATCATTTGCGCGGCCTACGCGCCCAGCGCGTACTGGACGTATCGGGCACGCTCCAACCGCGGTGTTGGAGCAGCCTGCCCCCCACCATCAACGGGACGATCGCCGCTATGCCCGCCGCCTCATAGCTTCGCGACAGAATCGCCACCGGCCATGGGACCAAGAGGCAGCAGGTGACGGTCAGATAGAGGATCCACCGATCTCGCTGGTTCACTCGCACCTCGCGCTTCTCGACGGGCCCCTCCTTGACGTCCTCTGCGTCTTGGCTCATCTCTCCCGCTCTCGCCACCCATCACGCTGCTGATCTCACTCACGCATCGGCGCCCTGTTGCGTGCCCTTTACGGGCGGTAGTGCCAGGACGCACAACGGCATCTCATCGACCGGCAGAGCAACACGCGGCGCGTCCGCGGCGGGCGCCCGGACGCTCGCTCACTCCCGAAATGCGGAACAGCCGCGGCGTTGACGACCGGCGCCCGGGTGTCGGTCGTCCAGAGCGTGAGCCCTGGGCTGTGCGCGAGTCTGGCCCGCATTGTTGGCAGTGCGATTGCGCTGGGTCGTGTGCGAGCGCGGACGACCGCGTTAGTTGTCGCTGTCAGTTAGCCAAGCGGGAATCTCGACCGCGTGGTGGTCCAGCCAGCGGCCGGCCTCGGAGGCTTGGAGCGCCCAGGCGAGGGTCTCGCGGTCTGGGAATAGTGGGTTGCTGGCCTGGAGGTCGCTTTGGGTCGCGGCGACGTATGCCTCGGCGATGAGGATGTTGAGCACGGCGACGCCGCTGGCTTCTTCGTCTTGGACGCCGATCCTTGCGGCCCAGGTACGAGCGTTCGTGAGCATCCAGCATGCGATGTCGGAGAGGTTCCCGCTACGCAGCGCTTCGCGCCCGTTCGGGGACTTCCAAACGGCGGCGAGAAGATCAAATTGGTACAGACTCGCCGCTGTTGTCGTGGCGAACGCCTGAGCTTGCTCGTCGGACAGCTCGCCGTCTTGTCCGGAGCGCTGGTGGTCCAGCCACTCCTCCGCGGCCTCGACAGATTCCTCGAGCTTGACTGGGTGGCCTAGTTCGGCCGCCCAGTCTGTGACGCCAGTCCTGCGCAGGCCCCACTCAAACATTTGGCGATTGGGCAGCGGAAGATCGGAGCTCTTCGATTGGCCCCATTTGCTGGCGAGCACTGCGTAGCCGCCGGCGATGGTGCGGATCGCCATCACGGCGACGAGCGCATGCTCGTTTTCGTCGCGAACCGCCGCCGCAAGCCATGGGTCCGTGCGACGGTAGAGCCCGAGCGCCTGTTCGAGCCTTTCGTGCCGTTGCAGGGAGTCGTGTGCGCCGAGGCCGAACTGTAGCCAGCAATCGCTGGAGTGAACCTTCGCGAGGAGCTCGGCGACATCCGCCTCCGGTAACGGTGCTTGCGAGAGACTGGCTGGGAGCAGCGCGACGGTGTCGCCAAGGGCCGCGGCGACTCGAGCCGACACGTAACCGGCCTCATCCGCACGCTGCAGGGCGCATAGCGAGTGGATGTTGAAGTACGCGCGCTCAATGACCCGCGACAACATCTTTGGGATATGTCCGTACTCGCTCGCGAGGTCGCGGTAGGCAGCGAGTGTGCTGTCGGCGATCACGATCGCCTCGGCGTCGCGGTCGAGTCGGCTCATGAGCATGCCCTTACGGTCGAGTACATCGACGCGCTTCTCGCGCAAAGCTCTCTCGCTCGCCATCGCGAGCATCGCTAGAGCGTCGTCGTATGCGGCGACGCCTTCGACCTCTCGTTCGCTCTTGGCAAGCAGATCGCCCTCCACGCACAGCCCGTCAGCGACGACGCTGCGGATCCCAGGCTCGGTCGCAGCGCCAAATCGCGCAGCGAGTTCCTTGAGCGTCTCGATAGCTTCGCTCGAGCGGCCAAGCTCGACCAGAACCTGAGCTCGCTGTCGCAGAGCGTCGGCGACGGTGACTTGCACGTCGGGGTGCTCATCCGAGCCAAAGAGCTCCACGACATCGCTGTACACGCCGAGAGCCTCCGCAGATCGCCCGAGAACCCGAAGGCACGTCGCTTTCGCAAAACGGGTCCGACATGCTTGGGCGAGCCAGGGCGGACGCGGATGCATTCCCAAGCGGTCTATAAACGAGTCGGCCGCTGCGATCGCCTCCTCGTGGCGCCCAGCCTTTAGTAGCGTCGCCGCGCGCAGGCTCAGCGTGCCCAACACACGGTCACGCAGCCGGGGATCGGTCGTGTCACCGAATCGAGCCACCGCCCGGTCAATCACTTCGAGTGCCTCGTCGATACCGCGGAACTTGGCTTTCCACCGCGCTGCGCAAAGCATCGCGTCGCATACGAGGAACTCAACGTCACGGTCAAACGGACCGTCGGACTGGCTGACGAGCTCTTCGCAGCAAGCCAGCGCTTCCTCGTCGCGATCGAGCATGCGCAGCACCCTTACCTGGCAACTCAGCACCCGCACGTTCGCTTCGGCCGGGCCGTCGGCGACGGGTTCAACCAGCCCGCCAAATCGCGGGACAAGGTCGGCAATCTCCTGGGTGCGGCCCAGCTTCTGAAGCGCGAGTGCCTTGGCTTGCAGTCCGTATGCAACGAGAGATGGCCGGTCAAGCCGGGGACTGGCGTCGAGGTACCCGAGCATCTCGTCGGCCGCCGCAAGGGCCTCCGCGTAGCGTCGACCCGTCGCCAATGCGACCGCCTTACTTCCGAGCCCGGCAGCCACGTGTTCGCGTACCTGCAGATCAGCGGCATTGCCGAACCGCGCTAGCAACTCGTCACTCGCGGCCGCGACAGCTTCATAGCACCCAGACCTTTGAAGCGTGCCCGCAACCTTTCGCAGCGCGGCCGCCACACGCTCAGTGATGCCATCGTCGTCAACGTCAGAGAACTCAGCGACAACCTGCCGATAGCTCGCTAACGCGGCATCGAGACGATCCAGATCCACCAGCGCATCGCCCCGGTCCACCAGAGCGCCGGCGACCCGCGCACGCGCACCCAGCTCTGACGATCCGCCGTCGCGCGCCAATAGCGCGTCAGCCTCAGCGAGTCGCGCTTCAGCGCCAAGCCGCCCCAGCCCGGTCTCGGGTATTCGCTGCATATCGCCCAGCATCTTGGCGCACGGTTGGCAACGCAGCCTGAACACTAGGCGCGGCCTCGACGAAACGCCACAACATCACCTCGCTCCCCACGAAGAGAACGCCGTCGTGCGCACAGCAATGCGGCAGCGCCCGACCGTTGTCCCAAGCGAACGTCGTAGCGGTCGGCGCTGCCGCTCTCGCGCTCGTCGCGGAGATAGACGTGTCTTCAGTCGCTGCGGCCGCTCTCGATGGGTCCTCCGCGCCAATCGCGGCCCTCTTGCGAGGGAAGCCATGCCAAGAACCCTTCGAGGGCGATGAGCACGCATATGCCGCCCGCGATCGTCACCGTTGTGGAGTGCACCCCGAGGGCGCGCGCGCCGATCGACAGGCTGGCGGCCGACGCGAAGAGGTGCCAAACACGACCCGCGCTTCGGCGCTCAACCGCCGCGCCCGTCTCCTCGCGATCCGGCATGTGTGTGTTATCGGACGACGGATGGCACCAACGCCATAGGCGGGGCGCACCGGCGGACACGCGTCCGACGACGAGCATCTCGCGCAAGTAACCCGGCAGACTTCTCATGATGGACCGTGACCAGATCGTCGAGGCCTACTGGCAGAACTACCGGTGGGCGTTTGGCGCGGATGCCGACCGTCAGAAGGCGGACGAGTCCGTTTGGGCATGGGAGGCGGTGGGGCAACTCATCGTGGGTGATGCCGCGGCGCCGATTGCCGACAACGAACGACTGGCGCTGCTGGTCGCCCTGGCCGACGCAGCTCCCGATGTCGGCGCACTAGCGTACCTGGGTGCCGGGCCGATCGAGGAGCTACTCAGACGGGATGGGCCGCCGATCGATCTCATCGACGGCGCCGCACGAAGCAACGAAAAGTTCCGTACCGCCCTGCAGTGCGCGTGGTTTGACGAGCATCTCCCCGCTGCAGAGGCCCAGCGACTGCGACGGTTCGGGCCACCGCTCTAGGGAGGGCCGCGCTCGAGGCGCTGTTAGTCGGCCCGACCCAGCAGCGTTCGTCTCGCCGCCATCCGCGCCCGCCTCATACCGCTCCCGCCGGTAGGCGGCCGGGCGCGCCACGGTCTCGTGACTTACATGGCACGTAATTGACACGTAACGGCGTTAGATATAACGTAGTGCGCATCAGGCTACGGAGCATGTCCCCGCCGCCGCCGCCCGCCATGCTACCCAAGCGCCCCAACCCCAACCGCGCCGTGGTCGCCGAGATCGACACGCGTCTTGCCCAGCTTGATCGCGAGCTCGACTCTGCACGCGGACTCATGGCGGAGCGCCGGCGTCTTGTTCAAGCACGTCGCGCAATCACTGGCGAAAGCCCCGTCGCCGGGGGCGAGGTGCGCCGCGTGACGCAGGACGAAGTGATCAGCCACCTCCGCGAGCATCCGGGAGCGCGCGCGAGCGCGATCGCGAAGGAGTTCGAAGTGCCGCTCACCAACATCTCCCAGCACCTGCATCGCGGCAAGGACACCGTCTTTGAGCGCCGCGCCGACGGCTGGCACGTGCGGAAGGCGCCCAAGTGACCGAACGGACCGATCCGGCACGGCAGGCCCGCGGCGCCACGGTCGTCGCCTCACGCGCGGCCCTCCCTCGAGCGGTCACGGCGCAGCCGGGGGTAGCGGACCGGGCGGAACCTGTCCAGCCCGCTGCGACGCCGTCGGACGAGGTCGTGTCGTTTCCGAGCGGGCTGGACAGAACCCGCCCGGCCCGCTTACAGATCACTTAGGAGGTCTGCGACCTCCTGTCCACGACACGAGGACCAGTACCGAGGATCAGGATGTGCCCCCGCCGAACACCACCCGAAATCATGCACTCGGTCCCGACGGCCACATGGTGATTGCCGCAGAGGGGCGCGCGCAGTGGAAGCAGATCGATCAGGGCCGGCGGCCGCGCGAAGGGCGACATCGCTGATGGCCCCGCGCCCCGCCGGCCAGGTTCTCGTGCGGCAACGCAGCCAGGGCCGCCTCTACGCGCTGCGGTTCCGCGCCTACGGCCGGCGGCACTACGTGACGTTGGGCGGTTCATGGGAGGGCTGGACGCAGACGCGCGCGCAGACGGAGCTCGAGAACGTGCTGACCGACGTCCGCCGCGGCGTGTGGCGTCCGGAAGAGCCGGCCGTCCCCGTAGCCCCCGTGCCGCAGCCGACCTTCCACCAGTTCGCGTCGGAGTGGTTCAACGCGCGGCGGCACGAGTTCGCTCCGCGCACGGCGGAGGACTACCTGCTGTCGCTGTCGCACCACCTGCTCCCGTTCTTCGCCTCGCACCGGCTGTCGGAGATCACGGCGCAGGAGGTCGACCGCTACAAGGCCGCCAAGGTGCGCGAACGCGAGGCGGCGTTGGTCGACCGCCCGCTGTCCAACCGCACCATCAACAAGACGCTCACCCGGCTCGGGCAGATCCTCGACGTCGCGTTGCGCTACGAGCTCATCGAGCACAACCCCGTCAAGGGGCGCGTCGAGAAACTCAAGGAGGCCGAGCCCAAGCGTGCACGACTCAACGGCACACAGGTGCAGGCGTTGATCGTGGGAGCCGGCCGCAACCGGACGCTGCTCGCGACGGCGATCATGGCCGGCGGCCTGCGCGTGTCCGAACTGACCCACCTGCGCTGGCGCGACGTGCACCTCCAGGACGAGACGCTCATCGTCGAGGTCTCCAAAACCAAGGCCGGCATTCGCCAGGTCGCGCTGGAACCAGAGCTCGTGCAACTCCTGCGCCAGCACAAGCTGGCATCGAAATGGAGTCAGCCCGACGACTTCGTGTTCCCGGGTCGCTTCCGCGACAAGCCACGCGAGCGCAACAGCGTCCGCACGCGGGTGCTGCACTCCGCGGTCAAGCGCACCAACGAGGCGCTCGCGCGCGACGGCCAGCCCACGATCCCGGACGGAATCACATTCCACGCCCTGCGACGCACCTACGCTGCGCTGCGCGCCGAACTCGGTGAACACCCGGCGATCACCGCCGCCCAGATGGGCCACCGCGACCCGCGGATGACCCTTCGCGTCTACACCGACGTCACCGGCCTGCGCCCCAGGACCCGCCTGGCCGATCTCCTCGACGTCTCCGAGTGGGCACCGTCACCCACGGTTCGACCTCAGACGCCGACGCGCAATCGTCGGCCTGCGGCCGGCCGGCGAAACGCCGGCTGAGATCGCGGTCCACCGCGAGCATCGGTAAGAGCGACGCGGCCCCCCAGGAGCCACTCATTGGGCACCATTGGGCACCAGCGGCCCCCACACCACCCGGCAGCCGCCGATAAGAAGAGCCCCGCCACCGACCCAGAACGGGCCGATTAGCGGGGCTTTCATGGAGCGGGAGCGACGGGACTCGAACCCGCGACCTCCGGCGTGACAGGCCGGCGCTCTAACCAACTGAGCTACGCCCCCGAACGACCGCCCAGTATGACAAGCCTCCGCGCGGGCCGGGCTGCGGCCACTGTGTCGGGCCACCCGGCCTGGCTGGCTGGCCAGCCAAGGATGCGTTATTCTCCCGCACATGTCGCTCGTCGGACCGCCGCCGGCCTCGGCCAACCCGCTCGACGTGATGCTCGCGGACCTGCGTCTCGAACGAGCCGCGTCAGCGCCGTTCCCACCGGGCCCGACGAACTTCAGCATGGCGCGCACGAACAGGGTCGTCAACGATCCCGTGCCGCTGCTCGTCGAGGCCTACCAGCGGTACGGCCCCGTCTTCACGATGCGGGTCTTCCACCACAACGTGGTGTTCATGATCGGTCCCGAGGCGAACCACTACATGCTCGTGTCGCACGCGAACAACTTCAGTTGGCGCGAAGGCCATTTTCGCGAGCTCATCCCGTTCATGGGCGACGGCCTGCTGACCATCGACGGGGACTTCCACCGCCGCTCGCGCCAGATCATGCTGCCGGCCTTCCACCACAAGCAGATCGCCAAGTCGATCGACGTGATCCTGCAGGAGAGCGAACGGGCGCTGTCCCTGTGGCATATCGACGCCGGCCTGGACCTGTACGACTGGACGCGGCGCCTCGCGCTGCGGGTGGCCATGCGCGCGATCTTCGGCCTCGACCCCGATGGTGAGGAGGCCCGCCGCGTCGACGCCGCGCATCTGTTCACCGAGGCGCTCGAGTTCCACTCCAAGCCGCCGGTGCTGCGGCTCGTGCGCGGCCCGGGCACGCCCTACGCCAAGACGCTGCGCGCCCGCCGACAGCTCGACGGCCTCATCTACGCCGAGATCGCCCGGCGCCGCCACAGCGGGGCGCGTGGGCTGGACGTGCTCAGCCTGCTGCTCGACGCGCACGACGAGGACGGGAACTCGCTCACCGACGTCCAGATCCGCGACGAGGTGATGACGCTCCTGTTCGCCGGGCACGACACGACGACGTCGACGGTCGCCTTCATGTTCTACGAGCTCGCCCGCAATCCAGATCTCGTCGCGCCGCTCGTCGCCGAGCAGGATCGTGTCATCGGCGACCGCCCGCTCACCGCGGCCGACCTGACCGGCAGCGCCCTGCCCGAGCTCGAGATGGTGCTCGACGAGACGCTGCGCAAGTACCCGCCGGCCTGGATCGGACCGCGTCGCTCACTGGAGAACTTCGACTTCGCCGGGCTCACCGTGCCCGGCGGCGTGCCGGTCAACTACTCGTCGTGGGTGAGCCACCACCTGCCCGACGTGTTCGCGCAACCTGAGGTCTTCCGCCCGTCGCGCTTCACCAGCGAGGCCAAGGCCGCCCTGCCGAAGGGTGCCTACATCCCGTTCGGCGGCGGATCCAGGACGTGCATCGGCATGCGCTTCGGCCAACTCGAGATCCGCACGCTCGCCTCGCTCATCCTGCGCCGCTACACGCTGGCTCTGCGCGACGAGGACTTCTCCCTGCGCATCCGCCAGATGCCGACCATCGGCCCAGCCGCCGGGCTTCCCGTGCTCGTCCGCCAGCGCCACGGCGTCGCGTCGGTCGGCGCCGCGCGCGCCGCCTGATCGGGTCCGCGCACTATCTTCAACGTGGCGCCGCCGGCGCCGTCCCGCCGCGATGTCCCTCAGCGATCAAACCCTGCTCGCCCTCTGCGCCCTGCTCGCCCTCGAGCTCGTCGCACTGCGCCGCGGCCAGCGCCGCCTGTTCTGGGCGGCCGCCGGCGCGACGCGCTCGCGCCTACTCGCCTACGTGCTCGCCGCCCCGGGCGTCGCGGTGCACGAGACGGCTCACTACCTGGCGTGCCTGGCCCTCGGCGTGCCGATCACCGGACGCGTCCGTCTGTTCTGGCCCCAGCGCGGCGCGGGCGGCGAGGTGGTGCTCGGCGCCGTCCCCCACGCTCGCACCGACGCCCTGCGCCAGGCGCTGATCTCCATCGCCCCGCTGCTGCTCGTTCCCGCGGTCCTCACGATCGCCACGGCCGTGCTGCTGTCGCCGCACACGCTCACGCAGCTGCCCACCGCGTTGGGAGAGGTCGCCTGGTGGCGGACGGCGCTGTGGGTGTACCTGTCCCTGTCCTGCGCTCAGGCGGCCTTTCCCTCCAGTGGAGACCACATCGGATTGACGGGGGCGGCATGCCTGTGCGCGCTGCTCGGCGCCGCCGTCGGACTCGTGCTCGCGCTCGGCACGAGCCGCGGGCTGCTCGAGGCGCTCGGCGCGATCGACGGCGTGCTCGCCGTCCCGGCCGCCGCCGCGGCCATCTCGATGTTCGCCTTCGGCCTGCTGCGCGCGGCGCCAGCGCGGCTGTAGGCCGGCCGGGCAACGGCTGCGCCCCGATCGGCGCTCTGAGCCACGCTGGCCCGGTCACCTAGACTGCGCCGACCGGACCAGCAATGGCCTCTAGCGCCGAGGAGAAGAGATGTCCGTTGAGCTGCCCGCGAGCGCCCTGGAACTGCTGGCCTCCGACGCGCTCGCTCATCTGGTGACGATCAATCCCGACGGCAGCCCGCAGGTGACCTGCGTGTGGGTCGGGCTCGATGGGGACGAGATCGTCGCCGCCCACCTCAACCCCAACCAGCAGAAGCTGCGCAACCTGCGTCACGACCCGCGCGTGGCGTTATCGATCGAGGGCCGCGGGAGCAATCCGCTCGGGATGCAGGACTACCTGGTCATCCACGGCGAGGCCAGCTTGCAGGAAGGGGGGGCACCCGAGCTGCTCCAGCGCCTGGCGCACGTCTACGTCGGTCCCGACGCCGTCTTCCCGCCGATGCCCGATCCGCCTCCGGGCGTGGTCACTCGCATCAACGTGCAGCACTGGCACGGACACGGCCCCTGGAGCGACGGCGGCTAGACCAGCGACTTCTCACCCCAGAAGCTCGCGAACGGGTTGCCGTTGTAGTCGGTGATCGGTCGATAGCCACAGGCGAGGTACAGCGCCTGTGCATGCGGTTGGAGCGGTCCGGTGTCCAGCCGCACGACGGCATAGCCAAGCTCGCTGGCCGCGTCCTCCAGCGCAGCGAGGAGCGCCCGCGCCACGCCACGACCGCGCGCCTGCGGCACCACGTACATCCGCTTGATCTCGCAGTGCGTATCGGACAGCTGCTTGACGCCTCCACCACACACGATGCCCTCCCCCTCGCTCCCGACCAGGAACGTCCCGGCCGGGGGTCGGAAGTCGTCGGGGCTCGCGGTCGGCGCCCCGGGTGCATCGATGCGGCCGTAGAGCGGCTCGAGCTCGTCGATCATGTCCGCGACGAGACGCCGCGCTGCGGGGTCCTCGGCGGGCACGCGACGGAAGCGGGGCATGCGTCCATGCTAGGCACCGCCGCGCGGCCCACGCCGTCGGTCAGGCGTCCTGAGCGCCGCAAATCCGCTCAAGCGCTCGAGGGTCGGGGCCGACACGTGCGCAAATGGCCAGCGTGCGAATCCACTGCTACGGCTGCGGTGCGCAGACGATGGTCGCCGAGAGCCGCATGGCCGAAGACCTGCGCTACGCCGGGTGGAGCGTCACCCACGGTCAGACGTACTGCCGCGCCTGTGCCGCCGAGCGTGGTCTCACAGCGGGTACGGAGCCACAGGCGCCGGACGCGGGCGACCCCACGCGCCCGGATGTCCCGCAGTTCGGCAGCTCGCCGTTGCCGGCAGGCTGCTTCGATGCGCCGCTCAACGAGTCGCGCCTGGCGCGCACACTGCGCCTCATGCGCACCGCGTTGGACGTGCTGCGCCGCGACCCGCGGCTGCTGATCTTCCCGTCCGTGGCCATCGTCGCCAACCTGGTGATCGGCGCCGGCGCGCTGGCGCTCGCCGTGGCGCAGGCCGGCGGGGTCGGGCATGCCCAGCACGCGATCGCCGTGTGGAGCGTGGTTGCCTCCTTTCCGGCCACGTACGTGACGATCTTCTGCGGCGTCGCGCTCGCCTGCATGCTCGCCTCCCATCTCGACGGCTACCCGATGGACGTCTCGGCGGCCTGGCGCGCGGCCGCGCAGCGCGGCGCGGTGATCCTCGCCTGGACGCTCCTGGTGTGCACGGTGGGGCTGCTGCTACGGATCATCGAGCAGTCGCTGCCACGCATCGTCGTCGTGTTGATCGACGTCTCCTGGGCCCTGCTGACGGTGTTCGCCGTCCCGGTGCTCGCCTACGAGCAGCTGGGACCGATCGCCACCTTCCGACGCTCGGGCACGCTGTTGCGCCAGCGCTGGGGCGAGCAGATCGGCGGCGCGATCGGCATCGGCATCGCCAGCGGATTGCTCACGCTGCCGTGCATCGTTGCCGTCGTGCTCGGCCTGCTGGTGGGTGGCGCCGGCGGCGTACTGCTCGTCGGACTCGGCGCGGTCGCGCTGGTCGTCCTCTCCGCCGCCCAGGTCGCCGTCGGGCAGGTGTTTCGCGTCTGCCTCTATCGCTACGCCGTCGGCGCCGACGCGCCCGGGACGGGGCCGTTCGCCGCGGGTGACATGGAGCGCCCGTTCGTGCGCCGGCGCCGGCTCGGCTGAGCGTCGCGGCGCCGGCGAGCCCACGTACTAGGGCGAGTAGACGCAGGGCGGGGCGAGCAGCCCCGACGGCGGCGCGCCGGCGATCTGCGGGCTCGTCTCCCACGGACCGAAGGCGACGTCGTCGACCGTGGCCTGGCGCGCCTGCACCGGGTGCGCCGAGCCCGTGGCCGAGATCCGCACGGTGCTCGTCCCCGGCGGCAGGGTCACGCGGCGCCTGATGAGCACCGGACCTCCGGTGAGCACGATGCGGGCGCTGTGCCCGTCGCGATAGGTGATGGTCACGCTGCCCTGGCCGGTGTCCTCGGCCGCCAGCACGGTGCTGAAGATGGCGACGTGCGCGACCGACGTCGGATTGATGAGCGTGACGCCGCTGCCGCGGCAGGCCGCGCGGAGCGGCGTGAGCGTCGCCGCACGCAACGCCGCGATCTGGGCGGCCGATCGCGTGGCGCGCATGCGCTCGGCGTACGGACGCAGATCGAAGAACCACAGATCCCCCTGCGCGCTGACGAGCGGCGCCTGCCCGAGCATCGATTCGAGGAGCGTCTTCAGGGCCGCCGCTCGCGTGGGCGTGTAGCCGCCCAGCTCGATCCACAGGCCGTCGAAGCCGGCCGCCGCCGCCGCCGGGACGACGAGCTGGACCGGTTTGGCGGCCAGCTGCGCGGTCCAGTCGTCGGGGCGCCCCTTCATCGCCCCATAGCTCCAGCGCAGCGTGGTGGAGTGCAGGTAACCGCGCAGCTGCTCATAGCTCGTGGCGTAGCTGGTGACGAGCTCCTCGTCGACGGTCGTGGGGTAGCCCTCGGGGTACGGCACGTACGGCAACTGGAACACGAGCGCGCCGGCCGGCAGGCGCGCCTGGATCGCCTTCACGAAGGCGCCGTCGCTGCGGTACTCGGCCGCGTCGGCCGCGTAGTCGGGAACGAAGTAGTCCGAGGTCTGTTCATAGACGCCGAAGGCCAGCACCGCGAGCAGGAGGGCCGACGACAACGCCAGGCCCCCGCGGCGCGGACGCAGGCGCCGCGTGCCCAGGTCGAGCAGCAGCGCCACCGCGAGCAGCGAGAAGAAGGCGATGAACACCGACATGCGGTTCCAGCCCCGGATGTCCGGCGTGACGAAGAACTCGAGCAGGCTCGAGATGCCGCCGAGGCCGGCCACGGCAAAGGCGATCAGCACACCCGCACTGGCCTGACGCACGAGCGGGGTCGCGCCGAGGGCAGCGGCGGCGCCGACGAGCGCGGCCAGCGCGCACAGGACCAGCCAGCCGAACCCGACGGTGCCGACGGTGCCCAGGCTGGCGTAGCAGGCCTCGCAGTAGCCGGGGGCGACGGCGTTGTCGTAGCGTTCGCTGGCGCGGTTGAATGCTCCGATGCGCCCGTAGGGAGCCGGCAGCACGAGGTTGGTCAGCTTCAGCCCGTGCGCCTCGTCCTGTGCCGCCGAACGCACGACCTGGGAGTTGGCGCCGTGACGCGCCTGGTACAGCAGACTCGGCGAGAGGTTGGCGCCCAGCGTCAGGGCGATGAGGACGATCGCCGCCAGGCCGCCGAGCGCCGCCGGGGCGCGTCGCTTGAGCAGCGCACCGAGGACGCCGCCCGCGAGCATCACGATGGCGAACGTCGCGTAGTACAGGTTCTCCGAGCCGATCACCACGCAGAGCCCTACGGTCCCGAGCGTTCGCCCCGAGCACCAGCGCAGCGCCCGCGGGCCGGCGGGGCGACGGGCGAACAGCCCGCGGCCGTCCACCACACGCAGGAACAGGTAGCCCGACAGCGGCACGGCGTAGTAGGCCGACAGCAGCAGATGCGACTCGCCGCGGAAGAAGTGGTAGGTGAGCAGCGAGAACAGCACGCTGCACACTGCGGCAGCGGAGCGCGAGGTCCCGATTGCCCGGAAGACCGCGAAGCAGCACATGCTGGCCAGCGCGAACGTGGCCAGGTAGAACAGGTTCGTGACAAGCGCCGCGTTGGACGTGAACCGGCCGAGTAGCCAGATCAGGGCGAGATTGAGATTGTCCGCGCCCTGGGGGAAGTCGAGCAGCTGGCTGCCGTACGGCGCACCGAGATCGGCGTTGTGCGCCCACCAGCCCCCGTTGATGATGTTCTTGACCAGCGCCAGGTAGAACTTCGTGTCGTCGATCGGCGAGTAGCGCAGCGGCAGCGCCAGGTCGGCGCGCCACAGCTTCAGGGCCCAGGCGGCGATCGCGACGCTGGCGATCCCCACGCCGAGGGCCGCCGCGGCGGTGCGCCAGTGGCGCCAGGACCGCGCGGCCGTCCGGTCCGGCGGCGGTTCGAGGCGGGGCGGCTCCTCGACGACCGTGGTCAAGCTCACCGCCGGTCGGGCCCCGCGCGCGGGGGCCTACGGGGACGCCCGCCGGGCCGTGGGTGCGAGGACGGCATGCCCCTATTGTCGCGCCCCGGCCCGTCAGGTGACCGAGGACGCCGCTGGGGAGCCCTGGGACTGCAGCCAGCCGTCGAGTTCGGCGGCGCGCTGGGTGTCCTCGTAGACCTCGTAGTCGACCAGGCGCCCCCAGGCGAGACGGCCCCAGATGACGTACCGGTTCTCGTAGACCCGCTCACCGCCGGGCGCGTCGAGATGGTCGGTGCCCCGGACGCACAGGGTCATGCGCCAGGGCGGTCCGGTCACGACGACCTCGTCCGCAAAGATCTGGATGCCGGCGGCGACGAAGCGCCGTAACCAGCGCTCGAGCTCGTCGCGACCACGCAGCTCGACCGCCCAGGAGGAGTCGCCGGGAAAGCGGAATCGCACGTCCTTCGCGTCCAGCCGCAATAGCGGCCGGTAATCGCCGTTTCGCAGCCGGGCCAGGTTGCGCGTCAGCAGCTGCTTCGCCAGCCAGGAACGCATAGCCACCTCTTTATAGATCGCTCTAGCGATAGAGTACAGGACCATGGGCACGCGAGAGCGCATCGTCAGCTCCGGCGCCGAGCTGTTCCGTCGCCAGGGCTACACGGCGACCGGCGTCAAGCAGATCGTCGAGACGGCCGCCGCCCCCTTCGGCTCGCTGTACCACTTCTTCCCGGGCGGCAAGGAGCAGCTCGGAGCGGAGGCGGTGCGCTGGTCGGGTGCAATCTACGGGCAGCTGCTGCCGGCGGTGTTCGATCAGGCGCCGGACCTCGTCGCGGGCGTGGAGGCGTTCTTCGCCGGCGCCGCGGAGCACCTGCAGGAGACCGACTTTGCCGACGCGTGCCCGATCGCGACCGTCGCACTCGAGGTCTCCAGCGCCAGTGAACCCCTGCGTGAGGCGTGCGCCGAGGTGTTCGACGGCTGGATCGACGCCGGCACGGAGCGGTTCGTGGCGGGGGGCCTGAGCCCCGAGCAGGCGAGGATGTTCACGCTGGCGATGCTCGCCGGCCTGGAGGGCGCCTTCGTGCTCGCCCGCGCCCTGCGCAGCACCGAGCCACTGCTGGCCGCCGGCACGCAGGCCGCCGAGGCGATGCGCCGGGCGCTGGTCGAGCCCACTACAGGACGGGAAGCTCGCCGGCGTAAGGCCCGTGGCCGGTGAGCCGGGCAGCGCCACAGCGGGCGGCGAAGTCCAGTGCCTGCTCGAGGGTCCGTCCGGTCCCGAGCGCGTAGGTGAGACCGGCGGCGAAGCTGTCGCCGCAGCCGTAGGTGTCGACGATCGGCCCGGCGAACGGCGCGGCCTCCCAGCGGCCGTTCGCCCCGTCGCGGTAGCGGTAGGAGCCGCCGTCGACTCCCTCGGTCATCACCACGAGCCGCGCCACCTGCGCGTAGCGGTCCGCCAGCCCCCGCTCGACCGCGTCGTGGCCGCTGAACACGAGGGCGTCGAGCTCGACGCCCGCGCGCAGCGCGTCGCCCGCCCGCGGAGTGGCCACCAGCACGCGGGCGCGCCGAGCGGCGCGGAGGGCGTCCTCGTCCCCGGCGGTGAAGTAGACCGCGTCGATCGCGTCCAGCCGCTCCCACGGCAGCCGGTCCTCCGCCGTCGGCTGCAGCCGTGCCCCGACGGTGGTGATCGTACGTTCGCCGTGCGCGTCCACGAACGTGATCGCCCGGCGAGTGGGTTCCGGGCGAGGAGCGGCATGCACCTCCACGCCGAGCCCGTGCAGGCGCTCGACCGAGCGCGCGGCGAGCTCGTCGCGCCCGAGCGCCGTGAGGAACAGCGAGCCGCCGGCGAGAGCCGCGAGGGTGGCGGCCGCCACCGCCCCGCCTCCGCCCGCTTCGGCCCAGTGCTCGCTCGGCGGCCAGCACCTCACCGGCGACGGGGAGTCGCGGTACCCGCAGGAAGTCGATCCATTCGACGTGGCCGACCGTCGCCGTTCTCGTGCCTTGGGCCATTGCGACGGCAGTGTCACAGCTTCGCGCCGGCGACGGCCGCCGCGGGCGACGGGCCCCACCGACTACTGCACGCCGAACTCGCGCTCGGCGCGCCGCGACGCGACGGCCGACCCGGCGCCGGAGCCCGAGGTCACCGCGGGCGCAGGGCCGACCACCGCCAGCCGGGCCGCCCTGGCATTCATCGCCACCGGCGCCGGCGGGTTCACCGCCGACTCGGATTCCAGGCCGAACTCGCGCTCGGCGCGCTCGGGGGGTCGCGCGGCCCGCTCGGCCGCGCCGACTTCGGCGCGCCACGCTCGCGACCGCCATCGCCGCGGCCACTGACCGGACCGCGGGCGCCACCGGTGCGACCGTGACCGGCAGGTCGACCGCCTCCCGCCGTCCGACGCCGGCGCGGTGGGCGCGGCGCGGCGGGGTCGTCGCCGAGTGGGCCGTGCCGCTGGCCTCGATGCGCCCGAGCCCGATGCAGCCGGCGCCCAGGCCGAGCAGCGATCAGACAGCTCGCCGCGAGCTTGGCGGTCATCGAGCCGCCCAGCATGACCCAGCCGCCGCCGGTGGCGCCGGCGCCTCCCGCGACCGCGGCCCCGTTCGCGCCCGCGACCGCCCCGCCGGCGCCGGCGCCGAGGGCGCCGAGCGGCAGCGACAGCGGCGGCAGCACCGCCGCCAATCCGCGCAGCGAAGCCACGTACGCACGACAAGCCGGGCACTCGCGCTGGTGCACCAGGGCGAGTGCGTAGCGCTCGCCGCCGCGGGTCGAGCAGTCCGAAGGCGAGTCCCCGCATGAGCGAGGCCTGCTCCTCGCACCAACGGCCGCCGCGGATGTGCGTCAGCAGCTCGCCGACCTTGGCGGCCACGCCCGGCGCGCCACCCGCTCCATCCATCAGCTTGTCCATCCGCCGGCGCGAGACGCCCATGCGCTGCGCCGCCTCCGCGCGCGACAGTCCCTGCAGGTAGCACAGGCTCGCCGCCTCGCACTCACGCCGCGACAGCCGGCCGCGGAGCGCCTCGAACACCTCGCGCAGGCGCGTGAGGTCGTCGAGCCGGGCGGCGGGATCCGTGGCGGCGGCCGCGACCGCAGCGCCGCCAGCCGTCAGGGTCTCGAGCGGCTGGGACCGCCTGGCCGCACTGGCGATGCTCGTCGATCGCCCGACGGACAGTGACCGTCACCAGCCACGCGGCGGGCGTCGCCACCGGCTGGCCGGCCAGCACCGTCGCGTACAAGCCCTGCCACGCCTGGGCATAGCACGCCTCGAGATCGGTCTCGTCGAGCCGCACCTGCAGCGTGGCGAGCCGGCGGCGTGCCCCGGCGAGCACGCCGGAGCGCAGGGCGTCGAAGTCACGGCGCAGCAGGCGCTCGGCGCGGTAGCGGCGCAGCGCCAGCGGGCTCATGTCGGAAACTGCTCGATCTGGGCGAGCGTCATCCGCCGTGCATCGGCCCCTCCGGCGAAGCTGCGGTGCCATTCCACCACGCGTGCCAGCGCCTGCTCGAGATCCCAGCCCGGTCGCCAACCCAGGCGCTCACGGGCGCGCGTGGAGTCGAGCGCCAGGTAGGCCGCCTCCGGCGGCTGCGGGCGCTCGTCGTGAGTCCAGCTCAGCCCCCCCGGCCACAACTCGGCGAGGCGCTCGGCGAGCTCGCGCGCCGGCCGGCGCGTCGTCGAGGTCGGGACCGAAGTTCCAGCCGCGCGCGAAGGCGCGGTCGTCCATCAGCGCCTGCGCGAGGAGCAGGTACCCATGCAGCGGATTGAGCACGTGCTGCCACGGTCGCACCGCCTCGGGGTTGCGCAGGAGGATCGGCTCGCGGCGCTCGGCCGCGCGCACGAGGTCCGCGACAAGGCGATCCTCTCCCCAGTCGCCTCCGCCGATGACGTTCCCCGCCCGTGCCGTGGCGACCCGCGGGCCGTCGTGACCGGAGAAGTACGACTCGCGGTACGCCGCCGTGACGAGCTCAGCGGCGCCCTTGGAGCTGGAGTAGGGGTCGCTGCCTCCCATCGGGGCGTCCTCGTCGAACACCCGGCGTCCCGCGCCGCGATCGGGATTGTCGTAGCACTTGTCCGACGTGACGACGAGGACGGCGCCGATGCCCTCGCTGCGGCGGACCGCGTCGAGCACGTTGACCGTGCCCATCACGTTCACCGCATAGGTGAGCTGCGGCCGCTGCAGCGAGCGTCGGACCATCGGCTGCGCGGCGAGGTGGAACACGACCTCCGGCCGGCGGGCCCGCACGACGGCGAGGACCGCATCGGGATCACGCACATCGCCGGTGTCCTCGGCCATCTCGTCGCCGACCGCAGCCGCCTCGTACAGCGACGGCTCGGTCGGGGGTCCCCCCGCGAAGCCGCTGACGTCGGCGCCGAGGCGCTGCAACCACAACGACAGCCAGGAGCCCTTGAAGCCGGTGTGCCCGGTGACGAGCACGCGCCGGCCGGACCAGAAGGAGGGCGCGAGCACCACCGCGGGAGCGTATCCAGTGACCGCGAGGCGGGTATCCTGTCTGGTGCAGCGCGGGCGGACGGCCGTCGAGGCGAACGCTCTGCCCGGCAACACCGCGACTTTGCCCGCATGCAGGCGTTGTCAGGGGCGGGCGCCGTGACGGCCGCGGCGGTACCCAGGGTGGGACCGTTCCGGCCGGGCGGACCACCCGTTACTGAGCTCATGACCCCACGCGCGACGTCCTCTGAACTCCCCGCAACCAGGCGGCCCGCGTCTGCGCGCGAGGCCGACCCGCCGGCCACGAGCAACACGGAGGTCCCGGGCCTGCCGCGAGCCGAGATCCTCGACGTACCGCTCGCCCTCACCGACTACGAGCGCACGATGACCTGGATGGACGCGATGATCGCCGCTCGCGAGCGAGGGTACGTCACGGCGGCGGCCGTTCACCTCGTGATGGTCGCCCAGGAGGATCCCGAGACGCGCGCCGCCGTGCTCGGCGCCACGCTGGCCGTGCCCGACGGACAGCCGCTGGTGTGGGCGCTGAGGGCTCTCGGGCACCGCGACGTGTCGCGCGTGTACGGACCCGACCTGATGGCCCACTACTGCGCGCGCGCCACGACCAATGGAACGAAGATGTACCTGTACGGGGGACGCCATCAGGGAGCGCTCGTGCAACTCACGCTCAGCCTGCGACAGCGCTTCCCGGGCATCCGGATCGTCGGCGGCTACTCACCCCCGTTCCGCCCGCTCACCGCCGAGGAGGAGGAATGGGTGATCGACGACATCAACCGCTCCGGGGCGGATGTCGTCTGGGTGGGGACCGGTCAGCCCAAGCAGGAGAAATGGATGGCGCTGATGCGCACGCGCCTGCACGCACCGCTGCTGGTCGGCGTGGGTGCCGCGTTCGACTTTCACGCCGGCCTGGTGCCCCAGGCACCACCCTGGATGCAGCGACTCGGTCTCGAGTGGACATACCGGCTCGCCCGCGAGCCTCGACGGCTCTGGCGTCGCTACGCCCGCTACAACCCGCGGTTCGTGCTCGGCTTCGCTCGCCAGTACGCCCGGCGCCGCGCCGCGTGAGCTCGCCGCGCGCCGGTCAGCGCCAGCGCCTCGATCCCTCCGCGGACCCGAGCGGTCGCGCAACGCGACGATAACCTCTTGCCTGCCATGACCACTGACGTCTCCATCGTCGGCCTTGGTCGCGTCGGCCTCCCGCTCGCGCTGACGTTCGCCGACCGCGGCCTGACGGTCCTGGGCATCGACAACGACTCGGCGCGCCTGGAGGCGGTGCGCGGCGGGACGATGCCGTTTGCCGAGACCGGCGCGCAGGCGCTGCTCGACCGCGTGCACTGCAGCGGCCGGCTGTCGCTGTCGGACTCGGTGGTCGATGCCGCCCGGGCGCGGCACATCGTCATCACCCTCGGCACCCCCTCCTTCTCCCACATCGAGATCGACATGCGCGACATCCGTGCCGCGCTGGATGACCTGCTGCCGGTGCTCGAGCCCGGACACGCGCTCGTCCTGCGCTCGACGATCGCGCCCGGCACGACCGAGTTCGTCGCCGGCTACCTGGCCAAGCACCGGGATCTTCGCATCGGCACCGACGTGTACGTCGCGCACGCCCCTGAGCGGATCGCCGCCGGGCGCTTCCTCGAGGAGATCGACACGCTGCCCTGCATCATCGGCGGCGTCGGCGAGGCGTCCGGAGAGGTCGTCGGGCGGCTGTTCGAGGTGTTCAACGCCCCGATCGTGCAGACGACACCCGCCCAGGCCGAGCTGGCCAAGATCTGGACGAACATCCTGCGCTACACGCAATTCGCGCTGCCCAACCTGCTGATGATGGATTGCGAGAAGCACGGCGCGAACGTGTTCGAGGTGATCGACCTGATCAACCGCGACTACCCGCGCGGCGGCATCGCGCAGCCCGGCCTCACCGCCGGCACGTGCCTGCGCAAGGACTTCGCATTCTCAGAGGAGCGCTCCAACTCCCCGGGCATGCTCCTGGCCGTGTCGCGCGTGAACGAGTCCGTTCCCCTCTTCCTCGTCGAGGGGCTCAAGCGACGGCTCGGCTCACTGTCCGGGCGCAAGGTGGCGGTGCTCGGCCTCGCGTTCAAGGCCGACACCGATGACGAGCGCGACTCGCTGGCCCACAAGCTCGTCCGCCTGCTCGAGCGCGAGCTCGCCGACGTGGCCGTGCACGATCCGCACGTCTCGACGCCCACGGCCGAGTTCCAGGACGCGATCGCGGATGCCGATGCGGTCGTCGTCGCCGCCAACCACAGCGAGTTTCGCGAGGTGTCGACCCTGGCGGCGATCGCCCAGCGCGCCGGCGAGGACTGTCTCGTGGTCGACCCGTGGAACTGCTGGGGCGCGGGCCAGGTGTTCGCCTACGCAGCGGAGATCGTCACGTTGGCGAGGGTGCCGTGAGCCGCGTGCTCGTCGCCGGCGGCGCCGGAACGATCGGGGCGGCGGTCGTCCGTCGCCTGCTCAGCGACCCGGCCTACGAGGTGCGGGTATCCGACCAGCGCCCCGCGCCCCGATGGATGCGCGAGGGGTGCGAGGTGCACACCGGCGACCTGCGCGACCTCGCCGAGGCGAGGGCGGCGACGGCCGGCTGCAGCCACGTCATCCATCTCGCCGCGATCGTCGGCGGGATCGCCAACTTCCACCGACTGCCGCACACCCTCACCGAGGTCAACAACGCGCTCTACAACGCCGTGGTGCGCGCGGCGCTGGACCACGACGTCGAGCGCTTCGCGTACGTGTCCTCGTCGATGGTGTTCGAGCAGGCCGAGCTCTTCCCCACCCCGGAGGACTACCTGCCGCGCTGCCCGACGCCGGTGTCGGCCTACGGATTCTCCAAGCTCACCGGCGAGGTGTACTGCCGCGCGGCCCACGAGGAGCACGGGCTGCGCTACACCATCTGCCGTCCGTTCAACGCCTACGGCCCTGGCGAGATGCCAGATGACGAGCCCGGCGTGGCTCACGCCGTGCCCGATCTCATCCGCAAGACGCTCGCCGGCCAGCATCCGCTGCAGATCTTCGGATCCGGCGAGCAGACCCGAACGCTCACCCACGTCGACGACATCGCCGACGGAATCGTCACGGCCATGGGCTCGCCAGCCGCGCTGAACGAGGACTTCAACATCTCCGCCTCGCGCGAGCTGTCGGTCGCCCAGATCGCTCGCATCGTGTGGGAGGCCTGCGGACGCGACCCCGAGACGTTCGAGCTCGAGCACCTCCCGACATTCAAGGTCGACGTGCAGCGCCGGTGGCCATCGGTCCAGAAGGCGCGCGACCTGCTCGGATGGGAGGCGCGCATCGACGTGGAAGACGGGATCGCCTCGACCGTGCGCTGGCTGCGCGCCCAGACGGACGCCCCCGAGGGCGAGGGGCAGACCGGCGAGCCACCGAGCACCGACTGCCCGCAGAGCGAGCCGGCGGTCGCCGGGTAGCGACTCCCGCCGAGGTGATGCGCCGGCGTGTCCCGGCCGCGCCTCGCGATCCCGATCGCGCCATGATGGCCCCCATCGCAATCCCCGCCCACCACGAAACCGAACCCCACGGAGGTACACGAATGCGAGCGAAGGCGCCGACGATTGAGCATCGGAGCGTACGTTGAGCTCCGCACCCTCGGCGCTCATCACGGGCATCACCGGGCAGGACGGCTCCTACCTGGCCGAGCTGCTGCTCGAAAAGGGCTACGACGTTCACGGCATGGTGCGGCGCGCGTCAACCGAGAAGTTCGACCGCATCGAGCACCTGCGCGACCGCATCACCCTGCACCAGGGCGACCTCCTGGACCAGCGCTCGCTCGTCGATACCCTGCGGGCCGCCCGACCGAGCGAGATCTACAACCTCGCCGCGATGTCCTTCGTCGCGGTGTCGTGGGTTCAGCCGACGCTGACCGCGGAGTTCACCGGAACCGGCGTCACACGGATGCTCGAGGCGATGCGCGAGGTGTGCCCGGACGCGCGCTTCTACCAGGCGTCCTCCAGCGAGATGTTCGGCAAGGTCCGCGAGGTCCCGCAGACCGAGCTGACCCCGTTCTACCCCCGGTCGCCGTACGGCGTGGCGAAGGCCTACGGGCACTTCATCACCGTGAACTACCGCGAGTCCTACGATCTGCACGCGACGAGCGGGATCCTCTTCAACCACGAGAGCCCCCGACGGGGGCTCGAGTTCGTGACTCGCAAGATCACCTGGCACGCCGCGGCGATCAAGCTCGGACGCGCCGTGAAGCTGCACCTTGGCAACCTCGAGGCCGAACGCGACTGGGGATACGCGAAGGACTATGTCGAGGCGATGTGGCTGATGCTCCAGCGCGACACGCCCGAGGACTACGTCATCGCCACCGGCATCGCCCATTCGGTGCGGACGTGCCTGGAGATCGCCTTCGATCAGGCCGGCCTGGCGATCGACGACCACGTCGTGATCGACGCCTCGCTCAAGCGCCCGGCCGAGGTCGACCACCTCATCGGCGACCCCTCCAAGGCCAAGCGCGACCTCGGCTGGGAGCCGAAGACGAGCTTCGAGCAGATGATCCGCCTGATGGTCGACAGCGACCTGCAGCTGCTCTCCAGCTAGCCCATGGGCGTCCCGCTGTTCGACACCTCGACGCCGCTTGAGCCGTTGCGCGAGCGGCTGCGCGCGGCGATCGATGCGGTGCTGGAGAGCGAGCGCTTCATCCTGGGCCCGCAGGTCACCGCCTTCGAGCGCGAGTTCGCCGCCTACTGCGCCGCCGGCCACGGGATCGGCGTAGCCAACGGAACCGACGCGATCACGATCGCGCTGCGCGCGATGGGCATCGGCCCCGGCGACGACGTCGTGGTCCCGTCCTTCACGTTCTACGCGAGCGCCGAGGCGATCCCCGCCACCGGTGCACGCCCGGTGTTCTGCGACGTCGACCCGGAGACGATGTGCGTGACGCCGGACACGGTCAGGGCCGCCCTGACGCCCGCCACCAAGGCGGTCGTCGCCGTGCACCTGTTCGGCAACGTGGCACCGGTGCGCGAGATCGAGGCCCTCGGTGTCCCGGTGCTCGAGGATGCCGCCCAGGCCGCCGGCTCGCGAGGACCCGACGGCGCCCGACCGGGAGCGCTGGCCACGGCGGCGACGTTCTCGTTCTTCCCGTCCAAGAACCTCGGCGCGTTCGGCGACGGCGGCATGATCACCACCTCCGACCCGCAGATCGCCGAGCGCGCGCGCACGCTGCGCTTCCACGGCTCCCGCGACAAGGTCACCTACGAGATCGTGGGATACAACTCGCGCCTCGACGAGCTGCAGGCGGCGATCCTGCGGGTCGAGCTCGAGCATCTGGAGGATTGGGCCGCGGGCCGCCGGGCGGCGGGAGGCCATTACGCGGCTGCCGGCCTGGGATCCCTTGTCTCGTTGCCCCAACCGGCCGCCGGCACCGCTCCCGCCTGGCACCTGTACGTCGTTCGCAGCCCGCAGGTGGAGACGCTGGAAGCCGCCCTGGCGGCGGCCGACATCGGCCACCGCGGCTACTACCGCACCCCCGTGCACCGCCAGCCGGCGATGCGCCCCTACGCCGCCGGCGTCGACCTGCCGGCCACCGACGATCTCGCCCGTACCCACCTGGCGATCCCCATGAGCCCCGTGCTCACCCGAGACCAGGCCGACGAGGTCGTCGCGGCCGTGGCCACCGCCCTGGCACCCACGACCTAGAAACAGCCGGCGCGCAGCGCCGGCCGGCGCTTCCCCAGCCGGGCCAGCCTCCCGGCCCCGGCTCCCACACACCGGTCGCACCCGTCCCAGCCAGCCCCAGTGCCGCGGGCCGGTGATGCGTGGGCGGGCGCGGGGCGCGGCCGGGCCCCCTTTCTAGGGCGCAGCCACGCGAGCCCGATACTGGCGCAAGCCGTACGAAGCGCCCGAGGGGCCAGGCCGCGCACCGCGCCCGCCCGGGCCACAGCGCCTCAACGCCAGCGCCCCAGCAAAGCCTCGTCCGAAACCTCACCCACCACCCGCCCCGGCACTCCCATGACGATCGCCCGGGCCGGGACGTCGCGCGTCACCACCGCGCCGGCGGCGATGAACGCCTCCTCCCCCACCTCCACGCCCGGGACCAGCACGACCCCGCCACCCACGCGGCAGGCGCGCCGCAGGACGGCTCCGCGCAGCGGCATCGAGGCGTCGTGGCGCGACATCGTGTCATCGTTGGTCGTGGTGACCGCCGGGCCGACGAAGACGTCGTCCTCGATCTCCGTGTAGGCGGTGAGATAGGCGCCGGTCTGGACCTTCACGCCCGCGCCGACGCGCACGTCGTTCTCCACCGTGGCGCCGCGGCCGATCACGCTGCGCGCGCCGATCATGCTGCGTTCGCGCACGAAGGCCTGATCGCCGACGATCACCTCCGGCTCGATCTGCGCGCCCGAGAACAGCACGGCACCGCTGCACACCGTCACCCGTTCCGCCAGCACGAGCGGGCCGAGCTCGCGCCCGGCGGTCGAGCGGGCGGCCAGCCGCGGCCGCTTGCCGAGCACCACGTGATCCTCGATGACGCAGCCGGCGCCCACGCGCGAGCCGGCATGGACCACGACGTGCGCGCCGAACTCCACGCCGGCGCCGACCTGCACGTCCTCGCCCAGCAACAGACCCGGGGCTCGCGCGTCAGCCCGCAGCAACGGCGCCCTCCGCCGTCGTCCGGCGCGAGGCGTCAAGCGAGCGTTGCAGCTCGGACAGCACGCGCACGACGCGCAGGCCGCTCTCTCCGTCGGAGACGGGCGTGCGACCCTCGCGCACGCAGTCGATGAAGTGCGCGACCTCGAGGCGAAGCGGCTCGGCGTTGGAGACGCGCGGGCTGTGGATGTCGCCCGAGCGGGTGATGTACTCGCCGTAGCTGTCGGCGCCCTCGTCGAAGCCCTTGTCGTAGATGGTGACCTTGCGCTCGAGGTCCATGTCGTCGAAGGTCGCCATGCGCCGCGAGCCGACGACGGTGAAGCGGCGCTCCTTGTGCGGGTCCAGCCATGACAGGTGCAGGTGCGCGGCCAGACCGGAGGGGAAGCGCAGGAAGGCGAAGACGACGTCCTCGATGCCCGGGCGCATGTACGACTCGCCGCGCGCGGTCAGCTCGTAGGGCTCCTCGTCGGCCAGGTGCAGCAGGACCGACACGTCGTGGGCACCGAGGCTCCACAGCGCGTTCTCGTCGGCCCGCAGCTGACCGAGGTTGAGCCGGTTGGAATAGATGTAGTGGATCTCGCCCAGCTCGCCGGAGTCGATCACCTGCTTGAGCTTGGCCACACCCGGGTGGTACTCGAGCAGATGGCCGACCATCAGCACGCGCCCGGTCCGGCGCGCGGCGGCAACGGCACGCTCGGCGTCGGCCAGCGACTGGGCGAGCGGCTTCTCGACGAAGCAGTGCTTGCCCGCGTCGCAGGACGCGCTCGGCCAGTGGCTCCGTGGGTCGGCACCGGGGTGGCCAGCATGACCGCGTCCAGCTCCGGATCGGCGAGCAGCTCGTCGATGTCGGCGCCGATCCGCGCGCGCGGATGCTGGGCGGCGAACCGCTCGCGCGCCTCCGGGCGCTCGTCGCAGCCCCAGGCCAGCTCGGCGCCGGCCAGGGCATCGACGTTGCGGGCGAGGTTCGGGCCCCAGTAGCCGAGGCCGGCGACCGCGACGCGCACGGACGCGTCCCGCTCATCGCAGGGCCGAGCTGACGGACGGCATGGCCGCAGTCTAGGCCGGGGGGTCGGGCTGCCGTGCTCGCGCAGCGTCCCCAGGTCCGCCTCGACCATCCGCTCCACGAGCGCATCGAAGCCGACCTCCGGCGACCCAGCCGAGCCGCTCGCGCGCCTTGGTCGGGTCGCCGACGCTCTGCGTCGGCTCGGGCTCGCGCACCAGCTCCGGATCGACGCGCACGTACTCGTCGGCGGTCGAGCCCGACGTAGCGCGAACGCGGCGCGGGCGAAATCGTCGACCGTGTGCCCGGCGCCGCTGGCCAGCACGTAGTCGTCGGCCTGATCCTGCTGGAGCATCAGCCAGGCGCCGCGCACGATGTCCCCGGCGAAGCTCCAGTCGCGCACCGCCGACAGGTCGCCGAGCGCGACCTCCTGGGCGAGGCCAAGGCTGACCGCGGCGGCGGCGCGCGTGATCTTGCGGGTGACGAAGTTCGAGCGGGCGACGCTCGGACTCGTGGTTGAAGGTGATGCCGGAGGAGGCGTGCAGGCCGTAGTGATCGCGCATGGCACCGACGAGCTGGTGCGCGGCGAGCTTGGCGATCGCGTACGGCGTTCGGGGCCGGCACGGGGTCGTCTCGCGTCTGGGGACTCTCGGGGCGCCTCGCCGTACATCGCGCCCGAGCCGGCGACGTACACCCGCGGCGGACGGGGCGACGTCGCGGACGACGCTCAGCAACGTCGCCGTCGCGCCGGCGATCGCGGCGACGCTCTCGTCGGGGCGCTCCCACGAGGCCGGCACGAACGAGGGCGCGGCCAGGTGGTAGATCTCGGTGGGCCGTGTCGAGCTCGACGGCGGCGCGCAGGCTGGCCGGGTGCGAGCAGGTCGCCGCCGAGCAGCATCGACAGCTGCTCGTCAGGTGCTCGGCGAGCCCGAGGCCGTCGGCGTCGCGCACGAGGCCGACGACCTCGTAGCCCTTGGCCAGCAGCAGCTCGGCCAGGAAGGAGCCGTCCTGGCCGGTGATGCCGGTGACAAGCGCCCGCCCGCGTGTCGATGGAGCTGCCGTGTCGCCCGCCGACACGGCCGTCAGTCGCTCGCGCCGGCGAGCGGCGCCGCCGCGTCGCGGGTCGCCTCGAGCGTCAGCGCGCAGGCCCTCGCCCGAGTTCCATGTGCGCCGTCCAGCCGAGCACCTCCCGGGCGCGCGTCACGTCGAGGCAGCTGCGCTGGACCTCGCCGGTGCGGGCCGGGGCGTGCTGCGACACGGAAGCCGCGGTCGCCGGCCAGCTCGTCGAGCACGGCGACGAGGTCGAGCACCGAGACCTCGCGGCCGGTGCCGATGTTGACCTCGCCGCTGACGCCCGCTCGCCGTGATCGCGGCGAGGTTCGCCGCCACGACGTCGCCGACGTAGACGTAGTCGCGCGTCTGGCGTCCGTCGCCGAACACGGTCGCCGTCTCGCCGGCGAGCAGCTTGCCGCAGAAGATCGCCACGACGCCGGCCTCGCCGAGCGGGTCCTGCCGGGGGCCGTAGACGTTGCCGTAGCGCAGCGAGATCGTCGACGACGCCGTACAGCCGCTCGTACAGCCGCGCGTAGCGCTCGGCGCAGAACTTGCTCTGGCCGTACGGGGCCTCGGGCAGCGGCGTCAGCGTCTCGGGGCTCGGCAGCTGTCGGTCTCGCCGTAGATCGCGCCGCCGGTGGAGCTGAGGACGAAGCGCCCGACGCTCGCCTCGTGCGCGGCCTGCAGCACGTTGATCGTGCCCTCGACGTTGACGCCGCGCGTCGAAGGCCGGGTCGGCGACCGACTTGCGCACGTCGATCTGGGCCGCGAGGTGGAAGACGGCCTCGGGATGGAAACGCTGCAGCCGTCGCCGACACGTCGGCGGCGTCGGTGATGTCGACCTCGCGGAGCGCCGCCCCGCGGGCGAATGCGCCGTCGAGGTTCGAACGCCGCCCGGTCGACAGGTTGTCGATCACCTGCCACGTCGTGGCCGGCATCGAGCAGCGCGTCGACGAGATTGGAGCCGATGAACCCGGCTCCGCCGGTGACGAGGGCGCGCATCGCGGCCATCCTAGTGGAGCGTCCCCCGCGGTCCGCTCACTGCGAGCTCGGGCGGCGCACCGTCGTACACCGCGCGCCAGCGCCGCGCTCACGACGTCCGGGGCCGGCGAGCGCCCGCACGCGCTCGCGCCCGCGCTCGCCGGCCTGCTCGTCGCCCCACAGGCGCGTTACCGCCAGCGCCATCGCTGCCGGCGTCGCCGGCGGCACGAGTGACTCCTCGGCCGAGGAGCTCGGGCAGCGCGCCGATGCGGCTGGCCACGACCGGAACGCCGGCGGCCATCGCCTCGGCAGCGGCGAGCCCGAACGTCTCGGAGGTGCGCGAGGGTACGAGCGCGAGCGCTGGCCTCGGCGCGCAGCGGCGGCCAGGCCGGCGTCGTCGACCAGCCCCTCGAAGCGCACGTCGGAGCCGGCGGCGAGCGCGCGCAGCGCGGTCATCGCGGGACCATCGCCGGCGACGACCAGCGGCACCTCGGCGCGCCGGCAGGCCTCGATCGCCACGTCGACACCCTTCTCGGTCGACAGCCGCGAGGCCACGAGCGCGTGGCGCCCGCGCGCGGCGGCCGACGGCGCCTCGGAGCCGATCGCGCACCGGGTGCGCGATCACGTGCACGCGCTCCCACGGCAGCGGCGCGCCGAGGGCGCGCAGCCGCTCGCGCGCGAACGCGGAGGGGACGATCACCGCGTCGGCGCAGGCGATCGAGCCGGCGCTGCCAGGCGCTCAGCGCCGCCGCGTAGGTCAGCGACTCGCGCGAGCTCCCCGCGGCAGCCGCGGCGGACCCCGGGCAGCGTGTTGGCGCCGTGGCAGCGCGTGCACTCCGCGCCCTGCGGTGAAGCACACGCCGACCGCGCACACGAGCCGGTAGTTGTGCAGGTGCAGCACGACGCGCGCGCCCGCGTCGCGCGCGGCGGCGAGGGCGCGCCAGCCGAACGTCGGATGCAGGTTGTGCGCGTGCACGACGCGCGCGCCGCTCGCTCGCACGGCCTCGCCCACCTGTCGCGGGTCGAGCCGCCCGCGCAGCAGGCCGGCGGCAGCGCGCCGCCTGGGCAGCGTCGCGGAGTCGCGCTCGAGCAGCATGCGTCTCCTCGCCGAGGCGCTCGGAGACGAGCCGCCGCAGGTCCGCGACGACGCGCTCCTCGCCGCCGGCGGTGCGGTAGCGGTGGTGCAGGAACAGGATCACGCAGGGCGCAAACCTAGACTGTGTCCGGCGCGAGGGGGTGCGCGGAGCGCCGGCTCGCCGCCGCGTCGGCCCTCCGGACGCGCATCCCGCCATGAACGACACCTCGGCCTCCATCGTCATCCCCACCCGCGCGCGGCCCGACTATCTCGAGGTCGCGCTGCGCTCGGTCGCGCCTCAGGCCGCCGCCGCCGGCGCCGAGGTGCTCGTCGTCGACGACGACGCCCCGTCGCCCGCGCACGCCGGGAGATCGCCGAGCGCTTCGGGGCCCGCTACGTCGCCCACGGGCGCCCGCTGTGGCCTCAACGTGGCGCGCAACACGCGGCGTGGCGCGAGAGCACCGGCGAGCTCGTCGTGTTCGTCGACGACGACGTGCGCGTGCGGCCGGGCTGGCTCGACGCGCTGCTGCGCGCAGCCGAGGCGCGCCCGGCCGTGCGACGTGTTCACCGGCCCGATCATCCCCATGCTCGAGGGCCCGGCGCCCCGCACCTGCGGCCGCGAGGGCGCGCCGATCACCGCGCTGGATCTCGGGCCCGCGCGACGTCGACGCCCGCTACGCCTGGGGCGCGAACATGGCCATCCGCCGCTCGGCGCTCGAGCGCGTGGGCCCGTTCGACACCGGCCTGGAGGGCGCCGGCGACGAGCAGGAGTGGCAGGACCGCCTGCGCGGCCGCCGGCGGGCCGGCGCCCGCGCTACGTCGCCGCGCGCGGCGCTCGAGCACCGGCGCAGCGGCCGCGACGCCGGCCTGCGCCGACTCGCCGGCGCCGCACGGGCCCGCGGCCGCGCGGCGCGCCGCTTTGACGCCTGGCGGGGCGCGGCGCCGTCGCGCAGCGCGCGAGCTGCGTGACGCTGGCCGGCTGCGCGGGCCACGTCGTGCGCTACCGCTGCCCGGCGGCGCTGGTGATGGTCGCCCACAGCGCCGGGCCGCCTCGGGCGAGGCGCGTCCGCGAGCGCCGCGCGGCCGCGCGCCGACTCGGGCGCGGCGGCGCGGCGATGCCGCGCTCGCGACCGCGGCGAGCGCGCGCGACGACTTCCTGTCGGGATCCAGCGGCACGGTCGGCGGGCGCGACGCGCTGCGCCGCGCGGCGCTCGACCGCCTGCTCGACGCGCGCGAGCTGCTGAGCGGTCGCCGCGCGCGCGCTCGCGCGCGCCGCCGGCGGGCGCCCGCCGCGCGCCGCGTGCTCGTGCTCGCCGTCGTGCGCCCGGAGCACGAGCGCCGCTTCGCGGCCATCGAGCGCCGAGCTGCTGCGCTCGCGCCACGCGGTGACGTGCACACCACCGGCCCGGCGGCGCGGGCAAGTTCGAGAACCTCAACGAGCTGCTCGCCGCGCACCCGGCCGGCGAGCACGACTGGCTGCTCGTCGTCGACGACGACATCGAGCTGCCGGCCGGCTTCCTCGACCGCTTCCTGTTCCTGGCCGAGCGCTTCGGGCTCGACCTCGCCCAGCCCGCCCACCGCCTCGCCTCGCACGCCGCCTGGGCGGTCACCCGCCGCCGCGCGCGGCAGCGCCGTGCGCGAGACGGCGTTCGTCGAGATCGGCCCGGTGACCGCGTTCGCCGCGGCGCACGTTCGCGGCGCTGCTGCCGTTCCCGCCGCTGCGCATGGGCTGGGGGCTGGACGTGCACTGGGCGGCGCTCGCCCGCGAGCATGGGCTGGCGCTGCGGGGTCGTCGACGCGGTCGCCGATCGGCCACCGCGCCGCCCCGGCCGCCGACGCCTACTCGCGCGAGGCGGCGATCGCGCGAGGCGCGCGGCTTCCTGGCCGAGCGCCCGTATCTCGCCGCGGCCGAGGCCGGGCGCACCCTCGCGCACCCATCGGCGCTGGTGAGGGGCCCGTGAAGGTCGCCGTCGTCAGCGAGTTCTACCCGCGCCGCCGCGATCCGGTGCTCGGGATCTGGGCCCATCGCCAGGCGCTGGCCGCGCGCGCCGCCGGCGCGGAGGTGGAGGTGCTCGTGCTGCACCGCGTCGTGCCCGCCGCTGGCCAGCCTGCGCGGCGGGCCGCGGCGCGGCGGCGACCGCCGCGGCCGCGCTGGCCCGCCAGCCGCGGCACGACACGCTCGACGGGCTGCCGGTCTCCTACGTGCCGTTCCTCTCCCCGCTGCGCTCGCGCAGCTACGCCGTCGTGGGGCGCGTGGGCGGCGCCGCCGCTGCGCCTCGCCCTGCGCCGGCTGCGGCGCCGCTTCCCCTTCGACCTCGTGCACGCCCACAACGCCGTTCCCGGCCGGCGACGCGGTGCGCCGCGGCCGGCGGCCGGCGTGCCGCTCGTGGTGTCGGTGCACGGGGGCGACGTCCTGTACACCGCGCGCACGAGCCAGGCCGGCGACGCGGCGGTGCGGCGCGGCCTCGGCGCGGCGCGGCTCGTGCTGGCCAACAGCGACGGGCATCGCCGAGCTGGCGCGGCGCCACGGGGCCGCGCGAGACGCGCGTGGTGCACCTCGGCACCGACGTGCCCGAGCGCACCGCGGCGCGCGCACGGGCGCGCCGACGACTGGTCACCGTCGCCCACCTGGTCGCGCGCAAGCGCCATGCCGACGTGCTGCGCGCCGTCGCGGTGCTGTCGGCGTCGCCACCCCACGCTGCGCTACCAGATCATCGGCGACGGCCCCGAGCGCGCGCCGCTGCGTGGCGCTGGCCGAGCGACTGCAGATCGCCGACCGCGTGAGCTTCCTCGGGCCAGCTCGACCCGGCGGCCGCGCTGGAGGCCGCGCGCCGCGCGACGCTGTTCGTGATGCCGAGCACCGAGGAGGCGTTCGGGGTCGCCTACATCGAGGCGATGGCGGCCGGCCTGCCGGCGATCGGCTGCCGCGGCGAGCCCGGCCCGGAGGAGATCGCGGCGGCCGGCGACGGCTTCCTGCTCGTGCCGCCCGGGCGACATCGAGCGCCTCACGCAGCGGATCGACGAGCTGCTGTCCGATCCCCACCGGCTGCGCGAGGCCGGCCAGCGCGCGCGCGCCACCGCGCTCGCCCACTTCACCTGGGAGGGCTGCGGCGCGCAGACGCTCGCCGCCTACGAGCACGCGCTGCGATGAGCGCCGGTGCTGTTCGTCACCGGCCACGCGCCCCGCGACCGCGTGCCGGCATTTCGGGCTGCTGCACGAGCGCGAGCACGTCGAGTATCGCGCTGTTCGGCGGGCGAGCGGCGCACGGGCCGGCGGGCGGCTGGCGGCGCTGACGCTTCCCTTTCCCCACGTGGCGGTGAGCCAGCGAAGCGTCTTCGCCCTCGCCGCGTCGGGGCGCTACCGTGCCGTGATCGCGGGCACCGGCGGGCGCGTCGCGCTGCCGGCGGCGTGGGCCGGCGCGCGCCGGGCCGGCGTCCCGCTGCTGCTGTGGACGCTCGCTGTGGGCGCATCCGCGCAGCCCGGCCCACGCGCGTCAGCTATCCGCTGCTGCGGCGGCTGTACCGCGGGGCCGACGCCGTCGTCACCTACGGCCCGCATGTGAGCGCCTACGTCGCGCGCCCGCGGCGCGCCGCAACGTGCACATCGCCCCGCAGGCGGTCGACAACGCCTTCTGGGGCGCGCCCGGTGACCCGGCGGCCGGCGGCCCGCCCGACGCCGCCGCGACGGCTGGCCCGGCGGACGCAGGCGACAAAATTTCTGTTTGTGGGGCGGCCGGTCCGGGAAAAAGGGGCCCAGGTGCTGCTCTCGGCCTGGCGTGCCTCAGGCCTCGCAGCGCCGGCCGCCGCGCTCGTCCTCGTCGGTGTGGGATCTACCCCCCCTTGGATCCCCACCGGCGGCGCGGTGGTCACTGCCGGGCCGCGCGCGGGGTGCGCGGCGGCTGGCGCCGGTCCCGTCCGTACGCCGTTTGCTCCAGTCGCCGCCGAGCAACTGCGCAACTTCTACCGCGCCGCCGACGTTCTCGTGATGCCCTCGATTCCGACGCCCACGTTCCGCGAGCCCTGGGGTCTGGTGGCCAACGAAGCGATGAACCAGCACGTGCCCGTGATCGCCAGCGACGCCGTCGGCGCCGCCGCCGGTGGGCTCGTCCGCCACGAGCGCAACGGCCTGATCGTGCCCGCGGGCGACATCGCACCGCTGGACGCCGCGTTGCGGCGCCTGGTGAGCGACGACGCGCTGTGCGCGCGCCTGGGCGAGGCGGCGGCACGGGACGTGCAGGCCTACACGCCGCAGGCATGGGCAGCCGGGATGAGCGAGGCGCTGCGCTCCGTCGGGCGCTCCCGGGAGCGCTGATACCGTGCGCCGGTCGATGGTACGCAGATGGCCGCCACTCGCGCTGCTCGTCGCGCTGGTCTGCGCGCTCGGCCTACCGGCCAGCGCGAGCGCCGACGCGGGTGCGGCGATCGTCGAACCAGTGCTTCCAGACCGGCGCCGTGAGCGACACCTACTCGCAGGCGGCCTACCGCGAGGCGCTCAACGAGCTCGGCGCCGACGCGGTCGAGTACTCCGACTGCGCTCAGCTCATCCGCCAGGCCCAGCTCGAGGCCGCCGCCCGGGCCGGCGGGGGCGGTGCGGCCGCGGCCGGGCTGGCAGGCGGCGTACCGACCGTGCCGGCATCCTCGTTCACCCCCACGGAGCGCGCGCAGATCGCCGCGCTGGCCTCGCCGAAGACCGGCGGCGCTCCCGTGCCGGTCGGGGGACGGCTCGTGCAGCCCGGGCTGTTGCACGTCAATCTCGCGTCGGCGGTCAGTACGCTGCCGACTCCGCTGCAGGCCCTGCTGGCGATGCTCGCGGCGGCGGCCCTCCTGGCCCTTGGACGCCTGGTGCGCGACCGTGTCGGTGACCGCCGCTCCCGCTGAGGCGCGGGCGCGGCCCGCGCCCGCGTTCACCGCCCCGGCCGCGCCTCCGCGGGAGGCCTCGCCCGTCCGCCTGCGCCCGGACGCCTGGGGCACGCTGCTCGTCGCCCTCGTGCTGTGCCTCATCACGTTCGTGGCGAGCGGCGGCCTGACGCTCGTCACCGCCACCGAGGTGGAGATGGCCATCACCCTCGGCGGGGGGGTCATCATCGCGCTGACGATCCTGCTGCTGCGCGACCGCGCGCAGTGGCGGGCCCACGGCTTGTGGCCGGTGATCGGCATGTTCGCCCTCACCGCCCTCACCGCCCTGTCGGTGTCCTGGTCGGTGACCCCGGACGCGAGCTGGCAGGAGGCGAGCCTGATCCTCGCCTACGCGGTGACGTTCGTCGTCGCCGCGGTGCTGGCCCGGGCCGTCCCGCTGCGAGCGCCCGCCATCCTCGGCGGCATCGTGCTCGCCGCGGCGGTCGTCTGCGGCTACGCCCTGGCCACGAAGGTGTTCCCGTCGCAGCTGGACGCCGACCAGATCTACGCCCGCCTGCAGGCCCCCTATGAGTACTGGAACGCCATCGGGCTCACGGCGGCCATGGGGATCGTCGGCTGTCTGTGGCTCGGGGCGCGCCGCGACGGCTACCCGGCCCTGAACGCCCTCGCCTATCCGGCGACCGGATTGTGCGTGGTGACGATGATGCTGGCGTACTCTCGGGGCGCGCTGCTCGCCCTTGCGCTCGGCCTCGCGCTGTGGTTCGCGATGGTGCCGCTGCGGCTGCGCGCCGCGAGCGTCCTCATCGTCGGGGCCGGCGGTGGCCTGGTGGTGGTGGCGTGGGCGTTCCACAGCACCGCCCTGTCGAACGACAACGTGCCGCTGGCCGAGCGGGTCAGCGCCGGCCACCAGCTTGGCGTCCTCGTGCTGGCCCTGCTGCTCGCCCTGCTGGCGATCGGCCTGGCGATCGGCTTCGCCACCGGCCGCCGCGCGCCCTCGGCGCGCCTGCGACGACGCGCCGGGGCGATCCTGCTCGGCGCCCTGGCCCTCGTCCCCGTGCTCGTGGTGCTCGCCCTGGCGGCCAGCCATCGCGGCCTGACCGGGACGATCACGCACGACTACAACACGCTGACGAACCTCAACCCCTCGATCTCCAACGGTCCCGGACGCCTCACCGCGGTCGGGAGCGTGCGCGCGCTGTACTGGGACGAGGCGCTGAAGGTGTGGAACGCCCATCCGGCGGTCGGGGTCGGGGCCGGCGGCTACCAGACGGCACGCCTGCAGTTCGCCCACGACACGCTCAACGTCCGCGACGCCCACGGCTACGTGGTGCAGACGCTGGCCGACCTCGGACTGGTTGGATTGATCGTCAGCCTGGCGCTGTTCGTCGCGTGGTGGGCCGCGGCCGCGCGCAGCGCCCGCCCGTTCGGGCTGCGCTGGGTGTCTCAGCGGTCCGCCTCCGGCCGGCGATGGTGGCGACTGCGCCGCGTCAGCACCCCATACACGGCCGAACGCGTCGCCCTGCTGACCATGCTCGGGATCGTCGTGGTCTTCGGCGTGCATTCGACCATCGACTGGACGTGGTTCGTCCCCGGCGACGCGTGCGTCGCGCTGCTGTGCGCTGGGTGGCTGGCCGGACGCGGGCCCGCCGACACCCATCCGGCTCCGGCCGCCATCGCCATCGCCACGCCCCGCGATCCCGGCGGCGTGCGCGCCCGCGTGCTTGGCGCGCTCGGCCTGCCGGCGGCGCTGCGCTGGCGGCGGCCGACCGGGATCGGACCGGCTCGCGTGCTCGCGGTCGTCGCCGTGCTCGCCTTCGCGGTCGTGGGCGCGTGGTCGCAGTGGCAGCCGCAGCGCTCGGTGGATGACGATGACGCCGCGTTCGTCGCGCTCGACGCGCACCAGCCGGCGGCCGCACTCACCGACGCCCAACTCGCCGTCGACCATGACCCGCTCTCCGCGCCGGCGCTGATCGACCTCGCCCAGGTACAGCTGAGCGACGGGCAGACCGGCGCCGCGGCGGCAACGCTCGACCATGCGGTGGATCTGCAGCCGGCCAACCCCCAGACGTGGCTCGCGCTGGCCGCGCTGGACGCGAGTGTGGGCAACCCGCGCGCGGCGCTTGCCGATCTGCGGCCCGCGATCTACCTCGACCCGACCTCTGCGCAGGCCGACGGCGCGTACGTGTACGTGCTGCGCGAGCTGCAGCCGGCGACGCCGATCACCGGGGTGAAGCCGGCGGTGACCATCCGCCAGCCGCGCGCCGTCGGCGCCGGTGGCGGCCGGTAGGAATCGGACACCGGCGGACACCGGCGCCCGGACGCCCGGCGGCTCAGAAGCGCGCCCGGCGCCCGCTGGCCAGCAGCGTCCGGTGGGCCCCCGGGGCCCCACCCAGGCCGGCGAGCCGGACCGCCTCGAAGCGGAAGTCGGCGAGGAGCCGCATCAGCGTGCCGCGGGTGTAGAAGCGCAGGTGATCCGATCGCGGATCGAAATGGCGCGCGAACGCCGGGGCCGAGATCCCGAGCCACAGGCGCGCGAGTGCGCCGTGATCGGGCGTGCTGAGCACCAGCGTGCCGCCCGAGCGCAGCACGCGGCGGATCTCCGACAGCAAGCCGGCGGTGTCGGCGACGTGCTCGAGCACCTCGCCGGCCCACACGACGTCGAACGCGCCATCGGGCAGCGACCACGACGGGGGCTCGGCCGACACCAGCCTCAGGTCCAGGCCGGGATGGCGCGCGGCGGCTCGACGCAGCGGCTCGCGGGCCACGTCGATGGCGGTGACGCGCGCGCCGCCGGCCGCGAGCTCCCCCGCGAACGTGCCCTCGCCGCACCCCACGTCGAGCACGCGGTCGCCCACGGACACGTGGCGGCGCAGGAACGACAACCGGCGCTCGAAGTCCGGTGGCCGGCGCCCAGCCGGGACGTCGCTCCACAGCTCCTCGTGGTACTGACGCGCCGGCATCAGCAGGCAAGGCTACGGCGCCGTGGGGCAGAGGGCTGTACGTGGGGACCGATCCGGTCTATGTTGCGCGGGTGCATGCCATCACGGACGAAGTGGAGCACCGGGCCTCCCCGACCCGATCGATACCGCGGTGCGTCAGGGGCACCGTCGGGTTCACCGCGGCTCGCGGACGGCTGCGGACGGCACGATGAGGGTCGCCTTCGACAGCCGCGCCGCCCCCGATCCACGAGGCGTCGGGCGCTACTCGAAGTGCCTGCTGGAGGCGCTGCGCGACACCAGCCCGGAGGGCGCGGAGCTCGTCGAGACCCACCGTCCGCGACGGGTCGACGTCTTTCATTCGCCCTGGATCGACGGCGCGCTGCTGCGCAGCCCGTGCCCGATGGTGGTCACGCTGCACGACCTGGTGGCGCTCAAGCGGCGCAGCGAGTATCTGCATAACGGCGCGCGCTTCCGCCTGCGCTATCTCGCCGCACAGCGGGCCGTCCGCGTCATCGTGCCGACGCATGCCGTCGAGCAGGACGCGATCGAGCGCCTCGGGCTCGAGCCCGAGCGAATCGTCGTGATCGGCAAGGCGCCGGCCCCGAGCATGTTCCGCCGCGGCGAGGAGGCGATCCAGACGGTTCGCCGCCGCTACGGCCTGCCCGAGGAATACCTGCTGTGGGTCGGCGGGCTCACACACCCTGAGCCCCGCAAGCAGGTCGCCCAGCTGGCGGCGACGCCCCGCCAGCTGCCGCTCGTGCTCGTCGGCCCGGCGGGACCCTGGGCGCATGAGCTGCCGGACGTCACCCTCACGGGATTCGTCTCCGACGAAGAGCTCGCGGCGATCTACAGCGGCGCGCATGCGCTCGTGCTGCCCTCCGAGGACGAGGGCTTCGGCCTGGCGACGGTGGAGGCGCTGGCCTGCGGTACCCCGGTGGTCGTCTGTGACGTCCCCGCCCTGCGCGAGGTGCTCGACGAGCGCGCGACGTTCGTGGACTGCCGCGACCTGGCGGGCCTCCTGGCCGCCGCCCACGAGGCGCGTCGGCCGGCCCCGGCGCCGCCCGCGTGGTCGTGGCTGGACGCCGCGCGCGCGACCTGGGCCGTCTACGACAGTGCGCTCGGCGCCGCGCTGCCCGGCCCCGCGCTCGGGCGGGGACTGCGCCGGCCGGTTCCCCACTTCGACTGACGGGCGCCGGCCGGTTGGCGCGCCAAGCCGTCGATCAGAACGCGCCGCGGCGCGTGAAGACGGCGGGAATCGTCTTCAGCAGGATCGTCAGGTCCAGCGCGAGCGACCAGCGCTCGAGATACAGGAAGTCCAGACGCACGAGATCGTCGAAGTCGAGGTCGGAGCGGCCCGACACCTGCCACAGCCCGGTGATGCCGGGGAGCACCAGGTAACGCTTGCGATGCCAATCCTGCAGCCGTTCGTAGTCGCGCTCGGGCAGCGGGCGCGGACCGACGAGCGACATCTCCCCCCGCAGCACGTTGATCAGCTGCGGCAGCTCGTCCAGCGAGAACCGCCGCAGGACGCGACCGATCGGTGTCATGCGCGGATCGTTGCGAATCTTGAACAGCGCGCCTGAGGCCTCGTTGAGCGCCTCCAGCTCGCACTGACGGTCCTCGGCGTCGACGTACATCGTGCGGAACTTCAGGCAGTTGAACGGCATCTGTCCGATGCCCGGACGCACCGAACGGTAGACGACCGGGCCACGGGAGGTGACCCGCACGGCGATCATGATCGCCAGCAGCAGCGGGCTCAAGAGCACGAGCAGCAGCGTCGCCGCCACGACGTCGAACGTGCGCTTGAGCGCGAAGTCGATCCCCTCGAACACCGGCGGCTTGAGCTCGAACAGCGGCACGCTCTCGCCCGGCAGGAACTCCGCACGATGCACGAGGATCTCCATGGTCGATGGGGCGACGCGCACGCGCACCCCGCGCTGGTGGCACTGATCGACCAGCTCGACCGCCTCCACCTGGGGGAAGTCGGGGTCCGCGATGATGACCTCGTCGATCGCCTGCGCCGTGAGCACCTCGCCGAGCCGGCCGAACGCCCCCAGAGCGCGCAGACCGTTGTCGGCCACCGGCTGCAGCGAGATGAAGCCGACGATGTTGACCGCCGAGCGTCCCTCCTCCAGCGCGTGCCCGACGTCGCGGATGTGCTCGCCGGTGCCGACGAGCAGCGTCCGGCGCTCGTAGCCGGCCAGCTTGAGCAGACCGCCCGTCAGCCGCTCATAGAGGTAGCGCAGCGATGACACGTAGAGCAGCGCGAAGGCCAGCGACCCGTAGAAGATGTAGAAGCTCGAGAAGTGCTGACCGCTCACGAGCGCGAAGATGAGCGCCACGAAGGTCACCTGGAACAGGCAGGCGACGATGCGCGTGAGGCCCGGCCGCAGCCCGCGGTCGGCGTACAGGCTCGAGCGGGCGAACAGCAACGCGGTGACGAGGTACGTGAAGGCGAGGATCTGCTTTGTCTCGTGCTCGGCCGCGCTGATATCGACGTTGCCGCGCACCGCCGCCTTGACCACGAGCGCGGTGAAGATGGCCGCCGCCACGGCGACGAAGTCCAGGGCCAGCAGCGACATGACGCGGGCGACGCGGCGCGCCGTGTCCATGCGCAGCAGCAAGGACAGCGCCAGGGGGCGCTTGCGTCGCATGTCGCGCTCCGACGGTTGCAGCCGAACCACGAGCGGCGGCAGCTCGCCGGTCGGAGGATCGCCCGGCGGCTCGGCCGTCGGGCGGCTCCTGTGTTCAGCGCGCAACGCCCCGTCGGAACGCTTCATCTCGCTGCTCACAACGTCCTAGCCTCGCAGATGTAGCGCACATCCGACACGACCGGCGCGGGCCTTGCAGCGCCGCCGCCGCCGCTCCGGCGCGCCGGAGCGTCGCGCTCGTACCCATGAGCGACGCTGCCGGCGCTGGAGCCTGGGAGGGTCACGATGGGCGGCTACCGGTACTGCTGGCCGAGTAGGGCTTCGTGGCCGGCCTCGGCGATGGTGCGCGCGAGGCCGTCGTTGAGGGCGACCTGGGGGCTCCAGGCCAGCAGTTCGCGGGCGAGGGTGATGTCGGGGCGCCGTTGCTGGGGGTCGTCGGTGGGGAGTGCCTCAAAGACGATCTCCGAGTCAGAGCCGGTGACCTCGATGACCGCCTGGGCCAGCGCCAGCAGGGTGAACTCGTCGGGGTTGCCGATGTTGACCGGGTAGTGGTAGCCCGACTGCGCCAGCGCGATGATCCCGTTGATCAGATCGCTGACGTAGCAGAACGAGCGGGTCTGGCTGCCGTCGCCGAACACCGTCAACGGCCGGTTGTCCAGCGCCTGGCGCAAGAACGTGGGGATCGCGCGCCCGTCATGAGCCCGCATCCGCGGCCCGTAGGTGTTGAAGATCCGCACGATCGCGGTATCGACGCCCTGCTGGCGGTGATAGGCCATCGTCAGCGCCTCGGCGTAGCGCTTGGCCTCGTCATAGACCCCGCGCGGCCCAATCGGGTTGACGTGCCCCCAGTAGGTCTCCGGCTGGGGATGCACGTGCGGATCGCCGTACACCTCGCTGGTCGAGGCGATCAAGAAGCGCGCACGCTTGGACTTCGCCAACCCCAGCGTGTGATGCGTGCCATAGGAGCCGACCTTCAGCGTGTGCAGCGGCAGACGCAGATAGTCGATCGGCGACGCCGGCGACGCCAGGTGATAGACGAAATCGACCGGCTCCTGCACGAAATACGGCTCGATGATGTCCACGTTGAGGTGAACGAAGCGCTCCGGATCACGGATATGCGCGATATTCGCCAACGATCCCGTCTCGAGATTGTCAACGCAGATCACCCGATGACCACGCGCCAGCAACTCATCACACAAATGCGAGCCCAAGAACCCCGCACCACCCGTAACCAAACACGTCGACACGCCCTGCACCCTACCGGAGTGGCCTGTACCCGGAGCGCGTGCGCCCCGCGTCGTCAGTCGGGCGCGGGCAGGTGCCCGGGCACCCACACGCGGCGCGCGCCGTCGACCTCACGCTTCCAGATCGGCACCTGCTCCTTGACCGCGTCGATCACGGCACGGGCGGCGGTGAATGCCGCGTCGCGGTGGGGTGCCGATACGGCGACGAGCACCGATGCCTCCCCGCGCGGCACGGCGCCGACCCGATGCGCCACCGCCACCCGGCAGACGTCGTGGTCGGCCGCGGCCGCGGCGGCGATCGCCTCCATGCGTGCGCGGGCCATCTCGACGTAGGCCTCGTATTCGAGACGCTCCACCTCCCGCGTCACCCCGCTGAACAGCACGATCGCCCCGGCGCGGTCGTCCCGCACGGCGGCGAGGGCCGCGTCGCTGCACAGCGGCGAGTCGAGCACCTCGACCGTCACCGGGACGGACCCGGCGGCCCCGCCCGATACGGGAGGGATCAGCGCGATCTCGTCGCCCTCGTGCAGCCGCCGGTCGGCGTCGGCATAGCCGCGGTTGACGGCCAGCACCACGGGGCAGTCACCGACCACGTCAGCCAGTGCCGCGAGCACGTCGGCGGCGCGCGCGCCGTCCGGGAGCTCGAGCTCGACGCTGCGGGCTCCGGCGCGTTCACGCAGGCCGGCGAACAGGGCCACGCTGATCCGCATCGCCTGCACCGTAGCTGCTCACCGGCCCGTCGCGCCGCTGCGCTCATGGCGGCAACAGCCGTGCGTATCCGTTGCGCAACGGCGGGCGGCGGGACGACGACGCCGGGCCCGGCGTCCACGCGCAGTGACCGTCGGGGCGCGGCAGCGGTCGCCGCTCGGGCCCCTGCGCCTATCATCCGGGGCGATGGCCACCACCGAACATCCCGTCTCGGGCCGGCCGGACGAGCCGAACGACTCGCTCAGCGTCGCCCCCATCGTCGGTCCCGACGATCCCCGCCGCTTCACCGACTCGGGGATCGAGGTCAAGCCGCTGTACACCGAAGCCGACGTGCCGCCGGACCTCGAGCTGGGCGAGCCCGGCGAGTTTCCCTACGCGCGCGGACCGCACCGGGAGATGTACCGCAAGCAGCTGTGGACGATGCGCCAGTACGCCGGCTACGCCTCGGCCAAGGAATCCAACGAGCGTTACAAGTACCTGATCGCGCACGGTTCGACCGGCCTGTCGATGGCCTTCGACCTGCCGACGCAGCTCGGGCTGGACTCCGACGATCCGCGCTGCCTCGGGGAGGTGGGCCGCACCGGCGTGGCGATCGACACGATCGACGACATGCGCACGGCGTTCGACGGGATCCCGCTCGACCAGATCTCGACCTCGATGACGATCAACGCCCCGGCGAGCGTACTCCTGTCGCTCTACCAGATCGTCGGCGAGGAGCAGGGCGTCGAGCCGGCCAAGCTGCGCGGTACCACCCAGAACGACATCCTCAAGGAGTACATCGCGCGCGGCAACTACATCTACCCGCCCGCCGGGTCGATGCGCCTGACCACCGACCTGTTCGCCTACTGCAAGGCCGAGATCCCGCGCTGGAACACCATCTCGATCTCCGGGTACCACTTCCGTGAAAAGGGCTGCTCCGCGGTCCAGGAGGTGGCGTTCACGCTGTCCAACGGCATCGCGTACGTACAGGCGGCGCTCGACGCAGGCCTGGCGGTGGACGAGTTCGCGCCCCGGCTGGCCTTCTTCTTCAACGGGCACAACAACGTGTTCCAGGAGGTGGCCAAGTTCCGGGCCGCGCGCCGCATGTGGGCGCACATCATGCGCGACCGCTTCGGCGCGCAGGACCCCAAGTCGATGATGCTGCGCTTCCACACCCAGACGGGGGGCGTGACCCTGACCGCCCAGCAGCCGATGAACAACATCATGCGCGTCGCGCTGCAGGGCTTCGCCGCCGTCTGCGGCGGCACCCAGTCGCTGCACACCAACGGCTACGACGAGGCGCTTGCGCTGCCCTCCGAGCGCGCCGCGAAGATCGCCCTGCGCACCCAGCAGGTAATCGCGTACGAGTCCGGCGCCGCCGACACCGTCGACCCGTTCGCCGGCTCCTACTTCATCGAGGCGCTCACCGACGACATCGAGCGGCGCGCGCAGGCGCTCATCGACAAGGTCGATGGGATGGGCGGCTCGGTCAACGCGATCCCGTTCATCACGAGCGAGATCGACGAGTCCGCCTGGGGCTACCAGGAGCGCTACCGGCTCGGCCAGGACATCGTCGTGGGCGTCAACAAGTACGAGGAGGAGGCGATCGAGGTCGAGGACATCCTCCGCGTCGATCCCGAGTCCGAGCGCCAGCAGGTGGCCCGCCTGGCCGAGTTCAAGGCCAACCGCGACCAGGAGCTCGTGCAGCGGCGCCTGGAGGAGCTGCGCGAGGCCTCGCGCAGCAGTGACAACCTGCTGCCGTTCATTCGCGAGGCGCTGCGCGACCGCTGCTCGATGGGCGAGGTGTGCGCCGCGATGCGCGACGTGTTCGGCCGCTATCAGCCGGTGACCTGAGCGCCGTCTGCGCCGTCCGCCGCCCGTGCCGCTCGCCGACTTCACGTTCTACAGCGTCGTTCTCGCCGTGCACATCGCCGCGGTGGTGATCGCCTTCGGCGCGCTGTTCGCATATCCGATCTTCTTCGGAGTCGCGACCCGCAGCGACCCGAGGGCGCTGCCGGCGCTGCACCGCGCGCAGCGCAACGTGGGCGGGCGGCTGATGTCCTTCGGCCTGCTGTTCGTGGTGGCCGCCGGTGTATACCTGGCCGCCAAGGACCACGCGTTCAAGTACTTCTACGTGCAGTGGGGCATCGGCGCCGCGCTCGTGATCGGCGGGATCAGCGGCTCGTACTTCACCCCCCGCGAGAAGAAGCTCGTCGAGCTGGCCGAGCGCGACGTCGGCGAGGCCGCCGGCGGCGGCGGGACGGTCACGCTCAGCGCCGAGTACCAGGCGCTCGCTCGCCAGGTCCGCACCGTGACGGCCGTGACGAGCGCGCTCGTGCTCGTCACCGTGCTGTTCATGGCGACCCATCTCGGCGGGCCGTAGCCCGCGCCGGCGTCCCGCCCGCCGGGGCGCCGCGGCCCCCATCGCGGAGTCGCTCGATCGAGAAGGACTCGTGCGCCGCTGCGCGAAACCGTGGGTGCGATGGTCGAGACCACGGCACAACGAACGCTGGTGAAGTCCCCGCCCGAGCTCTGGGCGGAACTGAGCGACCCGGGCGCACTGGCGCGCCACCTCGGCGAGATCAGCGGCGAGATCAGGATCACTCGTGTCGAGCCGGAGACGACGGTCGTCTGGGAGGGCGAGCGCGCGACGGGACGGGTGGAGCTGAGGCCGTCCGGCTGGGGCACGAAGGTCACGCTGACCGTCACCGCGCCGGCGGCGACCCCGGAAGGCGCCGAAACGCCCGCCGCGAGCGAGCAGGCCGACGCCCCGAAGCCCACCACGGCTGACGCGGGCATCCCCCCGGCGGACGTGCCGAGCGGGGTCCCCGCCGCGCTCGCGACGCGGCGGACCGACACGACACCCGCGGGCGCGGCCGAGCTCGCGACGCCCGAGGCCGACACTCCGCCCGCGGAGGCGCCGAAGCCGGCCACCACCGAGCTCGCGACGCGCGAGGCCCACACCCCACCCGCGGGCGCGCCGAGTCCGGGGCCCGCCGCCGAGCCGGGGCCCTCGGGCGCCGCGGGCCCGCTGGACTCGGCGCCGGCGACGGGCGAACCCGCCGTGCCTGACGAGGTCCCCGAGGCGCCGATCGGCGACGGCATACCGGAGGCCGATGACGGCGCAGCCCCCGAACCGGTGGCCACCGACGCGCCGGCGCCCGTGCCGGCCAAGCGCGGCTTCTTCGCCCGCCTGTTCGGACGCCGCCGAGGCGAGGGCGCATCAGACGTCGAGCGGCCCGAGCCGGCGGCCGCCGGCCAGACGAGTCTCGAGCAACGCTCCGAGGACGCGCCGCAGCTCGGCGCCCCGGAGACCGCGCAGCGCCCCGCAGGGACGGCGCCGGAGTTGAGCCTTGCCGAGCCCGGCCCGGAGCCCGAGGCGAGCCTTGCCGAGCCCGGCCCGGAGCCCGAGTCGAGCCTTGCCGAGCCCGAGCCCGAGCCCGAGCCCGAGCTTGGGCCGACGCCCGCCGAGGCCGAAGCCGACGATCCGCCGGCGGCCGTGGACCCCGGGTCCGGCGTGGCGGCGATCGACGTTGACGAGGTGTCCGCCGGGGGACTTGACCCCGAGCGGGCCAGCGAGCTGCTGACCGGCGTGCTCGACGCGCTGGGCGCCGCTCATCACCGCCCGTTCTCGCGCGGTTAGTGCACGTTGCGCCGGTCGCGCGACCGCCGAGCGCGTCGCACGCCCGGGGCGGGGCGGGCCACCGCGGACCGCGATCGCGGCGGCCGCGGCTAACATGCCGCCCCCATGCGTCAACGAGCACCCGAGACCTACGAGGAGCGACTCGCCCAGCTGCAGGAGCTGCGCCAGGCCGCGCTGCACTCCGCCCCGGAGGCCGAGGAGAAGCAGCACGCGCGCGGCAAGTACACGGCGCGCGAACGGGTCGAGAAGCTGCTGGACCCCGGGTCGTTCCAGGAGCTCGACACGTTCGTCCGCCACCGCACGCACGACTTCGACATGCAGAAGAACCGGCCCTGGGGCGATGCGGTGGTCACCGGCCACGGCACGATCGACGGCCGTCGAGTGTGCGTGTTCAGCCAGGACTTCACCGTGTTCGGTGGGTCACTCGGCGAGGTGATGGGCGAGAAGATGTGCAAGATCATGGACCTGGCGGCCAAGATCGGCTGCCCCGTGATCGGCATCAACGACTCGGGCGGGGCGCGCATCCAGGAGGGCGTCGTGTCGCTCGGGGCCTACGGCGATGTGTTCGTGCGCAACGTCAAGTGCTCGGGCGTCATTCCCCAGATCAGCCTCGTCATGGGCCCCTGCGCGGGAGGCGCGGTGTACTCGCCCGCGATCACCGATTTCATCTTCATGGTGAAGGAGACCTCGCACATGTTCATCACCGGACCCGACGTCATCAAGACGGTGACCGGCGAGGAGGTCGGCTTCGAGGAGCTCGGCGGGGCGATGACGCACAACTCCAAGTCGGGCGTCGCCCACTTCGCGTCCGAGGATGAGGATGCCTGCCTGGAGGACTGCCGCTACCTGCTGAGCTTCCTACCCTCCAACAACCTGGAGACGGCGCCGCGCGTGCAGCCGAGCGACGACCCGCTGCGGATGGACCCCGAGCTGGACCACGTGGTCCCCGACAACCCGAACAAGCCCTACGACATGCGGGACGTCGTGCGTCACATCGTCGACGACGGCGAGTTCTACGAGGTCCACGAGCATCACGCCAGGAACATCATCTGCGGATACTCGCGCCTGAACGGCTACTCGGTCGGCATCGTGGGGAATCAGCCCAACCAGCTCGCCGGCGTGCTCGACATCGAGGCCTCGGCCAAGGCGGCCCGCTTCGTGCGCACCTGCGACGCGTTCAACATCCCGCTCGTGACCTTCGTCGACGTGCCCGGCTTCCTGCCCGGCACCGCGCAGGAGTGGGGCGGGATCATTCGCCACGGCGCCAAGCTGCTGTACGCGTTCACCGAAGCGACGGTGCCGAAGCTCACCGTGATCACGCGCAAGGCCTACGGCGGCGCGTACGACGTCATGGCCTCCAAGCATCTGCTGGCGGACTTCAACTTCGCCTGGCCGACGGCCGAGGTGGCGGTCATGGGGCCGGAGGGCGCCGTCAACATCATCTACCGGCGCGACATCGCCGCCAGCCCGACGCCAGACGCCCGCCGCCAGAAGCTGATGGACGACTACAAGGCGCGCTTCGCCAATCCCTACACCGCGGCCGAGCGCGGCTACATCGACGATGTGATCATTCCCCACGAGACGCGGCCGAAGCTGATCACCGCCCTCGAGACGCTGCAGACCAAGCGAGAGCCCGGTCCCCAGCGCAAACATGGGAATATTCCCCTGTGATGGCCAAACCCCACCACAGGCGAGGCGGCGTCGGGCGCGCGATGGTGGCGGTCGCGACGACGCTGACCGCAGCCGCGCTGGCACCCGCTGCCCTGGCCGCCTCCCTGAGCAGCCCCGCCACGGCAGCCGTCGGCGGACACGTGAGCGTGCGCGCGAGCGGCCTGATCGCCGGGCGCTACCAGCTGTTCATCGCCTACACCGAGAAGCGGACCAAGGGCGGGCAGTCGATCAACTGCAGCGCGTCCATCGGTGCGGTCAGGACGGTGAAGTCGTCGGCCACCTTCAGCGGGACGATCCCGTCCAAGCTCGTCTGCCGCACCGGCACCGGCCCGTCGCTGGGCACGGTCCCGGTGACCGCCGGGCGCTATGACCTCGCCGTCGGCTCACCCGTCGGCGCCGGCGCCTTCGACGGCAACAAGTCGTTCCTGCAGCGCTCGGTCACCATCACCGGCTGAGCTCACAGCGCGACGCTCGAGGCGCCGACCGCCCCGCCGCGCCAGGCGTCGAGCACCGCGGCGGCGATCGCGAGGTCCTGGATGGCCAAGCCGGTGGAGTCGAACAAGGTCACCGCCTCGGGTCCCGGACGGCCGGGCGCCGAGCCGTCCAGAACGGCGCCGAGCCCGGTCACCTGCTCCCGTCGGACCGCTCCCGAACGCACCGCTCCCGCGAGCTCACCGCCGTGGCTGGCCTGCTCCCACTCATCACAGAACAAGGAGCAAGACGCGACGGCCGAGACCGTGGCCTCCGCCTTGTCGTCGGCGTCGGCCCCGAGCATGTTGAGGTGCAACCCCGGTCGCAGCGACCCGGCCTCGACGACGACCTCATGGCCGGGCGTGACGCAGCAGACGGCGTCGCAGGCGAAGGCGTCGGCCGCGTCGCCGGCGCGCCAGCCGAGCTCGTGGGCGAGCGCCTGCGCGACGTCGGGGCGGGCGTCGACGCAGACGCCGGGACCGTAACCGGCCGCCGCCAGGCAGCGCGCCACCCAGGCGCCGTTGTGCCCGCAGCCGATCACCGCGACGCTGCGGGTCTCGGGTCGCGCGAGCGCCCGGGTGGCGACCGCCGCCACGGCGCCGGTACGCAGCGCGGTCACCGCAGCGGCGTCGAGCAGCATCAGCGGCCTGCCGTCGCGCGCGTCAGACAGGCACACGATCCCCATGACGGCGGGCAGCCCGTGCTGCGGATTGCCCGGGAACGACGTGATCCACTTCAGCAGGGCGAGCCCGTCGCCGAGCGCGGGCATGGCGCGGAAGTCGCCGTAGGGCGGACTGGGCAGATAGACCTTCGACGGCATCCGCCACTCGCCGCGATGGTGGCGCAGGAACGCGTCGCGGACGCGTTCGATCGCCTCCGGGGCCGAGACCGCCTCGAGCACGGCGTCCGCGCCGACGAACGGCAACTCGGTCATGGGCGCGCCGAACGTCGCACGCCCACACCATCGCACGCGACCGGCGCGCTGCGTCGGCCGGCCGCCGACGGCGCGGCTCCGTCACACTGTGCGCCATGGTCAACCGCAGGCCCAAGCTACGTCTCGTCGCGCCGAGCGCGTCGCCCGAGGAGGCGGCGGCAATCGTCGCGGCACTCGAGCGCTTCATGCGCGAGACGGCCCCCCCGCTGGCGTCCGCGCCACCACGACGCAACGCGTGGCTGCGGGCGGCGCGCCTCGAGGCCATCGGCCGCGAGCCGCTGGGCCCGTCCCCGTGGGGCGACGGGCAGCACTGGGGCTGACGCCGCGGGCCGGCATCGGGTTTGGCCGGCGCGGCCCCGCGGTCCCGGGCTTGCGCCAGCGGACGCCCTACCATGCGGCTCAGCGGTCCCCGGGCTCGGGTGCCGGTCGACACAGAAATACCCGAAACCCACCTGGCTTTCTGTATATTTGTCGGTCCAGCTCTATCCCCTGCCTTCAGGAGTTCGCCACCGCATGGAGCCCGCATCCACTCACCCCCAGGTCGAGGACGCCCCCCGGCACAACGGGCGGTCCGGGACCCTCGAGAATCCCGAGGTGCACGAGGACGTTCCTGGGCACGTGATCCCGATCCTGGAACGCGAGTTCGACGACTTCGACACCGAGGCGGCGAAGTTCCTGCGGGGCGACACGCCCGAGGATCAGTTCATCGGCTTCCGTCTCAAGCAGGGCGTGTACGGTCAGCGCCAGGCCGACGTGCAGATGATCCGCGTCAAGCTCCCCTTCGGGGGCGTGTCGCCCGAGCAGATGGAGGCGTTCGGGGACGCGATCGAGAAGTACGCACCGCTGCGCAAGGGGCACGTCACCACGCGCCAGAACATCCAGGTGCATCACATGCCGCTGCCTGACGCGGCGAAGTTCATGCGCGACATCGCCGCCTCTGGGCTCTCCTCTCGCGAGGGCTGCGGGAACACGATGCGCAACGTCACCGGCGACCCGTGGGCTGGCGTGTCGGAGGGCGAGCTGTTCGACCCGACGCCGTACGCCGGCGCCTACGTGCGCTATTTCGTGCGCAACGAGGTGTGCCAGCTGATGCCGCGCAAGTTCAAGACGGCGTTCACCGCCACCGACGAGGACCGCGCGATCACCGGCATCCATGACGGTGGCTTCATCCCCCGGGTCCGCGAGATCGACGGCGAGCAGGTGCGCGGCTTCGAGATCCGCATCGGTGGCGGCACCTCGATCATGCCGCGCATCGCCCCGACGCTGTACGAGTTCGTGACCGCCGACGACGGCGAGTACCTGAAGGTGACCGAGGCGGTGCTGCGGATCTTCGACCGCCAGGACGATCTGCGCAAGAACCGCGCCCGCGCTCGGATCAAGGTGCTCGTCGACCGCATCGGGATGGACGCGTTCCGCGAGATGGTGGAGGAGGAGCTCAAGGGCGACTGGGTTGCCGAGCGCGACTACACGCTGGACCGCCTGCTGTTCGAGCACGACGAGGAGGCGCACGCGCCGGCACCGCCGGCGCAGTACACCTCGCCCAACGGCGACGCGCGCGAGTACGAGGCCTTCGCGCGCACGAACGTGCGCCCGCAACGCCAGGCCGGCTTCGTCACCGTCGAGGTGCTCATCCCGCGCGGCGATCTCACGCCCGAGCAGTTCCGCGGCCTGGCGAGCGTCATGCGCCGCTTCTCCGGCGGCTACGCCCGTTCGACGGTGCAGCAGAACCTCGTCCTGCGGTGGGTGCGCGAGGAGGCGATCTACGACGTCTGGCAGGCGCTGTCCGAGCTGGGCCTCGGTGGCGCCGGCGCGGGCGAGATCGGCGACGTCGTCTCCTGCCCGGGAACCGACAGCTGCAAGCTCGGCATCACCAGCTCGATGGGCCTCAACCTCGCCGTGCGCGAGCGGCTCGCGACGATGGCCATCGTGGATCCCCTGACGCGCAGCGTCCACATCAAGATGAGCGGCTGCCCGAACGGCTGCAGCCAGCACCACATCGCCAACATCGGCTTCTATGGCGCATCGATCAAGGTCGGCGACCGCACGATTCCCGCCTACATCCCGCACATCGGCGGGCTCTACGAGGGCGGCGAGGTGCGCTACGGGACGCGCCTGAAATCGCGCCTGCCCGCCAAGCGGGTGCCCGACGCGATCGAGCGCTGGCTCCGTCACTATGAATCCCAGCGCCTGCCCGACGAGGAGTTCAACGCGTTCGCGGAGCGGGTCGGCACCGCCGAGTTCGAAGCGCTGGTCAAGGATCTCTCGATGCCGGTGGAGTTCAGCCTCGAGACCATGAACACGTTCATCGACTGGAACCGCAACGAGCCGTTCCAGGTGATCCGGGGCGAGGGCGAATGCGCCGTCTGAGCGACACCGGGCCCGCCGCCGAGCTCCCGACGCCAGGCGCGATCGGCTGACCATGGCCACCACGTCGACGACCGACTTCGAGCTGCGCAGCGCCGAGGAACTGCTCGCCCACATGGTCGAGCAGCACCATCCGCGACTGGTGATGGCGTGCTCCTTCCAGAAGGAGGAGAGCGTGCTCATCGACATGCTCATGCGGATCGAGCCGGGCGCCCGCGTGTTCACCATCGACACCGGCGTGCTGTTCCCCGAGACCTACACGGTGTGGCGCGAGATCGAGCAGCGGTACGGGCTGTCCGTCGAGGTCCACGACGCCGCCAGTCCCGACGGCCAGCCGTGGACCGCACAGCGCTGCTGCGGGGTGCAGAAGGTCGATGCGCTCAACCGTGCGCTGGAGGGCGTCGACGGCTGGATCACCGGGCTGCGCCGCGAGCAGGCACCGACCCGGGCCGCCGCCCCGAAGCTCGAGTGGGATGCCACCCGCTCGGTGTGGAAGGCCAATCCGCTGGCCGATTGGACCGACCGGGACGTGTGGAACTACATCGCCAAGCACGACCTGCCATACCACCCCTTGCACGATCGCGGCTACGCGTCGATCGGCTGCGCGCCGTGCACGCAGCCCGGCAGCGGCCGCGAGGGCCGCTGGGCCGGGAGCGAGAAGATCGAGTGCGGCCTGCACGTCGACGGCGACGTGGTATGAGCATCACCGTGAGCGAACTGACGCATCTCGATGAGCTCGAGTCCGAGGCCATCCACATCATGCGCGAGGTGGCGGCCGAGCTCGAGCGCCCGGTGCTGCTGTTCAGCGGCGGCAAGGACTCGATCGTGCTGCTGCGGCTTGCCGAGAAGGCGTTTCGCCCCGGCCGCTTCCCGTTTCCGCTCATGCACGTCGACACGGGGCACAACTTCCCCGAGGTGATCGAGTTTCGCGACCGGCGCGTGGCCGAGCTCGGCGAGCGTCTCATCGTCGCCTCGGTCCAGGAGTCGATCGACCGCGGCCGCGTCGTCGAGGAGACCGGCGCCCGCGCGTCGCGCAACCGGCTGCAGACGACGACCCTGCTCGATGCCATCGCCGCGCACGACTTCGACGCTGCCTTCGGCGGCGCCCGGCGCGACGAGGAGCGCGCGCGAGCCAAAGAGCGGGTGTTCTCGTTCCGCGACGACTTCGGCCAGTGGGATCCCAAGAACCAGCGCCCGGAGCTGTGGAACCTCTACAACGGGCGGATCCGCCGGGGCGAGCACGTGCGCGTGTTCCCGCTGTCGAACTGGACCGAGCTCGACGTGTGGGAATACATCGCCGCCGAGGGCCTGGAGGTTCCGCACATCTACTTCGCGCACGACCGCGACGTCTTCGAGCGCGACGGCATGCTCTACGCCTGGCGCGACGAGGCCGAGCTGCTGCCGGGCGAGACGGTGTTCCGCGAGACGGTGCGCTACCGGACGGTCGGCGATATGACCTGCACCGGTGGCGTGCGCTCGACGGCCGCGACGCTCGAGGACGTCGTCGCCGAGATCGCGCGCACGCGCGTCACCGAGCGCGGGGAGACGCGCGCGGACGATCGCGTGTCCGAGGCCGCCATGGAGGACCGCAAGAAGGCGGGCTACTTCTAATGGACGCCCGGGGCGGGCGATCGGCCCGCTCATCGCGGGCGGGTCATGTTGCGGGCACGGCGGGGCGCCGGCACGGCGCGCACCGGCGAGGTGCCAGATGACCGTCGACCTGCTGCGCTTCACCACCGCGGGCTCGGTCGACGACGGCAAGAGCACCCTCATTGGCCGCCTGCTCTACGACTCCAAGCTCGTCTACGAGGACCAGCTCGCGCACGTCGCCGAGGCCAGCCGCCGCCGCGGGGGCAATGGCACCCTGGACCTCGCGCTCCTCACCGACGGCCTGCGGGCCGAGCGCGAGCAGGGCATCACCATCGACGTCGCGTACCGCTACTTCGCCACCGACGGGAGCGCCAGCGACGGCCCCGGCCGGCGCTTCATCATCGCCGACGTCGCCGGGACACAAGCAGTACACGCGCAACATGGTCACCGGCGCCTCGACGGCCGATCTGTCGATCGTGCTGCTCGACGCCCGTCGCGGCGCCGTGGAGCAGTCGCGCCGCCACGCCTACATCAGCGCCCTGCTCGGCATCCCCCACCTCGTCGTGGCCGTCAACAAGATGGACCTCGTCGAGTGGGAGGAGCGGTGTTCCGCGACATCGTGGCCGAGTTCCGCGCGTTCGCCGAGCGCCTGCCGGTCGCCGAGCTGACCTTCATCCCGATCAGCGCGCTGCACGGCGACAACGTGGTCGACCGCTCGTCGCGCATGCCCTGGTACGACGGCCCGACCCTGCTGGCCCATCTGGAGACCGTCGAGGTGGTGTACGACCATCCCGACGAGACGGCCGCTCGCTTCCCCGTGCAGTGGGTGATCCGTCCCGGCGCCGCCGCACACCCCGTGCCGGGCGGGGCCCCGCCGGTGAGCCCGACCACCAACGGCCACGCCATGGCGGCGGGGACGAACGGCGCCGCGGAGGACTACCGCGGCTACGCCGGCCAGATGGCCACCGGAGCCCTGTCCGTCGGCGACGAGGTCGTCGTGCTGCCCGGCGGCCGGCACACGACGATCGCGGGAATCGACACCTACGACGGCCCGCAGGAGCAGGTCATCGCGCCGCTGTCGGTGACGCTGCGGCTGGCCGACGACCTCGACGTGTCTCGCGGGGACCTCATCAGCCGCCCGTCCGAGGCGCCGGCGGTGGCGCGCGAGGTACAGGCCACGGTCTGCTGGATGGCCGACCGACCGCTGCGCGCCGGCGACCGGGTCCTGTGCAAGCACACGACCCGCACCGTGCAGGCGATCGTCACCGAGCTGCTCGACCGCGTCGACGTCGACACGCTCGAACGCCAGACCGGCGTCGACGCCCTGGAGCTCAACGACATCGGCCACGTGCGGCTGCGCACGAGCACCCCGCTGGCGTTCGACGCCTATCGCGACAACCGCGCGACCGGCAGCTTCATCCTCATCGACGAGGCCACCAACGGCACCGTCGCCGGCGGGATGATCGAGGGCCCGGCGGACCCCGATCGATGAGCAACCGGGCGCCGGACGGCGGCGCCCGCCGACGCGGGCGCGCGGCACTCGGGGCCGCCCCCGGCGCCGCCAACCACTAATCTGGCGGACCGCAATGTTCGGAAAAGTGATGGTGGCCAACCGCGGCGAGATCGCCGTACGCGTGATCAGGGCGCTGCAGGAGCTCGGCGTGGCGAGCGTCGCCGTGTACTCAGAGCTCGACCGTGAGGCGCTGCACGTCGCGCGCGCCGACGAGTCCTATCTGCTCGGCGGGCCGACGGCGGCCGAGAGCTACCTGAACATCGAGCGGATCATCGAGGTGGCTCGCGAGGCCGGCGCGGAGGCCGTGCACCCGGGCTACGGCTTCCTGGCCGAGAACGCCGCCTTCGCCCGCGCCTGCCGCGACGCCGGGATCGTCTTCATCGGGCCCTCGCCGGAGGCGATCGATGCGATGGGGTCCAAGACGCGAGCGCGCGAGCTGATGGCCGCGCGCCGGCGTGCCGATCGTGCCCGGGACCACCGAGACGGTCGATGACGTCGAGACGGCGGCGAAGATCATCGACGCCGACATCGGCTACCCGGTGGCCATCAAGGCCGCCGGCGGCGGCGGCGGGAAGGGCTTCCGCGTCGCGCTGAACGCCGACGAGCTGCACGGCGGCCTTCGAGGGCGCCTCCCGCGAGGGCGAGAAGTTCTTCTCCGACCCGACGGTCTACATCGAGCGCTACCTGCCCGACCCCCGTCACGTCGAGGTGCAGGTGCTCGCCGACACGCACGGCAACGTGGTTCATCTCGGCGAGCGCGACTGCTCGATCCAGCGCCGTCACCAGAAGCTGATCGAGGAGGCCCCGGGCCCGCTCGTCGACGACGAGCTGCGCGAGCAGATCGGCAAGATCGCCACCGATGCCGCGCGCGCCGTCGACTACGCCGGCGCGGGCACGATCGAGGGGCTCCTGGGCGAGCGCGACGGGCAGCGCGAGTACTTCTTCCTGGAGATGAACACCCGCGTGCAGGTCGAGCACTGCGTCACCGAGATGGTCACCGGGATCGACATCGTCAAGGAGGGCATCAAGGTCGCCGCGGGCGAGCCCTTGTCCTTTGGCCAGGACGACGTCCAGCTACGCGGCCACGCGATCGAGTGCCGCATCAATGCCGAGAACGCCGCCAAGAAGTTCGCCCCCGCCCCCGGACGGATCACCAGCTACCGCGAGCCGAGCGGTCCCGGCGTACGCGTGGACTCGGGCGTCGGCCCCGGGTCGGAGATCAGCCCGATGTATGACCCGATGGTGGCGAAGCTGATCGTGTGGGACGCCGACCGCGAGCAGGCCACGCGGCGCATGCTGCGCGCCCTGGGCGAGTACGAGATCGGCGGTCTGACCACGCTCGTCCCCTTCCACACCGCGCTGCTGGCCACCGAGCAGTGGGCCGCCGGGCAGACCTGCCGCGACCTGCTCGAGGACCCCAGTGGCTGAAGTCGACCGCCCCCGAGGCGCCGACCGCGCCGATCGAGGCCGACGAGTCCGAGCCCGAGGAGAAGGTCGAGCAGGCCTACACCGTCGAGGTCTCGGGCAAGCGCTTCGACGTACGCGTGATCGGACCCGCATTCGCCGGTTCCAGCAACGGAGCCGCCCCCGCCGGCACGGCGCGCAAGCCGCCGCGCCGCGAGCGCTCCGGCGGCGGCGGTGGCGCGGGCGGCGGGGACGCGCTCGTGTCGCCGATGCAGGGAACGGTGCTCAAGGTGGCCGTCGAGGCGGGCACGAGCGTCGAGGAGGGCGCCCTCGTGGCCGTCATCGAGGCGATGAAGATGGAGAACGAGATCACCGCCCACAAGGCGGGCACGGTCGCCGAGCTCCCGATCGCCGTCGGCGCGGCCGTCGCCTCCGGCGACACGCTCGCGGTGATCACCTCCGCCGAGTAGGGCGCGGCAACGGCATGAGCGACGGCCCGCGCGTATGGCTTGCCGAGCTCGACGAGGCCGAGATCGTCGCCGACCTGCTGATCGCCTTCCGCGACCACCTCGGCTCCCGGCGGCCCTCGGACAACGCGATGCTCGCCGGGGTGGAGCGCCTCATGGAGGGCGTCGAGGCCGAGTTCCTGCTCGCGTCGCCCGACGAGGACTCTCCGCCGGCGGGCGTGGCACAGCTGCGCTTCCGCTTCTCGGTCTGGGAGGCGGCGCCGGACTGCTGGCTCGAGGACCTGTTCGTCCGCGAGGACGCCCGGCGCCACGGGGTCGGCGCCGCGCTGGTGCGGGCCGCCATCGAGCGGGCGTCCGCGCGCGGGGTACGCCGCGTCGAGCTCGACACCAATGAGGAAAACGCCGCCGCGATCGCCCTCTACGAGGCCCACGGCTTCTCCGCCCGCAGCAAGGCCAGCAGCACCGGCCGCGACCTGTTCCTCGGCTTCCGGCTGCCGTCGGAGTAGCGCCAAGTCGCCTGCGTGGCCGGCCGCGATCAGGCCAGGGCGGCCACGTTCTCGGCGTGACGGCGTCGCTGGGTGGGGCTGCGGGCCGCTCGGGGCAGCGGCGTGGCCGCGTCGCCGGCGAGCAGACCGGTCACGTAGGCGACGTCCTCGTCGAGCACGCGCAGGGCCTGTGCGCGGTCGAGCACGCGCGCCGTGGCCGGGGACGACGTGCTCGACCCGCGCCACCACCGCGCGCAGCCGCTGCAGCGTGGCCGCGTACTCGTTGGCCGAACCCTCCGCGAACGTCGGAATCTCCACCGGGGACAGATAGTCGCCGGCGACCAGCACGCCCGCCCACGGGATCGAGATCGCCATGCCGTCGACGGTGTGCCCGCCGGCCGCATGCAGCTCGAGCTCCTCGCCGGCCAGCTCGCAGCGTCCCGGGACCGGCAGCGCCTGCACCGATCCGAGGGTCAGCGGGCGGGGACGCGCCACGTAGTGCTCGTCGTCGAAGTCGCGCAGGGCCCGAGCCGCCGCCCCCGGCTCCGCCGCCAGCCGGGCCGCGGTCGTCTCGGCGCACCCCAGCGCCGCGTCGGGGAAGGCCAACCGGCCGAGCAGGTGATCCCAGTCGCCGTGCGTGGCGAGCAGGCCGCTGAAGGCGAACCCCGCCTGCTGCATCAACGTCGGCAGGATCTCCAGCTCGTCGGGATAGATCGGCGAGTCGATGACGAACGACTCCGGCGAGCCGGCGTCCGGTCCCCGGACGATCGTGCTCGTCGTCTGCCAGACCCGGCTAGTGACGACGATGACGTCGCGATGCAGCGAGACGGCGCGCATCGACCGCCCCCGCCGCGCGCTAGGAGATGCCGAGGAGCTTCGCCGCCTCGCGCAGGTTGGCCACCTCGGCGGTCGGCTTGCGCTGTCCCGCCTCGAGCGTCTCCTTCTTGCGGTTGACCCAGATGACCGGGACGCGAGCCTTGATGCACGGCTCGACGTCGTGGTAGTGGCTGGCCGCCACGTGGACCCACCCCTTCTTGCCGCCGATGCGCCGCGCGCACTCGGTGAAGTGGGCGGCATCGGGCTTGTAGGAGCGGACCTGCTGGGCCGTCACCACGAGATCGAAATCGGTCGGAATGTGGCGGCGCGTCTGCCCGAGCAGCTTGTCGTCGATGTTGGACAGCAGCCCCAGCTTGTACTTCTTGCTCAGCTTCTGCAGCTGGGGGTTGGTCTCCTTGAACGGCAGCCACCGCTGCACGGAGTCGGGCAGGAAGCCGGACCGCGACGGCTCCAGCGGCCAGCCGAGGCGCTTGGAGATCTCCACGGCGGTGCGTCGCAGCACCTCGGCGTACAGCTCGTAGGAGCCCGCCTCGATCTCACGCTCGATCTCGTGGAACAGCGGGATGAGCTCCTCACGGGAGATGGTGAACCCGTCGCGCTCGGCCTCCTTGGCGAACGCCTCGTACACGCCGGTCTCCCAGTCGATGAGCGTTCCGTAGACGTCGAACGTGACGAAGGTGATCTTTGCAGGCAGGGGCATTCGCGTCGGTCTCCGTATCGGGGCTCGCCTTCGCGGCGCTCCGCGAGGGCGCGCCGATGACGAACAAGGACCCCAATTATGACCGTCGTCGCCCGCGGACGCCTCGCCCATCCACGGCGCCGGGTGACCACGGCGCGCAGCGGGGCGACATTCACTAGAGTGCCCGCCCGCGATGGACCTCCTCGAGTACCAGGGCAAGCAGCTCTTCGCGCGCCACGGGATCCCCGTCCCGAGCGGCCTGCCGGCCAGCACGGTCGATGCGGCGGTCGCCGCCGCGAACGAGATCGGCTACCCCTGCGCGGTGAAGGCGCAGGTGCAGATCGGCGGGCGCGGCAAGCTCGGCGGCATCAAGATCGCCCAGAACGAGGCGGAGGCACGCGAGCACGCGAGCGCCATCCTCGGCATGGACATCAAGGGTCTGACCGTGCACGAGCTGTGGATCGAGGGCGCGTCTGCAGATCGAAGCCGAGTACTACGCCTCGATCGTGTTCGATCGCGGGGCCAAGGCGCCGCTGGTGATGCTCTCCACCAAGGGCGGCATGGACATCGAGCAGGTGGCCGAGGAGGACCCCGAGGCGCTGGCGACCCTGCACGTCGACCCGCTCATCGGCTTTCAGGACTTCCACGCCCGCCGACTGGCCTTCGAGGCCGGCGTCGACGCCGACCTCGTGCGCCCGGTGGGGGCCTTCCTGGCCAAGCTGTACGAGACGTTCATCAGCGAGGAGGCCATGCTCGTAGAGGTCAACCCGCTCATCGTCACGCCCGAGCGCGGCGTGCGCGCGCTCGACGCGAAGGTCACCCTCGACGACAACTCCCTGTTCCGCCACCCCGACAACGCCGAGCTGCGCGACCTCTCCAAGGAGGACCCGCAGGAGCGCATGGCCAAGGAGCGCGACCTCATCTACGTCAAGCTCGACGGCGACATCGGCATCCTCGGCAACGGCGCCGGGCTCGTCATGTCCACGCTCGACGTGGTGGCCCAGGCGGGCGGCGCACCGGCCAACTTCCTCGACGCGGGCGGCGGCTCCAAGGCCGAGGCGATCACCGCCGCGGTCGAGGTGATCCTCTCCAACCCGAAGGTCAAGGCCGTGCTGTTCAACATCTTCGGTGGCATCACGCGCTGCGACGAGGTCGCGCGCGGCCTCATCGAGGCCTTCGACCAGATCAAGCCGACGGTGCCCTTCGTCGTGCGCCTGGACGGCACCAACGACGTGGAGGGCCGCAAGCTGCTCACCGAGGCCAACCTGCCGAACGTGTATCCCGCCCAGACGATGAACGAGGCGGCCGAGAAGGTCGTCGAGCTGGCGAACGCATGAGCGTCATCGTCGATCAGGGCACCCGCCTGTGCGTCTCCGGCATCACCGGCCGCGAGGGCACCTTCCACGCGCTCAACAACCGCCGTTACGGCACGCAGGTCGTCTCCGGCGTCACCCCCGGCAAGGGCGGCCAGGATGTCGAGGGGATTCCGGTGTTCAACACCTTCCACGACGCCGTGGCCGGCACGGACGCCAACACGGCGATGATCTTCGTGCCACCCCGCTTCGCCGCCGACTCGATTCTCGAGGCCGAGGATGCCGGGATCGCCACGATCATCGCGATCACCGAGGGCATCCCGGCGCACGACGAGCTGCGCGTGTTCACGCATCTGCAGCGCAATCCCAACGTGCGCCTGATCGGCCCCAACTGCCCCGGCGTGCTGTCGCCCGGCAAGGCGAGCGTGGGCATCATCCCCGCCTCCTTCTTCAAGGAGGGCAACGTCGGCGTCGTGTCGCGCTCGGGCACGCTCACCTACCAGATCGGCAACGAGCTCGCCCAGCGCGGCTTCGGCAACTCCTCGATCGTCGGGATCGGAGGCGATCCGGTGCCGGGGTCGAGCTTCGTCGACATCATCGCCCTGTTCCAGGACGACCCCGAGACCGAGCTCATCGTGATGTCGGGCGAGATCGGCGGCGACGCCGAGGAGCGCGCGGCGGAGTTCATCGCCGAGAACGTCACCAAGCCGGTCGTCGGCTACATCGCCGGCTTCACGGCCCCTCCGGGCAAGACGATGGGCCACGCCGGCGCGATCGTCTCGGGCTCGCAGGGCACGGCCGTGGCCAAGGCGGAGGCGCTCGAGGCGCGCGGCGTGCGGGTCGGCCGCACTCCCACCGAGGTCGCCGACATCGCCATCGAGATCCTCGGCGGCTGAACCGCCGCGCCGCTCACCCACGGCGCCGTCAGGGCGTCCGTACGGGGATCTAAGGTGCAGTGGTTCGGGCACCGCCCTGCGACGATGAGCGACGAGCCACCCTTTCCGTCTGACCTCTCCTCGACTCTCGCCGAGCTCGAGCACAAGCTGAGCGCGCTCGAGAGCGACCTGGCGGCCGCCCGCGACGCACCGCCGGCACCCACGGCCGACGAGGCGACGCCCGACGCCCCGGCCGAGCAGGAGGCGACCGCGATCACGGGCCCGCCGGACCTGTCGTCGCCGCTCGGAGCCGCCGAGGCCGGTCCCGCCGAGGCCGCCGCCGCCGAGGCCGGTCCCGCCGAGGCCGCCGCCGCCGAGGCCGGTCCCGCCGAGGCCGCCGCCGCCGAGGCCGGTCCCGCCGAGGCCGCCGCCGAGGCCGCCGCCGCCGAGGCCGGTCCCGTCGAGGCCGCGCCGCCGGTTGCAGCGGCACGCGGCGCGGCGCCCCAGCCGGTCGGGGCGGCCGGGGCGGCGGCGTCCGCAACGACCCCCGAGGCGACCCCCGTGCGGGCGCCGGCGTCGACCGCACGCGAGACGGCCGAGACGCTCGCCGCCGCGCTGGCCGACGCGCTCGAACAGACGATCGCCGCCGCCGAGCGGTCCGCCGACGAGCTGCGCCGCGAGGCCGCAGTCGAGAGCGGGCGCATCGTGGCGGAGGCACGCGAACGGGCGGACGAGGAGGCGGCCCGCATCGGACGCGAGGCGCGCGACAGCGCGGCCGAGTACCTGAACCGTGCCCGCGAGGACATCGACCAGCACGCGCAGGCCAGAATCGCCCGCATCTCCGCCGTGGCCGATCGACTGACCGAGGACTCCGAGATCGTGCTCGGCCAGCTCACCGAGGCGGCCGCGCTGCGCCACGCCCTCGACCTCTTGCTGCAAGGCCTCACCGAGGCCTCCGAGGCGGCCCTGCGCGAAGCCCGCAGCGACGGGCTGGCGCTCCCGCCCGACGAGTGAGCGCTCCGCGGTCTCGCCGCGACGCCGCCGGGCGCGCGACGAGCCGCCGGCGGAGACGAGTCCCTAAGCTGCCCGTATGGCTGTCACCTCCACCTCCACCATCTCGTTCGCGCGCGGCGCGCCGTCGCTGGACATCATCGACGTCGACGGGCTCCGGGACGCGGCCGTCCGCGCGTTCACGACCGATCCGGCCGGGACAACCGCGTACGGCACCGCGATCGGGTACCCGAAGCTGCGGGCCTGGATCGCCGACCGGCATGACGTCGAGCCCGAGCGCGTGTTCGTGACCAACGGATCGATGCAGGCGGACGCGTTCCTGTTCGAAGAGCTCGTTCGCGACGGCGATCAGGTGGTCGTCGAGCGTCCCACCTACGACCGCACGCTGCTGTCGCTGCGGGAGCGCGGGGCCGACATCCATCCGGTGGAGCTCGAGCCCGACGGCATCGACACCGATGCACTGGCGGCGCAGCTGCGCGGCGGCCTGGCTCCGCGCCTGGCCCACATCATCCCGAACTTCCAGAACCCCGCCGGCTACACCCTGTCGCTGGCCAAGCGTCAGGCGTTGCTCGGGCTGGCCCAGGAGCACGACTTCATCGTGTTCGAGGACGACCCCTACGTCGCGCTGCGCTTCACCGGCGAGACGCTGCCCACGATGCTGTCGCTCGACCCCGAGCGGGTGGTCTACGCCTCGTCGTTCTCCAAGACGGTGTGCCCGGGCATCCGCGTCGGCTATCTCGTCGGTCCGCCCGAGCTGATCAAGCGCATCGTGCAGCGGGCCACCAACACCTATATCTCCCCGTCGATGGTGTCGCAGGCCCTGGTGTACGAGTTCTGCGCCTCGGGCGCGATCGAGCGCTCGATCGAGACCGTCAAGGCGGCGCTGGCGGAGCGCGCGTCGGCGCTCGCCGCGGCGCTGCGGCGCGAGCTCCCCGACGCCCGCTTCGTGGAGCCGGAGGGCGGCTACTTCATGTGGGTCACGCTGCCGGAGGGCACCGATGTGCACGCTCTGCACGCGGCGGCGGCCGAGCGCGGCGTCGCGTTCGTGAAGGGCACCGACTTCCTGCTTGAGGGCGGCGAGAACACGCTGCGCCTGGCGTACTCCGGCGTGACGCCGGCCGAGATCGACGCCGGGGTGGCGCGCCTGGCCGACGCGTTCAGCGCCGTCGAGGGCAGCCGGTAGACCGGCCGGCTGCCGCGGTTCGCGTGCCCGCGCGCGCGGACCGACGGTCTGCCATCCTCGCTGCCGTGCCCGAAGATGCGATCGCCCTCCGCGGCGTCCACAAGCGCTTCGGCGCCATCGCCGCCGTCAACGGCCTCGATCTCAGCGTCCCGCTGGGCGTGTGCTTCGGGCTGCTCGGACCCAACGGTGCGGGAAAGTCGACGACGATGCGCATGCTCACCGCCCAGACGCTGGCCGACGAGGGAGCCATCACCGTTCTCGGCCTGGAGCTGCCGCGCGAGGCCAAGCAGGCGCGGATGCGAATGGGCGTCGTCCCCCAGCTGGACAACCTCGACGTCGAGCTCACCTGTCGCCAGATCCTCGGCGTGTTCGCCCGCCTGTACCGCGTGCCGCGCGGCCGCCGCGCGGCCGCCGTGGAGCGGGCGCTGGCCATCGCCAACCTGCAGCCCCGAGCCGACACGATCGTCAGCGAGCTGTCCGGCGGCATGCGCCGGCGCCTGCTCGTCGCCCGGGGCCTCATCCACGAGCCCCGGCTCGTGCTCCTGGATGAGCCGACGGTGGGCCTGGACCCACAGGTCCGCCAGGAGCTGTGGTCGCTCATCGACAACCTGCGCAGCACCGGCGTGACGGTGCTGATGTCGACGCACTACATCGAGGAGGCCGAGCGCCTCGCCGATGTCGTCGCGGTGATGTCGGGGGGACGGGTGATTGCCGAGGGCACGCCCGAGGAGCTGGTGCGCGCCCACGCCGGCGAACGCGTTCTCGAGGTCTACGGGCCGCCCGAGCACCTGCGGGAGGTGACCGAGCTGGCCGCCGCTCGCGGTTGGCCCAACCGGCGCAGCGGACCCGCCGTGGCCATCTTGCGCGCGGAGCAGACGGTGAACGGCGAGCTGCCCGACGGGGTCCCGCGGCCGGCCAACCTCGAGGACGCCTTCGTCGCGCTGACCGGGCAGGAGATCGAATGAGCGTCGGGACGACCACCATGACCGAGGAGCAGGCCCCGCCGCCGCGGGTGCGGCGCCTCGAGCCGACCGCGGTGGCGGCCGTGATGAGCCGCGACATCGTCCTGTTCGGCCGCTACTGGCAGTCCACGACCTTCTCCTCGATCGTGCAGCCGGTGATCTACCTGCTCGCCTTCGGGCTCGGGCTGGGATCGCTGGTCAGCCATGTCGGGCACCTGAAATACGTGCAGTACGTCGGCACGGGCGTCGTGGCCACTGCCGTGCTGTTCTCGTCGGCATTCCCGGGAATGTTCAACACATTCGTGCGCTGGCGCTTCCAGCGCACCTACGACGCGATGCTGGCCACGCCTATCGACGTCGAGGAACTGATCACCGCCGAGGTGCTGTGGATCTCCCTGCGCGCCGGCGTCTACTGCATCGCCCCGCTGCTCGTCGCCATCGCCTTCGGCCTGCCGCCCGCCGCGGGCATGCTGCTCGTGCCGTTCGTCGGCTTCGTCACCGGCATCGGCTTTGCCTCCTTCGGCGTCGTCATCGCCGCCGTCGCGAAGACGATCGACAACTTCAACTACGTCACCAGCGCGGTGCTGACCCCGATGTTCCTGGTCGCCGGCACGTTCTTCCCGATCTCCACGTTCCCGCCCGCGCTGCGCGTGGTGGCCGAGTTCAACCCGCTGTTCCACTGCGTGCAGCTGGTCCGCGACGCCGCGCTCAACGACCTCCAGCTCGCCGACCTCTGGCACGCCGCCTTCCTGCTCGTATTCGCGCTGGGCATGTGGCGCCTCGCGGTGCGCCAGCTCGGCCGCCAGCTGATCGACTGAGCCTCGCGGCGCGCGGACGCGCCCGCCGCCCCTACCGCCCGTAGCGCTGGCCGAGCACCAGCGCCTCGGGCAGCGCGGTGCGCGGCGGCGGCGAGGGGTCGGCGATCACCGACACCGTCTCGGCGACGCTGTGCGTGACGCGGCACTCCCGTCCGTCGCCCGCGCGGACCACGACCTCCTGCTCGTCGCGCGCCGCCAGCGTTCCCTCCAGCCCGGGCTCGAGACCGGAGACCTTCAGGTAGTGGAGCAGGTCCTCGGCCTCGTTCTCGAAGCGCAGGATCCGCACCGTGGCACCCTCCTGCACGTCGGCCAGCGGCACGCCGGCCAGCCGAGCGCCGGCGACGATCGGGTGACCGTGCGGACAGGTCTTCGCGTCGCCGATCGCGGCGAGCATGCGCTCCTCCAGTACCGGCGACATCGCGTGCTCGAGCCGCTCGGCCTCCTCGTGCACCTCGTCCCAGGGGATGCCGAGGACGTCGGTGAGGAAGCGCTCGATGAGCCGGTGACGGCGCACCACGCTCTCCGCGTGAGCGGAGCCGACCTCGGTGAAGGCGATCGTCTTGTCGCTGCCGCGGGTGATGTAGCCGTCACGCTCCAGCCGGCCGATCATCTCGTGCACCGTCGGCGCCGACAGCAGCATCGCCCGCGCGACGTTGGCGCCGGTCATCGGCAGGCCGGCCTCCTGCAGCCAGAACAGGCTCTGCAGGTACTCCTCCTCGGCGACCGTGGCATGGTCCTCAGTCATCCCCGCCGATCCTAGCGGCGCGTGGAAGCGCCGCCGATCGGACGCACGCCGCGGGTGGGCCAGCGGCTCCACCGGCGCTCATTGGGCCAGCTGGGCGAACGTGCACTCACTTGGGGGCTTGTCCTCGCGCCAGCGCCGCAGCTTCGCACCGTGGCGGATCCGCCCGGCGCTGACGTGGTCGAAGTCGATCTCGACCACGAGCTCCGGACGCAGCCCGATCCACTCGAGATCGCGCCCGGCGGTCCAGCGGCTCGGATCCCCCGATCCACGCTCTCCCGTCGCATACGGTGCGAGGAACCCCACGAGACGCCGTTTCTCGGCGGCGGACAGGCCGGAGCAATGGCCCACCACGCGCAGTGCGTCCCCGTCGTACAGGCCGAGGATGAGCGCGCCGACCGTGTCGGGTTCCTTGCCCGGGCGCCAGCCCACGACGATCGCGTCGATCGTGCGCACGCGCTTGACCTTGACCATCCCGCGACGCTCTCCGGGCAGATACGGCGCGTCTCGCTCCTTCGCGATCACGCCCTCGGCCTCGTGCAGCCAGCCCTGCGCGTCGGCGGCGCTCTCCACCGTGACCATCAGCTCGAGCGGCCCCGCCGCCCCGCCCAACCGCCCCAGGAGGGCCTCCAGCGCCGCTCGCCGCTCTTCGAAGGGGCGCTCCATCCACACCTCGTCCTCGATCGCCAGGACGTCGAAGGCGACGAACGCGGCCGGCGTCTCGGCGGCCAGGCGCTGCACGCGGGACTCCGCCGGATGAATGCGCTGCTGCAACGCGTCGAAGTCCTCGTGCCCGGCGGCGTCGCGCACGACGATTTCGCCGTCCAGCACGTAGCGCCCGGGCGGGAACGCGAGCTCGGGGAAGTAGCGGCCGAGCGGGCGGCCGTTGCGCGACTGCAGGAACACCTCGCTTCCGTCGACGAAGGCGAGACAGCGAAAGCCGTCGAGCTTGATCTCGTAGCGGTGGCGAGCGTCGTCGGGGAGCGCGGCGCGAGAGAGCGCCAGCGCCGGGGCGATCGGGGGCGAGAGCGGAAGCGTCACAGCGCGCAACCGTACCGCGACGGCGCCCGCCCGCGCTCCGGCGAGGGGCGTGGGCCGCGCCGCGCGAGGCGGCGCCCGTCACGGCTCGTCGCCTGAGAGGATGCGCGACCGTGATTCCACGCCGGTTCCTCGTTGCCCCCGACGCGTTCAAGGGGACGCTTTCGGCGGCATCGGTCGCCGCTGCGATCGGACGCGGGCTCGAGGCGGCCGGGGAGCCGCCTCCCGACCTGTGCCCGGTCGCCGACGGCGGCGAGGGAACGCTGGCGGTGCTGCTGAGCGCGCTCGGCGGCCGCACCGAGGGCGCGGCCGTTCGCGACCCGCTCGGACGGACGGTGCGCGCCGGCTTCGCGCTCGTACGCGACGATGGCATGGCGATCGTCGAGGTGGCCGAGGCGAGCGGCCTGACGCGCGTCGTCGAGGCCGCGCGCGACCCGCTCGCCGCAACCACCCACGGCACCGGCGAGCTGATCGCCGCCGCCGTGGCCGCCGGCGCGGATACGGTGCTGGTGGCCGCCGGCGGGAGCGCGACCACTGACGGCGGACTCGGCGCGATCGAGGCGATCGAGGCGGCCGGCGGGCTGCACGGCGCCGGGCTCGTCGTGTGCTGCGACGTTCGCACGCCGTTCGAGGAGGCGGCCGCGCGCTTCGGCCCCCAGAAGGGCGCCGACCCGCCGGCGGTGCGCGCGCTGACCCGGCGCCTGGATCGTCTGGCCGGGCGACTGCCGCGTGACCCGCGGGGCCTGCCGATGACCGGTGCGGCGGGCGGACTCGCCGGCGGCCTGTGGGCCCACTTCGGCGCCCGGCTCGTCGCGGGCGCGCCGTTCGTCCTCGACGCCCTGGATTTCGACGCCCGCCTGCGCGCCGCGCGCGCGGTGATCGTCGGCGAGGGCCAGCTCGACCGCGGCGACGCTCGAGGGCAAGGCGGCGGGCGAGATCGCCACCCGGGCCCGCCAGATCGGCGTCCCGGCGCACGCGATCGTGGGGCGCGACGCGCTGACGCGCTTCGATGCGCGGATCCTCGACCTGCAGGCGATCATCGAGGCCGGCGACGAGGCCACGCTGGAGGCGGCGGGAGCCCGGCTCGCGGCGCTGCTCGCGCCCGCCGGCGCCGCGCCGTAGCGGCGACCGCCGGCGGCCGCTGGTACCCCACCATCGGGCCCGTCTGGACGCACGCGGCCGGCCGTGTCAGTCGTCCAGTTTTGGCCCAAAAAGCCCAAGTTCTCGGGCTCTACGGCCGAACAGGACCCGAGATGAAGTTCTTCAACCCCCGGATCTCCCAGGACCAGTTCCTGTCGGGGCTGACCTCGGCTGCCAGCGGCATCGCGATCGCCGTGCCGATCCTCGCCTCGCTGGTGATCGCCCGCCACGAGCCGTTCAACTGGCGCTACGTGTCGCTCGCCTTCGCCTCGCTCGGGGTCACGACCGCCTACGTCGCGGTGAAGATCTTCCTGGCGCGGCGCGGGAAGATCTCGCTCAACCCCGAGCGTCGCCTTCCTGCTGACCTGTTTCACGGTGGTGACGCTGGTGTTCGGCGATCTCGCCACCTACCACTGGTCGGGCGAGATGTTCATCGCGGCGTTCGTGCTGCCGGTCATCTTCTTCGCGGTCATCGGCGACAACCAGATGCTGTTCGCGGGCTGGTGCGTGACGGCGGTGGCCGTCGCCATCTGCCTGCACAACGAGCACCTGCGCGACGACGTGTTCTGGGCCCGCTTCATGGTCTACGCCTCGCTGTGCGGCGTCGCCGGCCTGATGGTCGCCCCGATGATCCGCAAGCTGCACAATCGCTTCCGCTCACGCGACGCGCTGTCGGACCTCACCAAGGCGCTGGCCACGGCCGAGTCGATCGAGTCCGCGCTGTCGGAGTGCATGCTCGGTGGTGCACACGGTCATCCCCTGCTCGAGCGCGGTGCTGTACGCCCTCGCCCCCGGTGCCGACGAGCGGCTGACGGTCGTCGCCGGCTGGAGCCGCGACGACCAGCCGATCGAGCCGCCGCCGCTGCGGGAGCTCCCCGAGCGGGCCGACCTGGCCACCGGCGCACGCCTGCTCGGCGCGCGCTGCTACGTGCCCGCGGGCTACACGAGCGCCGGCGAGCTCGTCCTCGTCATCGACGACATCGACACCAAGAAGGTGTCGCCGTTCTTCGCCGAGGAGGCGGCGAGCGGCCTGTCGTCGAGCCTGCTGCTGATGACCGCGCGTCTGGCCTACGTCGACAACCTGCACCACGAGAGCCGCACCGACGCCCTGACCGGCCTGGCCAACCGCCGGGCGCTCGAGGAGCGCCTGCAGCTCGTCACCGCGCAGGCCTCCCGCAGCGGGGCGCCCGTCACCGTGGCGATGATCGACCTCGACCACTTCAAGGACTTCAACGACCGCTTCGGCCACCAGAGCGGCGACGAGCTGCTGCGCCTGCTCTCGGACTCGCTCACCGCACGCCTGCGCGCTCAGGACCTCCTGGCCCGCTACGGCGGCGAGGAGTTCTGCGTCGTGCTGCCCGACACCGATCTGCTGGGCGCGCGCGTCGTGCTCGAGGAGCTGCGCTCGCTCGCGCCGACCGTCGAGATCGATGGCCGGGCGCCGACGATCTCCGTCGGGCATCGCCGAGTGGCGCCCCGGCGAGACGACCGACGCGCTCCTGGAGCGCGCCGACCAGGCGCTGTACGCCGCCAAGGAGCAGGGGCGCGACCGGGTCGTCACGGCGGCCCAGCTGCACGCGGCCGCCTGACCGGCGCTCACGGCGCCGCGGCGGCCCATGCCGACGCGATGTCCTCCGCGTACTTCTCCGAGAAGTACCCGAAGATCGGCTCGATCTCGGCGAGCAGATCGACGTCCGGCGCGATGCTCGCGGCGAACGCGTTCAGATACAGCAGGTTCTTGAAGAACAGGACAAGCTCCTTCGGAACGCGAAACCCCTGCGCCGCGAGCAAGCGGATGAGCCCGCCGAGGCGATCGGCGATCTCGGCCTGGACTCAGGCGCAGCTCGGGTTCCGCGCCGCCGCGAGCGCCTGCAGCTCGCGCGTCAGCGCCGTCGACGTCGTCGCCGGGCTCGATCGCCCCGAAGTGGGCGAGCGCGCGCACCTGCACCTCGATGTCGTCGGCGCCGAGCCCGAGCATCAGCTCGATGAGCGCATCGCGGCGCTCGCCGTCCAGCCGTCCCACGATCCCGAAGTCGACCAGACCGAACCGTCCGTCTCGGTCGATGAGCACGTTGCCGGCATGCAGATCGCCGTGGAACACGCCGTACACGAGACTGCTTTCCAGCACCCCCTGGACGGCGAGGCGCAGCAGGCCCGCCCGGTCGACGTCATCGCGCAGCAGCTGCGGCGCGTCGGTGTAGCGCACGCCGTCGATCCGCTCCATCACGATGACCCGCTCGCGCACGAGCGCCGGCAGCGGGCGCGGGCAGCGCACGTGCGACAGCCCGGAATGCTCGGCCACCAGGCCGACCTCGATCATGTTCGTCGCCTCGAGGCGCAGGTCGAGCTCCTCCAGCGCGATCTCGGCGAACAGCGCCACCACGCCGCGAGCGTTGGCCAGGCGGGCCGTCTCGGTCCGCCACTCTCCCAGGGTCGCGAGCACCGACAGCGCGCGGATGTCCACCTCGAAGGAGCGGCGCAGGCCGGGCCGGCGCACCTTGACGACCACGTCGCGGCCGTCGGCGAGCACCGCGCCGTGCAGCTGGGCGATCGAGCCGGCGGCCAGCGGCGCGTCGTCGAAGGAGGCGAACAGGCGCGAGAGTGGCTGGCCGAGCTCGCGTGCCGACGATCTCCTGGGCGCGACCCGGGGGCAGCGGCGGGACGTCGTCGACGCACCACGCGAACGCCTCGACCACCTCATCGGGCAGCAGCCCGCGGGCGCTGGAGATGAACTGCCCGAGCTTCACGTAGACGGGCCCGCCGCCCCGCACGACCTGCTCGGCGCGTCGCGCCGCCACCGACGTCCAGTCGTCGCCCGGGACGCCGTGCACGACCGCTTGCACGACGCTGCGAGGCAGGTCGGCGCCGATCAGCGTGCCCGCGGCCCCGGCGACGCGCCCGGCCATCTCGAAGATCCGCCCCACGCCGGCCGGATGGGGCAACGGCTGGGCGAGCACCGCCGCCCGCGCGGCCAGCTGGCGGCGCCGGGCCGGCGCCTGCTCGATCCACACCCGCGCCTGCTCGGCGCAGCCCTGGAAGCTCGGCAAGCCACGCCGAGCGCTCGGCGAGCTCGGCCGGATCGGGCGGTGGCGGAAAGCGGGCGGCACTCATCTGCGTGACCCGAAGCAAGCGTCGCCGTCGCCGGATCATACGGGCCCCGGTACGCTCGCCGCCAGCATGTCCGCGTCCGAGCCCCCCGCAGCGTCCGAGCCGGCCCCTCCGGACACCGCCCCACCCGCGCCCGAGGACGGGCCGGCGGGCGCAGCGCGCACGAGCGGGCGCCAGGTCCGCGTGTCCCTGCCCAGTCTGGCCGCGCGCCGCGCCACGGTGATCGGAGCCGGCTCGTTCGGCACGGCGCTCGCCGTGCTGCTCGCGCGCGCCGGTCTGCGCACGACGCTGCAGGCCCGCACCGCCGAGCAGGCCGCCCGGCTGGACGCCGAGCGGGAGAACAAGGTGTATCTGCCCGGCGTGGAGCTCCCGGGGTCGATGCGCATCGAGACGGTCGCCGCGGGCGTCGCACGCGCGGACTACGTGTTCCTCGCCGTGCCCTCGCGAGCACTGCGCGAGGTGATCGACGGGCTCGCCGACGCGGGGCTGGGCGCTCGCGCGGCGATCGTCTCGCTGGCCAAGGGCCTGGTGGCTCCGGGGGGGACCGCGCCGACGGTACTGCTGTCAAGCTCCTTCGGCGCCTCGCGCGTGGCCTGCGTCGGCGGTCCGGCCCACGCCCACGAGATGGTCAGCGAGGGCGCCGGCCTGGTCGCGGCCTCCGTCGACGAGGAGCTCGCCCGCAGCGTGGCCGACGTCCTCATCCGAGCCGGCGTCGTGTGCGAGCGCTCCAACGATCCGATCGGCGTCGAGCTCGCCGGCGCGGCCAAGAACGCCGCCGCCCTCGCCGCCGGCGCCACCGAGGCATCAGGGCCTCAACGCCGCCGGCGCCGCCGCGGGGCACATCTTCGCCGAGGTGTGGCGCTTCGCCGCCAGCCAGGGCGCGCGGCCGGAGTCGATGATCGGCCTGGCCGGCACCGGCGACCTCGTCGCCACCGTGCTCGCGCCGCAGAGCCGCAACCGCCGCGCCGGCGAGCTGCTGGCCCACGGCGTCGGCGCAGGCCGACATCCCGCGCTCGCATCGGGCAGGCGGTCGAGGCGCTGGAGTCCGTGCCGCTGCTCGCGCGCGCGCTCGAGTCGGCGGGCATCGAGGCGCCGGTCACGAGCGCGCTGGGACGACTGATCGCCGGCGAGCTGCCGCTCGCCGACTGGGTGGCGCTCGTGCGGGCGACCGTTCCCCCGCCCGCCCGCTGGCGGCGACCGCAGCCGGGGTTCTGGCGGCGCGCCTGGCGGCGGGCCTGCGCCGCCGCGCGCGCGCCTGAGCCTCAGCCGCGGGGAGATCGATCCGCCTCGCCGGCCATCAGCGCCGACACGACGGCCTCGTAGACGCCGGCGCCGTGCCCCTCCTCGGCGACCCGCACGTTGGCGTGGGCGGCCAGATCGGCCGCGCAGCGAGGGATCGCGCAGCAGGGCGTTGGCCACGAGCCACAGCTCACCGACGACGGCGGCACAGGCGAGGTCCTCGCGCGAATCCCCGACGGCGATCGTCTGCGTCGCGCTCGTAGCCGCGCGCCCGGCGGTGCGCGGCCACGGCGGCCGCCTTGGATACGTCGGCGGGCACGAGGTGGTAGCCGCGGACGTGGTCCAGCGCGGCCAGCGCCGGCGAGCGGCGCGTGACGACGCCGTTGTCGATCAGGCGCAGGTTGGCGTGACCGGCGTCGGCGAGCACGCGATCGACCTCGGCGGCGTCCACGAGCCCGCGGAACAGGTGCGAGACCTCGCGCTGGCGATGCCAAGGCTCGTGGTACTCCAGGCGCCCGCGGTAGCGATCGAGCAACAGCGCCGGCGCGCCGCGAGTCCTCGATCTGCTGCGCGATCGTGCGCTCGCCGGGGAGGAGCTCGCGGCTGAGCCAGTGCTGCTCGCCGTCGAGGACCAGGCACGCGCCGCCCTCGAAGATGTAGGAGCCCTGTCCGAGCAGCCGCGCGTCCTCGGCGACCTGGGCCGACCGTCGTCCGCTCATGAGCACGACCTCGAGCTCCGGCGCGCAGGCAGGCCTCCACCGCGCGCACGGCGGCGAGCGAGATCCCGCCCTCGCCGTCGTGCAGCAGCGACGCCCGCCGTCCGAGCAGCGTTCCGTCGAGGTCGACGTAGACGCAGCGCAGGCCGGTCATGGGCGAGGCGAGGCGCCGGCGGTCAGGCTCGCTCAGCGCCGGGCGCTCGAGGATCTCCACCGACTGCGGCCCCTCGGATCCGAGCAGCGGCGACGGATCGCAGGTCCCGCAGTCGGCCGTCGCGCTGCAGGCGCCGAGCCACCACCTCCAGCACCGAGTAGGACATGCTCGACAGCGCGGCCAGCGACTGGTGGGCGTTGTGGTGCACCTCGAGGTCGACCTGCGCCATCTGCGCCAGCCCGACCGCCTGCCACACGTCGATGAGCATCGCGATCTCGACGCCGTAGCCGGTCGTGAACGGGATGCCGCGTGAGCAGGTCTCGCCGTGCCGCCACCTCGCCGGCCAGCGGCTGGCGCACCCCGGCCAGCGTCGGGGAAGAACAGGGCGAGCGCCGGCCTGGCCATGAGATGGTTGACCCGTCCGCCGCCGTCGGGCAGCGACACCCCGCCGTGGGTGAACGGCCGCCGGTAGAAGCGCCTTACAGAACGACACGTGCGGCTCGCACACGACCGGCCCGATGACGCCGGTCGCGTAATGGGCCTGGAAATCGCGCAGATCGCCGTCCAGGAAGCACACGACATCGCTGTGCAGCCCGACAGCGCGCGCCACATGGCGTCTCCCTTGCCGTGCACCGGCCCCATCTCGGGCAGCAGGTCCGCCTGCTGCAGCACCGCGGCGCCGGCGGCGTTGCGCGACCGCGGCGGTGCCGTCGCGCGAGGCGGCGTCGACGACGACGACCTCGTCGATCACGCCCTGCTCGCGCAGGCCGACGAGGGTGCGCACGATCGGGCCGATCGTGTCTGCGCACTCGCGGGCGGGCAGGCAGACCGGCACGGTCTCGGTGCGCTCGGCGGCCACGCGCGTCGGGTCCGAACGCGGAATGGTGGAACGTGCGGGTACGGGTCCAGTGCTCGGCGGCGGACTCGGTCATCGCGGCTCTACTATCGCAAGGCGATGACCTGCAACCCCGATGCGGAGCCCTGGAGCGCCCTGCTGGCGGCCGGCCGCGAGGACGAGCGCCTCGTGCTCGAGGTCAGCGAGGGACCGAGCGCGTCGCGGCTCGTCGACGTGCCCGGCGAGCTGCACCCGACCGTCGTGGCGGCCCTGGCCCGGACCGGCGTGCGAGCGCCTGTACGCGCCACCAGCGCGAGGCGCTGTTCGCCGCCTGGGCCGGCCCCGACGATCGTCACCACCGGCACCGCCTCGGGCAAGTCGCTGTGCTTCAACCTGCCCACGCTCGACGTGCTCTGCCGCGACGCCAAGGCGCGCGCGCTGTACCTGTACCCGACCAAGGCGCTGGCCCAGGATCAGGCGCGGGCGCTGTCGGCGTTCGGCCTGGTCAAGCAGGTGCGACCGGCGATCTACGACGGCGACACGCCGCGCGCGGCCCGCGGGCAGATCCGGCGGCGCGCCAACGTCGTGCTCACGAACCCCGACATGCTCCACGTCGGCATCCTGCCCCACCACGCCGCCTGGGCGGACCTGTTCGCCAACCTCGCGGTCGTGGTCATCGACGAGGCGCACACCTACCGCGGGGTGTTCGGCTCGCATGTCGCGAACGTCATCCGTCGCCTGCGCCGCATCGCCGCCGCCTACGGCACGGCTCCGCGCTTCCTGCTGGCCTCGGCGACGATCGCCAACCCGGTGGCGCTGGCGGAGGGCCTCACCGGGCTGGAGGGAATCGAGCTCGTGCAGCGCGACGGCTCGCCCACCCCGCATCGGCGGATCGCCGTGTGGAACCCGCCGCTGGCCGACGCCGCGCTCGGCACCCGCGAGTCGGCGCTCGGCGAGGCGGCGAGCGTGGTCGAGCGACCTCGTGCGCCACGAGGCGCGCACGATCTGCTTCATGAAGTCGCGCAAGGGCGTCGAGGTGCTGGCGCGGCTGGTGCGCGACAAGCTCGCCTCGCACAGTCCCGAGCTGGCCGACCAGGTCGCGCCCTACCGCGCTGGGTACACGGCCGCCCAGCGGCGCGAGATCGAGGACCGACTGACCACCGGCGCCCTGCGCGCGGTGATCACCACCGATGCGCTCGAGCTGGGCATCGACATCGGCATGCTCGACGCGGCGGTCGTGGTCACCTTCCCCGGCACGGTGGCCAGCCTGCGCCAGATGTGGGGACGCGCCGGGCGGCGCGGTCGCGGTCTCGCGGTGTTCGTGGCCGGCGAGGACGCGCTCGACCAGTTCTTCTGCCGTCACCCCGACAACTTCCTGGCGCGTCCGGTCGAGGCGGCGATCCTCGACCACGAGAGCCCGCAGATCTACCTCGCCCAGCTGCTGTGCGCCGCCCACGAGGGCCCGCTCGGCGAGGAGGACGCGGCGTTCCTGGGACCGGGCTGGGAGCAGGCCGCCCAGCTGCTGGTGTCCGCCGGAGCCCTGCGCGCCGTCAGGCCGAGCGCCGGGCGCGCCACGACGTACGTCATGCGCCACGCCGCCGACTACCCGGCCGCCGCCGTCTCGCTGCGCTCCGTGTCGGCCGACAGCTTCGCGATCGTCGACGTGAGCAGCGGCGAGCTGATCGGTACCACCGAGGCGGCCCGTGCGCACTCCACCGTCCATCAGGGGGCGCTCTACCTGCATCTCGGGCGCTCCTATGAGGTGCGCGAGCTCGACCTGCAGCGCCGTCGCGCCCTGGTCGCCCCCTCCGATGCCGACTGGTACACGCAGCCCAAGCGCGAGACCGAGACGTCGATCGAGCGCCTCCACGAGCGCCGGGAGACGCTCGGCGTGACGCTGTCCTTCGGGGAGGTCAGCGTCACCGAGACGGTGCTCGCCTATCAGCGCCGGCGCCTGTCGGACCACTCGGCGATCGACCTGCACGCGCTCGACCTGCCGGAGACGAGCTTCTCCACCCAGGCGCTGTGGTTCGAGCTCGACGCGCAGGCGCTCGCCGACACGATCCCCCTCGAGGTGCTGCTCGGGACCCTGCACGCGACCGAGCACGCTCAGATCGCCGTGCTCCCGCTGATCGCGATGTGCGATCGCTGGGACATCGGCGGCCTGTCCACGAACCTGCATCCACAGACGGGACGGGCGACGATCTTCATCTACGACGGACACCCGGGCGGCATCGGCATCAGCCGCCGGGCCTTCGTCGAGTTCGAGCGCCTCGTCGACGACGCTCGGCGGCTGATCACCGAGTGCCCGTGTGCCGACGGCTGCCCGTCCTGCGTGCAGTCGCCGAAGTGCGGCAACCTCAACGAGCCCCTGTCCAAGGCCGGCGCGCGCACGCTGCTGGAGTGGATGCAGGCGCGGCCCCCGGTCCCGGCGGGCAGCCGCGACCGGCTCGGCGCGGCCATCGCGTAGCCTGCCGCGGTCGCGGCCGCCGCGCCCGGGCACGGCGGCCGCGACCGCTACGCTTCCCGGAGCCGGTGGAGCGGCTCTTCGGCGTGCCGGCGCAGTGCGCGCCAGGCTGGCGCGCGGTGCGTCCCAGCGCGTCCCACCGCAGAACGTTCCCATGACCCGTCGCCCGCCCAGTTCGCTGCCCGTTCCGGCCCCCCGCCCGGCGGATCGCTGATGGGCACCATCGAGGCCGATCGCGTGTCGCGCCCCCCGCTGGGGCGCCCGCCCCGGCGCCCTCGCGATCCGGAGCGCGAGCGGGCGCGCCGCCGCATGCACCGCCGCCGCCGCCTGGTCGCCGTGGCCGGGGGGTTGCTCACGCTGGTGGCGCTCGTGCTGCTCGGGCACCCGCTGTCGCGCGGCGACACGTCGGACCCGCTGCCGGTGGCCACCGGTCCCGACACCGGACCGTCCACGATCTACGAGGGACCCACGGGCCGCGTCGCGCTGCGCACCTGGGTGCTGCACCGCGATCCACAGGACCTCGGATTGCGACAGGGGCTGCAGAGCGGCGACTTCACGGGAACGACGGTCACCGTCCCCAACGTGGTCAACCCGACGCCGGTCAGCGGCCCCGGCGTGGACGCCAACTACTACGGCTCGGTGGCCTGGTACCGCACGAGCTTCGACATCCCGAAGGCCGGGCCCTACGTCCTCCATTTCGAGTCGGCCAACTTCAAGGCCACCACGTGGCTGGATGGACGGCGGCTCGGAACGCACGTGGGCGAGTACCTCCCCTTCGAGTACCGCATCGACCCCGCCGCGGGCCGCCACACGGTGGTGGTACGGGTCGACTGGCGCAACCCGGCGGCCCAGACGGCGGACGGCTTCCACCGCACCTGGTTCAACTTCGGCGGCCTGGACCGCGAGGTCAGCATCCGCCCCGTCGGCGAGAGCGAGCTCAGCTCGCCGTCGGTGCAGACGGTGATCGGCACGTCGCCGGGTCAAGCGCGGACGGCGGTCGTCACCGTCGGCGTGCAGATCCGCAACGACGGCCCGGACCGGGTGATCCGTCCTGCGGTCACGCTGACCCACGGCGGCAACACCACCCCGGTCACCTTCGCCGGCGTGCGTCTCGCCCACGACCAGCTGGCGACCGTAACCGCCCGTGCCACGCTCGCCAACGCGGCCCTCTGGGCCCCCGGGAGCCCGAACCTGTATCAGTTGACGATCTCCGTCGGGCAGGAGAGCGGCTACCGCGCGCTCGTCGGCCTGCGACAGCTCACCTGGTCGGACGGCCGGCTCTACCTCAACGGCCGCCACCTGACGCTCCACGGCGCCTCCCTGTCCGAGGACGCTCCCGGGCACGGCGACGCGCTCACGCCCGCCGACGAGACGCGGCTCGTCTCCGAGCTGCAGGCGATCCACGCCAATGCCACGCGGTCACAGCACCCGCTCGACCCCGGCCTGCTGGAGCGCCTCGACGCCGCCGGCATTCTCGTGTGGCAAGGCGTCGGGCCGGTCGACTCGTCCGGCAACTGGACGTCCACCACGCCGGCGCTCATGCGCCTGGCGCTGCGCCGCGTGCGCATCACCGTGCGCCAGGACCAGCTGCACCCGTCGATCATCGCCTGGAACCTCGCCAACGAGATCGCCGACAACGGGCATCCCGGCGGGCAGGCGCAGTACATCGAGCGCTCGACCGCGTGGCTGCACGCCAACGATCCGGGACGGATGGTGGCCGTCGACGTGTGGGGCGAGTACCCGCCGAGCGACCCCGGCCCGCTGTACACGAACCTCGACGCGGTCAGCATCACCGACTACGCGGGCTGGTACGACGATCCGCTCGGATCGACGGCGAGCGTGCACTCGCTCATCACCAACCGCATCGGGGGCCTGGCCGCCGCGCTCCCGGGCAAGGTGCTGCTGGTCAGCGAGTTCGGCGCCGAGGGCAACGCGAGTAATCCCGATCCGACCCTTGGCAGCTACGCGCGCCAGTCGGCGATCCTCGCCGAGAACATCAGCGCCTACGAGACCGACCCGGCTCTGAGCGGAATGCTCGTGTGGAGCCTGCGCGACTTCGCCGTGGCGCCGACGTTCTCGGGCGGACGCATCAACAAGTACGACCCGACGATCAGCCTGGTCAAGGGGATCGACCAGAAGGGGCTGTACGGCTACGACCTCCGCCCCAAGCCTGCCGTGAGTGTCGTCGCCAGCAGGTTCGGCGCGCTCGGGCCGTTCTAGGCTCCGCTCCCCCGCGCGATCTTGCGCAGGTCCAGCGCCTCGTCGAGGACCTTGGCGTCGACGCCCGCCTCGCGTGCCACCTCGCGCAGGGTGCGCCCCGAGGCGGTCGCCTCCTTGACGATCTCGGTCGCCTTGTCGTAGCCGATGTACGGGTTCAGAGCCGTCGCGACGGCCAGCGTCGACTCCGCGCTGCGCTCGGCCCCGGCCCGGTTGGGCGCGATGCCGGACACGCACTTCTGGTCGAGCACGGTGGCCGCGCTGGTCAACAGGTGGATGGACTGCAGCAGGTTGCGCGCGATCAGCGGGATGCGCACGTTGAGCTCGAACTGGCCCTGCATGCCGCCGATGGTGATCGCGGTGTCGTTGCCGATCACCTGCGCGGCGACCTGCAGCACCACCTCGGGGATGACCGGGTTGACCTTGCCGGGCATGATCGAGGAGCCCTTCTGCAGCTCGGGGAGGAGCAGCTCACCGATGCCGGCCCGCGGGCCCGAGCCCATCAGGGCGAGGTCCTGGGCGATCTTGGTCAGCGAGACCGCCACGACCTTCAGCGCCCCCGAGAGCTCGACCAGCGCGTCGCGGTTGGCCTGTGCCTCGAACGGGTCCTCGGGCGGAGCCGCCTTGATCTTGTAGTCGGTGCGCAGGCGCTGGCGCACCTTGGCCGCGAACTTCGGATGCGTGTTCAGGCCGGTGCCGGTCGCGGTACCCCCGAGCGGGATCTGGGCGACGTGGGGCAGCGCCGCCTCGATGCGAGCGCGGCCGAGGCGGATCTGTGCCGCGTAGCCGGCGAACTCCTGCCCCAGCGTCACCGGAACCGCGTCCATGAGGTGCGTACGCCCCGACTTGACGATGTTCTCGAAGCGCTTCGCCTTGGCGGCGAGGGCGCGCTCGAGGCGCGTGAGCGCCGGCAGCAGCTGCGTCGTGGTCTCGTTCAGCGCGGCGAGATGCACCGCTGACGGGAAGACGTCGTTGGAGGACTGGCCCATGTTGACGTGGTCATTGGCATGCACGCCCTCACCGGCCAGGTTGGCGATCACCTCGTTGGCGTTCATGTTCGTCGAGGTGCCGGAGCCGGTCTGAAACACGTCGATCGGAAACTGGTCGTCGTGGGTTCCGGCCACCACGGCGCGCGCGGCCTTCTCGATCCGCCCCGCCCGGCGCTTGTCGAGCAGTCCGAGCTCGGCGTTCACGGCCGCCGACGCGCCCTTGATCGCCGCCAGCCAGTGGATGACCGTGATCGGTACGCGCTCGCCGGAGATGGGGAAGTTCTCCACGGCCTTCGTCGTCTCGCCGCCCCACAGTTGCTGCGCCATCGGTGCTCCCTTTCGTCGTCTTGGCGGCCGGGTCACGCGCGACCGCTCGGGGGCCTGCACCCTACCCACAGAACGCGGTGAGCTCCCTCGCGACCCCGATCGGGTCGTCGTAGGCCAGCAGGAAGCCGGTGCCCGACAGAACGCGCAGCTGGCCCTCGGGGAGGCGGTCGAGCGCCTCCTCGGCCAGCGAGAGCGGATGCAGGCGATCGCGATCGGCCCACAGCAGCAGCACCGGGAACTCCAGTCGCGGGTAGACGTCGAGCAGTTGCCGCCGTGCGCCGGCGGGCCAGGAGCGCGCGCACCGGGCCCACGAGCGGGCGAGATTCGAGTTGCCGCCGACGTCGGCGAACGCGTGGCGGACGAGATCGCCGGCGGCCGGATTCGCGCGCGCGCTGAGGCGCAGGCCACGATCGGGCCGCACCGCGCGCTTGGCCGCATGCGAGAGCAGCAGGTCGAGTCCGGGGATCCGCCCCACGCCGCCGAGCACCCGCCCGGCCCGGGCGCGCGCGGGCCGGGCACAGCGCCCGTGCATGCGGTTGGGCATGAGCACCAGCCGCCGCGGGGCCAGCTGCCCGCTCGCCACCGCCTCGAGCAGGATCTCGGCCCCGCTGCCATGCCCGCCGATGAGCGGGTGCGGACCGAGGACCTCGGTCGCGAACCCGGACATCACCTCGGCGAACCACGGCAGCGTGTACGGGTGCCGGGGGCGATCCTCGGAGTCCCCGTGCAGCGGCAGGTCGGGCAGCACGACCCGGAAGCGGTCCGTCAGATGCTCCACCAGCGGCTCGAACTCCCGGTGCGACAACCACGCCGAATGCAGCAGGGCGAGCGGTGGGCCGGTGCCCGCCTCGCGGTAGGCGACCCGGGCGCCGTCGCGGTGGTGATACAGGCGCAACTTCACGGTCGGGGCATCGTAGGCGGATCGCCGTCCGCCGGTCCCGCTACGTTCGCTGGCGAACATGACCCTGCCCGTCGAGGATCCTCTCGCCCACCGCGCGCTCGAGTCGCTTCTGCGCGCGGAGACCGCCGTCCGGCGCCGACTGTCCGGCGAGCTGCACCGGGAGGGCCTGTCGGCCTCGGGCTTCTCGGTGCTCGTCGTGCTGCGCACCGCCGACGGCGAGCTTCCGCTGCGCACGCTGCGCCGGCGCCTGGGCACCTCCAAGGCGAACGCCACCGAGATCGTCTCCACGCTGCAGGCGCAGGGCCTGGTCCGTCGCACCCGCTCCGAGCGCGACCGCCGCGCGCTGACCATCACCCTCGCCCCGCGCGGACGCGAGATCGTCGACCGCCTGTTCCCGGAGCACACCGGGCGCGTCCGCGACGCGTTCGCGGTGCTCGACGAGGACGAGAAGCGCTCGCTGGCGCACATCTGCCGCAAGCTCGCCGCCTGAGCGCCCTGGCCGCGCCGAACACGGGCGCACCTAGAATGCCGTGCCGATGACCGCGCGCGACCACCTCGTCCCCCATCGCGAGGTGGACCCCCGCCAGGACCTGCCGTCACTCGAGCAGGCCGTGCTCGAGCGCTGGCGCGAGCGGGACGTGTTCGCCGAGTCGCTGCGAGCGCGCGAGGGGGCGCCGGCGTGGGTGTTCTACGAGGGTCCCCCGACCGCCAACGGCCCCCCGGGGATCCATCACGTGCTGTCGCGCGTGTTCAAGGACATCTACCCCCGCTACAAGACGATGCGCGGCCATCGTGTCGAGCGCAAGGGCGGCTGGGACTGCCACGGCCTGCCGGTGGAGATCGCCGTCGAGCAGGAGCTGGGCATCGGCACGAAGGCCGAGATCGAGGCCTACGGCATCGCCGAGTTCAACGCGCGCTGCCGGGCGGCGGTGTTCACCTACCTGGAGGACTGGGATCGGCTGACCGAGCGGATCGGTTTCTGGCTCGACCTCGAGCACGCCTACCGAACGCTCGACAGCGACTACATCGAGTCGGTCTGGTGGGCGCTGGCGCAGATCCACCGGAAGGGACTGCTCTACGAGGGCCACAAGGTGGTTCCCTATTGCCCGCGCTGCGGGACGGCGCTGTCCTCCCACGAGGTGGCACTCGGCTATCGCGACGTCGAGGATCCGTCGGTGTACGTGCGCCTGCCGGTGCGGGCCGACGCCGACGGCGCGCTGCCGGCCCCGCTGCAGGCCGGCGACGAGCTTCTGGTCTGGACGACCACGCCCTGGACGCTCGTCTCCAATGCCGCGGTCGCCATCGACGCCGAGCTCACGTACGTGCGCGCCCGCGGCGGCACCGACGCGGCCGGCGCGGTGCTCGTGCTGGCCGAGGCGCTGGTGGGGCGGGTGCTCGGCGAGGGGGCCGAGGTCCTCGACCGCTTCCCCGGCGCGGCGCTGGAGGGTGTGGGCTACGAGCCGCCGTTCTCCTACATCACGGCCGCCGAGTACGGCCCGCGCGGACACACCGTGCTGCTCGCCGACTTCGTCACGGCCGATGACGGCACCGGGCTCGTGCACACGGCGATCGCCTTCGGCGAGGACGACTTCCGTCTCGGTGAGCGCTACGGCCTGACGGTCGTCAACCCGGTCGCGCTCGACGGGACCTACGACGATCGCGTCGGCCCGTTCGCCGGCCGCTTCGTCAAGGACGCCGACGCGGACCTCATCGAGGACCTGCGCGCCCGCGGGCGCCTGCTGCGCGCCGAACTGTACGAGCACTCCTACCCGCACTGCTGGCGCTGCGGGACGCCGCTGCTCTACTACGCCAAGCCATCGTGGTACATCGCCACCTCGCGCCTGCGCGAACGCCTGCTGGCGGCGAACGAGACCGTGTCCTGGTACCCGCCGCACATCAAGCACGGCCGCTTCGGAGACTGGCTCGCCAACAACGTGGACTGGGCGCTGTCGCGCGAGCGCTACTGGGGCACGCCGCTGCCCGTGTGGCGCTGCCCGGCGGGCCACGTGCACGTGATCGGCTCGTTCTCCGAGCTGCAGCAGCGCTCCGGCGTGGCCCTGGAGGATCCGCACCGCCCCTACGTCGACGAGGTGCGTTTCCCCTGCCCGGACTGCGACGAGGCGATGTCGCGCGTGCCCGAGGTGATCGACGTGTGGTTCGACTCCGGCTCGATGCCATTCGCCCAGCACCACGCCCCGTTCGAGAACGAGGACCGGCTGCGCGACGCGTTCCCGGCGGACTTCATCTGCGAGGCGCTCGACCAGACGCGCGGCTGGTTCTACTCGCTGCTCGCCGTGTCGACGCTGCTGTTCGATCGGGCGCCGTACGAGAACGTCGTCTGCCTCGGGCTGATCCTCGACGGCGAGGGTCAGAAGATGTCCAAGTCGCGCGGCAACACGGTCGAGCCGTGGGCGGTCATCGACACCTACGGCGCCGACGCCCTGCGCTGGTACTTCTTCACCTCCAAGCAGCCGTGGGACGGCTACAAGTTCGCGCCCGACGCGATCGGCGAGGGCGTGCGGCTGTTCCTGCGCCAGCTGTGGAACGCGTACTACTTCTACGCGCTGTACGCGCGGGTGAACGCGGACGAGCTGGCCGCCGGCGACGATGCGCCCGGCGCCGGCAGCGACCTCGACGCGTGGGTGCGCTCACGCCTGACGGCCACGGCGCTCGCCGTCGCCGAGCGCCTCGATGCCTACGACGCCACCGCCGCCGGGCGCGCGATCGCCGAGTTCGTCGACGACCTCTCCAACTGGTACGTGCGCCGCTCGCGTCCGCGCTTCTGGGCCGGGGACCGTGAGGCGTTCGCCACGCTGCGCGAGTCGCTGCTGACGGTGAGCCGGCTGCTCGCGCCGTTCTGCCCGTTCATCGCCGACGAGATCTACGACAACCTGGACGCCACGCTGCCGAGCGTGCACCTGTGCGACTTCCCGACGGCCGAGACGCTGCCCGCCCGCGACGAGGAGCTGGAGGCCGCGATGGCGACGGCGCGCGAGACCGTGCGCCTGGGACTGGCGGCACGCGGTGCGGCAAAGATCAAGGTCCGCCAGCCGCTGGCCGAGGCCGTCGTCGTGGCCGCCGGGCGCGAGCGGGCGGCGATCGAGCGCCTGTCCGACATCGTGCGCGACGAGCTCAACGTCAAGCGCGTCCGCTTCGTCGCCGGCGCCGACGAGCTCGGCCGCCAGGAGCTCAAGCCCAACTACCGCACACTCGGACCGCGGTTCGGTGCCGAGATGCCACTCGTCGCGGCGGCGATCGCCGCCCTGGATCCGGCCCGGGCCGCCGTCGCGGTGCGCGAGGGGCAGCCGATCGCCGTGACCGTGAACGGGCGCGATCACCAGCTCGGACCCGAGGACCTGCTGGTCGCCATGCAGCCACTGCCGGGCTACAGCGTCGAGCGCGAGGGCGGCCACGCGGTCGCGCTCGACCTGTCCCTCGACGACGCCCTGCGCCGCGAGGGCCAGGCGCGCGAGATCGTCCACGCGGTGCAGAACGCCCGCAAGAACGCGGGGCTGGCCGTCGAGGACCGGATCGCGCTGTGGCTCGACGGCGACGAGGCGCTGGCGTCCGTCGCCCGCGAGCACGAGGACTACGTCGCCGCCGAGACGCTGGCCGTCGCGGTGGCCTACGGCGAGGCGCCGCCGGCCGGCGAGGAGGCCCACGTCGAGACCGTCACGATCGACGGTCTCGAGCTGCGAATCGCGCTGTCGCGCCGCGGCTCCAGCTGATCACGCGTTCGCACCGGTTTGTGCAGCTTCGCCGTTAAGACGGGGCGCAAATAAGCCGATGTTCTAGAGATGGACGTGGACGCTCCAGGGATGGAAGCCCGGCCGAACACCGCGCCGAAGCCGCCGTCGGCGGACGGGAATGCCCCCCGCGATTCCGGTTCGGATGCCCAGACCGCTGCGGACGTGATGCTGCACGACTTCACCAACGTCAACCGGATGGGTCCCGCGCTGTGGCTGATCGGCGGCCTCATCGCCGGCGCCGTCATCGTGCTCTACCCGCCGACGTACGCGCTCGGGCAGCTCGGCTGGGTGGTGTCCGGCGTCGCCATCGCCATCGGGGCCACGATCCCGATCTGGCAGTGGCGCCATTCCGGCGTCTTCACCAGCCCGGTCCTGCTCGTCCAGGCCTCGATCTCGCTGGTCCTGATCGTGCTCGCGCAGTGGCTGGACGGCCCCGCCGCACCATGGCGCGAGCTGCTGCCGCTGGCGCTAATCGCGGCCGCGCTGACGCAGCCGGCCCGGCGGGCGGCGGCGTTCGCCGTGGCCGTCGCCCTCGGCGCCTTCGCGCCGCTGCTGTATGGCGCGCCGAACTTCCCGGTGGCCTTCGTGGTGTGCGAGGTCCTGGTGTGGGGCGGGATCTGCGCGCTCATCGTCGTGCTCGTGGAGCGGCTGCACGCCCGCCGCGTCGACCTCAGCCTGGCCGAGGAGGCCGCGCGCCACGAGGCCCGCATCGACGAGCTCACCGGCCTGCTGAACCGCCGCGCCTTCGAGGAGGCACTGTCGGACATCGTCCCGGAGGAGAAGCGACGCGACCGCCGGGCCACGTTGCTGCTGCTCGACGTCGACCGCTTCAAGCTCATCAACGACCGCTACGGCCACTTGGCCGGCGACGCGTGCCTGCGTGCGGTCGGCGACGCGCTGCGCGGCAGCGTGCGCGAGCTCGACCGATGCTTCCGCTGGGGCGGCGACGAGTTCGCGGTGCTCCTGCACGACTCGAGCGACGAGGAGACGGCCGCCGTCGCCGCCCGCGTCGCCGATCGCGTGGCCGCGGCGGCGCCGCTGCCCGACGGTTCCGCGCCGACCCTCGGTCGCGGTTGGGCCACATTGGCGCCCGGGATGGACGCCGACGGCCTGCTCGGCGCCGCCGACCACGACCTCCTGCGCAACAAGGCCAGCGAGGCGCGTGAACGGGGCGTGCGTTCGCTGACCGCCGGGCCGGTCGTCAGTGCCCAACCGCTCGACTGACGCCCGCGCGCCGGCACCGCACCACCTGAGCCGGCGCCGAGATCGGCGCCGGCGAGAGAGCCGCGACCCGCTTACGCGAGCGCCGGCTCGAGCTCGGCCTCGAGCTTCTTCTTGGGGTACGCGCCGATGACCTTCTTCACCGGCTGGCCGTTGCGAAACAGGATGAGCGTCGGGATCGACAGCACCTCGAAGCTCGCCGCGGTCTGCTGGTTCTCGTCCACGTTGAGCTTGGCGATGCGCAGGTCGCCCCGCTCGCCGGCGATCTCCTCGAGCACCGGCGCCACCACGCGGCACGGACCACACCACGGGGCCCAGAAGTCCACCAGCACGGGGGTGTCGGACTCGATGACGTCGGACTGGAAGGTGCTGTCGGTGACGTCGAAGACGTTCTCTGCCATTGGGTCTCCTCTTCGCTGGTCGGCGGGCTCCGCTTCACACTATACAAAGTGTAGTGACCCCTCGGCGGGGCCCGTTCGGCTCGCGCGAGCCCGCGTCACCACGGCCGCGTGATCGGCGGGCGGATCCCGGTGAGCGCGACGAACAGGTGCGGCGAGACGTACACCTCGATCAGCGCGGCGACCACCAGCATCGGGATGGCGATCGCCAGGGTGACCAGCGTGGCGGCGAGCAGCTGGTCCCACTCGCCGCGGCGGCTGGCGATGATCCAGGCGGCCAGGGGCAGGAACAGCGCCGTGAGCTCGAGGATCGCATGCGGCAGGACGGCCAGCAGGACCGTCCCCGGCGAGATCCGCAGGAAGCCGCGACACCCCCGCCAGCTCGTGCCCGAGCACCCAGGTCTGGGCGCTGAGCGAGAAGGTCGTGGCGCCGACGACGAAGCCGATGGCGATGCGGCCGCCCCGTTCGTGCACCCAGCGAGTGATTCCGCTGTGTGCGCCGGCCTGCAGCGGGAGCGAGCTGCCGGCGATGAATCCGGCCACGCAGGCCATGGCGTGCAGCGCGAGCACGAGACCGTTGTGCTCGAGCAGCCCGAGTACATCCGAGCCGTCACCGGTGACGAACGGTGGCTCGAGCGTCAGGCCGAGGGCGACGTGCCGGTCCAGCGTGGCGACGCACAGCACCGCCAGCAGCATCGCCAGCGCCGTCGCCAGCGAGCCGAGCAACCAGCGACCGAGCACGGGCAGCGGCCGGGACTGCCACAGCGTGAGGGTCTCCCGCGTACGGCGAACCCCGTGGGTGAACGCGTACGCGGAGGCATCCATCCCGCCATTGATCGGCCGGGGGCGCCGGGTGGTTGAGCGCCGGGTGGGCGCCCCGGGCAGATGTCAGGCCGGGGCGCGCGTCGGCGGGCGTCAGGCGGCGGTGCCGGAGTCGGTGGCCGGCCGTGGCTCGGGCACCGCTTCGGGCTGGCGTCCGAAGCGCAGCAGCGGCACGAGCCAGAACGCCTCCGCGGCGATCCGCCACGACATCTTGCTGGTGCCGTGCTCGCGATCGCGGAACACGATCGGCACCTCGACGACGCTGAAGCCGGCGCGCACCGCGCGGTACGTCAGCTCGACCTGAAAGGCGTAGCCCTGTGAACGCACGCTCTCGAAGTGCATCGCCTCGAGCACCTCGCGGCGGAAGCACTTGAAGCCGCCGGTCAGGTCCTTGACCCGCAGGCCGAGGACCCAGCGGGCGTACGTCGAGCCGCCCTGGCTGATGAAGCGACGCAATAGGCCCCAGTCGGTCACGCCGCCGCCCGGCACGTAGCGCGATCCCAGCGCGACGTCGGCGCCGGCGCGCACGGCGTCGAGCAGTCGCGCCAGATCGGCCGGGTCGTGGGAGAAGTCCGAGTCCATCTCCATCGCGTAGGCGGCGCCGTGGTCGAGCGCGTAGCGGAACCCGGCGAGGTACGCCGGTCCGATGCCGCCCTTGCTCGTGCGATGCAGCACGCGCACCCAGTCGTGCTCGCCGGCGAGGCGGTCGGCGATCTCGCCGGTCCCGTCGGGCGAGCCGTCATCGACGATCAGGATCCTGAACGCGTGCGGGCGCGGCGCGGGTCAGCACCTCGCCCGCGGCGGCCACGATAGCCTCGATGTTCTCGGCCTCGTTGTAGGTGGGAAGTATGAGCCAGGCGTCATCAGTCACAGTCCACTAACCCTAACCCGTGCCCGACCCGAACGCCGGCATCCGGCCGCCGAGGCACCACGTGCCTGACCCGTCCAACGCGGAGATCGCGGACGCGCTGGAGGAGCTCGGCGACCTCTACGAGCTCGACGGCGCGATCGTGCACCGGGTCGTGGCCTACCGCAACGCGGCGCGCTCGGTGCGCGACGCGACAACGTCGGTCGCAGCCCTGGCCCGGGCGGGCCGCGCGACCGAGCTGCCCGGCGTCGGCAAGACCCTGCAGGAGAAGATTCTCGCGCTCGCGCAGACCGGGCAGCATCCCCGCAGCCGAGAAGCTGCGCGCGAGGTTCCCGGCCAGCCTCGTCGAGCTGACGCGCCTGCCGGGGCTCGGAGCCAAGCGCGCCCGCCTGTTGCACGACGAGCTCGGCATGGATTCGCTCGGCGGCGCTGCGCGAGGCCGCGCTCGCCCAGCGGCTGCGCACGGTGCGCGGGCTGGGGCCGAAGTTCGAGGAGCAGGTCCTGGCCGCGCTGGACGCCGGGCCTCGGCGAGGCGCGCGTCCGCGCGCGTGCTGCTCCCGCGAGCGCTCGAGCTCGGCGAGGAGATCGTGGAGGGACTGCGCGCGCGCGGGCCGAGCCGCCCCAGATCGCGCTCGCCGGCTCGGTCCGGCGCCTGGCCGACAGCGTCAAGGACCTCGACATCGTCGCCGCGTCGGCCGAGCCGGACGCGCTGCTCGCCGCGCTCGGCGAGCTCGACGTGATCGAGCCAGGTCTCCAGCGGCGGCGCCCGAGGCGCCGCCGGACGCCGTCCGCGGCGCGCCAGACCGCCGCGCGCGCGCGGACGCACACCGGCATGAGCGTCGACCTGCGCATCGTCGGCCCCGAGCGCTTCGGCAACCTGCTGCAGCACTTCACCGGCTCGGCGCGCCCACAACGTCGCGCCTGCGCGAAGCGGCCGTCCGGCGCGGCCTGCACGTGTCCGAGTACGGCGTGCTCGACGACGCGCAGCAGCGCGTCGACGGCGTGCGCGACCGAGGAGGAGGTCTACGGACTGCTCGGTCTGGCCTACATCGAGCCCGAGCTGCGCGAGGACCGCGGCGAGCTCGCGGCCGCGGCCGGCGGCGGCGCCGGCCTGCCCGACGCTCGTGCGGCTGGCGGACATCCGCGGCGACCTGCACTCGCCACACCATCGCGTCCGACGGGCACCACACGATCGAGGAGATGGCGCTGGCGGCCCGCGGCCTCGGCTACCGAGTACCTGGCGATCACCGACCACTCGGCGTCGCACGGGTTCGGCAACGACGTCTCACCGGATGAGCTGCGCCGCCAGATCGAACGGGTGCGCGAGGTCGACGCGCGCCTCGAGGGCATCCGCGTGCTGGCGGGCAGCGAGGTCAACGTCCTGCCCGACGGCTCGCTCGACTACGAGGACGACCTGCTCGCCGAGCTCGACTGGGTCGTCGCGAGCGTCCACACGGCGTTCGCCGCCGGCGAGGCAGGCGATGACCGAGCGCATCGTGCGCGCCGTGCGTCATCCGCTGGTCGACGCGATCGGCCATCCGACCGGACGGCTGATCGAACGGCGCGAGCCCTACGCGGTCGACCTCGACGCGGTGATCGCCGCCGCCGCCGAGAGCCAGACGATGCTCGAGATCAACGCCAACCCCGCGCGACGCGACCTCGACGACCGCGCCGCGCGCGCCGCCGCGGCGGCAGGGGTGAGGCTGCTCGTGATCGACTCCGACGCCCACCGCACAACGACGCTTGCGAACATGCGCTGGGGTGTGGCGACGGCGCGACGGGCCTGGCTCGGCCGCGAGCAGATCGCCAACACGCGCACCTGGGCGCAGCTGCAGGCGTTGCGCAAGCCGGGCCGACGCGAGCGCTGAGCTGCGTCGCCACCGGCGCGGTCAGGCGAGCGCCGCCAGGCGGGGCAGGAGCTCCTCGGCGACGCGGGCGTCGACCGCCTCGGGGGTGAACGGGGCGAGCAGGGCAGCGGCCCGCTCGGCGTAGTCGCCGGGCGGCTCGTCGAGCGCGCAGCCGGATCGCCGCGCCCAGGTCGTCGCCGACCAGCCGCGGGTCGAGCGTTCGAGCGAGCTCGAGCGCCGCGTACGGGCCGGGCGCCGCGGTGGTCACGAGCCGGCAGCCGTCGGCCAGCGCCTCCAGCTGGGCGCTGCCGTAGTCCTCACGGCGCGGCGCGCAGACGAACACGCGCGCTCGCCGCAGCAGCGCCCGGTACTCCGCGGGAGCCAGTCTGCCGGTGACCTGCACGCCGTCCTCGTGTACGTCGAGGTCGGCCCCGGCGAGCACGAGCAGCTCACCCGCACGCCGTACCTGCCGCCAGGCGGCCAGCACGCGGTCGGTGCCCTTCTTGTGCGGGTTGGCGACGTAGCTGACGGCTGCGATGTCGCGGTGCGCCGGCGGCGGTCCGGAGCGGGCGACCGCCGCGGGAACGACGACCGCTCGTGGCGTGTCGGACGGGAGCCCGGACTCGCGCAGGGCGCCCAGGCTGAGCGGGACCAGCAACGGCGCCTGACGCAGCCGGCGGCGCTCGAGCGGGCGCTGCCACAGTCCGTGACGCCCGGGGCGGTTGCCACGAGCCGGTGCGTCATAGCGGATCACGCCGGGGCGCATCCACAGCAGCGCCGCGGTGACACTCGAGTAGACGACGACGTTCGCCGGCGCTCGCGTGAGGGCCGCGCGGGCCGCGGCGCGCGCCGCGAGCGCCCAGGACAGATCGGTGAGCGCGAACGTCCGCACCTCGCGGGGTCTCCGGGCCGTCACCAGCTGGACGTCGGCGCCCGCGCGGCGCAGCGACTCGGCGAACTGGCCGTCCGCCTCGCGCAGGCCCGGCGTGGCGCCGAGCGAGACGACGAGCACCTGCGGCGGGCGGTCTGTCATCCGGGTGCGCCGCCGAGCCCCTCCGGACGCAGCGCCTTGAACCCGGGCGCGCGCTCGAGTGCCATCGGGCGCAACGGAGACGTGCGCTGCACGTAGAAGCGCACGCCGTCACGATCTTCGATCGCGGCCACCGCGCTGTCCTGGCGGCGCCAGTAGAGCGCCAGCAGGATCGGCAGGCCGGCGGCGATACCCGGGACCTGCGGCTGCAGGAAGGCGAGCGCACCGGTCACGAGGGTCAGCACCAGCAGCGGCCACAGGCGGTTGGCGAGCGTCAGGCCCGGACGGTGCACGGGCATCGTCGTCGTCGGCTTGGCGTCGGCGAGCAGGCGGGCGATCTGGGGCGCGGCGGCCGTCCGGCGCCCGAGGGCGAGACCGATGACGGCGGTGAGCGCCCACCAGCCGATCGAGATCAGCGCCGGGCGCGGCTCACCGCGATTGTCCGCGGCGATCACCGTCACGGCGGCGAGCGCCGTCGCGGCACCCGCGCTGAGCAGCACCGTTGACCGGAGGAAGTCGACGAACCGCACCGGGCAGGCTCACCCGAGCAGCGCCTCGAGCAGCTCGCGCACGCCGCCGGGTCCATCGAGAATCAGGTCGGCCTCGCGGGCCAGGTCCTCGGGCGTCTCCTCCGAGCTCACCGCGACACAGATCGCCGTCTGCAGACGGCCCTCCTCGACGCAGGCGCGCAGCGCGTGGAAGGCGTCGAGATCGGTCGAGTCGTCGCCGACGTAGACCGCCGCCTGGACCGGCGCGTCGCCCAGCAACGCGGTCACGCCGACGCCCTTGTCGAGCGCGACCGGCGGCCGAACCTCGAGCACCTTGCGCCCCCAGTGCACGGCGAAGCCTTCAGCCTCGGCCCGCTCGGCGATGGCTGCCACCGCCGCGTGCGCGGCCTCCTCGTCGGGGGCCCCTCGCCAGTGAAAGCCGGCGATCGTGTCCTTGTCCTCGCTGCGAACCCGCAGACGCTGCAGGTCGGGCGTGTCGACCGAGGCGGCGAATCGCGACACGCGCCCTCGCCACTCGGCCACGCGCGGATCGACAACGGCCTGCGTCGAGCCCGCCGCCAGCACCTCGGCGCCGTGGTTGCCGACGTAGGTGATCGCGCCGATGGACACGATCTGTCGCGCCACCGCTGCACGGCGACCGCTCACACACCCGACGAGCCGGTAGCGGCGCGAGATCTCGATGAGCAGCGAGCGCGTCGCCTCGGGGACGTGCGCGTCGGCCGCGTGCCGCACGATCGGCGCAAGCGTCCCATCGATGTCGAGCAACACCGCGCTTGACGCGGGGTCGGCGCGGAGTGGTTCGAGCGCCTCGACGAGCGTGGCAGCGGGAGACACGCCTTTAGTATGCCGCGCATGCCCGCGACCCGGTCGCTCAAGCTGGCCGCGATCGGCGTCGCTGCGGGCGCGTTCAGCGGACTCTTCGGCGTCGGCGGGGGTGTCCTGCTCGTCCCGCTCCTGCTCTGGTGGCTCGGCTACGAGGCGCGGCCGGCCGCCGCAACGTCGCTCGCGGCCATCGCGGTGATCGCCGCGGTCGGGGCGGCGTGGCAGGGCGTCTCCTACGGCAACCTGCGCGTCGGCTACGGCCTGCTCATCGGCGTGCCCGCGATCGCCGGGGTGTTCGCCGGCACCGCGCTGGCGCGCCGCCTGCCGGTCACCCTGCTCAGCTACCTGTTCGCCGGCGTCCTCGTGGCCAGCGCCGTCGAGCTCGTGCTGCAGTGATCGCCGTCGCCCTGATCGGGGTGCTCGGTGGGATGATCGCCGGACTGCTGGGCGTCGGCGGCGGGGTGCTGTTCGTCCCCGCGCTCGCGCTGATCGTCGGCCTCTCCCAGCAGCAGGCGGAGGCGACGTCGCTGCTTGCCATCGCGCCGGTCGCGCTGGTGGGCGCGATCGTGCAGGATCGCCACGGCGACGTGCGGCGGCGCGACGCGCTGTGGATCGCCATCGCCGCGGTGCCGGGGATTGCCGCCGGCGTGGCGCTGGCCAACGCCCTCTCCGGCTCGGCCCTGCGCACCGCGTTCGCCGTGTTCCTGCTCATCGTGGCGGCACGGCTGGTCCATCACGCCCGCGCGACCGGTCGCGCGCACGGTGATCCGACCGCTTCCGAACGCCCGTAGTGAAGCGAGGAAATCCGGCTAGGCGCCCATTCCCATCGACTACACTGGAACGCAACCATGGGTCTCGATAACCCTCTGCACATCATCTTCATCCTGGTCGTCCTGCTGCTCGTGTTCGGCGCCAAGCGGATTCCGGAGATCGCCCGCGGACTCGGCACCGGCATCAACGAGTTCAAGGATGCGGTGAGTGGCGGCTCGAAGTCGACGATCACCCCGGCGGCTGAGCCGCCGGTGGCGACGCCGGCCGCCGCCGCTGTCCAGGCCACGGCCGCACCGGCACAGGCCGCAGCTCCCGAGTTCGACGAGCCGCAGCCCGAGCCCCAGCACCAGGCCTGAGCACGCTCACCGCCGCGCCGCAGCTGCGCAACGCGCGGAGCGTCCGATGGCGCCCTGTGAGGCCCGCAGAACGGGAGCGGCAGTGAGCCGATCGGGCCGCTGGTACAGTGCCGGCCGTGCCACGCGAGAGGGCATTGGCACCCCCTGCGCGGTGGGCGCCCGCCGGCGCGGCCCGCCTTCGGATAGGGACGCTGCCCGACCTGTCACTGCTGCGGCCCGCCCGCTCATCGGCGATCTGGGGGGTACTGGCGGGCGTCACTGTCATCGGCTTCGCGCTGCGCGCGATCTTCGTGGGCGATCAGAGCCTCGGCTACGAGGAGGTGTTCACGGCGTCGGTGGTTGGCCACTCCAGCCTCGCCGGCGTCTGGCGCGGCGTGCAGGCCACGGAGTCCACGCCGCCGCTGTACTACCTGCTCACGTGGCTGTGGGTGAAGCTCAGCGCCGGTGACGGCGCCGTCGCGCTGCGCTACACGTCGCTGCTGGCCGGGACGGCCACCGTGCCGGTCGCCTTCCTGGCGATGCGGTCGTTCGTCGGCCGCGGACTGGCGCTCGTGGTGGCGTGGCTGTGCGCCATCAGCCCAGTCCTGGTCGGGTACGCGATCTACGCGCGCTCATACGCGCTGCTGGTGCTCGTCGCCACGCTCTCCGTCTGGGCGGTCGGCGCGCTGCTGGCGCAACCGTCCTGGCGTCGCTGGGCGCTGTGGGCGCTGGCGGCGACGGCCTGCCTGTGGACGCACTACTTCGCCGCCTTCCTGGTCGTCGGGGAGGTGGCGGTGCTGTTCGCCACGCTGCCCGGTCAGCGGCGGCGGCTGCTGGTCTGCTCGGCCGCGGTGGCGCTCGTCACCGCGCCCCTGTGGCCGCTGTTCCTGTCGCAGAGCGGCAGCTCCGACCGCACCGCGTACATCGCCGCGGACCCGTTGGCGGGGCGCCTGGAAGGGATCGTGCGCCAGTTCGCCATGGGCACGAACGTGCCGACCGCGTGGCTGGAGGGCGCGGGCATCCTGCTCGTCGTCGGCGCCACGCTGCTCGCCCTCGCGCGCACGTACCGCCAGCAGGCCACGCGGGTCCTCGCAGCGCTCGCGCTGATCGGCGCCGGTCTGCCGATCCTGTCCGCCCTCACGGGCATCGACGACCACCTGCTGCCCCGCAACCTCCTCGGGGTCTGGATCTGCCTGGCGCCGCTGGCCGCCTACGGCCTCACGCGCCTGCGAGGCCTGCCGCTGGCCGCCTACAGCGTGATCTGCATCGCCACGGTGCTCGCCGTCCAGAGCGACTGGCGCTACCAGGGCTCCCCCGACTGGAGCGGCGCGAGCGCCCGCATCCGCGCGCTCGCCGCCGGGGAGCCGGTGGCGGTGCTGCCCGGTACCGAGCTGGCGGTCGCCGCCCGGTACCTGCATCGCGCGCCGCTGGGCGGACCGCTGCGCACGACGGATCTGTGGGCGATGGTGCAGCCGGCACGCGGCGCGGGCGAGCGCGCGCTCAATCCGGTCCCCGATCCGCCGCTGGCCCAGCTGTGGGGCCCGGGCTTGCAGCCGGTGGGCGAGCTCGACTACCGTGGCTTCCGCCTCATCCACCTGCACGCCGCCGTGCCCACCACCGTCGCGCCGGTGCCGAGCGCCAACGGTCCGGCGAGCGCCCCGTGGGCACTGCTGCTGGGGCCCTGACGGCCCGCCCGGTCGGCCGCCGCTAGTGGTGGATCGGTCCGGTCTGCACGACCTCGAAGGCCGATCCCGGCACGGTCTTGAGCTCGTCGAGGTTGTTGTCGTCCCAGCGCGGGTCCGGTGCGCCGGTGATGAACCAGCTCGAGCCGTTGTCGGCCACGATCATCCCGTAGCGCTTGAGCGCCACGAGGATGATGCGCGCAGCGCCGTTGAAGTGCGAGATGTCGAAGCTCGCCTTCAGGCGCAACCGCAGGCCCATCGGCGGCAGGGCGGGATCGGCGTCGCTGGACGCTTCGTGCGTGGCCGGATGGATGTAGCCCATCTGCGTCTGCGCGACGGTGAAGCGCAGCGCGTGGTCGATCGCGCCGCTGCGGATGTCGTCGTAGCGCACCAGCAGCGGGAAGATCGGCAGCCCCGCCGCGTCGGCCGAGGTCCAGCCGTCGGGTCGCAGCTTCGTGCTGCGCAGGTTGAACACCGCGCCCGAGCCGGCGTCCCAGCCGTTGCCGACGCGCTGCGCGTCATAGAGCTCGAACAGGCGACACGTCCCGTTCTGGACCACGAGAACGTGCTGGTCGCCGGGCTGGCCGGCGCCCTCGACCGGCGCGTCCGCGGGGATCGGGTACGGGCCGGGATCCGACTGGTCGCCGTACGCGGTGAAGTGGATCGGCACCCTGGGCTGGTGCGGTCCCACGACGGTGTAGGGAATGCCGTAGGACGGGTCGGTCCCGAAGTCCGGATGCAGATGCCCGCTGGCGCCGATGCTGGCGATGTAGCGCGCCGAGTTGGGATCCACCGGTGCGTGCGAGATGTCCTGGTTGATGGGATCGTCGGCCGGCAGCACCGGGCAGGTCACCGCGGCGGGCAGCGCCGGTCCCCGCCCCGTACGGGGTGCGGCCGTGGCCGCCGGCGGTCGGCGCGCACCGGCGGGATGGGCACCGGCCGCCACCGCGAGGACCGTCGCGGTCCCGGCCAGCGCGGCGAGCGCTGCGAGACGTCGACGGCGACGGGCCGGCCGACGGGAGATGGCGAGCCAGGTCGGACACCGCCGTCACCGTAGCGAAGCAGCCGGCGCGCGCGAGGGGTCAGCCGACGCGTGTACGACGGGCTGCGCGGAACGGCACGGCGCGCCCCCGCCTACGGCAGGCCGTGCTCGAGCGCTCCCTTGACGGCGGCGTCGAGCGCGTTGAGGCGGTAGAGGGCCAGGGCCTCGGCGGAGCCGAAGCGCCGGCCCGGGAGCGCGTCGCTGCCGTGGTGGGCGAGGACGCAGTGGGCGAGCCCCAGCCGCCGCTCGGGCGCCAGCGCGGCCGGGGCGAACCGCTCGAGCAGGCGCAGGCCGAGCTCGACGTGGCCAAGCAGGCGGCCCTCCTCGCTCAGGCCGATCTCGGCGCCGTAGGTGAACTCGCGTGTCTTGCCGAGGTCGTGCACGACCGCCGCGCTGAGCAGCAGGTCGCGATCCAGGCGCGGATGCAGCGTCGCGCACTCGAGCGCCAGCGTGGCCACCGCCACGGTGTGCTCGAGCAGCCCGCCGAGATAGGCGTGATGGCCGGCGCGGCTACAGGGGGCCCGGCGCAGCTCGGCGCGCAGCGCGTCGTCGCCGAGCAGCGACTCCAACAGCGCGCGCAGACCGGGGTCGTACACCTCGCGCACGAGATGCTCGAGAAAGCCCTCGAGCTCGTCGAGGTCGCGATAGGCCACCGGCAGGAAGTCGGCCGGGTCGGCCTCGCCCTCGGCCGCGCGAGCGATCGTCGCCACCTCGATCTGCAGCTCGTCGCGGAAGCGCTCGACCCGGCCGCGCACCCGCACGAGGTCGCCACGCTCGAAGCGCCCGGCCAGCACGTCGGCATCGCGGAACACGCGCGCGGGGATGATCGTGCCCGTGCGGTCGCGCAACTCGAGCGCCAGGTACGGGGTGCCCGCCCGCGACATGAGGCGGTCCTTGCGGGCGCAGGCGTAGACGGCGTCGATCGGCTGGCCCGGTCGCAGCGCGGCCACGGAACCGGCGGCGCCTGGCAGCTGGACGGATGACGCGGCGGAGGCCATCACCGCATGATGTACCGTGAGTCGGATGCAGCCCCTCATCTGGGACCGTCGACCAGACCCGCTGCGAGCGCCGGCCCTGATCGCCGCGTTCAAGGGCTGGAACGACGCGGGCGACGCCGCCTCGGCGGCGGTGAGCTTCTTCGGCTGCGGCACTCGGCGCGCGGCGCTTCGCCCAGATCGACCCGGAGGACTTCTACGACTTCCAGGCCACGCGGCCCCGGATCCATCTCGTCGAGGGCCAGACGCGCGACATCGAGTGGCCGGCCGTCGAGATCTACGAGGCCCGCGCCCCGCGGGCCCCGCGCGATCTCGTGCTCGTGCAGGGCTCCGAGCCCTCGATGCGCTGGCGCACGTTCAGCTCGCTGGTCGTCGATCTCGCCGAGGCGCTCGGGGTGCAGCTGGTCGTCACCCTCGGCGCGCTGCTGGCCGACGTCCCGCATTCGCACCCGGTGGCCATGACCGGCCACGCCACCGATCCCGCGCTCACCGAGCGCCTCGGCCTGACGCCCTCCAGCTATGAGGGTCCGACCGGCATCGTCGGCGTGCTGCACGCGAGCTGCGCGAGCCGCCGGGCTGCCCTCCGCCAGCCTGTGGGCGAGCGTTCCCCACTACGTCGCCGCCGCGCCGAATCCGAAGGCGGCGCTGGCCCTCGTCCGGCGCCTGGAGAGCCTGGTCGGCGTGTCCGTGGACGCCTCCGACCTGGAGAGCGCGGCCGCCGACTATGAGCGACAGGTCGGCCTGGCCGTGCAGAGCGATCCAGACATCCAGGCCTTCGTCGAGCGTCTCGAGCGCGCGGCCGAGAACGAGCGCGCGGAGCTGTCGCCGGACGATCTCCCCTCCGGCGACCTGCTGGCCCGCGAGTTCCAGCGCTTCCTGCGCCAGCGCGGACCCGAGTCCTCGGACTGACGCACCCCTACGGGGCGGGAACCCGCGCGGCTACTTCTCCGCCGCCGGGCACACGATGCGGTAGTCGCAGCGCGAGCAGGCGGCGTACGACGGCGTGGGCTCGAATCCCTGGCCGAGGATGCCGTCGGCCACTTCGAGGACGACCTCCTTGATCCACTTCTCGTCGACGTCGGTCCGCGGCACCGGCACCTTCTCGTTGTCGAGCACGTAGTAGTAGGCCTGCTGGGCCGCCTCGAGTTGCCACGCCTCGCGTGCGCCCACCGCGTAGAGCGACAGCTGGATGTCGTCCTTGAGCTGATTGGGTGTCTTGGGGATGCCGGTCTTGTAGTCGATCAGCTCGTAGCCGCCGTCGGGCAGGCGGTCGACGCGGTCGACGCGCCCGCGCAGGTGGTGCGGGCCCAGCCGGAACGAGAACGAGCGCTCGAACCACACCGGCTCGGCCGGCTCGAGCGCCAGGCGCTCGTGGTACTGCGCCAGCGCGTGGCGCGCCTTCTCGCGCAGCTGACGCTCCTCCTCGCTGTCGCCGAAGCCGCCGCGCCGCCAGCCGGCCTCGAGCAGCTCCTCGAGCTCCTCGAGCGTGCCGGCGTGCCCGGCGTGGAAGCGCTCGAGCACCTGATGCATGAGGATGCCGAAGCGCTGGTTGAGCGTCGGCTCCGACGGGATCCGGAACACGCGGGCGAACTTGTACTTCAGCGGACAGGAGCGGTACGTCTCGATGTCCGACGCCGACAGCACGAGACCCTCCCCCCGCTTGGGCAGGAATGGCTCCAGCGACGGCTCGTCGCGCGCGGCGATCGCCTGCGCGCGCGCTCGGTCGTCGTGCTCGGCGGCCAACAGCATGTCGTCGAGCGTGGAGGTCTCGAAGATCTCCCGCTGCAGCGCGGTGCAGCTGGCGAGCAGCCGCGTGTTGAGGTCGGGCAGCGCCTCGGCGACCGTCTGTCCGCTCGGGCGGTCGATGAGCCCCGCGAGCTTGACCAGCTCGAGGTAGCGCACCACGCCATGCGAGATGTCGAGCTCGGTGTCCAGGCGCAGCTCCCCCAGACGCCCGCCGATGCGGGCGACGCCCTCGAGCACCTCCTCGCGCATCATCCGCAGCGTCGCCGGCAGCGTCTCGGCCGGGCCGAACAGCTCCTCCTCGTGCTGCTCCCACACACCGCCCACGGCCTCGCGGGCGTCCTCGGCGAACGGCGACGGCGGCTGGACCGCGCCCCGCTCGGAGGTCGCCGCGTACGCCAGGACGAGTCCGGCGCGGGCGCGGGTCATGGCCACGTGCAGCAGCCGGCGCATCTCGGCCACGTGGACCGCGCGCGAGTCGGGCGGCAGCTGCTCGTGCAGCAGCGCGTCGGGGATCGGCTCGACGGCCTGCCGCCGCGCCCCGGGCATGCGCGAGGACTGCAGGCCGACCACGAACACGTGGTCGAACCCCCGGCCGCGGGCGGCCTGCATGCTCATCACGGTCACGCTGCGCGTGCGCGCGTCGGCCACCGCGGCCGCCTCCTCCTCGCGCAGGCCCGCCTCCGAGACCGCGGCGATGTAGCGGGCGAACTCGCGCGGCGTCGCCTGCGGGGCGCGCCGCACGAAGGCCGCCGCCATCTCACCGAGACGCGCCAGGTTGACCAGGCGCTCGACGATGTCGGTCTGGGCCGCGAACAGCTGCTGGCGGCGCAGTCCCAGCCGGTCGATCAGGCGGTGAACGAACAGGTCGGGGCGGGTGGTGTCCAGCGCGCCGAGCGCGCTGCGCTGCAGCTTCAGGAAGGCCAGGATGCGCTCGCGGGCCTCGGGCGGGATCTGCGGCGACTCGGTCGCCGCCGCCATCGCCGACACCATGTCGAGCTTGCGGCGCCGGGCGATCTGGATCACCCGCGCCAGGTCAATCGAGCGCAACTCGATCGGTGGCCGCGCCATCGCACGCACGACCGCCGCGGCGTCACGGGGGTCGACGAGCAGACGCAGCCAGGCGAGCACGTCGCGCACCTCGGCGCGCTCGTAGAACGCGCTGGCGCCGACGACGCGATAGGGCACCGCGCGCTCCTCCAGCGCGCCGGCCAGCAGCCGGCTCTCGGCGCCGACCGAGCGCACGAGGATGGCGATCTGCTGCGGCGCAACGCCGGCCCGGGTGATGAGCTGCTCGATCTCGGCCGCGACGCTCTGTGCCTGGGTGCGCTCGTTGGCGCAGGCCCAGAAGCGCAGCCGCCCGCCCTCGTCACCCCGTAACGGGAGCGCCAGGCGGTCGGGGTTGGCTCGCACGACCGCGGCCGCGGCGTCGAGCACGAGCTGGGGGCTGCGACGGCTGCGGTCGAGCACCACCACGGGCGCTTCGGAGTGGCGCTCGCGGAAGTCGCGCAGGTTCTTCGCGGCGGCTCCGCGATAGCGCCAGATCGCCTCGTCGTCGCTGCCGGCCGCCAGCAGGTTCCCGTGCTCACCGGCCAGCAGATCGATGAGCGTGACCTGTGCGAAGCTCGCATCCTGATAGTCGTCGACGAGGACGTGCTGCAGCCGCGAGGCGGTGCGCTCGCGCACGTCGGGACGCTCGCGCAGCAGCGCGCAGGCCCGCATGAGCGTTTCGCCTCTGTCGAGCGCGCCCTGCTCGGCCAGCATGCGATCGTGGTCCTCGTAGAGCTTGGCGAACTCGAGCTCGGCCTCGCGCTCGGCCTGCTCCGCCCACACCCGGTACTCGTGCGCGCCGACGAGCTCGTCCTTGAGGCGGTCGATACGCTCGACGAAGCTGGCCATCAGCGCCGACGGGCGGCCGTGAAAGTCGTGACGTGCCAGCGTCAGCTCGTTGACGCGGTCGAGCAGCATGGCCACCCGGTCGGCCTGCGTGGCGGCCGCGAAGAACGGGTCGAGCCCGGCCTGCAGCGCCTCCTCGCGCAGCAGCCGCTCGCAGAAGTCCGGGGCCGTGTGCACGCGCAGCTCCTCATACCCGCCGTACAGCGTGTCCTCCAGCCGCGCCCGCAGCGCATCCGCGGCGCGCCGCGTCGGCACGAGCACGAGCACGCTCTCGGGTTCCACGCCGCCCGCCACCAGCGCCGCATGGCGGCGGACGATCGTCTCGGTCTTACCCGTGCCGGCCCCACCCAGCAGCAGCACCGGCCCCTCGGAGTGCGTGACGGCCTGCTCCTGGGGCGGGGACAGCTCGGCGAGCTCGGTGGCCATCGCTCGTAGGATATGACCGCATGGCGGCTTGCGAAACGGGCGACGGCCCCGACTGGCTCGGCGTCTGTCGTCGCTCCGTCGCCGGCCTGCAGACAATGCTCGCCGAGCATCCGACCACCGGGGAGCGCGCGCGGGAGACGGGGCGCGGGGAGGGCGGCGACGAGTCGGTGTTCATCGACCGCGCCGCCGAGGAGATCATCTTCGCCCAGCTCGAGGAGCAGCGCGCCCAGGGGCATCGCTTCCTGGCGCTGTCCGAGGAGCGCGGCGAGGTCGACTTCGGCGGGGACGACACCCGCGTGATCATCGATCCGATCGACGGCTCGCTGAACGCCAAGCGGGGCCTGCCCCATCACGCCGTGTCGATCGCGGTCGCTCGGGGCACCACCATGGCCGACGTCCTGTTCGGCTACGTGTTCGATTTCGGCGCCCGCGAGGAATGGGTGGCCTGGCGCGGGACGGGCGTGCGGCTCAACGGGGCCGCGCTCGCCGACTCCCCGCCGGAACGGCGCACGCGCGACGGGCGCCTCGAGCTCGTCGCCGTCGAGTCCGCCAACCCGCGCTACCTCGCCGCCGCCGCGGACGGGCTCGTGGCCCACGCGCATCGGGTGCGGGCGCTCGGCACGATGGCGGTGTCGATGTGCCAGGTCGCCGCCACCCGGGTCGATGGGATGCTCAGCCTCTGGCGCTGCCGCGCCGTCGACGTCGCCGCCGCCCAGCTGATCGTGCGCGAGAGCGGCGGACTGGTCGCCTTCACCGACTACGCCGATCCGCTGGCCGCGCCGCTCGATCTCGTGCCTCGCTCGCCCGTGGTGGCCGCGCGCACGCCGGAGGGCCTGGCCGAGCTCGCATTGGTGTCACCATCAGGGTGATGATCGATTGGGCCATCGCTCAGCGCGTGGCCGGACTGCTGTCCGGCACGCCGGCCGAGGCATCGCTGCCGTCGGATCTCGCCGCCCGCGCGACGGATGGTGCGTCACGCGTGAGCGAGTACACCGGCCTGCTGCCCGGCGCGACGCTCCCTGCGCCGGAGGCCATCGATCGGGCGCAGTGGATCACCGCCAACCACGACAGCATGCGGCCGCTGCTCGAGTCCGTCGAGGACCGGCTGGGGGACGGCCTGGGGCCGCTGTCCGGGCCGCTGCGCTCGCTGTCGGGGGTCGTGATGGCGGTCCAGGTGGGCGTGCTCACCGGCCTGCTCTCACAGCGCGTGCTCGGTCAGTACGACCTGGTGCTGCTCGACGCCGAGGCGCCCACGCGCCTGCTGCTCGTCGCGCCCAACCTGGCCGAGGCGGCGGCGCGACTGCACGTGGATGAGGACGCGCTCGTGACCTGGGTGACGATCCACGAGGTCACGCACGCCGTCCAGTTCACGAGCGTGCCCTGGCTGCGTGAGCACCTGGCCGGTCTCGTCGGCGAGCTGCTCGACGGCCTGCAGGTCGGCGTCTCCGCGAGCTCGCTGCTGCGCCTGCCCAGCGTCGACGACCTGCGCGCGCTCGTCGAGACCGTGCGCCGCGGCGATCTGCTGCAGGTCGTCCTCGGGCCCGAGCGCCAGCGCGTCGTCGCGCAGATCCAGGCCACGATGTCGCTCATCGAGGGGCACGCGGAGCACGTCATGGACGCGGTCGGGGCCCAGATCCTGGGCGACGAGCTCGGCGAGCTCCGCCGTGCGCTCGACGAGCGCCGCGCCACGCGCTCGCCGGCCTGGCGGATCCTCGAGCGCCTCCTCGGACTCGAGCTGAAGATGCGCCAGTACGAGGACGGGCGGCGCTTCTGCGACGCCGTCGTCGCCGAGGGCGGCATGACGGCGCTCAACCGCGCGTGGAGCGCCCCGGAGGCGCTGCCGAGCGCCGAGGAGCTGCACGAGCCGGAGCGCTGGATGGCGCGAACGCACGTTCCTGTTGTTACAAGCGGCGAGGCGTGAAGATCCAGTAAACAAGCGGAATATGCCGCACCGAGCGGATTCGCTGTAACAAAGCTCGCCATGGGGTTTACAAACAGGTGTTCGCTGCTAGGCTGAAGCCGACCGCGAACGACCGAGCCCACCTCCCCAGCCTCTGAGCCCCAGAGATAGGAGCTTCGCCCTCATGGCACCAGCACCCAGCGCGAGCGCCACCAGCGGCACCCGCAAGACCACCAAGCGGCCCACGACCGCCAAGCGCACGACCACGACGGCCGCCAAGCGCACCACCAAGACGGCCACGACGGCGGCACCGCGCACGCGCGTCGACGTGGTCGGTGACTACGCCGAGCGCGCGGTCCTCATTCCCGTCGGAGCGGCCCTCATCGCCCGCGATCGGGTCGTGTCGAGCGTCAACGACGTCGTCACCACCTACACCACGCCGTCCAAGGCGCAGGGCCAGCTCAAGAAGTTCGAACGCCGCGGCACGAGCGCCCGCAAGGGCCTCGAGCGCGAAGTGCGCAAGACGCGCACGCGCGTCGAGCGCCAGCTGCGCCAGCGCCGCCGGGGCCTCGAGCAGACCGTCACGCGCCTCGAGCGCCGTCGGGGCACGGCCGCCAAGAGCCTCTCCGAGCAGGTCGAGCAGGCCTCGACACAGCTCGAGAGCGTCCTGCAGACCCGGCTGAAGACCCCCACCGAGATCGCCAGCAAGCTGCAGGAGCGCGTGCTCAGCCGCGTCTGATCCTCGCCCAGGCTTATCCCACCCGGCGTGGAGAGTCCGGGACCGGGACAGTCTGTCGGCCTCATATCCCGCCGACAGTAGAAGGACCCTCTCCTCCCTCCGCCAGCGGGGCGACCTCGGTCGCCCCGCTGGTGTCTTCTCGGGGGTCCGCCGTCACCGCGTCCGCGGGGTTGGCCGCGCACCGCGCGCCACCGCCCCGCATACGGCGCCTGGTTTGCCAGAATGGAGCGACGATGAACAAGGACGAGATTCTCAAGGCGCTCGAGGCGGTCATCGACCCCGAGCTGCGCCGTTCGATCGTCGAGCTCGACATGGTCCGCTCGATCGAGTTCAACGAGCTTGGCGTGGTCGACGTGACGGTGTCGCTCACCACCGCCGGCTGCCCCGTGCGCGGCCACTTCCAGACCAGCGTCAGCTCGGCGCTGTCCGCCCTGCCCGGCGTCACCGGCGTCAACGTGTCCTTCGATGTGCTCGACGACGCCCAGAAGGCGGCGCTGGCGCAGCGGCTCGGCCGCAGTGCCGGGTTGCCCGAGGGCGCGCTCGCCCAGGTGGCCAATGTCCTGTGCATCGGCTCGGGCAAGGGCGGCGTCGGCAAGTCGACGCTCACCGCGAACCTCGCGGCCGCGCTCACCGCCGATGGCAAGTCGGTCGGTGTGCTCGACGCCGACGTCTGGGGTTACTCGATCCCGCGCATGTTCGGACTCGGCGCCACCCGCCCGCCCGTGTCGCCCGAGCGCAAGATCGTCCCGCTGGAGGCGCTCGGCGTGAAGGTGATGTCGATCGGCTTCTTCCTCGAGGAGGATGCCGCCGTCGTGTGGCGCGGCCCGATGCTGCACAAGGCGCTCACCCAGTTTTTGCAGGACGTCGCCTGGGGGGCGCTGGACTATCTGCTCATCGACCTGCCCCCGGGCACCGGCGACGTCTCCATGACGCTGGCCCAGCTGCTGCCGCAGTCGCAGTTCGTCATCGTCACGACGCCCCAGCCGGCCGCCCAGCGAGTGGCCCGCCGCTCCGCCGAGATGGCCCACAAGGTCTCCCTGGACGTCCTCGGCGTGATCGAGAACATGTCTGGCTTCGTGACGCCGGCGGGCGAGCGCTTCGCGCTCTTCGGCCAGGGCGGGGGGCAGGAGCTGGCCGATGAGCTCGACGTGCCCCTGCTGGGCCAGGTGCCGCTGACGATGGCCTTGCGCGAGCACGCCGACAGCGGCCTGCCGCTGGTGTTCGACGATCCCGACGAGCCGGCCGCGCAGGCCATCCGCCACGCCGCCCGGGGCCTCGTCGCGTCGGCGCCGCTGGCGCTGCCCGTGCTGCCCTCGGCGCCGCCGGTGCCGACCGCCGCGCCGACCGGCATCGCGCTGCCGATGGTCTAGGCAGCGCGGCGGGGACGCGCCGCGCTGCGCGCTCGACTACTTGTTGGCGAAGTAGTCCGAGTTGATCTGGATGTACTTCGTCCACTCGTCGGGGAGCTGGTCCTCGGCGAAGCAGGCGTCCACCGGGCAGGCCTCCACGCAGGCATCGCAGTCGATGCACTCCTCAGGATCGATGTAGAGCATCTCGGCGGCGTCGTAGCCGGGCTCGTCCGGCGTCGGGTGGATGCAGTCCACGGGGCAGACCTCGACGCAAGAGTTGTCCTTCGTGCCGATGCACGGCTCGGCGATCACATAGGCCATGTACGGTTTCCTGAGGGTTTGGAGGGGTTCGGGGAGGGTGCTGCGCGGCCCATAGTAACGATCACGGCGCCCAGGCACGGCCGCGGAGGGCACCGTGCGGCGGCCTCCGCAAGCCGGATGATCTAGGTTGGCGCCATGCTGCTGCTGACCGGGGCCACCGGACTCGTGGGGTCGGCGGTGCTGCGCCGCCTCCTCGACGCCGGCGAACCGGTGCGGTGCCTGGTGCGCGACCCGCGGCGGCTGGGCGCGGCGCGGGTGCGCGTGCAGATCGCCCTCGGCGACCTTGCCGACCCGCTGTCGTTTCGCAATGCGCTGCGCGGGGTCTCCACCGTCGTGCACCTGGCCGGGTCGATCCGCGACCAGCCCGTCGCGTCGATCGAGGAGCTCAATGCCGTCGCCACCTGGCGTATGGTCCGGGCGGCGGAGGCCGCGGGGGCCGAGCACTTCCTGTTCTTCTCCGTCCTGGGAGCGTCGCCGCATCATCGCTCGCGCCTGCTGCGCGCCAAGGCTCTGGCCGAGCAGGCGGTGGCCGAAGCGCCGGTGCGCACCACCGTGTTCGCGCCGTCGGTCGTGTACGCGACCGGCGACCGGTGGCTGACCATGCTCACGCGCCTCGCGCTGCTGCCGCTGATGCCGGTGAGCGGACGCGGGACGGCCTGCTTTGAACCGATCTGGGTGCAGGACGTCGCCGACTGCGTGATGGCGGCGCTCGCCCGTCCGGCGCCGGACGGCGCCGGCCACGCGCGCTACGAGCTCGCCGGACCGGACGTCCTGAGCGAGAACGACATGGTGCGCCTGGCACTGGCCGGCGCCGGGCGACGGCGACCGCTCGTGCACGTGCCCACGCCCGTCGTCTCGCGGGCATTGCGCGCGCTGGAGGTCGCGATGGGACCGCGGGCGCCCGTGACCTGGGACGAGGCCGAGCTGATGGAGGTCTCCCTGCTCTCCGCGCGGGGTGAAGCGGACGCGCTCCGCCTCGGCGTCACCCCGCGGGCGATGCGCGACGTCCTGGCGGCGCCCGCCTGACCGCCGCCGCGCGTCGCCGTCTAGGACACCCCGGGGCGCCGCTCGGCCCACGGACGTGCCGCCTCGAGCTGGGCCGAGAGCGCGAGCAGCGCGCCCTCCTGCGCCGGGCGGGCGACGAGCTGCACGGCCAGGGGCAGCCCCTGCGACTCGTACAGCGGCAGCGAGATCGCCGGTTGGCCGCTGACGTTGAACAGGGCGCTGAAGGGAGTGAACTGCCCCGCGCGGAGGAACGCCTGCATCGGCTCGGCGGCGGTCGTGTCGATCTCGCCGATCGGGACGGGCGGCTCGGCCAGCATCGGGAGCAGCAGGGCGTCGTACGGGGCGAGCGCGCTGATCACCGCGCGGGCCACCGCCTGCAGACGCAGGCGGGCCATGACGGCATCGATCGAGCTCGTGGCCTTGGCGATCTGGTAGACGAGCCAGCTGAGCGGCTCGACGTCGTCGGGCTCCGGCTCGCGCCCCGCCCGTGAGGCGGCGTACGCGATCGCGGTCGACACCGCCGCCGCGAACTCGACGGTGAACAGGGTCAACAGGTCGTCATCCTGCCACGGCGGCGTCACCTCCTCGACGACGTGGCCGAGGGACTCGAGCAGCCCGGCGGTGTCCCGCACGGCCTGCAGGCCCGCTTCGTGCACGACCGCGTCGCGCAGCGGCGGCACCGTGGCCAGGGCGATCCGCAACCGCTGCGGATGCGCCGCGGCGCTGAGGGCGAACGGCTCGGACGGAGGAGGGGCCCAGGTGGCGTCGCCGACCTCGGGGCCGGCGAGGACGTCCAGCACGGCCGCGCTCTCGGCGACGGTGCGGGTGAGCACCCCGTCCACGACGAGGAAGGAGTCCCCCTCGTCGGGCGCTCCGGACACGCGCCCGCGCTGCGCCTTCAGGCCCACCAGGCCGCAGCAGGCGGCCGGGATCCGGGTCGAGCCCCCGCCGTCGTTGGCGTGGGCGATCGGCACCATGCCGGACGCCACCGCCGCCGCCGAGCCCCCGGAGGAGCCGCCGGGAGTGCGGGCGGTGTCCCACGGGTTGCGCGTGGGACCGAAGAGCCGGGATTCGCTGACGGGCACGATTCCCAGCTCGGGCAGGGTGGTGGTGCCGACGACGATGAAGCCCGCTTCGGTGAGGCGCCGCGTGACGTTGTGGTCGTAGCCGGCGACGTTGTCGGCGAGCAGCGCGGTGGCGTAGGTCAGGCGCCGTCCGGCGACGGGACGGTTGTTCTTGATCGCGATCGGAACGCCCGCGAACGGGCGCGGATCCCCCGCGGCGACGCCGTCGGCGGCCGCGAGCGCGCGTTCGGCGTCCACGTCGACGAACGCGTTGAGCTGCGGGTTGAGCTCGTCGATGCGCCGCAGCGAGGTCTCCACGAGCTCGCGTGCGGTCACGCTGCCGGCGCGCACGAGCTCGGCGAGCTCGTTCACGGGCCGGAACATCAGCTCGCCGGTGGCGGTGTCGGACATCGAAAAGCTCCCTTGCTGGAGTCGGAGGGGGTTGGGAGCACCCTATCGGCGCGCGATACTGCTCGCGTGAGCATCGCCGGGCCGGGCACGATCGAGCGTCCGCGACCGCCGCCGTGGGCTGTGCCGCACCCCTCCGACCCCTCAGGACGAAAGCGAGCGAAATGAGCGAAGTCCAGTCTGGCCTGGAAGGCGTCGTAGCCTTCGCGACCGTAATCGCCGAGCCCGATCGGGCCGGCGGCGCGCTGCGCTACCGCGGCGTCGACATCGAGGAGCTCGTCGGTGTGGTCCCCTATGAGCAGGTGTGGGGTCTGCTCGTGGACGGAACGCTGCGGCCGGGCCTGCCACCCGCCGAGCCGTACGCGCTGACCGTGCGCTCCGGCGACCCTCGCGTGGACGTCCAGTCGGCGCTCGCGATGCTCGCGCCGGAGTGGGGCTTCGGCGAGCTGATCGACATCACCGACGAGCAGGCGCGCGAGGATCTGGCGCGCGCGTCGGTGATGGCGCTCTCGTTCGTGGCGCAGTCGGCGCGCGGCAGCGGCCAGCCGCCGGTGCCCCAGGCCGAGGTCGACAAGGCGACGACGATCCCCGAGCGCTTCCTCATCCGCTGGCGCGGCGAGGCCAACCCCGATCACGTGAAGGCGATCGACGCCTACTGGATCTCGGCCGCCGAGCACGGCATGAACGCTTCGACCTTCACGGCCCGGGTCATCGCCTCGACCGGCGCGGACTGCGCGGCGGCGCTGTCCGGCGCCGTCGGCGCCTTGTCGGGACCGCTGCACGGCGGCGCGCCGTCGCGCGTGCTGAAGATGCTCGACGAGGTGCAGGCCAGCGGCGATGCCGAGGGCTGGGTGAAGAGCGCGCTCGACCGCGGTGATCGCCTGATGGGCTTCGGCCACCGCGTCTACCGGGCCGAGGACCCGCGAGCGCGCGTGCTGCGCCGCACCTGTCGCGAGCTCGGCTCCCCGCGCTACGAGGTGGCCGAGGCGCTCGAACAGGCCGCCCTGGCCGAGCTGCACGCGCGCAAGCCCGACCGCGTCCTCGCCACCAACGTCGAGTTCTGGTCCGCGGTGATCCTCGACCTGGCCGAGGTCCCGCCCGAGCTGTTCACCCCGATGTTCACCTGCGCGCGCGTGGCCGGCTGGTCGGCCCACATCCTCGAGCAGAAGCGCGAGGGCCGGCTCATCCGCCCGACGGCGAAGTACGTCGGCGAGCCGCCCCGGCCGCTGAGCGCGGTGAAGTAGGGGCGCGCGGCCGCCGGCCGCGTCGCGGAACGACGAGGGCCCGGCTTGCGCCGGGCCCTCGTTCACGTCAGCTGGTGAAGGTGAGTCGGCGCGAACGCCGGATCACATCATCCCGCTCATGTCGGGCATGCCACCGCCGCCGGCGCCGCCCCCATCCTTCTCCGGGACCTCGGCGACGATCGCCTCGGTGGTGAGGATGTTCTTGGCGATCGATGCGGCGTTCTGAAGCGCCGACCGCGTCACCATCGCCGGGTCGATGACCCCGGCGGTGACGAGATCGACGACCTCGTTGGTCGCGGCGTTCAGCCCGAAGCCCTTCTTGGCCTTGCGCACGTCGTTGACCACGACCGAGCCCTCCAGCCCGGCGTTCTCGGCGATCTGACGGAGCGGCTCCTCGAGCGCGCGAAGCACGATGCGCGCGCCCGTCTTCTCGTCGTCGTCCTCGATGTCGTCGAGCTTGATGGACGCCGACGCCTGCAGCAGCGCGACGCCGCCGCCGGGGACGATGCCCTCTTCCAGCGCGGCCCGCGTGGCCTGCAGCGCGTCCTCGACGCGGTGCTTCTTCTCCTTCATCTCCGTCTCGGTGGCCGCGCCGACCTTCACGACCGCGACACCGCCGGAGAGCTTGGCCAGGCGCTCCTGGAGCTTCTCGCGATCGAAGTCCGAGTCGGTGTTCTCGATCTCGGCCTTGATCTGGTTGATGCGACCCTTGATCGCGTTCGTGTCACCGGCGCCGTCGACGATCGTCGTGTTGTCCTTGGCGACGACGACGCGGCGCGCGCGACCGAGCTGGGACACCTGCGTGTTCTCCAGCTTCAGGCCCATCTCCTCGGTGATGACCTCACCGTTGGTGAGGATCGCGATGTCCTCGAGCATCCGCTTGCGACGGTCGCCGAAGCCGGGGGCCTTGACGGCCACGCCGGTGAACGTCCCGCGCAGCTTGTTGACCACGAGCGTCGCGAGCGACTCGCCCTCGACGTCCTCGGCGATGATCAGCAGCGGCTTGCCGCTCTGGATGACTGACTCGAGCACGGGCAGGATGTCCCGCACGGAGCCGATCTTCTGGTTGGCGATGAGGATGTACGGATCCTCGAGCACGGCCTCCATGCGGTCCTGGTCGGTGACCATGTAGGGCGAGATGTAGCCCTTGTCGAACTGCATGCCCTCGGTGAACTCGAGGTCCATGCCGAACGTCTGGCCCTCCTCGACGTTGACCACGCCGTCCTTGCCGACCTTCTCGATGGCGTCGGCGATGACGTCGCCGATCTCCTCGTCGCCGGCCGAGATCGTCGCCACGCGGGCGATCTGATCCTTGCCGGAGACCTCCTTGGACTGCGTGCCGATGTTCGTCACGACCTGGTTGACGGCACGCTCGATGCCCCGCTTCAGAGCGAGCGGGTTGGCGCCGGCGGCCACGTTCTTCAGGCCCTGGCGCACGATCGCCTGAGCGAGGACCGTCGCCGTCGTCGTCCCGTCGCCGGCGATGTCGTTGGTCGCCGTGGCGACCTCGCGCACGAGCTGGGCGCCCTGGTTCTCGAAGACGTCCTCGACCTCGATCTCGCGGGCGATGGTCACGCCGTCGTTGGTGATCGTCGGCGCGCCGAACTTCTTGTCGAGCACGACGTAGCGACCCTTCGGGCCGAGCGTGACCTTGACCGCGTTGGCGACCTTGTCGACGCCGGCCTCGAGGGCGTTACGCGCCTCGGTGCTGTACTTCAGTTCCTTATGAGCCATGTATTTCTCCTAGTCGGGAGCGGTGCGCTCCCGCGTTTCTGGTAGCTGGGGTGAGCCGGGGCTCGGGGGTGGCCGCAGGCAGCCACGTTGGCCGCCGCAGGCGAGTCCCGCTGGACCTCGGGTCAGGACTCGACACGCGCGAGGACGTCGGACTCGCGCAGCACGAGCAGCTCCTCGCCGTCGATCTTGATCTCGGTCCCGCCGTACTTGCTGTAGAGCACCTCGTCGCCCTCGGACACGTCGAGCGGCGTGCGCTTGCCGGTGTCCTCGTTGACCTTCCCGTCACCGACGGCGAGGACCTTGCCCTTCTGCGGCTTCTCCTTGGCGGTATCGGGCAGGACGATGCCACTGGCAGTGGTCTCCTCCTCCTCGATCGCCCGCACGATCAGACGATCGCCCAGGGGCTTGAGCTTCAACGCCATACGAAAACCTCCATTGAGAGAGTTGCGATCAGCGGCCGCCGTCGTCAGCACGGGGCCGACCGCGGGGCTCCTCGTTGGCACTCTAAGGTCCAGACTGCCAACGCACCTCCCAATATATACGAGGCCGGGCGCGCGTCAAGGCATTTGTTGGCACTCTGATAACAAGAGTGCCAAAGATCGGTTGCCGGACGGCGAGCGCCGGCGCGTGACGCCTGCCCGCAGTGCCTCCGGGCGCCGTCGGGACCGTCAGTTCTGCGCGCCGCCGAAGCCCTTCATGGCCTCGGTCATCCCGGGCGGCTTGTCGATGATCGGCGAGAAGCGCACGACCGTGACCGTGTCGTCCATCGACACCGGTCGGCCGTAGATCTGCTCGAGGAAGTGGATCAGCTCCTCGTGGCGGCGGAACTCGGGGTTGTCGTGCTTGATGTCGCGCGGGCGAGAGGTCCTTGACCGTCTTGACCTCGACCTGGTCGATGACGGCGTCGAAGATCTTCTCCCGCGGCGAGTACTGGTAGCCGATCGTGACGAGCACGGCCTGGTTCTTGCGGTACTTGTGCGACTTGTCGCCGAGGCGGATCGTCGCCGTCTTGCGTCCGCGCTTGAGCTCGTCCGCGAAGATCGTCGAGTAGAAGTTGAGGACCTGCATCCGCGGCAGGCTATCGGTCGGGGCGGATTCTGGCCAGCGCGCGGGCGACCATGTCGCGCTCGCCGTCGTAGCTGAGCGCCGACAGCGCCTCCGCAAGCGGGATCCAGCGCGCCTCCTCGACCTCGTCGTCGTGGTCGTCCGGATCGCCGGAGCGGTAGGCGAACAGGAAGAAGGTGACGGACTTCGGACGGCGCGCCCGTTGCGCCAGTACCAGTAGCTCACCTCGCCGAGCTCCTCGAGGGGCTCGGCCACGACCCCGGCCTCCTCCCGCACCTCGCGCGTCGCGGCCTGGACGGCCGTCTCGCCGGGGTCGAGGTGCCCCTTGGGCAGCCCGAGCACGCGTGTGCCGTCCGCCGCCCGGCGCGTCGGCACGATGACCAGGACGTCGATCGCCGTCCACGACCACCCCTCCCGCCGAGCGCTCGCGCGGGCGCGACGGGCGCGATCGGCGCCCGCGTTGCGCCCCCTCAGAAGACATACCCCTGCAGCGCCGCCGGGTCGTGCACGGTCAGGCGCCCGCGCCCCTGGGTGATGACGCCCGCGCGCTCGAGCACGGCCAGAAAGCGGCTGGCCGACTCGCGCGAGGAGCCGGCCAGCTGCGCCAGGTCGGCCTGCGTCGCGGTGACGAGCACGTCCCCCTCGCCCGCGCCCTCGACGCGGGCCTGCTCGATGAGCTGGGTCAGCACCGCGGCGACCCGGCTCTGGACGGTCTGAAAGGACTGGCGGGCGAGGCGCTCGTTCGTCTCGCGCAGGCGCCGGCCGAGCGCGATGACCAGCTTGAGCGTGATGTCACCGTGAGTGGCCATCAGGCGGCGCATGTCGGGACCGAGCAGGGCGATGGCGGTGGTCGGCGCGATCGCCTCGACGGTCGCCGAGCGCCGCTCGTCCTCGAACATCGCCAGCTCGCCGAAGATGTCCCCGGGCCGAAGTGCGCGAGCGTGATCGTGCGCCCGCCGCGATGGGCGCGCACGGCTCGCGCGCGCCCGGAGCGCACGACGTAGCACGTGTCGCTGGCGTCACCCTCGCGGAAGACGACCTGCCCGGCGTCGAAGCGACGGGGCACCGTCAGCTCGGCGACGCGCTCGAGGTCATCGGGCGCAAGCGTCGAGAACACCGGCACGCGCCCGAGCAGCTCCACCACCTCGGATGAGCCCGCCGTCGACACGCCCGACGGGATATCACACGGGACGTCGCCGGCGGGCCGAGGAGCGCGAGGATCGCACGACGGGCGCCCGTTCACGGGCGCCGGCGAGCGCGCCGAAGGCCCGGGAAGTCCCGCTATCGTCAACGAGATGACCCGTTTCGCCCCAGCCCCGCGGCACGCGCTCCTCGTGCGTCTGGCGGCCGTCTCGGCCGCCGTCGCGCTTGCCGGCGCGGGCGCGTTCGCCGCGACGGCCACCGATGCCGGGGCGGCCACCACTGCAAGCCCGACCACCACCTCGCAACCGGCCGGGCATTCCATCCTCGCGTCGCGCCTGCTCTGGGCCACGGTCGACGTCTGCAACCCGCCCGATCAGAAGGACACCATCGGCATCCGCGGATCGATGCCGGGCGACGGGAACGCCGGCGAGACGATGTACATGCGCTTTCGCGTCCAGTACCGCGACGCGAAGACCGGTGACTGGCTGGACATCTCTGCCAAGGCCGACTCGGGCTACGTCAACGTCGGATCGTCCAGCTACCGCGTCCGCGAGGCGGGGAGCAGCTTCGAGTTCCGTCCGAGCGCCGGCACCCCTGCCTACCGCCTGCGCGGCGTCGTGATCTTCCAATGGCGCCACGGGGCCAAGGTCGTGCGGAGCACGACCCGCTACACGCAGGCCGGTCACGTCAGCGCCGCCGGTGCCGACCCGAAGAACTACTCGGCGTCGACCTGCATCATCTCCTGACGCCGCGGGGCGACGGCGGCGCTCACCCTTCGCTGCGCCGCGGGAACAGGCGCGGATCGTTCGTGATGATCCCGTCGACGCCCGCGCTCGTCAGCGCCTCGATCAGCCGCGCGTCGTCAACCGTCCACGCGTACAGCTCGCCGCCGCCGGCGCGCACCGCCGCCACGAGGCCGGGGGTGACGAGCCGCCAGTGCGCCATGATCGCGTCGAAGCGCCCGCGAGCGAGGGCGCGATGGGCCAGCCGGGGCAGCCGGCGGCGGTAGGCCGCGAGCACGGCAAGCGCGGGCAGCAGGGTCAGTCGCCCGGCCGTGTAGTCGCGCCGCGCGCGCGGGATCGACCACCCGAGACGCACAGCGGGGTCCGCGGCCCGCAACCGGTCGAGGCTGTCCGCAAACGTCGAGCTGACGAGCGATCGCTCCGCCAGGCCGGCCGCGTGCATCGCCTCCAGCGCGCGCAGCTCGTAGCCGGGCAGCTTCAGGTCGACGTCGAACTCGACCGCGGCGAACGCCGGAGCCGCGAGGTGAGCCAGCCCTTCCTCGAGCGTGAGCGTGTCCGGTGCGTACACGCCCGCCCGTAGTCGTGGGCCAGGAGCAGGCGCCCACCGCCATCGGCCTGCTCGCTCAGCACGTCGAACTCGATCATGTCGACGCCGGCCCGCAGGGCGGCGTCGAAGCTCGCCCGGGTGTTGCCCGGGACGATCAGGTCGGCGCCCTTGTGCCCGACGCGGCGCGGGCGCCGACCTTCGCCCGCTGCCGTCACCGCTGGCACGCCGGGCACCAGTAGACCGTCCGGTTGTCCTCCCACTGTCCCCGGGCTCGGATCGCCTCACCGCACCGTGGACAGGGCAGGCCCGCCCGGCCGTACACGGCGCGCGGGCGCGCGGGCGAGTCCTCCGCCACGGCATGGCGCATGCTGTCCCGGGCGCAACGCACGATCGCGAGCACCTCGGCGTCGCTCACCTCGCCGGCCGCACGCCACGGGTCGATGCCCGCCCCGAAGCACGACTCGGCTCGCCAGATGTTCCCGATGCCGGCAACCGTGCGCTGGTCGAGCAGGGCATCGCCGATCGGTCGCGTCGGATCGTCCTCGCGCAGGCGGCGCAGGACGCCCGTCTCATCGAGGGACCGGCCGAGCACATCGGGACCGAGCCCGGCCAGCCGCTGATCCCCCCGCGCTCGCAGCGCCGTCATCAGCTCGAGCACCGGCCCATCGAACTGGACCACCTCGGCGTCGCCGGACCGCAGTACCAGCCAGGCCCGGCGCGGGCTACGCCGCCAGCGCTCACCGCGACGATGCACGGCCCAGGCACCGGTCATGCGCAGGTGTGAGTGCAGTACGACTTCGCCCTCGAAGTGCACGAGCAGGTGCTTGCCGCGCGCCTGCACCGCCGAGACCGCCCGCCCGTCCAGACGCTGGTGCCATCCCGCGCCGGCGGTACGCGCGTGCGGGGTGACGATCTCGTCCGGGACCGCACCGACGAGCACCCGCGCGATGCGGTTGGCCGCACGGTGGATCGTGTCGCCCTCGGGCATCAGGCGCTGAGCGTCAGCCTCCGCGGCCCGGCGCGGAAGCCGTGCTCCACGAGCACGGACTCGAGCGCCGAGCCGACGAGGGCCTCGCCGTCGATCTTCTCGAGAGCGAGCCGGCCCAGGCGACCCGCGCGGGCGGCCTCGGCCAGCGCCCCCAGCGCGTCGCGCAGGCGATCGCGGTCGTCGGTGAAGGTCACCAGCCCGCGCCCGCCACGCTCGACGTAGATCACCGGCTCGGCCCCGACGAGCACGACGTGAGCGCCGGCGACGCGCGCCGGGCGGCGCCCGCCACGACTCGGCGCGGGCCAGGGCAGCACCGCTCCGTACGGCTGCGCCGGGTCGGCCGCCGCGAGCACCAGGGGTGGCCGGGCCTCGTCACCGCGCTGCGCCCGCAGGCGTTCCACCGCCGCGGGGAGAGCGAACTGCGCGCCCCCCAGCCCCTCGATGAAGTAGCCGCGACGGCAGACGCCCAGGGTCTCGAGCCGGGCGAACGCGTCGTAGAGCATCGAGAAGCCGCCGGCCACGCGTTCGGCCAGGACCTGCTCGCGGGTGACGATCCCGTGGCGCTCGAGCAGCAGCTCGGCCAGCACCCGCCGCCGGTCCGCGGCGAGCCCGGCGCGCGCCGGCGGATCCGCCGGCACCGGCCCGAACAACGGCGCCGTCGGTCCCCAGCGACCCTGCACCTGGGCCCGCGTCGCCGCGCGCGCGCCGCGCACCGCGGCGCCGAAGCGCCGCCCCGAGCGCGCGCGGGCGGCGCGCTGGGCCTGTGCGAGCGCCAGCCGCGGGGCGCGCAGCGGCGCCCACGCATCGTTCGTCGCCTCGCCGGCCCACGCCAGGTCCCACAGTGCCTCCTGCAGCGCCTCGGGGGGGACGTCCAGCTCGGCGAGCAGATCGGTGAAGAAGCATGGCGCGACGGCCAGCCGCGCTCGCACGAGGTCGTGGACGGAGCTCCCCGCCGGCGCGTCGCCCCGATCGCCGGGCGGCCGCGCGCCCGCACCCTCGACGCCCGGGTCGCGCAGCCCCGGCGGGCCGATCGCCGCGGCGTCCTCGCGGAAGTACAGCGCGACCCGCCCCGACGCCCGTCCGATCGCGCCGGCTCCGACCCACGCGAGCTCGCCGCTCGCGCACAGCGCGTCCAGCCAGGTGGGTGAGTACGCGCCAACCCGGCGGGGGAGCACGTCGCGCTCCCAGACCTCGACGGGCAGCGCCAGGCCCTGGAGCGGCACGAGGACCTCGCGCAGGCGGTCGATGCCGGCTCCCGACGCCGGGTGGCGGTCGACGCCCTGCCAACCGGGCAGGAACGTCGCCAGCGCGCGCTGGTCCGCCGGTTCGATCTCCTCGCGCAGCGCCGCGAGCGAGGCGCGCCGCAGACGCCGCAGGACCTCGACGTCGCACCACTCGCGCTCGTTGCCGCCCGGGCGCAGCTCGCCGCGGACGAGCTCACCGTCCCGCTGCAGCGCGTCGAGCACGTCGCCGAAGTCGACGCCATAGCGCGCCCGCAGCTCGTCGCCGGTGAACGGACCATGGGAGCGCGCGTAGCGCGCGGCGAGCGCACGGCGGGCCTGCGGGACGTCGGCCAGGAACCCGGCCGGCAGGCCGCCGGGCGGTACGACGCCGAGCGCGTCGCGGTACAGGCCGGCCTCGTCCGCGGCGATCCAGCGGCGCTCACCGGCGATCCGCCCCTCGATCGCTCGTCGCTCGCGCAACAGCTCGGCGAGCATCGCCGCACCGTCCAGCCCGTCGAGCACGCGCTCCTGCGCCTCCTCGGCGCTCAGGTCACCGACGCGGCGCAGCACGTCGTGCAGCGCGTCCCGGCTCGTCGCCTGCGTGCGCGGCGAGCGGTGCTGGAGGTCGTCCTCGACACGCGCGAGCGCGTCGGCGTCGATGAGGTCACGGAGCTCGTCCTGGCCAAGCAGCTCGCGCAGCAGGTCGCGGTCCAGCGACAGCGCCGCCGCCCGGCGCTCGGCGTTGGGCGCGTCGCCCTCGTACATGTAGGTGGCCACGTAGTCGAACAGCAGCGACGAGGCGAACGGCGACGCGGTCGCCGTCTCGACCTCGACCAGCGTGCGCTCGCGCCGGTGCAGTGAGCTGCACAGGTCGATCAGGCCCGGGACGTCGAGCACGTCGCGCAGGCACTCCCGGTAGGTCTCGAGCACGATCGGGAAGTCGGCGTAGCGCTTGGCCACCTCGAGCAGGCTCTGGGCCTTCAGCCGCTGCTGCCACAGCGGCGTGCGGCGCCCGGGATACGCCCGGGGGATGAGCAGGGCGCGGGCGGCGTTCTCGCGGAAGCGGGCCCCGAACAGCGCCGAGCCGCCGAGTTCGGCCACGATCGCGTCCTCGATCTCGTCGGGCTCGAGCAGCACGAGCTCGGCTCCGGTCGGCAGCGCCTGCTCCACTCCTTCGTCGTCGGTCCCGAGGTCGGGCAGGTGCACGATGATCCCGTCGTCGGACCAGATCGCATCGGACTCGAGACCGAAGCGCTCGCGGATGCGGGCCGACAGGGCGAGTCCCCACGCGGCATGGATGCGTCCGCCGAACGGCGAGAGCACGCACAGCCGCCAGTCGCCGATCTCGTCGCGGAAGCGCTCGACCACGATCGTGCGGTCGCTGGGCAGCACCCGGGTGGCGTCCTGCTGCTCGTGCAGGAAGTCGAGCAGGTTCTTCGCCGCCAGCGCGTCGAGGTCGTACTCGCGCTGCAGCGTCTGCGGCGACTGGTCGACCGCCCAACGCGTGAACGCCCCGATCGCCTCGCCGAGCTCCTTCGGGCGCCCCATCCCGTCGCCCTTCCAGAACGGCACCGCGCCGGGCACGCCGGGGGCGGGCGTGACGATCACGCGATCACGACCGATCTCCTCGATGCGCCACGACGAGGCGCCGAGCAGGAACACCTGCCCCGCCCGCGCCTCGTAGACCATCTCCTCGTCGAGCTCGCCGACCCGTCGGCCGTCGGGCAGCGTGACCGCGTACAGCCCGCGATCGGGGATCGTGCCGGCGTTCGTGACCGCGAGGGCGCGGGCGCCGCGACGGGCGCGGATCGTGCCGCCGACGCGGTCCCAGACGATGCGCGGACGCAGGTCACCGAACTCGCGCGACGGGTAGCGGCCATCGAGCATGTCGAGGACGTTCTCCAGCAGTGCCCGCGGCAGGTCGCCGTAGGAGTAGGTGCGGGTGGCGAGCGCGTACAGGTCGTCGACGCTGACCGACTCGCTGCTCGCGGCGATGGCCACGATCTGCTGGGCGAGTACGTCGAGCGCGTTGCGAGGCACCACCGTGGGCTCGATCCGTCCCTCGCGCATGAGGCGGGTCACCACCGCGCACTCGAGCAGGTCGGCGCGGAACTTCGGGAAGATGCGTCCCTTGCTGGTGTCACCGACGCCGTGGCCGGCGCGCCCGATGCGCTGCAGTCCACGCGCGACGGACTTGGGAGACTCGACCTGCAGGACGAGGTCGACGGCGCCCATGTCGATGCCGAGCTCGAGCGATGAGGTGGCGACCAGGCACGGCAGCTGACCGGCCTTGAGCAGCTCCTCCACCACCGTCCGCTCCTCACGCGCCAGCGAGCCGTGATGCGCCCGGGCGATCTCGCGCACGGGACGCCCGGCGGCGTCGCCGGGCCCCCCGAACGGGGGGTCCTCCGCGGCGGCAAGGTCGTTCAGGCGCAACGCGAGCCGCTCAGCTGCGCGGCGATTGTTGACGAACACGATCGTCGAGCGGTGGTCGCGCACGAGGCGCAAGAGCTCGGGATAGATGGCCGGCCAGATCGACCGGCGCGTCGCCTCGCCGCCACTCAGATGAGGCAACTGATCTCCACCCGGAGGCGTGAACGGGTCGACGGTGGCGTCGGCCGCGCGCGCGTCGGGTTCGGCCATCGACTCCACCGGCACGTGGATCTGCAGGTCGAGCGGCTTGCGCACCCCGGTGTCGACGATCCGCACGCGGCGGTGAGGCCCGACCATGAAGCGGCCGACCTCCTCGAGCGGATTCTGGGTCGCGCTGAGGCCGATGCGTTGCACGGCACGCGGGGCGGGCGCCCCCTCGTTCGCCTGCAACTCGAGACGCTCGAGCGTCAGCGCCAGGTGCGCGCCGCGCTTGGTGGAGGCCACCGCGTGGATCTCGTCGACGATGACCGCCTCGACGCCGGTGAGCATCGAACGCGCCTGCGAGGTGAGGATCAGGTAGAGGGACTCTGGCGTCGTGATGAGGATGTCCGGCGGTCGGCGCGCCATCGCCGCCCGCTCTCGCTGCGGGGTGTCGCCGGTGCGGATCGCGACGGTCACCTCGCCATCGGCGCCGGCGATCCCCCGCAGCGGGGCACGCAGATTGCGCTCGATGTCGTACGACAGCGCCTTCAGCGGCGACACGTAGACGAGCCGGGTGTGGCGCTCGGCGTCCGGCGCGAGCGGCTCGCTGGTCAGGCGGTCGAGCGCCCACAGGAAGGCGGCCAGCGTCTTCCCAGACCCGGTCGGGGCCGAGATGAGCACGTGCTCACCGCTGGCGATCGCCGGCCAGGCCTGCTCCTGGGCGGGCGTCGGTCGCTCGAAGGCGGCCTGGAACCAGTCGCGCACCCGCGGACTGAAGGTCGAAAGGGGCACCCGTCTGAGGCTAGAGGAAATGATCGCCGGGGCGGGCCGGTCGCCAGTCGCCGGACGGTGCCGGCCGCGGCCCCGCCGGCCTAGGACCCGCGCGCGGGCGCCGGGCCCAGCCCCGCCCGTTCGCGCGCCCGCACGAGCACGGTATCGAGCATCTCCTCGGTGAGCCGGCCGGTGAACGTGTTCTGCTGGCTCGGGTGAAAGCAGCCGAGCAGCGTCCAGCGCTCGCCGGCCAGTTCGGCGCCGTGCCCGAAGCGGGGACGCGGGCGCGGTGCCGGCTCACCGAGCGGCGGCGCGGATGCGCAGCGCGGCGTCCCACGCGAACGCGCCCAGGCACACGATGACGTCGACCCGGTTGAGGAGCGCGAGCTCACGCACGGCCCACGATTGGCAGTTGTCCCGCTCCTGCGGGGTCGGGACGATTGGCCGGCGGGGCACAGCGCACGGCGGCGGTGATGAAGCAGTCGCGCACGCGCAGCCCGTCCCCTCGCCCCGTCGACTCGGGCTGGTTGGCGTAGCCGGTACGCCAGAGCGCGGCGAACAGCCAGTCCCCCGAACGGTCGCCGGTGAACACCCGACCCGTCCGGTTGCCGCCGTGCGCGGCCGGGGCGAGTCCGAGCACGAGCACCCGGGCGGCGGGATCGCCGAAGCCCGGGAGCGGCCGGCCCCAGTAGCGCTCGTGCGCGTAGGCGGCCCGCCGCTCGGCGGCCACGTGCTCGCGCCAGGCCACCAGCCGCGGGCAACGGCGGCAGTGCGTGACCTCCTCGCCGAGCGCCGCCAGGGCGTCCGTGCGGTCGGATCCGCGGCCGGCGCTCATCGGCGCGGCGGCCGGGGGCGGCAGTCGCGTACCCTCTCAGGCGTGCTCCCCGCCCGACGCCTCCGCCTCGCCGCCCCCGCGCTCGCCCTCGTGGCCCTCGCCGGATGCGGCACCGGCGGCACCGTGTCGACGACCGGGCTGACCGGGCCCGAGCAGCAGATCGCCACGACGATCGCCAATTTCCAGTCCGACGCCGAGACGAACGCAGCGTCGAAGGTGTGTGACAACGACCTCGCGGCGAGCATCGTGCAGGCGCTGTCCACGGGCGGGCACACGTGCGCCGACGTCATCTCCTCCCAGCTCAAGGTCGTCGACTCGTTCGACCTGGCGCTCGTCGCGCACTCGATCAAGGTGAACGGCGACACCGCGACGGCCGAGGTGGAGGACACCCAGAGCGGCAAGACGACGCACATCGACACCATCACGCTGGTGAAGTCGGGATCGACCTGGAAGATCTCCAGGCTCGGCGGCTGAGCCGGTCCCCCGGCGCGCCGGGCGGCGCGAGCGCGGCCGCCGACACGGCTAGCCGAGTGCGCGCCCGTACTGGCGCTCGTAGTACTGGCGGTACGCGCCCGAGCGGATCGGCTCCCACCACCACGCGTTGTCGCGGTACCACTGCACGGTGGCGGGCAGGCCGTCCGTCAGGCGAACCCGCGGCTCCCACCCGAGCGCCCGGACCTTCGAGGAGCTGAGGGAATAGCGGCGGTCGTGTCCGAGCCGGTCGGCCACGAAGTCGATCAGGGAGTCGTCGCGACCGGTGAGCTCCAGCACGTGGTGGACCACCTCGAGATTCGGGCACTCGTCGGGGCCGCCGACGTTGTAGACCTCGCCGGGTGCGCCGTGCTCGAGCACGTGCGCGATCGCGCGGGCGAAGTCCTCGACGAACAGCCAGTTGCGCACGTTGCACCCGTCGCCGTACACCGGAAGGCGGTCGCCGGCCAGCGCGTTCAGCACCATCAGCGGGATCAGCTTCTCGGGGTACTGGTACGGCCCGTAGTTGTTGGAGCCGCGGCAGATCGTGGCCGGCAGGCCATACGTGTGGTGGTAGCCGGACACGAGCAGGTCGGCGCCGGCCTTGGTCGCGCTGTAGGGCGAGGACGGATCCAGCGGCGAGGCCTCGGTGAAGGACCCCTCCTCGATCGACCCGTACACCTCGTCGGTGGAGATCTGCACGTAGCGCAGCTCCGCTCGCCGTGCCGCTTCGAGCAGGACGTAGGTCCCGAGGGCGTGCGTGGTGACGAACGCGTCGGGCTCGGCGATCGAACGGTCGACGTGGGTCTCGGCGGCGAAGTTCACGATCGCCTCCACGCCGCCGCGCTCGGCCAGCGCGGCGGCGACCGCCTCGGGATCCTCGATCGCGCCGTGCACGAAGGTCAGCCGACCGCCGTCCAGGAGGTCCAGCAGATTCTCGCGCCGACCGGCGTAGGTGAGCTTGTCCAGGACGACGATCTCGTCGTCGGACTCACGCAGACGGACACGGCACGAAATTCGAGCCGATGAAACCGGCACCACCGCACACCAGCAACCTCACCGCGTGCCTCCAATCGATTGCGCGCCCACGCGGGCGCCGGCCAGGCGACCGCTCGCCGCGAGATACGCCCTGACGCCCTCCCGCCAATCCGGCAGCACCGGCGCCTGCTCACGCTCGGAGCCGAGCACGCTGTAGGCCGGGCGCGGCGCCGCTCGCTGCTGCTCGGCGCTGCTGCTCGCCAGCACCCGTACGGTGCGGCCAGCAAGCGCGAAGACCTCCACGGCAAGCTCGTTCCACGTGCACGCCCCCGCGGCGGCGCCGTGCAGCACACCCCCGGTGCCGCCCCGCGCGACCGCCAGCAGCGCATCGGCGAGATGGCCCGTCCACGTCGGGCAGCCGAGCTGGTCGGTGACGACGCGGACCTCGGCGGCGCCCTCGTCGACGATCCGCAGCATCGTGTCCACGAAATTGCGCCCGCCCGCGCCGAACAGCCAGGCGGTGCGGACGATCGCGTGTCCGCCGGACGCCGCGAGGACCTCGCGTTCGCCCGCGAGCTTGCTGGCGCCGTAGACGCACTGCGGATTGGTCTGATCGGACTCGACGTACGGCCGGGTGCCCCGGCCGTCGAACACATAGTCGGTGCTGACGTGCACCAGGCGAGCCCCGCACTCGGCCGCGGCGCGCGCGAGAATGCCGGCACCGGTCGCGTTGACCGCATACGCCCCGGCGCGATCGGCCTCCGCGCCGTCCACGTCGGTCCAGGCCGCGCAGTTGAGGACCACGTCGGGGACCGGGCCGGCCAGCGCGTCGCGCACCGCGCGCTCGTCGCTGATGTCCAGTTCACCGTGGCCGAGCCCACGCGCGTCCCAGCCTGCCCGCGGCGCGGCGTCCAGCACCGCGGCGCCGAGCATGCCGCCGGCGCCGGTGACGAGCAGCGACCCGCTCACAGGATCTCGATCTCCGAGTTGTCGCCCACCATGAAGCGATAGGCCCGCGGCTGCGACTCGGCCCGGCGGATCACCACGTTGCGTCCGAGCAGCGATGACTCCATCCGGCCGTCCAGGCCGATGACCGACGAGCTCGCGAGCAGGATCGAGTTCTCGACCTCGGCGCGGTCGATCAGGCAGCCCTCCCCGACGGCCGTGTACGGGCCGACGTAGGCGTCGACGAGGCGCGCCCCGGCGCCGATCACCGCCGGTCCGCGCACCGTCGCGCGTTCCAGCCGCGCACCCGCCTCGACCACCACACGCCCCTCGACCTGGGAGTCGATCAGCTCACCCTCACTGCGCGCCACCAGGTTCTCGAGCACCAGTCGATTGGCCTCGAGCATGTCGGCCAGCCGCCCGGTGTCCTTCCACCAGCCGTTGACGATGTGCGGCTGCACCCGCCGGCCCCCGTCGACGAGGTACTGGATCGCATCGGTGATCTCCAGCTCACCCCGGGCGCTCGGCTCGATCGCCCGAGCCGCCTCATGGATGCACGAGGTGAACATGTACACGCCGACCAGGGCCAGATCGGTCGCCGGCTGCCGCGGCTTCTCGACCAGGCGCACCACCCGGCCGCGTTGGCCGCCGGCGTCGCCGGCAAGCTCGGCCACGCCGTAGTTCTCCGGATCGGGCACCGGGGTCAGCAGGATCAGGGCATCCGGTCGCTCGGTGACGAACGCGGCCACGAGATCGGCGATGCCGCCCTGCAGCAGGTTGTCCCCGAGATACATGACGAACGGGCTGTCGCCGAGAAACGGCTCCGCCGTCAGCACGGCGTGGGCCAGACCGCTCGGCTCGTCCTGCACGATGTAGGTGATCCGCACCCCGAACCGGGAGCCGTCGCCGGCCGCCGCCCGGATCTCGTCGCCCGTCTCCGGCGCGATGATGATGCCGACGTCCTCGATACCCGCGGCCGCCATCGCCTCGATGCCGTAGAACAGCACTGGCTTGTTGGCGACCGGCACGAGCTGCTTGGCGCTCGTGTGCGTGATCGGGCGCAGCCGCGTCCCCCGACCGCCCGACAAGATCAAACCCTTCATCACCGCCATGAGCGCGACAGACTAGCGGGGGCGTCCGCACGCGCGAATCACCGGTCGGCCACGCCGACGGCAGCGGGACCGGGCTAGTACGCGCCGCCGAGCTTGCGGTGGTCCCACGTGGCCCAGCGCCGCGGCACGAACTGGAGCACCACGCGCTTGGGCGCCTGGGCGTCGACCATCTCGCCCACGGCGGCGGGGAGCTCGTCCAGCGACGGTTCGCCCTTCGCCGCGCCGTAGCGGGCGAACAGCTCCCGCCCGAAGGACCCCACGACCGCCACGTCTCGATGGATGACCGCGTCGGTCTCGAGCATCACCCCGCGCAGCTGGTCGTAGGTCTCGCCGGCCTCGACCTGCACGGTGCAGCGCGGGTCGCGTTCGAGGTTGCGCGTCTTCTGCGACGCGGCATACGTCCACGCCCACACGTCCGGCACGCTGCGATCGGCCTCGGGCGACGCTCGCACGACGTACCACAGCGGCATGAGGTGCGGCCAGCCACGCGGTCCGTTCGTCGCGCAGGTGACCGTTCGCTCGTAGCGCAGAAAGGCGAGGACCTCCTCGTCGTTCATGCGAATCTGGTCGCGACGGCTCATCTCGAGAGGGCCCGGCGGGGCACGACCGGCACCTACACGCCGGCGGGCGCGACACGCAGGCGATCGACCGCGGCGAGCACGGCCTCGCGCACCGCCGCCGGCTCGAGGACGACAGCGTCACCCGCCTCCTTGAGCACCTCGCGCACGAGCCATTCCGTACCGGCGTAGCGCAGCTCGACGACGATCGCGCCATCGGTCAGCTCGGCGGTCACCTTGCGCTGCTCGCGCACCCAGCGTGCGCGTTCGGGGGAGATCCACATCCGCGCGACGCGGGACGCCTCGACCTCGCCGGTGCGCAGCCAGCCGTCGACCTCGGCGGCGGGATCGACCTCGGCCCGCGGCTCGAACGTCTCGTCGGTGACGGTCGCGCGCTTGATCCGATCGAGGCGGAAGTGGCGCATGTCGTCCTTGGCCGGGTCGAAGCAGGCCACGTACCAGCCCTCGCGCCCGTTCGTGAGCGCGTACGGCTCGACCCGCCGCTGCGAGAACTCGTCCTCGTTCTCCTTGTAGTAGTCGAGCTCGATGAGGCGCCGCTGCGTGATCGCGGTGCTGACCAGCCGCGCGACCTCGGAGTCGTCGGCGCTGGCATGCGCCACGTGCAGGCCCTGCTCGAGCGGATCCTCGCCGAGGGCCTTGACGATCTTCTCGCGCGCCGAGGCCAGCGAGCCCTCCGGGATGTGCTCGCCGATGAGATCGATGGCCGCGACGAGCGCCTTCGCCTCGACGGGCAGCAGGCGGGCCGGCCGGGCGAAGTTGTCGCTGTAGGGCTCGGGATCGACCTCGATCTCGCCCTCGTCCTCGAAGATCTCGGCGTAGAGCACGTAGGACCCGCCGCCGAAGTTGACGACGTTGAGCACGTTGATGTCCTCGCGCAGCTCGAGATCGAGATCTGCAGGCGCTCGCACAGCTCGTCGAGCTTCAGGCGCCGGCTCGCTCGGCCGGCGTCGATGAGAATGCTGGCGAGCGTCACCAGGCGGGCGAAGCGCTCCGGGCGGATCGCCGCGTCGGTGCGGGCGCCGTCCTCGGTGCTCGGCCCGGCCGCGCGACCGGGTTCGGACGCGGGGCTCGGGCTGGGCCGGGGGTCGCGTGCTGGCGGTGCTCGGCGGCTCGGCGTGGCGCTCGGCGATCAGCGCCAGACGACGGTCGTACTCCTCGACGAGCTCGGGGGGGTCGAGGATGCGGGCGTGCTCGCCGAGGCCGAGCACCCAGGAGATGAGCATCCGCGGGTTCGCGTAGCCGGTGTGGAAGACGCGGTCGCCGTTGTGCGCGTCAGACTCGCCGTCGGGAGCGAGCACCTCGCCGAAGCGTCCGAAGTGACGCTCGATCTGCCAGGCGATGCGCTCGGAGATGAGGATCGCGGCCACGGCGACCTCGTCACCGAACTGCCACTCGGCCCGGGCGGCGTACTCGCGCGGGTCGAAGTCGGTGGGGCGCTTGAAGTCGTGCTCGGCCTTCGTCGCGTAGGCGACCTTGCCGCGGATGCGCGACAGGCGGAACACGCGCACCGCGTCACGCTCGTGCGCGTGACCGAGCAGGTAGAACTCGCCGCCCTGGAACAGCAGGTGGTAGGGGTCCACGCGCCGCGGCCCGACCTCGTCCCGCTCCATCGTGTAGTAGTCGAAGGTGATCGTCTTGTTGCGGAAGATCGCCGTCTCGATCTTGGCCAGGCGCTGGGACAGCTCGTGGCCCCCGGCCGATGCCGTGATGCCGAGCGCCACGGAGCGCTGCTCGGGCGCCTGCAGCGGGCTCGGGCGCCCCCAGGTGATCTGCTGCAGGGCCAGTCGCAGCGGCTCGGCGTAGGCAAACTCGCCGTCGAGGAGGCTGAGCGCCGTCTGCAGCGCCGCGAGCTCCTGCGGGGAGAACTCGATCGCGGGCAGGTGGAAGTTCTCGGGCCGCAGCGAGTAGTTCTCCTGCTCGGCCACTCCGTCGATCGGCTTCTCGACAGTGAGGTGGATGCGCAGCGAGTCCAGTTCGGCGCGATCGGCGTAGAAGCGGCGCGCGAACGCGTCCTCGTTCATGCCGCTGTAGCCCTCGACGTCGCGACGGATCTCCAGCGCGGTGACCGGCCGCCGCTCCGCCATCAGGTAGGAGATCAGCGACAGCTGGCGGATGAGCTTCTCGGTGTCCTTGGCCATGGGTGCCCCGCAACGATAGAACCCGGCGGCGAGGCGGCGCTCGACTCGGCCGATCGCGCCGCCGGAATTTGCGGTTTTTTGCGGGATCTGGCGGCGGCTTCGCCTATGCCGCTTCGCGCGCCGGCTCCGGCTCGCCCCGCTCAGCGGCCGGCGCGTCGCTCGCGGCGAAGTACGCGCCCGCCCCGATGGCGCGGTCGAAGCCCGACCAGCGCTCCCCGGCCGGAAGCTCCTTCTCCAGACGGTCGAAGCTGCCGAGGCGCCCACCGAGGTTGTCGATCATGTGCACGAGCGTCGCCTCGCGGGTGCAGGGCACGACGGGGCTGCCGTGCTCGAGCGAGCCGTGGTGGGAGAGGATGATGTGCAGCACCGCCTGCGCCAGCGCCGGCGGGAAGCCCTCGATGTCCTCGATCTCGCGCCGGATGCGGTAGTAGCCGAGCGCGATCTCGCCGTGCAGGCGGCCGCTGTCGGTGAGGTCGATGTGCTGCGGGTCGCGCGTGTAGGCGTCGAGCTTGCCGATGTCGTGCAGCAGGGCGCCGGTGACCGCGACGTCGCGATCGATCCCCGGGAAGGTGGCCGAGATGGCGCTGACCGCCTGGGCGACACCGAGGCTGTGCTCGAGCAGGCCGTGACGGTAGGCCTGGTGGTAGTGCTTGGCCGCCGGGGCGAGTCGGTAGGCCTCCCACAGCACCGGACTGCGCGGCCGAACACGCGCTCGAGCAGCTCGGCGAGATGCGGCTCGCGGACGGTGGCCAGCAGCTCGCGCAGGTCGCTCTCCATCTGCTCGGCCTCGCGCGGGGGGCCGTCGACGAGCTCCGCCAGCACGTAGCTGCCCTCGTCGGCGAGCGCGATCCCGCGCAGGTTGATCTGCGGGCCGAACCGCGGGATGCACCGTGTAGCGCCCGACGACCCGGGCGGCGCTGCCCGGACGCAGGCCTCGGCAAGCGTCGCGACGTCGTCCCACACCATCGCCGTGACGGCGCCGGTGCGGTCGCCGAGCGTCAGCCGCAGGTAGTCGCCGCCGTCGCGGCGCTGGCGGCGCTCGGCCTCGCGCACGAGCAGGACCTGGTCGATCTCCGCCCCGTCGGTGAAGTCTCGCACGGCCATGTCCGGCAAATTAGACGCGCCGCGCGGACGGGACGCCCCGGGGCCCCTCAGGACAGGCACGCGGCCGCGGAAGGCGCGCAGGCCGAAGGTAAAGGAAACGCGCAGAAGCCGATGAGCACCGGATAGATGACGTACAGGCTGCATGTGCGGCGCCGTGGTCAGGCCGGCCCGCATGCCCTCGGTCACATAGATGAGCGGGTTGACGAGCACGAGCGTCTGCAGCCAGTGGAAGCCATCGATCTGCACCGGGGCGAGCTTGTTCCACTCGTAGTAGGTGCCGCCCAGGAAGGTGAGCGGCAGGACGATGAAGCCGAACATCAGGCCGATGTTGCGAGGCTCGAAGATCGTGCCGAGCAGCAGCCCGAGCGAGCTCATGGCGATGCAGGCGAGCGGGAGCAGCGTGATCACGATCGGCCAGTGGATCGACAGGTGGGCCTCGACGCCCTTGGCGTGGACGACGCGGCGATCGGGAACACGATCAGGGCGGCGAGCAGCCCCTGCACCGCGCCGGACAGCACCTTCGAGATGGCCACGAGCCAGATCGGGCACGGCGCCTGCACGCGATCCTCGATCTCGCGCGTGTAGCCGAACTCCTGGGACAGCTGCAGCGCCACCGCCTGGATGCCCTGGAACATGATCGAGATGCCGACCACGCCCGCCACGAGCACCGTGGCGAACGCCGACTCCGAGGCCGCGCCGTGAGCGCTGCCGCCCCCGATCCCCTGGCCGATGCTCGGGAAGACGTACAGGAACACGAACACGAGCAGCAGCGGCTGGATGATCACGCGGATCACGAACTCGAGGCTGTGCTTGCGCAGCACGACGAGGTCGCGCTGCACGAGCGCGAGCAGCGCCGTGCGGCTCGACGCGAAGCGCCGAGCGGCTCGGGGTGATCGCGATCCGCTCGTGCGATGGCGGCGCCGGCGCGGTCGTGGGCTCCATCAGTCGCGCAGCTCCTTGCCCGTGAGGCTGATGAAGACGGTCTCGAGGCTCGGCTCGGAGACCGACAGGTCGGCGACGGCGAAGCCGCCGCGCTCGGCCGCGCTGACGATGCTCGCCACCAGGCGGGTGGCCCCGCGCGCGTGCAGCTCGACGCCGCCGGTGACGAGCCGCGTGTGGGTGATGCCCTCCACCTCGCGGCCGAGCAGCTGCGGCCAGCGCCTCGGGCTCACCCGTCGGCCTTGACGAGCGACGATCGTGTCGGCGCCGACCGGACTGCTTCAGCGCGGCAGGGGTGTCGAGCGCGAGGATGCGCCCGTGGTCCATGATCGCCACGCGGTCGCAGAGCTGGTCGGCCTCCTCCATGTAGTGCGTCGTCAGCAGGATCGTCTGCCCGTCGCGGTTGAGCTCGCCGAGGATCTCCCACAGGCCGAGCCGGCCCTGCGGGATCGAGGCCGGCCGTGGGCTCGTCGAGGAACAGGACCGCGGGACGGTGCATGATCGCCCGCGCGACCATCAGCCGCTGCGCCATGCCGCCCGACAGCGCGAACACCGACGCCTTGGCCCACTTGGTCAGCTGGAAGCTGCTCGAGCAGATCGGTCCGCGGCCGCTGCGGCAGTCGCGCACCGGCATCCCGAACAGCCGGCCGTGGAAGAAGAGGTTCTCCCACACGGTCAGCTGGCGGTCGAGCGTGTTCTGCTGGGAGACGACGCCGATCAGCTGCTTGGCCAGCGTCGGCGAGGCCGACGACGTCGACCGGCCCGACGTAGGCCTGCCCGGACGTCGGGATCACGCGCGTCGTCAGCATTCCGGCGGTGGTCGTCTTGCCGGCGCCGTTGGGCCCGAGCAGGCCGAAGATCTCGCCCGTTCGCACCTCGAGGCTGAGCGCGTCGACCGCCAGCGAAGTCCGTGCCCGCGTACACCTTCGTCAGCTCGACCGTGCGGATGACGACCGCGTCCTCGCGGTCGGTTCTGGTGTCGGGAGCTGACGCGGTGGTGGCCATGGCGATCCGGGAGCGGCCGGCGGACGGCGCCGGCCGTGCGTCTGTTCTAGCGCGCCGGCGGTCCTGGCGCGGATATCCCGCGGACCGGCCGCGACCGACGCGCCAGCCAACCGTAGCGATCATCCTCCTCGGACGGCCGCAGCGGCGAGCGTCACGGGGGCGCGGCTAGGCCACGCGCGCGATCGCGGTCGCGCGCGACAGCGCCTGCGACAGCGACTCGTCGTCGAGCGACAGCAGCGCGTTGCCCGCGGCCACCGCGCGGCGGCGCGTGCCCGGCGCAGGCGGCGTGCAGCGGCACGTAGGCGTCGACGGCCGCGTGCAGGCGCGCGTCGCGCTCGCCGCGCAGCGGCTCCATCACCACGTCGATGTCGGCCCCGCGCATCGAGGTCGGCGCCCGCCGCGGCCGCCGCCGCCAGCACGTGCTGCCTCGAGCTGCGCCGGCGTCGCCGTCGACGCGCGGGGTCGGCGAGCAGGTACAGGCAGCACGCTGTCCGCAGCGGTCCGTGAGCGCGCACCACTGCGCGCGAGCAGCTCGCCGAGCCGATCCTCCGCCGCGCCAGGCCGGCGTCGCCAGCACCCGCAGCGCGTACTCGCCGCTCGAGCGCCAGCGGCTCCGGTGCCGCCGCGCCGGCCAGCAAGGGCACCTGCCGCGTCAGCGCCGCCACCCGTCCCGCGTAGCGCGCGGCGACGGCGTCCCAGCCGTAGGGCCGCGCGGCCTCGGCGCCGGCCGCGCCGCGCTCGCGACGCGCCTGCGGATCGGCGGCCGCCTCGCGCAGCAGCTCGACGAGGTGCTCGGCGTCGGGCTCGAGCACCCAGGGCCGCCCGACGGTCGGCCAGCGCGTCGACGCGATCGGAGGGGAACGCCGCGCGCGCCGAGCGGATCCGCCAGCCGGCGTCGCGGCGGGCAGAACTCGTCGGTCGGGCCGCCGCCGGTGACGATCACCGGCAGCCCGCAGGCCATCGCCTCGAGGACGGGCATGGCGAAGCCCTCGCCGCGGTAGGGATGCACGAGCACGTCGCACGCGCGGTACAGCGCGGCGAGCTCGTCGTCGCTCAGCTCGTCCTCGATCAGCCGCACGCGCGGCAGCTCGCCGGAGGCCGCGTAGGCGCGCATCGCGTCGCGGTCGCCGTTGCGGTAGACGCCGGCGGCGCCGACGTCCTTGACGACGAGCGTCACGTCGTCGCGGCCCGGCGAACGCCTCGCGCCAGGCGGCGAGCAGCACGTCGTGGCCCTTGCGCCAGATCAGCCCGCCGACGAACAGGAACCGCGTGCCGGGCGCGTCGGCCGAGCTCGCAGGCGCGGTCCGTCGGGCGCGAAGCGATCGAGGTCGACGCCGTTGGGGATCGTCACGACGCGGCGCTCGTCCAGGCCGGCCGCGAGGTACATCGCGCCGCACGTACTCGCTGGGCACCCACAGCTCGTCGACGTTCTCACGCAGCGGGCCGACCCAGTCGACGCGGGATCGCGCCGAACTCCCACGGCTGGATGACGGCGAGCCGCCCGCCGGGCGCCGGGCGCAGGTCGGGCGGCCACTGGTGGCGCACCTCGACGTCGGCCGCGTGGGGCAGCGGCGGGTCGCCCGCCGCGGGCGAGCCGTCGCGCTGCGACGCGCTGCACCGGCTCCGGGCAGCCGCGCGCCGACCTGGTCGTTGATGATCGACAGGCTGACGGCGAGGCCGTGGTCGCCCTGACCAGCGCACGGCGGGCGCGGCCGGCGGCTGCGGTGTCGCTCTCGCGCGACGGGACGCTCCCCCGCGTAGTAGGCCTCGAGCTCGTCGATGTAGTGGGAGAAGGAGCGCGGCGGCGCGATCCCCGCCTGCAGGCGCTCGAGCAGTCCCGGCTCGAGCGCCAGCCGATCGAGCTGGCGCGCGAGGTCGCCGGCGTCGAGCCCGTCGAACACCAGGCCGTCGACCCCGTCGCGGACCGCCTCGGGCAGCCCGCCGAGGCGCGGCACGACGAGCGGCACGCGCGCGGCGCGGCACTCGGCCGCGGCCAGCGGCGCGCAGTCCCACCACAGCGACGGCAGCGCGGCGACGTCGACGCCGCGAGCAGCGCGGCCGATCTCGCTCGGCGCGAACGCGCCGCTCAGCTCGACCACGCCGCGCCGGTCCAGCGCGCTGCAGCTGCTGCGGCGAATGCGGCCGGGCACCTCGCCGTGGATCTGCACGCGCAACCGCGAGCGCGTGCGCTGCGCGGCCTCGCACGAGCAGCTGCGGGCCCTTGTGCGGGTAGGCCGAGCCGAGGAAGCCGACGGTCAGCTCGTCGCCGACGCGGCCGGGGGCGCGGTCGCGGCCGACCTGCTCCCAGATCTCCTGCTCCATGCGGCATCGCCTGGCGCACGACGTCGATCAGCTCGGCCGGGTAGCCCTCGGCGATCAGCGTGTCGGCGCACCGCGTCGGAGACCGCCAGGCAGGCGGTCAGCGCAGCGCGTGGCCCGGGCGCGGATCTCGGCCAGCCGGCGCCGGTGGCCTCGGCGTCGTGGCCGCCGACGCAGGCGGCGCAGTCGCCGCCGCGATCGCCCGGGCCCGGCGCAGATCGTGCCCTGACCGGTGAGCAGGTAGGCGCGCGGGCAGATCAGCCAGTAGTTGTGCGTCGTGAAGTAGGCGGGCAGGCCGCGCGCCGCGGCGTGGTCGAACAGGGACGCGCCGAGGTTGTGCAGGTTGTGGAAGTGCACGACGTCCGGGTGGACGCGGTCGAGCAGCGCGGCGAACGCGCAGCTGATCGCGGGGTCGTCGAGCTCGCGCTCGGGGGCGCCGGGGTCGAACAGCGCCGTGCGGCCGGTTGTGCACGCCGACGAGCGTGACGCCGTCCTCCTCCCACTCGCGCAGCTCGTACGGACGGCCGCTGGCGGTGCGGCCCGACAGCGGCGTGGAACACCGTCACCTCCCAGCCGCGGCGGGCGAGCTCCTTGGCGGCCAGGCGCGGCACGGTCGTGCCGCCGCCGCTGTCGTTCCAGCCGAACGCCGTCATCACCAGCCGCCGACGCCGCGCGCCACCGCGGGGACGCGGCGCTGGGCGCCGGCTGGGCCCGTGCGCGGTCGCGCAGGCGGCCGGCCAGCTCGGGGAGCGGCAGCTGCCGCGTGTCGAATCGCGTCGGCGAGGCGCAGCAGCGCCTGGCGCTCGCCCTCGCGCCGGGTCGAGCACCGCCCAGTCGAGCTCGGGCACCAGCTCGCGCAGCGAGTGGCGATCGATCGCCGCCTGCAGCGCCCGCGTCGACGTCGTCGATCTCGCGCGCGCGGGCAGTCTCGTCGGAGGTGTTGCTGTCGTGGCGGCGCACCTTCACGAGCGGGCCGCCGGGGCAGTGGCGGAAGCGGAAGTGCGGCGGCGGCGCGCAGCCAGAAGTCGAAGTCGTTGGCGAGCGGGTAGGCGTCGTCGTAGCCGCCGACGGCCTCGTACACGCGGCGGTGGACCATGCGGGTCGGGTCGACGAGGTGGTTGTGGCTGCGCAGGAAGGACTGCATGAGCGCAGCCGGCGTGAAGTCCGCGCTGTTCCAGGGCCCGGTGACGTGTCCCTGCGCGTCGATCACGGTCGCGTCGCCGTGGACGACGCCGGTGTCGGGGTAGCGGTCGAACAGCGCCACCTGGCGGCGCAGGCGGTCGGGCAGGCAGACGTCGTCGTCGCCGAGCATCGCGATCAGCTCGCCGCGCCCCTCGCGAACGAACGTGTTGTAGGCGGCGGCGATGCCGAGGTTGCGCTCGTGGCGCACGACGCGCAGCCGCGGGTCGCTCAGCGAGGCGAGGACCTCGTCGATCGCCGGGTTGCGTCGAGCCGTCCAGCACGACGAGCACCTCGAAGTCGTCGTAGTCCTGGGCCAGGCAGCTGGCGATCGCCTCGCCGAGGTAGGTGTCGCGGTTGTACGTCGCGATCCCGAGCGTCACCCGGGGCGTCACGGCGACTCCCCGCGATCCAGCCAGCCACGCAGCTGGGCGACCGAGTCGGCGTCGACGCGCGGCAGCTCGCCGAGCGCTCCGTCCTGCTCGCGCCGCGACAAGAGCGCGGCGGCGCGCTGCACCAGCGCCGCCGGCACCGCACCGCCGGTCGCCACCGTGGTGGCGACGAGATCCGGGCTGTCGTCGCAGTCCAGCCCCGCCTGCACGACCGCGGCCACCAGCTCGTGGACGGCCGCCGGCGAGGCGTCGGTGAGGACCATCAGCAGACTGGCGTTGTCGTCGGCGCCGAACGTCGCGCCATAGGACCGCAGCAGCTCGGGGAGCTGTACGAGCTCGTCGGCGAGCGCGAGGGTCACGAACGACCGCAGCTTCAGCGCCGTGCGCCTCGACACCCCACGCGGCCGCTGGGCCGCGTCGCGCTCCACGGCGGCGACCCCTGTTCGCGCCACGGCAGCGCGAACGTCGGCGAGCAGCCCGCGCACGTCCTCGTGCTCGGGATCGTGTCCGCACGCGCGCGTGGCCGCGCGTGAGGCAGCCGGCAGGTCGCCGCTGGCGAGCGCCGCGCGCCCGACCCGGGTCGCCCCGGCAGCCAGCGCGGCGTCGCGCTCGCTCACGGGCACGAGCACCGAGACCGGGAGCCCGAGCTCCGCCGCGACGGTGAGTGCGCTGAGCTCGAAGCGCTCGCAGCTGGCCAACAGCTCGACCGGCGCGACCGCGCCGGAGCGCAGGTGCGTGAGCAGCCAGCGGCGCAGAGGCAACTCGTGGAGTCGATCGCGCAGCACGATCCCGCCCTGCGCGTCCAGCCGCAGGTTGCGCCCGGGGCCGCGGAAGCGCAGCAGCGGCGCCGGCACGTAGTCGAGCTCGGCCACCTCCGCCACGCGCGAGGCGATCCACCAGTCCTCACAGCCGGGGTGGGCGGACAGCGGCAGGAAGCGATCGCGCAGCTCGGCGCGCACCACCAGCGTGCCGGCCGGCACGAAGTTGCCGCGCATGAGCGCGCCCAGGGGCCGGCCGCGGTGGGGGGTGATGCCCGACGACGCCCAGTAGGACGCGCACAGCTCGAGGCCATCGTCGTCCACGACCGCCATGTCGCCGAACACGAGGCCGACCTCCGGGCGCGCCCGCAGCAGCGCGACCTGGCGGCTGAGCTTATCCGGGGTCCACAGATCCTCGGCGTACTGCAGCGCGATGACCTCGCCGCGCGCCTCGGCGATCGCCCGGTCGAGCGCCGACGGCGTCGCGCCGGTGGGCACGATGCGCCGCACGCGCTCGCCGAAGACGGTGAGCAGCTCGCTCGCCCGTGGGTGCCGGCTGCCGTCGACGACGATCACCTCGAGGCACTCGCTCGGGTAGTCCTGGGCCAGTACGCTGCGCACCGAGTCGACGAGGTGCTCGCCGAACGGCGGCGCGATGACGATGGCGCTCACCGTGGTGGCGCGGGCGGGTGGGGCGGAGGGGACGGGCATCAGGGCGCGGCAGGCCTCGGCTCATGCTCGGACATCGGCCCTGTGATCGACGCGCCGCCGGCGAAGTTGAGTGACCCTCCCAAACGGACGGCCGGCTAACGCAGAGACGGGCGGCCTCAGGCCGCCCGTCTCCGCTTCCGGTCCCTCGATGGATCGGCTATATGAGCCCCGAGTAGGGAGGTACCACGGGGCGTTTTGTCTCCCATCAGCGGTCACGACGGCTGACGAGGCTTTGGCGCCCTTACCGGGCGGCGCCGAGGCGCCGCCCGGGGGGCAAGGGTGGTTCAGCGTTCAGGCTTGCGACTACGCGCCCTGCAGCAGCGACAGCACAGCGTCGGGCAGCTTCTGCGCCTGGCTGAGCATCGCGGTACCGGCCTGCTGGAGCACCTGTTCGCTGGTGAAGTTGGTCATGGCCGTGGCCATGTCCACATCCATGATCCGGCTGTTGGCCGAGGTGAGGTTCTCCTCGTAGGTGGAGAGGTTCGCCATCGTGTACTGCAGGCGATTCTGCACCGCGCCGAACGTCGAGTCCACGCCCGACACCGCATTGATGGCGGCGTCGATGGTGCTCAGCGTCGTCGCCGTCCCGAGGCTGATCGTGCCGATCGAGGCGCCCAGGCTGACCGTCGAGACCGTGATGACCTCGCCGTCGTTGGCACCCACCTGGAAGGTGAGCGTCGCCGAGCTGTTCAGGACGTTGATGCCGTTGAACTGCGCCGTCGAGCCGATCTGGTTGATCTCCGACAGCAGCTGGTTGACCTCGGTCTGGATGGCCGTCTGGTCGGTGCTGTTCAGCGTGCCGTTGCCGTACTGCACGGCCAGCTCGCGGATGCGCTGCAGCATCTGCTGCACCTGCGTCAGCGCGCCCGCCGCCGTCTGCACGAGCGAGACGCCGTCCTGCGCGTTGCGGTTGGCCTGATCAACGCCGTTGATCTGACCCTGCAGGTTCTGGCTGATCGTCAGACCGGCAGCATCGTCGGCGGCGCTGTTGATGCGCAGACCGGACGAGAGCTGCTGCGTCGACATCTCAAGCGACGTCTCCGTCGTGTTGAGGTTGTTCGCGGCGTCGATCGCCGAGATATTGGTGTTCACGTAAAGGGCCATGCGTACATCTCCTTGATGACGTTGGTTAGTGCCCTGAGCCGACTCCCTGTCGGCCCTGCAAGCGGAGTAATCGTCCGGCGGGGCCCCGAACTTGAGGATGGTCCCGTCCGGGCTGGACGCTTCTCACGCCAGCCGCGACGCCCGTGGCCTAGGCGCTCACGTCGACGTGCGGATGCTCGTCGTCGGGCGGCGTCTCGTCGTCGTCGTCGTCCTCGGGCTCGGGCTCGCGCTCGTCACGCTCACCCGGGTTGCGGTTGCGCTGTGTGACCCGGTCGACGCGCGCCGCGGCCACCACCGGTGGGATGTTCTCGGCCGGGCTCGAGATCGGACGAATGGGATCCACCACTGGCCTCCTCGCCTGCCGTCAGCGGTCAGGTCGCGCCCGCGCCATCGGGACTCGCCGCCGGTGGCGAAGACGCTTCGGTGGGGGCAGAGGTTGCCACGGGGGGCGGATAGAGCTGCTCGTAGAGCACCCGCAGCTCCGCGGCGAGCAACACGCGCCAGACCGTCACCGAGCCGGCCCACGCCACCAGGTAGCCCGCGACACCGGCGGCCAGCGCCCGCCACCCGATGTCGAACGCCGGCACATTGGCCTGGTAGGAGAGAACGGCCACGGCGACGAAGCCGGCCAGGCCCCCCAGCCCTTGGCGCGGCGGACGTTCGGTCCGGCCTTCGGGTGGCGCGCCACGCTGAGGACGGGGCCGTCGTCACCCTTTCCCTTCTTGTCCTTGCCGCTCTTGGCGTCCCCCTTCTTGCCCTTCGCCGCGGACGCCTTCTGGTCAGCCTTGGCCATCGCCCCTCCCTCGTGGCGGGGCGTCGTCGGAGCGGACGCGACGCGCCGCACGCTCGAACTCGAAGATGAACCGGATCAGCCGCTCGCGGTCGCTCGCCGTCACATCGGTGAAGGCGATCGCCCGGTAGCCGCCTGGGCCGTAGCGCACGACGTGGCCGTTTCCCTCGATGGCCGAGGCGCTGCCGTCCAGCAGCAGCCGGAAACGCAGCCGGTCGCCGATCTGCAGCGTGTCGGGGCCGGCGAGCAGCACCCCCCCGCCGCTGAGGTCGATCGCGAACGTGCCGAGCTCCCGATCCTGGTCCTCGAACTCGAGCACCACGGGGCGCGGGGCGTGCACGCGCACGTGCTCGCGCCGCTGCTGCAGGTCGATCATGTCGACGACCTCGAAGCGCACGAGGTCGCGCGCCTCCCACACCATCCTGCCGGCCAGCCGCACGATCCCGCGCGCCGAGGACCACTCGAGCACGGGCGGACTCGTCCCCGGGCCGGGGCGGCGTCTGCGGCGCGAGCAGGTAGACGAGGCGTAGCACGCCGTCGCCGGACTCGGCGACGCGCACGGGCATCACCTCTCCCCCGGGGAGCAGGAGCTTGCCCTGCTCCCCGCCGGGCGGCAGCCGCGCGGGCTTCTGCGGCGGGCGGTCCGGGCTCACGGCAGCAGACGCCCCGCGATGTCGCGCGGATCGGCCGGCACGAGCGCACCGGGGAGCTCCAGGCCGTCGTGCACATAGGCCAGCGGGAGCGCCGCGTCGCAGGCCAGATCCACCGCCACGCCGAGCTGATCGGTCTCGTCCACGTGGGTGACGACGATCCCGGTCGGCGCCAGCGGGGCGAGCCGGTCCAGCAGCTGGCGTGCTGCGGCCGCGCTGAGCGTCGCCGGCAGCGTGACGAGCAGGTGATCGGGTGCGAGCGCACCGACCTCGTCGGCCAGCCCGCGCACGTTGTCCTCGTCGTTGACGCGCACGGCCGGTGTGTCGACGATGACCAGCCCCGCGTCGCGCACGGTGGCCAGCCAGGCCGCTCCCGCGCCCCGCTCGGCGGCGCGTACGGCGATGCCGTGCGCGCGCAGCAGCCCGTTGAGCTCCGAGCCACCGTCCTCCGGCGTCACCGACAGGCATGACGTCTCGAGCGTGCTCGTGCCCTGGTAGGCGGCGGCCAGTCCGGCCACGCAGCGCGTCTTGCCCGACCCGCCGGCACCCACGAAGGCCACGACCGAGCCGCCCATGGGCGGCTCCGCCAGCCCGGCCAGTCGCCGCGCGAGCGTGCGCCGCACGGCCTCGCGCAGGTCACCTCCGGGGACGAACGGCAGCGCGTGCGAGGCCGCCTCCAGGATGAGGCGATCCGCCTGCTCGCGACCCATGCCGCGGCCGACCAGCTCCTCGGCGATCTCGGTCGCCGCCTCTCGGTCGGTGGACTGGATGCGCGCCTCGCGCGCGGCCGCGGCCGGCGCCGGCGCCATCGTCACCCCGCCGGCTGCGGCGGTCGTCTCGGCGGCCGGCGCCGGTGCCGTGGCGGCGGCCGCCTCGGCATAGATGCCGGCCGCGCCGTTGACGCGCGCCCGCGGTGCCGGCGCTGCAACCGGGATGGCGACGGTCGGCTGACGCGGCGTCGCCGACAGGCCGTTGACCGACACGCTGGCGTTCGCCGTCGCCGTGCCGGTGACGGCCCGCTGGGCGGTCACGGCCGGCGTGGGCGCCGGGGCCGGCTGCACGCCGGCGTCGGGCGCGGCGGCCGGGACCTCGGCGGCCGCGGCAGCCAGGCGCTCGAGGAACGCCTGTGCGCCGTTCGTCGGGGTCGGATCCGGGGCGAGAAGGGCATCGGTCGCCGCCTCGCTCGCCGCCACCGGGGCGGCGACGTCCTCGAGCGCCGCGGGCGCGCGGAACAGATCCTCCAGCCCATCGCCCGGCTCGTCGTCGAACACGTCGACGCGTGGCGCGCCGGGCATCGCCTCGACCTCGACGAAGCGCTGCGCGAAGAACCCGCCGACGCCGCCACCGACGCCTTCGCGGTGACGCAGGATCACCGCGTCGGCGCCGAGCTCGGCCCGGATCGTGGGGAGGACATCGGAGATCTTGCGGCCGCGATACACGCGGACGCCACTGCGGCCCGGCTCATCTTCGAGCGCTTCGCTCGTGGTCTGCATTGACATGCTCATGCCTGAATCACTCCAATCGTTTCGACGCTGATACCTGGCGCGATCTCGTTGTACGAACAGACCGCAAGTTGGGGGATCGCCTGGGCGACCAGGCGACGGAGATGACGGCGCACGCGCGCCGAGCACAGCAGGACCGGACGCGCGCCACGTGCCGCGCCCTCATCGATCTGATGGCGCAGCGCGACGACGACCGCCTGCGCCCGCGAGGGCTCCATGGCGAGGTACTCGCCGTCCGTGGTCTGGGTGATGGACGTGGCCACCTCCTGCTCGATGGCGGGATCGAGGGTGAACGCGCGCAGCTTCTGCTCGGCGTCGATGTGCGGCGCGACGATCGAGCGCCCGAGCGCCTGACGCGCGTACTCGGCCAGCAGGCCGGTGTCGCGGGTGACGCGGGCCTTGTCACCGACCGCCTCGACGATCGCCCCGAGGTCGCGGATCGATACGCCCTCCGACAGCAGCGCCTGCAGCACGCGCTGCAGCTCGCCGAGCGAGAGCACCTCGGGCACCACCTCGTCGACCACAGCGGCGTTGGACTCCTTGAGCTGGTCGAGCAGCTGGCGCACGTCCTGGCGCGTGAGCAGCTCGGACGGCGTGGCCGCGGATCATCTCGGTGAGATGGGTGACGATCGACCGACTCGCCGTCGACGACGGTGTAGCCGAGCGCCTCGGCCTCGGCCCGCTGTCCGTCCGCCGACCCAGGTGGCCGGCAGGCCGAAGGCGGGCTCGGTGGTGGGCAGGCCGGCGACCGGGCCGATCGCGTCGCCCGGGTCCATGGCCAGCTGATGCCCGGCCATCAGGCGCCCGCGACCGACCTCCGAGCCGCGTACCTTCACGACGTACTCGTGCGAGTCCAGCCCGATCTCGTCGTGGATGCGTACCGCCGGGATGACCATGCCCAGCTCGGACGCGATCTGGCGGCGAATCGCCGACACGCGCCGCACGAGGCTGCCGCCGGAGCGCTTGTCGACCAGCGGGACGAGGCCGAACCCGATCCCCAGCTCGAGCGCATCGAGTGGCAGCTCGCCGAGGACCGCGTCCTTGGACACCGGCAGCGCCGGCTTCTCGTCGGGGTCGGCGGCCACCGGCGCCGGCGCCGCGGTGGTCGGCATCCCCCCGCGCACCGCCCAGCCGACCGCCAGGAAGCAGCCGCCGATGAACAGGAACGGCAGCTTCGGCAGCCCGGGCACGAGCGCGAACGAGCAGATGACCCCGCCCGCCACCATCGGAGCCTTGTGCTGGCGCAGGATCTGATTGGCCAGGTCGGAGCCCAGATCGACGTCGGAGGCCGAGCGGGTGACGATGATGCCCGTGGCCACCGAGATCAGCAGTGCCGGGATCTGGGCGGCGATGCCGTCGCCCACGGTGAGCAGCGAGTAGGTGTGGGTCGCGTCGGAGAACGCCATCCCCTTCTGGACCACGCCCACGACGATGCCGCCGATGAGGTTGATCAGGGTGATGATCACCGCGGCGGTGGCGTCGCCGCGGACGAACTTCGAGGCGCCGTCCATCGAGCCGTAGAAGTCGGCTTCGTTGGCGATCTCCAGGCGGCGCCCCCGCGCCTCCTGGTCGGTGATCAGGCCAGCGTTGAGGTCCGCGTCGATGGCCATCTGGCGGCCGGGCATCGCGTCCAGGGTGAAGCGCGCGCCGACCTCGGCGACGCGGCCCGCGCCGTTGGTGACCACGACGAACTGGATCACCACGAGGATCAGGAAGATGACCAGGCCGATGACCACGTTGCCACCGACCACGAACTGCCCGAACGCCTGCACCACGCCGCCGGCGTTGCCGCGCGTGAGGATGAGCCGGGTGACCGAGATGTTGATGGCCAGCCGGAACAGCGTCGTCAGCAGCAGCAGGCTCGGGAAGGCGGAGAAGTCCAGCGCCTTGTTGAGGTACATCGTCACGACGACGATCGCCAGCGCGCCCGAGATGTTCAGCGTGATGAACAGGTCGATGAGCGCCGACGGCAGCGGGATGACGAGCATGCTCACGATCAGCACGACGCCGACCGCGGCGAGCAGATCGGAGTGGCGCAGCAGGCGGCGGATGGACGCGTCCATCAGGCAGCCCTCCGGCGCGCGGCGACGCGGTAGACAAACGCGAGGACGCCGGCGACCGCGCCCCACAGCTCCTCGGGCACGAGGTCGCCGACCTCGGCCGAGCCGTGCAGCGCCCGGGCCAGCGGCGGGTCGGGGACGATCGGGACGCCGTTCTCCTCGGCGATGCGCCGGATCTGCGCGGCGACGAGGTCCTGGCCCTTGGCGACGATCTCCGGCGCGAGCTTGGTGCCGTCGTAGACGAGCGCCACGGCATAGTGCGTCGGGTTGGTGACCACGACGTCGGCCTGCGGTACCGCCGCCATCATGCGGGCGCGAGCCGCCTGGATCATGCGGCGGCGGATGGCCGAGCGGATCTCGGGCGGCAGGGCGTACTGCTTGGCCTCCTCCCTGACCTCCTGCTTGGTCATCTTCAGCGACTTCTCCATCTTGCGCTTCTGCCACACCAGATCGACGACCCCGATGAGCAGGTAGGCGACGAGGATGCGCTCGACCAGCGTCCGCAGCGACCCGGTGATCAGCGTGCCGAGATCGCCGGGCGTCACGCCCACGCTGGCGCCGAGGGTGGTGATCATCGGGATGATCACCATCGCGGCGGCGCCGCCGACGACCGATACCTTGGCCAGCGACTTGGCGAGCTCGAACGGAACGCGGGAGCCGAAGTGGTTCTTGACCCCGTTGATCGGGTTGAGGCGGCTCAGCTTGGGCTTCAGCGGGTAGGCCGAGGCGTTCAGCCCGCTCGTCAGCACGTTGGCGACGACGCCCGCCGCCAGGCAGGCGAAGGCGACCGGCGCGACGGTCCCCATCAACAGGCCGATGATCGACTGCAGCTCCCCGCTCAGCCCGGCGGCCGACGTGGCCTGGCCGGGCTGCGCGATGCGCGCGAACGTATCGGTCATGAAGGCGCCGGTGGCGTTGAAGATCGTCGAGCCCGTCGCGAACACCACGATCAGGCCGACCGTCAGCACGATGGCCGTGTTGAGATCCTGGCTCTTGGCGAGCTGCCCCTTCTTGCGCGCCTCGCTGCGATGCTTGGGAGTCGCCTTCTCGGTGCGGTCGTGGTTGGGCATCAGCTCGGCCGCTCGGCGGTGTCGGGATGGGAGGGCATGGGCTCGGGCATGGCGATCGGTCCTAGACCTGCCGCAGCGCGAGGCCGACGGCGTTCTGCAGCGCATCGGTCAGCCAGCCGGCGAAGAACGGGAGCGTGGCGGCCACGAGCAGCAGCGCGACGCCCACCTTCACCGGCAGGCCGACGGCGAACACGTTCAGCTGGGGCACTACGCGCGAGACCATCCCGAAGGCGATGTCCGTGACGATCAGGGCCAGCAGCACGGGACCGGCCACCTCCAGGGCGGCCGTGAACATGGCGGCGAAGGCCTGGACCGACGCCGCCGACGAGCGAGTTGATCTTCGGCGCCGAGCCGAGCGGCACGAGGTCGAACGTGCGGGCGATCCCGCGCAGCACGTAGGCGTCGCCGCCGATGGCGACGAACAGCATGGTGCCGACCATCGTGTACATGCGGGCGATCACCGCCGAGTTGGTGCCGGTGAGCGGGTTGATCAGGCTGCCGTAGGAGAAGCCCGACACGGTGTCCAGGAACGAGCCGCCGATCTCCAGCGGCGGCGAACATCGCCGCCAGCGCGAGCGCGAACGCCGTGCCGACCAGGATCTGCTCGAGGGCGAGCACGCCGACGCCGAGCGGGTCGCCCGGCAGCTGCTGACCCTGCGTGACCACCCCGGTGAGACCGATGGCGATCGCGACGGCGATGATCCCCTTGACCTGCGCCGGGATCTGCTGGGCCGAGAACAGCGGCGCGACCACGAACAGCGGCGCCACCCGCATGAGCACGAGGAAGAAGCCGAGGATGTGGTTGCCCGTGACCTCCCGGACGAGCTGCGTGAGGGTGGCGCTGCTCATCAGCTGCCGACCATCGTCGGGATCGCGTTGAACAGATCCGCGGTGTAGGAGACGATCTGCTGCAGCATCCACGGGCCGAGGATCACGATCAGCAGGCCGATCCCGATGATCTTCGGGATGAACGTGAGCGTCGCCTCCTGGATCGAGGTCACCGCCTGGAAGATGCTCACCACCAGGCCGATGACCAGGCCGACGATCAGCATCGGTCCGCCGATCTTCAGCGCGACGGTCATGGCCTGGGAGGCGAGATTGACGACCGTGTTCTGGTCCATGGCCGTCAGTAGTGGAAGCTCGCCACGAGCGAGTGGATGATGAGATCCCAGCCGTCCACCAGGACGAACAGGAGGATCTTGAAGGGCAGGGATATGAACGTCGGCGGCAGCATGATCATGCCGACGCTCATGAGCGTCGAGCTGACCACGATGTCGATGATCAGGAACGGCAGGAAGATGAGGAAGCCGATCTGGAACGCCGTCTTCAGCTCGCTGGTGATGAACGCCGGCACGAGCACGTAGGTCGGCACCTGGGCGCGCGTCTGGGGTTGCGACAGGTGCGCGAGGCTGGCGAACAGCGCGATGTCCGTCGTGCGGGTCTGCGCGAACATGAACTCGCGCAGCGGCTCCTCGGCGTCCTTGAGCGCGGTCGTCGTGCTGATCTCGTGGTGCTGCAGCGGCTCCCAGGCATCCGTCTTGATGGCGGACAGGGTCGGGGCCATCACGAACAGCGTCAGGAACAGCGCGAGGCCGACGAGCACCTGGTTGGGCGGCTCGGCCTGCGTGCCCATCGCCGTGCGGACGAACGACAGCACGATGATGATCCGGGTGAAGCCGGTGACCGTGAACAGCAGCGCCGGGATGAGCGTCAGCCCGCCGATCAGGATGAGGATCTCGACCGCGTTGGAGCCGGTGAGGGTCACGAGCGCACCGTCCAGTTGCGGACCGTCTCGATGATTCCCTGCAGGGAGCGCTCCATCGGCGGCGGGTCGGCGCCGATCGACCGCGACAGCCGGCGGGCGCTCTCGTGCGTCAGCGTGTCGACGCGGACCGGCAGCTCACTGTCATCGGCCAGCAGTCCGGCTGCCCGGGCCTCGTCCTCGCTGTAGCGGCGAATCGGCGTCACCTGGTGCTCGGCGACGCCGACGAGCATGAACTCGCTGCCCGCGCGCACCAGCGCGAGCGAGCGGCCCGGCCCGAGCGGCAGGCTGGCGACGCTTTCCAGGCCGCTGCCGAGCGCACGGCCGCCCTCGGAGCGCTTGAGCCGGCGCAGCACCCAGGTGATCCCGTAGATCAGGGCGACGACGATCACCAGGCCCACGAGCGTGCGGGTGATGCTCGCGCCGGAGGCGCTCGCGCTGCTCGCGTGCGACGTCGTGGTCGTCCCGAGGCGCAGCGGAGTGTTCTCCGCGCGGGCCAGTGACGGCGGCGTGTACGCCCCCGCCACGCAGGCATGCGCAAGTGACAGGGCAGCCGTCAGCACGGCCACGCAAGAAGAACGAGATGGCTTCATCGAGGGACGACTCCGAGGGAGAGTCACCCCGTTTATCGACCGCGCACCTGCAGGCTTGAGTTACAGCGAGCGCGGCTGCGGCGCGAACCGGCGCCTCACCAGGCCGCAGCGACGTCCGCACAAACGTCGTCGATGCGCAGGGCCCATTCGCCGTCGGCGGTGATCACGAGCTGTCCCTGGGCGAAGCGAAGGCCGTTGACGAAGAGATCGACCGGCGCGTCCGCGTCGCAATCGAGCTCGACCACTCCGCCGATCGGCAGGTCGATCGCGCGGCGCAGGGGCAGGCGCACCTGGCCGAGCTCCGCCCACACGCGCACGCGGGTCGCGCTGAGCGCTCCTGAGAGGTCGATTTCGCCCAGGCCGTCGGCGGCCACACCTTCGGCGGCGGCGCCCGCCGGCTCGCGCTGACCCGAGGCCTCGGGGAAGACCGCGGCGGCGGTCGGCGGCTCGGCGGCGGCGGGCGCAGCCGGCGCGGGCGCCGGCTCGTCGGCGGTGGCGTCGGCGACGCTCGCAGCGGGGCCGCCCGCAGCGGCGGCGGGCGCACCACCCTCCCGCGCGGGCAGGGACACGAGCAACAGGCACGGCTCTCCGTGCACGCTCAGCGCGGCGCGCAGCACGACGGGTGCGTCGCGGTCGCGCCCGGGTGCCGCGTCGGGCGCCGCAAGACCGCGCGCGCTGACCTCGCCGAGCTGCAACGGTCCGCCGAGTTCGCCGGCGGCCGCGGCGCTCACGCTCGCCATCACCTCCGCTCCCCATTCGCGTGCCGACTCCAGGTCGGCGTCCTGCAGCGGCTCCTCGCTCGCCTCGGGCGGGAGCGGATCGAGCGAGCGGATGGCCAGCGCCCGCGCGCCGGCGGCGGTTGTGCACAGGCAGACGCCGCCCGCCACGCCGTCGGCGCGGTCGGCGGTCACGCACACGGCGGGATACTCGAGCTCCTGCAGGGGGGCGACGCCGTCGTCCAGGCGCGTGACCTCGACGGTCTGTACGCCGTCGTCGCAGCGCTCGTACAGCGCGCGATGCGCGCCCTCGGCGACGGCGGCCAGCAGCGCCTCGTGGCTGTCGTCCGGCGCGCTCACCGCAGCCGCCGCCGATTGACGTCCTTCGTCTCCACGCGCACCGCCCGGCGACCACCGTGTCGACCGGGTCGCCCGCGGGCGACCAGACGGTCCTCGATGAATACCGACACGCCCGTTCTCGGCCGGTACCCCGAGCTCGACCATGCTGCCGGGCCGCAGCGCGAGCACGTCCTCAACCGACATCGTCGCGCCGGTCACCTCGGCTCGCAGGGTCACGTTGGCGCTGCTGAGCGCCCCCTCGATGGCAACGGCGGAGTCGACGTCGTCCTCGGCGACCCGCGTGTCGTGTCCTCCGAGCTGGTCGGCCACGGATTCGATGGCCAGCCAGGGAATGAGGAGCGACAGCGACCCCTCGCTGGCGCCGAAGCGGGTGGTGATGCGGAACATGAGGGTCGGCTCGCTCACCGAGGCGATCTGGATCGCCTCGCTCTGTTGCTCGATGTCGCCGACGCTCAGTCGCAGGTGCCCGAGGTCGTGCCAGGCGGCCGAGAGCTGCGCGACGATCGAGTCGAACAGCCGGCGGATCAGCACCCAGTCGATCTCGCTCAGGCGTCGCTCCTCCGGCGGGCGCGTCGGCGACCCGCCGAGCAGGCACTCGACGCCCATCAGGACGAACGACAGGTCGCCGACCAGCAGCATGCGGGTGCTCGTGGGCTCGACCTCGAGCAGCGCCGACAGTGAGCTGCCGGCCAGCTTGCGCTGCGCCATCAGCCAGGCCAGCTGCGAGCTGCCGCTGACCTCCATCTCCAGCGGCGTGCGCAACTCGGCCGACAGGCGCGCCGTCGCCGTCTGGCAGAAGCTCTCGAGCGCTCGCGAGATCCGCCGCTGCTGATCGGAGCTGAACTTGGTCGGCTGCGAGAAGTCGACGGTGCGGATCGCTTGGCGGGCAACGCCCGGCGAGGGCACCGCGCGAGGCGCCTCGGGCGGGTGTGTGGCGAGTCGCCCCCCGCCCCGGGAAGTGTGTCACTGCCGGGCACGCCCGAGTGATCGGTGCGTGGCGCGAAAGCTTGAAGGCTCAGGCCGCGACGGCGTCGACCACCGAGTCGTCGCCCGGGGCCAGCGGTGTGGGGGGCGGCGCGGCGGCGACGTGCTCGGCCGGCGCGGACGCCTCCGGCTCGTCGGTCATCGTGCAGCACCTCGGTGATGCGCAGGCCGAACTCCTCGTCGACCACGACGACCTCGCCGCGGGCGATGCGCGTCCCGTTGACGAGCAGGTCGACCGGCTCTCCGGCCGTCCGGTTGAGCGATACGATCGACCCCGGCCGCAGCTGCAGCGTCTCGCCGACCGTCATCCGCGTGCGGCCGATCTCCACGGTCAGATCGACCGGCACGTCGCTGAGGCGGCGCAGGTCGGCCTCGGTCCCGGTCCCCGGGACCCCGGCGACGACGGGCGATGCGGCGAGCGGTTCGTACTGCAGCTCTTCGGTCATGGCACCCTCCTACTGGATGGCGAGGTCGGGAACGAGCACCGCCGTCACCTTCACATCGGTTCTGCTCTCGATGGCCTGCAAGGATCTCCTGCTTGATGTGGGCGCGGCCGGTGGCGCTGATGAGCGTGGTGCTCGTCTGGTTGGTGATGACGTTCGTGATGATGTCGCGGATCACCGCCTCCTCGGGCAGCGTGCCGAGGACGTCGCCGGCGCTGTTGGAGTTGTCGGCGGCCGCAGTCGCGCTGGCGCCGTCGCTCTGCCCCGGGGCGAGGACGAGCGCGACGCTGAACTTGGCGTACTGGCCGTCGGACAGGTTGCACAGGAAGCTCTGCGGCAGCAGGTAGACGCGTGCCGGCGATCTTCGGCGGCTTCACGACCGGCTTCGGCTTGGCGAACGTGTAGGCGCCGCCGGCGAGCACGAACAGCACGACGAGCGGGATGAGCAGCTTCTTCTTCATGGTGCGGTGGTGGGGTAGGGGTACTTACGCTGGATGAGGATCTCGACGCGGCGGTTGAGCGCCCGGCCGACCGGCGTCGCGTTGCTGGCCACCGGATGCAGGTCGGCGAATCCGGAGGCCTCGAGGCGCGAGGGGTCCACGCCCTGGCCGATGAGGAAGCGCACCACCGAGCCCGCCCGCGTCGTCGAGAGCTCCCAGTTGGACGGGAACTGGGCGGTCGAGATCGGCACGTTGTCCGTGTAGCCGGTGACGAGGATCTGGTGGGTTTGGTCGAGGTTGAGCAAGTGCGAAATCTCCTCAAGCAGCGGCAAGCCTGCGGTTTGGAGATCGGCGCTGCCGGAGTCGAACAGGAGCCTGTCGGTGAGAATCCGGACGAGCAGGCCAGTCGGCGTGACGATCGTCTGCACGTCGGCGGAGAAGCCGTGCACCTTGGCGTAGGCGTCCAGGAGCCGCTTGAGCTCGAGGAAGTTGTCCTGCTCGCGCTGCGCGGCGGCGTTGGCCGCTGCGGCCGCCGTCTGCTCCGCGTTCGTCGCCCTTCGGGGATCCGAGCGTCGGGGTCACCGGCACGATCGTCTGGATCTGCGTGTTGTTGGGCGAGTGGCTCGCGCTCGAGGTCGAGCCCGCCGCGGCGATCGACCGGCCGCCGGGAAGGATCGACCCGGAGAACGCGGCGTGCAGCGACTGCTGCAGCGTCACGTACTTCGAGATGTTCACCGAGGAGATCGAGAACAGCACCATGAACAGCGCCATCAGCAGCGTGATCATGTCGGCGTAGGTGAGCAGCCAGCGCTCGTCGTTCTCGTGCTCGGCGCCGTGGCCGCGGCGACTGCGTGTGCGGCTCATCGCTAGGCCGCCTCGCGCAGCTCGGGCGCCTCGGCCGCACCGCCCTCTTCCTCGGCCGCACCTCGCTCGTCGGGCGGCACGAAGGCGTTGAGCTTGTCGGCGACCACGCGCGGGTTCTCGCCCGGCCTGCACGGCCAGGATCCCCTCGAGCGTCAGCGTGCGCAGCTCGACCTCCATGCACCGACATGCGCCTTCAGCCGGTTGGCGATCGGCAGGAAGATCACGTTCGCCGACCCGACGCCCATCAGCGTGGCGATGAACGCGGAGGAGATCGAGGGCCCGAGCGTGGCCGGGGCGGCGAGGTTCTGCAGCACGTGCACGAGCCCCATCACGGTGCCGATGATGCCGATCGTCGGCGCGAAGCCGCCGGCCTTCTCGAACGGCGCGGCGCCGGCGGCGTGGCGGCGCGATCATGCCGTCGATCTCGGCCTCGAGGGTCGCCTGCACGAGCTCGGGGTCGGTGCCGTCGACGACGAGCTGCAGGCCCTTGCGCGTGAACTCGTCGTCGATCGTCTCCAGCTGGGCGTCGAGCGCCAGCAGGCCCTCGCGGCGGGCCTGCTCGGCCAGCGAGACGATCAGCTGCACGCGCCCGGCGAGGTCGAGCTCCTGACCGCCGAAGGCGAGCTTGTACAGGCTCGGGATGCGCTTCATCGAGTCCATGCCGACGCTCGCCAGCGTCGCGCCGCCGGTGCCGGCGCAGATGATGATGAGCGCCGGGATGTTGATGAACGCGGCGGGACTCGTCCCGTCCATCATCGCGCTGAACAGGATCCCGACGATCGCAACGACGATCCCGATGGCAGTGGCTGCCTTCATCGTTCTCGTTGATCGGCCACGCCCGCCGATACTTCAGTCGCAGATGCCCCCAGTCAGCGGAGGGGCAATCGCGCGCGCCGAGCGGGATGCGCGGCCGGCGGCCGGTCCCCCGGCGTACTCCCGGGCCGCGTGCGGCGGCCACGTTTCCCCCCGCTGCGCTAGGCATCGCCCCCGGGCGGTACGGCTGCGAGCGCCGGCTCACCGCGGCGCGCGCGCTCGGCGCGCAGCTCGCGCTCGCGCTGCTCGCGGCGGCGGCGGACCGCCTCGGCGAGCACCTCGGCGCGCGCATCGCGCACCCGTTCGGCGACGCGCTCGGGCGACTCGACCACCACGATCTTGTGGCCCGTGGTCAGCGTGATGACCGTGTCGGGGTTGGCCTCGACCGTGACGATGAGCTCCTGGTTGAGATGGAACTCCTCGGCCTGGTGCCCGAGCCGGTGCAGCTTGATCATCGTCTGTCTCCCCTCGTTCGGGAGCCCCGCGGGCGCCCCGGCGGTCCCTCGTCCGCCGGACCGCCCGCGTACGCGGGCCCCAATTGATCGGTCCGCGCTACTGGACCATGTTCACGACGGACTGCAGCATCTGGTCGGCGGTGGTGATCACCTTCGAGTTGGCGTCGTAGCCGTGCTGCGCGGTGATCATGTTGGTCATCTCGGTCGCCATGTCGACGTTCGACTGCTCGAGCTCGCCCGAGATCGTCTGACCGAGCCCGTTGACGCCCGGCGTGCCGACGGTGGCGCGCCGGAGTTCGACGTCGTCGCCCACATCGAGCCGCCCATGCGCTGCAGGCCCTCCTCGTTGGGGAACGTGGCCAGCGAGATGTAGCCGGCGTTCACGGTGTCCCCGTAGGTCGCGTCGGTCGAGTTCTCGTCGGTGTAGGTGACGCTGCCGTCCTGGCCGATCGCGAGGTTGGTCGATCCCGGCGGGACGTAGATGTAGGTGTCGTTCGTACCGGGCGTGTAGGTGATGTTCGGCGCGACACCGGCCGCGACCGCGTTCTTGCCGATCACGTACTCGCCATTCTGCGTGGTGAGGAACCCGGCGGCGTTGGTGGTGAAGTTGCCCGCCTTGGTGTACTGGGGCACCGTCGGGGTGTTCGCCTGCGGATTGGCCGTGGACGGCGTGCCGGTGCCGACCCGGAACCAGCCGTTGCCCTGGATCGCGACGTCGGTCGGGTTGCCGGTCGACTGCAGCGACCCCTGCGTGATCTCCGGGCTGACGGCGTTGAGCTCCACGCCGAGCCCGACCTGCATCGGGTTGGTGCCGCCGGTGCTGCCGACGGCGCCGGCGGCGCCGCGCTGGATCTGGGTGAGCGCGTCCGCGAAGGTCACCTCGGAGGACTTGTAGCCCACCGTGTTGACGTTCGCGAGGTCGTTCGCGGTCGCGTCGAGCATCGTCTGGTTGACGTCGAGGCCGCTGATCGCGGCGTACATACCTCTCATCATGGGACTGTCACTTCCTTTCGCGGCCCCCTCGACGAGGTCCAGCCGCACTGGTCGGGTGCCGGGACGCTCACGCGATCACGGCGCTGTCGATGTTGGTGAACACGTGCTCGCGCATGTGCTCGGATCCCACCGCCGTGATGACGGTGTTGTTGCGGACGGACACCACGAAGGCGGTGTTGTCCACAAAGACGACGGAGTCGCGCGAGCCCTTGCTCGCGGCTCGCGATATCCCGCCGGTCAGGCGGTCCAGCGTCGGCTGGTCCAGGTCGATGCCGCGGCGCTGCAGACGCTCGAGCGCATGACGCGAGAACTGTGGCGCGGTGCCGCCCGCGGTCCGCTGCGCGAGCACGTCGGCGAACGACGGTCCGCGGCTGGGCGGGGTCGCCTGCGGACGCGTCGAGCCGCCGGCGGGTGCGGCCGCCGGCGCGGCCCCGCCGGGCGGGACGAGCGCCGGATTGGGCAGGATCTCGCTCACGACACCGCCGTGACGCTCGTGGCCGAGATCCCGTCGACGCCGCCGATGGTGAGCGTCGCGCCGCTGGCGCTCAGGTTCACCTGCTGGACGACGCCGCTCTGGCTCGTCCCATCGGACGCGTTGTAGGTGACGTTGCGCCCAAGCAGCGAGACGTACTCGGAGTTCTGCGTGTTCGATGCGGTGTTCGTCTCCTGCTCGACCGACGTGAACTGGGCGAGCTGGGAGACGAAGTCCGTCGGGTCGCTCGGGTTGAGCGGATCCTGGTGCTGCAGCTGGTCCACCATCAGCTGCAGGAACTGGGTCTCGTTGACGTTGAGGCCCGGGTTGCTGGTGGACTTGGCACTGCTCGCGCTGCCCGCCGCCGTGGTGGCGCCCGTCGTGGTGGCGGCGGTCGTGGTGGCGGCGGTGGTGGGATCGATCGTGGACATGAGGCGGGCGTTCCTTTCTGCTCGGTTCAGGCGAGGACGTCGATGAGCACGCCGTTTGCCAACTGGAGGGTGGTGTCGTCCGACGCGGCCGGGGCGACGTCGTCGTCGGCCGGTTGCTCGGCCGGGGCGCCGCGATGCCGGCCGCCCGAAGCTGGCGTCCTGCGCGCCGGAGCCGGCCTGCTCGGCGGAGGTGCCGATGTCGAGATGCGCCAGCGTGATGCCGGCCGAGGCCAGCGCGCTGCGCAGCTCGCCGGCCGACTGCGCGAGGACCTGGGCGGCCGCCGGGTGGTCGGCGATCACGCGCGCGGTGAGGCCGTCGCTCGTCTGCGGAGATCTCGATGCGTACGCCGCCGAGCTCGGCCGGGGCCAGCGAGATGCGCGCCGCGGAGAAGCCTTCGCGAGCCGCGCTGGCCACGGTCAGCTGCACGGTGTCGACGACGTCGCCGAGTCCCACGGTGTAGCGCGCGGCGCTCGATCCGCTCGTCGCGGCCGACGAGGCCACCGGGGCTGGCGCGCCGCCCACGGCGCTGGCCGAGCCGCCGAAGGGCGCGGTCGGCGTGGCGCCCGGCTGTGCGCCGGTCCGGTCGCCGTCCGTGCCCTGCTGGTTGGCGTCGGCCCCCGGTCCGCCGTCGGCCGGTGCCGCCGCCGGATGGGCGGGGACGCCAGGTGCGGCGGCGGGACCACCGGCGACCGGGCGTCCGGCCGGCGCGTTCGCCGCGGCGGCGGAGGCATCGGCAGCCGGTCCGCCCGCGTGTCCCAGCAGGCCGGAGGCGTTCGCCGCGGCGGCGCTCGCCGGGGTGGCCGCACCGCTCGCCGCGGGTGCACCCGCCGCCGGGGTGCCCGGGGAGGTCACGGGAGCGGCTGGCGCGGACGATGTGGCGTCGGATGCCGCGCCGCCGGCCGCGGCCGCACCCGCCGGCGGGGTCTGGCCGGCGGCTCCGGCCCCGGCGCCGGTGGTCGTGGTGGTTGCGGTGATGCTCGCGGACGATCCCCCGCTTCCCGCCGAGCCGCCGGGCGCCGGACCGGCCGCGGGGGCGTTCGACGGCGCCGTGCCGCCACCCGGCGAACTGGCGGGCGCCGTGCCGGGCGCCGGTGCGCTCCCCACCGGCGCGCCGCCTGCGGGCGCATTCGCCGCCGCATTGCCGGGCGCCGGTGCGCTCCCCACCGGCGCGCCGCCTGCGGGCGCATTCGCCGCCGCAGCGCCGGGCGCCGGTGCACTCCCCACCGGCGCGCCGGCTCCGGGCGCATTCGCCGGCGTCGCGCCGGCCGTGGTTGGGTTGACAGCCGCCGCGGCCGGCGACAACGCGGAGGCGATCGCCGACGGCAGCGTCACGGCGGTCGGGCTGGCGGCCGCGGTCGCGGTGCCGGCGGTGCTGGACGCCGCGCCGCCCGGGCCAGCCGACCCGCCGGCCGTCGAGGCCCCGCATGACGCGGTCGCGGCGAACGCCGTGGGCGTCGTGGGCGCGTCGCCGGAGATCCCCGCGGTAACGCTCGCCGGCGAGGACGCGGCCGGCGCGCCGGCCGAGCGGTCGCATCGGCGCGCGCCGGCGACGCGTTCAGTGCTCGGGTCACCCGAGGCGGCCGCGGGGGATGCCGTCGAGGCGCCGCCCGCGGCGTCCTCGGCGCCCGCTTCGGCGCCGCGCTGATCGCTGCCCTGCTCGCTGTCGGCGGCGGTCTCGTCGCCGTTGCTTTCGATCTGGCCTTCCGCAGGTGCGGTCCGGGCCACTTGGTCATCGAGCACGCTCGCGAACGGCGAGCCGCCCGGTGGCGGTCCCGGTGGCGGCGGCCCGATCGCCGGGCCGCCGACGTCGACCGCGCCGGTCACGGCGGCGATCGTCATGCCCCACCCCCGGCAGGGCCGCGGCGGTACACGTTGAGGGCGACCTCGTCCAGCTCGCGGCCGCTCTGGCGCGCCAGCTCCTGCTCGTGGTCGGCCCGGCGGCGCTCCTTCAGCCGCTCGAGCGCCTCGCGGGCGCGAGCCGCCTCGGCCAGCAGGTCGCGGCGCGTCGCCACTTCGGCCTCGTGAAGGTCCAGGTTGCGCGCGGTGGCGTCGCGGGTGCGCTCGATGCGCTCGAGGTAGGCCTGGCGGGCGATGAGGTCCACCGCGCTCGTGCTCGCCTCGCCCGTCTCGCGCTGGGCCATGCGCGCGCCGTCGAGGCGGACCTCGGCGTCGTGCAGCTGCTCCTCGCACTCCTCGCGGCGCGTCAGCGCGCCCGCGAGCGCCTGCTTGGCGACGTCCTCGCCGTGCTCGCGCAGGGCGCGGACGCGTTCGAGGCGGAAGCGAAACGAGGATCCGGACACGCCCCTTTTATCGGATCCAGCGCCCGGCGCTGCAGGGCGCTGGACGCGTATACGACTCGGCGAGCGGCTCATGGCTGCAGGGCGAGTGACGGGATGGCCATCGCGGCGCCGGCGGGCGATCCGACCGGCACGGCCCCCGGGACAACGTCGGCGGCCGGCACATCCTGCGGATCGACAACCGTCCCACCGACGATCTCGGGCCCTCCGGCGTGCTCGTTCAGCGCGCTGGCGAGCGCGATGAGCTGGGCGTCGGCATCGGTGGCCGTGCTGACGCGATCGACCGACTGGCGCAGGAAGGCGTCGATGTCGCCGCGCAGCGCGACCGCGGCGTCGACGAGCGGGTCGGTGCCCGCCTGGTAGGCGCCGATCGCGATCAGGTCCTCCTTCTCCCGATAGGCCGCGAGCGCCGATCGCAGCTTCTGCGCCGCCTCGCGCACCTGCTCGGAGACGATGTCGTTGGCCAGGCGGGACACGCTCTGCGAGCACGTCGATCGCCGGGTAGTGGCCGGCGTGGGCCAGCGAGCGGGTGAGCACGATGTGCCCGTCGAGGATCGAGCGCACCGCGTCGGCGATCGGCTCGTTCATGTCGTCGCCGTCGACGAGCACCGTGTAGAGGCCGGTGATCGAGCCGACGGGGCTCGTGCCCGCGCGCTCGAGCAGCCGCGGCAGCAGCGCGAAGACGCTGGGGGTGTAGCCGCGCGTGGCCGGCGGCTCGCCGATGGCCAGGCCGACCTCGCGCTGGGCCATCGCGAAGCGCGTGACCGAGTCCATCATCAGCAGCACGTCGTGCCCGCTGGTCGCGGAAGTGCTCGGCGATCGCGGTCGCGGTGAAGGCGGCGCGGATCCGCACGAGCGCCGGCTGGTCGGAGGTGGCCACGACGACGACCGAGCGCGACGAGCGCGTCGCCGAGGTCGCGCTCGATGAACTCGCGCACCTCGCGGCCGCGCTCGCCGACGAGCGCGATCACGTTGACGTCGGCGTCGTCGAGCTGCGCGCGATCATGCCGAGCAGCGAGGACTTGCCGACGCCCGAGCCGGCGAAGATGCCGAGCCGCTGGCCGCGTCCGCACGGCACGAGCGCGTCGAGCGCGCGCACGCCGAGCCCGACGCGCTCGCGGATCCGCGGGCGCTCGAGCGGGTCCGGCGGCGAGGCGATGGTCGAGCGGGACGCCTGCGGGGTCGCCGGCGGCCGCCGTCGATCGGGCGCCGAGCCCGTCGATCACGCGGCCGAGCAGCTCGCTCGCCGACACCGACGCGAAACGCGGTGCCGGTGGCGCTCGACCGTCGGTGCCCGGGCGCGATGCCCTGCAGCTCGCCGAGCGGCATCAGCAGCGTCTTGCCCGCGCGGAAGCCGACGACCTCGCGTGGCCACCGGCGTCGCTCGAGCGGCCGCCGCCGACGAGGCACACCTCGCCGACCTCCGCCTGCAGCCCGGTCGCCTCGATGATCAGGCCGATGAGCTCGCTGACGCGGCCGTGGCGCCGCGCGAGGTCGCTGCCCGCCAGCGCCGCGCGACGCGCGAGAACGTGTCGTCGCGCCGGCTGACCGCTGGCAACCATCACGCCGCGCGGCCGAGCTCGTCGCGCGACGACCTCGCGGGCGCGCGCGAGCTGCGGTGGCGATCTGCGCGTCGATCTCGCCCTCGGGCGTGCGCACGACGGCGCCGCCGCGCCCGACGCGCCGGTCGGCCTGCACGTCGCAGTGCTCGATCCCGCCGAGCTCGGCGCGCACCGCGTCCATGCGCTCGCCCACCAGCTCGAGGTCGTCGGGGTTGACGAGCGCGGTCACGCGCTGGCGATCGATGAGGCGGCGCAGGGCTCCGCGCACGCCGTCGAGGACGCGCTCGGGCTCGACCTCGAGCGCGCCGCCGAGAATCTGCTCCGCCAGCGCGAGTGCGAGTTCGACGGCTTCGCGCTCGAACGTCTCGGCCAGCTCCTCGCGCAGCTTGGCCGACCTCGCCGACCGCGCGGCTGAGCGCGGCGAGCGCCGTGTCGATCTCGGCGTGCGCCGCCAGCAGTCCCTCCGCCCGACCCTCGGCCTCGCCGGCCGTGCGCGCCTCCTCGTGGATGGCCTCGGCGTCGGCCAGGCTGAGCCCGAGGCCGCCGGCCGCACCTGGGTGCAACGCGACGGGCTGTAGCTGCTCGAAGGCGAACGGCGCCGCGTCCGCGGCGTCAGTAGACAACGTCGCCCTCGCCGCGGCTGATGGTGAGCTCGCCGGCCTCCTCGAGCCGGCGCACGATCGCCACGATGCGACCCTGCGCCTCCTCGACGACGCGCTTGCGCTGCGGCGGCTGGAACTCCATCTCCTCGCGCAGCATCTGCGCGCCGCGCTCGGACATGTTGCCGAGGATGCGGTCGCGCACCTCGTCGCTGACGCCGCGCAGGGCCAGCGCGAGGTCCTTCTGGTCGGCCTCGCGGAGCACCATCTGGATCGAGCGGTCGTCGAGCTTGGCGATGTCCTCGAAGACGAACAGCAGGCGGCGAACCTCCTCGCCGAGCTCCTCGTCGGTGGTGCTCAGCGAGTCGAGCACGTTGCGCTCGGTCGGGCGGTCGGCCTGGTTGAGGATGTCGGCCAGCGACTTGACGCCGCCGGCCGCCGAGTACACGTGCTGAACGACGTTGGCGAGCTTCAGGCGCATGACGCCCTCGACCTGCTTGACGACGTCGGGGCTCGTCTCGCCCATGCGCGCGATTCGCAGCGCGATGTCCGCCTGCTCGGACTCGGGCAGGTTGGACAGCACCTGCGCCGCCAGCGTGGTGTGCAGGTTGGCCACCACGAGCGCGATCGTCTGCGGCGACTCGTTGCGCAGGAAGGTGACGATCTGCTCGGGCGGCGTGCGGCGCATGAACTCGAACGGACGGCGCTCGATGACGCTCGACAGGCGCCCGACGATCTCCAGCGCGCGATCGGGCCCGAGCGCGCGCTCGAGCACCTCGCGGGCGTAGTCGACGCCGCCGATCAGGGAGGCCTCCTCGCCCTGCACCGTCGCCGCCAGCTCCTCGAAGACGAGAGCTGAGATGTTCGAGTCGACGTTGTCGAGCTTGGCCATGTCCAGCGACAGCGACTCGATCTCGTCGTCGCGCAGGTGCTTGAACACTGCCGCGGCCTTCTCCGAGCCGAGGGAGACGAGCAGGACGGCCGCCTTGTGGCGGCCGCCCACCCGAATGCCACCCATGCGGTTGGCCGGAAGCTTGGACGGTGCGCTGGAGACGCCGTCGTCGTCGGTGGCCAGTTCGGCCGGGCTCATCGCGGTGTCACCTCCACCCTCGGTCTAGTCCTCGGCCATCCACGCGCGGACCTGCATGGCGACGCGATCGGGGTCACGATCGACGAGGTCCTCCACCTGGCGCTTGGCCGTGTTGACGTGCGGTCGCAGCTGCTTGATCGGCGGCGGCTGTTCGACGGCGTGCTCGAACTCGGTCAGCGTGCGCCGGTGCTCGAGCTCGCGCAGCCAGGTCGGCTCCCCGGCCAGGCTCTCGCGCTCGCGCCGGCGCAGCAGGCGCGTGACGAAGAACAGGAACAGCAGCGCGCCGAGCCCGACCACGCCGTACTTGGCGTAGCCGAGCGGGCTGGCCGCCGGCGTCGTGACCTTCGTCGCGGCCGCGGGCGCGAACTTCAGCTGGGCCACCGATACCGTGTCGCCGCGGGCCGGCACCATCCCGAGCGCGTTGGACACGGCCTGCTGCACGCTCTTGACCTCCGCCGCCGGCACCGAGCTGTCGATGTACAGGGCGGCCTTGATGCCGTTGACCGCCCCGGGCTGGATCGTCGTCTGGGTGACGGTCTTGTTGACGCCGTTCGTCGTGTCGGTGATCTTGTGGTTGTAGTTCGAGTTGCCCGTCGTGCCGGTCGGCGTGTAGTTGGGCACCGCGCCGGCCGTGGCCGCCGATCCACCGCCGGTGCCGACCAGGGTCTCGGTCTCGGTGTGCTGGGTGAGCGGAACGGGCTTGCCCGTGTAGGTGAGCGACTGCAGCGTCTGCTGGTTGGCGTTGAGGTCGGCGTTGACCTGCACCATCGCCTTGCCGGGGCCGAGGGTCTGGGACAGCATCGCGTCGATCATCGCCGCCTGCTGCGCGTCGTACTGCGTTTGCGCCTGCTGCTTGGCCAGCAGACCGCCGCCCGTGCCGTCGCTGCCGCTGTTCGGCCACAGCAGGGCCCCGGTGTCGTCGGTGATCGTGACATTGGACAGCTGCAGTCCCTGGACGCTCGAGGCGACGAGCTGCGCGATCCCGTGGATCTGTCCCTGGTCGAGGTTCTCGCCACCCGACAGCAGCACCGCCGCGGTGGTCGGCGCCGAGGTGTCGGCGAACAGCTGCTGCTGGGAGCTCGGGAGCACGAGCTGCACCTGCGCGCCGTTGACGCCCTGGATGTTGTCGATCGTCTCGGCCAGCTGACCCTCGAGCGCACGCTGGTACTCGACCTGGCTCTGGAAGTCGCTCTGGCCGAGCTGAGATGAGTTGAACAGCGAGAAGTCCGGCTGGTTGTTGGTGAGCAGGTTGGCGCTGGCCAGCGACACGCGCGCCTGGGCGGTCTCGCTCGCCGGCACGGCGATCGCCGTCCCGTTGCCCTGGATCTCGTACGGGATCCCCTGCGTGCTCAGCGTCGAGGTGATCTTCCCGGTCTGCGCCGGGTTGAGCCCGGTGAGCAGCGTGCTGTAGCTCGGCGCGGTGGCCAGGTGCAGGATCAGGTAGAGCACGAGCACGGAGCCGAACACGGCTCCGCCGAGCACGGCCCAGCCGCGCGGCGGCAGCTTGCTGATCAGGTCGCGGGCGTTCATCGCTCAGCTACAGCTGCGTCGAGAAGATCGTCTGGACATCCGACGTGGCCTTCTGGCTCACCTGGGAGGCGAGCTCCATCGCCATCTGCGCGTTCTCGACCGCGGTGATGGCCTGCGTCGGGTCGGTGATCGCCCCGGTGGCCAGTCCCTGCTCGGCCGTGGCGGCCGTCGTCTGGTCCTGCTGCACCCCGTTGATCGCGTTGGAGAGCTCGCTGGCGAAGCTCGTCCCGGCCGACGGGCCGGTGGCGGCCACCTGCGAGGAGGCGCCGAGCCCGCCGATGGGATCGATGCTGGCGCCGCTGCCGAGCGCGCTCACGGAGCCGACGGGGACGATCACTTGAGCACCTGCAGCATGCTGCTGAACATCGACTTGGCCGTCTGCATGGCGGTGACGTCGGACTGGTAGGAGTTGGACTCGTCGATCAGGTCGGTCATCTCCGTCACCGTGTTGACGTTCGGCATCGTCACGTAGCCCTTTGCGTTCGCATCCGGGTTGCCGGGGTCGTAGACGAGCTGGCCCGGCGTCGAGTCGCTGACGATGCCGGCCACCTGCACCCCGCCGGAGACCGCGCCGGTGGCGTTGCCGTCGCCGGCGTTCGAGCTGGAGGCGCTCGCCGAGGAGGAGCCCATCGCGCTGGCCAGCGTCGAGCCGAAGCTCGAGCCGGGGATCTGCTCGAGGATGACCTCCTGGCGCTTGTAGGGGCCGCCGCTGGCCGTGCGCGTCGTCTCCGCGTTCGCCAGGTTCTCCGAGGTGACGTCCATGCGCAGCCGCTGGGCGCTCATCCCGCTGCCGGCGATGTCGATTGCGTCGAAGAGGCCCATCAGGTCGTCCACATCGCGTACTCGGGCGATCGACTCGTTGGCCGCCATCACCTGGGCCAGCGCCTGGTACTCGAGTCCGTTCTCGGCGATGTCGGCGGACACCTGATCGGTGTTGACGCCGACGCCGCCGGTGGCCTCGAGATCCGGGCTCGTGGTCGACTGGTAGCTGATCTGGGCGGGCGCCGTGCCCGCCTGCAGCGCGGAGTTGAGCTGATCCTGGAAGTCGACGTCCTGCGGCTGGAAGCCGGGGGTGTCGGCGTTGGCCAGATCGCTCGTGAGCACCGTCTGGCGCTGCATGGCGCCGGTCATCGCGGCTTGGATCACGGCCTGGGTTGATTCGACGGCGGACACGTTCGGTCAAGTCCTTTCTTGGCGTCAGCCCTCCCTGGGCGTGATCACGACCGCGTCCGTGCGAGTCCCCCCGTTCATCGGCCGCCGCGCGGCGTTCTTGAGCGAGATCCGTTCGCGTGCGACGCCGGGGCGGCGGCGGCGATGCGCTCAGGCGCTCGCGTTGATGCGCGTCACCGGGGCGGCTTGGCCCAGTGAGCGGCGGTAGCCGCGAGCGGCGCGGCGCGCGTGCAGGACGTGACGCAGGGCGAACAGCGTCTGCGCGCGCCCGCGCTGCAGCTCGATGGTGACGCGCGCCTGCGTGAGGGCGGCGCGCTCCAGGTTCGCGCGCGCCGTGGGCGGCGGCGTCGCCGGAAGCGCCTGGATGATTGCGGCGCGCTCCGCGGCGATCGCGGGCAATGCCGCCCACTGCCCCGCACCGGCGCACTCGAGCTCCCGCTCGGCCAGCGCGAGCAGGCGCTCGTACGGGTCGCCCGGACCGCTCGGCGTCATCAGCAGATCTTGTCCCAGGCGTCGCGCAGGGTGCTGAGCATCCCGTCGACCTGCTCGACCTTGACCGGGTCGAAATCGACGCGGGCCTGGTTGAGGTGCCGGCGGCAGAACAGGTAGATCGACAGCAGGTTCTGGGCGATCTCGCCCTGCTCGAGGTCGAGCGTGGACTGCAGGTGCGCGAGGATCGACTCGGCCTGGCGCAGCTTGGTGTGCGCGGCGGCGATGTCCCGGGCGCGCATGGCGGCCGCAGCCTGGAACAGGAAGCGATGCATGCCGTCGTAGAGCATCACGATCAGGCGCTCGGGCGTGGCGGTGAGCACGGAGCTCTGCTGGTAGGCCTTGGGCGGTGCTGCGGTGTATGCGTTCATCGCGTTGGAGCCGATCCGGAGGGTGGTTGCCTTCTACCCGTGTGATCGGTCGCCGGTGCCCAAAGTTGAGACCGCCATGCGTCCGGACCGGCCGGCTGCCCGCACACCGGATCGCGGCGCGCGCGCTGGCCGGCACTGGGCGGCCGGCCGCCGGTGCACCGGCGGAGCGCTCGGGCTTGTGAACCGGCTCAGCCGGTGGAGCTCGACGCGCTGAGCGAGGAGATCTGGCCCGAGAGATAGGACTCGGTGGCCTGGCTCTGCTGGATCGCCGTCTCCATGGAGGCGAACTCCGCCTGTAGCGCCGTCTGCTGATCGGTCAGCGTCTGCTCCATGTCGGTGATCTGGCTGCTCATCTGCGACGACGTCTCACCGTCGTCGGTGATGCGCTGCGACAGCGTGCCGCCCGGGCCGGCATCCGCCCCGACGAGCGACTGGAAGCTGGTGGCGAAGCTCGACAGGACGGACGCCACGCCGGTGGGGTTCGACTGGATCGCCGCGGCCAGGGTCGTGGAGTTGACCGTCAGCGTCCCGGTCAGGGAGGACTGCGTCGGCTCCCCGCCCGTCGGCGCGCCCGTGGTGATGCCGAGGTCGGCCAGGCTGGCCATGCCGGTCGGCAGCCCGGCGCCCCCGGTGTACATCAGCTCGCGCATGTTGGAGAGCAGGGACGTGAGCTCCTCGTCGCCGTACAGCGTGCCCTGCCCCGCGTCGGAGGCGTTCTGCGGGTTGTCCACCGGCGTCTGGGAGAGCTGCGTCTGGATCGCCGCGATCGTCGAGTTGTAGTCGCTGACGAACTGGTTGACCGCCGAGGTGATGGAGGAGGTGCTGGCGCTGGGCGGGGCGACGTTGACCGTGACCGGTCCGTTGTTGGTCAGGCCGGTCAGCGACAGCGACACGCCGGGGATCGCGTTCGTCACCGTATTGCTGGTCGACGTCTGGGTCGTCCCGCCGTTGACCGAGAACTCCGCGTCGCGGCCCTGGACGGCGAGGCCCGCCTGCTCGACCAGCGTGCCGCCCGGGTCGCTCACTGCGATGAAGCTGGATCCGTTGTCGCCGGTGGCCCGGTCGGACAGGACGATCGTCCCGCTGTCGAGCGCGGCCGCGTATACGGTGGCGTTGGAGTCGGAGTTGATCTGGCTGGCGAACTGCGCCGCCGTCTCACCGGCGGTCACGTTCTCGGTCACGCCGTCGATGGTCAGCGCGTCGGCCGACGTGGGGCTGGTATAGGTGAACGTGCGCTGCGCCGAGCTGGCCAGCTGGGTGACGCCGACCTCGTAGCTGCCCACGGCGGCGCCGCTGGAGCTGGTCGCCGTCATCGTGTTCGGATCGCTCGTGGTGACCGACTGCGAGGAGGCGAACAGGGCCGGAGAGCCCAGGGCCTCGGCGTCGTTCATCACGTTCTGCAGGTCGGTCTGGATCGTGGTCAGCTGCTGCTGCTGGGCGTTGACGCCGTCCTGGCTGAGCGTGAGCGTGTTGACCGGGACCTCGTCGATGGCCAGCAGCTCGTTGATGATCGCCGTGGTGTCCAGGCCCGTGCCGAGACCGGTGATCGACTGCTGCGCGCCGAGCGGGTTGCTGATGCCGTCGGACGTGGCGCTGGTCAGCGTCCCGTCGAAGAACGAGCTGCTCCCACCTACCGATGAGGTCGACATGGCCTAGGCCTTCCCGTCGAGGATGTCGAAGACGGAGCTCGGCGCCATGCGGCGGCGAGGTCACGTTGCCCTGCAGGTCGCTGAGCTGCACCTGCACGCGACCGCCGTCGTCGGCGAGCTGACAGGCCGACGTGCTGGTTGTCGGCCGCCAGCTGGTCGAAGCGGTCGGAGGCGGCCCCCATGGCGTCGAGCACCTCAGCGGGCGGGCTGGACGGGATCGTCTCGACCGTCGTCGAGACGGCGCTCGCCGGGTCGACGGCGGTCGTGGGCTGTTCGCGGGCGGCTGGGGCGGCCGGAGCGACCTGGTCGATGGGCGTGACTGCGGATGATGGCGCGATGGGATTCATGACGGTGCGATTCCTCCTTGAATTGCGAGGCGCGAAGCCGATCCCGGTGTTGGGTCGCCGGCGCGCGTCCGTCGGATGGGCTGGGTTTCTCCTTGAAAAGTCCTCCCTGCGCTCGTTTATCGAACGGGCGGCGCGAGAACTTGAGGCGGCGTCCAGCAATGTCCTACAAGCGCCGTTCGGCCGGCGGGCGGCCGCGGCCCACCTAGGCGGCGAGCGGAGCCGCTTCGGCGAGCGCGCGGGCGAGCGCGTTGCCCGGCTCCAGCCGCAGCGCCTCGCGGGCGAACGTGCGCCGCGTTCTCGGGCTGGCCGTGGGCGAGCGCCACCTGGGCGAGTCCGACGAGCGCGCGCGGGTCCGCGGCGCCTGCTCGCAGACCGCCATCCACTCCTCGGCGGCCGACTTGAGGAAGCCCTGGCGCAGGTACATGCCCGGCCAGCAGCTCGCGCTGCTCGCGCTCGGGCAGCCTCGCTCGGGCGCAGCAGCCCGACGACGAGCAGCTCGAACGCGGTCGAACTCATGGACGCGCAGGAGCGCCTCGAGCACCGTCGCCGAGCAGCCCGATCGCCGGGATGGGGAGCGCGCGAGTGGGGACGTCTGGCCGCGCGGCGAGGTCGGCCCAGCCGGCGAACAGCGCCAGCTCGGCGGCGGGCAGCGCCGGCCGCGCGGGCGCGGACGCAGCGCCGCGTCGGCACCGTCGAGGTCGCCGCCGGCGAGGCGGCCGAAGAGCTCGGTGCGGCAGGCCGCGGAGGCGAGCGGGTCGCTCGGCCGGCGAGCGCCGCCGCCTCGGCCGCCGCCTCCGCGTAGCGACGCTGGTAGAGCAGCACCTCGCCGAGCGCGACGCGGGCCTGCGCGCTGTGCGGCTGGCGCTCGAGCACGAGGCGGTACTGGCGCTCGGCGGCCTCGCCTGCGCCCGGCCTCGAACAGCGCGGTGCCGAGCATGAAGCGGACCGTCGGAGTCAGCTCGGCGACGCGGCGCTCGACCTCGGCGACGACCGTCGTCGGGCTCGACGCCGCAGCGCAGCAGCGCCGTGGCGTACGGCAGCACGTTGCCGAAGAAGCCCGGGTGGTTGCTCAGGCACCAGTCGAGCAGCTCGCGGGCGCGCCTCGGCGTCGCCGCGGTTGAGCTGCAGCTCGGCCAGCGCGATCCGCGGCAGGTAGGTGCCGCAGCCGACGGTCGCGGTGTAGCGCGACGGCGCGTCGCCCATCTCGATGCAGCGCTCGTAGTAGCGCGACCGCCTCGTCGGCGCGGCCGAGCGCGAGCGGCGGCCGTGGCCTGCTCGAAGACGAGGTCGGTGAAGCCGGGGAACAGCGCCAGGCCCTCGTCGGCCCGGTCGATCGCCTCCTGCGAGCGCCCGCAGATGCGCAGCGCCTTGACCAGGCGCGACGATCAGCGAGGGGGTGAACTCGTACGCGCTGCCGTCGTGCGACTCCTCCTGGATCAGGCGCCAGGCGCGCTCGAACTCGGCCAGCGCGGCCGGCGCGTCGCCCGCCGCCGCGTACTCCGAGCCGAGGTTGAAGTGCAGGAAGGGCGTGGGCTTGGCGCTCTCGGCCTGCTGGGCGAGCAGCAGCTCGATGTTGCGGCGCGACTTCTCCTTCGCGTCGCGGACGGCGCCGAGGTAGCCGTAGTGCTCGACCCGGATCGAGGTCTGCTCGAGGCGCTCGGGCAGGCCGCCGGGGAGACGCTGGGCGATCTGCTCGTGCAGGCGGCCCTCGAAGCGGTACTCGGGCGGTTGCGGAACACGCGCAGGGCGTTGTGGGTGACCGCGGTGCCGTCGCTGAGGTCGCCGGTGAAGTTCGTCTCGACGAGGTAGAAGGCCTCGCGCCAGGTCCGGCCGGTCAGCGCGCGCAGCTTGCGCCGCGTCCTCGGCCGACGAGCACCTCGTCGGCGTCGAGGTAGAGGATCCAGTCGCCGGTCGCGGCGTCGAAGGAGGCGTTGCGCGCGTCGGAGAACGAGCCGGTCCACTCGCGCTCGATCACCTGGGCGCCGAACGAGCGGGCGATCTCGATCGTGCGGTCGACCGAGCCGGTGTCGACGATGATGATCTCGTCGACGGCGTCGGCGACGGCGGCAAGGCAGCGCGGCAGCATCTCCTCCTCGTCGCGCACGATCATGCACAGGCTGAGGCGCAGGCCGGTGGCCGGGCTGGGCGGCGCCGCGACGCTGCGGGCGCGGCGCGCGAGCGCCGCCAGCGGCGCGTCGAGCGGGCGGCGGCCCGCCGTGCGCTGCGCGGCGCCGGCGCGCGACCTCGCTCGAGGTTGCGCGCCACGTGCGGGAGCGCGGGGTCCAGGCGCAGCGCCGCCTCGAACAGCGCCTTCGCCGCGTCCAGGCTCCACAGCTCGTAGAGGGCGACGCCGGCGTAGTTGAGCAGCACCGGCTCGCGCGGCTCGTCCTCGAGGATGTCGAGCGCGGCGCCGGCGACGAGCAGGAAGATCTGGGCCGCGCGGGCCGCCGGGCGCGCGGCCGGCGGCGGCGAGGCCCTGCTCGAGCAGGGCGACGCGGGCGCGGTAGCGCTCGTGGAGGTCGCTCGTGCTCGGCGGCGGCGGCGAACAGCTCGCGGTACGCCGCGCAGGTCTCCCGCCCGCCAGCAGCGCCGCGGCGCGCGCGCCGAGCGCCGCGGCCCCGGGCGGGGCGGCGGGTTCGAGCGTGGATCCGGTGAGACGTAGAGCCATCGTGGGCGACCCGGAAGGAGGGTGGCCCAGTCATCGGCAGCGCCCGCGCACAGACCTGAGCGCGGATGCGCTGGCCACGCCGCCGGGCGCCGCCGCTGCAGGGCCCCGCGGCGGCGTCGATCTGTCGTCCAGTGACAGGCCGGGCTGGACCGCCACTGGACGGATGTACCAGCGCCGTCGGGCTCCGGCTGCGTGCCCATCTGCCAACCGCCGATACCTGCCGCGGTTGCTTTTCCCCTCGAAAACGGAGCAAGGATCAAAGTGAGCGTGAAAACCCGCGACGGGCGTATCTCCGCCGAAGCTTCCCTGAAGCTGTGGCGGCAGTACAAGGAGACCGGAGACGTTGCGGGTGCGGGACCGCCTGGTCCTCACCTTCGCTCCGATGGTCAAGTACATCGTCTACAAGAAGGTCCGCGAGATCCCGGCGCGCTGCGACGTCGAGGACTTCATCTCCTGCGGCCTGGAGGCGCTGATCCGCTCGATCGACCGCTTCGACCCCGACAAGGGCGCGACGCTCGAGCAGTTCGCGTGGACGCGCATCCACGGCTCGGTGCTCGACGAGCTGCGCCGCCACGACTGGGCGCCGCGCTCGGTGCGCCGCTGGGAGCGCGACATCGCCCAGGCCCGCGAGCGCTTCATCTCGCTCTACGGCCGGCGCCCGAGCAAGGAGGAGCTCGCGGAGGCCGCTCGGCACCACGGTCGACGAGATGTCCCGCCGCATGGACGAGGTCGCGGTCTCCGACGTCGGCTCGCTCAACACGCTCGTGACCGGCGACGACGAGACGAAGATCGAGCGCATCGACACGCTGGCCAGCACCGACCTCGAGGCCGACCCCGAGCACGCCTCGGCGGTGAGCGAGGCCAAGGAGCGCTTCCGCGCCGCCTTCGCCCGACTGCCCGAGCGCGAGCGCCAGGTCGCCGTGCTGCTGTACGTCACGAACCTCACGCTGCGCGAGATCGGCGACGTCCTCGGCGTGTCGGAGAGCCGCGTCTGCCAGATCCACACGCAGCTGAAGCGCACGCTGCGCGAGTACCTCAACGAGGACGAGCTGCTGTTCAGCGAAGTCGCCTAGAGTGCCGCCGGGCGGCAGCCGGGACGCCGACGGGGCTCGGCTCAGGCCGTGCCGGACGACGCCTGACCGGCCCGCCGCGCCTGCGCGTCGAGACGGTAGGCCCAGGCGAGCGTCTCGGCGACGGCCACCCACAGCGCCTCGGGCACCTCGTGGCCGATGTCCAGCGCGGCGAGCGCCTCGCCGAGCGCCGGATCCGAGCGCACCGGCACGCCGGCCTCGCGCGCGCTGTCGATGATGCGCTGGGCGAGCAGCCCCGCGCCGGTGGCGAGCACCTTCGGCGCCCGGTCGCCGGGCTCGTAGCCGAGCGCGGTCGCGCGCTGGCGGGATGCGCGCGCCCGCCGGGATCATCGGGTCGGTCAGGCATAGACGTCGAGCGGCTCCCGCCGCGGCACCACCGAGACGGTGACCGAGCGATTGGTCGCGTCGCCCACCGCAGGCGCGCAGCTCGGAGGCGGCGGCCTGAGCCGCCGCGTACGGCTCGCCGGGTGCCAGCGCGACGGTGATGCGCAGCGAGCCCTCGTCGAGGTCGAAGCGCAGGTCGACCGGTCCGAGCGCCGGCGCCGGGATAGCGCAGGGACAAGGAGCTGCGTGTCGGGCCCGTCGCCCGTCGCTCTCGCCGTCGTCCGCCGACCCGTCGGCCTCGTCGGGGCGTGACGGCAGCGGCGCCTGCGCTTCGGCCGCGGCTGCGGCCGGCTGGCTCATCGACAGCACCACGCGATCGGCGGTGACCTCCTTGACCGTCAGGCGCAGCTCGTCGCCCGCGCGCAGGCTGCGACGGGCAGCTGCGCGTCGAGCTTGGCGCCGGCGATCGTGATCTGCCCGCGGCCGCCGTCCTGGGTCGACGACGCGAGCCATCACGGCGCGCCCGGGCGCCAGCCGCAGGTCGGGCGTCTCGAGCGCGCGCAGCAGCGCGATGTCGACCGTCAGCGGTTCCATCCTCAAGGATGATCGCGCACCGCCGATCATGAGGGGCAATGGATCCAGGCCTTCAGATCGCCGCGACCGGGCATGCTCGCCGAGCAGGTGGTCGAGAACCAGCTCACCAACGACCTGTCCAACGCCTCCACGCCGGGCTACAAGGCGGACGAGTCCTCGCAGGGCAGCTTCGGCCAGCTCCTGCTGAAGAACATCTCCAGCGGGCAGCCGATCGGCTCGTTGGCCACCGGCGTGCAGATCGACCGCACGGTGACCGACCTCGCTCCCGCGCTCGCTGCAGACGACCAACCAGCCGCTGGACTTCGGCGATCGCCGGCACCGGCTTCTTCGGCGTCCAGACCGCGCAGGGGGTCCGCTACACCCGCGACGGCCAGTTCAGCGCCGCGCGCGAACGGCAACCTCGTCGATCAGAACGGCAACACCGTGCTCGGCCAGGGCGGCGCGCCGATCGCAGGTCGGCGCGGCCGGAACCGTCCCGGCGAGCGCGCTCGGCGTGTTCAACGTCGCCGAGCGCGGCCAAGCAGGGCGACAACCTCTTCACCGGCACCGCCGCCGGGCAGGGCGACCGGCGTCGTCCAGTCCGGCAAGCTCGAGCAGTCGGGCGTCGACCCGGCGCAGACGATGGTCAACATGATCGCCGCGCTGCAGTCCTACGACGCCGGCCAGAAGGCGCTGCAGACCTTCGACCGACGATGCAGCGCAGCGCCAGCGCGGTCGGATCGCTCAGTGGCTCCTAGCGGCGACCGAGGCGGCCGCCTGGCCGCCGCAGGCGGGCCGCGTCCCGGCCACGGACGGGAACCATCCGCGGCCCCTCAAGTTCGAGCGCGCCCGCCGATCACCGGACTGACGAGAAGCCGGAGCCCACAGGCTGGACCGCACGCTGCGGAGGCCGGGCTCCCCGGACATAGGGAACGCTCATGGTTGAAGGGTTGTTTTCGGCCGCGGCAGGGATGGCCGCACAGCAGCAGCGCCTCGACGCGATCAGCAACGACATCGCGAACGTCGACACCGACGGCTACCAGGCCGAGCGCGTCGGCTTCCAGGACCTGCTCTACAGCCCGGCCGGCGGCGCCGAGCGGCGCGACGGTCGCCACCGGCGCCGGCGCCGCGCTGACGACGATCGGGACCAGCCAGGCGCAGGGCGCGATCCAGCAGACCGGCCGCACGCTCGACGTCGCGCTCAACGGTCCCGGCTATCTCGAGATCCGCCAGTCCAACGGCTCGGTCGGCCTGACGCGCAACGGCGCGCTGGCGCTCGACGCCAGCGGCCAGCTGACGACCGCCGACGGGTCGCTCGTGCAGCCGCCGATCACGGTGCCGGCCAGGCGTCCCCGAGAGCGCGATCGCGATCGGCGCCGACGGCACGGTCGAAGGCGCAACGGCAAGGCGCTCGGCAAGCTCGCGATCGTCACGCGTGCCCGCCCCCGCTCAGCTGTCGGCGAGCGGCAACAGCACGTTCACCCCGACGGCGGCCAGCGGCGCGGTGCGCGCCGGTGACCGGCACGACGGTCCAGCCAGGGCGCGCTCGAGGGGTCCAACGTCGACATCAACACCGAGATGGTCGACATGATGGACGCCCAGCGCAGCTACTCGCTCGACAGCGAGGCGATCAAGCTGCAGGAGCAGATGATGCAGACGGCCGACGGGGTGAAGCAGTGAGCACCCCGGACCTCTTCAGCTCGCTCGGCGCCCTCGCCGGGCCGCGAGCCTGCCGATCGGTCGACCCGGCGACCGAGCCCGCCAACATCCGCAACGGCGGCACGAAGGCCCAGCAGGCCTACTCGACCGCGCTGCAGTTCGAGCAGGTGCTCGTCAACGAGCTCACGCAGCAGCTCACCGCGAGCGCCAATCTCAGCGGCGACAGCTCCGACGACGCGCTCCGGTGACGACTCTGGCGACGGCTCGGACTCCTCGAGCCTGCTCGGCTCCGGCCCGGCGGCCAGCGAGTACGCACAGACTGCTGCCCGAGCACGCTGACCTCGAGCATCATGGGCAGCGGCGGCCTCGGCAACCTCGCCGACACGCTCGCCGCGTCGATCGACCCGGCCATCAACGACCCCGCCGCGAGCGGCACGTCCGACCGCCGCCGCCAGCCCGGGGCGGCCCGGGAGGACGGCTCGCATGAGCGCGCTCACCGACGACCGCCCCGCCGTGCGCGCCGGCGTCATCGACGCCGACGCTCGGCGACGAGCTCATCGCCCACCTCGACAGCCAGGTCGCCTCGGCGCAGCGGCTGCTGCAGATCGTGCTCGAGCAGGGCGCCGCGATCCGCGTGCGCGACGTCGAGACCGTCGTGCGCTACGCCGGCGCGATGCAGGTGGAGATGCAGCGCCGCGTGTCGATCGAGCAGACGCGCGCGCAGCTGCTCGAGCGCGCCGGCGTGCGCCTCGGCGTGACCGCGGCCTCGGTCACGCTCGAGCGCTCACGCAGCTGCTCGACCCGCCGACGGCCGCGCTGGCCCGCGAGCGCAGCGCGCAGCTGCGTGGCCTGCTCGAGGAGGTCAAGCGCGAGCACACCGTCAACCGCGCGCTGATGCAGCAGGAGCTCGCCTTCCTCGACCACCTGCTGCGGCTGATCGGCGGTGACGGCTCCGGCGCCTACCAGGCCGACGGCGCGCCGGGCGCCGCGACGATCCGCGCCGGGCGCCAGCCAGCGCCGCGTCCTCGACCTGGAGGTCTGACGGCGATGACGATCCCGACCTTCACCGGATACGACACCGCGCTGCGCGGCCTCGAGGCCGAGCAGATCGCGATCGACACCACCGGCCAGAACATCGACAACGCGAGCACGCCCGGCTACTCGCGCGAGGCCGTCGACCTGCTCGGCCCGAGCGCCCCGCTGGCGCTGCAGGCCGAGTCGAGCGTCAACAGCGGCGCCGTCAACCTCGGCACCGGCGTCGACGCCGACGACGATCAACCGCGTGCGCAACCAGTTCCTCGACGTCCAGTACCGCGCTCAGAACACCACGCTCGGCAACGCCAACGCGATGGTCACCTCGCTGACCCAGGCGCAGGCTGCGTTCAACGAGCCCGGCGCAAACGGGCTCTCCGCGGCGATGTCGTCGTTCTACAACGCCTGGGCAAGCCTCGCCAACGCCCCGACGAGCGCGGCCGCGGCCGGCGAGTCGCTCGTCGACAACGCGCAAGTCGCTGGCCAGCCAGTTCAACTCGCTCTACACCCAGCTGCACCACGGTGCAGACGCAGGCCGGCACGCAGCTGTCCGACCTGACCGCATCCAACGGGCAGCTGGCCAGCGACGCCAACCAGATCGCCCAGCTCAACGGCGAGATCAACCAGCAGCTCGGCGCCGGCCAGAACCCGAACACGCTCGAGGACCAGCGCGACAGCCTGATCGACGACATGTCCTCGCTCGGCACCGTCTCGGTCACCGATCCCGGCAACGGGCTGCTGCAGATCACCTTCGGCGGCAACAGCCACGCCGCTCGTCAACGGCACCACCGTCAACTGGCCGCCGCCGACGCCCACGGCGGCCACCGGCGGCGAGCTCGGCGCACTTGGCCAGCCTCGTCCGACACGACGGCCACCGGCGCCATCAGCCCCTACCTCACGCAGCTGAACACCGTGGCCAGCAACCTCATCTCGACGGTCAACGGCATCACCGACGCCGCTTCGCTCGGCGACGCCGTACGACTTCTTCAGCGGCACCGGCGCGTCCGACATCGCCGTGGCCAGCCGGCGTCAACGGCGGCTCGACCGTGACCACGACCGGCGACAACTCGGTCGCGCTGGCGGTGAGCGAGATCCCCGGGTCAGCACGGCCGACACGCCGGACTCGACCTACACGCGCTCATCGCCCAGGTCGGCAGCGACGTGAAGTCGGCCACGACGACCCAGACCAACACGCAGGCGCTCGTCAGCGCCGTGGAGAGCCAGCGCGAGAGCGTGTCCGGCGTCTCCATCGACGAGGAGATGACGAACCTGCTCACCTACCAGCGCGGCTACGAGGCCGCCGCCAAGGCCCTGAACACGATCGACTCGGTGCTCAGCACGCTCATCCAGCCAGGTGTGACGATGACGCGCATCACCGACCTGATGACCTCCCAGACGGTCCTGGCCAACATCAGCAACGACCTCAACCAGCTGACGACGACGACCAACGAGCTCTCCTCCGGGCTGTCGATCACCGAGCCATCGGACAACCCCTACGGCGCCAGCCTGTCGCATGCAGCTCAACGGCGCGATCTCCTCGCTCGGCCAGTACTCGACCAACGTCCAGGACGGCCACGTCGTGGACGACCACCGCCGACAGCGTCGCTGTCGCAGATCAACGACGTCGTCCAGCGCGTGCGCGAGCTCGTCGTCGAGGCGGCCAACGGCAGCGAGAGCCAGAGCGATCGCGCCGGACGCGCGTCCGAGGTCAACCAGCTGATCGACCAGGTCAAGCAGCGAGGCCAACACGCAATACGCCGGCAGCTACATCTTCTCCGGGCACGGCGACCGAGACCGCCCCGTACCAGACGGGCGCCAACGACGCCTACCAGGGCAACACCGGCACGGTCTCGCGCCAGATCGCGCCCGAACACGACGGTGCCGGTGAACGTCGACCATCAGCGAGCCTGCTCGGCAGCGGCACGGGCGCCAACGACGGCCTGCTGCTCGACACGCTGCGCACCATCTCCTCCGACCTCACCGGCGGGAACGACGGCGAACCTGACCTCGCTGCAGACGACCGACCTGCAGAACCTCGACAGCAACCTGTCCACGCTCGAGCAGATGCAGGCCCAGGTCGGGGCGACGAGCGACCGGCTGACGCTGGCCGCGTCGCGGATCACCGCCACGACCGCCGACGATCAGCAGGCGCTGGCCAGCCGATCAGGACGTCGACATCGCCACCGTCTCGACCACCTACGCCAACGAGCAGGCCAGCTACACGGCGGCGCTCAAGGCCGGGGCCTCGATCGTGCAATCCTCCCTGTTGGACTTCCTGAGCACCGCATGAGCCCGAGCCCCCAAGGAGCAAGCATGATGGTCACCCTGCAGAGCACCCGCTTCGGCGAGGTCGAGATCGACGCCGATTCGATCATCGAGTTCGCCGACGGGCTCATCGGGCTCGGCGGCCACCGCTACGCGCTGCTCAGCACGCAGCCCGACAGCCCGTTCGTGTGGCTGCACTCGCTCGAGGACCCGGGCCTCGCGCTGCCGGTGACCAACCCGCACCTGTTCTTCGCCGACTTCGCGCTCGTGCTCGACGACGACGTCGCCGCGCGGCTCGGGATCGACGCCGACACGCACGGTCGACGTCTACGTCACGGTGCGCACCGGCCGAGAATCCGGCTGACTTCGCCGCTAATCTGCGTGCTCCCATCATCGTTCGCGACGGTCGCGGTCATCAGGTGCTCAACGAGGCACCGGGCTGCGAGTTGCGCGCCCCGCTGTTCCGCGCGGACTCCGCGGCGGCCTCGGCCGCTTAGCGTCAGCCCCGCGCGGGGCAGCCAGGAAGGAGAGCCGCTCATGCTGATGATCACACGCCGGGCCGGAGAGCGGGTCATCGTCGGCGGCAACATCGTCATCACGCTGGTCGAGGTGAGCGGCCAGACGGCGCGCATCGGCATCGAGGCGCCGAAGTCGATGCCGATCTTCCGCGAGGAGATCTGGGTCGAGGTCATGCGCGAGAACGAGGCGGCGGCGCAGGCGGCCGACGGTCGAGCCTGCCCGACATCGTTGCGCCGCTGACGCCGCCCCGCCACCACCGCCGCGTCCACGACGAGCGCCGTGCCGCGCGAGCGTCGCACGCGAGCCGGAGCGCGGATGCGAACGCGGACGACGGCGGCAGCCGGCGGCGCCGTCCGCTGGATCCGCGGAAGGTCGTCAGGCCTCGCCCGTCGCCGCGCGGCCGCCGCGGCGTGCACGAGACCGCTGAGGCGGAACAGCGCCAGTCCGCCGAACGGCGTGGTCACCGCGCCGAGCGAGTTGGTCACGTAGCCGACGGCCAGCCCGGAGACGGGATCCGCCCACCCGCCCGAGCCGCCGAAGCCGTAGTGCCCGAACGCCCGCGGCGATGCGCCGCCCGAGGGCGAACGCCTGGTGATAGCCCAGCCGCCAGCGCATCGGCAGGCCGAGCACGTCGTCGCGGTCTCGGCTGCTGCACGCGGCCCATCTCCGCGACCGTGCTCTCGCGCAGCAGCCGTCCGTCGTCGGCGTGCGTCCGCCGGCGGCCAGCGCCGCGTACAGCGTGGCGAGGGCGCGAGCCGTGAACAGGCCGTTGGCCGCGGGCATCTCGGTGTCGAGCACCGGCGGGTCCGGCCCGCGAAACAGCCCGTCGAAGCCGGGCACGTACAGCGCGCGGGCGGCCGAACGGCGGATGCCCAGCCGGCCGCCGATCGGCACGAGCACCCGTCCCGCCGAGACCGATGCGCGCAGCGCCGGCCCGACGAGCTCGGCGACGTCGCGGCTGCCCGCCGGCGGGCGCCCGATGAACATGCCGCTCACGCCGAGCGGCTCGGCCACCTCGCGCTGCACCAGCGCGGCCATGCCGAGGCCGGTGACGCGCCGCGCCAGGCCGGCGGTCAGCCAGCCGTAGGTGAGCGCGTGGTAGGCGGGCCGGCCCGGCCGGTACGCCGGGCGGGCGGCGAGCCGCTCCTCGACGGCGAGGTGGTCGAGCAGGTCCTCGGCCCGCCGGCCGGCGCTGCGAACGCTGTGCATCCCGGCCTCGTGGCTGAGCAGCTGCCGCACGGTGATCGCGCCCTTGCCGTTGCTCGCGAACTCCGGCCAGTAGCTGGCCACGGGCGCGTCGTACTCGAGCAGGCCCCGCTCGGCCAGCCGGTGCATCACCGTCGAGACGGCGCCCTTGCTGGTCGAGAAGCTGATGCGCCAGCGTGTCCGGCGTCCACGGTCGCTCGCCGCGCGGCGTCGGCATGGCCCGCCCACGCATCGACCACCACGCGACCGTGCTGGCGCACCACGAGCGCGCCGCCCCCGCCGCCGGCGAACTGTCCGGCGAAGAACGCCGCCACGCGCGCGAACGCGGGATCGACGGTCCAGTCCGGCGGGCAGCTCCGACGCGCTCATCGACCCCCCCGCTGGATCCCGTTCGCCGGAGGGCGAACACCGCGAGCGCGCGCCGCTGCTCGTTGCTCGACCGACACCCTCATCCACTCGCTCCCGTTCGGGGCAAGCGTCGCGTCGCGAGCACGAGCCCCTGGGCGCGCAGTATAGAGCGCGCCCAGGGGCCGCTCGGGCGGTGGGCGGAGGGCCGGTCCGGCACCTCCGCCCACCGCCGCAGCCGCTCCGCCCCTCCGACGGACCGGCCATCTCGCTGCCCTACTTGATGGTGAACTTGTCCGCGCTGGACGTCGCGCTCGTCCCGCACGCGGGTCTTCACCGTGATGTCGACCGTGGCCGGGAACGCGAACGGCACCAGCGCGATGATCTGCGTGCTGGACGAGTTCAGGTACCAGGCGGGCGTCTTGCCGAAGTACACGGCCTGGATGCTGGTCAGGTTGCGCCCGGTGATGATCGTCACGCCGAACGGCGCCCCGGCATTCGGCCGCACGGAGGAGACCACCGGCGCCGTGTTCAGGGCCACGGTGAGCGTCGCGGCGTTGGACGTCGCGCTGCCCACCGAGTTGGTCAACACCGCGCGGTACTGGTAACCGGACTCGCTCGTCGTGGTGCTCGCCACCGTCAGGGTGTCGGTGGTGTTGCCCGCGTCGGTCGTGTCGTTGGTCCACGTCGAACCGCTGTTGGTCGACACCTGCCACTGCACCGTGGGCGCCGGGTTGCCCGAGGCGGCGACGGTGAACGTCGCCGTCGCCCCCGAGATCACCGAGGCGTTGGCCGGCTGCGTCGTCACCGTCGGCGCGTAGTCGACGGTCAGCGTCGCCGCCGTGGTGTCCGTGGAACCGGCCGTGTTCGTGAACACCGCCCGGTACAGGCTGCCGTTCTGCGACGCCGTCGTCCCGGACACCGTCAGCGTGCCCGAGGTCGCCCCCGACACGTTGGTGTACGTGCTGCCGCCGTTGGTCGACACCTGCCACTGCACCGTCGGAGCCGGCACGCCGTTCGCCGCCGCGGTGAACGTCGCCGACTGGCCGGCGTTGACCGTCACGCTGGCCGGCTGGGTGCTGACCACCGGCGCGGCGTTGGTCGTCAGCGTCGCCGGGCTGGACGTCGCGCTGCCCACCGAGTTGGTGAACACCGCCTCGGTACTCATACCCGGACTCGGCGGTGGTCACGTTGGCGACCGTGAGCGTCCCGGTCGTGTTGCCGGCGTCGGTGGTGTCGTTGCTCCAGGTGTTGCCACCGTCGGTGGACACCTGCCACTGGACCGTCGGCGCCGGGTTGCCCGACGCGGCGGCCGTGAACGTGGCCGTCTGGCCCACCGGGGTGGTCACGCTGGCCGGCTGCGTCGTCACGGTCGGCGCGAAGTCGACCGTCAGCGTCGCGGGGTTGGTGGTGGCCGCGGCGGCGGTGTTCGTGAACACGGCCCGGTACTCGTTGCCGTTCTGCGAGGCCGTCGTGCTCGACAGCGTCAGCGTGGCCGACGTGGCACCGGACACGTTGGTGAACGTGCTGCCGCTGTTGGTCGACACCTGCCACTGCACCGTTGCCGCCGGGTTGCCCAGCGACGCCGCGGCCGTGAACGTCGCCGGCTGCCCGGCGTTGACCGTCACGTTCGTCGGCTGCGTGGTGATCGCCGGGCCCGTCTCCACGGTGAGCGTCGCCGCGTTGGAGGTCGCGCTGCCCACCGAGTTGGTGAACACCGCGCGGTACTCGTTGCCGTTCTCCGCGGCGGTGGTGCTGGCGACCGTCAGCGTCCCGGAGGTGTTGCCGGCGTCGGCCGTGTCGTTGGTCCAGGTGTGCCGCCGTCGGTGGACACCTGCCACTGCACCGTGGCCGTCGGGTTCCCGGAGGCCGCGGCGGTGAACGTGGCGTTGCCGGGTGCGATCACGTTCGTGTTCGCCGGCTGCGCCGTCACCGCGGGCGCGAAGTCGACCGTCAGCGTCGCCGCGTTGGTCGTCGCCGTGCCCTGCGAGTTCGTGAACACCGCCCGGTACTCGTACCCGTTCTGCGACGCGGTCGCGCTCGCGATCGTGAGTGTGCCCGTCGTCGCACCGCCGTCCGCCGTGTCATTGGCCCACGTCGAGCCGCTGTTGGTGGACACCTGCCACTGCACCGTCGGCGTCGGGATGCCGTTCGCCGAGGCGGTGAAGGACGCGGACTGACCCGCGTTCACCGTCCTGCTGGCCGGCTGGCCGGAGACCGTCGGAGCCACCGGAGCCGCGGACACCGTCAGCGTCGCCGGGTTGGAGGTCGCCGTGCCAATCGTGTTGGTGAACACGGCCGCGGTACTGCGGGTTGACGCTCGGCACCGTCGACGGAGCGGTCACCGACAACGTCGCGGACGTCGCCCCGGAGATCGGGGTGAACGTGCTGCCGCCGTCGGTCGACACCTCCCACTGGACGGTGGGCGTCGGGTTGCCCGAGGCCGCCGCCGAGAACGTGGCGGTGGCACCGGTCTGCGCCGAGGCGTTGGCCGGCTGCGTGGTCACGGTCGGCGCGAAGTCGACCGTCAGCGTCGCGGTGCTGGTCGTGGCCGAGCCCACCGAGTTGGTGAACACGGCGCGGTACTGCGTCCCGTTCTGCGCCGCCGTGGTGCTCGCCACCGTCAGCGTCGTCGAGGTCGCCCCCGAGATGTTGGTGAACGTCGAGCTGCCCGAGGGCGCCGACTGCCACTGCACCGTCGGCGTGGGGTTGCCCGAGGCCGCGGCCGTGAACGTCGCCGTCTGGCCGGCGGTCACGGTCGTGCTCGCCGGCGACGTGGTCACCGTCGGCGCATAGTCGACCGTCAGCGTCGCCGCGTTGGTCGTCTCGCTGCCCACCGAGTTGGTGAACACCGCCTGGTACTCGTAGCCGTTCTCCGAGGCCGTCGTCGCGGACACCGTGAGCGTCGTCGAGGTGGCACCGGAGATGTTGCTGAACGAGCCCCCGCCGTTGGTCGACACCTGCCACTGCACCGTCGGCGCCGGGTTACCCGAGGCCGCGGCCGTGAACGTCGCGGTCGAGCCCGCGTTGACCGTGGTGTTGCCCGGCTGCGTCGTCACCGCCGGCGGGTAGTCGACGGTCAGCGTGAACGTGCTGCTCGTCACGCTGCCGACCGAGTTGGTGACCACGGCGCGGTACTGCGTGCCGTTGGCCGCCGCCGTGCAGTTGATCGTCAGCGTCGGACCCGTCGCGATGGTCGTCCACGTCGGCGAGGCACCGCCCGACGACGACTGCCACGACACTGTCGGCGGCGGATTGCCGGTGACGGTGATCGTGAACGTGGCGTTCGAGCCGACGGTGCAGGTCACGCTGGCCGGCTGCGTGATGATGGTCGGCAGGGAGTCGACCGTCAGCGTGACCGGGCTGGTCGTCACGCTGCCCACCGAGTTGGTGAACACCGCGCGGTACTCGTAGCCGTTCTCCGAGGCCGTCGTCGTCGACACCGTCAGCGTCGTCGACGTGGCGCCGGAGATGTTGCTGAACGAGCCCCCGCCGTTGGTCGACACCTGCCACTGCACCGTCGGCGTCGGGTTGCCCGAGGCCGCGGCCGTGAACGTGGCGTTCGAGCCGGCGGTGACCGTCGCGCTGGCCGGCTGCGCCGACACCGTCGGCGCGAAGTCGACCGTCAGCGTCGCGGCGGAGCTCGTCGCGCTGCCCACCGAGTTGGTGAACACCGCGCGGTACTCGTAGCCGTTCTGCGACGCCACCGTGCTGGCCACCGTCAGGGTGCCCGTCGTGTTGCCCGAGTCGGTCGTGTCGTTGGCCCAGGTCGAGCCGCTGTTGGTCGACACCTGCCACTGCACCGTCGGCGTCGGGTTGCCCGAGGCGGCGGCCGTGAACGAGGCGGTCTGCCCGGCCGTGACCGTCGCGGCGGTCGGCTGCGCCGACACCGTCGGCGCGAAGTCGACCGTCAGCGTGGCCGTGTTGGTCGTCGCCGTGCCCACCGCGTTGGTGAACACCGCGCGGTACACGGTGCCGTTCTGCGCCGCGGTGGTTCCCGTCACGGTCAGCGTCGTCGAGGTCGCCCCCGAGATGTTCGTGAACGTGGTCGGGGTGCTCGGCGGCGCCGACTGCCACTGCACCGTCGGCGCCGGGCTGCCGGAGGCCGCGGCGGTGAACGTCGCGCTCGCCCCGGCATTGACCGTGGTGCTTGCCGGCTGCGTGGTCACCGCCGGCGGGATCTGGACGGTCAACGTCGCGGCGGAGCTCGTCGCGCTGCCCACCGAGTTGGTGAACACGGCCCGGTACTCCGTCCCGCTCGTCGTGGCGTTGGCCACCGTCAGGGTGCCCGTCGTGTTGCCCGAGTCGGTCGTGTCGTTGGTCCAGGTCGAACCGCTGTTGGTCGACGCCTGCCACTGCACCGTCGGCGTCGGGTTGCCCGAGGCGGCGGCCGTGAACGTCGCCGTCGCTCCGGAGGCCACCGTGACGCTGGCGGGCTGCGCGGTCACCGTCGGCGCGAAGTCGACGGTGAGCGTCGCCGCCGCGCTGTCGTGGTGCCCACCGAGTTGGTGAGCACGGCCCGGTACTGGTTGCCGTTCTGGGAGGCGGTCGTGCTCGTCACGCTCAGCGTCGCCGAGGTCGCCCCCGAGATGTTCGTGAACGTGGTCGGGCTGCTCGCCAGCGCCGACTGCCACTGCACCGTGGCGGCCGGGTTGGCCGAGTCGGCCACCGTGAACGTCGCGGTCGAACCGGCGTTGACCGTCACGTTCGCCGGAGGCGTCGTGACGATCGGCGCGAAGTTGACCGTCAGCGTGGCCGTGCCGCTGTTGACCGAGCTGACCGCGTTGGTGAACACGGCGCGGTACACCGTGCCGTTCTGCGATGCGGTCGTACCGGTCACGCTCAGCGTGGTCGAGGTCGCCCCCGAGATGTTCGTGAACGTGGTCGGGGCGCTGGCGGGCGCCGACTGCCACTGCACCGTCGGCGCCGGGTTGCCCGACGCGGCCGCGGTGAACGTGGCGGTCGCCCCGGCGGTCACCGTCACCGACGTCGGCGATGTGGTGACCGCAGGCGCCGTCTCGACCGTCAGCGTGGCGACGGTGGTCGTCGCCGTGCCACCGGTGTTGGTGAACACCGCGCGGTACTGGTTGCCGTTCTGCGACGCGGTGGTGCTCGTCACGTTCAGCGTGGTCGAGGTCGCCCCCGAGATGTTCGTGAACGTCGAGCTGCCCGACGGCGCCGACTGCCACTGCACGGTCGGCGCCGGCGTGCCGGACGCCGCGGCGGTGAAGGTCGCCGTCGCGCCCGCAACCACCGCCTGGTTGGTCGGCTGCGTGGTGATGGCCGGCGCGCTCGTGACCGAGAGGGTCGCGGCGTTGCTGTTCGCCGTGCCGGCCGAGTTCGTGAACACCGCGCGGTACTCGACCGCCGGCGACGCGGTCGCCACGTGTGCCACCGTGAGCGTTCCGGTCGTGTTGCCGGCGTCGGTCGTGTCGTTGGCCCAGGTCGAGCCGCTGTTGGTCGACACCTGCCACTGCACCGTCGGCGTCGGGCTGCCCGATGCCGCGGCCGTGAACGTCGCGGTGCCGCCGGCGGCGACCGTCGCGTTGGCCGGCTGGGTGGTGACGCTCGGCGGGGCCGTCTGCAGGAACAGGTAGGCCGCTCCCTGCTCGAGGTTGGCCCCCACCGTCGCGGCGTCGGCGCCGACGAGCACGTTCGGACCGCTCACCGCAAGCGAGAAGCCGAACGAGTCGCCGGCGGCGCCATCGCTGGAGGTGAACGTCGAGGTCGGCGTCGTCGTCGTCGCCCAGCTGCCCGTGGTGGGCTGGTCGAACTCGTACACGGCGCCCTGCTGGGCGTTTCCGCCCGGCGACGCGCCGTCGGCGGCCGCGAAGATCGCCGTGCCGTTGGTGCCGACGGCGTCACCGAGCTGGTCGTTCGCCGCGCCGGCCGAGTTGGTGAGCTCCGCGGTCGGGGTGAGGGTTCCGGACCACCCACCGCTCGGCTGCGTGAACTCCCACACCGCGCCCTGGGAGGCGTTGGAGCCGACCGTCACTCCCGGGGCGCCGACGGCGACCGTCGTGCCCGAGATGGCCACGGAGGAGCCGAACACGTCGCCCGACGTTCCACCCGCGGTGTTCTCCTCGAGGATGGCGTTCTGGGTGGTGGTGCCGCTGACCGCGGTGCTCCCCCAGCCGCCGGACGGCTCGACGTAGACGTCTGCCACGCCCTTGCCGAGGTCGCCGAAGGCGCCGCCGACGACCGCCGTGTTGCTGGTCGCGGCCACCGCGCTGCCGATCAGGGTGGATCCGGAGGCGCTCGTCGACAGCGTGTTGGAGGAGGTCGCGCTCACCCAGCCGCCGCTCGCGGGCTTGTTGAAGATGTAGACGTAGCCGGACTCGTTGTTGTCGAACGGCGCGCCGACGAACACGGTCGACGTGCCCGAGACGGCAATGGCGCTGCCGAAGCCGGAGATGGCGTTCGGCGATGCCGAGGTCAGCGTGGCCGCGGTCGAGATGTCGCCGCTCCAGCCGCCGCTGGGCTCGGTGAACACGTACGCCTCGCCGGCGCCCGCGACGCCGCCCGCCGTGCCGCCCTCGGCGCCGACCGCGATGGTGCTGGCGTCGGTGGACATGGCGACGGAGGTGCCGAACTCCCAGCCATCGTCCTCGTCGGGAGCCGTCAGCTTCGCGCTCTCGTTGGTCAGCGCGCCCCAGCCAGCGGAGGGCTCGACGAAGATGTAGACGGCGCCCGCCGAGCTGGCGGTGGGATCGGCCGTTGTGTCCTCGGTGGCGGTGTTGGTGCCCACCGCCACGATGTTGCCCGCCACGGCGACGGCACCGGACTGACCGAGGAAGTCGCCGGCCTGACCGTCGGAGGCCGCCAGCTTGGTCAGCTGGACCACCGGGTCGACGCTGATCGGATAGTGCGCGCCGCGGGTGTCGATCTGCAGGTAGAGCCGGCCGCCCAGAACGCTCATCGTGCTCGGCAGCGCCCGCCCACGCGCGTCGGTCGCCGTCAGGTCGCTGTAGCTCAGGACCGAGGCGCCGCGAGCGTTGACGAACTGCACCGACGTACCGGCCAGCCGCGGATGCAGCGAACCGGACACGGCGAAGCCGAACGCCAGCGAGCCCGTGCCCGCCGCCGGCGCATGCGCCACGGTCAGGCCCTGCTCGAAGCCGAGCGGCCCGTTGGACCACCACTGGCCGACGCCGTCGTTGTAGGCGTAGGTGACGCGGTTGCGCACGGCCGCCGTGCGGCCGCGCCCACCGGGGCCAGCGCGTTGGCGTGACCGAAGGTGGCCAGCGACAGGCCGACGGTGCCGCCCGCTGCGCTCAGATCGACGCCGGGGCCGCGAAGCGGGCGCTGACCCTTGGCGGGCGTTGCGCGCGGTGAGCGCGCCGCCGGACCTGTGACCCAGTAGGCCGGCTCGCTGGCGCCGAGACCGCGGGAGACCGCGAGCTGCTCGGGACGCGTGAGCGAGTGCGTGGTCGCACGCGGCACGAGCACCTCCGCCACCGGCTTGGCAACGGAACTCGGCCCGCCTGAGCGGCAACGCGCGTGGCGCGCGATGCTCCGACACGAGCACGAAGAGCATCCCGACACAGCAACACCAACGATGGCTGCGGCAAGCCGCAGCGGCCACCTAGTCAACATCCGCCACTCCCCTCCGGTCTGACGATCCATGTCCCTCGTAACCCTTGACCCGTACGGGCGACGGCCGACTATCTCCATAAACGCGGCCGTCTGCCACGCGGCGGGGAACGTACCACATGCTTCATGCCGCGCGAACATTTTTTTGTCCGAGCACACCCAGGCCCCGCCTGGGGGTGCCTGGACGGACGTGCCACCGGCGCCTGGACGAACGTGCGAGACGACGGGCAAGGAGCGCACCGCGCCCGCCGCGCCGAGCGCCGGCACTCGGGGCGCGTGACCCGCGAAGGTGGCCGTGGGCCCGCGGCGGCCAGGTCGCCCGGCGGGCCGAGGGCTAACGCGCGGGCGGACCGGTGCGAGCCCTGACGGGCGGTCCGGGCGGGCCCTGCGTCCGCGCGCGTCGGCCGGGCCGGGCGCGGCGCGATCGGGGCGAGCGCAGCAAGGCCGAGCGGGCCGTTGCGGCGCTAATAGACCGGTCGATATAGTTCAGGCGATGCCACCGCCTCCCAGCGGCCGGCCTGCTCGCGGGCGCCGGCCCACCCGCGAGCGCTTCGTCGAGGCTACCGCCGGCCTGCTGCAACGGCACGGATATGCCGCCACCGGCATGGCCGAGATCACCGACGCAGCGGCGCGCCGAGAGGGTCGCTGTACTTCCACTTCCCCGATGGCAAGGAGCAACTCGGGGCCGAGGCGCTCGAGCTCGCCGGCGCCCGCGTCAGCGCCGAGCTGGAGGCGGCCTTCGACAGCGCCCCGGACAGCGCGGCGGCCGTGCGCGGCCATCGTCGCCACGATGGGCGCGCGGCTGCAGTCCAGCGATTACCAGCTCGGATGCCCATCGCCACGACGGCGCTCGAGCAGGCCGCGGACCGCGCCGCGGCTGCGCGAGGCCGCGCAAGGCGCGTTCACACGCTGGCTGGAGATCCTGCGCGCGCGCCTGCAGGACGACGGGCGCGAGCCCGCCACCGCCGAGGAGCAGGCGCTGTTCGTGCTCAGCGCGATCGAGGGCGCGCTGCTGCTCGCCCGCGCCGCGCGCTCGACACGACCGCTGCGCGTCGTGGCCCAGCAGCTGGCCGCCGCGCTGGGCGACCCGGGCGGGCCTCGCGGCGCACCACGGGGCGCGCCCGAGCCGTAGCGTGTGCGCCTCGGTTCGCACGCCCCGACGCGGAGGACCCCATCCACCATGACCTACGAGGTCACCGGGCGCGTGGCCCGGATCACGCTCGATCGACCCGAGCGCGGCAATGGCCTGACGGCCGAGCTCATCGCCGAGCTGGTGCGCTGCGTCGAGGCCGCCGACCTCGACCCCGACCGTCCGCGTGCTGCTGCTGTCGGGGCAACGGCAAGGGCTTCTGCGGCGGCTACGACCTCGTCGCCAGCGCCGAGGGGATGACCGCGCGCGAGACGAGGCTCGCGCCGGCGGGATTCGCCGGTTCGACCCCTGGACCCGCGGTCATGGCCGCCAACCACGACCCGGCGCGGCACGTGGGACCCGATGGTCGACTTCGCGATGATGCGCCGCAACGTCGACGCCTTCATGTCGCTGTTCCACGCCGGCAAGCCCGTCGTCTGCAAGGTGCACGGATTCTGCGTGGCCGGCGGCACCGATCTGGCGCTCTGCTCGGACCTGCTGGTGATCGCCGCCGACGCGAAGATCGGCTACCCCCCGCGCGCGTATGGGGCTCGCCGACCACCGCGCTGTGGGCCACCGGCTCGGGCCGCAGCGGGCCAAGCGCCTGCTGTTCACCGGCGACTGCCTGTCGGGAGCCGAGGCGCTCGAGTGGGGCCTGGCCATCGAGGCGCCCGCGCCGAGGACGCTCGATGAACGCGGACCGAGGCGCTCGTGCAGCGCATCGCGCTGATGCCACTCAACCAGCTGCGGATGATGAAGCTGCTCGTCAACCCGTCGCTCGGCCGACCGGGCCTGCCGACCACGCAGATCCCTCGGCACCCTGCTTCGACGGCATCGCGCGGCACACCCCCGAGGGCTACGCCTTCCAGCGGCGCGCGGCCGAGGCCGGTTTTCGCGAGGCGGTGCGCGAGCGCGACGAGCCGTTCGGCGACATCGGCGCCTCGACCTTCAAGGGGTGAGGCCCGGCCACCCCGCCCTCATCCGCATGGGGTGATGCGCGGCCCGGCCGCGTCGGTGACGATCGTCGTGGTGGTCGGGCCGCGGCGCCCTGGCTGGGACAACGAGCGGACGAGGAGCGCGCACGATGAGCAAGCGGTTCAAGGGCGTAATCAACGTCGACATCCGCGACTCGGTGCCCGACTGGGCGCCGTTCGAGCCGCCGAAGGCTCCCGAGGGCGCGCCGAACGTCGTCTACATCGTGCTCGACGACGTCGGCTTCTCGGTGATGAAGCTACGGCGGGCCGGTCGAGACGCCGAACATCGACCGGATCGTCGCGGACGGGCTGCGCTACACGCAGTTGCACACGACGGCGCTGTGCTCGCCGACGCGCTCGTGCCTGCTGACCGGGCGCAACCACACGCGCAACAGCATGGCCTGCATCACCGAGGCGGCGATCGGCTTCCCGAACGCGAGCGGGGTGATCCCGCCCGAGAACGGCCAGATCCAGGAGATCCTCGGCGGAGGCGGGCTGGAACACCTACATGGTCGGCAAGTGGCATCTGTGCCCGGAGGCCGAGATGAACCTCGCGTCCTCGCGGCGCAACTGGCCGACCGGCCGCGGCTTCGAGCGCTTCTACGGCTTCCTCGGCGCGGAGACGAACCAGTGGTATCCGGACCTCGTCTACGACAGCCATCCCGTCGACCCGCCGCGCTCGCCGGCGGAGGGCTACACCTGACCGAGGACCTCACCGACAAGGCGCTGGAGTTCATCAAGGACGCGAAGGTGATCGCGCCGGAGAAGCCGTTCTTCCTGTACTACGCGCCCGGCGCCTGCCACGCCCCGCATCACGCTCCGAAGGAGTGGATCGACAAGTTCAAGGGGCGGTTCGACATGGGCTACGAGGCGATCCGCGAGCAGACGCTGGCCCGCCAGAAGGAGCTGGGGATCGTCCCGCCCGACACCGAGCTGCCGCCGATCAACCCGATCGGGACCCCGAGACCCGCACCGGGCCCGGACGGGCAGCCGTTCCCGCCGCTGGACATGACGCGGCCGTGGGACTCGCTGTCGGCCGAGGAGCAGCGGCTGTTCTGCCGGATGGCCGAGGTGTACGCCGGGTTCATGGCGCACGCCGACGATCAGATCGGGCGGCTGCTGGACTACCTGGAGGAGACCGGGCAGCGCGAGAACACGCTGGTCGTGCTCGATCTCCGACAACGGCGCCAGCGGCGAGGGCGGCCCGAACGGGTCGGTCAACGAGAACAAGTTCGCCAACGGCATCCCCGACTCGATCGAGGAGAACCTCGCGCTGCTCGACGAGCTCGGCGGCACGAAGACCTACAACCACTACCCCAACGGCTGGGCGATGGCGTTCAACACGCCGTTCAAGATGTGGAAGCGCTACGAGTTCAACGGCGGCACCGTCCGACCCGTGCATCATCTCCTGGCCGAAGGGGATCGAAGGCGCGGGGCGAGATCCGCGAGCAGTACCACCACGCGATCGATCTCGTGCCGACGATCCTCGACTGTCGTCGGGCGTCGAGCCGCCGGAGATGATCGGCGGGCACGTGCAGAGCGACTTCGACGGCGTCAGCATGCGCTACAGCTTCGACGCACGCGACGATCGCCGAGCGCGCGCGCGACGCAGTTCTACTCGATGCTCGGCTCGCGCGCGATCTGGCACGACGGCTGGAAGGCCGTCACCACCCACCCGACGCTCAGCGGCTGGAGCAACTTCGGCGCAGGACACGTGGGAGCTCTACCACACCGACGTCGACCGCTCCGAGCTGCACAACCTCGCCGCCGAGGAGCCCGAGCGGCTGCGGGAGCTGATCAGCCTGTGGTACGCCGAGGCGGGCGCCAACGGCGCGTTCCCGCTCGACGACCGCGGCGGCGCTGGAGATCGTCGCTGACCCCGCGCCCGGTGCTCACCCCGCCGCGCAACCGCTACGTGTACTACCCCGGCGTGGCCGAGGTGCCGGAGTCCCAGGCGGTCAACATCCGCAACCGCTCCTACGCGATCGGCGCGCTCGTCGACATCCCGGCGCCCGGGCGCCGAGGGCGTGCTGTTCGCCCACGGCTCGCGGTTCGGCGGGCACGCGCTCTACGTCAAGGACAACCGGCTGCACTACGTCTACAACTTCGTCGGCAGCTTCGAGCAGAAGATCGTCGCCGACGAGGACGTGCCCGACGGGCGACAACCTGATCCTGTCGGCCACTTCGAGAAGGACGGCGAGGACCCGCCGGGCGTCGCGACCGGGATCCTGTCGCTCTACCACGGCGACGAGAAGGTCGGCGAGGGCCGCATCAGGACCCAGCCCGGCAAGTTCACGCTCGCCGGCGAGGGCCTGTGCGTCGGACGCGACAGCGGCGAGCCGGTCACCGACGACTACCCGGGCGCGCATCCACACGCGTTCACCGGCGGCACGATCAACCGCGTCGTCGATCGACGTCAGCGGCGAGCCGTACGTCGACCTGGAGCGCGAGGCTGCCGCCATGCTCGCGCGTGAGTGAGCGCGGGCGGCGCCCGCGGCGCTGGCGACGGGGAAAGCATCCACAGCCGCCGATTTCATCCGCAGCGAATGATGCGGATGACGCCGGTACGCCCTTGTATTCGTCGTTCCAGGACGCGAACAGAGACGAGGGCGAGATGGCGCAGCAGACCGTCCAACGAGAGCAGGCGCAGGGCGCGGCCAACGGGACCCCGACGCGAGGCGCTCCCCCGCGGCCGACGCCGGAGGAGCGCAAGGCGGAGGGCAAGGCCGCCCGTACACGGGCGAGCCGCTCCTCACAGGCCGCCTGGCAGCCGCCGGCCGACCGCGCCGATCCGGTGCAGACGCTCATCGACCAGGGTCGCGACGCGCGTGCCGGAGCTGCTGCCGATCCGCTACGGGCGCATGCTCGTGTCGCCGTTCACCTTCTACCGTGGCGCGGCCGCGGTGATGGCGGGCGACCTGGCGGCGTCGCCCTCGACCGAGCTGCGGGTGCAGCTGTGCGGCGATGCCCACCTGTCGAACTTCGGCGCCTTCGCCTCGCCCGAGCGCGACCTCGTGTTCGACATCAACGACTTCGACGAGACCGCGCCCGGCCCGTTCGAGTGGGACGTCAAGCGCCTGGCCGCGAGCATCGAGATCGCGGGCCGTGACCGGGGATTCAGCGAGCGCCAGCGCCAGGCGTCGGTGGTGGCCACCGTCGCCGAGTACCGGGGCGCGATGCGTCAGTACGCCGGTATGCGAGACCTCGACGTCTGGTACTCGAAGATCGACGTCCAATCGCTGCTCGACGCCGTCCGCACGGAGGGCAAGACCGGCAAGAAGGTCCAGCGGGCGGCCGAGAAGGCCCGCACCAAGGACAGCATGAAGGCGCTGTCTCGCCTGACCGACGAGGTCGACGGCTCACTGCGCATCGTCGGCGACCCACCGCTGGTCGTGCCGCTTGACGACCTGATCGCCGCAGGACGAGGGAGCGCGACGTGCGCCACGAGATGCACGAGCTGATCAACCAGTACAAGCAGACGCTCAGCGGCGCGGCGCGACGGGTGATGGAGCAGTACCACTACACCGACATGGCCCGCAAGGTCGTCGGGGTCGGGAGCGTCGGCACGCGCTGCTGGATCATCCTCATGCTCGGCCGCGACAACCAGGATCCGCTGTTCCTGCAGGTCAAGGAGGCGACCGAGTCGGTGCTCGAGCCGTTCGCGGGCAAGAGCCACTACGGCAATCACGGCCGCCGCGTTGTCGAGGGGCAGTGGCTGATGCAGTCGGCGAGCGACATCCTGCTCGGCTGGGTTCAAGTGAAGGGCATCGACGGCCAGGAGCGCGACTTCTACGTCCGGCAGCTGTGGGACTGGAAGCGCTCGGCCGAGATCGAGACCCTGACCGCCGACGAGCTCGTGGCCTACGGGCGGATGTGCGGGCGCTCGCTGGCGCTCGGTCACGCCCGCACCGGCGATGCCATCGCGATCGCCGAGTACCTCGGCCGCGGAGCCACGTTCGACCTGGCGATGGCGACCTACGCCGACGCCTACGCGGACCAGAACGAGCGCGACTACGCCCAGATGAACGCGGCGGCGAAGGCGGGAACCATCGAGGTCACCTCGGGGCTCTGAGCGAGCCCGGGGCGGTCCCTCCCGCCTGGCGGCCGCCCGCCGTCAGTCAGGTCGGGGGATGGTCTCGCGGCGATGCTCGGCGAACAGGCGCACCGCATAGCGCCCCGCCGGGTGCTCGCGGGCGCGCGCGATCAGCGAGGCCGTCTGCGGCGGCAACGACTCCGGCTGGGGCAGCGCGACGCCGTACTCGTGCGGGCCGATGACCGTGGCCGACAGCGCCGCGAACGTCAGGTCGGCGGCGCCGAATCGCTCGCCGCACAGATACGGGCGCCCGTCGGCGAGCCGCTGCGCGACGAAGTCCAGCTCGCGCCACACCGCCGCCTCGTCCTCGACCTCCACGCCCGGGCTGATGGCGAGCGCGCGCCGGCGAAGCGCAACATGACCGGCCACCCGTAGCGGATCGCCCGATCCTCCCAGCGTGGCACGCCGCAGGTTGTTGAACCGAGCATGAGCTTGGGCTGCGCCAGCATGTGCACGTAGATGAGCCGCCGCCCGCGCGGCCCGAGGTCCTCGTCGAAGCGGCGGCACAGGCCCTCCACCTCGGCGCGCGCTTCGGCGTCGGTCGGAAACAGCCGGTGCTCGGCCGGCGTGCGCTCGTCGACCCAGGCGAGGATCTGCGCAGAGTCGGCGACCACGCCCTCGGGGGTCACGAGCACCGGTACGGTGATCCCGCCTCCGGCGTGCCGCGCGGCGAGGCGATGGATCCCCTGGACGTGGGGCTCCTCGTGGTAGCGCATTCCCGCGCGCTCGAGCGCCCAGCGTGCCTTCTCGCAGTAGTGGCTGATCGGGATCGTGATGAGCCGGAGCACGCGGCGCGAGTATCCCAGGCCGGCGCGGCGCGCCGCGCGGTGAGGCGGCGCCCGGGCGACGATCCGTCAGGAGGCGAGCAGGTCCAGACCGTGTCCCGGCGCCCCGAGGACGACGCCGTCATCCCAGTGGGCGACCCGATCGCGGCCGGCGTCCTTGGCGGCGTACAGCGCGCGGTCGGCGAGCAGCAGCAGCTTGTCCGGGTCGGAGGCTCCGTGACCGAGCGCGGCGACGCCGGCGCTGACGCTCAGCCGTCTCCCCGCGCCCACCTCGCGCGAACGCAGCTGCCCGCCGACGCTCTCGCGCGAACTCCTCCGCCTCTTTCGGTGTGGCGTTGAACAGCACCGCCGCGAACTCCTCGCCGCCCAGGCGCGCGACGACGTCGCCCGGACGGGCACGCCGCCGACAGCACGTCGGAGAAGGAGCACAGCGCGGCGTCTCCGCCCGCGTGACCGAGCGCGTCGTTGAGCGCCTTGAAGTGGTCGAGGTCGAACACCACCACGCTCAGCGGGAGACTCGAGTCGACCGCCCGCTGCACCTCGCGCTCGAACGCGACGCCGAACGCCCTGCGATTGAGCAGCCCGGTCAGCGGATCCGTGGTGGAGGCGCGCTCGAGCTGAGCCACGAGCGCCAGCCCGCGCGTGCGGAGCATGCTGACGATGATCCCGATGAAGCCGACGCAGGTGACCACCGACCAGAACATGATGCCCCTGATCGGGGTGTGCGCATAGAAGGTGACCGCCACCCCGAACGTCATTGTCATCCAGGCGAGCGCCACGAACAGCGCTCGCCGCGAGAAGCAGTACGCACACGAGGCGATCGGCCACAGGTAGAAGAACGGCGTGGCACCCATCGGTCGTGCCACCGCGACGAGCACGCTGCAGATGGTGATCGAGTACAGGCACGAGGCCTGGAACAGCCACACCGGCGGGCGGCGCACGAGCGGCACCGCGACGCCCCACACCAGCATCGCCACGGCCAGCCCCACGTCCCAGGGTCGATCGCTCGTGTCGGGCTTGGGCACCGCGACGGCCGACAGCAGCACGAGGGCGCCGATGACGAACATCACCGCGGTCATGCGCTGCATGAACCGCTTCTGCACCTCGGCCTGCTCCGGCGTCGCGCCGCCGAGATCGACCCATACGACGTCGTTGACGGGTATAGCCATCGGCTGGTGAATCGTCGCCGCCCGGCGGATCCCGGACCGGCCGGGATTCAAGTAGGCGGATTGCCGAGGCCCCGGACACGTTGCCGGACGATCACCGGTCCAGAACGAAACGGCGTGCCTACAGGCGGCGCCCGATCGCGCCGTTACCCCTTGTAGCCACAGGTCGCGGAGCGAGGCGGCCGAGGAATCTGCGGTGCTCGCCGTCGGCGCGGTGGGGCATGGACAACCAACAGGCGCCCCGCGGGGCGATGCGTAGGGGGAACGGCAATGACTGATAGCGCGTATCGAGTGCCCGCTTCGACCACCGCGGCGCTCGAGCCGCTGCGCGGTGACGCGGAGGTCGAGGCGCATCTCGACGCCGCGATCGCCGATCTCGGCGAGTTGCCGGTGCTCGATCGGAGCATCGCCCAGATCGCCGCGCTCGCCAACAACCCCGACTCCTCGACCAACGAGCTCGTGCTCGCCGTCGAGGGAGACCCGAACATCGCCGCCAACCTGCTGCGCTACGCCAACTCGGCGTACGCGGCACGACCCGTGCGTGCCCGCACCGTGCGCCAGGCCGTGACGATGGTGGGCCGGCGCATGATCGTTCGCCTCACGCTCGAGGCGACGGTGACGAGCTTCTTCGAGCGCATGCCGGGCAACGGCCGGGCTTCGCTCGGTCAGATGCACGTGCACGCCGTCCAGGTGGCGGCGATCGCCGCGCGTCTGGCTGAGGAATCCGGCTCCAACGTGCAGATCGCCCACCTGGCCGGCCTGCTGCACGATCTCGGCAAGCTCGTGCTCCCGGCCGCGTTCGGTCAGGATCTGATGGAGAGCGTCGTGGCCAACGCACCCGGCGGCCCCGCCCGCGTGGCCGCCGAACGCGAGCGTCTGGGCACCGACCACGCGTGGGCCGGCGAGCGCTTCGCGCGCGCGGCCGGGCTCGACGACGACACGGTCGCGTGCATCGGCGCGCACCATGGCGGCCGCTACGGCACGTGGTGCCCGTCCAACGAGGCGGCGTGCGTGCAGGCGGCCGAGGCCACCGTGGCGCTGCTCGCCGGACTGCCGGCCGACGGATCGCTGCTCGGCAACGCGCTGGCGCAGCTCGGGCTCGACGAGCAGCAGCTCGAGGAGGCCGCCTCGGCGGCGCTGCCGGCGGCGCAGCCGACCGGAGGGGACCACGACCTGGTGGTGCGGGTTGCCTCGCTGGAGCGCGAGGCCAGGCTGGACGAGCTCACGGGCGTGCTCAACCGCCGCTACTGGACCGCCGAGGCCCGCAAGCAGATCGCGGACTCCGCGGCGGTCGTCGGCATCGTCGACGTCGACCACTTCAAGCGCGTCAACGACGAGCTCGGGCATCACACGGGCGACATCGTGCTGAGCGAGGTCGCCCGCATCATCGGTCGCCATGGCGTCGCCGGCCGGCTCGGCGGCGACGAGTTCGCGATCGTGATTCACCAGGACGGGGCGTCGGCGCTGTCGCTGGCGGAGACGATCCTCACCGAGGTGCACGACACGTTCGCCGACGATGTCGAGTCCCCGTTGCCGGTGTCGGTCTCGATCGGCCTGGCCTGCACCACGCCCGGCCAGCCCGACCTCTCGCTGGTCATGCGAGCCGCCGACGAGGCGCTCTACGCCGCCAAGGAAGCCGGCCGCGGACGGGCTCAGCTCGCCGCCGCCGTGGGCTGAGCCGGCGCGGGGGTCGCGACGCGCGCGTGAACCACCGGCCGGTGCGGTGAGACCCGCGCCCGGCCGCTGGACGTTCACATTCCTGTCACACTGCCGCGTTGTGCGCCCGAGGGAAGCGGCCGGGTCGGCTCGTCCGAGCTGCCCCGCGCGACGATGAGGGCGCCCCGCGCGGCGCGGCGACGGCACCGCGGTCCGGTCGCCTGGGCCGCCGTATGGCTGATCGCGCTGTCGTGCGTCGCCGTCATCGTCGGGGCCGCGCTGTCGTCACCGAACAGCCGGGCCGCCGGCACCAGCCCGGCGAGCGGCGTCGCTCAAGACGCGCCGCCGCCGGAGGGGTCTCCGTCCGGTCAGATCTCCGTGCGGATCGACCTCGGCCATCCCGGCCCGGCGGTGGCGCCGCGCTTCCTCGGGCTCTCGTTCGAGGTGTCCAGCCTGCCGCTGATCGCGCGCTATGCGCGTCGGGGAGACCTCGTCGCGCTGCTGCGCTCCCTCGGGCCCGGTGTGATGCGCTTCGGAGGCGCGTCCAGCGACTGGACCACCTGGACGGATCGCCGGCCCACCGGGCCCCTCTGGCCCGCCCGGACGCTGTCGCGTGCCGACTTCACGTTCCTGGCCGCGCTGGCTCGCCGTGCGGGCTGGCAGGTCCTGCTGGGCGTCGATCTCGCCCGCTACAACCCGCAGGCGGCGGCACGTGAGGTGGCGGTGGCGCGCCGCGCGCTGCGCGCACGCCTGAGCGACATCGTGTTCGGCAACGAGCCGGACACCTATGGGCAACACGGCCTCCGCGCGCTGCCCTGGGGCTTCGAGCAGTACGCGGCGCAGATCGGCGCCTATCGCCGGCGCGGCGGGGCGGACGAGCGCGGCGTCGCCGTTGCCGGCCCGGATGTCTCGGGCGCCGGCGGCGGCGCGATCGCGCGGTGGCTGCTGCCCGAGGCACTGCTCGCACACCCGGCGCTGCTGACCGGCCACTACTACTCGCTCAGCTGCCGCGACGCGTCCCCGCCGACGATCTCCGAGCTGCTCGGTTCGCAGGTCCGCGCGGGAATGCAACGGTCACTGGCCGTCTATGCAGCCGTCTCGCGGGCCGCGCGGATCCCCTTCCGAGTCGACGAGGCCAACACCGTCTCGTGCGGGGGGCAGACGGGCGTCAGCAACACGTTCGCGTCGGCGCTGTGGGCGGCGGACTTCCTCGTGCGGGCCATGGTCGTCGGAGCCTCCGGAGTCAACCTGCACGGCCACCTCGAGAACTGCGGCGGCTACGCGCCGCTGTGCGCAACCACGAGGTCGCGTCTGCTCGCCGGGGACCTGGCCGCGCAGCCCGAGTGGTACGCGCTGCTGTTCGTCAAGCCACTGATCGGGGACCGTCCGGTGCACGCCGTGATGTCCGTCGATCAGCCGGATGTCGACGTGATGGCCTTCCGCCACGGCGCCGGTGGCGTGCACGTGGTGATCGTCGACACCGCCGCGCCGGGGACGGGACCGACGCCGATCGTGCTCAGCTCCGCCGAGGGCTTCGGGCGGGCCAGCGCGGTGGCGCTCAGCGCGCCGTCGCTCGCGGCAACGGCGGGCGTCACGCTCGGCGGCCGGACGGTCACACGCGACGGAGCCTGGCGGGGACCGCGGGCCCTACCGCTGGCGGTCGATCGCACCCGTGCCCTGCGCCTCGAGGTTCAGCCGGGCAGCGCGCTGCTGATCACGCTGTCCGTGCGCGATCGGCCCGCCCGGGCGTCTGCGCCGGGGAGCCGCGGTCCGGTGCGCCCGACGCCACGGCACACGCCCCTCAGATGAGGTTGCCTGACGCGACGTCCGCCCACGGGATGGCGCGGCGATACGCGGTGTCGGCCGCCTCGATGGGGATCCCGAACGCCACGACCGCGTCGAAGTCCGCCCGCTCGTACGCGAGCACGCAGTCGAGCATCTGGCCGAGCGGTCCGGTGCGCGCCACGAGCGCACGGGCAACGGCGACGGTGAACGGGAGGGCGTCGATGACGCTCTCCATCGGCGCGTCCACGAGCGCATCGGCCACGGAGAACAGCCCGACGGTGAAGTAGTCGTCGCCGTCGGTCTCGCGTTCGGCGCCGGACAGCAGCTGACACATCCGCGCCCGCACCAGGGCCGTCACCAGCAGCTCGTGCGGCGCATCCGGCATGCCGGCCAGCGCGATCATCGTGGCCCAGCGCCGCACCGTCAGAGTGCCGAGCATGGTCAGCGCGTCGTGGACCGACCCGACGCGCCGCGGCAGGTACACGTAGGCCGAGTTGGCGTAGCGCAGCAGCCGCATGCTCAGGCCCACGTCGCGGGTGATGATGCGCTCGAGATGATCGAAGTCCTCGGTGGAGGCCAGCTGGGTCATCGCGCTGAGCGCGCCGAGATGGTGGCTGGGCAGGCCGCGCTTCTCGATGCGAGCGGGGCGAGCGAAGAAGTACCCCTGGAAGGCGTCGAACCCGAGCTTGCGGCAGCGCTCGAAGTCCGCGCGCGTCTCGACCTTTTCGGCCAGCAGCCGCAAGCGCTCCGGACGTTCGCGCAACCGTCGCACGAGCGTCGGCAGCTCCTGCTCGTCGTACGCGAGCACGTCGACCTTGACCGTGTCGGCGCGGGCAAGCAGCGGCTCGCAATCCTCGGTCCACACGAAGTCGTCGAGGGCCAGCGAGAAGCCATCGCCGATCAGCTCGTCCAGCACCTCGATCAGGTCGCCATCGACAACCTGATCCTCGAGCAGTTCGAGCATGACGCGGTTGGGTGGGAGCGGCAGCGGTCGCACGCTCTCCAGAAACGCACGCGAGACGTTGATGTAGGCGAGCGTGTCGCCCACGAGGTCGTCCAAGCCGACCTCCATGAAGCTGTTGACGATCACGTTCGACGTCGCGGCCTCGTCGCTCATGACGCCCGCCTCCTCTGCGCCGGGCCGGCGGAACAGGAGCTCGTAACCCACCACACGCAGGGCGTGGTCGAGAATCGGCTGGCGGGCGACGGCCAGGTGTCGCCCACCTCGGTTCGGCTGACGTCCGCGCCGCTCGTGCGTACCGGGCGACGACGATGCTGGGCTCGGCACGGCATCTCCTCGATCTTGGGTCTATCCCGTACGCCGTCATCGGCCACCGGCCGCGCGAGCTTGAGGGGGGCGCGTGGACGGCGTTCCGTCACCGAGTTCTTCGTCCAGATCCACCCCGAACGTCTGGGGAGTTCGGCCCATCGTTCCGACCCTCGGGAAAGGCTGTTTTCGGCTCCTGACCGACTCATGGCGTCCTCGAACCCCCCCAGAACCCCGCAGCCGCGCCCGCGCGCCACGACGATCGACGGCCTCGAGATCCTCGACGAGCTCGGCCGCGGCGCAGAGAGCATCGTGTATCGCGCCCGCCGGGGCGACCGCCAATACGCGCTCAAGCTCCATGGCGCCAGGCTGGCGGTGACGTGGCGGCCGCGCGCGCCTTCCGTCGCGAGGCAGCGATCCTCGCGCAGCTCCGCCACCCCGGCCTGGTGCAGATCCACGCGGTCGGCGAGAGCGAGGGGCGCCCGTACCTGGTCATGGAACTGCTGCTCGGTCGCACCCTCGCCGCCACCGTCGAGGACGCCGCCGAGCCGTTGGCCGAGCGGCGGATCGTCGCGCTGGCTCGTGACTGCGTTGGCGCCCTGGCCGCCGCCCATCGCGCCGGCCTCGTCCATCGCGACGTCAAGCCCGAGAACATCATCATCACCGAGGACGGGCATGCCAAGCTGATCGACTTCGGCCTGGCCACGCAGGCCGGGGCCCGGCAGGACCGGGACAGTCGCGGTGGGAACGCTGCTCTACAGCCCGCCCGAGCAGACCGGAATGCTCAAGCGGCCGGTCGACGGCCGCTCCGATCTGTACGCCCTCGGCGTGGTGCTGTTCGAGGCTGCGTGCGGGGCTCCGCCGTTCCGACGCCAGCGATGTCGGCGAGCTCGTGCGCCTGCATGCCGTGGCCCCGCCGCCCGACCTGCGCCAGCTCGCCCCCGGCCTGTCACCGGCGCTGGTCGCGATCATCGAGCGCCTGCTGGCCAAGGACCCCGACGATCGCTACCAGACCGGCGAGGGTCTGCTCGCGGACCTCGACCGCCTCGCCGCCTACGAGAGCGACGAGCCCGCCGACTTCCCCATCGGCCTCGACGATGACCCCGCTGCCGTCGAGTACGACCTGCCACTGGTGGGACGAGGAGCCGAGCTCGACGCGCTGCGCGCCTGCTGGCGGCAGATCAACAGCGGCGGCGCCGTCGCACTCGTGGAGGGCGCTCCGGGACAGGGAAAGAGCCGCCTCGTGCGCGAGCTGCTGGCCGGCGTCCGTCGCGAGCGCGCGCTCGCGCTGTCGGGCAAGGTGGTGCGCGGCAACCCCGATCCCACTCGCCTGCCTGCGCGACGCCGTCGAGGCGCACCTGGCCCGCATCGCTCGGCTGCCGGACGTTCAGCGTGCCGAGGCCGAAGAGCGCGTGCGCCGCGCCGCGATCAACGCCGCCGGCATGGCCGCCACGTTCTCCCCGCTGCTCGGCGAGCTCGCCGGCGAGACCGCGTCGGGGACGGCCGACGGCGAGCGTCAGGAGCAGTACTACGCAGCGGTCGCGACGTTCCTGGCCTGCCTCGCTCGCGAGCACGGACGCGCCGTGTTGTGGATCGACGACGTGCAGTGGCTCGACGAGGCCAGCCGGCGCGTCCTGGAGATCGTCGCGCTCGAGCTGGCCCGAGACGCCGCTGTTGGTCGTGGCCAGCAGCCGAGACGACGCGGACAGCGCCGCCGGCCACGAGCGCTTCGTCGAGCAGATGGGCGAGACCGTTCGCACGCGGGTCGCGATCGGTCCGCTCGACGAGGCGGCAACCGCCGAGCTCGTCAACGAGCAACTCGGCGGCGCACTGGCCGACGGCGACTTCGCGCGCCAGATCCACGTCCGCTCCGCCGGCAATCCCTTCGCCGCGGTCGAGTACGTCCGCGCCGTTCTGCATGCCGGCCTGATCAGCGCGTCGTGGGGCGTGGTGCGCGTCGACCAGGCGGGCCTCGATGAGATCTCGCTGCCCGACGACGTGCTCGAGCTCGTCCTGGCGCGCGTCTCCGACCTCGGCGCCGACGCCCGCTGGCTGCTCACGGCCGGCGCCGCGATGGGCACCCGCTTCCGCCCCGCCGCGCTCACCGACGTGCTCGGTTACGACGACTCCCGCGTGGCCTGCGCCGTCAGCGATGCGTTGCGCGAGCGGCTGATCGAACGGGTCGACGTCGACGAGTGTGCCTACGTCCATGACCGCATCCGCGAGGCGCTGCTGGATCCGCTCAGTCCCGATCACCTGCAGGCGCTGCACCAGCGAATCGCCGAGACGCTGGAGGCGCGCGGCGCCGACGGCCCCGACGACGTGTTCGCCATCGCCCGCCACTACGCGCTCGGCGAACATGAGAAGGCGCCGGAGCGGCTCTACACCTGGAGCGTGCGGGCGGGCGAGGCCGCCCTGGCCGGGTTCGCCGCGACCGAGGGAGCCGAGTTCTTCGCCCGCGCGGACGACGTCGCCCACGCCGCCGGCATCAGTCACGACGCCGACTTCTATGAGACGTGGGGCGCCCTGCAGCTCGGCCGCGGCGACCTCGACGCGGGCCGCGAGAAGCTCACGCTCGCACTCGAGCTCTCCGAGGACTCGCTGCAACGAGCCCGCATCAATCGCCTGCTCGCCCGCGCCGAGGGCGCCGTGTTCAATTCCAAGGAGGCCACGCGCTACGCCCTCGCCGGACTGCGAGAGCTCGGCCAGACACCGCCCAGTGGCGGACTGGCGATGGTCTTCGGCATCCTCGCCGCGACGCTGCGCTGTCTGTCTCATGATCGTCGGACGGCGCCGGGCCCCCGAGCTCTCCGACGACGAGCGCGCCCGTCTGTCGGCCGAGGTCAGCCTGTACCACGAGATCGAGAGCGCGGCCTACATCGAGATGCGCTCGGTCGCGATCCTGTCGACGGTGGCGCGCACGCTCGCGCGGTCGCTGCGCCTCGGCCCGTCACTGGAGCTCTCGCACACGCTCACCGGCATCTCGGTCGTCGCCGCCTCGTTCGGCAGTCGTCGGCTGAGGGAGCGGCTGTGCGCACGCGCGAGCTCGCGATGGCCGAGGCGATCGGCGATCCGCAGGCCATCGCCCATGCCCGGCTGTACGAGATGCTCGGGCTGGAGGCGATCGGCGATGCTCGCGCCGCCGGCGCGCTCGCCGAGCGCCTGCTGCCCGAGTACGGCCGCTGGCTCGACCTCTCCGACCTGCTCGACCGCCGCCTCCGCCGTCGGCGTTCAACCTCGCGGCTGCGCGGCCACGGCCGTGCAAGGCGCGCGACGAGTGGGTCTCGGTCCATGAGCGGATGCGCAACGTCCAGGCGGCCGGCGTCGCCGAGAACCCGTACCTGTGCCTGGGCATCATCGTGCTCGAGGCCCAGGGCGAGCGCGCCGAGGCCGCCGAGCTGTTCGCCGCCTGCAAGCGCAACGCCGACAACGCCGACCCCGAGAACCGCTTCCTGCGCCAGACCTTCCTGGCCACCCAGATGAGCTACCTGGTCGACCAGGGCGACCTCGGTCCGACGATCGACGAGGCGATCCGTCAGGGCGACGCGCTCGGGCTGAACCCCCACACGGCCACGTTCTGGGCGATGCCCAACTTCATGTATCCGCCGCTCGTGCTCGTCGAGCGCGCGGTGCGCAGCGACGGCGACGTCCGGGCGGCCGCGATGGCCCAGGCGCGCGCCCGCCTGAAGAAGCTGCGCTTCGTCCGCTTCCAGCCGCTCTGGAAGGGCTTCAACACGATCACGGACGCCGCAGCTGTGCGGGCTCGAGGGGAAGCCGAAGAAGGCGCTCGCCCTCGCCGACAAGGCCGAGCGGCTGGCGATCCAGTGCGACGCGCCAACGATGCATTTCGAGATCGCGCGGCTCCGAGCGCGGGTCTACGGCGACCTCGGGGACGTCGCCGAACGCACCCGGCAGGCAAAGATCGCGCTGCGGGTGGCGATCGACATGCCGGCCGCCAGCCGGGCGCAGTGGATCGCCGACGAGTTCGGGGTCTCGCTCGCCGGCGACCGCACGGCCGGCACCACCTCGGGCAAGTTGACCACCGCCGGCCGCGGGACGACGGCCGGCCGCGGGACGACCGCCGGCCGCAGGACGACCGCCGGCGGGCGGACCGCCACGGGCCATGGGGGATCGCTGCAGGGCAAGCGCAGCCTCGACGCCCTGCTTGCGCTCAGCCTGGCCGTCGCGCAGACGCAGGACCAGAGCGAGCTCGCCTCGGTTGCGCTGGATCAGCTGGTCGCCCTGTTGGGCGCCGAACGCGCCTTCCTCTTCCTGGCCGACGACGAGACCGGCCCGCTGGCGCTCAGCGCCGCGCGAGGTCCGGACGGTGCCGAGCTCACCGAGACCACCGGCTACGCCAAGACCGTCGTCGAGCGGGTGCGCGAGGAGCGCGAGGCGCGCGTCATCACCGGCACCGAGGAGGGCGCGGCGCTCGGCTCGGACAGTGCCGTCCAGCACGGACTGCGCTCGATCCTCGCCGCCCCGCTCATGCTCGAGGGTCGCCTGCTCGGCGTCGTGTACCTCGACTCGCGTCTGGCGCGCGGCATCTTCACGGCCGACGACGTCGAGATCCTCGCCGCGATCAGCAACCACATCGCGATCTCGCTGGAGACCGCGCGCGCCGCGCGCCTGGAGGCCACCGTCGCCGCCGAGCGCGAGCAGCGTGGCCTGGCCGAGACCCTGCGCGACTCGATGGCCGTCATCAGCGCCACCCTCCAGCCGGCCGCGGTCGTGGGAAGCATGCTGGAGATGGCCGGCCGCTCGATCGCCTACGACCGTGCGGCGGTGCTGATGCTCGACGGCCGCTCGTGGTCCGTCGCCGCGGTGGCCGGAGACCTCCCCGCCGAACTGACCGACGAGGACGCCCCCGCGCCCGCCGTCGACCCACGTGCCGCATTGCTCTCCTCCGAGGGCGCAGGCCGCGTCGTGAGCGACGTCGGGGGCGGCGCCGCCCCGATGCCCGAACTGTTGGGCGACGCCGGCGCGTGGTTGGCCGTGCCACTCGCCGCCCGCGGTGAGCTCGCCGGCGTCCTGGTCATGGCCACCGACCAGCGCGGCGGCCTCGGCTCCGCGCAGCTCGAGCTCGCGGCCACCTTCGCCGGCCAGGGGATCGTCGCCTACGAGAACGCTCGCCTGTTCGCGACCGTGCAGCGGATGGCCACCACCGACGATTTGACCAAGGTCAGCAACCGCCGTCACTTCTTCGACCTCGGCGACAAGCTGTTCGCCACCTCCCGTCGCTACGGCCCGCCGCTGTCCGCGCTGATGATCGACATCGACCACTTCAAGCAGGTCAACGACCGCTACGGCCACGCCGCCGGCGACGACGTGATCCGGACCGTCGCGGAACGCCTGCGGGGCGTGATCCGCACGATGGATCTGCTCGGGCGCTACGGCGGCGAGGAGTTCGCGCTCGTGCTGCCCGAGACCGACGAGGGCGCCGCGTCGCTCGGCGAGCGCCTGCGCGACGCGATCCAGACCGAGCCGATCCCCACCTGCGAGGGCGAGATCGCCATCACGATCAGCGTCGGCGCGGCGATCATGAACGAAGGCGACGACGATCTCGCGGCGATCCTCAACCGCGCCGATAGCGCGCTCTACGAGGCCAAGCGCGCCGGGCGCAACCGCGTGGTGGTCGCGCCCGAGCCGCTCGCCGGCCCCGAGGCCGAGGCGGCCTGACGCGCCGACGTCCCGCCGGCGCGTCAGACCGCGCGGGCTCAGCCGATGGGAGCCAGCGAGTTCCCTGGGGCGATCTGCGAGCAGTCCTGCGGCGCCGGCGCACCGGCGAAGCGGTCGGCCAGCCAGGGCAGGGCCTGCAGCAGCCACGGGATCGCGGCCCCGACGTGACCCAGGAGGTTGTACTGGTTGTACTGCACCGTGGCCCCGCGGGCGCAGTACTCGTTGGCGAGGCTGCGCACGTCACCGGCGATCATGACGCCGTCACCCTCCCCGATGCCGGGCTGATCGCCACTGGTGCCTTCGAACTCGCCGTAGGCGCCCTGACCGATGAACAGCGGAGTCGTCGGCGTGCCACCGGTGCCCATGATGAGCTGGTTCACGCGACTCACGTAGATCGGAATGCTCTCGGGGGTCGCGTACGCCGGCTTGGCCAGCTCGGCCCAGGTCATGCCCGGGTACTGGCCGAGCACGTTCACGATCGACGCGTTCTGGAGCTGGTTGTAGATCTGCATCCCGTAGTCGCTGAGATACGGCGTGAGGTCGATGTCGAACGCGCGGGAGACGCCGATCACGGCCATCGGAATCACGCCGGCCCAGATGGCGCTGCCGTCCACGTAGTGCAGGTTGTGGGCCGGGTCGACGAGCACGCCGCCCATCGCCGCACCGACGAGGCGCCGGTTGATGTCCGGCGCGTACGTCGGCGCCAATTCGGCCGCCCACTCGGTGGCGATGGCGCCGCCGGAGTAGCCGATCAGCCCGATCTGCCTGGTCCGCGCCAGCCCGGTCGCGGGCGACGCGAGCGCCGCGCGCAGGGAGTCCAGCGTGTTCATCCCGTACTCCGGACCGGCGGCGAAGTCCGCGTTCTGACCCTCGGTGTCGGCGACGACGACGGTGTACCCCTCGAGCAGGTCCGGCACCACGAGGAATGACTCGAAGGACGGCAGCAGCCCCCCGAACGTCAACCCGCCGGCGATCGAGTACGACGGCTCGTCGTCGCGACTGAGCGAGTCATAGAAGGACTGATAGGCGATCACCTTCGGGGTACCGGAGCGCTGCGGCGGCTCCAGCACGGACGTGACGTTCAACGTCGGCTGGCCCAACATCCCGGTCGACCGGTAGAGCAACTGGATGGCCCGGATTGGCACGGGGATGCCGATGATGTGGTACGGCAGCATCCGGGTCTTCAGGACAGTGCCCGGCGAGATGTTCGCCAGCGGGACGGAGCCCTGGTAGGTGTAGAACGCGTCCTGCTCGGGCGTCGGCACGGCCGCCCGCGCGGCCGGCGCGACCAGCGCCACCCACGCGAGAAGCAGCAGGCCGATCGACAGGCGCACGCTCCGCCGCACGGCGGCGTGACGGCGCCACCGGCCGCCCCCCGCTGATCCGCCGGCAAGAACCGCAGCAAACATGGGACTCCTCTCCCCGCGGCTGTCACAGACAGCCCTGACTGACCAGCCTCCGACCCAGACCCCAATTGCTGCGCACTATGCCAGATCCGTGGCGACGGGGCGCCGCATCTCCGGTGGGGCGTCGCATCTCCGGCTGGGCGTCCCACCGATGGCGGGGTGACCGACGACAGCGCCGCACGGGTGCTCGGCCGGCAGCGTGCCGGGCGGCCGCGCAGCACGGGGCGGTTTCTCACGGAGCTGTGCACGGACGACTACGGAGGGGATGCTCCCGGCCTCGCTGTAGACATAAGGAACGCGTCAGTCTGCGAACGCGTTCTTCAAAGCGATGCATTCTCAAGGAGGCAAGATGCACACTACGGTTGCAGGTCGGCGCGGCGCCGCGGGCGCACTGATTCTGCTCAGCGCCCTTCTGGGCCTGTCGGCCGTCAGCTTGGCGGCCAGTCCGGCCAAGAACACGCGCTTCTCGGGCAAGACCAGCGAATCGCCAGCCGAGCCGATCAGCTTCGTTGTGTCCAGCAGCGGCACCACGCTGAAGAGCTTCCAGTTCAAGACGCTCGGCTGCCTGGCGAGCCCGGGCGAGACCGCGTTCGCCGTGAGGGTGGGCACGCTCAAGGTCTCCAAGTCGGGCGGCTTCTCCGTGGCCGGCGCGAAGGTGGTCAACACCAATCATCCCAAGTCCACCGTCACCGTGGCGACGAGGATCACGGTCAGCGTGAGCGGGCGGTTCACCAGCCGGACGGCAGCAACCGGAACCATCCGCTACAGCGAGAGCGTGGCTGTCAACGGTGCGCCCGGGCCGAAGTGCACCGTGCCCAAGCCGCTGACGTTCCAAGCGGCAGGCTGAGCCGGCGCGCCGCGCCGGCGTCGGCGGCCCGACCCGACCCTCTAATCGGTGGGGCGAGCCGCCGACGTGACGTCCGGCGTGTCGGCTTCCAGGACCGGGCCGCGCTCGGCGAGGAACCGCTCCCACAGGACGTACTTCTGGATCTTGCCGGAGGAGGTCATCGGGAAGCGCTCCACGAACGCCCAGTGGCGCGGAGTCTTGTGTGGGGAGCCAGGCGCTCGCGACAGTAGGAGAACAGCTCGTCGGCGTCGGGCGTGCAGCCCTCTGCGGGACGGATGTAGGCGGCCACCTGCTCGCCCCACACGGCGTCGGGGACGCCGAGCACGGCGACCTCGGCAACGTGCTCGTGGTCGAAGAGGACCCGCTCGATCTCGCGCGGATAGATGTTCTCGCCACCGCGGATGATCATCTCCTTGATGCGCCCGCCGATCCGGCAGTAGCCGCGGCCGTCCATCGAGCCGAGATCACCGGTGTGCAGCCAGCCATCGGGATGACATCTTGTCATGGCCGCGAAGGCCGCGGTTGGCAGCGTCGGGGCGCCGCTCACCACGATCGGCGGCGGGCTCAGCGCGGGCAGCAGCTGCTGTAACCGGCGTGTAACCCCGCCCCCACTATCCATTGACTGAAGCCAGCCGCGCCCACCGCAATCGAGGAGCCTTCGATGCCGCACACCGACCACCTTCCGAGGCGCCGTTCCCGCCGCCGGTGCACCGCGTCTGCGCTGTCGGTTTGCGCGGCCATGCTCGGCGTCGCGGCCCTCCTTGCCGGCTGTGGCGGCGGCACATCGCCGGGGGTGGCGAGCGTCGGCAACGCGACGGCTTCGAGCAGCCAGTCCTCGGCGGGGGGCGGCGGCGATGGGGCCCTAGGCGGCGGGCCGGCGGCTTCAAGCGGGAGCGGCAGTGGGGGCGGCCAGCGGGCATCGGTGGCGATCGCCGGCGGGCGCCAGAACGAGCTCGAGTTCTCGGCCTGTATGCGCGCCAACGGGGAGCCCAACTTCCCCGACCCCAACGGTCAGGGCGTGATCCAGTTTGGCACCGCCAATGGCATCGACCCGAGCTCGCCGCAATTCCAGGCCGCCCAGCAGAAGTGCGCCAAGTACACCGGCGGCGCGCACCCGCCGAGCCCGGCCCAGCAGGCCCAGGCCCAGGCGCAGGCGCTGCGGTTCTCGGCCTGCATGCGTTCGCACGGCGAGCCGAAATTCCCGGATCCGCAGTTCTCCAACGGGGGGATCGGGATCCGGATCCACGGCGGGCCCGGGAGCGCTCTGGATCCGCAATCACCGGTCTTCCAAGCGGCCCAGAAGGCGTGCTCGGCCGACCTCCCCGGCGGCGGTCCGCTACCGGCGGTCAGCAAATGAGCCCCGAAGCTGAGCGGAGCGTCGCGGCGACCGCCGTCCGCCGGACGCACGGCGGCGGGACCCCCGGCGCCGCGCCGGACGGCGAGCCGTGAACGCGGCCCCGCCCGCCACGAGCGACCCACCGATCGACGCCCGGCCGGCCCGGCGCGATCGTGGATCCGGGCGCGAGCGTCGCCGGATGCTCGCGGCGGGGGCCCTGGGCCTCGCCGTCGCGGCGGTGCTGGTCCTGGTCACTGATCCGTTCAGCGGGGGCAGCCCATCCCACGGAGTGACCGACAACGAGTATCCGACCTCGCTGCAGGCGGTGACGCGCCGGACCCTGTCACAGCAGACGCAGGAGAGCGCCACGCTGGGCTTCGCCGGCAGTACGACGATTCGCATCCCGATGGGGACATCGCCCTCGGCGGCAACGCAGGCGCAGCAGTCGGTCACCGCGAGCGAGGGGATGCTGACCTCGGCCGAGTCGTCGCTGTCGGCCGCCAACACGGGGCTCGCGCAGGCGCGGGCGACCCTGTCGGCGGATGAGCAGCAGGAGGCGGTCGACTGTGGCGGCGACAACGCGGCCGAGACCCCGTCGAGCAGCGGCGCGGGCGGCGACGGTTCGGGCGGGTGCGCCGGCGCGGCGCAGACGGTCTCCAGCGATCAGCAGGCCCTGACGGCGGCCGCCTCCCGGATGGCAGCCGACGAGCACCAGGTGTCGTCGGCGCAAGCTTCGCTGGCCAGCGCTCAGACGGCTCTCGCTGCAGCTCAATCACACGAGACGATCTACGGGCAGTACTCGACGTTCACCACGGTGCCCTCCACCGGGGCGCTCATCCGCCGCGGCGCGCGCCTGTACGCGATCGACGGCCAGCCGGTGCTGCTCCTGTACGGACCGGTCGTCGCGACTCGCGCGTTCGAGTTCGGCATGTCCCCGGGCCCGGACGTGGCTGAGCTCAACGCCAACCTCGACGCGCTCGGCTACGGCAGCGGGCTGGGCGGTGACGCGTTCATGGCCACAACGGCCGCGGCCATCCGAGCGCTTCAGTCCGCTCGCGGGCTGAGCGTCACCGGCGAGCTGCTGCTCGGTTCCGTCGTGTTCGAGTCCGGCGCGGTCAGGGTCACCGGCGTGATGGCGAACGTGGCGGACGGCTCGGGCGTCTCCCCCGGCCCGGTTCTGACGGTCAGCTCGACCAAGCCGCAGGTCGCCATCCAGCTCGACGCCGCGCTACAGGACGAGGTCAAGGTGGGTGATCCGGTCACGATCACCCTGCCCGACGACCAGACGACGCCGGGCCGGATCTCCTACGTCAGCTCGCTGGCGTCCAATCAGGGCGGTTCGGCCACGATCCTCGTCGACGCCGTCCCAACCGATCCGGCGGCGACCGGCGGCCTGGACCAGGCACCCGTCAACGTCTCGATCACGACCGCGACCGTCGCCAACGCGCTCGTCGTCCCCGTTGATGCGCTGCTCGCGCTCGCCGGCGGCGGGTACGCGGTCGAAGCGGTCGGCGCCCGCGGGGTGCGCCGGCTGGTCCCGGTCACCATCGGGCTGTTCGACGACGCCGACGGCCTCGTGCAGGTGTCCGGGCCCGGGCTCGCGGCCGGCCAGCAGGTCGTGGTCCCCGGCGTATGAGCGCAGGTGCGGACACTCCGTGGCGGACGGGCGACCCCGAGTCGGGCGAGCTGGACACGGCGCTTTGCGACAGCGGCCAGCCGGAGGGGGTGCTCGAGCTCGACGCGGTGACCAAGGTCTACCCGGCCCAGCCGCCGGTGGCCGCGCTGTCCGATGTGAGCTTCACGGTGCACCGCGGCGAGCTCGTCGCGGTCGTCGGACCATCGGGCTCGGGCAAGTCGACCCTGCTGCACGTGATGGGCACGCTGGAGCGACCGACCTCGGGGATCGTCCGGATTACGGGCCTTGACGTCGCCGGCCTGTCCGACCGTGAGCTGTCCGTGGTACGGGCGACCCGGATCGGGTTCGTCTTCCAGCAGTTCTTCCTGGCCGAGCATCAGAGCGCGCTCGAGAACGTCGCCGACGGACTGCTCTACGCCGGCGTGCCGGCGTCAGCGCGGCGTGCACAGGCCGGCGTGGCGCTCGCCCGGGTCGGGCTCGAGCACCGCGCCGGCTTTCGCCCGACGAAGCTGTCCGGCGGCGAGCGCCAGCGCGTGGCGATCGCGCGGGCGCTCGTGGGGTCTCCGGCGATCGTGCTCGCCGACGAGCCGACCGGCAACCTGGACAGCACCAACGGGGCGGCGATCTTCGCGCTGCTGCAGGAGCTCCATGCCGGCGGGGCGACGATCGTCGTCATCACCCACGACCACCAGCTCGCCACCCGACTGCCTCGCCAGATCGAGATGCTCGACGGGCGCATCGTGCTCGACAGCGCGAGCGTGCCGAGCAGCTGATGGCCGGTCGGTCGCCCCAACCGCGTCGTGCCCGAGTCGTGGTGCTCGCGCTCACGCTGGCCGTCGGCGCCGGGGGCCTCCGGCTCGCCGCGAACTCGCAGGCGGCCGGGGACGGCTCGGCGTCGGCGCCGACGAGCAGCACGTCCTGCCCGGCCGGCAACCCGCCGACCACGCTGACGCTCGTCTCCGGCACGCCTCAGACGGCTCAGGTGGACAGCCCGTTCGCCGGCGGCCTGCAGGTCGCGCTCGCGAACGCCGACGGCTGCCCGGTCACCACCGCGGTTGCCGGGACGCCGGTCACGTTCACGGCGCCGGCGGGCGGCGCGAGCGCCGTCTTCTCCTCCAGCGGCTCGGACGCGCTCACGGTGGGCAGCGATGACGCGGGCAACGTGGCCGCGGCGATGCTGACCGCCAACGACACGGCCGGCAGCTACACGGTCACGGCCACCAGCGCTTATGGCACCGTCACCTTCGCGCTGACCAACACCGCGGCTGGACTCGCGGCGAGCGTCGTTGCGCTCGCCCCGACCAGCGACCAGGCGACCGTCGACAGCGGCTACGCCCAGCGCCTGCGGCTCAGGGTTCGCAGCGCCAGCGGCAGCCCGATCGTGGGCACGACGGTCACCTTCACGCTCGGCTCCACCACGGGAGCGACCGGGGCAGGCGCAGGCGCCAGCTTCCTCGCGCGCGGCGCGCAGGCGACCGCGACCACCGGCGCGAGCGGGATCGCCACCTCGCCGCCGCTGACCGCCAACGGCGTCGCCGGCACGTTCAAGGCCACGGCCACCCTGTCGGGCACGACCGACGTGGTGCAGTTCACGCTGCGCAACCGAGCCGGCAGCCCCACGACGATCACCACGGGGGTCGCGGCCAGAGAGTCGGCTACCGTGGACGACCGGTTCGCGATCCCGCTCGCCGTCACCGTCACCGATGCCGAGCACAACCCGGCTCCCGGCGTCGAGGTCACGTTCACGGCACCGGTATCGGGTGCGAGCGGCAGCTTTGCCACCGGCTCGCGCCGACGCAGAGCAGCGACGACGCGGACCGACGCCGCGGGTGTCGCCGTCGCCCCGCCGCTCATCGCGAACGGTGAGCAGGGCGGCTACATCGTCATGGCCACGGTCGGGCACGCCCGGTCAGCCGCCTTCGCGCTCGTCAACGAAGCCCCCTGACGTGACGGCCACGGCGACGCTCACGCCCGCTCGACTACGACCGGCAGACCTGGCCCGGCTGGCCAGCGTCGGACTGCGCACCCGCCGTCTGCGCGCCGCGCTCTCTGCGCTGGGGATCGCCATCGGGGTCGCGGCGATCGTCGCCGTACTCGGCCTCTCCGCCTCCAGCCAGGCCGGACTGCTCAACGAGATCAACCAGCTCGGCACCAACCTGCTCGACGTCACGACGGGCCAGAGCTTCACGGGCCAGAGCGTGCCGCTCCCGCTCGCCGCGCCGGCGATGATCGCCCGCATCGGTCCTGTCTACGACGTCGCCGACACGGCCACGATCAGTAACGCGAACGTATTTCGCAGCCCCCTGATCCCATCGATCAACACGAACGCCATCACCGTGGCCGCCACCACGCTGAACCTGACCGGCGCCGTCGGCACCACCGTCGCACGGGGCGAGTTCCTCAACGCCGCGACGGCGACCGAGCCGGTCTGCGTGCTCGGTGCCGCCGCCGCCCAACGGCTCGGAATCGACCGCGTCTATCCCGGCGAACGGGTATGGCTCGGCGGCATGTGGTTCTACGTCGCCGGCATCCTCAACCCCGCCATCCTGGCACCGGAGATCGACGCCAGCGTCCTTATCGGCTACCGCGCCGCCGCCACCTACCTCAACTACACCAGCGTCCTCAAGGGCACCCGGGCGATCGGGAATCCGACCGAGATCTACGTTCGCGCCGACACCGGCCAGGTCGCCGCAGTCGACAACGTGCTCGGCGCAACCGCCAACCCCGAGAACCCCAGCGAGGTCGACGTCAGCCAACCCTCCGACACCCTCGTCGCCGAGGCCGACGCCAAGGGCACATTCAACGGCCTGTTCCTCGGCCTCGGCGCTGTCGCCCTGCTCGTCGGCGCGATCGGCGTCGCCAACATCATGATCATCAGCGTGCTCGAGCGCCGCTCGGAGATCGGACTGCGACGCGCCCTCGGCGCAACCAGGTCACAGATACGCATGCAATTCCTCACCGAGGCGATCCTGCTCGCCCTGCTCGGCGGCGCCGCCGGCATCGGCGCCGGGGCGCTGGCCACCGTGATCTACGCGTCCACGAAGCACTGGATGACCGTCATCCCCGCACTCGCGTGGGGCGGTGGCATCGGCGCCGCCATCGCGATCGGCGCCATCGCCGGCATCCTGCCAGCTATCCGCGCCGCCCGGCTCGCGCCGACCGAGGCGCTGAGAACCGCGTGAGACGCCGGTTCCGGGCGTACTCACCATCGAAGTCTCATTCCCGCCGGCGAGCGGCGCCAAACCCGGGGACGGCAGCGGCGCCGCCGGCTGCAAACCCGGGCGCCCGCGTCGACGGCGACGCGACGCACATCATCTAGTCGCTGCAGCGTCGCGCACGCGGGCGAGCTCGCGTACCAGCCGCGCTCCCACATCGGAGGGGAACGTTCCGAGGTGACCCATGTGAGGCACGAGGTCGAGTCGGCTACTCGCGCCGGCGGCGGTGAGCTCACGGTCGAGCGCCGCGGCGCGATCGAGCCACGGATCCCACTCGCCGACGATCATCGAGCCGACGAGCCCGGCGATCGGGCGTTGCCGTGCCGGCCAGTTCGGGTCGCGCAGGCAGGGGGCGATCACGACGAATCCCCGCGTCGCCAGCGGCGCGCCGGCCAGTGCGATCTCGATCGCCAGCTCGCCGCCCGTTGACAGCCCGCCGATGACCAGGGGCAGATGGCGAGCATCCGCATGCTTGCCCAGGGCGGCCGCGAAGGCGGCCGCGATCTCCTTCCGTGCCACGGCCCCGTCGGGCCAGCCGTACACGCCATCGGAGCTCGTCTGCTGTGAGGACTGCGGCGCGACGACGAGCCACCTGTCGTCGACGATCGGATGCCACGGCCGCGCGAACCCCTCGACCTTGCTCTGCCCGCCGTGCAGCAACAGGAGCACCGCGCGCGGACTCCCACGGCCGAACACGTATGCGGTCGGACGCCGTGGGGCCGCCAGCTGATCGAGTGCCGCGTCACGCAGCTCCATCGACCACTGCATCAGCTGCTCGAAGCGGGAGCGACCCCACAGGCCCGAGAACCAGGCGAGGTTCCGAAACAGATCGGCATGCCACCAGCGGCCCTGCTCGAGTGCCCGTTCGAGCTCGTCCTCGCCGGCGTCGAGATCACCGCACAGGCAGTGCAGCGCCACGACCAGGCGAGACATGCTCGCGACATAGGGTGTGATGTCGCCGGCGTCGCGCACGAGCGCGAGCGCCGCGGACGGTCGCTCCATCGCGACCAGCTCCTCCACGGCCGTGATCAGCGATGCGAAGGTGGCCGGCCCCCCGGGGGGCGGCGTGGCGTCAGGCGCACGGCTCACGCCTCAACGCTACTCACCACCCGCGTCACGCGAACCCTAAGGAGTCGTGCCACCCCCTAGAGCCCGGTTGCGCGCCCGGCTTACGCCAGTAACGTACGCTCGGGCCCACGCAGGGACCCAGGAATTCACAGACACTGCGCGACAGAAGGGGAAAGCGAAGATGTCAATTCACGAGCCGGCCGACGAGCGCACGACGGAACCGGCGGCCGAGGAGGCCATCGAGGTGATCGACCTGGAGCCGAGCGGGGATGCCGACGCCGTCGCCGGCGGCGCGTCGGGGCCGCTCGGGGCGTCGGGACCGCTCGGTCACTCGGATCACCTGGCCTCGTAGGGAGACTCCGCACGCCACCGATGCGCGTCGCCAATCGCGGCGCGCAGGGTGGTGCGAGTCCGGGCCACCTGGCCTCGTCCGCGCTCGCCGTATGACAGCGAGGTCGCGGGTTCGAGGCCAGCCGTGCCCATGTCCGAGGAAGCGCGACTCGCGGACCTCGTTCGCGCGGCAGCGCGTCTGGCGCGGGGGAACGGGAGCACATATGCTTGGCGCGATGGCGGTCACGGTCCCCGAGATCGACTGGTTTGACCCCACGGTCCTGCAGCACCAGCTCGACGGCCACCAGGCAGCGACGCGTGAACGCGTGCGCGACGTGCTCTGCCGGCCCGAGTTCGCGCCGCCGGTGGCAATGCCCACCCCCGCGTACCGCGAGCAGGTGCTCGCCTGGTGCGAGGTGCTGGCGCAAGAGGGCCTACCGGCGTACGCCTTCCCGAAGGAGGTCGGCGGCCAGCGCAACCCGTCCGCAGCGGTCGCGATGTTCGAGACGCTCGCCTACGGCGACCTATCGCTGCTCGTGAAGTACGGCGTCCAGTTCGGCCTGTGGGGTGGGGCAGTGCAGCAGCTCGGGACCGAGCGCCACCACGAGCGATACCTCGGCGCGATCATGCGCCTGGAGTTGCCCGGCTGCTTCGCGATGACCGAGACCGGGCACGGCTCAAACGTCCAGCAGCTCGAGACGACCGCCACGTACGACGCCGAGACGCCAGGAGTTCGTCGTCACGACGCCGGTCGAGCGGGCACGCAAGGAGTTCATCGGCAACGCCGCCTGCCACGGTCGCATGGCGGCGGTGTTCGCGCAGCTGATCGTCGAGGGTGAGTCACACGGCGTGCACGCACTGATCGTGCCCCTGCGCGACGAGCACGGCAGCGTCCTGCCGGGGATCGAGATCGAGGACTGCGGCGAGAAGCTGGGCCTCAACGGCGTCGACAACGGCACGATCTGGTTTCGCGATGTGCGCGTCCCCCGCGAGGCGCTCCTGAACCGGTACGGCGACGTCACCCCGACCGGCCGCTACGAGAGCCCGATCGAGAACCCGAACAAGCGGTTCTTCACGATGCTGGGCACCCTCGTGCAGGGCCGCGTGAGCATCTCGGCCGCGTCGATCAGCGCCGCAAAGACGACGCTCACGATCGCGACTCGCTACGGGCTGCGGCGGCGCCAGTTCGGTCCTGCCGGCTCGATGGAGGTCCCGGTGCTCGACTACCGAACCCAGCAGCGGCGCCTGATGCCGCGACTGGCGAAGACGTTCGCGCTCCACTTCGCTCAGCAGGAGCTGACCGCGCTGTTCGCGACCGTGATCTCAAACCCCGAAGCGAGCGACCGTGACCGCCGGCAGCTCGAGTCGCTCGCTGCGGGCATGAAGGCCGTCGCGACCTGGCACTCGATCGACACGATCCAGCAGTGCCGTGAGTGCTGCGGCGGCGCGGGCTACCTGTCCGTCAACCGCTTTGCGGCACTGAAGGCCGACGTCGACATCTTCACCACCTTCGAGGGCGACAACACCGTTCTGATCCTGCTGACGGCGCGCGGTCTGCTGACCGACTACGCGCACGACTTCGGCGGGCTCGGACCGGCCGAGATGGTGTCCTTCGTCGCCGGCCAGGCCGTCGAGACGATCATCGCGCGATTGTCCGCGCGCAAGATCGGGCAGGCGATCACCGACGCCGTCCCGACCCGCAGCGCGACCGAGAACTGGCTGGACCGAGACCACCAGCTCGACCTCTTCAAATGGCGCGAGAGCAACATCGTGGCGTCGGTCGCGAACCGCTTCCGTCGCGGTCTGTCGGACGGCTACGACCCCTTCGAGGTGTTCCGCGCGGTCGCCGATCACGCCGTCGACGCCGCGCGGGCCCACGTCGAGCTCGTGATCCTCACCGCGTTCATCCGCGCGATCGAGGATTGCGACGACGCCCAGGTCACGCACGCGCTGAACCTCGTCTGCGACCTCTACGCCCTGAGCAACATCGAGGCCGACACCGGCTTCTTCCAGACCCAGGGGCGCCTCACGGCGGCCCGCTGCAAGTCGCTGCGCCGCGAGGTCAACCGCCTCTGCAACAAGGTCATGGCGCACTCCGAGCTGCTCGTCGACGCCTTCGGGATCCCCGATGCGATCCTGCGCGCGCCGATCGGGCTGCGCGACGAGGGCTCGGTCGGCGCGCCACTCTGATCCGCCGCCGGCGCCGCCGCGGTTTGCAAATCTCCTGGTCATCCCTTCGCTGCCAATCGGCCCGGTGCAGACGGACCGCCACCGGCCACGGTCGGGCATAGTTCGCCTCGATGCCTAGCCGAGGCCGGCACCCGAACCAGCCGCGGACGCCGGAGCTGCGTGCTTCGGACGACGATCGTGAGCAGGCGGTCGAAATGCTGCGCGAGCATTACGGGGCTGGCCGGCTGTCGGCGGACGAGCTGGCGGCACGCAGCGAGCAGGCGTATGCGGCGCGCACGCGCTCCGAGCTCGGTGAACTGATGGTCGACCTGGCGCCGCAGAGTGGGGCTGGCGGGGCGCAGCACGCGCCGCCGATCGGGCCGCCGCGGTCCGGCTCAGATCACGCGAGGTCGCAGCGGGTCGTGACGCCGACCGGACGCGGCCTCCGTACGAGCTTCCGCATCCATCTCGCCGTGTACATCGTCGTGAACATCGCGTTGGTCTGCGTCTGGGCGGCCACCGGCTTCGGCTACTTCTGGCCGATCTGGCCGTTGGTCGGGTGGGGGATCGGCCTCGGCGCACACTACTCGCCGATCCTTGCCGGTGTGGGAACGCGGGCACCGCGCTTGCCGTCGCCACGCGAGACGGCCCCTGCCTCCCGTGAACTGGCCCCTGGCGACCGCGCGAAGCCGTCAGGCGAGTCGGCATCGTTGGCCGGTGTCGCTGCGAGCGTCGGCGTTGAGCGTCCGAACTTACGCCCGGCCACTGCGCCGGACGGCACGGTTACGATCATGTTCTCGGACATCGAGGGCTCGACCGAGTGCAACGAGCGCATCGGCGATGACCGGTGGCTGGAGCTGTTACGCCTCCACCACGGCATCCTGCGCGAGCAGATCCAGGCCTACGGAGGATTCGAGGTCAAGGTCCAGGGGGACGGCTTCATGGTCGCCTTCTCCAGTGCCCGGCGAGCGATTGAGTGCGCGCAGGCGATCCAGCGCGCAGTGGCCGCCGAGTTCGGCGCGGACGAAAACGCGATCCGTGTGCGGATCGGGCTCCACACCGGCGAGCCCCTTCGGCAGGACGGTGACTTCTATGGGAAGGCCGTGGTCCTCGCGGAACGGATTGCCGCACAGGCCAAAGGAGGCGAGATCCTTACCTCGGCGATCGTCAAGGAGATGGTGGCCCAGAGCGGCGGCGAGGTCCGATTCGAAGGCGAGCGCGAAGTGTCGCTCAAGGGTCTCGCCGGGACGTATCGCATCTACCGCGTGGCCGATGCCGCGCCGGAACACCGAGGCTCTGCGTAGGCGTTCCCACTCGACGCAAGACGAACACGCCGCGGAGAGCCGCTGCCGGGTTCGGAATCGGTGGCAATGATTCCCAGCAGGTGGTCCCCGGACTATCGCTTCCGCTCTCGGGCGACCCGCCGGACGAGGGCGCGCCGCCCGCCGATTTCGAAGCGCGGGGCCTCGGCTCGACGGTCGCTCTGCGCCGAGGCGGATCGACCGCATCGCAACATTGCATAAGCCCGGCGGTGGCGCCGTCGCGCACTCAGCGGCGGGATTCAGCCGAGGACACGGGAGCTCGCCCCGGCTCATGCACGGCCACAGCCGGTCCGCCGATTGCGGCCGTACGCTCTCGGCGATGTGGCGACACCCGAGGTGACGGGAGAAAGTCCTGAAACCAGTGTCCGGCTGCGCGGTAACTCCGCAACTGGAGTCGGCGCGACTTCGCACAGACAGCGATCGAGTCAGGGTCGCCACCAGAATCCTCGACCGCATGCCCAAGACTGAGACGCAGTAGACGCAGCGCGGGACACCGCGCCCGGTGGAGGCTTCTCCTTTCGCCCTCAGGCAGACGTCCGCGATCGCGCCGGGCGGGCGAGTGCTTTCGCCGTTGCTGCGCCATCGACCTGGCGATCGCTCCGGCGAGCGACATTGCGGTCGCTCGGGGTCCGATGCTGCCGCGCGCAGCACCGTCCATCGCGGCCTTGCGCTACGGCACGGTGTTGACCTGGTGGCCGTCCTCGCCGATCAGCATGCGCAGCGAGCCGCCGCTGAACGCCACGTCGTGAGCGGCGCAAGCGCTCGCGAAGTGCAGATCGGCGGTGTCGCGGTGCACCGAGTAGTAGCTGGCAAAGAACGTCATCGTCCCGGCCGTGCCGGTCGGGCACGTCTGATCATCGCTGGCGCTGACGGTGAGCCCCAGTCGCAGACCGACGCCCAGCAGGCCCATGCGTGTGATGTGAGGGGAGAGCTGCGATTTGCCCGACACCGCGAGGACGACGACGTCCCGGTCGGTGCCGTAGTACTGCTCGCAGATCGTCCCCGCGCCGCTACCCTGCGCCCAGTTGCCGTGACCGTGCGTATAGACGCTGGTCACGCCCGTTGGGCTGTTGGGCGGGATCTTCGTCGCGCTGAAGGCCCACTGCACCTGACCACCGGTGGGAGTGCCGGCCGCCAGCGGGCAAGTGACCGCGAGCTTGACCGGCTTCGCGCCCGCGGTGGCGCCGATGGTGGCGAGCAGGCATGCCGCCCCTACTGCAACCGCAATCGCACGCGCCCCCTCTGGCATGCCCAAAAGTTATCGCAGCGCTCCGCGGAGCACCTGATCTTGCCGCTGGCGGCATTCGCCAGCTCGGCCACGCCGACCCTGATCAGGCCGGCGCGATCGGGGCGATCGTGAACACCACCGCGACCGTCGCGTCGACCTCCTGCGAGCCCGGGTGAACCGTCGTCGGCGTCGACGACGCTGCACTGGGCGCCGGTGTGGCGGCGCCTCCCGGCTGCGCCACGACGCTCGACTGCGGGTTGAGGTTGATCGACTGCACTCCTGTGACGCTGCAGCCGAGCCGGGCGGCGGCGGCGTTCGCCTGCGTCTGGGCGTCCGCGATCGCCGCGTTCTCCGCGGCGACCTCGCCGGCCGACGGGTTCGAGAACGAGAAGTCCGGTCCGTCGATGCTGTTCGCGCCCGCATGGGTAGCCGCGTCGATCACACGGCCGACGACCGCCGTTGTCGAGGTGATCGACAGGGACTCGCTGGCTGTGCATCGCCTGATCAGGTGCTGGTGCCCCTTCGGCCCGACGCGGACCTCGCCGCACGAGGTGCTGATCGATTCGGTCTGGATCGCCGACGCGGGCACGCCGACACCGCGGACGGCGCCGACGATCGCGGCGACCGCCCGGTTCGCCGCCGATAGCGCCGGCGCCGACATCGAGGCAGAGCGCGTCACCGACAGCGACAGCGATGCCACGTCCGGCGTCACCATCACTGATCCTTGGCCGTCGACGGTCAGGGTCCCCGGCGTCGATGTGTCGGCTAGTGCCACGGGCGCGGACATCAGCGAGAGGACGGCCACGACGGTCGCAGTTCGGGCATGCACAACAAACCCCCTTGGATCGGCTTACGGAGCACCGCAAGCTATACGCCCGTGCACGGCCGCCATCACACGACGTGCCGCGGAGGGCTTACCCAGGGCGCAGCGACCGCGAGACCCCAGGAGAAGAGCCCAGGAATCCGATGGCGCCGAAGCCGACGGTCGGCGTGATCGAGGCGTCGCCGGAGCGCTCGCGCGAGAGGAAGGGTCGGGCAGGACGAAAGCCATCGTCGAAGCTCCACCAAACCAGACGATCGAGACTGGGCGATTGCGCAACTCAGCTTGGCCAGGTCGGTGAGTTGCGGTTGACTGCTGCTTTACGCCGGCGCTGCAGCCGAACTGATCGCAGCTAATGATCTTGCCCGCGGCTTGCTTTGGCGTCGTGGGTCAAGGCGTTGCGTGGTCGTGCCGATGGTTTGAGAATGTCCGAGTGGCTTGCAGGCACCCAGACGCAGCGGATTGATGCTCCGCCCTGCGCCGCGAGAGCGGTGCCGCGATGAGGGTTTTCAGGCGGCGCCATCTACGAGACGGCGGTTGGATGGCGAGGTATCTGGACGGTTCGTGTGGCTTCGGCAAGCGCTGGAGGGTGGGCGGGGCGGTGGTGGCACCGTTGGCGTGCGCGGCGTTCTTGCTGGCGGTGTGCGGCAGCGCGCTCGCGGCGCCCGCGCCGGCGAGTCAGATCACCGAGTTCTCAGCGGGCCTGCAGGCGGGCAACGACAGCCTCCCGGAGGACATCGCGGCGGGCGCGGACGGCAACATGTGGTTCACCGACCCGGGCACGACCGGCGAGATCGGGCGGATCACCCCGAGCGGTCAGATCACCGAGTTCTCAGCGGGCCTGCAGGCGAGCAACGGCAGCCTCCCGTTCGACATCGCGGCGGGCGCGGACGGCAACATGTGGTTCACCGACGCGGGCACAACCAAGGAGATCGGGCGGATCACCCCGAGCGGTCAGATCACCGAGTTCTCAGCGGGCCTGCAGGCCGGCGGCTCCCCGGTTGAGATTGCGGCGGGCGCGGACGGCAACATGTGGTTCACCGACCAGGGCACGACCCGCGAGATCGGGCGGATCACCCCGAGCGGCCAGATCACCGAGTTCTCAGCGGGCCTGCAGGCGAGCAACGGCAGCCTCCCGTATCGGATCGCGGCGGGCGCAGACGGCAACATGTGGTTCACCGACCAGGGCACGACCCGCGAGATCGGGCGGATCACCCCGAGCGGTCAGATCACCGAGTTCTCGGCGGGCCTGCAGGCGAGCAACGGCAGCTTCCCGTATGGGATCGCGGGGGACGCGGACGGCAATGTGTGGTTCACCGACGCGGGCACGACCCGCGCGATCGGGCGAATCACCCCGAGCGGTCAGATCACCGAGTTCTCGGCGGGCCTGCAGGCGAGCAACGACAGCCTCCCGTATCGGATCGCGGCGGGCGCGGACGGCAACATGTGGTTCACCGACGCGGGCACAACCAAGGAGATCGGGCGGATCACCCCGAGCGGCCAGATCACCGAGTTCTCGGCGGGTCTGCAGGCGGGCAACCAGAGCTCCCCGTGGGACATCGCGGCGGGCGCGGACGGCAACATGTGGTTCACCGACCAGGGCACGACCCACGAGATCGGGCTGATGGGCGTGGGCGTGCAGGCGGCGTCGGTGCGCGCGCCGAGCGTGACCGGCTCCGGCGAGCAGGGCACCCAGCAGATCTGTCAGGGCGATCAGTGGTCCCCCTGGGCCGGGGTGCTGCCCTCGGTCAGCGCGTACTCGTTCGACGGCTTTCAGTGGCTGCGCGACGGCACGCCGATCGCGGGCGCGACCAGCCAGGCGTACACGCCGGCAGCCGGCGATGTCGGCCACCAGCTCTCCTGCACGATCACGGTGACCTACCCGCCTCCGCTCGACGTCACGAGCGCGGCGACGAGCTCGGCGGTCACGGTCATTCCGCAGAACAACGGGCCAACCGGGCCCACCGGCACCAACGGCTCACAGGGACCGGCCGGCTCCAGCGGCTCACAGGGACCGGCCGGCTCCAGCGGCTCACAGGGACCGGCCGGCTCCAACGGCTCCAACGGCGGGAAGGGAGCGACCGGCCCGCAGGGGCCGGCCGGCGAGGTCGAGCTGGTCGCCTGCACGACCGCCACCACGACCGTCACCCGCAAACACAAGAAGGTGCACGTCACCAAGCAGGTGTGCACGACCAAGCTCGTGACCGGCCCGGTGACGTTCACGACCGCCGCCGCCGAGACGCATGCGACGCTCTCGCGCGACGGCGTGATCTACGCCACCGGCTACGCGCGCCAGACGCGCGCAGGCGTGCAGACCTCGCTACACGCCACGCGGCGGCTCGCTCGCGGGCGCTACACGCTGACGCTCACCCGCGGGCACGGACATCGTCAGATCACCACCCGCAGGCGGGTCACGATCGCGTAGGAACGGACGCGGCGACCGCTCTTTGGCGACCTTCCGCTCGTCGCGGTCCGGCGCGCTCGGCCGCGGTGCACGCGTGGATCCGTCCTAAAGGTCGCGCGCAGCGAGCGACCGCATCGGCGGAAGCAGGCGTCAGCGCGGCCGAGCCGTGCTCTCCCATCCGCCCACGCGCACGCACTGGCAACCGATGCGGCCACGATCCCTGATAGGGCCGCGAGCAGCGTGCGAATGCTCCGCCGACAAGGGACAGGTCACCGTCGACCCGGAGGGCATACGCTCGGGCTTGCGCAATCGCCGCGCGCGGCGCCGCCCCGACGCCCGTTGTCAGGCCGTGGAGTCGCTGGCCAGCGGCGCACCCCCGAACCCGAGCTCGTTGCCGTCAGGGTCGCGGTAGACCGCCTTGCGGACGCCGTTGGAGTACGTTTCGATGTCGTCGGGCTCTAGCCCGCGCGCAGAGATGGCGGCGACGTCGGCATCAAGGTCGTCGACAAAGATCGTCACCACCGAAGCCCCTGCGCCCTCGGCGTGCTCCACGACGTAGACCGACCGATGTTCGGCAAGCGTCCACACCGCCTCCCTGGCGTTGGGGAAGAACGTGGCCTTACCGATCAGCTGCTCGTACCACCCGCGCCGCCTCGAAGTTCCGCACGCGGACACCCGCAAACAGGTGCAATGCCATCGCCGGAAGTCTAGGCGCGGACGAGGAGGGCCGGGACGACGCTCGAGTCCGCGCCCGAACCCTGACGATCGCATCTACCTCCGCGACCGGCGCGCACCGCGCCATCGCTTCGGCGACACGGAGATCGCGAGCCTGGCGCCGCGAGGGCCTTGAGCGTTGCTCCCGCTGAGTCGATAGAGGTTCCATGCACCGAATGGTCAGGGGGGCGTTCGGGTGCGCGGCGGCGCTGGTGATCGGCGGCTGCGGGTCAACACACCAACCACCCAATCGGTCGGTGGCCGAGGTCGCCAGCTGTTTGCGTGCTCGGGGTCTGCTGACCGGCGTCCGGTCGTCCGAAATCGGCGCTGCCGTCGGCGTTGAACGCGTAGTCCCCGTCGTCGCCGGTCGGGCGATCGTCGCGGGGATCTACCTCTTCCCAGGCGCCGCCGCGGCCGAGCGGCTATTCGATCGCCGCGTGCCAACGGGGTCCCCGGCCGCATCCGCCTTCAAGGCCGGCAACGTGGCGCTCATTGCACTCGCGATCCCAGCGGGGTCGCCACCCGCACTGGGTTCGATCGCCAAGACAACAACGAGCGCCAAGTTCTGCGCGTTCGGCGCAGACGCGGCGCGCGCTCAGGCCTACGCCACAGCAGCGCCGACCGACCAGTTATCTCGGTGAGTCAGGCCACTCCTTCGGCGACCGAGGACGCGTCAGGCAGATACCCCGACGCGCGCTGTCTCGCCGACGACGCCCCGGCGGCTGGATCGTCGCCGAAGCGATCACGAGCTCCGTGGTCGCCGGATGAGCAAAGCGATCGTCGGCGAGTCGCGCTTTCCGCGCTGAGCGGGTGCGCGACCTGCGGCTACAACATGCCTGCGCGGTGAGGAAAGCAAGTCTGCGACGGTAGCTGCTGGTGCGGCCGCGGCGCCGCGCGCGGGGCGCCGCAAGCAGTGCGGCGTTCCTGTCGTGACGGTCGGTGTGTGATGGCGGCGAGCGCCGCGCTCCGTCAGCGGCGCGCGAGGCGGCGTCCGCTCTCGGTGTCGGGCGGGGTGTAGTTGAGCTCGAAGTGGTGATAGAGGGCCGACTCGTCTTCCTGGGAGAGCTCCTCCCCATGCTGTTCGATGTTCGGTGCCGACCTGATCTGATCTTTGGTCACCGCCACCTGCAGGTCATCCGGACCGACCTGAATCCCGCCAAGCGGCACGAACGTCAAGTGGCGGTCGATGAAGCCCTCCTTGACGGTCCCAAACTGCGGCTCATCATTTTCGACGTCGACGTAGACGTCCTGCATCTTGCCGATCCGCTCTCCGTCCCGATCGACGAGCATCTTGCCGTGCCAGTCGGCGACGTTCCATTGGGCTGCCTCCTGGTGCTCGCTCATCATCGAACCCTCCTCTTCTTTCGAGGCGCTCACGGTCTCACGGGATGCTCGCGCGCATCCGGCGTCGCCGTATCCGTGGGGCCCGGAGAACTCGATGCGGAAAACTACGATTGCCAGCCATCGATGGTCGCCGCCTTCGGGCGGTCATGTGGGCGTGTTCTCTAGGCCCGTTGCGTGATGGGGCGTGTCCGAAGGTCTCGCGGCCGGTGAGGAGTCGGTGCAGCCGGTCGCGCAGTCGCGGCGAAGCAGGGGTGAAGGCCTGGAGAGCGCTGAGCCAGGCGGATGGCAAGTGCCGGGCCGAGCGAGCCGCGGTGGTTCTTGTCTGCGGGCGGGTTGGCGGGTTGTTGGTCTAGCGGAATGCCTGCGTGTACAGCGCGGTACGGAGGTAGTCGGCAGTGTCGCGATCGAAGGCGACACGCGCTCGGCCTTGCCGATCGATCGCGGCGACGACGCCGGACACGTTGGGGTCATCGATGATCGGGGCGCCGAGCTGCTGAGCGCCGTGGCCGCCCCCGAGCACGACCGCGAAGTGCACCTGCGCCGGCCAGGGCCTGATGAACTCCAACGGATGAACCTCCATCGTACCGGCGATCGCGACGCGTCCATCGGCGCTGATGCCCGCGGCGATATGGCCAGCCGTGGCGTGCGGACCGCCAGGGACCTGGACCGAGCGGATGCGTTGCAGGCGGTCACTAGGATCGATGCGGTAGAGCTGCAGGATCGAACCCCAGCTGAAAATGAGGACGGCCTCGCCATCCGGGCGAACGCCGCCGCATCGAAGTTCCGCGGCGCATACGGCCGCGGAGCCCCGATGACCGTGGCATGCCAGCGAGGATGAGGACTGACGAGCAATACGACACCGCCAGGGTTGTCCTGGAGCAGCGTCCCGCTCGAGGATGAGGCCGAGATCGTCCCCAGATCGTCGGAGGACCAATTGGCGACGAGCGAGCGGGAGACACCGGCCAGCGGCTGCACCCGCGCGCGCGAGCCATGGACCGCAACGTCAAAGAGCTCGCCGCTGTCTCCCAGCGTCAGCGCGTGCATCACGTTTCCGGCAAACCACACCTCCAGGGGACCGGACCGCTGCGCGGGTCCCGGCACGCGGATGGCTGCGCCGAACCCACGCGTGGGCGTTCCGATGCTCATTCCAAGCCCCAGAGGGTCGGTCCAGGCCGCCCCGGCCTCTTCGGCGCCGGCGCCCAGCACGATGTCGCTCGCGTCGTCCCCAGCGGCCGAAAGGCGGTCAACCGGCGAGATTCGTCCGGTCTGGTCGGTCACGGCTGCCCGCAGGCGTTCGCAGCAGACGTCGCCCCCGGCAAACGTCTGGTCGGACTCGTCGTCGAACTGCAGCCATGACATCGCCGTCACGCCGCTCGCCCCCACGGCAATCTGTGTCTGGGACGCGTTCGTGCCGGCGAGCTGCACGGCCGGCCCAAAACCCCTGCCCGGCGCCGCACGCAGAACCGCAACGTGTCGGTCGCTGCTCAGCGCAAACGCCCACCCGTCGTCGCTCATGCCGAGCGCCGGGACCGAGTCAAGGCCCGTGTTCGTGCCAGGCGTGTCGCCGAGCCATTGCGGCACCGACCACAGGCCCGCGTCTACCGGCGCGAGAGGCGTGGCGTTACGGCGCGGCGAGGACTGGCTGGCCGCGGGCAGCGCGAGCACCGCAGCGAGCGCGACCACCGCGCAGGCCACGAGAATGGGCAACGAGAGACCTCTATCGGCCATTACGGCCTCTTGACGGACGTCGCAGCGACAAGTTGCGCGTCGGGCCGACGGTCGCGCTGACGGCGTCACGCGCCTCGTCGCTGAGGGACGATCCGGGCGACCTTGGTGCCGGCGGGCGGGGCGCGTCTTCAGAACGCCTCGGGTAGTCCGAGTTCGCTGTCGACGCGACGTCCGAGTGCGTGCGCCGCGCTGAGCGTCGTCGTAGCGCGGGTCCTGGCGTGCCGTGCGGCGGAGGCCTCACCGCCAGCTTCGTCTCGCGCGGCTGCTGCCTCGATCGCCAGGCCGCCGTCACTCTCGTGCACTGCGGTGAGCCAGGCGCGCTGCGCGTGCGCGACCGCAGTCGAGGACGCAGTAATCCGTAAGACAGCGCTCAGTGCGTGCGCAAGATCGCCGCGCAGATCAGACAGCGCACGCAGCCGGTCGGTGATCGCTGCTGGCAAGACGCCGGCGATCGACAGGGCGGCGTCCAGTAGACGGCTGCGGCCAAATGTCGCCTCGGCGCTCACGATGGCGGCGCGCACGCGCGCGTCGCCGCTCAGGGTAGGCCTGACGGGGTCTGCGGCAGCGATCGCCGGGATGGCGATGCCGAGCACGTCGGCGCTGTTGGCGCTCTCGGGTCGCGCGGCGCGAGCTGGAGGCCCACCGGACGCGCCAAGGCGCGCCGGTTCCGCGCGATCGCGATGACCGGATGATCGGCGCGCTCCAGCGGTTTGAGGAGAACCACCAGGTCGACCGCGCCGCAGTCCAGACCTACGAACGTTGGCGGGCGACGGCGCGTGACACGAAGGGTCGGGTGCTGAAGGGCAACAGCAAACCGTTCGTCGCGCCGCAGCTGCCGGAGGGCAAGATCAACCTCTCAGACCCGGACTCCCGGGCGATGCGCACCCAGGGCACCCCACCTCGGCAGGCCTACAACGCCCAGGCCGCGGTCAATGACCAGCAGGTGATCCTCGCTGCAGAGATCACCAACGCCGCGCCGGACTTCGGGCAGCTCGCGCCGATGTTCCAGGCGACGATGCGCGAACTCGCCGAGCAGGGCATCACCGCGACACCGCAGGTGGTCCTCACTGACGCCGGCTACTGGCATCACGAAAAAGCGGCAGATTTGCAGGGCTTTCCACCGATATTCCGGCTGTTCTCCGGAGCGAGAGGTCGCAGGTTCAAATCCTGCCGGGCGCGTCCATGGAAGCGCAGGAAAGCCCCGGTTACCGGGGCTTTCCTTTCTTCGAGCGGTTGTTGACCCGGCGATCGGGAGCGCCTAGGGAGTAGGCACGCTCCACACGGCCTGAACGTCGGCGGACGCAAACAAGCGTTCGCCGACGACCTCACCGGTTGACCACACCGCGCGTGGCGCCCACCACCCGAGCGGGTGGCGAGCGCCGTACGCGGTTGTCAGCCGATGGTGATCGGCGCGCGCTGGTGACTATGCCCGTGTGTCAGCGTGAGCGTGTAGCGCCCCTTGCCGACGCGGCGGCGCGAAGTGAGCAGCATCGTCGTCTCGTTGCCGACGCGCTCGGCCGGGCCGGTGGCGTAGACGACGCTGCCGCGCGAGAGCACCGCGGACATTGCGACACCGGTAGTGGTGAACTTCACTGGGCCGCTGACGAGCTTGGTCGTGCACTTCTGCACCTTCTTCGACTTGATCTTGACGCTCTTGCAGACGACCAGCTCGACCTGACCCGCGGGGCCCTGCGGACCAGGGGCACCCTGTGCGCCCTGCGCACCGTTCGTGCCGTTATTCCCGGCCGCGCCCGCGGGGCCCTGCGAACCGGCGGGGCCCTGCGAACCGGCGGGGCCCTGCGAACCGGCGGGACCTTGCGAACCGGCGACGCCGAGCGAACCGGCGATGCCCGACGGACCCGTGGCGCCGGCCGGACCCGCCGGACCAGTATTGGCCGGCTGGATGACGAACTGCGTGAGTAGCGTAGAGGTGTCAGCGTGGGCGTCGGTGAGCACCCAGGACGCTTGGTAGCGACCCTGTGCGAGCGGTGTCGCCTTGCCCACGCCCACGCCGGCGAGCAGATTGGCGTTGCCGACCGACGTGCATGAGCTGGCCGGGCAGGTCGGCACGTGGCTCAGCGGCGCGTACTGCAGTGCCACGGGGTCGGCGCCGCCCATGCCTACGTCCGCGAAGGCGGTGAATACGCCACCCGAGATCGAGTCACCGTCATTGGGCACGGTCCTCATGATCGACGGGACGTTGACCGTTGTCGTGCCACCGCTGAACTCGTCGCTCTGGGCGACCGGGATCGGAATCCCGCCCTCCGTGTCCTGGGGGATCGTGGTCGTGGTCGTGCCGGGCCCCGGGCAGACGATTGGGAACCCTCCGCCTCCGTTCATTGGGTTGATGTAGAACCACAGCGCCTGCGTGCAGGTGCTGGTGTCGCCGGTCACGTTGCTGCCGCCACCGGTGAACTGGAGCACGTCGACCCTCATGTTCGCGACGTGTAACGTCGTCAGGAATAGCGGGGTCCCTCCCGTGAGATGGTCAGCGAGCGTGATCGTGTCGCCCGGGCTGATGCCGCCCGGGAACGTGGTGCTCGCCGTGGCGCCCTGGTTTCCCTGGAAACTCGCGGGCACGTTGGACATCGTGACGCCCTTCGTGACGTCGGTGATGTCGTACGTGGGCGACGGCGGGTTGCCGCCGGTGAACGTCTGGACGAGGCCTGAGCACGCAACAGTGGATGTGACCAGGTCGGCGTCGCAGGTCGGAGCCAAGCTGTTGCCGGGGATTGGCCCCTGGAACGTGTAGACCAGGTTGCTCGCGTTGCCATTGGTGTCGGCCGCCATCGTGATGGTGACCGTCAGGGTATCGGCGGGGGTGTAGCCCGGACTGGCGCCGATCGAGGCCGAGAAGCTCTCGGGTGGTCCGGGGTTCTCGGTGAAGCTCAGCGGCGTAGCCGTTCCCGGTCGCGGTGGCTGGTTGAGGTTCCCGGTCACGGTTGAGATCGGACACGGGTCAAGCGGACAGTTGACCATGATGCTCGCGCCGCCGTTCGGCTGCCCGGAGACGTTGGCGATACCGTCCACCGATCCGAAGTTGAGCCCACTGAAGCTGAAGCTGCCATAGGTCGCGCTCGGCGGCGCACCCGTGCCGCCATAGGTCACGACCACCGTGTCACTGGCGTCGCCCGGAGCGTGCGATGGGAACGATGTCGACCAGTTGCCGTTCGTGTCGGCGACGACATTGGACGGTGTCTGATCGACGATGTTGTCGCCCGCCACTGGCGTGTTCATCGAGCCGCACGTATCGGAGGACGGCTCGTTGCAGTTCCCGCGAACGAGATATGCCTCGACCGATACTCCCGAGACGCCCGCGTCGCCGCTGATCACCTTGCTGTAGCGCGTGATGTTGACCGTGGGCGTCGACGTCGCCAGCGCGCTCGCCGGCACGGCGAGCATTACCGCCGTCAACAGCGCGATGCCCACAGCGGATCCTTTAGCCCGGCCGAGAACTGCGGAGATCTTGAGTCGTGTGCCTACCATCGTGAATCCCTTCGGTAAAACGGCGGAATAGGGGCGACGCTAATGTCGTCGCGAGCGGCCGCCATCCGTGCGCGATCCTCCATCGCGTGCGGGTTTACACGGCCCTGAATGCGCCTCCAAGTGGACCGGCGCGTGTTGACAGGCCAGTCGTCGGAGGCGGTCTCGCAGCCTGTGATCCCGACCGTACCGGCCTGATACGGTCGTCCGCCAACACGTCGTCCTCACAGGCTTTGGCACCCTTCAGGTGTCCCGGCTACCGCGATAGCCTCGCATCGTCGCGAAAACATCGTTGTGCGGCGCCGAGTACATGGCTCGCGCCCGGTGGATCGCCGGCGAAGCTCATTCGCCGAGCGGTCGCCCGATCTTCACTCTTGTCCGAATGGATCGGCGAGCCGGCCGATTTGCCCCCATGCTCCTCGCTGACTGTGAACACTGCTCGAGCACCGGCAGTAAGCGCGCCTGCCCGGGTTCGCGACGTACTGAGCGATCGCAAGCTCACGCCGCAGCTGTCGCAGTTCACCGATCGTGTGGTCACGGTGGCGACGGGGCGCCCTGTCGCGGTCGCGCGCTGGCGATCTCCGTGCTTTCACCCGCTCACGCCGCGCGAGCAGCTCGCGTTTGATCGCGCAGAGGGACAAACGGAGAGGAGCGGCAACTACGGTCAGATCATCGCGCCAGCGAATGCGACCGCGCGTGCGTTTCAGAGCCTGCCGCCCGACTCGCAGCTGGGGCGTCCCTCAGCCTACGAAGTCCAGGCAGATGACCTCGACTTCCAGGTCCACCTGTCCTCTCTCCACAGCATCGTCGTAAACATCGATGCGTTGGATGGTCCCTTCGTCCCGGAACTGTTGGTGCGGCAGACCCCGCCCGACCTGGCGCTCCTTCGGGGCGAGCGGGCCGCTGGCACGGGAATCCCGGCCGACGGGGTCCTGCCCACGTTTGCCATTGCGCGAAACGTCGTCGTGACGTACGAGCGGCTCCAGACGAATGGGCTTGTCACGGAGCGCCAGCGACTCGCCCCGAAGCAGGCCGCCGCGGCGCTAGTGAGAGGTCAGTCGACAGTCATCCCTCGGGTGGCCTGCCTCACATCTGCACGGCCGGGTCGATCTGAGCACTCTGCAACACACGCCGATCGACACGATCGCGATCGAGAGCATCAACCCAGTGGGTCTCGGAACGCCGGGAACCCCGTCGCCGCGCTGCATCGGCGTCGGGCAGCCACTTGCACCTGAGACGGAATCCGGCCGCCGTCGGGCGCGGTCCACCGTAATTACGCGGACTCGCAAGCGGGACGCGTCGGCACCGGAAGGCGAAACGAGAAGTCGCCGCATCGCAACCGCGATCTGAGCTGGTTGACGCGGCGGCGCGCCGCAGGAGCAGCGACGCCGCCGGCGCGGGTCGTGTGGTCGGACGGCGCCGATGCCGGTCATCCCGGCCTGCACCGCTTCGCGCCGGGCGTGGCGATCACACTAGTGGCAAGCTCGCGAGCGCAAGCGGTCCCCTCGAGCACACGAGCCGGATGTCGCGCGGCTTTGCCCGCGCCGTGCGAGTGGCCGCCCCGCGGTAGGGAGAGGTCTGCTTCCTGCAGTCGTGGTTGCCCGCAAGCTTAGGGCCTCATCTCTTGACCGCCGCGCTGAGTGGCGCGAGACTCCGCACGTACATGAGATCGCTTCGCGCAACGGGGGTACGAGTCGTATGCCGAGCTGATCCCTGAGATTGTGTGCATGGCTCTCTATCGTCGATGTGACCGATGAGGTTGGCGAAAACGAGCGGTCGGATAAGTGGCCACATCGGTCAGAGGAGGTGCGCCATCCTCGAGACCATGAGCCGCCAGTCGCCTGGCGCGTCGATCAGCGGGAGGAAAGCGAGGACTTCGGCGTTGATCGGCTCGATGGAAACAGCCTCAAGTGACTTCAATGCAAAAGGAAGGTGCGTCGTGCGTTCGCTGCGTACCTTGTCTCGAGCGTGGCAACCGCTGAGGCGGCTTGCTGTTCTCAGTGTCTTGGCGGCGCTCATCGCCATGGGCGGTTCCAGCAGTTGGGCGAGTGGCTCAGAGCGAGCCCCATCGAAGGTTGCGGGAACCTACATCTCGCAGTATGCCGGCGTATTGGGCGCGGTCTCGACCGATGGAGATCAATTCATCGCCTACATCTGTAACGGGAACCCCGACAATCCGCTCACCTTTGCAGAGTGGTTTCACGGCACGGTGACTGGTGCGCATATCGTCCTGACCAACGCCGATGGTGCAAATCTGAACCTGTTTCTGCATCCATGGGTGGCCGACGGCCGGGTCACGTTGAAGAACGGCAAGCAGTACTACTTTGAGGCTCCTCCCGTCCTGGGCCAGGGCGATCCGGCCAAGCTTGTTCGCTCGTTGCAGACGATCAACGGCGTGCAGTACTTGGCAGGCTGGATTGTGCCGCCGCAAGCCGGGGATGACCAAGGCACAGGCAGCGGCGCGTATTCAAGCGCGAAACTGGCTGCGGAGCCTCCACCTCACAATTGGTGCTGGTGGGACTGCGTCGGCGGGGCGATCAGAAACGAGAGCACCGAAGCGCTCATCAAACCCGGGCCTTTGAGCCCCGCAGACATTCGACGTCGTCGCGTGAACGTCCCCGGCATCGGCTTCTTCAATTTCACTATCTGCAACCGAGGACAGTGCTCGTGACAACGGAAGCTGGGGCACGCTAGCGCCGTGCGACGTTCTCTCCCGCGAACTCGTCGGGGCCG